>NZ_CP192512.1:4165000-7942427 GCF_050613155.1 Streptomyces sp. P1-3
TAGCCAAACTCCGAATGCCGGTAAGTGAGAGCGCGGCAGTGAGACTGTGGGGGATAAGCTCCATGGTCGAGAGGGAAACAGCCCAGAGCATCGACTAAGGCCCCTAAGCGTACGCTAAGTGGGAAAGGATGTGGAGTCGCAGAGACAACCAGGAGGTTGGCTTAGAAGCAGCCACCCTTGAAAGAGTGCGTAATAGCTCACTGGTCAAGTGATTCCGCGCCGACAATGTAGCGGGGCTCAAGCGTACCGCCGAAGTCGTGTCATTGCAGTACATACCCCCAACGGGGACTGTGATGGGTAGGGGAGCGTCGTGTGCCGGGTGAAGCAGCGCCGGAAGGTAGTTGTGGACGGTTCACGAGTGAGAATGCAGGCATGAGTAGCGATACAAACGTGAGAAACGTTTGCGCCGATTGACTAAGGGTTCCTGGGTCAAGCTGATCTGCCCAGGGTAAGTCGGGACCTAAGGCGAGGCCGACAGGCGTAGTCGATGGACAACCGGTTGATATTCCGGTACCCGCTTTGAAGCGCCAAACATTGAATCAGGCGATGCTAAGTCCGTGAAGCCGCCTTTGATCTCTTCGGAGTGATGGGGAGTGGTGGAGCCGACGGACCAGACTTGTAGTAGGTGAGTGATGGGGTGACGCAGGAAGGTAGTCCAGCCCGGGCGGTGGTTGTCCCGGGGTAAGGGTGTAGCCCGAGAGATAGGCAAATCCGTCTCTCATACAAGGGTGAGACCTGATGCCGAGCCGATTGTGGTGAAGTGGATGATCCTATGCTGTCGAGAAAAGCCTCTAGCGAGTTTCATGGCGGCCCGTACCCTAAACCGACTCAGGTGGTCAGGTAGAGAATACCGAGGCGTTCGGGTGAACTATGGTTAAGGAACTCGGCAAAATGCCCCCGTAACTTCGGGAGAAGGGGGGCCATTTCCGGTGATGGAATTTACTTCCTGAGCTGGGGGTGGCCGCAGAGACCAGCGAGAAGCGACTGTTTACTAAAAACACAGGTCCGTGCGAAGCCGTAAGGCGATGTATACGGACTGACGCCTGCCCGGTGCTGGAACGTTAAGGGGACCGGTTAGCTCCATTTCGGTGGGGCGAAGCTGAGAACTTAAGCGCCAGTAAACGGCGGTGGTAACTATAACCATCCTAAGGTAGCGAAATTCCTTGTCGGGTAAGTTCCGACCTGCACGAATGGCGTAACGACTTCTCGACTGTCTCAACCATAGGCCCGGTGAAATTGCATTACGAGTAAAGATGCTCGTTTCGCGCAGCAGGACGGAAAGACCCCGGGACCTTTACTATAGCTTGATATTGGTGTTCGGTTCGGCTTGTGTAGGATAGGTGGGAGACTGTGAAGCATGCACGCCAGTGTGTGTGGAGTCGTCGTTGAAATACCACTCTGGTCGTGCTGGATGTCTAACCTGGGTCCGTGATCCGGATCAGGGACAGTGTCTGGTGGGTAGTTTAACTGGGGCGGTTGCCTCCTAAAGGGTAACGGAGGCGCCCAAAGGTTCCCTCAGCCTGGTTGGCAATCAGGTGTTGAGTGTAAGTGCACAAGGGAGCTTGACTGTGAGACCGACGGGTCGAGCAGGGACGAAAGTCGGGACTAGTGATCCGGCGGTGGCTTGTGGAAGCGCCGTCGCTCAACGGATAAAAGGTACCCCGGGGATAACAGGCTGATCTTCCCCAAGAGTCCATATCGACGGGATGGTTTGGCACCTCGATGTCGGCTCGTCGCATCCTGGGGCTGGAGTCGGTCCCAAGGGTTGGGCTGTTCGCCCATTAAAGCGGTACGCGAGCTGGGTTTAGAACGTCGTGAGACAGTTCGGTCCCTATCCGCTGTGCGCGTAGGAATATTGAGAAGGGCTGTCCCTAGTACGAGAGGACCGGGACGGACGAACCTCTGGTGTGCCAGTTGTTCTGCCAAGGGCATGGCTGGTTGGCTACGTTCGGGAGGGATAACCGCTGAAAGCATCTAAGCGGGAAGCCTGCTTCGAGATGAGTATTCCCACCTCCTTGAGAGGGTAAGGCTCCCAGTAGACGACTGGGTTGATAGGCCAGATATGGAAGCCGGGTAACCGGTGGAGTTGACTGGTACTAATAGGCCGAGGGCTTGTCCTCAGTTGCTCGCGTCCACTGTGTTGGTTCTGAAGTAATGAACCAGGTGCTGTTCTTTGAATACAGCATGTCCGGTTGTTATCTTCATAGTGTTTCGGTGGTTATTGCGTTAGGGAAACGCCCGGTTACATTCCGAACCCGGAAGCTAAGCCTTTCAGCGCCGATGGTACTGCAGGGGGGACCCTGTGGGAGAGTAGGACGCCGCCGAACAAATTTTAGAAAACGCCGTGTTCCTTTGAGGAAACTCAAAGGAACACGGCGTTTTTGCGTATCATCACCTGATGGGATATCAGGTTCGGACCATCAAGGCCGATGAGTGGCAGCAGGTCAAGGAGTTGCGGCTGACCGCGCTCGCCGACCCCATCGCGCCTGTCGCCTTCCACGAGACATGGCACAACGCCTCCAACTATGCCGACGACGTGTGGCGTGTCCGGACGGAGCGCAGCGCGGCCGGGACGGATATGACGACGTACATCGGCGAGACCGCGGAGGGCACCTGGGCCGGAATGGTCGTCGTCCTGGTCGAGCCGAGTGGGCAGGGCGAGCCGAAGGGCGAGGACGCGTCCCTGGATCTGGATACCGCTCACCTCGTCGCCGTCTATATGCGCCCGGAGCACAGGGGGACAGGTCTCGCCCGTCAGCTGTTCGACGCCGCGATCCGATGGAGCTGGGAGTTGGAGTCGCCCCGTATCGAACGTGTGCGTCTCTGGGTGCACGAGGACAACGTCCGCGCCGAGGGCTTCTATCGCAAGCTCGGTTTCGTGCGGACCAGTGCCTCGGCGCCCGATCCCAAGGCGCCGTCCAGGACCGAATTCGAGATGGCGTTGCCGCGGCCGGACGGCGGCGGCACGCGATAGCCGGAACCCCCACGCCGTACGGGCTAGCGGACTAGCGGACGAGCGCGCGGTGGGGCCAGCGGGCGCGGGCCTGCTCCTGAGAGCGCATCAGGGCCAGCGTCAACAGCCCTTGGGCCGCGCCCTGCGCGATCAGGTCGGGCAGGGCTGGGATCGGGGCGACCGCGGCGACGTCGTCGAGAACCAGGGTGACTGGTGGGTCGAGCCGACCGGAGGATGACCGTTCGGCCATGCGCCGGCCGTGCTCGACCACGCTTGATGCGAGTGCGGTGAGCAAGGGCATCGCACCCGGGTGGGTCCGCGGATCCTCGATGGATTCGCCCACGAGGTAGAGCGTTCCCCCCTCGGCGATGAATGACTCCAGCGCGAGCGCATCGGCTCGCCCCGGGTTGCACGCGTCTCTTATATGGATCGAGGACAGCGCCGAGAGGGCACGGGCCGTCAGCTCCAGGGCCACGTCACGGCGTTCGGGGTGCGCGGTGAGGGTGGCTTCCAGCTCGCCCGCCACACCGCCGAGGGCCTTCGGATGCGTACGGAGGATGCGGACCGGCTCGTGTGCCGAGCCGCCCTGTGCCCACCGGTGTACCTGGCGGAAGGGCCGGCCGTCGACGGCGGCGGCGTGCAGCCAGCAGCGCAGCAGCGTCTCCGCCGCGTCGGCGGTGGGCCGGTCGAGGGCGTGCGCGGGCCGCACCGGCGCGAGTAGGGCGGCGGCCCGAGCCGCCGCCACGTCCCGTACCTCGCACCCTGCCGCGGGGTTCCAGCGCAGCCGGGCCGGGGTGTCGAGAAGGTGGGCGGGGTCGAAGACGTGCACGGCGCCGAGCTTGGCCCGCGCGTCCTTGGTGGCGGACCACACCTCCGGGTCACTGGTCACGACCAGGACCGGGCCCTCGGCGTCCAGCACCGTGCGGACGGCGGCGTCGCCGCGCTGCGGGCCGTAGAGGACGCGTGGCAGGGACGGTTCGGGCGACGGGAACAAGGCGGCGCGCGGAGCCGCGACGGGCGTGCCGGGCGCGGCGGACACCTCCATCGACGGCGCGACGGGCGTCCCTGATGCGTACGGAGGCTGCTGATCTGCCGCTTGAGGGGCGTGTGCGGGCGCCTGGGCCGCCGTCTCGGCCTTGTCGCCGTACGGGGCCGACGGCCCCTCCGAGGCCGTGGGAGAGCCGTCCGCGGGCTGCGAAGGCGCACCGATCGCCGCGGCTGCCGGGACAGGCCGTGAGGGCGGAGCCCCGCCGAGTGGCGGCGCGGCCCCATCGACCGCCCCCTGACCGGGCACGGATCTTGTGCCGGGGCCCGTGTCCGCGCGACCGTGCGAGGCGGCCCTCTCGTCCGGGGCGGCGTTCTCGTACCGGGCGGGGAGCCTGTCGTACGGGGCAGAGGTCCTCTCGTATGCCGGCGCGCTTCCGTCCGGAGCGGCGGGCACGGACACGTCCTCGGCCGCGGCCCGGCGGTCGGTGGCCTCCTGGCGGCGGCGGGCCCGCACGATCCGGTAACGGGCCGTCGTGCCGATCGCGAAGACCGTCAGGACGAAGAGGATCATCAGCTGGCCGATGAAGAGGCCCCAGAACAGCCCGTACCCGGAGAGCTGTTCCGCTGGTGTCTCCGGCCAGGCCGCCGCCAGGTCGTGGGGCTCGGATATGAGGCTGCGCAGCGCTTTCGGCGTACGGACGAAGGTCACGTTGTCCGGCCAGGCGCCCTTGGCGAGCAGCCCGGCCAGGCCGGTCGCCGACCACATCAGCAGTGTCATCCCGACCAGGAAGCCGATGACGCCGATCAGCAGGCTGTCCGGGATTCCGCGCTCCGGCGGGCCTTCGGGACCCCGCGCGCTGCCGCCACCTCGTCCGGACTGTGCGCCGCCCTTGCCGCCGCGCCGTGGATCTCCTGCCGCCATGTCACGCCACCGTCGACCCGTATGACGACCCTCCGTAGGAGGGACCGCCATACGCCGCTTCCGCCTCTTCGGCGAGGTGTTGCTCCACCGCCGCCGCGGCCCGTTCCTCGGCCTCCGCTTGGGCGGCCATTTCCAGCGCTAGCCCGTCCTCGGTCATGGCCCGGTCGGTGTAGACGAGCGGGCGCTCGGCCTCGGTGATCAGGTGTTTGACCACCTGTACGTTGCCGTTGACGTCCCAGACGGCGATGCCGGGGGTCAGGGTGGGAATGATCTCGACGGCCCAGCGTGGCAGGCCGAGCACCCGGCCGGTGGCGCGTGCCTCGTCCGCCTTCTGCGCGTAGATGGTCCGGGTAGACGCCATCTTGAGGATGGCGGCGGCCTCCTTCGCCGCCGCGCCGTCGACCACGTCCGACAGATGGTGAACGACGGCGACGAAGGACAGGCCCAGTCGGCGGCCGAACTTCAGCAGCCGCTGAAAGAGTTGGGCGACGAAGGGGCTGTTGATGATGTGCCAGGCCTCTTCGACCAGGAAGATGCGCTTCTTGCGGTCGGGCCGGATCCAGGTGTGCTCCAGCCAGACGCCGACGATCGCCATGAGGATCGGCATGGCGATGGAGTTGCGGTCGATGTGCGACAGGTCGAAGACGATCAGGGGCGCGTCGAGGTCGATGCCGACGGTCGTCGGGCCGTCGAACATGCCGCGCAGGTCGCCGTCGACCAGCCGGTCCAGCACCAGCGCGACGTCCAGGCCCCAGGCCCGTACGTCGTCGATGTCGACGTTCATCGCCTCGGCCGACTCCGGCTTCGGGTGGCGCAGCTGCTCGACGATGTCGGTGAGGACCGGCTGCCGGTCGGTCCGGTTGCCCTCGGCGGAGCCGAACTGATTCAGCGCGGCGGCGTGCGCGACCTTGAGCGCGAAGCCGGAGCGTTCGTCCAGGCCGTGCCCCAGGGCGACCTCGATGATGGTGCGCAGCAGGGCGAGCTGGCCGGTGGTGGTGATCGTCGGGTCGAGCGGGTTGAGCCGGATCCCGCCGTCGAGTGCGGCCATCGGGTCCAGCCGGATGGGCGTGATGCCCAGCTCCTGGGCGATGAGGTTCCATTCGCCCACGCCGTCCTCGCCCTGTGCGTCGAGGACGACGACCTGGCGGTCGCGGAAACGCAGCTGGCGCAGGACGTACGTCTTCTCCAGGGCCGATTTGCCGTTTCCGGACTCGCCGAGGACCAGCCAGTGGGGGGCGGGCAGTTGCTGTCCGTAGAGCTGGAAGGGGTCGTAGATGTAGCCCTTCCCCGAATAGACCTCGCGGCCGATGATCACGCCGGAGTCGCCGAGTCCGGGGGCGGCGGTGGGCAGATAGACGGCCTGCGCCTGCCCCGTGGAGGTACGGACCGGCAGCCGGGTCGACTCCACCTTCCCGAAGACAAAACTGGTGAAGGCGTCGGTGATGGCGCCCATCGGATCGACCACGGCCAAGCCCCTCTCGTCCTTACGTCCTTGTCCGGTCCTGGCGGCGCTAGCGGCGGATGCCGGTCGCGAACGGCAAGGTGTTCACAAAGGCCCGGTGGTGTTCGCGGTCGCACCACTCCAGTTTGAGGTAGCTCTTTCCCGCGGAGGCGCGGATGGTGCGCTTGTCGCGGGCGAGTGCCTCGGGGGAGCGGGAGGAGACGGTGATGTACCCGACGAGGTTGACGCCCGCGGCGCCGCTCGCCAGGTCCTCGCCGCGCTGGTCCAGTCGGCCGTGCGCGGCGATGTCGCGCGGGTCGACGGTGCGGTTCATCTTGGCGGCGCGGCTGGCTTCGGCCTCGTCGTTGGTCTTCTCGGTCAGCATCCGCTCGATGGCGACCTCGGTGGGTTCCAGGTCCATGCAGACCGCGACCGTGCGGATCACGTCGGGGGTGTGGACGAGCAGGGGCGCCAGGAAGTTGACGCCGACGGGCGTCATGGGCCACTCCTTCACCCACGCGGTGGCGTGGCACCAGGGCTCGCGGGTGCTGGACTCGCGGGTCTTGGCCTGGAGGTAGGTGGGTTCCATCGCGTCCAGCTCGGCGGGCCAGGCGTTGCGCTGGGTCATCGCCTGGATGTGGTCGATGGGATGGTCCGGGTCGTACATCGAGTGGATGAGGGACGACAGGCGGCCCTGGCCGAGCGGCTGCCGCACGCGGATGTCGGCCTCGGCGAGGCGGGCGCAGATGTCGGTCAGTTCGCGTGCCATGACGACGGCGAGGCCGGCGTCCTTGTCGAGCTTGCGGCCACCGGTGCTCTGCCGGGTGGCGCGGGCGATGACCTGGGCCTCGGTGGCGAGGTCGCGCGTGTAGTGCATGCAGGCCACGAGATAGGCGCGGTGCTGCTCGGAGGAGGTGGACACCATGGACTGGAGCTGGTCGTAGGAGTCCTTCAGCCAGGCGGGGGCCTCGTGGTCGCCGCGCCGTTCGACGTCCTTGGCGTGCGCGTCGGGGTCGGCGGGGAGGGTACGGGCCAGCATCTGCAGCCGCGTCACGAACCCGTCGCCGTTGGCCACGTGCTTGAGGAGGGTGCCGAACCGGTCGACGAGGGCCTCCTGGTCCTCGGAGTCGCGCAGGCCGACGCCGGGCCCCTCGATCTCGATGGCGGCGGTGACGGTGCGGCGGTCGGCGTGCAGCAGGACGGCGATCTCGTCGGGGCCGAAGGGCGCGGCGAGCCAGCTGATGCGGCCGATGCCGGGGGGCGGGCCGATCTCGATCTCGCGGCCGTCGATGCGCGTGCCGGCCTCGGCGGCGGTGGAACGGTAGACGGCGCCGCCCTTGCGGGTGATGCGCTTGTACGAGCGGTTGATCTCGAACCACTTGTAGAAGGTGCGGCCGTTGTACGGGACGTAGACCGCGGCCAGGGCGAGCGTGGGGAAGCCGACGAGGGCGACGATGCGGAGCATCAGCAGAGGGATCAGCAGGCCGCACATCATGCCGACGAAGGCGCCGCCGATGATCAGTGCGATCTCGCCGGATTCGCGGTTCTTGCCGACGATCGCGTTGGGGCGGGCGCGGCCGATCAGATACGTGCGGCGGGGCGCGATGGGGTGGGACTGGGCCTCAATCGTCAACGCCGGTCACCTCCCGGATTGGTGCTGGTGCTGGTGCTGGTGCGGTTGCTCGGGCTGCGGGGCGCGGGGGTGGCGGGCGTGGCGCTGCCGCCGCCGCCCGAGCCGCCTGGGGCGGGGGGCGTGTTGCGCGTGCTGTGGGCGGCCACGCCGCCGGAGACCGGGTTGGCGGGCTTGGGCTGGCCCGCGCCTCCGCCGCCTCCGCCCTCGCCGCCGGTGCTGCGGGCACTGTGGGTGCTGATCCCCTGCTTCACGAGGGAGGCGGGGGAGCGGATGATGGCGGCGGCCTGGCGGGAGGCCGGGTCGGAGCTGGCGCTGCGGGACTGGATGATCTCGTCGCCGAAGCCGGGCACGAAGCGGTAGATCATCGCGCTGGCGAAGATGGCCAGGATGATGATCGACAGGCCGGAGACGACGGCGGAGAAGGCGTCGGGCTCGTCGCCGGTGGAGGAAAGCGCTCCGGCGAGGGCGAGCACGATGACGATGACCGGCTTCACGAGGATGACGGCGACCATCAGCCCGACCCAGCGGCGCACGTGGCGCCACATGTTCTTGTCGACGAGACCGGCGTAGACGGCGGTGCCGAGGAGGGCGCCGACGTAGAGCAGGGCGGCGCGGATGGCGAGCTCCAGGCACAGGACGCCGGCGGCCAGGATGGTCACGAGGGAGACGACGATCAGCATGATGGGGCCGCCGCCGATGTCCTTGTCCTGCTTGAGCGCTTGGGCGAATGAGTTGAAGAAGGCGGTGTTGTCGGCGCCTGTGCCGGAGGCGATGACGTCGCTGACGGCGTCGGTGGCGGAGACGACGGTGTAGAGGACGAGGGGGGTGAAGGCGGAGGCGAGGACGGTCAGCCAGAGGAAGCCGATGGCTTCGGTGAAGGACTGGACGAAGGGGACGCCGCGGATGGCTCGCTTGGCGACGGCGAGGAGCCAGAGGATGAGGGTGAGGATGGTGGAGGCGGCGAAGACGACGGCGTACTGGCGGAGGAAGGACTCGTTGGTGAAGTCGACGTTTGAGGTCTCTTTGACGAGCTTGGAGACTTTGCCGACGAGCCAGGCGGCGGCGTCGGCGCAGTTGTGGGCTAGGGAGGCGGCGGGGTCTAGGGGGGCGGAGGGGTCGGGTGCCTCTCCTGAGAAGTCGCCGTTGTTCCTTTCACAGTCCTCCTTGGCCTTGCCCAGGAGAAACGAGCAGTCTGCTTTTCCCGAGGGGCTTGGGCTGGGGGTGGGCGCAGCAGCGGCACGGGCTGCCACAAGTACGGCAGTGGTCTGCAAGCCGGCCAAGATACCGACGAGTGTGACCGTGCGTAGGCGTGGGCTACCGAGCATAGGTGAACCCTCCATACTGCTCGACCGCCTTGGCGATCTCATCGGCTGTCGATGCGCTGCGGTCGCTGTTGACCGGAGCGGGGCCACTCTTTTGAGAGTAGCTCTCGACCTTCCAGTCATCGCCTTCCCAGCGCAGTTTGAGCGTCATGGTGAACCAGTCGTTGGTCACTGGGTTTTTCGAGCCCTGTCCAGCGGTGCCGAAAACCCCTGTACACCAGACCTCGACGGTGGCCGAAGTATCCGCGTGCTCGGTGGTCTTGGTGCCGATGGGGGTCGTGCGCGAGATGTACGTCATGCCCTCGGCGGCCTTGCCGTTCTTGTCGAGGCCGATGCTCGTGAGCATGTTGGTGGAGTACGCCTTGTCGAGCCTTCCCTGAAAGTCGCTTGCCGCCGATGTCATGAAGATCTGCGGCACGAGCTCGTGCCGCCGGTCCTTGTTGAACATATCGACGGACCCCAGCGCCACCGCGTAGTTCGCCGCCGCGCTCTGCGCCCCCTGTTCCGATTTTGCGAACCCCGAGGCGATCCCCGTGACCTGATTCTTCCCGTTCACCGGGCGTTCGCCGGTCGGGGCTGTGGCTTCTGCCTTGGGGCCGTTGTCGTTGTCGTTGCCGTTGGTGCCGGAGGAGGAGTTGGTGGAGGTGTCGTCGGAGGCGTCGTCGCCGCCGCGGTTGGCGAAGGCGATGGCCGCGATGAGGATGACGAAGACGCTCACGACGGTGATGAGATTGCGGCTTGGCTTGGTGCGGGTGGGGCGGCGGGGGGAGCCGTAGCCGTCTCCGTCGCCTTCCGGGAGGTGGGTACGGGTCAGATGGGCGTCGCCGCCGCCTCTGCCCGTACCGCCCGTGCGGGCCGGGTCCTGACCGCCGTAGCCGTCCCCGTATCCGTCGTCGCCGCCGAGACTCATCGCCCGTACGCCCCTTCAGCTGTGTCGTGCACCGGTGTAGCTGTCATGCCGCCCACATATGACGGTAGCGGCGCGGGCCGCGGAGTGGGGGCGGCAGTGTGATTGCACATCAGGCTGACACAACCTCAGCAAGTGGACTGGGCAGATGGGAGGGAGGAGACGGGCGGGGGGAGAGTGAGGACGGAGGAGACACGGGGCGTGTGGGGCTGACCGCTTCCCCCGGGCCAGTCGTCGGTCGCCCGCGTGCGGTCCCGGGGCCGGGCTGTCCCGGGCGCCTGGGGGGGGGGCTCCTGGTGTCCCGGGCGCTTGGGGGACTCCTGGTGTCCCTGGCGTTCCAGGTGTTCCGGGCCGCGCGACCGTCCTGTGGCCGGTGCCCCAGGCTTCCCCGGGTGTTCCCGGTGGTCCCAGGCTTCCCCCGGGTCTTCCCGGTGTCCCGGGCCTCCCCGGGCCTCCCCCGGCGTTCCGGGGGCTTCCGGTGGCCCGGGCCACCCCCGGTGTACGGGGCGTGCGTTCGCCCGCGCGCGGTGTCGGTCCGCGTCCAGCCGTCAGCCTGGCTCCAGCCGGGCCGGCCGCGGGGTTCGCCCGGGGACGGGTGCCCGGCTAAATGGCCATCCCGTACACGATCGTGAACAGGGTGCCCAGTGAGCCGATGATGAACACGCCGGTCAGGCCTGCCACGATCAACCCCTTGCCCTGCTCGGCGCTGAACGTGTCGCGTAGGGCGGTCGCGCCGATGCGCTGTTTGGCCGCTCCCCAGATCGCGATGCCGAGGCAGAGGAGGATGGACACCGCCATCACGACCTCGACCATCACCCTGGCCTCTTGGCCCAGGCTGCCGAAAGGCCCCCAGTTTGGGGCGATTCCGCCGATGATGAGGTTGATGTCGCCCTTGTCGCCGGCTGCCAGAAACATTGTGAACTCACCGCCCCTTATGGATCGTTGTGTACGTCTGCCGCATGGCGCACGTCAGCTTCTATCTTCGCCGACGAAGTCGCCCGCGCATGTCGGCTTGGCCGCATTTCTTGCTGGATCTCGTACGTGTTGTAGGCCACTTGCAGGCCGCGGTGTGCCGAGCGGGCCGCCGTGCGGTGGAACATACGACCTATCATCACTCTGTGTATCACTGATTGTGACGTTGAGCAACGGCTGCCCGGTGTCTGGGGATAAGCCGCTCGGTGTCTGGGACAAGCCGCTGGGCGCGTTGCCCTCAGCTTGCTCCGTGCTCCGTCTCGCGCGGCGGCTCCTCCGCGAAGTCGTCGAACTCCCCTGCCTTGACGCCCTTGAGGAACGCCTCCCACTTGGCCTGGGTCGTGACGACGATGTTGTCCGGGTCGCGGCTCTCCCGCATGTAGATCCGGCCGTCCGGGCCGGCGGCCACCTCCAGGTACGGCTCGTTCGGGTCGTCCCCTTCGAGGGGGTCGGGCCGTTGCCAGTCGAGCTCCATCGGTCTCGCTCCTCGCGGCTGGTCGTCGGTGGGCAGTGCAGCGGAGCGGACTCTACGCGGACTTACGCCGACCCACGCGGACTCAGGGGGCGTCGTGCCCGGTCCGGCCCGTCAGCGGTCAGTTCGCGCCGCACCGTACAAAAGCGCGTTCGTACACTCCTCAAATGGGGGAGGATGAACGGGTGCGTAAGGTCTGGCTGAGCGTCAGTGTCGGGATCGGGCTGTGCCTTTCATTCATGGCGCTGCTCCTCCTCGGCACCTACATGGTGGCCGGAAACCTGGCGTCCGGCGCCGGAGGCAGGACCGTCGGGCTCGCCAAGGGCGCCGTGCCCGCCGCCTATCAGGGCCTCGTGCAGCGATGGGGCAACCTCTGCCCCGCCATCAACCCCGCCCTGCTCGCCGCCCAGCTCTACCAGGAGAGCGGCTGGAACCCCAAGGCGCAGAGCCCCGCGAACGCCAGGGGGATAGCCCAGTTCATCCCCGGCACTTGGGCCTCGCATGGCGTGGACGGGGACAAGGACGGCGACCGGGACATCTGGGATCCCGCGGACGCGATCCCCTCCGCGGCCGCCTACGACTGCTCGCTCGCCAGGTACGTGAAGGACGTTCCCGGCAATGCGACGCACAACATGCTGGCGTCGTACAACGCGGGCGCGTACGCGGTGATCAAGTACCGCGGCGTGCCGCCGTATCGCGAGACGCAGAACTACGTGAAGCGGATCACCACGCTCGCCAAGAGCTTCGAGGCGCCGGTCCAGCCCGTGGCGTCGTCCCAGCAGGCGGCCGGGGCGATCTACTTCGCGCAGGACAAGCTCGGCACGCCCTACCTGTGGGGCGGCAACGGCACCCCGGAGCAGAACGGGCGGTTCGACTGCTCGGGACTGACCAAGGCGGCGTACCACTCGGTGGGCATCGAGTTGCCGCGGGTGGCGAACGACCAGTGGAACGCCGGGCCGCACCCGAAGCGCGACGAACTGCTCCCTGGTGACCTGGTGTTCTTCGCGTACGATCTCGGCGACCCCCGGTCCATCCACCATGTGGGCATCTACGTCGGCGGCGGATACATGATCAACGCGCCCTACACCGGCGCGGTGATCCGTTTCGACAAGATCGATACGCCTGACTACATCGGCGCGACGCGGGTGACGCAGGATGGCGCGAATGCGGCGCGCCGCGCGAACTCTGTGTAAGGCATTGGGCCTGAGCTGCGACGATGGGTCACCCTTCGATAACGGCCCGGTGATCTTTGGGTTGAGCGTGGAACGCAGAGCGTGATCAGGGCGTTTGCTAGGGGTGAGGAGGCAGCATCGAGCGGGGGCCGGCAGCTGCACATAGCGACAGGCAAGAGATAAGGGGCCGCGGCACATGGCTGGACTCGCACTGGGGTCCCCCCTGGCGGAGCTGAGGGGGGAGTCCGACTCGAACCCCGATGTCAGCCTGCTCTACGACATCAACGGACTCGCTAAGGACGCCCCGCACTGGTTCGACCGGGTCATGGAGTTCGTCGGCGAGTACGGCATCGTGCTCGGCCTGGCGCTGCTGATGGTCGGTGCCTGGTGGAGCGTGCGCAAGCGGCCGAAGGACGCGCCGAGCGCCGTCGCCGGGCTGGTCTGGGCGCCCCTCGCCGCCGGCATCGCCCTGCTGGCCAACATCCCGATCCGCGGCTTCGTCGAACGCCCAAGGCCCTTCAAGGATCATCCGGGACTCGACGTCCTGGTGGCGGGCAAGAACGACTACTCCTTCGTCAGCGACCACGCCACGTTGACCATGGCGCTGGCCGTCGGAGTCTTCATGGCCAGCCGGAAGTACGGCGTGGGCGCCATCGCCCTCGCGCTCCTGGAAGGCTTCTGCCGTGTCTATATGGGCGTGCACTACCCGACGGACGTGATCGGCGGCTTCGCCCTGGGCACCGCGGTCGCCCTGCTCCTCGCACCGCTCGCCATGATGCTGCTGACCCCGCTGATGACCTCGGTCGCGGGCTCCCGCGCGGCCTGGCTGGTACGCGCCGGTCCCGGCGGGGGCCGGGCGGGCACGCGCCAGGAGACCGCCGCCTCGCCGCCGGTGCCCGAGTCGCGCCGCGACGGACGGGACGAGGACCTCGCCGCCTGACCGGCCGTCCGGTCGTGACACTCCGCCACCAGGCCTCAAAGCGAACGGCCCGCCGCTTCCCTCACGGGAGCGGCGGGCCGTAGCCGTTTTTCGGTCAAGGTCACAGCGCCTGCGGGAAGTCGAAGAGCCGGTTCGGGTCGTACTGCTTCTTCAGCTTCGTGAGCCGGTCGGCCGCGTCGCCGTAGTACGCCTTGCGCCAGTCCTTGAGCCCCGCGTCGGTGTAGTTCTGGTACGCCGCACCCGACGCGTACCGCCGCATCGCCGTATGCGCGCCGTCCAGCCACGCCGTCTGGACGCTGCCCGAGCCGCCCGCCGGCCACGAGGCCATGTACTGCGCGAGGAAGCGCGAGCGCCGGTGCACGAACGCGGTGGCCAGTGGGGCGACCCGGTTGACCGCCCCGCCCAGCGCGGTCAGCGCGATGGAGACCGCCCCGCCGCCGCCGGTCCGGCGGCCGTACCGCTCCGGCTGGTCCAGCAACGCCCGGATGCCCGCCGTACTCAGCGAACGGTCGAAGAAGTCCGAGCGCGCCGCGTACGTCTCGCGCTGGAGCACGCCGTTCGGGGTGCGCCCCGGCGTCTTGCCCGGCAGATGGGACTGGCTGGTGGAGTACGAGCTGCAGCCCGCGTACATCCGCATCGCGTCCAGGTACGTACGGCGGCGCAGCGAGGCGCTGGAGGCCGGCGCTCCCGCGCGGTCGGCGAGCCGGTCGACGGCGTTCTGCAGCGCTCCGTGCGTGCCCAGCGAGAAGCACGCCACGGAGATCCTGGGGGTGCGGCCGGGCGTGGCGGACACGTGCAGGGACGACCAGATCTCGTCCGGCTGGGCGGGGGCCCACTCCTGCCAGGCGCGGAGCACGGCCGCCGCCTTCGACCACGGCCAGGTCAGGTACGCCGTGACGCCGGGAGCCGCCTTGTGAGTGCGGAAGCGCAGTTCGGTGACGACGCCGAAGTTGCCGTTCCCGGCGCCGCGCAGCGCCCAGAACAGGTCGGACTCGCGGTCCTTGGAAACGTCCAGGGTCTTGCCGTCGGCGGTGACGATCCTGGCGCCGGTGAGGCTGTCGGAGGTGAGCCCGTACGCCCGGGAGACGACGCCGTGGCCGCCGCCGAGGGTCAGTCCGGAGACTCCCACGGTGGGGCAGGAGCCGGCCGGGATGGTCACGCCGTGCGCGCCGAGCTGGGTGTAGACGTCGATGAGCTTGGCGCCCGCGCCTATGGTGGCGCTGCCGGAGCCGGTACGGACCGTTTTGAGCGAGGAGACGTCGATCACGAGGCGCCCGTCGCCGCTGGACCAACCCGCGTAGCTGTGGCCGCCGTTGCGGATGGCGACGCGGGCGCCGTGGCGGCGGGCGAAGGCGAGGCACTCGGCTATGTCGGCGGTGTTCGCGATGTACGCGACGGCGGCGGGGCGCAGCTTGTCGAAGCGGGTGTTGTAGAGCTGGCGGGCGGTGGCGTAGTCGGCGTCGCCTGGGCGGATCAGGCGGCCCTGGAGGCCCTTGCCGAGCGCGTTCCAGTCGGTGGCCGTGGGCTTGCCCGCCCGGCCGCCGGGAGTCCCGGACGTGGTACCGACGGCCGAGCCGGGACCGCCGGAGGCCGAGGTGCCGCGGCTGGGAGCGGCGTTCCCGGTCCCGGTGTCGCAGCCGACCGCCCACGCGGCGGCGGCCGCCATTCCGGTGCTCGCAGCCAGCAGTGTGCGCCTGTCCATGGCGGCCTCCGTCGCTCTGTGCTCTCTTCCCCACTAGGCAGAGGGCGAACGGAGGTTCGCGGTTCCCTATGTGTCCGGACCGCCGTGGGCGGTGTGGTCCGCGGCGTCTTCGCGCGCGCGGGCGCGCGCCCGGCGTGCCGGGCCCCGCCAGCCGCAGGAGCAGCGGGCGCTGCAGAAGGCGCCCTTCTCCACGGTGGTGGCCAGGTGCGGGGCGGCGTGGGGCGCGTCCGGGGGAGGCTGCGGGCCGGGGGCGCGCGGCCCGCTGGGCCGGCCGGGCTGCGGGCCGGGGTCGTCTGAAGCGCCGGGGTCGAGCACATGACCACGCTACCGGGGCCGTGACGGGCTTCGGTGCCGGGTCGTTGAAGTAGTGAGTACTCACGTCATGAGCAGCGTGAGCCTGAGGGTGGCCAGGGGGTCAGGGCCGATGGTGAGCCGGCAGCGCGGACGCACGGGTGCGGCAGCGGCGCGCGGGGGGTCCCCCGGGAGGGAGCCGGGGGGCGCCTCCGCCGGGAAAGGGGGCGGCAGACGGGCGGCGACGGCGGTGGCGGGCGGGTTGGCCGTCGGGCTGATGGTGACGGGCGTCGGGTGCTCGTCGGAGCGTGTGGTGGTGGCGGGGCAGGCCGCCGGCGACGCGGTGGCGGAGCTGCGCGGAGCGGCCGACGTGCTGGTGCGGTCGGGGAGTTCCCGGGTCCGTACGACGGTGGAGATGGCCACGGGCGGGACCCGGGTGGCCGTCAGGGGCCGCGGCGGCTACGACTTCGTGGCCCAGCGGGGGCGGCTGAGGGTGGTGCTGCCGAAGGACGCGGCGGGGGTGGCCGAGCACGAGCCGATCACGGAACTGCTGGCGGCGGGTGCCCTTTTCATGCGAAACCGGGGCGAGGGTGTCCCAGCGGACAAATGGGTCCGGGTGGACACGGCGGGGGTCTCGGACGGGAATCTGGTCACCGGCGGGGCGACCGATCCGCTGACGGCCGCGGAGCTGTTGCGGGCGGCGCGGCATGTGAGCGTGATCGGCGAGGAGCGGCTGGGCGGCACGGCCGTGCGGCACTACCGCGGCCTCACCGACATCGGGCGGGCGGCGCGGGTCGCGTCGCCGGGGGTGCGGGAGGCGCTGGGGGCGGCGGCGAAGGGGTTCACCGAGCACGCCGTGGCCTTCGACGCGTATCTCGACGAGCAGGGGAGGCTGCGGAAGATCCGGCACCGGTTCTCGGTGACCAACGGGTGGGCCGGGTCGGGAGGGCGGCAGGACGTCGCCTCCACGACCGAGCTGTACGACTTCGGGGCTCCGGTGACGGTCCGGCTGCCGGAGCCCGCGGACATCTATACGGGCACGGTCGGGTCACCTGGACCCTAGTGCCGCCGGACCGCCTGAGCCTGCGAAATGGTCCGTCCGTGCCATGCGCGGCGTGTGCACCGCTCCCTACCCTGGGAAGTCGCTGCTCGTAAGTGCTCGCATGTGCTCGTAAGGGGAGGTGAAGCACGTGGTGGCGCGTCGTGGCTCTTCGGGCCCGGACTCCGTGGCCCTGATCGAGATCGATCTCTACGGTGACTTGATGATCGCCGCGTCGAGCGCGGACGAGGACCGGCTCAGCCCGGACCGGATCGACGAGATCCTCGGCGTCGACGCCGACCGGGCGGACCGTTCCGTCGGGCAGGACCACCGGTAAGGCGCGCGGGGCGGGCCGTCCGCAGGGCGCGGGCCGATTGTTTTCGGCCAAGGAGCCGGCGAGCGCCGGGCGCCGATCACCGGGCCGTGTCAGGTCCTCAGCAGCCGGGCGATGGCCGCGGTGGCCTCGGCGACCTTGGCGTCGATCTCTCCTCCGGCGCCGTCCCCCTCGTGCGCGGCGCTCTCCACAGCCGCACTGGCGACGCAGTGCCGGAGGTGTTCTTCGAGCAGTTGCAGGGCAAAGGACTGGAGTGCCTTGGTGCTCGCGGACACCTGGGTGAGTATGTCGATGCAGTAGACGTCCTCGTCGACCATCCGCTGAAGGCCTCTGATCTGGCCTTCGATGCGGCGCAGTCGTTTGAGGTGCTGGTCCTTCTGCTTGGCGTAGCCGTGCGGTCCGTGGTGCTCCTCGCGCGCTCCGGTCTGCTGGTCACCGTCGGCCGTGCCGCTGTCGGCTGCCGTGGTGGTCATGGCGTCCTCCGCTGTTCGCGATCGATCCGTATACCCCGGGCGGGTATACCTTACCCCATATGTCCGACTGAGTCCCGACCCGGTCATGAGCACCTTGCTCGATGGGCGACACTGGATGAACGCCGGTTAGCCGTGGCCGGATGATGCGCCTAGCATCAACGAGACCGAATCCGCTGTACCCCGAGGATCCCCAGTGCGCTTTCGTCTGACCCCCAGGGAGACGAGCTTCTACGACATGTTCGCCGCGTCCGCGGACAACATCGTCACCGGCTCCAAGCTCCTGATGGAACTGCTCGGGGCGGACTCCTCCGCTCGGGCCGAGATTGCCGAACGGATGCGGGCCGCGGAGCACGCGGGGGACGACGCGACACACGCGATCTTCCACCAGCTGAACTCCTCCTTCATCACGCCGTTCGACCGCGAGGACATCTACGCCCTCGCGTCGTCGCTCGACGACATCATGGACTTCATGGAGGAGGCCGTCGACCTGGTCGTCCTCTACCAGGTCGAGGAGCTGCCGAAGGGCGTCGAGCAGCAGATCGAGGTGCTGGCCCGGGCGGCGGAGCTGACCGCCGAGGCGATGCCGAACCTGCGCACGATGACCAACCTCACCGAGTACTGGATCGAGGTCAACCGGCTGGAGAACCAGGCGGACCAGATCCACCGCAAGCTCCTGGCGCACCTGTTCAACGGGAAGTACGACGCCATCGAGGTGCTCAAGCTCAAGCAGATCGTGGACGTGCTGGAGGAGGCCGCGGACGCCTTCGAGCACGTGGCGAACACCGTCGAGACCATCGCGGTCAAGGAGTCCTGACCCCCGGTGGACACCTTCGCGCTTGTCGTGACCATCGGGGTCGCGCTCTTCTTCACGTACACCAATGGATTCCACGATTCCGCGAACGCCATCGCGACCTCGGTCTCCACGCGGGCGCTGACCCCGCGGGCGGCGCTCGCGATGGCCGCGGTGATGAACCTCGCCGGTGCCTTCATGGGCAGCGGGGTCGCCAAGACCGTCAGCGAGGGCCTGATCGAGACGCCCCACGGCGACCGGGGGATGGGCATCCTCTTCGCCGCCCTGGTCGGCGCGATCGTCTGGAACCTGGTCACCTGGTACTTCGGTCTGCCGTCCTCCTCCTCGCACGCCCTCTTCGGCGGCATGGTGGGCGCGGCGCTCGCGGGCGGCATCGACGTCATCTGGTCCGGGGTGGTCGAGAAGATCGTCATCCCGATGTTCGTCTCGCCGTTCGTCGGCCTGATCCTCGGCTATCTGGTGATGGTCGTGATCATGTGGATGTTCCGCAAGGCCAACCCGCACAAGGCCAAGCGCGGCTTCCGGATAGCGCAGACCGTCTCGGCGGCCGGCATGGCGCTCGGCCACGGTCTGCAGGACGCCCAGAAGACGATGGGCATCGTGGTGATGGCCCTGGTCATCGCCGATGTGGAGGACGCTGGCGACCCGATCCCGGTGTGGGTCAAGATCGTCTGTGCGCTGATGCTGTCGCTCGGTACGTACGCGGGCGGCTGGCGCATCATGCGGACGCTGGGCCGCCGGATCATCGAGCTGGACCCGCCGCAGGGCTTCGCGGCCGAGACGACGGCGGCGTCCGTGATGTACACGGCGTCGTTCATGTTCCACGCGCCGATCTCCACGACGCATGTGATCACCTCGGGGATCATGGGCGTCGGGGCGACGAAGCGGGTGAACGCGGTGCGCTGGGGCGTCGCGAAGAACATCATCATGGGGTGGTTCATCACGATGCCGGCGGCTGCCGCGGTCGCCGCGGCGAGCTACGGCGTGGTGCACTTGGCCTTCGGCTGAGGTCGCCTTGGCCTGGGGCTCCGCCCCGGACCCGGTACGCGGACGGGCCCGCCCCCCTGAGGGGGGCGGGCCCTTCGCCTTGCGGCGGCACCGCCATGCAGCGCCGCAAGGCAGCTCCCGTAGCGCCCGTGGCCGATCGGCCGGATCAGCCGAAGCGGCCGGAGATGTAGTCCTCCGTCGCCTGGACCGAGGGGTTGGAGAAGATCCGCTCGGTCTCGTCGATCTCGATGAGCTTGCCCGGCTGGCCGACGCCCGCCAGGTTGAAGAAGGCCGTGCGGTCCGATACGCGCGCCGCCTGCTGCATGTTGTGCGTCACGATGACGATCGTGAAGCGCTCCTTCAGCTCGCCGATCAGGTCCTCGATGGCGAGGGTCGAGATCGGGTCGAGCGCCGAGCACGGCTCGTCCATCAGAAGCACCTGCGGCTCGACCGCGATGGCCCGCGCGATGCACAGGCGCTGCTGCTGACCGCCGGACAGGCCCGCGCCCGGCTTGTTGAGCCGGTCCTTGACCTCGTTCCAGAGGTTGGCGCCCTTCAGGGACCGCTCGACGACCTGCGCGAGCTCGCTCTTGCTGTACCTGCCGTTGAGCCGCAGGCCCGCCGCGACGTTGTCGAAGATCGACATGGTGGGGAACGGGTTCGGGCGCTGGAAGACCATGCCGACGGTGCGGCGCACGGCCACCGGGTCGACCCCGGAGCCGTAGAGGTTCTCGTCGTCCAGCATCACCTTGCCCTCGACCCGGCCGCCGGGGGTGACCTCGTGCATGCGGTTGAGGGTGCGGAGGAAGGTGGACTTGCCGCAGCCGGACGGGCCGATGAAGGCCGTCACGGAGCGGGGCTCGACGGTCATCGAGATGTCCTCGATGGCCTTGTGGTTGCCGTAGTACGCGGTGAGGCCGCTGACGTCGATGCGCTTGGCCATGGAAATCACTTCTCTTCTGCTACGTGGCCGGTCAGCGGCCGGTCTTCGGGGCCTTCCAGCGGGCGATGCCGCGGGCCACCAGGTTGAGGATCATGACGAAGGCGATCAGCACGAGCGCCGCCGCCCAGGCGCGGTCGTAGGACGCTTCCGAACCCACCGACCACTGCTCGAAGACGTAGTACGGCAGCGAGGACTGCGGGCCCTCGAAGGGGTTCGTGTTGATGATCCTCTCGCCGAACACCAGCAGCACGATCGGAGCGGTCTCACCCGCGATACGGGCGATGGCGAGCATCACGCCGGTGGCGATGCCGCCGATCGCCGTCGGCAGCACGACCTTGAGGATGGTGCGCCACTTCGGCACGCCGAGCGCCAGGGACGCCTCGCGCAGCTCGTTGGGCACGAGCTTGAGCATCTCCTCCGTGGAGCGGACGACGACCGGCATCATCAGGATCGCCAGCGCCATCGCGCCCGCGAAACCGGAGTAGTCGTTGTCCAGCCACAGGATCCAGAAGCTGAGGATGAACAGACCGGCCACGATCGACGGGATGCCGGTCATGACGTCGACGAAGAACGTGACGGCCTTGGCGAGCGCGCCGCGCCCGTACTCCACCAGGTAGATGGCGGTCAGCAGACCGATCGGGGCGGCGATCGCGGTGGCGATGCCGACCTGCTCCAGCGTACCGATGATGGCGTGGTAGACGCCGCCGCCGGGCTGGTCGTCGAGCATTCCGGCCATCGAGTGGCTCAGGAAGTAGCCGTCGAGCACCTTGGAACCGCGCTTGATGGTCTCCGAGAGCAGGGAGACCAGCGGGATCACCGCGAGCAGGAACGCCACCCACACCAGGCTGGTGGCGAGCCGGTCCTTGGCCTGCCGCCGGCCCTCGACCTTGGCCGCGGCCAGGTACGAGCCGAGGATGAAGATCAGGGCGGCGATCAGGCCCCACTGGACCTTGCTGTTCAGCCCGGCGCCGAGCCCGATCCCGCAGCCCGCGAGGGCCGAGCCCGCGGCGAACGCGGCCGGGGCCCAGCGGGGCAGCCGGGGCTGGCGGAGCGTGGTGGGACGCGGGGCGTCGTCGGAGGCCGACGGCTGGACCTTGGTGAGGTTGCTCATGCGTTGGCCCCCGAGTACTCCTTGCGGCGCGCGATGACCAGGCGGGCCGCGCCGTTCACCACCAGGGTGATCACGAACAGAACCAGGCCGGAGGCGATCAGTGCGTCCTTGCCCATGTCGCCGGAGGCTTCCTTGAAGCTGCTGGCGATGTTCTGGGCGAACGTGCCGCCACCCGCGTCGAGCAGGCTGGGGACGATGTCCCAGCTGGTGGAGAGCACGGTGGCGACGGCCATCGTCTCGCCGAGCGCGCGGCCGAGGCCGAGCATCGAGGCGCTGATGACCCCGGAGCGGCCGAACGGGAGGACCGACATCCGGATGACTTCCCAGCGCGTCGCGCCCAGGGCGAGCGCGGCCTCCTCGTGCATGCGGGGGACCTGCCGGAAGACCTCACGGCTGACGCTGGTGATGATCGGCAGGATCATGATCGCGAGCAGGATGCCGACGGTGAACAGCGAGCGGGCCGCCCCGTCGTTGTACTCGAAGATCTTTGTCCAGCCGAGGTAGTCGTCGAGCCACTTGTAGAAGCCCTCGAGGTGCGGGACGAGGAAGAGCGCGCCCCACAGGCCGTAGACGATGCTGGGGATCGCGGCGAGCAGGTCGATCACGTACCCGATGGGGCCGGACAGCCGACGCGGCGCGTAGTGGGTGATGAACAGCGCGATGGCGACGGCGACCGGCACGGCGAGGGCCATCGCGATGATCGAGCTGACGATGGTGCCGAACGCCAGGACCGCGATGCCGAAGACCGGCGGGTCGGTGTTGGGCTCCCACTCGAAGGTCGTGAAGAAGTTGCCCTCGTTGGCCGAGAGCGCGCCGCTGGCCCGATAGGCCAGGAAGGCCGCGATGGCGGCCATGATCACCAGCAGCGTGATGCCCGCGCCTCGCGAGAGGCCGACGAAGATCCTGTCGCCGAAGCGGCCGGTGCTCTTCACCTTGGTTTTGCCCAGCGGGGACGCGTCGAGCGGGGAGAGATCGCCGTCGGGCGATGGCGGACCGCTGGGGTCCGGGGAAGCTATGTCAGGGATGTCACTCATGGGTTTCTCCGGTCTGCGGAGCCGGTCATGGCTCCTGGCGCGGCGGTGCACCGGATGAGGAGGGGGCCGGCCCCGGCGTGCGGGGCCGGCCGTACCGGGTCAGGACAGGCTGGTGACGGTCGAGCGGACCTTGGTGGCGATCTCGGCGGGCAGCGGGGCGTAGCCGCGCTCCTTGAGGACCTTCTGGCCGTCCTCGCTGGACAGGTAGGTCAGGAAGGACTTGGTGGCCTCGAGCGTGTCGGAGCTGTTGCCCTTCTCGCAGGCGATCTCGTACGTCACCAGGGTGATCGGGTAGGCGCCCTCGGCCTTGGTGTCGTAGGCCAGCTCGAGGGCGAGGTCCTTGCCCTTGCCGACGACCTTGGCCTCGGCGATCGCCTTGGAGGCGTTGTCCGTGGTGGCCTGGACCGGGGCGGCGGCGCCGGTCTTCAGGTCGACGGTCTTGAGCGAACCGGAGGTGGCGTACGAGAGCTCGAAGTACGAGATCGCGCCGTTGACCTGCTTGACCTGGGAGGAGACGCCGGAGGAGCCGTCAGCGGACTGGCCGCCCTCGCCCTCCCACGCCTTGCCCGGCTCGTGCGGCCACGCCGACGGCGCGGCGGCCTTGAGGTACTTGGTGAAGTTGTCCGTGGTGCCGGACTCGTCGGAGCGGTGGAACGCCTGGATCTTGAGGTCGGGAAGCTTGGCGTCCGGGTTCAGCTTCTGGATCGCCTCGTCGTTCCAGTTCTTGATGTCCGAGTTGAAGATCTTGGCGAGGGTCTCGGCGTCCAGGGTCAGCTTGTCCACGCCGTTGACGTTGAAGCCGACCGCGATCGGGCCGCCGAGCATCGGCATGTTGATGGCCTGGCTGTCCTTGCAGACCTTCTTCGAGGCGGCGACCTCTTCGTCCTTCAGCGCCGAGTCGGAGCCGGCGAAGGCGGTCTTGCCCTGGAGGAACTCCTGGATGCCCGCGCCGGAGCCGGTCGCCTTGTAGTTGACCTTGGTGCTGCCGCACGCCGCGGTGTAGTTGCGGATCCACAGGTCCATGGCGTTCTTCTGGGCGGAGGAGCCGGAGGCGAGCAGGTTGCCCTTGCCCTCGCACTTGATGTTGCTCGCGCCCTGGGACTCGCCGCCGTTCGACTTGCTGTTGTCGTCCGAGCCGCAGGCGGTCAGGGCCACGGCGCTGGAGACGACGAGAGCACCGGCGGCGATGGCGCGAAGCCGGTTCTTGCGCTGAAGCTTCACTTTCGGGGGTTTCCTTCCGGGAGCCGCCGGTGGGGACGGCGTGGGAGAAGAGGAGTGGTGCGGATCTGAGATTCAGCTATGCGGCGCCGAGGCCGGATTGAGGGCACGGCTCGCTTCCGTAGGGCCGAAATTAGGCAGGACAGGTGAAGTGGCCGATGGGGAAGAGTGAACGGAGGGTGAACCTCGGCCGTCAGGGTGGTGGCCTTGGGCGGGGCGGACGGAGGCGTCGCCACGGGCAGGGCGGCGAGGGTCGGTGAGGCGTGCGGAGCGTGCCCGTGCGGGCACCGCGGCGGGGGAGGCGCGACGCGGAAGGCGCTCACCGCTCTACCGGATTGCGGTGAGCCATGCCACCATCCGTTCCTACGCGCCAGTAGGCGATCGCCGGCGGGCGAAGCGGGGGCCGGCGTACGGGAGAGCGGAGGCTGACCGGTGAGGCGTGACGGCAGGGGGAGGAGCGCGGGCGTCGTCACGGCGACCGCGCTGGTCTGCGCGATCGGCGTGCTGGTGGTCCCGGAGGCGGCGTATGCCGCGCCCGACGACCCGGAGCCGTCCCGGGAGGAGCGGCCCAAGAGCCTGGAAGAGGTCCACAAGCAGGTCGAGACGCTGTACCGGCAGGCCGAGTCGGCCACGGACGCGTACAACCTCGCGCGTGAGAAGCAGACCCGGCAGGAGGCGACGATCGTCGGGATCGCGCAGGCGGTGGCCAAGGCCCAGGCGGAGATGGTCGACCTGAAGAAGCAGGCGGGGGCGATGGCCCGCGCGCAGTACCGCAACGGTGCCATGCCGCACGAGGCCCGGCTGCTCCTCTCCGACGACCCGCAGGAATTCCTCGACGGCGTGTTCCTCGCCCGAAAGGGCCAGCACGCCACCAGCGGGGTGATCAACCGGCTGGCGTCGACGCAGGCCCTGCTCGACCGGAATGCCGAGTCCGCGTCGCGGGAATGGCAGCGCCTGGACGAGAGCCGGGCGAAGAAGGCCGCCGCCAGTAAGCAGATCAAGGAGAAGCTCGCGAAGGCCAAGCGGCTGGAGTCGAAGCTGAAGAAGGAGGAGCTGGCGCGGCTGCGGAAGCTGGAGGAGGAGAAGGCCCGGTCGGCGCAGGCGAAGTGGCTGCGCTCGGGAATTCTCGACGACGTCAGGGGAAAGGCGTCGGGGTCGGGCGAGCGGGCGGTGGACTTCGCGACGGCGCAGATAGGAAAGGACTACGTGTGGGGCGCCGAGGGGCCTGACACGTACGACTGCTCCGGCCTGACGCTCAAGGCGTGGGCGGCGGGCGGCCACGCGATACCGCGCACCTCGCAGGAGCAGTGGAAGCGGCTGCCGCGGGTGGAGATCGAGGAGATGCGCCCGGGCGACTTGATCATTTACTTCGGGGACGCCAGCCATGTCGGAATGTACGTGGGCGACGGCATGATCGTGCACGCCCCGCGGCCCGGTCGGCAGATCACGCTGGCGGGAGCGGGCTCGATGCCGATCCTGGGCGTCGTACGGCCGGACAAGTAACCCAGGGGCGGCCCGGAGGTGTAGCCCCGGGGCCGGCCTCAGGGCCCCGGCGAGCTGTCGCCCACGTGACGTTCGTCATCGCGCCGCCCTCTTATGTGTGCCAGGTTTTCGGACGGCTTCGGCATATGACAGAAGTTGATTGCCAAAGGTCATTCCGTTACGGCGCGCCCTACCGCTAGGGTCGCCAGGCAGTGACCGGGTGCACACCATGAAACCGACCGGTTGGTGTGCGCCAGCACGGGTGGCCCGCCACGGGGCGGGACGCTGTGCCCTCGGGGGGAGGGAAGGAAGCGAGGCATGTCCGTACCCGTGCCGCGGCAGCGGGAGGCGCTGACCCCACAGGCCCGGCCTGTCGCTCTGTCCGACGGCGGACTGACGCTGCTGGTGATCGAGGACGACCCGGTCGGCTCCCTCTCCGTCCCGGAACTGCTGGACGCCGACGGCAACCGGGTCCGTATCCGTACGGCCCGCAATCTCACCGAGGCGACCCGGCTGCTCACCGACGACGTGCAGTGCATCCTGCTCGACCTCGCTCTGCCCGGCCCCGGGCGCGGCTCCGGCGATGCCCTGGACGCCCTGCGCCAGGTGCTGCGGCTCGCCCCCGCGCACGCCGTTCTCGCGCTCACCTCCGAAGGCGACGCGGAGCGCGCCGCCGAGGCGGTGCGGGTCGGCGCCCAGGACTACCTCTTCCGTGACGAGCTCAACGGCCGGGTGCTCAGCCGCGCCATCCGCTACGCGGTGGAACGCAAGCGCGCCGACCTGGCCCAGCGCCAGCTGACCGAGTCCCGGCTGCGCGCCCAGGAGAACGCCCGGCTGGAGCGCGGGCTGCTGCCCACCCCCCTGCTCCAGGGCTCGGACCTGCGGTTCGCCGCCCGATACCGGCCCGGCCGCAGCCGCGCGCTGCTCGGCGGCGACTTCTACGACACCGTCCGCACCCCGGACGGCACCGTGCACGCGATGATCGGCGACGTGTGCGGGCACGGCCCGGACGAGGCGGCGCTCGGCGTCGAGCTGCGGATCGCGTGGCGCGCGCTGACGTTCGCCGGGCTCTGCGGCGACCAGCTGCTCGGCACGCTCCAGCAGGTGCTGGAGCACGAACGGGCCGATGACGAGATCTTCGCGACGGTCTGCACGGTGGACATCGCGCCGGACGGGCGGCGGGCCGGGGTCTGCCTGGCGGGTCACCCCTCGCCGCTGGCGGTACGGGCGGGCCAGCCGCCGCGGGTGCTGCCGTACGAGGACAGCTGCGGACCGGCGCTCGGCCTGCTGCCGAAGGCCCGCTGGCCGCGCCGCCAGGTCGAACTCGGCGCCGCCTGGAGCCTGATGATGTACACCGACGGCCTGATCGAGGGGCGCGTCGGGGCGGGCAGCAGGCAGCGCCTGGGCCAGGACGGGATGGTTGACATCGTTGCCCGTCAACTGGCGGCGGGCCTGGGCGGTGAGGAACTGCTGGACGCGATGGTCACGGAGGTGCGCTCGCTGAACGGCGGTGAGCTGACGGACGATCTGGCGGTGCTGCTGCTCGACCGCGGCTGAGGCGCCCGGGGCGCGCTTGGACGCGTGGCGGCGGGGGCAGGTCGGAAGCCCGGCGGAGAGGACAGCCAATGACGGGCCGTCAGGCGGATTCCGGCGTTCAGCGGCGGCCGTTGAAGGGCCCGTACGGGCCGTTTCCGCGGCCGGGTCCGCGCCGGGGCCAGCTCCGCCGTCCGCGGATCTGCTTGAGGGTGGCGCGTACGTCCACGTAATAGACGATGGTGGCGACCAGTGAGGCCAGCGCGCAGATGAACCACAGCGGGCCGAGGATGCCGGCCAGAGTGGCCCAGCCGCCGCCCAGCAGACTGAGCGAGGGAAGCGCCGTGACCAGCGCCGCCAGGGACAGGACCGTCATCCAGAAGCGCTTGGTCTGCTTGTCGGTCGCGCGGAAGGCGTCCTCGCGGGTGGTCGCGGCATCGAGGAGCGCCAGCAGGGCGAACACGCACAGCAGCCGCGGCAGCCATTCGCCGAGAAACCACATGGCGCTGCCGAACCCCGCACTCAACACGCGGCCCACCACCCCTTCGATCCGTCACGGGCACCTTGCGCGCCACCGTACCCCGCACGGCGGGCCGGACACACCGGGTGGTGGCCGGCCCGCCCGCGCTCACTCGGCCGGCTTGGGGGCCGTCTTCTTCGCCGCGGGCTTGCGGGCGGGGGCCTTGCGGGCCGCGGGCTTGGCCGTGGTGGTGGACTCGGCGGCGGGCGCGGACTTGGCTCCGGAGCCGGTCCGGGACCCGGCGGCCGCCGCGGACCTGGCCTTCGACGCGTCGCCCTTGGCGGTGTCGTCCTTCGCGGGTGCGCTCTTCGGGCCGTCGCTCCGCGAACCCTGCGAACCGTTGCTCTTCGGCTCGACCCGCTCGGCGACCTCGTGGACCTCCTCGGCCGCCTCGCCGCGCCAGGTCTTCACGGCCTCGCGACCGTGCTCGGCGACCTCGTCGTATGTCTCCCGCGCCCGGATGGCGAGCTCGGCGGCCCGCCCCACGCCCTGGAGCGCGAGTTCCTGCGCGGTGTCGCGCAGCTTCTTGAGGTCGGTGTCCAGCGACCCGAGCAGCTCGGTCAGCTTCTCCTGAGCCTCCCGGGCCTGCTGGGCGACGCGCTCCTGCACGGCCTGCGTGTCGGTGTTCCGTACGGCCGCGATCCGCTCGGGGGCCTCGGCGCGGATCTTCTCGACCAGCGTCGGCACCTCCTTGAGCTTCTGGGCGGCGAGGTCGGCCGTGCCGGCCACGAAGTAGAGGGGGGTGGGGTCGGTCAGCGTCTTGCGTACGTCGTCGGCGATGGCCATGGCGATGGTCCTCCCGGATCAGTTCGAGGATGGGGTGCGGTCGTCGGGGTCGTCGCTGCCGTCACTGTCGGCGGGGGTCTGCTCGCCGCTCGCGGGGTGTCCGTTCTCCTTGCGGAACGATTCGTAGATCTGCAGCAGCACCTGCTTCTGCCGCTCGTTGATCGACGGGTCGGCGAGGATCACACTGCGCACCTCCGCCTCGTCCCGGTCCCGCTCGTCGAGGATTCCGGCCTGGACGTACAGCGTCTCGGCGGATATCCGCAGCGCCTTCGCGAGCTGCTGCAGAATCTCGGCGCTCGGCTTCCGCAGGCCACGCTCGATCTGGCTGAGATACGGGTTGGACACCCCTGCGGCGTCGGCGAGCTGCCGCAGGGAGAGCTGCGCGGTGCGCCGCTGCTCCCGCAGGAACGCGCCGAGATTGCCGACGTTCAGTGATGCCATGAGTCCGATGCTGCCCCATCGCCGCTAACTTTTGCAAGCGCATGCTTGCAAAAGTGGCGCATCGGTTGGCTGGGCCATGGCAGGGGCGTGTCAGGTCGGTGTCAGGCCCGGTGGGGACAGTGGGGTTGTGGGCCCGGCTGACTCCGCTCGGCGGGCGTACCCATCCCGCACCACTACAGATTCAAAGGAGCGCACAGCCATGTCCGTCACCCTTACCGACCAGGACAAGCTCAACCTGCGGACCGCCGCGTACGGCGCCGTGGCGCTGATGGCCGCCGTTGATGGCACTGGGAAGCCCCACAGGATCGCCACCGACGGCTCCATCGCCCTGTCCTCCGCGACCGGCCTGGTCGGGCACGTGCTCACCGATTACCCCAAGGGCAGCGACCTGGTCGGCAACTCCGTGGCCGAGCTCGCCGACCGGGTGCTGCCGACCCTGACGGGAGCCATGATCCTGCTCAAGAAGCAGGATCCGGCTGAGGCTGACAACTTCCGCAGCACCGTCATCGTCGCCATCGAGGCAGCGACCCGAACCTACAAGGGCAAGCCCACCCCCACCATGGCCGACATGACCCGCAAGATCACCCAAGCCCTCGACGCCGCTTGACGGATGGGGCCGGGCTGTCCGGCCGGGCGCCTGCCTGTTCAGGGCTGACGGCTCCGCGCCGCCGTCCGTCCTCGGGGGCCGGGGAGGATGAGAGCGCCTTTGACGACGCGAAGAACCGCTCCAGGCCGGGCACGACGGTGTGGACGGCGTCGACATCGCCGACGAGTCGGGCGATGCGCCTTTGACGGGCGGTGAACCCTCCGGCCTTCAGGCGGGCGAGGAGCCCGGTGAGCTGGTTCGCCGGGTCGTCGGGCGCGGGCCGGTCGCGGAACGGTGTGCTCCGGGCCCGGAGGAGAGCGTCGGTGAGGTCGAACCGCCCGCAGCGGTGCAGTGCCGGGTGAGGTTCGAGGAGTGCCAGCCGGACCGGTCGGGCCGGTGTGCGACGGCGGAGTGCGGTCGATTCGAGCAGCTCGGTGAGCGCTCCCTCGACGGCGTCGTGACAGCTGAGGGCGGCGGCCTGGCCACGCACGTAGCGCGTCGGGGGACGAGGCGTGCTGTAGGCCAGGACGGTGGGGACGCCGAGATCGCTGGTGGCGTCGACGAGGTACACGCGAGCCGATGCCTCGTGTTCGGCACAGGCGTGGAGCGCGGCAAGCCCGTCGGGCGGGGTCGCGGGGTCGAGGATGACGGGCCGCCGGCCGGAGAGCAACGTGCGGATCGTCAGCAGTGAGCACGCGTCCCGCTCGATCGTCTCCAGCAGTGCGTGGACGGTGGCCTGGGTGGGCGTGGGTGCCAAGCCGTACCCGGAACCGACCGAGTACCGCGAGAGGGCTCCGTAGCAGGCGCGGTCGCCGAGCGCGTCTCGATGGGCCCGTCCGTCCGGGCCCGCGTACCAAGGAGCTCCGAGGAACAGCGGGATGCTCGCTTCGTCCGCGCCCGCGTGCAGGGGCTCGTAGGTGAGGCAGGCGATCTCCTGGTCCGGGCGCTGTGCCAGCAGCGGGGCGCTCGCCTCGCCGGCCAGCATACCGGCGGCCAGCTGTCCGGCGGCGGTGAAGTGCACGGCCGCCCGGTCGAGTCCGGCCGGTCCGGCCAGCAGGCGTTCCAGGGCTTCACCGAGCGCCCGGGCCCGTGCCCCGGTGTCCGTGCGCCCCTTCCCCGCACCGGCCGCCACGGACGCGCCGGCCGGGTCGGCGAGCTCGCACGTCCACACGGACAGGGCTCCGTCGAGGCGCGCCTGACGACGCCACCGTGGCCGCGTCCCAAGACCGCGGGCCGCTTCCTCCAGGAGCGTGACGGCCCGCGCGGACTCCGCCGTGAAGGGGGGCGTGAAGGGCGCTTTCACCGCGGGCTCGGGGCTCGGTGCGCGATGGCGGCCGCCCTTCCCGCCCGCACGCATGGTCAGACGGCCTCGTCCGTCGCGGCCGCGGACCCCTGTTCCAGGTCGGCGGCCAGGGCCGCTTCCTCGGGCGTCAGTTCCGTGCCCTCCGGTTGCGGCGCGATCGCCATGTCGGATTCGAAATCACCCATCGTGGATCCTCCCCCCATCGTGGTCGGAGCACGCTCAGGATGCATGAACAGATTGTTCACAATGATTAGTTGACGACAACTCGTGTGTCAGTGCAACCTGGGCGCATGGCAGCGTCGATTCCCGATCAGCCCACCGACCCCTTCACGCCCCCGCACCCGGACGAGGCGCGAGCGCAGCGCGTATACGCCTCCCTGTTCCGCATCGCCGAGCGGCACGCGGCCACCGACGGGCAGCGCCGGCGGCAGGTCCATCCCTCCGTCATCGGGCCGCACGAAGCCATCAGGCTCGTGTCGTTCCTGCTCAGCGGGGCCGCACAGCTCGAGGACGGCGAGCCGGAGGTGGACCGGTCCGATATCACCGCCGCCTTGACTCTCGTGCCGCTGGCCCGTGGGGAGATGGACGAGCTGGAGGCGGGACTCCTCAAGATGGCGCGGGGGCGCGGCATGACCTGGCCGGAGATCGCCTTCGGCCTCGGGCTCGGCACGCCGCAGGCCGCGAGGCAGCGCTATGAGCGCCTGGTCGGCCGCACCGTCATCGATGCGGACGAGGCCGGACCGTGAGTCAGATCGCCTTGACCGCCCGGGGTCCGGAGGCACACATGCGACGGCTGGGTCGCGGCGCTCAGTATCCGGCCGGGCGCACCAGGCCCGACTCGTAGGCGAAGACCGCCGCCTGGGTCCGGTCGCGCAGGCCCAGTTTGACCAGGATCCTGCTCACGTGGGTCTTCACCGTCTGCTCCGCCACCAGCAGGCGGCCGGCGATCTCCGCGTTCGACAGGCCCTGGGCGACCAGGGACAGGACCTCGGTCTCGCGTTCTGTCAGGGCGGCGACGCGGTCCTTGACCGGGGCGCGGGGGGTCATGCGGGAGAACTCGGTGATGAGCCGCTTGGTGATGTTCGGGGCGAGCAGCGCGTCGCCGGCCGCCACCACCCGGACCGCATTGGCGAGTTCCGCCGCTGACGCGTCCTTCAGCAGGAAGCCGGACGCGCCCGCGCGCAGCGCCTCGTACACGTACTCGTCGAGGTCGAAGGTGGTCAGGACGAGCACCTTGACGGTGGCGCCCGTGGGCTCGGTGATGCGGCGCGTCGCCTCTATGCCGCCGAGTTCGGGCATCCGGATGTCCATCAGGACGACGTCGGGGGCGAGTTCGGCGACCTTGCCGACCGCGTCCAGGCCGTCGACGGCCTGGCCGACGACCTCGATGTCCGGTTCGGCGTCGAGCAGGACCGTGAAGCCCTGGCGGACCATCATCTGGTCGTCGGCGATCAGCACACGGATGGTCATGCATCGTCCTCCAGCTCCAGGGGGAGCGTCGCCACTACTTCGTAACCGCCGTCGGGGGTGGGCCCGGCCGCGAACTCCCCGCCCAGCATGGCGGTACGTTCCCTCATGCCGAGCAGCCCGTGGCCGGAGCCGCCGGAGTTGTCGGCACCGCCGGAGCCGCCGGAGCCGCCTGAGCCGTCGGGACCCTGGACACGCCGCACGGGCGCGCCGGGGCGGTCCGGCGCGGTGTTGGCGATCCGGACCGTGAGACCGGCCGCGTGGTAGGCGAGCGCCACCCGCACGGACGCGCCCGGCGCGTGCCGCATCACGTTGCTCAGCGCCTCCTGCACGATGCGGAACGCCGACAGCTCGACGCCCGGCGGCAGCGGACGCCGCTCGCCCGTGGTCTCGACGGCGACCGCGAGCCCGGTGCCGCGCACCTTGCCGATCAGCTCGTCCAGCCGGTCGAGGGTGGGCTGGGGGGCGTGCCGTACGCCGTCGGCCAGGGCGTCCTCCGAGCGCAGCACGCCCAGCACCCGGCGCAGTTCGGAGAGCGCCTCGACGGCGTTCTCGCGGATCCCCGCGAGGTTCTCCTTCAGCTCTTCGGACGGGTTCTCGACCAGGTGCGGCGCGACCTGCGCCTGGATGGAGATCACCGACATGTGGTGGGCGACCACGTCGTGCAGTTCGCGGGCGATCCGGTTGCGCTCCTCCAGCAGCGTGCGCCGGGCCCGCTCCTCGGCGGTCAGGGTCTCCTGCTCGACGAGCCGTGTCCGCGCCTCTCGGCGGCCGCGCAGTGCCGTGCCGACCACGGTCGCGGCGGCGAAGACCATGACGGCCACCGCGGTGTCGGAGTCGTGCGGTCGGGAGACGAACAGGTCGCAGCCCAGCCCCGCCAGGACGCTGATCGTCAGTGCCCCGACCGCCGCGCGGGGACGGACCCGCAGGGCCAGCATGAACAGCACCCCGGCCTGCGCGGCGATTCCGGTGGCGGCCCAGGGGAAGGGCGTGCCCTTGGGGGTGCCGGACACGGCGGCCGACGTGGCGGCGACGACCATGGAGACGGTCCCGGCCCACCATGCGGGCAGGGGACGGGACATCGCGACGATGAGCGCCGCCGACTGGACACCGGCCAGCACCACGCTGAATTCCAGGTCCAGGTGGTAGCCGAAGGCGTACTGGTTCGTGCTGGTGATGGCGAACAGCACCGCGAGCAGCACCACCGCCAGCCAGGACACCGGCCGCCAGACCGGCCACCCCGGCTGCCCCATGCGCGGCAGCGGATCGGCGGCCGTCGTCCACAGGTCCTCGCGCAGGGCGCGCGGCACCTTCGACACGGCTGTCAGCAGGCGTCCCCTGCCCTCAGCCTCCCCCTTGATCCCCATCTCCCCCTTCCGCACGCGGTCCACCCTAGGCACCCCGCACCGCCTCCGTCCGGGCGGGCCGTCCCTCGCGTACCACCCTGGTGCCGCCCCGGCGCCCCTGCTCGTAGACCCCGAACGCCGCCCAGCACACCGCCAACGCCACCGCGAACAACGGCAGCCAGGCCAGCCTCGCCGGCACCCACTCCGGTCCGTCGGGAACGGTGTGCAGCCCGGGCAGCGCGCCGCCGGCGAGCAGGCCGAGCGCGGTGACCGCGATCATCGCGGTCTGGTGCCAGAGGAAGACCGTCATCGCGGAGAGGTTGACCAGCGCCACCGCGGCCCAGGCCGCCGGGCGTCTGAGCATCCGCCGCAGCGGCCCGAGCAGCAGCAGCGCCGCGCCGCACTGGGCCAGGCCGAAGGTGACGGCGGCGAGGGTCGGCGGGTTGAGGTTGGAGACCTCGGCGCCCGGCACGCCGACCATGGACGCCGGATATCCGGCGATCAGCACGAGTCCGGCGGTGGCCGCCGCGCCCCCGGCCAGCAGGACCCAGCCGGTCGTACGCCCCGTCAGGCCGCCGCGCGCCCAGGCCGCGCCCAGGCAGTACGGCACCAGCCAGCCCGCCGCCACATTGGTCCAGCCGATCCAGTCCGGCCCGGCTGCCCCGCCGGACCCGAACCGGGACAGGTCGACGTACAGCACCACCGTGAGCGGCCACAGCGGGTGGAGCCGGGCGACCATCGGGGTCGCCGCGGTCAGCGCCGCGAACACCAGCAGGAACCACAGCGGCGAAAGCACCAGTCTGCCCAGCGCGTACACGGTCTCGAAGCCGACGCCGGAGACGAGCATCGCGCCCAACGCCACCGTCCATACCGCGAGCACGGCGGCGACGGGCCGGAACAGCCGGGTCAGCCGGGCGCCGAGCCACCGTCCGTAGGACGTGCCCAGGGCGCGGGCCGACAGGTGGCTCCGTACGGCCACGTGCCCGCCGACGAGGAAGAAGACGGCCAGCGTCTGGAACACCCAGGACACCGGGGCGAGATGGGACATGTACCGCAGCGGGCTCGCGACCTGTACCGTGCCGCTGTCCACGACCAGCGCGGTGACCAGCCAATGGCCGAGCACGACACCGAGGACGGCGAGGGCGCGCAGGGCGTCGACCGCGCGGTCGCGGTCGGGCGGCGTGGCGGCGTCGATCCGCCGGACGAGGTCACGCGTGCCGATGAGGCCGTGTCGGCCCACGAGGTCACGCGTGCTGATGAGGCCATGTCGGCCCACGAGGTCACGCATCGCCGCCCTCCTCGGGGCGCGGCTGCCCGGAGACGATCCGGGCGATGTTCCTCAGTGATACGGAACCGGGCTTCAGGTAGTCGCTGTGGCCCCCGCCGCCCGCGTCGAAGGTGCGGGCGCCGAACCCCTTCGACACCGGGTCGGCCCCGAACCCGACGGTGGTGAACGGCAGCCGGAGCCGCACATGCGGTATGCCGGCGATCCAGTCGTCCGCGCCGCGGCCCGCCCAGACGGTGGCCTGGGTGTGCAGTTCGCGGACGTTGCCGGTGCCGGTCCCGGGGCTGCCGTACAGGACGATGTCGGCGACCCGCAGGCCCGCGGCGGCCCGCGCGCAGACGACCGAGCCGTAGGAGTGGCAGAGCAGCGAGGTGCGGGCGGCGGGCTTGACCGCGTCCAACTCGCCGAGGAACCGCCGGAGTCGGGGAGCGGCGCCGTCGGCCCGCCCCGCAGTCAGCACCTCGGGGCCCACCGTGCTCGGCGTCGCGTAGCCGAGCCAGGCCACGACGGCGGCCCTGTCACCCAGCTCCCGCCGGAGCGCCACGGCGTCGGCCCGTAAGCGCCCGTACGTGTCGAGGTTGGTGTCCGAGCCCGGCACCAGCACGGCGACCCGCCCGGCGTGCGCCAGGTCGCCGAAGACCTCGGTGGTGCGGCCGCCGTCGCGGCCGTCGAAGGACAGGAAGTGGCGCGCCGGGCCCGCCATGGCGCGCAGGGCGGCGGCGCGCTTCCGGTCGCCGTGGCCGGCGGCCGCCCGCTCGGCGGCCCGGATGTCGTCGCGGCTGGCGGCGTACCGCTCGTCGAGGGCCGCCGGGGTCGCGGCCCGCAGTGGGGCGACGGCGGTCGGGGCGGGTGCCGGGACGTCCGCCGGGCGGGCCGCACACGACATCGGCACCGCCACCGACGCGGTCACGAGCGCGGCGAGCAGGACCCGGCGCGGACGGCCGGGGCGGCGTGGGCGGCTGGTGCGCGGACGGTTGGTGCGCGGGCGGGGCGCCATGGCGGATGGTCCTTCCGTTCCGGATGCCTTTCGTGCTTCCGGTAGGGAAGTTATGGATCACCCCTTGTGGTCGGCGTCCCGCCAGGGAGTGCACCTTCCGCGTAGCTCTCAAGTACTACGAGTACGAGTAGGGGGCCCGACGTAGGTGTGGGTGCGGGTGTACGCGGTGAAGCCCATGGACTCGTAGAGCCGTTTGGGCACGGGGTAGTCGGCGTCGCCGCGGGTGTAGACGATGGCCCGCCGACCGCCCGCGGCGGCGAACGAGTGCAGCACCGCGACGCAGGCGGCGCGGGCCAGGCCGAGGCGGCGGTGGCCGGGGTGGGTACCGACCGGTTCGAACGCGCCGATGCCGTTGACCTCGTCGTACCAGCCCTGGCAGTACGCCACGACGTCACCGCCGGGCGACACCACGACGGGGTCGAACTCGGCGCGGTAGGGCCAGGTGTCCCGCATGCGGGCTGGGGGCACCTCCCAGCGGCCGCGCTGGGGGAGTTCGGTCGTGACACGGGTGGAGCCGAACGCGGCGCGATGGGCGGCGGCGCGGCCCGCCACGTCGGCATGGCCGCGCTGCGCGCGGATGGTGTAGCCGTCCGGCAGGCGGGGCATGTCCGGCAGGCCGGTGAGCGGACGGCCGAGGCAGGTCCCCCGCGGCGGTAGCCGCATATCGGACGCAGCCGGGCCGTCGGCGACGTGGGCGTAGCCCCGCCGCTCCAGCGCGGCGGCCAGGGCGGGTTCCGTCTCGGCGACGTCGACCGCGAGCGGGCCGGGAGCCGCCCGCTCCGCCCGGGTGAGGACGTCGTCGGTCAGCTCCGGGTGGCCCGGGTCGACCTGGAGCGTCAGGCTGTCCGGAAGCTCCAGCCAGCCCCAGGCCAGTGTCCGGTCCCCGTCGCTCCAGACCGCCGTCGGGCCCGCGTCGGCGCCGTCGAGGGACAGGCACCGGTTCCAGGCGAGGTCGCCGATGTGCCGGTAGCCCGTCGCCGGGAAGACGCGGACGGCCAGGCTCTGCATGGCGCGCAGCGCCACGGGACCGGCGTACTCATGGCGTCGCATGCGCGCCATGCTGCGCGATCGCGTTCCGCGCGAGCCACGGGATTACCGCGTCCGGGCAGCGGCCCGGCGGGTGAGTCCACCGGCCCCGGGGGTGAGTTCACCAGCCCAGCGGGTGAGTCCGCCGGGCCCGGGGCGCGTGGTCACGTGACGCGGCGGCCGTGCGGACTACCGTCGGTCCAAGGAGAGGTGAGACGAGACGCCCGACCCCTGGGAGCATGCCATGGCGAAGATCCTTTTCGTGTTGACCGGCGCCGACCACTGGACGCTGGCGGACGGTACGCGGCACCCGACCGGCTTCTGGGCCGAGGAGGTCGTCGCGCCGTACGAGGCGTTCGAGGCGGCGGGCCACGAGGTCGTGGCCGCCACTCCCGGTGGTGTGGTGCCGACCGTGGACCGTGCGAGCCTGGCCCCCGAGGTCAACGGCGGCCGGGAGGGCGCCGAGAGGATCGCCGACGCGCTGGCGTCCCTCGCCGCGCTGCGGGCTCCGCTGAAGCTGGCGGAGGTCGACCTGGCCGAGTACGCCGCCGTCTTCTACCCCGGCGGCCACGGCCCGATGGAGGACCTGTCGGGCGACGCGGACTCCGGTCGGCTGCTGGCCGCGGCCCTGGCGTCGGGCAAGCCGCTCGGGGTGGTCTGCCACGGCCCGGCCGCGCTGCTGGCCGCGCGCGATGAGGAGGGCGGCTCGCCGTTCGCGGGCTACCGGCTGACCGGCTTCACCAACGCCGAGGAGGCCCAGGCGGACTTCGCGGACCGGGCGAAGTGGCTGCTCCAGGACCGTCTGGTGGCGCTCGGCGCGGACTTCGTGGAGAGCGCGCCGTGGGCCCCCAACGTGGTCGTCGACCGCAATCTGATCACCGGCCAGAACCCGTCCTCGGCCGGCCCGCTGGCGGCCGAGATGCTCAAGGCGCTGGGCTGACGGGCGGCCTGGACTGGACTACTGGCCGTCCAGGCAGGGCTGATCCTCCCGGCCGGCGCGACCGTCCAGGCCGGCGATGACGAGGTCGAGGCCCGCGCGGAACTCCGCCTCCGGGCTGCTGGTGCTCGCGGCCTCGGCGATCTCGATCAGGTGCGGGAAGCGCTCCGGGGGGAGCGCGCGGACGCGCTTGGTGAGCGTGTGGACGTCCTCGTCCGGGGCGATCGACAGCGGTCCGGCGAGCTCGGCCTGGGCGAAGCCCATGATGAAGCCCGTGAGCATACGGAAGGCCGCCAGCAGGCCGGCGCCCGCGCGGCCGCTGCGGGACAGGGCCTCCAGCAGGTCCTCTGCGGTGACGAGGGTCGGCAGGTCCACGGTGCGGCGGGTGAGGATCAGCGGGATCACGTCCGGGTGGGCGCGGACCGCGCGCCAGTGGGCCTCGGCCAGGGCCCGCACGTCCGCGCGCCAGTCGTCCGACGGGATGCCCGGCGGCTTCCGGCCCTCGGCCATGACGGCGTCCACGAGCAGCGCTTCCAGGCCCTCGCGCCCGTCCACGTAGTTGTAGATCGTCATGGCCCCCGTGCCGAGGGCGGCGGCGAGGTTGCGCATGGTCAGGGCGGCGAGCCCCTGACTGTCGACCAGTGACAACGCGGCGTTGCGCAGCTGCTCCTCGGTGAACTTGCGGGGTGCGGGCACGGCTCCTCCTTGACTCGCGTACATCGTACGTGTTCGACTGCCTACCCGTTGACGTACAGAGTACGTAAACCCTGGCGTCTCGAGAACTGGCGTCTCTCAAGAGAGGAATCTCCTATGGACACCCCCGTGGAGGCCCCCGCGCCGCCCCGGCCGGGCCCCGCCGCGCCGCCCCTCGGCGGGCGTCTGCTCGCCGTCGTCCTCACCGTGCAGTTCATGGTCGCGCTCGACGCCTCCGTGGTGAACGTCGCGCTGCCCGGCATCCGCACGTCCCTCGGCTTCGGCGGCGAGGGCCTGACCTGGGTCGTCAACGCCTACGCGCTCACCTTCGGCGGGCTGATGATGCTCGGCGGCAGGCTCGGCGACATCGCCGGCCGCCGCCGCACCCTGATGGCCGGGCTGACCCTGTTCGGCCTGGCCAGCCTGGTGGGCGGGCTGGTGCAGTCGCCCGGTGCGCTCATCGCCGCCCGCGCCGTACAGGGCGCCGGGGCGGCCGCGTTGACCCCCGTGGCGCTGGCCCTGCTCACCACCGGATTCCCGCCGGGGCGCGCGCTCTCGCGGGCCCTGGGGCTGTGGGGCGCCACGGCGGCGGCCGGTGGCGCGGTGGGGGTGCTGGCGGGCGGGGTGCTGACCGAGTGGCTGAGCTGGCGGGCGGTCATGCTGGTCAACGTGCCGATCGTGGCGTTCGCGCTGGTCCTCGCGGTCCGGCTGGCGCCGGACCGCCGGGAGCGGACCGCGCCCCGGATCGACCTCGCGGGGGCGGTCCTGGTGACCGCCGGGGCGAGCGTGCTGGTGCTCGGTGTCGTACGGACCCACAGCGTGCCGTGGGGGTCGGCCGCCACCGTGCTCACCCTCGGCGCGGCGGCCGTACTCCTCGCCGCCTTCGCGGCCGTCGAACGCCGGGCGCGCGAACCGCTGCTGCGCCTGGGCCTGCTGGCCCGCCGAGCAGTCCTCGGCGCCAACCTGTTCATGATGCTGCTGTGCTCCGGGCAGTTCGCCGCCTTCTACTTCACCTCGCTCTATCTGCACCAGGTGCTCGGCTACGGGCCCGCCGCGGCCGGCGCGGCGTTCCTGCCGTTCTGCCTGGGCATCGTGGCCGGCTCGGTGATCGCCACCCGTACCCTCGCCCGGGTCGGGCTGCGCGCCCTGATGGTGGCCGGCGGACTGCTCGGCGCGGGCGGATTCGCCTGGTTCGGCCTCGCGTTCGCCGCGGAGGGCGGGTTCGCGGCCGCGGTCCTCGGCCCGTCGCTGGTGGCTAGTACCGGCATCGGGATGTGCTTCGTGCCGCTGGGTACGGCGGCGACGTCGGGCGTCGACCCGCGCGAGGCGGGCATGGCCTCCGGACTGGTCAACAGCTCGCGCCAGGTGGGCGGTTCGATCGGGCTGGCGGTCCTGGACACGCTCGCCGCCACGGTGGCCGACGCGCCCGGCATGAGCAGGGCCGCGCAGGGCGACGGATACGGAGCGGCGCTCGGCGCGGCCGCCGGGCTGCTGGCGGTGGCGGCGGCGGTGGCCCTGATCCTCATCCCGGGGCGCGGTGACGCGCGGCGGCAGCGGCCTTGACCTTGCCCTTGGGGGAAGCCGCAGCATCGGCGGGGCCGGGCGAGGTGCCCGGCGCTTGGCCGTGTCTGGTGGGTCGTGTCACTGGGTGCTCCTTCGGCACCCGGTGGGCGCGAAGTGGAACTCGGGTGTCCAATCGGACAGTCACCCTGCGGAAGCCCTTGACCAGAGGCTTCAGAGATTGGGGGAGACAGTTGTTGGACAAGATGGTGTTCCGGAGTGACGATCTGGCCGCGGCGGACCGGTTCGATCACCGGTCCGAGCTGTCGGGCCGTACCCATGCGCCCATGGAGCTGTGCAGCGACCACGCCGACGACTTCCGGGCTGCCCAGGGGGTGCTGGACCTCGGTGCCGTCACCGTGCGGTCCGCAAGGTTCCAGCCGCTGGTCTTCCGGCGCACACCGAAGCTGATCCGGCAGTCCGACCCCGAGGTGTACCACCTGTCGCTCGTCGTACGCGGGGGCGGGGCGGGCGTGTGGCGGCACCGGGAGACCCAGTACGTGCCGGACGACCTGTTCATCAACTCCTCACCATTGCCGAACGACGTCCACAGCACCGGGGACCCGGTCCAGACGGTGGCGCTGGAGGTCCCCAAGGCCCTGCTGCCGCTGCCGCGCGACATGGCCGGCCGAGTCGTCGGGGCGACGGTGTCGGCCCGGGACGGGATGGGTGCCCTGCTGGCGGGGTTCCTCACCCATCTGATCGCGGACCCGACCGCGTACCGGCCCGCCGACCGGCCGCGGCTGGCCGCCATCGTGACCGATCTGGTCGCCGCGCTCTTCGCCCACATCCTCGAAGCCGGCGACCGCCTCCCCCCGGAGAACCACCGACGGGCCCTCACCCTGCGCATCCAGGCGTTCATCCGGGAGCACCTGCACGACCCGCACCTCACCCCGGCCACGATCGCGGCCGCGCACCACATCTCCACCAGCTACCTGCACCGCCTCTTCCAGGACGAGGACGCCACAGTCGCCGCGTGGATCCGCCGCCTGCGCCTGGAGGCGGCCCGCCGCGACCTCGCCGACCCGGCACTCCGCACCATCCCCATCCACGCGATCGCCGCACGCTGGGGATTCCCCCGCGCAGCCGACTTCAGCCGCGCCCACCGCGCCGCCTACGGCACCACGCCCAAGGACCACCGGCACCAGGCCCTCCACCACCGCGAGAACTCCGTCCAGGAGCTACCGGCGTCAGGCAAGCGATGCCTGGACGCGACGCACAGCTAGGGAACTTGTGGACCCTGTGCTAACGACTGGCCCGCGAGATTTCGGGATCCTTGAACCACACCGGTTCGGCGAAATGGTGCGTCGAGAGTCCATTCGCTGATGGGGCGCTCCCCTCGCCTTTGGGGGCGGGCAGCCGCTCGCCGCGGCTTTCGGCGACCCGGAGCGCGTCGCGCAGGGACTCACGCAGCCGGTTGCCCAGGAAGCGCAGCTCGTCAGTGGTGGCCTTGCGGTCGTCCAGCATCTGCCCTGCGTAGCCGAGCAGTTCGCTGCCCATGCGGAGCTGTACGGCCTCCATGTCGTCGGCCAGACGCGAGACGTAGCCGGTGCCGTCCCCGGCGAGGCGGCAGGGTTTGCCCTCCGGGCTGGACCAGGGCAACAGGCGAGGTGTGTTCATTGCGCCGCCACCTCCACGCCGTGGATCCAGCGCGGCCCTACGTCGATCCCGTGCACGGCTAGCCATAGGGCGCGGCGGCGACTGCGTTGCGCCCGCTGTTCCTGCCGTTCCTGCCGTTCCTCGGGGGTGAGGACGTACGGGCGGACGAGGGGTAGGTCGTCGCCGAGCGGCGAGAGCAGCACTGGCCGCGCGGCGATGAGGGTCAGTGCGAGTGGGTGTGCGTGCTGGGTCGCGCCGGGCGCCCAGGTGGTGGGTGGGGTGGCGGCGCGGTGTCGACCCGATGAGGGCAGCAGTAAGTGGATCAGTTGTTCGAAGAGCCTTCGGATAGGCTCGATCATGTTGTCAACCTCCGTGGGGTTGATGGCCACACCCCCGGACGTTGCCCGTCGCGGGGGTCTTGCGCGTGGCGAAGCGTCGTCTGGGCACCCCGACCCGCTGCGGGGCGGTGCCGTCCGTGACTAAGTGAAGCGCGCCATCTCTAGAGATGTCAACGCATCTCTAGAGATGTTCATCGGGCAGCCGAGCACGTGCTGCGCGCGCGAACAAGCGGACTAGGGTGTCTAGAGATGAGGGAGAGGAGGGCGTATGGCCGCCAAGGGCAACGGCCGCCAGCCGAAGTATCAGCGCATTGCTGAGGCGCTGAAGGAGGCGATCAGGGCTGGCGAGTACGGCCCAGGTGATCGGCTGCCCGGCGAGAACGACCTCATGGCCACGTACGAGGTCGCGCGTATGACCGCACGGCAGGCGCTCGGCGTTCTGCAGAACGAGGGGATCGCGGAGGCGCGGAGGGGCGCGGGTGTCTTCGTCCGTGCCTTCCAGCCGTTGCGGCGACGAGGCGTCGAGCGGCTCGCGCGGGAGCAGTGGGGGGAAGGCCGGTCCATCTGGTCGGCCGACACCGGCGGCCGGGAATTGGTCGTCGATCAGGTGACGGTCACCGAGACGCCGGTACCCGCCGCCATCGCCAACGTGCTCGGTATCGAAGCCGACCAACCGGCGTGCGTGCGCAGTCGTCGCTTTGTCCTCGAAGGCAAGCCGGTGCTGCTGGCCACGAGCTACCTGCCCGCCGACCTGGTGGCCGACTCGGCGATCACGCAGGAGGACACCGGCCCTGGTGGTATCTACGCACGGCTGGCGGAACTGGGACAGAAACCGGTTCGCTTCCGTGAAGAGATCCGCTGCCGGATGCCGTCCCAGGAGGAGGCGAACCGGCTCGGCCTCAGCCTGGGCACGCCCGTGATCCTCATCTTCCGTACGGCATTCGCGGATGGCGGCCGCCCTGTGGAAGTCAACGAGATGATCCTGGACTCGGCCGCGTACGTGCTTGAGTACGACTTCGACGCATAGCGGAGGGGACACGCGCATGGTCGGCGTTCATCAGCGCCGTCAAGCGCGGGGAGTTCCCCGGCTGAGCCGTCCGGCGTCCGGCGGAACCCCGAGCAGGCGGCCCCGCGAGCACGGGGCCGCCGCCGGATGCGCCCTACGACGGAGGCAGCGCGGGCAGCACCTCCCGCGGCGTGCCGGTCGGGACGTAGCGCTCCACCGTCGACGCGCGCGGGGCGAGGTCCTTGTGGATCGCGCGGGAGACGGCCTGGATCGTGGCGACGCCGTCGTTCATGGTCCGGCTGTCGTGGGTGAGGACCGTGATCGTGTAGTCGTGGCCGCCGCCGGTGAACGCGCCCACGCTGTGCACCCGCCAGCCGTGCGTGGCGCGCGATAGCCAGCCGTTCTTGACGTGGATCTTCGCGGTGCTCGGCGCGCCCGCCGGGGTTCCCCAGCGCTGGGAGCTGATGACCTTGTTCATCAGCTTGAGGGCGTACGCGCGGGACTTGTCGCTCAGCACCGCGTTCCGGGCGGTGAGCAGGTCCATCAGCTTCTGCTCGTCGCGGGCGGTGATCTGGGTCAGGCCCCAGTAGCCGTCCTTGCCCGGCACCGTCTGGGTCATCCCGGCCGTCGCCAGAAAGCGCTTGATCTTGGTCATGCCGAGCTGCTTCCACAGCGCGCTGGTCGAGGCGTTGTCCGACGCGGTGATCATCTTGGTGGCGAGCTGGGACTCGCGCTCGGTGAGGAGGCGGCCCTGGTTCTTCGCGTCCCACAGCAGCGTGGCCAGGACGGTCACCTTCACGACGCTCGCCGAGTCGTACTTCTTGTCGCCGCGCAGCGTGCACACCGTCTGCGTGGTGCGGTCGTGCAGCGAGACGGCGGTGGTCGCCGACCGTCCGCGCAGCGCCGCGTCGATGTCCTTGGCGAGCTTGTCGGCCAGCCCCGCCTTCGCCGAAGTGCAGCTCACCGGCGCGGTGGTGGCGGCCGCGGGCTGCGCCGTCGCCACGGTGAGCAGCGGCGCGAGCGAGCCGGCGGCCAGCGCGACGATCAGCGCCCCGCGGGCACGACGGGCCGTACGGGACGTGTGGGATGTGCCGGGTATTCGGACGTGCGTCATGAAAGCCTTCCCCTCCCCTGTGGATTCACCACAGATGACGGTCTGACGCTACCGAATGGTTGTGCGGGCCCGGTGTGCGGTGCGCGACGGTCAGCGCGGGATCACGGGCCGAACCGCGCCCGGTACGCCGTCGGGCTCAGCCCCGTCCCGCGCCGCACCTGGGTCCGCAGGTTCGCGGCCGTACCGAGGCCGCTGAGCCGGGCCACCCGGTCCAGCCGCTGCTCCCCGCGCTCGATCAGCCGGCAGGCCAGCGCGACCCGCTCGCCGGTGAGCCACGCCAGCGGGGTGGTGCCCAACTGCGCACGGAACCGCCGGTGCACGGTGGCGGCGCTGACCGCCGCCCGGTCCGCGAGGTCCGACACCGTAAGCGGCTGGTCGAGCCGCTGCCGCGCCCAGTCCAGCACAGGGGCCAGGGACTCGTCCGGGACCTCGGGGACGGGGCGCTCGACGAACTGCCGCTGCCCGCCGTCGCGGTGGGCTGCGAACACCAGTCGGCGGCTGACCGCGTTGGCCACCTCGGCGCCGTGGTCGCGGCGTACGAGATGCAGGCTGAGGTCGAGCGCCGCCGCGCTGCCCGCCGCCGTCAGCACCTCGCCGTCCGCCACGAACAGCACGTCCGGTTCGAGGCGTACGGCGGGATGGCGGGCGGCGAAGGACTCCGCCCAGCGCCAGTGCGTGGTGGCCCGCCGCCCGTCGAGGACGCCCGCCGCAGCGAGCGTGAACGCGCCGGTGCAGAAGCTCACCAGCCGGGCACCGCGCAGCGCCGCGCGCCGGATCGCGGCCAGCACCGCCGGGTCGACGGGCAGGTGCGGATCGGGGCGGTTGGGCACGATCACGGTGTCGGCGGCGTCGGCCGCGTCGAGTCCGGCGACGCCGGAGAGGGTGAAGAACCCGGCGTGCATGGCGACCGCCGGGGCCGCGGCGCAGAGGGTGAGGTCGTACCAGGGGATGCCCAGCTCGGGGCGGCGCAGCCCGAATATCTCGGTGGCCACGCCCAGTTCGAAGGGGTTGGAGCCCTCGCTGACGATCACGGCGACCCGGTGCGGCGGACGGCGCGCGTCCGCCTGCGAGGAATCTTGCGGCATATGCGATTCCTAGCACTCACGCCGAGGTCCTGTCACCGCGCATGATCACCGTATGAACAGCGAACCGATCGATATCCAGACCGCGCTGGCGAGCTTCGAGGCCCTGTGGAGCCCCCGGATCGTGACCCGCGTGAACGACTACGACGTACGGATCGCCAAGGTGGCGGGCGAGCACCTGTGGCACGTCCACGAGAACACCGACGAGTTCTTCATGGTCCTCGATGGCGAGTTGAGGATCGCCCTGCGGGATCCGGACGAGCGCGAGGTGGTCCTTCCCCGTGGGTCGGTGTTCGTGGTTCCGCGCGGCACGGAGCACAAGCCGTCGTCCGCCGGCGGGGCGGCGCTGCTGCTGTTCGAGCCGTCGGGCACGTCGACGGTGGGCGACCGGCACGACCCCGTACCGGAGCACGTCGACGCGACGACCGGCCACGAGCTCCGCTGAGGCGCCCGTGTGCGGACGGTGACGGTGAGTGATTTGGATCGGCCTTGTACGTGTCATGGATGTGTGCTGTACGGGCCTTTACCGGCGCCCGGCGAGAGTGGAGGCACTTCCACCACAGGAAGAACCCCCCCTCGGAGGCCAGGAGTTGTGATGAAGCGTCAGATGCGCGCCCGTGCCACCATAGTCACCGTTGCCGCCCTGGTCGCCGCCGGTACCGTCACCGTCGGTGTCGGTGCCGCCACGCCGCACCACGGGTCCTCGGACGGCAAGCACACCAAAGTCACCGGCGCGTACGGCAAGTCGGCCAGGGCGTCTGAGCAGGAGATCGCCGCCCTCTTCGACGGGTGGAACGCCGCCCTGGAGAGCGGCGACCCCGAGAGAGTCGCCGCCCACTACGCCCCCGACGCGGTCCTCCTCCCGACCGCCTCGCCCGAGATCCGCACCAACCACGCGGAGATCGTCGACTACTTCGAGCACTTCCTGCAGAAGAGGCCGAAGGGCGAGAAGATCAAGTCGGTCATCAATGTCCTGGACGGCAACTCGGCCATCGACGCCGGTCTGTACGAGTTCCACCTGACGGACCCCGAGACCGGCGAGAAGAAGACCGTCGAGGCCCGCTACACGTACGAGTACGAGAAGCGCGACGGCAAGTGGCTGATCGTCAACCACCACTCCTCGGTGCTGCCGGCCGAGAGCTGAGGCGCAGCTCGATCCGGACGCACAGTCCGCCGCCCGGAGCGTCCCGCCACGCTGCCACCGTCGTGCGTCACCAGCTGCTTGACGATGGCGAGGCCGCGAGCCCCGAGCCGGACTTGCCGGTCAGCCCCTGACCGCGCCAGAACCGGTCGAAGGCGCGGGGCTGCTCGGCGGCGGACATCCCGGGCCCCTCGTCCAGGATCTCCAGCGTCACCGCGTCCGGGTGGGGCTCCACCCGGACGGTGATCGTGCAGAAGCACGCGCACGGGGGAACCTTAAGGCGTGGCCGGTGGGTCGCGCGGCGCTGTGTCGATATGCGGCTCCGCCGCGTGGCGCATACCGACGCGGCCCCCTGCCCCGCCCTCGGGAAAGGGGCGGGGCAGGGGGGCGGGCAAGCCCGTCGCAGGTGGTCCGGCACCGCGCGGTCAGCCGCGGTCGCACATCATTCGCGATCGCGCAGTAGGACCTCGATGCCGTCGAGGATCCGGTCCAGTCCGAAGACGAACTCGTCGTCCGGGCCGTGACGCTGTCCGGGGTGCTGTTCCGGCGCCGTACGGGCTGATGGCCCCGGTGGCCGGCCCTCAGTCCTGAACTTCGAGTCGGCACCGGTACCGGACACCGGGCCGCCCGTCGATCCGGATGTCCTCGACGGCGGCGAACCCGGTGCGCGCCAGCACCGCCATGGAAGCCGGATTGTCGAGGGTGGTGACCGCCGTCAGCGCCGAGAGCCCGTATGACGCGGCGGCCAGACGCCGGATCTCCTGGACCGCGGCCGTCGCGACACCCCGGCCGGCGGCGCGCTCGCCGACGCGGTAGCCGAGTTCGGCGGCGCCCTCCGCGACGTCCACGAGATTGACCCGGCCGACCAGGTCCCCGGCCCCGTCCATGACGACGTGGAAGTGGATCACACCGGCTTCCTGCTCCGCGAGCAGGGCCCGGTGCCGGGCGTCGAACTCCGCGAAGTACGCGTCCCCCCGGTCCGGTATGGAACGCGCGAAGTACGCCCGGTTCTCCCGCTCGAAGGCCAGCAGCGGCGCCGCGTGGTCGGCCCGAAGCCGCTCGACTCTCACCATGTGCGGGAGCATACGGGCCGGTTCAGGCGCCGTACGGGCGGATCGCGCGGGCCTCGCGCACGGCCCGCGCCCACCAGGCGATCTGGTCGAGCATGCCGACGGCGGCCTTGTCGGCGCCGTCGTCGACCGGGCGGCCGTCCGGCCCGAAGCGGTCCCACACGTTGTGGAAGCTGACGGTGTCCCGGACGGTGACGGCGTGCAGTTCGGCGAAGACCGGACGCAGATGCTCCACCGCGCGCAGGCCACCGGACATCCCGCCGTAGGAGACGAAGCCGACGGGCTTGGCCTGCCACTCGTTGAAGTGCCAGTCGATGGCGTTCTTCAGACCCGCCGGGTAGCTGTGGTTGTACTCGGGGGTGACGACGACGAACGCGTCGGCGGCGTCCAGGCGGGGGGTGACGGCGGCCAGAGCGGCGGCCGCCTCGGGGCTGGGCGACTTGCTGAGCCGGGCGGGCAGTTCGGTCTCCGCGAGGTCGACGAGGTCGACGGTCATGTCGTCGCGCTCGCGCGCCCGGTCCGCGAACCAGTTCGCGACCGTGGGCCCGAAGCGGCCCTCACGGGTACTGCCGACGATGATGGCGAGACGGATGGGGGCGGTGGTGGAAGTCGTGTCGATGTCCATGTGGAGAGCCTCGGACTTAAAGAAAGGTTGAAGTCAAGCTAGGGTCGGCAGCATGTCCCAACTCACATGGAAAACCCACGAACTCACGGTCGGCGAACTCTCCCAGCGCAGCGGCGTACCCGCCTCCGCGCTGCGCTTCTACGAACGGGAGGGCCTCATCCACAGCCGCCGCACCAGCGGCAACCAGCGCCGCTACACGCGTCACACGCTGCGCCGGGTCGCGTTCGTGCGGGCCTCGCAGCGGGTCGGGATGCCGCTGGCGCAGATCCGAGAGGTCCTCTCGCTCTTCCCCGAAGACCATGTACTGACCAAGGAGGACTGGGCGCGGATCTCCGAATGCTGGCGCAAGGACCTCAACGAGCGCATCGAGCAGTTGGAGAACATCCGCGACAACCTCACGGAGTGCATCGGCTGCGGCTGCCTGTCCATCTCCAAGTGCGCGCTGGCGAACCCGTACGACCGGTACGGCGAGCAGGGCGCGGGCTCGCACCGGCTGCTCAAGTCCTGACGGGCGGGGCGGGCGAACGCGGAACGCGGGCGAACGCGGAACCCGGTACGGACTCCCGCGGCAGACGGGCGGCCCGCGCCGCGGCGGGCCGTCAGAAGATGTCCGGGCACCACGGGCGGCGCGGGGTCCGCAGCAGCGCGTCCGCCCGCGCGGCCGCGCCCTGCCGCTCCTCCCCGACCCGCCCCAGCGCGGCCAGCCGCACCGCCGACTCGTCCCCCAGCCACAGTGTGCCCAACTCGCCGATATCCATGATCAGATCGGCGGTGCGGGTGGTGGGCACACAGGTGGCCCCGTCCGGGCCCGCCTCCAGCAGATACCGGCCCTCGGCCAGCCCCGCGCGGTCGGAGAACTCCAGCACGAGCGCGTCCGCGACCGGGTACGTACGGGTCTGAAGCAGCCGGGGCACGTCCAGCGGCCGTATCCACAGGAAGTCGGCGTGCGCGGTGACGCGGGCGGCGCGCGGGTCGGGCAGCAGCAGCGGCAGCAGATCGTCCGGGGCCCGGCAGCCGCTCTTGACCGTGGTGATCCAGTCGACGGACAGCACGTAGTGCCACAGCGCGCGCTCGGCGGCGGGGGAGACCGCTATCAGGTCCAGCACGGTCGCGGTGGTCTGCGGGAGCTTCGCCTCCCACACGTCGTCAGCGGTGTACGTGATCAGCCCGTCCACCGTGCCCTCGGGGGAGCGGTAGACGGCGTGGAACGGTTCCTTCCAGGGCTGGCCCGGCGTCGGCGTCTCGCCGGTGTACCGGCGCCACACGCGCCCGGGCCGGTCGATCACGCCGTGCTGGACCGCCCGCAGCCGCTCATGGAGGACGGGCCCCAGCTCCCGCACCGCCGCGCCGTCCACGAGGTCGATCCGGCCGCCGTCGACGGGCCCGGCGTGCCGCGGGTCGAGCCCGGCGCGCGGCACGTCGACCTGCCACTCGGTGGTCCATGAGGCCGGGCCGAAGCCGAACCGCCCGTAGATCGGGTACTCGGCCGCGACGAGGGTGGCGAGCGCGTCCCCGCGCTCCTTGGCGGCCCGCAGGTCGCGGTCCATCATCCGGCTGAGCAGACCGCGCCGCCGGTGGGTGGGCGAGACGGTGACGTTGCTGATGGCGTCGGCGGGCACCGATGCCCCGCCGACCGCCGTCAGCTGCTGCGGAAAGCTCCGGAAGGTCGCCACGCAGCGCCCCGCGTCGCTGTCGAAGGCCCCCTGCGCGCGGTCCGGATAGATGGTCTCGCGCCGGATCTCGACCTCCTCCTTCTCCACAGCCGGCGGCTGCAGGAAGCCGGTCCGCAGCGCCAGGATCCAGGCGCTCAGTTCGGGCTCGTCGGACGCGTCGATGGTGTGGATGTCGAGGGCCATGGGGTCACGCTAGGGGGCGGCCAGGGCGGGACGCACGCGGTTTTCCGGGGCCCCGCCCTGGGGCCCTGGGGTTCCCGTCCTGGGGCACGGGAGTTCCCGCCCTGGGGCCCTGGGCTCCCACTCTGGGTCCCCCGGATCTCCCGCCTCGGCCCCCCGGGGTTGCCGTCCCGGGCTCCCAGGGCCGCGGATGCTAGAACGCCGCGCGGATCTCGCCGACCCGCTCCCCGCCGCCCAGCAGCGGCGCCTCGCCGATTCGCGTGACCACCGGGGACGAGACGCCCAGCAGCTCCAGAGCCCGTGCCAGTACCGGACCCATCGCCCGCGCCGCCCCGTCGTCGATCTTGAACGCCAGCGCCCGGCCGTCCGGCAGCGCCACCGCCTGCACCGCCTCCGCGCCCATCTTCGCCAGCGCCCCCGGAACCTCGCGCATCAGCCAGGTGTCGGGGCGCCGGGTGCCCGCCACGTACTCCGGATGGGCGCGCATCGCGTCCGCCACCCGCCGCGTCTCCGTCCCCGGCTCGGCCAGCACGAACGACCGGAAGGCGCGTGCCAGACCGGTCAGGGACAGGGCCATCAGCGGCGCCCCGCAGCCGTCGGTGCCCAGGTGGGCCACGCGCTCGCCGGCCGCCTCCTCCACGACGTCGCGGACCAGCAACTGGAGCGGGTGGCCGGGGTCCAGATAGGTCTTGAGCGGCCAGCCGTTGGCAGCACACGCCGCGAGCATCGCGGCGTGCTTGCCGGAGCAGTTCATGGCGATCCGGTCCCGTACCCGGCCCGCGGCCAGGTACGCCTCCGCCTCGGCCGGGTCCAGCGGCAGGTCCGGCGGGGTCTGGAGGTGGTCGGCGGACAGCTCGTACTCGGCGAGCATCCGCCGTACGAGATCGAGGTGAAACGATTCTCCAGAGTGGCTCGCGGCGGCCATGGCCAGCCGCTCACCAGAGAGGTCGAGACCGGCCCGCAGCACCGCCGCCGCCTGCATCGGCTTGTTGCTGGACCGGGGGAAGACCGCCGCGGACGGATCGCCCAGCGCCAGCTCGACGCCGCCGTCCGCCGCCAGGACCACAAGAGACCCCCGGTGGCGGCCCTCGACGAAGCCGGAGCGGACGACCTCGGCGAGGACCGGGTGCGTGGCGAGCGGGGAGGAGGTCATCAGCGGCCTTCCGGGGACGGTGCGAGATCTGCCCCCTGCCGCGTCCGTCATGTCCGGCCGCGTCCGTCACGTCCGGTCGGCCGCCGCCGACGGGTTCGGACGGTTTTTCGGAAGATTACGAGAGCAGATCATCTACTTGAGCTTCCCCCTCACGGTACCTGCGCGCGATCTCGGCGCTGCAATCGTCCGCGGTGTGCTGGAGCTCCTGCCGCCGCCGAGAGACCTGCTGCTCGTAGGTCATCAGCCGGCCCATCGCGCCGTGCAGCTCCTCGTCCGTACGGGCCCGCAGGTCGGACAGCTCCACCTCGGCGAGCACCGACTCGGCCAGCCGCCGGTACTCCTCGGTGTGCGGCGTGCCGAGCGTCACGTGCCGGGCCGAGCTGCGGTGCCGCGGTGGCTCGTCGGCCAGGATCTGCGGCAGCCGGTCGACGACGGACGTGCCGGGCGCCGCCCGGTGCCCCAGCTCGGCGCGGAGGATGTCGATCCTGCCCTGGAGCAGCCTCCGCAGGTAGGACAGGTCGGCCTCCTCGCGCTGCGAGCCGCGGCGCAGCGCCCGCAGCTCGGCCAGCCGCAGCTCGACCAGCCGCGCCACGCCCGCCCGCGGCCCGGCGGGGGCGCCCCGCACGGCGCCGCGCTCCATGGTGCATGTCGGTACGGACCCGGGGGCCTGCCCGGTGGTGGGTGTGCTCATGTGCTTCCGTCCCCTTCGGTACGCGGCACCGGCCGCGCTGGCCACATCGCGCACTGCGTGGACGCATCGTGCCATCGCGGGCCTATGGCTTGCAGTGCGTGTGCGCCGATCGGCCCCGGATGGACGCACGGCATGATGGACCGTATGCGAGCTGTGGTACAGAGAGTCGACGGCGCGAGCGTCGTCGTGGACGGGGAGACGGTCGGCGAGATCGTCGGCGAGGGCCTGTGCGTGCTGGTCGGGGTGACCCACGACGACACCCCGCAGAAGGCGGCCCAGCTGGCCCGGAAACTGTGGTCGCTGCGGGTGCTGGAGGGCGAGAAGTCCTGCTCGGACCTGGGCGCCCCGCTCCTGGTCATCAGCCAGTTCACGCTCTACGGCGACGCCCGCAAGGGCCGCCGCCCCACCTGGAACGCGGCGGCCCCCGGCGAGATCGCCGAGCCGCTGGTGGACGAGGTGGTGGCGCGGCTGCGGGAGCTGGGCGCACCGGTGGAGACGGGCCGGTTCGGAGCGGACATGAAGGTCTCGCTCACGAACAGCGGCCCGTTCACGGTGCTGGTCGAGGTCTGAGCGCTCTCGGCCCGGCCACGGCGGGGAGGGTGCCCGGCCGCGGCGGGGAGGTACCCGGCCGCGGCGGGGAGTGCGGAACCTACGGCTCCACCACGACCTCCTGCGCCGCCGCCGTACCGTCCACGATCAGCTCCGCGTCCACGGGGACGTTCCGCTTCACCAGCGCCAGCGCGATCGGGCCCAGCTCGTGGTGGCGGGCCGAGGTGGTGACGAACCCGAGCTGCCGCCCGTCCTCGCCGTCCCGCGCCAGCCGTACCGGCGCCCCGTGCCCCGGTAGCTTCACCTCGCTGCCGTCCAGGTGCAGGAAGACCAGGCGGCGCGGCGGCTTGCCCAGGTTCTGCACCCGGGCGACGGTCTCCTGGCCGCGGTAGCAACCCTTTTGGAGGTGGACGGCCGTGCCGAGCCACCCCAGCTCGTGCGGGATCGTCCGGTGGTCGGTCTCCAGGCCCAGCCGCGGCCGGTGCGCCTCCACGCGCAGCGCCTCGTACGCCAGCACCCCGATCGCCGGACCGTGGTCCGCGGCGAAGGACTCCAGCGCCTCGCGCGGCAGGAACACGTCCCGGCCGTACGCCGTCTCGCGGACCATCGCGCCGCCGGGGGCGGCGGTGATGCTGCCCGCGGGGAGGTGCACGACCGCGTACGCCTCCGTCGCGTCCGCTATCTCCACGCGGTAGAAGAACTTCATGCTCTCCAGATAGGCGATCAGCGCCTCCTGCGTGCCCGGCTCCACGTGCGCCCAGGTCGTCTCGCCGTCGTCGACGAGATAGAGGGCGTGCTCGATGTGCCCGTGGGCGGAGAGGATCAGCGCCTCGGTGGCCTGTCCCGGCGGCAGCTCGCTGACGTGCTGGGTGAGCAGCAGATGCAGCCAGCTCAGCCGGTCGGCACCGGTGACGGTGACCACCCCGCGATGCGAGAGGTCCACGAAGCCGGTGCCGTCGGCCAGCGAGCGCTGCTCACGGAACAGGTCGCCGTAGTGGGCGGCGACGCCTTCGTCAGGGCCCTCGCCGGGGACGGCGCCGGGCAGCGACAGCAAAGGGCTCTTCATGCGCCAAGCCTACGACGACCCGGCCGCGCCCTCAGGGGAGTTGCCCCGCTCCGCGGGCGCCTCGGCCCGTCCCTCGCCCGCACCGCAGGCGCTGCACCGGCCGAAGATCGCGAAGTGCTTCATGTCGGTGTCGAAGCCGAAGTCCTCGCGTAGCTTGGCGGTGAACTCCTCGGCCACCGACAGATCGGCCTCGATCACCTGCGTGCAGTCCCGGCACACCAGGTGGATGTGGTGGTGCCGGTCGGCGAGGTGGTAGGTCGGCGCGCCGTGCCCGAGATGGGCGTGGCTGACCAGCCCCAGCTCCTCCAGCAGCTCCAGCGTCCGGTAGACGGTGGAGATGTTGATCCCGCTCGCGGTGCGCCGTACCTCGGTGAGGATGTCGTCCGGGGTGGCGTGCTCGAGGTGGTCGACAGCCTCCAGCACGAGCTGGCGCTGCGGGGTCAGGCGGTAGCCGCGCTCTCGAAGATCGGTCTTCCAGTCGGTGGTCGCCACGGGCCCAGTGTAGGCAGTACGGGTGGCCCTCACTCAGGGCGCGGACCCCCGATTCCGCGCAGATACGCGGCCAGGGCGGCGATCGCCGCCGGGTTGCGGGGGCTTTCGACCAGGTCGGCGTAGTCCATGATGTAGATCCGCCGGTGCTTGACGGCCGAGACGTTCCGCAGCGGCCCGTAGGACAGCAGGAACTCCCGCTTCCGGGCGGCGCTGGTGTCCCCGTAGTCGTTGATCACGATGACCTCGGGATCGCGTTCGACGACGGTCTCCCAGCCGACGGTCGTCCACGAGTCGTCGAGGTCCTTCATGACGTGGTCGCCGCCCGCCTTGGTGATGATGTCGTGCGGCCCGGCGTAGCGGCCCGAGGTGAACGGCCGGTCCCGGCCGTCGTCGTAGAGGAAGACGGTGGGGCGGTGGCCGCTCTTCGGGGTCTTCGCCCGGGCGTCGGCGACCTGCTTCTTGAAGTCCCGCACCAGCGCGGCCGCCCGGTCCTCGACGTCGAAGATCTTCCCCAGGGTGGTCAGGTCGGTGTACAGGGCCTCCAGCGGCGGCATCACCCCGCGCGCCGCGCCCTGGCCGTTGCGGCAGGACTCGGTCAGGACGTGGGAGCCGACGCCGAGCTTCTTCAGCGCGGCGGGGGTGACGCCGGTGGCCTCGCTGAAGCCGTAGTTCCAGCCCGCGAAGACGAGATCGGCCTCGGCGTCGAGGACGAGCTCCTTGGTGATCTCCTTCTTCGACAGCCAGGGGACCGTGCGGTAGCCGTCCTTCCACGGCACGGCGTCCAGGTCGCCCTTGTCGTCCGGCATCACGAAGCCGGCCATGTGGTCCTCCAGACCCAGGGCGAACATGATCTCCGTGTTGCCCACGTCGTTGGTGACCACGCGCCCCGGCGCCTTGTCGTACGTGACCTTCGTACCGCAGTTCTCGACGGTCACCGGGTAGTGGCCGGACGGCTTGCCGCCGCGGGCGCCGTCGTCCGCGGCGTCGTCCGCCACATGGGCGCCGCACCCGGTCAGGCCGAGGCCGAGGGCGAGCACGAGGGCGAGGGGCGTCAGGCGCATGGGCCGTCCTTACGAAGAGCGGGGAGAGCGGGAGAAGCGGGGCGAGCGGGAGGAGCGGGGAGAAGGTCGAAAAGCAGCTGCACGGCACCGGTCTCGGGGTGCGGCACGCGGTGCGCCCGGACGCCGAAGACCTCGGCCAGCAGCTCGGGGGTGAGGACGTCGTAGGGGGCGCCGGAGGCGACGATCCGGCCGCGCGCGATCACGTACAGCAGATCGCAGTGGACGGCGGCGAGGTTCAGGTCGTGCAGGGCGGTCAGCACGGTGAGGCGGCTCTCCCGCACCAGCGCCAGCACCTCCAGCTGCTGGGCGATGTCCAGGTGGTTCGTCGGCTCGTCCAGGACCAGCACCCGCGGCTCCTGCGCCAGCGCGCGGGCGATCAGCACCCGCTGCTTCTCGCCGCCGGACAGGGACGGGAAGCCGCGGTCGGCGAGATGGTCCGCGCCCACCCGGGCCAGCGCGGCCGCGCACGCCTCCCGGTCGGCGCCGGTGACCCGCCCGGCGGCGCGCTGGTGCGGCAGCCGGCCCATGGCGACCACCTCGGCGACGGTGAAGCCGAACTCGCTCGCCGCCTCCTGCGGCAGCGCGGCCAGCCGCCGCGCGCCCTCCCGCGCGCTCATGGCGTGCAGGTCCGCGCCGTCGAGCCGCACCGTGCCCGCGGCGGGGCGCAGCGCCCGGTAGACGCAGCGCAGCAGGGTGGACTTGCCGCTGCCGTTGGGGCCGACGAGCCCCACCAGCTGCCCGCTGCCGGCCCGCAGCGCGATGTCGTCGACGAGCCGCGCGCCCGCGATCTCCACGCTCAGGCCCTCGATGTCGACCCGCATCACGCGCCCCCGAAGGTGTAGCCGCGGCGGCGCATCAGCAGGACGAAGCAGGGCACGCCGATGACGGCCGTGATGACGCCGACCGGCAGTTCGACGGGTGGCAGTAGCACCCGGGACAGGATGTCCACCCACACCAGGAGCACCGCGCCGAGCAGCGGCGCGACGGCCAGCAGCCGGCGGTGGTCGGCGCCGACCAGCATCCGCGCCAGATGCGGCACCATCAGCCCGACGAACCCGATCGCACCGCTGACCGCGACCACCGCGCCGGTGACGGCGGCGGTCACCACGAACAGCTCGGTCCGCAGCCGGGCCGCGTCCACCCCGAGTGCGGCGGCGGTCTCGTCGCCCATGGCGAGCGCGTTGAGACGGCGGGCGGAGAGCGCCAGGTAGGCGAGCCCGGCCGTGACGGCGGCGGCCGCGATCGGCACCGACGCCCAGCTGGCCCCGCTCAGGCTGCCCAGCAGCCACATCATCGCGGAGCGGGCTGCCTCGCCCCGGTCGGCGGAGAAGACCATCAGCGTGGTGATCGCCGAGAAGCCGTAGTACATCGCGGAACCGGTCAGCACCAGGCGCAGCGGGGCCAGCCCCTGCGGCGTGCGGGCGGCCGCGTACACCAGCGCCATCGACGCCAGCGCCGAGACGAACGCGGAGAGCGACAGCGCCCAGACGCCCAGGCTGGCCAGCGTGCCGAAGAGCAGTACGGCGTTGGCGCCGATCGCCGCGCCCGAGGAGATGCCCAGGACGAACGGGTCGGCGAGCGCGTTGCGCACCATCGCCTGGACGGCCACCCCGACGGCCGCGAGCCCGGCCCCGACGACGGCGGCCAGGACGGCGCGCGGGAAGCGCAGCTCCCACACGATGGTGTACGCGGCGAGTTCGTCCTGCCCGATGGTGCCCCCGGTCAGCCCGGCGCCCAGCAGGCGCAGCACCTCGGACCAGGACAGCCCGGCGGACCCGAGGCCCACCCCGCAGACCAGGGAGACCACGAGCGCGCAGCAGAGCGCGCCGACCAGCGGCGGCAGCGGGATCCGGCGGGGCGCGCCGGTCCGTGTGCGCGGGTCCGCGGTGTCGGTGGTGCTGGCCACGTCCGGATCGCTTTCGCCTCGGGCCGCGTCCGTACGGGAAAGGAGCGCGGGCCCGGGCACACCGTGCGGTGGCGGTCCCCTCGCAGTCCACGGCGAGTTGTCAGGAGCTGCCGCCGCCGCGGGTGATCGGGCTCGCGGCCCCGCCGAGGGGCCGCCTACCGTTGCGGGTCAGCGCCGGACTTCGACCGGACTTCCCCCGCGGGGCGGTGTGAGAAGCGGGGGATCAGCGGAAGAAGGCGATGCCGTCGTCCGGCAGGTCACCCAGGTCCTTGGCCCAGGCGGCGACCTCTTCCGGGGTGACGGACTTCTTCAGGTGCGCCGACATGTAGGGGCGCAGCGGCACCTCGGGGGTGGCCTTCTCGCCGACCCACATCAGGTCGCCCTTGACGTAGCCGTACAGCCGCTTGCCGCCGGAGTACGGGCCGGAGGCGGCGGTGCGCGCGACGGCGTCGGTGACCACGTCGATCTGGGGCTTCTGCGCCGCCAGCTCGCCGTACCAGACCTCGACGACGCCCTGGTCGCGGATCATCACGATCTCGACCTTGCGGTCCTTGTCGATCCGCCAGTAGCCGGACTCGGTCTCCAGCGGCTCGACCTGCTTGCCCTCCGCGTCCAGCACCCAGGTGCGCGAGACGTACTCCAGGAAGTCCCGGCCGTCGTGGCTGAAGGTCACTTCCTGTCCGAAGTTGCACTTCTTGGAACCCGGGAAGTCGGCGACGCCCGCCCCCGTCCAGTTGCCGAGGAGGAAGGCGAGGGGCACGAGGTCCGGGTGGAGGTCGGACGGGATCTCGATCATGGAATCAGGCGTTCTGCTAGTGAGCGGAAGGGAGCGGTCAGCGCTGGCCCTGGTACAGCTTCTTCCAGGTCAGCCCGACGAAGGCGAGCGTGGCGACCGCGACCAGGATCATCAGGGTGGTGAAGACTGCCTCAAGCACGAGCGCGCTCCTCGGACGGAGTGAGGTATTACGGACCGTCGTCAGTCTAATCCGCGATGCCGCCTCACCTAGGCTGGGGCCATGGCCAAGAAGCTGGTGATCAAGGTGACCGCGGGTGCCGACGCGCCGGAGCGGTGCTCGCAGGGGTTCACGGCGGCGGCGGTGGCCGCGGCCAGCGGGGTCGAGGTCTCGCTGTATCTGACCGGGGAGTCGACGTGGTTCGCGCTGCCGGGGCGGGCGGCGGAGTTCGAGCTGCCGCACGCGGCGCCGCTGCCGGATCTGATCGACGGCATCCTGGCGGGCGGCGGGACGATCACGGTGTGCTCGCAGTGCGCGGCCCGGCGCGGGATCGAGGAGAAGGACCTCATCAAGGGCGCGCGGATCGCCGGGATGCAGATGTTCGTGAGCGAGATCATGCCGGACGGTGTGCAGGCGCTCGTGTACTGACCGCCGCACGGGGCTTCGCCCCGACTTGGCCGCGGCGGTCCATCAGCTGCGGCGGTCCAGCTCGCGCCACCACTCGTCCGACTGCCGGTCGCCCGTCTCGTCCCACCAGCGGTCGTCCGGCCCTCTGCGGTTGGCGACGATCGCGGCGAACGGCGGGATGGCCATGGCGACGACGCACATGGCGACGGCCACGGGCACGGACCACAGGCGCACGAAGGCCCATGCCGTGATGAACAGCGTCAGACACGCGCCCATCAGGATGAAATAAGCACGGCGCCGTCGTGCGTACACGCTTTCAGCGTACGACCGAGAGCCGCACCCCGCCGAGGCGTCCAACCCCGGGGTGCGGCTCTCGGCCCGTGAGCCGGGTCTCGGCTCAGACGGCGATGGCGACCTCCGCCAAACCGCCCTGCTGGGCGACGACGGTGCGGTCCGCGGTCGCGCCCGGCACCAGGGCGCGCAGCGTCCAGGTGCCCTCGGCGGCGTAGAAGCGGAACTGGCCCGTCGCCGAGGTGGGGACCTCGGCGGTGAACTCGCCGGTGCTGTCCAGCAGGCGTACGTAACCGGTGACGGGCTGGCCGTCGCGGGTCACCGAACCCTGGATCGTGGTCTCACCGGGCTTGATGGTCGACGCGTCGGGGCCGCCGGCCTGTGCTCCACACATGGGTGTCTTTCCTTACGTTCTGGGAGGCGGGGAGGTCAGCTGTTGGCGCCGAGCTCGATCGGCACGCCGACGAGCGAGCCGTATTCGGTCCAGGAGCCGTCGTAGTTCTTGACGTTGGCCTGGCCGAGCAGCTCGTGCAGCACGAACCAGGTGTGCGCGGAGCGCTCGCCGATCCGGCAGTAGGCGATGGTGTCCTTCGCCAGGTCCACGCCCTCGCCCTCGTACAGCTCCTTGAGCTCGTCGTCGGACTTGAACGTGCCGTCGTCGTTGGCCGACTTCGACCACGGGATGTTCCGGGCGGACGGTACGTGGCCCGGACGCTGCGACTGCTCCTGCGGCAGGTGGGCGGGGGCGAGCAGCTTGCCGGAGAACTCGTCGGGGGAGCGCACGTCGACCAGGTTCAGCGAGCCGATCGCGGCCACGACGTCGTCGCGGAAGGCGCGGATCGAGCTGTCCTGGGCCTTGGCCTTGTACTCCGTCGCCGGGCGGGTGGGGACCTCGGCGACCAGGTCGCGCGAGTCCAGCTCCCACTTCTTGCGGCCGCCGTCGAGGAGCTTGACGTCCTGGTGGCCGTAGAGCTTGAAGTACCAGTAGGCGTAGGACGCGAACCAGTTGTTGTTGCCGCCGTACAGGACGACCGTGTGGTCGTTGGCGATGCCCTTCGCGGACAGCAGCTTCTCGAACCCGGCCTGGTCCACGAAGTCGCGGCGCACCGGGTCCTGGAGGTCCTGCTTCCAGTCGATCCGGACGGCGTTCTTGATGTGGTTCTTCTCGTAGGCCGAGGTGTCCTCGTCGACCTCGACGATGACCACCTTGGGGTCGTCGATGCGGGCCTCGACCCAGTCGGCGTCCACCAGGACGTCACTGCGGCTCATGTTCTCTCCTCCGGGGCGGTTGCGGCGGTACGGGGCGGTGCGGGTACGCGGGGACGGCGCGGCGCGGGGAGGCGCGTGGCGCTGTACGAGAGAGGGTGCCCTTGATCGGGCGGATGAGGATGGGGAGCGGGCGTGCGCTCACCCGTTCAGACGGTGCGACAGAGCATGGCGGCGACACGACACAGGTCGACTGCCCGCCGCTTCGTGAGGTCCGCCTGTCCCCGGTGGCGGGGACCGCTAATCCAGCTCTGCATGGGCCGATGGTAGGGACGGACCGACGGACGTGTCACCGGTGTGTCGCATGGTGAGACGCGATCGTCTGATATGCGAGACGACGGGGAAAGGTTGAAGGCCGCAAGGACCCGCTTCGGGCCCTTGCGGCCATGGGAATCTGCGGTGCGGACGCGGCCGTCTCAGTGGATGGACGCGGCCCCGTCCACGGCTCAGCTGGTCAGGCTCACCGCGGTGCCGGCCCCCGACAGGTCGATCCCGTCCTGCGTGGTCTCCACCTTCTCCAGGCGCAGCCCGTTCGGCATGCCGCTGATCTTCCAGTCCTTGTCGGTCTTCTCGCGGATCTGCCCCTCGAACCGTGCGGGGATCCCCTCCGGGACGGCGTCGATGCGCAGCCGGATCGTGTCGCCGTTCACCACCGAGACCGTGCCGTCCGCGCTCAGGCCGAGGCCCATGAAGCTGCCGGTGATCTTGACCCGGTTGGCATTCGCTCCGGCCTTGCCCGCCTGGCTCACCCGTATGCCCTCGCCCGCGGCCGCGGACAGGTCCGCGTAGCTGATGTGCGCGCGGCCGGAGGCGCGGTCGGCGGTGGCGGAGGAGAAGTCGCCGGAGATCTTCACCTGGTGCAGCGTGGCGGACAGCTCGGTGATCGTGACGTTGTGCCCGTCGTCGGTGGTGGCCGTCAGCCCGTCCAGGCCCACCTCGACCTCGTCCAGCTTCTTGTCCAGCGCCTGGGTCAGGAAGGGGAAGCCCTTGATCGAGACCTCGGGGGTGATCGAGAGGCCCTGACGGCTCTTGATCTTCTCCGCGGCCTCGGTCTCCGCGAAGTCGACCGCGACCCGGTCGGCCACGACGCCCAGGCCGCCGAGGACCACCAGCACGACCAGCGTGATGCGCAGCCCGCGCCCCCGCCTTCTCCTCGGCTCCCGCCGCGCGGGTTCCGGGTCCGCGGGCTCCTGGTATGCGGGTTCCTGGTACGCGGGCTGCTGGTGCGCGTCGGCGGCCGCCGGCGGGTACGGCGAGTCCGCCGGGTACGCGGCGTTCGTGGTGTGCGTCGGCTCGGTCACGTTCGTCCCCCACTCCTCGGTCAGGCGTTTGCCTGTGGCTGCGAGCCTAACGAAACGCCTTCCCCGCCCGGCCCCCTCCCGTAACCCGGCCTAGGCGATCGCCCGGCCGATCAGGTAGACGGCCGGGGCGGCCGCCGCGAGGGGGAGGGCGACGCCCGCGGTCATGTGCACGAAGCGCGACGGGTAGTCGTACGCGGCCACCCGCAGCCCGATCAGCGCGCACACACCGGCCGCCGCGCCCAGCCCGGCGGCGCCCGTGGCGGCGGTGTCCGTCAGATGCCCGGCGGCCAGGCCGGCGCCCGCCGCCGCGAGCAGCGCGGCCACCACCGACACGGCGGTGGGCAGCGGCAGCGCGCGGGCGAGCGCGGCGGCGGCGATGGCGGCGGCGCCCAGGACGACGGCGTCGGAGGACTCGGCGACCGCGGCCAGGTGTCCGGCCGCGATGACCGTGACGGCGGTCGAGACGGTGGTGGCGGTGAGGCTGTACATGCGCTCGTCGGGCGTGCTGCGGTTGCGCAGTTGGAGGATCAGGACGAGCAGCAGCCAGACCCCGAGCGTGCCGATGACGACCGTCGGGGCGTCCTCCCGGTCGGTCGCCAGCAGCCCGACGTCGGCGGCCAGTCCGCCGGCGAAGGCGAGCATGATCCCCTGGCGCGCGGGCCACATGCCGTTCAGCCGGAACCAGCCCGCGGCGGTCACGGCCTGGAGCAGCGCCACGACGGCGGCGGTCGCCGGGCGGGGCAGCGGCGCGGTGGCGGCCAGCAGCCCGGCGATGGCCGCCGTGAGCAGCGCGGGCGTCATCCCGGGGTCGATGATCGGCGACCGGCCCTCGGCGCGGGCCCGCTGGGCGGCGGTCAGCGGCCTCGCGGGCGCGGGCACGGACGGGGTCTGGGGCGCCGCCGCGGTGGCGGCCGCGGGCGTCGGCTCGGCGAGGGTAGCGGTGGCCGCCGCCGCGGTGCGCTGCGGGCGCGCGCCGGGCCGCCCGTCCGCCGGCTGCGCGGCCACGTCGGGTCCGGGCGCGTGCCGCCCGTCCGCCGGGCTCGCGGGCGCGGCGTGCTCGGGGTGCCCTTGCGCGCCGTATGCGCCGGTCTGCGGCCCGAAGCCGGAGGCGGCCGGGTGGGCGGGGGCGGCCTGCTGCTGCGCGGGCGCGTCCCAGGGCTGCTGCCCGTACTGCTGCGTGCCGTACTGCTGCTCCCCGGCCCCCGGCTGCCCGTACGGCTCGCCGTACTGCTGCCCGGCGTACGCCTGGTTCGGATACGGCTGATGCTGCTGCTCCGCGTACGGCTGCCCGTACGGCTCGCCGTACTGCTGCTGGTGCCCCTGGTGCCCGTACGGCTCCTGGTACCCGGCCGCGTACGGGTCCGGGTATGCCTCCCCGTATCCGGGCTGCTGCTGCTGCCCGTACGGCGCCTGGGGTTGCTGCGGCTGCTGCGGGTGCTGATACGCCTGCTGCCCGTCGTATCCCTCGTACCCCTCGTAACCGGGCCACGTGCCGGGCTGCTGCCCGCCCTGCGGGTCGTAGCCCTCGTGCGGCGCGTACGGCGCGTACGGATCGCGGGGCCCGTGCTCGTGCCCGTACGGGTCCGGGTTCTGCGGCTGGTTGCTCATCGCGCTTCGGTCACCCTCCTGCGAACGGCGGGAGCACCTCGACCGTGCCGCCCTCGGCCAGTGCGACCGTCGCATGGTCGCGTGTGCCGACGGCTTCCCCGTCGACCAGGAACGAACAGCGCAGCAGCACCCGGGCGAACTCCGGGCGCTCCGCATGCCGCCGCCGAGCCGCGTCGAGGGCCTCCGCGAGCGTCGCGGCGGCGTAGGGCTCCTCGGCGGTGCCGGCCGCGGCCTTGGCGGCGGCCCAGTACCGGATCGTGCCGGCGGGCACGTCCGCCGTGCCCCCCGTACCGCCCGTCCGGTCCGTCTCGTCGCTTGTCGCCATGGCGACCCCTTTCGCTTCCCGTCCGCGCGCGGGCGCTCGGCCCGGGCGGATTACCGCCCTCCATGATGACGGGTGGACGGAGTGCGGAAATCCGCGCGACGCCGCACAGTACGCCGCATAGGGTTCGCGTGTGCTGGTACGACTAATACGGGCGCATCTGGGGCCCTACACCCGACCGATCGCGCTGGTCGTGCTGCTCCAGTTGGTGCAGACGCTGGCCACGCTCTATCTACCGGCCCTCAACGCGGACATCATCGACGACGGCGTGGTGAAGGGGGACACCGGTTACATCCTCCGGGTGGGCGGCGTCATGGTCGCCGTCACGCTGCTCCAGATCTGCTGCGCCATCGGCGCGGTCTATTTCGGATCCCGTACGGCCATGGCGCTCGGCCGCGACATCCGCGCCGCCGTCTTCGACCGGGTGCAGTCGTTCTCCTCCCGCGAGCTGGGCCGGTTCGGCGCCCCGTCGCTGATCACCCGCGGCACCAACGACATCCAGCAGGTGCAGATGCTGTGCCTGATGGCCTTCACCATCATGGCCTCGGCGCCGATCATGTGCGTGGGCGGCGTCCTCATGGCGCTCGACCAGGACGTGCCGCTGTCCGGGCTGCTGCTGGTCATCGTCCCGGTCCTCGGCGTCGTCGTCGCGTTGATCCTGCGCCGGATGCGGCCGCTGTTCCGGGGCGTCCAGGAGCGCATCGACACCGTCAACCGGGTGCTGCGCGAGCAGATCACCGGCATCCGCGTGATCCGCGCGTTCGTCCGCGACCGGCATGAGCGGGAGCGCTTCGACGAGGCCAACCACGCGCTCATGGACGTGTCGCTGCGCGCCGGGCGGCTGATGGCCCTGATGTTCCCGTCGGTGATGCTGGTGGTGAACGTCGCCGGTGCCGCCGTCGTCTGGTTCGCCGGGCACCGCATCGACAGCGGGGACATGCGGATCGGCGCCCTGACGGCGTTCCTCGCGTACCTGATGCAGATCCTGATGGCCGTCATGATGGCCACCTTCATGTTCATGATGGTGCCGCGCGCGGAGGTGTGCGCCGAGCGCGTCCAGGAGGTGCTGGACACCGAGACCAGCGTGCGGCCGCCCGCCGACCCGGTGCCGCTGCCGGCCGCGGCGACGGCCGCGACGGCCGCCGGGCGGCGCGGCACGACCGGCCGTCTGCTGGAGCTGGACGGCGTGGAGTTCCGTTATCCGGGGGCCGAGGAACCGGTGCTGCGCGACATCTCGCTGCTCGCCCGGCCCGGCGAGACCACGGCCGTCATCGGTTCCACCGGCAGCGGCAAGTCCACGCTGCTCGGCCTGGTGCCGAGGCTGTTCGACCCGACGGCGGGCAGCGTGCGGGTGGACGGGGTGGACGTGCGGCGGCTCGATCCGGCGGAGCTGGCCCGGACGATCGGACTCGTGCCGCAGAAGCCGTATCTCTTCTCCGGCACCGTCGCCTCCAACCTGCGCTACGGCAGACCCGACGCCACCGACGAGGAGCTGTGGCGGGCGCTGGAGACGGCCCAGGCCCGGGACTTCGTGGCGGAGTTGGCGGAGGGCCTGGAGGCGCCCATCGCGCAGGGCGGCGGCAACGTGTCCGGCGGGCAGCGGCAGCGCCTGGCCATCGCCCGCGCGCTGGTCGGCCGCCCGGCGATCTACCTCTTCGACGACTCCTTCTCCGCCCTGGACTACGCCACGGACGCGCGGCTGCGCGCGGCGCTGGCGGACGAGACCGGGGAGGCGACGGTCGTCATCGTCGCCCAGCGGGTCGCCACGATCCGGCACGCGGACCGCATCGTCGTCCTGGACGAGGGCCGGGTGGTCGGTACGGGCACCCATCCCGAACTGATGGCGGGCAACCCGACGTACCGGGAGATCGTGCTGTCGCAGCTGAGCGAGGAGGAGGCGGCGTGAGCGGGGGAGGCACGGGCAAGGGCGGGGGCGGCGTGAGTGAGGGAGGCACGGGCAAGGGCGGGGGCGGCGTGAGCGAGGGCAAGGCGACCGTCGCGGCGCCCCGCAGGGGACCGGCCCCGGCCGCCGGGCCCGCGCGCTGGATGGGCGGCCAGCCCACCGAGCGCTCCATGGACTTCCGCGGCTCCGGCCGCCGGCTGCTCGCCACCATGCGTCCGGAGCGCACCATGCTGCTGGTGGCGCTCGGCTTCGCGGTGCTCAGCATCGCGCTGACCGTGCTCGGGCCCAAGATCCTCGGCCATGCCACGGACCTGATCTTCGAGGGGGTGGTCGGCCGCCAACTGCCCGCGGACGAGACCAAGGCGGAGACCGTCGAGCGGCTGCGCGAGCACGGCGACGGCACGGTCGCGGACATGATCTCCGCGATGGACGTCGTGCCCGGCCGGGGCATCGACTTCGACGCGGTCGGCGTCGTGCTGCTGTGGGTGGTGCTGCTCTACGTGGGCGCCGCGGTCCTCGGCCTCGTACAGGCGCGTATCTACACCGTCGTCGTCCAGCGGGCCGTGTTCCGCATGCGGCGCGAGGTCGAGGAGAAGCTGGCCCGCCTGCCGCTGTCGTACTTCGACAAGCAGCCGCGCGGTGAGGTGCTGTCCCGGGCGACCAACGACATCGACAACATCCAGCAGACCCTCCAGCAGACCATGAGCCAGGTCATCGCCTCGCTGCTGACGATCGTGGGCGTACTGGCGATGATGTTCTGGATCTCGCCGCTGCTGGCCCTGGTGGCGCTGCTGACCGTGCCGCTGTCGGTGTTCGTGGCGGCCCGCGTCGGCAAGCGCGCGCAGCCGCAGTTCGTCGCCCAGTGGAAGACGACCGGCAAGCTCAACGCCCATATAGAGGAGATGTACACCGGCCACTCGCTGGTGAAGGTCTTCGGGCGGGAGCGGGAGTCCGCGGCGATCTTCCGGGAGCACAACGAGCAGCTGTACGCGTCGAGTTTCCGGGCCCAGTTCATCTCCGGGATCATCCAGCCCGCGATGATGTTCATCGGCAACCTCAACTACGTGCTGGTCGCGGTGGTCGGCGGTCTGCGGGTGGCCTCCGGCGCGCTGTCGATCGGCGATGTGCAGGCGTTCGTGCAGTACTCGCGCCAGTTCAGCCAGCCGCTGACCCAGGTGGCCTCGATGGCCAACCTGGTGCAGTCGGGCGTGGCGTCGGCCGAGCGGGTCTTCGAGCTGCTGGACGCGGAGGAGCAGATCCCGGACCCGGCGCCGTCGAGGGGCCCGCGCCGCGAGCCGGTCAGCGGGCGGGTCGCGTTCGAGGACGTCTCCTTCCGCTACGAGCCGGACAAGCCGCTGATCGAGGACCTGTCGCTGTCGGTGCGGCCCGGCCAGACGGTGGCCATAGTCGGCCCGACGGGCGCGGGGAAGACCACCCTGGTCAATCTGCTGATGCGGTTCTACGAGGTCAGCGGCGGCCGGATCACCCTCGACGGCGTCGACATCGCCACGGTCCCGCGCGAGGAGCTGCGCTCCCACATCGGCATGGTCCTCCAGGACACGTGGCTGTTCGGCGGCACGATCGCGGAGAACATCGCCTACGGGGCGGACGGGGCGTCGATGGAGGCCATCGTCGCGGCGGCGAAGGCCACCCATGTGGACCGCTTCGTACGGACCCTCCCGGACGGCTACGACACGGTCCTGGATGAAGAGGGCGGAGGCGTCAGCGTCGGCGAGAAGCAGCTGATCACCATCGCGCGGGCGTTCCTGGCCGAACCGGCGATCCTCGTGCTGGACGAGGCGACCAGCTCGGTGGACACCCGTACGGAGGTCCTGATCCAGCACGCGATGGCGTCCCTGCGGGACGGCCGCACCAGCTTCGTCATCGCCCACCGGCTCTCCACGATCCGTGACGCGGACCTGATCCTGGTGATGGAGGCGGGCCGCATCGTGGAACAGGGCACACACGAGGAGCTGCTGGCGGCCCGGGGCGCGTACGCGCGCCTGTACGAGGCTCAGTTCGCCGCCCCGGTGGCGGACTAGCGGCGCCTGGGGGTGGCCGGGGCCCGGAGGACTGCGGCCACGTGTGGGCGCGGCCCGGGAGGCGCTTCGGTCGGCTACGTGTGGGCCGCGGCCCACTCCGCGATCCGGTTCAGCAGGTCCTCCCCGGCGGAGTTCTCCGCGTGCCCGAAACCCCGCTCGATCCACAGCTCTGTGGATGACGGGGCGGCGGCCGCCGCCAGCGCGCGGGGATGGTCCAGCGGGAAGTACGGGTCCGCGTCCCCATGGACGATCAGCACCGGGGTCGGGGCGATCATCGGGATCGAGGCCACCGGCGAGAGCGGAACCGGGTTCCAGCGCTCCGGGGCGACCCGCGTGCGGAGGCCGTAGCGGGAGACCAGGCGGCCGGCGGGGCGCGTCACCACCCAGTGGAGACGCCGCATGGGCGCCGTACCGCGGTAGAACCAGCGGGCGGGGGCGCTCACGGCGATCACCGCGTCGGCATGCGCATCCCCGCGCCCCACGCGCTCTCCATGCTCCTGCGTGCGCCCCTTCCCGCCTCCGGTCGCGTATGGCTGGATCTCGACGGTCGCCCCCAGGGCGGCGGCTCCCCCGGACGCGGTCCCCACGGCCGTCCCGGCGCGCGCGGCATGCCGCAGCACCACCGAGCCGCCCATCGAGAACCCGACCGTGACCACCCGCCGGTGGCCGAGCCGACGCGCCCAGCGCACCGCCGCGGCCAGATCCAGGACCTCGCGGTCGCCGACCGTGGAGCGGCCGCCGGACCGGCCGTGCCCGCGGAAGGAGAACGTGATCACGGCCGCACGCTGGGACAACGCTCGGGCGGCACGCCGTAGCGCGGGACGCTCCAGCGCGCCGGTGAAGCCGTGCGCGACGACGAAGGCCAGGTCGTCCACGGCGGTGCCGGCGGCCTCGTACGCCGCGTCGATCGGGACCCCGTCATCCGTCAGCAGCGTCACTCTCAGGACCCCTGACGTGACCGGCAGAACACGACTGCGTGCAGATTCGGCCTCTGATCCGCGCGTCATGTGGGCTATTCTGCTTCGAAGAGGACTCGGGCAACGCAGCCCCCGGGTCCTTTTGTGCTTTCAGGCGCGTTCCGCGCGCTTGAGCGCACGCGCGCCCCAGGGCGCGGAGCCGCACGCAGCAAACACCGGTACGAGCAGTGCCCTCGCAGGGACCGAGGAGGAACCGACGTTATGGGCGAGCTAGGCGAGACCGCGACCACGGCCAAGGCAGGTGGCGACCGATGAGCTCACTGCTTCTGCTGACCAACGCACTCCAGCCGTCGACGGAGGTGCTGCCCGCTCTCGGCCTCCTGCTGCACAGCGTGCGCGTCGCCCCGGCGGAGGGCCCGGCGCTCGTGGACACCCCCGGCGCCGACGTCATCCTCATCGACGGCCGCCGCGACCTGCCGCAGGTGCGCAGCCTGTGCCAGCTGCTGCGCTCCACCGGCCCCGGCTGCCCGCTGATCCTGGTGGTCACCGAGGGCGGGCTCGCCGCCGTCACCGCGGACTGGGGCATCGACGACGTCCTGCTGGACACCGCGGGCCCCGCGGAGGTCGAGGCGCGGCTGCGGCTCGCGATGGGCCGCCAGCAGATCACCACGGACGACAGCCCGATGGAGATCCGCAACGGCGACCTGTCGGTGGACGAGGCGACCTACAGCGCCAAGCTCAAGGGTCGTGTGCTGGATCTCACATTCAAGGAGTTCGAGCTGCTGAAGTACCTGGCGCAGCACCCCGGGCGCGTCTTCACCCGCGCCCAGCTGCTCCAGGAGGTCTGGGGCTACGACTACTTCGGTGGCACCCGGACCGTCGACGTCCACGTGCGGCGGCTGCGCGCCAAGCTCGGCCCCGAGCACGAATCCCTGATCGGAACGGTGCGAAACGTCGGTTATCGCTTCGTCGTACCGGAGAAGGTGGAGCGGGCCGCCGAGGAGGCCAAGGCGAAGGCCAAGGCATCGGCCGGGGCGGCCCGCCGCGAGGACGCCGAAGTCGCCGCCGCACGACCGGCCAAGGGGTAGATGGACCCGCGTAGACTGCCCGGCGTGGCCAAGGTGACGCGGGACGATGTGGCAAGGCTGGCGGGGACCTCGACCGCGGTCGTCAGCTACGTCATCAACAATGGACCGAGGCCGGTCGCCCCGGCCACGCGGGAGCGCGTGCTCGCCGCGATCAAGGAGCTCGGGTACCGGCCCGACCGTGTCGCGCAGGCTATGGCGAGCCGGCGCACGGACCTCATAGGCCTGATCGTGCCGGACGCCCGCCAGCCGTTCTTCGCCGAGATGGCGCACGCCGTCGAACGGGCGGCCGCCGAGCGCGGGAAGATGGTGCTGGTCGGTAACTCCGACTACCTCGACGAGCGCGAGGTGCACTATCTGCGTGCCTTCCTCGGCATGCGGGTCTCCGGGCTGATCCTGATCAGCCAGGGCCCCAGCGAGCACGCGGCCGCCGAGATAGACGCCTGGGACGCGCGGGTCGTCCTGCTGCACCGCCGCCCCGAGGCGATCGAGGACGTCGCCGTGGTCACGGACGACGTGGGCGGCGCGCACCTGGCCACCCGGCACCTGCTGGAGCACGGCCATCCGTATGTCGCCTGCCTCGGCGGTCTGGAGATCACCCCGACCGTCGGCGACCCGGTCACCGACCACGTCGAGGGCTGGCGGCGGGCCATGCGGGAGTCCGGGAAGTCCACCGAGGGCCTGTTGTTCCAGGCCCCGTACAACCGCTACGACGCCTATCAGGTGGCACTGAAGCTGCTGGCCGGGCCGGAGCGCCCGCCCGCCATCATCTGCGCCACCGACGACCAGGCCATCGGCGTGCTGCGGGCCGCGCGTGAGCTGCGGATCGACGTGCCGGGGGAGCTGGCGGTCGCGGGCTTCGACGACGTGAAGGAAGCGGCGCTCACCGATCCGCCGCTGACCACCGTCGCCTCCGACCGCGAGGCGATGGCGCGCGCCGCGGTGGACCTGGTGCTGGACGACGGCCTGCGGGTGCCGGGGTCGCGCCGCGAGCGGCTGAAGCAGTTCCCGTCCGCGCTGGTGGTCCGGCGCTCCTGCGGCTGCCACTGAGCCGTGTGACCGGGGCTCCGCCCCGGACCCCGATTTCCCCGATTTCTGTCGGGCTTCTCAGCGGGCACTCAGACAATTCTCAGGAACGCCGCGCACTGTCGAAGGCATGACGGACAGCATGCGCCCAAGCGGCGACCACGAGCCCCAGGCCCAGCAGCCGTACCAGCCGTACTCCGTGCGGCCCGGATCCCCCGCGGACCCCTCGTATCCGTACGCCTCCTTCGCGGCCGCGCCGCCGGTGCCCCCGGCCCCGCCAGGACCGGCCGGGACCGGCACCCGGCGACGGGCCCGCGGACGCGGCCCCGTCGCCCTGGTCGCCGCCGTCGCCATCGCGGCGGCCGCGCTCGGCGCCGGAACGGCCGCGCTGGTCGGCAACGCCACCGAGAAGTCCGGTGGCGGCACCGCCACCCCCGTGGTCAACGCCAACGCCACCACGGGCGGCAGCGTCTCCGCCGTCGCCCAGGCCGTCGGCCCCAGCATCGTGGAGATCAAGGCGAGCTCCGGGCAGGGCGAGTCCACCGGCTCCGGCGTGATCATCACCGGCGACGGCGAGATCATCACCAACAACCACGTCATCGCGGGCGCGGACAGCGTCAAGGTGACCTTCAGTGACGGCAGCAGCAAGACCGCGTCCGTCGTCGGCACCGACCCCGGCAAGGACCTGGCGCTGATCAAGGTGCGAGGCGCCAGTGGCCTGAAGGCGGCCACGCTCGGTGACTCCGACAGCGTGCGGGTCGGCGACCAGGTGGTGGCCATCGGCTCGCCCGAGGGCCTGACCGGCACCGTCACCAGCGGCATCGTCTCGGCCCTCGACCGGGACGTCACCGTGTCCACCGATGAGAGCCAGGGGCGGCAGCAGGGCGGCGGCTCCGGCGGCTGGCCGTTCGAGTTCGGCGGCGGCCGCTACAACGGCGACGTGGGCTCCTCCACCACCACGTACAAGGCCATCCAGACCGACGCCTCGCTCAACCCGGGCAACTCCGGCGGCGCCCTGATCAACATGAAGGGGCAGATCATCGGGATCAACTCGGCGATGTACTCGCCCTCGGGCGCGCAGGCGTCCGGCAGCGCGGGCAGCGTCGGACTCGGCTTCGCCATCCCCGTCGAGACGGTCACCGCCGACCTGGACGCGCTGCGCGACGGCGGGAGCTGAGGTCGTCCGTGTCACGCTGGACGGGTGACCGCGCGCCCCGTCAGGACCCCGAGGTAGCCATCCGATGAGCACCGCCGACCCCGCCGAGCAGCCCTCCCGCGTGCTGATCGTCGACGACGAACCGGCCGTCCGCGAGGCGCTGCGGCGCAGCCTGGCTTTCGAGGGCTACCGCACCGAGACCGCCGTCGACGGGCTGGACGCGCTGGAGAAGGTCGGCCGCTGCGACCCGGAGCTGATCGTCCTCGACGTGCTGATGCCGCGCATGGACGGGCTGACCGCCGCCCGCCGACTGCGCGCCACCGGCGTGACCGTGCCCATCCTGATGCTGACCGCGCGCGACACCGTCGGCGACCGGGTCACCGGTCTCGACGCGGGCGCCGACGACTACCTCGTCAAACCCTTCGAGCTGGACGAGCTGCTGGCCCGGATCCGCGCGCTGCTGCGCCGCAGCGCGTACGCCACGGCGGCGGGCGGCGGGGCGCCGGCCGGCGGGGCGGACCAGGGCGCCGGAGACGTCCTGTCCTTCGCCGATCTGCGGATGGACCTGTCGACGCGGGAGGTGACGCGGGGCGCGCGGCAGGTGGAGCTGACCCGCACCGAGTTCACGCTGCTGGAGCTCTTCCTGGCCCACCCGCGCCAGGTGCTCACCCGCGAGCAGATCCTCAAGGCGGTCTGGGGCTTCGACTTCGAGCCGTCCTCCAACTCCCTGGATGTCTACGTGATGTATCTGCGCCGCAAGACCGAACTGGGCGGCGAGCCGCGGCTGGTGCACACCGTGCGCGGGGTGGGCTACGTCCTGCGCGGCGGAGATGGCCCCGGCAGCGGCGGTACGGGCCCCGGCAGCGCCCCCGGCACCGGACGGGACGGCACGCCGTGATCCGGTGGTTCCGGCGGCTGCCGCTGCGGTCGCGGCTGGCGCTGCTGACCGCCGCCGCGGTGGCCCTCGCCGTCGCGATCTCGGCGCTGGCCTGCTGGTTCGTTACCCGCGACCAGCTCGTCGGCGCGCTGGACGACCGGTTGCGGGACGACGTACGGCGGATCGACCTCGGCCGGCTGCGGGACTACGACTGCACGACCGACAGCCAGGGCTCTCGCGATCTGCGGCCCGGCGCGGCCAACGTGCAGGTCGTCCGGAACGACGGCACCCCCTGTGTCGCGCCGGGCTCGGACCGGGTGCGGGTGACGCGCGAGGACGTCGACGTGGCCCACGCCCCGCTGTTCACCGACGCCACGCACGACGGCACCACCGCGGACGGCCGGGAGGTCCGGGTCCGCACCGAGCACGTCCAGGTCAATTTTCCGGACGGCCGGACCGGTGAGCTGACCGTGTCGGTGTCCCGTCCGCTGGCCGAGGTCACCCGGCCGCTGGACACCCTCGCCCTGGTGCTGCTCACCGTCGCGGGCGGGGGAGTCGTCCTCTCGGCGACGGCCGGCCTGTGGATCGCCCGGACCGGCCTGAAGCCGGTGGACCGGCTCACCGACGCCGTGGAGCACGTGGCCCGCACCGAGGACCTGGCGGTCCGCATCCCGGTGGAGGGGGAGGACGAGATCGCCCGCCTGTCGCGCTCGTTCAACGCCATGACGGCCGCGCTCGCCTCCTCCCGCGACCGGCAGCAGCAGCTGATCGCGGACGCGGGGCACGAGCTGCGCACCCCGCTGACCTCGTTGCGTACCAACATCGAACTGCTGGCGCGCAGCGAGGAGACCGGGCGCGCGCTGCCGCCGGAGGACCGCAGGGCGCTGCTTGCCGGCGTCACCGCCCAGATGACCGAACTGGCCGCGCTCATCGGCGATCTGCAGGAGCTGTCCCGCCCGGACGCGGCGCCCGGCAGCGGCCCGGTGCAGGTGGTGGCGCTGCACGAGGTGGCGGACGCGGCGCTGGAGCGGGCGAGACTGCGCGGCGCGGAGGTGACCTTCACCGCCGCGCTGGACCCGTGGTACGTACGGGCCGAACCGGCGTCACTGGAGCGGGCCCTGGTGAACCTGCTGGACAACGCTGTGAAGTTCAGCCCGCCCGGCGGGACGGTCGAGGTCGCGCTGGCCGACGGCGAGTTCACGGTCCGGGACCACGGCCCCGGCATCCGGGAGGACGAACTGCCCCACGTCTTCGACCGCTTCTGGCGGTCCCCGTCCGCCCGCAGCCTGCCGGGCTCGGGACTGGGCCTGTCCATCGTGGCCCGTACGGTCCGGTCGGTGGGCGGCGAGGTGGCACTCCGGCCCGCACCGGGCGGGGGCACGGTCGCGCGGGTCCGGCTGCCGGGGGCGGCCGCCCCTTTCTGACCTGCCCCTTCTGACCTGCGCTTCTCTGATCCGCAGTGCAGTGCAACTAACCAATGGAACAGGTTTGTTGGCCTGGATTCCGGCTTGTTTCCTGTGACAGGCTCACAGCGAATTGGCTTTACCTGTGACAAGGAATCCGGTGCGAAAAATCCCTGTCCGGGACGATCAACGCCGACATGACCACCAGGGCCACCGTCGGGGGCGAGACCTCGACCGGCAAGGCCGTGCTCAGCGAGGGCGGGCAGCGGCTCACGCTCACCTGGGACGACGGCAGTCCCAGCGACGTGTTCACCCGCAAATAGCCCGCACAGCACCGGCGGCGACCGCCCTATTCCTTCGCCTTGCCGAAGTCCAGGTGGTCGCCGGCCAGGTCGGCGTGGATGCCGTCGCGCTCGACGGTGATGTTCCGCAGCCGCAGATCACCCGCCTTCTCGGGGAGCTGGAAGGAGAGCGCCAGCCGCTCCGACAGCTCCGGCGGCTGGAGCCGGGTCAGGGCCGCCGCCAGTTTCGGGTCGATGCCGATCCGCTCGAGCACCCATGGGTGCTCGGTGACCGCGTCGACCAGGTTCACCCGCATCAGAGCCTCGACGAACCGTGGCGAACTGGTGATCTCGTGCAGCCGCGCGTCGTTGTGCAGCGCCTCCGCAGCCACCTGGTCCGGCACGCCGAGCCGCCGCGCCAGCGACGGGACCGCAAGCATCGCCTTGGCCTTGCCCGCGTCCTGGGCGATCCGTTCGGCGCTCTCGCGGTGCAGCCGCAGCCCGGCGTGCTTGCCCGGCCGGTAGGTCGCCACCTCCGGGATGTCGAGCCGCATGCCGGTGATGTCGGTGGAGATCCCGCGTGCGCCGTCGCGCTTGATGCGCGCCTTGGCCCGCACCTGTACCTCCTGCCCGGCCACCGGCAGCTTCCCCGCGGCGAGTACGGATTCGGGGCCGTGGCCGGTGAACCGCACCTGGGAGGCCCCGAGTTCGCGGTTCATGTCGTCGAAGGACAGCAGGACGTCGCCGTCGAGGCTGTCGACGGTGGCGCCCTCGACGGAGTCGGGGAGGCTGCCGACGATCCGGATGTCCCGGGCGCTGGCCCGTACCTGCGCCAGCGAGACCCGGTCCGCCGGCACATCGGGGATGGTGACGTCCACCTGGTCCAGCCGCCCGTCCAGCACCTGGGTCAGGAACGGGAAGCCCCTGATCTCCACCTCGGGCGCGGCCTCCAGCCCGAGCTGCTTCTGCACCCGCTGAGCCGCTTCCCGTTCCGCGTACATCACGGCGCAGCGGTCCGCGAGCACCAGGATCACGGTGCACGCGGCGGCGGCGATCACCAGCTTGAGGAGCAGCGAGACCCCGGACAGGGGGCGGCGGCGGCCGCGCTTGCGCTTGCGGTGGTTGGGCGGCGACCAGGGTGCTTCGTCTTCGGCCTCCGCCTCGTCCGGCTTGAGACCGAGGCCCAGCGGATCGTCGGGGTCGTACGGGTCGGCGAGCTCGGCCAGTTCGTCGTACGGGTTGCGGGGCGCGAGCTCGTCAGTCGCGGGAAGCTGGGGAAGCGGCTGCGTGACGTCCGGAAGCGGCGGAGTGGATATGCGCGTGGGGGTTCGCATCGGCCAATCCCACCATGCGAGACCACATCGAACGCAAGTTGTACCGCCAGTAGGTGGTGAACGGCACGATGCGATTCAGCCGCCGCGACGCGGGCGTCGCGGTCCAGTCGTCGGACATGCTCCGGCGGCGGACCGGCTCCGACGTGCGGTGGATGCCGCCCGATGCCCGTAGTCCTTGGGGTCCATACGTGAGGGCTGACCTCCCGACCTGCGGAGGACGCGGTCGGCAGGGGACGGAAGTTAACGTGCCGTCATGACCAGAACCCGTCGCGCGGCGCTCGCCGCCGTCCTCGTCGCCGCCGTGTCCCTGCCGCTCGCCGGAGCGGGCGCGGCGTCGGCGGAAACGCGTACCGCCGCGTCGTCCTCGACCGCCGCGGCCACGGCCGCCACCGCCCAGGACATACGGTCGAACCAGGACATACGCCTGGAACTGCCGCGCCTCAGCGGCCCGTACGCGGTCGGCCGGGACACCATCCATCTGACCGACCGGTCCCGCCCGGACCCGTGGGTGCCCGAGGCGAAGGCCCGCGAGCTGATGGTCGACCTGTACTTCCCCACCCGCCCCGGCACCGGTCGCGCGGCCCCGTACATGACGACGGAGGAGGCGCGGCTGCTGCTGGAGAGCCAGGATCTGGACGAGGTCGTACCGCCCCGGACGGTGAGCGCGACCGGCACCCAGGTGCGCGCCGGGGCCCGCCCGACCCACGGCAGGTTCCCGCTGGTGGTCCTCTCCCCGGGCTTCGGCATGAACCGCGCCACGCTGACCCACCTCGCCGGTGAACTGGCCAGCCGGGGCTACGTGGTCGCGGCGGTCGACCACGCCTACGAGTCGCTCGGTACGCGCTTCCCCGGCGGGCGGGTGCTGACCTGCGTGGCGTGCGACAAGGTGAAGGAGACCGGGATCGCCCGCGTCCCCGAGGTGCGCGCCGCGGACGTGTCCTTCCTCCTCGACCGGCTCACCGGCCGCCACCCGGCCTGGCGGCACGCCGGGCTGATCGACCCGAAGCGGATCGGCATGGCGGGCCACTCCATCGGAGGCGCCTCCGCCGCCGAGACGATGGCGACGGACCGGCGGGTCCGCGCCGGGATCAACATGGACGGCACGTTCGCCGCCCCCGTTCCCGAGAACGGGCTGGACGGCCGCCCGTTCATGATGCTGGGCACAGACGACGAGTGGCACCGGCCGGGCGGCAAGGACAAGACCTGGGACGAGACATGGCCCCGTCTGGACGGCTGGAAGCGCTGGCTGACGGTCGCCGGCTCGGGCCACATGACCTTCACGGACCTGCCGATCCTGGGCGACCAGCTCGGCCTGCCCGACCCTGACGCACCGCTGTCGGGCAAGCGCTCGGCGGAGATCACCCACGACTATGTGGCGGCCTTCTTCGACCTGCATCTGCGGGGCGAGGCGCAGCCGCTGCTGGACGGGCCGTCGCGGGCGAACCCGGAGGTGAAGTTCCAGAACCCGTGAGCCGCGACCACCCTTTGCCCCTTGCCCCCTCGCCCCGCAAACCCCGTGCGGCGCACATCCCCTCGATGTGATGACTCTCGGCAATTGTGTGGCGACAGTCCGTGCTCGGGCGTGAGGATGGATCTCGCAACCGCCGTATGGGGCGAGCGTGTCGCGGCCGTTCCCGCTGCCCGGGAACGGCCGCGACGCGTGCCGACGGCCGAGAAGGGGACCGCATGGCAGACCAGGCGGCACGGGCAGAGGCCGACGCGGAGAAGCCCGGAGGGAAGGCCGCGGAGAAGCCCGAGGAGGAGTCCGCGGTGAAGCCCGGGGAGGAGTCCGCGGAGAGGGCCATCGCCACCTTCGGGTTCATCAGGCCCCCGGAGGCGACGGTGATCGAGCCCGCGCCCAGGCCGGACGCCATGTGGGCGCTGCCCAACGGCACCGCGTGGGTGTACTACGGCGACGGACACGACGAGCTGGTCCGGCCGGTCATCCTGGCCGACGGCTTCAACTCCGGGCCGTCCGACCTGAACGGATTCTGGGAGGCCGTGGAGCGGGGAGCGTACCCGTTCGCCACCGAACTGCGGCGCCGCGGCCACGACCTCGTCCTCGTCGGCTACGGCGAGCGCAGCCGCTCGATCCTGGAGAACGCGGAGGCCGTGCGGTCCGCAGTCCTGGAGTCGATCGCGCGGCGGCGCGGCGACGCTCCCCTGTCCGTCGGCGGGTTCGGCATGGGCGGCCTGGTCGCCCGGTATGCCCTGGCGGGGATGGAGCACGAGCGCGTCGACCACCAGACGGCGGTCTACGTCTCGTACGACAGCCCCCACCGGGGCGCCTGGGTGCCCATCGCCCTCCAGGCGTTCGCGCACTACATCCGGCCCCTCAAGTCCGGCTTCTCCCGCCAGATCAACAGCGATGCCGCGCGCCAGCTGCTGTGGCGGCACATCCCGGAGGTGGACAGCCCGCCGAACGAGCACGACGAGCGGAAGAAGTTCCTCGCCGCGTTGCGCGAGGTCGGCTGGTGGCCGATGCGGCCCGTCAAGATCGGCGTGGCCAACGGCCGGTCCGACGGTACGGGCAACGGCATCCCCGCCGGCGCGGAAGCGCTCAAGGCCACCGGCCTGGTGTTCCGGGGCACCACGCTGTCCACCCAGGCCGCGGGTGACGGCGTCGCGGTCGGCGAGCTGCGCAGCATTCTGGCGCTCCCGGCGACGGTGAAGACCAACGGGCTGCCCGAACTCGACGGCGCCCCGGGCGGCACGCTCGACTCCTTCGGCATCCTCGCCGACGAGTTGAACAAGCTCGGCCGTGCGACGGTCGACTGGCGTTCGGTGTGCTTCGTGCCCACCGTCAGCGCCGTGGCGATCAGGGACCTCGACAGGCAGGACCATCTGTACATCGACGTGGACTCGCTGCCGCCGGGACAGAGCGAGCTGGACGAGTTCGCGTGCGCCTCCGAGAACGGGGGACACGCCGTCATGACCGAGGAACTGGGCGGCTGGATCCTCGACCGGCTGCCGAAGTGATCCCGGCCGGGAAGGTCCACCTCCCCGGCCGGGCCACCTCGTGGGACTACCGCTGCGACAGATCCGATGCCGTCGTACGGAACCGGGCGATGGTTCCGTCATCGCTCCAGCGCCGCAGTCCGGCCTTCTCCAGCACGCGGACCGAGGCCGGGTTCGACAGCTCCACGTCGGCCCGCACCGTGTGCACATCCGGCGCGGTCAGGGCGAACTCCACGACGGCCCGGGTGGCCTCCGAAGCGTAACCGCGGCCCCGACGCGATGCGACGACGCCGTAACCCACCTCGATGGAGCCCTCGCTGGGCGGCCAGAACAGTCCGATGGCCCCGACCACCAGGCCGCTGGCCCGCTCGATGATCTGCCGGTGACCGTACTCGTTCAGGCCGCCCGGGTGCTCGGTGAGGAATCCGGCGATGACCCGGTCTCCCTCGGCGGGGAAGTCCTCCGCCCAGTGCGCCGACCGGGCGTCACCGACGACGGCGGCGAGTTCGGCGGCGCTCCATGGCCGCAGCACGAGACGGTCAGTGGTCAGATCCGTACCGGTCGAAGAGAAAGATGACACGCGACACTCCTGGTCGTTTCAGACGACCGGGCCGCTGATCTACCCTCGCGCGACCCGGACATGGGCATGCTGACGAAGCGTCTGGCGGGCCATATTCATCAACCTCCCTTGTCCCGGTGGCAGTCGCGGACTTCGCGCGCCGACGGATCGTACCAAGGGGCCGCCGTCCCGGACGGCAGCCCGTCGTTACGCTGCACGGATGCTGGCATACGACGAGCTGACGCCGCCGGAACGGGAGTTGTGGGACGCCTTCCCGGCCGGGCGCTGGGTCGACCTGCGGACCGGTACGGCGGAGGCCGACGATCCGGCGGGCGGCGACCGGTGGGGGCCGGAGCGTACGGTCCGGGCCGAGGTCATCGCCGCGCTGCTGCTCGGCGCCAACGCGGCGCCGGCCGGTGCCGTCGCCTCGCTGCGGCTGGCCGGGGCCCGCATCACCGGGCGACTCGACCTGGCCGGGGCGGAGATCAGCCACACGCTCTGGCTCAAGTGGTGCCGGCTGGAGGAGAGGGCGAGCTTCTACGGGGCCTCGACGCGGACGATCCGGATCGTCGACAGCCGGCTCCCCGGCCTCAACGGCGGGCTGGCCCGTATCGAGGGCTACCTCGATCTGGCCCGGTCCACCGTGGACGGCTCCGGCCTGTCGCTGGTCAACACCCATGTCGCGGGAGAGCTGAGCCTCAACCGCGCGACGATACGGTCCCCCGGTCGGTGGTCCGTGTTCGCGGGCGGGCTCGTCATGGGTGGCGCGCTCTTCGCCAAGGGGCTGCGCACCGACGGCGGACTGCGGCTGCTGGGTGCGCAGTTGCCCGGTGGGTTCTACCTGGCGGACGCCCGGCTCGGTGACACCGACGGGCTCACGCTCCTGATGGACAACGCGACGGGGTCGACCGTGCGGTGCACGGACGGCTTCACCGCGCGGGGGACGGTACGGCTGCGGGGCGCGCAGATCGCCGATCTGGTGAGCTTCGAAGGGGCCCGGCTGCGGGGTGCCAAGAAGGCCCTGGTGTGCATAGGGATGCGCTGCGAGGACCTCGATCTGGCCTTCGGTGAGCGGCCGTCCGGGGCGCTGGACCTCCGCAGCGCGCAGGCCACCTGGTACCAGGACACCGAGGACACCTGGCCGGAGGTCCTGGAGCTGGAGGGCTTCTCCTACGGCTCGGCGCGGTTCGAGAGCGTGGATTCGTCCTTCCGGGACGACGTGGCCCGGCGGCTGCGCTGGGTCCGACACAGCCCGCGCTACCACCCGCAGCCGTACGAGCAGCTGGCGAGCTGTTACCGGCGGCTCGGCCATGACGACGAGGCCCGCCGGGTGCTGCTGGCCAAGCAGCGGCACCGCCGCCGGACGCTGCACCCGGCCGGGCGGGCATGGGGCCGGCTCCTCGACGGCACCGTCGGCTACGGCTACCGGCCCTGGCTGGCCGGGATCTGGCTGATCGCGCTGACCCTGCTCGGCGCCCTGGTCTTCCGTACCGCCTCCCCGGTGCCGAACAAGCCCGGCGAAGGGCCGCCGTTCAACGCCTTCGTCTACACCCTCGACCTGCTGATTCCCATCGGCGGTCTCGGTCAGCGCGGGGCCTGGCACTTCCCAAGCGGCGTCCCGCAGGCCCTGTCGTACCTGCTGGTCGCCCTGGGCTGGATGCTCACCACCGCCGTGGTCGCCGGTGTGACCCGCATGCTGAATCGGAACTGAAACCGAAGGGCCGGGGCTTGAAGCCCCGGCCCCCGGTAAGCCGTAGCGGTGCTACTTCACGACGGTGATGCGGTCGGCCTTCGGCGGGGCCAGCGGGGACTGCGCCGAGGAGTGCGCCCCCAGGTAGGTGTTGAGCACCTCAAGGTCGGAGGCCCCGACCAGCTTGTTCTTGCCTTCCTTGAAGGCGGGGAAGCCGTCGCCGCCGCCCGCGAGGAACTCGTTCATCGCGACGCGGTAGGTCTTCGACGGGTCGATGGGCTGGCCGTTCAGCTTGACCGAGTCCGTCACGATCCGGTCGGCACCGGTCTTCGTCAGATCCAGGGTGTAGGTGAAGCCGTTCGACACCTGGAGGATCTTCGGGTCCGCCTGGTTCGGGCCGCTGACCTGCTGGCGCAGCGCGGTCAGCAGCTGCTCGCCCGTCAGGTCGAGCGTGGTCATCATGTTGGTGAACGGCTGGACCGTGAAGGACTCGCCGTAGGTGACCACGCCGTCGCCCTCGCCGCCCGCGGCCTTGTACGCGAGGTCGGAGCGGACGCCGCCCGGGTTCATCAGGGCGATCTGGGCACCGCCCTTGTCGGCGGGTGCGAGCGCCTCGAGCTGGGCGTCGGTGATCAGGTCGCCGAGCGGGGTCTCGGGCGTGGTCGCGCCCCGGCCGGCGATGTCGGCCGAGATGTGGCCGACGGGCTTGTTCGCGATCGGCGCGGCGAGCTTGCCCCAGCGCTCGATGAGCGCGGTCATGTCCTTGGCCTTGGGCTGCTCGCGGTCGACCACGTGGTTGGCCGACTTCACGCTGGTGCGCACGATGTCGCCGGTGCGGCGGTCGTAGGTGAGCGTGGTGTCGGTGTAGAGGCGGCCGAAGGAGGCGGCGGAGGTGACGGTGCGCGGGGTGCCGGACGGGTCCGGGATGGTGCACGCGTACGCCTGGTGGGTGTGGCCGGTGACCAGCGCGTCGACCTTCGAGGTCACCTTCTTGGCGATGTCGACGATCGGGCCGGAGATGCCGTTGCCCGGGCCGGGGCTGTCGCAGTCGTAGTTGTACGCGCCGGAGGCGGGCATGCCGCCCTCGTGGATGAGCGCGACGACGGACTTCACGCCCTTGCGCTCGAGCTCCTTGGTGTACTTGTTGATCGTCTCGACCTCGTCGCGGAACTTCAGTCCCTTGATGCCCTCGGCGTTGACGACGTCCGGGGTCCCTTCGAGGGTGACCCCGATGAAGCCGATCTTCACGCCCTTGTGCTTCCACACGGTGTAGGGCTTGAGGAGGGGCTTGCCGGTCTTCTCGTTCACGACGTTGGCGGCCAGGTACGGGAAGTCCGCGCCGGCGAAGGTCTTGCCTTCCTCGAAGCAGCCGTCCTTGGGGTGGCAGCCGCCGTTCTGCATCCGGGCCAGCTCACGCGCGCCCTCGTCGAACTCGTGGTTGCCGACGGACGTGACGTCGAGGTCGAGCTTGTTCAGGGCCTCGACGGTCGGCTCGTCGTGGAAGAGCCCGGACAGCAGCGGGCTGGCGCCGATCATGTCGCCGGCCGCGGCGGTGACGCTGTACGGGTGGCCCTGGCGGGCCGTGCGCAGCGAGGTGGCGAGGTACTCGACGCCGCCCGCCGGGATGGCCTTGGTGGTGCCGTCCGGCTGGACCTCGGTGACGTTGCCGGAGGACCCCTGCGGCGGCTGGAGGTTGCCGTGCAGGTCGTTGAAGGAGAGCAGCTGCACGTCGACGGTGCGGCCGGGGTACGCCCGCTCGACGGCCCTGGCATCGGCGTCGGAGGGGGTGCCGGCGTCGGCGGGTATCGCGAGGGCGAGCACACCGGCGGTGGCGGCGAGGGCCCCCACCGAGGCGGCCAACCGGCGTGAGGGTCGTCGGCGTTGAGGTGTAGCTGGCATCTGCTCCCCTTGTGATGCGCGGAACTGTTGCGTACAGATCAGGTACGGGTCGGCGGAAGCTTACGGTCCACGCGCGTAGCGCGGCAGGGGGGACGAGGTTACGAGCTGGTTGCGTGTGGTGGCCGGTCCCGGGGTGGCAGGGGTTCTCGGCCATGCGTTGGTCATGCGGGCAGCGGGGCCGGGTCGGTCGTAGGCTCGGCCTTATGGATCACGTGCTGAACGAGACGGTCGGCGGGCGGCCGATCGAGGTCGTCGACGAGCTGACCCCCGACATGGCGCGGCGCGTGCTGGAGCTGGTCTCTGAGGCCGCGCGCACCGATGGGCAGCCCGCCGTGTCGGAGCAGGGGCGGCTGCAACTGCGCGGGCGGCGGCCCGGGGTGCGGCATCTGCTGCTCCGCGACGAGCTGGGGGAGCTGGTCGGCTACGGCCAGCTGGAGGACACCGATCCGGTGGAGGCCCCGGCGGCGGAGCTCGTCGTCCACCCGGCGCACCGTGGCCGCGGTCACGGCCGGGCGCTGGGGACGGCGCTGCTGAAGGAGTCGGGCAGGCGGCTGCGGGTCTGGGCGCACGGCGGCCACCCGGCCGCCCGCCACCTGGCCCAGTCGCTGGGCATGGCGCTCTTCCGCGAACTGCGCCAGATGCGGCGGCCGCTGGCGCTGCCGGGCACCGCGGCGGCGGCCGCGCTGGGGCCGGGGCTGCCGGAGATCGCCGAGCCGGTGCTGCCGGAAGGGGTGACCGTACGGACCTTCCGGCCGGGGGAGGACGACGCGGCGTGGCTGGCCGCGAACGCCGCCGCCTTCGCGCACCACCCCGAGCAGGGCTCACTGACCCAGCGCGACCTGGACGACCGCAAGGCCGAGCCGTGGTTCGATCCGGAGGGCTTCTTCCTGGCCGAGCGCGGTGGCGAGCTGGTGGGCTTCCACTGGACGAAGGTGCACGCGGAAGACCGGCTCGGTGAGGTGTACGTGGTGGGCGTGCGCCCGGACGCCCAGGGCGGGGGGCTGGGCAAGGCACTCACCGCGGTCGGGCTGCGGCACCTGGCGGCCCAGGGACTGCCGACCGCGATGCTGTACGTGGACGCGGACAACAAGGCGGCGGTCACGGTCTACGAGCGGATGGGGTTCACGACGCATGAGGTGGACCTGATGTACCGCACGGAGACGTAGCTCCCCCGGTCTCCTTCCCCGGCGCTGCCGCTGGGGGTGCCCCCAGGGGTGCCCCCAGCGTGCACGGCCCCTCGCCGGGAGGCGGAACCCCTGCGGGATGCGCCGCGATTTCCTACGCGCCATGTCTCCGTTACCGGCGATTCAATCTTGGTTGCGAGCATCGCTGAATGCAGCCCGCCGCGCCCACGCCCAGGCCCCGGAGGCTCCGAGCCGCCCCGGAGCCGTCTTCCGGCGCGCCCGACACGCCCGGGACGCGGAAGAATAAGTACATGAACCAGCCCAGTGGCCAGGCGTCCGTCCCCTCGCAGCCTCCGCAGTCCCCGCAGCCGCCGCACCAGCCGTCGGTCGGTTCCATCGCGGCGCACCGGCCCAACGCCGTCGCCGCACGGCACGTCGGCGGGCTCGACCCCGACCTCGACGCCGATGTGGACGGCTACGAGCTCGGCGAGCTCGACGGGCAGAGCGAGGACGGCGACGGGCCGTACGGGGGAGAGCTGCCGCAGGGCCGGTTCCTGGACCGCGAGCGCAGCTGGCTGGCGTTCAACGAGCGGGTGCTGGAGCTGGCGGAGGACCCGGCGACGCCGCTGCTGGAGCGGGCCAACTTCCTCGCGATCTTCGCCAGCAACCTCGACGAGTTCTTCATGGTGCGGGTCGCCGGGCTCAAGCGGCGGATCGCCACCGGGGTGGCCACCCGCTCCGCCTCCGGGCTCCAGCCGCGCGAGGTGCTGGACCTGATCTGGACCCGGTCCCGCGAGCTCATGGCCCGGCACGCCGCCTGCTTCCAGCAGGATGTGGCCCCGGCCCTGTCCGATGAGGGCATCCACCTGATCCGCTGGCCGGACCTGACGGAGAAGGAGCAGTCCCGGCTCTTCACGCTCTTCCGCCAGCAGATCTTCCCGGTCCTGACGCCGCTGGCGGTGGACCCCGCGCACCCGTTCCCGTATATCTCGGGACTCTCGCTCAACCTCGCGGTCGTCGTGCGCAACCCGGTCAGCGGGCACGACCACTTCGCGCGTGTGAAGGTCCCGCCGCTGCTGTCGCGGTTCCTGGAGGCGTCCCCGCAGCGGTACGTGCCGCTAGAGGACGTCATAGCGGCGCACCTGGAGGAGCTGTTCCCCGGCATGGAGGTGCTGGCGCACCACATGTTCCGGGTCACCCGCAACGAGGACCTGGAGGTCGAGGAGGACGACGCGGAGAACCTGCTCCAGGCGCTGGAGAAGGAGCTGCTGCGGCGCCGCTTCGGGCCCCCGGTGCGGCTGGAGGTCGAGGAGTCCATCGACCCGTACGTGCTGGACCTGCTGGTCCGCGAGCTGAAGATCTCCGACGCGGAGGTCTACCCGCTGCCGGGCCCGCTGGACCTGACCGGGATGTTCGGGATCGCGGCGCTGGACCGGCCGGAGCTGAAGTACCCGAAGTTCATCGCGGGCACCCACCGCGATCTGGCCGAGGTCGAGTCGGCGTCCGCGCCCGACGTCTTCGCGGCGCTGCGCGAGCGCGATGTGCTGCTGCACCACCCGTACGACTCCTTCTCCACCTCCGTGCAGGCGTTCCTGGAGCAGGCCGCCGCCGACCCGGACGTGCTGGCCATCAAGCAGACGCTGTACCGGACGTCCGGCAAGTCGCCGATCGTCGACGCGCTCATCGACGCCGCCGAGTCCGGCAAGCAGGTGCTGGTGCTGGTCGAGATCAAGGCGCGCTTCGACGAGCAGGCCAACATCAAGTGGGCGCGGAAGCTGGAGGAGGCCGGCTGCCACGTCGTCTACGGCCTGGTGGGGCTGAAGACGCACTGCAAGCTGTCGCTGGTCGTTCGCCAGGAGGGCGACACGCTGCGGCGCTACTCGCACGTGGGCACCGGCAACTACCACCCCAAGACGGCCCGGCTCTACGAGGACCTTGGGCTGCTGACCGCGGACCCGCAGGTCGGCGCCGACCTGTCCGACCTGTTCAACCGGCTCAGCGGCTACTCGCGGCGCGAGAACTACCGGCGGCTGCTGGTCGCGCCCAAGTCGCTGCGGGACGGGCTGGTCTCCCGGATCGCCAAGGAGATCACCCACCAGCGCGCCGGCCGGCCCGCGTACGTGCGGATCAAGGTCAACTCGATGGTCGACGAGGCCGTCGTCGACGCGCTGTACCGCGCGTCGCGGGCGGGCGTGCCGGTGGACGTCTGGGTGCGCGGCATCTGCGCGCTGCGGCCGGGCGTGCCGGGGCTGTCCGAGAACATCCGGGTACGGAGCGTGCTCGGCCGCTTCCTGGAGCATTCACGGGTGTTCGCGTTCGGGAACGGCGGTGAGCCTGAGGTGTGGCTCGGCAGTGCCGACATGATGCACCGGAATCTGGACCGCCGGATCGAGGCGCTGGTCCGGGTCGCCGACCCGGCCCACCGAGCCAGCCTCAGCAGGTTGCTGGAGACCGGTATCTCCGACTCCACCGCTTCCTGGCACCTCGGCCCCGACGGCGAATGGACCCGGCACTCCGTGGACGCGGACGGGCAGCCGCTGCGGAACGTGCAGGAGATGCTCATCGACGCCCGGAGGCGCCGACGTGGTTCAACGACATGACGTGCGACGACCTGACCTGCGCCGACCTGACCTGCGGCGCGAGGACGCGCGCCGCGGGGACGTGCGGAACCAGGACCCGGCGCGCGATGACCCGGCCGAGGTTACGGGGGCCGGGGCGGGGGCGACGGGCGGTCGGTCGGCGCCCGGCACTCCGCCGACCGATGTCTTCGGCCACGGGGGGTACGGCATGGGCGACACGGGGGAACAGGGGGAGCGCATGAGGGGGGCCGCCGCGCCCGCGGGGGCGCCCGCGACGCCATTGGCAGCCGCCACGGCGGGCGAGGTGCTGGCGCGCTATCTGAACGCGCAGGCCGGGGAGTTCCTGCGCAGCCTGAGGCTGCACCGCGAGAGCGGGGCGGATGTGGCGGAGGCGGCGGAGGCCGCCCGGCAGCTGCGCCGCTCGGCCCGCCGGATCAGCGGCGCGCTGCACGCGTACCGGCCGCTGACGGACAGGGTGTGGGCGGACCAGCTCCGCACCGAACTGGCCTGGCTGTCGGGCACGCTCGCCCTCGAACACGCCTACGCCGCCCGCCTGGCCCGACTGCGCGGCGCCCTGCACCGGCTCTCGGGTGCGGGGATCCCGGCCCAGGACGCGTACCTGGCGCCTCCTCGCGGCGAGCCGGACCCTTACGCGGAGCCGTATGGGCCGAACGAACCGTATGGGCTGTACGAGCCGGAACGGCCGGCCGCGCCGGCCGCGGGAGCGGCGTCCGACGCGGCGGGCGCTGACACGGGTCGCCCGGTCGGGGCGGGTGCCGGAGGCCCGGCACCGGGTGTCCGCGCCACGAGCCGCGGCGCCCGGCGCGGAGTCTCCCTCACCGCGGCCGACCCGGTGGCCCCGTACGGGGCCTCGCCGAGTGCCGACGCGGGCAGGAGCGCCGAGGCCGGGGCCCCGGCCGGCCCGCGGCCTGCCGCGCGGGGCACCGCGGGGGCGGGCGAGGGGGCGCACAGCCCGGGCGCCGAAGAAGGCGCCCGCTCGCAGACAGCCCCCGCGGCCCCCCAGGGCGCCGCACTCACGACGGCTGCGGACACCGACCCGGCCGCTGCCTGGGTGGACGAGACCTCCGGTGAGAGTGCCGGGGACGCGGAGGGCGCCGGCTGGTCGGGCGAGGCCGAGCACGGCGCGGCACGCCCCGCCCGCGTGGCGCCGCGCGGTGGGCATGGTGAGCCCGCGGGGGCGGCGGCGGGGACCACGGTAGGGGCCGCGGCAGGGACGACTGGTGCGGCCGACGGACGTGATGAGGCCGCCGGGGCAGCGGCAGAGGGCGGTGCGGCCCGGGGTGCACCCGCAAGGGGCGGTGTCGCCCGGCGCGGCGGGCGTGGTGAGCCCGCCGGGGCGCCGGGAAGGGCCGGTGCCGGGCGCGGCGGAGGGCGGTCGGGCGAGCCCGGCGGGGCGCTCACCGTAGGCGCCGCGCGGGCCGGGGCACTGCTGGAGCGGCAGCTCACCCTCGCCCGGACCCGCGCGCACACCGCCGCGCTCCAGGCGCTCGGTTCCGCCCGCTTCCACGCCGTCGCCGACGCGGTCGCCCTGCTCGCCTCCGATGTGCCGCTGGATCCCGACACAGCGGCACGCCCCGCCGAGCAGGTCCTGTCGCCGCTCGCGGAGCTGGCGCACCGGCGGCTCGTCGAGGCCGTGGACGCGCTGCCGCTGGGCCGGGCCGGGCATCCGTACAACGCCGAGGCGCTGGTGCACGGCCTCGCGGCCACCCCGGCGGCCGACGCCCCGCCCGCCAGCGAGCGGCAGGACGCGCCCTGGCACCAGGTGCGGCAGCTTGTACGGATGCGGCGTTACGCGCTGGAGGTGCTGGACGAGGGCCGGTACGCGGAGTGGGCGGGTCCGGTGGAGGCCGAACCGTCCCTCTCCGTACGGCTGCTGGCCGCCGCGCGGGCCCTGGAGCGGCACCGCGACGCCTCGGAGGCGTCGGCGGCCGCCGCGGCCGCCGCCCGTACCCCGCGCATCGCTCCGGCCACCGCGTACGCGCTCGGTGTGCTCCACGCCGACCAGCGGCACGAGGTGGAGGCGGCGCGCTTCGCCTTCGGCCGCGTCTGGCAGCGGATCGCCGCCGCTGCCGCCACCGCGACGCCCGCGCCCCCTTGATCGGTAATCTGCGGTCCGGAATTCGTGATCCGTGATCTGGAATCCGTGATCTGGAATCCGGACTCCGGTACTCGAACAGGAGGAGGCACCCCATGGCCTCGGCGGCCCAGCCCTCGCAACCCGACCCCGCCCCCGGCGCCCGCCCCATACGGGCCGCAGGGTGCGTGCTGTGGCGGCGGTCGCCGCGCGACGGGCGGCTGGAGGTCGCGCTCGTCCACCGCCCGGGCTACGACGACTGGTCCCACCCGAAAGGCAAGCTCGAACGGGGCGAGGACCCGATGCGCGGCGCCGTGCGGGAGGTGCTGGAGGAGACCGGGATGAGGTGCACGCCGGGCGCCCCGCTGCCGACCGTCCGCTACACGGTGCGGGGCCGCCCCAAGGAGGTCCGGTACTGGGCCGCCGAGACGACGGACCCCGACGACGCCTTCCTCCCCAACCAGGAGGTCGACCGGCTGCTGTGGCTGCCGCCCGCCGCCGCCCGTGGCGTCCTCACCTACGCGCATGACCGGCTGCTCGTCGACGCGCTGCTCGACCGCCTCGACGACGCCTCGGGCGGGACGCGGCAGTGACCGCGGGCGCCGGGCCGTGACCGCGGAACCCGGGCCGTGACCGCGGGCCGCGGCGGTGCCCACCGCCGCGGCCACCGCCGCGACTACCGCCGTCGCAGCGTCTTGTCGGCCAGCGCCGGCGGCACGTAGTAGCTGTCCGCGCGGTTCAGGTCGGTGCCCGGCGGCACGATCTCGTCGATCCGGTCGAGTACGTCCCCGCTCAGCACCACGTCCGCCCCGGCCAGCAGGTCCTCCAACTGCTCGTACGTACGCGGACCGATGATCACCGAGGTGACGGCCGGGTGCGACCGGACGAACGCGGTCGCCAGGTGCGGCAGCGAGAGCCCGCTCTCCGCCGCGAGCCGCGCCAGCTCGCCGACCGCCTCCAGCTTGCGCGCGTTCTCCGGCAGCGAGGGGTCGAACTTCTGCCGCTCCAACGACCTGCGGCCATCGGCCAGATCGATGTCGGACGCCTTCGTGTAGCGGCCGGACAGCCAGCCCGCGGCCAGCGGCCCCCAGGTCAGCACCCCCATCCCGTACTTCTGCGCGGTCGGCAGCACCGCCGCCTCCGCGGCACGCGCCAGCATCGAGTACTGCGGCTGCTCGGAGCGGAACCGGACATGCCCGCGCCGGTCCGAGACCCACTGCGCCTCCACGATCTGCTCCGCGGGGAACATCGAGCTGCCCACCGCGCGGACCTTTCCGGCGCGTACCAGATCGGACAGCACGCCCAGGGTCTCGTCGATGTCCGTGTGCGGGTCGGGGCGGTGGATCTGGTAGAGGTCGATGTGGTCGGTGTCCAGGCGGCGCAGGCTGTCCTCGATCTCGCGGGTGATCCACCGCCGCGAGCCGCCGCTGTGGTTGGGCTCCTCGCTCATCGACTCGCGCGCCTTCGTCGCCAGCACCACCTCGTCGCGGCGGCCCTTGAGCGCCTTGCCGACGATCTCCTCCGACTCGCCGCCCGAGTAGATGTCGGCGGTGTCGATGAAGTTGATACCGCCGTCGAGGGCCCGGTGGATGATCCGCGCGGCGTCGTCGTGGTCGCTGTTGGCCCAGCCCCCGAACATCATCGCGCCGAGCGCGTACTCGCTGACCGAGATGCCGGTGCCGCCGAGGATCCTGCGCTGCATGGTTCCGTCTCCCGTACCTGTTCGCTGATTGCCTGGCCGTGTCTTCCGTTGCGTGATCCACCCTCGCGTGCGGTGTCGTGCGGCGACAGGCCCGCTTCAACCTGGGTCCGGCAGGACCACCTTCGGCGGCCTGCCGCGATAATGGACCGATGGTGTTTTCCGAACCGGAGATCAACGCGTTCCTGACCTCACGCCGTGCGGCGCTTGACCCGGACTCGGTCGGGCTGCCCGAGGGAGTGACCCGGCGCCGGGTGCGCGGGCTGCGCCGCGAGGAGGTCGCCCAGCTCGCCGGGATCAGCGTCGACTACTACACCCGCATCGAACAGGGCCGCGCCCACGCCATCTCGGACGCGGTCCTCGACGCCGTCGCGCGGGCGCTGCGGCTGACCCCCGCCGAGCACACGTACCTGCGGAACATCACCCAGATGCGCCGCCGGGTACCGGGCGGGAGCGGCGGCGCCGGGGGCGGCTGCAGTGTCGCTACGGGGCCGCACCCGGGCGAGCGCGCGGCGCGGCAGCGGGTACGGCCGCAGGTCCGGCAGCTCCTGGACGCGCTGGACGACACGGTCCCGGCGTTCGTGTACGGCCCGGCGATGGACATCCTGGCCTGGAACCGGCTGGCCGGACTGGTCGGCTTCGACCTGGCCGCGATCCCGGAGGCCGAGCGCAACGCGGCCCGGCTGGTCTTCCTGCACCCGGACGCCAGGGATCTCCACCCGGACTGGGAGCAGCTCGCGGAGGAGACGGTCGCGGCGCTGCGCGCGGAGGCCGGGCGCCACCCGGAGGACCCGTGGCTGTGCCGCCTCGTCGGCGAACTGCTGGAACGCAGCGACGACTTCCGCCGCCACTGGGAGGCGCAGGCGGTGACGGAGCGCACGCACGGGACGAAGCGCATCCGGAACCCCCGGGTGGGGGAGCTGCGGGTGACGTACGAGGTGCTGCTGCTGCCGACGGACGAGGGCCAGATGCTGTGCACGTACACGGCGGAGCGCGGCTCCCGTACGGAGCGTGCTCTGCGGGCACTGGCGGCCTCGGGCGCCACGGCGCCGGCAGAGGCGACGGCGGTCGACGGGGCGGCGGTCGACGAGCCGAGGGACGTTGCGAGCGGCGTCGAGGCGAGGGGCGCGGCGGAGGCGGCCGGGCGCGCGGAGGCCGCGGTGCGGGTCGGGGCGCGCTGAGCGGCCCGCGTCACCTCACCGTGGGCGCCGCCTGTGGGGCCAGGGCCTCCCAGGCCACGGTGACCTCGCCCTGCCGCCACCGCCGCGGCCCGTCTGTCAGCGGCCAGTCCGCGCGCAGCGCCGCGCAGGCGCGGACCCAGCGCTGACGCGCGCTGAGCGACGCGTACGGGGCGGCCGCCGCCCAGGCGCGGTCGAAGTCGCGCAGGAACGCGTGGACGGGCTCGCCCGGCACGTTGCGGTGGATGAGGGCCTTGGGAAGGCGTTCGGCGAGGTCGGAGGGGCGGTCGAGGGAACCGAGCCGGGCGGCGAAGGTGACGGTCGCCGGCCCTTCCGGGGTGAGCGCCACCCAGACGTGCCGCCGCCCTATCTCGTCGCAGGTGCCCTCGACGAGGAGCCCGCCGGGCAGCAGCCGCGCGCAGAGCCGCCGCCATGTCTCGGCGACCTCCTCCTCGTCGTACTGCCGCAGCACGTTGGCCGCCCTTATGAGGGCGGGGCGGGCGCCGTGTCCGGAGGGCAGCGGCACCTCGAAGCCGCCGTGCGTGAAGGTCAGGCCGTCGCGCTCGTACGGCTTGGCGGCGGCGACGCGGCCGGGGTCTATCTCTATGCCGACGACGCGGACGCCGGGCGTCCCGTGCGCCCCCGTCCGCAGCCGGTCCAGCAGCTCGACGGCGGTCCAGGGCGCGGCCCCGTACCCGAGGTCGACGGCGACGGGCGCTGCGACGCGGCGCAGGGCGGGGCCGTGGACGGCGGCGATCCAGCGGTCCATGCGGCGCAGACGGTTGGGGTTGGTGGTGCCGCGGGTCGCCGATCCGACGGGTCGGGTCGGCGAGGGGGTGCGTGCGGCCATACGTATGACTGTAAGCGGCCGGGGCGCGTGACTTTAAGCGGCCGGGCGTGCTCCCGGACACCCGCGCGCCCGCCGGACACCCGCGCCAGCCGGACACCCGCGCGGGCGGGCCAGGCCGGGCCAGGCCGAGGTCGCGGGGCCGGAGCGCCGGGCGAGCGTGCGCGGGGGCGGCGAGGCCGGAGTGTCAGGCCCACGCCCCCGCGGCCGCCGCCCGCTCCGCGTACGCCGTGAAGTCCGCCGGTTCCCGGCCCAGCACGCGCTGGACCCCGTCCACCGGCGCCGCCGTGTATCCCGTCCGGTGCAGGGCGAACAACGCCCCGAACGCCTTCGCCGCCTCCTCCGGCCACCCCTCGGCCAGCAGCTCCGCGTGGTACTCCTCCGGCGTCAGCTCCACGTACGCGATCTCCCGGCCCGCCGCCCGCGCGATCGTCCCGACCGCCTCGCCGAACGACAGCCCGCGCGGCCCCGACAGGTCGTAGACCTCCCCGGTGTGCCGGTCCCCGGCACCCGTCAGCAGTGTGGCGGCCACCTCCGCCACATCGTTCGCGTCGATGAACGGCTCGGGGGTGGACCCGATCGGCAGGGCGAGCCGGCCGTCGCGGAGCGGCTGCCGCCACACGTCTTCGTCGAAGTTCTGGTTGAAGTTGTTGGGCCGGATGATCGTCCACTCCACGCCGGATCCGCGTACGGCCCGCTCCGCGGCGGCCATGCCCGCGCCGAAGTCCGGGCCGACCCGGTCCAGGCCGCGCCCGGACAGTGCCACGAAGCGGCGCACCCCGGACTCGACCGCGAGCGGCACGAACTCCTCCACCGGGGCGGCGTCCTCCGGCGCGACCAGGTACACCGCCGAGGCGCCGGCCAGCGCGGGCTTCCAGGTGGCGGGTGCGGTCCAGTCGAACCGTACGTCGCTGGAGCGGGAGGCCGCCCGTACCGCCGCGCCCTGCGCGCGCAGCCGCTCCACCACCCGGCGGCCGGTCTTGCCGGTGGCGGCGAGGATCAGGATGTCGCTGTCGTGCTTGCTGTCTGTCGTCATGTCAGCGAGTCAACCGGGCGGAGGCGGCCGGGCACATGGCTGCTCGTACGGCATGCATGTGTGTGCGTACGGGGATTCGAACGGCCCGCATAGGGTGAGGTCATGGACCCGTTCGACGATCTGCTGAGGGGTGTGCGCGCCGACGGCGCGGTGTTCGGGCGGTCGGTGCTGGCACCGCCGTGGGCGCTGAGATTCACCGACGGGGCGTCCCTGACGCTGTGCGTACCGCTGCGCGGTGAAGGCTGGATCGTACGGGAGAGGGGTGCCGACGCCGGCGAGGCCGCCGGGAGTGCGGCGGGCGGGAGCGGCACGGGGCAGGGGCCGTGGCGGATACGGATGGGCGAGGCGGCGGTCGTGCGCGGTCCCCAGCCGTTCGTCTTCACCGACGACCCCGCCACCGTCGCCTCGGGGGCGGCGACGCCGCGCGAGGTGCGGTGCGGGGACGTGTGGCCCGGCGAGCGGGCGGGCCGGGACGTGGCCGGTGAGCTGGCGGGGGACGCGGCGGCGCGTACGGTGCTGATGGCGGGGGCGTACCACGTACGCGGCGAGGTGCCGGAGCGGCTGCTGCGGGTGCTGCCACCGGTGCTGGTGGTGCCGGACGACCATGACTGCACGGCGATGCGCGACTACCTGGAGGCGCAGCTGCTCGAGGGCGGCGCGGGCGGCGCGGGTCGGCAGATCGTGCTGGACCGGCTGCTGGACTGGCTGCTGGTGTGCACGCTGCGGGACTGGTTCGCCCGCCCCGAGGCGGAGACGCCCGGCTGGTACCGCGCGCTGGGCGACGAGGTGGTGGGCCCTGTGCTGCGCGCGCTGCACGAGGCCCCGGGCGAGCCGTGGACGCTGGCGTCCTTGGCGGACCGGGCGGGGGTCTCCCGTACGACGCTGGCGAAGCGCTTCCACGACCTGGTCGGCGAGCCGCCGCTGGCCTACCTCACCCAGTGGCGGATGGCGCTGGCGGCCGACCTGCTGGTGGAACCGGCGGCGACGGTGGCGTCGGTGGCGCGCCGGGTGGGGTACGCGGACGCGTTCGGCTTCAGCGCGGCGTTCAAGCGGGTACGGGGCGTGAGCCCCAGCGCCTTCCGCGCCCGCCCACCCGCCATCAGCCACGCCATCGGCCACGCCATCCCCTGACCGCGACTGAACCCATGGGGACGGCCCCGGACCCCCGCCCCTGCCCGGGGCGGGGCTCCGTATCCGCGCCCCCGCCCGGGAGGGCATACGTCACGCTTTGGCAAAGCGGAAATGGGAGCCGACGGTTCCGGCGTTGACCCCTTGGAGTGGACGCCCGTCCGGCGCCCGGCAAGGAGGATCGCGCGGTGAGCCAGTACATATCCCGGCTCGGCAACCTGCGAGGCCGTACCCAGGGGCGCGGTCCCGGGAGCGGGGCCGCGCCGCCGCATCAGCGGCTGCGGTGGCACGGCCGACGGCCCCGCCGTATCGCCATGCTCAGCGTCCACACCTCACCCCTCCACCAGCCCGGTACCGGCGACGCCGGCGGGATGAACGTCTACATCGTCGAGCTCGCCAAGCGCCTGGCCGCCCTGAACATCGAGGTCGAGGTCTTCACCCGCGCCACCACCGGCGCCCTCCCGCCCGCCGTCGAGCTGGCCCCCGGCGTCCTGGTCCGGCACATCGACGCCGGCCCCTACGAAGGGCTCGCCAAGGAGGAGCTGCCGGCCCAGCTGTGCGCCTTCACCCACGGCGTCATGCGGGCCTGGGCCGGGCACCGGCCCGGCTACTACGACCTCGTCCACTCCCACTACTGGCTCTCCGGCCATGTCGGCTGGCTCGCCGCCGAGCGGTGGGGCGTGCCGCTCGTGCACGCCATGCACACCATGGCCAAGGTCAAGAACGCCGCGCTGGCCGAGGGCGACACGCCCGAGCCCGCCGCCCGCGTCATCGGCGAGACGCAGATCGTCCGCGCCGCCGACCGGCTCGTCGCCAACACCGAGGAGGAGGCCGACGAGCTGATCCGGCACTACGACGCCGATCGCGGCAAGGTCGCCGTCGTCCACCCCGGCGTCAACCTCGACCGGTTCCGCCCGTACGGACCCGAGGTCCCGCCGCAGCGGTACGGCGCGCGGGACGACGCGATCCGCACCGGTGCGAGCCGCCCGGACGCGACCCGCGCGAACACGATCCGCACCGACACGATCCGCACCGACGCGAGCGGCGCCACCGCGCGCGACTTCACCGCGAGCCGGATCGCCGCCGGCCGCGCCGCCGCCCGCGCCCGGCTCGGGCTCCCGGCCGACGCCGTCATCCCGCTCTTCGCGGGCCGTATCCAGCCGCTCAAGGCGCCGGACGTCCTGCTGCGCGCCGTGGCGATCATGCTGGACGAGGAGCCCGCGCTCCGGTCCCGGCTCGTCGTACCGGTGGTCGGCGGGCCCAGCGGGACCGGGCTCGCCAAGCCCGAGCGGCTGCAGAAGCTCGCCGCGTGCCTCGGCATCAGCGACGTCGTACGCTTCCGCCCGCCCGTCGGGCAGGACCAGCTCGCCGACTGGTACCGGGCCGCGTCCGTCCTGGTCATGCCCTCCTACAGCGAGTCCTTCGGGCTGGTCGCGATCGAGGCGCAGGCGTGCGGCACGCCGGTCGTCGCGGCGGCGGTCGGCGGACTGCCCGTGGCGGTACGGGACGGCGTGTCCGGATTCCTGGTCAGCGGCCACGACCCCGCCGACTACGCGCGCGTGCTGCGCCGTTTCGCCGCCGGGGCGGCGGGGGCCGAACTCGTCGACCGGATGGGCGCCGCCGCCGCCCTGCACGCGCAGTCGTTCGGGTGGGACACGGCCGCCGCGGCGACGGCGGACGTCTATCAGGCCGCGATGCACGAGCGTCGTCGCCTACGATCAGCCCATGCCCATGGGTGACGCGGACGCCGACACGACAACCACCAGCACGAACACCGGTACCGGTACCGGTACCGGTACGGGCGCGAGCACCGATGCCGGCGCCCCCACCGGTGCGGGCGGCGGAGCCGCCGCCGTCATCGAGCGGACGCTCCGCGACGCGGAGCTGGAGTGGGAGAGCGGGGCCGACGGCGCCTACGTCGTCACGCTCCCCGGCATCCGCAAGCTCTCGACCACCTGCGCGCTGCGGCTCGGCAAGCACTCCCTCTCCGTCAACGCCTTCGTGATCCGGCACCCGGACGAGAACGAGGCGGCCGTGCACCGCTGGCTGCTGGAGCGCAACACCAAGCTGTACGGCCTGAGTTACGCGGTCGACCGGCTCGGCGACATCTACCTCGTGGGGCGACTGCCGCTGTCCGCGGTCACCCCGGAGGAACTGGACCGGCTGCTGGGCACGGTCCTGGAGAACGCGGACGGCAGCTTCAACACGCTCCTGGAGATGGGCTTCGCGACCGCGATCCGCAAGGAGTACGCCTGGCGCACCTCACGCGGCGAGTCCACGCGGAACCTCGAAGCCTTCGAACACCTGACCCGCGACCTGACGGACTGACGCGGCCTCGGTTGTCTGTGGCCCCCGCTAGTGTCCGGCCATGGCTTACGACTTCCAGGTGACCATCGACTCGGCCCATCCTCACGTGCTCGCCGACTGGTGGGCCGATGCCCTCGGTTGGGAGGTGGAGCCGAGTGACGAGGCGTTCATCCGGCGCATGGTCGCGGAGGGCCGCGCGAGGGAGGAGGACACGACCACCCACCACGGCACGCTCGTGTGGAAGGTCGGCGCCGCCATCCGCCATCCGGAGGGCACGGACCGCGCGCCACGCGTTCTCTTCCAGCTCGTGCCGGAGCCCAAGACGGTCAAGAACCGGGTGCATCTGGACGTGCGCACGGGGTCCGACAGCATGGACGACGTGGTCGAGCGGCTGACCGCCAAGGGGGCGACGTTCCTGCACCGAGGCCGCCAGGGGCCCTCCACGTGGGTCACCCTCGCCGACCCGGAGGGCAACGAACTCTGCGTCACGGAGTAGGCCGCGGCGGGGCGGTCACCGGTTCGGCCCACGCCCGCTGGCCCGCCGTGTACCGCCCCAGGAGTCTTGACCCTGGCATGTGACATCCGTCCGGCCATCGTCGAGAGTGAGGGAGCGCCGGTCATGGCGAAGAAGCTGTACGTCGGCAACTTGACCTACCAGGTGACGGAAGACGACCTTGTGAATCTCTTCGGACGGTACGGCGAGGTGCTGGACGCCCAGATCGTCTACGACCGCGATACGAATCGGTCCAAAGGCTTCGGCTTCGTCGAGATGAGCCGGGGCGCGGCCAAAGCCATCACCGAACTCGACGGATCCGAGCTGGACGGCCGCAACATCAGCGTCAACGAGGCCCGGGCCAGGGAGGACCGCCGCATGCCCGGCTAGGCCACCCGCTCCACCGGGTCGGCCGGAGCAGGGCCCGCGGGCCCTGCCTCCACCGTCGGCGCGGCCGTCGGCAGCGCCCGCATCAGCAGCCAGTAGCCCGCCGCCGCGACCGTACCCACCACCGCGCACCCGCCCCACAGCCAGCCCGCCCCGTACCGGTCGATGACCTGGCCGGACAGGAGCGGGGCGGTGAGACCCGCCGCGGACCAGGACATGGTGTGCATGCCCTGGTAGCGGCCGCGGCCGTGGGTGGGGGAGAGGCGCACCACGAGGCCCATCTGCGTCGGCAGGTTCACGATCTCCGCGAGGGTCCACACGCACACCGTCAGCGCGTACACGCCGAGCGAGCCCGCGAACGCGGTCAGCCCGAAGCCGTACCCCGTCAGCAGGGCGGAGAGGGCGAGCAGCAGCCGCGGGTCGCGGTGCTCGACGTAACGGGTGACGGGAATCTGCAGGGCGACGATCAGTACGCCGTTGGCCGCGATCGCCAGCCCGTAGTCCGAGCTGGAGAAGCCTTCCGCGCCCATGGTCACCGGCAGGCCCACCGACCCCTGCTGGAAGAGGAAGGCCATGAGGAAGGACAGCCCGACGAGGGCCATGAAGCGGCGGTCCCGCACCACCGTGCCCAGGCCGATCTCCGGTTCGGCGGCCGCGCCCGGACCGGCCGGGCGGTCCGGGCGGGACTCCGGAAGCTTGGCGAAGACGACCAGGGCGCACACCAGCGTCATGGCGGCCTCGATCAGGAAGCCGGCCTGGTAGCTGTACTCGGCGAGCAGGCCCGCGCCGGTCGAGGAGAACGCGAAACCGAGGTTGATCGCCCAGTAGTTGAGCGAGAAGGCGCGGACCCGGTCCTCGGGGCGCACGATGTCGGCCATCATGGCCTGCACCGCCGGGCGGGAGGCGTTGCTGGCCATGCCGACGGCGAACGCGACGGCCGCGATGGCGACCGGGTGCGTCATGAAGCCGAGGACCGCCACCGACACCGCTGTCGAGAGCTGGGCGACGAGCATGGTGGGCCGCCGCCCGAGCCGGTCGGTCATGACCCCGGCGCCGAGCGCGGCGACGACGCCGCCCAGCCCGTGCAGCGAGGCGACCAGGCCGGCGTACGTGGCCGAATAGCCGCGCTCCATGGTCAGATACAGCGCCATGAAGGTGGCCACGAAGGCGCCCAGCCGGTTGACCAGTGTGCTGGTCCACAGCCACCAGAACTCCCGGGGCAGCCCCGAGACGCTCTCTCGTACGGCCCGTTTCGCGGTCGCAGCGGACAGCATCTTTCCCCCGAATCCCCCGACGATGTAAGCCCACGATGCCCCACGATGTAAGTGGCTCATGCGGTAGCTGTACCTTACGGCCCGATGATCCCCGGCCGCCAGTCTTTTGACTGGACACGTCAAACAAGGCCGCGATGCGGACGTCGTCGGGCGGGCTCAGCGGCGTCTATTACGCTCAGGGGCATGGCCGACGCACCGTACAAGCTGATCCTCCTCCGCCACGGCGAGAGCGAGTGGAACGCGAAGAACCTGTTCACCGGCTGGGTGGACGTCAACCTCAACGAGAAGGGCGAGAAGGAGGCGGTCCGCGGCGGTGAGCTGCTGAAGGACGCCGGCCTGCTGCCCGACGTGGTCCACACCTCCCTCCAGAAGCGCGCGATCCGCACCGCGCAGCTGGCGCTGGAGTCCGCCGACCGCCACTGGATCCCGGTCCACCGCTCCTGGCGGCTCAACGAGCGGCACTACGGCGCGCTCCAGGGCAAGGACAAGGCGCAGACCCTCGCCGAGTTCGGCGAGGAGCAGTTCATGCTGTGGCGCCGCTCGTACGACACCCCGCCGCCCGCGCTGGAGGACGGCGCCGAGTGGTCGCAGAGCGGCGACCCGCGCTACGCCTCGATCCCGCCGGAGCTGCGGCCGCGCACCGAGTGCCTCAAGGACGTCGTCACCCGCATGCTGCCGTACTGGTACGACGGCATCGTCCCGGACCTGCTCGCGGGCCGCACCGTGCTGATCGCCGCGCACGGCAACAGCCTGCGCGCGCTGGTCAAGCACCTCGACGGCATCTCCGACGCCGACATCGCGGGCCTGAACATCCCCACCGGCATCCCGCTCTCCTACGAGCTGGACGCCGAGTTCAAGCCGCTGAACCCGGGCGGCACCTACCTCGACCCGGAGGCCGCGGCCGCCGCCATCGAGGCCGTGAAGAACCAGGGCAAGAAGAAGTAGTCCGGCCGCGGGGAGAAGTCGTCCCCGCGCGGACGTGGCAGAGCCCCCGACCGGATGCCGGCCGGGGGCTCTCCGTACACGTCGTACGGTTCAGGTTCAGCTACAGCTACCGCCGCATTGGCACGAGCCGCCCTGCTGGCAGCCGCAGCTGCAGCCGGGGCCGCATTGGCAGCCGCTGGCGGGCGGGGCCGGGTTCGGGACGGAGGGGCCTGTCATGGAGTGACCTCCTTGAGTCGGTCGGAACCTGACGTAGCCCATTGGACCGCCACAGGTACGGGCGCATCAACGGCGCGTGGAGGTAAAACGCCAAGTCCGGCCATCTCCCGCAACAGTGGCCCCTCAGGCCCCTTCGACCGGACCGCTCACGCTCCCTCGACCGGGTCCGCCGCCGCTGCGATCTCGTCCGCGTGCTCGCCGGTCACCAGGTACACCACGCGCTTGGCGACCGAGACCGCGTGGTCGGCGAACCGCTCGTAGTAGCGGCCCAGCAGCGTCACGTCCACGGCCGTCTCGATGCCGTGCTTCCAGCGGTCGTCCATCAGGTGCTGGAACAGGGCGCGGTGGAGCAGGTCCATCGCGTCGTCGTCCTGCTCCAGCTGCATCGCCAGGTCGACGTCCTTGGTGATGATGACCTCGGCGGCCTTGGCCATCAGCCGCTGCGCGAGCTGGCCCATCTCCAGGATCGTGGCGTGCAGGTCGCGCGGTACGGCCGACTCGGGGAAACGCAGCCGGGCCAGCTTGGCGACGTGCTGGGCCAGGTCGCCGGAGCGCTCCAGGTCCGCGCTCATCCGCAGGCTCGTGACCACGATCCGCAGGTCGGTGGCGACCGGCTGCTGCCGGGCGAGCAGGGCGATGGCGCGCTGCTCCAGGTCCCGCTGGAGGTCGTCGACCTTGCCGTCGGCGGCGATCACGCTCTCGGCGAGCTTGAGGTCAGCGTCGAGAATCGCCGTGGTGGCGCGGCCGATGGCCGAGCCGACGAGCCTGGCCATCTCGACCAGGCCCTCGCCGATCGAGTCCAGCTCCTCGTGGTACGCGTCCCGCATCAGTGACCTTCTCTCCCTGTGAACCTGCGTGTGGTCGATGACTTCCAAGGTCCGGCCGAAACGCGTCGCGCGGCGGCATCCCGTATGAACCCCCACCATCACCCCGGTGAACTCTAGGGAACATACGTTTTCACTACGACCGTAAGAGTGATCCTGGTCACAAGGATGTGGCATGGTGCAGGTCAGGTGTACGGAGGGCGACGGAGGAGGTACGCCAACTGGGCGAAGGCGGTAAGCGCACCGTACGGAGTGAACCGGCGCCGACCCCCCGGTGAACTCTCGGCAACGTCTGTTCGAGGGCTCCGGTCAGCGGCTGTGGAGGTGTCTCGATCCGTGCATAACCTGGATGCATGAACGTGGACGCGGCCGTCGCCGCAGTGGCAGCGATCGCCGGGGTATGCACCGGCGTCATCGCCATGCTGGCGTTCCGCTGGAGCGAGCGTGACCAGGCCAAGCCCACCCGTACCTCGCTGCACACCGAAGCCGCGCTGCCGCCGGGTGTGGACACCGTGCTGTCGGTGCTGCGCTCGTCCGCCGTGGTGCTCGACGAGGCGGACGCGGTGGTCAAGGCCAGCTCGGCGGCGTACGCCCTGGGCCTGGTACGAGGCGGGAAGCTCGCCGTGGAACCGATGCTGGCCATGGCCCGCGACACCCGCCGCGACGGAGAGATACGGCAGATCGAACTGGACCTGCCGCGGCGCGGCACCGGCCGCGGCGACGCGCTGGCGGTCTCCGCCCGGGTCGCCCCGCTGGGCTCCCGGCTCGTCCTGCTGCTGGTGGAGGACCTCACCGAGGCCCGCCGGATCGAGGCCGTGCGCCGCGACTTCGTCGCCAACGTCAGCCATGAGCTCAAGACCCCGGTCGGTGCGCTGTCCCTGCTCTCCGAGGCCGTCATGGACGCCTCCGACGACCCCGAGGCGGTCACCCGCTTCGCCGGCCGGATGCAGATCGAGGCGACCCGGCTGACCAGCCTGGTCCAGGAGCTGATCGACCTCTCCCGGGTGCAGAACGACGACCCGCTGGAGGACGCCGAGCCGGTCCGGGTGGACGAACTGGTCGCCGAGGCGATCGACCGCTGCCGCCACCAGGCGGGCACCAAGCAGATCAACATCGCCGCGGGCGGCACCGCCGAGCTGCACGTCTGGGGCAACCGCGGCCAGCTGGCGGCGGCCCTGGGGAACCTCGTGGAGAACGCGGTCAACTACAGCCCGGCCCGCACCCGGGTGGGCGTCGCGGCCCGGCGCGTCAACGCGCCCGGCGGAGACCTGATCGAGATCGCCGTCACCGACCAGGGGATCGGCATCTCTACGACGGACCGCGAGCGGATCTTCGAGCGGTTCTACCGCGTCGATCCGGCGCGCTCGCGGCAGACCGGCGGGACCGGGCTCGGTCTCGCCATCGTCAAGCACGTGGCCGCCTCGCACGGCGGGGAGGTCACGGTGTGGAGCGCCGAAGGCCAGGGCTCCACCTTCACCCTGCGGCTTCCGGAGGCCGGCAGCGTCCGGGACCGGGCCGAGGCGGAGCGGAAGCTCCGCCGCGGTGGCCGCCCACTGATCGGTCCTGACGACCTCGAAGGCGAGGAGCAGGACCGGGCGTACGAGACCTTCACCAACGATCCACTCTCTGCCCCGGAGGTCCTTCCGTGACCCGAGTGCTCGTCGTCGAGGACGAAGAGTCGTTCAGCGACGCGTTGTCGTACATGCTCAGAAAGGAGGGGTTCGAGGTCGCGATCGCGACGACGGGGCCCGAGGGGCTGGATGAGTTCGAGCGGAACGGCGCCGATCTGGTGCTGCTCGACCTCATGCTGCCGGGCCTGCCCGGTACGGAGGTCTGCCGCCAGCTGCGCGGCCGCTCCAACGTCCCGGTCATCATGGTGACCGCCAAGGACAGTGAGATCGACAAGGTCGTCGGCCTGGAGATAGGAGCCGACGACTACGTGACCAAGCCCTTCTCCTCGCGCGAGCTGGTCGCCCGGATCCGCGCCGTGCTGCGCCGCCGCGGCGAGCCGGAGGAGGTCGCCCCGGCGGCGCTGGAGGCGGGGCCGGTGCGGATGGACGTGGACCGGCACGTGGTCACCGTCGACGGCGGCAAGGTCGACCTGCCGCTGAAGGAGTTCGACCTGCTGGAGATGCTGCTGCGCAACGCGGGCCGGGTGCTGACCCGCATGCAGCTGATCGACCGGGTCTGGGGCGCGGACTACGTCGGCGACACCAAGACGCTGGACGTCCACGTCAAGCGGCTCCGCGCCAAGATCGAACCGGACCCGGGCGCGCCGCGCTACCTGGTGACGGTGCGCGGACTGGGCTACAAGTTCGAGCCGTAGAGAGCAGCGCCGTACGAGGCGCCGCGGTCCATCGGCGCATGACAGCAGCGGGCGGCCCGCCGGATTCGATCCGGCGGGCCGCCCGCTGTCGCGTGGGCGTCGGTGCCCATCTGTGTCAGTGCCCGGCGTGGCCGTTCGGGTCCGGCTCGCCCGAGGCGATGCCCTGGCCCTGCGGCGGCGTGGTCGCCGTGCCGTTCGGCTTGGCCGGCACGGTGCTGCCGTTCGGCTTGCCCGGGTTCTTGTCCCCGGCCTCGCCGCCCGGGGACGCCGGGGCGGTGCCGGTGGGCGTGCCCGCCGGGGTGGTCGGCGTGGCCGGCTGCGTCGGCTTCGGGGCCGGCGGCTTCTCCGGGCCCCACTTGTCGAAGTAGCTGGTGGCCGGGACGACGAACGCCTTCAGCTCGACCTCGCCCGTCTTGTTGAAGTCGAAGACGACGGACTGGGCGTCGCCGTCGCGGGCGGCCTCCCGGCCGTTCTCGATGACCGCCGCGGCGTTGCCCTTGCCGCCGAGCGTCAGCTCGCCGTGCTCCGGGACGATCAGCTCGCCCGTGCCCTTGGCCGGGGAGAGCTTGACCTTGGTGTCGCCGACGGTGATGGCCTTGAGCGCCTGCGGGCCGTCGCCGTTGTTGAAGATCCGGGCCGTGATCACGGCCGGCCCCTTCGTCTTGCGGTCCGGCTGCGTGACGACCGTCACGTTCTGGATCTTGATGTTGCCGACCGACGTCGCGGCGTTGTCCGGCTTGATCTCCAGTGACTGCGCGTCGTTTCCGGCCCCGCAGGCGGAGAGCGGGGCGAGCGAGAGCACGAGGGCGGTGGCGGCGAGGGCGCCGCGTCGAAGGTCGCTGCTCACGGCGGCGGCATCTCCTAGGACGAAGTAAAGGTTGGATCAGCGGGCTTAGGTTACCGAGCCGCCCCCGCGCCGCCGCACCCGACCCGCCCCGAGACGATCTCCGGTAGGTCGGAATATCGCGTCGGTGTCTGGAGCGGGGATTATCGGTAAGGAATGCGGAGAGCTCCGGGAGAATTGATCAAGATGATGATCATGTATGGCGTGATCAATTCGGGAATCGCTCGGGTCGCGGCGCCTGGCGACCGAACGGAGTAGCGGAAGTTCCGCCGGTGGACTCCGGCAAAACGGGACGTACAACCACTCGCATGGCCGTTCCGGAAGCCGTAACGTGCCCGTTTCACTTCCCCTGGACAGCGGCTCCCACCTGCGAATACCCGGTTCCGCACCCCCCTCGAAGCACGTCGCGGCCGCTGTTGTCAAGCCCCGAGATATGCCCTGACCTGCGGAAACGCCATTCAGAACGGGGCGCTCACGTGTTACCCTGGATAGCCACGGAAGGGGTACCTGTCACATGACGTTCAAGGTTGGCGACACCGTGGTCTATCCCCATCACGGGGCCGCGCTGATCGAGGCCATCGAAACTCGCCAGATCAAAGGCGTGGACAAGACCTACTTGGTGCTGAAGGTCGCGCAAGGCGACCTGACGGTTCGTGTGCCAGCGGACAATGCGGAGTTCGTCGGTGTGCGCGATGTGGTCGGCCAGGACGGGCTGGACCGGGTCTTCGAGGTGCTGCGCGCACCGTACGCGGAAGAGCCGACGAACTGGTCCCGTCGCTACAAGGCAAATCTTGAGAAGCTCGCCTCCGGCGACGTGATCAAGGTCGCCGAGGTCGTGCGCGACCTGTGGCGTCGTGAGCGGGAGCGTGGACTGTCCGCCGGTGAGAAGCGCATGCTCGCGAAGGCCCGCCAGATCCTGGTGAGCGAGCTCGCCCTCGCGGAGAGCACGAACGAGGACAAGGCAGAGGCCCTGCTCGACGAGGTTCTCGCGTCCTGACACCGTGTTGGATCCAATGTTGCGTTGGATCCGATGCAGTGGCTTGATTCACAGCGTCGATGCCGTGGCGCCCGCGACCTGACATGGTGACATTTGTTCCGTGTCCGCTGTCGCCGGGCGCTGCGGCATCTGTGCGTACCTTGGACGTACTGGGCGTGCCGGGCCCGGGCAGCTGGCGCGACCAGTCGTCACGGAAGGGGTCGGTCGGGCACATCACGCCTGGCACTCTCCCAAGCTCTACGAGCAGGGGGTACCCCCAGCCCATACCCATTTCGGCCGAGGAAGCAAACCTGAACGCCAACGCAATGTCCGCCTCCGGGGCAGCTGAGCGCTCCGAGCGGCCTTCCCGCACCGCCGCGGTCATCCCCGCGGCCGGCCGTGGCGTGCGCCTCGGCCCCGGCACCCCCAAGGCGCTCCGCGCGCTCGGCGGCGTACCGATGCTGGTCCACGCCGTACGGGCGATGGCCGGATCCCGGGCCGTCTCCCTCGTCGTCGTGGTCGCGCCGGCGGACGGCGCCACCGAGGTCCGCCACCTCCTGGACGAGTATCTGCAGCCCGGCTCCACCGACGTCGTGGTCGTCCCCGGCGGCGCCACCCGCCAGGAGTCGGTCCGCCTCGGCCTGGCGGCGCTGCCGGAGGACATCACCACCGTTCTCGTGCACGACGCCGCCCGCCCGCTGGTCCCCGTCGACACGGTGGACGCGGTGGTCGCGGCGGTACGGGACGGGGCGCCCGCCGTCGTACCGGGCCTGCCGCTGGCCGACACCGTCAAGCAGGTCGACCCGCGCACCGGCGATCGGGCGGGCGAGCCCGAGCCCGTCACCGGCACCCCCGAGCGCGCCCTGCTGCGCGCCGTGCAGACCCCGCAGGGCTTCGACCGCGCCACGCTGGCCGAGGCGCACGCGAAGATCGCCCTTGAGGGTGAAGGCGCGACGGACGACGCGGGCATGGTCGAACGGCTCGGCGTCGAGGTCGTGGTCGTGCCCGGCCACGAGGAGGCGTTCAAGGTGACGCGGCCGCTGGACCTGGTGCTGGCCGAGGCAGTACTCGCGCGGCGGAGGGCCACCGATGGCTTCTGACGGTACGGGCCCGGTGCTCCCGCTGGTCGGGATCGGCACGGATGTGCACGCCTTCGAGCGCGGCCGGGAGCTGTGGTGCGCCGGGCTGCGCTGGGACGACGCCGAGTACGGCCTCGCCGGGCACTCCGACGGCGATGTCGCCGCGCACGCCGCGTGCGACGCGCTGTTCTCCGCCGCGGGCGTCGGCGACCTCGGCGCGCACTTCGGCACCGACCGCCCCGAGTGGTCCGGCGCGTCCGGCGTCACCCTGCTGACCGAGGCCGCCCGTATCGTGCGGGCCGCCGGCTTCGAGATCGGCAACGTGGGCATCCAGGTGATCGGCGTACGGCCCAAGATCGGCAAGCGGCGGGACGAGGCGCAGCGCGTGCTGTCCGAGGCGGTCGGCGCGCGGGTCGCCCTGTCCGGTACGACGACGGACGGACTGGGGCTGACGGGCCGGGGCGAGGGGCTGGCGGCGATCGCCACGGCGCTGGTGTACCCGGCGCGGGCGTAGCGGCTGGTCCTTCCGGCGTAACGTGCGTGGCCCTACGGGTGGAAGCGGGATGCCGGCAGGCTCCCGGCACGGTCGGGCGCGGAACACGTATCCGTACGCGGCCCGCGAGGGCTTGACCCGGAAGGAAACCACCCGTGCTCTCCGACGAAGTCAAGGCCCTGCTGGACACGCCGGTCTTCGTCACCCTGGTGACGCTCAACGACGACGGCAGCCCGCAGGCGTCGCCGACCTGGGTGACGCGAGACGGCGACGACGTGCTGATCTCCACCACCGAGGGGCGCCGCAAGGAGCGGAACCTGCGGCGGGATCCACGGGTGTCGGTGGTGGTGCAGCCGTGCGACGCGCCGTACACCTACGCGGAGATCCGCGGCCGGGCGCAGCTCTCCTCGGAGCGCGCCCAGGAGCTGATCGACGACCTGTCGATGAAGTACACCGGCAGGAAGTACGCGGAGTTCAACCCGGCGGCCGCGGACGACGCGCCGCGCGTCATCGTGCGGATCACGCCCACCCACATCACCGGCATGGGCCTCTGACCGGTCCCCGCCGTGTCACGCTTCGATGACCTCGTGCCGCGGGGTCGCGGGGCACCACTGCGTTCCGTCTACCCTTGATGCGTGACTATTCGCCTGTACGACACCAGCGCCCGGCAGATCCGTGACTTCACTCCGCTCGTTCCGGGCTGTGTCTCGATCTACCTGTGTGGCGCGACCGTGCAGGCCGCCCCGCATATCGGGCACATCAGGTCGGGGCTGAACTTCGACATCATGCGCCGCTGGTTCGCCTACCGCGGCTATGACGTGACGTTCGTGCGGAACGTGACCGACATCGACGACAAGATCATCGCCAAGTCCGCGGACCAGGGGCGTGCGTGGTGGTCGATCGGGTACGAGAACGAGCGCGCGTTCAACGCGGGCTACGACGCGCTCGGCTGCCTGCCGCCCACGTACGAGCCGCGGGCCACCGGACACGTGCCGGAGATGATCGAGATGATGCGCGGGCTCATCGAGCGGGGCCACGCGTACGCCGCCGAGGGGAACGTGTACTTCGACGTGCGCTCGTACCCCGGCTATCTGGAGCTGTCCAACCAGTTGTTGGAGAACCTCCAGGCGGCGGGGGACGTCGAGACCGGCAAGCGGGACCCGCGTGACTTCGCGATGTGGAAGGCGGCCAAGCCGGGCGAGCCGTCGTGGGAGACCCCGTGGGGGCGTGGGCGTCCGGGCTGGCATCTGGAGTGCTCGGCGATGGCCCACAAGTACCTGGGCCGGGCGTTCGACATCCACGGCGGTGGGATCGATCTGATCTTCCCGCATCACGAGAACGAGATCGCGCAGGCGAAGGCGTTCGGTGACGACTTCGCGGCCTACTGGGTGCACAACCACTGGGTCACCATGAGCGGCGAGAAGATGTCGAAGTCGCTGGGCAACTCGGTGCTGGTGACGGAGATGGTCAAGCAGTGGCGGCCCATCGTGCTCCGCTACTACCTGGGCACCCCGCACTACCGCTCGGCGATCGAGTACAGCGAGGAGGCCCTGCGCGAGGCCGAGTCCGCGTTCGCGCGGATCGAGGGCTTCATGCAGCGTGTCACCGAGCTGACGGGGGAGCCGGTCGAGCCCGCGCCGGAGGTGCCGCCGGCGTTCGCCGAGGCGATGGACGACGATCTGGGGGTCCCGCAGGCGCTGGCGATCGTGCACACCACCGTCCGGCAGGGCAACTCCGCTCTTGCCGCCGATGACAAGGATTCGGCGGTGGCGCGGCTGGCGGAGGTGCGGGCGATGCTCGGCGTGCTCGGCCTGGACCCGCTGGACGAGCGGTGGGCGGGGGTCCCGGAGCGCGGTCAGGATCTGCACGGGGTGGTGGACTCCCTGGTCCGGTTGGTGCTGGACCAGCGGCAGGCCGCCCGCGCCCGCAAGGACTACGCGACCGCCGACGCCATCCGCGACCAGCTCCAGCAGTCCGGGCTGGTCATCGAGGACACCCCCGCCGGCCCCCGCTGGGAGCTCGGCTCGCGCTGACCTCGCCTTTTGTGCCGCCCGGTCGCCCGGGCGGCACACTGTTGACCAGTAGCACGTACGTACGTTTGCTGAGCAGTGCTGAGCAATGAAGAGACAGGTGACATTCATGGCCGGCAACAGCCAGCGCAGGAACCGCCGTACCGCCAACAAGAAGGGCGCGACGGTCGGCAGCGGCGGCAAGCGGCGCCGCGCCCTCGAGGGCAAGGGCCCGACCCCGCCCGCCGAGATGCGCAAGGGACACGTCAAGCAGCGTGCCGCGAACGCCCGCGCCAAGCAGGCGGCCCGCCGCCCGGCGCCCCGGCGCGGCGGCCCCAAGGGCACCAACGAGCTGGTCGTGGGCCGCAACCCGGTGGTGGAGGCGCTCCGCGAGGGCGTCCCCGCGAACGCGCTGTACGTCCAGCAGTTCATCGACAACGACGAGCGGGTCCGCGAGGCGCTCCAGCTCGCGGCCGAGCGCGGTGGCATCAACCTCATGGAGGCGCCGCGCCCCGAGCTGGACCGGATGACGAACGGGCTCAACCACCAGGGCCTGGTGCTCCAGGTGCCGCCGTACGACTACGCCCACCCGGAGGACCTCCTCGACGAGGCCGCCACCGCGGGCGAGGACCCGCTGATCGTCGCCCTCGACGGGGTCACCGACCCGCGCAACCTGGGCGCGGTGGTGCGCTCGGTGTCCGCGTTCGGCGGCCACGGCGTGGTCGTGCCGGAGCGGCGCGCGGCCGGGATGACGGCGGGCGCGTGGAAGACCTCGGCGGGCACCGCGGCCCGTACGCCGGTCGCGCGCGCCACCAACCTCACCCGGGCGCTCGAGTCGTACCAGAAGGCCGGGCTCACGGTCGTCGGCCTGGCCGCCGACGGCGAGGCCGAGCTCCAGGACCTGGAGGTGCTCGACGGCCCGGTGGTGATCGTGGTCGGCAGCGAGGGCAAGGGCCTGTCGCGGCTGGTCGGCGAGACCTGCGACGTGCGGGTGCGGATCCCGATGCCGGGTGGCGCGGAGTCGCTGAACGCGGGCGTCGCGGCCGGTGTGGTGCTGTACGAGGCGTCGCGCCGCCGCGCCTGACCCCCGGGGCGCGCCGTCGCACGGGCGGCGGCGCGTCGTACACCCGATCGCCGTTTGACGGGTCTCGGACACTTCGCCCCGGGTGAGGCAGTGTCTTAAGCGCGGGTCACTCGGTTAGATGAGTGTGGACACCAGAAAACCCCGCACGCCTACGGGGGGACGCTCACCGGGATTCGATGACGAGCCGCATCTGATCATGGCCAAGGTGCCGAGTGATCCCGCGCAGGTCATCGTCAATCACGCGAGCTTCCGTGTGCAGCTCGCCAGTCCGGTCACGGGCAGCACGCTGGATGACACGGAGCGGCTGGACGCCGTGCCGGCCGGGACCCGCCGCCGCCCTGTGGTGTGGAGCGGGCGCACCGAGCCGGGTGGCGACCCGGCGGCGCAACTGCTCCAGGCCGTCCGGCACTCGGGCCGGACCTGGGCCTCGGGCGCCGCGGAGGAGGAGGCCGGTGCCACCCAGGTGCTGCCACGGGTGGGCCTGGACGGCACCCGGCGGCCCGCCGACCCCGCGGCCACCGTCGTGGGTCCGCGCAGCCCGCAGGACCGGCACGACCCGTTGCAGGAGACCGCCCAGCTGCCCGCGGCCCGCATGGCATACGAGGAGTACGACGGGTATGGCACGGGCGCCGCGGGCGGCTCCGGGGGCCGGTCCGAGGACGGGCGGGAGGGTCGCGGCGAACGCCTGGCGGCCGGTCGGCGGTTCGTGAGGGCCACGCGGACCGCGGAGCCTGACGAGTCCGCCGGGGCCGAGGAGTCCGCCGGGTTCGCCGGGGCCGAGTCGTCCCGTCGGCAGCGGCGCGCCGGCGCGTCGGCGTCGTCCGCCGGTGCGTCGAGCGTGCGGCACGCGTACTACCCGGGCCGCCGGATGAACCTCGGCGTCGTGCTGCTGCCCATGAGGGTCTTCCTGGGCCTGATCTCCGTCTACGCGGGGATGGGCAAGCTCTCCGACCCCGTCTACTTCGACGGCGGCCGACGCGGCTCGATGGTCACCTGGCTCCAGTCGCTGCACCCGTGGCCGGTCGCCGAGCCGCTGCGGGACTTCGCGCTGAGCCACCCGGTCGGTGCCGGGCTGACCGTGGCGTTCCTCCAGGTCCTGGTCGGCGTGCTCACGGTCCTGGGGCTGTGGCAGCGGGTGGCGGCGGCGTTCGGCGCGCTGCTGTCGGCCGCCCTGCTGGTGACGGTGAGCTGGCGGACCGTTCCGGCGTACGACGCGCCGGACATCATCTATCTCGCCGCCTGGAGCCCGTTGATCATCGCGGGCGCGCCGGTGTACTCGGTGGACGCGCGGCTGGCGAGTGAGGCGTGGCGCCGGCTGGGCCCGCGCGTCGAACTGGCGCAGCTGCGGCGGCGGGTGCTGCGCCGGGGCACGGTCATGGTGGCCGTGGTGTCGGGTCTGACGCTGCTGTTCGGGTCGATGCTGGGCGGGGCGGTGCGCTCGTCCGACATGGTCAACGCCCCGGGCCCGAGCGATCTTCCGACCAATGACCTGCCCGGTTCACCGCTGCCCCGGAAGTCCGGGGAGCGCGGGCAGCGGCACACCACGGGCCCGGCGGGGACGGCCGGTTCGCCGTCCGCGCGCGAGCGCAGCGCACGCCCGTCGGCGTCGGCGTCGTCCTCCGCCGGGCCGGGGGCGGCGCGCGAGTCCGCGGCGACCACCGGGGCCGGCAGCGTCCCCAGCCAGACGCAGGGCGCCACGCAGGGGGCGCAGTCCCGGCAGCAGGCCCCGCAGCGGAAGCCGGACGCCCCGGCGGTGACGTCGGGACCGGCTTCGGGCGGATCCACCGGCAGTGATGGGACGGGCGGAGGCTCGTCCGGCGACAGCGGTGCCGACAGCGGCGGGGCGCTGGGCGGGCTGCTCGGCTGAGAAGCGGAGCTCGGCGGCTCCTTCGGGCCCGTACGGAGAGTGAGAACGCTCCGTACGGGCCCGTTGCGTGTGCGACCGCGGTGGGGCCCGTTGCGTGTGCGACCGGGGTGGGCCCGGGCAGATGCGTCAGCTCGTCGGCCGGGCGGGGAGGTGGAAGACCGGGCTCAGGCGTGAGCCGCGAGCTCCTTCGCCGCCTCCGTGAGGTCCTTCGCCGTGTCGATCGCGCGCCAGTACGCACCATGCGGCAGCGGGAAGCCCGCCAGGCGGCGTTCCCGCGCCAGCCGGGGGAAGGTGGTGCGCTCGTGGTCGCCGCGGTCGGGCAGCAGCGCGGTGAAGTCCGATGAGAAGACGTAGACGCCCGCGTTGATCAGGTAGGGCGAGGGCGGCGACTCGATGAAGTCCAGGACGTGGCCGAACTCGTCGGTCTCCACGGCGCCCCACGGGATGCGCGGGCGGGCCAGGGCGAGCGTGGCGACGGCGTCGCGCTCGCGGTGGAAGTCGGCCATGTCGCGCAGCGAGAAGCGGGTCCAGATGTCGCCGTTGGTGGCGTACCAGGGCTGGTCCGGGTGAGGGAGGGAGGCGGCGGCGTACTTGAGGCCGCCGCCGCGCCCGAGCGGCTCGGACTCCACGACGGTGGTGACCCGCAACGGGAGGTCGGCCGAGCCGAGCCAGTCCTGGAGGACGTCGGCGAGGTGGCCGCAGGAGACGACGGCGTCGGTGACGCCTTCGGCGGCCAGCCAGGCGAGCTGGTGGCCGATGATCGGCGTCCCGGTGCCGGGGATCTCGACCATCGGCTTGGGCCGGTCGTCGGTGTACGGGCGCAGCCGGGAGCCCTGGCCTCCGGCCAGGACCACGGCCTGGGTGGGGCGTACGGGCTGTGCGGGCGGCTGCGGGGCTGTGCGGGTGTCACCGGTCATGGTGCGCACCCTATGCGGTGCGGGCGGGGGGTCGGCGGCGCGGGCGGGCCGGGCGACCCGCCCGCCGCGGGTGGCGGCGGGGGGTCAGTCGCGGGCCTGGAGGACACCGGACGCGTACGAGGTGTCGCACACCGGCCGGGCGTAGGACTGGGCGCGGTCGGTGGAGCGGCGGTACTTGGCCGCCGCGGCGCGGCCGAGCGCGCGGGCGATCTTGGCGCAGTGCTTGGCCAGCGAGGGGCGGCGGTTGGTCTCCTCCTGGAGGTGGCCGAGGGCGACGCCCGGGTTCTTCTCCTGGAGCTCGGCGAGGAGCCGGTCGCGCAGCTGCTCGTGCGGGGCGAGGCGCTGGGCGCGGGTGGAGGCCTTGTCTGCGGAGGCGGTGAGGAACTGCGACTCCGCGCGCGGGTCCGCCCACGGGACGCGGGTGACCGCGAGGGTCCCGGACAGGACGAGCACGACGGGGAGGACGAAGGCGAGAGTTCTGCCGATGCGGCGGGCTGCGGTGTTCACGGGGGTTCCTCGCGGAAGTTCGGGGAGGGAACTGCGACTACGCCCGCGATCGTAGCGAGGAGTGATGATTTGGAGACATTTAGTCACCCTGTTGAGGGACAGGAAGTGCGGAATATGGCATTCCGTGTTGACGTACGGGCTCGAAATGGCCCTTGTGTCGGGGTATTTGTCGACAGCGCGGCTCCGGCGGCGCCGCCCTTCCGCGGGTGCGGAGGGGCGGCGCCGCCGGAGCCGGATGTGTGCGGCCCGGTCGCTCTGGGCCGGACGCGCGCGGGTTCGGTCGCTGGGAGCCGGCCGCGTGCCTGGGTCAGTCGCTGAGACGCTCGCCGGTGGAGGTGGAGAAGACGTGGGTCTCGCCCGGGCGCGGGACCACGTGCAGGACGGCGCCCTTGTCCGGGACCTGGCGGCCGCCCACCCGGACCACGATGTCCTTGACCACGCCGCCGACCTCCGCGGTGCCGTAGACGTAGCCGTCGGCGCCCAGCTCCTCGACGACGTTGACGGTGACGGCGACGCCGGCCGGGGCGTCCGCGGTCTCCTTGGACAGTGTCTTGGCCGCTTCGCCGCCGCCGCGCTCGACCACGTCGAAGTGCTCGGGCCGGACGCCGACGGTCACGGTGGTGTCGCCCTTGTCGGCGGCCGCGGACAGCGCCTCGCGGGAGACCGGGACGACGCTGTTGCCGAACTTCACGCCGCCGTCGGTGATCGGCACCTCGACCAGGTTCATGGCCGGGGAGCCGATGAAGCCCGCGACGAAGAGGTTGGCCGGGCGGTCGTACATGTTGCGCGGCGAGTCGACCTGCTGGAGGAGCCCGTCCTTGAGCACCGCGACCCGGTCGCCCATGGTCATGGCCTCGACCTGGTCGTGGGTGACGTACACGGTGGTGATCCCCAGCCGCCGCTGGAGGCCGGCGATCTGGGTGCGGGTCTGGACGCGGAGCTTGGCGTCGAGGTTCGACAGCGGCTCGTCCATGAGGAAGACCTGCGGCTCGCGCACGATGGCGCGGCCCATCGCGACCCGCTGGCGCTGACCGCCGGAGAGCGCCTTGGGCTTGCGCTCCAGGTACTCGGTCAGGTCCAGGATGCGGGCCGCGTCCTCGACCTTCTGCCGGATCTCGGCCTTGTTCACGCCGGCGATCTTGAGCGCGAAGCCCATGTTCTGGGCGACGGTCATGTGCGGGTACAGCGCGTAGTTCTGGAACACCATGGCGATGTCCCGGTCCTTCGGCGGCAGGTGGGTGACGTCGCGGTCGCCGATGCGGATCGCGCCGCCGTTGACGTCCTCCAGGCCGGCGAGCATGCGCAGGGAGGTGGACTTGCCGCAGCCGGAGGGGCCGACGAGGACGAGGAACTCGCCGTCCTCGATCGCGATGTCGAGCTGGTCGACGGCGGGCTTGTCGCTGCCCGGGTAGATCCGGGTGGCCTTGTCGTACGTGACCGTAGCCATGGTGATGTGTCCCTTCACCGGCAGGAACGTGCCGGACGATCCGAGTAAAGGTGTGTTTGTCGGGTCCACGGGGTGGACCTTTCGGTGACGCTACCCGGCGCGGGGCCCGGTGTCAGTAGCCGGACACCTGTGAAGTTCGCCGAGCGTGTGTGGGGAATCCGGCCCGGGGCACGGCGCGGCGGTGGGTACACTTCTGGTGACTCGCCGACTTAGCTCAGCTGGTAGAGCACCGCTCTTGTAAAGCGAAGGTCGTCGGTTCGAACCCGACAGTCGGCTCTGTGTGCACTGCGCTGACCTGGGATTTCTTCCCGGGGAGGCGCTTTACGCGGCCTCGGACTCCCCGTCCGGGGCCGTTTGCGTGCGCGGTGCGTGAGCGGACGGGACGCGAGGCCCCGAGGTCTCGCTGGAAGGTTCGAGGACCGGGACCGTGTCGGAGTCCAGCGCGCCGGAGCGCTTCCAGTGCAGGATGCGCCCAACCGGGCCTGCAGGTTGCCGCCGAGCGGATGCGCTACACAGCGACCCTCGCCTGAAGGCCACTGAGCACCGTCTGCGCCGCGTTCGCATCCGCATCAACGAGGCCAGTGTGCTGGCGAAGAAACTACGCCGGAACGACGTCGACAACAGCGCGGAACGGAAGTCGACGCCCTGCTCGCCGCCGACGACGGCGCCGTGAGACTCGCTGCGGCCGACGACGCCAAGGATCAAGACGAACGCAGTCTCGCGCTGCGCCATCCCCTGCTACCGGGTCGCTGGGAGAACGCCCTGAGGGAACTCAGTTACATGGCCGCAGAGCGGGCTCGCGCAGAAACTCCTCATGCCTTGGGAACGCTTCCGGACGACTTTTACGCCCTTCCCCAAGAGGAAGCGATCGGGGTGCTCAATGCCCGACGCTTCCGCGCGGCCCTTCAACAGCGGCGCCTGGAGTACAAGCGGCACCTCCGCCAGATCACCCAAACGTTGCGCGAGCGGGTACGCGGAAGCGCATACGTGATCGCCCTAGCCGAAGCCAAAGCAACGGCCAGCCAGCTCCTTGCCGGAGGACACGCGCCCGAGTACGCCTTCATCCGCGCTCAGCTGCGTCCACATGAAAGTGCACGACGGTGTTCTGTCCATGTCGCTCGTCAGCAGCCCTCAGCGTGCCGAGATCAAGCGCCGAGTCTTGGCGGCCTTGGCAGAGGGCACGTGGCAGGACCGACGCTGAACGGGACAGACGCTCGGCCGCCTCCGCCTCCGCGCGCTGGCGGCGCACGTCGACGTCGATGTCGCAAGTAACACGTTCTGTCCCGGCGCCCAGTCGGGTGAGCGACTGGCGAGTGCTGCGTCTACCCGCTGCCGGAGGGGGCGACCATGCCGGCGAGGGCTTCACTCAAGGGAAAGGATTCTCCGTGCGCCGTGCATTGATCGTCGTCGATGTGCAGAAGGACTTCTGCGAGGGTGGCAGTATTCCGGTGAAGGGCGGCGCGGACAGGGCCGTCGCCATCGCGGACCTGGTGCGGCGCGCTGACGGGAGTTACGCGTACATCGTGGCCACCCGCGACCACCACATCGACCCGGGGGCCCACTTCTCCGAGCACCCGGACTTCCAGAACTCCTTCCCCGCGCACTGCGTCGTCGGCAGCGAGGGAAGCGGGTTCCATCCGAACTTCGCGCCCGCCGTCGCCTCCGGGGCCGTCGACGAGGTCTTCTACAAGGGGGCATACTCCGCCTCGAAGAGCGGTTTCGAGGGCGCGACCCAGGATGGCACGCCACTGGCCGACTGGCTGCGTGCGCGCGACGTCAGCGATCTCGACGTCGTCGGCATCGCCACCGACCACTGCGTGAAGGCCACCGCGCTGGACGGCGTACGAGCGGGCTTCGCGGTACGGGTCCTGCTCGACTACACCGCCGGCGTCGCCGCCGACACCACCAGCACCGCGCTCAGCGAGCTGCGCCACGCAGGTGTGGTGCTGAGCGGCGAGCCGGTTGTCCTCGCCTGAAACAGCTGCCGCTTCCGCCTAGGGTCTGTCAGTCCCTTGCGGCCGTGTGAGGCGTTGCCGCGCGGCGCTGATCAGCGAAGACAGCACCACTCGGCATGACGGTTCTGGGCGGCTCCGGACCCTCCGTCCGGGGGATGGGCGGGCGTTCGTCCATCCCCCGGACGGGCGCCGCTAGCGGCGCGCGGTCAGCACGGACGCGGTGCCTGTCCACTGGGAGCCGGTGGGCTCGTGATTGGCGGTGACGTCGATGGTCCGGCCCGAGGCCGAGATGTCGGACCCGTTGTGCGGCTTGGCACGGTCGGCCGGCAGCTTCATGGACACCCACTTCTCGCCGGCGCGGCGGAGCACCGCGCTGCCGGCGTCATCCGTCGCACCCGCCAGGACGACGGGGGCACCCTGGCTGAACGTGACCGATCGGAGCCCCGGGGTCCCCTTCGGCAGCGGGACGTCGGTCCACTTCCCGCCGTCGTACTTCAGGGCCAGCCCCTGCCAGGTGCCGTCGGACTGCTTGGCCTCGCCCACAGCCCACACCTGTCCGTCCGGCCCGGCGGCGACCGCGGTCAGGCCCGCGCGCTCGGCACCGAGGTCGGGAGCGGCGACCTTGCTCCAACGGGTGCCGTCGTAGTGCAGCAGCAGCGGCTTCGCGGCGCTCTCGTTGAACGTACTGCCGACCGCCCACACATCGTCGGCGGCGAGTGCCGCGACGCTGTCCAAGCTCCAGCCGCCCTTTCCTTCACTGAAGTCCGGGAGCTTCTGCGCCTTCCAGCGGTTGCCGTCCCAGTGCTGGAGCATCCCCACGTTGCGGGAGCCGTCCGCATCGCGGACCTGCGTCCAGCCCGCTCCCCAGGCGTCGTTGGGGGCGCGGGTGTCGACGGAGAGGAATCCGGCCTCCATGGTCCCGCGGGGCACCGGAGCGATCGCGGACTTCCAGGCCGTGCCGTTCCAGCGCTGCGTCACCACGCCGCCGGCCTGCTCGGCGTAGTCACCGCCCACTACGGCGTTGCGCGGCGAAGAGGCGTCGACGTCGTTGAACCGGACGTCGTAGGACTGGGGTACGGGCGCGGTCCGCACCTGCTTCCACCCGGAGCCCTTCCGATCGTCACGCTCCCACAGGGTGGGTATGAAGTCGAAGGTGTCCCCCCTGGGGATCATCCGGGCGCCGGCCACCCAGGTGGTGTGCGCGTCGGGCCGGGTCGAGGCGAAGGCCGGGGCGTTGCCCTGCGACACCTTCGACTCGCTCCACCCGGCGGTGCGCGCCGAGGTTCCGGACGGCGAGGTTCCCGACGGGGTCGAGGGGGCGGCGAACGCCGACGTCGTGCCCGCGGCCACCAGGATCGCGGCGCTCACCGCGATCGCGCCGCGGACGCCGCGGCTGCTGTGCAACTTCTTCACGTTACGGCCTTTCACGTGGATGTCAGAGGAACGTCCGACTCGGGTGCCGAGGACGTCCGCTCAGTAACTGTCCGCGGAAAGAGGGCGGTTCCTCGGAAAGGTTCCTCGGAAGGAGGGCGGTTCCTCCGTCGTGAAAGCCGAATGCGACTGTGCCGGCGCCGGGTTCAGCCGTGGCTGTGGAGGGCCTGGTGCCGGTGGTCCTTGGGCGTGGTGCCGTAGGCGGCGCGGTGGGTGCGGCTGAAGTCGGTCGCGCGGGCGAAGCCCCAGCGGGCGGCGATCGCGTGGATGGGGACGGTGCGGAGCGCCGGGTCGGCGAGGTCGCGGCGGGCCGCCTCCAGGCGCAGGCGGCGGATCCACGCGGCGACCGTGGTGTCCTCGTCCTGGAAGAGGCGGTGCAGGTAGCTGGTGGAGATGTGGTGTGCGGCGGCGATGCTGCCCGGGGTGAGGTGCGGGTCGCGCAGGTGCTCCCGGATGAACGCCTGGATGCGCAGGGTGAGGGCCCGTCGGTGGGTCTCCGGGGGGAGGCGGTCGCCGGCTTCGAGGATGTGGGCGAAGAGCGCGGCGACCAGATCGGTCAGGACGGTGCCCAGCCGGGGTCCGTCGGACGGCTGGTACGCGGCCGTGTCCTCGGTCAGCTGGGTGAGGAACCCCGCCAGCAGCGCACCCATCCCGTCCCGGGCCGACATCGGCGCCCCGACGATCCGGCCGGCCATGTCGCGCGGCAGCGGCAGCAGGGCCTTGGGAACCTCCAGCGCCACCGTCTGGACCGGGTCCCCGGTGCTGTGGACGTCGTTCGGCAGCGAGGAGGAGTTGATGAACAGGTCGTGCGGCTTGTATTCGGTTTCCCGGTGCCTCCACACGCCGACGCCGCCCCCGCGTACAACGAGTGACAGGTGGTATACCTCGGGGTCGGACTGCCGGATCAGCTTCGGCGTGCGGAGGAAGACCAGCGGCTGGAAGGTGCCGGACCACACGGTGACGGCACCGAGGTCCAGCACCCCCTGGGAGGCCCGGAAGTCGGCGGCGTGGTCGCTGCGCAGCCCCATAGGCGCATGCGTACGGGCCAACAGCTCGGCCCAGTAGTCGAACCGGTCCGCCGCGGGCACATCGTCACTCCGGAACACCATCTCGTCCAACAACTGTCTCTCACCGTCTCTGAAACTGCCGGTCAAGGGCCCCCACGGGGTCACACGGTGTACTGGACGCCCCGGTTCCACCTGCGCGTCGTGGAGGACCTCGGCTTTCGTGTACCCTCCGCGGGTCGCCTGAGGGGCGGCCCGCCTGTCAACAAGTGGCCATGGGCTATCGGTCCGGCTACGGACAGGCGCTTCTCCTGTGCGCTGTGCATTCGAAGGGCGGTCCTCTGCGGATGGTGCCCGGCGCGGGGTGCAACTTGCTGACAATCCCGGTGTCGCCGCGGCGCTCTATTGTGCGCGGACTGCCGGAGAGCGGCGTTTTTACTCGATCTTTACCAACTCAGGTGCGTTGACTGGGTTGCAACGCGCGAACTAACCTCCCGCGTCTAGCCACTTGTGGCGGGACTTTCTCGCCGCATTGCAGCGACCGGCTCGGAAATCCTTACCGGGGAGTTAAGAGCCGATTACTTACAGGTGGCACGACGGGGCGCGCGATCATGGGGACGCGTGCCACAGGGGGAGTCATGGCAGAACTGTCGAAGGCGGACGCGCGAGCAGACGGTGTCGAGCACGCGCTCATGCAGGCGGGTGAGCTCATCGAGTCCGCTGTTTCCATGCGCCGCAGTACACCCGCTGAGCGATCACCGATGGTGCTGGTGAGTGACGAGCCCGCGGTCGCCCGGGAGATCGAGACACTGCTGGACCGTGCCGAGCGCAGTCTCAGCGTGATCATGCCGGGCAGCTTCGAGCGGGCCAGACCGATCATCCCGTTGCTGGGGAAGCTCAGTGCCGTCGGGCACGCGGGGATCGAGGTCCGGGTGCTCTGCACTCCGCAGGTGCTGGCCCCGCTCGGCCTGCTGGCCGCCGCCCGGCACGGCGCGCCCGGCTACGAGGTGCGGGTGACGGAAGTGGACCTGCGGGGCCTGGTCATCATGGACCGCAGGCTGGCGTTCGGCCGTACGGGGCCGGAGCGCGACGGCCGGTACGCGTCGCGTTTCGGCGATCCGGGCTCGGTGCGGGCGCTGGACCTGATGTTCGCCGGTGCCTGGGGCAGCGCGATCCCGCTCGCCGAGCATCTGAGGCTCGCCGAGCGGATGCGGACCGAGCCGGTGCGGCTCATCCTGGGGCGGCTGCGCGCCGGGCACACCGACGACGTGGGGGCCAAGCAGGTCCAGGTCTCCTTGCGCACCTACCGCCGGCACGTGGCGGCGATCATGCGCGATGTGGGTGCGAACACCCGCTTCCAGGCGGGAGTACGGGCGGTCGAGCTGGGGCTGCTGTCCGACGGCAAATGACGTAGCCGGTTCGGCTTGATGATTTCACGGGGTATGGGGTTACGGGGTGAGGAAGTTGAGCGATCCCGCGCCATCGGGATCCGACACCGGGGGACGTTCTGGCGGTGTCGAAAACGGAGCCTTAAGCAATGTCGAAAGCGGGCCGGTCGAGGACGATATAGAGCAGGAACTGCTCGCGGTCCGCGCACTCATAGAATCCACGGTCGTCAAACACCGTGACCGGCGGAACGCATGGGTGGCCGCGGTGGAATCGGGCGAGGAGGAAATCCTCGTGACCGCCCGGGAACTGCTCGCCGAGGCGGCGGACCAGGTGGACGTGGTCCTCGCCGCGGAGGCGGCACACGCCCGCTTGCTGCATTCCGTACTGGACGACTGGCTCACGGCCGGCGGCGGCGACACCGTACGCATCCGGCTGCTGTGTGCCCACAACGCCCGTCACTGGGACCTGGTGCAGCGCCAACTCGAGGACGAGCGGCCGACGGAGGTGCGGGTCGCCCGGATGCCGCTGCTGGCGGCGCTGATCGTCGACGGCAGGGCCGCGCTGGTGTGCGCGGACTCGACGGTCGGCCGCCGCGCCTCGGCGATCCGGGACCCGGGGGTCATCGAGACGCTCCAGACGCTGTTCGACGGCATCTGGCAGAACGCGGTGGTGGTGAGCGAACGGATCGAACTGGGCGACCGGGCCCGCAGGGAGATGGTCCGGATGATCCTGGACTGGCTCCGGCTGGGGGTCACCGACGAGGTGGCGGCGCGGCAGCTGTCGGTCTCGGTCCGCACCTACCGGCGCTACGTGGCCGAGATCATGACGCTGCTGGGGGCGAACTCCCGGTTCCAGGCGGGGGTGCGGGCGGCGGAGCTGGGGCTCCTGCCGGTCATGCCCGCGCACCGGGTCCCCCAGCCCAGGCGCTGACGGCCGAGGGGGAAAAAGGCTGATGGCGGGGGAACGGATGGATTCTCGGACTTCGCGGCTCTTAGCGCGGCGGGCGCGCCACCGCGTCTTCTGGCAGCTTCCTGATAGCGCCGTTGCGGCTGTTCGGGAGCGGCGGCTAGACAGAGCGCAGAATTCTGATTCGGCGGCAGCTTGGAGGGAATTCCCACCGGCGGTCCTGGGCTCCCGGTCCGCCGGGAGTGGCCGGCACGACGAGGAGGCACTCATATGACGACCTCTACTCCCGAGAGGGTGACCTCCACCCCCGAGCGGGTGCAGAGCGGGGTCGGTGTGCTCGACAAGGCCTCGCTCCTGCTCGGAGTGCTGGAGTCAGGCCCGGCCTCGCTGTCGAGACTGGTCGCCGACACCGGGCTGAAGCGTCCGACGGTGCACCGCCTCGTGCTCGCGCTGGAGCGGCTGGCGCTGATCGCCCGGGACACCCAGGGCCGGTTCATCCTCGGCCCCCGGCTGGGCCTCATGGCCGCCGAGGCATGCCGGGACCACATGGTGGCGACGGCCGAACCGGTGCTGCGCGAGCTGTGCGACGCGACGGGCGCCAGCGCCCGGCTCTACCGACGGCGCGGCGACATGCGGATCTGCGTGGCCGAGGTGGCGGTGCCCGGCAGCTCGCCCGCGCGGGACCGGGTGCCGGTCGGCGTCGCCCTGCCGTTGAACGCCGGCCCCGTCTCCCAGGTGCTGCTCGCCTGGGAGCGGCCGGAGGCGCTGCACGAACGGCTGCGCGGCGCGCGGTTCACCGTGACCACCCTCGCCGGGGTACGGCGCCAGGGCTGGGCGCAGAGCACCGGCGGGCGGGAGCACGGCATCGCGGCGGTGGCCGCTCCGGTGCGCGGCGCCGGCGGGCGGGTGGTGGCGGCGCTGTCGATCTCCGGCCCCGTGGCGCGGATGTCCGCCGTCCCGGGCCGGCTCTACGGCAGCGCGGTGATCGACGCGGCGCTGCGGTTGAGCAACACGGCGGTGGGCTGACGGCGTACGGCCCCGGGGCACGGCTTGCCGGCCGCGGGGCACGGCGCCGGGTGCCGCCTGGTGTGCAATACGCCGCGGTGGCAGCTTCCTGAAGCGGCTCTTGCACGGAGCGCCGGCGCCGGTTAGACCAGAGCGGGAACGGAAGACCCTGCGGATTCCCGCGGTTCGAGGCCTGCTCAGTTCTTCGGCGTTAGCCTCCCGTCCTCGTTCCACCCAGCAGCGGTCCCCGGCGAGGAGGCGAGCGGACGATGGCCGTCGGCACCGAGAGCACCTGGTTCCGCAGATACCCGGTCACCCGGCCCCGCGCCCGTCTGCTCTGCCTCCCGCACGCGGGTGGCTCCGCCAGCTTCTTCCACCCCTGGGGGCACGCCCTCGGGGCGGACGTCGAGGTGCTGGTGGCGCGCTACCCGGGGCGCCTGGAACGGATCGCCGAGCCGTGTGTCGAGCACATGGAGCCGCTGGCCGAGGCGGTCACCCAGGAGATCCTGCCGTTCCTGGACGTGCCGCTGATGGTCTTCGGGCACAGCATGGGCGCCTCGCTGGCGTATGAGGTGGGGCTGCGGCTGGAGAAGGAGCACGGCACCGCGCTGGCACGGCTGTTCGTCTCCGCCCGGAGGCCCCCGCACAAGGTGGTGCCCAGTCAGGCGTACCTGGGCGGCGACGACGCGCTCATCGCCGAGGTGCGGCGTCTGGGCGGCACGGACTCGAGCCTCTTGGACGACCCCGACATGCGGGAACTGGTGCTCCCCGCGATCCGGGCCGACTTCCGGATCGTCGGGACGTACGAACCGCGCCCGCCCGTCGCGCTGGGCTGCCCGATCGTCGCCTACGCGGGCGACAGCGACCCCGCCGTGAACATGACGGACATGCGGGCGTGGCGCGATGTGGCCACCGGCGGGTTCGCCGCCAGGGAATTCCACGGCGGGCACTTCTATCTGACGGGGCAGCGCCCGGCTCTCCTCCGGGATCTGGCCGCCCGCATGGCGTGAGTCCCTGCCTCGCCCCGAACCATGAGGCCATGCGTGTGAGGCCATGCAGTGCGGCGCGGCCGCCAAGGGCCGGGGCGGGCCGGGCCTCCGGCGGCCGGAGGGGCGAATTCCTATCGCGGGCCGGGCACCGTTGCGCGATCCTGGCGCCATGACCCTCGTCGACTACGCCGACCGCATGAACCGCGCCGCCCGAGCGGCCGCCGACGCCGGGCTCGCAGGGCTCGTCATCGCGCCCGGCCCCGACCTGACCCATCTGTGCGGCTACCGGCCCGCCCCCACCGAGCGGCTGACCGCCCTGCTGCTGGCCCCCGGCCGCACCCCCCGGCTGCTGGTGCCCGTACTGGAGCGGCCGGACGCCGAGGCGGCCCCCGGCGCCGAGGCCACCGAGGTCAGCGGCTGGACGGACGGCAGCGATCCGTACGAGGCGCTCGCCGAGCTGCTGCCGCCCGGCCGCCGCTTCGGCATCTCCGACGGGGCGTGGGCCATGCATCTGCTGGGCCTCCAGCGCACCCTGCCCGACACCGCCTACTCCGCGCTGAGCGAGGCGCTGCCGATGCTGCGCGCGGTCAAGGACGCCCAGGAGGTGGAACTGCTGGCGGCGGCCGGAGCGGCGGCCGACGCCGTGTTCGAGGAGATCGTGGGGGTGCGCTTCGCGGGCCGCAGGGAGAGCGACATCGCCGCCGACCTCAGCGCGCGCTTGCGCGAACACGGCCACAGCCAGGTGGACTTCACCATCGTCGGCTCCGGGCCCAACGGCGCCAACCCGCACCATGAGGCGGGGGACCGGATCATCGAGGACGGCGACATGGTGGTGCTCGACTTCGGCGGCCTCAAGGACGGCTACGGCTCCGACACCACCCGCACGGTGCACGTCGGCGAGCCCACCAAGGAGGAGCTGAAGGTCCACGAGGTGGTGCGTGAGGCGCAGGAGGCGGCGTTCGAGGCGGTACGGCCCGGGGCGGCCTGCCAGGACATCGACCGGGTGGCGCGCAAGGTGATCGGCGAGGCGGGGTACGGCGAGTACTTCATCCACCGGACCGGGCACGGCATCGGCGTCACGACGCACGAGCCGCCGTACATGGTGGAGGGCGAACACCTCCCCCTGGTACCGGGGATGTGCTTCTCGATCGAGCCGGGGATCTATCTGCCGGGCCGCTTCGGCGTGCGTATCGAGGACATCGTGACCTGCACGGAGACGGGCGGCAGGCGGCTGAACAACACGGACCGGGAGCTGCGGATCGTGGTGTGACGGCCACCTGCCGCCCGTCTCCGCCCGGCCCCGGGCACCCGAGGGCGCCGGGGCGGGGGACGCGGGGGCCGGGGCATCCGAGGGCGCCGGGCGGGGACGCGGGGGCCCTGGGCCAAGCCCGGCCTGTGGCCTCACGTCATCAGCACGACCTTGCCCATCGTGCCGCGCGTCTCCAGCGCCCGGTGCGCCGCGGCCGCCTCGGACAGCGGGAAGCGCTGTACCACCGGCACCAGCCGTCCGGAGGCGACCGCCTCCATGGCCTCGTCCTCCAGGGCCCGCAGCTTCTCCGGGGTGTCGATCAGGTTCCGCCACTCCGGGCCGCCGAACAGCGACCGGGAGACGATGCCGTGCGCGGCGGTCTCCTCCTCGGTCAGCTCCAGCGGGCTGCCGGAGGACCAGCTGATCACGAGGTGGCGGCCGCCGGAGCCGAGCAGGGAAACGGCGCCGCGGGCCAGTTCGCCGCCCACCGAGTCCATGACGACGGTCGCCTTGGCGCCGCCGAGGGCGGCCAGCGCCTGGTCCGTCCAGTCCTCGGCCGTGTAGTCGACGGCGACGTCCGCGCCCAGTTCGCGCACCCGCGCGACCTTGGCGGGGCCGCCCGCGAGGCCCACGACCGTGGCACCGAGGTTCTTGGCGTGCTGCACCACCAGCGAACCGATGCCCCCCGCGGCGGCGGTCACCACCACGACGTCGTCCGCGGCCAGGTCGGCCAGGCGCAGCAGCCCCATGGTGGTGCGGCCGGTGCCGATCATGGCGATGGCCTGGTCCTCGCCCACCTCGTCGGGGAGTTCGTGCAGCTTCTCCACCGCCACGACCGCCTTCTCCGCGTAGCCGCCGGGCACCATGCCCAGGTGGGCGACGACGCGGCGCCCCAGCCAGCGCGGCTCGACGCCCTCGCCGAGCGCGTCGACGGTGCCCGCGACCTCGCGGCCGGGGATGGTGGGCAGCTGCGGCAGCGCGTGCGGGCCGCCGCCCGCGTCCCCCAGCCGGAGGGTGGTGTCGAGGAGGTGGACCCCGGCGGCGGCCACCGCGATCCGGACCTGGCCGGGGGCGGGCTCGGGGTCGGCGACCTCCTCGTGGAGGAGGTTCTCGGCGGGACCGAAGGCGTGGAGCCGGATGGCGTGCATGGCGTGTCTCTCCCAGATGTCGAGGTACGGGGTGGTGGGGGTGCGGGGCGTGGGGATACGGGCGGCCGGTGCGCCGTCAGAGCAGCGCGCGGGCCTCGGCGAGCAGCTCGTACTGCTGCCGCCAGTTGCCGGCCCCGGTGCTGAGGACGATGCGGTCGGCTCCGGCGGCGGCGAACGCGGCCAACTGCTCGGCGGCCGCGGCCGGTTCGCCGGAGATCATGACGGAGTCGGCCTGGTCGGCGGGTACTTCGTATGTCTCGGTCAGCAGCTTGGCGACCTGCTCGCGGTGTGGCGCGGCCGGTCCGAGACCGAACGGCAGCGCGACCGAGACCCCGGGCGGCGACGGGTGCCGCGTCAGCTCCGCGAGCAGTTCCCTGCCCGCCGCGAGCAGCAGCGGCGGCATGAGCGCGGGGAACCAGTGGGCGCCGTGCTCCGCGGCACGGCGCAGCGCGCGGCCGGAGGTGCCGCCGATGAGCAGCGGCGGTGCGGCGATCCGTGGCGGTGTGAGGGCCAACTCCGGTTCCCCGGGCCGGTCGGCGAGCCGTACCGGCGCGCCGTCCAGCAGGTCCGGGAGCAGTTCCAGCGCCCGGTCGAAGAGCGCGTCACGGTCCTCGTACGACAGCCCGGCCGCGCGCCACGCCGTCGTGTCGCGCACCCCGCCGCGCCACCGGGACCGGGGTCCCGCCCCTCCGGAGCCGACGCCGAGCAGCAGCCGCCCCTCGGAGAGGTGCTGGAGCGTGGCGATCCTCTGGGCGGCCTGGGGGAGCGGGTGGAGCGGCAGGTGCAGTACGCCGAAGCCGACGCGGACCCGCTCGGTGACGGCGGCGGCCATGGCCAGGGCGAGGCCGCCGTCGATCACCTGGGTCCGGCCGATCAGGTGGTCGCCGGTCCATACGGACTCGAAGCCCAGTTCCTCGGCCCGGCGGGCGGCCGCCTTGATCTCGCGGGCCCGCCCGCCGGGCTCGGGGCCGAGAGTGGGGAGGAAGACCCCGATCTCGGGGGTGGTCTGCCGCGCTGTCGTCGTCATGCGACCCACCCTCCAACTTCAACTTAAGTTGAAGTCAAGGGGGGTTATGACGCGGCGCGTGTGACGCGCGGCACCCCGGCGGTCCGGGTCCGGTTGCCGGTACGGGCGCCCAGCGCCAGCGCGGCCGCCTCCATGGCGCTGTTGAACGACACCTCGCAGAGCAGGCCGGGCGCCGCGACCTGGTCGCCCGCCAGGTAGACGCCGTCGCCGCGCACCACGGCGGGCCGGTCCCGCCAGGTGGTCCCCGGCCGGTCCAAGGCGCCCGTACGGCCCGTCGACAGTGCCTCGCGCCGGAAGGTCGTCCGCTCCCGCCAGCCCGGGAAGCCCAGGTCCAGCAGCCGCTCGGCGCGGGCGATGCCCACCGCTCGGCTCTCCCCGGGCGCGACCGGGACGTGGCCCTGGATCAGCTGCTCCCCGGCCGGGGCGAGGCCGCGGTCCTGGGTGGTGAAGCGCTCGATCCAGCCGGGGGCGTCCAGATCCGAGACGACGAACGCGTCGCCGCGCCGGGTCGTCACACCCAGGTCGAGCAAGGCGGTGCGGCCGCTCTCCCAGGTCAGCGAGGGATCGTCGAGCAGGGTGCGGGCGGCGGCCAGCGACGTCGCGACGATCACCGGGCCGTGCCCGGCGGGCAGCGCGCCGAGGGAGCCGACGCGCGCCGCGGTCTCGATCGTCACGCCCAGCGAGCGGGCGTGGGCGGCCATCCGGTCGATGATCCCGCCCCAGCCGCCGCGCACGTAGTGCGCCTCGGGCGGCATCGCCGTCGCGCGCCGGAACCGCTCCTGTACGAAGGCGGCCGACAGCTGCCCGGGGTCGTGGTGGAAGAGCGCGACGCCGGTGTAGTTCGCCGCCGCGCGCGCCGCCGCTTCGCCGACCCGCTCGGCCGCCCAGCCGGCGAAGTCCCGGTCCACGGGCGCCACGCCGTACCGCAGCCTGAACATCCCGAGCGGCGGCACGCGCCGCAGCCGTCCGCCGTGGTGGAAGCGGAACCGGGCGCCCGCCTGCGGCGGCAGCGTCGCCAGCTTCCCGATGAGCCCGCGCTTCTTGAGCCAGGGCCAGTGCGGACCGCCGTTGTAGAGCGCGTGCGGCCCCTCGTTGGTGCGGTACGGGCCGTCAGCGGTACGGGCCCGGCCGCCGAGCGACTGATGGGCCTCGTACAGCGTGACGCGCGCGCCCGCCTCGGCGCTGCTGATGGCCGCGGTGAGACCGGCGAACCCGCCGCCGATGACGGTGATGTGGTGCATCTGCCGTTCCCCTCCGAAGGTGTGGGGTGATGGTTGCTTTCGCTGTCGCGGGTACGACGGACGGGCGGTCCGCGGATGTGACATCGGGCCGTTGTCAGTGGCGCACGTCACGATGGAGGGGCGAAGGGCGGTGGCGATGACACGGCGGAACGGACGGGACGGCACGGCCGGTGGCGAGGGCGATGGGGTACGGGCGCCCCGGCGGCCCACGCTGTCCCTGCCCGAGCTACGGGCTCATGACGGCCAGGGGCTGACCCGGGAGGGCGACCACGACGGGGTGGAGTTCGCGGACGCGGACCTGGGCGGGCAGGACGGGCGGGGCAGCCGGTTCCTGGACTGCGCGCTGCGCCGCTGCGCGCTGGACGAGGCGGTGCTCAGCCGCGCCCGCGTCCTGGACAGCGTCCTGGAGGAGATACGGGGGGTGGGCACCGACCTGTCCGGGGCGACGCTGCGGGACGTGGAGGTGCTGCACGCGCGACTGGGCGGGACGCAACTGCACGGCGCGGCGCTGGAGAGGGTGGTGGTGCGCGGCGGCAAGATCGACTACCTGAACCTGCGCGACGCGACCCTGAAGGACGTCGTCTTCGAGGACTGCGTACTGGTCGAGCCCGACTTCGGCGGGGCGCGGCTGGAGAGGGTGGCGTTCGTGGGCTGCGCGCTGCGCCGGGCGGACTTCTCGGGGGCGCGGATGACGGAGGTGGACCTGCGGGCGGCGGCGGAGCTGGACATCGCGCGCGGCGTGGACCGGCTGGCGGGGGCCGTGATCAGCCCGACCCAGCTGTTCGACCTGGCGCCGGTGCTCGCGGCGTGGCTGGGGGTGCGGGTGGTGGGCGCCTGAGCGGCGGGCGCCGGTGCCGAGGCGGGGCCCCGGTGGTCGGGGCTACACGCGCGGGAACCGCGCCAGCAGGTCCCAGATCACCGCGTTGTCGCCCAGCCCCTCGTGCATGTCCGTGAGGTCCGCGACCAGGTCGTGCAGGAAGTCGCGGGCCTCGCGGCGCAGCGCGGCGTGGTTGAAGGTCAGCGGCGGCTCCTCCGCCGGCACCCAGTCGGCGGTGGCATCCACCCAGCCGAAGCGGCGCTCGAAGAGCATCCGGTCGGACGACTCGGTGAAGTCCAGCTCCGCGTACTGCGGCCGTGCGGAGCGGCTGCCCTGCGGGTCGCGGTCGAGCAGTTCCACGATGTCGCACAGCGCCCACGCGAAGTCGAGGACCGGCACCCATCCCCAGGCTGTGGACAGCTCGCGGTCCTTCTCGGTGTCCGCGAGATACACGTCCCCGCAGAACAGGTCGTGCCGCAGGGCGTGCACGTCCGCGGTGCGGTAGTCGGTCTGCGGAGGGTCCGGGAAGCGCCGGGAGAGGGAGTAGCCGAGGTCGATCACGCGTTGATGGTGTCACGGGAACGGGACCCCGCCCGCCACGGAGCCACTCGGCAGCTGTGAGGGCCCCTGGCCGGGAGGAGAGTCCCCTCGGCTGGGAGAGGATCCCCCGGGCCGGCCGCCGGACCGGCCCGGGCACCGCCTCACAGCACGACGACCGACCGCAGCACCTCACCGCGCCCCATCTTCGCGAACGCCTCCTCGATCCCGTCCAGCGTGATGGTCTCCGTGACGAACGCGTCCAGGTCCAGTCGCCCCTGCTGGTACAGATCGATCAGCAGCGGGAAGTCGCGGGACGGCAGGCAGTCGCCGTACCAGGACGACTTGAGTGCGCCGCCGCGCCCGAAGACGTCCAGCAGCGGCAGTTCCAGTTTCATTTCGGGGGTGGGCACGCCGACCAGGACGACGGTTCCCGCCAGGTCCCGGGCGTAGAAGGCCTGTCGGTAGGTCTCGGGGCGGCCCACCGCCTCGATCACCAGGTCGGCGCCGTGCCCGTCGGTCAGCTTCCGTACCGCCTCCACCACATCCGTGTCGCGGCCGTTGACGGTGTGGGTGGCGCCGAGCGAGCGGGCCCACTCCAGCTTCCGGTCGTCGAGGTCCACCGCGATGATCTTCGCGGCGCCGGCCAGCCGGGCCCCGGCGACGGCGGCGCAGCCCACGCCGCCGCAGCCGATGACGGCCACGGAGTCGCCGCGTCCGGCGGCGCCGGTGTTGAGCGCGGCGCCGAGCCCGGCCATCACGCCGCAGCCGAGCAGCCCGGCGGCGGCCGGGGACGCGGCCGGGTCCACCTTCGTGCACTGCCCCGCCGCGACCAGGGTCTTCTCAGCGAACGCGCCGATGCCCAGGGCGGGGGTCAGGGGCGTGCCGTCGGTGAGGGTCATCGGCTGAGTGGCGTTGTGGGTGGCGAAGCAGTACCAGGGGCGGCCGCGACGGCAGGCCCGGCACTGGCCGCACACCGCACGCCAGTTGAGGATGACGAAGTCGCCGGGCGCGACGTCGGTGACCCCGGCGCCGACCGACTCCACGACGCCCGCGGCCTCGTGGCCGAGCAGGAACGGGAAGTCGTCGTTGATACCGCCCTCGCGGTAGTGAAGATCGGTGTGGCACACCCCGCACGCCTGCACCCGCACCACAGCCTCGCCGGGACCGGGGTCCGGGATGACGATCGTCTCGACGCTGACCTGCTCGCCCTTGCCGGACGCGATGACGCCACGCACCTGTTGAGTCATGGCAGCAGCCTAGGCGCCGAAGCGGATGGAGGGGGCGAAAACGGGCCGCACCGGGGGGTGGCCGGTGCGGCCCGTCGCACTGACACTCAGGGCGTCAGCGGATCACGTGACGTCGGTCGCGTTCAGGTGGCAATGGCCCGTCACTTGACGTTGATCGCCGTCCAGGAGGCCGCGACCGCCTTGTACTCGGCGCTGCCGGACCCGTACAGGTCGGCCGCCGCCTGGAGCGTGCCGGTGCGCGCGCCCGCGTAGTCGGTGGTCGAGGTGAAGTACGTGGTCAGCGCCTTGTACCAGATCTTGGTGGCCTTGTCCCGGCCGATGCCGGTGACCGTGGAGCCGTCGTAGGTCGGGCTGTTGTAGCTGACGCCGTTGATGGTCTTGGCGCCGCTGCCCTCGCTGAGCAGGTAGTAGAAGTGGTTGGCGGGACCGGAGGAGTAGTGCACGTCCACCCGGCCGATACCTCTGTACCAGTAGTCCTTCGACGAGCCGTCGCGGCTCGGCTTGTCCTGGTAGCGCAGCGGGGTGCCGTCGCCGCGGATGTCGATCTTCTCGCCGATGAGGTAGTCACCGGAGTCGGCGGAGTTGGCCGCGTAGAACTCGGTGGCGGTGGCGAAGATGTCGGAGGTCGCCTCGTTGAGCCCGCCGGACTCGCCGCTGTAGCGCAGGCCCGCGGTGTTGGAGGTGACGCCGTGGGTCAGCTCGTGCGCGGCCACGTCCAGCGAGGTCAGCGGGTTGGCGTTGCCCGAGCCGTCGCCGTAGGTCATGCAGAAGCAGCTGTCGGACCAGAAGGCGTTGACGTAGTTGTTGCCGTAGTGGACCCGGGTGTAGGCGGCCTTGCCGTCGTTCTTGATGCCGTTGCGGCCCAGCACGTTCTTGTAGAAGTCCCAGGTGGTGGCGTGGCCGTAGTGGGCGTCCACCGCGGCGCTCTGCCGTCCGCCGCCCCAGACGTCGTCGGCGTCGGTGAACAGCGACCCGGTGCCGGAGGTGCCGTGGTTCAGGTCGTACGTCTTGTGGCCGCCGTGCGTGCCGTCGGTGAGGTTGTACGAACCGCCGCTCTGCGTGGTGCCCAGCGGGACGGTGCCGCTGTAGTCGCCGGTGCCCGTGCCGGTCTCGATGCGCTCGTCGGCGAAGAGCTGCTTGCCGGTGGCGGCGTCGGTGACGACGTGCAGCTCGCTCGGCGTACCGTCGTGCTGCAGCCCGGTGACGACGGTCTCCCAGGCCAGCACGGGCTTGCCGGACGAGGCCCAGACGACCTTGCGCGGCGCGGCGGCGTCGGCCTTGCCGTTCTTCTCGGCGTCGGCGGCCTTGAGCGCGGTCTTCTTCGCGCTGGACGCGGACTTCTCCGCGGCGACGGTAGGCACGGATATCCGGGCCCGGACGGACTTGGTGACCGTCTGCTTGCCGTTCTTCTTCTCGTGGACGACGAGGTCGCCGCCGAGGACCGGGAGTCCGGCGTAGGTGCGCTCGTAGCGCGTGTGGACCGTGCCGTCCGCGTCCTTGATGACGTCCCGGACGACGAGCTTCTCCTTGCCGCCGAGCCCCAGGGACTCGGCCTGCGCGGCCGCTCCGGCCTGCGCGTCCTTGATCGCGCTCGCGCGCTGGTCGGCCGAGAGCAGCACGGCCGTGGCGCCCGCCTCCCGGTCGGCCTTGGCGCTGGCCGAGCCGGTCTGGACGCCGATGACGACCATCGCGGCCGACGCGACGAGCGCCGCGCCGCGGAGGGCGTTCTTACGAGAGGAAACGGTACGTCTCACTCGATACTCCTTGCGGTGGGCCGCTGGGTCGCGGCCGCGTGGGGGACGGACGGCCTTGGGTGGGGCCGCCCGAAGCTGCACAAGTGATGCCGATGTGGTGCCGTTTGGTGGTGCGTGGTGGTACGCGGTGGTGCCGATGTCCGCGTATGAGACGCGGGGCCACTCCTGTGCCGTAAGGGGCGCATAAGCGGGCTGAGCAGAGAGTGGCATCGATCGACGGGTTCTGACAGGTCGGTAACAAGAATTTGACTTTTGAATGTTCGTTGAGGGTCCACCTCGGTCCGCTATGTGACGAACGCGCCCTGGTTTGGGGTGACTTCACCTACGGTGAGCAGGAGGTAACCGCCGAGGGGAGAGGTGCGCGATGCCGCCGAGGAAGCCGATCTCAAAGCATGGGGTGCGGTCACCCCGCGTCATGCTTGCCGAGGAACTGGCCCGACTACGCGACGAGTCCGGTCGCTCCCTGAGCGAGTTGGCCGACAAGACCGGGTGGGACCGCACGCACATGCACAGCCTGGAGACAGGGAGGAACCTTGGTGGCCCGGAGGTCATCGAGGCGCTGGACACGGTCTATGGGACGACGCCGTTCCTGATGCGGCTGTGGGAGCTCGCCAAGGACAAGGCCGCGTTCCGCGAGAAGTACGTGCGGTACATGGAGCTTGAGGCGGTAGCCGTGGCCGTCGATCACTACGCGGGCGGCGTCATCCCGGGCATACTTCAGACCGAGGCGTATGCGCGGGCGCTGCTGTGGTCCGCGCCGCACGGGCCAGAGAGCTCTGCGGAGTTGGAGGAGCAGCTTCAGGCGCGGATAGGCAGGCAGGAACTCCTACGGCGCCAACCGGCCGTGCATCTTCGGGCGATCCTCGATGAGGCGGTGCTCAGGCGTCCCTTGTTGGACGCGCAAGAGTGGCGCGGGCAGCTCGCCCACCTCGTCGCGGCGGCGTCCTAGCCGAACGTGACCGTGCGGGTACTGCCCTTCTCCGTTGGGCTGCACGATGTCCAGGGCCAGTCGCTGATCCTGCTTCTGCGCCCCGACGGCCGCACGGTGGCCTGGCTGGAGAGCAGCAAGAGCGGCGAGCTGTACGAGGAGCCGGCGAACGTCGAACGGATCCGGCTGTCCTACGATTCCATCCGGGACTTGGCCCTGTCGCCACGGGATTCCGTGGCGTTCATCGAGCAAATGATGGAGGACAGCTCACCATGCGATCCACCAGCATCGACCTGAGCACTGCTTCGTGGCGCAAGTCCAGCTACAGCGACGGAGGCGCGGACAACTGCGTCGAGGTCGCCGACGGCTTCCCCGGCGTGACCCCCATCCGCGACAGCAAGGACCCCCACGGCCCCGCGCTGCTCTTCTCCGCCGACGGCTGGTCCTCGTTCGTCTCCGCCGTCAAGCGCGGAGAGTTCCCCGGCGCGTAAGCCCAGCGCCCCCCCCGAAACGACGGCGGGCCCCCGCGAGAGCGGGGGCCCGAACCGTACGCCTCGGCCGTGTTCAGCGGCTGGTCGGCGACAAACAGAGCATGCTCTGAACGTGACCGCGGCGCGTGACCGTGTACCTGGCCTGGCCAGGGGCGCACTCGTCGCCGACGCTCTCCTCGACCTTGTACTCCGCCCTGCTGTCGCCGCAGGGGACGACCTCAAGGTCGGGATGCTCGTTGTCGGATCCCTGGTCCTCCACGCACTCGCCGACGTCGATCGAGTTGGCGTCCTGGCTCGCGCTGGCGCCGGCACGCGCCGCCGGGGTGGAGGGAGTGTCGGTGCTCTTGCCCTGGTGGGTGAAGATCCAGACGCCGGCGCCGATGGCGGCCACGGTGAAGACGATCGCCTTGATCTTGGTCTGCTGGTTGATGCGGCTGCGCCGCGGCGGGGGCTGCGGGGCGGGGGCTCCGGGGTAGCCGCCCTGCTGCGGATAGCCGTACTGCGGCTGGCTGGGCTGGCCGTGGGGGTGGTAACCGCCTTGGGGCGGAGGTGGGGTGGACAGGGGGAGACTCCGTTGAGCGGTGGTGCGGTCGCACATCAGGCCGAGTTGACCACCGTACGGTAGCCGCCGCAGCCGCCGATCCGGCGCGTGGGAGGGGGCCGTGACAGGGGTGTTACTGCCTTGAGGTCAAGCTGGCGCCCTCGTGGTCGACGAGTTCCCCACGGCGGATCCGCCGCTCGCCTGGCCGGCCTGCCCGGCAATGCGACGAGGCCCCCGACCGAAGTCGGGGGCCTCGCCCTGTTTCGGGGCCGCGAGCCGGCCCGCTCGACGGCCACGGCAGCCAGTGATGGCGACTTTTTTGTTCGGCGACACGAGATTGGGGTGCCGAACAACCCATGCACCGCTGGAATCGAAGACGTGCAGACGCTGATGGCTTCACATCGGAGCCAAGGCGGCGGATCTGGAAACAGGAGAATCCTTGCGATCAATACGGTTGGCTTGCGGAATCGCGGTCGGTGCGCTCACCGGGGCACTCATCACGCTCGCACCGGGCTCGGCGTCGGCTGCCGATCTCACGGGCGCGTCGACGTCGAAGGCGAGGCAGTGCCAGACGTGGCACGACAACGCGGGCCCTGGGGGTGCCGGCCGCTACCACGCCAAGTGCGCGGGCTCGGGAAGGTACATGCAGGCGAGGGTCTGGTGCGCCGATGGGACCGTCAGTATCGGCCCGAGGAAGTACGAGTACGCGAAGGCTGAATGCCCCTCCGGCGTGGACTCGTCCGGCGGCAAGTGGTGGTACGTGTAATGCCCGTGAGCTTGTAGGCCCGCAGGCTCCACGCTGAGCCCGTCCCGGCCCGGCCGTGGCCCCGCAAAGATGAGGACGGCCCCCGACAGAAGTCGGGGGCCGTCCTCAATGTCAGACAGGCAGGGCCTGGACTCAGACGTTGACGCCGAAGTCCTGGGCGATGCCCGAAAGGCCCGCGGCGTAGCCCTGGCCGACCGCGCGGAACTTCCACTCCGCGCCGTTGCGGTACAGCTCGCCGAAGACCATGGCGGTCTCGGTGGCGGCGTCCTCGCTCAGGTCGTAGCGGGCGATCTCGGCGCCGCCGGCCTGGTTGAGGATGCGGATGTACGCGTTCCGCACCTGGCCGAAGTTCTGGCTGCGCGACTCGGCGTCGTAGATGGAGACCGGGAAGACGATCTTGTCGACGTCGGCCGGCAGGCCCGCGAGGTTGACGTTGATCTGCTCGTCGTCACCCTCGCCCTGGCCGGTGAGGTTGTCGCCGGTGTGGACGATCGACTGGTCCGGCGTGGACTTGTTGTTGAAGAAGACGAAGTGCGCGTCCGAGTAGACCTTGCCGCTCGGGTTGACGGCGATGGCGCTCGCGTCGAGGTCGAAGTCCGTGCCGGTGGTGGTGCGGACGTCCCAGCCGAGGCCGACCGTGACGGCGGTCAGGCCCGGTGCCTCCTTGGTGAGCGAGACGTTGCCGCCCTTGGACAGGCTTACAGCCATGGGGAGTCCCTTTCGTTTTCGAGTCGTCGGGCTTCGTGACCCCACGAAGCTACCGTCACCCTCCATAACGCGAACCGCGCGCCGCGGGTTCCACAGAGTGGTGTGGGAAATGCGGGTGACGTCCGGGTGTGCGACGGGGGACCATGGGGGCATGCCTGGGCCCTACGTCATCCGCGGTTCGGTCTCCCTGCCGGAGGCCGAGCTGATGTGGCGTTTCTCGCGTTCGTCCGGCCCTGGCGGGCAGCACGTCAACACCAGCGACAGCCAGGTCGAGCTGCGCTTCGATCTGGCGCGTACGGAGGCCCTGCCGCCGGTGTGGCGGGAGCGGGCCCTGGAGCGGCTGGCGGGCCGCCTCGTCGACGGGGTCGTGTCCGTGCGCTCCTCCGAGCACCGCTCGCAGTGGCGCAACCGCGAGGCGGCGGCCGTCCGGCTCGCCGCGCTCCTGGCGGAGGCGACCGCGCCGCCGCCCAGACCGCGCCGCCCGACGCGGATCCCGCGCGGTATCAACGAACGGCGGTTGCGGGAGAAGAAGCAGCGCGGCGACACCAAGCGCGGGCGCAGCGGGCGCGACTGGGGCTGATTCTGCCCTGATCGGGACCAATTGCTGCATTCCGGTGGTTTCGCGGGCGTGCAGAGCGCCTCGTATGTATCACAACTGAAATTCCGTTATGTACGACATATCGGAATCTTCTCTTCGTGAGCGAGGTGGTGTGATGTTCGCATCGATGCATCGTGTCCTGGCTGTCGTGGGCCTCATGGTGGCGGCTCTGTTCGCCCCGGTGGCCGGTGTGGCGACCGCGGTGGGCGACCCGGATGCGTACAGGGCCGAGAGTCAGGACGAAAAACGCGTCGACTGCGGGAAAGAGGGGCAAAACCAAGGGCCGGGCCAAAACCCCGGGCGGGGTAAGGAGCAAGGGCAGGGCCAGGGCCGCCCCGCGACCCGTCCTGGGAGCCCGCTCAAAATCAACGGCTTCGACCTGCTCGACCTCAGGCTGCTTCATTACCTGCGGGACTGGAACGACGACAACGGTAAGTGCGTCCGCAGCGATGGCAGGGAGCGTAAGGAAGACGAGCAGGACCCCCGCAGGAGGTTCGACATCCTCAGCTTCAGCGAGCGCTAGTTCCGACGAGGCCCCACGGGATTCCGGCGAGGTCCCGGGATTCAGGCGAGGTCCCACGGGATTTCAAAGCGGTCCCACGGGATTCAAAAGCGCGCGCCTCCCGCGGCCGCTGCCGTCAGCCCAGCCGGCGGTAGCGGCCGCGGAAGTACGTCAGCGGCCCGCCGGTCTCCGCGCCCGACGTCCTCGCCGTCAGCACCCGCCCGATGACCAGCGTGTGGTCCCCCGCCGCCACGCGCTGCTCCGTACGGCACTCCAGGGACGCCAGCGCCCCGTCGATCAGCGGCGCGCCCGCCGCCTCGCCCCGGGCGTACCGGGTGTCCTCGAACAGCAGCCGGTCGCTGATCCGCCCCTTCATGGCGAAGCGCCCGGCGATCTGCCGCTGTTCCTCGGAGAGGATCGACACCGCCCAGAGCGGTTGGCGCTCCAGCAGATCGTCCATGCGCGACTCGTTGCGCAGGCTGACCATCACCAGCGGCGGGTCCAGCGACACGGACAGGAACGCGGTCGCCGTCATGCCGACGTCCTCGCCGCGCGGCCCGTCCTCCGGGTCGTGCGCGGTGACCAGCACCACGCCCGCGGCCAGCCGCGACAGCGCGGCACGGAACTCGTCGTCGCTCACCCCACCAGCATGGGGTACAGCGGTCTCGTGGGACGTGGAAGGCGTCGTTTGAAGCACACCGGCACGCTAACCGGGCTCCGAGCGCGGCCGCATCGGGCGCCGGGACCAGGCGGGGCGTAGGTCCCGAGGCCGAGGCCTCCCCGACCGCCACCCTCGGCGACCGTCCCGCCCCGTCATCGATTTGCTAAGCGGAAAAGTCGGAGCGCTCCCACACCCTCTGTGCAGCAAGGAGATACAGACTGTGACATGAGTCACAGCGGGGGGCAATTGTTGACCCTGTGTACCTGCCGGGCAGCTCGCTGTGATTCAGTGGCCGTGGCAATCGGACGACAAGAAGCCAGGAGTTGCTGTCGAGGTCTCGGGGGAGAACGAGCGATGGAGACCGAGTCGGAGCCGTACATTCGTCTTGCGACCCTGCGGCAGCTGCACCAAGTGGTCGCCGATCTGAACACCGCCCGCAGCCTCGCCGACACGCTCCAGACGGTCGCCGACGGCATCATCGCCGGCCTCGGCTACGAGCTCTCGGCCGTCAACCTGGTGCGGCCCGACGGTGATCTCGTGGTCGCCGCCGTGGCGGGCAGCCCGGGCGCCGAGGCCCTGATGGCGGGCCGGGTCGGGTCCCGCAGCTCCTGGGAGCGCCGGCTGGCGCTGGGGGACCGCTGGGGCGATCTGCGCTTCGTCCCGTACACCGAGGGCTGGGTCCTGGACGACGACGACGTCCCGCAGTGGCACACGCCGGGACCGGCGCCCCGATTCCCCGACGAGTGGCATCCCATGGACCGCCTGTTCGCCCCGATGTACGCCGCGGGCGCCTCCGGCGGGGAGCTCATCGGCGTGATTTCGGTGGACAAACCGCGCAACGGGCGCCGCCCCGGCGCGTGGGGGCGCGAAGCCCTCCAGATGTACGCCTTCCACGCCGCGATTGCGATCGGCAATGCCCGGCTGCGCGCAAACATGCAGCGCGCCCTGGTCCGGCTGGAGCGGGAGCAGCAGGCCCTGCGCGCCAGCGAGGAAAGCTTCCGGCAGGCCTTCGAGTACGCGCCCAGCGGTATGGCGATCGCGGAGATGGGCGGCGACCAGCACGGTCGGCTGCTGCGCACCAACGACGCCCTGTGCCGGCTGCTCGGCCGCCCCGCCGCGGTGATGCGCCGCAGCTCCTTCTCCGACCTCGTGCATCCCGAGGACCTCGGCACCCTGCTGCGGACCTCCGCCGAGGGCGGCCGCGCCGAGCTGCGGCTCGCGCGCCGCGACGGCACGTTCGTGTGGGTCTCGCTGCGGAACTCCGTCGTCGCCGACGCCGCCGACGGGCCGCGGTTCCTGCTCACCCACGTCGAGGACATCGAGGAGCGCAAGCGGCACGAGATCCAGCTCGCGCACCGCGCCAGCCACGACGCCCTGACCGGGCTGCCCAACAGCGCCGAACTGCGGGCCCGGCTCAGCTCCCGGCTCTGCGCCCACCCGCCCCGCCCGGCACCGGCCGGGCACCCGCTCGGCGCGGGCGGCGGCGCGGCGGAGGGGCGGCCGCCGGACCCGGCCGGGCCAGGACCGGATGGCCACGGTCCGGACGGCTATGGTCCGGGCGGCTACGGTCCCGAGGGTTTCGGGGTGGACGGCTATGGGGTGGACGGCTTCGGGGTCGACGGGTACCGGGCCACCGGCGCCATGGCCGCCGATGTCGGGCCCTTCGACCACCATGTGCACACCACCGCCCCCAACGAGGAGATCGACGACGGCCACAAGGGGCTCGCGGTCCTCTTCTGCGACCTCGACGGCTTCAAGTCGATCAACGACCGGTTCGGCCACCACACGGGCGACGCCGTCCTGATCGCGGTGGCCCGGCGGCTCTCCGGCGGGGTGCGCGACGGCGACACCGTCGCCCGGCTCGGCGGGGACGAGTTCGTGGTCCTCGCCGACGGCCTCGGCCGGGCCGACGCCCAGGACCTGGCGGTACGGCTGCGCAACGCGATCATTCCGCCGATCCGGGTCGAGGGCCGGGCGGTGCGCGTGGGCGCCAGTTTCGGCATCAGTTGGGCGGCGTGCGGCATGTCGGCCGACGAGGTGCTGCAATCCGCGGACCAGCGCATGTACGTGGAGAAGCGGTCCCGGTCGAAGGCCAACCGCAGGGCTGGATGATGTAACGGGGACCGCGTGCGTTCCCCCGATCGGGGTAGGCTGCGCCGGGTCGGCGGTGCCGCCGATGATGAATCGATCATGAATATTGTCCATCCGGACAGCGGGGACCCTGACGAGGCCGCCCCGGCCCTGATATGAGCTGTCCTGCCGCGTGTGCGGAGACGCGCGTGGGCGTGTCCGCGAGGCGGCGGCGCCTGAGCGCCGATGGCCATATGCATTGGAGAGTGACGAGAGGGATGACGGCCGGCAACAACGGCTCGGACAGGCCGGAGAACGACGACCCCTTCGCCTACCTGTACCGACAGGAGGGCGACCCCTCGGGCCAGGGGGGCCAGCCGGGTCCCGCGGGCGCGGCCAGCCCCCGCACCGGCGGTTACGGCTACCCCGGCCCCAGCACCCCGCACCAGCCGGGCGTACCGCGCACCTCGTACAACCACGTACGGGCGGTGGGTGAGCGCACGTACGGCCAGCAGGTCCCGCCCCAGCACGCCCAGAACGCCCAGCAGGGCTACGGGCAGCAGGGCACCCCCCAGGGCTACGGCCAGCCGGGCTACGGCCAGCAGAACGCCCACTACGCGGCTCCCGAGACCCTCCCCGGCGGCGCCCCCCGCCGCCCCGCCCCCGGCCCGCAGGGCGGCGGACGTGGCGGCAGCGGCGGCGGCCCGAACACCAAGGGCCTGCTGATCGCGGCCGTGGCCGTCGTCGCCGTCGTGGTGGCGGGCATAGGGATCGCGCTGCTCACCAACAGCAGCGAGAAGAAGGACGACCAGGCCGACGGCGGCACGGACCGCCCGACGGCCGGCTCCAGCGTCAAGCCCAGCGAAGAGCCGTCGAAGGAGCCGGGGAAGCCCAAGACGCTGCCGACCCAGGACGCCTCCGGGCTCGCGCTGGCCGGCAGTGCGACCCGCGCGAGCGACATCAAGGGCGCCAAGGCGAAGGACGGCACGTACGTCGCGGGCATCAACACCCCCGGCGCGTCGGCCACCTGGAGCGTCAACGTCGAGAAGCCCGGCTCGTACAAGCTGTACGTGGGCTACGGCGTCCCCGGCGAGGACCAGAGCCTCTCCCTCACGGTCAACGGCTCGAAGGAAGCCCGGCCGCTGAACATGGGGAACTTCGCCCACGGCCCCAAGGGGGACTGGGAGAAGGGCTGGACGTACACCTACTCCATAGTCCGGCTCAACGCGGGCACCAACACCGTGAAGATCTCCTGCGAGGCGGGCGACAAGTGCGCGGTCAACCTCGACCAGGTCTGGCTCAAGAAGTAGCCGGGGCCGCGACCAGTCCAAGGAAGTGCGCCACGGTCCGGGCCATCGCGTCCCGGGCCGGGGCCAGGTACTTCCGCGGGTCCACCGCCGCCGGATGGTCCGCCAGATAACCCCGCACCGCGCCGGTGAAGGCCGTGTTCAGGGCCGTCCCCACGTTGATCTTCACCATGCCGGCGGCGATGGCCCGCCGGATCTCCATGTCCGGGACGCCGGACGAGCCGTGCAGCACCAGCGGTACGGGTACGGCCTCCCGGAGCCGGCCGATCAGCGCCCGGTCGAGGGCCGCCGTGCGCTCGGTCATGGCGTGGGTGCTGCCCACGGCCACGGCGAGCGCGTCCACGCCGGTGTCGGCGACGTACGCGGCCGCCTCCGCCGGATCGGTCCGCACACCGGGCGCGTGCGCGTCCAGCGGGGGCTCACCGTCCTTCCCGCCTACTCTGCCCAGTTCCGCTTCCACCCAGATCCCGCGCTCGTGCCCCCACCGCACTGCCTCCGCCGTCGCCTTGACGTTCTCGGCGTATGGCAGCTTCGACGCGTCGAACATCACCGAGCTGAAGCCCGCCGGGTGCGCGGCCCGCAGGAGTTCACCGTTCTCGACATGGTCGAGGTGGAGCGCGAGCGGCGCGCGCGAGGAGCGGGCGACGGCGGCCATGGCGGCGGCGAGCGGGCCGAGCCGTCCGCCGTGGAACTTCACGGCGTTCTCGGAGACTTGGAGGACCGCGGGCGTCCCGGCGGCCTCCGCCCCGGCCGCGATGGCCTCGGCGTGCTCCAGGGTGATGACGTTGAACGCGGCGACCCCGTGCCCGGCCGCGCGCGCCGCGCCGACCAGACCACCGGTGGTGACGAGCGGCATACGTACCCCAATCCCGGGCCGGGCCCGGCCCGTTGACGTCGGCCCGTTGGTGCTTGCGCGCGGTTACGCCGCCGACCGTATCGCGCTGACCTCGATCCGCGGCAGCAGCTCCTCGTACGTCGCGCGGTCGAACTCGCCCGCCGCGGGGGCCCGTACGGTCGCCGCGGACAGTGCTACGGCGCGCGCCACCCGGTCCGGCCAGGGCAGGCCCTCGACAAGCCCGGACAGCAGGCCCGCGACCGCCGAGTCGCCCGCGCCCGTCGGATTGCCGGCGAGCCTGCGGGGCGGCGCCGCCCGCCAGGCACCGTCCGCCGCCACCGCGAGCATGCCGTCCGCGCCGAGCGACGCGGCGACCGAGTGCGCGCCCCGCCGCCGGGCGTCGCGGGCCGCGCGCAGCGGCTCGGTGAAGCCGGTGAGCCCCGCCAGTTCGTCGGCGTTGGGCTTCACGATGTCGGGGCGGGCGGCTATCCCCCGGCGCAGCGCCTCCCCGCTGGTGTCCAGCAGCACCGGCACACCCGCCGCGCGCGCCTCCCGGACCAGTTGGGCGTACGTCCCGACCGGCACTCCCGGCGGCAGACTGCCGCAGAGCGCCACCGCGGCCGCGTCGCGCACCATCCGCGCGTACCCGCCGGTGAAGGCCGTCCACTCGGGTGTGGTGACCAGCGGGCCCGGCTCGTTGAGCTGCGTGGTGTCACCGGACGCGTCGTCCACGACCCCGACGGTGCGCCGGGTGGTTCCGGCCACGCTCACCAGCGCGTCGGTGACGCGCCCGTGCGCCGCGTCGGCGACGTGTCCGTACGCCGCGAGACCCTCGCGCAGCACGGCGCCCGTCGGGCCCCCGGCGAATCCCGTGACGACGGTGTCGTGGCCGAGCGCGGCCAGCACGCGCGCGACGTTGAGGCCCTTGCCGCCGGGCCGTTCGACGACCTCGGTGACGCGGTGGGTGGTGCGTGGCCGGAGCCGGGGTACGCGGTAGGTGATGTCGAGGGCGGCGTTGAGTGTGACCGTGAGGATCACCTGGGTGTCCCCTCTCCCCTGGCTCGTGACCGGACCGGCTCTCCCGTCTCTTCCGTCGTGCGCCAGCGATCATGCCATCGCGGACACCGGCGGGCGACCCCCTGTACTCCCACTGTTATCTCGCGGGAAGGGGAGTCCTTACCAGCGGTACCCACCAGTACGCCGCCGAAGGGACGAGCGGACGGCGCACCGGCGGTCCGAAGGGGCGTCAGCGCACGGGCGGCTCGACCAGCCAGGTGCCGCGCCGCATGACGCCCACCAACGTGAAGGCCTCGTCCAGGACGACGAGGTCCGCGTCCTTGCCCGGCTCCAGGGAGCCGACGCGCCCGTCCACCCCCAGGACCCGCGAGGGCGTCGCGGACAGTGCGCGTACCGCCTGCTCCACCGTCAGGCCGTCGATGGTCACGGCCCTTTGGAAGGCGTGGTCCAGGGTGAGGGTGGACCCGGCGATCGAACCCGCCGTGGGCCCGTCGCTGATCCGCGCGACCCCGTCCTTGACGTCGACCGTCATGGGGCCGAGCGGGTAGCGCCCGTCGTTCATCCCGGCCGCGCCCATCGCGTCGGTGATGAACGCGACCCGGTCCGCGCCCGCGCGCCGGAACGCCAGGCCCAGGACGGCGGGGTGCAGATGCGTGCCGTCGTTGATCAGCTCGACGGTGACCCGCTCGTCCTCCAGCAGGGCCGCGATGGGGCCGGGCGCGCGGTGCAGCAGCGAGGGCATCGCGTTGAACAGGTGGGTGGCCACGGTGGCGCCCGCCGCGATCGCCTCCAGTGTGGCGTCGTACGTGGAGTCGGTGTGGCCGACGGCGGCGACGACGCCGTGGTCGGTGAGCAGGCGTACGGAGTCCAGACCGCCGGGGAGCTCGGGCGCGAGCGTCATCATGCGTGCCGTGCCGCGTGCCGCGTCGATCAGCTTCCGTACGTCGGCGGGGTCCGGGTCCCGCAACAGCGATGGCTGGTGCGCGCCGCAGCGGTGCGGCGAGATGAACGGCCCTTCGAAGTGGATTCCGGCCAGCTCGCCCTGCTCGACCAGCTCGGACAGCGCCCCGGCCTGGCGGGCGAGGTCGTCGAGGTCGCCGGTGACGGTGGAGGCGACCATGGTGGTGGTGCCGTGGGCCCGGTGGGTGCGGGCGACGGTGAGCGCCTCCTCGGCGGTCCCGGCGGAGAAGGACGCGCCGCCGCCGCCGTGGACGTGCATGTCGACGAAGCCGGGGACGATCCAGTGGCCGGAGAGGTCGAGGCCGGCCGTACCGCTCTCGCCCGCGGCCGCACCGCTCTCTCCCGCGGCCGTACCGCTCCCGTGGGCACGCGCGGCATCGCGCCCGGGCATCGGCCCGGCGGCGGTGATGCGCTGCCCCTCGACCGTGATCTGCCCGTCCTCGACCGCACCGGTCGGCAGCACCACCCGGGCGCCCGAGAGAACCGTTCGTCGCACCATCAGGCGGATACCTCCGTGGAGTCCGTGGAGAGAAGATCCCAGGCGAGCAGCCCTGCGCCCAGGCATCCGGCGGTGTCCCCGAGGGCCGCCGGGACGATGTCGGGGAGTTTCTGGAAGGTGATCCGCTCCGCGACCGCCGCGCGCAGCGGCGCGAACAGCGTCTCGCCCGCTTCGGCGAGCCCGCCGCCGATGATCAGCGTCCGCGGGTCCAGCAGGGTGACGCCCATGACCAGCCCGTCGGCGAGCGCGGCCACGGCCTCCCGCCAGACGGCGCGGGCGCGGGGGTCGCCCGCGTCGACGGCCTTGGCGCAGTCGGCGGCGTCCGCGCCGGGACCGCCGCCGGCCACGGCCCAGGCACGGCCCACGGCGGCGGCGGAGGCCAGCCGCTCCAGGCACCCGGCCTGCCCGCAGCCGCAGGCGGGACCGCCGGGCCGGACGATCAGATGGCCGATCTCGCCGGAGGAGCCGTGCGCGCCGGGTTCGATGCGCCCGTCGATGCCGATGGCGCCCGCGATGCCGGTACCGAGCGCCACGTAGAGGAAGCGGTCGGCGCCGTCGCCCGCGCCGAGCCGGCCTTCGGCCAGGCCGCCGACGCGTACGTCGTGCCCGAGGGCCACCGGGACCCCGGCCAGCCGCTCGGCGAGCAGGGCGCGCAGCGGTACGTCGCGCCAGCCGAGGTTCGCCGCGAAGACGGCCACGCCGTGCGCCTCGTCGATGACGCCGGGGACGCCGACCCCGGCGGCGACGGCCGACTGGCCGAACCGCCGCTCACCGGTCGCGCGCAGCTCGTCGGCGAAGTCCAGAATCCCGGCGACGACGGCGTCCGGCCCGCGCTCACGGCCGGTGGGCCGCCGCGCCTCGTACAGAAGCGTGCCGTCCGCCCCGACCAGAGCGGCCTTCATGCCGGTGCCGCCCACATCGAGGGCGATGACGTGTCTCACGTGGACAGTGTCGCCTGACCGCCCGCAAGAGGTCTAGTCCACTCGCGGGTGTACCGCCACACAGCGGCCGGACCGCCCCGGCGGCCGGGGTTCCGCCGCGCCTCTTCCCGGCCGCGTGGTTGCCCCGGCACGGGCACCCGGAACCGGGGTTGCCCTCTGCGCGGGCGCCTCGTGGCTGGGTTGGGGCCGTCGCCGGGTTCCCCCAGCGCGGCCGCTGGGAGGTGCCCCCACTCGGTCGGCGCGCGGGGTACGGGGCGAGATGTTCGCCGCGCTGCGGGGGCACCCGCCACGTCCCCTTCCGACGGACTTGCGACTGCGGCCCGGTGGGGCCCTGGTCCGCTACCCGTGCCGCGTCGGCCAGTCGCCCGCTGCCGTGGCCGAGGTGCCACTGGCGGTCAGTCGCCGGACGGCGCAGGGGAGCGCGGCGGGTGCCCGCTGGTGGCTCCGCGCGTCTCCAGTTGCGTGCCGCCGCCGTCGGTGCTGCGACGGTCCCGGAGGGTTGGCGAGGCGCGGCGCCACCGGCGGTGAGCCGCCGGTCCGGCGGGAGGGGGCGCGTCGGGGTGCCCCCGCAGCGCGGCGAACATCTTGCCGGTGACCTTGCGGATGGGCAGTAGGTTCGCCGACCGAGGAGGTACCCCAGAGCGGCCCCGACCCCGCCACCAAGCGCAGGCGCAGCGCGGGCCGGGCACCCGGCCGCACCGCGGGGGTGCCCCGCGCCCCGGCGGTCCCGGGTGGCCCCGCCCCGGGCGCGCCCCGGACACCCCCGGGCAGGGGAGCCGCCGCCTACCCCGTGAGGATCACGCTCCGCGTGAGGTTGCGCGGGTGGTCCGGGTCGAGGCCGCTGGCCTCCGCCACCGCCACCGCCAGCCGCTGCGCCCGCACGAGGTCCGCCATGGGGTCCAGCCCGTCCGGCGTCCCGGAGTCCGCCAGCAGCACGCCGCCGGTCCGCGCCACCTCACCCGCCAGCCCCTCCGGCGGCGGCCCGAACGCCCACACCACCCGCCCGGGCCCCGTGATCGAGATCGGCCCGTGCCGGTACTCCATCGCCGGGTACGACTCCGTCCACGCGCCCGCCGCCTCGCGCATTTTCAGGCCCGCCTCCTGCGCCAGCCCGTACGTCCAGCCGCGCCCCAGGAACGTCCACTGCTCCGCGCCCGGCGCCGCCTCCGGCAGCGGTTCGGCGGCGGCCGCCGCCGCGTCCACCGCCGCCTCCGCCACGCTCTTCACGCCCTCCGGCAGCGATCCGTGCGCCTCCAGCCCCGCGCGCAGCAGCGCCAGCGCCGTCGTCGCGAAGCGCGTCTGGACCACCGACGTCTCGTCCGCCCAGTCCAGTACGGCGACGTCGTCCGCCGCGTCCATCACCGGCGTCTCGGGGTCGCCGGTGAGCGCGGTCGTGGCGGGGCGGGCCGGTCCGGCGCGCAGCGCGGCCAGCAGGTCCAGCACCTCCGTCGTGGTGCCCGAACGGGAGATCGCCACCACGCGGTCGTACGAACGCCCCGCCGGGAACTCCGACGCGGGATACGCGTCCGTCTCGCCCTGGCCCGCCGCCTCGCGCAGCGCCGCGTAGGCCTGGGCCATGAACCACGACGTGCCGCAACCGGTGATCGCCACCCGTTCGCCGGGCAGTGGCAGCCCGCGCGCCGTGGCGGCGGCGCGCGCCGCCCGCCGCCAGCAGTCGGGCTGGGTGGCCAGTTCCTGTGCGGTGAGCGAGGTCATACGACTGCCTCCTGGCGAGGTGTGCCGATGCGCCGGTACGGCGTTGCGGGGCAAGGGAGTTGGCAAGGGAGCTGGTGTGGGCCCGGCGCCGGGGTGGGACCCCGCCCGGGACGTGGATAGCAGGCGCCTCCTCCGCAGGGGAAGCCCGATGCGGAAGTGATACCCGTCATGGTGTAGACCTTGTGAGGGTTTGCGAGGGAGACTCGCACCTCATATCGGGGCTCCGGAACACGAGACTCCGGTTACAGGCACGATGCGTACGAACACGTAGGGCGGGTAGCGGCTGTGCAGCGGCGGAGTTTCCTGAATCTGACGGCGGCGGGTTGCGCCACGGCGGCGATGACGCCCGCGCTGGCCGCCTGCGGAAACGATTCCGGCTCGGGCAAGACGACGCTCAAGCTGGTCGCGGCCGACTACGGCGACAACACCACCAACACCTCCCAGCGGTACTGGGACCGGGTGACGGTCGCCTTCGAGGCCGAGAACCGCGACGTCAGGATCGACGTCAAGATCTACAGCTGGACCGAGGTCGACCGGAAGGTCGCCGAGATGGTCAAGGCGGGCGAGGCCCCCGACCTCGCGCAGATAGGCGCGTACGCCGACTACGCCGCCGCCGGCAAGCTCTACCGCGCCGACCAGCTGCTCTCCATCCCCACCCAGGCGAGCTTCGTGCCCTCCATCGCGCAGGCGGGCAAGGTGCGGCGCGTCCAGTACGGCCTGCCGTTCGTCGCCAGCTCCCGGCTGCTCTTCTACAACAAGAGGCTCTTCGCCAAGGCGGGCATCAGCGAGCCCCCCACCACCTGGGACGAGCTGCAGGCTGCCGCGGAGAAGCTCAAGAGCAGCGGGGTGGAGATCCCGTACGCGCTGCCGCTCGGCCCCGAGGAGGCCCCGGCCGAGACCATGCTGTGGATACTCAGCGGCGGGGGCGGCTACACCGACAGCAACGGCAGCTACGTCCTCGACTCGCCCGAGAACATCAAGACCTTCGAGTGGCTGCGGGACGAACTGGTCGCCAAGGGCCTCACCGGCTCCCGTACCCCCGGCCGGGTCAACCGCCAGGAGCTCTTCGACGCCTTCACCCGCGGTGAGGTCGGCATGCTCAACGGCCACCCCACGCTGATGAAGCAGGCGGAAGGCCGCGGCCTCGACTACGGCACGGCACCGTTGCCCACCATCGACGGGAAGCCCAAGTCGACCATGGGCGTCGAGGACTGGATGATGGCGTTCAAGCAGAACGGCCACCAGGACGAGATCGGCCGCTTCCTGAACTACGTCTACAACCAGGAGAACGTCCTGGACTTCGCCAGCCGCTACGACCTGCTGCCGGTGACGACCGCGGCGTCCCAGGCGATGCGCGACGACCGCGAGTTCAAGCGGCTGTGGCAGTTCCTCGACCAGATGGAGAGGGCGGAGTTCTACCCCGCCGACAAGACCTCGTGGGCGAGCGTCAGCAAGGCGCTGAAGGAGAACATCGGCGCGACGGTGGCGGAGGGCGGCGACCCGATGAGCGTGCTCGGCGAGCTCCAGCGGCAGGCGGACGCCGCGGAGAGCGCGGCGCGGTAGCCGGTCCTGGGCGGGGTGGGGGAAGGAACCGCCCCGGTGGCAAGGTGGAGAACGTGACCGCACCCCCGAACCAACCGCCCCAGCCGGGCGGCGACGACGGCCTGTCCGACCGGGACCGGGCCGTCCTCGCCATGGAGCGCCGCGGCTGGCCCGGCCCGGGGGCGAAGGAGCGCGCGATACGTGAGCGGCTGGGGATGTCCCCGACCCGCTACTACCAGCTCCTGAACGCCCTCCTCGACGACCCGCGCGCACTGGCCCACGACGCGGTCACGGTCAACCGCCTGCGCAGGGTCCGGGAGGAACGCCGCGCGCGCCGCTGAGGACGGCGATGCCGTCCGTACGAGGGGCGATCCATACGCACCGCGCTCGTGCGGCCGGGCCCATGCGAACCAGCCCGCCCCGCTCCGTATGGAGCAAACCCGCATCCGCCCCCTCCTCGCGCGGGTAGGGTCGCCGCATGGGCAGCAGTCACCCTCTTCCCGTACCTGCCACACCCGCCGGCCGTGACGGCCTCGCCGCGCTGCTGGCGCGGCCGGAGAGGGCCGTCGTCGCCGTGGACTTCGACGGCACGCTGGCCGACATCGTCCCCGACCCCGAGCAGGCCCGCGCCCACCCCGGCGCCGTGCCCGCCCTCGCCCGGCTCGCCCCGCGTCTCCTCTCCCTCGCCGTGCTCACGGGCCGCCCGGCCGACGTCGCGGTGCGGTACGGGGGCTTCGCCGGTGTGCCGGGGCTGGAGCACCTCGTCGTCCTCGGCCACTACGGCGTCGAACGCTGGGACGCGGTCAGCGGCTCCGTCACCGCGCCCGCCCCGCACCCCGGGGTGGCGGCCGCGCGGGCGGAGCTGCCGGAGCTCCTGAACGGTGTCGGGGCGGGGCACGGCACCTCGGCCGAGGCGGCGCACATCGAGGACAAGGGCGGCCGCGCCGTCGCCGTCCACACCCGCCGCGCCGCCGACCCGCAGGCCGCGTTCGAGGCCCTGCGCGAGCCGCTGCACCGGCTCGCGGAACGCCACGGCCTGATCGTCGAACCGGGCCGCATGGTGCTGGAGCTGCGCCCGCCCGGCACGGACAAGGGCGCCGCCCTGAGCGACTACGTCCGGAGGTCCGGTGCCGAGGCCGTGCTGTACGCCGGGGACGACCTCGGCGACCTGGCGGCCTTCGCTGCGGTGGAGAAGTTCCGGGCGGAGGGGCTGCCCGGGGTGCTGGTGTGCAGCGGCAGCAGCGAGGTGACCGCCCTGGCGGACCGCGCGGACCTGGTCGTCGACGGCCCGGCGGGCGTGGTGGGCCTGGTGACATCCCTCGCGGACGCCCTCACCTGAGGCCCGTCCTGCCCGGGCGCGCTCACCATGAGGCCCGTCCTGCCCGGGCGCGCTCGCCGGGCGTGACGCCCGTCCTGCCTGGGCCGCTCGCCGGGCGCGTGCTTGCCGGGCACCGTAGGGGCGCGGCGTGGGCATCGTAGGCGCGCCGCGCGTCGCCGCGCCGGCGTCCCGGCCCGCGGCGGACCTGCTCCCCTGACCCGAGGCGCGCGCCTGACCCGGTGAGGCGCGCGTGCCCTAGGCCATCGCCAGCTCGGCGACCACCGCCGCGTGGTCCGACGGCCAGACCCCGGCCACCGGGGCGTCCCCGACGCGGCGCACGGCGTGGACCCGGCCGAGGCCGTCCGGGCCGGGCAGGCCGACGTGGACGTAGTCGATCCGGGCACTGGGCTCGAAGGTCTCGGCCACATGCGGGTTCGCCCGGTCCCAGGTGGCCGCCGGTGCCGCGGGGTCCGCGTACTCCCAGGCGTCCACCAGCACCTGGCCGGGCACGGCGGGCGCGGTGCGGTGGCCGCCGAACAGCCGGATCTCGTCCGAGTCCGGCCGCGCGTTGAAGTCACCGGTCACCACCGGCGGGAAGTCCGTGCCGCCCCGGTGGTCGGCGACGAACCGCGCCAGCGCGGCGACCTGCGCGCATCGCGCCGCCGACTCGTGCAAGGCGGGGTTCAGATGCGCCGTGAAGAACGGCACTCGCGCGCCGGGTGCGTCAATGCCGGCGTACAGCGCGAGGCGGCCCTCGTCCTCGGTGCCCGCCGTCGGCAGGGTCAGCACCGCGCGGTCCACGATCGGCCACCGGCTGAGCACCGCGTTGCCGACCTCAGCGGAATCAGCGGTATCAGCAGTCCTCGTTGTCCCAGCGGTCCCAGTCATCACAGCTGTCACAGCCGTCACAGTCGTCTCGGCAGTCGCGTCCGCGATCCGGTTCCGCCACCGGTCGGGCGCCTTCGACGCGGCCCATGTCCAGGCCCAGTCGCCGCCCAGGTCCCGGGACACGCGCCGGACGAGCCACTCCGCCAGGTTCTCGTCGCCGCGTGCCCACACCTCCTGGAGACCGATGACATCGGGGCGCACGTCGCGCAGCACCGCCGCGATCGCCTCGCGCCGCCGCTCCCACGCGCCGAACAGCCACCACACGTTCCAGGTGAGCACCCTCAGCACCGGCACGTCCCCGGCGGTACCCGGTGCCGTACCCCGTGCCCCGTACGACGTACTCACAGCTCGTCCAGCGCCCGCAGCTGCGCCAGGAACCACTGCTGCGGTGGCAGAGCCGTGGCCGCCGCCGCGAGCCGCTTCGTCCGCTCGGCGCGCTCCCCCTCCGGCATCGCCAGCGCCTCGTGCAGCGCCTGCGCCGTCGCCTCCACGTCGTACGGATTCACCACCAGCGCGTCCCCGCCCAGCTCCGCGGACGCGCCCGCCTCCCGGGACAGCACCAGCGCGCAGCCCGCCTCCGAGACGACCGGCACCTCCTTGGCGACCAGGTTCATCCCGTCCCGGATCGGGTTGACCAGCGCCACGTCCGCCAGCCGATAGGCGGCCAGCGAGCGCGCGAAGTCGTCCTTCACATGCAGGACGACCGGCCGCCAGTCGGCGGTCCCGTACGCGGCGTTGATCTCCTCGGCGACCCGCCGCACCTCCGCGGTGTAGTCGCGGTAGATCGCCAGGTCCTGCCGCGAGGGGTAGGCGAAGGCCACATGGACGACACGGCCGCGCCACTCGGGACGGGTGTCCAGCAGGCGCCGGTAGGCCAGCAGCCCGCGGACGATGTTCTTGGACAGCTCGGTGCGGTCCACCCGCACGATGCTCTTCCGCCCCGGACCGATCTGCTCCCGCAGCCCGGCCAGCCGCTCGTCCACGTCGGCGGCCCGGGACCGCCGCCGCAGGAACTCCGCGTCGGCGCCCAGTCCGTGCACGCCGAGCCGGGTGGTGTGCCCCTCGTCGCGCACCACCGGCTCCGCGCCGCCGCGCACCACCTCCGCGCCGAGGACGGCCGCGGCGCAGTCGGCGAACGCCGCGGCCCAGCGCTCGGTGAGGAACGCGGCCCGGTCACCGCCGAGGATGCCGCGCAGCAGCCGCGCCGCGATGTCGTCGGGCAGCAGCCGGAAGTAGTCCGGCGGCGCCCACGGGGTGTGCGAGAAGTGCCCGATCCGCAGGTCCGGCCGCCGCTCGCGCAGCAGGGCCGGGACGAGCGCCAGGTGGTAGTCCTGAACGAGCACGGCCGCGCCGTCGGCCGCCTCCTGGGCGAGCGCGTCCGCGAAGGCGGTGTTGTACGTCTCGTATGCCGCCCACTGGGCCCGGAACCGCTCGTCGAAGACGGGGGCGAACGGGGTCTGGTAGAGGAGGTGGTGGACGAACCACAGCACCGAGTTCGCGATGTCGTTGTACGCGGCCGTGAAGACGTCGGGCGCGATGTCCAGCATCCGCACCCGCTGGCCGCCGGTGCCGGCCGGGTCCAGATGCCCGCCCCGCGCCTGCCGCACGGCCTGCCGGTCGCCGTCGCCGAGGGCCGCGCACACCCATACGGCATCGGCGTCGGGGCCGATGGCACTGAGCCCGGAGACCAGCCCGCCGCCACCGCGCCTGGCGGCGAGCGAACCGTCCTCGCGAGGAGCGTAGGAGACCGGGCCGCGGTTGGACGCGACGAGGACCTGGGCGCCTGAGCGGTCGGGGGCCATGTCGCGAGCCTAGCCCCACGCCGCCGCGCGCAAACGTGAGCCGGGTCTCGTGCCGTGTCGCCTCCCGGCGAGGGGCCGTGGGTGCCTGCCGCGCCGCGCGGGTCCCCTGGGCGGCTGGCTTCTGCGGCGCCCGGGCGCTGGGCGCCGCCTGCCCGGTGCCCGGGTCGGTGCCGCTCTGGGGCTCCCCCAGCGCGGCCGCTGGGAGGTGCCCCCACTCGTACGGTGGGCCTACTGGCCTACCGCTGAGGCGCCCGGAGCGCGCAGGCGGCCACCCCGCCGGTTACGCCGCGCGGCGCGTCGCGTACTCCGGGATGTCGCGCATCGGCGGCCGCTCCTCCGTGTCCACCGGCGACGTACGCGGCACGAATCCGTCCTCCCCCCGGTCGAACTGCGTCAGCCGCGACCGCATCAGGTGCCCGCGCGCCAAAGGGCCGCGGTTCAGGCGCAGTTGAGCCGTGCGGTAGATCGCCGCCGCCATCCGGCCCAGGGCCTGGCTGTCCTGGTGCCGGTGCTTGCGGACGCCCACGTCCACCTGGGCCAGCGCGTCCAGTCCCACCGTGTGCAGCGCGTCGACCAGGAGGCCCAGCTCGACCCCGTACCCGACCGGGAAGGGGAGCCGCTCCAGCAGGGAGCGGCGGGCCGCGTACTCTCCGCCGAGCGGCTGGACGAAGCCCGCCAGCTGCGGCCAGTGCAGGTTGAGCAGTGGCCGGGCCACCAGTTCGGTGACCCTGCCGCCCTGGCCGGGCGCCGTACTGCCGGAGTCGGGCCCGCCGGACAGCGCCAGCGGGCGCTCGTACATCGCCTTGACGAAGTCCACGTCCGGCTCCGTGAGCAGCGGACCGACGATCCCCGAGACGAAGTCCGCCGAGAAGTCCTTCAGGTCCGCGTCGACGAAGCAGACGATGTCGCCCTCGGTGGCGAACAGCGCCCGCCACAGCACCTCGCCCTTGCCGGGCAGCGCCGGTATCCGGGGGAGTATCGCGTCCCGGTGGATCACCCGCGCCCCGGCGGCCGCGGCGACCTGCGACGTACGGTCGGTGGAGCCGGAGTCGACCACGATCAGCTCGTCGACGAGCGGCACCGCCTCGGACATCAGCTCGCTCCGGATGACGCGGACGATCGCGCCGACCGTCGCCTCCTCGTTGAGGGCGGGCAGCACGACGCTGACCGTGCCGCCGCCGGCGCGCTTGGCGGCCAGGAGCCGATCGAGCGGACGGTCGGCTGCGGACCAGGACCGCCGGGCGAGCCAGCGCTCCACCTCTTCCAGCACGTGAACGACTCCCTGTCCTGTCCCGGGCCCTGCTGCCTGGTTGATCCATCTCGTGTTTCGGACGACTATCTCAACCGTCCGAGCCTTCGGTTACAGTCTTGAACAACGCGGATGGCCCTCGCACGCCGGGGTCGGTCCGCCGACAAACGCCTGGGTCAGCCCAGCGCCATACCGCTCATCCAGAGGGGCAGAGGGATACGGCCCGTTGAAGCCCCGGCAACCCTCCAGCCGGTCTCGCGCATCCGCGGCGAGGCTCCCGGCTAGGGAAGGTGCCAAATCCGTCTCGCGGCGAAACTCGCCCCGAGGAAGATGAGGAGAAAGGGCCTCGCCTCCATGGCTGTGCAATCCGTCGAAGCCTCGACCGCCCCCACCACCCCGGCCGCCCCTTCCGTCGGCGGAGCCGACTCGAAGACCGCAGCGCTCGGCCCCGCCGTCGCCCTGTCCTGCCGCGAGTGCGGAGAGCGCTTCGCGCTCGGTCCGATCTTCGCCTGCGAGGTGTGTTTCGGGCCGCTCGAAGTCGCCTACGACCTGCCGAGCGGCGGGCCCAGTCAAGCGGCAGCCCTGCGCGAGCGCATCGAGGCCGGGCCGAACAACATCTGGCGGTACGCCCCGCTGCTGCCCGTCCCCGCCGACGTCGCGGACAAGCCCAACCTGAACCCCGGCTTCACCAAGCTGGTCAAGGCCGACAACCTCGCCCGCGAGCTCGGCATCACCGGCGCCCTGCACGTCAAGGACGACTCCGGCAACCCGACCCACTCCTTCAAGGACCGGGTCGTGGCCATCGCCGTCGAGGCCGCCCGCGCCTTCGGCTTCACCACCCTGTCCTGCTCCTCCACCGGCAACCTGGCCGGCGCCGTCGGCGCCGCGGCCGCCCGTGCCGGATTCCGCTCCTGCGTGTTCATCCCGCACGACCTGGAGGCGGGCAAGGTCGTCATGGCCGCCGTCTACGGCGGTGAGCTGGTCGGCATCGAGGGCACCTACGACGACGTGAACCGCTTCTGCTCGGAGCTGATCGGCGACCTGCTCGGCGAGGGCTGGGGCTTCGTCAACGTCAACCTGCGCCCGTACTACGGCGAGGGCTCCAAGACGCTGGCCTACGAGATCTGCGAGCAGCTCGGCTGGGAGCTGCCCGACCAGATCGTCATCCCGATCGCCTCCGGCTCCCAGCTCACCAAGATCGACAAGGGGCTCAAGGAGCTGATCCAGCTCGGGCTGGTCGCCGACAAGCCGTACAAGATCTTCGGTGCCCAGGCCGAGGGCTGCTCCCCGGTCTCGCGCGCCTTCAAGGACGGCCACGACGTCGTACGGCCGGTCAAGCCCGCCACGATCGCCAAGTCGCTGGCCATCGGCAACCCGGCGGACGGCCCGTACGTGCTGGACATCGCGCGCCGTACCGGCGGGGCGGTGGAGGACGTGACCGACGAGCAGATCGTCGACGCCATCAAGCTGCTGGCCCGCACGGAGGGCATCTTCGCGGAGACCGCGGGCGGGGTGACCGTCGGCGTGACGAAGAAGCTCATCGAGACCGGTCGGCTCGACCCGGCGCTGACCACCGTCGTACTGAACACCGGCGACGGCCTCAAGACCCTGGACGCCGTGGCTCCGACCACCGGCCCGACGGCGACGATCCGCCCGAGCCTGGACGCGTTCCGCGACGCCGGCCTGGCCTGACGTCCGCCTGGCCTGAAGTCCGCCGCCAACCAGTACACACCGAAGGTGACCCCATGAGCGTCAACGTCCGCATCCCCACCATCCTCCGTACGTACACCGGAGGGCAGGCCGAGGTGACCGCCGAGGGCGCGACCCTGGCCGAGGTCATCGCGTCGCTGGAGAAGAACCACCCGGGCATCGCCGCCCGCGTCCTGGACGACCAGGGCAAGCTGCGCCGCTTCGTCAACGTCTACGTGAACGACGACGACGTGCGCTTCGAGGGCGGCCTGGAGGCGGCCACGCCGGACGGCGCCGGGGTCTCCATCATCCCGGCCGTCGCCGGAGGCTGACGACCGTTCGCCCCGTCTCTTAACACCGCACATACGGAATCGCCCCGTCCTGATAAAAACGGACGGGGCGATTCCGCGTCATGAACCGCGATACGCTGTGCGCGAATCCCCACCAGGCACAGTGCCGATCGCATATGAGAACTCGTCAAGTTGTGCGCAAATGGTGTGCGCGAATTGCCGGAGTTGATGCGTCATGTCCGGCCCGACTTGCCCTGGATCTCCCGGAATTCTCCACATATCGACGTTCGCCCGCGTCCTGAATTCTCGTCCGATTGACCTGTTGCGCTGGGCATTGGGGCAGATACATTCAGCGGCGGTCGACGCGTTCCGGCGCACACCTCTCACTGACCGTGAGGGGTGAGGTCTGACCCGGGTCCGCGGAGTGCGGTCCTGTGCAAGGGCCAGTAATAGGGGAGTTAGGAATGGCTCAGGGCACCGTCAAGTGGTTCAACGCGGAGAAGGGGTACGGCTTCATCGCGGTCGACGGTGGTGCGGATGTGTTCGTCCACTACAGCGCGATCCAGATGGACGGCTACCGCACCCTTGAGGAGGGCCAGCGAGTTGAGTTCGAGATCTCGCAGGGCCAGAAGGGGCCGCAGGCGGACATGGTCCGGCTGTCGGCCTGAACGCCGAGACGCAGACCGCTGACGTCAGCGTACGAAAGGGCCCGCGCTTCCAGGGGAGCGCGGGCCCTTCCGCGTGTCCGGCGCCGGTCCCTCCGGGGTGGGGCGCTCGCCCTGATTGGCTTGCGCCCACCCTCCCCCAGACTTCGTCCGGGGGTGCCCCCACCGACCACCACCCCTCAACGACGCCCTTCGGGCGGCTTGCACTCGATGGGGTCGAGTGCTAATCATTGCGTTAGCACTCTGGCAGTGAGAGTGACAATTAAGGACCGGGTCGGTGAGGCCCGCAGGCCCGGCGGGGCAAGGAACCGCAGGGGCAGGCAGGCCGTCCGTCGCGGGCGCCAGCGCGGTCCGGAGCAATCCACCCCAGTCCTGGGAGGACCACTTCTATGGCCAAGATCATCGCGTTCGACGAGGAGGCGCGGCGAGGCCTCGAGCGCGGCATGAACCAGCTCGCGGACGCCGTCAAGGTGACCCTCGGCCCCAAGGGCCGCAACGTCGTCCTCGAGAAGAAGTGGGGTGCCCCCACGATCACCAACGATGGTGTCTCCATCGCCAAGGAGATCGAGCTCGAGGACCCGTACGAGAAGATCGGCGCCGAGCTGGTCAAGGAGGTCGCGAAGAAGACGGACGACGTCGCCGGTGACGGCACGACGACCGCGACCGTCCTCGCCCAGGCGCTGGTCAAGGAGGGCCTGCGCAACGTAGCCGCGGGCGCCAACCCGATGGCCCTCAAGCGGGGTATCGAGAAGGCCGTCGAGGCCGTCTCCGCCGCCCTGCTGGAGCAGGCCAAGGACGTGGAGACCAAGGAGCAGATCGCCTCCACCGCCTCCATCTCCGCCGCCGACACCCAGATCGGCGAGCTCATCGCCGAGGCCATGGACAAGGTCGGCAAGGAAGGCGTCATCACCGTCGAGGAGTCGCAGACCTTCGGTCTCGAGCTTGAGCTCACCGAGGGCATGCGCTTCGACAAGGGCTACATCTCCCCGTACTTCGCGACGGACATGGAGCGTATGGAGGCGTCCCTGGACGACCCGTACATCCTGATCGTCAACTCCAAGATCTCCAGCGTGAAGGACCTCCTGCCGCTGCTGGAGAAGGTCATGCAGTCCGGCAAGCCGCTGCTGATCATCGCCGAGGACATCGAGGGCGAGGCCCTGGCGACCCTGGTCGTCAACAAGATCCGCGGCACCTTCAAGTCCGTCGCCGTCAAGGCTCCGGGCTTCGGCGACCGCCGCAAGGCCATGCTCGGCGACATCGCCATCCTCACCGGTGGCACCGTGATCTCCGAGGAGGTCGGCCTCAAGCTGGAGAGCGCCGGCATCGACCTGCTCGGCCGCGCCCGCAAGGTCACCGTCACCAAGGACGAGACCACCATCGTGGACGGCGCCGGTGACGCCGACCAGGTGCAGGGCCGCGTGAACCAGATCCGCGCCGAGATCGAGAACTCCGACTCGGACTACGACCGCGAGAAGCTCCAGGAGCGCCTCGCGAAGCTGGCCGGCGGCGTGGCCGTCATCAAGGCCGGCGCCGCCACCGAGGTGGAGCTCAAGGAGCGCAAGCACCGCATCGAGGACGCGGTGCGCAACGCCAAGGCCGCCGTCGAGGAGGGCATCGTCGCCGGTGGTGGCGTGGCCCTGCTCCAGGCGTCCCAGGTCTTCGAGAAGCTCGAGCTGGACGGCGACGAGGCCACCGGTGCCAACGCCGTGAAGCTGGCCCTGGAGGCCCCGCTCAAGCAGATCGCCGTCAACGGTGGTCTCGAGGGCGGCGTCGTGGTGGAGAAGGTCCGCAACCTCACCGTCGGTCACGGTCTGAACGCCGCGACCGGTGAGTACGTGGACATGATCGCCGAGGGCATCATCGACCCGGCGAAGGTCACGCGTTCCGCCCTGCAGAACGCCGCGTCGATCGCCGCGCTGTTCCTCACCACCGAGGCCGTCATCGCCGACAAGCCGGAGAAGGCCGCCGCGGCCGCTCCGGGCGGCATGCCGGGCGGTGACATGGACTTCTGATCGACAGCTGTCGGTCCACGTCCTGAACACGCCCCGGGGCGGCATCCTCTGCGAGGATGCCGCCCCGGCGGCGTTTCCGCGCGCGTGCCGGAACCGGCGGGTCAGCGCGCGCCGGAGGCCCCGGCGGCTTCGAGCGCGGCCCGCAGATGGCCCCGGGAGTCGGTCAGCAGGCGGTTCGCCGTCGGGGCGTCCACGCCGGCGAGGATGGCGAGGATGGCCGGTTTGACCTCGCCGTCGGTGGCGGTGAGGGCGTTCTCGATGCTCCTGTCGTCCGCTCCGGTGGCGAGGTGGACGATCCGGCGGGAGCGGGCGCGCAGCTTGTCGTTGGAGGCCCGTACGTCGACCATCAGGTTTCCGTAGGTCTTGCCCAGCCGGATCATCGTGATGGTCGAGAGCATGTTGAGGACGAGCTTCTGGGCGGTGCCCGCCTTGAGCCGGGTGGAGCCGGTGAGCAGCTCGGGGCCGACGACGATCTCGATGCCGTGGTCGGCGGCCGCGGCCAGCTCCGAGTCCGCGTTGCAGGACAGCCCGATGGTCAGCGCGCCCAGGCGCCGGGCGTGTTCGACCGCGCCGATGGCGTACGGGGTGCGGCCGGAGGCGGAGATCCCGACGACGGTGTCGCGCGCGGTGACGGCCAGGGCGTCGAGGTCGGCCGCGGCCAGCTTCCTGCTGTCCTCCGCGCCCTCGACGGAGGTGACCATGGCCTCGGGGCCGCCCGCGATGAGCCCCCGTACCTGGCCGGGGGCGGTGTTGAAGGTGGGTGGGCACTCGCTCGCGTCGAGGACGCCGAGCCGGCCCGCGGTGCCCGCGCCCGCGTAGACCAGCCGCCCGCCGTCCGCCATCCGGGCGGCGGTGCCGTCGATGGCGGCGGCGATACGGGGCAACTGGGTGGCGACGGCGGCGGGTACGCCCGCGTCCTCGGCGTTCATGATGCGGGCGATCTCGACCGTCTCCAGGCGGTCGATGCCGGCCAGTTCGGGCCGGAACGCCTCGGTGGTCAGGGCGTCGAGCTGGGCGCGCAGATCGTGGTGGTCGGGGGTGGGGGTGGGGGTGGCAGGCATGACGGCGGCGGCTCTTTTCCGGTGCTGTCGAGGGGGGTCGGCGGCGGGTGCGGGTCCGGTGCTGTCTGTCGTTCCGGTGCTGTCTGTCGTGGGTCAGCGGCGGTTGCGGGGGACGTGCCGGTGCGCCAGTGCCTCGTAGGAGGCGGACAGGGCGGGGGCGGCGGACTCGTACGTCCGTTGCGCGACCCCGATGAACAGGCAGTCCACCACCAGCAGCTGGCTGGTCCGGCTGGACATGGCGGCCGGGCGCAGCTCGCTCTCGCGGGCGGTGGAGGTGGTCAGGACGTGGTCCGCGTAGGCCGACACCTCGCCGTCCGGACGCCCGGTGATCGCCACGGTGGTGGCCCCGTGCTCGAAGGCGACGCGCAGCGGTTCGATGACGTCGGTGGTGCGGCCGGAGTGGGTGATGGCGATGGCCACGTCCCCGGTGCGCAGCTGGACGGCATTGGTGACCGCCAGGTGCGGGTCGCCGGGCGCGTGCGCGATCAGTCCGATGCGCAGCAGCTTCTGTACGAGGTCCTGGCCGACGAGGTGGGACGCGCCGATGCCGTACACGTCGATCCGGTGGGCGGCGGCGAGCGCGGTGACGGCGGCTTCGAGCTGGCCGGTGTCGAGTCCGGCGGCGGTGTCGGCGAGGCACTGCCGCTCTTCCTGCGCGAGCTTGGCGACCACGTCGGCGATCGGGTCGTCGACCGCGATGTCGGCGGTGACGGCGGGGGCCCGTCCGGCGGCCTGCTGGGCGGCGAGGGCGGCCAGCGCCAGGCGCAGATCGCGGTAGCCGGGGTAGCCCAGCAGCCGCGCGGTGCGGACCACGGTGGCCTCGCTGGTGCCGGTGCGTGCGGCCAGCCCGGTGACGGTGAGTGCGGCGCACCCGGCCGGATCACCGGCCACGGCCTCGGCGACGAGCTGCATGGAGCGGGTCATGGAGGGGGCGAGGGTGCGGACTTTGGCGGCGAGCGCGGTGGGAGTGGGCGGGGCGGCACCCGCCTGATGGAAAGTTTCCTTCAGTGGACTGGCCATCTATGAAAAGTATTTTCAGACTTCGGGGGGCGTCAACCCGCCAAGCCGCGTGACAATGATCTGTATGGAGCTCGAACAGGCACTGCACGCGGCGCGGGCCCTGGTGCTGGCCGATCTCGCGGCCGGCCAGGTCGCCCAGGCGGACATCGTCTCGCTGGTCGAGGACGCGGTGGCGCACCGCAGGTGGTGGGTCGAGCAGTGGCCCGAGGGGGCCGCGTATGTGGCGGGCCTGGTGGCCCAGGACGTACAGGACGCGCTGCTGGAGCGGTACGGGCGCTGGCCGCTGTGCCCGGTGTGCGTCGAAGGCGGCGACCCGCACGCTTTGGATGTCGAACCGGAGCTGGGTGCCGACCCGCACTGGGTGTGCGGGAAGACGGCGGTCGCGGTGGCCCGGGTCGGTTCGCTGGGTGCCGCACCCGGGATGGTGAACAGCTGATGGTCTGCTACATCGACCCTCCCGTCTGGCCCGGCCACGGCCGGATGTGGTCGCACCTGGTCAGTGACGTCTCGTACGAGGAGCTGCACGCCTTCGCCGACCGCATCGGGGCCCCGCGCCGGGCCTTCGAGCGGGACCACTACGACGTACCGAGCGACCTGTACGGGGAAGCGGTGCGCGCCGGGGCGGTGGAGGTCGAAAGCAGGGAGCTGGTCCGGAGGCTGGTCTCGGCGGGCCTGCGGCGGCCGCGCTACCAGCGGCCGAACGGGGAGTCTCCGGGGGAGCCGGGGCACGGGTGAGGCAGCGCGGGTGAGGCGTGGTCCCCGTCCGTCACCGTGCGGGGGCGGCTGCCGGCGGCTGGGTGGCGGCGGCCGGTGCGGGTGATGCGGCCGCCGGTGCGGGCGATGTGGTCGTCGGCAAGGGTGCGGCCGCCGCATGCGTGCGCTGGTGCAGCCGGGAGGCGAGGACGGTCGTGCCGATCGCGGCGGCGGCGAGCACGGCGGACAACCAGGCCACCGCCGGGTACCCCCAGCCCGCCCCGATGGCCAGGCCGCCGAGCCACGGCCCGAGCGTGTTGCCGATGTTGAAGGCGGAGGTGGTGGTCGCACCGGCGAGGGTGGGCGCGGCGCCGGCCACGTTGAACATCCGGGCGTTGAGCGCGGGCGCCGTGGTGAACGCGGCGACCCCGAGCAGCAGCGACAGGCCCACCGCCGGCACGGCGTGGTGCGCGGCCAGGGCGAGGAGGGCCAGCACGGCGGAGGTGGCCGCGATGCCCCCGTACATCGTGCCGAACGGGCGGGCGTCGGCGATCCGCCCGCCCAGCGCCGTACCGATCAGCGCGCCGACGCCGAAGAGCGCGAGCACGGTCGGCACCCAGCTCTCGGCCAGTCCGGCGACGTCGGTGAGCAGCGGCGCGAGGTAGGAGAAGAGCGAGAAGACCGCCGCGGCGTTGAGCGCGGTGGTGGCCAGCGCGAGCCACACCTGCGGGTCGCGGTAGATCCGCAGCTCGGCCCGGAGCCGCGGCCGGTCCTCGCCGGTGGGCACCTCCGTACGGGGTACGAGCGTCGCCACGCCGACCAGTCCGAGCACGGACAGCCCGGCCACCGCCCAGAACGCGGCCCGCCATCCCGCGTGCTGCCCGAGCAGCGCGCCCGCGGGCACCCCGGCGATGTTCGCGATGCTCAGCCCGCCGACCATCACCGCCATGGCCCGCGCCCGCGCGGTCGGCGGCACCAGCGACACGGCGACCGCCGCGCCGACGGCCCAGAACCCGGCGCACGCGAGCGCGCTGACGACCCGCGACGCGAACAGCACCGCGTACGTCGGGGCCAGTGCCCCGGCCGCCTGCCCGAGCCCGAAGACGCCGAGCAGCGCGATGAGCGTCGTGCGGCGGGGCAGCCGGAGCGTGGCGGCGGCGAGCAGCGGGGCGCCCACGACCATGCCGATGGCGAACGCGGAGACCAGCAGCCCGGCCTGCGGGATGGAGACACCCATGTCGCGGGCGAGCGGCTGGAGCAGCCCGGAGAGCATGAACTCCGAGGTCCCGAGAGCGAAGACGGAGAGACCGAGGACGTACACGGCGATGGGCATGTCAGGTGCCAACGCGGGGCGTGATGCCGGCATTCCGCATGATCGTGTGAGTCAGCTCTCGACCGGCGATGGAGAACGGGAATTGCCAGGCCGAACGGGAACTGTCAGATCGTCAGCAGCTCCAGCTCGGTGCTCATGTTGTACCGGGCGGTGCGCTCCCAGTGCTGCTGCCCGTACGGCGTACGGAAGAGCCGGGGCTGGGCGAGGAGCCGGCGCAGGACCGCCGAGCGGCCCTCGCGGAAGGCGTCGTGCGGTACGAAGCCGTACTCCTGGCGGACGGCGGCCGCGTACGTCGCGTACTGCTGCGGCGAGCCGGCCAGTACCGCCAGATCCGCGTCGCACAGCGCCTCGCCGTTGGTGTCGCCCGGGGCCGGGTCGTGGCCGAGGGTGAGGAGGACCAGCCGGCTCACCTCGTGGACGCGCGGCTCGGGGACCCCGGCCTCGGCGAGGGCGCGCTCGGCGAGGCGGGCGCTGCGCTCTTCGTTGGTGGAGCGTTCGGGGAGGTAGACGGCGTCGTGGAACCAGGCGGCGAGGCGGACGGTGTCGGGGTCGGCGGCGTGCGCGGAGAGGGTGTCGACGTGGTCGAGGACGGCGAGGAGGTGGGTGGTGGTGTGGTAGTGCCGCTGGGGTTCGGCCCAGCGGGTGAGCAGGTTCTCGCCGTACGGGCGGGGGTCCGGGCCCGGGCCGCCGTCGCGGGCGCTGTTCAGCAGGTCGGTCCAGCGGGCGAGGAGCGCCTCGTGGGCGGGGTGGCGGGGGTGGGGCGTGGCCATGAAGCCATTGTTCCGCTGTCGGGCGCCGACCGGTGCGGCTTTGCGGGCTTGGTCGGCGCGGCTGTACGACGTCGGCCGCGCGGCTGTACGCGTCGGCCGTTCGGGTGTGCGCCGAGGTGAGGCTGTGTTCCGGTGCGCGCGGGAGTATGGCAGGCTGTGATACATGTCTAGACCAATTCTCGAGGTGATCGCGCTCGACGCGGAGGACGCCGTCGCGGCGCAGGCCGGTGGGGCGGACCGCCTCGAACTGGTCACCGACATGGCCGCCGACGGCCTCACCCCGCGCCGCGAGACCTTCGCGGCGATCCGTGCCGCCGTCGACCTCCCCCTGCGGGTCATGCTGCGCGCCACCGGCGGCTTCGCGGCGGGTGACGCCGCGGCCCTCGACGCGCTGTGCGGGGCGGCACGGGAGCTGCGCGCGGAGGGGGCGGACGAGTTCGTCCTCGGGTTCCTGACCTCCGACGGGCGGCCGGATCTGGCGGCGCTCACGGCGCTGACCGAGGCCATCGGAGCGGGAGGGCATGCGGGCGGCAGCCGGTGGACGTTCCACCGCGCCATCGACCGGGCGGCGGCCCGCGACGCGCTGCGCAAGCAGCTCGCGGACCTGCCGGGGCTGGACACGTACCTCACGGCGGGCTCGGCGGCCGGTGTGGACGACGGGATGCCGACCCTCCTGGCGGAGGCGGCGCGCGGCGCGGAGGCGCCGGAGCCGGAGCCCGGCTACGAGCCCCGCATCATGGCGGGCGGGGGCCTCCGCCTGGACCACCTGCCCGCCTTGCGCGCGGCCGGGGTCGACGCCTTCCACATCGGCGGAGCGAGCCGCCCGGCGGGCTGGTCGGGCCCGGTCGACGCGACAGCGGTACGGGAGTGGCGCGAGGCGCTGGACGCGCCGGTCGTGTCGGTCGTGCCGGTCGTGCCGGTCGTGCCGGTCGTGCCGGTCGTGCCGAAGGGGTGGGGTTAGCCTCACCCCGGATCGGCGGGCTGACCGGATGGGCGCGGCCCGCCGGGTGGAGGATCGTTGGGGCCATGACCCAGATGACATCGCCGCTCCCGCCGCCGCGCGCCTACGAGCCGACCGCACACGGGGCCGGTGACTTCGGCCGCGTCGGCCGGGTCGGCCACGTCAGCCGCCTCGGCCGTTTCGGCCGCGAACTGGGCTATCTGCTGGCGGGGTTGCCGGTGGGCGTGGCCGCGTTCGTGATCGCGGTGACCGGCTTCTCGGTCGGAGCGGCGAGCCTCGTCGTTCTGCTCGGGCTGCCGGTCCTGGTCGCGGCCCTGGCCGCCGCGCGGGCCTTCGCCGGGGTGGAGCGCCGGCACGTCGAGGCGGCCACGGGCCGCGCGCTCCCGGCGCACTACTACCGACCACGTGACGGCGGTGGCGCGGGGCTCGCGGGGTGGCTGCGCGCACTGCGCGATCCGCAGTCCTGGCGCGACCTGACCCACATGCTGGTGGCCTTCCCGCTGCGGGTCACCACCTTCTGCATAGCGGTGACGTGGACCGTCGGCGGCCTTGGTGAGCTGCTCTACGGCGCGTGGTCGTGGTCGGTACCGCGTGACGAGGAATCGGGGCTGCTGGACCTGATGTTCGGCATCGACTCCCGGCTGGCCGACATCGCGTTCAACACCGGCATAGGCGTGGTGCTGCTGGCGACGGCGGTCCCGGTCGTGCGCGGCCTCGCGGCGATACAGGCGGCGCTGGCACGCGGCCTGCTGACGAACCCGTCCGCGGCACGGACGCGTTGACCTTCACCAGGACCGTGCCATGGCCTCTCATGACGACTGCCATGGCCTCGCCATCGGGCGGAAATCCGGTACCGGTGGCCGGTTCGCCCGGCTTAGCATCCCGGCATGCCCCGACCTCATGGATTCAGCTACACGCACCGCGCCGACGGCACCGTCGTCATCACCCACCACGGTCGCGCCGCCGGGACACTGCGCGGCGCTCGCGCGGAGCGGTTCCTCGCGGAGGTGGGGGCAGGCGATGCCCAGCTGGTGATGGCTCGCTGGACCGGAGCGTACAAGCACGGCAACGAGCGCGCGGCGCGGAACCATCCGCGCAACCGCCGCTGACGGCTCTCGCTCCGGTACGTACGACCAGCCGTGCAGGCGCGCGGCGTTACGTGCCCTGCGCGGAGCGCTGGGGGCGGTGGTGGGCTCCCGCCGCCTCCTCGACGGCCGCCTCCTCGACAGGGGTCTCCTCGACGGGGGCCTCCTCGACTGGGGCCGACGACCCGGCGCGTGGTGACCCCGCGCGGCGCGTCCGCGTCGTCACGGCCGCCATCCCCGCCGCCGCCAGCGCCAGCACCCCCGCGGCCAGTGGGAACCAGCGGTCGCCGAGCAGGGCGATGGACGCGCTGCCCGCGGCGCCGCCCGCCGCCATGCCCAGGTACAGGGCGCTGCTGTTGAGGGAGATGAGGAGCGGGGCGTTGGCCGGGGCCAGGGAGGCCAGGCGGTGGGGGAGGGCGATGGAGACCGACCAGCCCGCGATGGGGGCGAGCACCGCGTACACCAGCGCGCCCGGCATCGACTGCCCGGTCCACGGCAGGGAGGCGAAGGCCGCCGCCGCTACGGCGCTTCCTGCCAGCAGGACGGTCCGTACGCCGAGGCGGTCCACCGCACGGCCGCCGATCCACGTGCCCGCCACCGACGCGACGCCCGTCGCCAGCAGGATCAGGCTCAGCCGGCCGGAATCGCCGCCGGTCGCCGGGTGCATGGCCGTGGCCAGGTAGATGTAGACGGAGTTGAAGGCCAGGAAGTACACGAACGTCGTGGCGGCGGCGCCCAGGACACGGCGGTCGCCCAGCGGGGCCAGCCTCTCGCGCAGGCCGGGGGCGGCGGCGGGCGCGGGCAGGTCACGCAGGAGCAGGGCCAGGCCCGCGAAGGCCGCCGCGCCCAGCACGACCACCAGCCACATGGTCAGCCGCCAGTCGCCGCGTCCGAGCCAGGTGCCCAGCGGGACGCCGAGCGCGGTGGCCACCGTCATGCCGCCGAGGACGGTCGCGAGTGCCCGGCCGCGGCGTTCGGGCGGGACGATCGACGTGGCGACGGCGTTGGCGGTCGGGGTGTAGAGGGCCGCACCCGCGGCCGCCAGGACCCGTGTCGCCAGCAGGAGTTCATAGGTGGGCGCGAGTGCGCTCAACGCGTTGCCCGCCGTGAAGACCGTGAGCGCGGTGAGCAGCAGGCGGCGGCGCGGCCAGTGGGCGGTCATGGCCGCGAGTGCGGGCGCCAGAAGCGCGTACGACAGCGCGAAGACCGTCACCATCTGGCCGGCGGCCGGGACGGAGACGTCCAGGTCGCGGGCGACCAGGTCGAGGATTCCGGCCGTGACCATGGTGTCGGTGCCGACGGCGAACGTGCCGAGGGCGAGCAGGAGCAGGCGGAGACGCACGGGTTTCCTCCCGGACGGCGTCGCGAAAGAGCAAAGGTTTGATGTTGGTCAAACAATCCTGGATCGTTGGATACTTGTCAAACATTTGCGGGTGGAGTGCGGAAGGGAGAAGGTGGCGGACATGACCGAAGGGCAGTTGCCGCAGCCCGGCGTCGCGGACATCGAACTGGTCAAGGTGCTGCACGCCCTCGGCGACCCCGTGCGGCTCCAACTCCTCGCCGTCTACGCCGACGGCGCGGAGCACAGCTGCGACACCTGCGAACTCGGCCTCGAACGGCTCCACAAGTCGACCGTCTCGCACCACATGCGCGTCATGCGCGAGGCCGGGATCACCTCGACGCGGGTCGTCGGCCGCAACCGCTACGTACGGCTGCGCCGCGCCGACCTCGACGCCCGGTTCCCCGGCCTCCTCGACGCCCTGCTGAAGCCCCTCGGCGGCGCCGCCTAGAGGAGCCGCTCCGGCAGTGGTGCCGCGTGCACCACCGTCAGCCCCGACACCGCCCGCGTCAGCGCCACGTACAGCCGCCGCAGCCCGGTCCGTTCGTCCGGTTCGCCGTCGACCACGGCCGCGGGCTCGTCCAGCACCACGTAGTCGTACTCAAGGCCCTTCGCCAGCGTCGCCGGGACCAGCGTCAGACGCGAGTCGGCCGTCGTCTCCTCGCCCGGCGCCAGATGCGGCAGGCCCGCCCCCGCCAGCGCCTCCGCCAGTGCCGGAACCCGCGCGTCCGCCGCGATCAGGCCGATCGAGCCCTCGTGCTCCAGCGCCCGGCGGCACGCCGTCACCACCTCCGCGTCCAGCTCCTCCACGGCCACCGCGCGGACCGAGAAGTCGCCCGCCGCCTCGCGGATCGACGTCGCCTCCCGCAGGCCCGGCGCGATGGCGGGCAGCAGCCGCGACGCGTACGCGATCACCTCGCGCGGCACCCGGAAGCCCTGCGTCAGCTCCTCGACCAGTCCCTCCGGCTTGCCCAGATGGGACAGCGCCTGCTCCCAACTGTCCGTGGCCCACGGCGTGGTGCCCTGCGCCAGGTCGCCGAGGATCGTCGCCGAACCCGTCGTGCAGCGGCGGCCCACCGCCCGGTACTGCATCGGCGACAGGTCCTGCGCCTCGTCCAGCACCACGTGCCCCAGCGACGGCGTGCGCTGGACCAGGTCGGTGGCCTCGTCGACCAGGACCGCGTCGGCGGCCGACCACTTCGCCGACTTCACGCTCCGGGCGGGCCTGGCCCACACGAGAGCCTTCTGCTCGTCGCCGGAGAGCACCCCCTCCGCGTGCTCCGCCAGGAAGTCCGCGTCCGACAGCAGCCGCAGCACCAGCCTGGCCGGATCCACCTGCGGCCAGATCGCCTTGACCGCGGCCTTCACCGCCGCGTTGCGCGCCACCGCGTCCTGTACTCGGTCGTCAGGTGCCTCGCCCGCCTGCTCCATGCGTGACAGCACGGCGTGCGCGATCCGCTGCGGCAGTGCCTCGCGGGCCGCTCCGTACCGGATGTCGCGGGCGAGCAGTTCCCCGACCATCTCCTCCAGCTCGTACGCCGGAACCCGCCAGCGGCGCGAGCCGCGCACCACGACCACCGGCTCCACCGGCATCGACACATGGGACCGCAGCGCCCGCCGCAGCACCTCCGCCATCCGCGCGTCGCCCTTGATCCGGGCCGCCTGCGCGTCGTCCGTGCCGCGCACCGTGACGCCCTCGCGCGCCACCAGGTCGTCGACCGTGGCCTGCTTGACCTGCAACTCGCCCAGCGCGGGCAGCACTTGTTCGATGTACTGGAGGAAGGACCGGTTCGGCCCGATGACCAGCGTGCCGGTGCGGGCCAGCCGTTCCCGGTGCGCGTACAGCAGATACGCGATCCGGTGCAGGCCCACCGCGGTCTTCCCGGTGCCGGGTGCCCCCTGGACGCAGACCGTGCCGCCGATCCCGGCCCGGACGATCTCGTCCTGCTCTGGCTGGATCGTCGCCACGATGTCCCGCATCGGGCCGACGCGCGGGCGCTCGATCTCCGACTGGAGCAGCCTGCTGGTCTGCTCGCCCTCGCCCGGGTCGGTCAGGTGCTCGTCCTCGTACGCCGTCAGTTCCCCGCCCGTGTACCCGAACCGGCGGCGCAGCGCGATGTCCATCGGCTGCTTCTTGGACGCCTGGTAGAAGGGCTGGGAGACCGGCGCGCGCCAGTCGATCACCATCGGGTCGCCGCCGGCGTCGTGGACATGCCGCCGCCCGATATAAAAAGTGTCTGTTGAGCCGCCTCCGGCGGCGGGCTCTTCCCCCTCAGCGCCCTCCGCCTGGTCTGCGCCCGGGGCGTGCAGGTAGTCCAGGCGCCCGAAGAACAGCGGGGTGTGCGCGAGATCGGCGAGGGCCTTGATCCGCTCGTCGATCTGGCGCTGGAGGACCTCCGCGTTGACCCAGTTCGCCGTGACATCGGTGATGTCGAGGGCCTCGACGTCGGCGCGCATGGCGCGGAGCGCGGCCCGGGAGTCGGCGAGGTGGGCGCGCTCGCGCGCCAGGGCGTCGGGTGCGGCTTGCTGCTGGTCAGGGGCGTGCGAGGGCACGGCGGGGCCTCCGGCGGGTACACGAATCGACGGTGCGTGAACGGTGCGTGGGATCAGCCGACCGGTTTCCGTCCGGGCGGTGGCTCTCCCGGGGCAGCGCTGAGACGAGCCGGGTGGGAGGCGGGCAAGAGCGGCGATTCTAGCCAGCGGGTGACGGGCGGGCGAACGATTTTCGGGGGACGCACCCGGACCCCGGCCCTGTCTCAGGGTTCCGGTCAGCCTCCCGTAGGGGACGGCATGGCCCTTTGGGTGTACGGACGCTCACCGGCGATTACACCGGCAGACCGATGTGCTCCGGACGGGTGAGAGCCATCCTTGAAGACATGAGTGCAGCAACCATTTCCCACACGTCCGCCCACGGCGCCACGGCCTTCCGTACCGACACCGAGGGCCATCCCCGCCATCTGCTCGGCAACGCCATACGCGCGGTCAAGGTCTTCGCGACGACGGCCTTCAGCGTGGTCCTCCTCGGCGAGTACGGCGACGAGGCACGGAACGACGCCCGGAACGGGGTCCGGCGCGCGAAGTGAGTAGTCGTACGGGTACGGACTGATTACGGGGTCCGTTCCCGCCGGTCAGACGTCCTCGTCCGCCGCGAGCAGCGCGCTCGCGTCCACGATCCGGTACGCGTACCCCTGCTCGGCGAGGAACCGCTGCCGGTGCGCCGCGAAGTCCTGGTCGATCGTGTCCCGCGCGACCACCGAATAGAAGATCGCCGGGTGTCCGTCCGCCTTCGGGCGCAGCACGCGGCCCAGCCGCTGTGCCTCCTCCTGGCGGGAGCCGAACGTACCCGAGACCTGGATGGCGACCGTGGCCTCGGGCAGGTCGATGGAGAAGTTGGCGACCTTCGACACCACCAGGACCGAGATCTCGCCCTGCCGGAACGCGTCGAAGAGCTTCTCGCGCTGCGCGTTCGTCGTCTCGCCCTTGATGACGGGAGCGTCCAGATGCTCACCCAGCTCGTCCAGCTGGTCGATGTACTGCCCGATGACCAGCGTCTGCTGCCCCCGGTGCTTGGCCACCAGCGCCTCGGTGACCGTGCGCTTGGAGGCCGTCGTGGCACAGAAGCGGTACTTCTCCTCCGTCTCGGCCGTCGCGTACGCCAGCCGCTCGGAGCCGGTCAGGTTGACGCGGACCTCGACACAGTCGGCGGGCGCGATATAGCCCTGCGCCTCGATCTCCTTCCACGGCGCGTCGAACCGCTTCGGCCCGATCAGCGAGAAGACGTCGGACTCGCGCCCGTCCTCCCGGACCAGGGTCGCGGTCAGGCCCAGCCGGCGCCGCGCCTGCAGATCGGCGGTGAACTTGAAGACCGGCGCGGGCAGCAGGTGCACCTCGTCATAGATGATCAGGCCCCAGTCACGGGAGTCGAACAGCTCCAGGTGCGGATAGACGCCCTTCCGCTTCGTCGTGAGCACCTGGTACGTGGCGATGGTGACCGGGCGGATCTCCTTCCTCGTACCGCTGTACTCACCGATCTCGTCCTCGGTCAGCGAGGTCCGCCGGACCAGCTCGTGCTTCCACTGCCGGGCCGAGACGGTGTTGGTGACCAGGATCAGCGTGGTCGACTTGGCGGTCGCCATCGCGCCCGCGCCGACCAGCGTCTTGCCCGCGCCGCAGGGCAGCACGACGACGCCGGACCCGCCGTGCCAGAAGCCCTCGACGGCGTGCTTCTGGTAGGGGCGCAGCGCCCAGCCGTCCTCGCGCAGCTCGATGGGGTGCGCCTCCCCGTCCACGTATCCGGCCAGGTCCTCTGCGGGCCAGCCCAGCTTCAGCAGCACCTGCTTGATCTGCCCGCGCTCGGACGGGTGGACGACGACGGTGTCCGGGTCGATCCGGGCCCCGACCAGCGGCTGTATCCGCTTGGACCGCAGGATCTCCTCCAGCACCGGCCGGTCGGTGGTCTCCAGCACCAGCCCGTGGGTGGGGTGCTTGAGCAGCCGCAGCCGCCCGTACCGGTCCATCGTCTCGGCGATGTCGACGAGCAGCGCGTGCGGAACGGGATAGCGGGAGTGGGACACCAGCGCGTCCACGACCTGCTCGGCGTCATGCCCGGCGGCCCGCGCGTTCCACAGCCCCAGCGGGGTCAACCGGTAGGTGTGGATGTGCTCGGGCGCCCGCTCCAGCTCCGCGAACGGCGCGATGGCGCGGCGGCACGCGTCGGCCTGCTCGTGGTCGACTTCCAGGAGCAGCGTCTTGTCGCTCTGGACGATGAGGGGTCCGTTCACGCGCGGGTGCCCTTTCCGTTCCGTCGGGAGGCCGGGGTGCGGGGCGGCCGGGAGGCCGGGTGCCGGGGTGGCCAAATCCCCAGTGTCCACCATCGGGGGAGCGAACGGGGTCGCAGCGCGAACGGGCCCGGACGGGTCAGGTCGCCTCGTCGGCGAGTTCGGCGGCACCGGTGACGCGGTGCAGCGGATACGTGCGCACCTCGTCGGCCGTGTGGTCGTAAGCCGTGACGAAGCCGCCCTCGACCCGGATCGGGGCGATCACGCGCTGGCTGGCCGCGCCGTCCGCGTTGACGTAGCCGATCCATACGGCGGTGCCGGTGAGGGCCGCGGCCTGCATGGTGGCGAGGGTGTCGGCGGCGCTGGTGCGCGGCAGGTCGCCGGAGGCTTGGGCGGCGGCCCGGGCGGCGCCGGGCGAGGGGGCGGGGACCGGTTTGTGCGGGGCCGTCGCTGCCAGGTCACCGGCGCGGATGGCGCGCACCGCCGCGCCCAGGAGCGTGTCGTCGGGCACCGGCGGCCCGTCGGGTACGGGGACGGGCGCCGTGCGCGGCGGGGTGCGGTGGGCGTCGGCACGCGTGACCAGCACATCGCCCTCGGCGGACTCGGCGGCGGGCGCGTAGCCCATCGCCCGCAGGCCCTCCAGCAGCGCGTCGGGGGCCGCCTGGGCGGCCAGCACGGTCGGCGCGAGGCGCCGCAGCCGCAGCGGTGCGGAGCGGCGGTCGGCCAGGATCTCGGCCAGCAGCGCGTCGTCGTCGCAGCGCAGGTACGCGGAGGCGGCGCCGATCCGCAGGTGGCCGTGGCGCCTGGCCACATCGTCGATGAGATAGCTCAGCGGCTGGGGGACCGGCGTACGGGAGTGCTCGGCGAGGAAGGCGTGCAGGTCGGCGGCCGACCGGCCGGCGTCGAGCGCACGGCGTACGGAGCCGGGCGTGAAGCGGTAGACGGTCGCGCCGCCCTTGGACTCGACCTCGGCCAGCACCCCGAGCGCTTCGGCGAGCGGCCGCCGGAGCGGGCCGGGGGCGACGGCGGTCAGGTCTGCCTGGAGGAGGACGTGATCGAGCGGCTCGGGGAGGAGCGGCGCCAGCAGCCGCGCCGCGTGCGCCGCGGCCGCGGCGGCCGCGGCGGGGGACAGGCCGGTCGCCGCGGCCGTCGCGGCGACGGCGGCCTCGGCAGCGGCCGTGATGGCGTCGGCCTCGGCGTGTGCTCCGGCCTGGGCGTGCGCTTCGGCCTGGGCTTCGGCGCCACGCGTGGGGCCGGCGGGCACGCCGTGGCCGGCGGGGCCGGGCGAGGCGGTTCCGGACACGGCGCCGCGGTCCGCGGGGCCGACCGCGGCGACCTGGCCCGCGGCGAGTCCGTGCGCGGAGGCGTACGGGTCCTCCCGCAGCGGGCCCAGCAGGGCGCGGCCGTGGGACGAGAGCGCGCCCCGGCCCGTGACGCCCAGCAGTTCCGCCTCGGTCAGCGCCCAGCGCGCGAGGCGGGAGCGCAGGTCCTCGGGCTCGGGGGATCCGGCCCGCTCGGCGGTCGCGGCGGTCGTGGTGGGTTCCGCGGCAGTGATCCCCGCGACGCGGCCGGTGCGGCCGGTCGACGCGGCCGATTCCGTCGTGGCCGATTCCGGCGCGGCGGGGGCCGCGTAGGCGCCGCGTACGCCAGGGCGGGCCGCGGCCGACGCGGCGTCCACGGCGCCGCCCGCGCCACCTGCGGTGGCCGTGCGCCCCCGCCCCGAAGCGCCGCCGCTCGCCGTGCCCGTCGCCGTACGCGCTCCGCCCGCCCCGCGCAGCGGCCGTTCCCAGCGCAGCCGGGTCAGCAGTGCGTCCGGGGTGGCAGCGGTGCCCGGCGGCAGGGCGGCGACGAGCTCCAGGGCGCGGCGCCGGACTTCGGGGGCGGGGGAACGGTCGAGGTCGGGGCCGAGCGCGGACAGCGTGCGGCCCTTCGCGTCGCGGTGGCCGACCAGCCCTGCCGTGCGGGTCGCCGCCAGCCAGGCCGTGGCCAGCGCGGTCCAGCGCTCCTCGGCGGGCAGGCGCAGCCAGTCGTCGTACTCGGGGGTGGGCGCGAAGCGCTCGTCCGCGTCGCCGTCGGAGGCCAGCAGCCCGGCCGCGTAGGCGAGTTCCGTCCAGAACGCGGCCTCCGGATCGGTCACGTCCAGAGCCGTGGCGGTCCGCTTCAGGTCGCGGACGCTCAGCCCGCCCGCGCGCAGCACCAGCGGCCCGCCGCTCTCCCAGCGCTTCAGCAGCTCCTCGACGGTGGCCAGCGCCGTGTACGCCTGGCCGGCCGCCGTCGCGTCCACAGCCTGTGGACGGTGTTCGGTCGAGGGCGTGACCGGCGGTGGCAGCGGCTCCGGCGCGCGGTGCGCGCGCCCGGCGCGCAGATGCAGCGCGGCCTCGCGCGGCAGCACCACATGGCGGGGGCCGGACGGCAGCAGCAGGCCGCGCGCCATGAGCCACTCCACGGGCGGGGTGGGGGAGCTGACGGACACCTCCCCGTACGGCGGCCCCCAGGTCAGCCGGGCCAGCACCGCCAACGCCCCGGGTGGCGCCTCGGCGAGCAACGCCGCCATCCGCGTCCGGTCCTCGAAGAGGGAGGTCAGCGCCGCGACCGCGGTCACCGGATCATGGGTCGCGGGGAGCCCGGCGGCGGCGAGCGTTTCCTGGAGCCGCCCGGGCGACATGCCCGCCGTCGCCTCGGCGAGGGTCGGGCCGAGGCCGGTCGGGGACGGCGACCCGGCGCTGGGGGCGAGCAGCTCCCGTGCCGTACGGATCAGCCGCAACCGGTCGTCACCGCCCCAGACCAGGGCCTGGGCGCGCAGGATCGCGACCGCGCGCGGCAGCTCCGCGGAGACGGCAGCGACGGTGGCGGCGGGCAGCGGGGCGGTCCCGGCGGCGTCGCGTGCCGCGGTGGTGTCACGTGCCGCAGCGCTGTCGGCCGGCGCGGTGGTGTCGCGGTCGGTGTCCTGCGCCGTGATGGTGCCGCGTGGCGCAGCGGTGCCGCCTGCCGCGTCGGTGTCGCGGCCGGTGTCGCGGTCGGTGTCCCGGTCCGGGACGGGGTGGTGTTCCGTCCCGTCCCCCGCGTCCCCCGTCATCAGCGCGTGCAGCGTCGCGTACGGACACGGGTCGGGGGCGACCGCCAGCGCCTCCGCCGTCTGCAGCGTGAACCGGTCGAGGCGTTCGACGGCCCGGATGACGGAGGCGCGGGTACCGGCCCGGGTGGCCAGCTGCGTCAGATCGTTCGGGACGGGCGAGAGCAGGTCGGGCCGGGCGCGCAGGAGGATCGCCAGGGCGCTGTCCGGGCGGGTGCGCAGTTCCTCGGCGAGCGTGCGCGGCGCGCTGCCGCCGGTGCGCCCACCGGCCCGGCCGCCGCTCCGTCCGCTCGGCCGTCCGCCGCCCCGGCCGTTTCCGTTCCCCGGCGTCCGTGGCGTTCCCGAGGTCCGCGAGGTGGTCATTCGACCCACAGTAGCGGGTGGCCGGGGCACGCGGCCGAGGTCGCGTACACGCGCGGCCGGGCTCGCGTACAGCCGGGGAAAGCGGTGGGCGCGGTACGGTCGGAGCGGTTCCGGAACGGCGGGACACCAACGGCGCGCGTCCGCAGGGGTATTGGTGGGGATCGAGAGCGATCGGCTCGTATACGACTATCTGAGCAAGGTCGGCGACCTGGCCCAGCAGCAGGGGCTGCCCTCCCGCGACCGCATGCGGCTCGTCGCCACGTTGCGCGCCGAGATCGACCAGCGGCGGGCCGGGGCGGGTGCGGGCGGGCAGAGCGAGGCGGGCGTCAAGCGGATCCTCGGAAAGCTGGGCACCCCGACGGAGGTCGTGGCGAACGCGGGCGGTGCCGCGCGGACCGACCCGGCGCCGGACGCCCGCGACGGCGCCGCGCTTGGTGGCGGCGCGCCCGGCGGTGGGTACGGCGACGACGCGAGGAGGGGCGGCGCGGCGAGCCGCGACGGCGGGCGCGGCCGCGGCGTCACGGACCGGCTCAGGGGCACGTTCTCCGGGGGAGGCCCCGGCGGTTCGTCCTCCGCGAGCACTCCGTTCCAGGGGCACGGCGATGGCGGAGACGACGCTGGCCGTACGGCCCCGCCGCCCGGGGCCGCGGCCGCCCCCGGCATCCCCGTCCAGCCCCAGCCCGAGTCGGCTCATCCGGGGCCGGACCGCCCGGGGCCCGGCCAGTCCGCCGAGCCTCGACGCAACCCCGCCCGCACCGCGCGCGAGCGCCTCGCCGGGTTCGCCGAGCGCAGTGGTCTGACCCGCAGGGCGGTGCCGGGCCCGCGGGCGGGCGGGGGCGCGCCGTCCGCACCGGAGGCGGACCGTTCGCGCGCCGCCTCGTCGCCGCACCTCGCGGGCGAGGACGAACTGAGCTCCCGGGAGTCCGACCCCGACTGGTGGCGGACGGACCCGGGCCCGTTCGCGGCACAGCGCGAGACACCGCTCGGGGCGGTCGAGGGGTTCGCCGGCGGCATCGAGGTCCCGGAGCTACTCGCTCCGCCACCCGGCGAGGACGACCGCACCGATCGCACTGGCCGCACCAGCCGCGACGACGACACCGACCCCACCGCCGACGGCGAGTTCGCCGGAGCCCCCGGAGCCCCCGGAGCCGCCGAAGCCGTCGAACAGGAGCCGGACGGCGCGTACGGGGGTGGCGCGGCGGCCGACGCCGGTGGACGCGGGCCCGGGCCCGGCCTGCTGCGCCGCGCTCTGCGCCGCCGCCGCGGCGGGCGACAGGCGGAGGCGTCGGCGGAGGCGTCGGCGCCCGCCGCGCGCGGAGGCGTCGGCCCGCTGCTGCTGGTGGCGATCGCCCTGCTCGTCGCGGGCGCCGTCATCGGCAACGTGATCGTCCTCGCCTGCGGCTGGCTCATCGCCTACACCGGCGGCCGACTGAGCCGCAAGGAGGCGAAGCTGGCGGTCATGGGCGTCCCCGGGTTCGTCGCGGCGTGCGGCATCGTCTGGGTGTGGGGTCGGGTGGACGGACGGTGGGGCGAGCCGATCCCGCAGGACGGCATCGGTGACGCGCTGCGCGACATGTGGCCGGTGGTCGTCCGCACGGCGGCCGTCGCCTCGGCGCTGTTCCTGGTGTGGCGGTCGAGGCGGCCGCGCGGCTGACGAACCGTTCCGCCGACCGGCGTCGTACCCCGTGTCGCGGGGCGGACCGTACCGAAGGGTGGACGGCACCGAAGAATGGCTGATCTTCGCCCTCCGCGGGTGAGGCGGCCGGCGAGGCGGGAGGCAGGACGAGGCCGCGGGCACCGGCGGGCCCCACGGCAGAATGGCCCGCATGGCTGCGCTTCCCCTGACGGTCGGCTTCGACCTCGACATGACCCTGATCGACTCACGGCCCGGCATCAAAGCGGCGTACGAGGAGCTCTCGGCGCGGACGAGCACGTTCATCGACGCGGACCTGGCCGTCACCCGGCTCGGCCCGCCGCTGGAGCAGGAGCTCGCGCACTGGTTCCCGGAGGACCGGATAGCGGAGACGGGCGACCTGTACCGGTCGCTGTACCCGCGCCACGCCATCGACCCCACCCCCGCCATGCCGGGCGCCCGCGAGGCGGTGGCCGCGGTCCAGGAGGCGGGCGGGCGGGCGATCGTCGTCACGGCCAAGCACGAGCCGAACGCCAAGCTGCACCTGGCGCACCTGGGCATCGAGCCGGACGCCGTCATCGGCTGGCTGTGGGCGGAGGCCAAGGCGGAGGCGCTGCGGGAGCACGAGGCGGCGGTGTACGTCGGCGACCACACCGGTGACGTACGCGGGGCGCGCACGGCGGGCGCGCTGTCGGTGGCCGTGCCGACCGGGCCGTGCGGCGCCGAGGAACTGCGGACGGCCGGGGCCGACGTGGTGCTGCCCGACCTGACGGCGTTCCCGGGATGGCTGGAACAGTACGTCGCGGAGCGGACGCGGTAGCGGTACCGAGGCGGGGGCGGGGCGGGCGCCGTAATCGGTACCGCGGTGGCCGCGGAACGGACGCGGTGGCGGCACCGGCCCCGGCGCTCGGAAGCGTTGGGCAGGGCGCTCGGAAGCGCTACGCGGAGCGTTCCAGCGAGGCTCGTGCCTGGCGGCGCTGCGCGGCGACGGACCGCAGCACCCCCGCCCCCGCCAGCGCGAACCCGACGCCCATGAGCATGCTGACGAGGTACGCCGCCGTGGGCAGCGGGTCCGCGCCGAGCAGCAGCGGTGCGACGGTGGCCAGGGTGGCCACGGCGCCGATGATGAAGACGATGGCGCCGGTGCGCACGAGCCCGTCGCCCGGCGCGCTCTCCTGGGATCGATGTGTGTCACTCACCGCACCAGGGTAGGTCGGGTTCGAAAGCGCGCAGGAACCACCCGGGTACGTCTTGTCACCACGCTCCGGACCATTAGCCTTGGTGGTGGCGGGTCCTGGACCCGCTCTAGTGCTATCCAGAGCTGTTTTTTCCGTGATTCCGACGAGTGACGAGGACGAGGACGAGACGTGCCTACCGGCAAGGTCAAGTGGTTCAACAGTGAGAAGGGCTTTGGCTTTCTCTCCCGCGACGACGGCGGCGACGTTTTCGTGCACTCGTCGGTGCTTCCGGACGGCGTCGACTCCCTGAAGCCGGGACAGCGCGTCGAGTTCGGCGTCGTGGCCGGCAACCGCGGCGACCAGGCGCTTTCCGTCATCCTCCTCGACCCGACCCCGTCGGTGGCGGCGGCCCAGCGGCGCAAGCCGGACGAGTTGGCGTCGATCGTGCAGGACCTCACCACGCTGTTGGAGAACGTGACGCAGCAACTGGAGCGCGGCCGGTACCCGGACAAGGCGCACGGCCACAAGATCGCGGGCATGCTGCGGGCGGTGGCCGACCAGCTGGACGTGTGAGGACCTGTCCCGGGGGCACTCCCCGGGACACGCATCGGACGGATCCGCAGACGAACACGCCTCGGACGGACCCGTAGACAAAGTTCGGACAGATCCCTAGACGAAGTCGAGCGCGTTCGGGCCGAGGGGCGGCACCAGCCCCTCGGCCGCGGCACGGGTGAGCAGCCCGCGCACCGCGGCGTAGCCGTCCTCGCCGAGGTCGGTGGTGAACTCGTTGACGTACAGCCCGATGTGCTGGTCGGCGACGGCCGGATCCATCTCCTGCGCGTGCGCCAGCACATAGCCGCGTGACGCCTGAGGGTCGTCCCACGCCATACGCACCGACGCACGGGCCGCCTCCGCCAGCGCGCGCAGCCGCTCCTCGCCCAGCGCGCGCTTGGCGATGATCGCGCCGAGCGGGATCGGCAGCCCGGTGGTGTTCTCCCAGTGCTCGCCCATGTCGGCGAGGCGGTGCAGGCCGTACTCCTGATAGGTGAACCGCGCCTCGTGGATCACGAGTCCGGCGTCGACCTTGCCGTCCCGTACGGCGGGCATGATCTCGTGGAACGGCAGGACGACGACCTCGCCGACACCGGCCGGCACCTGGTCCGCCGCCCACAGCCGGAACAGCAGGTACGCGGTCGAGCGCTCGCTGGGGACGGCGACGGTCTTCCCGGCGAGCCCGGCGGCGTCCCCCGGCTCGCGGGTGAGCACCAGCGGCCCGCAGCCCCGCCCGAGGGCGCCGCCGCAGGGCAAGAGCGCGTAGTCGTCGAGAACCCAGGGCAGCACGGCGTAGGAGACCTTCAGGATGTCGAACTCGCCGCGTTCGGCCATGCCGTTGGTGATGTCGATGTCGGCGAAGGTGACGTCCAGCGCCGGCGCGCCGGGCACTTGGCCGTGTGCCCAGGCGTGGAAGACGAAGGTGTCGTTCGGGCACGGCGAATACGCGATCTTGAGCGGCGGCTCACCCATGGTTTCCGGCCTCCTCGGTCTGTTCTGGGGGCTCCGGCGTGGTCGCGGGGGCCGCGGGAGCGGCTGACGGCCGGAAGGGCGCGTGTGGCGGTGCAGGTGCGTGCGGCGGTGCGGGCTCGGGGTGCGGAGCGGGGTCGGACCGCGGATGACGTGCGGGCCGCGGACCGCGGTCGGACCGCGTACCGGGATCCGGTGTACCGGGATCCGGTCCCGGAACACGCTCGGGCCAGGGCAGCGGCAGGGCCGCCAGCCGCTGGAAGGCGAGCCGCAGGGCGTCCAGCGCCTCACCGATCCGCCAGGCGGCGCGGTCGCGCGGGCCGACGGGGTTGGAGACGGCGCGGATCTCCAGTACGGGCACGCCGTGCGCGGCGGCGGCCTCGGCCACGCCGAAGCCCTCCATGGCCTCGGCCGCGGCGCTGGGATACCGGGTCCGCAGCGCGGTCGCCCGCGCGGCGCTGCCGGTCACCGTGGAGACGGTCAGCACCGTCCCGCGCAAGGCGCCGGTGGCCCTGGAGACGGCCCGTACGAGCGCGGCGGGCGGCCGATGCGCCACGGTCCCGAAGCCAAGGTCGGTGACGGAGGCGAAGCCGTCGGGCGTCTCGGCGCCGAGGTCGGCGGCGACGATGGCGTCGGCGACGACGAGCTCCCCGACCCGTGCACCGGTCCCACTTCCCTCGGGGTGGAACCCGCCGCCGATCCCGGCCGACACGACGAGGTCGTACGGCTCCTCCCGGACGGCGGCGACGGCCAACGCGGCCCCGGCCGCGGCCCCGGCGGCCGCGGGCCCGACACCCGCGGCGAGCACGTCGACCCGGACGCCGCCGAAGCACACGGCAGCGCGGTCGACGTCCGCGGGCGCGGGCTGACCTGACCCGGCTTCGGCTCGGCCGCACGACAACTGGTCGGCGCCCGCGGGCGCGGGCTGATCTGACCTGGCCTCGGCTCGGCCGCACGACAACTGGTCGGCGCCCGCCGACGCGGGCTGACCGGGGCCGGGAGCGCCGTCGGACGTGGGGGGCGGTACGTGCCCACCGGGGCCGGCGTCCGGGAGGCGAGCGGCGCTCGCGGACGCCTGGCGGTCACCGTGGTCGGCCCGGCCCGCGGACGAACCGAGCGCGACACGGACCAGCCGGTCCGGCCCGTACCCGGGCAGCGCGGCGCCGCGCGTCGAAACGGCTTCGCCCGGGTGCGCGCCGACCAGACCGCGGACGACCGCGTCGCTCTCCGCGGCGACGGCGGTGACGACGAGTACCCGCGCGCCGGCCCGCATCAACGGGCCCCACCGCGATGTGCTCCGGCGGCTCGGCCCCCGCGGACGTCACGCGCCCCGCAGGCGCCCCCGCCCGGTCCGGCACGCCGTGTCGCGCTCACGCTGTGCCCGGCACGCCACACCGCGCCCACGCTGTGCCCGGCACGTAGCGTCGCGCCCCCGCTGCGTCGCGTCGCGCCCCTGCCCGGTCCGGTACGTCGCGCCGCGCTCCCGCTCCGTCCGGCACGTCGCGTCGCGCTCACAGCCCGCGCCCGGTGCGGGCGCGGACGACCGTCCGTCAGGACTCCCGCTTGAGCTTGAAGTGCCACATGGCCTTGACGCCCTGGTTCGAGCCCTTGCCCTTGCCGAGTTCCACGATCGCGATCGTGATCTCGTCCTTCGGCGGGAGGGGCTGGCCCATCTCGTTCTTCTGCTCGAAGAGCGCGTCGCCGTCGAACGTGCGGTAGGTGCTCTTCGACGGCTCGTTCATCACCGGGCCCGCCGCGATGAGCACCCAGCCCGAGTCGGCGATCTCCGGGTCCACGCCGATGCGGACCTTCTCGCCCGACTCCACCGAGATCGTCTCGCCGGTCTCCTTGTTCAGGCAGGTGCGGATGTCCTTCTGGGACAGCTCCTTGCCGTCTCCGTGGCAGCCCTTGGTCGCCTCGGAGCTCTCGGAGTGCGAGCCGACCGTTACCGTCGCGATCGGGGTGGGCTTGTCACAGGCGGTGAGGCCGAGGAGCCCCAGGGTCACGGCACCGGCGGCGACAGCGGCACGGCGGCCCTTGCCCCGGGAAATCAACGCAGCGGTCATGCGGGCAGGCTATCGGGCCTGTCCCGTCACGCCACGCGGGGGTGCGGCGAGCCGCGCCGGGCGGCCGAGAGCAGCCCCCGTACGGTCGCCACCACGCCCAGCGCGATGAGCCCGGCGGCGACGGCCATGCCCACGACGCCGTTGAGCGGCAGCATGATGCCGATCGCGCCGCCCGCCACCCACGCCAGCTGGAGGGTTGTCTCGGAGCGGGAGAACGCCGACGTGCGGACGACCTCGGGCACGTCCCGCTGGATCAGCGCGTCCAGCGACAGCTTGCCCAGCGCCTGCGAGATGCCGGCCGTCGCGGCGACCGCGGCCACCAGCACCGTGGAGTACAGGACGGCGGCCGACACCAGCACGGCCAGGGCCCCGGTCAGCACGACGACGATGATGCGCTCCGGGCCGCGCGCCTTCAGCCCCGCCCCGACGGCCGTACCCAGCGCGTTGCCGACGCCGGCCGCGACCACGACCACGCCCAGGGACACCTCGGGGCTCAGCCCCGCCAGCGGATGCTCACGGAGCAGGAAGGCGAGGAAGAGGGTGAGGAATCCGGACAGCGCCTTCAGGGACGCGATCGCCTGGAGCGCGTGCAGGACGGACGGGCCGACCGTCCGCAGCCCGGGGCGCCGGGGCTTGGGCGGCGCCGCCTCGCTGCTGGTCTCCTTGCCCGTCCCGGACCGGTGCGCCGGATGCGGCAGGTGCAGATGGTGCTCGCCGGAGGTCAACTGGACCCGCGCCTCGCCCTTCGCGGAGTCGACCTTGTGGGGGAGCGTGAAGGACAGGAACGTTCCGGCGGTGAACACCGCGCACGCCCCGTACAGCGGCCACTCCGGCCCGATCTGATGCAGCCCCGCCCCCGCCGGCGCGGCGATACCGGTGGCCAGCAGCCCGGCCAGCGTCACCCGCGAGTTGGCCTTGACCAGGGAGAAGCGGGGCGGCAGCAGCCTGGGGACGACCGCCGACCGCACCACCCCGTACGCCTTGGACGCCACCAGGACGCCGAGCGCCGCCGGATACAGCTCAAGACCGCCGCCCGCCACGGCCGTCGACATGCCCAGCGCCAGCACCGCCCGGCTGAGCATCGCGGTGGCCATCGCCGCGCGGCGGCCGTGCGGAAGCCGGTCCAGCAGCGGGCCGACGACCGGCGCCAGCAGGGCGAACGGCGCCATGGTGATGGCCAGGTAGAGCGCCACCCGCCCGCGCGCCTCGTCGGTCGGTACGGAGAAGAAGACCGTCGAGGCGAGCGCGATGGTGACCATCATGTCGCCCGCGGAGTTCACGGCGTGCAGCTCGATGAGCTTGCTCAGGCCGGATTCGCCCGCGCCGTGCGCGTGCGTGGCGCGGCGGATGCCGCGGGCGGCCGCGGCGAACGGGTGCCGCAGGGCGCGGCCGGTCCTGCGGACCCATCCCTTGCGGCCCCAGTCCGGGGACAGCGCGGCGGTACCGGAGTCGGCGCCCTCGCTCCGGCCCGCCACCCGGCCCGTCTTCCGGCTTGTCCTCCGGCCCATCGGCCGTCCCATCGTTCGGCCCACCGTTCGGCCCATTGTTCGGCTCGCCCAGGACTGTGTCCGGCCCTTCGCGCCGTCCTCCAGCCCGTCCTCCAGCCGGTCCTTCACCGGTCGTTCACCCGGTCCTTCGCCCGATCCTCTGCCCGAATCCGACTCACCCGACTCATCTGACCATGGTGCCGCCTGGCCGGCGCCGACGTGAGCCGGTACGGGGGAGTCCGGGGGAGTTTCGCGCTCCGAGGCGGATTCGTGATCGAGGTGGGTAGGGACGGGGGTAGGGGGACCGGGCCTGACAAGGTAGCGTGCCTAACGCGCCACTGGCGGTCGTTCTTGGCCACGCACCGAGTCGCTGTCCCGCAGAATGGGGAGTACAAGGTGCGCCCGAGGCCGATCAGGCGCGGACGTCGACGCGGTCCTCAGGTCCGCTCCGTCCGCCGTCCCGCCGCTCGGTTGGCGCACTCGTGAGACGGCGTAGGAGAGAATCGATTCTTGTGAGTGCTGCGATGCGAAGCCGTACCCCGGACCGCCTGTGCGCCGAGGCCGTCGATCTCGCCCGCGAGGCGGCCGAGGAAGCCGCACTCCCCGGGACGGTCGGCGAGCATGTCGTCGCCGTCGCCGACGCCGACCGCGTCGTCACACACCTTTTCGAGTGCGAAGAGCCCGGCTATCGGGGCTGGCGCTGGGCCGTGACGGTCGCCCGCGCCTCCCGCGCCAAGGTCGTCACCCTCGATGAGACGGTGCTGCTGCCCGGCCCGGACGCGCTGCTCGCGCCGGAGTGGGTGCCCTGGAGCGAGCGGCTGCGCCCCGGCGACCTGGGCCCGGGCGACCTGCTGCCCACCGAGGCCGAGGACCTGCGCCTGGAACCGGGCTATACGGGCGTGGACGCCGCGCCGCCGAACGCCGTGGTCTCCGAGGAGATGGCGCAGATCGCGGACGTCGCGGACGTCGAGGACGCCGAGGTGACGGCCGGTTCGCCGGCCGCCCAGGCGACCGTGCCCGCGCGCGGCAGCATCGCGGCGGTCGCCGAGGAACTGGGCATGCGGCGCGCGCGGGTCCTGTCCCGCTACGGGCTGCACACGGCCGCCGACCGCTGGGACGACTCGTACGGCGCCAAGACCCCGATGGCACAGGCCGCCCCCGCCTCCTGCGTGACCTGCGGCTTCCTGATGCCGCTCAGCGGGTCGCTGAAGCAGGCGTTCGGGGTGTGCGCGAACGAGTTCAGCCCGGCGGACGGCCGGGTGGTGTCGCTGACGTACGGCTGCGGCGCCCACTCGGAGGCGGCGATCATGCCGAAGCCGCCGCGGCCGGCGCCCCCGGTGATCGACGAGACGGTCGTGGAGCCGATGGCGCTGCACCCGGACCGTACGGGCGGCTCGGTGGAGCCGGACGCACCAGCCGAGGAACTCGGCCACTCCTGACCTCGCGGCGGCCGGTGCCCCGGCCCCGACGTCGCGGTGGCCGCGGCGCTGGCCCCCGGCCGCGCCGCGCCTTCGGCGCCCTGGCCCCTGAGGTCGCGGTGGCCGCGGTTCCCTGGCCCTGAGCTTGCGCTGGCTGGTGCCCCGGCCCTGAGGTCGGGTGGCTGTGCTGCCCGGCCCCTGGCCGCGCCGCGCCTCCGGTGCCCTGGCTCCCCCGACCGTGCCGGTCGGGCCGCCGACCGGGCGGTGCCGCGCGAGCGGTCACCGGTGTGCGCCTGTGCGGCCGGGTGCCGCGTGATCGGAGCCTTTGCGGTCGGCCGGCACCGGGCGGCGTCCGTCGCCCGCTGCCGTCGTTCGGCATGCCCGCAGCAGCCCGTAGGGCCGCGGCGTGTAAAGCCCGGAGGACGGCACCCGCGCGCCCGGTGCTTTCCGGTTGTGTCCGCGCGGCCCCGCGCGCCGCCTCCTCGCGACCGCACGCTGCGGCGGTGCCCCGCGGCGGCGGGCTTGGTGGCGGTCAGTCAGCTCTTCGGGGGACGACGCCCTCCCGCGACGGGGGCGGGAGCCTGGCCGGTGGAGGGGGTACGCCGGGGGCTGGGGGCTCTGCCCCAAGGGGGACCCCCAGAAGCGCCCCCCTGCCGCAGGCAATACTTTGCCCGGACGGTCCGCGCGGGCCGGAGCCATTGACCAGGAACCCGGAGGCGAACGTGAGCAGCACGGCGATGGTGCGAGGCGTGACCGAGGGCGCGGACCCGTTCGGCACCGCCCGGCTTCGGCGCGGCGTGCTGGACGCCTGGGCCGCGTCGCCCGCCCGCTTCCGGGAGGACGCCAACGCCGAGGAGGACCTGGCGCTCGGCGGCTACCGCGACCGGCTCGTGGTCGAGCTGGCCCAGAACGCCTCCGACGCCGCCGCCCGCGCCGGGGTCCCCGGCCGGCTGCGGCTCACCCTGCACCCCGCCGACGGCACCGCCCCCGCCGTGCTCGCCGCCGCCAACACCGGCGCTCCGCTGGACGCCCACGGCGTCGAGTCGCTGGCCACCCTGCGCGCCTCCGCCAAGCGCGACGAGGCGCAGGCGGGCGGCCACGCCGTCGGCCGCTTCGGCGTCGGCTTCGCGGCTGTCCTGGCCGTCAGCGACGAGCCCGCCGTCGTCGGCCGTACCGGAGGCGTGCGCTGGTCCCTCACCGAGGCGCGCGAGTTGGCCCGTACCGCCGCGGACGCCAGCCCCGGCCTCGCCGACGAACTGCGCCGCCGGGACGGTCACGTACCGCTGCTGCGGCTGCCGCTGCCCGCCGAGGGGGCCGCCCCCGAGGGGTACGACACGGTCGTGGTGCTGCCGCTGCGGGACGGCGCGGCCGAGGACGTGGCCGTGCGGCTGCTGGCCGGGATCGACGACGCGCTGCTGCTGACCCTCCCGGGCCTGACGGAGGTCGTGGTCGACACGCCCGGGGGCGTACGGACCCTGCGGCGGCGCGAGGACGGCCCGTACGCCGTCATCGAGGACACCGCGGACGCGCGCGGCGCCACCCGCTGGCGCACCGAGCACGCGGGCGGCCGGCTGGACGCCGAGCTGCTCAAGGACCGCCCGGTGGAGGAGCGGCTGCGTCCCGCGTGGTCGGTGACCTGGGCGGTGCCGGTGGACGACGAGGGCGCGCCGGTACGCCCCGGCACCGCGCCCGTGGTCCACGCGCCGACCCCCACCGACGAGCCGCTGGGCCTGCCCGCCCTGCTCATCGCGTCCTTCCCGCTCGAACCGACCCGCCGGCACGCCGCGCCCGGCCCGCTCACGGACTTCCTGCTGGAGCGCGCGGCCGAGGCGTACGCGGCGCTGCTGCGCGGCTGGCACCCCGTCGGCGTCGGCACGGTCGACCTCGTACCCGGCCCGCTGGGCCGGGGCGAGCTGGACGCGCGGCTGCGCACCCGCGTCCTGGAGCTGCTGCCGCGCGTGCCGTTCCTGCCGAGCGCGGCGGCCCCGGCGGAGCCCTCCGGCGGCGAGACGTCCGCGGAGGCCCGTGAGGCGACGTGGGACGACTCCGTGGACCTCGACTCCGCAGCGCTCGGTTCCGCCGCGTTCGGCGGCGGCCCCGGCGGCGAGCCGTACGCGCTGCGGCCGATGGACGCGGAGATCGTGGAGGGTGCGGGGGCCGAGACCGTGCAGGTCCTGGCCGAGCTGTTCCCCGGGCTGCTGCCCGCCGGGCTCGAACGCCGCGCGGAGCTGCGGGCGCTGGACGTGGCGCGGGTGCCGCTCGGCGAGCTGATCGACCGGCTCGCGGGGGTGGAGCGCGCGCCCGCGTGGTGGTGGCGGCTGTACGACTCGCTGGCGGGCACGGACCCCGACCGGCTCAGCGGCCTGCCGGTGCCGCTCGCCGACAGGCGTACGACGATCGGGCCCCGGCAGGTGCTGCTGCCGCTGCCCGGCGAGAGCGGCGAGCTGATGAGCGCCGGTCAGACGGCGGGGAAGACGGCCCCGTACGAGGACATCCCGCACCAGGACACCCCGTACGAGGGCGCCGCGTACGGGGACACCGGGTACGGGGATGCCGCGTACGAGGACGCCCCGTACCGGAAGCCCGAGGAGGGCGCGTCCGGCGACGGCGCGCCCGGCGGCGACATCGCGGCCCGCCACCGCACCCTCGCCCGCCTCGGTCTCAAGGTCGCGCACCCCGACGCCGCGCACCCGCTGCTGGAGAAGCTCGGTGCCACACCGGCGACCCCGCGCGCGGTGCTGACCACCCCCCAGGTCCGGGCCGCCGTCGCCGGCTCTCTCGACGACGAGCACTGGTACGACGGGGACGACGACATGGGGAGCCTGGACACCTACGAACTGGCCGAGACGATCCTCGGCCTGGCGCGTGACGCGCGCCTGGCCCCCGGCGACGAGCCGTGGCTGGCGGCACTGGCGCTTCCCGACGAGGACGGCGAGCCGACCCCGGCGGGCGAGCTCGTCTTCCCCGGCAGCGACTTCGAGGCCGTCATCCACGAGGGTGAACTCCCCTCCTGCGACCCCGAGCTGGCCGAGCGGTGGGGCGAGCAGCCGCTGACGGCCGTGGGCGTGCTGGCCGGGTTCACGCTCGTACGGGCCACGGACGTCGTCCTGGACCCGGACGAACTGGAGCCCAGGGAAGGCGACTTCGCCGAGCCCGACGACGCGGGCCTGCTCGACGCGGTCGACGTGTGGTGCGAGGACGTGCTGGACCGCCTGCCGGAGAGCCCCGTACCCCCTGTCGCCACGGAGATCGTCGCCGTCCGCGACCTGGAGCTGGTCGCGGACGACGCCTGGCCGCGGGCCCTGGCGATGCTCGCCAAGCCCCCGCTGCGCGACGCGCTGACCGCGCCGGTGCGGATCCTGCTGCCGGACGGCACGGCGGAGACGGTCCGCCCGTACACCGCGTGGTGGCTGCGCGGCCATCCGGTGCTGGACGGCCGCCGCCCGGCGGGCCTGCGCGCGGCGGGCGGCGACCCGCTGCTGGAGGGCCTGTACGAGGAGGCGGACGCCACCGGCTTCGAAGACGAGCAGGTGCTGCGCGCGCTGGGCGTGCGGACCTCGGTCGCGGCGCTGCTGGACGAACCCGGCGGCGCGGCGGAGCTCCTGGCCCGGCTGGCCGATCCCGACCGCGAGGTCACGGCGGCCCAGCTGCACGCGATCCACGGCCTGCTGGCGGACCTGGACCCGGAGCAGGTCACCCTGCCGGACGACCTTCGGGCGGTGGTCGACGGGGAGGTGCGGGTCGTGGACGCGGCCGAGGCGGTCGTCGCGGACACCCCGGACCTGATCCCGCTGGCGACGGGCCGCGCCCTGCTGCCGGTACCCCCCGCGCGCGCGGCGGACCTGGCGGACCTGTTCCAGGTGCGGCGCCTGAGCGAGCTGTACGCGGCCTCCGAGGCGCCGGCCGGCGGCGAACCGCGCCAGGTCCCGGGCGCGGTACGGATCCTGCTTCCGGGTGCCCCCGAGACGTACATGGAGCACGACGAACTGGTCGTCGAGGGCGTGGAGCTGGACTGGCGCCGCACCCCGGACGGGGCCCTGCACGCGGCCACCCTGGAGGGCGTGGCGGCGGGCCTGGCCTGGGCGGCGGGCCAGTGGCACCGCCGCTTCGAGGCGGCGGCGCTGCTGGAGGACCTGACCCGGACGGAGGAGCTGGCGCAGGCCCGCTGGTTCGACTGACGTCCGGAGCCCGGAGCTCGGGCGGGTCGATCGGAGTGTCAACCAAGGGTTGACGCTCACAGGGGTGTCAACCTAGGGTTGCGTTATGACGAATCCAGTCGGCATGACGTATCAGGTCCGGCTCGATGACCTGATCGAGGCCATCAAGAAGGTTCACACCGACGCTCTCGACCAGCTGTCCGACGCGGTCATCGCCGCGGAACGCCTCGGGGAGGTGGCTGACCACCTGATCGGCCACTTCGTGGATCAGGCGCGGCGCTCCGGTGCTTCGTGGACGGACATCGGCAAGAGCATGGGGGTCACCAGGCAGGCGGCTCAGAAGCGGTTCGTGCCCAAGGGCGGGGAGGTGTCGGATCTGGACCCGGGTCAGGGGTTCAGCCGGTACACCCCGCGGGCGAAGAACGTGCTGATGGTCGCGCACAACGAAGCCCACTCGGCAGGGCACGACGAGGTGCGGCCCGCGCATCTGGTGCTGGGGCTGCTCGGCGAACGGGAGGGGCTCGCCGCGAAGTTGCTGCTCATGCAGGGCGTGGCGCTGGACGCCGTCCGCGAGGCCGCGACCGCGGCGCTGCCGCCGGGCGGCGGCGAGGTGCCCGCGCTGGTGCCGTACGACGCGGGCGCGAAGAAGGTACTGGAGCTGACGTTCCGGGAGGCCCTGCGGATGGGGCACAACTACGTCGGGACGGAGCACATCCTGCTCGCGCTGCTGGAGTTCGAGGGGGGCGCGGGGGTGCTCACCGGCCTCGGGATCGACAAGGCGGCGGCCGAAGCCGAGCTCACCAGGGCCCTCGCGGCGATGCTGCCGGGTGATTCGTAGCCCGTGGTCGTGGCGGGTGGCCGCCTGCCGGAGCCCGCCAGGGGCGTGCGCGGCGGGTGGTCACCGGCCGGAGCCCGTCAGGGCGTGCGCAGGCGGGTGGCCACCGGCTGGAGGCCTCACGGCTTGCGGGCCACTCCCACGTACAGCGACACCTTCGTGCGGGCCAGATCCGCCGGGTCGGTGTCCGGTTCCGGGCGCCAGCGGTGAGCCATCTCCACGCCCGGTTCGATGAGTTCGAGGCCGTCGAAGAAGCGCGCCACCTGGTTCTTGCTGCGGCCCACGACCGTCATGCCGCTCCTGCGGTACAGCTCGGTGACGGTGTCCCGGACCTGTGAGTCGGGGTCCGGGACGCCGTGGCTGAGGGCGAGGTAGCTGCCGGGGGCGAGGGCGTCGAGGAGGTGCTGGACGATGCCGTGCGGGTTGGCCTCGTCGGGGAAGAAGTGCATCAGCGCGTTGAGGGAGAGTCCGACCGGCTCGGTCAGGTCGAGGGTGTCCCGCAGCACCGGGGAGTCGAGGATGGACTCCGGCCGCGCGACGTCGGCGTGGATGAACACCGTGCGGCCCTCGGGGGTGCTGTTCAGCAGCGCGTCCGCGTAGGTCAGCACGATCGGGTCGTGGTCGACGTAGACGATCCGCGCCTCCGGGGTCACGCCCTGCGCGATCTGGTGCAGGTTGGGCTCGGTGGGGATGCCGGTGCCGAGGTCGAGGAACTGGCGGATCCCGGCCTCGGCGGCGAGCCAGCGCGTGGCGCGGTGCATGAACGCCCGGTTGGTGCGGGCCCACATCTGGACGCCCGGCCACGCGGCCATGACGCCTTCGGCGGCCTTCGCGTCGATCTCGTAGTGGGTCTTGCCCCCGAGGTAGTAGTCGTACATCCGGGCCGAGTGCGGCCTGCTGGTGTCGATCTCGTCCGCGCGGAAGCTGTAACCGGTCATGCGTTCAGGTTACTTGGCGGTTGCCCGATGGTGCGGGGAGGCCAACTCCCTTGGTGGCAGGGGCACAACGCGCCCGTGAGAACGGCTGGAGGACTTGTGAACAGAACGTGAAGATCTTATGCTCTGTCCACTTCCGGCTCTGCCGCGGCCATGCGCGCACGGCGCGGGCGGAGCCTTCTGATCCTGTGGGGGGATAGATGCGCAAGCGCACCACCGTCGCCGTGTTCACCGCCTCCGTCGCCGCGGCCGCGGCGGTCGGCCTGGCCGCTCCGGCGGCTCAGGCGGACGGCTACGGCGACACGGCGATCACCAAGGTCGTCGTCAACGGCGGCAAGCCGGTCGTGATCGGCACCACCGCCGCCAAGACCTTCACCGTCTCGGTGACGGCCACGGACGACTCCGGCATCAAGGGACTCAGCTCCTTCGGCGTGTCCGGCCCGGAGTTCGGGTTCGCCCAGCCCAGCTCGCCGGTGACCTGCGCCCAGGTGGACGCCGCCACCTCGACCTGCTCGGCGGCTTTCACGATGGACCCGCGGGCGGACTTCTACGACAACAGCCCGGCGGGCACGTGGTACGTCAACGCGTGGGCGGACGCCAATGACGGCGACTTCTACAGCAGCGAGAAGGTCGGCTCCTTCAAGGTCCAGCGGTACTCGAAGCTGACCGCCAACGCCTCGCCGGAGCCGGTGCGGAAGGGCAAGCCCATCACGGTCACCGGCACGCTCACCCGCGCCGACTGGAGGACGCACGCGTACGTGGGCCACAAGGACCAGCCGGTGCAGTTGCAGTTCCGTAAGAAGGGCACCGACACCTACACCACGGTCAAGACGGTGACGTCCACCACCGGCGGCGCTTTGAAGACCACCGTCACCGCGGCCGCCGACGGCTACTGGCGCTACAGCTACGCCGGGATGTCCACGACCGCCCCGTCCAAGGCCGCCGGCGACTTCGTCGACGTGCAGTAGGGACGTGCAGTAAGGCGCGCGGTCAGCCCGCGGTGCCGGGTGCCGTGTCCTGGGTCGCCGCCGCGTCGGCGGCGGCCCGGCGGATCGCCGCGTCCCGCCTGCGTACGTACCAGACGCCCACCAGCCCCAGCCCCCCGCCGGCCAGGCACGTCCACAGCCACCACAGGTGGTCGTGGTCGTCGAACCATCCGTAGAAGGGGAGCTGGACGAGGAAGAGGACGAACCACACGATCGTGCCGCCGGTGATGGTGGCGACGACATTGCCCTCCAAGGGCTCCGGCGCCTCGTGCTTGGGGGTCCACTTCGTCATGCGCACAGCTTAAGGGCCGTTTGCGTCTACGCGCGGAGATAGCGATCTTTGCGTTATGCATTCATACTGAACCGGCCCGGGTCCGACTGGATGATCTCGTATGAATGTCCAAAGCGGCCCGTTTATTTATGCCCGCGCACCACTGAGGTCATCCCCATGTCCCCATCGGCCCCGGCTCCGGTCGACGCCCCACAGCCGCCCCCGGCATCGTCCCTCACCGGTCTGGACCGGTTCTTCCAGATCACCGCGCGGGGCTCCTCGGTCGCCCGGGAGATCCGCGGCGGCCTGGCCACGTTCTTCGCGATGGCCTACATCATCGTGCTCAACCCGATCATCCTCGGCGCCGGTGAGGACAAGTACGGGCACCAGCTGGACAACGGCCAGCTCGTCACCGCCACCGCCCTGATGGCGGGTCTGACGACGATCCTCATGGGCGTCATCGGCAACGTCCCGATCGCGCTCGCCGCCGGGCTCGGCATCAACGCCGTCGTCGCCCTCCAGCTCGCCCCCAAGATGAGCTGGCCGGACGCGATGGGCATGGTGGTCCTCGCGGGCCTGGTGCTCATGATCCTGGTCGCCTCCGGTCTGCGGCAGCGTGTGATGGACGCGATCCCCGGCGGGCTGCGGCGCGCCATCGCGATCGGCATCGGCCTGTTCATCGCGCTCATCGGCCTGGTCGACTCCGGCTTCGTGACCCGCAACCCGGACACCGCGCACACCACCGTGCCCATGGGTCTGGGGATCGAGGGCCGGCTCCAGGGCTGGCCGGTGCTGATCTTCGTACTCGGCCTGGCGCTCACGTTCATCCTGGTGGTCCGCAAGACACGCGGCGCGATCCTCATCGGCATCACCGTGACCGCGTTCACGGCGATCATCGTCAACACCATCGCCGCCATCCCGGACGCGGCCTGGGGGCTGAGCGTGCCCCGGGTCCCGGACAAGGTCGTGGACACCCCGGACTTCGGGCTGATCGGCGACATCAGCCTGTTCGGCGGCTTCGACGAGGTCGGTGTCCTCACCGGCTGCCTGTTCGTGTTCACCGTGCTGCTGTCCGGCTTCTTCGACGCGATGGGCACCATCATCGGCGTCGGCGAGGAGGCGGGGCTGATGGACGACGAGAAGGGTCAGATGCCCGGCATGGGGCGCATCCTGATGGTCGACGGCATCGCGGTCGCGGGCGGCGGGCTCGGCTCGGCGTCCGCCAACACCTGCTTCGTGGAGTCCACGGCGGGCGTCGGCGAGGGCGCCCGTACCGGACTGGCGAACCTGGTGACCGGCGGCCTCTTCCTGCTCGCGCTGGTCTTCACGCCGCTGGCCAAGGTGGTTCCGTCGCAGGCCGCGACCCCGGCGCTGATCGTCGTGGGCTTCCTGATCATGGCGTCGAACGTCACCGAGATCGACTGGCGCGACTCCACGATCGCGGTCCCGGCGTTCCTGACGCTGATCTCCATGCCGTTCACCTACAGCATCACCAACGGCATCGGCATCGGCGTGCTGTCGTTCATCCTGCTGCGCGTCGCGGCCAAGCGGACGCGGGAGATCCCGTGGCTGCTGGGCGCCGTGGGGCTGTGCTTCCTCGTCTACTTCCTCCTCGACCCGATCGAGCAGGTGCTCGGCGTCAGCTGAGACGGGGGGCTCGGCGGCGGCTGAGGATCACGTGGCGGATCACGTGGCCTCGCGGTAGAACCGCTCGGTCTCGTCGACGGACGTCTGGAAGCGTTCGTCGAAGTCATCGCGGATGAGCGTCCGGACCACGTAGTCCTGGACGCTCATTCCGCGTTTCGCGGCATGTTGCCGGATCCGGTCCAGCAGCTCGGTGTCTATCCGCAGGCTGAGCACCGTCGATCCCGTACCGGCCTTCGATCCCATACGTCCAGGGTCGCGGGGCTTCCTGGGCCATCGCGTTACTTTCCGGAGGGTCCTCACTCGTATGGGTGATTCCGGGTACGGGTGATCCCGCGTTCGGGTGGATCTGCGACGCGGATGGCATCGCGCTTTTATTAGAGCAGGTAATGAGTTACGCTAAAGACCATGCCGGAACCGTCCCGCCCCCTGCCCCCGGCCGGGGAACTGAGTGACACCCCCACCGCGGCCGCCGACGACAAGGCCGCCGTGGACCTGCTGCGCTCCGCCGTGATGCGGCTGGGGCGGCGGCTCAAGCACCAGCGCGTCGACGAGTCGCTGAGCCCCACCGAGATGTCCGTCCTGGGCACCCTCGCCCGCTGCGGTTCGGCCACCCCCGGTGAGCTGGCCCGCAAGGAGCATGTGCAGCCGCCCTCGATGACCCGCATCGTCGCGCTGCTGGAGTCCAAGGGGCTGGTCCGGCTGGAGCCGCACCCGCAGGACCGCCGCCAGAAGGTGGTCTCGCAGACCGAACGGGCCGAGGCCATGCTGGAAGAGAGCCGCCGCAAGCGGAACGCGTGGCTGGCCGAGCAGACCGCGAAGCTCACCGATGACGAACGAGCGGTGCTCCGCGCCGCCGCGCCCGTGCTGGAGAAGCTGGCACACCTGTAGGAGACCACGCCGCGAGGAGGCGAACCCCTTTGAGTTCGGGACCCGGAGCAGACTCCGCACCCGCACCGAATCCACCCCACCGCCCCGACGCCCGCGAAGCGGTAGGCGCCGCGGACGCCCGCGAAGCCGCCGACGGCGCCGACACCGCCGATTCCCCGGACATACGCGGCGCGGCCGCCGACTCCGCCGACTCCGAGGACTCCGCCGACATACGTGGCTCGGCCGCCGCGTCCCCCGACTCCGCCCCGCCCGTCGGCACCGCCGACTCCCCGGAGACCACCGGCACCGCCGACTCCCCGGAGACCGCCGACACCGCACGGCGCGGGATGTTCAGTTCACTCCGGGTCCGCAACTACCGGCTCTTCGCGACCGGCGCCGTCGTGTCCAACACCGGCACGTGGATGTCCCGCATCACCCAGGACTGGCTGGTCCTCAGCCTCACCGGGTCCTCCACCGCCGTCGGCATCACCACGGCCCTGCAGTTCCTGCCGCTGCTGCTGTTCGGCCTGTACGGCGGGGTCATCGCCGACCGCTACCCCAAGCGCCGCATCCTGATGATCACCCAGGCCGCGCAGGCCGCCTGCGGACTCGCGCTCGCCGCCCTCACGCTCAGCGGCCAGGTCCAGGTCTGGCACGTCTACCTCATCGCCTTCCTCCTCGGCATGGTCACGGTCGTGGACAACCCGACCCGCCAGGCCTTCGTCGCCGAGATGGTCGGCCCCCGGGAGCTGCGCAACGCCGTCAGCCTCAACTCGGCGAACTTCCAGTCCGCCCGGCTCATCGGGCCCGCCGTCGCAGGTGTGCTGATCACCGCTGTCGGCAGCGGCTGGGCCTTCCTGCTCAACGGGCTGTCCTTCGGCGCCCCGCTGATCGGCCTGCTGCTGATGCGCACCGGCGAACTGCACAAGATCGAGCGTGCGCCGCGCGCCAAGGGCCAGTTGCGCGAGGGCCTGGCCTACGTCGCAGGGCGCCCCGATCTGCTCTGGCCGATCGTCCTCGTCGGCTTCATCGGCACCTTCGGGTTCAACTTCCCGATCTGGCTGAGCGCCTTCGCCGACGACGTCTTCCACGCCGGTCCGGGCACGTACGGCCTGCTCAACACGCTCATGGCGGTCGGCTCCCTCACCGGCGCGCTGCTCGCCGCCCGGCGCACCAGCTCGCGGCAGCGGCTGCTGGTCGGCGCGGCGCTGATGTTCGGCGTGCTGGAGATCGCGGCCGCGTTCGCCCCGGCGTTCTGGGTGTTCGCGGCGCTGATGGTCCCGATCGGCGTCTTCGCGATGACGTTCAACGTCACGGCGAACTCCAGCGTGCAGCTCGGCACGGACCCGGCGATGCGCGGCCGGGTGATGAGCCTGTTCATGATGGTCTTCTTCGGCGGCACTCCGATCGGCGGCCCGCTGGTGGGCTGGCTCACCGACGCGTACGGCCCCCGTGTCGGCTTCGCGGCGGGCGGCCTCGTCGCGGCGCTCGCGGCGGTTACGGTCGGCCTGGTCCTGGCCCGGGTCGGGGGCCTGCGGCTGCGGGTGGAGTTGCGGAGGGGGCGGCGGGTGATCGCGTTCGTGCCCAGGGAGACCCCGGGGGAGACCCCCGGCGAGACCCCCAGGAAGGCCCCCGGGGACAGTGCCGGGGACACGTCCCGGGATTCGCCCGAGGACACGGGGGCGCGTGGGCGTGCCCTGACAGGGGCGTGACGCGACGGCGGCGGCGCGGGAGAGAAGTTCGAGAGGGAGAGTCGTTCGAGAGGGAGACTCGTTGTATGAGACTGTTCGCCGCCGTGCTGCCTCCGGCCGACGTCCTCGCCGAGCTCGGCACGGCCGTCGACCCGCTGCACCGGATCCCCGGGGCGGAGCGCCTGCGGTGGGCCGACCGGACGGGCTGGCACTTCACGCTGGCGTTCTACGGCGAGGTCGCCGAGGAACTGCTCCCCGGACTGCATGAGCGGCTCGCCCGTGCCGCGCGGCGCCACGACCCCTACGAGCTGTGCCTGGCGCGTGGTGGGCGGTTCGGCCACCGCGTGATGTGGGTCGGCGCCGAAGGCGACCGCACCACGATGCGGTCGCTCGCCGACTCGGCGGCGGCCGGGGCGCGGCGGGCCGGGGTGGCGATGGAGGACCAGCGCCCGTACGACACCCCGCATCTGACCATCGCCCGCAGCCGTGGCCGCAGGCCGGAAGTGGATCTGGTGCCGTTCGTCACCGCCCTCGCCGAGTTCACGAGCGTCACGTGGACGGCCGGTGAGCTGACCTTGATGCGCAGCCATCCGCCGGAGGCGGGCGTGCCCGGGGCGCAGCCGCGCTACGAGGCGGTCGGGCGCTGGCCGCTCGGCCACTGACCACCGGGCCACTCACCGCCGGGCAGGCGGCGGGACCGTCGGCGGCCGGGCAGCCGCCGGGTCGCCGACGGCACGGAGTCGTCGGCCGCGCGGACCCCGGCACCCGGCACCTGGCAGCCCAGCTGCCGGGCCGCCGCCCTCGCCGCCGAGCGCCCCGGTTAACCTTCGAGGGTGGACCCCAGGACCCGAACCCTGATCTTGCGTGGCGCGTTCGCCGTCATCCTCGTTGTCGTCGCCGTGGCGGCCGCCCTCCGCTGAGCGTGTGCCCGGAGCGCGGCCGCCGTACGCGGACGTCGACGTCGACGCGAGGACGTCACCGTCGTCGCGAACGCACGGTCACCAGGCGAACGCCTCCGGCGACGGACCCGGGCCCGGGAAGATCTCGTCCAGCCCCGCCAGCAGCTCCTCGCTCAGTTCCAGCTCCACCGCCCGCAGCGCCGACTCCAGTTGCTCCGCCGTGCGCGGCCCCACGATGGGCCCCGTCACCCCGGGCCGGGTCAGCAGCCAGGCCAGCGCCACCTCGCCGGGCTGCAGCCCGTGCTTGTCGAGCAGATCCTCGTACGCCTGCACCCTGTCCCTGATCGCGGAGTCCCGCAGCGCGTCGCCGCTCCGCCCGGACGCGGTACGGGCCGCCCCGCCCGCCTGCTCCTTGCGGATCGCGCCGCCGAGCAGTCCGCCGTGCAGCGGGGACCAGGGGATGACGCCGAGGCCGTAGTCCTGCGCGGCCGGGATGACCTCCATCTCCGCGCGCCGCTCGGCCAGGTTGTACAGGCACTGCTCGCTGACCAGCCCGTACGAACCGCGCCGCCGGGCCGTCTCGTTGGCCTGCGCGATGTGCCAGCCCGCGTGGTTGGACGATCCGGCGTACAGGATCTTGCCCTGCGTCACCAGGACGTCGACCGCCTGCCAGATCTCGTCCCACGGCGTGTCCCGGTCCACGTGGTGGAACTGGTAGAGGTCGATGTAGTCCGTACCGAGCCGCTTGAGACTGGCCTCGACGGCGCGGCGGATGTTGAGCGCGGAGAGCTTGTCCTCGTTGGGCCAGGGCGACTCGTCATCGCCACTCATGTGGCCGTAGACCTTGGTCGCCAGCACGGTCTTGTCGCGGCGTCCGCCGCCCTTGGCGAACCACGAGCCGAGGATCTCCTCCGTGCGGCCCTTGTTCTCGCCCCAGCCGTACACGTTGGCGGTGTCGAAGAAGTTGACGCCCGCGTCGAGCGCGGCGTCCATGATCGAGTGGCTGTCGGCCTCATTCGTCTGCGGGCCGAAGTTCATGGTGCCGAGGACCAGTCGGCTGACCTTGAGTCCGGTGCGTCCGAGCTGCGTGTACTTCATGGTCATCCAGCCAACGCCTTGGAGTGGGCTCTAGGCAAGGTCCACGGGGCAGGGTGCTCGCACGATGGACGCACCGCGCAGGGGCAGCACGGCTGGGACCGGTGCGGCTGGGACCGGTGCGGCTGGGACCGGTGCGGCTGGGACCGGCTCGGTCGGGACCGGCAGGGCTCAGACCGGCAGGTTCAGGACGCGTACGGCGCGCCCACGTCCCACGCCTGGTGCATCGCCTCGGCGAAGGCGCCCGCGATCCGCCGTTCCCCGCTCGCGTTGGGGTGCGTGCCGTCGTAGGTGTCGCGGTGGATGTCGTACGCGGACGGGCGCGAGGCCAGCAGCAGCGGGGAGGCCGGGGAGTCGAGATCGGCGACCGCCTTGGCGAGGAGTTCGTTGAGACGGGCGCACTCGGCGGCGAAGAACGCGTCGGCCTCGGCCCGGATGTTCGGGATGACCGGGAGCAGCACGGCCTGGATGCCGGGGTTGGCGGTGCGCGCCTCGGTGAGGAAGCGGCGCGCGTTGGCGGCCGTCTGCTCCGCGTCGGTGTAGAAGCCCAGGTCGATCAGGCCGAGGGAGATCAGGAGCGTGTCGGCGCGGTGGTCGCGTATGGCGTCCCCTATGAGAGGTGCCATATGGAGCCAGCCCTCGCCCCATCCGGCGAGGTGGCGGCGGGCGCGGGCGGGAAAGGCCGGGTCGCCGTAGTCGTGCGAGACGGGGGCGTCGGCGTGCTTGTCGTACACCTCGCAGCGCGGCCCGACGATCTTGTACGGGCCGCCGAAGGTGGCGTTGAGGTGCTCCCACATGCGGTAGCGCCAGGTGAAGTCGCCGGCACTGCCGATGGTCATCGAGTCACCGACGAACATGATGCGCATCGGTGAAGTATGCACGCGGGCGGACGGGGACACGGACGCGGGGCTCGGGGCTGGGCGCGGCTTTCCGGCTGGCCGGGGGCGAGCGCGCCCCCGCGGGTCACGGCTGGCGGCGGTTGATGGCCGTCAGGTCGATCTTGACGGGGAAGGGGACGGAGACCTTGAGCTGCTCGCGGTGGATGCCGGTCGCTACGTAAGCCTTGGTGGTGGGCTCCAGCTCGAAGACGTGGACGACCGGGAGCTCCGTTTCCTCGTCCAATTCGACGCGCCAGAAGTGGGGGATTCGCGCTTCGGCGTACTTGAGTGGCTTGGTGTCGCGATCCCGCGCCTCGGAGTCTTCCGAGACCACCTCGACAGCGAGGACGACGTCCTCGGGCTGGAAAGTAGTTTCCTTGAGCTCCGTGCACGCCTCGCTCTCCACTACGAGCACGTCTGGCTCCGGCCGGTTACGCGGGCCGAGGGTGACCGTCATCCTGCTGTACACGTCCAGTGCAGGCGGTGTCGCGTGCAGGAGGGATGCCTGTAGCAATCGGATGGCGCGCATGTGGAACACCGTCTGCGGGCTCGCGAAGACGAGGCTCCCGTCGATCAGCTCTGTGTGCCGAGGCAGGTTCGGGAGCCGGTCCAGGTCATCGGCGGTGTATCCGCCTACGGGCGGGATCGGCCACTCCTTGGGCGGAGTCCACTCGGGATCGCGTCCGAAGATCATTGACGTCGCCATGGGGCGGGATACTTGCCGACCAAGCCAGCCTACCGGGCGGGTTTGCGCTGTCATCCCTCCGAAGGGTGAAGTTCGCCGGACCGTTCACGTCATGTGAACGCGGTGGGTGGGTGCGGTGAAGAATGGAGAAATCCGGTGGCCCGTATTCTTCGCCACGTAATGGGCTAAGAATGCGAGCCACCGGATTCCGGGGAAACGGGCAGATGCCGCCCGAATGTGGAATTAGCGGCCGGAGTTGGCCTTCTTGAACGCGAGGAAGCCGCAGACCAGGCTCAGCAGCGCGCCGACCAGGACCATGTAGACGCCCGGGCCCGCGGAGAACTCGAGCTGCTCGGCGACCTTCTCGGCTGCCTTCTCGTTGGGCGCACCCTCGTCCATGAAGTAGGACACGACCACGCGGTCGGGGTTGGCCATGGCGATGCCGCCGATGACCAGCGTCACCAGCGACACCACCGCGCCGACGGCGTGGAGTATGTGCTTCTTCGCGACCATGGCGCCGATGAAGAGCGCCGCGGCGGCCAGGGCGGTGATCAGCGAGATCACGCCGTCGCCATCGGTGCCCTTGACGCCGCCGATATCGCCGGTGGCCTTGTCCGTCACCGACCAGTTGATCAGCGAGCCGATCAGTGCGATCGCCGCACCGACGATCGCGATGATCACCATCTTCTTGTCGTCCGCCCCGGCGGAATGTCCGGCGGGCGCCCCCGACGGGTAGGAGGTTTGGCTGTAATCGCTCATGAGCAGAGACCGTAGAGGGGTGGCGTGAATTCCCGCAACGACGCTATCCACTATGCCGCCATTGCCCGATTAATTTCCCGCAAATAATCCCCGGATCAGGTCTCCTAATCCGGGGATTATTTCGTTTTGCCGATATGGCAGGCTTGCCCCCATGCGTTCGCTTCCCCGCGCGCTCCGCGCCGCCGCGCTGATCGCCCTCCCCGCCGCCGTGGCCATCGCCGTGTCCACCGCCGCCCCGGCCGCCGCCGACGACCACGAGCCGTCCTCCTTCACGATCGAGGACGAGCGGATCACCGAGTCCAGCGGGCTCGCGGCCAGCCGGGCCCACCCCGGCGTCTACTGGACGCACAACGACAGCGACGACGGTCCGTATGTCTACGCCGTGGACAGCAGGACCGGGCGCACGGTCGCGACCGTCACCCTGCGCGGCATCGGCGACCCGCGGGACGTGGAGGCGGTCTCCGTCGGTCCGGACGGCAACGTCTACGTCGGCGACATCGGCGACAACATGGGCGGCAAGTGGCCCAAGGTGTGGATCTACCGCTTCCCGGAACCGGAGAAGCTGCGGGACATGGCGGTCGACACGGCCCAGTTCACCGTCCAGTACGAGGGCGGCCCGCGCAACGCCGAGGCGATGATGGTCCATCCGAGGACCGGCCGGGTCTACATCGCGAGCAAGAGCCAGGAGGACCCCGGGCTGTACGAGGCCCCGGCGACGCTGTCGCCGTCGGGCGTGAACGTCTTCAAGCGGGTCGCCGATCTCGACATGGAGGTCACCGACGGGGCCTTCGCGCCCGACGCCAGCCGTCTGGTGCTCCGCGGCTACTTCTCGGTGTCGGAGTACCGGTGGGGCGCGAAGGGCCTGGGCGGGAAGCTGGACGACGAGCCGGGCATGCCGCTGCAAAGGCAGGGTGAGGCGGTCGCCTTCACCCCCGACGGCGGCACCTTGATGTACGGCACGGAGGGCGGCGGCAGCCGGGTCACCGCGGTGCGGCTGGACGGCGACCTGCTTCCGGACGCCACGGCGAAGCAGCGGCAGAACGGCGACGACAAGGGCCTCGAAGGCGGCGGCGCGTCCGTCGAGGACGAGGGCGGCGGCGCGGGCGAGGACTGGGGCAGCAGCCGGGACATCCTGGTCGGAGCGGCGGCGGTGGGCCTGGTGGCACTGGTGCTCCTGGGGATGCGGGGCAAGCGGGGCGGTGGGAGCAGGCGACGCGGCTGACGCGCCCCTCGGGGCCTTGGCTTGGCTTCGGCGCGCGGGGCCTTGGCCTCGCGGCGGCGCGAGCTCACGTGCCGTTTGACTGCTACGCGCGCGCCCACGGGCCGTGTGCCCGATACGGCACGCGCCCGTTCCCTGTGCCCCGTCAGGTTCCGCTCGCGCCGCGGTCCCGGTCCGTGTCCTCGCCGGGCGCGCCACCGCCCCGCGTGGAGCCTCCCTCCCCATGGGCGCCGGGCGCGCCCTCGCCGGGGCCGTCCGCCTCGCCCAGGATCTGGCCTTCGGAGGTCATGACATGGCCTCCGGCCGCCATCTCGTCCTCGGCGACCAGCCGCAGCTCGTAGTGCAGCGTCCGGTCCCGTTGGAGCTTGTGCGCGAGCGGCACGAGTGCGCCGTGCACGAGCGGATGCTTGCGGGTCAGCAGCCTGGCCGCGTGCTTGTCCTCGCCGCCGCCCTGGTCGAGCAGATGCGTATGGGCCTTCACCCCGGGGCCGGTCGGCTTGCCGCGTACGGTGCACGGCGCGATCTCCACGTCGGGGTCGCGGCGCAGCCGCTTCGCCTTGCCCGACTTGCCGTAGGTGCGGAAATAGCCGTGGTCGCCCTCGACCGCGATGTTGACCGGGGTGCCGACCGGGGTGCCGTCCCGCTTGTAGGTCGTGAGCAGGACGGCCCACTGCTTGGTGAACCGAGAGATGCTGAGCTCGGACGGGACCGGGCCCGGTGAGGCGTGCTGTGGGTGGCCGTGCTCGGGGCCCGCTCCGGGTTCAGGGTGTGCCGGAGTCGTCATACCTCCATGGAGTCACACAACGCCCGATTCGTCACTCCGGCGGGCCTCGATGAACTTCTCCAGCCCGTCCAGCAGGCTCGTCAGCCCCAGTTCGAAGATCTCCTCGCCCGTCCCCGAGAAGGCGTCCATGCTCATCTTCGCCTGGGTGGGGAAGCGGCCGCTGGCGATGGCCTTCTCCAGGACCGGTGCCTGCGCGTTCCAGAAGTCCTCGTTGCTGACGCCGGTGCGCTTCTCGGCCAGTACGGCGTTGAGGTGGCTGCGCGCGGTGCCGGTGACGTAGCCGTCGACCGCGACGAGCACGTTGATCATCTCGCGGTCGGACAGGCCCAGGCCGTCCAGGCCCCGCAGCGCGAACTCCAGCCCCGCCATGGCGTTGGGCCCCAGGATGGGGCGGCCCTGGTCGACGTGGAGCAGCCAGGGGTGGCGCCCGTGCAGCTCCCAGGTTCCGCGCGCCACCCGCTCCAGCACCGCGCGCCAGCCGAGCCCGGGGGCATGGGCGTCGGCGTCGAGGCCGTTGACGTGGTCCAGCATCAGGTCGAGCAGTTCGGCCTTGCCGGGGACGTAGCGGTACAGCGACATGGTGCCGACGCCGAGTTCGGTGGAGAGCCGGCGCATCGAGACGGCGGCCAGTCCCTCCGCGTCGGCGATCCGGACGGCGGTGGCCACGATGCGGTCGAGTGCCAGGCCGGGCTTGGGGCCGCGGCTGGGCCGCTGCGCCATGCCCCAGAGCAGCTCCAGGCTGCGGGACACATCTCCGCTGCCGCTGTGTTCGGTGGTCATCTCCCGGTCATCGTAACGCCCTGGACAAAAACTGGGTACGGTGTACGCTGCTCGGAATCTGCATACACTGTACTCAGTTGAGAGGGAGGCTCTTGTGAGCTCGCCCGGATCCGCGGTCCTCGCCGAAGGGCTGCGCAAGCGGTACGGAGACCACAGCGCCCTGGACGGCCTCGACCTGGCCGTCCCGCGCGGCACCGTGTACGGGCTGCTCGGGCCCAACGGCGCGGGCAAGACCACGGCGGTGCGCATCCTGTCCACCCTCGTCCGGCCGGACGGCGGCCGCGCCGAGGTCGCGGGCTTCGACGTGGCGCGCGCGCCCCGCCGGGTGCGCCGCAGGATCGGTCTTGCCGGCCAGTACGCCGCGCTCAGCGAGGGGCTGACCGCCCGCCAGAACCTGACGCAGTTCGGGCGGCTGTACCACCTCGACCAGCGGGGGGCGCGGCGGCGGGCCGCCGAACTGCTGGACCGGTTCGGGCTGGCGGAGGCCGCCGACCGGGGCGTCAAGGAGTTCAGCGGCGGCATGAGACGGCGGCTGGACCTCGCGGTGAGCATGATCCTCGCCCCCGAGGTGCTGTTCCTGGACGAACCGACCACCGGACTGGACCCGCGCGGCCGCAACGAGGTGTGGGAGGCGGTGCGCTCGCTCGTCGCGGGCGGCACCACCGTCCTGCTCACCACCCAGTACCTGGACGAGGCCGACCAGCTCGCGGACCGTATCGCGGTCGTCGAACGCGGCCGGAAGATCGCCGACGACACCCCGCACGCGCTCAAACGGGCCGTCGGGGGCGACCAGGTGCAGGTGATCGTGCGGGACGCGGCCGACATGCCGGCCGCCGTCAGGGCCGTGGCGCGGGTGGCGGACGGCGGCGCCGAACCGGAGCCGGACGGAGCGGCCCGGCGGGTGTCGGCACCGGTGGCCGCGCCGGTCGACGCCCTCATCGACGTGGCGCGGACCCTCCGGGACGAGGGGGTGGCCCTGGAGGACATCGGGCTGCGCCGCCCGACCCTGGACGAGGTCTTCCTGCGGCTGACCGGCCGCCGCGCCGACCCGGACGACGAAGCCCCGCACCACGAACCCTCGTACAGCAGGAAGGAGGCCGCCGCATGAGCAGCGCACTGGACCTGCGGGACGCCGTCGACGGCCGCGAGCGCCGCGCCTACTGGGCGGTCGCCGACTGCCTGACCGTCGTCCGCGGTGAACTCACCCACCTCGTGCGCCAGCCCTCGGGCATCGCATGGCAACTGGGCACCCCGGTGGTGATGGTGCTGCTCTTCGTCTACGTCTTCGGCAGCGCCATGACGGTCGCCGAGGGCACCGACGTCGACTACAAGGACTACGCGCTGCCCGGCATGTTCGCCATGACGATGGCCAACGGCTTCATGAGCACCGCTGTGGTCGTCGCCGTCACCAGGGAACGGGGCGTGATGGACCGCTTCCGCTCCCTGCCGATGGCGCCGTCCGCCGTGGTCAGCGGGCGCGGCGTGGCGGATGTCCTCGGCGCCGCCGTGGACCTGGCCGTCCTGGCGGCCATCGCCCTGGCCGTCGGCTGGCGGCCCGACCGCGGTCCGCTCGCCGCCCTGGCCGCCTTCGGCCTGCTGCTCCTGCTGCGCTCGGCGCTGACCTGGGTCGGGGTCTACCTCGGCCTACTGGTGCCCAATCAGGAGACCGCGGGCAATCTCTTCGCGGTGGCGTTCCCGTTCGGGATGATCTCCAGCGTCTTCACCCCGCCGTCGAAGATGCCGGACTGGCTGGGCGCCGTCGCCGTGTGGAACCCCGTCTCGTCGACGGCGAACGCGGTACGCGGCCTGTTCGGGAACCCCCAGCCGGGCGGCGGCGGTTGGGTGGAGGGCCACGCGCTGCTGATGGCGGTCGTCTGGCCGCTGGCGATCACGGCGGTGTTCCTGCCGCTGGCGGTGCGCCGCTTCCAGCGCCAGAGCCGCTGACTCGCGGCAGCCGGCGTGCCGTATGCGCACGGCGGGCGGGCGCGCACCACACAGGTGCGCGCCCGCCCGCCGTTGGAAGTGGGGGACCGGTGCGGACTAGAGCCGCTCGATGACGTAGTCGACGCAGGCCGTCAGCGCCTCGACGTCCGCCGGGTCGACGGCCGGGAACATCGCCACGCGCAGCTGGTTGCGGCCCAGCTTGCGGTACGGCTCGGTGTCCACGATGCCGTTGGCGCGCAGCGCCTTGGCGATCGCGGCGGCGTCGATCTCGTCGACGAAGTCGATCGTGCCGACGACCTGCGACCGCTTGGCCGGGTCGGCGACGAACGGCGTGGCGTACTTGGACTCCTCGGCCCAGCCGTACAGGGCGCGGGCGGAGGTCGCGGTGCGGCGCACCGCCCAGTCCAGGCCGCCCTGCCCGTTGAGCCACTCCAGCTGCTCGTTGAGGAGGAAGAGCGTCGCCAGTGCCGGGGTGTTGTACGTCTGGTTCTTCCGCGAGTTGTCGATGGCGGTCGGCAGCGAGAAGAACTCCGGGATATGCCGGCCGGACGCGTGGATCCGGGCCGCGCGCTCCAGGGCGGCGGGCGAGAAGACCGCGAGCCACAGGCCGCCGTCGGCGGCGAAGGACTTCTGCGGCGCGAAGTAGTAGACGTCGGTCTCGGCGATGTCCACGGGCAGCCCGCCCGCGCCGGACGTCGCGTCCACCAGCACCAGCGAGCCCTCGTCGGCGCCCGCCACCCGCTTCAGCGGCAGCGCGACACCGGTCGAGGTCTCGTTGTGGGTGAGGGCGTAGGAGTCCACGCCCGCCTCGGCGGCCGGCTCCGGGTGCGTACCGGGCTCGGAGGAGATCACGGTCGGCTCGGCCAGCCAGGGCGCGAGCTTCGCGGCCTTGGCGAACTTCGAGGAGAACTCGCCGAAGGACAGGTGCTGCGACTTGTTCTCGATCAGGCCGTGCGTCGCGACGTCCCAGAAGGCGGTGGAGCCGCCGTTGCCCAGCACCACCTCGTAGCCCTCGGGGAGCGAGAAGAGCGAGCTCACGCCGTCCCGCACCTTGCCGACCAGGTCCTTGACCGGGGCCTGGCGGTGGGAGGTGCCCAGCAGGGAGGTGCCGGTGGCGGCCAGGGCGCTGAGCGCCTCTGTCCGCACCTTCGAGGGGCCCGAGCCGAAGCGACCGTCGGCGGGCTTGATGTCAGCGGGAATCCGGATCTCAGCCACGGCGGAAGCCTATCCGCCGCACCTCGTGGCATGGCCGACGGTCCAGCGGCTGAGACGGTGTGTCCGGGCTGCGGGCGGTGTGTCCGGGCCGCGGGTGGCGCCGGATCGGATGACCTGCCGCGACTCCTCCCGTACAGCCGGGTCGGATGATCTGCCGTGACTTCTTGCCGTACAGATCGATAACCAGACCGATGCGCGGCACGGGCCGTGCGGGAGACGCAAGGGAGTGCGCACGATGAACGGTAAGCGGTTCCGGACCCCGGCCAGGTGGGCGGTCACCGCCGCGGCCATGACGGCGGGCCTCGCCCTGCCCGCGGGATCGGCGCAGGCCGACGAGTCCCCGCAGCACTCGCACAACGGTTCGCGTTTCACGCTGGTCAACACCGGTCAGATCGACGACCCGGCCGAGGACGTGTTGCAGCACTTCGGGCAGTTCGGCGGTTCCCACAGCCGGGGGTGACCCCGGCGGGGCACGCTGGAGCCATGGCACAGCTGAGCGAAGGCAAGGGCGAGGGCGGCGAGGGCGGCGAGGGCAAGGGCCAAGGCAAGCGCGACGGGCGGCGGCGCGAGCTGGAGCGGGCGCTGCGGCGGGCCGTGCGCGGCGAGGTCTCCTTCGCCGCCGCCGACCGGGCGCTGGTGACCATGGACGCGTCCAACTACCGCCGGGTGCCGGACGGCGTCGTCGCGCCCCGGGACGCCGACGACGTCGCGGCGGCCCTGGCCGTGTGCCGGGAGTACGCCGTGCCGGTGGTGCCGCGCGGCGGCGGTACGTCGATCGCCGGGCAGGCCACCGGCGTCGGCGTCGTCCTCGACTTCACCCGGCACATGAACCGCCTGCTCGACCTCGACCCGGCCGCCCGTACGGCCGTCGTCCAGCCCGGCCTCGTCCTGGACACGCTGCGGGCGGCGGCGGGCGCCCACGGGCTGACCTTCGGCCCCGACCCGTCCACCCACAGCCGCTGCACGCTCGGCGGCATGATCGGCAACAACGCCTGCGGCTCCCACTCGGTGGCCTGGGGCACCACCGCCGACAACGTGCGCGCGCTCGACGTCCTCACGTACGGCGGCGAACGGCTCGCCCTGGCCCGTGGACTCGACGGTCTGCCGCCCCGGCTGCGCGACGGCCTGCGCGCCCTCACCGACCGCCACCTCGCCCTGCTGCGCACCGGCTTCCCCGAACTGCCGCGCCGTATCTCCGGTTACGCCCTCGACGCCCTGCTGCCCGAGCGGGGCGCGGACGTGGCGCGCCTGTTCACCGGCAGCGAGGGCACGCTCGGCGTGCTCACCGAAGCCGTCGTGACCCTGGTGGACGCGCCGCGCGCCCGGGCGCTGGCCGTGCTCGGCTACCCCGACGAGGGCGCGGCCGCCGACGCCGCGTCCACCCTGCTGCCGTACGGCCCGCTGACCGTCGAGGGCATGGCCGCCGACCTGGTCACCGAGCTGGTCGCCGGGGCCGCGGGCCTGCCGGACGGCGGCGCCTGGCTGTTCGTGGAGGTCGGCGGCGACAGCCCGGCCGCGGCGCGCGCCCGCGCGGAGGAGCTGGTGCGGGCCTGCGTCGACGGCACGACGGGCGTCGCGGTCGTCACCGACCCGGCGGGGCAGCGCGCTCTGTGGCGGGTACGGGAGGACGCCGCCGGGACCGCGACCCGGGTCCCGGACGGCGCGGCCCGGGGCCCGGACGGCGGGGGAGCCGAGTACGGGGGAGAGGCGTGGCCCGGCTGGGAGGACTGCGCCGTGCCGCCCGCCAGGCTCGGCGTGTATCTGCGGGACTTCCGGGCGCTGCTGGCCGAGTACGGGCTGCACGGCATCCCGTACGGGCACTTCGGCGACGGCTGCGTCCATGTCCGTATCGACTTCGATCTGCTGAGCCCGGACGGCGTCGCCCGCTTCCGCGCCTTCTCGGGCGACGTCGCGGACCTGGTCGTCGCGCACGGCGGCTCGCTGTCCGGGGAGCACGGCGACGGGCTGGCCCGCGCCGAACTGCTGCCGCGGATGTACGGCCCCGAGCTGGTCCGACTCTTCGAGCACGTCAAGGACCTGTGGGACCCGGCGGGCGGCCTCAACCCCGGAGTGCTGGTCCGCCCGCGCCCGCTGGACGAGAACCTGCGCTTCGCGGTGCTGCCGGGGAAGCCGGTGGAGGTGGCGTTCGGCTACCCGCGCGACGGCGGGGACTTCTCGGCGGCGGTGCGGCGCTGCGTGGGAGTCGCCAAGTGCCGTACGACGACGGCGGCGGCCGGTGGTGGCGTGATGTGCCCCTCGTACCGGGTGACCGGCGAGGAGCGGCACTCGACGCGCGGCCGGGCCCGGCTGCTGCACGAGATGCTCGCGGGCGAGGTGGTCACCGGCGGCTGGCGCGCGGAGGAGGTACGGGAGGCGCTCGACCTGTGCCTGTCCTGCAAGGGCTGCCGCAGCGACTGCCCGGTGGAGGTGGACATGGCCACGTACAAGGCCGAGTTCCAGCACCACTACTACCGGGGACGGCTCCGCCCGGCCGCGCACTACGCGCTGGGCTGGCTGCCGGTGTGGCTGCGGGCCGCGGCCGCCGCCCGGATGGCTCCGGTGGTGAACGCGGCGGCGGGCGTGGGCCCGGCGGCGGCCCTGGCGAAACGGATCGCCGGCATCACACCGGAACGCCCGATTCCGGAGCTGGCGCGGGAACCGTTGACAAGGTGGTGGCGCACGCGGGCCGCGGCGGCGAGGGCAGGAGCGGGAGTGGGAGCGGGAGTGGGGGCAGGGGCGCCCACCGTCGTCCTGTGGCCGGACACGTTCACCACGTACCTGTCCCCGCGGGTCGGCCGGGCGGCGGTCGCCGTACTGGAGGACGCGGGCCTACGGGTCGTCCTACCCCCCAAGGCCGTGTGCTGCGGCCTGACCTGGGTCTCGACAGGACAGCTGGACCGCGCCCGCAAGGTCATGCGGCGCACCCTCGACACCATGGCACCGGCCCTGGACGCGGGCCTGCCGATCGTCGGCCTGGAGCCAAGCTGCACCGCCGCGCTGCGGACGGACCTGCCGGAACTGCTGGGCACCGACGCCCCGCGCGCCGCCCGACTCGCCGCGTCCGTAAGGACCTTCGCGCAGACGCTGGAGGACTGCGCGCCGGGGTGGCGGCCGCCGCGCCTGGACCGCCCGGTCGTCGGTCAGACGCACTGCCACCAGCACGCGGTGCTCGGCGACGCCGCGGAGCGCAGACTGCGCGAACGGGCGGGTCTGGTGGGTGAGTTGAGCGGCGGTTGCTGCGGCCTGGCGGGGAACTTCGGCTTCGAGCACGGACATTACGAGGTGTCGGTGGCCTGCGGGGAGGAGCAGCTGCTGCCGTCCGTACGGAGCGCGCCGACCGAGGCGGAGGTCCTCGCGGACGGCTTCTCGTGCCGTACGCAGATCGAGCACCTGGCGGGTGGACGGCGGGCGCGCCATCTCGCGGAGCTGCTGGCCGAGGGGCTCGGCTGAAGTCCGGAACGGGAATCCCGGGGCCGGGGCGCGCCTTCCCTCCGTGGCAGAACTCTCCAACGTCGCACCAGTGAAAGCGAATTGGTGACGTCTTTGGGAATCGCGGATTGACGTCTGCCGGGATTTCGTCATAACTTTCCGCAGCCACTACTTACCGGCCCGCTCCCTGACCAGGAGAGGGCTGATTTTTTGGGGGAAAGTTCATGAACCGGACAACTGTCGTCGGTGGGCTGGCGTGTGCGGTATCTCTGGGCCTTGGCCCGGCGGCCGTGGCAGCCCCGGCTGACTCCAGCACCGTAGCGAGGGCGAGCGGGACGAAGCTCAAGAACGTCGAATACGTCGGCGAGCGTTGCGGTCTGACGAAGATTGGAAAGACGAGCGGCCAGGGGAAGACCACCCTGGTGCTGACCGTCTCCAAGGCCGTATCGGCCGAGGTGAGCGCTGACGTGAAGGTGGAAGTCGGAGTGGTCTCCGCTGGTGTCGGCTTCAAGGTGAACCGCACTTACACCGTGGAGAACCAGACCCGTTTCGAGGTGCCCAAGGGCAAGTACGGCTACGTCGAGGCCTACCCCCTGTATGACCAGTACACCTTCAAGGTCTACAAGGACGGCAAGAAGAAGGGGGACGGGTACGCGATGAAGCCTGTCGGGGTGTGCTTCAATCAGTGGGCGAAGTAGGTAGCTCGGGAGTCAGCTGATGAGCAGGATGCTGCGATTCGCGGCCATCGGCACCGTTCTCGGATTTTCTTGCCTCGCCTGCACATCCGGTGAGAGCGGGACGGACAGTTCCGCTCCACCTTCGCTGGAGCGGTCGTCGCGACTTCAGAGCAGTCCTGAGATTGCTCTTAGTGGTGACCCCTTGGCGGGACAGGACATTGGCGTTCCGTCGGAGAAATTGCACGCACTCGCCGAGTTCCATAAGGGGCCCGACCGGATCATCGTGTACACCCAAGGGGAGAAATGCGGCCTTTCGGTTGTCTCCTCGGAAGGTGAGAGGACCTCGCTTCAGGTTCTCGCTGCGTGGCCGAAGACGGATGACGCGGCGGGTTCGTCCGAGCTTCCGTTCGGCCCGTACGCGATGGCGTCCGCTGCCGGCTCGGGCGCGTCCCGACCATGGGCGTCTCTTTCCTGTGGAAAGGACGCGATGGTCGTTGAATACACGTCGCAGAGCGCAGAATCCGCCACGAACGTCCGTGGTGCGATTTCGGTGGCCAAGACATCGCGTAACCGAAAGTCCGTATCGATGGTCGTAGGGCCGGACAGCGTCCGGAAGAAGATCGGCCCGCTGGTCTCCTCGGCCGAACCCGCTCGCTCGTAGGGAGCCTGGCCGCGCAAGCCCGCGCGGCCGTTCCCGCATCGCGAGTGCGGCACCGATGGGGGCCGCGCGGTCGGAACCGGTTGGGCTCCGAGCGTTACGCCCTGGTGATCCACGAGCGCTCCCGGACCGGGCCGCGCACACTGTCAGGGAGCGCGAATCTCGTTCCGCGAGGTGATGCCGATGAGCAGGATCCTCTCCGTAAGCCGGGCATGCGTCCTGGCGGGGACCATGGCGGTGGCGGTGGCAGGGGTGAGCGGCTGCGGTTCCGACGGCGAGGGGAAGCCGGAGGAGACGCGGAAGACGGTCACGAGCACCCAGACGGTCACCACGACGACCGCGGAGCCGACCCCCTCTCCCACGCGCCCTTCGCCTCCGCCGAAGCAGACGGCGACGCCGACGCCTGACGCCCGGTCCACCGTCGAGGCGTACTTCGACGCCATCAACGCGCGCGACTACCGCCGGGCGTGGGACCTAGGCGGCAAGAACCTGAGCGGCGGCACGTACACCTCCTTCAAGGAGGGATTCGCCGACACGGTCCGGGACACCGTCCACATCGTCGACGTCCGCGGCGACACCGTCACGGTCACCCTCGACGCCCATGAGAGGGACGGCACCATACGGTCGTTCGGGGGCACGTACACGGTCAGGGCCGGCGTCATCGTCGCCGCCGACATACGAGAGGCGACCAGTCCGACAGAGCCCCCACCGCCCGGCACCACGTATCCGCCGGGACCGCCCGCGGGCATGCCCGACGTCGACTGCGACGACCTCGACGGCCCCGTCTGGGTCGGCGACAACGACCCGCACCGGCTCGACGCCGACGGTGACGGCATCGGCTGCGAGGAGAATTGAACGAGGCGGCACGCACCGCTTCAGTGAGCTGCGCCGGAAGGTCGGCGGCGTCAGCGAGAAGACGCTCGCCCAGACCCTTGCAGACCCTGGAGCGCGACGGCTTCGTCCACCGGGACGCGCACCCGGTGATCCCGCCCCGCGTCGACTATTCCCTGACCCCGCTCGGCGAGGAGGCCGCCCGGCACGTGCGGGCGGCTGGCCCACTGGAGCCAGGAGAACGTCGGACGGGTGCAGGCGGGCGCGCGAGCGGTACGACGCCGCTCGCGGGTGAGGACGCGGTTCAGCGGCTGCCGTTGGCGAAGAGGGCGCCGATGGCGGTGGACCCGATGGTGAGCAATACGAGGAACAGCGGGCCCGCGCAACGCCCGACGCGGGCCAGGGCGCGCCTGATGGCTTTCGCGGCGCGTCGAGGGGCCCGCGGACGCGCGTGGGCGGGGGTGCCCGCCGGCAGGCGGCTCATGGGAGCGGTCGCCACCTGACGGTGGGCGGGAACCGCGGGCACCACCTGCGTCGCCCCGTGCCGGGGAGGCGGCACGGGGCCCACCCGGCAGAAGCGCTCGGCGGTGAACCGGAACTGGTGATGCGCCGGGTCGGTCCGCGTGTGGTCGATCATCCACGCCTCGACCGGCCGCCGGTCGTCGTCCAGCCAGCACTCGTCCCCGCACCGCAGGCACTGCGCCCCGAAGATCCCTTCCGGCGCCCCTTCCGCGGTCTCCGCGCTCAGCATCCAGTCGGCGCCCTTGGCGATCGGCGGAGTGCTCACAGCCACTCCCCGGGGATGGCGCGGTACGGGCGGGTGACGTGCTCCCGGTAGGAGAGGTGCTCGGGGTTGGCCTTGAGATGCCGGACGACCCAGTCGTGCGCGTCGTCGGCGTCCTCGCTGCGGTGTCCGATCTCCTCGCATACGACGCACGTCATGGCGTACGTGTGCGGCTCGGCGTCGGGCTCGGTGTCCGGTGCGATCGTGTACGCACGGAACCGGTAGGTCGCGCGGGTCACTTCCTCGCCTCCCCTCGCGCCAGGTGGTCGCGGATCTGCGCGGCAAGGTCGTCGGCGTGCCTGCCGAACAGGTCCTCGGTGGTCGTGAGGTCCGTGCTGCCGCCGGTCTGCGGTTGTACGTTTGGCGGCGGTGGGGGCGTCGTCGGGTCTGCCATCTGTGCTCCTGGTGCGGCTCGGCCCGGTGGGCACCGGGTGTAGTCAACTGCTCACCAGGACAACGCAACTTCCCGTAGGATTGGGATACTTAAGCGCTGACGCTGAAGGTAAGAACCCTGCCCTGCGTCACGCGTGCTCAGGTAACGGGAGGTCGCAGCCGTGGATGAGTCGAACCCGCCTGAACACTTAAATCCGCTGCAACGCTTCGGACGTGACGTCCGGCAGGTACGTCAGGCCCGCAAGCTCACGCAGGAGCACCTCGGCAAGGCCGCGGGGTACTCGTACGGCTACGTCAGCATGGTCGAGACCGGAAAGCTGTTGGCCAGCGAGAAGTTCGCTGAGGGATGCGACCTGGCATTCGGGACGGGCGCGCTCTTCTCGGGGCTCCTTCAGAGGATCGACGAAGGGGATCACCCGAGCTGGTTCGTCCCGTACCTCAATCTGGAGCGGAAGGCCTCGCGGATACTGAATTACTCGGCGAACCTTGTGACGGGCATGCTCCAGACGGAGGAGTACGCGCGGGTCATCTTCCGGGTGTCCAACCCCATCGCAAGTGCGGAGGCGATCGAGGGCAAGGTAGCAGCGCGTCTGCGTCGGCGTGAGGTATTCGAGTCGGACACCCCGCCGTTCCTGTGGGTCATCCTTCATGAGGCATGTCTGCGAACGGTCGTAGGCGGCGCCGAGACCATGGCTGGCCAGCTTGAGTACCTGCTGGCGGCGTCCGCGTCACCGTACGTCGACCTTCAGGTCATGCCGTTCTCGGCGGGGGCGCCGGTGGCGAATGCCATGATGCCGTTCACGCTGCTGAAGTTCACGGACTCACCCACCGTGCTCTACTCAGATGGGCCGCAGGGCGGCAAACTCTACGACTCTGCCAAGACAGTTGCGTCGTACGTGGACATCTATGATCGGCTGAGGGCGCACGCACTGTCTCCGGACGGTTCGCTGAATCTGATCGAGTCCCTGCTGGAGGAATACCGCAATGAGCACCGATCTGGACCTGAGCGGCGCTGAGTGGGTCAAGTCGTCCTACAGCGGTGGCGACGGGGGCGAGTGCGTCGAGTTCTCCCGCACCTTCACCTGGGTCAAGTCGTCGTACAGCGACGGCGACGGCGGCCATTGCGTCGAATTCTCCCGCGCACTCACCCACGCCCAGGGCGTCGTCCCCGTCCGAGACAGCAAGGACCCGGACGGCCCGGCGCTCGTCATCTCGGCCGACGGCTGGTCGTCGTTCGTCTCCGCCATCAAGCGCGGAGAGTTCGCCGCCTGAGACGCCCGGGCGCCCTCTCGCCCCGAGCGCGCCGCCTGCCCACGTTCCCGTACATGCCGGTCGCCGAGCGCATCCGGCGCCGCATCCTGGAACTCTCCGCCGGGGTGGCGTCCGTGCGCCCGCGCGAGCGCATCGCGCCGACGCTCCGGCAGCTCACGGCGTACCGGGAGCTTCCGCCTGTGTCCGAAGTCCTCGACAAGGCCAGGCCTTGACCCGTCATCCCGCAGGGTCAGACGTCGTGGTCCGCTTCACCCATCCCGGGTAGGCAGCGGACCCGGGCGACGATCGGTACGGCCGACACCCCCTAGGGCTCCAAGTCGCGCAGGGCGTGGGCCAGCCGGTCCCGTACCTCCGTCTGGGCGGCGATCCGGGCCTCCAGGACGGCGAGCCGGTTGCGTGCCACCCGCAGGCCCGCGGGGCCGGGCGGGGCGCTGGTGAGGTCACCGTCCAGGCAGGGCAGGAAACACCGGACGTCTTCGAGTGTGAGCCCGGCGTCCAGCAGATGGCGGATGTTGCGGACCCGCTGGACCGCCCCGTCCGGGTATTCGCGGTAGCCGTTGTGCGCGCGGTCGGCGCTGATCAACCCCGCTTGCTCGTAATGGCGCAGGGCGCGCGGCGTCGCACCCGTCGCCCGCGCCAGCTCCCCGATGCGCACCGTCCCACCTCCGCGCCCCGTTCTAGGGCCTGTCCGGCGGGTCGGCCACGGCGACGCGCCAGCACCCCGCCCTCGTGACAATTGACCGGCACTCTCGTTCGATCAACAAAGCCGAAGATCGGTACGATAGCGGATTCTCATAACGTTCCCTGCCCAGCGCACAGGAGGAAACTGTATGCCCGTCGTCATTGCGACGATCAAGACCAAGCCCGGCCGCCGCGAGGAGGTTCTGAACGCGTTCGCGGAGCACTCCCTGGCCGTTCACTCTGAGAACGGCTGTCAGCTGTATGCCGTCCACGCCGGAGCAGACCGAGTCACAGTGGTGGAGAAGTGGGCCGACCAGGCCAGCCTGGACGCCCACAGCGAAGGCCAGGCTCTCGGCGCTATTGCCACCGCGATCACCGATGCACTCGCCGAGCCCCTCGATATCGCTGTCATGGAAGCCTTCCCGGCTGGAGACACCATCAAGGGCCTGCTGTAGCTCCGCCCGCCCACCACCCCAAGATCTCCGTAGCAGATTCGAGAGAGCAACGGGGCGACGCGCCTCAGTTCATCGCATGTCCTTTAGCGCATGCTGCTCACTGGCAGACGCGCCGCCGGAACGGTCAGCCGACCACCGCGCCGCCGTCGACCGGCAGCACCACCCCGGTGACGAACGAGGCCCCGGGCGAGGCGAGCTGGGTGATGGCCCAGGCCACCTCCTCGGGGCGGCCGATCCGGCCGAGCGGGGTGTGCGCAAGCTGCCAGGCCCGGGCCTCGGCCCGCTGCTCGGGAGTGAAACCCGAGTGGTCGGCGATCGGGGTCTCGACGGCCCCCGGCGCGACGGCGACGACACGCACGCCACGCGGCGCCAGCTCCACCGCCCAGCTGCGGGTGAGCAGGTCCACCGCCGCCTTGGTCGAGCCGTAGACCCAGCGGCCCGGCCAGGCGCGCTGCCCCACCGCCGTGCTGACGTTGACGATCACGCCGCCCGCGGCCTCCAGCGCGGGGAGCGCGGCCTGGGCCAGCAGGGTCGGTGCGATCACGTTGGTGGCCATCTGGGTCTCGAACAGCTCGCGCGTGACGTCGCCGAACGTGCCACCGCGCACGATGCCCGCGTTGTTGACCAGGATGTCGAGTCGGCCGTGGTCGTGCAGGGTGTGCCGGACGATGTCCTCGGGCCCGCTGGCGGCGGTGATGTCGGCGGGCAGCGGGTGAACGCGCGGGTGGCCGGCGGCGGTCTCGTCCAGCGGTTCCGCGCGGCGTCCGACGGCCACCACGCTGGCGCCCGCGCGCGCCAGGGCTCGGGCGGTGGCCCGGCCGATGCCAGTGCCGGCCCCGGTGACCACGGCGACCTTGCCGTGCAGGGCTCCGTCGTTCTGCTCGTTCTGCTGGTTGTCGGTGTCGTTGGCGTGCTTCATGCCGGTGATTGTCGAAGCCTGCCGCTGGCGTCAAGGTCAAGCCCAGTCGATCCGGCCCTCCGCATCGGCGTCGGCCTGAACAGCCCGCAGGCCCCTCTCCCATGTGCCGTCAGCTGATCATCTCCGATGCCGGTCATGGCAGGTCTTCCACTTCCCGAACCGCGGCGGCAGGTCCCGCCTGCAGCGGTGTGAACGAGGCGGGACCGGCCGCAGCGTTGACCCCCGAAATGGCCGGTGCAAGAGGGCACTTGGGCAGGGAAAGCGCAACTTCGACAGGGCTTGCAGAGGCAGCTACCTTCACCTGGTCTTCGGCGATCGCCCACGGTCGCACAGGAGTTCCTTCGGGCTGAGCCACCCGCGACGGGATGAGCTGGTCACGCCCCACGAATCCTCGCCCCATGCCCAAGCCGCCGAACCGGGTCCACCCCAGGCACCCCCAACCAGGGAGAGACGCATGCCCCATCTTGCGCTGTACACCTTCGGCGTCCTGAAGTCACCTCTCGCCGATCCCGCACCTCTCACGCGCGAACTCCACGACACCGGCGAGGCCGTCTACCCGAAGATCACCCAGCACCCCGGATACCTCGCTCGTGCCGAACCGGCAGACCGCGACCGGGGCACACACTTCGACTTGGACTGGGGTGCGTGGGGAGAGTTCGCCGTACCGACCTGGTACGGCAAGGGCCGCACGGTGGAAACCATCGCCCTGGACGCGACCCTCTCACTCTGGACCGGCCTGAGCCCAGCCTTCGACGCCATCTACACCGGTCTGCACCGAGAGGCGCTGAACAGGCGTTACGACTGGTTCGAGAGGACAGGACACCCGAGTTACGTCTTCTGGTGGGTCGCCGACGGCGTGACACCCACCTGGCAGGACGGGGTGTCCAGGCTGGAACACCTCCACGACCACGGCTCCGCACCGCACGCCTTCACCTTCCACCACGCGTTCGCCCCGGACGGAACTCCGACCAGGATCAAAGGCATCGGGCCGAAGAGCGACCAGGTTCGCTGACAAGGAAGCCTGAACGACTCCCAACGGCCCGCCGGCTCCCGCCCCCGGGCCCGCTGCCCGCCCTGGCGCCTGCCGCAGCGCGTTCCGGCGGTGCTCATGGGTGCATGCGGGCGCCTTTGAGTACCTTGTCGACCGCGTTGCGCGGCCCGTACACGGCGATACCCGCCAGATCCAACTGATCCTTCGGCACCGCCCGTACCGCCGCGCGGTTGTCCCGGTCGTTTCCGGTGGCGAAGAGGTCGGAGGTGAACACCGACCGGGGGAGCGAGCGGGACAAGGCGCGGCCGTGTGCGGCGGTCAGTGTCTCCTTCGTCCCTTCGAAGACCAGGACGGGCTGGCGGAACATGGGCAGATACGGGGTGCCGTCGGCGTCGGCGTACGGTTCGCCGATGACCTCAGGGATCTCCGAGCCGAGACCGCTGACCAGGAACGCGGTCACGTTCAGTCGCTGCCAGGGTTCCAGGTCCTCGCGCAGCAGAACGGCGATCTTGGTGTCGAAGCGTACGGGGGTGTCTACGGGCGTGTTCACGGGCGAGTTCTCGATCGTCATGCTTTGAGACTGCCAACCACCCCGTCGCACCTTCTTGTACGTTCTTGGCATGGTGGCACCGCAAGAGGTTTCCGCGTGGCGCCCGCAGATCCCGGGTGTCGTGGAGGTCTTCCACGCCCATTTCACCGAGCACGCGTACCCGATGCACGTCCACGACGTGTGGACCTTGCTGATCGTCGACGACGGTGCGGTCCGCTACGACTTGAACCGACGCGAGCGCGGTACCCCGCATGACACGGTGTCCTTGCTCCCCCCGCAGGTACCGCACAACGGCTCACCGGCCACCTCCCAGGGCTTCCGCAAGCGGGTGCTCTATCTGGACATGACCCAGCTGGACGAGAGCTTCATCGGCCCGGCGGTGGATGGCCCCGACATGATCGACGCCCTGCTGCGCCGGCGAGTCGGGCAACTGCACTCGGCCCTGTCGCGCAGGGGCGACGAACTGGAAGCGGAGAGCCGCCTCGCCCTGATCGGGGAACGGCTGCGCGGCCACCTGCGGCCCCGGCTCGTCGCCCACCCACCGCAGGCCGCCCGCGGCGTGGCCCACAGCCTGCGTGAGCTCCTCGACGAACGGTTGCTCCACGGCGTGAGCCTGGACGAGGCCGCGAAACTGGTGCACGCCCACCCCACGCACCTGGTGCGGGCGTTCACCGCCGCCTTCGGCATCGCCCCGCACCAGTACCTGATGGCCCGCCGGGTCGACCGCGCCCGACGGCTACTCCTCGACGGCCGGCCTTCCGCAGAGGTGGCGGCCGCGGCCGGCTTCTACGACCAGTCGCATCTGACCCGGCACTTCAAACGGCTCATGGGCGTCACCCCCGGGCGCTACGCCTCGCCCCCGGCCAGTGGGGCGATACCCCACAACTGATTCCGGTCCGCCAGCGTGCCAACCGCCAGCACCGCGGAAGTGCGGACGGTCGGCCCACCGGCTTTGATAAGACGATCTACACGCGCCGCAATGAAGTCGCGTTCTACGGCACCTTGACCGTCGCGGCCATTCGCCTCTGGTTTCGTTCATGACCCGCTCGGCAAGAGCGGTTCCCACACTGATGGTCCGTGCTGGTCCCCGAGCGACACACCCTCGTGCGTGGGATCCCGCCTATCCGAAGACGGCGGGTTCGACGATGGCGTTGGCCTTCGCGGGCTTGTACTTCTTACTGCCGCGATAGGTGGCCGTATAGCCGTTGGCGACCGCCTTTCCCCAGGTCAAGGGGGCCCCAAGCTTGGATCCGGAGGGGCATTCCGCGACGCCATTGGCATCAGTAGTGGCGGTTCCGACCTCGCTGCCGTCGATCTCGAACACGATCGTCTCGCCGGCGATCGGCGTGCCGTCCTTGTCGACGAGGGTCGCTTTGGCCGTGCCGCTCGCCTGGCCGCCAACGGAGCCCTTCGCCGCCTGAGCGATGAGCCTGACGGCTTCCTTTTCGGTCGGCTGAGCCGATTGGCCGGTCTGGCCGGATTGGCCGGATTGGCCGGAGGGGTTCTGCTGCTTCTTCATTTCTCCGAGCTGCTTCTTCAGCGATTCGGGTGGCGTGGGTGAGCCAAGCAGCAGGTATGCGCGATGCCGGCGCGCCCTCCCCGCCGGACTGGCCCTAGTCGTTCCCGGGGCCGGTCAGCGCGTCGTTCACCAGTCGGAGGCCCGCCAGGGCCTGGGCCCGGCTGCGGGCCTCGTCCGTATCCAGCGTGAACACCGCCGCTGCCGCGGCTCGCCCGCCGTCCGGGGTGACGCCGCTCTCGGAGACCACGCCGAGATGGGTGCCGCCGTGGAACCAGATGCCGGAGGCGCTGTCGGCAACCGGGCGCCAGGCGATGCCGAGGCCGTATCGGACGCCGGGGGCGAGGACCCATCCGGGTGCGGGGACCGTCTGCTTCATCGCCGCCAGTTGCTCGGGGCCCAGCAGCCGGCCGCCCATCAGGGCTCGCAGGAAGGTGGTCAGGTCGTGTGGGGTGCTGATGATGCCGCCGTCGGCTCCTCCCGCTGCGGCGAGAGTGGTGTCGGTGGGCCGTGGGTCGCCGGGGAAGCGGGTGTACGCGGTGGCGGTGGGTTGCGGCACGTACGGCGAGGTGCCGGCGGTGAACGTACGGCGCAGGCCGAGGGGTTCGATGACGCGGTCGTGGAGGAGCTGGGCCCAGGAGTGCCCGCCGGCCTTCTCCAAGAGCATGCCGAGGACGACGTAGTTGGTGTTGGAGTAGGCCCAGCGCCGCTCACCAGCGGGGTCGTCGCGGCCGGGCAGCCAGGCGGGCGGCTTGCGCAGAGCAGCCGCCACCTGCTGCTCGGCGGTGTCCGGTGGCCGGAAGCGGGTGGCGCGGTAGGCCGCGGCGGTGAAGTCGGACAGGTCGACGTAGTTGTTGAGTCCGCTGGTCTGCCGCAGCAGATTGACGACGGTGATCCGGCGGCCGTCGTTGCCGTTGCCCCGGACCAGCCCGGGAAGCCAGTGTTCGACGGTGTCCGTGAGGCGGATCCTGCCCTCGCCGGCGAGCTGGAGCGCGAGTGCGGCGGTGAAGGTCTTGGTCTCGCTCCCGATGCGGTAGTACGCGTCCCAGGGCACCGGGTCACCCGCACGGAGGTCCGCCACTCCGGAGCGGGCCGCGGTGCGGTGCCGTGCGTTTCGCAGCACGGTGAGGACGCCGGTGGCACCGGCGTCCCGGATGGCATCGGTGCTGCGCTGCAGCCGGTCGTCACCCGGAGCCGCGGCCGCCGCATCGGTGTTGAGACCGCCCGCGAGAACGGCACCGGCCGCCGCCGTCACGACTGCCCGCCGGTTGGGCGTCATCGCGTCCCGCCGGGTGCGGGGCAGGTGAAGTCGGTGACGGGCAGGGCGCCGCCGCCCAGGTACTCGGCCACCGCCCGGTCGGCGCATGGCACCGCTGTCCGGCCCTCGGCGCCGCGTCCGAAGACGCCGTGCGAGCGGATGTCCGCCGTCACCAGGCGGGATCCCCGCAGCTTCCGGTGCAGCGCGAGGGCCCCGTCGTAGGGGACGTTGTTGTCCCTGCGGGCCTGGAGCATGAGCACAGGCACGTCGTTGCCGATACGGACTGCGGACTCCCGGGGCGTGGTCTGCCAGAACGCGCAGGGAGCGGTCATGTCGTTGACGAGCGGTCCGAAGACGGGCTGGTCACCACGGCTGCGCACCATGTTCCGCCAGTACGTCTCCGGGTTCCGCGGCCAGCCGCCCGCCGGCCAGCCGGCGTCCCCGCACATGAAGACGGCTCCGCCGGTCATCGAGTCGGCGACGTCGGGTGAGTTGAGGAAGTCCAGCATGCCGGCGAGTTCCGGATTCGGCTCGACCTCTTTGCCCGCGGCCGCGTCGACCAGGGTCCGTACCGTACGGGCGAGGGCCGCGTCGTTCTCCTGGTGCTGCACGAACTGCCGTAGGAACAGGCGCAGCAGTGGTGCGCCGAGCCGGGTGCCGGCGATGCCGACGGGCCGGTGCTCGGCGCCGTCGAGCAGCTTCTGCACCGTCGCGCGCACCTCGGGGCCGGTGCGGCCGAGCCGGTAGGTGTCTGCACGCCGGGCGGTCCAGGCCGCCCACTCGTCCAGCCCCTCCTCCAGCGGCCGGCCCGCCCGCCGGAACAGCTCGTACTGGGTGGCGTCGGGATCGGTGGAGGAGTCGAGGACGATGCGGTCGGCCCGCTGGGGGAACATCTGGGTGTAGACGGCGCCCAGGTCGGCACCGTAGGAGACCCCGTAGTACGACAGCTTCCGCTCGCCGAGCGCGGCGCGGATGGCGTCCATGTCGCGGGCGACGTTGCGGGACGAAGCATGCGGCAGGAGAGCCGCGTTGTCGTCGTGTCGCGCGCAGCGCAGGGCCGTCGACCGGGAGCGTCGCACGGTGTCCTCGAAGTCCAGGCGGGGGGAGGTCGTCGTGCGGGGCTGCTCGGGAGCGCCCGCCGGACCGCACTGGATCGGGGTGCTCTCGCCAAGGAAACGCGGGTCGAACCCGATCAGGTCGTACCTGTCGGCCACCTCCTTCAGCGTCGCGCGCAGCCCCACCGTGGTGGCCAGCCCCGGCCCTCCCGGCCCGCCGGGATTCGACAGCAGGATGCCTCGCCGGTGCGCCTGGTCCTTGGCCTTGACGCGGGAGACCGCGATGCGGATGGTGCGGCCGCCGGGGTCGGCGTAGTCGAGGGGAACAGTCAAGTGGGTGCACTCTGCACCGGCTTCGACGAGTTCCTTCTGTGCCTGGGGGCAGGAGCCCCACGTCAGGGCGGAGGGCGTGACGGGCTGCGCTGCGACGGGGACGGCACCGGCGAGAAGGACGCCGATGCCGAGTCCGGCCGCGAGCAGGGACGTGATGCGCATGTGGTTCCCAGGGCCGAAGTGACGGACAGTCCGACCGTAAGGAACATCGCCGACCAGGGGCCATCCGGCCAGCAGCATGCGGAAAGGGGGGATTTCCCCATGGACGCCGCCCGGGGTGCCGAGGTCGTCTCCGCCGTCAGGCGCGGAGAGTTCTCCACCTGAGCGCTCCTCGCGTCGTACCCGATCGGGCCGGGCACAGGATGTCGGGTCCGGCAGGGTGGGTCCTTCCTAACGTGAGTGATCGAAAGGGAAGGAGACCGGGGTGCTGGAGCGGCTGAACCAGGCCATGGAGCACATCGAGTGCCGACTTGATGAGCGGATCGAGGTGGCCGACCTGGCGCGGATCGCGGTGACGTCGGAGTACCACTTCCGGCGGCTGTTCTCCGCGCTGGCGGGGATGCCGCTGTCGGAGTACATCCGGCGCCGACGGCTCACCGTCGCCGGTGCCGAGGTGCTGGCCGGGGATCGGACGCTGCTGGAGGTCGCGGTGCGGTACGGCTACACGTCGGGGGAGGCGTTCGCGCGTGCGTTCCGCGTCATGCACGGCATCGGTCCCGGCGAGGCCAGGCGGTCCGGTGCGAGTCTGCGGTCCCAGCCACGGTTGTCCTTCCGCCTCACCGTTGAAGGGAGAAGCAGCATGCGATACCGGATTGTGGAGAAGGACGAGTTCCGTGTGGTTGGCAGGAAGGCGCGCGTCCCCCTCGTGCACGAGGGGATGAACCCGGCCATCGCCGACTTCATCCGGGGCATCGGCCAGGAGACGCTGCAGCGCATCCAGAGCCTGTCCGATCAGGAGCCGGAGGGGATCGTGGGGGTGAGTGACAACCTCGACCCGAGTCGGGCGGAGGGAACCGAACTCGACTACTACCACGGGGTGGTGACCCGCGCCGCCGTGCCCGAGGACATGGAATCGCTCACCGTCCCGGCCGGGACGTGGGCCGTCTTCGAGAGTTCCGGACCGTTTCCGCAGGCGCTCCAGCACCTGTGGCGGGACGTGTTCACGCAGTGGTTCCCGTCCAATCCCTACCGGAGCCGGCCCGGGCCCGAGATCCTGCGGACCCGGCTGTCGCAGGACGCGGCACAGGCGGACGCGGAGCTGTGGATCCCCGTGGAGCGAACCGCGGTCTGAGTGAATAACCGCGGTCTGAGTGAATGGCGTGCGGCGGCCCCGGGCCGCCGCACGCTCGCACGTCCATGCCATCGTGGTCCTGGGCCCTGCCGCACGCCCGACACCATCCCGGAGCAGCGTGACCGCCGACCCCCGGTGGGTGGCTCAGGTTCGCGGGGCGATCGCCTCGAGGTCGTCGACGGTGCCGGTCATGATGGTCCGGATGTGCTGGGTGAGGTGTTCGATCGGCCAGTCCCACCAGGCGAGGGAGAGCAGGCGGCTGATGTCCTCGTCGTTGTAGCGGGTGCGGATGGGTTTGGCCGGGTTGCCGCCGACGATGGCGTAGTCGGGGACGTCGTCGACCACGACGGCGCCGGAGGCGATGATCGCGCCGTGCCCGATGCGCACTCCGGGCATGACCATCGTGTTGTAGCCGAACCAGACGTCGTTGCCGACGACGGTGTCGCCCCTGCCGGGCAGGCCGGTGATCAGGTCGAAGTGCTCGGCCCAGGAGCCGCCCATGATGGGGAAGGGGAAGGTGGAGGGGCCGTCCATGCGGTGGTTGGCTCCGTTCATGATGAACCGCACCCCGGTGCCCAGTGCGCAGAACTTCCCGATGACGAGTTTCTCCGGCCCGTAGTGGTAGAGCACGTTGCGGGTCTCGAAGGCCGTCGGGTCCTGCGGATCGTCGTAGTAGGAGTACTCCCCGACCTCGATCAGTGGCGAGCTGACCAGGGGCTTCAGCAGAACCACACGCGGCTGGTCGGGAAACGGGTGAAGCACCGTCGGGTCCGCGGGAAGGTGGTTCATGGTGTCGCCTCCGGTTCGGTAATGGCTGGCATACGAATGCCCCCATTCTCCGTATGCCTGGCGGCGGCATACCACCAGGTTTCGGCACCGCGGGGTTCACGCGCAGTAGGCCGCCGACGGGAGCCGGGGCGGGGGTGCCCCGGGGCGGCATCCCGTCGGCGAATCGCCGGAAGAAAGTCCGGGAGCCGATGAACCCGCAAACGCGTTCTCGCGTCTGAGGAATTGGCCTGCGGCATGTCCGCCAATGCCCCCGAAGTGTGCGGAAGTTACGCATGCCCGATTCATTGACGGGTACCCGAAGGCACTTCTAATGTGCCGTGCGTCGCTTCCGTCCGCAGTCCAGACCGGCCTCGCGCCGCTCTTCCATGCTGCCCGGATTCCCTACAGCAACGAGGAAGACAACCCCCATGCGACTTTCTCCGCACAGCCGCCGCGCCCAGCGCATAGCCGTCGGCACGGCGGCCACCGGTGCCGCCCTCGCCCTGCTGGGTACCGCCGCCTCCAGCGCGTACGCCACCGAGGCCGCGCCCGCCAAGCCCGATGGCCAGCGCATCATCAGGCCCATCATCGGTGGCACCGAGACCCCCAAGGACAAGTACCCGTTCATGGCCGCCCTGCTCAGCAAGGGCAAGGGCAGCGCCACGGACCGCCAGTTCTGCGGCGGCAGCCTGATCAACCCGAGCGTGATCATGACCGCCGCCCACTGCGTGGACGTCGAGACCCCGAAGTCCATGGAGGTCGTGGTCGGCCGCACCGTGCTCTCGGACTCCCAGCAGGGCCAGGTGCGCAACGTCCGGAAGTCGATGGGAGAGGGCGACCCGGGCGGTATCACCATCCACCCGCGCTACGCCAAGGACCCCGCCTACGACATGGCGTTCATCGAGCTGGACAAGCCGGTCAAGGGCATCGCCCCGATCAAGCTGCCCACGCAGGGCACCGACGCGCTCATCCGGCCCGGCGCCAAGGCCACGGTCACCGGCTGGGGGAACACCGACACCGAGATGCCGCACTTCCCGGACCGGCTGCGCGAGGTGAAGGTCCCGATCGTCTCGCACGACGAGTGCAAGATCAGCTACAACGAGTACGACGCCAAGGTCAACATCTGCGCGGGCGTCGAGGGCAAGGACTCCTGCCAGGGCGACAGCGGCGGCCCCCTGTTCCGTACGGTGCCGGGCCGCGCGACCCCGTACCAGATCGGCATCGTCTCCTACGGTGAGGGCTGCGCCGCGCAGGGCGCCCCCGGCGTCTACACCTCGGTCAGCTCCGACAAGCTGTGGAAGACGCTGAACGAGTCCGAGCAGGGCAAGAAGATCAAGCGACTGCTCGGCCGCCGCTGACCCGGTCCGACGCGGTCTGATCCGGCCGTTCCCGGCCGACCGGTCCGCTGAACCGATACGTGTGGGCCCCCGGCGTGACGCCGGGGGCCCACGCTGTTCCCGGAATCGACTACAGGAACTGCACGGACCGCATCTTCAGCCGGTGGGTGCCGCCCGTGCCGTTGGGCCGGATGAGGTAGGCCGTGCCCTGGCAGCCCTGATCGGCGAAGACCTTCACGGAGGTGGTGGTCCGGTTGAGCGGGGTGTCGGCGGGATCCATATCCGCGCCTTGGACCTCCGGCAGGTTGATGCACTCGCCTGAGGGCGGGTCTACCAGCAGCGCGTGGCGCTCGGTGTTGTCCTCGGCCGTGTAGCTGTAGATGAACTCGCCGTCGGCAGCGGAGGCCGAGCCCGACATCGACAGGCCGAGCGCGAGGGCCGCGGCGGAGACGGTCACGACATTGCGGAAGCGCATGGTGCAGTTCCCTTTCCATGGGAAAAGAGCGACAGATGCGAAATCACCTTATAAGGGATTATTCCGGCACGACGATTGTTCTGGCGTGGCGTCAGGTTGACTTTTCCTGACTAAAAATCATGCAATCATGCTTGATTGTTTTCAGAGTGACTGCCAGGCTCTGGCCCCGACGAGGGGAGCGCACCGTGCCCGAACAGGCAGTCGTACTCGGTGATCTGGCCGCCGAAGGAGAGGAACTGGACGCCCTGGTCGCCGCGCTCGGCGACGGCGCCTGGTCCATGGCGACCCCCGCCCCCGGCTGGACGATCGCCCATCAGATCGCCCACCTGACCTGGACCGACGAACGCACGGCCCAAGCGGCCACCGACCCGGCCGGGTTCGCGCGGGAGGCCGAGTACGCCGCCGCCGCGCCGGAGACGTTCGTGGACGAGGCCGCGGCCGCCGGGGCGGTGCTTCCGCCCGCCGAACTCCTGCGCCGGTGGCGCGCGGGCCGCTCCCGGGTGCTGCGGGTGCTCGGCGCCCAGCCGCCCCGCGCCCGGTTGCCCTGGTACGGACCGCCGATGAGCGCCCTGTCCATGGCCACCGCCCGGCTGATGGAGACCTGGGCGCACGGCCAGGACGTCGCCGACGCGCTCGGAGCGCGCCGCGAGCCGACCGCCCGGCTGCGGCACGTGGCCCGGATCGGGGTACGGGCGCGGGGCTACGCGTACGCGGTGCGCGGCCTGGAGCCGCCGGCCGAGGAGTTCCGCGTCGAACTCGCCGCGCCCGACGGCACGGTGTGGGCCTACGGTCCCGAGGACGCCCGGCAGCGTGTGACCGGCCCCGCCCTGGACTTCTGCCTGCTGGTGACGCAGCGCGCGCACCGCGACGACGTGGCCGTACGGGCCGAGGGGGCGGACGCCGACCGCTGGTTGGACATCGCCCAGGCCTTCGCGGGCCCACCGGGGCCGGGGCGTGTCCGGCGGGGGCGTGCGGCGCCGGACGCGTCGGCCAGCGCTTGCGCGGCGGCCGTGCCCGGCGCGGGGCCCGCCGCGGACCTTCGCGCCGACGCCACCGGCCATGCAGCCACGGGCCATGCCGCCGCGGACCCCCGCCCCGGCACCGTCGACCCGGTCGGTCCCCGCCCCGACACCGCTGACCCCGTCGGCCCCCGCCCCGCCGGAGGAAGCGCCGTATGACCGCGCCCGCCCCCCTCCGTATCGGCAACGCCTCCGGCTTCTACGGCGACCGCTTCGACGCCGTGCGCGAGATGCTCACCGGCGGGCCCCTCGACGTGCTCACCGGTGACTACCTCGCCGAACTGACCCTGCTCATCCTCGGCAGGGACCGGGCGAAGGACCCGGCCCGCGGCTACGCGAAGACCTTTCCGCGCCAGCTCGAACAGACCCTGGGCCTCGCCGTCGAGCGCGGCGTACGGATCGTCACCAACGCGGGCGGCCTCAACCCCGCCGGGCTCGCCGACGCCGTACGGGAGCTGGCCGACCGGCTCGGCATCGCCGTCCGGGTCGCCCACGTCGAGGGCGACGATCTGCGCGCCCGCGCCCGGGACGGGGGCTGGGGCGGCGCGGACACGCTCACCGCCAACGCCTACCTCGGCGGCGCCGGCATCGCCCGGTGCCTGCGGGCCGGAGCCGACATCGTGGTCACCGGCCGGGTCACCGACGCCGCGCTCGTCACCGGCCCCGCCGCCGCCCACTTCGGCTGGACGCCAGACGCCTGGGACGCCCTCGCCGGAGCCGTCGTCGCCGGGCACGTCCTCGAATGCGGCACCCAGGCCACCGGCGGCAACTACGCCTTCTTCCGCGAGCACGACGTGACCCGCCCCGGCTTCCCGATCGCCGAACTCCACGCCGACGGCCATGCCGTCATCACCAAGCACCCCGGTACCGGCGGCGCCGTCACCACCGGCACCGTCACCGCCCAGCTCCTGTACGAGACGGCGGGCCCGCGCTACCCCGGACCCGACGTCACCGCCCGGCTCGACACCGTGACGCTGACTCAGGACGGCCCGGACCGGGTACGGATCGACGGGGTACGCGGCGAGGCCCCGCCGCCGCGCCTGAAGGTCGGCCTCACCCGGCTCGGCGGCTGGCGCAACGAGGTCGTCTTCGTCCTCACCGGCCTCGACATCGACGCCAAGGCCGCCCTCGTACGCGAGCAGATGGAGTGCGCGCTCGCCCCCCGCCGCCCGGCCGAGGTGCGCTGGACCCTGGCCCGTACGGACCGCGCCGACGCGGACGTGCAAGAGGAGGCGAGCGCCCTGCTGCGGCTGGTCGTCCGCGACCGGGACCCCGCGGCGGTGGGCCGGGCCGTCGGCGCCGCCGCCGTCGAGCTGGCCCTCGCGGGCTACCCGGGCTTCCACCTCACCGCCCCGCCCGGCGACGGCGCCCCGTACGGGGTGTTCGAAGCGGTGTACGCCGACGCGGCGAGCGTGCCGCACGTCGCCGTGCTGCCGGACGGGAAACGGGTCGACGTCCCCCCGCCGCCCACGACCCGCGACCCGGTCGAGGCCGTCCCACCGCCGCTGCCCGCCCCGCTGCCCGCCGGGCCGGTCCGCCGCGCCCCCCTCGGCCTGGTCGCCGGGGCCCGCAGCGGCGACAAGGGCGGCTCGGCCAACGTCGGCGTATGGGCACGCACCGACGACGCCTGGCGCTGGCTGGCCCATGCACTCACCGTCGACCGGTTCCGCGAACTGCTCCCCGAGACCGCCGCGTTCCCCGTCGTACGGCACGTCCTGCCGAACCTGCGCGCGCTCAACTTCACCGTCGACGGGCTGCTCGGCGAGGGCGTCGCCGCCCAGGCCCGCTTCGACCCGCAGGCCAAGGCGGTGGGGGAGTGGCTGCGCTCCCGACACATGGAGATACCGGAGGTCCTGTTGTGAGCGACGCAGCCGACGAGGAGACAACGTGACCGTGTGCGCATCGGCGTTCGACGAGGAGACAACGTGACCGTGCTCGCCTCCGTGCTCGACCCCACGAGCCCGGACTACGCCGACAACCGCGCCGCCATGCTCGCCGCGCTCACCGACATCGAGGCCGAGCACGCCAAAGCGCTCGGCGGAGGCGGCGAGAAGTACGTGGCGCGCCACCGCGGGCGCGGCAAGCTGCTCGCCCGCGAGCGGATCGAGCTCCTCCTGGACCCCGACACCCCGTTCCTGGAGCTGTCCCCGCTGGCCGCGTGGGGCAGCGACCATCCGGTGGGCGCCTCCCTCGTCACCGGCATCGGTTTCGTCGAAGGCGTCGAATGCCTGATCACCGCCAACGACCCGACCGTACGCGGCGGTGCGAGCAACCCCTGGACGCTGAAGAAGGCCCTGCGCGCCAACGAGATCGCCTGCGCCAACCGCCTCCCCGTCATCAGCCTCGTCGAGTCCGGCGGCGCCGACCTCCCCAGCCAGAAGGAGATCTTCATCCCCGGCGGGGCGCTGTTCCGGGACCTCACCCGGCTCTCCGCCGCGGGCATCCCCACCATCGCCGTCGTCTTCGGCAACTCCACCGCCGGAGGCGCGTACGTCCCCGGCATGTCCGACCACGTGATCATGGTCAGGGAGCGGTCCAAGGTCTTCCTCGGCGGGCCGCCGCTGGTGAAGATGGCCACCGGCGAGGAGAGCGACGACGAGTCCCTCGGCGGTGCCGAGATGCACGCCCGCGTCTCCGGCCTCGCCGACCACTTCGCCGTGGACGAGCCCGACGCGCTGCGCCAGGCCCGCCGGGTCGTCGCCCGCCTCAACTGGCGCAAGGCCCACGTCGAACCGGCCCCCGCCGCGCCTCCGAAGTACGACGAGGACGAACTCCTCGGCATCGTGCCGGCCGACCTCAAAATCCCCTTCGACCCGCGCGAGGTCGTCGCCCGGATCGTCGACGGGTCCGACTTCGACGAGTTCAAGCCGCTGTACGGCCCGAGCCTGGTGACCGGCTGGGCGGAGATCCACGGCTACCCGGTCGGCATCCTCGCCAACGCCCAGGGGGTCCTCTTCAGCGCCGAGTCGCAGAAGGCCGCCCAGTTCGTCCAGCTCGCCAACCAGCGCGACATCCCGCTGGTCTTCCTGCACAACACCACCGGCTACATGGTCGGCCGCGCCTACGAGCAGGGCGGCATCATCAAGCACGGCGCGATGATGATCAACGCGGTGTCGAACTCGCGGGTCCCGCATCTGAGCGTGCTCATGGGGGCCTCGTACGGAGCCGGCCACTACGGCATGTGCGGCCGCGCCTATGACCCGCGCTTCCTGTTCGCCTGGCCCAGCGCCAAATCGGCCGTCATGGGCCCGCAGCAGCTCGCCGGGGTGCTGTCCATCGTCGCCCGTGCCTCCGCCGCGGCCAAGGGGCAGCCGTACGACGAGGACGCGGACGCCGCGCTGCGCGCCATGGTCGAGCAGCAGATCGAAGCCGAGTCGCTGCCGCTGTTCCTGTCCGGGCGGCTCTACGACGACGGGGTCATCGACCCCCGCGACACCCGGACCGTCCTCGGCCTGTGCCTGTCCGCCGTCCATACGGCCCCGGTCGAGGGCGTGCGTGGCGGCTTCGGCGTCTTCCGGATGTGAGGCGAAGTGTCCCCGGTGCATCACACGGCCCGTTCCGGATGTGAGGCGAAAGTGATCAACTCCCTTCTTGTCGCCAACCGCGGTGAGATCGCCCGCCGCGTCTTCCGTACGTGCCGGGAACTCGGCATCGCGACGGTCGCGGTGTACGCGGACCCGGACGCCGGGGCGCCGCACGTACGCGAGGCCGACGCGGCCGTGCGCCTGCCGGGCAGCGCGCCCGCCGACACGTATCTGCGCGGCGACCTGATCGTCCGCGCCGCCCTCGCCGCCGGGGCCGACGCCGTCCACCCCGGGTACGGCTTCCTCTCCGAGAACGCGGAGTTCGCGCGGGCCGTGCGGGAAGCCGGGCTGCTGTGGGTCGGCCCGCCGCCCGAGGCGATCGAGGCGATGGCGTCCAAGACCCGCGCCAAGGAGCTGATGGGGATCGAGCCCCTCACCGCCGTCACCGAGGACGACCTGCCGGTCCTGGTGAAGGCGGCGGCCGGGGGCGGCGGCCGCGGGATGCGGGTCGTACGCGAACTGGCCGATCTCGACCAGGCGTTGGCGGCGGCGCGGGCGGAGGCGGCGAGCGCGTTCGGGGACGGCGAGGTGTTCGTCGAGCCGTACATCGAGGGCGGCCGGCATGTGGAGGTGCAGGTCCTCGCCGACGCGCACGGCACGGTCTGGGCGCTCGGCACCCGCGACTGCTCGCTCCAGCGCCGCCACCAGAAGGTCATCGAGGAGGCCCCGGCGCCGGGGCTGAGCGACGAACTGCGGCAGACGCTGCATCGCGCCGCGGTGGCGGTGTCACGCGCGGTGCGGTACGTGGGCGCGGGCACGGTGGAGTTCCTCGTGGCGGGTGCCACGCCCCCACTTCTCGGCCGCGGACCGGCCGCGACTTCAGCCGCGCACGGGGGCTCCGCCCCGAGCCCCGGGGGCCTGGGGGCGGAGCCCCCAGTTTCGGGAAGGGGCAGGGGAGGGGAAGGAGCCGGCGACCGGCACTCAGGACCAGCGGGCGTTCGGGCGCACTTTCTGGAGATGAACACCCGGCTCCAGGTCGAGCACCCGGTGACGGAGGCGGTCCACGGGCTGGACCTGGTCGCCTGGCAACTGCGGATCGCCGAGGGGGAGAGGTTGCCGGACGCCCCGCCGGGGCCGAGCGGCCACGCGGTGGAGGCCCGGCTGTACGCGGAGGACCCGGCGGCGGAATGGCGCCCGCAGACGGGCGTGTTGCACCGGCTGGAGGTGCCGGACGCGGTGCCGGGGCCCTCGGGTGCGGCGTCTGTGCCCGGGCCAGCTGGTGCGGCGACGGGCGCGGGGGCCGTGGGAGGGGCGCCCTACCCGGCGACCGGGCGTCCCCGGCTCCGGATCGACGCGGGATACGGCGATGGCGACGAGGTCGGCCCGTACTACGACCCGATGCTGGCCAAGGTCATCGCCTGGGCGCCGACCCGCGCCGAAGCGGTGCGCCGCCTCGCCCGCGCGCTGGAGCGGGCCCGGATCCACGGCCCGGTCACCAACCGGGACCTGCTCGTACGGTCGCTGCGCCACCCGGAGTTCGCCCAGGCCCGCATCGACACCGGCTTCTACGACCGCCACCTGCCCGAGCTGACGTCGGCTCCGGACTTCAGGCCGGTGGCGCTGGCCGCGCTGGCCGCCGCCCTCGCGGATGCCGCACCCGGCCCCGGGGCCGGTCTCGCCGACCGTCTCGGCGGCTGGCGCAACGTCCCCTCCCAGCCGCAGTCCAAGGCTTACCGCAGCGAGCCCGACGACACCGTCCACGAGGTCCGCTACCACCGCACACGGCGCGGCCTGGCCCCCGCCGACGACCCCGACGACCCCGACGACCCCGACGTACGCGTGATCGAGGCGACCGCCGACCGCGTGACGCTGGAAGCGGCGGGCGTCGTCCGCGTCTACGAGGTCTCCGCCTACGCCGACCGTGTCCACGTCGACACCCCGGCCGGCGCCCACACCTTCACCGCCCTGCCCCGCTTCCCCGACCCCGGGTCGGCCGCCGCCCCCGGCTCCCTGCTGGCCCCCATGCCCGGCACGGTCGTACGGGTGGCGGACGGCCTCGCCGAGGGCGGCCGGGTCGAGCAGGGCCAGCCGCTGCTGTGGCTGGAGGCCATGAAGATGGAGCACAAGATCACCGCGCCGGCCTCCGGCACCCTCACCGCACTCCACGTCGCACCCGGTTGCCAGGTCGAGGTCGGTGCGCTCCTGGCGGTCGTCGAACCCGAACCGGCCACCGGTCCCCGACCCGCAACCGAGCCACGATCCGCAACCGAGATGGAGGGAGTCCCCAGATGACCAGCACCACCATCGAGAACCCGGAGCACAAGGCGCTGCGCGAGGCCGTCGCCGCGCTCGGCAAGCGCTACGGCCGTGCGTACTTCACCGCAGTCGTCCGCGACGGCAAGCACCCCGACGAACTGTGGGCCGAGGCGGGCAAGCTCGGCTATCTCGGCGTCAACCTGCCCGAGGCGTACGGCGGCGGAGGCGGCGGCATCGCGGAACTCTCCATCGTCCTGGAGGAGCTGGGCGCCGCGGGCTGCCCGCTGCTCCTCCTCGTCGTCTCGCCCGCCATCTGCGGCACCGTCATCTCCCGCTTCGGCACGGAGGCGCAGAAGCGGCGGTGGCTCCCCGGGCTCGCCGACGGCAGCCTCCGTATGGCGTTCGGCATCACCGAGCCCGACGCGGGTTCCAACTCGCACCGCATCACCACCACCGCCCGCCGCGACGGCGCGGACTGGCTGCTCACCGGCCGCAAGGTCTTCATCTCCGGGGTGGACGTCGCCGACGCGACGCTGATCGTCGGCCGTACGGAGGACGCCCGCACCGGCCGGCTCAAGCCCTGCCTGTTCACCGTCCCCCGCGACGCCCAGGGGTTCTCCCACCGCCTCATCCCCATGGAAGTGGAGGCCCCGGAGAAGCAGTTCGAGCTGGTGCTGGACGACGTGCGACTGCCCGCCGACGCGCTGGTCGGCGACGAGGACGCGGGGCTGCTCCAGCTCTTCGCGGGGCTCAACCCTGAGCGGATCATGACGGCCGCGTTCGCGATCGGCATGGGCCGGTACGCCCTCGGCCAGGCTGTCGAGTACGCCCGTACCCGCACCGTGTGGAAGGAGCCGATCGGCGCCCATCAGGCCGTCGCCCACCCCCTCGCCCAGGCGCACATCGAACTGGAACTGGCCCGGTTGATGACGGAGAAGGCGGCCCGGCTGTACGACGCGGGCGACGACACGGGCGCGGGCGAGGCGGCGAACATGGCGAAGTACGCCGCGGGGGAGGCCGCCGTGAAGGCCGTGGACCAGGCGGTGCACACCCTCGGCGGCAACGGCCTGACCACCGAGTTCGGCCTGGCCTCACTCATCACGGGCGCGCGGGTGGCGCGGATCGCGCCGGTGAGCCGCGAGATGATCCTGAATTTTGTCTCACACCAGACCCTGGGGCTGCCCAAGTCGTACTGAACACAGGACGCTGGTGGCGCGTTGTCACGAGGATCCGAGGAACGCGTCCTACAGAGGCATCCGCCCTACAGAGGCGTCCGCCCGACAGAGGAACGCGCCCTACTCGCGCCCTATGGAGGAGCCGTCATGGTGTTCCGCAGTGAGTACCCCGATGTCCCGCCCGTCGACCTGCCCCTCCACGACGCCGTACTCGGCCGCGCCGCCGAACACGGCGACCGCCCGGCACTGATCGACGGGCTCGACGGCACCGTCGTCAGCCACCGAGAGCTGGACCGCGCCACCCGCCGTATCGCCGCCGGGCTGGCCGAGGCGGGGGTGCGCAAGGGCGACGTGGTGGCCCTGCACAGCCCCAACACCGTGACCTACCCCCAGGTGTTCTACGGCGTCACCCGCACCGGCGCGACGGTCACCACCGTCCCCCCGCTCGCCACACCGGGGGAGTTCGCCAAGCAGCTCCGCGACTCGGGGGCGACGTGGATCATCACCGTGGCCGCGCTGCTGGACGTGGCGCGGCAGGCGGCCGAACAGGCCGGCGGCGCGCGGGAGGTCTTCGTCTGCGACGGCGCGCCGGGCCACCGCTCCGTCGCCGACCTGCTCGCATGCACGGCGCCTGAGCCGGTGGTGGACATCGACCCGGCGGTGGACGTGGCGGTGCTGCCGTACTCCTCGGGCACCACCGGCGCGCCGAAGGGCGTGATGCTCACCCACCGCAATGTGGCCACGAACATGGCGCAGCGGTCCGCCCTGGTGGCCACCGGGCCGGACGACCGGGTGCTGGCGGTGCTGCCGTTCTTCCACAGCTACGGCCAGGCGGTGCTGATGAACGGCCCGCTGGGCAGCGGCAGCTGCGTCGTCGTGCTGCCCCGCTTCGATCTCGGGCGGATGCTGGCGGCGGTGGCGCGGTACCGGGTGACGGGGCTGTACACGGCGCCTCCGATCGTCCTGGCGCTGGCCAAGGACCCGGCCGTGGACGCCCACGACCTGTCCTCGCTGCGGTACGTGATGTGCGCGGCCGCCCCGCTGGACGCGGAGCTGGCCGAGGCGTGCGCGCGGCGGCTGGGCGTCCCGCCGCTGTTGCAGGCGTACGGCATGACGGAGCTGTCACCGGGCTCGCACGCCGTCCCCCGGTGCGCGAAGGACGTGCCGCCGGGCACGGTCGGCAGGCTCATGCCCAGTACGGAGATGCGGGTGGTCGCGCTCGGAGAGGAGGAGCGGGACCTCGCGGTGGGGGAGGAAGGCGAGATCCTGGTCCGCGGCCCGCAGGTGATGAAGGGCTATCTGGGGCGGCCCGCCGACACCGCCGCGACCGTCGACGTGGACGGCTGGCTGCACACCGGCGACGTCGGCCGGATCGACGCCGACGGCTGGGTGTACGTGGTGGACCGGGTCAAGGAGCTGATCAAGTACAAGGGCTACCAGGTCGCCCCGGCCGACCTCGAAGCCGTGCTGCTCGCGCACGAGGCGGTCGCCGACGCCGCGGTGATCGGGGTCATGGACGACGACGGCAACGAGATCCCGAAGGCGTACGTGGTGCGGCGGCCGGGGGCCGCCCTCACCGAGGACGAGGTCATCGCGTACGTCGCCGGACAGGTGGCCCCGTACAAGCGGGTGCGCCGGGTGGAGTTCACCGCGGCCGTGCCCCGCGCCGCGACCGGCAAGATCCTCCGGCGCGAACTCCGGGCAAGGGAGCGCGCGTGAGCAGGGCCGCGAGGAAGCGCGCGTGAGCACGGTCGCGAGAAAGCGCGCATGAGCATGGTCGCAAGGGAGCGCACATGAGCCTGGTCAGACGGCGGGACGAGCGCGGGGTCGTCACCCTCACCCTCGACTCCCCGCACAACCGCAACGCCCTGTCGGCACCTCTGGTCGACGAGCTCGGCGAGGAGCTGCGCGCCTGCGGCGAGGACGGGGACGTACGGGCCGTCGTCCTCACCCACACCGGCACCACCTTCAGCGCGGGCGCCGACCTCAAGGAGCCGCCCGAGCCGCTCACCTTCGTCGGACTGCTGCGCCGGCTGGTCACCGTGCCGAAGCCGGTGGTGGCCCGGGTCGACGGGCATGTGCGGGCCGGCGGGCTCGGGCTGGTCGGGGCCTGCGACATCGCGGTGGCGTCGCGGGCCGCGGACTTCGCCTTCACGGAGGTACGCATCGGGGTGGCCCCCGCCGTCATCTCGCTGCCGCTGCTGCCACGGCTCGACCCGCGCGCGGCCGGCCGCTACTGCCTCACCGGCGAGCGCTTCGACGCGGCGGAGGCGGCCCGCATCGGGCTGGTGACGCAGGTGGCGGACGGCGCCGTGGACGAGGCGCTCGCGCCGGTCCTCGAAGGGCTGCGCGGATCGGCGCCGAGTGCCCTGGCGGCGACGAAGGAACTGCTCACGGCTAGGGTGCGGGATGCCTTCGACCGCGACGGGGCGCGGCTCGCCGACGAGTCGCTGCGGCTGTTCGGGTCGGCCGACGCGCGCGAGGGCGTGACCGCCTTCCTCGAACGACGGGATCCCGCATGGGCGTTGTGACCCCGGCCGGCGACCGGGCCACCGGGACCGGCCACGCCGGCGTCGTCCCCGGCCAGGACCGCGCCCCCGAGCAGGAGCGCGTCCACGACCGGGGCCGGGTCCCCGACCGGGACCGCGACGGAGACCACGACCGGGGCCGGGCCCCGGGGCGCGTTCCCGACCGGGACCGCGCTCCCAAGCAGGACCGCAGCCGGGCCACCCGTCAGCGTCTGCTGTCCGCCGCCGTGGACTGCCTGGCCGAGCACGGCTGGGCCGGATCCACGGTCGCCGTGGTCGCGGAGCGGGCCGGGGTGTCGCGCGGCGCGGCACAGCACCACTTCCCGACTCGTGAGGACCTCTTCACGGCGGCGGTGGAGCATGTCGCCGAACAGCGGTCGGCGGCGTTGCGGGCGCTCGCCCACAACCTGCCGCCGACCGGCTCGATCGCCCGTACCCGGACCATCGTCGAGGAGCTCGTCGACCTCTACACCGGCCCGCTGTTCCGGGCCGCCCTCCAGCTGTGGGTGGCGGCCTCGAACGAGGAGCAGCTCGGCCGGCGGGTCGTCGACCTGGAGGCCAGGGTCGGCCGGGAGACGCACCGTACGGCGGTGCGGCTGCTCGGCGCGGACGAGAGCGTGCCGGGGGTGCGCGAGACGGTGCAGGGGCTGCTGGACATGGGACGCGGCCTCGGGCTGGCGAACCTGCTCACCGACGACGCGCCGCGCCGTGACCGGATCGTCGACCAGTGGGCGCGCATCGTGGACGCGGCCCTGTCGCGCGGCTAGGCCGGTGCGGTGACCTTCCTCAGCCCCGCCCAGGTCTGGGGCCGGAGCCCTGGACCTGGGGCGATGGCCCTGGAGGTCCGGGGGCGCAAGCCCCCCACGCGGCGGAGCCGCATATCGGATGCAGTCGGGAAGTGGGGGTCCCCCCACGCCCGCAGGGCGTAGGGGGAGGGACAGGGGAACAGCGCGCCGCAGGCGCCCACGATCCGCCGGACACCTCGGTCAGACGCGCCGAGGCCCAAGCCCGTGCCGGACCCCCGCGCAGGCCCAAGCCCGTGCCGGACCCCCGCGCAGGCCCAAGCCCGTGCCGGACCCCCGCGCAGGCCCAAGCCCGTGCCGGGCCCCGTACAGGCCCCCGCCCGCGCCGACGGCCGCCCCCGCGGCCTCAGCGGGAGATGCCGGCGATGTCCTCGTACCCCTCGATCTCGCGCGGGCTGCGCGCGCCCGGCCCCATGTACCGGGCCGACGGCCGGACCAGCCGCCCCGTCCGCTTCTGCTCCAGGATGTGCGCGCTCCACCCGGCCGTACGGGCGCAGGTGAACATCGACGTGAACATGTGCGCCGGGACCTCGGCGAAGTCCAGCACGATGGCGGCCCAGAACTCGACGTTGGTGGCCAGCACCCGGTCCGGCCGCCGGTTGTGCAGCTCCTCCAGCGCGGCCCTCTCCAGCGCCTCCGCGATCTCGAAGCGCGGCGCGCCCAGCTCGCGGGCGGTGCGGCGCAGCACCCGGGCGCGCGGGTCCTCGGCGCGGTAGACGCGGTGGCCGAAGCCCATCAGCCGCTCGCCCCGGTCCAGCGCCTGCTTGACGTACGCGACGGCGTCCCCGGTGCGCTCGATCTCCTCGATCATGCCGAGGACGCGGGACGGCGCGCCGCCGTGCAGCGGCCCGGACATGGCGCCGACCGCGCCCGAGAGCGCCGCGGCGACGTCCGCGCCGGTGGACGCGATCACGCGGGCGGTGAACGTGGAGGCGTTCATGCCGTGCTCGGCGGCCGAGGTCCAGTAGGCGTCGACGGCGGCCACGTGCTTGGGGTCGGGCTCGCCGCGCCAGCGCCGCATGAAGCGCTCCACGACGGTCTCCGCCTTGTCGATCTCCTTCTGCGGCACCATCGGCAGCCCCTGGCCGCGCGCCGACTGGGCGACGTAGGACAGCGCCATGACGGCGGCCCGCGCCAGGTCGTCGCGGGCCTGCTCCACGTCGATGTCCAGCAGCGGTTTCAGGCCCCATACGGGCGCGAGCATGGCCAGCGCCGACTGGACGTCGACCCGGATGTCGCCGGAGTGCACCGGGATGGGGAACGGCTCGGCGGGCGGCAGGCCGGGGTTGAACGCGCCGTCGACCAGCAGACCCCACACGTTCCCGAAGGACACATGGCCCACGAGGTCCTCGATATCGACGCCGCGGTAGCGGAGCGCGCCGCCCTCCTTGTCGGGTTCGGCGATCTCCGTCTCGAACGCGATCACTCCTTCGAGTCCAGGCACGAAGTCGGACATCAGGCGGCTCCTCATGATGTGGTCGACGGTCGACGGCGGTTACGCGGTCGCGTCGAGCGACTCGCGGTCCGGTGGGTCGAGGCATTCGGGGCGGACACGATAGCGGCCGGTGTCCTTGGGGCCACAGCGGGCCAGCACAGATTCTGCGGGGTCGGGCACGTGACGGGAAGCGTGACAAGCGGCACAGGGCGCCTTTTGCGGCGGGATGGTTACCTGAGGTCGTTGCGGGGCACAAGCGGTGACCGGCGGCACCGCGCCCGGCACGCGCGGGTGATGTTGCAAGATAAGCGCGTGCCTCAAGACGACCCGATCGACTCGCACGATCCGTTCGCCGGACTGACGATCGACCCTGCCGCGATGCGCAAGGCGTACCGCTCGGAAGGGCTGGCCGAGACGGATCTCGCGGAGAGCCCGTACGAACAGTTCGCCCGCTGGTTCATCCAGGCCGTGGAGAGCGGGCTGCCCGAGCCCAACGCGATGGTCGTCGCGACGGCCGACCCGGAGGGGCGGCCCAGCACGCGCACGGTGCTGCTGAAGTCCTACGACGAGCACGGCTTCGTCTTCTTCACCAACTACGGCTCCCGTAAGGGCCGCGATCTGGCCGCGAACCCGAACGTCTCGCTGCTCTTCCCCTGGCACCCGCTGGCCCGGCAGGTGATCGTGAACGGGGTCGCGGAGCGCACGGGGCGGGACGAGACGGCGGCGTACTTCCGCGCCCGGCCGCACGGCTCGCAGCTGGGCGCGTGGGCGAGCGCGCAGTCCACGGTGATCGGCTCCCGGGAGGAGCTGGACCGGCGGTACGCGGAGCTGGCGGAGCGCTATCCGCAGGAGCAGGTGCCGGTGCCGCCGGAGTGGGGCGGGTTCCGGGTGGTGCCGGAGGAGGTGGAGTTCTGGCAGGGCCGGGAGAACCGCCTGCACGACCGCCTGCGCTACGTGCGCGAGGCGGGCGGTCCGCGCGAGGGCACCGCGTCCTGGCGCGTCGAACGCCTCTGCCCGTAGCGGGCGTACGCCGTACGGGCCGTCGCGGGCCGGAAGACGGCGGCGCGGACCCGCCCGGGAACGCAGACGACCCGCGGGCTGAATCCCTCCGGGGAGGGAACCGGCCGGACGTACCGGCGAGCCCGCGGGTCGGGTGACTGCTTGGGATTGGCCGGCGAGCGCCGGCACACAGAGCGTGCGACGGCAGGCGCTAGCCCGCAGCCACCTCACGCGTCCGGTTTCCATACATTTGCCGAACCACCTCCCTTCTCGTGTACCCCCACCCTAAGAACGGCCCGGCGCCGTCACAACCGTTTTTTCCGCGGCTGGATAACGACGCTCGGGCAACGATTTCGCCGAACCCGATGTGGCCCCTGTCACGTTCGAGTTGAATGGCCCGTCGGCGGCACGGCCGAGCGCCCCGTGCCGTGAGTGCAGCACGTGCAGCAGAGGCAGCCGCGTACCGCAGGGGGTCTGGTGACCGCTTCGCACCGTTCCGAACCCACCCGCCCGGGGGCCGCCGCGCCATCACCGCCGTCGGCGGCGCCCTCGTCCGCATCCTCGCCGGAGACCGAACCCGAATCCGGGCCCGGCGCCGACTCCGGTGACTCCGGCCTGCTCGCGGCGCTGCTGGACGGCATGGACGCGGCGCTGTGCGCGTTCGACGCGGACGGCACGGTCACCCACTGGAACCGCGAGGCCGAGCGCATCCTCGGCTGGTCGGCGGCGGAGGCCGTCGGCAGGCGCGGGCTGTGCGGGTGGGCGGCGCGCGACGCGGACGCCCGCGAGGTGGAGGCGCGCCTGATGGCCGCCATGGCGGGTCCGGGCCGCCAAGTGCACGAGTTCCCGCTGGTGACCAAGGAAGGCGGCCGGGTTCTGCTCCGTGCGCAGTGCTGCGCCGTGCGGCGCGCGGACGGCCCTCCCGCCGGGGTCTACTGCGCGTTCAGCGAGGTGCACAGCCAGATCGATCTGGAGCGGTCCATCGCGCTGAGCGAGGCGCTGCTGGACGACGCGGCGTGGGGTGTGGTCGTGGTCGACGCCGATCTGCGCCCGGCGGTGGTCAACGCGCACGCCGAGCACGCCCTGCGTGCGGGGCGTGCGATGTTGCTGGGCCGCCCGCTGGGCGATCTGCTCAGCCAGGGCGTGGAGGAGCTGGAGAGCGCGCTGGAGCACGTGCTGGCGGAGGGCACGCCGCCGGCCCCGGCCGAGCTGTGGGTGACGCTGCGGGGCGGCGGCGCGGAGCCGGCCGGCGAGTCCGCCGACGGACCGGAGCCCGTATGGCGTCCGGGACGGCCCGCCGTCAGGGCGAACGGAGACGGCGATGGCGGCGGCGAGCGCCGATGCTGGCGCAGCGGCTTCCTGCGGCTGGCCTCCCCGCTCGCGGAGGAGCCGGCCCCGCTCGGCGTGGCCTGGGTGTTCCTGGACGTCACCGAGGCCAGGCAGGCGGAACAGGAGAGCTCGCGACTGCGGTTCCGCAGCAGTCAGCTGCACCGGGCGGCCCGGGCGGCCGCGGAGTGCGAGGACCCGGTGGAGGCGGCCACCGTGCAGCTGGAGTTCGCGCTCGCGGGCTTCGCGGACCATGCGCTGATCGACCTGGTACTGGAGCCGGGCCGGCTCCACCCGCACCCCCCGGGCACGTCCCACGCCCGCCCGCACGTACCGCGGCCGCCGAGGCCGCCGGGCGCCCCGCACACACCGGAGGGACCGGACTCGGTGGAGGGCCACTCGTACGCGCCCGAAGGGCTGTACGCGGCGGACGGACCGGCCGGACCGGAGGGACCGGGCGGGCGGCATGGAGCGGAGGGGCCGTACGTGCCAGAAGGGCCTTGCGCGCCGGAGGGGCCGCCCGGACCGCTCCCGCCGTACCCCGGAGCCGGAGCCGGCCCCTCATCCGGCCCCTCATCCGGCCCCTCATCCGGCCCCTCATCCGGACCCGCACCCGGGCCCCCGCCCGCAGCCGTACCCGTACCTGCCCCCGCGCCGTACGCCGGACAGCTGCCGCCGCCCGCGGCGATCCGCCTCGTCAGGGCCGCGGCGACTCCGGCGGGGGCGTCGGATCTGGGGCCGTGCCCTTGTCGGCCGGTGTTCTCGGGCGGCATTCCCGTGCCCTATATGGACGGCCATCCGGCGCTCCAGGCGGCCGAGCGCTGCGGTTCGGTGCGCGCCACCTCGGCGCGGCTGGACGGCGTGGCCGCCGCGCAGTGGGCGCAGGCCCGGAAGTGGCCGGAGGGCACGGTGCACGGGCTGTGCGCGGTGCTGCGCAGCCGGGGCCGCACGCTGGGCGTGGCGACCTTCCTGCGCGGCCCGAGCCGCCGCCCGTTCGACCGGGCGGACGCGGCATACGCGGAGGACGTGTCGGTGCGGGTGGCGGCGGCCCTGGACCTGGCCCGGCAACTGGGCTGACCGGCGGAGTCCGGCGCCGTCCGGACCCGCCGCGGGCGATGCCCCGCCGCGGGCGCGATGCCCGGCCGGACGCGATACCCCGCCGGAGGCGGCGCCCTAGCGCCGGAAGAAGATCCGGTCCGCGTACTCGGTCAGCACGCGCCCGTTCCACTCGTGCCCGCCGTCCACGTTCCCCGACCGCAGCAACGGCGGTTCGATGCCGCGGTCGGCGAGTTCGCCCGCGGCCGTGGCCATGACGGCCTGCATCAGGGCACTGGTGACGACCGTGGACGCCGGCCCGAAGGGGGCGCCCACCCCCTCGGCGGTCAGTTCCGCGTCCCCGATGGGGATCTTGCTGTCGAGGACCAGATCGCAGTGGTCCTTCAGGAACGTGCCCGAGGCGTGCCGGGACGCGGTGCCCGAGGCGTACACGACCGAGGTCACGGCGATCACTTTCAGGCCGAGTGCACGTGCGTTCTGGGCCATTTCCACGGGCAGGGCGTTGCGGCCGGAGAGGGAGATCACGATCAGCAGGTCACCCGCGCGCGCGGGGGATGTGTCCAGGACGGCGGCGGCGAGTCCGTCGACCCGCTCCAGCGCGCTGCCGAGGGTGGCGGGGACGACGTCGACGCCGGTCACTCCGGGGACGGGCAGCAGGTTCATCAGGGCGAGGCCGCCCGCCCGGTAGACGACGTCCTGAGCGGGCAGTGAGGAGTGCCCGGCGCCGAAGACGAAAAGCCGCCCGCCGGCGGCGACGGTGTCCGCGACCAGGGCGCCCGCGGCGGCGATGGCGTCGGCCTCCTCGTCCCGTACCCGCCGCAGCAGGCCGATCGCGGCGTCGAAGTACTGCCCGCACAACGTGCTCTTGCTCATCCCGGCCGGGGCCTTTCCGTGGGTACGTACGTTGGTGGCGCGGATCACGTTGCGGTCTGGACCAGTGCTCTGTCAATACGGGCCACTGGCCGGGTCCGTGGCAGGACGACTGACCGGGCCGCCGACGGATCACCGGCGGATCACCGGCCGGGCTGACGGGCCCGACGGAGCCCCCTTGTCAGTGGGATGCGTCAGAATTGAGGACAGGGCCACCGCACGACACATCTGAGGGGCACGCATGTCCGGACTGATCGACACCACGGAGATGTATCTCCGCACCATCCTTGAGCTCGAAGAGGAAGGTGTGGTCCCCATGCGCGCCCGTATCGCCGAGCGGCTCGATCAGAGCGGCCCGACGGTCAGCCAGACGGTGGCGCGCATGGAGCGAGACGGGCTGGTCCAGGTCGCCGGCGACCGGCATCTGGAGCTGACGGACGAGGGCCGGCGGCTGGCCACCCGTGTGATGCGCAAGCACCGCCTCGCCGAGTGCCTGCTGGTCGATGTCATCGGGCTGGAGTGGGAGCAGGTGCACGCGGAGGCGTGCCGCTGGGAGCACGTGATGAGCGAGGCGGTGGAGCGCCGCGTGCTGGAGCTGCTGCGGCACCCGACCGAGTCGCCGTACGGGAACCCGATCCCGGGCCTGGAGGAGCTGGGCGAGAAGGCCGAGGCGGACCCCTTCCTGGACGAGAGCATGGTGAGCCTCACCGAGCTGGACCCGGGCGTCGAGGGCAAGACCGTGGTCGTGCGCCGGATCGGCGAGCCGATCCAGACGGACGCGCAGCTGATGTACACGCTGCGCCGGGCCGGTGTGCAGCCGGGCTCGGTCGTCAGCGTGACGGAGTCGGCGGGCGGTGTGCTGGTGGGCAGCGGCGGCGAGGCCGCGGAGCTGGAGACGGAGATCGCGTCGCACGTGTTCGTGGCGAAGCGCTGATCCACGGCGCCGGCGCGGCGCTGATCCACGGCGGCGCGCTGACGAGGCCGCGACGACCGCGGACGACAACAAGGCCCCGGCGCGCTGTGTCGCCGGGGCCCCGCCTCCCCATGTCCCCCCTGTTCTCCCCTTGGCACCTCCGGCGACCGGACCCGCGCTGCGCGCCCTGCCGCCGGAGGCGGTGGCGACCCGAAGCCCCGAGCTCTCAAGGTCGCCTCCGGCGGACTCCCTTCCCCGAGCCGTCCGCCTCCCGTTAGCTGTCTCCCCTATGCGGAGGCGAACATTCCTGAAGAGCCGTCACTCGAACGAGGGGTGTTGGGCGACAAAACCCCCTGTTCGAATAGTCGTTCGATAGCCTGAGGTGTACAGGGCTCGACGAGACCGGAATGGGGGTGCCAGGACACATGGCGCGGCGTATCGATGTCACCGGAGCCGGCGGTGTGCGGCTTGCTGCCTGGGAGTTCACCGACCCGCCCAAGACCGGGGCGGGCGGTGACACGGAGCGGCGGGATCCCGGAGTGCTGCTGCTCCATGGGCTGATGGGCCGCGCGGCGCACTGGGCCGGGACGGCCCGCTGGCTCGCCGCCCGGCACCGCGCGGTCGCCCTGGACCAGCGTGGCCACGGACGCAGCGAGAAACCACCCGAAGGGCCGTACACCCGCGAGGCGTATGTGGACGACGCCGAGGCCGCCGCCGTCCAGCTCGGGCTCGCCCCGGCCGTCCTCATCGGCCACTCGATGGGCGCCCTCACCGCCTGGCAGCTCGCCGCCCGCCGCCCCGACCTGGTCCAGGCTCTGGTGATCAGCGACATGCGCGCCTCCGCCCTGGGCGCCGCCTCCCAGCGCGAGTGGGCCGACTGGTTCGCCTCCTGGCCGCTGCCCTTCGCCACCCTCGCCGACGTCCGCAGATGGTTCGGCGAGGACGACCCCTGGCTGGAGCGCCCCAACCCCTCCCGCGGCGAGTTCTACGCCGAGGTCATGACCGAGCGCTCCGACGGCTGGCGCCCGGTCTTCTCCCGCCGCCAGATGCTGACGTCCCGTGAGACCTGGGTCCACGACGCCCACTGGGAAGAGCTGGCCCAGGTCGCCTGCCCCACCCTGGTCATCCGCGGCCTGGACGGAGAACTGGGCCGCGCCGAGGCCCAGGAGATGGTCCGCGTCCTCCCCCGCGGTGAGTACGCGGAGGTCCCCGACGCCGGACACCTCCTCCACTACGACCAACCGGAGGGCTGGCGCCGCGCCGTGGAGTCGTTCATCGCGTCGGCGGTGCCGGTGTAGCCGCAGGCCACGGCACGTCTGCCCCGGCGGCCCCGCTGTATAACAGGCTGACAGCACGACAAGTAGACGCTCTGTGGCGCGCGGCCAGGAAGTAAGAGAGACCATGCCTTCATATGACAGCTCCCGTGACCGGCTCCGCCTGGCCGACCGCCACATCGCGGCGCTCGGCCACCTCGTCAAGGGCGGCCCGGTCCCTGGCGAACTCGATCAGTCGGTCACCGAACTGCGCGACGCCGGGCTGGTCGCGCCGGACGACCGCATATCCCCCGTGCTCGCGGAGCTGATCGGCGTTCTGGACCTGCCCGTGGTGGTGATCCAGGTCGAGGTCAGCGGCGAGCACGGAGTGCTCAACTCCGGCATCGTCACCGGCGCGGAGAGCGCGATCGCCCATAGCGCGTGGCCAGGGGAGGAGGAGTCCGAGTACGTTCCGATCGAGCCCGCGATGCTTCCCTGGGAACTCGCCCGGATGGTCAATCTGCGCCGCTCCGAGGACGACGCCGCCGTCGCGGGCGCCCCGGTCGTCGAGTCCACCGTCGGCACCCTGGACGCGGTCTTCGCCGATCTGGGCCAGCTGCCGGCGGAAGAGCTGGAGCGGGAGGGTGTGGCCGCGGAGCGCGCGCGGGCGGTCCTGGCCGAGGCCGGCGGACTCGACGAGGCGCCCCTGTCGTGCTTCGTGGACCTGATCACGTCGCTCAAGGCGAGCTGGCGGATCTCGGTGACCTGGCAGGGCAAGGCCGAGGACGGGACGGCGCCCGAGGTGCGCGGACTGGCGGTCTGGGACTGCGGAGCGCACGGCTACTGGCACCGGCAGAGCCCCGCGGAGCCCGTCCTCCCCGGCCAGCCCACGCCGGAGACCGCATTGCGGCTGGTGCGGGTGTCGAAGGGCGAGGTCTGGGAGATGTTCGCGGACCTCTTCCCCGGCTCAGCGGACATCGCGACGGCGGACTGACGCCCGCGACGGCTGGCCGATTACCGCGGCGGCGGACAGACGCCTGCGACCGCGGACAGACGCCCGCGACCGCGGACAGACGCCCACGGCGGCGGACCGGCGCCGTGGGCGGCCGGCTGATCAGCCGCCGACCGCCGCGCCGCCGCCCCGGCGCCGCCGCGACCTCACTGGCCCGGCGCGCGATTCGGCCGTGCGAGCCGGTCCAGGAGATGGAAGGGCGCGTGGGCCGCCGCGCCCTTCAGGCTCAGCAGCCCCGTGTCCACCTCCTCGAAGAGCACCGCCAGCGCCACGTCGACCGCTTCGGCCGGGCCCTCGACCGTGCCCCGCGTGATCCGCCGACCGCCCGTGCCCTTCACGGGTTCCAGCAGCACGCGCACCCCGTCGCGGCGCAGCTCGGCGCCCTTGCTCCTGGGCAGCACGGTGTAGGTGTACGCGTGTCCGGCATGGCTGAATCGCAGGGCACGGGCCGTGTTCTTGGCCCCCATCACGTTGTGCTCCAGGGCGACCGGGGCGCCGTCGACCGTGAGTTCCGCCTGGTCCAGGGAGGGCGCGGAGCCCCAGACGGCACGGCCGGTCAGCACGACCGCCGGGACCGCCGCTCCGCGCACCTGGGCCCGGGTGCGCTGGGCGCCCCCGTCGTACGCGCGGTCGTCGGTGTGCTCCACCGCGACCTCGCCCAGTTCCCCGATCACGCCGCGCCGGCCGACGACCGTCGCGGGAACGTGCCGCGGCGAGCTGTCTTTCAACTGGGCGCGGTCCGGCTGGGAGATGTACGGGTCGAGGGTGAACGTGATGCTGCTCATAACGGACTTCCTGTTCACGTCGTGGCGCTTCGGAAGAGTCGGAAGAGTCGGAAGAGAAGGCCTCCGCGCCCCGAGCCGGTCAGAACCAGTTCCCCGGATTCAGATACTTCGCCTTGTCCTTGACGAAGCCGCCCACCTTCTTCGCACCGACCTTGATGTCGTCCCAATGCTCGACGACCGTCGCACCGGCGTAGACGATGCCCGTCACGGCGGCGGCGCCGACGAAGACCGGGTTGGGGTTGATCAGCGCGGCCGTCATGCACACGTTGAAGGCGGTGCCCGCCACATCCGAGGTGTAGGCGGCCGGGTTCTCCTTGAACCGGTCGACCGGATTGCCCTGGGTGTAGAGGTCGTATCCACCGTAGACCGCGCCGAAGGCCGAGCCCGCGATGCCGGCCCCGCGCCACACACCGGCGGTCTTGCTGGCCGCGCCCATCCCCTTGAGGAAGGGCGAGGCGGTCTCCGCGGCGGGCACCACCGTGTTGGCCGCCTTCTGGAGCCCGGACGCGTTCTTGTAGACGGTCCACAGGCTGGCCTGGGCGGCCCGCGGGACCTGGCCGGAGTGGGTCAGCCCGCCGTAGACGGCCGCGAGTTCGTCGGAGCCCACAAAAGCCTGGGTGAAGCCCATGGGGGAGAGCCCGAAGAGTACCCGCCCATTGGCGGCGCTGCTGGCCCGCGCCGCGTCCCACCCGGCGTTGACCGCGGAGTTCGCCTGCCACGGCAGGAAGGGGGCGCCCGAGAGCCGCGTACCCAGCTGGGTGGCCATCCAGGTGCCCGGCGCCGGGAGCGAACGGATCGGGCCTGCCCTGAGCCAGTTGCCCATCGCCCGCAGCCCGGGGTTGGTGCTCGCCGCCCAGGAGGTGGCGCTGGCGGCGAGCTTGCCGGTCTTCGCCGAGTTCTTCAGCCAGGTCATCACGGCGCCGCCGCCGCTGCCGAAGAAGACGGCCGTACCGGCGGTGGCCCCGGCCCATGCCGTGGCGCCCTCGATCATCTTGATCGCGCTCTGCTCATGCGCCTCGAGTCCGGGAATCCGGGTCAGCGCGTGCCCGGTGAGGCGCTTGACGTACTCGTCGAACGACTCGCCGTCCTTCCGGTGGAACTCGTACGCGGCCGGGTCGTCGCTGGCCGCCACCGAGTTGGCCAGGATCAGGACCTCGCCGCCGGGCGGCTGGCCCTTGTACGCCTTCAGCTCCTCGGGAGTGAAGCCGGCCCACAGCAGACCGGCCATCGGATCGCCGTCCTCCAGCCGGGCGATCGCCGCGCGCTTGCGGAGGTCCGGGGCCGTCTGGGTCACCCATGTCGTCATCGGCTTGAGCGTGGACAGTTTGTCCGACACCCCGAGATTCCTGGCACGGGTGAATGCCTCGCTGAGCTGGTCGCCCAGCCCGCCTCTTCCGTCCAGGAGTTTGGCCAGTTGCTCCACGTCGCCCGGGTTGATATGGCGCCGTTCGTCCCCCATGATCCGGCCTTCCGCTGAGGTGAATGTGGAAACCCAGCCCGATCATATGGCCAGATACGTACGAATACTTGTGCCAAGAAGGGGCGGAGTGTGCAGGTCACCGCCTTCTCTCGGTTTCGTCTTGTGGCAGGACCCCGCGGCCGGGAATCATCGCGGGGGCAGTGCGCGGAGTGCGACGCGGCGCCGGTGCGAGGCCGGTGCTGCGCCGGTACCAGGAAATATGCGAAGCGGATAGCCTCACTGGGCCGGTGAGAGTGAGCGGTCCGTACCGGGCCGACGGGGAGGAACACAGTCATGCGAGTCCTGGTGACGGCCGTCCGGGAGGGGGCCGAGCCGCAGGATGTGATGGTCACCGCGGATGACACCGCCACCGCCTCCGACGTGGCGGAAGCCCTGGCCGCGGCAGTGGGCGGGCAGCCCGGAGCGGCCCCCGGCAGCCCCGGTCACGCCCAGCCGCCGTCCGTCGTCGTACCCATGCGCGGCAAGGCACCGGGCTTCGCCGGGCACGGCCAGGAGCCGGCCCGCGCGCATCTGTGGGTGGACGGCCGCCGCTGCGCCCCCGAAGAGCCCGTCGGGGCCGTGCTCCGCGACGGGATGCGGGTCACGGTCGATGCCAATGTCGGCCCGTATCTGCGGGCGGGTGAGCCGACCGGGCGCCACGAGCTGCGCGTGGTCGGCGGTCCCGGCGCCGGACGCGTCGTCCGGCTGATGGCCGGCGTGGCCACCATCGGCTCCCAGCACGGCTGCACCCTCCAGGTCGCCGACCCCGGCCTGCCGCCGGGTGCGGTACGGGTCACGGTGAACGCCGACGGCAGGGTCACCCTCGTCCCGCTCTCCGGCGCGCCGATGCTCCTCGACGAGGAACCCGTCACCGGCGAACGCCCATGGCCGCCCGGCGCCATGCTCAAGGTGGGCGACTCCCTGTTCATCCTCGACGCGCCCGGCCAGCCGGACGCCCACCTCGCCCCCACCGGGGAGGGCGGCCTCGCCTACAACCGGCCGCCCAGGCTCTCCCCGCTGCGCCCCCGCCCCCGCCTCGCCGTACCCGGGATGCCGGGGAAGGGGGAGAAGCCGCGCTTCGAGCTGCTGTCCTCCCTGATCCCCCTGGGCTTCGGCCTGGCCATGTACTTCATGACCAAGCAGATCTACATGCTGCTGTTCTGCCTCATGTCGCCGCTGATGATCATCGGGCACTGGGTCAGCGAAGCGCGGTACGGGCGCAAGCGGTTCCGCAAGTCGATGAAGCAGTACAAGAAGGAACTCGCCGAGCACGAGGCGGAGCTGGCCCGGCTCGGCAAGGAGGACCAGCGGGAGCGCCGGCGCGCCTTCCCCGACCCGGCCGAGGTCCTGCTGTTCGCCACCGGGCCGCGCCGCCGCCTGTGGGAGCGCCGCATCACCGACCCGGACGCCATGCAACTGCGCCTGGGGCTGGCTGACCTCCCGGCCGAGATCGAGCTGGTCGCCACCCGCGGCAGCAACCAGTTCTACGACGACGAGGCGCCGCAGCCGCCGGTGGTCGCGGACGTACCGGTCCTGCTGTCGTACGGCGAACTGGGCATCATCGGCGTGGCCGGCGACCGCACCCGTACGCTCAGCACCGCCCGCTGGCTGGCGGTGCAGGCCGCCGCACTGCACAGCCCGCGCGACCTGTCCCTGGTGATCCTCTCCTCGGGCGCGGAGGCCGGGTCGGCCTGGGACTGGGCGCACTGGCTGCCGCACACCGCCCCGCAGCTGGGACAGGACTGCCTCGCGCTGCTCGGCTCCGACCCCGAGGCCGTCGCCCGCCGGGTCAACGAGCTGCTGACCGAGCTGGAACGGCGCAAGTCGACCAAGGACCAGTACAACACCGGCGGAGCACTGCGCCCCGACCCGTTCGTCCTGGTCATCCTGGACGGGGCACGACTGCTGCGCCGTATGCCCGGTGTGCCGCAACTGCTCCAGGAAGGCCCGCAGTACGGCATGTTCGCCCTCTGCCTCGACGAGGACGAGCGGCTGCTCCCCGAGGAGTGCATGGCCGCGGTCTGCTGGACCCCGCAGTCCACCGCCCGCGTCCATCTGCGCGGCTCCGGCCTCGAAGCGGTCGGCGAGGTCCTGGCGGACCAGGTCGCGCTGGACTGGTGTGAGCTGGTCGCCCGTTCCCTCGCGCCGGTTCGGGACGTCAGCCGCGACGACGCCGACAGCGCGCTTCCCACCTCCGCCCGGCTGCTGACCATGCTCGGCATGCCGGACCCCACGGGGGCGGACATCGAACGGATCTGGCGCGCGGGCGGTTCGTCCACCGAGGCGCCGATCGGCATCGCCGCCGACGGAGCGTTCCTGCTCGACATCCGGCGCGACGGCCCGCACGCCCTGGTCGCCGGCACCACCGGTGCCGGTAAGTCCGAGCTGCTGCAGACCATCATCGCCTCGCTGGCGGTGGTCAACCGGCCGGACGCGCTCAACTACGTGCTCATCGACTACAAGGGCGGCAGCGCCTTCCAGGACTGCGCCCGGCTGCCGCACACCGTCGGCATGGTCAGCGACCTCGACGCGCACCTGACCGAACGGGCGCTGGCCTCGCTCGCGGCGGAGCTGAAGCGTCGCGAGGAGATCCTCTTCGAGGCGGGCGCCAAGGACATCGAGGACTACAACGACACCCGCAAGCTCCGCCCGGAGCTCGAACCGATGCCCCGGCTCGTCCTGATCATCGACGAGTTCGCGTCGCTGGTCGCCGAACTCCCGGACTTCATCGCCGGTCTGGTCGACATCGCCCGGCGAGGCCGGTCGCTCGGCGTCCACCTGGTGCTGGCCACCCAGCGTCCGGCCGGTGTGGTGAGCGCGGACATCCGGGCCAACACCAACCTGCGCATCGCGCTGCGGGTCACCGACGCCTCGGAGTCGCAGGACGTGATCGACGCCCCGGACTCCGGCGCCATCTCCAAGTCCACGCCGGGCCGCGCCTACGTGCGGTCCGGGGCGCAGTCCCTGGTGGGTGTGCAGTCCGCGCGGATCGGTGGCAGGCGCCCGAGCACCGGACAGTCCGGCCCCAAGGCAACGCTGCTGCCGTTGTCCGGGCCGTCGTACAGCCGCCCGCTGCCGAGGGTGGCGGAGGCAGAGGACGATGGCACGATGGTCACCGACCTGGCCGTCCTCGTCGACGCCGTACGGGACGGCTCGGACCGCATGGGCTTCGGGCAGCCGCGCAGCCCCTGGCTGCCGCCGCTGCCCGAGCACGTGACGCTGCAGGACCTGCCGGCGACCGCCGCCACCGGCCAGGACGTGGCCCCGGCGCCGTTCGGACTCACGGACCTGCCGGCCGAGCAGGCCCGCAAGGCCTTCGCCCTGGACCTGGTGGGCGGCGAGCACACCATGCTGATCGGCGGGCCGCGGTCCGGGCGTTCCACGGCGCTGCGTACGCTCGCGGGCTCGCTGGCCGCGGGCAGCTCGCCGCGCGATGTGCACGTCTACGCCATCGACTGCGGCTCCAACGCCCTGCTGCCGCTGGTCGGCCTTCCGCATGTCGGCGCCGTGGTCACCCGTGACCAGCCGGATCGCGTCCGCCGGCTGATCGACCGGCTGCTCGCCGAGATCTCGCGCCGCCAGCAGATGCTCGCCATGCAGGGCATGTCCAGTGCCGCCGAGCAGCGCGCCGTGGCGGAGCCGGACGAGAGGCTGCCGTGGATGGTGATCCTGCTCGACGCGTGGGAGGGCTTCACCTCGACGTTCGAGAACTACAACTACGGCCAGCTGATCGAGTCCATGCAGCGGATGTTCCGCGAGGGTGCCTCGGTCGGCCTGCGCGTGGTCATGACGGCCGACCGCAGCGGCCTGACCGGCCAGGTCTCCTCCGTCTTCGGTGAGCGCCTGGTGCTGCGGCTCGCGGATCCCGGCGACTACGCCACGGCCGGATTCCAGATGCGCGACATCCCCAAGGACATGCCGCCGGGGCGCGCGCTGCGGCTGGCCGACCACGGTGTGGAGGAGACTCAGCTCGGTCTGCTGGCGGCGGACCCCGCCGGCCAGGCCCAGGTCGAGGCGCTGCGGCGGATCGGCCAGGAGGTGAGCGAGCACGCCCAGGACGCGCCGAAGCACCTTCGCCCGATGCGGGTCGACGCGCTGCCCGCGCGCATCACCTCGCGGGAGGCGTTCGCTCTGGAGCCGGACTTCGCACCGCCGTCGCCGCTGTGGGTGATGCTGGGCGTGGGCGGCGACGAGCTGGCACCGGTGGGCGTGGACCTCCAGGAGTCCGGGCCGGGCTTCGTCATCGCCGGACCGCCGAAGTCGGGCCGCTCCACGATGCTGATGGGCGCGGCGCGCTCCCTGCTGCGCTTCGGCACGCAGATCGTGGTGATCACGCCGCGCCGTTCGCCGCTGCGCGATCTGGAGGGCCAGGACGGGGTGTTGGGCGTACTGAACGGGGACAGCCGAGAGGACGACCTGGAGAGCGCCCTGAACAAGGCGAGCGGCCCCTACGTCGTGATCGTCGACGACGCGGAGCTGCTGTATGACGAGGCGTTGGACGAGCCGCTGGAGGCCGTTCTGCGCAGCGGGATGGACGGTGACCACGGGCTGATCGCGGCCGGTGCCACGGATACGTTGTCGTCGCAGTACCGGGGCTTCGTCACCGAGGCCCGAAAGACGCGCAACGGCATGCTGCTGACTCCGCAGAGCGCTTCGGACGGCGAGGTGTTCAATATCCGGATTCCCGCGAACAGCGGCGCGGGCTCCCCCGGAAGTGGATTGTTCGTACGCGGCGGGAGCACCATGCCGATTCAGGGCGTAATGGACGCGTGATGTCCGGGCGTGATGTCCGCATGTGATGTCCCAAAAAAGACGAGGCCGGGGGCGTCAACCCGATGGTTGACGCCCCCGGCCTCGCGAACAGCGGCGGTGCGACCGCCTGATATCAGGTCGCGCGCTCGATGTTGTCGTGGCTCGTCCTGGCCGACTTGCTGGCGCTGCGCAGCGTCTCGACGAACTTGTCGAAGGTCGGCTTCACGTTCTGCCACTCGTCACGGAAGGAGTTGGCCTTCGGACCCTTCCAGTAGCTGTCGCTACCGGTCGTCTCGGTGTTCAGGGTCTTGATGAGGGTGGCGAGGTCGCCGGCCTTCTTGTCGAAGTCCTCATAGAGCTTCTTGAGCCTGTCGAGCTGTGCGCCGCGATCCATCGACATGTGGCGCTCCTCCCCGTGTGTGCTAGAGGCAAACGGACGTCCCGCCTGCACGGATGGACGCTACCGCACCCGGTGTCGATCCTGTAACCGGTGCATGCCCTTGTGACGGAGCTGATGCATACGGCCGGAGCGGCGGGAGAACCACCGTGATCACGGGGGCGTCTCGGCATGGAGAGCTATGCTGAGTCAACTGTGCGACTAGGGGGGAGCCGGCATGGCGGATCCGGAAATCCAGGCCCAGCAACAACGAGCTACGCAGTTGCGCGCGCTCGCGAACCATATCGATTCGCTCGTCAGCAAGCCGAATAAATACAGCACCGAAACGATGAAGAAGTGGGCCGGTCCGAATGCCACCCAGGTGCGCGGCGACCTGGCGGGTTGGAAGACGAAGTGTCACACGGTGGCCGAGGCGCTGCGTACTGCGGCCAAGGACGCCGACAAGGCAGCCGAAGACGCGAGTAAGCCGAAGAAGTAGCGCACGCCGCCGGTGGGACTCCGGCGGCCTCGCAACGAGAGACCGAGGTAAACACCTTCGATGCCTTCCTACGACAGCTCCCGTGCGCGGTTCCGCCTGGCGGACCGCCATATCGCGGTATTAGCCCATCTCCTGGACGGCGAGACCCCGCCCGACGAACTCTGGCCTTCACTGGGCGAACTCCAGTAGATCGGCCTGGTCGGCGAGGAGGGCGAACTGGCGCCCATCCTCAGGGATCTCCTCGGCGCTCTGACCGAGCCGCTGGTACTGGTGACCGTGGAGGTCACGGGTGAGCACGGGACGATCAACCACGGCGTCATGGTCGGCCAGGAGGCCGTGATTGCCCATGAGGGCTGGCCCGGTGAGGAGGAGTCCGAGTACACGCCCATCGCCCCGCACAGCCTGGTCTGGGAGTTGGCCCGCATGGTCAACCTGCAGACCGATGACGACGCGGCGTCGGACGTCTCCCGTATCGAGACGACGATGGGCGCCCTTGACGCGGCCTTCACGGCGCTGGGCGAGGGGGAGGGCGATGAGACCGCGACCAGGGAGCTCATCCGCAAGGCACTGACCGAGGCCGGCGCTCCCCGGGAGCCGGAGCTGACCGAGCTCACGGAGCTCATCCTGGCCATGAACGCGATGTGGCGAGTCACCACCGCCTGGGACGGCAAGCACGAGGCCGAGCGGGCCGCGATGGTCCGGGCCCTGGCGGTGTGGGACTGCGGACCGCGCGGCTACTGGATCAGGGTGAAGCCCGAAGAGCCCATCCTGGAAGGGCAGGTCGGGCCTGAGAGCGAGCTGTGCCTGGTGCGTACGACGACGCGCGAGATCTGGGAGAAGATCACGGACCTCCTCCCCGACAAGGCGGACCTGATCGACGGATGACGCGCTGACCCGACCGGTTCCGCGGCTTCCCGGTGTTCGTCACCCCCAGTTCATGGGATTGAGTGCCTTGCCGGCGTCCTTGAACGCCTCCTCGGCTTTGTCCTTGGCATCGGAAGCGATGTCCTCGGCCTTGTCCTTGGCTTCGGAGGCGACGTTCTGGGCCGTGTCACCGACCCAGCCCGCCGCCTTCTCCGGCCACTCCTTGACGGGGTCCCAGTGCTGGACGACCTTGGCGCCGACGTAGACACCGCCGAACACGACGGTGGCTCCGATGGTGACGGGGTTGGGCGAGACGGTGGCCGCGGTGAGCGAGGCGTGGAAGCCGACTTCGGCGACATTGGCGACGTAGGCAGCGCCCTTCTCACGGGTGCTGAAGTTCCCGTTCTGCCATGGCAGCCCCCGGTGGTAGAGCTCGTCGGCGGCGAGGTAGGTCGCCCCCGCACCGCCGACGATTCCGGCACCGCGCAGCACCCCCGCGACCTTCGCGGCCGCCCCGGCACCCCTGCCCAGCGCTGTCCCCGGCGACGCACCGACGGCGCGGCTGTCCGCGTACATGTCCTTGGCCACCGTCAGGAGGCTGGCGTTGGCGGCGCGGGAGACCGCCTGCCCGGAGTGGGTGGTTCCGCCGTACATCGCGGCGAGCGCGTCCGAACCGACGATTGCGTTGATCACCCCGTTGGCCGACATGCCGTTCAAGATCGGGACGCGCATGAAGGGCAGCCGACGGGCGGAGTTGTAAGCGCTGCCGGTGTGCTGGGAGATGGTCCCGTTGGTGAAGGGCACCCGGCCCGTGGCCCCCGCCCACGCGGCGATTCTGCCCGGCAGCCAGCTCCCCGGCGCGGACAGCGACCTGATCGGAGGCGTCCATCTGACGATGCCGCTTCCCCAACCTTGGATCGTTCCGTTGGAGGAACCGCGCAGCACCGCGCCGATACGGATCTTCCAGGCCCGCAGTTGCGGGCTCTGCCAGAGCGCGTTGCCGACCAGTATCTTGGTCAGCGCCGTGGCCTGGATGGTGACAACGGTTGCCGCCCCCGCGGCCGACGTCCAGTCGCCCAGGAGGCCGATGATCGTCTGGATCGTCGGTTCGTGCGGCTGAAGGCCGGGAAGCTGTGCGATCGCGTGGGCTTTGAGGCGGTCGAACCAGACGTTCAAGGACTCGTCGGCCCTGCGCTGGAAGGCCTCAGCGTTCGGGTCGGCACTGGCGGCGACCGAGTTGGCGAGCAGCAGGGCGTCGGGAGTGAGCCCGTCGCCCTGGTACCTCTCCAGGTCCTCCGTGGTGAATCCGGCCCACCGCAGCCCCGCTTCGGGATCGCCGCTTTCGAGCCGGGCGATGGCCGCGCGCTTACGAAGATCCGGTCCGTTCTCCGTAACCCAGGTGCCGAGCGGCTTGAGAGTCTCCAACTGGGAGCTCACCCCGAGACTGCCTGCCCGGGTGAAGGCTTCCTGGAGCTGGTCCCCTATACCGCCCCTGCCGTCGATGAGCTTGGAGAGCTGTTCTAAGTCTTCCGGATTGACATTGCGCACCGAACCCCCCGAATGCGTCGGCGTTCCTCAGCGGTCTCCGAGCAGAGCGAACGCGAACGCGAGGCGGCGGTCCAGCCACTCCGCCTTGATCGTGACCAACTTGGTGCCTTCGGAGACCATGACCAACTGCCCATCGGCCCACCACTCCAGCGTGCGGCTCTTGCGGATGGGGCTGCCTTGATCACCGCCTTCAGCTCCCCCGCTGGCCACGCTATTCAGCAGATCCGTGAAGACCTTGCCGGCTCCCCGCTCGGCGATCCGCTTGGCATCCCCGCTGGCCCACTGATTGCGCCCGACGACTTCTGCCTGTCCAGGCTGATGAATGCGCCATGTGTGCTTGAACATCCGCTTGGAGGAAGGAATGCGGCGAATAGTGCCGATCTCTTGGCCTTGACCGTCGCACACCTGGAACCGGCGTTCCCCCTCGCTCTCGACTTCCCCGTCGGCGACGAGGTAGCACAGCAGGCGCTGCGATTCGGGGTCCTCGAACAGGCACGGCTCGACAGCGCCCGCAGGTGCGGGCGGCGCCGGCGGGGCGATGTAGACGCAGGGCGCGAACACCTGTGAGCTACCCGCACCCTTGGGGACGCGGATGGCCCGCGGACCGCGCACGGGCCGGGCACGCTTCGCCGTGGCAGGACGCTCCACGGTTCCCATGGTGAACTCGCGTACTCTGGCCCACTCGACGGCGGGCACGGGGGCTTCTTCCTCCCGCGCCCCGCCTATCCCGATCGCCACGTCGTCTCCTCACTACGACCAGCAGGCAGATGATGACAAGCAGCCAGCCCGTCAGGATGCCGACGAGGCCCAACCACGTCCGACCCTTCTGCCGCCCCAGAACCCCATGAAGAACCAAAAGGGCGGCAGGCTGGGGATGGTGATGATGGAGAGAACCCCTGTGGCGGCCGCGGTGACGCTGCACTGGGCAGCTTTGTTCAGCTCCGCGGTTGGCGTCGTGGGTGGTACTGGCGCAGGCTGCTGCTCACTATCCGGTCGGTGAACGTCGAGCATGTAACGGTCTCCTCCCCCTGCGTGACCACACGAGGCTATCGGAGGTGCTGGCGACAGTTGGGAAGAACCAACGGGCATGATCTGGCGTGAAAGCAGTGCACGCCCTCAGAGGCGGATGCACACGAAGACGACTTCTATGAATGGGAACTTGGGCGAATGGGTGTGAAGGACAGGCTTCGCGGCCTTGGCGATGCGGTGACTTCGGCGGCGACCGCCGCCGGCAAAGACATCGTGGGGCGCGGTACACGGGTGGGGCGTACGGGTGCCACCGCATCCGGTGACTGGGTGCTCGGCGTCCTCGGTGCGCTGCCCGCTCCCGCCGCGCCCGCCGCCGAGGAGTGGGAGTTCTCGCTCGGCGCGCTGGTCTGCCGCCACCCGCGGGTGCCCGCGATCACCGCGAAGGCCCTGCGTTCGCTGGACAGCATAGGCGCGCTGCGTTTCGGCCCGGAATCGGTCGGCTTCGACGGCGAGGACATCCCGTGGTCGAAGGTCGTACGCCTGCAACTGCACAACGGCTTCGCCGCGATGACGACGGACGCGCTCGACAACGAGATCGACCGGATACGTGAACTGCTGCCCCCGATCCCGGGGCGCAAGTGGGCGGTCACCAAGGTGGTCGAAGGGTTGGCCTCGGTGGTCCTGGCTGCCCTGGAGCAGGCGTCCGACCAGCGCCTGGACTCCGTCAACGTCGCCTGCGAGATCGTCTACCGGGGCACGCTCGGCCGCGAGAAGACCCTGCGCGCCAACCTCTTCAGCACGGCGCTGCTGGCCCACCAGGTGGATGTGGCCTACAGCCTCGTCGTCACCGCCCAGTCCATGGGCATCACGGTCGTTCCGCCGGAGCCGAGCTCCATGAAGGTCGAGACCGCCGAGCGGATACGAGCGCTCCGGGAGCGCACGGACACGGTGGCGCGGGAACTGCGGGCTCAGGCAGAGGGCGAGACCGCGGGGGCCGGGGCGGACGAACCGCCTGTGGACGAGCCGGGTGTCCTGCCGCCCGGTGGCCCGGCGGCGGGGCAGTCGGTGCGATGACCCGGCGGTCCTCAGCTCGCCGATAGGGGAGTGCAGCGGCGCCCGAGCGGGGCCGCTGCACTCTTCGCGCGTGGCCTCAGTCCCCGGTGCACGCGGTCTTCCCGGTGAAGGTGAGCCCCTGGTTGGACGCGTAGAGTCGCCCGTCGCCCAGGCCGTCCTTGGAGACGATCGCCGACCGGTCGTCGCTGGCCGTGGTCTCGGGAGAGACCTGCCAGCCCCGCGAGGTCAGGTAGGCCGAGCTCTTCTTGATGAGGTCGTCATTGGTCTGCGTCTCGTCCGGGTCCCATCCTGCCACCCGGACCGTGGACTGCTGCTTGCCGTCACCGCAGCCGCTCGGCTCACCGAACTCGTCCTTCGGGTAGACCGCCTCGGGGGTCGCCGCCTTGATGGCGGCGCGGATCTCGTCGGAGACGGACTTCTGGATGTCGTCGATGTTCATTTCCACCGCCTTGTCTGGGTTCTTCTGATCTGCGGAGGCATTGTCGGACCCATTGGACGAACCGCACGCGGACACCGCCAGGAGAGCGGTCGCGGCCAGCACGGCCCTGATGCCCCGCGTCCGGGCGGCGCTCATTCCCGGTCCACCAGGCCGGCGAAGGAGATCGCGGCGCTCTGGACGCCGAATGTTCCACCGCCGATGCCGGGTTTGGCGGCGGTGAGGGCAGGCTCCTCGCCGTCCTTCTCCCTGTCATCGATCGCCCAGCCGGCCGAGCGCAGCTGTGTGCCGAGGTCCTCGATCAGCTGCTGGGCGCTCCGCGTGTCCGAGGCGTCGAACGCCGTGACGGCGATGCTCTCTTTGGAGATGGCCGAGGGGAGTTCCATCACGGTCGCATCGGGCATCACCGCGGTGATGATCGACTCGACTTCCGCGATGAGCCGGGTCCGGGCTTCGTCTCGTACCACGCTGAGGTCCTCCGTGCGCTGCGGCATGTGTGCTGTCGACGTCGCGAGTACGCCTAATCAAGGGGGTTGAAGATATCGATCGTGGTGTCGAGCGCATCGCCGCCCTTGTCCCACAGGACCTTCCCGCCGTCGACGGTCGCGTCGACGATATCGCCACCCTTGTTGACGACTGTATCGCCGAAGTCCTCGACTTCCTTCCAGGAGGCCTCGGTGTTCTTGAATATGTGCGTGGGATGCCTGAGGGTATCCAGGGTGTTGCCTGCGATATTGATGCTGGCGTTCTTGGCGGAGCCCGCGATCTGGACGGTATCGTCGACGATCCGGCCCCCTTGTTCGCCAAGGCCGCCGAGCAACTGCCGGACGTTGTTCTGGAGCCTGTTGATCTCCAGGGCCTTGACCACCGGCCAGGTGGCGGCATTGAGGAGTTTGACCGAGGCGAACTTGGCCGTGTTGGCGGCGGCCGTGGCGACCCAGTCGGGAGCGCCCTTCGCCTTGGCGGCCTTGTAGGCCTCCTTGTACGCCAGGTTCCCGGAGAGCCGGACCAACTCGTCCTTGAGCTTCTCGGGCTCCACCCGGTCGAGCATGTTGTACTTGTTGAGCACCGAGTTCAATGGGCGTATCGCATCGGTGATGCCGATGCGGCCGGACATGATGTCCTGGACGATCGGATCCAGTTCACCGCCCATCTTGGTCACCACGTCGGGCGGCACCTTTGAGTGCAGGAACTCGACCAGTTCGCGCATCTCGGTGGCGCCGGTCATCTCTTCGTCGAGGGTGGTGTGGGTGAACGTCAGGCGCTTGCCACCGTCGAAGAGGACCTTCTGAAGGTTTGCCAGGGAGCCGGTGCCCGCGTTGTAGTACATCGAGTGCCCGGTGGCGTTCTCGGTGCTCAGGCGGGTGATGTCCTTGAAGTCCGCCGGGTCCTTTCCGTGGCCCTGTGTGTACGAGACCGGGTCTTCCGGCGCGCGCATGGCGTAGAACTTGGTGTTGGGCATGTGGAAGTCGGCGACCGAGTTGATGTTGGGACCCAGGCCGGGGCTGCCCATGAACACCACGGTGTCGACGTTCTTCATGCCCTTTTGCAGCGCCTTGCTGGTCACCAGCGTGCCGTAGCTGTGCGCGAAGATGTTGACCTTCGCGTCGGGCTGCAGATTGACGGATATGCCTTGCCGGAAGGCGTTGAGCCGTTCACCGCCGACCAGTGCCTTCGCCGGGTCGACGGAGTCTCCGATCTCCGGGGTGTCGTAACCGAGCCAGCTGACTACCGCGGTGTCCGCACGCTCGGTCTTCCCGTCCTTCACCAACTCGTAGCCACCGCTGCTGAACCCGTCGAAGTTGTCCAAGCGGTTGGTGATGCCCGGCACGCGAAAGGCGACGTTTTTCGCGTTCTCCAGGTCGCCGACTACCTCGGCAACCCGGCCGTCAGGGAAGGGGGAGGCCTTTGAGTCGGCGGTCGAGCCGAAGTGGGCGTCGAAGACCAGGAACTGCCGTGGCACCTCGACCTGGACCGGCTTGTTGGTCTTCGGATCGATGATGGTCTTCACGCGTGGACTCATGAACCCACGCAGTGCCTCGACGCGTGCTTGGGTGCGCTTGAAGGCGGGATGGTCTTTGGGGAGCTTCTTGAGATACGCCGACTCCTCCTCGTACTCCTTCTGAATCGATATCCGGTTGGCCGCGAAGCGAACGTTGACGGGAACGCCGTCCAGGTTGCCCACAAGATTCGGCTTGGCGGCCGCGAGCGCGGCCTGCTGCTCCGGTGAGAGCGAGGCGAAGTAGTCCTTCACCGCCTGAGCGCGTTCCTTCGGCGTGGCGCCCTTCTGCCGGTCGAGGACCGATTGAAGCTCCTTGGCGAGCTTGGCACCCGCACCGTCCTTCTTGGCCAGTCCCGTGGGAAGTCCGAAGGCGGAGAGCGAACCGAAGGGCGACTCCGACGGGCTCCTGAGGATCCCGGCGCGTCGGCGGAGATCTCGTGCGGTGTCGCTCAGCCATGTCGCCAAGGCAGTCAGGCCGGTGACCGACGATCCCACGTCGAGACCCGTGGCTCGGGTCTTGAGCTGAGTGATCTGTTCTGCCTTGCTGTCGAGCGACTTCGCAAGGCGGTCGAGCATGTTCGGATCCGCGAGCACCATCCCCATGGTCGAGTACCGTACCGTTTCTGGTCAGACGGTGGCCGGTTTCGATGTGGCCGACCTGGCGATTCGGGGGATTTGGTATGGGAACGACGGAAGCTGAGCGCCTGAGGCAGTTGGCGAAGGATGTCAGGCATCTACTCGACGAGCCGATCAGGATCGCGGCGGATAAGGACGCCAAGCCGGACGATCGTTGGCAGGGGCCGAACGCGACGAAGGTCCGTGGTGAACTCAGTGTCCGAAAGGGACGGTTGGACACCATGGCCGATGCGATCGAGCGGGAAGCCACCAAGCGGATGAAGGATGAGGGGAAGAAGGGCGATTAGTCCTTGTTCCACTTCGGGTTGCGTAGGCACCCGGTGATCACATCTGCGATCAGGGTCTGCGAGATCTTTCCCGAGGTGAGCCGAAAGGGATAGGCCGTCACTTCCACCATCCCCGAAACCCCGGGCTTCCTTGCATTCCGCGTGACGCCGTCGGAGTGGCCCGGGGGAGTGTTCTGCCCCGGCTCGATGGTCCAGCCTTGGCTTCGCAGGCTGTCGACGACCTCTTCCACCAGGCGAGCGGCGGAGCGCTTGTCTTCAGGCTTTCCTGGCACTCGGATCGCCGCATTGGCCAAGAGCTTGCTGGCGTCCTTGCTGTCGATGATGTCGGGCCCGCCGCATTCGGTCTGCCCGCCGGCGATCTCCTCGATGTCGCCGTCGGGCATCGTCGCCTTCACGGCCTTCTTCGCGTCCGGGTACAGCGCGTCCATGGCCTGCTCGTAGGTGGGGCCCCTGTCCTCCTGCTCCTTGTCGCCTTTCGAGCCTGGCAGGCATCCTCCGACGGCCAAGAGGACAGCGAGGGGCAGTGTCATCTGACGCAGGCCGGAAAGGCGCGCTCGGGTGCGGGTCGTGCTGCGCTGGTCGCGCATGGAGGCTCCCGTTCGTGTCTGGTCTGGGGCCGGATGTGCCTCGGCTGCCAGCATAGGTGCTGCGTCATGCCGCGCTGCGGTGGTGGCCGTTGCTGCTCGGGGAGGGGTTGCGGGCAGTGGTGCGGTGATCAGAAACGGATCGGGAGGTCGCTTTTCGGAAGGCTTGGGCCATTGAATCGTCGGGGTTCCGCCAGACGCGCTTGGGCGGGGCGGCCAGGACGATACGGCCGGGGGCCAGCAGAACGAGCCGAGGATTGCCTGGTCGCCCGGTCGTGGCTCGTGCGGTTCAGCGGTTGATGGACTGGACTTCCTGGACGGTGATGTCAGTGGTCGTGCCGAAGCTGCCGCTGGGGAGCTTGCCGCCTTCCCCGGTGGTGCTCGTCCAGGAGATCTCCCACGTGAGAGTCGCCTTGAGCTTGTGCGGCTCGGAGTCGGTGGTGGAGCGGAGGTAGGTGATCCCGCAGGGTGGGGTCTGGCCTCCTCGTCCTCGGAGTACGGCGTGCCGATGCTGCCGTCTTTTGTACTTGTCCGTCTGGAAGAGGGCCTTGTACGCCTTGCCGATGATGGGGCCGATGTTCAGCGGAGCCTTTAGATTCTTCCAGACCTTCGATCAACGACTTGAGTTCCTTGGGCGAGACCGTCGGCTCGTACCAGCAGGCAGGCGGGGTCCAGTCTGTTTCCTTTCCGTGCCGTGATGCATTTCCATCTCCACGCGAGCCATCGCCTGGGCCGATGGCACGTGCCGGCGCTTTGCCGGATCCGTCGAACACGACACCCCGGTTGAAGTATCGAATCTCACCGGTGAAGCTCAGATCGGCGTCAAGGTAGCGCTGCACCCAATCGATCGCGTCTACAAGTGCTTCACCAGTGTTGTAGAACTTCAGGGCCGGGAACTTGGGGTCACCGCGGAGGATGGCGTCGTCCTCGGCGAGAATGTTCCGCTCATCGTCGGCCAGCACGGCATCCGTCTTGGGGCCACCGGTCTCGCGCCCCTCGAAGACGTGCCGGACGTCACCGGAAGCTTGATCTCCGGCCGCTTGACCCCGTCCCCCGGCGCCGTCGCGCTCGGTGCCGGCGACGTCGGTGTCTTCTTCGCGCCGTCGATCTTGTCCTCGTCGCCGGACTTCGAGTCTCCGCCGCACGCCGTCGGGGCCCGTGATGCGGCGGTCAGGAGTGCTGCCAGGCTCGCCATCGTGCGTGTGTGCTTTTCAACTTCCCTATCTCCTAAGGGCGTCCGATTGAGTGTCAGAGCAGATCAGAAAAGCAAAGTCCATCGATGATGGCGCGGATGACTGACGCCCCCGGGCCGGCATGGACGCGCGTGGATAAGCGGAGGGTGGGAGTCGGGGCTCTGCCGGAGCATGGCTGGAACCCGCGCACCTTGAGGCGTTTATGTGCCCCTGATACGGTGCGATGACTTGACAGTCCTCAGTCCGCCGACATAGACGCGCACCAGGTTGCGCAGAGCCGCGTGAGCGGGGCTGTAGCGGGGCAAATCCCTGAACTCGGACATTACTTGCGGGAGCGTTGGCGTGAAGATCCAGGAGCGCACGGGGGCGGCGCACGGCAGGGGGAGCCAGGCGCCGGCTCAAGGAGTGGGGGAGCGGCTGCCGTCCGCGCCCCGTGAGCGCAAGCCCGCGCTGGCCGCGTTGGCGGTGCTGTTGATCCTCGTCGGCGCGCTGGGCGCGACCGTGCTCGTGCTGCGGGCCGGTGACCGCATCGAGGTCGTGAAGATCACGGAGGATGTGACCGCCGGGAAGAAGATTCCCGAATCCGCGATGGAATCCGTTCTGGTCGCCGAGGATTCCGGTATCAAGTACGTGAAATGGGATCAGCGGGATGCCATCGCGAAGTACCGCGCCACCAAGGACATCGTGGCCGGCTCGCTCCTCGTCGCTCCGATGCTGACCTCGGACGCCAACGGCCTGCCCGACGGCAAGGTGCTCGTGGGCCTCTCCCTCAAGGCCGGGCAGTACCCGTCGGACCTGGAGGCCGGGGACACCGTCACCGCCTTCCGGGTGAGCGACGCCGACAACAAGGGCAGTTCGAACGGGTCCTCCGGGGCCTCGGGCGGGTCCAGTGGCGGCTCCAACACTGTGCTCGCGCAGGCGGTCAAGGTGCACAAGATCGACCGTTCCAGCGGTGACATCGGCAGCACCGACCTCCCCGTCTCCGTGCTCGCGGAACAGAGCCAGGCTCCCGGCCTGGTGCAGGCCGCGGCCGCCGGCGAGGTGGCCATCGTCAAGGTCCCCGCGGCCGGCGAGTGAGCCACCGAGTGAGTCGGCGGACCGGTCGCCCACACGCTCGGCGAGTGACTCCGCACCACGCGCGCGGCGGCCGGGCGGCCGTACCGCGGGCGCTGTCGCAGGCACCGTCAGAGGGATACGAGGACACGTAAGAACATGGCGCTTATCGCTCTCGCCGCCGACAAGGGTTCGCCCGGCGTCACCACTGCCGCCGTCGCGATCTCCGCTGTCTGGCCGCGGCGTGCGCTGCTGGCCGAGGCGGACCCGGCCGGCGGGGACCTGGTGTACCGCGGCGTCGCGGCGCACGGTGGGCCGTTGGACCCCAACACGGGAATGCTGTCCGTCGCCGCCACCGCGCGGCGCGGGCTGGCCGCCGAGCAGTTGTGGGACCACGCGCAGCCGATGTCCGGTGGCCTTGAGGTGCTGGTCGGGCTGTCGACGTCGGAGCAGTCGGCCGGGCTGACCGGGCTGTGGCCGACCCTCGGGCACGCCTTCGCCGGACTCGCCCAGTCCGCGCACGGTCCCGCCGACGTCATCGCGGACTGCGGGCGCGTCGGCGCGGACTCCGTGGTCATGGACATGTTCCCGCAGGCGTCGCTCGTGCTGCTGGTGGCCCGTTCGGAGCCGGAGAACCTGGCCCGCGTCAGGGACCGGGCCGGGGCGCTTTCGGCCAAGCTGCACGGCGCGCACCGCGGGGCCGCTCAGCTCGGTACACCGCTCATCGGCGTGCTGCTGATCGCCGATTCCGGTACGGGGGCCAAGCTGGCCGGGCAGGTCAACGACATGCTCGTGGCCGCGCAGTGCGGCGCGCGGGTGGTCGGGGTCATCGCCCACGACCCGGCGGGCGCCGCCCAGCTCAACGGGCGCCGGCGCGGCCGGCTGGACAAGTCGCTGCTGATCCGTTCGGCCCGCAAGGTCGTCGGTGACCTCCACCAGAGCTACGGTGCCGCGTGGGCGCAGCCCGGCGGGCCGGGGGCGTACCGATGAGCACGGTCGACCACCAGTTGGTCAAGCGGTTCCGGCAGGACGCGGGTGACCGCATCGCCGAGCAGCGGCGGCTGGACCAGGCGTCGGGCGCGGCCCCGATGTCCACCGAGGACGAGCGGCAGTACGCGCGGGCGGTGATCGCCCAGATCCTGGAGGACTACGCCCGTACGGAGATCAATTTCGGGCGTACGCCGCCGGACGCGGAGACCGAGGAGCAGTACGCCGCCGCGGTGCACGCCGCGCTGTTCGGCGTCGGCCGGCTCCAGCCGTTGCTGGACGACCCCGATGTCGAGAACATCGACATCAACGGCTGCGACCAGGTGTTCGTGGGCTACTCCGACGGCCGTGAGGTGCCGGGCGAGCCGGTCGCCGAGACCGATGAGGAACTGGTCGAGCTCATCCAGGTGCTCGGCGCGTACTCCGGCCTGTCCTCCCGTCCGTTCGACTCCGCCAATCCGCAGCTCGACCTGCGGCTTCCCGACGGGTCCCGGCTCTCAGCCGTGATGGACGTGACCCGGCGGCCCGCGCTGTCCATCCGCCGGGCCCGGCTCGGCAAGGTGTTCATGGCCGATCTGGTGGGGAACGGGACGCTCACCCCGGAACTGGGGAATTTCCTCGCGTGCGCCGTACGGGCCCGGAAGAACATCATGATCGCGGGGGCCACGAACGCCGGTAAGACGACGCTGCTGCGCGCGCTCGCGAACGAGATTCCGCCCACCGAGCGCCTGATCACCGTGGAACGGGCGCTGGAGCTCGGGCTCGACCAGTTCCCGGAACTCCACCCGAATGTCGTGGCCTTTGAGGAGCGGCTGCCCAATTCCGAGGGGCTGGGCGCGATATCCATGGCCGAACTCGTGCGCCGTTCGCTGCGTATGAACCCGTCCCGGGTCATCGTCGGTGAGGTCCTGGGTGACGAGATCGTGACGATGCTCAACGCCATGTCGCAGGGTAACGACGGTTCGCTGTCCACGATTCACGCGAACAGCTCCAGCGAAGTGTTCAACCGTATTTCCACCTACGCGCTCCAGGCCAGCGAGCGGCTGCCGATCGAGGCCAGTCAGATGCTCGTGGCGGGCGCGGTCAATTTCGTCGTCTTCATCGAACGCCGAAACAGTTATCTGCAAGGTGGTCGGCTCCAGCGCATGGTCACCTCCGTACGGGAGGTCAACGGCGTGGACGGCCGCGTCCTGTCCAGCGAGGTGTTCGCGGAGACGGCCGACGGCCGGGTCGTCCCGCACGCGCCCATCTCCTGTATCGACGAGCTGACGGCGTACGGCTACCGCCCGACCGGGACCTGGGGGTGAGGGCATGAACGGCATTTCCTCGATGGGCGGCTTTCTCTCGCTGCCGGTGCTCTACGCGCTGCTGTCCGGCGTCGTCGTCGGCGGCGGTATCGCGCTGCTCGTCGTCGCCCTCCGCGGCCTGCCCGCGAAGCCGGCGCACGAGAAGGCCAAGGCGAGCGAACGGTCCGCCGAACTCGCCCGGTTCGTCAGCCAGCGCGGCTCGCTCGCCGTCGGTGTCGGCCTGGTCGTCCTGCTGCTGACCCGATGGGCGGTCATGGGCGCCGCCAGCGCCGTCCTGGTCTTCTTCTGGGACCGGCTGTTCGGCGGCGCCGCCGAGGAGCGTGCCGCCATGCGGCGCGTCGAGGCGCTGGCCGCCTGGACCGAGTCGCTGCGCGACACCATCGCGGGCGCGGTCGGCCTGGAGCAGGCCATCCCGGCGTCGGCACGGGCCGCGGCCCCGGCCCTGCGCCCCCATCTGGACGCCCTGGTGGACCGGCTGCGGGCTCGTACGCCGCTGCCCGACGCGCTGCAGCACCTGGCCGACGAGATCGACGACGCCTCGGCCGACATCATCGTCGCGGCGCTGATCCTCAACGCGCGGCTGCGCGGGCCCGGCCTGCGCGAGGTGTTGGGCGCCCTGGCCAAGTCGGCGCGTGAAGAGGTCGACATGCGGCAGCGGGTCATGGCGCAGCGCGCCAGCACCCGGCGCAGCGTGCAGATCGTCATCGCGGTGTCGGTGCTGTTCGTGCTGGGTCTGTCGATCTTCAACCGGGACTTCGTGAAGCCGTACGGCACGGCGGTGGGTCAGCTCGTGCTGGCCTGCGTCTGCGGGCTGTTCGGGCTCGGCTTCTGGTGGTTGCGCAAGCTGTCCAGCATCGAGACGCCGGACCGTTTCCTGACCCGGGACGAGCCCGCCGTGCAGTTCGTACGGCCACGGTCGGGGCAGGGGCAGGGCCAGGAGACGGCCGGGGCGCAGGCGGCGCCCCACGGTCCGGCGGGCGGCGGACCGGCGGGTTCGCCGGGTGGCGGTTACGTCGGTGGGCCGTCCGGGCCCGCGGCCGGCGGTCACGGCGGTGGACCGGCCGCGTACGGTTCCGGAACGCGTGAGGGGGAGGCGACGCCGCGATGAACAGCAGTCTGACCGGACCGGTGCTGATCGGTGCCGTCTTCGGGCTCGGTGTCTACGTACTCGTACGGGCGCTGATGCCCCGTAAGCGGGGCGCGGTCGCGCGGGTCGCGCAGATCGACGCGCTGCGGGCGCGCGGCTCGGCGCACGGGCACGCGGCGGCGGACCGGCAGTCGGCGGGTGACGACGGCCGGTTCGGCTCGCTGCGCTCACGGGTCGGCGCGCGCGTCGCCGACTTCTATCTGCAGCAGGGCTGGGAGCAGCGGTCGCTGCGGGCCGACCTGAATGTGCTGGAGCGCAGCTGGGAGGCGTTCCTGGCGACGAAGGTGCTGCTGGCCGCCGCGGGGCTGATCTTCGGCCCGTTCGTCTTCGCGATCGTATGGACGCTGGGTTTCGGCAGCAGCCCGGTGATCCCGCTGTGGTTGGCGCTGTTCTTCGCCGGCCTGTTCTTCATGCTGCCGGACCTGGAGATCAAGCGGGACGCGGCGGACAAGCGGCGTGACCTGCGGCGGGTGATCGGCGCCTATCTGGACCTGGTGTCGATGAACCTCGCGGGCGGCCGTGGTCTGCCGGAGGCGCTGATGGCGGCCGCCGAGGTCAGCGACGGCTGGGCACTGCGCCGGGTGCGCAACACGCTGGCGGACGCCCGTATCACGGGTATCAGTCAGTGGCACGCACTCGGGAACCTTGGCGAGGAACTTGGCGTCGAGGAACTTAAGGACCTTTCCGCCTCGCTGGCACTGGTCGCGGACGACGGCGCCAAGGTGCGTGAGTCGCTCGCCTCGCGGGCCGAAACGATGCGGCACCGGGAGCTGGCGGAGATCGAGGGGAGTGCGGGAGAGAAGTCGCAGTCGATGCTGGTCGCGCAGCTGCTGTTGTGCGCGGGGTTCCTGGTCTTCCTCATCTTCCCCGCGGCGGTGCGCGTGTTCCAGGTCTGACCACTCACCACTTCTTCCCCCACCTGTTTGAGAGGACATCACCACCATGAACTTCGGATCCCGGATGAGCGGCGTGCCCGCCGTGGACTTTCTGGTCACCTTCCTGCGCGGCCGGATAGACCGGGCGCGCTCGGGCGAACTCGACCGCGGTGCCTCCGCGGTCGAGTGGGTGATCATCTCGGCGGTCGTGGTCGCGATCGTCGGTGTGGTCGCCGCGATCATCAACGCCGCGCTGAGCGACGGCGCGAACAAGGTGGGCGACTGCATCAAGGGCGCCAACGCCGAGAAGACGTGCTGACGTCCGACCTACTGCCGCACTGACCGCTGATCGCCGATCCTTGGACTGAGCTGAACGCATGAGACGAACGGGTGCCCTGCACCGCGCCGTACGCCGCAGGCTGGACGCCGCCCGCGGCGACGGCGGCGCGGTCGTGGGCGCGGACGGCGGCCTACGGCGCGCGAGCGCGGGCCGTACGGGCGTGGGGGGTCGCAGCAGCGCGGGCCGCACCAGTGACAGCGGCATGACCGCGATCGAGTTCGTGCTGCTCACGCCGGTGCTCTTCTTCCTCATCTTCGCCACGGTGCAGTTCGCCCTGTACTTCTTCGCCGACCACGTGGCGCAGGCCGCGGCCCAGGCGGGCGCCCGCAAGGCGCGCGCGACGGCGGACGAGAATCCGGGCGGCTGGCGCGGCGAGGCGGAGTCCAAGGCCCGTACGTACATCCGGCAGCTGGGCCCGCAGTTGCTGATCGGACCGGACGTGAAGACGGTGCAGCCGGAGCAGGACACGGTGGGCGTGCAGGTGGAGGCCAAGGTGCCGACCGTCTTCCCGGGCCTCAAGTTCACCGTGCACGCGCGGTCCCAGGGCCCGGTCGAGCGGTTTGTCGAGGACTTCGGATGAGCGGTGGGAAGCCGCGGATGACGCCGCGGACGACGCCGTGGACGAAGCGGCGGGTCACGCGGCGTACGTCGACCTGTCGCCGGTGGGCCGGCCGCTTCGGGCCGTCGGCGGACGCGGGGCTGTCCACCATCGAGGTGGTCATCCTCGCGCCGGTGATGATCCTTTTCATTCTGGTCCTGGTCGCCTTCGGGCAACTGGTGGACGGACGGGGCGCGGTCGACGGGGCGGCCCGGGACGCCGCCCGCGCCGGTTCCATCCAGCACACCTACTCCGTCGCGATGAGCGAGGCGCGCAGGGCGGCCGAGGCGGACCTCGGTGACGTGTGCAAGGGCGCGGTCACCGTGCGGTTCACCGGCACGGACTTCAAGCCGGGCGGCTTCTTCAAGGTCGAGGTGAGCTGCGAGGTCCGGGGACTGGACATGCTGGGCCTGGGCATCGGCAGCACGGTCAAGGGGCGGGCCGTCTCGCCCATCGACCCGCACAAGAGGGCGACATGAGCGGCAGGAAGACGACCGGAAGGCGCGTCGACGAGTGGCGGCGGCTGCGCGGGGACCGCGGTTCGGGCTCGGCCGCCGTCATCGTCTTCGCCGTACTGTTCCTGGCGGTGGCCGCGTTCGTCGTGGACGGCGGGATGTCCATCTCGAAGCGTGAACGCGCGGCCGATCTGGCGGAGCAGGCGGCGCGGTACGCGGCGCAGGACCTGGACATCGAGGAACTGCGCCGCAGCAAGGGCGAGCACGCGTACATCCTCTACCAGAACTGCGACGAACGGGTCCGCGCCTTCGCCCGCGAGGCCGGAGAGGACGTCACTTCCGCCCGGTGCACCAGCGCCAGCGCGCAAGCGGTCGAGGTCGAGATCCAGCTCACGTACAAACCGGTGCTCACCGGCCTGTTCTACAGCGGCTCCATCACGGTGAGCGGCACCGCGAAGGCCGAGTCGCTGACCGGCTAGCCGGGCGGCTGCCGCCCGGCTAGCGGATCGGCCGCCGCCCGGCCAGGCGAGAGGCCGCAGGCCGGCTGGCGGCCCTGCCGGGAACCAGCTCGGCCGTACCGGCTGTCACTGCCCCTGACTAGTCTTGTCCTACCAGCATCTGTCGCACCCCCGGCGACCACCGAGGCATAGGAAGTCCCGCCATGGCGCGCACAGCACGCACCGCACGAAACGCCCCGTCCTCGGGGCCACAGCCGAGGCCGCTGCCCCGCAACCCGCAGCGTACCTTCGGCGATTTCGTCAAGGCGTTCTTCGCGTTCGTCGCGCTGGCCGTGCTGCTCATCGGGGTGCCCGGCTCGCTCGCGTACTTCGTCGGCTGGCCTCTGCCGCACGAGGTGCCCTCCCTGGAGACCGTCCAGGAGCCGATCACGGCCACGGTCTTCATCAAGGTGCTCACGGTCGTCGTCTGGCTGGCCTGGGCCCAGTTCACCGCCTGTGTCCTGGTCGAGGGCAAGGCCGAGCTGTCCGGGGTCGGCATGCCGTCCCGGGTCCCGGGCGCCGGTCCGAGCCAGCTGCTGGCACGCCAGCTGGTCGCCGCCCTGCTGCTGGTCGGGGCGAGCGCTGCCAGCCTCACTCCCGGACTGTCCCAACTGGGCAACGCCTACGACGCCAACCACCGGGGCACGGTCGCCGCCGCCGAGCAGACTCCCGGCGGACGGGCGGACGCGGACCATCACACCCAGGGCCCGAGGGCGGTGGACCCCACCGGCGGCGGCGAGCGGGTGGGCAAGGGCGCCAAGGCCGAGAAGAACACGAAGTTCTACCGCATCCAGCCGCCCGAGGGCCGCCACCACGACACCCTGTGGGAGATCGCCGAGCGCCACCTGGACGACGGCCTCCGCTACAAGGAGATCTACGAACTCAACAAGGACCGGCTCCAGCCGGACGGTTCGAAGCTCTCCAAGGCCAGCCTGATCCGGCCCGGCTGGATCATGGAGATGCCCGCCGACGCCCACGGCGGCGACCTGGTCGAGATGCCGGAGGAGGCGCCGGAGGTCCCGCGCGAGGTGCGCGAGCAGATCCAGGAGTACGACCGCAACAGCCCGCACGGGCACGAGGAGCAGGGGGGCGGCGTCCAGCAGCCGGGGCCCGGCCACGCCGACCCGGCCGGCGACATCCACACCAAGCCGCCCGTGCAGGAGCAGCCGCAGCCGGGCGAGCAGCAGCCCGGGCAGCCCGGCGAGACCGCCGAGGCCGCCGACTCCGGCGACGAGTTCGGGCTCCCCGAGGCACTCATCGGCGCGCCGCTGCTGGCCGCCGGGCTGCTCGCCGCGCTGGGCCGCCGCCGCCGCGCCACGCTGTGGCAGGCCGCGCTGTCCGCCGTGGGCCTGGGCGGCGGGATCGACTTCACCCCCACCGGCGTGGCCGCCAACGCGCAGGACGCGCTGCTGGTCGGTGCCGACCCCGCGGCCGTACGGGACCTCGACAACGCCCTGCGCGGGCTGTCCGCCGACCTCGCCGAGGCCGGTCGCGAGCTGCCCGTGGTCTATGCCGCGTGGCTGGCCACCGGCGAGATCCACCTCCAGCTCGCCGCACCCGCGGGCCAGCCGCCCGCCCCGTGGCAGCTGGGCCAGGACGAGACGTTCTGGCGGGTGCCGCGCGGCGACATCCGGCCGCACCCGCAGGACGGCACCGCCGCCCCGTACCCGGGCCTGGCCAGCCTCGGCACCCTGGACGACGCCCGGCTGCTGCTCAACCTGGAGGCGGTGCCCGGCATCGTCTCGCTCAGCGGTGCCGAGGCGGACCGTACGGCCGTCATGGCCTCCCTCGCCGCCGAACTGGCCACCAACGGCTGGTCCGACCGGCTTACCATCACCCTCGTCGGCTTCGGCCACGAGCTCGGCGCGCTCGCCCCCACCCGCGTCCGGCATGTGGACACCATCGCCGCGCTCGTGGAGACCATGCAGGCGGAGACCCGGCAGCGGCGCGGGGCGCTCGGCGCGGCAGGACATGACTCCGTTCTCACCGGCCGCACCGGCCGTTCCGAGCACACCCAGCACGCCCCGCACCTGGTGCTGCTCGCCGACGAGCCCACCGGGCGGCAGGCCGACGCCCTCGCCGAGCTGGCCGCCGACTCCGGCCGACTGGGCATCGGATACCTGATCGGCACGTCGCGCGCCGAACTGCCCGGCGCCACCTGGGCCCTGGAGATCACCGCGGACGGGCGGCTGCGCGCCCCGCTGCTCGGGCTGGAACTCACGGCCCAGCTGCTGCCCGCCGCCCAGCACCGCGCCGTCGTGGAGCTGTTCGCCGCCGCCGACTCCGATGCCACGCCCGACCCGGACGGCGCGCCGGGCGCCCGTCCGCCGTTCATGGTGGACATCACCGAGCGCGGCCGCCCCGCCGTGTACGCCCGCCTGGTCGGCCCGTACGAGGTCATGGGCCTGGAGACGCCCGAGGACGAGCGCAGCCCGCTGCTGCACGAGGCGCTCGCGCTGCTCCTGCTGCACCGCGAGGGCGTGCACCCGCGCGTGCTCGCCTCGGGCCTGTGGCCGCGCGGCGCCACCGAGGACGTCCGGGACGCGCTGATCGACCGGTTGCGCGGCTGGCTGGGCAACGACGCGGACGGCGCGCCGCGACTGCGCACCGATGGCACGGGCCGGCTCACCCTGGCCGCGTCCGTGGTCTCCGACCTGGACGTGCTGCGAACCCTGCACTACGAGGCGACGCAGGGCCGGGGGGCCCGGCGCGCCCGGCTCCGGGAGCGGTTGCTCACCGACGCCCTGGCGCTGGCCCGCGGCCCGCTGCTGGCCGACCGCCCGGAGGGTCGTTACGCCTGGCTCACCCACGAGATCATCGACGCGCAACTGCCGCTGCTGGTCGCCGACGTGGCCTTGGCGCTGGCCGCCCACCACCAGGAGGCGGCCGCCCCGGCCCGCGCCATGGAGGCCCTGAACACCGCCCTGGCCACCGCCCCGACCGATGAGCGCCTGTGGAACGAGCTGCTGCGCGCGGCCCACGCCACGGGCGACGCGGAGCTGCTGCGGTCCACGGCGGACGGCCTGGTGTCCCGCAACCACGACCTGAACGGCGGCACCCGCGGCCTCCCGCCCCGCACGGAGGCGCTGCTGGACGAGCTGCTCCCTTCCTGGCGAGGCCCGCAGGCAGCGGCGAACTGACCGATGCCGCACTGCGGTCCGCGCCGGGCATAGGGGGCACACGGCCCTGGAGGCCGGTGTTGCGGTCATGACATGGTGGACGCCACAGCGGAACCAGTCGCGACGGAGGTAGCGTCTGTTCTGTCTGAAAACCCCTCTCCCTCAGGAGTTGCCCGTGGCCCGCCGCCCCCTCCTCACTGCCGCCGCACTGGCCGCGAGCGCGGCTCTGCTGCTGACCGCGTGTGGCGGCGGCAGCGACGACGGCAAGAAGCCGGACAAGATCGAGGGCGCGGAGGAGGGTGGCAAGAAGTCGCCGTCCCCCTCGAAGTCCCCTGAGTCCGACCCGATCGCCGCCAAGCGTCCGCAGCTGAAGGACCAGGAAGGCTTCTCGACGGTCTTCGATGGCTGGTCGTCGGACGATCCGAAGCAGAACGCCGTACTGCTGGACGGCAAGTACCAGGCCTTGGCGGTCAATTCGGCCATCTTCAAGCAAGACCCCGAGGCGCCCGAGGTGAAGTTCTACTACGCGGGCCCGGCGCTGGTAGATGCCCAGGAGTGGGTTGCCGGGTTCAAGAAGAACGGCCACACCTTGACCGGCACGCTGCGCTACTACGATCCGCACGTCAAGCTCACGTCCGACGGTGTCGCGACGCTTCGATACTGCACCGACGAGAGCAAGGCGTTCTCGAAGGACCTCAAGACGGACAAGGTCGACCGCACCGAGCCCTCACCGAAGAGCTACGTGCTCTACGTGGCGGCTCTCGAGAAGAACAGTGAGGGAGTCTGGCAGACCACCTCACTGGTTTCGCAGAGGGGGAAGTGCCAGCCATGATCAAGGGACGTCGACTCGCCGTCACCTTCACGCTCGCGGCGGCCGTGATAGCGGCCTGCGGTACACCGGCCGTCGCGGACATCGGGGGCGGAGATACCCAAGGTGGAGCTGACGGCTCCACCCTGTCCGCCGCCGCGACGAAGGTGACCATCACGCGGACCGGCGGTGGGTCCGGCGGCAACACCCGGCTCGCGCCCACCAACAGCGACTGGACACCGCCGGTGTGCTGGTATGAGCCGGTGGCCACCCCGAAGCAGCTCAAGTCCGCCGTCGAGAAGATGGATCCGCGGGCTGCGACCATCCCGGTGACGCCCACGCTCAGCTGGGGGCAGATCACTTTCGAGCGGTTCATGGAGAAGAAGTCCGAGTACAACAAGTACGGGGACTACGCGGTTTCCCAAGAGGGCAAGGGCAAGTGGTATCGGGGTGTGATCAACCCCAACCGCAAGAACGAAGCCGACTGGGATTCCTGCGAGGACATCATGTTCTTCGCGCTCGACGGTGAGAAACCGAAAGCCGAAACGCTCACTCCGGAAATGCTCGCCGGATACGCCTACGACGAGATCCGTGTACCGGATACCAAAGTCACGATGAACCCCGCAGGCAAGCAGACCGTCAACCTGCCGACCTGGATCTGGCTGGACGAGGCGAAGTTCAAGCCCGTGACGGTCCGGGCCGAGCTGCCCGGCACCAACCTGTGGGCCGAGACCACCGCCAAGCCGAAGAGCCTCCATATCGAGCCGGGCACCAAGGAGGCCGAGGTCTTCCCCGCGTCCGGGGACTGCCCCATCAGCGAGGACGGCAGCATCGGCACCCCGTACACCGAGGGCAAGGGCAAGCAGGACCCGCCCTGCGGCGTGAACTACCTGCGGTCCACCTCCGGCACCGGCTCGTACGAGCTCAAGGCCACCCTGACCTGGGAGATCTCCTGGAAGGGCACCGGTGACACGGGCGCCAAACTGCCCGACGGCACGTTCGGGACCACCACCACGGTCACCGTCGGGGAAGTCCAGACGATCAATCGCTGAGTACGTTCAGTGATCCTGCGGTCCCGCGTTGTCCCGGCCCGGTGTGACAGATTTCACGCCGGGCCGGACATGCTTTTGGACTTCCCGGGGCGGGGAAGTCGAGCGGTGTTAGGGTCGGAAGTCAGGATCTGATCAGGCTGACACATCACAGCGCGGGGGAAATCGCGTGAAGGTTAAAATAAAAGCCTCGATACTGATGCTCACGACGTCGCTGACGCTGGCCGCTGGTTTCACGATGGCCCCGACTGCGGGCGCCGTAGGCCTGTCCGCATGCCGTTACGATTCGTTCGACGTGGATTTCAAGGTCAAGACAAATGGCGCGCAATTGCGCAATGGTCCAGGAAAGCGGTACAAGTCGCACGGCACGCTCTACAAGGGGGACTCGTTCCGCTACTTCTGCCGCACCTGGGCGGGCAGCGGTCCGGACGGCTTCGACCGGAGCTGGTCGTACGGCAGGATCCTGAAGAAGACGAAGTCGGGCATCCCGAAGGGGACGCGCGGCTGGGTCTACGGCCGCTACTTGGACTGAACGGCGGAGTCGCGACTGAGGCGCGCATGCGATGGTCGGTATCCGCGTACGGGATGACCAACGGCCGACGCTTCAGCTGTCCTACTTCTTCCCTTCCTCTTCCTCCAGCTTCTTGCGGATCCGCTCCATCTCTTGCTTGGCGTGAGCGAGAGCATCGCGTATCTCCTTGGCCCGGCCCTGCCATTCCGTGCGGAAACGGTCACCTGCTGGCCCCTTCCAATTTTCGTCGCTCGCCAGGGCCTTGACTCCATCAAGGGTCCTCTTGAGTTCGTCGGAATACCGCTTGAGATCGCGGATGTCTTTCTCGCAGTCCGAGAGTTTGCTCATGTCGGTATACCCCCTGGGCGGCGGTGGGTGGGCAGTGTCATTCCGGGAGTTTGAGCAGACCTTGGATCTTCCGGGCCAGGGTCCGCTCGCTGACGGCTTGGGCGACGATGCCCGTCGGTGAGTGGGGCCGGTCGACGGTGACGGTCCAGAGCTCGACGTCGGCGGCGTAGGTGAGCACGAGGGCGCCCGGATCGTCGGCGAGCACCATGAGCCGCCCGACGACCAGGGACTTGTCGATCACCTTCTGTAGTGGTCCACCGACGTTCTCCCGATCGAGGGCATGCGGGTCGAGCTGCTGGATACGGCCGTCCCTGTCGGCGACACCGAACGGGTCGACGAGCCCATGGACCAACTCGGCAGCGGCCACAGAGGAGTTGGTCAGGGAGAACAGGTGCAGCCCGCCGGTGGTGATGCGCTCGACAAGGAAGAGCTCGGGCGAATGCACATAAACGAAGCAGTGGGACATGCCGTCGCTGGTGTTGATCTCGCCGACGAGCGCGCGTTCAGCGGTCCGTCGGAGGTTGAGGACCAACGATGCTTCCTCAGTCATCCGGATGTCGAGAGGTGTCCGGTGGCCAGTGCTCTGGCCGGCGGCGGTCGCGGCTTCCTGCTCACGCATGAGGTCGTCGAGTTGCTCGATGTTGGCGACCTCGATGAGCTCACGGGAGATGAGGGAGCGCAGCGCGGTGGAGATCGCCACCGCACGCTCGGACTCGGACAGGCTGGACAGATGAGGTAACGGGACCAGTCCGTCCTCTGGGTCCACGAGGTCGATGACGGCCAGTTCCTCGTCGGTCAGACGCATGATCGAGCGGTTGCCGCCGCCGGACTCGGCCAGGCCCTCGCTCAGCATCCGACGTATGGCGCCGAGATCCTGCCCTGGCTGGTCCGCGGTTTCCGGTGCCTCGGTGGTCACGATGTTTTCAACCCTCCGTTTTGTGTTTGTGCGATGAGAAATCGTGGACAATCCGGAGTCAGAAACGCACCGGGAGGTCTCTTTCGGAAAGGTTGGACTTACCCAGGATCATGGCGATTTCCGGATCGCTGCGTTTCGCTCTGATGACCAGCCAAGAGCCGTCCCGGAACCGGATGCGGAACCTTCCGGTCTGCCACTTTCCCCGCAGCGGGTCCTCGATGATCGCCTGGCCTCCAGGAATCTCGGCCACGATCTGCATGGAGTCGTCCGGGTTCCGCCAGGCGCGCTTGAGCGGGGCGGCCAGGACGATGCGGCCGGGGGCCAGCAGGACGAGCCGAGTGTGGTGGCGGGACTGGCTGTACCAGCGCAGAAGCAGCTGCCCGGCGGACGCGTGCCAATTGCCGTCGAAGACATCATTGAGCCGGTGTTCTTCGATGTCGGCGTGGCGCCTTCTTCCCTCGCTCCAGTTCCTACGGTCCTCTTCGCGGCTCTTCTTTGAGTAGAAGAGGTACCTAAGAACGATCTCCGGAAGGATCTCGAACACGAAGCCGACAGCCGCGGCGGCCAAGAGGAAGGGAGATGCCAACGCGTAGACGAGCAGCTGGTCCGGTGGCATGAGACCGGGCCGCAGTCGGCCACTGCCCGCTGCGGCGTGCACGTCCTTCGGCGGGCGCGGGATTCTACCGATCGTGCACCAGTCGCCGATGGCCGGTGGATTGCCGAGGAGACGTACCGCGTTGCGTTCCTCTTTCCGTTTGAGCATACGATAATTCTCCCGATGTGGGGGACATGCGGAGGTCTGGCATCCCGTTACCAGAATTTAAGATCCTTCACCGGTCCTGGCAGGTATCTCTTGGCAGCTTCCTTGGCGCCGTCCTTGAAGTCATTCCACTCGTTGCTCACCGTCTCCTTGGTGTCGTTCCACACCTCCTTTCCCTTGTCGGCAGTCCAGTTCCATGCGGCCTTCGCGCCGTCCTTGATGTCGTCGCCCCACTTGTCCCAAGCCCAGCTGCCCAGGAAGTAGGCGCCGGCGATGCCCAGGGCCACCCAGCCGACCACGGGGATGGCGCCGGCCGCCACCGAGGCGCTGAACCAACCCGCCATGACGCCTCCGGCTCCGGCGGCCTGCAGCAACCCCATGCCGCGGTCGACCACGCCCTGCACGCCGCCGTGACTGGGCATCACGAATTCCTTGAGCCCGGTCACCAACGACAGTGGCAGCATGACCTTGTCGAGGGCGCCCGCACCTGGTGCCTTGTTGAGGAATGCAAGGAACTTGAACTTGTTGGCGAGAAACGCCATCGCGCCCCACGGCTTGGTGAACCCGGCCCGCGCGCTACCCAGCATCTGGAGTGTTCGCTGGAAGGCTGCCGGGGATAACTTGCCCAGGTTTAACCTGTCTAGGGCGGCACCGACCAGTGTGGCCTTCTTCCACGCTTCCTTGTACCGGTTGAAAGCAGCGACACCCTTGGCGATCGATAGCGTCTTCGCCACGGCGAGGGCGTCCTGTTTCGTCTGGGAGTCATTGATCGCCTCGGCTCCCTTGACCACCTCCTCGGTGAATTGCTCAGCGTTGTCCTTGGCCCATTCCCAGGTCTTCATGGTGCCCAAGTAGGCGGCCATCATCAGGACACGCTCCGGATCGGCGCCGAGAACTCCCAGGCGATGCCGGATGTCTTTTGCCTGATCCTGACTCCAGGTGGACTTCGCCGGAAACTGCGAGAGCGTCCCGGATTGGCCACCCCATTTGGCGATGATGCCTCGGACGAGACCGCCCTGGATGGTGAGAGCTCCGCCGTGTACGTCGAGCGCGGCAGCGAGGTTCCTGGCGCCCTCCGTTGCCATACCCCTGAAGGTCATGAACACCCCCGTGTTCGTGAGACGGCCCTGTGGCAGCGTAGGCCATCGATGGCGTCCGATGAGAGCGTTGAGAAGGACTCATCGCCTCCTGAACCGGCTTTCAGGGGTGGCGTTTTACTTTTCCGCACGTTGGCGCAGTTAACGGAGCAAGGTGTTCCGCATCAGGGTTCTGATGTTCAGCCAAAGCACGGGAGGCATTCTCAGCCACAGCGGCTTGATAGCGCCTTCCGGTCCTTGTCGGACAGCCCGCCCCTGTCGGGTGAGGCTCCGAGGGCGATCAGTATCGCTGCTTTCCAGTCGGGCAGGTCTTCGCCCCTGCGGCGCCGGTGGGACATGACGAGCCCGGTGCCCGGATAACCGCCGTCGCCAATCGTGGTGGTGCGGCCAACTGCGGCCCTGGCGCCGGATTCCTCCCATGCCTTGCAGTCGTTGCGATTGCCCGGCAGCGGTCGGCCGACCACAACCACCAGGCGGGTGTCGGCGTCGATCACGACTTGGTGGCTGGTGGAGTAACGGTAATTCGCCAGTAGGCCGCGACCAGCAGCACCCGGCCTTCCAGGGCCAGACTCCAAGGTCGTCCCCGGCGAACCGTGTCGGCGCCTTCACGCCGCAGCGCGGCCACCAACTTGCCGAACTGGCTGGGGCTCAGTCCGGAGAACGGGGCTATCCAAGACGGCTCCGACGCCGTAATCACACCCGTCACACTGTGATCATCTCGATCGCGGCCAGCAGCCTCTCGTGAGCTGGCACGGAGCTCGCGTCGAGGTCCGAGTGGCGGATCCATAAAGCCATCGCATGAACTGGCTGACGCTATTCTCCACGCTTCTCGGTGCCGTTGTCGGAGTCGGATCGACCTTGCTGGCTGATCGTGCCCGCTGGGGATGTGAGGTCCAGTCCCAGGCGTTGGAGCGGAGGCGTGAGCGTTATGGCGAGTTCCTCACAGCCCTCAACCTTGCTCAGGAGTCGCTGTTCGCGGTGGCCTACGGCCGCCATCCCGCCGAGCTGTCACGGGATCTCGCCGCGCGTGCAGCCTTCGGCAATCACCAGGTCTATGCGGTGCGGGAACGACTTGCCCTGTCGGGTCGCGAGCGGGTTGTGGCCGTTGCAGACACGGCGTTCAACCGGCTGAAGGCGTTCCGCGACGTCGTCGGTTCCGGGGCCATGCCCGACTCCTCGGAGCTGGCGGACGCCATTCAGCTGCGCGGCTGCCTCGGGCCGGCCCTCTGGCTCGCCGTGGACGTCGGGGAGGCGCGGATCACCGTCTACGACAGGAACCGCGACGAGCCCGTGCTGCGGCCGGCATGCATGGAGCGGGAGAGCGGGCGTGGGTTGCGGTTGGTGGATGGCCTCGCCGACGCGTGGGGGACCAGTCCGGGTGCGCCGCTCGGGGGGGGGCGTGTGGTTCGCGCTCGCCACGTCCTCGTAGCCCCGCCAGCCGGCGTGCGCATCGCGGCCCTCGTACGCCGAAGGGCCCGGTCGGCGGTGGGCGCGCCTGACCCGGCCCCTCGGGCGGTGAGTGTTCCGGTTACCCGATCACGAGGCCCACCCCGTCCACCCGGACGGCTTCCCCCGTGACCGCGGCGTCGATGACGAGGCTCTGGCAGCCGGTGCCGTCGATGATCAGTGAGGCCTCGGTGAGGCTCGTGACCATGGAGGCCGCGAAGCTGAAGTCGATGCAGCCGGCAGGGCTTGTGGGGTGGCTCGGGGCCGCGTACGACGGTGTCGCTCCGGTGAGCATGAGCATTCCGGCCGCGGCCACGGTGGCGCAGGCGGTGAGGATGCGGCGCATGCGATCTCTCCTTGGCGGTGGTGCCGGATGGGCCCTTGCGGCGCATCCGTACGCAAGTGACTGTGTCCATCCCGAATCAGGCGGTAACCACCCCTGTGGGTGGGGGAGGAGTGCGCGGCGCGCACATCCGTGGACGTAACGCGCCGGGCAACCTTGTGCTCCTCCCCCTACCTGTGCATGGCGCCGCTCCGGCCCCTACTTGCTGACGGCCGTCAAGATCTCCGGCAGCCGCTCGGCCACCTTCGGCGCCGCGATCCGCAGTCCCGCCATCGCCAGCCCCGCGCCGTACGCCAGGCCCAGCGGCAGGACCAGCCACAACAGGCCGTGCGCACCGGACACATGCAGCCAGACGGTGACCCCGATCACCGGGAGGCACAGGGCCGCGCCCATCAGCATGCCGCCGAAGATGCTCAGCGTGGCCAGGCCCGCCTGCGTCGGATGGACGTTCTTGAAGCCGCTGTCCTGCGGGATGGTGTACGGGTGGAGGGCGGAGGACAGGGCCCCGGTCGCCAGCATCGCGCCGAGCAGGGCCAGTGTCATGCCGAGCGTCTCGGGGAACTCCGCCCACCCGTCGAGCAGCGCCGCCGCCAGGGCCACCACCGCGATGACGTACGGCACGGCCACCAGCACCAGCGCCAGGGCGCGGCCGCGCAGTTCGAGGTAGGCGTCGCGCGGCCCGTTGATCGTCTGCACCACCATCCAGAACGCGGAGGAGTCCTGGCCGAACTGGTTGTACATCTGCATGCCCATCAGGCCGCACGCCCAGCACGCCCCGTAGATGCTCCCGCTGCCCTGGATGACGTAGACGATCGGGAGCAGGAATCCGATGACCAGCGCGGTGGCCCAGCCGGTCTTGGTCTTCGGGTCGCGCCAGGCATAGCGGAACGTCCGCAGCATGACCGTGCCGGTACGGCCCGCGGGCAGCAACCGGGCGAGGCCGCGCGCGTCCGCTCCTGCGGGGCCCGTACCCGTACCCGTACCTGTACCCGCGCCCGCGTCCGCACTCGCGTGCCGCGCGGGTTCCGCGGCCTGGAGGGTGGAGGAGTCGGCGGCGGTCATGAGGCGGCTGAGGCTGCGGTGCCACCAGGCCAGCAGCAACACCAACGCGGCGGCGGTCAGGGCGAGTTGGCCCAGCGCCGGGGCGTACGCGCCGTCCCCGATGCCCCACACCGCGTCGATCGCGGCGGCGGGCGGTACCCAGCGCAGTACATCGGCGATCGGTTCGAGCGGGGAGAGCCCGTCCTCGCCGGACAGCTTCTGCATGCCGACGTTCACGAACTGGAACCCGACGGCGATGATCAGGCCGCTGAGCAGCGCCAGATCGCGCCCCTTGCGGCTCGTCAGCAGGCGCAGGTTGGCGGTGGCGACGGCGCGCGCCAGCGCCACGCACACCAGCAGGACGAGGACGACGGCGAGCACACCGATGGCCGCGGCGGCGGCGCCGTGCGCGACGGCGACGACCGAGCCGACGGCCATCGTCAAGGTGAACAGCGGGCCGATGCCGATCAGCGAGGAGATCAGCAGGGCGACCATGAGCGGACCCGGCCGCAGCGGCAGCATCACCAGCCGGCTCGGATCGAGGGTCTCGTCGCCGGCGGAGAAGAACACCGGCATGACGGCCCAGCCGAGCGCCAGGACGGCTATGGCGGTGGTGACGAGCGCGGTGGCGTGGTCATGGCCGCGCAACGCGATCAGGCCGAGCAGCTGGAGCGCGGCGAACAGGACGGTCAGCACGATCGAGGTGATGTACGCGGCCCGGCGGCGGGAGTTCTGCCGCAGCCCGTTGTTCAGCAGCGCCAGCTTCAGCCGTACGAAGACGGGGACGGTGACGGAGACCGGTACCCGCGGGGCGGACGCCGCCGGGCCGGTGGCGCCGGGTAGGGAGGTGGGCGCAGGGGCTGGGGCGGAGGCGGGCGAAGGGGTGCTCATCGGGCGCCGCCGCCGAGCCAGTCGAGGTCGTGGTCGGCGCCGAGGCCCTCCGCGCCGACCAGCGACAGGAACGCGTCCTGGAGGGACGGCGCGTCGCCGCGCACCTCGGCGAGTGGACCGTGCGCGCGGATGCGCCCGGCGGCCATCACGGCCACCCAGTCGCACAGCGACTCCACCAGCTCCATCACATGGCTGGAGAAGACGACGGTGGCCCCGGAGCCGGTGTACCGCTCCAGCACCCCGCGGATGGTCTGTGCGGACACCGGGTCGACGCCCTCGAACGGCTCGTCGAGGAAGAGGACTTCGGGGTTGTGCAGCAGTGCGGCGGCCAGGCCGATCTTCTTGCGCATCCCGGTCGAGTAGTCCACCACCAGCTTGTGCTGGGCGCCGGACAGGTCCAGCACGTCCAGCAGCTGGGTGGCGCGCTTGTCGACCTCGTCGCCGGGCAGGCCGCGCAGCCGTCCGGTGTAGGCGAGGAGCTCGCGCCCGGAGAGCCGCTCGAACAGGCGCAGACCTTCGGGGAGGACGCCGATCCGGGCCTTGACCTCGACCGGGTCGCGCCATACGTCGTGACCGACGATCTCCACGGTGCCGGAATCGGGCCGGAGCAGGCCGGTGAGCATGGAGAGGGTGGTGGTCTTGCCCGCGCCGTTGGGGCCGACCAGTCCGACGAACCGGCCGGCGGGCAGTGCGAGATCGATGCCCGCGACGGCGACCTGCTCTCCGTATCGCTTCCATAGCGCGGTGGTGCGGACCGCGATGCCCTGCCCCTGCGCCGCCCCCGCGGCGGCCTGCTCGATCTGCTCCGGCTCGTGTGTCACCCGTGGTGCCTTTCGACTACACGCGGGGGCTGGTCGTGCCCCCGTCGGGGAGCCACGATACGGGTGGCCGAAAGTGTGTGCCTATGGGGCTGAGTCGCTACTGCTGCTGCTCTTGTTCCTCTCCAGGCGGGATCATGCAGGGGGAGGAGACATACATCCCCAACATCGGGTACCCCTTGGACCCATCCGAGGATTCGACGTTCACAAAGTATCCCGTCTTGGGGTCGCGCGCCTCGACAATCATGCTGGTGCGAGGCTTCTCGAAACGTCGAAATGTGCTGATGGTGTAGCCATTTTTCTCAAATGCTGCGCGTATTTTCTCCGCGGCCTCGTTGTGATGCTCAACGCCGAACTTGAACCAATCGGCATAGCTGACCGCGTATCGGGCGTCCGTGGCTTCCTCGCCATTCTTACCGACACAGGATCGGAATCTCACGTCGGCCTTTCGTACGCCCGTGTGCCGCTCGATGATGTCACCCACCTCATCGATGTATCGGCGAGCTTGTTCTTCTGCATCGCTTTGGCTCATCCGCGGCAACGGATCGTTCTTCCCCGTCTCGTCCTGGGACATACAACCTCCGAGTGTGCCCACAGCCAGCATGGCTGACAGCCAGATGGATACCGGTCGCGGCCAGTAGCGCTGCTGCCGGTCTGTGCGCCTCACCACTTCGGACCGACCGGTAGCGATCCGAGCTCGCGGCCGTCTCGACCCTTGGGCATCTCGCGCTTCGGCTCCGTGGTCGTCGGCGCGTCCCCAACGATAATCCGCCCCTGATTCATGAGGCTCTCGCTGGGTTGGCCATTGTCCTTGAAGTCCCAGTAGCCACTGTGTCCACTGGTGTCCACCTTGATGCGCTGAGCGCCGAAGCTCTCTCGCGATGGATCAACGCCGAGTGTCAGGTCGGCAGCCCATTTGATGATCGGGTCGTCATCCGCAGCCGCGACGTACACATGTTTGGGATCGATCTGGAGGTCCTTGGCTTCCCTTACCGTCGTCCCCGGACTGCCGGCGACGACGATCTCGTCCGCGCCGAGCCCGTCCTCATTGGCTGCCCCCGCGCCGACGGTGGTGGAGCCATAACTGTGGCCGATCACCGTCAGATGGCCATGCCGGTCTCCCTGGGCGACCCGCAGGCCGGAGGTGAAGTCACGCAGCGTGTCACCACCATCCCTCGCACGGTCCTGGCCGGCTATCCCGAAGTCGAAGCGGCCACCGCCGGCTGCGGGTGGGTCATAGTCGAGCCACGAGATCACGGAGGTGGTCTCTGAGGGAGCGCTCTTCTCGGCTGCCTGCTGAAGCGCGTCAATGCGATTGATCTGGCTGCCCATCTTCGTGAGCTCAGTGTTCGTCCCCGGCACGAGGACGGCGGTGTTGTCAGCTGTGTCGGGGTTGCCCATCGCCACGATGGCGCGTCCATCGCCCTCGGGATCGACCTTGAGGAGGTAGAGCTCCTTATCCTTCGGAGCCCCTTCCGCGGCGTCAAGCTTGTCCTTGAGCGTGCGGAGTCCCTCCTGCTGTGTGTTGAAATCGTCCGTCGTCATGGAGTCATCGGATTCCGGGTCGTAGACCGGCTGCAATGCCTGGTTCAGGTAAAGGCGGTTGGCCTTGTTACGGGCCTCGGCGGGAAGTCCGTCCTGTGCGCCGACCTCCTTCGGGTACATGGCGATGAGGAGCTCTCGCTCATCCTTGTCGGATGCGTCCCACCATTCCTTGGCATCCTTGGCGGACATGTCATCGGGAAACTTGGACTTGATGCCGAGCCCCTTGAGTACGTCCTTCGTGGCCAACTTCGTCCGCCCGACCGCGTCATCCTCGTCGAGCCACTCGGCATGGATCTGGTCGAGGGACCACTTCCCGTCCCCGCTGGCCTTCTTGGCGTCCTTGATCGCCTGGTCTATCCGCTGTTGATGGCCGTTCAACGCCTCGGTGTAGGTGGTGGCGAGAGCCTTGGCGTCCGGATCGTTTTCGGCTTCGGTCAGCCAGGTCGGCAACGAGACCTTACCCGTCTCGTCGTCGACGACGAACTGCTCTTCCGCGTATCTGACGGCATTGCGCAGGTCCGTCTGGGCCTGCTCCATCCGAAATCGCGTGGTGTCCATGACTTTGATGATGAGCAAGGCGTATACATGCGCGGCCTGGAGCTGCTCGGGAAGCCGCCTCAAATAGAGCATCGCCGACTCGGCGCTATCGCCCTTCCACTCCGGAAAAAGTGGGGCGAACACCCGTGTGTTGTATTGTGTTTGCGTGCTCGACAACTCGCTCGCGAGGGTTCGCCACGAGGACACCGCCGCCTCCAGGTCGGAGACGTTGAGTTTGAACAGCTTGGTGAAATCGCTCACTGTTCGCGCACACCCGTAAACGTGTCGTAGATCTTCTGATCGTTCCACTCGTGGCCGTTCGCGGTTTCCCGCAGCAGATCGCCGCTCTTCGCAAGCCGGGTCTTCATGGCCTTCAGCGCCTTGCCCCAGTCGTCGTGGCACGACTGCAGGGCTGTGCCGAACGCCCATGACGTGAGGGTGCCCGCCGCATCCCCTGTGTCTTTGATCGCCTTGGTGATCGACTTGCTGAACTCTGTTTCCGAGTCGGTGATGCTGCTGGCGGCACCACCGCAGCCCCGCAACGTTGCCGGGGAAATGCCCAGCTTGTCCCCCATGGAACTACCCCCTCCGTCGGCACTGGGCCGACTGATCCCCTCGTTTGGGAAGCCTGATCAATCAGCATACCTACGAGAGGATTTGAGAATTGAGGGGTACGCGCTCAACTCGCCGCCCGCGCCAAGGCAGGCCGATCTCCTGGAAGACGCCATGGCATCGGGGCGGCTGAGCCTGCGGCTTCGCGGCCGCGTCAGCGGCCCCGGGAGGCCGCCGACTCTCGGCCGCACGCGTACGCCAGCGCGCTGACCAACTCCTCGGCGTCCGGGAGCCAGCGGTTGCTGACGGTCGGGCGGCGGGCCCACTGGACGGAGCCGCGCGAGCCGACCCTGGTCGGCGGCGCCAGCACATAGTCCCCTTCGCCGTGCGGCACCAGGTCGACCGAGGCCGGTGCCCAGCCGAGCTTGCGCACCATGTCGGGGGCCTTCACCGCCGCGCCCGGCAGCACGAAGAAGTGCATCCGGCGGTCCGGGGTGCAGGTGATCGGCCCGAGCTCGATGTTCATCCGCTCCATGCGCGCCAGCGCCAGGAAGCCCGCGGTCTCGGGTACGTCGAGGGCGTCGAAGGAGCGGCCGGTGGGCAGCAGGATCGACGCGCGGGGGGTCTTGCCCCAGATCCGGCGGGCCACGACCGCGCTGCCCGTCGCCTGGCCCGCCCAGTCGTCGTGGGCTGGATGCGCGCCGGGGGACGGGCAGTCGGCGGCCCCGCAGGAGCAGCGCTCCATGCCCGCGCCGGGTTCCAGCCAGGTGCCGGGGGACACGTCCCAGTGCCGTTCCTCGGCGTAGCGCGCCGCGGCGTCGAGCAGCAGGTCGCCGCGCTGCTTGGGGATCTGCGGGGTTCGGGTGACGTCGATGCTCTCTTCCACGTTCAACTCAACTCGCCGTGCCAGCAAGGGTTACGGTCGCGGGGCGAGTCGGACGGGGAGCATCGTCAGGTCACGCGGGGCGCACGGGTGCATCTTTGGGGGCGCGCGGGCGGCTGCGGCAGGGTGAGCGGGTAGCCACATTGCGTGACGGGAGTTCAGTTGCCCTCCGGCCGCGCTGCGAACCCTGGGCGGCCTTCGGGCTTCCCCCGTCCTGACGGCATGCGCGACGCGGGGTCGAACCCGGATGTATGACGCGGGTCGGAACCGTATGAGCGCGGTACGGGGCGAACCCGTATGCATGGTGTGGGGCGAACCCGTATGCATAGTGCGGGGCGAACTCGCATGCAGGGTGCGGGGCGAGCCCGTACGCATGGTGCCGGTCGAACCACGTGCACGATGCGGGTGAACGCGGGCAAGTCTTGCATTCTCCGCATTTCCGCTGGGCAGTTTCCGCTGGGCAGTGATCACCAGGGACGGCGTTCATCCCGAACGCACAGCAGTCGCAGGGGGTAGAGCCATGGCCGCTAGGCCGCTTGTGGCGCGGCAGCCGAACGAGAGGCTGCAGGCGCTCATTCAGGAAGCCGGCTGCTCCAACGCCGGTCTCGCACGCCGCGTGAACATGTGCGGGGCCGAGCACGGCCTCGATCTGCGCTACGACAAGACCTCGGTGGCCCGCTGGCTGCGCGGCCAGCAGCCCCGGGGACGCGCCCCGGGCATCATCGCCGAGGCGCTCGGCCGCAAGCTCGGCCGTACGGTCACGATCGACGAGATCGGGATGGCCAACGGCAAGAACCTCGCCTCGGGGGTGGGCATGCAGTTCTCGCCCACCGTGCTGGGCGCCATCGAGCAGGTCTGCGAGCTGTGGCGCAGCGACGTCGGCCGCCGCGACTTCCTGAGCGGGACGACGGTGGCGGCCTCCGCGCTGGTGGAGCCGAGCCGCGACTGGCTGATCACCGGCCCGGACGCGCAGGTGGCGCGGTCGGCGGGGGCGCGGGTGGGGCTGTCGGACGTGGCGGCGGTCCAGGCCACGACCGAGGCCATCGTGGAACTGGACCACCGGTACGGCAGCGGGCATGTGCGGCCGGTCGTCGTCCACTATCTGAACAGTGTGGTCTCCGGTCTGCTCGCCGGTTCGTACCGGGAGTCGGTCGGCCGCGAACTCTTCGCCGCCGTCGCCCGGTTGACCGAGTTGGCCGGATACATGGCGGTGGACACCGGCCAGGCGGGTCTCGCGCAGCGCTACTACATCCAGGCGCTGCGGCTGGCCCAGGCCGCCGGGGACCGCGGGTACGGCGGCTATGTGCTGGCCGCTAGCATGAGCCATCTCGCCGCCCAGCTGGGCAACCCGCGGGAGATCGCGCAGCTCGCCAAGGCCGCGCAGGAAGGGGCGCGCGGGCATGTGACACCGCGCGCGGAGGCGATGTTCCTGGCGGCGGAGGCGCGCGGCCACGCGCTGATGGGGGACGCTCGCGCGTGCCAGATGGCGGCGGGCCGTGCGCTGGGCGCGCTGGAGCGGGCCGAGGCCGCCGCGGACTCCGGCGACGACCCGGCGTGGATCCGCCATTTCGACCAGGCGTACCTGGCCGACGAACTGGCCCACTGCCACCGCGACCTGGGGCAGCCCGAGCCCGCGCGGCGACGCGCGCAGGAGGCGCTGGACGGGCTCGCGGAGGGCCGGGCACGACGGCGGGCGATCGGCTTGCTGCTGCTGGCCACGGCCCATGTCCAGCAGCGGGACGTGGAGCAGGCGTGCCACGCCGGGACGCGTGCGGTGGAACTGCTGGGGCAGCTGCGCTCGAACCGCGGCGCGGAGTATCTGGACGACTTCCGGCAGCGGCTGGAGCCGTTCCGGGACGAGCCGGTGGTACGCGAGTTCGGGGCCCGCGTGGAGGTGTACGCGGCGTAGGCGCCTCCCGGCGAGGGGCCGTGCAGTAGTGACGAGGGGCCGTGCAGTAGCAGTGGGGGCTTCCGCACCACCGGACGCGGAAGCCCCCACCGGTGCGTACGTGGCGCTCAGCGCGTGCGGGGCGCGCGGCCTTCGCGGCCTCGGTCAGGGGTGGCCTTCTGCCAGGGGAGCCCCGGGCCCGGGCGCATGCGCCCGGAGCCCGCTGTCGCCTCCCGGCGTGGGGCGCTGGGCGGTGGTGCCGCGGCCGCCAACCGGGGCCGGGGCCGGGGGCGAAGCCCCTCAATCGCGGAAAGCCGCGGGAATGGGGCAGGCCGGTCACCCCGGCGCTGCGCGGCGTGGGGACCCGGTAGCGTGAGCCGACGATTCCGTAAGTTCCGCAGTTCCGCATTAGCTATAGGAGTCCCGGTGACGCAGAGCGGACAGGGAAATGAGCCGCAGCCCCCTGCGGTCCCGCCCGCGCATGAGGGCGTCGTGCTGCCCGCTCACGGCGACCAGTGGGCCCAGGAGCAGCAGCAGGCGGCTCCGGCCGGCGGCCAGCCGTGGGGTGCCCCCTGGGGCCCGCAGGGGCAGCAGCAGCCGTCTGCCCCCGCTCCTCAGCAGCCGCCGGGCTACGCACCGCAGCCGGACTACGGACAGCAGGCGGACTACGGACAGCAGGCGTACGGGCAGCAGACGCACGGCCAGTCCGCGTACGGGGAGCAGCCCGCCCCGTACGGGGAGCAGCCCGCCCCGTACGGGGAGCAGCCCGCCGCGTACGGGCAGCAGCCCGCGCCGTACGGGCAGCAGCCCGGGGCGTACGGGCAGCAGGCGCCGTCCCAGCAGCCCGGCGGGCAGCCGTACGGGCAGGAGCAGCCCCAGCCACCCGTTCCGTACGGGCAGCAGCAGGGCCAGTCACTGCCGCCGCACCAGCAGCCGGGCGCACCGGGCCAGGCCGGTCAGGCCGCCTCGGATGGTCAGCAGCCGGGCCAGGTCGGTCAGCCGGGCCAGACAGGTCATCCGTTGCCGCGGCTCGAACCGCACCCGCCGCAGCGGCAGGCGCCCCCCGCGCCGCGGCCCGGCGAGGAGACCACGGTGCTGCGCCCCGTCACCGCCGACACCCCGCCCCCGGCTCCGGGCGCGGCCGCGCCCGACGCCGAGGCGACCCAGTTCATATCCCCGGTCGGCAGACCCCAGGCCGGGGCCGTGCCGCTGCCCCCCGAGGGAGCCCCCGCCCCGGCCGCCACGGGCGCACCGCAGACCGGCTCCACCCCGCTGCCGCCCGAGCGCACCCCGGGTGGTCCGCACGCCGAGTCGCCCGCGGAGTCCACGACCGTACTGCGCAGAATCCGCCCGCAGGAGGCCGCTGCCGCTCAGGCTCAGGCCGGTCCGCTGCCGCCGCAGCAGGGCGCCGCCCCTGGCGCGGCCGAGGAGACCCAGGTACTGCCCGGCCCGATCCCGGCGTCCGGCGGGGCCGCCGACGGGCGCCAGCCGACCCGGCCGTCCGGCGCCCCGTACGCGATCCGCCCCGGCCGCCCGGAGGACCGGCAGCCGCCCGCGGAGTTCGACGGCCTGTTCCGGGCCGACGGCGCCGCACCCGGGCCCGGTGCCGAACCGGCGGACTCCACCCAGCAGCTGCCGGTGTTCGACGACCGTATGGAGCCGCCGGCCGGGTACGCCGCGAGCCGGTACGGCGACGACGGCGGTGCGCCCCGGCGCCGCGCCTCCCGCGGCGTGGTGATCGGCATCGTCGTCGCGGCCTGCGCCGTCGCCGGGCTGGCGGCGGGTGCCGCGCTCAGCCTCGGCGGGGACGAGGAAGGCGACGGCGACAAGAAGCACACCGGCGCGAGCGCGACGCCCGGCGAGAGTCCGGAGGCCAGCGCCTCGCCGACCGCCGACCCGGTCAAGGAGCAGGCGAAGGCGCTGGACACGCTGCTCGCGGACAGTAACAACAGCCGCGCGTCGGTCATCAGCGCGGTCGTGAACACCAGGGTCTGCAAGGACCTGACCAAGGCCGCGACGGATCTGCGGGCGGCCGCGGGCCAGCGCAACGCCCTGGTGACCCGGCTGGCCGGGATCTCCGTGGACAAGCTGCCCAACCACGCCCAGCTGACCCAGGCCCTGAACACGGCGTGGAAGTCGTCGGCGTCGGCGGACAACCATTACGCGGCGTGGGCGGACCAGGTCCGCGGCAAGAAGGGCTGCCACAAGGGCAGGGCGCGCCGCACGGGCCAGACGGCCGCCGCCGAGGAGGCGAGCGGCCGGGCGACGGCGGCGAAGCAGAAGGCCGCGGCGCTGTGGAACCCGATCGCGAAGCGGTACGGCCTGACGGAGCGCCGTCCGGAGCAGCTCTGACCACGACCGGCCTCGGGGGCCCCGGGGCCCGGTGACGGTCCGGGGCCCTGCGCGGACCCGACGGCCCGATGTGAGTCGTGGGGGCCCGTTCCGCGCGGGCCAAAGCGCCGCGTCAGCCCTCGCCCGTGTGGTCTTCCAGCGTCTGGGTGACGTCGACGAAGCCGTCGCGGACCGCCACCAGCCGTCCGTCGCGGACCACCTGGTACGTGACGTTGGCGTTCACGATCCGGGGGTAGCCGGGTACCGCGAGCAGGTCGGTGAAGCGCCAGCGCAGCGTCGGCGTCAGGCCGCCGGTGTCGACCTCGTGGCCGCGGTTGAGCGCCTTGCGGACCGAGCGGGCGCTGATGCCGTCCTTGTCGAGCGACTTCAGGACGGACCGCAGCGCGGTGTAGGCGATCCAGGTCGTTTGTGTGCCGGGGTCGGCCGGGTCGATGCGGTCGTCGTCGAAGGCGTACCGGTTGATGACGCGGTACATGGGGCCCCAGCGCGCGTCGTCCGCCGCCGGGTACCAGGCGGTGGCATACGCGCCCTCCAGCGCGCTCTCGCTGCCGCCGGTGCTGTCCACGAGGGACTGCCGGACACTGCCCAGGACCGACGCGATCCGCACCCTGGGCTTTTCCTCCTGGACGCGGCGGAAGGAGTCGAAGAACGTGTTCGTCCGCTTGCCGAGCGCGGCGGTGACGCACGACGACTGGTCGAGCTCGGTGCCGTACTGGGCGGTGCCGTACAGGTGCGGGTCGGCGCCCACCCCGTCCAGGGCGCGCTGCACCTGCCGGGTGTAGTCCGAGGCGTCCTCGGGGGCCCGGACGTCGGTGGCGGGGCCGCGCCGGCCGGCCGCCAGCCCCGCGTCGAGGAGCTTGGGCAGCTCGTCGCCCGCGATGGTGTCGGGGCGGACGAGGGAGACGCGCTTGCAGACGGCGGCGAGCTGGCGCCCGTTGCCCGCCAGCAGCGAGGCCTGGCCGCCGTTGACGGGGTACGAGATCGGGCTGTTGAACTCCTGCGCGGAGACCCCGTACCCGCCGATGTAGGGGATGCCCGCGACCTCCAGCGGCGCCATGAAGGAGCGGCCGTACTGGCTGTAGGAGCCGACCACGGCGACGGCCTTGGCGTCGGCGGCCTCGCGGGCGCAGCGCGCGGCCTGCACCGTGTCGTTGCGTTCGTTGCAGGTGATGACCTTGAGTTCGCGGCCGTGGATGCCGCCGCTGTCGTTGACCCAGCGCGCGTACGCCTGCGCCATGGCGGGCATACCGGGCATGTTGGTCGCTTCGGTGCCTTCCGGCGCCCAGGTCATCACGACGATCGGGCCGTCTCCGGAGTCCCCGGCCGCGAACGGGATCGCGCCGCAGCCGGCGAGCAGGGACGCGCTGACCGCCGTGCACATGGCCAGGACGGCAGTGCGGAACGGACGAGAGGAGGGGCGTCGCCTTCCGGTCATGGCGGGAGCCTGGCGTCCCCCTCGGAACGTGTGCGTTCTGTCGGATCAACGGATGGTGTCATGAAGGTGAATTGCGGGGGTCGCTCTCGGCCGGAGTGTGAAGAACGTACGATCGGGCACCGTGCAAGGTTCGGAGAACTCTTCCCGTCGCGGCCGCCGCTCGACCACCATGGGCGCCATGCCGCTCAATGACATGCCGTGGTGGCGCTGGCGCAGCAACGTGCGATCGGCGCTGCACATGCTCTCCGACCCGGTCTTCCAGCAGGAGTGCTGGCTGGCGGGCCAGGACGGATACGGAGACGTCACCGACGCCGTCTACCGGCTGGTCGAGGACACCTGGCTGGACAACTGGTCCGCCGAGAAATACGTCGGGACGATCTTCCGTGACTCCCAGGAGGCCTCGCTGGTCGACGTGGCCGTGCTGCGCGTGCTGCGGATCATGCACCAGGTGGGTGCGGACGCGCCGGTCTCGGCCTATCTGGAACACCACGGGTGGCCGGAAGCCGTGCGGGCGGCGCGGGACGCCCACGTGCGGCTGGCGGCGAACGACGGCGAGAACCCGGATGTGCCGCCGCACCCGCTGCACGTCCTCGCGATGATGACCGGCGGCGGCTGATGACCGGCGGGGGCTGAGGGGCACGGCGCCGAGGGCTGTGGTGCCTGGGGGCCGGCGTCGGTGTGGGACGCTATTGGGCTATGAGCGAGTCGCGACCTGCCGCCCCTGACCAGTACATCCTCACGCTGTCCTGCCCCGACAAGCAGGGCATCGTGCACGCCGTGTCGAGTTACCTCTTCATGACCGGCTGCAACATTGTGGACAGCCAGCAGTTCGGCGACCGCGACACGGGCCTGTTCTTCATGCGGGTGCACTTCACGGCGGAGGCGCCGGTACGGGTGGAGAGCCTGCGGGCCAGCTTCGCCGCCGTGGGCGAGTCCTTCCAGATGGACTGGCAGATCCACCGGGCCGACGAGAAGATGCGGATCGTGCTGATGGTGTCCAAGTTCGGGCACTGCCTCAACGATCTGCTCTTCCGGGCCCGGATCGGTGCGCTGCCGGTCGAGATCGCCGCGGTCGTGTCGAACCACACCGACTTCGAGGAGCTGGTGGGCTCCTACGGGGTGCCGTTCCACCACATCCCGGTGACCAAGGACACCAAGGCCGAGGCCGAGGCGCGGCTGCTGGAGCTGGTGCGCGCCGAAGGCGTGGAGCTGGTGGTGCTCGCCCGCTACATGCAGGTGCTCTCGGACGCGCTGTGCAAGGAGCTGTCCGGGCGGATCATCAACATCCACCACTCCTTCCTGCCCAGCTTCAAGGGCGCCAAGCCGTACCACCAGGCGCACGCGCGGGGTGTGAAGCTGATCGGCGCGACCGCCCACTACGTGACGGCGGACCTGGACGAGGGGCCGATCATCGAGCAGGAGGTCGAGCGGGTGGGCCACGAGGTCACCCCGGACCAGCTGGTGGCGGTCGGCCGCGACGTGGAGTGCCAGGCGCTGGCGCGGGCGGTGAAGTGGCACAGCGAGCGGCGGGTCCTGCTCAACGGGAACCGGACGGTGATCTTCTCCTGACCTCGGGCCGCGCCCCGGCCCCCCTGGCCTTGGGCCGCGCCCCGGCCCCGGCGCCCTACAGCCGGGACAGGGACGCCGTCGCGAAGAGCACGTCGCGGATCGCCTCCGGGTCCCCGACCTGGCCCGCCGCCGCGTCCAGCGGCGGCACGTGCCCGGCCGCCAGCTGGTAGAACGCGTCGCGGTCCAGGGCGATGTGCGCCACTTCCCCGTCCGGCCCGGCCAGCGCGCCGGGCGAGTCCAGCGCGATGAACCAGTGGCCGCCGCCGTTGCCCTCGACCTCCAGGCGGAGGGAGCGACCCAGGGCGCCCGCGGCCCCCAGCCTCCGGGGCGGCCCCGCGAGCCCGGAGCGGCGGCGCTGGGCGAGAGCGTCGGGTAGCAGGCGCGCGCACAGGTCGATCATGTGGTGCAGATGGTCGGCCGACGGCGGCTTGTACGGATAGTCGACGGCGTCCGCGATGTCCCCCGCGTGCACCCAGCACGCGAAGGCACGGTCCAGGAAGGCGTCGTGCACCGGCAGGTCGAAGCCGCCGTACGGCACGGGGAGGTCGGCGGTGCCGCGGCCCGCGAAGGACACGGTACGCACCAGGGAATGGGCCTGCTCGCGCCACACCTCGCGGATGGCCCCGGGTGGGGCGCCGGAACCGTACGCGCTGGGCACCCCGGCCGCGATGCCGCGGCCGAAGATGCCGTGTCCCTGGGGGCCGCCGCGGCCGCCGTCCGGTCGGCTGCCCGGACCGCCGCCCGGTCCGCCGGGCGCCGCGTCCGGCTCGGCGGGCTCGATGGGCGGGCCGTCCGGCTCCGTGTGCCAGAACGCCTCCGTGCGTCGCTCCGGGGACAGGGGCGCGCCGGCGCCGAGCGGGTCGGGCAGCCCGAGGGAGGCCGCGAGGAGGCCGTCCACGGCCATCAGATGCCCGATGACCCCGTGGACGGTGGTGTCGCGGCCGACCAGCCGCTCGCCGTCGAACCACCTCAGCCGGACCGGGGCGCGCCACTCCGCGCCGCCCATGTCCCGTAGCAGCGCGTCCAGCCGGGCCGCCTCGGCGTCGTAGGCGGAGGCCCACTCGGGAACCGGGACACGGGCCGGGCGGCGGTCCAGACAGCCCGCGAGGACCCGGGTGCGCAGGCGCGGGTCGAGATCCAGGCTGTCCTCGTGGTGCAGCAGCCCGACCGCGTCGCGCAGCCGCAGTGCCTCTTCCGCGCACGGTACGCAGTCGTTGAGGTGCGCCTCGACGGCGGCGGTCTCCTCGCCGGAGCACGCGGCGAGGGCCCAGGCGCCGAGCAGCGACTTCAGGACGGTGTGCGGGGGCGGGGCCGCCGGGGGCCGCGCGGCCGGCCCGGTCGGCGACGGCCGCTGCCCGGCGGTCACCGGCGGGGTCCGCGGTACGGGCGTCTGCGGTGAGGGCGTCCGCGGCACGGCGGGGCGGCGCTGGTCGGCGGACGGCTCGCGCCGGTCGTCCGCACCGCTGGGTGTTCCGGTGGGGCCCCGCCAGTGCGTGCCGTCCTCGGCGGGCGGGCGCGGTGGCGGTATCCGCGGCGGGCCGGCGGCTTCCGGGCGCGGGCCCGCCGGGCTTCCCGCCCCTCCCGCGCCGCCGGTGCCGCCGACGCCGTCGGTGCCGTCCGTGCTGCCCGCCCCGTCCGCGCGGCCGCCGCTGTCGCCGCTGTCGCCGCTGTCGTCCTCGAACTCGTCATGGTCGAAGCCCTCGTAGCGGTCAGGTCCGCCCGGCCCGCTCACGGGGCCTCCTCCTTCTCCCCGAGCCCTGACGGCTGGGAGGTGCCCGCATCTGCGCCCACTGGGCAGCTCGTCTGCGGCCCGGCGGCCCCGCGCGCGCCGCTCACAGCGCCCGTCCGTAGCCGGGCGGGGACGCCGCGTGCGGGCTGTGGATGTTCGCCGTGGAGAGCAGCTGGAGGCCGAGCCTGAGGCGGCGGCGCGCCTCGTCCTCCGTGACGCCGAGCGTGGCCGCCGCCTGGCGGTAGTCGCGGCGGTGGAAGTAGGCCAGTTCGAGGGCGGCGCGCAGTGGGGCGGGCATGGAGGTGACGATGTAGTCGGCCCGGGCGGCGGCCGAGGCGTCGCGGATCTTCGCCTCCACCTCCTCCTCGGTGGCCCGGTCGCCTTCCGCTATCAACGCGGCCTCGCTCTCCCGGAGCCGGTGGACCGCCTGGCGGTGGCTGAGCGTGGCGACCCAGGAGCGCAGCGAGCCGTGCTTGGGGTCGTAGGTGTCCGGGTTCTCCCAGATGTAGCCGAAGACCTCGCGGGTGACGCGGTCGGCCGCCCGCTCGTCGTCCAGGATGCGGAAGGCCAGGTGGTGGACGAGCGACGCGAAGCGGTCGTACAGCTCGCCGAGCGCGGCGGCCTCGCCCCGCGCCAGGCGCTGCTGCATCTTGCGGTCCCAGCGGGGAGATGCGTCCTGCGCCATACGGCCCCCATGCCTGTCGTCTACCTGTCGTCGGGAGGGCGGCAGTCTCCAGCAACTGTGCCCGGACTCGCATCGAATGTAGTGCGAACGACTGACGTCATGCGCACGTTCCGGGCAATGTGCCCCGATCGTGGCGCTGCGGATGGTATTGGGCCCGTCACTTTACGCAGGAATCCATCGGCGGGACGCTGTGTCGGGGCTTAGGGTCGTTCCGGGGGCGTGTTTCACGGGGGAGAGGGCGGGCAGCCGCACCGGGAACGCCTGATTCCGGTTGGCGGGTGAGTTGGCGGGCGAGCGAAGGGCATCGACGCGTGACGTTGAAGGTGATGCAGGCCGAGCGGGGGGACTGGGTCGTGCTGCGGGTGTCCGGCGAGATGGACCTGGTGACCTCGCCGGCGGTCCGGCAGCACGTGCACGACGCCGTGGCCGAGGGCCGTCACGCCGTGGTGCTCGACCTCTCCGAGGTCCGGTTCTGCGACTCCAGCGGGGTGGGGGTGCTCATAGCCGCCCGGCGGCTGATGCGCTCCTGCTCCGGGCAGCTGCGGCTGATCCTGCCGCCGCAGGACGCGCGGGACGGGTCGCATGTGAACCGGGTGCTCGCGGCGCTCGGCGTGCGGAGGCTCTTCGAGGTGTACCCGGACCTGGCCGCCGCGACGACGGCCACCGCCGCATAATCGTTTCAGCGATCGGCTGACCGTGTCATCGGCTGACCGCGTCATCGCTTCAGCCGGGGTTCGGCCCGGACCTGGTCCGGCGGGCGCGGGGGCCGCGCGGCGCGGCCGGTCACGCGTGCTGCGGGAACTCCGCCCTGACCACGAACCCGCCGTCGTCCGTCCGGTACGCGTCGAACGTGCCGCCCAGCAGCCGGGCGCGCTCCCGCAGTCCCACCAGCCCGTGTCCGCCGCCCGGCAGCTCCGGCGCCGCCGCGCCCGCGTCCCGGGGGCCGTTGCGCACTTCCACCCGCAGCCGGTCGCAGGCCGGGTCCCGGTCGCTTACCCGCACCCGCACCAGGGCGCCCGGGGCGTGCTTGCGGACGTTGGTCAGAGCCTCCTGCACGGTCCGGAAGGCCGCCCGCTCCACCGCCTCGGGCCGTCCCGTCCGGCCGGTGGGCTGCTCCGCGTAGTCGGCCTCGTACTCGACGTCCAGCGCGCTCACCTCCAGTAGCCGCGGCAGGTCGGCCAGCCGCGGCTGCGGGGTGAGGTCCTTCGCGTCGCCGCCCTCCGTCCGCAGGATGCCGACCATGTGGCGCAGCTCCTCCAGGGTGCGTACGGACAGATCGCGGATGGTGCGCGCCCCCTCGCGTGCCCGGGGGTCGGCGGTGCTGATCTGCACGGCCCCCGCCTGCAGGCTGATCAGGCTCACCTGGTGCGCGACGACGTCGTGCATCTCCCGGGCCAGCCGGGCCCGCTCGGTGCCCACGACCTGCTCGGCGAGCAGCCGGTCCGCGTGCCGGCGGCTGCGGGTCAGCTCGTCGAGGCGGGCCGCCAGCTCGCGGCGGGTGCGCACCAGCAGGCCGAGCGCGATGGGCCCGATGGAGGTCACGAAGGCGTCGATGAGGACGAGGGCGTTCTCGCGGTATGCCGTCGGCTCGAAGTCGGAGACCGGCCACGGGATGAAGTGCGCGGCGGCCAGCAGTGGCACGCACACCGCGAGGAGCCGCCTGTTGTCCCTGCGGACCGCGACCGTGTAGATCGCGATCATGGGCGCGAACCACACGTAGCCGATGAGGATCCCCGGGAGCGTCGCGAGGAAGACGGTGAAGGGGAGGCGGGTGCGCAGCAGCAGCGCCCCGGCCGCGATCAGGGAGACGTTCAGCTCGAGGCCGAACGTCACGCCGTTGACCAGGAACGCGTCGGCGGTGGCGAGGAGGACGGGGATGACCAGGCGGGCCCAGGGCCGCACCCACAGGGCCCTCCAGAGGGACGCCAAGCGGCGCCCCCGGCCGGGGGCGCGGTGCGCGGGCCGACCGGACTCGCGGTCGGCGGGCCGACCGGAGGCGCTCACCGCGGGCTGAGCCGGCGCGTCCGCCGGAAACCGGGCCGGGGGATCCGCCGGCAGCCGGGCCGGGGCGTTCGCCGGAAACGGTGCCGGGGCGTCCGCTGAGGCCTGCTGCCCGGCGGCGGCCGCCTCGTCCCTGTCGGTGGCGTCCGTCGTCATCCCGGCGGGGACGCCTCCGGCGGGGTGCGCGGAGATGCCCGCCTCGGGGGCGCCCGGGACGCCTGCCTCGCGGCCACTCGGGACGCCCGCCTCGCGGCCGCCCGGTGCGTTCGTCACGGGCTGCCCCGGCGGGCCGCTCTCGGATGTCCCGCCCGCGGCGGGAACCGGCGGCCGCTCGGCGGCGTTCAGGGGCTGCTGCCGCTCGGCGGGGTTCACGGGCTGCCGCCCGGTCGCGTTCATCGGGGGACGTTCGGGGGCGCTCATCGCGGGCCGCCCGTCTGCGGCAGGCCCGCGACGAGGCCCGCGCGGTCGGCGACGATCGCCGCCTGCACGCGGTTGAGTCCGCCGAGCTTGCCGAGCACGGCCCGCACATGGTCCTTCACCGTGCTGGCGGCGAGCCCCATGCGCTCCGCGATCTGCGGATTGGCCAGCCCTTCGCCGAGCAGTGCCAGCACCTCGCGCTCGCGCGGGGTCAGCGCCCGTACCGCAGCGGCGGCGGTCGCCTCGGCCTCCGCGGCGAGGAAGCCGCCTATCACGGCGCGCGTGACGCCGGGGTCCAGGACGCTGCCGCCCTCCGCGAGGGTGCGCACGGCCCGCACCAGCTGCTCGGGCTCGGTGTCCTTGAGCAGGAACCCGGCGGCACCCTCGCGCAGCGCGGCGGCCAGGTACTCCTGCGCGTCGAACGTCGTCAGCATCGCCACGGCCGGCGGGCGCGGGGTCTCCCGCAGCCGCCGCAGTACGGTCAGGCCGTCCACGTCCGGCATCCGGATGTCCAGCAGGACGACATCGGCGCCGACGCGCACCACCGTGTCCACCGCCTCGCCGCCGGAGCAGTCGGCGACCACCTCGATGTCCGGGGCCGTTCCGAGGATCAGCCGGAGTCCGGACCTGACGAGCTGCTCGTCGTCCACCACAGCGACACGGATCACCAGCTGCTCCCTCTTCCTTCCCCGCTGACCACGCTGACAGCGTGGATGTGTTTTGGCCAACGGTCGTTCCAAGAGTGCCGCAACGATGCGAAGAAGTGGAGGGCCCAGCTCCGTCCAGTGGGCGGGATCACCCCCTCCGATCGGCGGGGGTAAGCAGAGACCAGCGGTGGATTCCGCGGCCGACGTGGACACGGCAGAGTGCTCCTCATGCTGCACCACCCCGCGGGGCCCGACCGGATTCCCGCCCGCACCACCCTGTGCCACCGCGCTCACCTGCGCACCGTGGCCGCCCTGACGGCCACAGGCGCCGTTACCGGGCTGATAGCGGGGTGCAGCACAGCGTCACAGGCCGCCGCGCCCCCCACACGCGGCGGCCTGTGGACGTCGTACCAGCCCGCCAAGAGCGACGACCAGGCGTGGGCACGTGACTTCCTGCGGCAGCGGCGGCTCCCGGAGCGGGTCGCCGAGCGGCTCAACAAGCGGCTGAAGCTGCGGGCGAAGATCGGCATCGAGGGCCGGACGTGCGGGGACTCCGACGTCGCGTACGACCCCGAGGAGCGGCGCGTCGAGCTCTGCTACGAGTTCGTCGACGAGGTCCGCGAGCTGTTCGAGGACGATGCGGCGGACGCGGAGGGAGACCGCGACGCGGACGCGGCCGGTGAAGCCGGCGCCGGCGCCGTCGCGATCGAGGACAAGACCGCCGGGGTGGTCACCGAGACCCTCTACCACGAGGTCGCTCACGCCCTGATCGACCGGCTCGACCTGCCGTTCGTCGGACGTGAGGAGGACGTGGCCGACCAGTTCGCCGCGTACCACCTGATTCCCCAGGGCAAGGCGGGCCGCGCCGCGGTGCTGGCCGCCGCCGACAACTACCTGCTGTACGCCGGGCAGACCGACCCGGCGGACATCGACTTCGCGGACGAGCACCTCCCGGACGCCGCCCGCGCGGCCAACTACTACTGCTACGTGTACGGTTCGGCGCCGGACCGGCACCGCTCACTCGCGGACGGCGAGCGGCTGACCAAGGAACGCGCCGAACTGTGCGAGGACGAGTACGAAGACTTGCGGCGAGGCTGGAGCACGCTCCTCGCGCCGTACGAGACCAGCCGCTGACCGGCCTCCCGCGGGGGGAGAGACCGGCCAGCGGCGGAACTCGTCGCGACGCCGCGGAGGAGGGGACCTGCGGCGCCGCGATCCATCGGTCCTGTCCGGCCCGACCAACCGGACAGGACCGACCCAACGTCGCCGCCGACACGGCCGTTGACAGCCGTCGGTACGGCCGTCTACAGCGGCGGCTCGGTCGGTGCCGGGCCCAGTGTCGTGGTGCCCGGCGCCGCCCGGTGCCCCAGCCCCGTGCGGTACGCGTCCATCGCCGCCTCCACGCGCCCCTCGCGGCGCAGCAGATCGCCCAGCAGCCGGCACAGGTCGGCCAGGTCGCCCGCCGCCCCGGTGCGCTCCAGCAGGGACAGCGCGGCGCAGTAGTGCTCCTCGGCGGCCTCGGTGTCGCCGCGCTCCTCGGCGATCAGACCGAGCAGCCGGTGCGCGCCGCCCGCGTGCACGGCGCCGCGTTCGGCGGACAGCCCGCCACCCGGCTCGCCGCACGGGCTCTCCGGCACCCTGGACGGGCCCTCCCGCTCACTGGAAGGGCCCTCCGGCTCACCACGCGACCCGTCCGGCCGTTCCTCCGGGCCCGCCGGGGTCAGCAGCGGCAGCAGCAGCGCCTCCGCCTCCGCCGTCCGTCCGCGCCTGCGCAGCACGTCCGCCAGCTCCACCTCCACCTGCACGGTGAACAGCGCGGCCCGCTTGGACGCCAGCATGTCGCGGGCCGTGCGCAGTTCGCTCTCCGCCCGTTCCAGGTCGCCGTCCTGCGCGTGCACGTAACCGCGCATCCAGTGGCAGTGGGCCAGATCCGTGCGTATCCGCAGTTGCTGGTACAGCTCCTGGGCCTTGGCGAGCGAGGCGTCCGCGTCGGCGATGCGCCCTTCGGCGATGAGCGTGCGGGCCACGCCCCGGTGCATTCCCGCGATCAGCTCCGGGTTCTCGACGCGGGGCGCCAGCGCGAGGGCCAGTTCGGCGGCATGTGCGGCGCGGGCGTGCGCGCCCATGTCCATGTACGGCGCGATCGAGGCGGTGTAGAGCAGCAGCAGGGCGTCCGGGTCGTGCAGCCCGGAGGCGTTGAGCTCGTCGATGGTGCGTTCCAGCAGATAGCAGGAGTAGCGCAGCTCGCCGGCGAGCAGATGGGCCACGGCGCGGCCGCGGACGGCCGGCACGCGCTGCGGCAGCGGCGCGTCGGCCAGCAGCGCTTCCGCGGCCTGGAAGTGGTCGCGGGCGCGGGTCAGGTCCCCGGTCTCCAGCGCGCAGTCGCCGAGCCCGAGCAGCGCGGCCGCCTGCTCCGCGGCCAGTTCCAGCCGCTCCGCCTCGGCGCGCAGCGCGGTGAACCGCTCCGCGGCGACCTCGGCCGCGCCGGTGCTCAGGGCGCTGCGGGCGTCGGTCAGCCCGGCCCGCAGCTCGGTGGCCTCCCGCGGGGAGCGGCCGGTGGCCAGCTCCTCGTAGCTGACGCCCAGCCGTACCGCGAGATGGCGGAGCGCCGCTTCCGAGGGGCGCACCCTGCCCGCCTCCAGGGTGGAGATGTACGCCGCGGTGTAGGCGGGCTCGGCGAGCTGCCGCTGGGTGAGCCCGTTGCGGGTGCGCATCCGGAACACCCGCCGGCCTATCGCCTCCGACCCGCCGGCCCGTACCTCCTCGGTGACGCTGTCCGCCATGTGCTCCCCCATCCTTCAGCGGTAAGTTAAGCGGCGAGTCAACTCCATTTACGTGAGGATTGAAAGATGCCGCAGACGATGGTGTCCGGTTCGTTTCCCTCGACCACCGTCCGTCAGCCGGGACTCGTCCTCACCGACCACCATTTCGAGGTACCACTCGACCATAAGGCCCCGGACGGCGAACAGATCAGGCTGTACGCACGGGAAATCGTCGCCACGGACAAGACCGGTGCCGACGGGCGGGCGCGGCCGGAGCTGCCCTGGCTGCTGTACCTCCAGGGTGGGCCGGGCTTCGGCGCCGACCGGCCCGTCGGCCGGTCGGGCTGGCTGGACCGGGCGCTGGAGGAGTACCGCGTCCTGCTGCTGGACCAGCGCGGCACCGGCCGGTCGACCCCGGCCAACCGGCAGACGCTGCCGCTGCGCGGCACCCCGGAGCAGCAGGCGGACTACCTCGCGCACTTCCGCGCCGACGCGATCGTGGCGGACTGCGAGCTGATCCGGCCGCGGCTGACCGGCGGCGCGCCGTGGACCGTGCTCGGCCAGAGCTTCGGCGGCTTCTGCACCGTCAGCTATCTCAGCCACGCCCCGGAGGGGCTGGCGGCGGCGCTGATCACCGGCGGTCTGCCCGGGCTCGACGCGGACGCCGACGCCGTCTACCGCGCGGCATATCCCCGCATGGAACGCAAGACACTGGCACATTACGGGCGTTATCCGGGCGACGCGGACGCTGCGCGGCGGATCGTGGCGCACCTCGCCGAGCACGATGAGGTGCTGCCCGACGGGTCGCTGCTCACTGCCGAATCGTTCCAGCAGCTCGGCATCCTGCTCGGGTCCGGCGACGGCTCGCACCGGCTGCACTATCTGCTGGAGGACGCCTTCGCCGCCACCCCCGAAGGGCCGCGGTTGAGCGACGCGTTCACCGAGCAGGTCGCCGGCCTGCTCTCGCGCGCCGGCTGCCCGCTGTACACCCTGCTCCACGAGTCCATCTACGCCCAGGACGGGCGGGCCACCGCCTGGTCGGCGCACCGCGTCCGCGCCGAGTTCCCGGCGTTCGACCCGGCGCGCGCCCTCGACGGGCCGGACCCCGTGCTGTTCACCGGCGAGAGCGTGCACCCCTGGATGCTGGAGACCCACGCGGCGCTGCGCCCGCTGCGCCGCACCGCCGAACTCATGGCCGAGCGCACCGGATGGGAGCCCCTGTACGACGCGGAGCGGCTGGCCCGCAACGCGGTGCCCGTGGCCGCCGCCGTCTACCACGACGACCTGTTCGTGGACACGGCCCACTCGCTGAGCACCGCCCGCGCCATCCGGGGCCTGCGCACCTGGGTGACGGACGAGTTCGAGCACGACGGGGTGCGCGCGGGCGGCCGCCGGGTCCTGGACCGGCTGCTGAGCCTGGCGCGTGACGCGTAAGCCGTATCAGGCGCAGGTGACCCGCGCTATCAGGCGCAGGTGAGCCGCGCGGCGTGGTCGGCCCGCTGTAACCCGCGTGCGGGAGGAAAATCACCCGCTTCCACATCGACTTCCGCACCACCATTGCCGGGCCCCACGCCGACGCTCTAAGTTGAGCGCACGTTAAACCATCGGCGTAACCCCGCTTAACTCGCTGCTTACGCAGCTGACTTCGGGAGTCCCCACGTGCGCAGAACCCCCCGCAGACGACGCATACGCATCCCGGTACGTGCCGCCGCCCTGGCCGGCGTCGTACTGACCGCCGCCGTGACGGCCACCGCCACCGCGACCGACACGACGTCCTCCTCCGCCTCCGCCCCGGCGGCCGGGACGGAACCGGAGGTGGAGGTGGAGTACTTCAGCGGCCCCGGCGGCCATCCCCGCCACGCCAAGGTGCCCGCCACCGCCCCCGACCGGCTCACCCGCTCCGACCGCGCGCTGACCTCCGCCGAGGCCGCCGGCGACGGCGCGGTGTCCTCGGTGGTCGACAAGGGCCCGACCGCCGACAAGGTCGACGTCGTCTTCGTCGGCGACGGCTACACGGACAGCCAGCAGGAGGACTTCCACGCCGACGTCCGCACCAAGTGGTCGGAGATCGCCGAGGTCGAGCCGTACGCCTCGTACAAGGACCTGTTCAACGTCTGGACCGTGGACGCCGTCTCCAAGGAGTCCGGGGTCTCCGGCGACCCGGGCAAGGACGTCGTCAAGGACACCGCCCTGAAGTCGTACTTCTGGTGCGACGGCCTGGAGCGGCTGCTGTGCGTGGACACCGCCAAGGTGGAGTCCTACGCGGTCAAGGCGCCCGACGCCGACCTGGTCATCGTGCTGTCGAACTCCGCCAAGTACGGCGGCGCGGGCTACAACGACGTGACGTCCGGGCCGGGTTACGACGGGGTGGCCACGGCCTCCTCCGACCACCCGGACTCCGACCAGGTCGCGGTCCACGAGACCGGTCACTCGTTCGGCAAGCTCGCCGACGAGTACTTCTACCCGGAGTACGGCACGTACTCCGGCCCGGAGCCCGCGGACATCAACACCAGCACGCTCAGCGCCGACGAGATCAGGGCGCAGCAGAAGAAGTGGTACCGCTGGCTGGACCAGACCTCGCCCGACGGCGGCACGGTCGGCGCCTACGAGGGCGGCGGCTACTACCCCAAGGGCCTCAACCGGCCCACCGAGAACTCGATCATGCGGACCCTGGGCAAGGAGTTCAACCTGCCCGGCCGTGAGGCGATGATCGCGGGCTTCTACCGCCACGCGAGCGTGGTCAGCAGCGACACCTCCACGAAGACCGTGCTCACCCGGAGCACGCGCCTGACGGTCGGCATCCCGGCCACCGCCACGCTGCGGTGGTACGTGGACGGCAAGGAGGTCACCGCCGCCAGGGGCAAGGTGGCGATCACGCCCAAGTCGCTCGGCGTCCCGGCGGACGGCCGGGAGCACACCGTCACCGCCAAGGCGAAGGACGGTACGAAGGCGGTGCTGGACCCGGCGCTGCGCAAGCTGCTGACGGACTCCCGTACCTGGAAGGCCAAGGGCTGACCGGGCTCGTACCCACCCCCCACGGAAGACCCCCGCCCAACCGGCGGGGGTCTTCGCGTTGCGCGAGTGCCCGCGCGTCGCTCGGCGTTGCGCGAGTGCCCGCACGCCGCTCGGCCGGCTGTCCGGGAGTTATCCGGACAACTCCCGCTCCAGCGGCGTACGGAACCGGGGCGTGACCCGCACCTCCCCGAGCCATCCGCGCAGCCGCTCCGCCTCCGCCTCGACGGCGGTCCGCGCCTCCCGGCCCGCGTCCGCCAGCAGCCGCCACACCAACTCGCCGTCCGCACGCTGTGCCCAGCCGCCGATGACGCGGCCGCCCCACCACACCGTGGGGCCGATGTTCCCGGCGCGGTCGAACAGGGCGGGGGTGTGCTCGGGGTCCAGATACCAGTCGCGGCCGCGCCAGCCCATGGCCGTCGGGTCCAGGCCCGGCAGCAGCGCCGCCCACGGCTCCGGCTCGGGGTCCGGCTCGGTGTCGCCGGGGACGACGAAGCCGGGCCCTTCGTCGAGGGTCACGTCCTCCGCGCCGACGTCGGCCAGCGCCTTGCGGACGTCGGTGAGCGTCCAGCCGGTCCACCACTTCAGGTCCGCCTCGGTCGCCGGTCCGTACCCGGCCAGCCAGCGCCTGGCCACCTCCGCCTTGGCCTCCCGTACCGGCACATCGGGCAACGCCGGAGCCGGCGCCCAGGGGTACAGACTGCTGGTCCAGCCGCCGCGCGGGCGGCAGCGCCGGACGTGGCCGTCCGAGGCGAGCAGCCGCAGCAGCCGGCTGCCGACGCTCTGCCTGGACTCGTACGGCTTGCCGCGCGACATCGTGATCTGCTCGCGCAGTGCCGGTACGTCCTTCGACAGCTCGGTGGTCGTCGCCTGGCCGCGCTCGGCCAGCGCCGCCAGCACCGCCACCTCTGTCTCGACCAGACGGTGTTCGTCCCAGCCCGGGCCCTCGCCGTCCACGCCCTCGCGCAGGTGCTTCAGCACCGTGGCCCGCTCCTTGACGGCGATAGCGCGGGCCGTGGAGGCGCCGACGTACGGGGCGAAGCCCGTCGTCACCGCGAACAGCGTGCGCCGCATGCTCAGCAGCTTCACCAGCGACACGTCCTCGTACAGTGCCTGATCCACCGAGCCGGCATCGGGCACCGCGAGTCGTGCGCACGCGGCCAGATAGACGGTCGCGGGGTCGGTGGCGTGCAACCCGGCCAGGGCGTCGGCCACCTCCTCGACGGTCCGGGCCCGGTGCGGCGGCGCCAGCAGGTGCCGGCGGCCGAGCCGGGCGCGGCGCTGGCCGGGCGTGAGATGCGGGGTCGGCGTCCTCATGGGGCGAGCGTAAGAGGCGGGGTCGGTGTGCTCATGGAGCGAGCGTAAGAGGCGGGTCTGACATCTTCCGACATCGTCCGGAAGGCGTCTTCGAGCTACTTCCAAGTAGCCCGCCAGAGCGCCGCAGCGCCCGGCGGAGCGCACCGGTCCGGTCAGATGATCATCTTCTCCGTGCGGCAAGATGATGGCCATGGGTAGATACGGGGGCGAGGGCGGTGGGCTGCTCGCGGGCCGCTATCGGCTGGTCTCGCGGCTCGGACGCGGCGGTATGGGCACGGTCTGGCGGGCCGTCGACGACCTGCTGGGCCGCGAGGTCGCGGTCAAGGAGCTGCACCCGGCCGACGACGGGCTGTCGGGGCTGGACGTGCAGCTGCGGCGGGAGCGCACCTTGCGCGAGGCCCGTACGGTCGCGCAGATCAAGCATCCCAATGTGATCGTCCTGCACGACGTCGTGGAGCAGGACGGGCACCCGTGGATCGTCATGGAGCTGGTCGACGGGCGTTCGCTGGCCGACCGGCTGGCCGCCGAGGGCCCGGTGGGGCCGCGGGAGGCCGCGCGGATCGTGACCGCGCTGGTGGACGCCCTGCGGGTGGCGCACGCCCGCGGAGTGCTGCACCGGGACATCAAGCCCGCCAACGTGCTGATGGAGGCGGGCACCGGCCGGGTGGTGCTGACCGACTTCGGCATCGCGCAGGTGTCGGGCGTCACGACGATCACCGACAGCGGGTCCTTCGTCGGCTCGCCCGAGTACACCGCGCCCGAGCGGATGGCGGGCCGCCGCACCGGCCCGGAGTCCGACCTGTGGTCGCTGGGCGTGCTGCTGTGCGCGCTGGTCAGCGGGGAGTCCCCGTTCCACCGAGACTCGCTGGCCGGTGTGCTGCACGCCGTGGCCTTCGACGAGATCCGGCCGCCCGCCGCCGCGGGCCCGCTGCTGCCCGTCGTCCAGGGGCTGCTGGAGCGGGACTGGGAGCGGCGGCTGGACGCGGACGCGACGGAGCGGCTGCTGCGGGCGTACCAGATCACCGGGGACACCCCGGAGATGCCCGTCCACTACACCCCGACGCAGTACAACGTGCCGGACACGCCCCCGCAGCCGCTCGTGCCGGACACGCCTCCGCAGCCCCTCGTGCCGGGCCCGGTTCCCGCCGTGCCGGCTTCGGGCGCCGAGCCGTCCCCCGCCCCGGCCGCCTCCGGTTCCGCGGCCCCCGCCCCGGCCACGGTGCCCAAGCGCGCCGGGAAGCGGCCTTCCTCCACCCGCGTCGCCCTGCTCACCGCCGTCGCCGTCGTCGTCCTGGTGGGCGTGGGCGCCGGAATCGCCACGCTGCTCATCGGGCGCGACGGCGACTCGTCCGACCTCGGTGGTCCCGGCACGCGTACGAGCGGGCAGAGCACCCACAAGGCGTCGGCCTCGCCGTCGGGCGGGCCGACCAGCAAGCCCAAGCCGACCAGGCGGACGAAGCTCCCGAGCGGCTACACCCTGCAGACCGATCCGCTCGGCTTCCAGATCGCCGTTCCCGACGAGTTCAGCCGCTCGGTCGAGGGGCCGCGCGTCTACTACTACTCGCCGGGCAGGGAGTTCCGTATCGGGATCCACCCTCAGCCGAAGAACCCCAAGGGCCCACTCGTACTCACCCAGGAGGCGGACGCCAAGGGCCCGCAGAACTACCCGGGTTACCGCAAGGCCCAGGTCATCGAGACCGAGCACCACGGGGTCCCCGCCGCGCTGTGGGCGTTCATCTGGAACGGCGCCGCCGACGACGGCGGTTCGCGGCAGACGTACGAACTCAGCTGGGACCAGGGGAATCAGATGCACGACGTCTGGGTCTCCGCTCCCGTGGAGCAGAAGAGTGAGGGAAAGCGGTATTTCGACATAGCCGTGCAGACGTATTCCCGACCCGGCTGGAGCGACTGACCCAAGCGACCGACTCAGGCGACCGGCTCAAGCGACTGGCTCAGCGACTGACTCGATTGGCGGGCGACGCACCGCGACAGGTAATGATGGGCACATGACGAACCTTGGGGGACGGGCGGACGAGCCCACCAGCTACGGGCTCCAGCCGCCACAGGCGCCCGACGGGCACGACGCGCCCGGCACGGCGGCACCGGTTCCGCCGCAGGGCGCCTACGAGCCGACGCAGATGGCCGCGCAGCCGAGCCACCCCGGAGCCGGCCACCAGGGCCACCCCGCGCAGCCTGGCAACCCCGGGCACCCCGGACATGCCGGGCACGCCGCCGACGACCCGCGCGCCGGCGGCCACAGCGGCGGCTCCGCCGCTCCCACCGCCCCGTTGGACCCCGGCTCGGGCCGGGTCGTCGGCGGCCGCTACCGGCTCGTCTCCCGCCTCGGGCACGGCGGCATGGGCACCGTCTGGAAGGCCCATGACCAGGTCGTCGACCGCGAGGTCGCGGTCAAGGAGCCGCGCGTCCCCGACCATCTGCCGGAGCGCGAGCGGCACACCGTCCACCAGCGCATGCAGCGCGAGGCGCGCGCGGCGGCCCGGATCGACCACCCGTCGGTGGTCACCGTGCACGACGTGGTGGTCGAGGACGGCCGCCCGTGGATCGTGATGGAGCTGGTCCAGGGGCATTCGCTCGCCGACCGGCTCGCCGAGGGCACCCTGGACCCGCGCGAGGCGGCCCGCATCGGCCTGGCCGTGCTGGGCGCGCTGACCGCGGCCCACGAGGCCGGGGTACTGCACCGCGACGTCAAGCCGGACAACGTCCTGCTGGGCCGCAACGACCGCGTCGTCCTCACCGACTTCGGGATCGCGCAGGTCGAGGGCGAGCAGGGGCTGACCGAGACCGGCGCGTTCGTCGGCTCGCCGGAGTTCATCGCGCCGGAGCGGGTGCTGGGCCAGCGGCCCGGCCCGGAGTCCGACCTGTGGTCGCTGGGCGTGGTGCTGTACGCGGCGGTCGAGGGCATGTCGCCGTTCCGCCGCTCGCACACCCCCGCGACCCTCCAGGCGATCCTGTCGGCCGAGCCGCAGACGCCCGCGCGCGGCTCCGGCGCGCTGGGCACCCTCGTCATGCAGCTGCTGCGCAAGGACCCGGCGGCGCGGCCGTCGGCGGCCGAGGCGCGCCACGTGCTGGAGTCGGCGGCGAACCCGCCGCAGCCCGCGGCGACGCTGCTGGCCGCCGCCCCGGTCGCCCCCGCGGCCACCGGCGGCAGCCGCTTCGTCCCGCCGATCCTGCACAAGAACCGCAAGGCGCAGGCGCTGTTCGGCGGCGGCGTGCTGGCCGTGGCGGCGGCGCTGGTGCTGGCCGTGCTGAACCCGTTCGCGAGCGATCCGACGCTGCCCGAGGGCTGGACGGTCCGCGAGGACCCGGAGCTGCTGTCGGCGTCGCTGGCCGTACCGGAGGACTACCGGCGCGAGGTCACGGATGAGGATGACAGCGACGGCTACACCGAGGTCGAGTTCCGTGATCCCAGCGGTGTCTTCACCATCTCCCTGTGGCGGTCGGCGGAAGACGACGACGGCCCCTACGCGACGTCGCTCGACGGTGCGGTCAAGACCCTTGTCGGCTACTACGGCGGCAGCAACTCCGGCATGAACGACGCCCAGCCGGGCAAGCCGGAGAAGTCGAGCCAGCAGGGCAAGGAAGCGCGTGACCTGACCACCACATACCGGGATAGCGGTGATGCCGAGGACGCCCCCCGTCATGCTCACCGCGACCACGTCTACATCAACAAGGACAAGACGGTCTGGGGGCTGACGATCACGATGCCCGCCGAGGGCGACGCTCGCGAGGTCGGCGATCAGCTGTTCGATGATGTCGTGAAGAACCTGAAGATCGACGAAGACGAGCTCTGACCTGCGCGGTCGGCGATCCGCGCCAGCAACCGCTGGCGCGGATCGTCGAAAGTGGTTACCAGCGGGTACCCAAAGCGTCCGCCCCGGCATACGCTCCTCCGCATGACGGACTCGCAGGACAGCGCAGCAGCCACGACCGCGGCCACGCCCGCCGCCGACGGCAACCCGGTCGCCGCCCCCGGCACCCGCACCGCCGCCGACGTCGTCACGCCCGACCTGGTCGCCCGGCTCACCGGCGGTGTCGTCGGCAGCGGCAGCACCGCCAACCACACCCCGTTCACCGGGGAGAAGCTCGCCGAGCTGCCCGAGTCCACCCCCGAGGACGTGGCCACCGCCTTCGCCCGCGCCCGCGAGGCGCAGCGGGCGTGGGCCGCGCTGCCCGTCCGCCGCCGCGCCGCCGTCCTGCTGCGCTTCCACGACCTGCTGCTCGGCCGCCAGTCGGAGATCCTGGACATCGTGCAGCTGGAGACCGGCAAGACCCGGCTGCACGCCCACGAGGAGATCCAGGCCGTCGCCCTCGCGGCCCGCCACTACGGCCGCAAGGCCCCGGAGTATCTGCGTCCCAAGTCCCACCTGGGCGCCGTACCGACCCTGACCAAGGTCACCGAGCTGCGCCAGCCGCGCGGCGTCGTCGGCCAGATCGTGCCCTGGAACTACCCGCTGGAGCTCTCCGTCGGCGACGCTGTCCCCGCCTTCGTCTCCGGCAACGCCGTCGTGATGAAGCCCGACACCCAGACCGCGCTCACCGCGCTGTGGGCCCGCCAGCTGATGATCGAGGCCGGGCTGCCCGCCGAGGTGTGGCAGGTCGTCATCGGCGAGGGGCCGGTCGTCGGCCCGGCCGTCGTCGCCGGGGCCGACTACGTCTCGTTCACCGGTTCCACCCGCACCGGCCGCGAGGTCGCCCAGTCGGCCGCCGCCAGGCTGGTCGGCTGCTCCCTCGAACTCGGCGGCAAGAACGCCATGCTGGTGCTGCGCGACGCCGACCTCGACAAGGCCGCCGAGGGCGCCGTCCGCGGCTGCTTCTCCTCCGCCGGCCAGCTGTGCATCTCCATCGAGCGGCTGTACGTGCACGAGTCGGTCGCCGACGACTTCCTCCGGCGCTTCGCCGCCCGCACCAAGTCGCTGCGGCTCGGCACGGCCCTGGCGTACGGCGCGGAGATGGGATCGCTGGTCTCCGCACGCCAGTTGGAGACCGTCACCCGCCACGTCGAGGAGGCCGTCGCCAAGGGCGCCACGGTGGTCGCGGGCGGCCGCCCCCGGCCCGACATCGGCCCGCTGTTCTACGAGCCGACCATCCTCGACGGCGTCGAGGCGCCGATGGCCGTGTGCGCCGAGGAGACCTTCGGCCCGGTGGTCTCCCTCTACCGGTTCGGCGACGAGGACGAGGCCGTCGAGCTGGCCAACGCCACCCCGTACGGCCTCAACGCCAGCGTCTGGACCAAGGACGGCCGCCGCGGCCGGGCCGTCGCCGCCCGGCTGCGCACCGGCACGGTCAACGTCAACGAGAGCTATGCCGCCGCCTACGCCAGCGTGCGCGCCCCGATGGGCGGCATGGGCGAGTCCGGACTCGGCCGCCGGCACGGCTCGGAGGGCATCCTGAAGTTCACCGAGGCGCAGACCGTCGCCCAGCAGCGGCTGCTGCCGCTGGCGCCGTCGCTCGGCCTGACCGACGAGAAGTACGCCGCGTTCATGACCCGCAGCCTGCGCGCGATGAAGGCACTCCGCCTGCGCTGACCCTGACCCTGCCCCCACACCCCTGACGCTGACCAGCACGTTCGTACGGAGGTACCAGTGACACGGGACGAGTGCGCCGGAAACCGGGACCGGTCGGAGGCCGGGGAGGACGGATACGACTACGACGTCCTCGTCATCGGCTCCGGCTTCGGCGGCTCCGTGTCCGCCCTTCGCCTGACCGAGAAGGGCTACCGGGTGGGCGTCCTCGAGGCAGGCCGCCGCTTCACCCGCGACACCCTGCCCAGGAACTCCTGGCACCTGCGCGACTACCTGTGGGCCCCGGCGCTCGGCCTCTACGGCATCCAGCGCATCCACGTCCTGGGCAAGGTGATGGTGCTGGCGGGCGCCGGGGTCGGCGGCGGTTCGCTGAACTACGCCAACACCCTGTACGTACCGCCCACACCGTTCTTCCAGGACCCGCAGTGGGGCCACATCACCGACTGGCAGGAGGAGCTGAGGCCGTACTACGAGCAGGCGCGGCGGATGCTCGGCGTACGCCTCAACCCGACCATGACCCCCTCCGACGTCCATCTCAAGGCGGCGGCGGAGAAGATGGGCGTGGCCGACTCCTTCCACATGGCGCCGGTCGGGGTCTTCTTCGGCGACGGCCAGGACGCCGGGGAGGGCGGAGGAGCGGGCGTACGGGCGAGGCCCGGCGAGGAGGTCCCCGACCCGTACTTCGGCGGCGCGGGCCCGTCCCGCAAGGCGTGCACCGAGTGCGGCGAGTGCATGACGGGCTGCCGGCACGGTGCGAAGAACACGCTGAACGAGAACTACCTCTACCTGGCCGAGAAGTCGGGCGCCGAGGTCCACCCGATGACGACGGTGGTGGCGATCACCGAGGACGGCGACGGCGGCCACCGTGTCATCACGGTCCCCACCGACCAGCGCCGCAAGGGCCGCCGCCGGACATTCCGCGCCCGCCAGGTGGTGATCGCCGCGGGGACGTACGGTACGCAGACGCTGCTGCACACCATGCGGGACAAGGGCCTGCTGCCGGGGATCTCGGCGCGGCTGGGCGAGCTGACCCGTACCAACTCCGAGGCACTGGTGGGCGCGCAGACCACGCCCCGCCGCTATCGGAAGCTGACGGGCGGGAAGGGCCCGGACTTCACCCAGGGCGTGGCGATCACCTCGTCGATCCACCCCAACGACACCACGCACATCGAGCCGGTCCGCTACGGCAAGGGTTCCAACGCGATGGGCGGGCTGTCCGTCCTCCAGATCCCGCACGGCGGCAGGCTGCCGCGCTGGCTCCGATTCCTGGCCGCCAACGCCCGCCACCCGATCCTGTCGCTCCGTTCGCTCTCCAACCACCGCTGGTCCGAACGCACCATCATCGGCCTGGTCATGCAGACCCACGACAACTCCCTGATCACGTGCCGCAAGCCGAAGGGCGTGGGCAAGGGCCTGCTCACGGCCCGCCAGGGGCATGGGGACCCCAACCCCGACCACATCCCCGAGGGCGCGGAGGCGGCCCGCCTGATCGCCGAATCGATCAACGGCTTCGCGGGCAGCAACGTCGGCGAGCTGATGGGCACCCCGCTGACCGCCCACTTCCTGGGCGGCTGCCCGATCGGCGAGGACCCGGACCACGGCGTCATCGACCCGTACCACCGGCTGTACGGCCACCCGGGCATCTCGGTGGTCGACGGCGCCGCGGTCTCGGCGAACCTCGGCGTCAACCCGTCCCTGACGATCACTGCACAGGCGGAGCGGGCGATGTCGCTGTGGCCGAACAGGGGCGAGACGGACCCGCGCCCGACCCCCGGCGAGCCGTACCGGCGCGTGGCCCCGGTGGCCCCGAAGCACCCGGCGGTCCCGGAGCAGGCCTTCGGCGCGCTGCGCCTGCCGTTCGTACCGATCCCTAAGGTCCCTAAGGTCCCGGGGCCTTCCCGCTCACGCGGCGATCAGTAGGCCGAGCAGAGGGCTGCCGCCTGGACCCTAGAGAGACAGCGGCAGGTCGAGCGCGGTCTTCCTCACCGCTTCTGCCGTCTGCTTCACGTCAAGAGACGTGAAAGCCTGTTCCAGTAGCCCGCACGTCTCTCCGATGGCTTGCCCGAGCCCGCCGTCCGTCAGGACATCCACGCCCAGCGCCTCGCGCATACGCTCCTCGGTGAGCAGGCAGTCCACCAGTTGGTGGGCGAGCCAGTGCCGGGTCAGTTCCCGCAGCGCGAACGCGACGTGCAGGCTCGAGGTCGCCCCCGTGGCCTGGGGTGGTGGATCCAGCCGCGCGGCAGCCAGAGGGTGTCCCCCGGGGCCAGGGCGCACACCATGTCCGGCTTCTTGCCCGCTAATCGGTCCCGTAGCGCTGCGCTGGTCGTGGTCTTCGGGAACGAAAGGTGCTCGCGCATGGGGGCGGTGACCTGCGGGCGATACAGCGGCCATGTCTTCGTGCCCGCGATCTGCGCGACGACGACCGTGTACAGGTCCCAGTGCCAGCTGAGTCCGCGCGCGCCGGGCGGGGTCAGATAGCCGGTGGCGTGGCAGGGGTAGCAGGTCTCGCGCTGGATGGCCCGGAAGACGCCGCGGAAGAAGGGGAACAGGTCTTGCAGGTTGCGCAGGGAGAGCGTGTGGCCCTGATCAAGGTAGTGGCGCACCTTGCCGGGGAGCAGTCGCCCGTCGCTGACGTAGTAGTCGCGTTCCAGGGTCCTGCCGTCGCGGGGGAGCAGCACATGTCCGGCCAGCAGGCAGTCTGTCTCGATGTAGTCGTCCACCAGCTTCAGCGATAACGCGTCGTCCAATGGGCTGTGCCCACGACGCACATGGCGGGGTTCGTCGGGCCAGCAACTGCCCCAACCGGGCATGAGGAGTTCGAGGGATATCGGGCATCAGGCTCCCAATCCGAGAGGGCAACGAATTCGGGGCCATTGGAGGTTGGGGCAGCAGATGACGATGTGGTGCGCGAACCGCGGGCCGCTGGCCCTCCGCCACAAGGAACGACTGTCCTGCCACTCAGAGTTGGCGACCCTGGCCAGTGCGGTGACTTCCGAGACCAGTTCTTGAGGGACGTCGAGTGCCTTGAGAGTGCGCTCGACGTCAACAAGTTTGGGCGTCTTCTTCCCAGTCTCGAACTTGCTGATCTGGGACTGCGACATGTTGCAACGCTTGGCGAGCCGGTCTCCTGTGAGACCGCTCGCCTGCGCAGTTCTCGCAGCCTCAGGGCGAGAACTTCCATGGACTCGCCTAGCTGACCAGGATCGAACGTCACTCGTTCTCTTTCACGTACTCCGAGAACGGTACGGAGTGTGCGAGGGCGATGCGGCGCCAGAACACATTGCCCTGAACGATGATGGAGCCGCGCCTGTGAACGCTACGGATCCCCGTCCATCTGTGTCCACGCCGACCCGTGACTATTCCCGTACTGAGGGCTGGACACCCCCCAATCCGGTGTGGTGATCTCGGTGGCTAGACTCCGCGCGACCGCGGGCGCGCAAGGCGCCCGTTTGGACGAACGGGGACTGTATATGCGCAAATTGGCTTCGCTGCTGGCTGTGGCGGCGATGACGGGGGCAACACTGTTCACCACGGGGGCGGCCTCGGCCGGGTCCCTCACGCCTGCGAAGGCTCCCACGACCGCGGTGAAGGGCGCCGCATGCAACAAGGGCATGACGCTCAAGGCGAAGGAGAGCGTCAAGATCCGCGCGTCGAAGAGGCTCAACTCGACGGCGCGGGGCCTCTTCCCGAAGGGCGGGATCGCCAAGCAGGCGAACTGCAGCGACGAAAAGGGGCAGTCGTACGACCTGTGCGGCTGGGAGAAGAACCTGTGGACGTACCTGGACTACCGGGGGACCAAGGGCTGGGTCCCGGCCGGCTGCACGCTCACCGGATGGTGAGCTGAGCCGCTCCACGCCCGGCGCCGACTCAGCATGCGCAGCGGCCCGGGCCGGACGGTGACCGTGGACCGGCCGGGTGGTGTGCCGGCCGGGACGAGGTCCAGGCGGTAGCGCTGGGGGCGGTGGGGCGTTACGGCGTGCGGCGGGCGCGGCGCACCGTCAGCACCGTCCCCGCGCCCGCCGCCATCGCGACCCCGCCGATCACGGCGATCGTCGGCAGGGGCGAGGAGGTGCCGGTCTCGGCGAGGCCGCCCTGGGGTGCGGGGCCGCCGTCGGGTCGCGGCCTGGGGAACGGGCGCTTCTCGCGCTGCGGCCGCGGCGTGGGCCTCGCGGGTGGCACCTCGCCCGTCTTCGCGCCCGCCCGCAACACGTCGAACTCGTAGTACTCACCGGTGGAGTAGACGCAGTCGCCCTCGTCGTCGACGTACGCGCCCACGGTGATGGCGTAGCCGAAGCCCTCCGTGGCACGGGCGGAGACGCTCAGCCGCAGGTCCAGCCTGACGGTCCCGTGCGGGGGCACGCCGGTGAAGGTCATGTAGCCGCCCGCCACGTCGGTCCACGCGCCCGTACGCGGGTCCTTGAACTGGAGGGTCAGGAACTCCTCGGTTCCGTCGGGGTGGTCCGCGTCCGCGGTGCCCGCGACGACGCCGTAGTCCACGCGCTGGTAGGAGCGGCCGGAGGCGTTCCTGACCTGGTACGCGAAGGTGTGGAACCCGCTGCCCGCGACGACCTTCGACGGCAGGTCGACCAGGGTCGTGGCGAGGTCCGGGTCCTCGGTGTACTCGTCGTCCCCGCACTCGGATATCGGGCCCTCGGAGGATGCCGGGGGAGGAGTGGGCGGAGTGCCCGGGGGCGTCGGCGTGGGGCCGGGCGTGCTCGCCGTGTCCGTCGGCCCCGGCGCGGAGGTGGTCGGCCCCGGTGCGGAGGGCGCGGAGGTGGTGGGCCCGGGGGTGGGGCCGGGGTCCTCGGTTGACGGGGCCGTCGGCTCCGGTGCCGTGGTGGCCGGGCCGGGCGCGGTCGGCGCCGTGGTGCCGGTGGCGGACGGGGGCGGTGCGGGGGGCGGCGTCTCGGCGTGGGCGGCCGGGGCGGCGAGAAGCGCGGCGGGGGCGATGGCGGCCGTCGCCGCCGTGGTCGCCAGTGCGCGGCGAAGCTTCATGGAGACCTCTTCTGGGTCCGTACGCGCTGCTGCGAGCAGCAGCGATCGTGGGGGGAGACCGTCGCGACGGGCACGGCACGGCATGCCGTTTACACGTACATGACCAGTCATGCCCGGGCATAGATTGCCCACAGAAAGGTCACAGTGTGAAGTGATCCGGCGAATCGGGGGCCGCTTGGCGGGTCGCGTCGACGGCCTGGACAGGCACAAGGGCCCCGGGGCGCCCGCGAGGGGCAGGCGTCCACGGGGCCCTCGGCGGTCAGCACCAGCGTCAGGGCAGCGCCGGTGCTGAGGGCGGCGCCGGGGGGTTGCGCCGCTGGTCCGGGTGCGCGGTGAGGATGCGCGCTACGAGTGCAGCGGTACGAGTGCAGCGGTACGAACGGGCGGAGTCTGGCTGCCGGGAGAGGGGAGCGGGCGCGGTGCGGAACCACCCCGCCGACAGCGGGCCGAACGGATCTCGTTCTGGTGTGCATCGTGGTGGATACGTCACATCCGGCGCAACCGTTTCGACCGGATACGGTCGGTCGGTCCCAGGCGTCCCCGGGACCGACCGTCCTTAGGATGATGACCGGGCTGCTGTCCCCTGCTGACCGGTCACCACGCCGAAGCGAGGTCCCACGACGCGCACCACCTGAATCACCGCAGGGGCCACGTCTCATCGCTCCGGCGAATCTAGCCACGCGTGGATGTGGTGGTCCGCTCCTGGCTGGCGCGGACACCGGGACCAACGAGGTGTTTGACGACCTGGTCACGCGCCGTACGGGTGATGGGCCCCGCGGGTGACCTTCCGTCCCCGCCCGGATCGGTCAGGTCCCGGATCGGTCAGGTTCTGGAGGTCAGGTTGGAGGTCAGGTCCTGGATTGGTCAGATCCTGCCGCGGCACAGCTCCAGCAGCGTCATCGCCAGCGCCGTGCCGGGCCTGCCCAGCTGGTCGCTGTAGTGGCCCAGCACCTCCATCTCGCGGGAGAGGCTGAGCCGCCGTCCGCCGGAGGCGATGCGCTCGCGCTGGATCACGTCCGAGACGGCGATCCGCTCCTGGACGAGCCCGATGATCCGGGCGTCCAGGTCGTCGATCCGCAGGCGCGCGCCGTTGATCGCGGCGGCCGCCTCGTCGGTGCGCGCGCCGGTGTCGGGGGCGGTGGTGGCAGCGGTGTCGGGTGCGGTGGTGGCGGTGGTGCTCATACGCGTGCTCATATCCGTAACACTCCTGGGATCGTGGCCCCGGAGCCGGTGCACAGACCGGGAAAACGACCAGCGCCCCGGGCCTGTGTCGGCCCGGGGCGCCTGGGAAGTCGCTTGCTCGCAGTTGCTAAGCAGCATGACCATGGCAGCCGGATGGGCCGGTGCCATAGGTAAAGACGCAGGTCAGCTGCTTGGACATGGGCCACAGTATGAGCCCGTTAGTATGGAAAGTCCAACCCTTATGTAACCCCGCCGGAAGGCCGCCGAAGTGCCCTCAGCGTCCCCTGCTGCCGCCCCCGACACCGTTCTGGTTGTCGACTTCGGCGCGCAATACGCCCAGCTCATCGCCCGCCGCGTCCGTGAGGCCCGGGTCTACAGCGAGATCGTGCCGTCCACCATGCCGGTGGCCGAGATGCTCGCCAAGAAGCCCAAGGCCATCATCCTGTCCGGCGGTCCCTCGTCGGTGTACGCGGAGGGCGCGCCGACCCTCGACCGTTCGCTGTTCGAGGCCGGGGTCCCGGTCTTCGGCATGTGCTACGGCTTCCAGCTCATGGCGGTCACGCTCGGCGGCGCCGTCGACAACACCGGCGCCCGTGAGTACGGCCGCACCCCGCTGACCGTCTCCAAGACCGGCTCCACCCTCTTCGAGGGCACCCCCGCCGAGCAGACGGTGTGGATGTCGCACGGCGACGCCTGCTCCGCCGCCCCCGAGGGCTTCACCGTCACCGCCTCCACCGACCTGGTGCCGGTCGCGGCCTTCGAGAACGACGAGAAGAAGCTCTACGGCGTGCAGCACCACCCCGAGGTGATGCACTCCACCTACGGCCAGCAGGTCCTTGAGCACTTCCTCTACCGCGGCGCCGGCATCGAGCCGTCCTGGACCACCGGGAACGTGATCGAGGAGCAGGTCGCCGCCATCCGCGAGCAGGTCGGCACCAAGCGCGCGATCTGCGGTCTGTCCGGCGGCGTGGACTCCGCGGTCGCCGCGGCGCTGGTCCAGAAGGCCATCGGCTCCCAGCTGACCTGCGTGTACGTCGACCACGGGCTGATGCGCAAGGACGAGACCGAGCAGGTCGAGAAGGACTTCGTCGCCGCCACCGGCGTGCAGCTGAAGGTCGTCGACGCGCAGGAGCGCTTCCTCACCGCGCTCAAGGGGGTCTCCGACCCCGAGGAGAAGCGGAAGATCATCGGCCGGGAGTTCATCCGGGTCTTCGAGCAGGCCCAGGCGGAGATCGTCGCCGAGGCGGGCGCGCACGGCGAGCCGGTGGAGTTCCTGGTGCAGGGCACGCTCTACCCGGACGTCGTCGAGTCCGGCGGCGGCACCGGCACCGCGAACATCAAGTCCCACCACAACGTCGGCGGCCTCCCCGAGGACCTCGAGTTCCAGCTGGTCGAGCCGCTGCGCAAGCTGTTCAAGGACGAGGTCCGGATGGTCGGCCAGGAGCTGGGCCTGCCGGAGGAGATCGTCCAGCGCCAGCCCTTCCCCGGCCCGGGCCTGGGCATCCGGATCGTCGGTGAGGTCACCAGGGAGCGCCTGGACCTGCTGCGCGAGGCCGACGCCATCGCCCGCGAGGAACTGACGGCGGCGGGCCTGGACCGCGAGATCTGGCAGTGCCCGGTCGTCCTGCTCGCGGATGTGCGGTCCGTGGGTGTCCAGGGCGACGGCCGCACCTACGGCCACCCGATCGTGCTGCGTCCGGTGTCGTCGGAGGACGCGATGACGGCGGACTGGTCGCGCCTGCCGTACGACGTGCTGTCGCGGATCTCGACCCGCATCACGAATGAGGTCGACGAGGTCAACCGGGTGGTGCTGGACATCACCAGCAAGCCGCCGGGCACCATCGAGTGGGAGTAGCCCTTCTCGGGCCCCCGAGGTCAACGCCGACGCCGTCGCTCACACGTTTGGGTGGCGGCGTTGTCGTACCCGCTGGGTACGCTGGCCGCACGGCCGAGAATCCCGTCCATGGGAGGAACCATGACCGCTGAGATCGCGCACCCCTGGCCGGTGCCGCCGCCGGATGGCTACACCGTGGACGACCTGCTGACGCTGCCCGACCTCCCGCCGCACACCGAGTTGATCGACGGGAGTCTGGTTTTCGTGAGCCCGCAGCGAGCGTTTCACAGCTTGGCGAACGACTTGTTCATGATGACGCTGCGCAGGACAGTGCCCAAGGACCTGCGAGTGCGGCGGGAGATGACCGTGGTCATCGGCAAGCGGCAAGCACCGGAGCCGGACGTCTCCATCGTGCGCGCGGAGGCTGAAGTCGATTCGGACGTTACGTACTACGAGGCGAAGGACGTCGTGCTGGCCGTCGAGACGGTGTCCCCGGACTCGGAGGAACGGGATCGCAAGCGCAAGCCGCAGCTGTACGCCGAGGCCGGTATCCCGCACTTCTGGCGTGTCGAGCAGGGCGAGGGACGTCGGCCCGTCGTCTACGTCTACGAGCTGGACACCATGACCAAGAGCTACGTCCCCACCGGCATCCACCACGACCGCCTCAAGCTCACCGTCCCCTTCGACATCGACATCGACCTCACCGAGATCGACAATCTGTAGCCGTCAACCAGAGGGGCCGCGGCGTTCACCCGCACGTGCGGCGGCCGCGACGCGATGCCGCGGCGACGGCGCACAGCGGTCCGCCACCCCGCCGCGACCCCGTCGCGCTGGGCGAATGCCCCGGCAGCGATCTTGCGGCGTAGATCAACGATCAGCCCCCGTATCCGGTTTCGCCCCGCACCGGACCCGGATCGCCGACCCGGAGCCCTCCGAGGTGCGGCACAATTCCCTCTCGACGTTTGACAGTTGGGAGACAGCCCCGTGGCCGTGGATCAGGCGCAGGACGCCACGACGAGCGGTGCGCACGCGCTGGGGCGTGACGGGGACCCGGCGCGCCCCCCGTACCCCGCCGCGCGCCCCCGTCCTCAGGGCGCCGCGCACGGCGCCGACTGCCTCTGCCCGCACAGCGCGCGCGACGCGCACCGAAGGGCGGTCGCCTCGTTCGACGCGCTGCGCGACCGGATGGCGACGGGCCAGGGCCTGCCCGCCGCCCTCGCGCACTCCGCCTCGGCGTCCCGCCAGTGGGTCTCGGACGAGCTGACGCAGGCCGCGCACGAGGTCGCCGAGCGCGGCCGGGCGGCGAGTGACGCCTGGTTCAGGCAGGTGTGGCGGCGGGCGGTCGTCGCGGTGTGGGGCGCGGCCGGGGTGCTACTGCTGACCCAGCTGATCACCGCGCTGGCCGCGGACGGCTGGTCGGCGACCCGTACGGCGGGTCTGCTCGCCGCGCTCGGCACCACCGTGCCGCTGACCCTGGCCGCCTGGCTGCACCGGACGCGCGGCGGGCTGCTCGCCGTCCTCGTCGGGGAGGACAACCGGCTGTCCACCTCGCGGGCGGTCGCCGCCGGCTGGGTGCTGCTCGCCGGGTACGCGGTGCTGCTCCTCGCGCTGGAACGGGCGGTCGGCCAGAGCCCCGGCGGCCTCGCGCTCGCCGACTCCGCCGCCCTGCTGACCGTCCTCGCGCTGAGCTGCGCGGTCGCCGTCCTGGCCCGCGTGGTGGTGGCGAACCGGGTGCGCGACCGACGCGCCCAGAAGGTCCGCGCCGACCGCCCGCGCCCCGCCGACCTGCTCACCGACGACGCGGGCCGGGCCGGATTCGCCGCCACGCAGTACGTCCTGCTGAACGCGGCGGCCGTCGTCTTCGCGTGCGTCACCCTGGCCCGGGCGCCGCAGCGGCTGCCCGAGCTGCCGTGGGGGCTGGCCCTGCTGGTGGCGGTGTCGGCGGCGACGTACCTCGGCGGGAAGTACGCCGACGGCGGGCGGCCCACGGTCCTCTCGGTCGTACGGGCGCGGGAGGCCGGCGACCTCGACTCGCCGATCCGCACCGGCGACGACATCGAGATCCGCGGCAGCGGCTTCGTACCGGCCGGGGCGCAGGACGCCGACCGGCTGGCCCGTACGGTCGTCCGGATCGGCCCGGTGCACGTCCATGTGCCGCTCGTACCGGTCGCCGGGGGCTTCACCAACCCCACGGACACCGTGCTGACCGTGCCCGTGCCGGTGGACGTGGAGCCGGGCCGGGTGGACGTCCAGGTCATCACCGCGTCCGGCGCGGAGACCAACCGTTACCCGATCGACGTCCTCGACTGAACACCTCGCCTCGGGCGCCCGTATGAAGGAGTGGGGCGCGACGGAGAGGCGGAGGGCACGATGGCACACGTTGACCGTACGGATGGCGCGAAGGGCGCGGACGGTGCGGGCGGCCCCGGAGCGGACGGCGGGCTGCGGGCGGCGGCGTCCCGCTACGCGCTCGTCCCGCTGCGCGTCTTCCTCGGGGTGACCTTCGTCTACGCGGGTCTCGACAAGCTCACCACCTCGGGATTCATGGCCGCCCACGGCCCGGAGTCCATCGGCGAGCTGATGCGCTCCCTGCGCGACAGCTCGGCGGTGCCGTGGCTGGTCGACCTGGCGCTGAAGAGCCCGGAGAGCTTCGGCTACGCGCTCGCGTTCGGCGAGATCGCGGTCGGCCTGGGGACGCTCTTCGGCGTCCTGGCGCGGGTGGCGGCCCTCGGCGGCGCGCTGATCTCGCTGAGCCTGTGGCTGACGGTCAGCTGGCAGACCGAGCCGTACTACTACGGCAACGACCTGGCCTATCTGATGGCGTGGCTGCCGCTGGTCCTGGCGGGGGCGGGAGTCGCCTCGGTCGACGCGGAGCTGCACAGGCGCGGCGTCCGGTACGGCGGGCTGCGGGGCCACCGCGGTGCCCGCCGCCGCGACGACCGACGCCGCGATGGCCGCCGCGATGGCCGCCACGACGGCGGCCGCCCGCCGGCCTGACGGGCCCGAGGGCGGTCGGAGCCCGGTGTTACCGCCCGCGCTACCTGGACCGGCGGCGCCGCGCCCGCCGCAGCGTGTACGCCAGTACCGAGACCAGCGCCGCCACCGTCAGTCCCGCCGGGATCGCCACCAGCGGGGCGAACGGCGGGAAGTCCCACTCCCCGGCCGCGTCCACGCCGTACACCACGGCGACGCCCAGCAGCACCAGCCCGGCGACGAGCTTGCCGGGTTCGAACGGGTGGCGCCTCATCCGCGGATCACCTGCACCTGGCCGACTCCGATCTCCAGCTCCAGCTCCAGCGTGCCGCGCGGATCGCGGCCGCCCGCCGGTTCCAGGGTCACGGTGCTGTCCCTGGCCGGCTCGACGTCGACGTCGTCGCTCGCGTCCCCCGGCAGCTGGATGTCGCCGAGGCCCACCTCGATGTCCAGCTCCACCCGTACGTCCTTCGGCACGGTCACGGCCAGCCGTCCCGCCCCGACCTCCGCCCGGGTCCGCACCGTCCGGTCCTTGCCCGGCGTCACGCCGGTGAGCTTCAGCGTGCCGACGCCGGTCCCCAGTTCATAGCTGTCGCGCACCGCCTCCGCGTTCGCCGGCCGCCAGGTCTCGCGGCGCCAGTCCGTCGTCACCGACTTCGGCAACGCCGCCGCGCCCGCCAGCAGCACACTCGTCAGCACCGCCGCGACGAGCGTGCCCGCCCCCGTCCGCCCGTACCGGCTGCTGATGGCGATCCCCACCGCGAAGACGGCGAGCGCGCCGGCCAGGCCGATCTCCAGGCTGGTGCCGAGCGGCTGCGCGGACCAGGACGCGGCGATGCCGACGGCCGCCGCGGTCAGGGCGGTCAGCAGTGTCCAGCCGCTGATCGACGGGGGCTCGTCGGCCCGTCCACGGCCCCGTTCGCCGTCCCGCTCGTCGCCGCGCCCGCCGACCGCCCCGCCGGGGGCGCGGCGGAAGCGGGTCGCGGAGGGCGCCCCCGAGGTCTCGTACGCCTCGTCCGGGCCGTCGTCGGGCCCCCACAGGTAGCCGGTGCCGACATGCCCGGTCGTCCCGTCCTTGACGATCGGGTCGCGCCACCACGACGGGCCGCCGAGCGTGGGCGGGGCCTGCGTCTCGGGCGGCGCGGTCCCGTAGCCCTTGGCGGCGGTCGCCGTCTTGGGGACGGGGGCGCCCCCGGCCGCCGCCTGGGCCGCCGCCGCGTCCGCCTCGCCCGCCCCGCTCTCCGGCTCGTACCGGTGCCGCGACCAGTACGCGGCGCCGACGGTGGCCAGCGACAGCATCAGTGAGAAGGCGATGACGCTGCCCTTGTTGAGCATCGACAGGAACAGCCCGCAGCCGACCAGCGCGCACAGCACGGCCGTCAGCGCGGTCCCCTCGACCCGTCCGGACAGCAGCCGCCGCCCCTCGTTCTCGTCCTCGCCGAGCAGCGGGACCAGCAGCCAGCAGAACCCGTACACGATCAGGCCGATGCCGCCCGCCACGGCCAGCACGGACAGCACCACACGGAAGATCACGGGGTCCATGTCGCAGTACCGGCCGAGCCCGCCGCACACCCCGCCGACCACCTTGTGCTCCCGGCTGCGCCGCAGCGGGGCGGACGCGGGCGAAGGCGAGGGCGCGGCGGGCGGTGGGACGGCGGCGGAGTCCCCGGGCGGGGCCCCGCCGCCGTCGTGCGCGTCCGCCACGCGGTGTGCATCGGTCATCCGTCCATGGTGACAAGCCGCGGGGCCGGGCCGCATCCGGCCCGACCCCGGACCTTCCCCGGATCTTCCCCTGATCTCCGCTGGACCTTTCCGGGACCTTTCCGGGACCCTCCCGCGACCTTCCCTGAGATCGACCCGGAGCCCGCGGCGGCTATCGTGTCGCTTCGAACACATGCGGGGTTGGCAAGGCTGGCGGGGCAGGCAGAGGGGTGCGCGGTGTCGGATGAGGGGCGGCTGGTCGCCGGGCGGTACCGGTTGATCGAGCGGATCGGCCGCGGTGGCATGGGCACGGTGTGGCGCGCCGAGGACGAACTGCTCGGCCGTCAGGTCGCGGTCAAACAGCTCCACATCTCCATCCACGTCTCCGACGACGAGCTGGCCACCCTTCACGAGCGCACCCGGCGCGAGGCGCGCAGCGCCGCCCGGATCACGCATCCCAACGTGGTCGTCGTGCACGACGTCGTGGACGACGGCGGGTTGCCCTGCATCGTCATGGAGTACGTGCCCTCCACCACGCTGGGCGCGCTGCTCAAGGAGAACGGCACCGTCTCTCCGGGGGAGGCGGCCAGGATCGGCCGCGGCATGGTGGCGGCGCTGCGCGCGGCGCACGCGGCCGGGGTCCTGCACCGCGACGTCAAGCCCGGCAACGTGCTGCTGGGCCGGGGGGACAGCGCCGAGGCCCAAGGCCCTTGGGGCGGCCGGGTGGTGCTCACCGACTTCGGCATAGCCATGGCGACGGGGACGTCCACGCTGACCAAGACCGGTGAGGTGGTCGGCTCCATCGACTACATCGCGCCGGAGCGGGTCAGGGGCCGCAAGCCCGGCCCTGCCTCGGACCTGTGGGCGCTGGGCGCGACGCTGTATCAGGCGCTGGAGGGGCGTGCCCCGTTCCGCCGCGACACGGCGATGGAGACGGCGTACGCGATCGCCATGGATCCGCTGGAGCCGATGCGCAAGGCCGGTCCGCTGACGGGTCTGATCGAGGCCCTGCTGGCCAAGGACCCGGACGAGCGGCCGTCGGCGGCGGACGTCGAGCGCGCGCTGCGGGCTCCGGCGGCGGAGGCGACGACGGAGCCGGAGCTGCTGCTCGGCCCGTCGTTCACGACGGGCATGACCGGTACGACGGGTACGGCGGGTACGACTGGTACGACCGGTACGCGCGGGCTGGCGGCGGATGCGAGCACGGGTCCCGGCGCGGACACGGGCGCGGATACGGGACGGGAGCCGAAGCCCGAGCCCACCCGGGACACCACCCTCGTACCGGATGCCATGCCCGGGCCGCAGGACGACGCTTCCCGGACGCGCTCCCAGGGCACGGCACGGGCAGGTGGCAGCGGTGTCCGTAAGGTCCTGTTGACGGCGGCAACACTGGTCGTGGTCGCCGCGGGCGGCTTCTGGGTGCAGCAGTACGCGGGCGACGGCGGCGGGTCGGGGACGCGCGCGGAGGGGCCGAAGGAGCCAGGCGCGACTCCGGACGCGAGCCCGAGCCAGGTCCACACGCCCCCGCCCGTCCCCGAGGGCTACCACCTCCAGTACGAGAAGCAGTTCGACGTCTCCCTGCCCGTGCCCGACGGCTGGAACCGCGTGGTGAGGTCGGCCCGGGAGATCCTGTACGTGGACCCCGTCAACAAGATCGAACTCCGGTTGAACGTGTTCGATCTGGCCAGCCCCAGCCCCCTTGACCACTTCAAGGACATGGAGAAGTCATTCGCCGCCACGCACAGGGGGTACGAGCAGCACCGGATGCAGAAGACCGTCTTCCGGGGCCAGCCGGCGGCGGTGTGGGAGCTGAGCTGGCAGGGCGAGGCGAGGAAATGGCACGCCTTCGACCTCTGCTGGGGCCGCGAGGGCGAGAAGGAGTACGCCCTCTGGCTCTCCGCCCCCGAGGACACCGCCGTCGACGACTACCTGCCCGTCTTCAAGAAGGTCAGGGACGGGCTGGGCCTCCCCGGTGACGCGGAGCGGAAGGGCACGTCCGGGTCCGGTCAGGGGTGACCCTGATGACCGTGCGGCGCTGATCATGTGACCATCGGGGACATGGCCGCCACCGCACCGACCGCCGGGCCGCACCACCCGGTGCCCCCCGACCACGCCGAGCCGCCCCCGCGCAAGCTGTACCGCAGCGCCGAGGGGCGGATGCTCGGCGGCGTCGCGCGCGGGCTCGCCGGGCATCTGGGCCTGCCGGTGCTGTGGGTGCGCGTCGTCTTCGTGGCGATGGTCATGGCCGAGGGCTTCGGCGCGCTGGTGTACGCGCTGTTCTGGTTCGTCGTGCCGCTCGGCGTCGGCGGCGTGGACACCGAGCGCCCGGCCCCCTCCGCCACCGTGCCCGGCCCCGACGGCAAGCGCCGTCTCTTCGCCCGCAAGCCGGACAAGGGGCAGGTCGCCGCGCTGGTCGCGCTGCTCGTCGGCATGGGCATCTTCGTGGACTCCTTCCAGCTCGGCCGCGCCAACACCTACATCTGGCCGCTGCTGCTCCTCGGCGCGGGTGTCGCACTGGTCTGGCGGCAGGCGGACAACGCCCGGCGCGCCCAGTGGATGGAGCTGAGCCGCCGCAAGCGCGTGCTGCCCGTCGCGCGGAGCGCGGCCGGAGTGGTCCTGGCCGGTGTGGGCGTGACCGGCATCGTCGTCATCCAGGGTTCGGCCGAACATCTGGGCGCGGTGCTCCAGGCCGCCCTCGCCGTCATCGTCGGCGTGGCGCTGCTGGCGGGGCCGTACCTGGTGCGGATGATGCAGGACCTGTCCGAGGAGCGGCTGATGCGCATCCGCGCCCAGGAGCGCGCCGAGGTCGCCGCCCACGTCCACGACTCCGTGCTGCACACCCTCACCCTCATCCAGCGCAACGCCGACGACTCCCGCGAGGTGGCGCGCCTGGCCCGCGCCCAGGAACGGGAGCTGCGCGCCTGGCTGTACAGGCCGGAGGGCACCGGAAAGGACGAGGCGGAGGCGCCGGACACGTTGGCGGAGGCGGTGCGCCGCACGGCGGCGGAGGTCGAGGACCACCACGGCGTCCCCATCGAGGTCGTGGTGGTCGGCGACTGCCCGCTGGACGACAGGCTGACCGCCCAGCTCCAGGCGGCGCGCGAGGCGATGGTCAACGCCGCGAAGTACGGTGGCGAGGGCGGCCCCGTGCAGGTGTACGCGGAGGTCGAGGGCCGTACGGTCTTCATCTCGGTACGGGACCGGGGTCCGGGCTTCGACCTCGACGCCGTGCCGGACGACCGGATGGGCGTACGCGAGTCGATCATCGGCCGGATGCAGCGCAACGGCGGCACGGCCCGGCTGCGGTCGGCGCCGGACGGGGGCACGGAAGTGGAGCTGGAGATGGAGAGGGTGGCGGGATGACGGGGAACGGACCGGCGGGGAACGATCAGGCGGGGACCGGGGCAGCGGCGAACGGCGCGACGAACGGCCCGGCGAACGCGCCGACGAACGGCCCGGCCAACGGCCCGGCGAACGGGCCGGCGGGCAACGCGGCGCCGGGGAACGGGCAGATGGCGCAACCGGCGTCCGGAGTGGCGGCGGCCGAGCGCCGGGTGCGGGTCGTCCTCGTCGACGACCACCGCATGTTCCGCACCGGAGTCCAGGCCGAGATCGGCCAGACGGACGTCACGGGCGTGGAGGTGGTCGGCGAGGCGGCCGACGTCGACCAGGCCGTCACGGTGATCAACGCGACCCGCCCCGAGGTCGTCCTGCTGGACGTCCATCTGCCGGGCGGCGGCGGCGTGGAGGTGCTGCGCCGCAGCGCGGCCCTGATAGGAGCCCCGGACCGCCCGGTGCGCTTCCTGGCGCTGTCGGTCTCCGACGCCGCCGAGGACGTCATCGGCGTCATCCGCGGCGGCGCGCGCGGCTACGTCACCAAGACCATCACGGGTACGGATCTGGTGGACGCGGTCTTCCGCGTGGCGGAAGGCGACGCGGTCTTCTCGCCGCGCCTGGCGGGGTTCGTCCTGGACGCCTTCGCGTCCACCGACGCCCCACCGGTCGACGAGGACCTCGACCGCCTCACGCAGCGGGAACGCGAGGTGCTGCGGCTCATCGCCCGTGGTTACGCGTACAAGGAGATCGCCAAGCAGCTGTTCATCTCGGTGAAGACGGTCGAGAGCCATGTCTCGGCGGTGTTGCGCAAGCTCCAGCTGAGCAACCGTCACGAACTGACGCGATGGGCGACGGCACGACGGCTGGTCTGAGACGGCCGACGACGACGTCCGGCCACTCCGCCGGGACGGGCGCGCCGGTGTTCGGCGCGGCCGGGTGACCAGCCGGCCGAGTGGTCAGCACGGCCGAGCGGTCAACGCGATGGCGTGGTCGACGCGGTGGCGCGGTCAACGCGGTGGTGTGGTCAACGCAGGACCAATGGTGGCGTGGTCAACGCGGTGGTGTGGTCAACGCAGGACCAATGGTGGCGTGGTCAACGCGGCGGAGCGGTCAGCGCGTCGACGAGTGTCCGCACGGCCGCGTCCGTGCGCACGTCGTCGCCGGTCACCAGCCGGTCCAGAAGAACGCCCCGCGCGCCGGACACCAGCGCGGTGGCCCGCGCCCTCGCGTCGTCGGGCGCGTGCCCGATGCGTACGAACGCCGTGGCCAGCGGTGCCACCCAGCCGTCGACCTCGCGCGCGGCGAACTCGCGGTACGGGCTATCTGGAACGCCCGCGAGCGCCATCACCTCCAGCATGAGCGGGGCGCTCCGCCGCTGGCGGCCCGCGGTCACGTCGTGCCACAGCGCCAGCAGCGTCTCCCGGAGCGCGGGCCCGGACGCCGCCCGCCCCAACAGGCCCGTCACATCCGGCCGGGAGGTCTCCAGGGCCTGCGCCAGCATGTTCTCCTTCGTGCCGAAGTAGTAGACGAGCATCCGTGAACTCGTGCCGAGTTCGGCGGCGACCGCCCGCAGGGACAGGCCCGCGATGCCGTACGTCTCCAGATACCCCACCACGGCGGCGAGCAGCTCCGCGCGCTTGCGTTCATCGACAGGTCGAGCCATCAGTTGACTGTAACGGATGGTTCATGAATTATCGCCGCCATGGATGAAGCACTTGGTACAGAAACCGCTTGGACCGTCTTCATGCACCTCACGGTCACGCCCGCCTGGCTCGCCCTGACCCGCGCCGAGCGGGACGCCGCCCTCGCCGAGCACGTGGCTCCGCTGCTCGCCCGCCACGCGCCGGTCAGCATGTTGGAGTGGTACGACGCCGACGCGTTCAGCGCCTCGCCGACCGATGTCGCCGTCGTGCGCACGACGGACCTGGAGGACTGGAACCGCTTGCTTGAGGGGCTGCGGGACTCGCCGCTGCTCGCCGTGCCCTACTACCGGCTCGACCGCGTCATCGTGACGCGGGCCGGCGGCTTCGCGGAGCGCGTCGCCGCCTAGTACCGGCGCTGCCTAGTGCCGGTGCCGCCCGGTGCCGGTGCCGGTACCGCCGCCCCCGCGCCGAGCATCGGATCAACGATGTAATATGCGGTCATCGTTTTCGTCTATTACACGGGGGGCGGATTCAATGGACGCGGAACTCGTACGCGAATGGGTCGAGGGCTGGGTCGTCTCGCGCGGGGCGGCGCCGCCGGTGGAGGAGTCCTGGGGCTTCACCATCGACGTGGGGCTGACCGCGCAGGTGACCCGGCACGTACTGCCCGATGCCGACGAGCCGCTGATACGCAAGCTCACCGAGACGGTCACCGCTCCCGGCACCTGGCTGAAGTTCTTCCTGCCGCCGCAGACCGTCGCGCCGTGGGTGGCCCCCGGGTGGAGCTTCGACAGTGACGGCTTCCTGATGTCCACGCCGCTGCGCCCGGCCACGGTCGCGGCTCCCGAGGGCTACCAGGTGCGCACCTGGGCGCGGGGCGGCGTCACCCGGGTGCTCGTCCTGGCCGAGGACGGCGCGTTCGCCGCCCGCGGCCAGATCGGCGTGCCCGCCCTCGGGCGCCCGGCCGTCGTCGACCAGGTCGAGACCTCTCCGGCCCACCGCCGCAAGGGACTCGGCAGCCTGGTCATGCGTACGTTGGCGAACGCCGCCCTCGACGCGGGCTCCTCGGCGGCGGTGCTCGGCGCGACGACCGAGGGGCGGGCGCTGTACGAGTCGCTGGGCTGGCGCACCCACGGCCCGCTGACCGGCCTGGTTCGCGACGTTCCGCCGGAGACCCCCTAGCCGGGTCACCGGGTCCGCCGGGTCCGGCGGGGTCCGCCGGGTCCGCCGGGTCCAGGGTGGCCCGGCCGCCGCCCCGGTCAGTCCCCGGCGGACACCTTCAGCGACTTCTTGGCCAGCTCCAACGCGGGCAGCATGTCCTTGTGCTCTTCGGTGTCCCACCCGCCAAGGCTCAGCAGGACCGGCCCCTGCGGCGTCGCGAAGGCCACCGCGGTCTGGTTCCTGGTCTCCTCCGTCAGCTTGCTGTAGGACGAGTAGACGACCTCGGTGGCGGCCAGGCCGTCGACGCCGACCTTGATGTCGGTGTACGTCCTCTTCCGTATGGGATCGAACTCCCCGGCCACATACCGTTCGAGGACCTCGCGCGGCTTGTCGCCGGCGGCCGACTTCGGTCCGGTCCACACGCGCATCATGCCGAGGTGCCCGGCGGGCTTGCCGTCGATCTCGCACGCCATCCGGAGGCCGCCCTGCTTGAGGAGCTTGTTGAAGCCCAGTCCGGCGTCCTTCTCGGCGGGTAGCGGCTTGACGGTCTTCGGCTTCCAGGACTTCGCCAGGTCGAACGTCACGGGCAGCACGCAGGCCGACCCCTTGTTGCCGAACTGCTTGCTGGACGAGGTGGCGGCCTTCGTGTCGCTGCTGCCCTTGTCCTTGCTCTTGCCCTCGCCCTTGTCGCCGTCGCCCGACGACGAGCAGCCGGTGAGCGCGCCGAGCATCACCGCCGCGACCACCACCGCGCCCGCCGCCGCTCTGCGCGTTCTACCGAAATGACGCATGTCGTACATGTGCTGCATTCCCGCCCCTGAGTTCGAAAATTCGCCGCAGCATATACCGGACGGGGTCCTTCCGGGTACGTCCCCATGCCTGGTCAGGCCCGCATCCGCAGCGCCGGGCCGTGGCGGTGATATCTGAACGGTGACGTGCCCCGACACCACCCGGAGCGAGGAGCCGCCCCCATGCCCATCAGCCCCGACCACCTGACGGACCCCCAGGTCCGCGCCTTCGTCCAGGCGCTCAACGCGGGCGACCGCGGTGAGTTCTTCTCGCTGCTGACCCCGGACGCGACGATGTCCGACGACGGATCCGATCGCGATCTGGCTGAGTGGACGGACCGGGAGATCTTCTCCTCCGGCGGCCACATGGACGTGATCGAGGAGTCGGACGGCGGCCGCACGCTCCTGGCGGACTATGCCAACGACACGTGGGGCGGAATGCGCACCCGCTGGACGTTCATCGTGACGGGCGACAAGATCAGCCGCTTCGAGACGGGTCAGGCGTAGAGCGTGACCCGTGCGCCAGCACGTCGAGCTCGAACCAGACGGTCTTGCCGACGCCGCACGCGCGCGGGTGCACGTCCCAGTCATCCGCCAGCGCCGCCACCAGCGCCAGCCCGCGCCCACTCTCGTCATCGACCGCCGCCTGACGCGGTCGCGGCAGCTCCGCGCTGGCGTCCGACACCTCCACGCGCAGCCGCTTGTCGCGCAGCTCGCACCGGGCGTAGATCAGCCGACCGGGTGAAACGTGCGCGTGACGGCAGGAGTTGGTCACCAACTCGCTGAGCAGAAGAAGGGCCGTCTCCACCGCGTCATCGGCCAGACCCCAGGCGCGGACGTGCTCGCGTACGAGCTCACGGGCGAGGGGGACGCTGCGGTGGTGGCGGGTGAGGTGCAGCTCAATGTCGCTCGGTAGTGGGGGAGTTCCGTTGTTCATGGCTGAATGCTGCTGGTCCGGGCGTAGCGTGAGGAGTAACTGCACGGGTACGCGGGGTGGCGTACCCGTCGTGTCCCGGGGAGGTGGAACGGGTGGCCGAGACGCCGATGGCGTGGCGCTACTGCGGAAACCAGATCAAGCTCTGGCGCACGCATGCGGGCGTGAGCCGCGAGGATTTGGGCAAGCAGGCAGGCTACGGGTGCGAGACCATCAAGTCGATGGAGCAGGGGCGGCGCAGGCCGACGCTGCGGGTGCTTGAGGTCGCGGATGAGGTGTGCGGGGCGCACGGGAAGTTACTGGCGGCGCAGGACTATCTCAAGCCGGAGAAGTTTCAGTCGTACGCACAGGACTTCATGCGGTACGAGGCCGAGGCGATCGTTCTCAACTGGTTCGAGCCTCAACTCATCCCAGGTCTGCTCCAGACAGAAGAGACGACGCGGGCTCTGTTCGGCGCGCACTTGCCGCCGCTGGACGACGAGACCATGGAGGAACGGGTCGCGGCGCGACTGGAGCGCCAGGCCGTCCTGGACAAGCAGACCAGGGCGTTCTCCTTCGTGATCGGAGAGGCGGCGGTGCGCTACCCCGTCGCGGACGTGGAGGCACACGAGCGCCAGTTGCGGCATCTGCTGGAGATGGGGAAGCGGCGTAACGTGACGGTGCAGGTTCTGCCACTCGGCGGTGCTCATCCTGGACTCAACGGGCCACTCGTGCTGCTGGAGACACCTGAGCACGAGCATCTAGCCTACGTAGAAGGCCATGAGACGGGCGCGCTGTACGTGGACCCGGCGACGGTAAGCGTCATCAGGCAGCGCCATGCCATGATCCTTCAGCGGGCCCTCACTCCCGAGGAGTCGGCGCGCTTCATCAGCAAGTTGGCGGAGGAGCTATGAGCGGCGAACTGGTGTGGTTCAAGTCGAGCTATAGCGACACCGGTGGTGGCGCCTGCGTCGAAGTCGCTGTCTCCTGGCGGAAGTCCAGCTACAGCGACACCAGCGGCGGCGACTGCGTAGAGGTCGCCACCTGCCCCCACACCGTCCATGTCCGGGACTCCAAGGACAAGACCGGCCCCCACCTCACCTTCTCGGCCGACGCCTGGGCGGCCTTCCTCACCTTCGCCGCCGCGCACCCCGTCGAGTAGGGGCTGCCTGACCGGGCGGAGGATGCACGTTCAACTATCCGCTGTGGTGCCCTGCGACGGCCCCGCCCGTCACCCTGTGTGCTATTCAGATTGCATACGGTAGTGGCATATGCGAGGCTGCCTTCACGATCTTCCGATGAGGCGTGTGTCGAGAAGGGGCACCTGTTCATGCTGCGCAAGAGCCTGCTGACCGCCGTCGTGATGGTCCCCCTCTTCGCCGTCGCAGCGACCTCTCTCTCCGACCCGCCTCCTGTCACCGAGACCGCTGCGGCGTCCACGCGGACCGTGGGATCCGGGGTCCGGGATGGCTCCGGGACCCGGGACGGTTCCGGGACCCCCCGGGACGGTTCCGGGATCCGGAAAGCCGAGCCCGGGCAGGACTTGAGCGCACAGTTTCAGACGCTCTCGAATCTCTCCCGCGCGGTCGACGAGTCGTCCCAGTTCGCGGACATGGTCGTGGAGGGCGAGAGCGACGAGGGCAAGCTCGTCTCACAGAAGAACGAGGCGGACCAGGCTCTTGACACTCTTTCCGCCTCGGGCCCGGTCATCCCCGGCAACGCCGCCGCGCCATCCGGCGAAACCGGCCCTCCTTCGGACTCGGCTGTCCAGCGGCGCGTCGAGGCGGTCAAGGCGGGCCTCCAGGAACTTCTCAGGGCCGCGCTCGGGTGCCGTTGCCGAACGGTCAGGGAGTCGGCGACCGATCTGCTGCGGAATCTCGGTCGCCTCATCAAGGCCGTCCTGGAGGACCTGGGCCTCGATGAGTGTCCACCTGAGCTGAGAGCGGCGGTGCCGCCTCGTTCCGGTCAGTAGTGAGGGACGTGCGTGCGCAATGATGATCGTTCGTGGCAACGTCGGCTGGAGCGGGCCAACTGGGTGCTCCTCGCCGGAGCCGCGACCGGTACCGGCGCCGCGGCCGCCCACTACCTGGGCGGCCATCCGCCGGCCGGGCACACGCAGCGTGAGAACTGGTCCCTGCTTCTGGTCAGCTCGATGGTGCTGGCGCTGTCCGCGACCGCCGCCGTCACCCGCCCTTTCCTCCGCACGCCTGGGCGCTGCTGGCTGATGAGCGTGGGCGCGATGACGATCTTCGCCGTCGGCACGGTCGTCGTCTGGCACATCACGGCCACCGACGTGAACACCACAACAGTGGTCGGCACCCCCGTCGGCACGGTCCACCAGAGCGACGCTCATATCGCGAAGAGGCTGCCCGGCGTGCCACTCCAGAAGATCCCGACCGGTCTCTACATCCAGAGTGTGAAGTTCACCGGCCCCGAGGAAGTCGACGTAAGCGGGTACGTCTGGCAGCGGTACACCGATGACGTCCCCGAGAGCAGCCGTGGGGTTGTCTTCCCAGAGGCCCCGGACGGCTTCGACATGAAGCAGGTCTACGAAACGAAGACGACGGAGGGACGCGCTCTACGGGGCTGGCACTTCCACCTGACGCTGCGTGAGAAATTCGTCTACAGGGAATACCCGCTGGACAAGCAGAACGTCTGGCTCCGGATGTGGACGATCAGTACGTTCAAGAACGAGATCCTGATCCCGGACTTCTCCTCGTACCCGCCCTGGCAGCACAAGGCGCTCAACGGCCTGGACCAGGACATCGTCTCGCTGGGCTGGCGGCCGTACTACACCGCTTACAGCTACGGAGATCACACGTATTCGGCGACCTTCGGCGCGACGCCCTACGTCAGTGGTTTTTCTGCCGCGCCTGACCTCTATTTCAACATCGGGCTCACCCGGTCATACGCGGGCCCGCTCATGGGCAGGCTCGTCCAATCGTTGTTCATCGCCGCCGTGTTGTTCATGGCGCTCTTCGTCTTCACCCGCGACGATGCCCGCCATCCCCGATTCGGCTTCAACACCTGGACGGCGATCACCTTCGCCGTCACCGTTCTGCTGGTCGTGATCGTGGATCAGGCGCAGTTGCGAGAGATCTCAGGCGACGGTTCGGTCACCTATCTGGAGTACTTCGCCATCGCCCAGAACCTCGTGATCGTCGGGATGTTCGCGAACTCGATCCTCCTGGGTACGGAGGCGAGAGCCGCCGTCTTGGGGTGGCGCGACAATCTCCTGCCCGCGCTGCTCTATTGGCCCGTACTGATCGGCCTCTTCTTCGCCTTCTCCCTCATGGTGCTCGCAGGCTGACCATCGCGACCGGGGCCCGGAGCTCGGGTTCCGGGCTTCGGGTGCCGAGCCCCGAGATCCGAGCTCTCTTTCTGAGGAACGGGTGGGTTGCATAACCCACCCGCCCACCCAAACCCGACCCCAACTCCCGCGCATACCAGCGGGGATGACTTTTCGTGACGGACTTGCCACAGCTCGTGGCGGCCGTCTAGCGTTGCGCGCAAACAAACAACCCCGGCAGGTGCTGGAACACCAAGCCGGGGTCTGACCGCAAGATCGCACGCCTACGAGGTCGATCTCATGGCTGACGCCAACCCTACCCATGCCCCGCGCCCGAGCGCGACGCCCCCCATGGCCAAACCGGGCTTCGGAAAGCGCTCCGCACCCGACCAACCCCTGCGCCGCCGGGGCGACTTCGCGCATCTCCCCACCCGTGAGGCGATCGTCGCGACGCACATCGACCGGTTGCCGGACGGTGCCGCGATCGACGCGAAGACCCTGGCCAAGGAGCTACCGGACTACGGCCAGCAGGCCGTCCGCTCGGCCCTCAACGCCCTGTCCGAGGCGGGCCATCTCCGCCGCCTCAGCGGCACCGTGGACGAGGGCCGCACCCAGTGGGTGACCAGGACGTTCTTCTCCCGCCAGCCGCGCGACAACGCCTGGTGGGCCGCCTTCGCCGCAGGGGAGACACCCGTACCACCGGCACCTGCCCCGGCACGTGAACCGGCACCGGCACCGGCACCGAACCAACCCTGGACCCCGCCCCAGGTTCAGCCGGACGAGCGACCCGCCCCCCGGCCTCCACGGACCCCGCGCTCGCCCGCGTACGACGCACTGGCCGCCCTGGGCCGTACCGAACCCCGGATGGCGTTGTCCGCCGCCGAGTGCGCCGACCTCGAACCGCTCGCCGCCCAGTGGCTGGCACGCGGGACCGGCCCCGCCCACCTCGCCTCGGCCCTCACGGCCGGACTCCCGTCCGAGGTCCACTCCCCGGGCGCCCTCGCCCGCAACCGCCTCACCGCCAAGATGCCCCCGGAGCCCGCCGAGCCCCCGACGGCGCCAGCACCCCGCTGGATCATGGAATGCACCGACTGCGGCATCCCCGGCCGTCCCGAGGCACTCCCCGGCGGCCTCTGCCGAACCTGCCGAGGCGAACCCCCACGCCCGAACGCCCCCGCCCTGTCCAGCGCCGAAGTCCACGCCAGGGCTGAGCGCCTGCGCGCAGCGGCCCGTACGTAGGCGGCACCCGGGGCGTAGTGGCGCCCTGGCATAGGGTCGTGGGCATGTCACAGAATGCGCCGGGCCCGCTCGGTCACCAGCACCCACCGCACCCCCAGTACGCCCAACAGCCGCAGCAGCCCGCCCCGTACACGCCCTATCCCCAGCAGCCACACCCCCCGTACGCAGGCTCCCACGCTCCGTACCCGCCCTTCGGCGCGCCGATGGCCATGCCGAGTCAGGTGCGGACGGCGCAGGTGCTGGCCTTCGTCATGGCCGGGTTGCTGATGCTGGCCTGTGTGCTGAACTTCGCCGGCGGGGATCCGCGCACCGCCGGTTACGTCGTCGGGGCCGGGCTGCCCGCCTTCGGCTGTGCGATCTGCGCGCTGTGCTTCGGGGGAGCGGGCGGCGGGGCGAAGGTGACTGCGATCGTCTTCGGCTCGCTGATGATCCTCTTCGGCCTGTCGGCGATGGGGCAGGGGCGGCCCGGAGGGCTGATCGAGGTGGTGATCGGGATCCTGATCGTGGTGATGCTCTCCCAGCGGGCGTCCGGCGAGTGGTTCCGGCGCCCGCGCCACCCCTGAGCCCTGAGGCGGCGTTACTCAGGCGCCGTCCGGCCCCGCCCAGTCGAACGGAATGTGCTTGCTGGACTGACCCTCCCGGCTCCAGCTGAAGCCGAAGGCGTCGGCCCGGTCGGCCGTCGAGCGGCCCCAGGTCGCGACCTGGCCCGGCCCCGTCTCCGAACCCGGCAGGTTGTGCACCTGGACCCGTGCGCCCTCCGGCGTCGTCGGGCCGGTCAGGGCCTCCGCGCTGGACTCCGCGCGGCCGGGGATGCGGGAACGCCAGGAGCCCAGGTCCTCGTCGATGCTGAACTCGATCGGGGCCGTGTCCATGCCCCGCATCTCCGGGTCGAACATGGCGACGAAGTCGGCGGGCCAGCCCCCCGCCTCGCCGCCGAAGATCATCTGGAGGGCCGCGCGCTGCGTGTCGTCGGCGCGCTCGTCGAGGAAGACGGCCGCGTACGCGTCCGAGTGCTCGGCCCACGCGTTCCCGACGAAGGACGCGAGGATCAGCACATTGAGGCCGTCCAGCCGCACGTCGCCGTAGGTGCCCTCACGGATGTGCCAGGTCATGACGCCCTCGCAGTCGCCGAAGGTGGGCGGCTGGGCGAACGAGCAAGGGCACGGCACGTTGCATTTGCAGGTGTCGAACCAGTCCCCGGTGACGTGCCACTTCGGGATGGTCGGCGCGGTTTCGGTCATCGCGGCACCTCCTCGCGGCTTCCCGCGATTTCCCGCGACCTCTCGCGACTCCTCACGACGTCCGCGGGCTCCCTTCCATCGTGCACCCCGCGTCCCCGCCGGATCCAGGAATTCCGTTCCGATATGTGATGTCCTGAGGGTATGTTCCGGAGCGCCAGGCTCAGTACCTCGACGCCCCTGCGGAACGGGAACCTGCTTCCCGCACGGGCGCTCGCGTACGCCTGGTCCTTGATGGCGCTGCTCGCGCTGCTCGCCTGGCTGGTGACCGTGGCGCAGGCGCGCGACATGGGGGTCGAGCCGGGGACGATGGGGATGGGGCTGCCCCTGTTCCTGGGGCTGTGGCTGGTGATGATGGCCGCCATGATGCTGCCGTCCGTGGCGCCGGTGGCGATCACGTGGGTACGGGGGATCCGCCGCCGGGCGGTGGGCGTGGCGCGTGCGGCCCGTGTCGCCCAGTTCACGGGCGGCTATCTGCTGGCCTGGGGCCTGTTCGGCCTGCTGGTCTACGCGGCGCTCGGCGCGACCGGCGACCTGGTCGACGAGCACCCCGGGGCGGGGCGCTGGATCGGCGCGGGAGCGTTCGCGCTGGCCGGGCTGCATCAGCTCGGCCCGTTGAAGGACGTCTGCCTCCGCCACTGCCGCAGCCCCATGGGGCAGCTGGTCCGCTACGCCGGTTTCCGGCCCTGGGCCCGCGACTTCCGCGTCGGCGCCCACCACGGGCTGTTCTGCGTCGGCTGCTGCTGGGGGCTGATGCTGATTCTCGTCCCGCTGGGCGTCATGAACGTCGCGGCGATGGCCGGGGTGGCGGCGGTGATCTTCATCGAGAAGCTGTGGGGCCGGGGCCCGTACGTCGCCACCGCGGTGGGCGTCGTTTTCCTGGCCCTCGCCGTCCTGGTCCTTTTCGACCCGTTCACGGACTGGCTCCTGCCGGGCCTGACGCATTCCGGCTCCGAAATGGAGATGGGGCGAATGCGCTGAGGGGCGTGGCCTCGTAGGCCACACCCCTCAGAGTGCGCCGTGGCCGACGAGGTGGCCGCGGAGGCGGGGGCGGCCAGGGCCACCGCGGTGACCAGAGAAGAGGCGACGACGAGGCCGTTCCGGGCGTGCTTACGCATGGAGGAATCCTTATTCTGGCCGCAACTCGGCCGCATCCTGGCCCTCACGCCGGGCGTGCAGCCCCCGCGAACGGCATCTCGTCGATGGGCGCGATCCGCACCGGTGCGCCCGGCCGCGGGGCGTGGATCATCTTGCCGCCGCCGATGTACAGGCCTACATGGCTCACGCCCGAGTAGAAGAACACCAGGTCACCCGGGGCGAGTTCGGATCGCGGGACGCGCGTCCCCGTGGTGATCTGGGTGTACGTGGTGCGGGGCAGGTCCACGCCCGCCGCCCGCCACGCCGCCTGGGCGAGCCCCGAGCAGTCGTAGCCGGAGGGCCCGGTCGCGCCCCATACGTACGGCTTGCCGAGCGCCCCGTACGCGTACGACACCGCCAGCGCCGCTCGGCCCGTCGGGGGAGTGACGGGGGTGCGGGTCCCCCTGGCCGTCCCGCGGTCGGCGTGCGGCTGGTGTCCTCCCCGGCCGTCCCCGCCACCGGTGCCGCCGCCGACCGCGTCTCCGTGGCCGGTGAGGTCGCCGCCGCCGGACTCCGCGAGGAGCTTCGCCCGCTGCTTCGCCGTCAGCCGGTCCAGCAGCGCTTCCGCGGCGTCGAGCTTCTTCTCGATGGTCCTCTTGTGCCGGGCCAGTGCCTCGCGGGAGCGGTTCAGCTCGCTCAGCTTGCCGCTCGCCTCGGTGCGTACCTGCTTCAGCCCTCTTATCTGCCGGATCAGCCGGGCCACGGCCGCGCCCTGGCGGCTGCCCGCGCGGTCGGCGAGCGAGGCGCGGTCCAGGTAGTCCTCGGGGGAGGACGACAGGGCGAGTTGGAGGCCGGGGGCGACGGCGCCGGAACGGTACTGCGCGGTGGCGTACGAACCGAGCGCGTTACGGGAGGCGTTGAGGCGGTCCGTCCTGCGGGCGGCCTCGTCCTGCAGCGCCTCGTACGCCGTGTGCGCCGCCTCGGCGTCCGCCCGCGCGCCGTTGTAGCGCTCGGTGACCTCCTCGGCCTGCCGGTGGTAGCGGTCGACCTGCGCCTTCACCTCGGCCGGGGTGAGCCGGGGCGCCGCGTGCCCGGTGCCGTCGAGGGCCGTGGCGGCGGTCGCGGCGCCCGCCAGGGCGATGGTCGCGGCCCGGCGGACGGTGCCGCCTGCGAACGGACGCTGCCTGGGCTTCCGGTGCGAGGCCACGGCGGTGGGTCACTTCCTTCCGAGCGGGCGAGGCGGCGGCCCGTGCACGGCCGACGCCGTACACAGGGGAGCGGGCCGCCGCCTGGAGCAGGAAGCTAGACCCCGTCGTCGGGCGAGGACACGGTGAAGGCCGGGAATGAGCGATTTCGGTGGATCGCGGACCGCGGCTGACCGGTCGGCTCACCGAGTGCCGGAACGTTCGCGCACGCGGATGACCGAAGCGGCGATCCGCACCCGGCGAGGACGCTCGCGGTGCTATGGGCGAACCGGCCACCGGTGCCGAGTCGCCCGATGCCGAGTCGGCTCCGGTGGCCGGTGGCCCGTCGACGGTGGCCGTGGTCCGCCGTCGCTCGTGGCCGGTGGCCGGTAGCCCGTAGCCGCGAGGCGACCGGCCCGGCCGTCGTGGCGGCCGCGGGCGCGGGCTACGCTCCGAGGCCATGGACGCAACTCTGCACGCCTTCGTCGGCCTGCACATCATCGGTATCGCCGCGCTGCTCGGCGGCTTCCTCACACAGATGAAGCTGATAGGCGCGGGCGAGGCCCGGATGTCGCCCTCGATGCTGCACGGCGCGCTGACGATGCTGGTGACGGGCATCGCGCTGGTGGGGCTCAACCAGGCCGACGGCAACAGCCTTGACAACGTCAAGATCGGCGTGAAGATGGCGCTGCTCGTCGTCATCCTCGGCCTGGTCTACGTGAAGCGGGACGAGGAGAAGGTGCCCGCCCCGCTCCTCGGCACCGTCGGGCTGCTGACCACCGCCAACATCTTCATCGCGGTGATGTGGACCTGAGGAGCCCCCGAGGAGGCTCCGAGCAGGCTCTGAGCAGGCCGGTGCTACGCCGGGCGGACGCTCCCGTAGATCGGCATCTCGGTTATCGGCGCGATCTTCACGTTGTCACCCGGCTTCGGCGCGTGGATCATCATCCCGTCGCCTATGTACAGCCCGACGTGGCTGATGTCGTCGTAGAAGAAGACCAGGTCGCCCGGCTTGAGCTCGGACGTCGACACGCGCGTGCCGACCTTCACCTGGTCCCACGTGGTGCGCGGCAGCGTCACCCCCGACGCCTTCCACGCGGCCTGGGTCAGCCCCGAGCAGTCGAAGGAGTTCGGGCCGGTGGCGCCCCATACGTACGGCTTGCCTATCTGGGCGCGCGCGAACGCCACGGCCTGCGCGGCCTTGGTGGAGTCGGAGGGCGCTGACGGGTCCGTGGTGCCGGAGCCGGAGCCGGAGCCTGAGCCGCTGCCGGAACCAGTACCGCTGCCGTCGTCCCCCTGCTGCTCCTCCTGGCGCCTGCGCTCCTCCTCCGCCTGCCGCTGCTTCTCCGCCAGCTCGGCCGCCTTGCGCCGCGCCTCCGCTTCCTTCTTCTTCTCCAGCGCCGCCAGCCGTGCCTTCTCCTCCGCGGTCAGCTGGGACAGCAGCGCCCGGGCCTGGGACAGCTTCTCCTGGATCGTCTTCTTCTCGGCCTTGAGCTTCCGCTCCGACGCGGTCAGATCCGCCAGGCTCCGGGTGGCCTTGCCGCGCTGCCGGGCCAGCTCCGTCTGCTGCGTACGGAAGTCGTCGACCGCGTCCTTCTGCCGCCCGGTGAGCCGGTCCATCAGGTGGTTCTGGTCGACGAAGCCCTGCGGGTCGTCGGCCAGCAGCAGGGTCGCGGTGCCGTCCATCCCGCCGTGCCGGTACTGGGCGGCCGCGTACGCGCCCAGGGTGCGCCGTGCCTCGTTCATCTTCTCGGTACGGGTGGCGGCCTCGTCCAGCAAGCGGTTCACCTCGGTCCGCTGCTTGCCCGCGGCCTCCGTGGCCGCGTTGTACTTCTGCGTGGCGGTACCCGCCTGCCGGTAGAGGGCGTCGACCTTCTTCCTCACCTCCTCGACCGTCGGCTTCGGCGCCCGTGGCGCGGCGTTCGCCGTCTGCGACAGGAGGGTGACCGAGGCGAGGGCGGCGGTGGTGACACCCACGGCCGTGCGGCGGCCGGCGGGCGATTCGAGCAACCGGGGACGCGGTTTGCGGTGCGACGCCAAGGGAGGCGACTCCTTCCGTGGACCGCCTACCGGGTTAGCTGTCGGGTTCGGGCGTACGGAAGGCTGCCCTACGGCCGTACGTGCGACGTACGGGCCGATTCACCCCAGATGGTGCGGGTGGGTCCCCGGCTCCGGAACCGCCTGATGGGCGGGCCGGACTCGGCGGCGGCGGCACGCGCCGGCTTCGGTCGCCGGCAGGGAGCGGGCCGCCTGACGGAGCACGCTAGCCAACCTCTGGGGCACCTGGGAAGGCTGGTGTTCGATTTGTCCGAGATCTTTCCGTGACATTGTCGTGTCGGCTGTCAGTGCCGGGCCCTAGACTCGGTGGGCGATGAGCAGCAGCCTCTTTGACGACAGCTTCCTGGCGAACCTCGACGGCGCGGCACCCGGAGCCGCCCCCGAGGAGCTTCCGCCACCGCCGGAGGACCCCGAGCACGACGGGTATCCGGCCGGCCCGGCCGCGGAGGAGGTGCCGCACGACCTCTTCGGCGACACTTTTAGCGTGCCCGTACCCAGGGAGCCAGGCCAGGCCGGTCAGGCGCGGGAGCCGTACTACCGCAACGGCGCGCCCCGCCCCGCCGTGGACTCCGCCGCGCTGCTGGAGGGGCTGAACGACCAGCAGCGGGCCGCCGTCGAGCACCACGGCGCGCCGCTGCTCATCGTCGCGGGCGCCGGATCCGGCAAGACCCGCGTCCTCACCCACCGCATCGCCCACCTCCTCGGCGCGCGCAAGGTGCACCCCGGCTCCATCCTCGCGATCACCTTCACCAACAAGGCCGCGGGCGAGATGAAGGAGCGGGTCGAGGAGCTGGTGGGCCCGCGCGCCGGCGCCATGTGGGTGATGACCTTCCACAGCGCGTGCGTGCGCATCCTGCGCCGCGAGTCGAAGAAGCTGGGCTTCACGTCCTCGTTCTCGATCTACGACGCCGCCGACTCCAAGCGGCTGATGGCCCTGGTCTGCCGGGATCTGGATCTGGACCCCAAGCGCTTTCCGCCCAAGTCCTTCAGCGCGAAGATCTCCAGCCTCAAGAATGAGCTCATCGACGAGGAGACCTTCGCCGACCAGGCCGCCGACGGCTTCGAGAAGACGCTCGCCGAGGCGTACGCGATGTACCAGGCGCGGCTGCGCGAGGCCAATGCCCTGGACTTCGACGACCTCATCATGACCACGGTCAACCTGTTGCAGGCGTTCCCGGACGTCGCCGAGCACTACCGCCGCCGCTTCCGGCACGTCCTGGTGGACGAGTACCAGGACACCAACCACGCGCAGTACACGCTGGTGCGTGAGCTGGTCGGCACGGGCACTGACAATTTCGACCCGGCCGAGCTGTGTGTGGTGGGCGACGCCGACCAGTCCATCTACGCCTTCCGCGGCGCCACCATCCGCAACATCCTCCAGTTCGAGGAGGACTACCCGGACGCGCGCACCATCCTGCTGGAGCAGAACTACCGCTCCACGCAGACGATCCTCAGCGCGGCCAACGCCGTCATCGAGCGCAATGAGAACCGGCGGCCCAAGAACCTGTGGACCGAGGCCGGGGCCGGGGCCACCATCACCGGTTACGTCGCCGACACCGAGCACGACGAGGCGCAGTTCGTCGCCGACGAGATCGACCGGCTGACGGACGCGGGCGACGCCAAGGCCGGAGACGTCGCCGTCTTCTACCGCACCAACGCCCAGTCCCGTGTCTTCGAAGAGATCTTCATCCGGGTCGGCCTGCCCTACAAGGTCGTCGGCGGCGTGCGCTTCTACGAGCGCAAGGAGGTCCGGGATGTCCTGGCCTATCTGCGGGTGCTCGCCAACCCCGAGGACACCGTCCCGCTGCGCCGCGTCCTGAACGTGCCCAAGCGCGGTATCGGCGAGCGCGCCGAGGCCATGATCGAGGCCCTCGCGCTGCGCGAGAAGATCTCCTTCGCACAGGCCCTGCGCCGCGTGGACGACGCCTACGGCATGGCGGCGCGCTCCGCGATCGCGGTGAAGCGCTTCAACGTGCTGCTGGAGGAGCTGCGCACGATCGTGGAGTCCGGCGCCGGACCCGCCACCATCCTGGAGGCGGTGCTGGAGCGTACGGGATATCTGGCCGAGCTCCAGGCGTCCACGGACCCGCAGGACGAGACCCGTGTCGAGAACCTCCAGGAGCTGGCGGCCGTCGCCCTGGAATTCGAGCAGGAGCGGACCGAGGAGGAGCCGGGCACCCTGGCGGAGTTCCTGGAGCGGGTCGCGCTCGTCGCCGACTCCGACCAGATCCCCGACGAGGACGCGGAGGGCACCGGCGTCATCACCCTGATGACCCTGCACACCGCGAAGGGCCTGGAGTTCCCCGTCGTCTTCCTCACCGGCATGGAGGACGGCGTCTTCCCGCACATGCGCGCCCTCGGCCAGACCAAGGAGCTGGAGGAGGAGCGGCGGCTGGCGTATGTCGGCATCACGCGCGCGCGGGAGCGGCTGTACCTGACGCGGTCGACCCTGCGCAGCGCGTGGGGGCAGCCGGCGTACAACCCGCCGTCCCGCTTCCTGGAGGAGATCCCCGACCAGTACGTGCAGTGGAAGCGGACGGGGCCGTCGGCGCCGTCGGCCTCGATGGGCGCGGTGTCGGCGATCACCTCGGGCCTGTCGTCCGGGCTCTCCGCTTCGCGCGCCCGGGGTGGCGCGGGCGGTGCAAGCGGTTTCGCGACCCGGCGGGCCAAGGACCGTCCGGTGGTCTCGCTGGCCGTCGGAGACCGGGTCACGCACGACTCGTTCGGTCTGGGCACGGTGATGGCGGTCAAGGGCAGCGGCGACGGGGCGGAGGCCACGATCGACTTCGGCGACGAGAAGCCGAAGCGGCTGCTGCTGCGGTACGCGCCGGTGGAGAAGCTCTAGCGCTCGCGTCGCGCCGGGCGTTGTCCGCGCTCGGCGCTGTCCTGGCTGTCATGGCTGGACGGGCTTGCTGGACGGGCTTGGAAACAAGCCCGTCTGAGGGCCTACATCGGGTCGAGGCCGTGACCGCGCAGCCACGGCAGCGGGTCGACGGCCGAGCCGGCGCCCGGGCGCACCTCGAAGTGGAGGTGCGGGCCGGTGGAGTTGCCGGAGTTGCCCGAGTACGCGATGACGTCCCCGGCCTTCACGGAACCGGATCGGATCTTGGTGCTGCTCAGATGGCAGTACCAGGTCTCGGTGCCGTCGGGGGAGGTGACTATCGCCATGTTGCCGTACGCGCTGTTCCACTGCGTGCGGACGGTCCCGTCGGTGGCGGCCATGACCGGCGTGCCGTAGCTGACGGGGAAGTCGATGCCGGTGTGCACGGACATCCAGTTGATGCCCGCCTGGCCGTACTGGGCGCTGAGGCCGTGCTGCGCCACGGGGAGCGCGAACTTGGGGCGCAGCGCCTCCTTGCGGGCGGCCTCCTCGGCCTTGCGCTTGCGCTCGGCCGCCTGCCGCTCCTTGAGGTCGATGCGCTCCTGGGTGCGGTTGGCGCGGTCGGCGAAGTCGTCGGCGCGGTCGGCCAGTCCGGCGAGCTGGGTGTCCATCTTGCTGTTGGCCACCGAGGGCTTGACGGAGCCCGGGTCGGGCGCGGCCTGCGTCGTCGAGTCGTCCTTCTTGCCGTCCTCGCCGCCGATGCCGCCGACGGCGGCCGCGGCGACGGCCGTCACGCCCATGATGGCGACGGAGGGCACGGCGACGGTGAGCAGCGCGGAGCGCTTGGGGCGGGAGGAGGACGTGCGGCGGCGGTTGCGGCTGTCGCGGCTGTCGCGGCGGGATCCGCCGTTCCGGCGGGGACCGCCGGGACCGGTGGCGGCGGAGACCAGTACGGGCTCGTCGTCCCGGTCGTCGGCACCGGCCGCGTCGACGCCGGCGGCCGACCCGGGGGCGGTCGCCGCGTCGGCCGGGAGGCCGAAGTCCGTGCCGGACTCGGGGAGGTCGGCATCGGCGCCGGAGCCGAAGCCGGGCCCGGTGGCGGAGTCGGCTTCGAACCCGGTCGCCGGATCGGCCTCGTACGGCTGGCCGATCAACTGCTGCTCGTAGACGGAGTCACCGGTGGCCCAGGCGGTGGCGTCCCAGGTCTGGGTCAGGCCGGAGTCGACGCCGTTGGCGTCGTAGGTCCCGGTCCCGCCCCACAGGGCGGTGTCGTGGGCGCCGGTGTCGGCGGCGGCATCGGTGTCGTACGCGTCGCTGACGTCCCAGTGACCGCTCGTGTCCCACTGGCCCGTCGTGTCCGCGGAGCCGTCGTGCGGGCCGGGGATGTCGGCGGAGAGCTGATAGCCGCCGGTGTCCCACGCCGTGCCGGTGCCGGTGCCGTCCAGGCCGGTGGTGTCGTAGGCGCCGGTGTCGTAACCGCCGGTGCCGAAACCGCTGGTGTCGTAGCTGCCCGTGTCGTAGCTGCCGGTGCCGTACGCGGCTGGCTCGGCGGTCTGCTGCGCGGCGGCGCCGAAGTCCCACTGGCCGGAGGTGTCGTAGTGGCCGGTGTCGTATGACCCGGTCCCGTACTGGCCCGTGTCGTATCCGGTGGCGACCTCGCCGTAGGGATCGCCCGGCACGGAACCGTAGAGGGGGTCGCCTTCGCCGTAGGCGGCGCCGAGGGCGTCGAACGTACCGGTGGAGTAGCCGTCAAACCCGGCATAGGCGTGCTGAGCGCCCTGCTGCTCGCCGTACGCCCCGTAGTGCTGGGTGTAGGAGGCGTCAGGAGCGGGGACGGTCGGGGTCGGGTTACCCGACGGGTGACGGTCGTTCACCACCAACTTCTCTTTCGCCTCGGCAGTAGGAGCTGGGGGTCCGGGGGGAGGTCCCCCAGGGCGGTTCAGTGCGGCGACTGTACCCGGCGGTATGCGACGGCGACAATCTTCAACAGGTTTTATGGGGCCCAGGAAAGGGCATTTGGTGGCCTTTCGGCTGTCTGGGCGGCGTAACTTGGCCGGGCGTTCGATTGCTGTTCGGTAATTTTCCGGGTCGTTACGCAACCGAAGCGGATCCGGAAGCGTCGCCCGGCTCCTGCTCCGTCTCCTCCAGCGACCGCCGGACCCCCTGGACGACGGCCGGATGCACGGGCAGGGCGAGGTGTCCGATTCCGGTCACCTCCACGTTGTGCGAGCGGAGGTCGGGGTGGTCGACGCATGCCATCTCGACCGGCGTGACCACCTGGTCCACATCACTCCAGAAGCTCACGAACCGCGTGGCGCAGCCGGGCGCCGGGCGCCGCAACTCCTCGATCACCTCGGAGTCCGGCCGCATCTGCCGGACCAGGGGGTGCGCGGACAGCAAGGGGGCGGCGCGGGTGCCGCCGTGCGGGGTGCCGAGGGTGACCAGCGTACGCACCCGGGTGTGACCGCCCAGGCGCTGTACGTAATAGCGGGCGATCAGGCCGCCCAGGCTGTGCCCCACCAGATCCACCTGGTCGTGGCCGGAGCGGGCGCACAGCCCCTCCACATGCTCGCCGAGCAGCTCCGCGGCGGCACGGATGTCGCAGGTCATCGGCGAGTAGTTGAGGGCTTCCACGTGCCGGCGGCCGTGTCGGCGCAGCGAGCGGCGCAGCAGGACGAACACGGAGCGGTTGTCGATGAATCCGTGCAGCAGGACGACAGGGCGGCCCTCGTTCGCCGAGGGCAGCCGGCGGGCGCCGGGCGGAGTGTCGGTGTCGGCGTCGGTGATGGCGTCGGTGACGGTGCCGCGGTCGTCGGGGCGGGAGGCGGGGGCGGGGCGCTCCTGGGCCAGGCCGGTGGGGTAGAGGACGACGTGCCCGGCGAGCACGGCCGCGTCCATGGCGGTGGCCCGGATCACCGTGGCGGAGGAGCGCAGCGAGGACACGAGGGAGAGGGGGAAGGGCAAGGTCCTCATGGCTGACCTCCCGGCGGCGACACAGGGAGGGCTCGGTCCCCGTGTGCCCTCACGGGCAGCCGGGGCGGGGTGCGTATCGCCGCGCCGAATGCGGCGCGGCGATACGGCTTCCCCGCTGCGGCTCCCTGGCAGCCCTCCGTGACGGGAGGCCCGGAGCGGCTGGCTGTGAACGTGTCCCATGTGTGATTTCCCCCTCCCCGCTCGCCGCGAAACTGCTGCTTGCGCGAAGCTGGAGATAACGTTCGTTCACCGCTTACGGCCGGTAATGGCTGTCGTGCACGGAGGCATGGAGGCAGTGATGGGAGTGACTGGGCCGATCCGCGTGGTGGTCGCCAAGCCGGGGCTCGACGGCCACGACCGCGGGGCCAAGGTCATCGCGCGTGCGCTGCGCGACGCCGGCATGGAGGTCATTTACACCGGGCTGCACCAGACGCCCGAGCAGATCGTCGACACCGCGATCCAGGAGGACGCCGACGCGATCGGGCTGTCCATCCTCTCGGGCGCGCACATGACGCTCTTCGCGAAGGTGCTGGAACTGCTCCGGGACCGCGAGGCCGAGGACATCAAGGTGTTCGGCGGCGGCATCATCCCGGAGGACGACATCCCGCCGTTGAAGGAGCAGGGCGTCGCCGAGATCTTCACGCCGGGCGCGACGACGACGTCGATCGTGGAATGGGTCCGGGAGAACGTGCGGCCGGTGGCGGCATAGCGGTACGCCCCGACGCGTCGTACCAGTCGTACCAGTCGTACCGGGGGTCTGCCTGCCATGCCCGGCTTGTGCCAGGGGCTGGCCTGCCATGCCCGGCTTGTGCCAGGGGTCGGCCTGCCATGCCCGGCGTCGCAGGCGCGCCCGTCCATGGTGGCCCCGGCGCACCTGGGCGCCGTGCCCGCGTCGGCGGCGGTCCCGCGTAGGCGCCTTGCCCGCGTAGGCGCCGTGCCTGCGTCGGCGGCGCGGCCGGGGGCGGCGGCCCCGGTCCACCGTCCGCAAGAGGGGGTGGGCGGGAGCACCCTGTCGCGGTGCCCAGGTCGGGCCGGGGCGCGGCGATCGCGGGGCCGGGGGGCCACCCCGTCATGGGGCGGCCCGGTCCGTGGTCTCCACGGGCTCCAGCTCGCTGCGCATCGTGGCGCGCAGCCGCAACGTCGCCACCAGCCGCTGGAACGTCTCCGACCAGTACCCCACCGCGCCCGGTGAGCCGTCCTCCGGTTCGTCCCGTGTCGCGGTGAGCACCTCCAGCCGGTCCGCCTGCGCGGGGTCCAGGCAGCGCTCGGCCAGCCCCATCACCCCGCTGAAGCTCCACGGGTAACTGCCCGCGTCCCGCGCGATGTCCAGCGCGTCCACCACGGCCCGGCCCAGCGGTTCGCTCCACGGCACCGCGCACACGCCCAGCAGCCGGAACGCGTCCGACAGACCGTGCGCGGCGATGAACTCCGCGACCCATACGGCCCGTTCCTCCGGTGGCAGCGCGGCGAGCAGCTTCGCCGGGTCCCGCCAGGACGCGGTGAGAGTCGCGGCCGCCAGCACGGCGTCGCCGGTGCCGACAGGGGTGGTCGGCGGTTCCGCGGGCGCCCCCAGCAGCGCGCGCGACCACGCCGTGTCGCGCTGCCGGACCGCGGCCCGGCACCACGCCGCGTGCAGATCCGCCTGCCAGTCATCGGCGACCGGCAGCGCCACGATCTCCTCCGCCGTACGGCCGTGGAACCACTCCGTCCAGCGCGCGAGCGGGGTCGCCTCCACCAACTGGCCCAGCCACCAGGACCGTTGCCCGCGCCCCGATGGCGCCTTCGCCACGATGCCGTCCCGCTGCATCCCGCTGTCGCACCCGCTCGGGGCCTCGACCGCGATCCGCGGTGCCGCGCCGCGCCCGTCCGCCCGCTCGAGGGTCACATACGCGCGCGACCGCTCGGCCATCCGCGCTGCCAGCGCGGAGTCGGGCAGCGCGGACAGGAGTTCGGCGGCCGTGGCCCGTACGTTGCGGCTGCGGTCGGACAGCGCTTGCTCCAGGAACGGCTCGTCCTGCTGTGACAGCTCGTCGCGCAGCGAGTCGAGGAACATCAGCCGGTCCTCGGCGCGCTCCGTCGCCCAGGTACTCGCCAGCAGTGCGAGACCGGCCGCGGGGTCGCGGTGCCGCATCGCGGCGAGCAGTGCCACACGCTCCGCGAACAGCCCCTCCTGCCACAGCTTCTCCGTGGCCTCGGGCCCGGCGGACTCCGGCGGCGCGGCCCCCGCCGCGGCGCCACGGCCGGCGCTGCCGCGCAGCGCGAACTTCCAGTCCGGGTTCAGCCGCGCCAGCCACAGCCCGCGCGGCCCGGCGAACGTGAGCACCTCGGGACGCAGGTCGGTACGGGCACGCGCCGTGTCGAGCAGCGCGGGCAGCAGCGCGGCGGGCGCGCCGTAACCGTGCCGGTTGGCGATGGCGAGCCACTGCGGCAGCAGTTCGGTCAGGTCGGGCGCGGCCCGCGAACCGGACTGGCCGGGACTCGAACGGTCGGCCAGCAGCAACCCCAGCCGTCGCCGGGCTGCCCGGGGTAGCGGCGGACGGGGATCCTCCGGCGCGGGCCCCGGCAGGGCCCAGGGGGCGGCGGGCCGCAGCCCCGCCCGCCGCGTCACCGTGCTCAGCGCGGCGGCGTCCAGCAGCCCGGCCGCCGCGTCCTGCCCGGGGCGGACGGGGACGGGCGGCACCCGCCGCTCCGTCCCGAGCAGTGCGGCCGCCACCAGGTCGCCCCACGGGGCGGTCCCGGACACGGCCCCGGGCATGGCGCCAGTCCCGTCCTGCGGCGGACTCTCGGTGCCGGTGCCGGTGCCGGTGCCGGTGCCGGGGCTGGGGCCGGATCCGGTGCGGGTGCCGGTCTCGGTGCGGGCGTCAGTGTCGGTGCCGGTCCTGGTGCGGGAGTCTGCTGGCTCGCCGCCGGAGGCCAGGGCGTCGCTGGTGGTCGCGGGGCCGTCAGGTGCGCCGTCCGCGGTCGCGTCCTCCGGCGGTGCGAGGTCGGCGCCGGAGCCGGGTCCCGAGGTGTGGAGGGTGGTGGTCGGGCCGGTGGCGGTACGGGTCATGTCGATCCTCCGTACAAGTCCGTACGTACGAGTCCGTACAGGGTCGTTCTGCTGCCGGGAGGCAGGGCGGTCACAGCGACACGGGCTGCGGGTCCCACGTGGTGAGCGGCGCGAAGCCGCGGTGGCCGCACTCGCCGAAGACCGTGACCGGGCCGCCGCCCGACACGGCCGCCAGCTGCCACAGGTTCGTGCGCGCCAGGCAGCGCGGGTCCACCGGGAGAGCGGAGGCCGTCCGGGCGTCCGCGAGCTGCCAGCCGTCCGGGCCGGGTATCGGGGTGACGCCGGTCAGGACGGTGGGCCAGGCATCCAGCCACGGGTCGTCGCGCAGTGCCGCCCCGTACCCCTCCAGGGCGGTGGGGATGTCCACGCCGTGCGGCACGGACGTGTCCGGCGGCGGTGTCGGTTGGCCGTGGCGGGTGCCGAGCGCTGCCCGCAGTGGGCGGGCGGAGGGGTAGTACACGAGGTCCGCGTCCACGACGAGGCCGGTGGGCAGGGCCGGTTCGGGCGGCCGCCCGGCCGCCCCGAAGGACAGCAGCAACGCCATCCGGTCCGTACGCTCGCCGTGCAGCCAGACCCGGCGCGTGGTGATCTTGCCGTCGCCGCTGTCCTGCCGGCCCAGGACCAGCCAGCGATCCCGGACGGCCGGGCCGGAGGACAGCACCTCCGCGGCGTTCATGGTGATGCCGACCCGGGACCGGGTCGTCGCCGCCAACTCCGGTGTCAGCGCGTCTATATGGAGGTAGCCACGGTTGAGCAGATGGGTGAGGGCGCACTCCTCCAGAAGCCGGGCGGGCCAGCCGGGGCCGGAGGCGCGCACCGCCCCCAGCTCGCGCACGCGCGCGCCGAGGCCGGGTGCCTGCGCGTCGACCATCCGGGACGCGGTCTCGTCCCACATCGTGTAGTCGGCGTGGTTGTCGCCCACATCGGCCAGTCCGGTGCGCAGCAGGTCGGTCAGCCGCTGCTCCAGCTCCGTGGCGCCCGCGGCGATCCGCCGTGCCCGCTGTTCCGCGCGCCGCCCGGCCGCGGCCGGATCGGCGGCACCCGCGCCGCCACCCCCGGCCGAACCGGCAGCGCCGGAACCGTCCGCCCGCTCGGCGGCCCCGCGCTCCGCGCGCTCACGCCGTCCGCTCAGCCACGGCTCGGCCCACTCCGGAGGTCCCTCCGCCTCCCGCACGCTCCCTTCTCCCGTCTCGCCCGCCCACAGCAGCAGCAGGCCCAACGCGTGCTTGCACGGGAACTTCCGGCTCGGACAACTGCACTTGTATCCCGGGCCGTTCGGCCCGCCGAGGTCGACGATCGTCCGGTACGGCGTGCTGCCGCTGCCCTTGCACAGGCCCCACAGGGCCTGTCCGCGCCCTTCCGCCGTCACGGTCCCGGCTCCGGTTCCCGACCAGGGCCCGGCCGCGGCCAGCTTGCTTCCCGCCTTGCGTGATGCGGCGTCAGGAGCCAGCGCGAGCACCTGTTCCGCCGTCCAGCGTTCCCCCTGCGGATTCATGTCTTCGACAGTACGGCCACCCACTGACAATCGCCCTGACCTGCACGTTCGTTGGGCCAGGACGGATTGTCAGTGGGCTGGTGCAGGGTGGGAAACGCATCCGGAGACGGACTGAGTGACGAGTTGGGGGAACTGTGACCACGACTGCGCCCGGACCCACGACGAACACGACGAACACGACGAACGCGATGAACGAGACGAACGCAGCCCTGCGGCCGCACGCGGAGGACGCCTTCGCCGACGAACTCGCGGCGCTCGCCGCGGCCGACGACCGCCCGCGCCCGGCCCGCTGGCGGCTCTCGCCCTGGGCCGTCGCCACGTATCTGCTCGGCGGCACCCTGCCCGACGGCACCGTGATCACGCCCAAGTACGTGGGCCCACGCCGCATCATCGAGGTCGCTGTGACGACCCTGGCCACCGACCGGGCGCTGCTCTTGCTGGGGGTGCCGGGCACGGCCAAGACCTGGGTGTCCGAGCACCTGGCGGCGGCGGTCAGCGGCGATTCGACGCTGCTGGTCCAGGGCACCGCGGGCACCCCCGAGGAAGCCATCCGCTACGGCTGGAACTACGCCCAGCTGCTCGCCCACGGCCCCAGCCGCGACGCGCTCGTACCCAGCCCGGTGATGCGGGCGATGGCGGAGGGCATGACCGCGCGGGTCGAGGAACTGACCCGTATCCCCGCCGATGTGCAGGACTCCCTGATCACCGTGCTGTCCGAGAAGACCCTGCCGATCCCGGAGCTGGGGGAGGAGGTCCAGGCCGTCCGGGGGTTCAACCTGATCGCCACGGCCAACGACCGCGACCGCGGCGTCAACGAGCTCTCCAGCGCGCTGCGCCGCCGGTTCAACACGGTGGTGCTGCCGCTGCCCGCGACCGCCGAGGCCGAGGTCGACATCGTCGCCCGGCGTGTCGAGCAGCTCGGCCGCTCCCTGGACCTGCCCCGGCTGCCCGAGGGCGTGGACGAGCTCCGCAGGGTGGTCACGGTCTTCCGGGAGCTGCGGGACGGGGTCACGGCGGACGGGCGCACGAAGCTCAAGTCGCCCTCCGGCACGCTGTCCACGGCGGAGGCGATCTCCGTGGTCACCGGCGGGCTGGCGCTGGCCGCGCACTTCGGTGACGGCGTGCTGCGCGCCGGGGACGTGGCCGCGGGCATCCTGGGCGCGGTGGTCCGCGACCCGGCCGCCGACCGCGTCATCTGGCAGGAGTATCTGGAGGCGGTCGTCCGCGAACGGGAAGGGTGGCAGGACTTCTACCGGGCATGCCGCGAGGTGAGCGCGTGACGACGGCGTCACACGGCGAGGCCCGCGGACCCGGCGCGGGCCCGGTGCTGCTGGGCGTACGGCACCACGGCCCCGGATCCGCGCGGGCCGTCCGCGCGGCGCTGGACGCCTGCCGGCCCTGTGCGGTGCTCATCGAGGGGCCCCCGGAGGCGGACCCGCTGATCGGGCTCGCCGCCGAGGACGGCATGCGCCCGCCGGTCGCGCTGCTGGCCCACGCCGCCGACGACCCGGGACGCGCCGCGTTCTGGCCGTTGGCCGAGTTCTCGCCGGAGTGGGTGGCGATCCGGTGGGCGCTGGCCCACGGGGTTCCGGTGCGGTTCATCGACCTCCCGGCGGCGGTGTCGCTGGCGCTGGCGGAGCGGACGGACGCCGAAGGCGCCGAGCAGGCCGAACGGGGCGAGGGCGCCGGGAGCGGCGAGGGTGCCGAACGCGGCGGGGGCGCTCGCGGTGACGGCGCCAAGCGCGGCGGGGGCGGCCGCGGCGACGAGGGCGCCGGACGGCCGGAGCCGTCGGCCGACGGCGCGGAAACGGGCGCGCTGGGCCCGCGGACGCGCACACCGGGCCCGGGGGCGGCCGCAGCACCGCCCCCGGATGCCTCGGCGGACGCTGCCGCGGCGGACCCGCGCGTCGATCCGCTCGCCGTCCTCGCGCAGGCCGCCGGCTACGACGACCCGGAGCGCTGGTGGGAGGACGTCGTCGAGCACCGGGCCCCCGGCCCGGGCCCCGCCGTCCCGGAGCCGCTCCGGGCGGTCGGACGTCTGCCCGGAGGCTCGGCGGACGGGGAGTCACCCACCCCGTTGACCACGGCGGGTGACGCGCCGCCTGAAGCGGCCGCCGCAGCGGACGGCGGCGTGTCGAGGGTGCCTGCCGCGGTCCGTTCCGCGCTTGCGCCGTTCGAGGCGCTGGCGGAGGCCATGGCCGCCCTGCGTGCCGAGTACGGGCACGGCGGACAGCCCCACGACGCCGTCCGCGAGGCGCACATGAGGTTGCGGGTGCGGGAGGCGCGGCGGGAGTTCGGGGACGGGATCGCCGTCGTCTGCGGGGCCTGGCACGTACCCGCGCTGTCCGAGAAGGCCACCGTGACCGCCGACCGCGGGCTCCTCAAGGGCCTGCCCAAGGTCAAGGCCGAGCTGAGCTGGGTGCCGTGGACCCACCGCCGGCTCTCCCGCGCCAGCGGATACGGCGCCGGAATCACCTCACCCGGCTGGTACGGCCACCTCTTCCGCGCCCCCGACCGGCCCATCGAGCGCTGGCTGACCGACGTCGCCGCCCTCCTCCGCGCCGAGGACTTCGGCGTCTCCTCCGCCCATGTCATCGAGGCCGTACGGCTCGCCGAGACCCTCGCCGTCATGCGCGGCCGTCCGCTCGCCGGGCTCACCGAGACCCTCGACGCGGCGCGCGCGGTGATGTGCGACGGCTCCGATGTGCCGCTCGCGCTCGTACGGGACCGGCTCGTGGTCGGGGACGTCCTCGGCGAGGTGCCGGATTCCGCCCCCGCGGTTCCGCTCCAGCGCGACCTCACCCGCACCCAGCGTGCGCTGCGCCTCAAGCCCGAGGCGTCGGAGCGCGAGCTGGAGCTGGACCTGCGCAAGGACAACGACGCCGCGCGCAGCCGGCTGCTGCACCGGCTGCGGCTCCTCGGCGTCGACTGGGGCAGCCCCGCCCGCTCGGCGCGCGCCACCACCGGCACTTTCCGGGAGACCTGGCGGCTGTGCTGGGAGCCGGAGTTGTCGGTACGGGTCGCCGAGGCGGGCGTCTGGGGCACCACTGTGGCGTCCGCCGCCACCGCCAAGGCGGAGAGCCTGGCCACGGGCGCGGCGGCGCTCGCCGAGATCACCGAGCTGGCGGAGCGCTGCCTCCTCGCCGACCTCGCCGACGCCCTGCCCGTCGTGATGCGGGCGCTCGCCGACCGGGCCGCACTCGACGCGGACGTCGGGCACCTCGCGCAGGCGCTGCCCGCCCTGGTCCGCTCCGTGCGGTACGGCGATGTGCGCGGCACCGGTACGGCGGCGCTCGCCGAGGTGGCCACCGGGCTCGCCGAGCGGGTCATCGTCGGCCTGCCCCCGGCCTGCGCCGGGCTGGACGCGGACGGCGCGGCGGAGATGCGCGCCCATATGGAGGCCGTGCACCAGGCCATCGGGCTGCTGGCCGACGACGGGCTGAGAGCGCGCTGGACCGGCGCCCTCCGCCTGCTCGCCGACCGCGACAGTGTCCCCGGACTGCTGCGCGGCCGGGCCACGCGGCTGCTGCTGGACGACGGCCGGCTGGCCGAGGGCGAGGCGGCCCGGCTGATGCGGCTCGCGCTCTCCCCGGGCACCGAGCCGCCCGAAGCCGCCGCCTGGATCGAGGGGTTCGCCGGCGGGGGAGCGGGTGGCGGCATGCTCCTGGTCCACGACGAACGGCTGCTGGCCCTCCTCGACGACTGGCTCACGAGCGTGCCCGCCGGCGCGTTCACGGACGTGCTGCCGCTGCTGCGCCGCACGTTCTCCGCGTACGAAGCGGGCGTCCGCCGCACGCTGGGCGAACTGGTCCGCCGGGGCGCGAGCTCGGCCGCCTCCCCGGGCGGCGGGCGGCCCGTGGCCGAGCCGCCCGCCCCCGGGTTCGGCCCGGGCCTGGACCAGGACCGCGCGGCGGCCGTGCTCCCCACGCTCCACCTGCTGCTCGGCCTCGCCGATGACCACCGGCACACGATCACAGGGGCGGCCTGATGACTGACTTGACGTCCGACATGAACGACGCCGCGACCGCCGAGCGGCTGCGCCGCTGGCGGCTGGTGCTGGGCGGCGAAGGCGGCGCGGCCGGAGGCACCGGAGCCGACGGCACCGGGTACGCGCTGAGCGGCCGCGACGCCGCCATGGACCGCACCCTGGAGGCGCTGTACGGCGGGGGCGCCAAGGACGGCACCGGGCGCGGCGGCCAGGGCGCGGAGGGCGGCCCGCGCTCGGCCGGGCTCGGTGCCAGCGCGCCTCGGGTGGCGCGCTGGCTGGGCGACATCCGCAGCTACTTCCCGACCTCCGTCGTCCAGGTCATGCAGCGCGACGCGATCGACCGGCTCGGCCTGTCCGCGCTGCTGCTGGAGCCCGAGATGCTGGAGGCCGTCGAGGCGGACGTCCATCTCGTCGGCACGCTGCTGTCGCTCAACAAGGCGATGCCGGAGACCACCAAGGAGACCGCGCGGGCCGTCGTCCGCAAGGTCGTGGCGGATCTGGAGAAGCGGCTGGCCACCAGGACCCGGGCCACGCTCACCGGCGCCCTCGACCGGTCCGCGCGCATCAGCCGCCCGCGCCACCGCGACATCGACTGGGACCGCACCATCCGGGCCAACCTCAAGAACTACCTGCCCGAGCACCGCACCGTCGTCCCCGAGCGGCTCGTCGGCTACGGGCGGGCGGCACGCGGCGTGCGCAAGGAAGTGATCCTCTGCATCGACCAGTCCGGCTCGATGGCCGCCTCCGTCGTCTACGCGTCCGTGTTCGGCGCCGTCCTCGCCTCGATGCGCTCCCTCGCCACCCGCCTGGTCGTCTTCGACACCGCCGTCGTGGACCTGACCGACCAGATCGAGGACCCGGTGGACGTCCTGTTCGGCACCCAGCTCGGCGGCGGCACGGACATCAACCGGGCGCTGGCGTACTGCCAGTCGCGCATCACCCGGCCCGCCGACACCGTCGTCGTCCTCATCAGTGACCTGTACGAGGGCGGGATACGGAACGAGATGCTGGGCCGGGTCGCGGCGATGAAGGCGTCCGGCGTGCAGTTCGTGACGCTGCTGGCGCTCTCCGACGAGGGCGCGCCGTCGTACGACCGCGAGCACGCGGCGGCGCTCGCCGCGCTCGGCGCGCCCGCCTTCGCCTGTACGCCCGACCTGTTCCCCGACGTGATGGCGGCGGCCATCGAGAGGCGCCAATTGCCGATACCGGACAAGGCGGAGCATCGGTAACCGGGGGGTTGCGCCGCCCCCCGTAGGTCATGCAAGGATCAAGCCACCGGCCGGGACGTGTCGCTGTCCGTCCGACCGATCGTCTCTGACCTCACCTGGTCTGTGTGCTGTTGTCCGTTCCTTAGGGAAGGCCCCCTCTTGTCTGTCGCTTCCGCCGCATTCGCCGCCGTGCGCTCGTCGCGCACGGTGGCGCTGCGGCGGGCGCTGCTGGGGATGCTCTTCCTCGGGGGCTTCCTGGTGCTCGCGGCCGTCTTCGGCGGCAGCGCGCACGCCGCCCAGCAGGGCGGACTCGGTGGCGCGGACGAGCAGCGGCCGGGCGAGGCCCGGCTGTTCGACTCCGGCACCTCCGACACCCTGCGGGAGCGGACCGAGGACGGCGTACAGGCGTCGGCCACGTCCGTGAAGGCCGCCGGAAGCCCCCTGCGGACCGCGGCACGGCCGGTCGAGGAGCAGGCGCGGAAGGCCGGGAAGCCGGTCGCCGACGTCGTGCGGGACACCGCCGACGAGCTGCCCGTGCGGCTGCCCGCCGATGCCCTCGACAGGCTCGGCGCGGACACCGGCGCACACACCGGCGCGCCCGCCGACGGCGATCAGCGCCCGGACGGCGCCCGTACGCAGCCGCGTGACGGCGCGTCCGGCGACGACCGCGACCCGGCCGCCGAGGCCGCCGACTCCCTTGCATGGGACGCCACTTGGGCGCCCGTTGACGTGCCGGACAGCGCGTCCCACGAGTCCGCGCGCCACCACTCCACCGTCGTCCGCGCCGCCGACAGTGGCCTTCCCGGCGGCGGTGCCCCGACGCAGGGCCGTCTTCCGCAGGCTCCCTGCGGGACGGCGTCCCACGTCAACGGCGACAACAGCGGTCCCCGAGGCGGGGACCAGCACGCCGCCCTGCCGCCGTACGACGCGACGCGGTTCGGGCTGGCGCGTGGCACTGTCGGCGCCGGCAGCTCCGGCGCGACGCGTGAGCGGTTCAACGAAGTCCTCGAATTCCCTGGCTAGGGCAGACCTTCCCCCGTCTGCTGAGACCTGCCGCGCGGGGGTGGACAGGTCTGCCCATTCGCCAATCCTCCTGAATTCGAAGGACTTCCCTCATCATGCGCAAGAACCTGCGTCGCTCCATCCTGGTCGCCGCCACCGCCACCGGTATCTGGGCCCTCGGCACCGCCGCCGCGAGCGCTGACGAGCTGCCGGGCGTACCCTCCAGCGACAGCGTCACCAGCACGGTGACCGGTGCCACCGACACGGCCAAGGGCGCACTGCCCGCCCCCGACCTCTCCGACGCGACCGGCGCGACCGACACCGTGAAGGGTGCCGTGGACGGTGCCAAGACCCAGGCGACCGACACGGTGGACGGCACCGTGGGCGGCGGCCTGCCGGACGTCTCCGGCGCCACCGGCGCGATCGACGGCCTGGGCGGTGTCCCCGCGCTCGACGGGGTCACGGGCCAGGCGAAGAACGCCGACGTGAAGAAGGCCGTGAAGACGGCCCAGAAGACCGCCAAGCAGACCGAGAAGACCGCCAAGAAGGCGGCCAAGGGCGCCGACCTCGACCTGCCCACCGGCGAGGTGCCCGGCGTCGTTCCGAACATCCCGGTGCTCGGCTCCCTGCCCGGCGCCCCCGCCGTCCCGTCGGTCCCGGCCGCGCCCGCCGTCCCGCAGCTCCCGGCCGAGCTGCCCGCCACCCCCGGCTCCGCCGACAACCTGCTGTCCGCCCTGTCCGGCGCCGGCATCCGTCCCGAGCAGCTGACCGGCGCCGCCCAGCAGGTCATCGCCGAGGCCCGGCCGACCGTCGACCAGGCCGCCACCGACGTGCTGCCGCCCGTCGCGCACCGCGTCGTCGTCCAGGTGACGCCGGTGGCCCAGCGGGCGGTCGGCAACGCCGGCGAGCTGGCCGACCACGCCGCCGGGCGTACCGTGCCGTTCGCCCAGCGCACCGTCGGCGGCGTGCAGGTCTTCGCCACCGCCGTGACGGGCAAGGCCCAGACCCTGGCCACCGATGTGGCCGCTGACGCGCAGACCCTGGCGAACGGCGTGGCCGCCGACGCCGCCCCGTTCGCCCAGGACCTGGTCACCGTCGTCGTCGCCGACGCGCAGACGACCGCCGCCGACGCCGTCGCCGGTGTTCAGCGGGCCGTGCCGGGCACCCCGGGCGTCCCGGCCCTGCCCGCCGACCTGACCGACGCCGCCAACATCCCCGCGCTTCCGGTGCTGCCGGGCCTGCCCGGCACCGTTCCGGGCGTTCCGAGCGTCCCGGCTGTCCCGGCTGTCCCGGCCGAGGCGCCGGCTGTTCCGGCGGACCTGCCCACCGTCCCGGCCGTTCCGGCGGACCTGCCCACGGTCCCCGCCGCCCCGGCCGAGCTGCCCACCGTTCCGGCCGAGCTCCCGACCGCGCTGCCGACCGTCCCGGCGGACGTTCCGGCTGTCCCGGCCGACGTTCCGGCCGAGCTGCCGACGACCGTCCCGGCCCTGCCCGCCACCGACGGCCTGGGCATCTGACGCCTCTCGGGGAGACACCCCCGGGGCCGTAGGGCACGAGAGCCCACAGCGTCCCCTCCGCCATTCGGTCGTACGGCGGTACGGCCGAACGGCGCCGGGGTCACCGGCCGGGCAGCCTTGTTTGGGGACAAGGCTGCCCGGCCTTCGCATGCCCGCGACCTCAGTTCCGGGTGCCGCCGGCCCCGGTGGGCTCTGTGACCGTAATCACCGCGCGAGTGTGACCTGTGATTTAGGGACCCACCTCCGGCGGGGATAACCTGCCAGACGGACATGCCGCGTATCCGGCGCACGTGTGCCGCCCTCGTAAAAGATCGCGTCCTCACGCTGCCACCGCGGCACGCCCGCGCAGACAACGAACCGCGAATTCAGGGAAAAGGGACGGACGCGCGTGGACCTGTTCGAGTACCAGGCGAGGGACCTCTTCGCCAAGCACGGTGTACCGGTGCTGGCCGGTGAAGTCATCGACACGCCTGAGGCGGCGCGCGCGGCGACTGAGCGCCTGGGCGGCAAGTCGGTCGTCAAGGCCCAGGTGAAGGTCGGTGGCCGAGGCAAGGCCGGCGGCGTGAAGCTCGCCGGCACCCCCGACGAGGCCGTCGCCCGCGCGACGGACATCCTCGGCATGGACATCAAGGGCCACACGGTCCACAAGGTGATGATCGCCGAGACCGCTCCGGAGATCCTCGAGGAGTACTACGTCTCGTACCTCCTCGACCGCACCAACCGCACCTTCCTGGCCATGGCCTCGGTCGCGGGCGGCATGGACATCGAGGAAGTCGCGGCGACGACGCCCGAGAAGCTCGCGAAGGTCCCGGTCGACGCCATCGAGGGCGTCTCGATCGAGAAGGCCCGCGAGATCGTCGCCCAGGCGAAGTTCCCGGCCGAGGTCGCCGAGAAGGTCGCCGAGGTCCTGGTGACCCTGTGGAAGACCTTCATCGCGGAGGACGCGCTCCTCGTCGAGGTGAACCCGCTGGCCAAGGTCGCCTCCGGTGACGTCCTCGCCCTCGACGGCAAGGTCTCCCTGGACGCCAACGCCGAGTTCCGCCAGCCGGAGCACGAGGCCCTGGAGGACAAGGCGTCCGCCAACCCGCTGGAGGCCGCGGCCAAGGCCAAGGGCCTGAACTACGTCAAGCTCGACGGCGAGGTCGGCATCATCGGCAACGGCGCGGGTCTCGTCATGAGCACCCTCGACGTCGTCGCGTACGCCGGTGAGGCCCACGGCAACGTGAAGCCCGCCAACTTCCTCGACATCGGCGGCGGCGCCTCCGCCGAGGTGATGGCCAACGGCCTCGAGATCATCCTCGGCGACCCGGACGTGAAGTCCGTCTTCGTCAACGTCTTCGGTGGCATCACCGCCTGCGACGCGGTCGCCAACGGCATCGTGCAGGCCCTGGAGCTGCTCAAGTCCAAGGGCGAGGACGTCAGCAAGCCGCTGGTCGTGCGCCTCGACGGCAACAACGCCGAGCTGGGCCGCAAGATCCTGACCGACGCGAACCACCCGCTGGTGCAGCAGGTGGACACCATGGACGGCGCCGCCGAGCGCGCCGCCGAGCTGGCTGCGAAGTAAGAAGGACGAGGACACCAACACCATGGCTATCTTCCTCACCAAGGAATCCAAGGTCATCGTCCAGGGCATGACCGGCTCCGAGGGTCAGAAGCACACCCGCCGGATGCTCGCCTCTGGCACCAACATCGTCGGCGGTGTGAACCCGCGCAAGGCCGGCACCTCCGTCGACTTCGACGGCAACGAGGTCCCGGTGTTCGGCACCGTGGCCGAGGCCATCGAGAAGACCGGCGCGGACGTCACGGTCATCTTCGTCCCGGAGAAGTTCACCAAGGACGCGGTCATCGAGGCGATCGACGCCGAGATCCCGCTGGCCGTCGTGATCACCGAGGGCATCGCCGTCCACGACACCGCCGCCTTCTGGGCGCACGCCCAGGCCAAGGGCAACAAGACCCGCATCATCGGCCCGAACTGCCCGGGTCTGATCACGCCGGGCCAGTCGAACGCGGGCATCATCCCGGCCGACATCACCAAGCCCGGCCGCATCGGTCTCGTGTCCAAGTCCGGCACGCTGACCTACCAGATGATGTACGAGCTGCGTGACATCGGCTTCTCGTCGTGCGTCGGCATCGGTGGCGACCCGATCATCGGCACCACCCACATCGACGCCCTGGCCGCCTTCGAGGCCGACCCCGACACCGACCTGATCGTGATGATCGGCGAGATCGGCGGCGACGCCGAGGAGCGGGCCGCGGACTTCATCAAGGCCAACGTCACCAAGCCGGTCGTCGGCTACGTCGCGGGCTTCACCGCGCCCGAGGGCAAGACCATGGGCCACGCCGGCGCCATCGTCTCCGGCTCCTCCGGCACCGCCCAGGCGAAGCAGGAGGCCCTGGAGGCCGCGGGCGTGAAGGTCGGCAAGACGCCGTCCGAGACCGCGCGTCTGGCGCGGGCGGCGCTCGCGGGCTGATTCGCCGTCATACGGGTTAGGGGCGTGGCCCGCACCGGAAGGTGCGGGCCACGCCCCTTTGGCGTGCGGGGCTCTTGCGCGGGCCGTCGTTGGCCGTCCTCACCCAGGCGCTCGGCGGTCAGGGCGCCGGGCGGGGAGGGGAGTCCCGCTCCGCGCGCGGGGCGTCGGGCGGCCCGGCCGGCACCGTCGGCGAGGGGCGTGCCGGCTCCGACGCCGGGGTGCCGCCGCCGGGCGTGATCACCGTCGCCAGCCCCGTCCCCACCACGAGCGCGGCCGTGAGTGTGAGCGCCGCCCGTGTCCAGCGGCGCGCGGCGCGCTCCCCCGCCAGCCGTACGGCCCGTGCCTCCCGCGTACGTATCGGCTGGGTGCCCGCCAGCTCGGCCAGCCGCTCACGCACGATCAGACTCCGGTCGGCGGGCGCCGCCTCCCGCAGCTCCGGCAGCCGCTCGGCGAGCGCTTCGTGCGCGTGCGTGATCCGGTTCGCGGTGGCGCGCGTGGTCGCCTCCGACTCGGCGGCGGTCTCGGGGAGGCCGAGGCAGACGCCGTCGTAGAGGAGCAGCGCGCGGCGGTAGGAGCGGGGCAGGCACAGGAGCGCGTCGAGCAGCGGCGGCCGTGTCCGCGCGGCGCGCCGGGACCCGGCCGCGGCGCGCCGGGGAGTTTCCGGGTCCGGGCCGAGCCGGGACCGGTCGTCCCGCGTGCCGGTACGCGCGTCGGTGCGGTCGCGGATCCGGGTGCGGCCTCCGATCGAAGGCCGCTTCGGGGACCGGGACCGGGGCCGCGGCCACGGCCACGGGGACAGCGCGTACTCGTACGCGGCGGCCCGTATCCAGCCCGCCGGGTCGCCGTCCACGGCGACCTCCGGCCAGTGCTGCCACGCCCGCCGGAAGGCGGCCTCGACCGAGCGCCGGGCGGCGGTCGCGGAGCCCGTGAGCAGGTACGTCTGGTGGGTCAGCGAGGCGATGTGGCGGGCGTAGAGCGCGTCGAACGCCGCGGCGGGCCCGACCGGCCGGGTGGTACCGGGCTCCGTTTCGGCCGAGCGGGTGGTGCGGGGCTCCGGTTCGGCGGGCCGGGTGGCTCCGGGCCGCGGCCCGGGCTCCGGTTCGGAGGGTTCGCCGATCACCGGCAGGGGGAGCGTGTCCTCGTCATCCGGTGACGGCTCGGCCTGCGAGGGGGACGGGAAACCGGACGTCATATCCACCGCCCCCCTGCTCGTATCCCACGTCCCCCGGCCGACCTGCAAACTCGTACAAAAATATGCATGGCTACATATTCAGCGACACGGCGATCATTCGCCCGCTGCGGGGATGAAACGGATGTTCTTGGCAGCATGACCACGTGACCCGGACGACCGACCACAGCCCGTCGCTGTCCTCGCCCGGCCTCGCCGTGGCGGCCCGTGATCCGAGCGCTGTCGGCCAGGCCTTCTTCTGCGGGGCCGTGGCCGCGGGGCTCGGCCTCGGCATGCTCGCCGTCGCCGTGCTCCTGCTGTGGATCGCCTCGCCGTACCCCGACAGCGGCTTCAGTGGCGCGCTGCACCTCGCCGCCGACCTCTGGCTGCTCGCCCACGGCGCCGAACTCGTGCGTACGGAGACGCTGTCCGGTGACCCCGCGCCCATCGGCCTGACCCCGCTGCTGCTCAGCGCCCTGCCCTGCTGGCTGCTCTACCGGGCCGCCCGGCACGCCCTCGAACCGCCCGAGCCGGTGACCGTGCCCCGGACCACCCTCTCGCCGACCTCCGAACTCGCCCTGTCGACCCCGCCGCTCGTGCCGCGCCGCGCGATCCTCTGGGTGTCCGCCGGATACCTGGTGGTCGGGCTGGCGGCGGTGGTCTACGGGGCGGAGGGCCCGGTGCACGTCGAGCCGTTCGGCGCGCTGCTGCGGCTGCCCGTGGTCACCTTCGCCGTCGCGGCGGTGGGCGCGTGGGTCGGGTGCGGCCGCCCGTACGGCCTGCTGCCCACCGCCGTACGCGGTGCGCTGGTCCGCGTACCCGGCGGCGATCAGGTCGCCGCCTCGCTGCGGCCCCCCGACTGGCTGCCGCGCACCTGCCTGCTCGCCGCCGCACGCGCGGCGGCGGGCGCGACGCTCGCGGCGGTCGCGGGCGGCGCGCTGCTGACCGCGCTGTCGATGGTGTGCCATGTGGGTCCGATGAGCGGGGCGTTCGCGCAGCTCACCCACGACTGGTCGGGCCGCTTCGCGGTGCTGCTGCTCAGCGTGACGCTGCTGCCGAACGCCGTGGTCTGGGCTACGGCGTACGGACTGGGGCCGGGGTTCACCGTCGGCGCGGGCAGCGCGTTCGCCCCGCTCGCCGTCACGGAACATCCGGCCCCGCCGAACTTCCCGCTGCTCGCCGCGCTGCCCGGTGCCAGCGCCGCGGACGGGACGCTGCACGGCCTGCTGGCGGGGCTGGTGCCGGTCGCGGCAGGGGTGTCGGTGGCGGTCTTCGTCGCCCGGGACAGCCACCGCGGCAGCGGCTATCCGAAGAGTGCCCACCGGGCCGGCGGCCAAGGCGGTGGCGCGGTGCAGGCGTGGAGTCTGCGGCGTACGGCGCTGACGGCGGTTCTGGCCGCGGCGGGCTGCGGTGCCGCGACGGCCTTCCTCGCCGGCCTCGCGAGCGGCCCCGTGGGCACCGGGCGGCTGGCCGACTTCGGCCCGAGTTGGTGGGCGGTGGGCCCGGTGGCGGCGGGCTGGACGGCGCTGATCGGGATCCCGGGCGCGCTGCTGGTGCGTTGGTGGCTGAGGGTGCGCGCCGCGTCGGCGCGCGCCCGGGAGCGGCGCGCATCGGGACAGGGGCGCGGGCGGGGGCGCGTGTGGGACAGCTGCGCGCGGCTGATCACGCTCAGGCCGCGTACGGAGCGGGGTACGGGGCGGCGTACGGAAGGAGGCGCGGGGGAGGCGGACACGGCGGCCGCCGCCGGTCCCGCGGGCCGTTCCGCGGGTTCCCAGGGCGCGGCGGGTTCTGTGGGAGCGGGCGGCACGGCGCGCTCGGCGGACTCCGTGGCGCCGGGGGCGAGGCCGAGGTCGGCTCCGGCGCCCGCCGCCCTGGAACGGGCCGATCCCCGGGCCGCCGACCTCGCGGCCGCGAGCCCTGCCGGGGGCCGTCCCGCCGCTGCCGGCCCTGCCGGTGGCGGTTCCGCCGGTGGCGGTCCGTCGTCTGCCGGGCGCCGGAGGCGGCTGTACCGGCGGGACCAGGTCCACTGGCGGCCCACGGAACCCCGGCGGTCCCAGCAGGGCCCGCCGCCCGTCGACCGCACGTGGACGCCCCCCGACGACGCGCGCGAACCGGTCCCACCGGAGCTGACCAGGGCCCCGGTCTTCGTGGAACCGTTCACCGAGGAGGACCGGTTCCCGTGACGCCGGACGGCGGCCGGGTCAGTCGTCCGTGCTCAGCAGCGGGCGGAGGTGCTCCGGCAGGATGTCCTCGCACGCCTGGCGCGACTTCTGTGTCAGCGCGTCGTCCACGCACGAGTAGTAGTCGCTGTAGATCAGCTGGGAGCTGAACGTCGCCGCCACGATCGCGAGGGCGATGCCGCCCGTCACCAGGCCGCAGATCGCCGCCGTCGCCTGCGGCTTCGAGCCGGTGCGGGGGGCCGGGAGCGCGGCGCGGGCCGCGTCGGGGGCCGGGGGCGGGGCGTCCAGGGCCGCGGGGCCGGGCTGTGCGGGGCGCCGCGGCTTGGCGCGCAGGGCGCTGACGCCCCAGTACGTCGCCAGCGAGCCCAGCAGCAGGGCGATCTCCGGCAGGCTGAACAGCGCGAAGAAGAACGCCCACATGCCGGCCAGCACGGCGTAGCGGGCTCGCCGCTGGGCCGGGTCCGTCGGGTCCCAGCGCAGTCCTCCGGAGCCGCGCCGGCCGTTCGGGCCGGAGGGGCGGTTGCCACCGCCGGGGCCGCCGGGGCCGCCGGAGCCGCCCGGGCCGCCGGAGCCGCCCGCGCCGCCCCAGCCACCGTTGCCGAAGCCGCCGCTCTGCCGTCCGGGCTGGCGGCTGCTCCACTGGCTGCCCCAGGTCGGCGGCTGCTGCGGCTGCTGCGGGTCCTGGCCGCCGGAGCCCTCGCCCGTCGGGCCGTTCCCGTTCCCCTGCCCGTTCCCTTGCCCGTCCCCGTGTCCGTTTCCGTCGGCTCCCGGGGCCGCGCCGTCGCCGCCTGCCGGGTGGCGCGGCTGCCAGGGCTGGTCCGGGGCGCCCTCGGGGGGCGGGGCGAACGGGTTGTGCTCGTCCTGGCCGCCCCGCGGGGCGGAGGAGGACGGCGACTGCCGCTCCCGCAGCAGCGCTGCGTGCGGCGTGCGGGCGCGCCTCATCGCCGCACCCCCCGCGAGGTCGGGGGTCGGTGTGGGGGAGTGAGCCGCGCGGCGGCGTCGGTCCGGCATGTGGAGTGTGTCTTCCCCTTGTGTCGTCGTCTGCACCCGTCCATCGCACACGGCGCCGACGTGACCCCGCGCACGGCACTGGCGCGACGCCGATGTCCGTCGGCGTCGGCACGACGTCTGACGTGTCGGGCGGTCCGCACCGGGCGTCGGTGGGACTGCCTGCCCAGACGCTACCTCTCGCGTCCGCCCCCGTCCCGTGGGGGCCGTGTGAAGTGCCGGTATCGTTGCTGACGGTCGGCGGCTTCGTAGAGTTCCCCGGAATTGGACACAGCGTCGGCTTGTATGACCACACAAACCGCATCGCCAGCGAGAAAGAGCCCCGCTGTGGCCTCCCCGCCCCCCTCCGCTCCTCCGGCCTCCCCGGCTCCGGCCCGCCTCGTCGTCCTCGTCTCCGGCTCGGGTACGAACCTGCAGGCGCTCCTGGACGCCATCGCCGACCACGGTGCCGCCGGCTACGGCGCGCGGATCGTCGCGGTCGGCGCGGACCGCGACGGGATCGCAGGACTGGAACGCGCCGAGCGCGCCGGGATCCCCACGTTCGTGTGCCGGGTCAAGGATCACGCCGACCGCGCCGCGTGGGACCGCGCGCTCGCGGAGGCGACCGCCGCGTACGCCCCGGACCTCGTCGTCTCGGCCGGGTTCATGAAGATCGTGGGCCAGGAGTTCCTCGCCCGTTTCGGCGGCCGGTTCATCAACACCCATCCCGCGCTGCTGCCCAGCTTCCCCGGCGCCCACGGCGTGCGTGACGCGCTCGCGTACGGCGCGAAGGTGACCGGCTGCACCGTCCACTTCGTCGACGACGGCGTCGACACCGGCCCGATCATCGCCCAGGGCGTGGTCGAGGTCCGGGACGAGGACGACGAATCCGCGCTGCACGAGCGGATCAAGGAAGTCGAGCGTTCGCTGCTCGTCGATGTCGTAGGGCGTCTGGCCCGTAACGGCTACCGCATTGAGGGACGAAAGGTAAGAATCCCGTGACCCCCGTGACCGCCACCCCCGCCGAGTCCACCGCCGAGTCCACCGCCACCCAGCGCCCGATCCGCCGCGCCCTGGTCAGCGTCTACGACAAGACGGGCCTGGAGGAGCTGGCCCGCGGGCTGCACGCGGCGGGTGTCCAGCTCGTCTCGACCGGCTCGACCGCGGCGAGGATCGCCGCCGCCGGAGTCCCGGTCACCAAGGTCGAGGAGCTGACCGGCTTCCCGGAGTGCCTGGACGGCCGGGTCAAGACCCTGCACCCGCGCGTCCACGCGGGCATCCTCGCCGACCAGCGGCTGGACGCGCACCGTGCGCAGCTGGCCGAGCTGGGCGTCGAGCCGTTCGAGCTGGTGATCGTCAACCTCTACCCGTTCCGGGAGACCGTCGCCTCCGGCGCGAGCCCCGACGAGTGCGTCGAGCAGATCGACATCGGCGGTCCGTCGATGGTCCGCGCCGCCGCCAAGAACCACCCGTCCGTGGCGGTCGTCGTCAACCCCGAGCGGTACGGGGACGTCCTCAAGGCGGTCGCCGACGGCGGCTTCGACCTGCGGTCGCGCAAGCGGCTCGCGGCCGAGGCGTTCCAGCACACCGCCGCCTACGACGTGGCCGTGGCGAACTGGTTCGCCCAGGGCTACGCGGCCGACGAGGACGACACCGCGGGCTTCCCCGAGTTCCTGGGCGCGACGTTCCGGCGCAAGAACGTGCTGCGGTACGGCGAGAACCCGCACCAGCCCGCCGCGCTCTTCACCGCCGAGGGCGCCCCGTGCGGCCTCGCCGGCGCCGAGCAGCTGCACGGCAAGGAGATGTCGTACAACAACTACGTCGACACCGAGGCGGCGCGCCGGGCGGCGTACGACCACGACGCGCCCTGCGTCGCGATCATCAAGCACGCCAACCCGTGCGGCATCGCGGTCGGCGCGGACGTCGGCGAGGCCCACCGCAAGGCCCACGCCTGCGACCCGCTGTCCGCCTTCGGCGGCGTCATCGCCGTCAACCGGCCGGTGACGGTGGAGCTGGCCGAGCAGGTCGCCGAGATCTTCACCGAGGTCATCGTGGCGCCGTACTACGAGGCCGGCGCGGTCGAGGTGCTCTCCCGCAAGAAGAACATCCGCGTGCTGCGGGTCGCCGACGCCCCCGCGCAGGAGCAGGAGATCCGCCCCATCGACGGCGGTGTGCTGCTCCAGACCAGGGACCGGCTCCAGGCGGACGGCGACGACCCGGCCAACTGGACCCTCGCCACCGGTGCGGCGCTGGACGCCGACGAGCTGGCCGAGCTGGCCTTCGCCTGGCGCGCCTGCCGCGCGGTGAAGTCCAACGCGATCCTGCTCGCGAAGGACGGCGCGACCGTCGGCGTGGGCATGGGCCAGGTCAACCGCGTCGACTCGGCCCGGCTGGCCGTGCAGCGCGCGGGCGAGGAGCGGGCGCACGGCTCGTACGCCGCCTCCGACGCCTTCTTCCCCTTCCCCGACGGGCTGGAGGTGCTGACGGCCGCGGGCGTCAAGGCCGTGGTGCAGCCGGGCGGATCCGTCCGTGACGAGCAGGTGGTGGAGGCCGCGAAGGCGGCGGGCGTGACCATGTACTTCACGGGCACGCGCCACTTCTTCCACTGAGCCCCGCCCCGCCGTGCCCGCGCGGCGACCGGACCTGATGGACACCGACACCCCGGCATCCGGGAGGATGGACGTATGACCGCCCAGATTCTTGACGGCAAGGCCACCGCGGCCGCGATCAAAGCCGACCTCGCCACCCGTGTCGAGGCCCTGAAGGCGAAGGGCGTCACGCCCGGCCTGGGGACGCTGCTGGTGGGCGACGACATCGGCAGCCAGAAGTACGTGGCCGGGAAGCACCGAGACTGCGCCCAGGTCGGTATCGCCTCGATCCAGCGCGAGCTGCCCGCCACCGCCACCCAGGAGGAGATCGAGGCGGTCGTCCGGGAGCTGAACGAGAACCCGGAGTGCACCGGCTACATCGTCCAGCTGCCGCTGCCCAAGGGCATCGACGAGAACCGCGTCCTGGAGCTGATGGACCCCGCCAAGGACGCGGACGGCCTGCACCCGATGAACCTCGGCCGCCTGGTCCTGGGCGAGCCGGCCCCGCTGCCCTGCACCCCGTACGGCATCGTCACGCTGCTGCGGGAGCACGGCGTGGAGATCGCGGGCGCCGAGGTCGTGGTGGTCGGCCGCGGTGTCACCATCGGCCGCCCGATGCCGCTGCTGCTCACCCGGCGCTCCGAGAACGCGACCGTGACCCAGTGCCACACGGGCACCCGCGACCTGGCCGCGCACCTCAGGCGGGCCGACATCGTCGTCGCCGCGGCGGGCGTGCCGCACCTGGTCAAGCCCGAGGACGTCAAGCCGGGCGCGGCCGTCCTCGACGTCGGTGTCTCCCGCGACGCCAACGGCAAGATCGTCGGTGATGTGCATCCGGGCGTCGCCGAGGTCGCTGGCTGGCTCTCGCCGAACCCCGGCGGTGTCGGCCCGATGACCCGCGCCCAGCTGCTCGTCAACGTGGTGGAAGCCGCCGAGCGGGCCGCCGGGATCGGCGATGTCGGCTGAGCCGGGTACGTCGACGGAGGGCCTGGTGGCTGCCGAACCGCGCAAGTCGCGCCGCTTCCCGCTGATCACCCGGGACACGGCACGGCCCGAGGGCGGCGGCCGGGCCGCGCCGGGCGACGCCCCCGCCCCGGTACGGCAGTGGCCGCTGCTCACGGTGATGGCCGGGGTGGGCCTCGGACTGCTGATCGTCGCCCTCGACGCGTTCCGGCCCGGAACGATCGTCATCGGGCTGTCGCTGCTGCTGGGCGCCGTGCTGCGCTGGATGCTGCCCGAGGTCGGGATGCTGGCGGTGCGGTCGCGCTTCACCGACCTGCTGACCTACGGCGGGCTGGGGTTCGCGATCGTGATGCTGTCGATGATGGCCCAGCCGGATCCGTGGCTGGAGGTCCCGTTCCTGGAGGACGTGGTCCACTTCACGGTGCGGTGAGCGGCCGTGCGTTGAGCGACATGCCTTGAATACGGACGGCGGCCCGCCCTTCCTGGTGGAGGGGCGGGCCGCCGTCGTGCGTGCTCAGCCGCGGTAGTACGTGGTCACCCGCGCGCCCTGGTCACCCTCGACGCGGACCCGCAGCTTGTGGTTCACGTTCACCCGCGCCTCGGCGATCATCGAGCGGTTGGGGTTGCAGTACTGCCAGCCGCTGCTGCCGACCCACCGCTGGTCCGCGGAGTCCCAGATGCGCACCCGCATCTTCTCCCGCGTGTTCCAGCACCGCAGGACCGCGCGGGTCGTGGAGGTGGGCGTCTTGTACTGGTTCGAGGTCCACTTCCCGCGGCCGTTGATCAGTTCCGCCTGGGTGATCCCGTGGGGTCCCCAGAGCCGGTGCCAGGTCGCACGGGCCTCGGCATCGCCCTGGGGCGCGGTGGCCGCGGTGGTACGGGCAGGCGCTTCGTCGGCCTGCGCGGTCGGGGCTGCCAGAGCGAGCCCGGATCCGAGCGCCAGCGTGGCTGTCGCGAGCGCGAGGCTCTTACGGGTCTTCATCGATGGGTTCCTTCCCCCTGAGTCGTGGACCGGGCGGGGCGAGCGGTGCGCCGCCCGGCTTGCCCTGCCGAGACTGCGGGCCGCGCCGCCCGGCTGGCCACCGGCGGCGGGCAGCGTGGGACATCGTGGGACGTCCCACCCCCTGGCCTGCGGGAACGCCCATGGCAGCAGCGCCAGTTCGGGGACGGGAGTGGGACATCGGCTGACCGGAGCGGAACCCTCCGCGATACCGTGGTCCGTCTAGCGCCTGGAGAAGCACGCGTCCACACGGGGGTGGGATCAGTGGCGCGATGGACAGCGCTGTCCGGGGAACTGCCGTCGGAAGTGCGGCATCTGGTCGAACAGCTGCGGCGGCTCAAGGACCGCACCGGGCTCAGCCTGGTGGCGCTCGCGGACAAGACCGCGTACAGCAAGTCGTCATGGCAGCGGTACCTCAACGGGCAGAAGATGCCGCCCCGGCAGGCGGTGCTCGCGCTGGGCACGGTGGCGGGCGCGGACCCGCGGCGGCTCACAGTGCTGTGGGAGCTGGCGGACGCGGCCTGGCTCCGGGACGAGCCGTGCACGGGCGAAGGGGAGCGGGCGCGGGACGAGGCGGCGCCGCAACCACCGGGCGCCACTGCCGAGGCACCTGCCGAGGCATCCGCCGAGGCCCCGCGCGACCCCCTCGGCGAGGCTTCTGAGCCTGTGCCTGTGCCTGTGCTTGTGCCCGCGCGGCGATGGGGGCGGCTGATGGCCGCCCTGCTGGCCGGCGCCGGCGTCCTCGCCGCCGTGGGCGGTGCGGCCGTCGCCTTCGGGGACCGGGCCCGTACGGAGAAGGAGGCCAAGAGCTGCCGGGCGGAGGAGTGTTCCAACCGCGACCCCGCCGAGTACGGCTGTCACGACGACGGCAAGCGCCTGGCACAGGCGGAGGTGCGCGAGGTGGTGCGGTTGCGCCTCTGGTACAGCGCGCGGTGCCACACCGTGTGGGGCGAGATGGAGGCCGAGGACGAGGCCGAGGCCATGTCCCTGTTCATCGAGTCGGAGCACGGGAGCGCGCGGACGCTGCCCGCGTCGGACGGCGTCGTCCGCACGATGATGCTGGCGACCGCCTCGCCGGATCGGGTGACGCTCACCGCCGCGATCGCCGGAGGCGACGCCGTGCTCCTGGGGTCCGGGGAGCACGATTTCCAGCCGGCCCTCGAAGCCGGAGGGGAAGGCGCGGAAGGGGAGTGGGAGGACGCGGGCGAGTGGGCTCCCGGCGGCGAGGTGGCGACCGGGGATTCGGCGCCTGAGGGGGCGCCGTCGCCGGGAGAGCCGCTGGAACCGCCCGCGGAGTCACCCCCGGAACCACCGCTGGAGATGTCGCGCGCACCGGCGCCGCCCGATTGAGAACCGCGTCAAACCGCGTCAAGTTCTGGCCGAATCTGCCCCCCGAACGGGGGGCATGCGCGGGCCGATTCGGGGCAGGCGCAGCCCGACCCCCCACGGGCGCCGCCAGGCGGCCGTCTGCGCTCCCCCTCCTTGTGAGCAGACGGCCGCCGTGTGCGTGAAACGCCGCTGAGGGGGCACCCCGTACGACGCGGCGCGGTGAGCAGGGACACAGAGGGGCGGCGGGGCCCCGGTACGCCAGGGTCGGATAGCCTGACGCCCGGTATCTCGACACCAAGAGATCGATCAGAAAACACAGCGCAGGAGACCGCCATGACCCGCACTCCCGTTAATGTCACCGTCACCGGCGCCGCCGGCCAGATCGGCTACGCGCTGCTCTTCCGCATCGCCTCCGGTCACCTTCTCGGCGCGGACGTGCCGGTCAAGCTGCGCCTGCTGGAGATCCCACAGGGTCTCAAGGCCGCCGAGGGCACCGCGATGGAGCTGGACGACTGCGCGTTCCCGCTGCTGCGCGGCATCGACATCTCCGACGACCCGAACGCGGCGTTCGAGGGCGCCAACGTGGCGCTGCTGGTCGGCGCCCGCCCGCGTACCAAGGGCATGGAGCGCGGTGACCTGCTGGAGGCCAACGGCGGCATCTTCAAGCCGCAGGGCAAGGCCATCAACGACCACGCCGCCGACGACATCAAGGTCCTGGTGGTGGGCAACCCGGCCAACACCAACGCGCTCATCGCGCAGGCCGCCGCGCCGGACGTACCGGCCGAGCGCTTCACCGCGATGACCCGCCTGGACCACAACCGCGCCATCTCGCAGCTCGCGCAGAAGACCGGTGCCCCGGTCTCCGAGATCAAGAAGCTGACGATCTGGGGCAACCACTCCGCGACGCAGTACCCGGACATCTTCCACGCGGAGGTCGCGGGCAAGAACGCCGCCGAGGTCGTCAACGACCAGCAGTGGCTGGCCGACACCTTCATCCCGACCGTCGCCAAGCGCGGTGCCGCGATCATCGAGGCGCGTGGCGCGTCCTCGGCCGCCTCCGCCGCCAACGCCGCCATCGACCACGTCCACACCTGGGTGAACGGCACCGCCGAGGGCGACTGGACCTCGATGGGCATCCCGTCGGACGGCTCCTACGGCGTTCCGCAGGGCCTCATCTCCTCCTTCCCGGTCACCTGCAAGGACGGCAAGTACGAGATCGTCCAGGGCCTGGAGATCAACGACTTCTCCCGGACCCGCATCGACGCGTCGGTGAAGGAGCTGGCGGAGGAGCGCGACGCCGTGCGCGGCCTCGGCCTCATCTGACGGTGTCTGTCTGACAGCTGACGGCGTCTGTCCGACAGCGTCTGACAGCCGTACCGCTGCGAAGGGCCGTGCCCCGGAACTGTTCCGGGGCACGGCCCTTCGGCCGTTCCCGACCCGGCCCGAGGGCCTGCTCGTGAAGGGGCGAGGCCCCCCGGTGGCCGAGGGCCGCCGGGGGGCGTCGAAGTGGGGGGTGGGGACGTCCCTTGGGAGGCCGGGGACGCGGCGACCGCCAGGTCAGGCGGACTTCTCCAGCTCCGCCATGTCGATGCTCTCCGTCTCCGGCGGGGTCTCGGTCCCCACCGGCTTGTTGTAGTCGGACAGCGTGCTGGTGGTCGAGTCGGCCCCGGTCTTCACGACCTTCACCGGGTACGGCTTGCCCTCCAGCGCGACGCTGAGCGTGATCGGCTCGCCGGAGCCGTTCTTGCCGCTGACCGGGATGACCTGGTGGCCGTCCAGCGTGGTCACGGTGCCCTTGGTGAAGGACTTGTTCTGCTCGGTGCTGCCGGCCGCGCTCGCCTGCACGCTCTTCAGGTCGCAGACGTCGGCCATGTCCTTGAGGTCCTTGTCGGTCGTCGTGGAGCCGTACATCCACTTGCCCGTGAGGAGCTTGGTGACCTCTGCGTCCTCGCCGAACATCGTCTTCATGAACTGGGCGTCAGGCTTCATCCACACCTTGTCGCCGAGCTTGACGATCTCGAACGAACCCTGGGAGCCCATGGTCATCGAGCCGCGGCAGTCGCCCTTGTTGTCCATGAGCATGTTCATCTTCATGGACTGCCCGCCGTCCTTGCCCTCGGCGTTCATCCGCACGGACGTGGCGCTCGTGAGCTCGTTCTTCGCCTTGTCGGCGATCTCCGGGCCGGTCAGCTTCTCCACACCGTTGGTGGCCGGAGCCGCCGGCTTGGTGGGGCTCTTGTCGCCGTTGTCGTCCTTCTTGTCGTCACCGCCGCAGCCGGTGAGTCCCAGCGTCATGGCCGCACACGCGGCCACGGCCCACACCCCGTACTTCTTTCTCATTGAGACGCCCTACCCCTTGATCAAAAAATTGCTTACTTACTGGCGCTTTACCTTACTTTCCATGGCCGAGTGTGCTGGCAGCCGGTCGCGTATCCATGGAGAGCGGCGGTGCCGGCGGTCGACACCGCCGACGCCACACAGAGGGCAGGCGTCAGTCCGCCCGGCGGCCAGGGGTCTCCAGCAGTGCCACGTTGACGGTCTCGCCCTCGGGCGGCGTCGTGTTCGGCACCGGCTTCTCGTAGTCCGTGAAGATCGCGGTGGTCGGGGCGGTCTCGTCGCCCTGCTCCAGCTTCAGGGGGTAGGGCTTGCCCTCGGTGGCGACGTAGAGGGTCACCGGGTTGCCGGTCTTCGGATCCTCGGCCTTGAGCGTGATCGCCTTCTGGCCCTCCACGATGACCGTCGGGCCCTTGGTGACGTCGTCATTCAGCACGGAGGTCGCATCGTGGACCAGGCGGCGCATGTCGCAGGCCGTGAACACGCTCTCGAGGATCTTGCTGGACGGGGTGCCGCGCAGCCACTTCCCCGTGAACAGATCCGGCCAGCCGCTCTCCGGGCGGGCTGAGTAGTTCCAGAACTGCCTGTCCGGCTTGATCCAGGCCTTCTTGCCGTGCTTGATCGCCTCGTACGAGCCCCGCGAGTCCTGCCTCCACGAACCGACGCAGTTGCCCGCCGTGTCCATGGTCACGTCCCACTTTCCGGACGCCTCGGGCTTCTGGGTACCGGTCACGAGGCGGAAGGACGTCGCCGCCCTCTGCTCCGCCTTGGCCCTCTTGGCGATCTCCGGCCCCGGCAGCCTCTCGATGTCCAAGCTCGTGGGGCTCTCGGTCGCGCCGCCCTTGCCGCCGTCGCTACCGCCGTCGTCGCCGGCCTTGCCGCCCTCGCCGCCGCAGCCGGTGAGCCCCATCACCATGGCCGCGCACGCGGCGACGGCCCACCCCCCATGTCTCGCCGTCACTCGACGCCCCACCCCTTGATCGAAAACGCTTGCTTACGGGCGCTTCACCCTATGTTCCGCGGCCGAGCGAGCGGGCGGCCGGTCGCCGAGCGGGCGGGCGGCCGGTCGCGTATCCAGTGATGCGGGCCACATTGACGCATGAATTACGCATACAAATTGACCCCCCGGTTAGGCGACCCCAGTCGTTGGTGTGTGACCAGCGGAAGAACGACGGGCGACGGGCCCGCGGAACCGGAAGGCAGAACAGCAGTGTCGGCAGTCGAGACCATTCATGTGGACGGGGCGTGGCGAGCGGCCGCGTCCGGCGCGCAGCGGGAGGTCCTCGACCCCGCCGACGCCAGCACACTCGCCCTTGTCGCCGAGGGCGGCACCGAGGAGACCGACGCGGCCGTGGCCGCCGCGCGCCGCGCCTTCGACAGCGGCCCCTGGCCCCGTACGCCCGTCGCCGAGCGCGCCGCGCTGCTCCGCCGCGTCGCCGAGCTGCTCCAGCGCGACCGCGAGGAGATCGCGCTGGTCGAGAGCCGTGACACCGGCAAGACCCTGGAAGAGGGGCGCGTCGACGTCGACTGCGTGACCGACGCCTTCCGCTACTTCGCCGACCTCGTCGTGAACGAGTCCGGCGGGCGGGTCGTGGACGCGGGCAGCCCCGACATCCACAGCGTCGTCGTGCACGAACCGGTCGGCGTGTGCGCGCTGATCACCCCCTGGAACTACCCGCTGCTCCAGGCCAGCTGGAAGATCGCCCCCGCCCTGGCGGCCGGCAACACCTTCGTGATCAAGCCCAGCGAGGTCACCCCGCTGTCCACCGTCGAGCTGATGAGGCTGCTGGTGGAGGCCGGGCTCCCGGCGGGTGTCGGCAACCTGGTGACCGGCGCGGGCGACCCCGTGGGCGCCCGGCTGGCCGAGCACCCGCAGGTGGACCTGGTCTCCTTCACCGGCGGCCTCGCCAGCGGTACGAGGGTGATGAAGGCCGCCGCCGACAGTGTCAAGAAGGTGGCCCTGGAGCTGGGCGGCAAGAACCCCAACGTCGTCTTCGCCGACGCCTGCGCCACCGACGAGGGCTTCGACACCGCCGTCGACCAGGCGCTGAACGCCGCCTTCATCCACAGCGGCCAGGTCTGCTCGGCCGGTTCCCGGCTCATCGTCGAGGAGTCCGTCGCCGACCGCTTCGTCGCCGAGCTCGCCCGCCGCGCCGAGCGGATCCGGCTCGGCCGCGGCACCGAGAAGGGCGTGGAGTGCGGCCCGCTGGTGTCGGCCGCGCAGCTGGAGAAGACCGAGGGCTACGTGGCCTCGGCGCTCGCCGAGGGCGCCCGCCTGCGCTGCGGCGGCCGGCGGCCCGAACCCTCCGCCGAGCGGCCCGCCACCGGCTACTTCTACCTGCCGACCGTCATAGAAGGCTGCCACCGCGAGATGCGGGTCGTACGGGAGGAGACGTTCGGCCCGATCCTGACCGTGGAGACCTTCCGTACCGAGGACGAGGCGATCGCGCTGGCCAACGACACCGAGTACGGGCTGGCGGGCGCGGTCTGGTCCGCCGACACCGCCCGCGCCCGCCGGATCGCCGCCCGGCTGCGGCACGGCACCGTATGGATCAACGACTTCCACCCCTACCTCCCGCAGGCGGAGTGGGGCGGCTTCGGCAAGTCCGGTATCGGGCGCGAGCTGGGCCCCACCGGCCTCGCCGAGTACCGCGAGGCCAAGCACGTCTACGAGAACCTGCGGCCCCGGCCGGTCCGCTGGTTCGCGGGCTGAGCGCCCCTCGACCCGACACCCAGGACGCCACACCCACGACGCGACACCCATTACGCGACGCACCTTTGCACCACCGACAGGAGTACCTCCCCATGTCCCAGTACGACTACGTCGTCATCGGCGGCGGCACCGCGGGTTCGGTGATCGCCTCCCGGCTCACCGAGAACCCGGACGTCACGGTCGCCGTCATCGAGGGCGGCCCGTCCGACATCGACCGCGAGGACGTCCTCACCCTGCGCCGCTGGCTGGGCCTGCTGGGCGGCGACCTCGACTACGGGTACACGACGGTCGAGCAGCCGCAGGGCAACTCGCACATCCTGCACAGCCGCGCCAAGGTGCTCGGCGGCTGCTCCTCCCACAACACCCTGATCGCCTTCAAGCCGCTGCCCTCAGACTGGGACGAGTGGGAGGCCGCGGGTGCCACCGGCTGGGGCGCGTCCGCGATGGAGCCGTACTTCGGCAAGCTCCGCAACAACATCGTGCGGGTCGCCGAGAAGGACCAGAACGCCATCGCCAAGGACTGGATCGACGCGGTCAAGTCCTCCCTCGACATCCCCGAGGTGATCGGCTTCAACGACAAGCCGTTCCACGAGGGCGTCGGCTTCCTCGACCTCGCCTACCACCCGGAGAACAACAAGCGCTCCTCCGCGTCCGTCGCGTACCTCCACCCGCACATGGAGGCCGGGGACCGGCCCAACCTGGAGCTGTTCCTGGAGACCTGGGCGTACAAGCTGGAGCTGGACGGCAAGCGCGCCACCGGCGTGCACGTACGGAACAAGGACGGCGAGGAGCGGCTGATCTCCGCCAGGCGCGAGGTCCTGGTCTGCGGTGGCGCGATCGACTCGCCGCGGCTGCTGCTGCTCTCCGGCATCGGCCCGCGGAAGGACCTGGAGGAGCTGGGCATCCCGGTCGTGCACGACCTGCCGGGCGTCGGTGAGAACCTTCAGGACCACCCCGAGTCGGTGATCGTGTGGGAGACCGACGGGCCGCTGCCGGAGAACTCCGCGATGGACTCCGACGCGGCGCTGTTCGTCCGCCGGGACGAGTCGCTGGACGCGCCCGACCTGATGTTCCACTTCTACCAGATCCCGTTCACCGACAACCCGGAGCGGCTGGGCTACGAACGGCCCGAGCACGGCGTGTCGATGACCCCCAACATCCCCAAGTCCCGCGCCCGCGGACGGCTCTACCTCACCTCCGCCGACCCGGAGGCCCACCCCGCCCTCGACTTCCGCTACTTCACGGACGAGGACGGCTACGACGCGCGGACCCTGGTCGACGGCGTAAAGATCGCCCGTGAGATCGCCCGCACCGAGCCGTTCGCCAAGTGGCTCAAGCGCGAGGTCTTCCCCGGCCCGGACGTCACGGACGACGAGCGCCTGAGCGACCTGCTGCGGAAGGCGCACCACACCGTGTACCACCCGGCGGGTACCTGCAAGATGGGCGCCGCCGACGACGAAACGGCCGTGGTGGACCCCGAGTTGAAGATCCGCGGTCTGGACGGGATCCGCGTCGTCGACGCCTCCGTCTTCCCGACCATTCCCGCGGTCAACCCGATGATCGGCGTACTGATGGTGGGGGAGAAGTGCGCGGAGTTGCTCGCCGAAGCCACCGACCAAGGAGGTGAGGCGTGATGAACGCCGACCCCAAGAACGCCGACCCCAAGACGGAGACGGCCGTCTCCGTCACCAAGACCACCGAGCCCACCGAGCCCACCAAGACCACCAAGACCACCGAGGCCACCAAGACCGCCGAGGCCACGAAGGCCACCGAGCCCGTCTTCTCCGTCCGCCACCTGTGGAAGGTCTTCGGCCCCAAGGCGGACCACGTTCCGGGCAGCGCCGACGCGGAGCTCTCCCCGGCCGAACTGCGCGAGCGCACCGGCTGCACCGCCGCCGTCCGGGACGTCTCCTTCGACGTACGGCAGGGTGAGGTCTTCGTCGTCATGGGCCTGTCCGGCTCCGGCAAGTCCACCCTCGTCCGCTGTCTGACCCGCCTCATCGAGCCGACCTCCGGCAGCCTGGAGATCGACGGCGAGGACGTGCTGGGCATGGACAAGAACCGGCTGCGCGACCTGCGCCGGCACCGGGCCGCCATGGTCTTCCAGCACTTCGGCCTGCTGCCGCACCGCACCGTCCTCGACAACGTCGCCTACGGCCTGGAGATCCAGGGCGTGGCGAAGAGCGAACGCCGCGCCAGGGCCGCCGAGATGGTGGCGAAGGTCGGCCTCGACGGACTGGAGCACCGCCGCCCCGGCCAGCTCTCCGGCGGCCAGCAGCAGCGTGTCGGCCTGGCCCGCGCGCTCGCCGCGGACCCCGAGGTGCTGCTGTTCGACGAGCCGTTCAGCGCCCTCGACCCGCTGATCCGGCGCGACATGCAGGAGGAGGTCATCCGCCTGCACCGCGACGAGGGCCGCACCATGGTCTTCATCACGCACGACCTGAACGAGGCCCTGCGCCTCGGCGACCGCATCGCGCTGATGCGCGACGGCCGGATCGTGCAGCTCGGCACGCCCGAGGAGATCGTCGGCTCCCCGGCCGACGACTACGTACGGGACTTCGTCCGCGACGTGCCGCGCGAGCAGGTCATGACGGTGCGCACCGCCATGCGCGCCGGGGACTGCGGCGGCGGCCAGGACCACCCCGGCGCCCTCGCCCCCGACACGGCCGTTGTCGACGCCATCGAGACCGTCGCCCACATCGGCGGCGCGGCCTGCGTCATGGAGGACGGCCGCTGCCTGGGGGTGGTCGACCACGAGTGCCTGCTCGCGGTGGTCGCGGGCCTGCGCCCGGAGAAGGCGGCCGCGTGACGCCCCGCATGAAGCGCCGGATCCGGCGCGACACCGTGTCCGTCGGCGCCCCGACCGGCACCACCACCCGATTCAGCGGGCGTGCCGTACGCGTACGCGCCCTGCGGGCCGAACCGTCGGCCTCGGCGGCGCGCGGCCCGGCGCCGACCGTGCCCGCGACGCCCGCATCGGCACGCTCGTCTGCGTCTGCGTCTGCGTCTGCGTCTGCGTCTGGGTCTGGGTCCGGGCCTGCGTCTGGATCCGCGTCCGGGTCCGCGTCCGCGCGGACGCGGCACGCCGCACGTGTGCGGCGCCTGCGTGAGGCTCCCTCGGCGGCGCGCGGCGTTGCCCGCGGCCGCGTGGCGGAGCGGCACGCGGTGCGCGGCCGCACCACCGCACGGGCCGCGTCGAAGGGGGCGTCCGCCTTGGGGGGCCTGTTCACGAACCCCGGGAGACGCCGATGAGTGCCGTCACCACCCCCCGTACCGACCAGGCGTCCACCGAGGTCGCCAAGGACGACGCGGCTGCCGCGGCCCACGCTCCGGCGGGCTCACTGCTGGCCGCCGTCCGGCAGCGCCCGGCGCTGGCCAAGCTGGTCGTCCTCGCGCTCCTCGCGGCCGTACTCGTACCCCTGGCGCACGCCAAGTGGGCCAGCGGCACGTGGCCGGACGCGCTGACCGTCGACCTGTCCGAGCCGCTCGGCGACGCCAGCGACTGGATCATCGACAACCGCGACAGCCACCCGCTCTTCGTCTACTTCTTCGGCCACATCAGCAACGCGATCATCGTCTGCGTCCGCGCCGTCTACGTCGTGCTGCTGGCCCTCGGCTGGGCCGGTACCACGGCCGCGGCCACCCTGCTCGCCTGGCGCGTCGCGGGGGTGCGCGTCGCCGTCACCGCCGCGGTCTCCTTCGCCGTCTGCGGGCTGCTGGGCATGTGGGTGCCGACGATGCAGACGCTGGCGCTGATGGTCGTCGCCGTCACCGCCTCGGTCGTCATCGGCGGACTGCTCGGCCTCGCCGGCGGGCTGTCGGACCGTACGCACCGGGCGCTGCGGCCGGTCCTGGACACCATGCAGGTGCTGCCCGCCTTCTCCTACCTCCTGCCGGTCGTCATGATCTTCGGGATGGGCGTGCCCGGCGCGGTGCTGGCGACCGTGGTCTACGCGGCTCCGCCGATGGCCCGGCTCACCGCGCTCGGACTGCGGCAGGCGGACGCCGGCGTGCTGGAGGCCGTGGCCTCGCTCGGCGCCACCGGGTGGCAGCGGCTGTTGTCCGCGCGGCTGCCGCTGGCCCGCAAGGAGCTCCTCCTCGGCGTCAACCAGGCGATCATGATGGCGCTCTCCATGGCCGTCATCGCCTCGATGATCGGCGGCGGCGGTCTTGGTGATCGCGTCTACCAGGCGCTGTCCACCGTCGACGTCGGCAAGGCGCTGGCCGCGGGCATCCCGATCGTGCTGCTCGCGGTCGTCCTGGACCGCACGACGGCGGCGGCCGGCGAGCGCGCCGGGGCCGAACCCACCGGCCCGCGCCTGCTGCGCGGCTGGCCCGCCTGGGCCGCGGCCGCCGTCGGCACCGCGGCGGTGGCCCTCGTCGGCCGCTCCATGGGCGCCCTGACGTGGCCGGACGGCTGGACCGTCGCCATAGTCGAGCCCGTCAACGACGCGAAGGAGTGGATGGTCGACCACCTGTACTCCGACGTGCCCGTCGTCGGCGGCACCGCCGACTGGGCCTCGCGCTACGTCCGCTGGATCCTCGACCCGCTGCGCGACGGCCTGCTGGCCCTGCCGTGGTGGTCGGCGCTGCTGATCGTCGCCGCCCTGGCCTGGCTCATCGGCACCTGGGGCACCGCCCTGACCGCCACCCTCGCCATGGCCGCGATCGGCGTGCTCGGCGTGTGGGAGCCGTCCATGGACACGCTCTCCCAGGTGCTGGCGGCCGTCGCCGTCACCCTCGTCCTCGGCTTCGCCATCGGCGTCGCGGCGGCCCGCAGCCCCCGCCTGGAACGGATCCTGCGCCCCGTAATGGACGTCTTCCAGACGATGCCGCAGTTCGTGTACCTGATCCCGGTGGTCGCACTGTTCGGCGTCGGCCGGGCCCCGGCGGCGGCCGCGGCCATCGTCTACGCCCTGCCCGCCGTCATCCGCATCACCACCCAGGGGCTGCGGCAGGTCGACCCGGCCGCGCTGGAGTCCGCGCGCTCCCTCGGCGCCACGCCGCGCCAGCAGCTGTGGCAGGTCCAGCTCCCGCTGGCCCGCCCCGCGCTGCTGCTCGCCGTCAACCAGGGCGTCGTCCTGGTCCTCGCCGTCGTCGTCATCGGCAGCCTGGTCGGCTCCGGCGCGCTCGGCTACCAGGTCCTCTTCGGCCTGGCCCAAGGCGACCCGGCCACCGGCCTGGTGGCGGGCGCTGCGATCGTCTGCCTGGGACTGATGCTCGACCGAGTGACGCAGCCGACGGCGCGCCGCTCACGGAAGGGGGCCTGACATGGCCCGTATGCGTACTCGTACTCGTACTCATCGCACTCGTAGCACGACCCTGACCGCGGCGGCGGCCACCGCCGCCGCGGCCCTCCTCGCCGTCACCGCCACCGGCTGCGGCAAGGCCGACATGTCCAAGCAGTCCTCGCCGTACGCCAACGTGGACGGCGCGAACACGGTCACGCTCTCCGTCCAGTCCTGGGTCGGCGCACAGGCCAACGTCGCCGTCGCCCAGTACCTGCTCGAGCACGAGCTGGACTACCGCGTCGACACGGTCCAGGTGGACGAGGTCCCGGCCTGGGACGCGCTCAGCCAGGGCCGCGTGGACGCCCTGATGGAGGACTGGGGCCACCCGGAGCAGGAACAGCGGTACGTCAAGGACAAGAAGACCATCGCGAACGTCGGGGACCTCGGCGTCACCGGCCACATCGGCTGGTACGTCCCGAAGTACTTCGCCGACGCGCACCCCGACGTCACCGACTGGAAGAACCTCAACAAGTACGCCGACCAGTTCCGTACCTCCGAGAGCGGCAGCAAGGGCCAGCTCATGGACGGCTCGCCGTCGTACATCACCAACGACACCGCGCTGGTGGAGAACCTCGACCTGGACTACAAGGTCGTCTTCGCGGGGTCGGAGGCGGCGCAGATCACCCAGATCAAGCAGTTCGCCAAGAAGAAGAAGCCGTTCCTCACCTACTGGTACGAGCCGCAGTGGCTCTTCAACGAGGTGCCGATGGTCGAGGTGAAGCTGCCGAAGTACACGGACGAGTGCGCGGAGAAGGGCGCGGAGGATCCCAAGACGGTCGACTGCGCCTACCCCACGACGCCGCTGCAGAAGCACCTCAACGCGGACTTCGCGAAGAACGGCGGCAAGGCGGCCGAGTTCCTGAAGAACTTCCGCTGGACGAAGGAGCACCAGAACGCGGTCTCGGAGCTGATCGCGTCGGAGGGGCTCTCACCGGAGGACGCGGCGGAGAAGTGGGTGAAGGAGAACCCCGAGGTGTGGGAGAAGTGGATCCCGTAACGGACGTCCCGCAACGGACGTTCCGGAGCGGGCCTCCGCGGCGGGCCGCCTCATCCTTTGCCGAACGGTCTCCCAACCGGAGGCCCTGGCCACGTAGCGTCGAAGACGTCCTTGAGATCGTCAGGAAGCCGGCAGGAGCGACGCGTGGTGAGTGGTCCGGTCAGTCCGGTCAATCTGAATGAGACGGCAGCGGGTCTCCCGCAGGCATGGAGCTCACTCGTCCTCGGACGGGTGGGCTCCGCCTGCGTGAAGGTGCTGCGGATGGACGAACTCCCGGTGGAGGAGGAGAGCCACGAGGCCCCCGAGGCGCTGCTGGTCTTGTCCGGACAACTCGAACTCGAGGTGTCCGGCGACCCGGTGACGGTGCGGACGGGGGAGCTGTACGTCATCCCGGCGCACACGGCACACGCGGTGCGCCGGGGCAGCCACGGCACGCTGGTGATCGTGGAGCGGTCGGACGAGACGGGATCCGTCGCGGCCTAGAGACCTAGACGACTGCCTGGCCGCCGCGAGGCGCCGAAAGCCGTCGCGCCAGCATGTGCGACCCGACCGTGGCCGCGGCGGCGAGCGCGAGCCCCTGCACGGCGTCGCGCGGCCGTGTGGGACGCAGCACCCCGGCCCGCCGAAGCCGCCCGCGGGCCCAGAGCGTGAAGGGAAGGACCACCAGCGGCGAGGTAGCCGAGCCCGGTGTGTACCCGCGGACGGCAGCGGCCTGCGCCAGATGCACCAGGCCGTGCAGCCCGAATCCGTTGAGCGCGGTCTGGTAGAAGGCGGAACGCCCGCCGGTTCGATGCCCGTCGGCGGCCGCGGCGGCGACCAGGACGGCCATCCCGGCGACGGCGGTCGCGAACTCCCGCTCGTCGATGGACTCCAACCGCCGCCATATCCGCTCCGGCACCTGCGGAAACCGCTCCCGCAACTCCGGCACCCGGGCCCGGCCCCAGCCCGGCACCAGGGCCACTTCCTCCGCGTCGTGCACGGCCCACGCGGCCAGCAGCCCGAACGTGACACTGGCGCCGATGCCGCCCTGGCAGAACTCCGGTTCGCTCATGAAGAGACAGTCTGTCAGCAGGCGTCTCGGACTACCGCTGCGGGCAAGGGAATTCGGGTCGTACACGGTGCGGGCAGGCGATCAGAGACAGGGACAGGAACCGGTCGCCGGTGAGCCACCATCCACCGACGATGTCGTCGCCTGCACGGAGGCCGCGGATGGTCTCGGCACGGTCGGGCGCAGGTCCGCGCGTACCGGTGATGGCGTCCGCGTACTGGGCCAACTGGGCGCCGTACCAGTCGGCGGCGTCGTGCGGGGCGAAGGTCCCCGCGATGCGGGTGGCGGGTTTGAGCAGCCAGTGGGCGCGCTCCAGGGGCGGTACGTCGGCGGTACGGAAGTCGGGGTGCACGGGGCGGCGGGGGCCGTCGTTGACCAGGGCCCGGCCGTTGCCGACCCAGAGGTAGGCGTGGTGGTGCGGCGGCGTGGGTGTCATCGGTCCTCGTTGTGAACAGGGTGCGGTCCCCGCCGCCGGGGTAGTGGGGCGGGGACCGTGGTGCGTGGTGCTTGATGCGTGGTGTCAGTGGCGGCCGCAGCCGTCACCGTCTCCGCAACCGCCTGTCTGGCCGCCGCCCTGGCCGTCGTCTTCCTCGGGGTCGTGGTTGACCGCTTCGCGCGGGTGGCGCATCGTGAACCTCCTGTGCTGTGTGTCGGCGCGCGGCGTGTTCCGGGCGCCGGGGCGCACTGCCAGGGGCCCGTTCGGGCCCGTCCCGCTCCGGTCGCCAGGTCCGGCAAGACATGCGGCGGCCGGGGCGGGGGTCTTGTGGGGGTCGGCGCGGCCGGCCTAGGCAGACCGGCGTGTTGTGGCTTGGCGGACCGCTTCGCAGGACGGCGCGCAGGCCCACAGTTCGACGGTCTCTGTCGTTCGGCCGAAGGTGATCTCGAAGCGCCCCAGGGACCGGTCGGCGAACAGCCGCGCTCGGCACAGCGCGCAGTACCAGCCGCGCATCTGGTCCAAGGCCAGCCGCCGGACATCGACTTCGGACGCGTCGGCCGTGCTCACCGACTCCGCACCGCCTGGTGCCGTACGGAGTACAGCGGGGCACACGGCGGGCAGGCGTAGAGCGTGTGCCCGGGCCCGCTGGCGCCATGGGTGACGTGGACGGGCACGGGCTCGGTGGTGGGTGTGTCGCAGCGGCGGCAGACCTGCGTGCGGGTGAGGGCCGACAGCAGCGCCCGATGGAGTCGGTCCGGGTCCGTGAGATACCGATCGCGCGCATATGGCACGCGCCAGTGCACCCCCGGCCCTCGTACGCACCCGGCGGGCGGCACCCCCACGTACGTCACCTCGTGAGCCTTCGCGCCGAGCATGCTCACATGCGGCAGACGCCAGTCCGCAGCAGACCCCGGCGTCACGAGCCAGTACAGCGACCGTCCGTACAGGTCCGCGATCACGGCGCCGCTTCCGTCGCCGAGCGCCTCGAGAGCCAGCGCCCCGACCGGCTCGGTCACGCGCACCGCGTCCCACAAGCGTCCCGCCGGTAAGGCCTCAACATCCACGCCGTTGGGCGGTGCCCACGGCAGGGTTCCTGTCATCACCCTGTGTCTCCATCCTTGTTGCTCCCTCTCGTGAACAACAGGGTGGACTCCAGCGACGTCCCATTCGAGGGCTTGGAAAGGTCCTATAGGGGACCTGAAGGGGACTTATATTCCTTCGGTAGGGCGATAAGAGGTCTCTTAAGATGCCTATCGTGGGACGATCCCATGGAGCGGACCACTTGGAGGTCACTGTGTCCCGACCCACCGGCAACACCAAGTTGAAGGCGGCACGTACGGCTGCCGGTTACAGCTCTCAACAGGCTCTGGCGACAGCCATGACCCAGGTGGCACTTTCCCTGGGCATCCGAGGGCTGTCTGTGGGCGTGCGGCAAGTGCGGCGCTGAGTCAGCCAACCCGCCCTGGCCTCAGCCCGATTGCCAGAAGTTGCTCACCCATCTGCTGGGACAGGACATCGAATCTCTGGGCTTCACCCCGCCGTGGGGCGAGGGAACCGCGTGCCCTGGGCCTGCCCGCCGTAGCGTCGTAGCCGGAACGGCGGTCGCTGTGGGCCTTGCCGCCGTGCCCGCACAGAACGCGAGCGCCACGCAACCCGCAAGCGTGGGAGCCGACTTCCAGAGTGTGACCCGATCCCACCGTCGTCTCTACTGGTCGGTCGCGCCCGCGACACTCCACCCGACGGTGCTTCAGCACGCACGCCTTGGCTGTGCTCTGCTGTCTGAGACAACGGGCGGCTGCCGCCGCACGGTTGCTGCTGCGCTTGCCGAGTCCTACCTCCTCGCTGGCCGTATCGAGTTCTTCGACCTTCGACAAGCGGAACAGGCGGGGGAAACGCTGCTCCGTGCTCTCCAGGCTGCCGGTGAAGCCGACGATCCGATTCTCGGCGCCGCAGTCCTGGCGCACACGGCGTTCATCCCCGGCTGGGCGGGACGTCGTGACGAGGCGGCTGAGCGAATGATCGCGGCGCGCACCTACGCTCGGCGTGGCCCCGCGTCGGCACGGTTCCTGGCGTGGCTGGACGTTGTCGAGGCCGAGTGCGAGACCCGATGCGGCAACAACCGCACGGCGCTGAACCTCATCAGGCACGGCGAAGACATACTCGCGGCGGGCTCCGATCAGCCGACCCCTGAATGGATGGACTGGTTCGACGCCACGCGGCTCGCTGCCTTCAAGGGCAACACGCAACTCAAGGCAGGTCACCTGCCACAGGCGCGCGCGACCCTGTCACAGGTGCTTGACGACCTGCCGCCGGAGTCCGACAAGCAGCGCACTGTGGTCTACGGCGATCTCGCTGCCGTCGAAGTGGCCGCAGGCGACCCCCGTCAGGCATGCGAGTACGCCTCGCGAGCCCTCGACCAGCTCGCCGTGACCTGGTACGCCACAGGCATGGACCGTGTGCGTGAAGTACGCCGCGCACTTGGACCGTGGCAGAACGAGCAGTGCGTGCGCGACCTGGACGACCGCCTTTACAGCTGGGGTACCACGGTCAGCGCTCTACAGCGTTGAACTTGGCGATCCTCTCGGGCAGCTCGGCGAGGCTGTCGAGGCGGAAGATCGGCAGGCGGCGGGCGTCCGGGGCATGGTGCTGGATCGTGCCCCACGGCCCGCGCCGGATCAGCGCTGTCCGCATGCCTGCGGTCACGGCGGGACGGATGTCGTTGTCCAGCCGGTCACCCACATACAAGATTTCGCCGGGCTCGAACGGCACCACGTCGGCCACGCGCGCGAAGAACTCGGGGTCGGGCTTGCTGGCGCCCCAGTCGTCGGAGGTGCCGATCAGGTCGACGTCGGCAGCGAACAGCTCGCGGAGGATGTGACCGGCGCGCACCGTCTGGTTCCCCGCGATGCCGAGCCACAGCCCGTCCTCACGCAGCGCGGCGAGCGCTGGCCGGACATCAAGGTAGAGGTCGCCCTCACCGAACCACTCCGGCTGCCCCGCGGCGGCGCGCTTCTCACGCTCCTCGTACAGGTCGAAGCCGGGCCGGAACTCCTGAAACGTCTCGCGGTAGTCGCGTCCCTGGGCGATCACGGCCCCGAACATCGCGTGAAAGGTGTGGCGGGGCACTCCGAGCCAGTCGGCCCAGGCTCCGTACTCGCGTGTCTCGTCCACAAGGCACTCACCGACGTCGAATACCACTGCGCGAATCATGCGGGCAGCGTAGACCACACTGGAGGCGTCCCCGGCCGACGCTGCGGGAAGAAGAGCGGCGGTGAGCGCACTTGGCCTGCGAGAACTGTGGGGAGCCGCCGGAGCGGAGAGGCGCGGCAGATGATCGAAGCTGAGCTGAAAGCCCGGGTGCGCGCACCGGAGAACGTGCTGCGCGCGCTGGAAGAGCGCGCCACCGGGCGGCCGGAGGTGTACCACGACACCTACTACGACGACCGGTCCGGCAGCCTCAGAGCGTCCGATCGTGAATTGCGGGTGCGGACCGTGCACGGCCCGTAAGAGACCCGTTCGCTCCTCACGTTCAAGAGCGCCAAGGTCGACGAGGCCTCCGGCTCGAAGCCGGAGCACGAAACGCGTGTGAGCGACGTCGACGCGGTCCACGCGATGCTGCGCGGCCTCGGATATGAGCCGTTCATCGCTTTCCAGAAGCGTTGCAGGAATTACGAGTTCGACGCGGTCGGCCGCTGCATGCTGGCGACTCTGGTCCGCGTTCCGGAAATCGATGGGACGTTCATCGAGGTGGAACGCTCGTCGCGGATGCTGTGAGCGGGCACCTCGAATGTGCACGGTACGGGCCTGCCGCAGACGTGGCGGACATCAGGTCCGACCTGCTCACCGGTTGGGTCCGCCTACGGGTGCACGCTTCAGGCAAGAACCCGCTGGTGGCACGGGCTGCGTACTCCGGTGGGGCTACTACTGGCTCGGTGAACTCGTCCCGTTCCCTGACGCGCCCTTTTACGACGCGATGATTCCGCCGCTCCGCTGCCGACAATGGCGCCTACAACCTGTAGCCGCACATGGGAGGAGACGGACGGTGGCTGACGACCTGCGCGCGGTGACGCGCTTCCTGTTCGAAGCGGGCACGCTGAAGCACGCCCGGCGCACCGGGTGGTGGATGGCCGGGGTCCGTGATCCGGAGAGTGTCGCCGAGCACGCCTGGCGCACTTCGCTCATCGCCTCGATCATCGCCACGCTGGAGGGCGCGGACCCCGCGCGGGCGGCTCTTATGGCGGTCTGGCACGACTCCCAGGAGACCCGCACGGGGGACGTGAACCACCTGGGCAAGAAGTACACCCCCAGCGTCGGTCCGCAGAAGGTGACCGCCGACCAGACGGCGGGCATGCCGGAGCCTCTCGCCTCGACCGTGCGGGGGATCGTCGCCGAGTACGAGGCGAGGGATTCGGCCGAGGCGGTGTGCGCTCGGGACGCGGACAAGCTCGAATGCCTGCTGCAAGGGATCGAGTACAAGGCCCAGGGCTACGCGAACGCTCAGCGCTGGATCGACAGCAGCCGCGGCCGGCTGGTGACCGACACGGCCAGGCGGCTCGCGGACGGGCTGCTTGGCCAAAGCTCCCTCGACTGGCTCCGTGCCGCCATGGGCGAGAAGGACTAGGCCAGCCGAGCCGAGCCGACCCGGCTCAGCGGCAGCGTTCGTCGAGGTCCTCCGCGAAGGTCGCGAATCCCGTCTGGGCCTCGGCGATGCTCTTCCCAGCCGCTCTGTGCGGCGTGGTCGCGTGCCGCTCGGGCGAGTGAGGTCCGCGAGGGGCTTACCCCGCGGTGACCTTGCCTACGAAGGCATCCAGGTTGCCCGACATGCGCGCGAGGCGCTCGTCCAGGGTCAGGGTCTCCTCGTACAGCCCGGACCGCAGCTTCGGCTGCCGCTTGCCGCGCAGGTACAGGGGGCAGGCGAGGTCCGCGCAGAGGTAGACACCGACGGTGTTGCCCTCGCGGCCACGGGTGCCCGCCAAGGGGGCGACGAGCAAGGTGACCCCGGAGGCGGCGTGAGCCGTCAGGCAGATCTCGCACATACGGGACTTCACCGCGCTCGTGCGGCTCGCCGGGGGCACGCGCAGAGAGATCCCCAACGGGCCCTGCGCCCGGGGCAGCACGAAATGGGCCCGCAGCGGCGCTCCCGGATCCACCCACCCCAGGAAGTCCAGGTCCTCCCAGGGCAGCTCGGCGAAGTCGAGTGGCAGCCGTAGCCGCGCCGCCTCGCCCTTGGTGCAGTTCACGAAGGATGAGCGGATCTGTTTCTCGCTGAGGGGTTCCACGGGCGTCGACCCTATGCACGACCCGGATGGCCCCGCATCCGAATATCGGCATGCCCCGCCGTGGCCCTGTGGCCCCGGTTGCCCGGTGTCCCCGGGGACCGTGGCCCCGGGTCCCGTGGCGCCGTGGCAAGGGCCAACAAGGACACGGGGCCATGTGCGGGTACGTACGGCTACGACCCGTGCAGCCGTTCCGCCATCACCTTCAGCGCCGCCATCGACGCTCCGTGCAGCCCGCCCCCGAAGGTCACGCGGGACGCCCCCAACTCGCCCAGCCGCGACGGTGGTACGGCATCCGCCCCCGCCCCCGCCTCCACGCCCGCGATCGCGTTGATCGGCGTGCCGATCCCGGCCGCCAGTTCGGGCAGCAGCTCCGGGGGTGCCGCGATCGGGTACACGCAGTCCGCGCCCGCCGCCGCGTACAGGCGGCCGCGTTCGATCGCCGCCTCGGCGCCGGTCACGCCCCGTACGAACGTGTCCACGCGGGCGTTGATCACCAGGCTGTCACCGGCCGCCGCGCGTACCTCGGCGAGCCAGTCGGCGTGTCGCCGGGGGTCCTTGAGCCGTTTGGCCACGGCGTCGGAGTCCTCCAGGTTGCAGCCCACCGCCCCGGCCTCCAGCAGCCGTTCGACGATCTCCTTCGCCGCGAGCCCGTAGCCGTCCTCGATGTCGGCCGACACCGGGACGTCCACCGCGCGGGCGATCCGGGCGATGGCGGCGAACATCTCGTCGGGCGGGGTCGCGCCGCCGTCTGGGTAGCCGAGCGACGCCGAAACCCCCGCGCTCGGCGTCGCCAGGGCCGCGAAGCCCGCGTCCGCGAAGACGCGGGCGCTGGCCGCGTCCCAGGGGCCGGGCAGGACCAGAGGGTCGTCCGGCGCGCGGCCGTGGTGCAGCGCGCGGAAGGCCGGGGCTCCGCTCGCCGGGGCGCCGCCCGTCGGGTACGCGCTCACTGGGGCGCCGCTCGCCGTCTTCGCGCTCACTGGGGCGCCGCCCGCCCCGTCCGCGCGCACCGGGGCTCCGCTCACGCGTGCTGCCCCGGCTGGTAGGCGCCGGGCACCGCGCGGGTGGTGACGGCGAACCGGTTCCAGGCGTTGATGGTGATGATCATGGAGATGAGCTGGGCCAGCTCCTGCTCCTCGAAGTGCGCGGCCGCGCGCTCGTACACCTCGTCCGGCACGAAGCCGTCGGTCAGCACGGTGATCGCCTCGGTGAGGGCGAGTGCCGCGCGCTCCTTCTCGGTGTAGTAACCGGCCGCCTCCTCCCAGGCGTTGAGGAGATAGAGTCGCGCCTCGGTCTCGCCCGCGTGCCGCGCGTCCTTGGTGTGCATGTCGAGGCAGAAGGCGCAGTGGTTGATCTGCGAGGCACGTACCTTGACCAGTTCGACGAGGACGGGATCCAGGCCCTTGCTCGCCGCCGCGTCGAGGCTGACCATGGCCTTGTAGACCGCGGGGACGTGGGCGGCGATGTTCAGTCGGGCCTTGTGCTCCTGCTGTACCTGGGTGTTCTCAGCTGTCGTCATGACCACCACGCTAGAGCGACATAAGCCCAGGGGTATGGTCCATTTCCATGGAGGATTCCTGGGCCACTTTCGGCGCCGATCTGCATCTGGACCTGCCTCGCGGGGAGGGGGCGGAGTCCGGGGCCACGGCGTCCGGGGCCGCCGGCCGCGGCGCGATCGGCGTGCGGGCCGCGCTCATCCGCGCCCTGCGCGACGCCGTACGCACAGGCCGACTCGCCCCCGGCACCCGGCTGCCCTCCTCCCGCTCCCTCGCCGCCGACCTCGGCATCGCCCGTAACACCGTCGCCGACGCCTACGGCGAGCTGGTCGCCGAGGGCTGGCTCACCGCCCGCCAGGGCTCCGGCACCCGTGTCGCCCGGCGCGTCGTGCCCTCGGAGCCCGCGCCGCCGCGCGAGCCCCGGCCCGCCGGACTGGCCCCCCGCCCCACCTACGACCTCACGGCCGGGTCCCCGGACGTCTCCGCGTTCCCCCGGGCCGCCTGGCTCGCCGCGGCCCGCCGTGCCCTGACCGCCGCCCCGCACGCGGCCTTCGGCTACGGCGATCCGCAGGGCCGACCTGAGCTGCGCCGCGTGCTCGCCGAATACCTGGCGCGGGCCCGAGGCGTGCGGGCCCACCCCGAACGCATCGTGATCTGTGCCGGGTTCATGCAGGGGCTCGCCCTGCTCGGCCGCGTGCTCAAGGAACGGCGCGGCTGCCCCGCGGTCGGCATCGAGTCGTACGGGCTCGACTTCCACCGCGCCGTACTCGCCCGCGCCGGACTGCGCACCGTACCCCTTCCGGTGGACGAACACGGCGCTCGTACCGAGTACTTGGCGTCGCTGCCGGACGTACGCGCCGTCCTGCTCACCCCGGCGCACCAGTTCCCCACCGGCGTCCCACTACATCCGGACCGGCGCGCGGCCGTCGTCGACTGGGCGTCGCGCGGGGGCGGGCTGGTCCTGGAGGACGACTACGACGGCGAGTTCCGCTACGACCGGCAGCCGGTGGGTGCGCTCCAGGGGCTCGACCCGGAGCGGGTCGTCTATCTGGGTACGGCCAGCAAGAGCCTGGCTCCCGCGCTGCGGCTGGCCTGGATGGTGCTGCCGGAGCAGCTCATGGAGGAGGTGCTGGCGGTCAAGCGCACGGGGGAGTGGCAGTCCGGCGGCCTGGACCAGCTCACGCTCGCGGAGTTCATCGACTCCGGCGCGTACGACCGGCATGTACGCGTGATGCGGATGCGCTACCGGCGCCGCCGCGACCAGCTGGTGGCGGCGCTCGCCGAACGCGCGCCGCACATCAAGGTCACCGGGATCGCGGCGGGTCTGCACGCGGTGCTGCGACTGCCGCCAGGGACGGAGCGGTCGGTGGTGCGGGGCGCGGCCTGGCAGGGGCTGGCGCTGGAGGGGCTGGCGCGGTTCCGGTACGCGGACGGGCCACTGGGCGACGGGTCGGACTGGACGGGCGGGCCGGGCGGGCTGCCGGGCGGGCCGCAGGGCGAGGGGCCGGACGCGCTGGTCTTCGCGTACGGCACCCCGCCCGACCACGCCTTCGCGGGCGCGCTGGACGCGCTCTGCCGCGTACTGCCGTGAGCGTGTGAGCGTCAACGTGTGCGTGAGCGTCAACGTGTACGCGAACGTACCCGTCCGCGGCGGTGTCAGCCGGTGACGATCTTCCCGTTCTCCAGATGGAACCTGTGCACCGGCGAGCACCCGATGGACGGGGTGACGAGCAGGCTCACCCTGATGCGCTGCGGTGCGGCGCTGGCCGTGGAGAACTCGCACACCGCCTGCGACCCGGTGAGCGGGAACCAGAACCAGCTGTCCTTCTGACCGACCCTGGTCTTGTCCTGGAGCCGCCACTCGCCGTTGACCTGCGTGAACGTGGACAGGTCGACCGTAGCCGCGAGCTGGTCCTTCGTGGAGCGGACGGCGGTGAGGGTGACCTGGAGGTCCTTCCCGAGGGTGCTGGTCGCGATCCGCTGGGTCTGCTGGCGGACGGGGCTCGGGCTTCCGGTGGGGGAGGTGCCCGCGGCGGCTCCGGCCGGGACGGCTCCGGTGACCGTCGCCGAGGTGAGCGCCAGCGCGCCCACGGCCATCGCGACACGACGGATCCGGCGTGCGTGGGTCTTCATGCTGATCTCCTGGAAAGAGAGAAAGAGACAGGCAGGCGGGCGTTCGGCCGCATCCCATGCGGTCACGCCAGTTGTCTCACTATCGGATGAGACAGTTGCGAGATATGTCCGGTTGTATGGGGCGCGGTACGAGTTCACCCGCCCGGAGCAGGGGCCGGAGCGGGCGGGGGAGGAGGAGGCCTCGGCGGCCGGCAGAGGCGGCACGCTGGAACCCGGGCGCGTATCCGGCCATCAGAATCATCGTGAATGCTTTGGGTATCCGTGCCGCACTGGCGGCGACGCTGTCGGTGGCACTGCTGGGCGGTCTGGGCGTGATGACCGCGCGGGGCGCCGACGCCGCGAATGCCGCTCCCGCCGCGAATGCCGCTCCCGTCGCCGGACAGGGCGCGGACCGGGCGGCCAAGGGGGTGCCCAAGGGTGTGCCCAAGGCGGTGGCCAAGGCCGCGTCGAAGGCCTCGTGGAAGGCGTGCCCGGACGACCGGCGGGTGCAGTGCGCGACGCTTTCCGTACCGGTCGACTGGAAGGCGCCGAACGGCCCGCAGATCAAGCTGCCGGTCGTGAAACGGCCCGCCACCGAGCCGGGACGGCGTATCGGGTCGCTGGTCGTCAATTACGGCGGCCCCGGCGAGCTGCACGCGGCGGAGCTCCGCTCGGGAGCGGGGAAGTTCGCCCGGTTCGGCAAGCGCTTCGACCTCGTGGCATTCGACACCCGCGACACCCTGCTCAGGTGCGGCGAGCATCTGGTCGTGCACGGCGACCAGATGCCCATCGTGCTGAACAGCCGCGCGGCATACGACGAACGGGTCCGCTACAACAAGGCCCTCGCGAAGAGCTGCCGCAAAGCGAGCGGACCGCTGTTCGACCACGTCGACTCGGTCAGCATCGCCAAGGACATGGAGGCGCTGCGGGTCTTCCTCAAGGAGCCGCGGCTCAATTACTACGGGATCTCGTACGGGACCGTCATCGGCGAGATGTACGCGGAGCAGTTCCCGAAGCGGATTCGCGCCATGGCCCTGGACAGCGTCGTCGACCACAGCCTGAAGGGCTCGTCCTTCATCGCCGGCGCCGCACGCGCCCAGGAGGACACTTACCGCGCGGCGGCCCGCTGGTGCGCGCGGGACAAAGCGTGCCCGCTGCACGGGCGGAACCCCGATACGCGCTTGGACCGGCTCTTCGCGGCCGCGGAGGGCGGAAAGCTGGTGGACGGCGGCGAGCCCGTCGACGTGAGCAGCCTGCTGAAGAGGACCTACCTGGGCAATCAGACGGAAGAGGCGTGGCGCGGCTGGTTCGACGGCCTCGCCTCCCTCACGATCCGCGACCGGCCGGTCAAGCCCGCTCCCAGGCCGAGGCTCCCCAAGGGCGCGGGCGATCCGGTGTACGAGGGCCGTCCGACGCCGTTGATCTGCGGCGACTGGAGCTTCGGGCCTTCCGGCTACGAGAACGCCGCCGCCCTGTGGACGGCGAGCCGGAAGGCCGCGCCGCACACGCGGGGCAACTCCTGGTACCAGGAGTGGTCCGCCCGCTGCGCGGGCTGGCCCCGGCCGACGAGCAACCCGCAGCATGTACCGCACACCGGGACGCCCCCTGTCCTGCTGCTCAACGCCCGCCACGACCCGGCCACAAGCCACGCCTGGGCAACGGGGGTCACCGGGCAGCTGCCGGGTGCCCGGCTGCTGACGTACGAGGGCACGGGCCACTCCGTCATCGACCTCGGCGGGAAGTGCGTCGCCGACTCGGTCGACCGCTACCTCACCGGCCTGACGCTCCCGAAGCTCCCGGGCGGCGCCTCCGGGGCGGTCTGCCCCGGCACGCGCAAGCCGTGAGCCCCTGCCGATACGGGGGATATCCCCCCTGCTGAAACGGCAGTCAGCAGGATGGTTCGGGCCCGGCGGCGAAGACGACCATGGTCCTCGGAAGGCGAGTTGATCCATGGGAGGACCCGACCGTGCTGTTGAGGAGTTCCACCGCCAAGGCCGCCGCCACCACGGCCGCACTGCTGGCTGTCGCGGGCGGGGTGATGCTGCTGCCCGAGGACTCCGCGCGCGCCACGGACGCGTCCCTGGACGGAGTGTGGCGGATGGACGGGTACGGCACCGTGCTGGAGGTCTCGCGGGGGCGGATGCAGGAGTACCAGACCACCGGCGTGAGCTGCCTCGAAGGGGACTCCGCGCGGCGCACCGGCACCAGTGACGGGGCCGCCCGGTACGCCAGCGCCGACAAGACCGTCTACCGGCTGCGGACCGACGGGCACGGGCTGGGGGGCCGGGAGGGGCAGCGGGGCCGGGACGGGGAGCGGGCTTGGCTGCACATCGACGGTTCGGCCGGGGACCGGGGCCTGCGCCGCGTGGAGGAGCTGCCCCGCGCCTGCAAGGAGGCCCAGCGGCCCAGAGGCCCTCTGGAGACCTTCGATGTCTTCTGGCAGACGTTCGAGGAGAACTACCCGTTCTTCGCGGCCAAGGGGATCGACTGGCACGCGGTCCGGGACCGCTACCGGCCCAAGGTCCAGCCCGCGATGTCCGACGCCGAGCTGTTCGCCGTCCTGAGCGAGATGGTCAAGCCGTTGAACGACGCGCATGTCCACGTCGCCCACCCCAAGGGCTACTTCGCGCGGCCCCGTCCCGGCACTGTCGTCCCGAGCGAGGAGCTGGACAAGCGGACCACGTCGTACATCACGAAGCGCGACCTCGGCGGCCACCGGCTCCAGGAGTTCGCGCGCGGCCGCATCGGCTACGCCGACCTGCCCGGCGACCAGGGGTATCTGCGCGTCTCCGGCTTCGGCGGCTACACCGCCGACCGGCACAACAGCTACGCCGCCAACAGCGCCGAACTGGACCGGGCCCTGGACGCCGTCCTCACAGCCGGGCGCACCGCCCGGCTGCGGGGCCTGATCATCGACCTGCGGATCAACGGCGGCGGATCCGACGCCCTGGGGCTGCGGATCGCGGAGCGCCTCACCGACCGCGGCTACCGGGCGTACGCCAAGCAGGCCCGCAACGACCCCGCCGACCCGGCCCGCTTCACCCGCCCCCAGCCGATCACCGTCCACCCCGCACCGGGCCCCCGCTACACCGGTCCGATCGCGGTCCTGACGGGCGGCTCGACGGTCAGCGCGGGTGAGACCTTCACCCAGGCCCTCATGGACCGGCCCGGCCGGACGATACGGATCGGGGAGCCCACTCAGGGCGTCTTCTCGGACGTGATGGTCCGTGCCCTGCCGAACGGCTGGGAGTTCGGCCTGCCCAACGAGGTGTTCCGTACGCGCTCCGGACGGACCTTCGACGCGACCGGCATACCGCCGCACATATCCGAACCCGTCTTCACGGAGGAGGAGTTCTCCCGAGGCCGCGACTCCGCCTTCGACCGGGCCGTCGCCGTGCTGCGCGGCCGCGGCTGATCGGTACCGCTCTACGCGCTCCCCTTGAGCGACTTCAGGTGGCCGCGCAGCACTCGCCGCACCACGGCCGGGGTCATGTGGTCCGGCCGCAGGACCGCCTGGAGGGTGAGGCCGTCGAGCAGGGCCGTCAGCCGCAGGCTCTCCAGGGAGATGTCGGTGTCCTGCGGGAGGCTGCCCATGCGTTGCGCCTCCTGGAGGACGCGGGTGATCAACGCGCGCGATCCCTCGTCCAGTTCGTGTGCGCGAGGGCGCAGTTCGGGGCGAGTGCGGGCCGCGGTCGTGAAGGCCAGGAGCAGGACGGCCTCTTCGTGGCGTGCCGCGTCCAAGGGGAGGAACTCCCCGAGGAGTTCCTCCGTGGCGGCGAGGCGGTCGATGCCGGAGCCGGGGGACAGGAGGCGCTCGGCGCGGGCGTGGATGCGTGTCCCGACGCGGCGGGCCAGCTCGTCCATCGCGAAGAGCATCAGCTCGGCGTGGTCGCGGAAGTAGTGGCGGACCGACCCGATGGCCAGCCCCGCCTCCTCGGCGACGTTGCGCAGCGACGCGTGCTCCAGACCGTCCCGGGCGCTGACCCGGAAGACGGCTTCGGCTACGGCCCGGCGGCGGGCCTCGGGGTCGACGATCTTCGGCACGTTGCCTTTATAGCACGATCGGGCTAAATTCTTTTTGGCATGGTCAAGCTATAAAGCAGGGGGATGGGAATGCACCCATGGCTGGTCGTGGCGGTCATCGCCGTCGTGGTTGTCGGCGTGGTCGTCAAGCGGCTGATCGGTGAACCGCTCAACGCGCGCGAGCTGTTCGCGCCGCCGGTCGTGCTGATCGGCCTCGGCGTCTGGGCGCTGTGCGAGGCCGAGGAGCTGACCGGCGCCGACGTCGCCTGGGTGGTCGCGGGCGCCGCCCTGGGGCTCGCGCTGGGTGCGGTGCGCGGCGCGACCATCCAGGTCTTCGACAAGGGCGGGGTGCTGTGGCACCGCTACACCGGCCGAACCTTCCTGGTCATCGTCGTCTCCCTGGCGGTGTCCGCCGGGTTCGCTCTGCTGTCCGCCTCCCTGGGCATGCATGAGGAGGTCCGGTCCACGCAGCTGTCCATCGGCGTCGGATTCCTCGGCGAGGCGTTGGTCGTCGGCCGCCGCGCGCTGGTGACCGGGCTGCCCTTCGCCCCGGAGGCCGGCCGCCGTCGGTGACTCGGTCTCCACGCCCCTGCCGCTCGGGCGTACACCCGTGCGGTTACCCTGAGCGGTCCGCCCGCCGCGCCGAGGTGGTGCGGCGTACCGCTCGGCGGCAGGGACGACGACACACGGGGGAGCGTCATGGAGAACACGCCCACGCGGCGACGGCTGCGGTCCAGCACCGTGATCCTGGGAGGCATGGGCGCACTGGCCGCCGCGCTCACCTCCTGCGGGTCGTCCGAGCCCGACAAGCGCTGTGTCGACCCGGACAGTTACGACTACGTCAAGGGCTACCGGATCGTCGACTCCAGTGCCTGCAAGAGTTCCTCGTCCACGTCCCGGAGCTCGTACGGCACGAGCCACTCCGGCCGGTGGTACTACGACTCCGACCGCAGCTCCGGATACGCCGACAACGGCAGCTTCAACAAGAGCGCGGTGAGCCGTGGCGGCTTCGGGTGCTCAGGGTCCGGTGGCGGCTGAGGGGCGTACGGAAGCCATGGAGCGGCACACCATCGAGCCACGACCCGGCTGGCAGGCCACCGTCGAGGCGCAGGGGCTCATCTACCCCCTGACCCGCTACCCCGACGACTCCCTCCGCCCCTACTGGGACGAGAGCGCCTACTACGCGTTCTCACTGCCCGAGGTCGAGGCGCTGGAGGAGGTCGTGGAGGATTTGCACCGCATGTGCCTGGCCGCCGCCGCGCACATCGTGGAGCACGACCGGTTCGGGGATCTGGGGATCACCGATCCGCGCGTCGCCGACCGGGTCGCCGAGTCCTGGCGGCGGCGGGACGAACTCCCCTCCCTCTACGGGCGGTTCGACCTGCGCTACGACGGCACCGGGCCCGCGAAGCTGCTGGAGTACAACGCCGACACCCCCACCTCCCTGGTGGAGGCCGCCAGCCCCCAGTGGTTCTGGATGGAGGAGCGGTTCCCCGGCGCCGACCAGTGGAACTCCCTCCACGAACGCCTCGTGGACGCCTGGAAGCGGCAGGCCGCACTGCTGCCGCCCGGCGCGCCGGTGCACTTCGCGCACTCCGCCGGCGACGAGCTCGGGGAGGACCTGATGACGGTCGCGTATCTGCGGGAGACCGCCGAGCAGGCCGGACTGGACGCCCGCGCGATCTCGGTGGAGAACATCGGCTGGGACCGGATCTCCGGCCGCTTCGTCGACGAGGGTTACGGCTTCATCCGGGCCTGCTTCAAGCTCTACCCGTGGGAGTGGCTGGTCACCGACCGGTTCGGGTCGCACGTCCTGGACACCCTCGACAACGGCGGTGGCACCGGCTCCACCCTGTGGATCGAGCCCGCCTGGAAGATGCTGCTGTCCAACAAGGCGTTGCTGGCGGTGTTGTGGGAGCTGTTCCCCGGCCATCCGAACCTGCTGCCCGCGTACCTCGACGGGCCCCGCGAGCTGGCCCGTAGCACCGGATGCGTCGCCAAGCCGCTGCTCGGGCGGGAGGGGGCCGGGGTGACCGTGCACCCGGCCGGCCAGGCGCCCCAGACGCGCGACGAGCCCTGCTGCTACCAGGCGCTCGCCCCGCTCCCCGCCTTCGACGGTAACCACGTCGTGCTGGGCGCATGGGTCGTCGAGGGCGAGGCGGCCGGGCTCGGCATCCGCGAGTCCGCCGGGCTCGTGACCGACGGGTACGCCCGCTTCCTGCCGCACGTGATCCTTTGACGTGCCGTCCCGGCCGGGACAAGACTGGACATAAGGGACCAGACTGGTCCGGTCATGGAGGACGTCATGACAGCGACGACACGGAAGGACGCTCCTGTCGTGTTCGAGAGCGGCGACGTCGAAGTGCGCCTGCAGGACATCGGCGGAGACATGTGCGCCGCGTTCATCAAGTTCCCCAAGGGCACGGACATGACACCGGGTGTGAAGGGCCTGCCCGGCGACATGTGCCAGTGCCCCCACTGGGGATACCTGTTCTCGGGGCGGCTGAAGATGCTGCGGAAGGAGGGCGAGGAGATCTACGAGGCCGGGCAGGCTTTCTACTTCGCGCCCGGTCACATCCCCGTGGCGCTCGAGGACTGCGAACTCCTGGACATCTCGCCGACCGCGGAGTTCACCAAGGTCATCAACCACGTCAAGGCCCAGATGCAGCCGGGCTGACGTACGGCCACCGGACGGCCCCCGCACGGCGTGCACCGCGCGCGGGGGCCCTACAACGCCCCGCGCTCAGTCCGCGGCCAGCACCGATCGCAGCTGGTCCAGGCCCCAGTCCAGGTCCTCCTTGCTGATCACCAGCGGTGGAGCGATCCGGATCGTGCTGCCGTGCGTGTCCTTCACCAGCACGCCGCGCTCCATCAGCTTCTCGGAGATCTCGCGGCCCGTGCCGTGCGCCGGGTTGATGTCGACGCCCGCCCACAGGCCCCGGCCGCGCACCGCCTCGACCGCTCCCCTGCCCGCCAGGAGGCCCAGCTCGCGGTGGAGGTGCTCGCCCAGCTCCGTCGCCCGCTGCTGGTACTCCCCGGTCCGCAGCATCGCGACCACCTCCAGGGCGACGGCGCAGGCCAGCGGATTGCCGCCGAAGGTCGAACCGTGTTCGCCCGGCCGGAACACGCCCAGCACCTCGCGCGACGACACCACCGCGGAGACCGGCACCACCCCGCCGCCGAGGGCCTTGCCCAGGACGTACACGTCGGGGATGACGTCCTCGTGCTCGCAGGCGAACGTGGCGCCGGTGCGGCCCAGGCCCGACTGGATCTCGTCCGCGATGAACAGGACGTTCCGCTCGCGGGTCAGCGCGCGGACGCCCGCCAGATAGCCGGGCGGGGGCACCAGCACGCCCGCCTCGCCCTGGATCGGCTCCAGCAACACCGCCACGGTGTGCTCGTCGACGGCGGCTTCCATCGCCGCCAGGTCCCCGTACGGCACGATCTCGAAGCCCGGCGTGTACGGGCCGTAGTCCGCGCGGGCCTCCGCGTCGGTGGAGAAGCTGATGATCGTCGTCGTACGGCCGTGGAAGTTGTTCTCCGCCACGACGACCTTGGCGCGGCCGTCCGGCACCCCCTTGACCCGGTAGCCCCACTTCCGGGCCGTCTTCACGGCCGTCTCGACGGCCTCCGCGCCGGTGTTCATCGGCAGCACCATCTCCATGCCGCACAGCTCCGCCAGCTCGGCGCAGAAGTCGGCGAACCGGTCGTGGTGGAACGCGCGGGAGGTGAGGGTGACCCGCTCCAGCTGGGCCTTCGCGGCGTCGAGCAGCCGGCGGTTGCGATGCCCGAAGTTGAGCGCGGAGTACCCGGCGAGCATGTCCAGATAGCGGCGGCCCTCGACGTCGGTCACCCAGGCACCCTCCGCGGACGCGACGACGACCGGCAGCGGATGGTAGTTGTGCGCGCTGTGGGCCTCGGCGGCGGCGATGGCGCGTTCCGTAGACGTCAACGTGTGCTCCGTTCGGTCTTGCGGCTGGCTGCAGCTCATTTCTATCGCTGGATGGCCGATTTACGAAGGGACCTTTCGGTGTACGTCCGGGTGTGCGGGTATCGGACCGAGGCGGCGCCGGTACCGCCGTAAAATGAGCAGCGCGTGCCGTGACTGGCGAACGTGGAACGAACCACGAGGGAGCGGTGCGCGCCGAGGCCGCCATCGGCCCGAACCACCACGAGGTGCCGCCCGCCTGGGCACCCCGGGAACACGACCGGAATCAGCCGATCGCCCCGGAGGAACCGCATGAGCCTGCCCCTCTCCCACCCCGCCCTGTCCGCCGCGGACCCCGAGCTCGCCGCCCTCGTCGGCGCCGAGGAACAGCTCCAGGCGGCGACCCTGCGCCTGATCGCCAGCGAGAACTACGTCTCCAGCGCCGTGCTGGAAGCGGGCGGCACCGTGCTGCAGAACAAGTACAGCGAGGGCTACCCCGGCCGCCGCTACTACGAGGGCCAGCAGGTCATCGACCAGGTGGAGAACCTGGCCCGGGAGCGCGCCAAGGCGCTGTTCGGCACCGGGCACGCGAACGTCCAGCCCTACTCCGGCTCGCCCGCCAACCTCGCCTGCTACCTGGCGTTCGCCCAGCCCGGCGACACCGTGATGGGCATGTCGCTGCCGATGGGCGGCCACCTCACGCACGGCTGGGGCGTCTCCGCCACCGGCAAGTGGTTCCGGGGCGTGCAGTACGGCGTACGGCAGGACACCGGCGTCGTCGACTTCGACGAGGTGCGCGACCTGGCCCGCAAGGAGCGCCCGAAGCTGATCTTCTGCGGTGGTACGGCGGTGCCCCGCACCATCGACTTCGCCGCCTTCGCGGAGATCGCGCGCGAGGTGGGCGCCGTCCTCGTCGCGGACATCGCGCACATCGCCGGGCTGGTGGCGGGCGGCGCGCACCCCTCCCCGGTGCCGCACGCCGACGTGATCTCCACGACCACCCACAAGACGCTGCGCGGACCGCGCGGCGCGATGCTGCTCGCCCGCGAGCCGGAGAACCTGGGCAAGGCCATCGACAAGGCCGTCTTCCCCGGGCTCCAGGGCGGCCCCCACAACCAGACCACGGCCGCCATCGCGGTGGCTCTGCACGAGGCCGCGCAGCCCGCGTTCCGCACGTACGCGCACGCCGTCGTCGCCAACGCCAAGGCGCTGGCGGAGGAGCTGCTCGCGCGCGGGTTCGACCTGGTCACCGGCGGGACCGACAACCACCTGATCCTCATGGACCTCACGCCCAAGCAGGTGCCGGGCAAGGTGGCGGCCAAGGCCCTGGACCGGGCCGGGATCGTCGTCAACTACAACACGGTCCCGTTCGACCCCCGCAAGCCGTTCGACCCGTCCGGTGTCCGCATCGGCACCCCGTCGCTGACCTCGCGCGGCCTGGGCACCGCGCACATGGCGACGGTGGCGGAGTGGATCGACCGGGGCGTGAACGCGGCCAGGACCGGCGACGAGGAGACGCTGGGCAAGATCCGCGCCGAGGTCGCCGAGCTGATGGCGGCCTTCCCGGCGCCGGGCCTGCCGACCGACTGACCGTCGCCGGTCGACCGACGTACGGGGCCGGTGAGAGGACCATCGGACACCTGAGACAATGGGTGCCATGGCCCTCGACCGTCCCCGTGCGCTCTCCGGTATCCAGCCCACCGCAGGCTCCTTCCACCTCGGGAATTACCTCGGTGCCATCCGGCAGTACGTCGCCCTCCAGGAGACCCACGACGCGTTCTACATGGTCGTGGACCTGCACGCGATCACCGTGCCGCAGGACCCCAAGGACCTGCGCGCCAACACCAGGATCGCGGCGGCCCAGCTGCTGGCCGCCGGCCTGGACCCGGACCGCTGCACGCTGTTCATCCAGAGCCACGTCCCCGAGCACGCCCAGCTCGGCTGGCTGATGAACTGCCTCACCGGCTTCGGCGAGGCCTCCCGGATGACGCAGTTCAAGGACAAGTCGGCCCGGCAGGGCGCCGACCGCACCACCGTCGGCCTGTTCACCTACCCGGTCCTCCAGGTCGCGGACATCCTGCTCTACCAGGCGAACCACGTGCCCGTGGGCGAGGACCAGCGCCAGCACATCGAGCTGACCCGCGACCTGGCCGAGCGGTTCAACGGCCGCTTCGGCGAGACCTTCGCCATCCCGGACCCGTACATCGTCAAGGAGACCGGGAAGATCTACGACCTCCAGGACCCGGCGATCAAGATGAGCAAGTCGGCGTCCACGCCGAAGGGCATCATCAACCTCCTGGACGAGCCCAAGGCCTCCGCGAAGAAGATCAAGAGCGCGGTGACGGACACCGGCACCGAGATCCGGTTCGACGAGGAGAACAAGCCCGGCATCAGCAACCTGCTGACCATCTACGCCACCCTCACCGGCAGCTCCATCGCCGAGCTGGAGGCGAAGTACGAGGGCAAGGGGTACGGTGCGCTCAAGACCGACCTCGCCGAGGTCATGGTCGAGTGGGTGACGCCCTTCCGGTCGCGTACGCAGGAATACCTGGACGACCCGGAGACGCTGGACAAGATCCTGGCCAAGGGCGCCGAGAAGGCCCGTGCCGTCGCCGGCGAGACACTGGCCCTGGCCTACGACAGGATGGGATTCCTGCCCGCCAAGCACTGAGCGGCGAGCACCGGACGGCCGAGCACGGGCCGCGGCCCCGGCGGCGCAGGGACTATGGGCCCGTGCGCCGGGGACCGAGGTAGGTAGCCGCGAGGGCGGTGGAGCCGCCACACTGACACGGGGTGCAGCAGCCGGGGCTCGCGAGAGCCAGGAGGGAGATCGCAGTGGGGACCGTAACGCTCGGCGTTTCGATCGCGGTCCCGGAGCCGTACGGCAGCTTCCTCCAGAAGCGGCGCGCGGGCTTCGGGGACCGTGCCGCACACGGCATCCCCACCCACGTCACGCTGCTGCCGCCCACCGAGGTCGAGGTCTCCGCGCTGCCCGCCGTCGAGGCGCATCTGGCGGACGTCGCGGCCGGGAGCCGTGCCTTCCCGATGCGGCTGTCGGGCACCGGCACCTTCCGCCCGCTGTCCCCGGTCGTCTTCGTCACGATCGTGGAGGGCGCGGAGCAGTGCACGGAGCTCCAGGCACGGGTCCGGGCGGGCTCCGGGCCGTGCGAGCGTGAGCTGCAGTTCCCGTACCACCCGCACGTGACCGTGGCGCACGGCATCGACGAGGAGTCGATGGACCGGGCGCAGCGGGAGCTGGCGGACTTCGAGGCGTCCTGGACGATCAGCGGCTTCGCGCTGTACGAGCAGGGGGCGGACGGGGTCTGGCGGCTGGAGCGGGAGTTCCCTTTCGGGGGCGGCGCGGCGCCGGGCGTGCCCCGGCAGGGCCGCCTTTCCCGCCCGCCCGCGCCGTCGCTGTAGGCCGGTCGCGTCGCGTCGCATCGCTTCGGCCCGGTCTGGGCGGGTCGCAGGCCCGGTTTGGGTACGTCACAGGCCCGGTCTGGGTAGGTCACAGCGGCAGGCGGCGGAAGATCGGGCGCGGCAGGTGGCGCAGTGCCGACATCACCAGCCGCAGCGGACCCGGCACCCACACCGTCTCGCTGCGCCGCCGCAGACCGGTCTCGATGGCGCCGGCGACGGCCTCAGGGGTGGTCGCGAGCGGCACCTCCGCCAGCCCGGCCGTCATCTTCGTCCGTACGAAACCGGGGCGGACCACCATCACATGCACCCCGCTGCCGCGCAGCGCGTCGCCCAGGCCCTGAGCGAAGGCGTCCAGGCCGGCCTTGCTGGAGCCGTAGATGAAGTTCGAGCGGCGGGCGCGTTCGGCGGCCACCGAGGACAGCACCACCAGTGAGCCGTGGCCCTGGCGGCGCATCGACTGGGCGCAGACCAGGGCGGCGGACACGGCGCCGGTGTAGTTGGTCTGGGCGACCCGGACGGCGGCGAGCGGCTCGGCCTCGTCCCGCTCCTGGTCGCCGAGCACCCCGAAGGCCAGCAGCACCATGTCGATGTCGCCCTCGGCGAAGACCTTGCCGAGGGTCGCCTCATGCGCCTCGGGGTCGAGGGCGTCGAACGGGACGGTCCGGATATCGGTGCCGGGCCGGGTGCGCAGCCGCGCCGCGGCGGCGTCCAGCGCGGGGGAGGGGCGACCGGCCAGCCAGACCGTACGGGTGCGCTGGGCGATCAGGCGAGCGGCGGTGGCCAGGGCGATCTCGGAGGTGCCGCCGAGGACGAGCAGGGACTGCGGGGCGCCGAAGGCGTCTTTCATGGAGGCTCCAGAGGGTGGGGCGGGGCGCGGACTCACAGGGCCAGGCGGCGGGCCATGTCGGAGGTGAACACCCCGTGCGGGTCGATCGCGCGCCGCAGGGTGCGGAAGTCGGTGAGCCGCGGATACATCGCGTCGAGCAGTTCGGGCCGTACGCGGGCGTCCTTGGCCAGGTAGATCCGCCCGCCCGCCTCGGCGACGTCTTCGTCCAGGGCGTCGAGGAAGCGGCCGAGGCCGGGCAGCCGGGCGGGGATGTCCAGCGCGAGCGTCCAGCCGGCCGAAGGGAAGGACAGCCAGCCCCGGTCCGCCTCGCCGAACCGCTTCAGCACGGCCAGGAAGGACGGCCAGCGGCGGCGCGCGATGCGCTGGACGACGCGGCGCAGGGTCTCCTCCCGGCCGTGGCCGACGACGAACTGGTACTGCACGAAGCCGTCGCGGCCGTAGATCCGGTTCCAGTGCGGCACGCCGTCGAGCGGGTGGAAGAAGGCGGGGATGGTCTGTAGCTCACCGGTGCGCAGGACGGGCGCCCGGCGGTACCAGAGCTCGTTGAAGGCGCCCACGGTGGGACGGGAGAGCAACCTGCCGGGCAGTCCGCGCGGCGGGGGCGGAAGCCGGCCGGGACGGAAGGCCAGCGTCCGGGCGGCCCGGCGGGTGCGGGCGGGCAGCGCGTCGAGCGGGGCGTGCTCACCGCGGGTGAGGACGGCCCGGCCGGTGGCCCGGCCGCGTGCGAGCAGGTCGATCCAGGCGACGGAGTAGCGGTAGCGGTGGTCGGTGGCCGTGAGCCGGGACATCAGGTCGTCGAGGTCGCGGGCGCGCTCGGTGTCCACCGACATCCAGGAGGTCTCGACGGGCAGCAGCCGGAGGGTGGCGGAGAGGATGACGCCGGTCAGTCCCATGCCGCCCGCGGTGGCCCGGAACAGGGCCATGTCGGGGGTGAGGGTGCGTACGGAACCGTCGGCGGTGAGCAGCTCCAGGGACCGTACGTGGCGGCAGAAGGCGCCGGACACGTGGTGGTTCTTGCCGTGGATGTCCGCGCCGATCGCGCCGCCGACGGTCACATAGCGGGTGCCGGGGGTGACGGGTACGAACCAGCCGAGCGGCAGCAGCACCTCCATCAGGTGGTGCAGGCTCACCCCGGCGTCGCAGACCACCTCGCCGTGCTCGGCGTCGATGGCCCGGATCCGGTCGAGGCCGGTCATGTCCAGGACGGCGCCGCCCGCGTTCTGGGCGGCGTCCCCGTAGGCCCGCCCCAGTCCCCGCGCGATGCCCCCGCGCACACCGCAGCCCCGCACCGCCTCGGCGGCCTCTTCGTACGAGCGGGGGCGCAGGACCCGGGCGGCGGCGGTGGGCGCGGTGCGGCCCCAGCCGACGGTGACAAGGGACATGCCCGCGACGGTATCGCCCGTCACGTCCATGGTGTGGAGATACGCACCTTTCTCGCCGAAAAGGGTGATTAGCGGAGTGTCGGACAACATTGCCGTGGAACTCCGGGGCCGGGCGGGGAGAGTCGGAGGCGGACGAGGCGGAACGCGCTATGGAGGAGCTACGGAGGAGAGGGGGCGGGTCCGCTGCCGCCGAACGAGACGCATCTGGAAGGGGGGCCGACCGGGCTGGAGACACGGCCGGAGACCGGGCCGTCGTCCGTGGTCCCGTCCGGCGGTCCCACGGCGCCGCCCGTGTGGCCGACGTCGCCGCAGCCCGGGGGGCTGATGCCGCCGCTGCCTCGGGGGTCGGCGGCGCAGTTGCCCGGGGAACCGGCGGGGCAGTTGCCCGGGGGGTCGGCGGGGCCGATCGAGGGCCCCGTGCCTGGTTCGCGCGCGTGCGGCCGTCGCGGTGACGGCCGCCGCACGGGCGCGCCGGGAGGCGCCCCGCAAAGCGGTGCGCCCAGTACGAGGAACGGGCCAGGGGGGCGCGGCGACCGGGGCGGCGGTGCCGGACCGGGTGCGGCGGTGCCGTTCCAGTGGGTGGTGGGGATGCTCGCGGCGGGCTGGCTGGAAGGCTCGCCGAGTGGCGGTGGGCTCGACAGGCGGTTGCTCATCGCGCTGCGTGACCGCGGGGGCGATCCGCGGGTGGCCGCCGCCGTCCGCGCGCTGTCCTGGTGTGGGGAGCACGGCGCGCTGTGGCTCGCCGCCGGGCTGACCGGAGCGGTGCGGGCGGGCGGGGCGGCGGACCCAGGGCGGCGTGCCGCGTGGCTGCGCGGTACGGCGCTGGTCGGCGCGGCGCACGTGGCGAGCATGGGCCTGAAGCGGGTCGTACGGCGGCCCCGCCCCGAACTCCCCGGCCGCCCTCCCCTCGTCCGCACCGCGGCCCGGCACTCCTTCCCCAGCTCGCACGCGGCGTCCTCGGCCGCGGCGGCGGTCGCCTACCGCACGCTGCGGCCGACTGGGCGATGGCTGCCGGGGGTGGCGGCCGCGATGTGCGTGTCACGACTTGTGGCGGGTGTCCACTACCCCACGGACGTCGCGGCGGGCGCCCTCCTGGGCGCCCTGACCGCCCGCCTCGCCGACCCGTGGACGCGCGGCCCGCTCGGCGGGAGCGGCCGGGGTGCCGCGGTTGGCTGCCCTGCATCCGGAGGCATCCGTGACTGACCCGGACACGCTGCTCGAAGAGCCCCAGCCGCGACCTTGGCCCCAACCCCCGCCGACCGCCGCCGCGGCGCGAGCGCAGGCGGTGTCGCTGTCCGCCGGGCTGCTGCGCACCGCGCGGCCGCGCCAGTGGGTGAAGAACGTGCTCGTCGTCGCCGCGCCCGCCGCCGCCGGCGAGCTCGGCTCGGGACCCGTACTGGCCCGGCTCGCCGTCGTCTTCGCCCTGTTCACCGCCGCCGCGTCCGCCGTCTACCTCATCAACGACGCCGTCGACGCCGAGTCGGACCGCGCGCACCCCGACAAGTGCCGCCGCCCCGTCGCCTCCGGACAGGTGCCCGGGCCCGTCGCGTACGCCGTCGGCGCGCTCCTCGCGGTCCTCGCCCCGGCGGTCGCCGCGGCGCTGTGCAACCCGGCCACCGCCGGACTGCTGACCGCCTACGTCGGTATGCAACTGGCCTACTGCGTCTCGCTCAAGCACATCCTCGTCGTCGACCTGGCCGTCGTCACCACCGGCTTCCTGATGCGTGCCGTCGTCGGCGGGCTGGCGCTCGGCATCCCGCTGTCGCGCTGGTTCCTGATCACCACGGGGTTCGGCGCGCTGTTCATGGTGGCCGCCAAGCGGTACAGCGAGGCGCTGCTGATGGCCCGCCGGGTGGTCCGGGGTGAGGGCTGCCCGACGGGCGCCTCCCGGGCCCTACTGCGCGAGTACACCATCGGCTATCTGCGGTTCGTCTGGCAGCTCGCCGCCGGGGTGGCGGTGCTCGCGTACTGCCTGTGGGCGCTGGAGGGGGTGGATGGCGTGAATGGCGTGGCAGGTGATGTCGGAGGTGGCGGGGGACTGCTGCCCTGGCGCCAGTTGTCCATGATCCCCTTCATCCTCGCCGTCCTGCGTTACGCCGTGTTCGCGGACCGGGGCACGGCCGGGGCGCCGGAGGACGTGGTGCTGCGCGACCGCCCGCTGGCGGTGATCGCGCTGGCGTGGATGGGGCTGTACGGCCTGGCGGTCGCGGGGCTGTGAGCGCGCCCGGTGCTCCAGGAGACGCCGGCGCCCCGCCACGTGGACCGGTCGGTCCCGGTGCACCGCCGGGTGGTCCCGCCGGCCCCGGCGCCTTGCCGGGTGGGCCCGCCGGTCCCGGTGCCCTGCCGCGTGGACCGGTCGATCCCTGTGCCCCGCCGCCTGGGACCCCCGATCCCGAAGTGCCGCTCCGCCGTCCCGCCGGTCCTGGTCCCGGCTCCGGCCCCGGCTGCGGTCCCGGTGCCCCGCCGCGCCCTCGTCCCGCCGGGGTCCGCGCCCGGCTTCGGGCCCTGCTGCCCGAGCTGGCCGGGTTCGCGCTCGCCGGGGCCGCCGCGTACGCCGTCGACCTCGTGCTGTTCGTCTGGCTGCGCGGGGCCGCCGGGCTCGGGCCGCTGTCCGCGAAGGCGCTGTCCTTCGCCGCCGCGTGCACCGTCGCCTACCTCGGCAACGCGGTCGTACACCGTGCCCCGTCCCACCCCGGACACCACCCCGGCCGTCGCCGCCATCGCCACCGCCCGGTGCGCCGCGCCCGCCAGTACGCCGTCTTCTGCGCCGTCAACGCCGCCGGTGCCGCCGTGCAGTTGCTGTGCCTGCTCGTGTCGCACTACGGCCTCGGGCTCACCTCCGCCCGCGCCGACACCCTCTCCGGTGCCGGAGTCGGCATGGCGCTCGCCACCTGCCTACGCTTCTGGGGCACCCGGAACCTCGTGTTCCGGGCTCGGGGTTCGGGGTTCGGGGTTCGGGAGAAGCATGAACGCTGACGAATCGGTGAGGGCTGGAAGATGGACTGGTTGACCCGGCTGCCGTGGATCGGCCCGCTCGCCGCCCGCCTGATGGGCACTCACGCCTGGCGCGCGTACGAGAGGCTGGACCGCGTCCACTGGACCCGGCTGGCGGCCGCGATCACGTTCGTCAGCTTCGTGGCGCTCTTCCCGCTCATCACGGTCGCGGCGGCGATCGGGGCGGCCGTGCTCAGCGAGCGCCGGATGGACGAGCTGGAACAGGAGCTCGCCGAGAGGGTCCCCGGCATCTCCGGCCAGCTCGACCTCAGCGGCCTGGTGGACAACGCGGCCACCGTCGGAGCGGTCGCGGGCGCGCTGCTGATCCTCACCGGTATCGGCTGGGTCGGCTCGCTCCGCGAGTGCCTGCGGGCCGTATGGGAGCTGGACGACGAGACCGGCAACCCGGTGCTGCGCAAACTCAAGGACGGCGGGGTGCTCATGGGCCTCGGCGGGGTCGCGCTCGGTTCCTTCGCCGTCTCCACCTTCGCCGTGACCGCCGTCGGGTGGGCGGCGGACCAGCTGGACATCTCCGGCGGCGTCGGCGGCTGGCTGCTGCGGCTCGCCGCGTTCGCCGCCGCCGTCGCCGCCGACTTCCTCCTCATGTGCTACGTCCTGACGCTGCTGCCCGGCGTGCACCCGCCGCGCCGCCAGGTCCTCGTCGCCGCGCTCATCGGCGCGGTCGGCTTCGAGCTGCTGAAGCTGGCGCTCAGCGGCTATCTGCAAGGCGTCGCGGCCAAGAGCATGTACGGGGCGTTCGGCGTGCCCATCGCCCTGCTCCTGTGGATCAACTTCACCGCGAAACTGACGCTGTACTGCGCCGCCTGGACGGCCACGGGCGCCACCGGCGAGGACGTGGCCCCGGGCACCGGTGAGGATGTGGCCCCGGGCACCGGTGAGAACGTGGCCCCCGGCACCGGTGAGGATGTGGCCCCCGGAGCCGCCACGGGCCCGGCCGCCGACGCCACCCACGACGAGTCCGCCGCTGCCGACGCCGACGCTGCTACCGCCGCAGCTGACGCCGCCGCTGACGTCAGCCGCGGCCCCGGTCGCCCCGGCCGCCCCGCCGCACCGGCTGCGGAAGCGGCCAGCGACGACGCACCAGGAACGCCACCGCGCCCAGAGCCGCCACCGAACCCGCGGTGAGCCCCACCGCCGTCCACTTGCCGCCGGCGCCGGACCCGTCGCCCGAGCCCGCCGACGCTTGCGTCTGCCCGTTGCCGTCGCCAGGTTTGCTGTCGTCCTTGCCCGAGGTGCCGCCGTCCCCGGTGAGCTTGCCCGGCTTGACCAGCGTGCCGACCGGATCGACCGAACCGGCCGCCTTGAAGCCCCAGTCGAAGAGCTGCGCGGTCTCCTTGTAGACCCCGTACAGCTCCTCGTCACGCGGGTTCATGACGGTGACCAGCAGCACCCGGTCGCCGCGCTGCGCGACCCCGGTGAAGGTGTTGCCCGCCTCGGTCGTGGAGCCGTTCTTCACCCCCGCGATGCCCTTGTAGAACGGCACCCCGGACCCGGTCAGCAGCCGGTTGGTGTTCTGGATCGCGAAGTACTCGCGCTGCCGCTTGCCCGGCTTGCCCTTCTCGCTCTTCTCCGGCTTCTTGAACTCGCCGGGGAACTTCGCGCTCGGCGTCGAGCAGTAGTCCCGGAAGTCCTTCTTCTGGAGCCCGGAGCGCGCGAACAGCGTCAGGTCGTACGCGCTGCTGAGCTGCCCCTTCTCGTCGTAGCCGTCGGGGCTGACCACGTGCGTGTCCAGCGCGTTCAGCTCCTCGGCGTGGCGCTGCATGTCCCGGACGGTCTTCTCTTTGCCGCCGTTCATCGCGGAGAGCACGTGCACCGCGTCGTTGCCGGAGCGCAGGAAGACGCCCAGCCACAGGTCGTGCGCCGTGTACGTGTAGTTCTCCTTGATGCCGACCAGGCTGCTGCCCTCACCCATGCCCTCAAGGTCCGAGGGCAGCACCTTGTGCTGCGCCGTCCTGGGGAACCTCGGCAGCACCGTGTCGGCGAAGAGCATCTTCAGCGTGCTGGCCGGAGCCAGCCGCCAGTGCGCGTTGTGCGCGGCCAGCACCTCGCCGGACTCCGCGTCCGCCACCAGCCACGACCGTGCGGACAGCTTCTTCGGCAGGGCGGGCGCGCCCGGCTTGAGGGCCACCTGGGTCCCGGGCCGGCCGAGCCGCTCACCCCCCACCGTGGACATCCGCGCGGGCGGCTGGGGCTCGCGCGGCTTGTCCTTCTGCGGTCCGGTGGCGTGGGCCGCCGGCGCGGTGGCGAGCAGCAGGGATACGGCAACGGTCATGGCCGCGGCGGAGGCGGCGGAAGTCCTGGACACGGAGGTGAACGTACCGCTGCGCGATCGAGTCGTGACGGGCGGCACGGTCGAACCGGACCCACGAGAGGGAACGCCCCGGCCGGAGCCCATACTGGAACCCATGAAGCTCAGCCGCCCCGTGTCCTGGTTCCTGCTCGCCTTCGGGGCATGGAGTTGGGTCATTTGGTCCACTTTCGTCAAAAATCTATGGAAAGACGGCAGTGGCCTGGCCTTCGACGACTCCGGCGACCCCACCGCGTACTTCTGGGTGCATCTGCTGCTTGCGATCACCTCGTTTCTCTTGGGGACGGGGATCGGTGTGATCGGGTTCCGCGGACTGCGCGCCCTGCGCCGGAACGACGCCGAGTCCTGACTCGTAGGACGTAACGGCGGGTCTCTCGTACGACGTAACGGGGGACGACGGGGGAAGGGGACGACGTGGTCGCGGTCTTCGTGCTCATCGCGCTGGCGGTGATCGGCCTGCTGGCCGGGGTGCACTGGTACCTGTGGCGGCGGCTGGTGCACGACACCACGGCCCCCGGCGGCCGGGCCCGCCGGGCGGGCACGGTGGCCGCCGTCGTCCTGCCGCTCGTCAGCGTCGCCGCGCTGGTCAGCGGGCGCGCGGGCGCGCCGTTCACGGTCCAGCGGCTGCTGGCCTGGCCGGGGTACCTGTGGCTGGCGCTGGTCCTCTATCTGACGCTGGCGTTGCTGGCGGGCGAGGCGGTACGGCCCCTGCTGCTGCGTTTCCTGCCGTCGGCCCGCGCGGATCGCTCCGGCGATGACCCGCGGCCTGCGGGCACGCCGACGTCCGACGGGGAGCCCGGGCCGGAAACCGGACCGAGGCCGGAAACCGGACCGAGGCCGGAAACCGGACCGAGGCCGGAAACCGGACCGAGGCCGGGGGCCGAGCCGGGGGCGGACGCCGAGCGGGGGTCGGATGCCGAGCAGGGGTCGGATGCCGAGCAGGGGTCGGATGCTGGGCCGGGGCCGGGGCCGGACGTCGAGCCGGGCGCGAAGATCCAGTCCGCGGCCTCGCGGCGGCTGTTCGTATCGCGGGCCGTCGCCCTCGGGGCGGGCGCCGTCGCCACGGGGACCGTCGGGTACGGCGCGTACACCGTCCTCAGCGGGCCCCGGCTCAAGCGGATCACCGTGCCGCTCGCGCGGCTGCCCCGGCAGGCCCATGGCTTCCGGATCGCCGTGGTCAGCGACATCCACCTCGGGCCGATCCTCGGCCGCGCCCATACTCGCCGGATCGTCGACACGATCAACCGCACCGGCCCCGACCTCATCGCGGTCGTCGGCGACCTGGTCGACGGCAGCGTCGAGGACCTCGGCCCCGCCGCCGAGCCGCTGCGCGAGCTGCGGGCCCGCCACGGGGCGTACTTCGTCACCGGCAACCACGAGTACTTCTCCGGCGCCCGGCAGTGGATCGACCACGTCCGCGAACTCGGCCTGCGGCCGCTGGAGAACGCCCGTGCCGAGTTGCCCGGGTTCGATCTCGCCGGGGTCAACGACATCGCCGGCGAACGGGACGGCCAGGGCCCCGACTTCGCCAAGGCGCTCGGCGACCGCGACCCAGGCCGGGCGTCGGTGCTGCTCGCCCACCAGCCAGTGGTGATCCACGACGCTGTCGAACACGGCGTGGACCTCCAGCTGTCCGGGCACACGCACGGCGGCCAGCTGTGGCCCGGCAACTACGTGGCCGAGCTGGCCAATCCGACCGTCGCCGGGCTGGAGCGGTACGGCGACACCCAGCTGTACGTCACCCGGGGCGCGGGCGCCTGGGGCCCGCCGGTCCGGGTCGGGGCGCCGCCGGACGTCACCGTGGTCGAGCTGGCCGCCACCCGGGCCTGACCCCCCGTCCGTATCGCCCTATCAGCACAGGCCGGTGCCTGCCCGGACGGCTTGTTACGCCCAGGGACACAAGATGCAAACGATGCAGGGGAGTTGGTGACGTACTGATGTTCCATGTGGTTGGCTGCTGAACCACCGTGGGATGGATGTGCGAATGCATACGTACGTCCGCCTCAGTGCCGGAGGGGGACAGGATGCGCAAGGTAGGAGTACGGATAGCGGTCGGCTGCCTGGTCCTGGCGGCGGCCGGGGTGGGCGGGTTCCAGCTGGTGTCCTCGTCGGACGGGGACGGCGAACCGATCCGGATCGGGACGACCGAGGCCGTCACCGCGCTGGACCCCGCGGGTGCGTACGACGGCGGCTCGTGGTCGCTGTACAGCAACCTCTACCAGTCGCTGCTGACCTTCACCTCCGGTGACAGCGAGCCGGTCCCGGACGCGGCCTCATCCTGCGGCTTCGACGGCGGCGAGTTGCTGAAGTACGTTTGCGAACTCCGCCCCGACCTGCACTTCTCCAACGGCCGCAAGATGACGGCGGAGGATGTGGAGTTCTCCTTCCGCCGCATCATCGACATCGGCGACAAGCAGGGGCCCAAGCCGCTGCTGAACACCCTCAAGGCGGTGCGCGCCGAAGGGGACCTGAAGGTCGTCTTCGAACTGCACAGCCCGGACGCCACCTTCCCGTACAAGATCGCCAGCGGTGCCGGGTCGATCGTGGACCGCGAGTTCTACCCGGCGGACAAGCTGCGCACGGACAACAAGGTCTCGGGATCGGGCCCGTACGTCCTCAAGGACTACAAGGACGACGAGAAGGCGGTGCTGGAGCCCAACGGCGAGTACCACGGCGCCGCCGGGACGGGCGGCTCCGTGACCGTCCGCTACTTCGACTCCGCCGCGGCCCTGAGCGGAGCCTGGCAGCGCAAGGACATCGACGTGGTCGGCGGCGGCCTGCCGCCGAAGGAACTGGCCGACCTCAACCCGGCCGACCCGGACCTGAGGTCCATGGAGATCTCGGCGGCGAGCACCCGCTCGCTCGTCCTCGACCTGCGCGACCACTCGCCGATGAAGGAGAAGGCGATACGCCGCGCCATCGCGTCGATCATCGACCGCGAGCAGATCGTCCGCGATGTTTACAGCCGTACGGTGGATCCGCTGTACTCGCTGATCCCGCAGGGCATGAGCGGTCACAAGACCCCGTTCTTCGACGTCTACCCCAAGCCCGACGTCGACCGGGCCAGCGCCATCCTCCAGGAGGCCGGGATCCAGACGCCGGTCCGCTTCACCCTCGGCGTCTCGCGCGGCACCTCCAGCGAGGCGGAGGCGGTCGCGGTACGGCGCCAGTTGGAGGACACCGGGCTGTTCAAGGTGTCGATGGACCGGCGCGAGTGGGACGACTTCACCAACGCCTTCCCCAAGGGCGAGTTCGACGCGTTCCTCATCAGCTGGATCGCGGACTTCCCCGACCCGGACACCTTCACCACCCCGCTGGTGGGCCCCGAACCCGTCTTCTACAACGGCTACAAGAGCAAGCAGGTCAACAACCTGATCCTCGCCACGCAGCGCGAGGACGAACGCTCCCGCGCGGTCGGGGACTTCCGCGCCATCCAGAAGATCATCGCCGAGGACGTGCCGATGATCCCGATCTGGCAGCAGAAGGACCACATCCTCAGCACCAACGACATCGCCGGCACGGAGTACCTGTCGGACGGCACCGGCATGTGGCGCCTGTGGAAGCTGGACCGCATCTGACCTTACGCGTGCGCGGTGGCCAGGCGTTTGCGGAGGCCCTCCACAGCTGACTGGCGGGGGCAGCGGCGGGCGAGGTAGGCGGTGAGGTCGTCGACCGACGCGAAGCACGACGCTCACCTGTGGGCCGACCGCTCCGAGCAGGGCCAGGTCTCAATCGCTGTCCAGGCTGTCCTCGACACCTGGCGCTGCCGGGCGACCTGACAGTCGACCAGACAGCCGAACAGGGCCCTGGCTCCCATGGGAGCCAGGGCCCTGTCAGGTCAGACCGCGGACGCGGAAGGCCGTCAGAAGCGCCGCGTGATCAGCGCGCGCTTGACCTCCTGGATGGCCTTGGTGATCTCGATGCCGCGCGGGCACGCCTCGGTGCAGTTGAAGGTGGTGCGGCAGCGCCAGACGCCGTCCTTGTCGTTCAGGATCTCCAGCCGCTGCTCACCGCCCTCGTCGCGCGAGTCGAAGATGAAGCGGTGCGCGTTGACGATCGCCGCCGGGCCGAAGTACTGGCCGTCGTTCCAGAACACCGGGCACGAGGAGGTGCACGCGGCGCACAGGATGCACTTGGTGGTGTCGTCGAAGCGCTCGCGGTCCGCCGAGGACTGCCGCCGCTCGCGCGTCGGCTCGTTGCCCGTGGTGATCAGGAAGGGCATCACGTCGCGGTACGCCTGGAAGAACGGCTCCATGTCCACGACCAGGTCCTTCAGGACCGTGAGGCCCTTGATGGGCTCGACCGTGATCGGCTTGAACGCGCCGTCCTTGTCCGGGCTGGTGATGTCCTTGATCAGGGTCTTGCACGCCAGCCGGTTGCGGCCGTTGATCCGCATCGCGTCCGAGCCGCAGATGCCGTGCGCGCAGGAGCGCCGGAAGGTCAGCGAGCCGTCCAGGTCCCACTTGATCTTGTGGAGGCCGTCGAGGACCCGCTCCTTGGGGTCGATCTCGATCTGGAAGTCCTCCCAGATCGCCTCGTCCGAGACCTCCGGGTTGAACCGGCGGATCCGGAAGGTGACGGTGATGTACGGCGAGGCGCTCGCCTCGGCCTCCACCTTGTCCAGGGTCGGGGTAGCCATCAGTACTTACGCTCCATCGGCTGGTAGCGGGTCTGGACGACCGGCTTGTAGTCGAGCCGGACCGACTCGGAGCCGTCGTCGCCCACCTCGCGGTACGCCATGGTGTGGCGCATGAAGTTGACGTCGTCGCGGTTCGGGAAGTCCTCGCGGTAGTGGCCGCCGCGCGACTCCTTGCGGGCGAGCGCGGAGACGGCCATGACCTCGGCCAGGTCGAGCAGGTTGCCCAGCTCGATGGCCTCCAGCAGGTCGGTGTTGAAGCGCTTGCCCTTGTCCTGGATCGCCACGTTCTTGTAGCGCGCACGGAGCTCGGCGATCTTCTCGACGGCCGTCTTGATCGTCTGCTCGGTACGGAACACCATGACGTTGGCGTCCATGGTCTCCTGCAGCTCCTTGCGGAGCTCGGCGACCCGCTCGTTGCCGGTGGACTCGCGCAGCCGCTCGACCTGCTCGACGACGAGGGACGCCGGGTCCTCGGGCAGGTCCACGTAGTCGGCCTTCACCGAGTACTCGGCGGCGGCGATACCGGCGCGGCGCCCGAAGACGTTGATGTCCAGCAGCGAGTTGGTGCCCAGGCGGTTGGCGCCGTGGACGGAGACGCACGCGACCTCGCCGGCGGCGTACAGGCCCGGCACGACGGTGGTGTTGTCGGCCAGCACCTCGCCCTCGACGTTGGTCGGGATGCCGCCCATGGCGTAGTGCGCGGTCGGCTGGATCGGGATCGGGTCGGTGTACGGCTCGATGCCCAGGTACGTCCGCGCGAACTCGGTGATGTCCGGCAGCTTGGCGTCCAGCTGCTCCGGCGGCAGGTGGGTCAGGTCCAGGTAGACGTGGTCGCCCTCGGGGCCGCAGCCGCGGCCCTCGCGGATCTCGGTGTAGATCGAGCGCGAGACGACGTCACGCGAGGCGAGGTCCTTCATGACGGGCGCGTACTTCTCCATGAAGCGCTCGCCGTCCTTGTTGCGGAGGATGCCGCCCTCACCGCGGGCGCCCTCGGTGAGGAGGATGCCCATGCGCCAGATGCCGGTCGGGTGGAACTGGAAGAACTCCATGTCCTCCAGCGGGAGCCCGCGCCGGTACACCGCCGCCTGGCCGTCGCCCGTCAGGGTGTGGGCGTTCGACGTCACCTTGAAGAACTTGCCGCAGCCGCCGGAGGCGTAGATGACGGCCTTCGCCTGGAAGACGTGGATCTCGCCGGTGGCGAGTTCGTAGGCGACGACGCCCGCCGACTTCCTGACCCCGTCGACCTCGGTGATCAGCTGGTCCAGGACGTAGAACTCGTTGAAGAACTCCACGCCCTCCTTGACGCAGTTCTGGTACAGCGTCTGGAGGATCATGTGGCCGGTGCGGTCCGCGGCGTAGCAGGACCGGCGGACCGGCGCCTCGCCGTGGTTGCGGCTGTGGCCGCCGAAGCGGCGCTGGTCGATGGTGCCGTCCGGGGTCCGGTTGAACGGCAGGCCCATCTTCTCCAGGTCCAGGACCGAGTCGATGGCCTCCTTCGCCAGGATCTCGGCGGCGTCCTGGTCGACCAGGTAGTCACCGCCCTTGACCGTGTCGAAGGTGTGCCACTCCCAGTTGTCCTCCTCGACGTTCGCGAGGGCGGCGGCCATGCCGCCCTGGGCGGCGCCGGTGTGGGAGCGGGTCGGGTACAGCTTCGTCAGGACGGCGGTGCGGCTGCGCTTCGTCGCCTCGATGGCGGCGCGCATTCCGGCGCCGCCGGCGCCGACGATGACGGTGTCGTACTTGTGGATCTTCATGGGTTCCTCTGTCCCTCGTGTCCCGACGCCTAGCGGATGTTCGGGTCGAAGGTGAAGATCACCAGCGTGCCCAGCAGGATGGTGAAGGTGGCGGCGGTGTAGAGCAGCCCCTTCAGCCACAGGCGGGTGTTGTCCCGCTCCGCGTAGTCGTTGATGACCGTGCGCAGACCGTTCGCGCCGTGCAGCGTGGCGAGCCAGAGCATCAGCAGGTCCCAGGTCTGCCAGAACGGCGAGGCCCAGCGGCCGGCCACGAAGGCGAAGCCGATCTTGCTGACGCCGCCGTCGAGGACCAGCTGGATCAGCAGGTGGCCCAGGACCAGGACGACGAGCAGGATGCCGGACAGCCGCATGAACAGCCAGCCGTACATCTCGAAGTTGGTACGGGTCGCCTTGGGCGTCTTCTTGCTGCGGGCCCGCGGCGGCTCGATGACCGGCGCCGGGTTGTCCACGTCGTACAGGCTGACGTCGTTCACGTCGTTCACGTCGCTCGCGGTCGAAGTCGTCTCAGTGGACATCGTCAGCTCCCGAACCAGTCACGCAGGGTGTGCTGCAGGATCGGGTAGAAGGCGCCGGCCATCAGCACCACCCAGATGCCCATCACGGACCACAGCATCTGCCGCTGGTACTTCGGGCCCTTGGACCAGAAGTCGACGGCGATGACCCGCAGGCCGTTGAGAGCGTGGAAGAGGATTGCGGCGACGAGGCCGTACTCCATCAGGTTGACGATGGGGTTCTTGTACGTGGCGACGACGTCGTCGTACGCCTCTGGCGACACGCGGACGAGCGAGGTGTCGAGCACGTGCACGAACAGGAAGAAGAAAATGAGGACACCGGTGACTCGATGAGCCACCCAGGACCACATGCCTTCCCGGCCGCGGTAAAGCGTTCCAGCCGGCACGGAAAACCCTCCGGGAGCGGGGATCGGGGCCTGCCGGCTTCGCTGTCGGTCGGGCCCGGCCGGGTACGGTCCACCGGCCCTGGCCATCGTAGCGACGTGTTGTCGGTTCCTCCGCTCGGGGTCGAGCGGTGTGATCAAACAGGCACGTACGGGCTATCGCACGGGGGCGAAACGGTATCTAACGGCAGGATCCGGCGAGGTGTCTGAGTCGACCGCGGGCGATACGGCGTAATTCGTCCGCGCAGACCGCGGTCTCCGTTTCCTCGTCGTGACCGAGTCGCGTGCGGATCGCCGCCAGCTCCGCGTCGAGCGCCTCGTCCGGGCGGACCGCGTCGAGACAGATGACGAACACATGGCCGAACTTCCGTTCGTACTCCGCGTGCGCCGCGGTCAGCGCGGTCCGGGCGGCCGCCGAGATCAGCCCGCGTGGCCGACGCGCGGGGTGCGGGTGGTGCGGGTGGTGCGAGGGGTGCGCCTCGCAGGCGAGCGCCTCGGCGAGATCCGCGGCCGTCAGGTCGTAGCTCGCCTCGTCGCCCGCGGCCAGCAGGGACTCCAGGTCCGGGTACGGGCGGTGTGCCGCGATCCGCCGGGCCCAGCTGCGGCTGCCGCAGCAGGCGAGCAGCGCGGCCTCGGCGGCCCCGGCGGGCACCGTGTTGAAGCGGTCCAGGCTCCGGGAGGCGTGCCGTCCGGCGGCGGCGGTGGTGCGGGACGGCGGTCCCGGTATGACGTGCCGGGCCGGCGAGGTCGGGGCGGGAGTGTCGCTGGACAGCGTGGGCTCCTCGGGCGCGCGGGACAGAGGGGGGTTCAGTGACGGGAGCGTCGTAACCGTAACGGGGTATGTCCGGCTCTGTCCGGCGGATACGCGCAATTCACCCGGACGGGAGGGTTCCCCCTGCGTGGCGGACGGGCCCTTGCGTGGATCTCGACGTGAACGCGCCCAGTCGGTCGCGGTGTGCGGAATGCGGGAGTCCGCGTACGCCCGTACTTTCGGGCGTAATGAGGAGGTTTCGTCCATGAGGGTGCCGCGCGTATCCAGGCCCACGGCGATCTGGACGGCCGTCGTCGTGGCCGTCGCCGCCATCGCCGTGACCCTCATCACCCTGGCCTGGGGCGGCGACGACGGGAACGGCCGGCCCAAGCCCGGCTCCAGCCCCCACCGCACCCGGACCACCGCCCCGCCCTCGACCTCTCCCGCGCCCTCCGCCACCCCGTCGCCGACCAGCCACCCGGTGCCTCCACCGCGCACCATCCCCGCCGTACGGACCGCCGACACCCGCTCCGGGCCCGGCTGGCGGTACGGCGGCGGCAGCCGCGTCGTCGCCGATCCCGAGGGCCCGCTCGCCGATGAGGCCCGGCTGCTCGCCGGTGAGCTGCGGCTGTCCACCGCCGAAGGACCGGCCCGCCGCGGCGATGTGGAACTCGCCGTCGAGTCCGGCCGCGGCGGCGGCCCGGAGGCGTACACCCTCACCGTCCACGACGGCCGCGTCCGGATCACCGGCGCGGACGACGCGGGCGTCTTCTACGGCACCCGCACCGTCCTGCAAGCCGTACGCGCCACCGGCGGCCTCCCCGACGGCGAGATCCAGGACCGGCCCGACCGCCCGCAGCGCGGCCTGCACCTCGACATCGCGCGCAAGTACTTCACCCCCGAGTGGATCGAGGCCCGGCTGCGGGAGATGGCCGACCTCAAGCTCAACCAGCTCGCCCTGCACTTCTCCGACGACCAGGGGTTCCGCATCCAGAGCGACACCCACCCCGAGATCGTCTCCGACCGCCACCTCACCAAGGACCAGGTCCGGCGGATCGTCCGGCTCGCCGCGCGTCTGCACATCACGGTCATCCCGGAACTCGACTCGCCCGGCCACCTCGGCGCGGTGCTGCGCGCCCACCCCGACCTCCGGCTGCGGAGGGCCTCCGGAACGCCCGTCCCCGGCTCCGTCGACATCGCGAACCCCGGTTCCGCCCACATCGTGGACGACCTGCTGCGCGAGTTCACCCCGCTCTTCCCCGGCCCGTACTGGCACCTGGGCGGCGACGAGTACCTCGCGCTGACGGCCCGCGATCCCGAGGCGTCCTACCCCGGACTCGCCGCGGCGGCCCGCCGCGACTTCGGCGGCCGGGCCGGGGTCCAGGACCTGGCCACCGACTGGCTCAACGACCGGGCGAAGCTGGTGCGCGGGCTCGGCAAGACGCCCAAGGCCTGGAACGACGGCTTCTTCCGGGGCGGCGTCGTCGCCCCCGACCGCGCCTTCCAGATCGAGTACTGGACCGGCAGGGAGATCGGCGCCCGGCCGCCCGCGCAGTACCTGGCCGAGGGCTGGAAGGTGGTCAACCTCAACGACGAGTACCTCTATTACGTACTCGGCGAGCCGAACCAGTTCCGCTACCCCACAGGTGAACGTATTTACGAGCAGTGGTCCCCCGCGGTACTGCGCGGCACCCGGCCGGTCCCCGGCGGGCTGCCCACCGGCCCCGACCGGGTACTCGGCGGCAGGCTCGCCATCTGGTGTGACCGGGCGGACGCCCAGACCCAGGACCAGGTGGCCGCCGGCATCCGGCTGCCGCTGCGGGCCCTGGCCCAGCGGCTGTGGGACCCGCGGACACCGGCCCTGAGCTGGCAGGACTTCACGGTGCTGGCGGGGCGCGTGGACTAGATGCGGCCCAGGGAGCCCGAGACGCGGCGGCGGGGAAGCGGCGCGGAAGGCCGGGGAAAAAGGGACGGCCGGGGCCGCCACCCCCCACAGGAGAGGCCCCGACCGTCGTCCAGGGCGGGCCCGCTCAGGAGCCCGTATCACTTACAGCGTCGCACGCCGGGATTTCGTCACACCCGGGCACCCGCTGCCGCTCTGGACTTGACGGGGCCCCTGCCCGTAACGTGCAGGTCCGCGCCGCCGTGCGGTGTGTTGGTCATATTCCTTACGTGGCCCGGAGCCGGCCACGTCCCTGGGGGACTCGAAGAATGTATCCGTGTGGGAACTGCCGGGCTGCCGCCGTCGGGCCGGACGGGCGTTGTGCCGCGTGCGGGACGTATCAGCAGCAGCTGTCGCAGGCTCCGGCGGCGCCCACGCCGTACCCGGCCGCGCCCGCGATGGGGATGCCGGCGGGCGGGGTCGACCTGCGGCGCGGCCTGGCGACCACGCTGACGGTGCTGTTCGGCGTCGTCATCTTCACGCTGATCCTGGTGCTCGTCGCCCGGGGCGGGCAGTACTCGGTGCTCGGCGACATCCTCGACCACAAGGCGGTCACCCAGGACGAAGCCGACGACGCGGACGGCTTCTACGCGGCCATGTACGTCCTCAACGGCATGGTGACGCTCCCGATCATCATCGTGTGGGTGATCTGGTTCCACCGGCTGCGGCGCAACGCCGAGGTCTTCGCCCCCGGCCAGCACCGCATGAGCACCGGCTGGGCGGCGGGCTCCTGGTTCACCCCCGTGGTCAACCTGTGGTTCCCCAAGCAGATCGCCAACGACATCTGGCGCGCCAGTTCGCCGCAGGGCCCGCAGGGCGTCCGCCGCGGCCTGCTCACCGCGTGGTGGGCGACCTTCATGACCGCCGCGGGCGTCGGCTTTGTCGGCAACGTCATGTACACCGTCGCCGACAACAAGATGCAGGACTACGAGGACGACGCCGAGCGCGGGAAGTTCCCCTCACCCTCGGACGTGGAAGGCGTGGTGGAGGACGCCAGGAACGGGGTCGCCATCAGCATCCTCGGCCTGGTCATCGTGATCGCCGCGGCGATTCTGGCCATCATGGTCGTCCGCCAGATCACGGCGATGCAGGAGCAGCGCGCCGCCCTCCCGCCGCAGGGCGGCCCCGCGCCGTACGGGGCGCCGAACCCCTACGGTGCGGCGAGCCCGTACGGCCAGCCCGGCGCCGCGCCCTACGGGCAGCCCGGTGCCGCGCCGTACGGCCAGCCCGGCCCCGCGCCGTACGGCCAGCCGGGCCCCGGCCAGTCCTATCCGCCCCACGGCTCCGGCCCCGCCGGCTACTGACGGGGAGGCGGCCACGGCTGACTACGGCATTGGCATCGGCAGCCGCGTCGGCATCGCGGGGCGTGGAATTCTCCGAGTGGAGCGGGAAGAGGGCGTGCAGGGGGACGACGCGGAACTGACCGCCGCGGTGCGCGCGGCGCAGAGCGGGGACGAGACGGCGTTCCGGACGGTGTACCGGTCCGTGCACCCGCGCCTGCTCGGATACGTACGGACACTCGTCGGCGACTCCGACGCGGAGGACATCGCCTCCGAGGCGTGGCTGCAGATCGCCCGGGACCTGGGCCGGTTCAGCGGCGACGCCGACCGCTTCCGGGGCTGGGCCGCGCGGATCGCGCGCAACCGGGCCCTCGACCACATCCGGATGCGCGGCCGCCGCCCGGCCATCGGCGGCGACGAGACCGAACTGGAGGGCCGGCCCGCCGACGCGGACACCGCGGGCGAGGCACTGGAAGCGCTGGGCACCGACCGCACGCTGGGCTTCATCGCGCAGCTGCCGCAGGACCAGGCCGAGGCCGTGGTGCTGCGGGTGGTGCTCGGGCTCGACGCGAAGAGCGCCGCCGACGTGCTCGGCAAGCGGCCCGGTGCGGTGCGCACCGCCGCACACCGGGGGCTGCGCCGCCTCGCGGATCTGCTCGGCCCGGCCGCGGAGGGCGACCAGGCGGTGCTCGACGGCGTGCCCGCGCAGCGGGAAACCCGGCGCGGGACGGCGAAGTCGGCCGGTGTGACGGATTCGCGCGCGCGTACGCAGAAGGACATGTGATGGCCGACGACCACCGCTACGACTGGTTGGACAACGATGCCGTGGAGCGGTTGCTGCGCGGTGAGCAGGTCGATGCGCGCCAGACCACGGAGGGCCGAGGCGAGCGGTCGCGCGCCGAAGCGGAGCGGTTGACCGCCGCGCTTCAGGCGCTTGCCGAGCCGCCCGCGCCGCCCGTGGAGCCGTTGCCCGGCGAGGAGGCGGCCGTGGCCGCGTTCCGCGCCGCACGGGACGCCGGAACCACGCGTTCGAGTGAGCTGGCGGGGATACGGGCCTTCGGCCCGCGACTGGGCCGCCTCAGCGCCGACCACCCCTCGCGGCTGCGCCGACCGCTGCGCGCGGGCATGGTCGTCGCGCTGGCGGGCTGCGCCTTCGGCGGCATGGCCGTCGCGGCCGGGGTGGGCGTCCTGCCGACGCCTTTCGGCCAGAGCGACACCGAGCGGCGGCCCGCGACGACGGCGTCCGCCGGGGCGGGGGCCGGCGGTGCCTCGGTCAGACCGGAGATCTCCGGCGGTGCGGTCACGCCGTCGCCGGGGACGACCGGTCCGGACGGCCGCAGCGCGGGCCCGGGTGACCGCGACGACGAAGGGGACGAGCGCCCCGGGGCCGAGGAGAGCGGTAGACCTGCGGACGGCGGCGAGGACGGCCGTACGGAGAGCCCGGACACCGGCTCGACGCCGGTCCCGGACAAGCAGAAGTGGGTGCTGAGGGTCTGCCGCCAGTACGTGGCCGGACAGGGGACCGCGATCGAGCCGACGCTGCTGAAGAGGCTGGAGCAGACGGCGGGCGGCGCGGCGGCGGTGCGCTCCTACTGCGAGCGCGTCGTCAAGAACGCGGGTGAGACCGGCGGCGATTCCGGCGGCTCCGGCGGTGGCTCCGGCAGTTCGGGCGGCTCGGGTGGTTCGGGCGGTGGTTCGGGTGGTTCCGGTGGCTCGGGCGGTTCCGGCGGGAGCGGCGGCGGGGGTTCCGGCGGCTCCGGTGGCGGCTCCAGTGGTGGCGGCACCAATGGTGGCGGCTCCAACGGTGGCGGTGGCAGTGAGAACGGCGGAGGATCGGGCAGCGGGACCGGAAGCCCCCCTCCGCCTCCTGACTCCACCGCCACGCCCGTTCCCACCCCCACCTCACCCGCCACAGCGACCTCGACGGCGACGTCCACCGGGGCTTCCCCCACCGCTCCGAGCACCGGCGAAACGCAGGTGTGACGTTTTTTTCAGCGGTGACGCTGTAAGAAGTAAGGCCGACTGGTCATCGGCCGCGCGGGAGCCGGGGTTCCCCCCGTACCTACGGCACCGCGCAACCCTGGCGCGGGTGGGGCACGTTCCCCCGGCCCCACCCGCGCCCCGGGCTTTGCGGCTAAACCGCCGCCTTCCCCGGCCCCTGGCCGAACGAGTCCAGGCCGGTGAGCTCCGCGGAGAGCTCCCAGAGCCGGGACGCCGCGTCCGGGTCGACGGCCCAGGGCTTCACCCCGCCGATCAGCATGTCGTCGGTGTCGGCGGGTGCGGCGATGTCGCAGTCCTGGCAGTACGCCCCGCCGTGGCGGTCGAGCAGCGGCGAGGTCGCCGCCCACACCGCTGTCGCCGCGCCCTGCGCCGGTGTCTTGAAACCGGCCACCGGCGTGCCGTCCGGGGTGATCCAGCCCTGGGCGATCTGCTGGTCGCGGGGGACGTGCCGTTGCAGCGGGGTCAGGATGCTGCCCGGATGGACCGCGAAGGCGCGTAGCCCGCTGCCCGCGCCGAGCGCGTCGAGACGTACGGCGAAGAGGGCGTTGGCGGTCTTCGACTGCGCGTAGGCCAGCCACCGGTCGTAGCCGTCGCGGAAGTGCGGGTCGTGCCAGCGGATGTCGGAGAGGAAGTGGCCGGACGAGGCCACCGACACCACCCGTGCCCCGGCCGGGGCGAACGCCGGGCGGAGCCGGTTGACGAGCGCGAAGTGGCCGAGGTGGTTGGTCGCGAAATGCGCCTCCCAGCCCGGGCCGACGCGCGTCTCCGGACAGGCCATGACGCCCGCGCCGTTGATGACGGTGTCGAGGGCGCGCCCGGTGTCCAGGAAGCGGTCCGCGAAGTCGCGGACGCTCTCCAGGTCCGCCAGGTCGAGTTCCCGCACCTCCGTCCGCGGCACGCCGCGCAGGGCCTCCTCCGCCGTCGCGGGCCTGCGCGCGGGGACGATGACGTGCGCGCCGGCCCGAGTGAGGGCTCGCGTGGTCTCCAGCCCGAGGCCGGAGTAGCCGCCGGTGACCAGTGCGGTACGGCCCGACAGGTCGATCCCGGCGAGGACGTCGTCCGCCGTGCTGTGGGCACCGAATCCGGTGCCGAGCCTGTGTTGCTTCGTCGTCATGTCCGCGAACCTAGGATCTAGACCGCGCTCTAGGTCAAGGTATCGTCGGCGGCATGGGCAAGCGGGCGGGTGAGCTGTCGATCGGGGAGGTCGCCGAGGCGACGGGGCTGAGCGTGCACGCTCTGCGGTTCTTCGAGCGCGAGGACCTCTTCCTCCGTCCGATCCCCCGCTCCGGCGGCGGGCAGCGGGTCTACGGACCCGCGGACGTGGAGTGGCTCCTGCTGTGCAATCGGCTCCGCGCGTCGGGCATGCCCATCGCCACGCTGAAGGAGTTCGCCCGGCTCGTCCGGTCGGGGCCGGGCAACGAGGCGGAACGCCTCGCGCTGCTGCGGGAGCACGAACAGGCCGTGCGCGCCAGGATCTCCGACCTGAACGCGAGCCTGGAGATCATCAGCGGCAAGGTCGCCGCCTACGAGAAGCACGTCCGCGACGGGACCGCCGCCGGGGTGTGGTCGCCGACGCCGCCGTCCGGCTGACCGGGGCCCGGTCGCCGGTGCCGGCCATGACCGGGGGCCGGGGCGGTGGCGCGCCCCGGCCCCCGGCCCCCGGTCGACGCGCCCTACCGGTACACCACGACCCTGTCGCCGGTGCGCACCTGTTCGAAGAGACTGGCGAGCTTCGCCTTGTCCCGCACGTTCACACAGCCGTGGGAGGCCCCGTTGTAGCCGCGTGCGGCGAAGTCCGACGAGTAGTGCACGGCCTGGCCGCCGCTGAAGAACATCGCGTACGGCATGGGCGTGTGGTAGATCGACGAGACGTGGTCCCGGCTCTTCCAGAACACCGTGAACGAACCCTCGCGGGTCGGGGTGTACTGCGCGCCGAACCGCACGTCCATCGCGCCGCGGACCTTGCCGTCGACCATCCAGGTCAGGGTGCGGCTCTGCTTGCTGATGCACAGCACCCGGCCGGTCAGACAGCGCTTGTCCGGCTTGGCGACCGGGCGTGTGGTCACCGGGTACAGCTGGTCGCGCGTCGGCGCCTTGGTCCTGGCCTTCAGCGCCTTCCAGGTCAGCGGGCCCGCGTTGCCGGTGGTGGGAACGCCGTGCGCGCGCTGGAAGGCCAGCACCGACCGCTGGGTGATCGGGCCGAAATACCCGGTCGGATTGAGCTTGAACAGCCCCAACTGGAGCAGTCGCGCCTGGAGTTCGCGGACCTTCGTGCCCGTCGAGCCGAGCGACTGGACCCCGGGCACCGGTGCGGCGACGGCGCCGACGGCGCCCGTCACCGTGCCGGACCTGCCCTTGAGCTTGCCGGGCGGCACCCCCGTCGCGTTGGCGCTCCGCGCGCCCTCGCTGGGCGCGGTCTCCAGTGCCACCTCCTGGTCCGCGGCGCGCTCCGCCTGCCGCTGCGCGGCCACCGCCGCCGCGCCGTCGCCCCCGGCGCCGTCCGTCTCCTGCCGCGTGTGGTTCCCCCGGTCGGCGGCCTTGGCGCCGGAGACTCCCGAGCTCGCCGCCCCCGCCCCGCAGCCCGCGGTCAGCGCGGTCGCCGCCGCGACAGCCGTCGCGACGCGGATGACGGATGACCGTATCCGGATCATCTGCTTCCCCTCCCGGTGCATGACTCTCCCCGCACATCCTCTGATGCCCGCGCCCCTCAGGGGGTGAACATCCGACAAGAGCGGCAAAGCTTTCCGTGTCGACCGAACCGAATGACACGGTGAACGCCTGGGACGCGATTGACTCGACCGAACGTGATCGTTTTCGTCGGCGACCGGCCGGCGAAGGACCGGGAGGCGTGAACCATGGCCCGCGAGACGGAGTCGGGACTCCCCATCGAGCCGGTGTACGGACCTGAGGCGCTCGCCGGGTGGGACCCGGCGCAGCGGCTGGGCGCGCCCGGCGGGTATCCGTACACCCGCGGCGTGTACCCGTCGATGTACACGGGACGGCCCTGGACCATCCGGCAGTACGCGGGCTTCGGCACCGCCGACGAGTCCAACGCCCGCTACCGGCAGCTGATCGACCACGGCACCACCGGTCTGTCCGTCGCCTTCGACCTGCCCACCCAGATGGGCCACGACTCCGACGCCCCGCTGGCCCACGGGGAGGTCGGCAAGGTGGGAGTGGCCATCGACTCCCTCGACGACATGCGGCTGCTGTTCCACGGGATCCCGCTGGACGAGGTCTCCACGTCGATGACGATCAACGCGCCCGCCGCGCTGCTGCTCCTGCTCTACCAACTCGTCGCGGAGGAGCAGGGCGTGGCTCCCGCGCAGCTCACCGGCACCCTGCAGAACGACGTCCTCAAGGAGTACATCGCGCGCGGCACCTACATCTTCCCGCCGGGCCCGTCGCTGCGGCTGACCGCCGACATCTTCCGCTACTGCAAGGCGGAGATCCCCAGGTGGAACACCATCTCCATCTCCGGCTACCACATGGCGGAGGCCGGCGCCTCGCCCGCGCAGGAGATCGCCTTCACCCTCGCCGACGGCGTCGAGTACGTCCGCACCGCCATCTCGACGGGCATGGACGTGGACGACTTCGCGCCCCGGCTGTCCTTCTTCTTCGTCGCCCGCACCACCCTGCTGGAGGAGGTCGCCAAGTTCCGCGCCGCCCGCCGCATCTGGGCGCGCGTCATGCGCGAGGACTTCGGTGCCCGCAACCCCAGGTCGCAGACGCTGCGCTGCCACACCCAGACCGCGGGGGTCCAGCTCGCGGCCCAGCAGCCCGAGGTCAATCTGGTCCGGGTCACCGTCCAGGCGCTGGCCGCCGTGCTCGGCGGCACCCAGTCGCTGCACACCAACTCCTTCGACGAGGCCATCGCCCTGCCGACCGAGACCTCCGCCCGGCTGGCGCTGCGTACCCAGCAGGTCCTGGCGAACGAGACGGACGTGACGGCCACCGTGGACCCGTTCGCGGGCAGTTACGCCGTCGAGTCGATGACCGACGACCTGGAGGGGGCCGCCGTGGAGCTGATGGAGGAGGTCGAGGGCATGGGGGGCGCGGTGGCCGCCATCGAGCAGGGCTTCCAGAAGAGCGAGATCGAGCGGAACGCGTACCGCATCGCGCGCCAGATGGAGAGCCATGAGCGCGTCGTGGTCGGCGTCAACCGCTTCCAACTGGTCGAGGAGCAGCCGTACGAGCCGCTGCGGGTCGACCCCGCCATCGAGGCGCGGCAGGTGGCGCGGCTGGCGAGACTGCGGGACGAGCGGGACGGGGCGGCGGTGAGCGCGGCGCTGTCGGCGCTGAAGGAGGCTGCGGCGGCCGACGCCGCGAGCGTCAACGTCATGTACCCGATGAAGGACGCGCTGGCGGCGCGCGCCACGGTGGGCGAAGTGTGTGGTGCGTTGCGGGAGGTGTGGGGTACGTACGTTCCGGCAGACGCTTTTTAGCAGCGAGTTTCAGCAGCGAGTCGAGGGGGGCGGGGCTGGTGCGGATCGGTCGGTCGGGCAGGGCCGCGACGGCGGTGGCGGTGGTGGTACTGGCGGGGACCCTGACCGCCGGATGCGGCGGTGACGATGACGATGACGAGGGCGGCGGCCTCCTGGGCAAGAGGCCGGGTAGGGGAGAGCCGAGCGCCACGGCCCCCGGCCCGGGGTCGAGCAGCCCGCGCGCGGTGCGGGGCGGACCGCTGCGGTTCGTGGCGGTGGAACAGGAGCGGCCCGGCGCCTGCGCGACCGAGTCGGCCACGTCCTTCACCGATGAGGCATCGGGAAGCTGCCTCACCGTCGCCTCCGGGGGAGGGGGCGCCGACGGCATGCTGGTCACGGGCACGCTGTCGTCCGAAGCGAAGTACGACGCGGAGAACGGCAGCGGCTGGATCGTGAACATCGAGCTGACCAGCGGCGACGCCAAGCGCTTCGCGGACCTCACCGGCCGGTTGGCCGGCCGGACGCCGCCGGCCAACCAGCTCGCCGTCATCCGCGGGCACGAGCTGCTCTCCGCGCCGTCGGTTCTCACCGCCATCACCGGCGGCAAGGTGCAGATCAGCGGCAGCTTCACCCGCGAGTCCGCCGAGCGGCTGGCCCACGACCTCGGCGGCGGCTAGGCGGGCTGTCTCCCGGCGGGCCGTCGGGCGGGTGTGCGCCGGGCCGGGCGGCGTCCGCGTGGCGCGCTTGTGACGCCCGGGTCGCCCCGCCCCACACCTCCGGGCGCCCCTGGCCCCCCGCCACCGCGTCTCCGTGCGCGACACTGGCGGCATGTCCGCACCGCGCCGCACCTGCCCCGTCTGCACGCGTCAGATCGCGGTCGTCGGCGGGCGGTTCGCCCGTCACGACCCTCCCGGCCGGCGCTCCGGCTACGACCTGGTGTCCTGCCCCGGTTCGCGGCGCCTCGCGCCGCTGCTGGGTGCGCCGCCGCTGTTCGCCACGGACGAGCCGCCGGCACCGGGGCAGCAGGCCCTCTTCTGACGGACGGCCGAGCGGTCGGCGTACGGGACGGCCTACGCGGGCTCGTCGGTCCGCATCACCTCGAAGATGCTGGTGAACCCCTGCTCACCGAAGCCCTTGGCCAGGGCCCGGTCGGCGCTCGCCTTGACCGCTTCCAGCCCGGTCATGTCGACGCCCTTCGCCCGGCCCGCGTGGAGGACGTGCTCCACGCCGGCCGCCATCATGGCGAGGTTGGCCTGTGCGCCGGGGTAGGTCCGGGCGTCGATGTCGGTGGCGATCCCCTCGATGATCGGCGGCATGATCTTGCCGATCTCCAGCGCGAACGGGGCGAAGTCGGCGGCCGTCACGCCTTCCGCGGCCGCCATCGCGAAGGAGCGCAGCAGCCCCCCGTACGCGGAGTAGAAGATGTTCAGCATCGCCAGGTCGTAGACCGCGGCGAGGCCCGGGTCCGTGCCGAGGAAGGGCAGGTTGCCCGCGAGCGCCCGCAGGCTCGGCTCGTGTGCCTCGAACGCGGACCGCGTGCCGCTGAAGAGGATCAGGGCGTCGGGCAGGCCGATCACCGGGGTCGGCACCATGATGGAGCCGTCCACGTAGTCGATGCCCGCTTCGGCCGCCCACCGCGCGGCTTCCCGCGCCCGCTCCGGGGTGTCGGAGGTGAGGTTGACCAGCGTCCGGCCGCGCAGGGTGTCGGCGAGGGGCTCCAGGACCGCCTGGGAGGCGTCGTAGTCCGTCATGCAGACGACGGTCAGCGGGCCGGCGGCGACGGCCTCGGCGGCCGTGGCGGCACGCCGGGCGCCCTTGGCGACCAGCTCTTCGTCCTTGCCCGCGGAGCGGTTCCACACCGTCGTGGGGTGGCCGCCGTCGAGGAGGGCGGCCGCCAGGGCCTGGCCCATGGCGCCCAGGCCGAGGACGGTGACGGGTGCCTGGGCGGACGTGCTCGCGTGCATTCGAACTCCTGTTCCTTGCGGGTCGTGCTCCAGCGTCCTCGCGGCGCTCCGGAGGATCAAGTACTGACAAAAAGGTGCGTAGGCGTTGTGCTGCTGCGCGGCCAACCCCGTGCGCACTACCGTTTGTTCGAGGGGCAGAGTGTTCGAGGGGTGTCGTCGCCCCCCCCACACACGGCCGAGGAGGCGCACATGACCGCCGTCATGACCCGGGGCCTGGCCGGACAGGCCCGCGCGCTGGCCGAGGGCGAGGTGTCCTCCGTCGACCTGGTGGCCGAGTCGCTCAGGCGGATCGCCGCCACGCGGGCCACGCTCAACGCCTTCCGCCGGATACGGGCCGAAGCCGCGCTCGCGGAGGCCGAGGAGGCGGACCGGCGGCTGGCGGCGGGTGAGCGGCTGCCGCTGCTGGGCGTGCCGGTCGCGGTCAAGGACGACACGGACGTGGCGGGGGAGCCGACCGCCTTCGGCTGCCGCGGCGACTTCCCGGTCAGGACGGCGGACGGGGAGGCGGTGCGGCGGCTGCGCGCGGCCGGGGCGGTGATCGTCGGCAAGACGAACACCCCGGAGCTGGGTCAGTGGCCGTTCACCGAGGGGCCCGCCTTCGGCGACACCCGCAACCCGTGGCACCTCGGCCACACTCCCGGCGGCTCCTCCGGCGGCGCCGCGGCCGCCGTCGCCGCCGCCCTGGTGCCCGCCGCCCTCGGCTCCGACGGCGCGGGCTCGGTCCGGATCCCCGCCGCCTGGACCCATCTGGTGGGCGTCAAACCGCAGCGCGGCCGGATCTCGACCTGGCCGGACGCCGAGGCGTTCAACGGCATCACCTGCCACGGCACGCTGGCGCGCACGGTCGCGGACGCCGCGCTGCTGCTGCACGCGGCCGCCGGCAACCGCCCGGAGGACCTGCACCGCCCGCCCGCCGTGGACGTCCTGTCCGCCGTCGGCCGCGACCCGGGGCGGCTGCGCGTCGCCCTGTCCTTCAAGCCCGCGTTCACCGGCATACCGCACCGCCTCGACCCCGCCGTCCGCGCCGCCGTGCTGCGGCTGGCGGACCGGCTGGCGGCCCTCGGCCACGAGGTCTCGGAGGCCGATCCGCGCTACGGGCAGGTGGGCCTGGTCTTCGTACCGCGCGCCACGGCCGGTCTGCGGGACTGGGCGGACCGCGTCCCCGACCGGTCCCTGCTCGACGCCCGCACCCGCACCGCCGCCCGCACCGGCCGGCTCCTGGGCGGCGGACCGCTGCGGCTGGCCCGCGCCGCCGAACTCCCGCTGCGCCGCCGGGTGGGCGAGCTGTTCCGCCGGTACGACGTCGTCCTGACCCCGACCACGGCCGTACCCCCGCCCCGCGTCGGCGCCATGGCCCGGCTGTCGGGCTGGGCCACGGACCGGGCGATGATCGCGGCGTGCCCCTACGCCTGGCCCTGGAACGTACTGGGCTGGCCGGGCGTGAACGTCCCCGCGGCCCTGACCGGCGACGGCCTCCCCCTGGGCGCCCAACTCCTCGGCCCGGCCAACAGCGAGCCGACGCTGCTCTCACTCGCCGCGCAACTGGAAGCGGACCAGCGCTGGCACGAGCGGTGGCCGCCGGGCGTGTCGCCGGTCGCCGGATGAGCGGCACCACAGGCACAGCGAGGAAGACAACGAGGAAGGCAGCGAGGTGGCTCCGATGAACCCGCCTAAGGTCGTCGTGGTCATGGGCGTGTCCGGTACGGGCAAGTCCACGGTCGGCGCGCTGCTGGCGGCCGGGCTCGGCGTCCCGTATGCCGAGGCCGACGACTTCCACTCCCCGGCCAACATCGCCAAGATGACCGCCGGCCTCCCGCTCGACGACGCCGACCGCGCGCCCTGGCTCGACGCCATCGGCGACTGGGCCCGCCGGCACCTGGCCGGAGGCGGAGTGGTCAGCTGCTCCGCGCTCAAGCGCGCCTACCGCGACCGGCTCCGCGCGGCGGCCCCCGGCCTGTTCTTCCTCCATCTCACCGGCGACCCCGCGCTGATCGCCGAGCGGATGGCGGCCCGTCGGGGCCACTTCATGACCGGCAGGCTGCTGGACTCGCAGCTCGCCACCCTCGAACCGCTCCAGCCCGACGAGAGCGGCACCGAGCTGGACATCGGCGCCCGGCCGGACGCCATCACCGAGCAGGCCCTGGCCGTGCTCGCGGCGAACTGATCACCGGGTCGCCGCCCGGTCCAGGACCCCGTAGCGCCTGAGGCAGTCGCCCAGTGCCCGCACCCCCTCCGCGTCGTCCGCCGCCGCGAAGGCCACGTACCCGTCGGGGCGGATCAGGAAGAGGCCGCGCTCGGCGTACGCCTTGCGTATGTGGCCCGCGGGGTCCAGCAGATCGGGCGTGGGCCCGCCGACCGCGTACGTGCGCAGCAGATCCCCCTCGTACGGAGGCAGTTCGCACCCACCCAGTGCCAGGAGCGTGAAGTGGGGGCCCCGGAAGGCGTCGAACAGCCGGTAGGGGGTGCTGTCCGGGAGGGTGCACGGGGCGTCCGGGGCACGGTCGCCCGCGCGTAGCGCGTCCTGCGGCAGTGCGGGCCGTAGTTCCGAGGCGAGCGGTCCGCCCCGGTAGGTCAGCCCCAACTGGTGGACTTCCGCCGCGCGTTGCTGCCCCTCGGCGTCGCCCGCCATGGCCGCCCGGTGGATGCGGGTGCTGATGCCCAGTACGCCGGCGGCGACCGGAAGCCGCTCCTCCTCGTAGGAGTCCAGCAGCGCCGGGTCGGCCCCGTGGCGCAGCACCTGGCCGAGCTTCCAGCCCAGGTTGTAGGCGTCCTGCACGCTGGTGTTCAGGCCCTGGCCGCCCGCCGGGGAGTGGACGTGCGCCGCGTCCCCGACGAGGAAGGCCCGGCCGTCCCGGAACCGGTCCGCCATCGCCGCCCGCGCCCGGAAGGCGGAGGCCCACAGGACCTCGCGGACGTCGGCGGCGGTCAGCGGGGTGCGGTCCGCGACCAGTCGGCGCACCGCCTCGGGCGAGGTGCCGGGTACGGCGTCGGCGTCCTCGTACTGCGCGAGTACCTGGAAGTGGTCCGTTCCGGCGAGCGGGCACAGCGCGAAGCCGCCGCCCGGGGCCTGCCGCCACACGTGCCAGTGGTCGGCGTCGATCCCGTCGATCCGGACGTCGGCGACCAGCATCGGGCGCGGGTCGACGGTCTCCCCGGTCATGCCGATGCCCAGGGCGGCGCGGACGGTGCTCCGCCCGCCGTCGGCCGCCGCCAGATAGCGGGCGCGTACGGTCGCGGTCGACCCGTCCGCGTGCCGCAGCCGGGCCTCCACCCCGTCCGCGTCCTGGTCGAAGCCGATCAGCTCCGTGCCGAACCGCACGCCGCCGCCCAGCTCCAGCAGCCGCGCGTACAGGATCCGCGAGGTGCGCCACTGCGGGAGCATCCAGGCCTTGCGGTACGGGGCGTCCGGCGTCGGCTCGGCGCTGTCGATCATCTGGAACGCGCCCGACCGCCGGTCGCCCTCCCAGCCCATCATCGGCGGGTACGGGCCCCCTGCGGCCCGCACCGCCGCGAGGACGCCGAGGTCGTCGAAGACCTCCTGGGTGCGCGGCTGGAGTCCCTTGCCCCGCGAGCCGGGGAACAGCTCCGCGCCGCGCTCCACCACCTGAGCCCGTATGCCGCGCCGGGCCAGATCGACGGCGAGCGTGAGCCCGGCGGGCCCGGCGCCGACGACCAGTACCTCGACCGGCTCCTTAACGTTGTTAAGTTCCATGGTGTCGAGGATGCGCTTAACGTTGTTAAGTTGTCAAGCGCGGTGAGGGGAGCAGGGACAATGGCCCCATGGCGACGACGCGACTGGACCGCGCCCTGGTGGTGGACACCGCGCTGCGGCTGCTCAACGAGGTGGGACTGGAGGGGCTCACCCTGCGCCGTATCGCCAAGGAGCTGAACGTCCAGGCGCCCGCGCTCTACTGGCATTTCAAGAACAAGGGCGAGTTGCTGGACGAGATGGCCACCGCCATCCACCGCGAGATGACCCGCACCCCCATGGCCCCCGCCGCCAGCTGGCAGGAACAGCTCGCCCGGGCCCAGCGCGGTCTGCGCGCGGCCCTGCTGGGCTACCGCGACGGCGCCAAGGTCTTCAGCGGCACCCGGTTCACCGACACCGGCCACGCCGCCGCGATGGAGGCCCACCTGCGCGTCCTGGTCGACGCGGGCTTCACCCCGAGCGCGGCCGCGCGCGCGTCGTTCATCGCGTACACCTTCACGCTCGGCTTCGTGACCGAGGAGCAGGCGGTCCAGGTCGCGCCCGGCGAGCGCGCCGCCGGCTACGACGTCGACGAGCGGGCGGCACGCATCGGCGCGGACCACCCGCTCGCCGCGGCGGCGGGCGCGGACCTGTTCCTGAACTACGAGGAGCGCTTCGAGGAGGGGCTGCGCGTGATCATCGCGGGCATCGAGGCGACCCTGCCGCCGTCGGCCGGGCGGGCCTGAGCTCAGCGCGCCGGCATGAGCGCCCGCTTCAGCAGGGGCGTCAGCCGCTGCTCGACGAACCGGTACAGCAGCCACGCCAGCACCAGCATCAGCGCGAGGGTCAGCGCGAACGTCGCGTATGACGGGACGCCCAGCTCGCGGTGGAGGACCTGGACCGTCACCCAGCCGAGGTGCTCGTGGACCAGATAGAACGGGTACGTCAGCGCGCCCGCGACCGACAGCCAGCGCCAGTCGGCCCACTGGAGCCTGCCGCACGCGACCAGGGCCACCGCCAGATAGCCGAACGCCACCACGGCGATGATGCCGAGCTGGCTGCGGTGGGAGAAGACGTCCCCGCCGGAGGAGGCGTGCCAGAGCCCGGCGACCGCGTAGTGCTGGCCGACCAGGAAGCTCATGCCCACGATGCCCCAGGCCAGCGCGTCATGGCCGAAGCGGTGGATGAGGTACAGGCCGATGCCGCCGATGAAGTACGGGGCGTACTCGGGCATCAGGACGGTCTGAAGGAAGGATTCGTCAGTGGCGTCGGCCAGGGCCGCGGCCAGGGTCCACACGGCGCAGAACAGCACCACCCGCTGGCGGCTGGCGCCCGGCAGGACGACGAAGAGCGCGAAGAGCGCGTAGAAGCGGAGCTCCGCCCAGAGGGTCCAGCACACCCCGAGCACCCGGTCGGCGCCCAGCGGCTGCTGGATCATCGTGAGGTTCAGGAGCGTGTCGCTCGCGGAGACCGTCCGGTACGCGACCCAGGGGAGCGCGAAGACGGCGGTGACCAGGAGGATCGCCGCCCAGTAGGCGGGGAAGAGGCGGGAGACGCGGGAGGCGAAGAAGCCGCGCAGCGGCCGCCCCCATCCGCTCATGCAGATCACGAAGCCGCTGATGACGAAGAAGATCTGGACGCCCAGGCAGCCGTAGGCGAAGTAGCCGGAGGCGGTGGGGAACTGGTCACGCGGCGAGCTGCCCCACGCCTGGGAGATCTCGCCGCCGCGGCCGCCGTAGTGGTACGCGGCGACCATGAGGGCGGCGAGCAGGCGCAGCCCGTCCAGGGCGCGGAGCCGGGCAGCGGGTCGGGAAGGGGACGCGCTCTTCGGGCCGCGCGCCCCCGGTCGTATCTCCGCCCGCTGCCGTGATTCGGACACTCCCGGCTGGGGTGCCGGGAGCGTGCTGCTGGGAGCTGTCACTGGGTGGTCTTCTTACTGTGTGGTCTTACTGTGCGGTCTTCTTCTTGATCTTGCGCTGGACCGCGCGGGCGCGGCGGGCAACGCGGCGGACGGTCTCGTTCCGGGAGACGAAGGAGAGCTGGGAGGGGACCGCGCCCGGCAGGGCCAGCGCGGTCAGCCGGCGGCGCTTGAAGTAGCGCCAGGTGTGCGTGTCCAGACGCCTGCTCAGATAGCGCTCCGCGGCGGGCCGCAGCTGCGGGTAGATCTGTGCCTGCATCGCGAAGCCGACCGCGGCGATCAGACCGGTCAGGTCCGCCTCCCGCGCCGTGCGCTCGCCGGCCGCGGGCGTCCAGCCGGCGACCGCCTCGCGGTTCTCCAGGTTCGGCAGCAGCGCGTCGACGATCGTGACGGGCACCCGGTTGCTGTTCTGATACGGAGTCAGCCGCTCCAGCAGCACCTCGGTGCCGATCCGGGCGGCGGGCAGCCCGTAGAACGCGGTCGCGGTGAGCAGCGCGGTGGAGAAGCAGCCGACCACCAGCGTCGGCCGCAGCCGCTGGTAGAGCACCTCGGCCAGGACCGGCGCGTCCAGCACGGTCAGCTCGGCGCCCAGCTCCCCGGCCTCCTTCTCCAGCATCCGCGACCAGCGGGCGGGGGCGGTGGGGTGCGGCTTGAAGACGATGTTGCGGTGGCCGAGCGCGAAGGCGCCGCGCAGCATGCGGACGTGCAGCCGCTCCTCTTCCTCGGGGGTGAGGATGTCCAGCGCGGACAGGTACTGGCCCAGCAGCAGCACCGGCCGCTCGGCCGCCGCGCCCAGCGCGTCCAGCTCGGGCGTCGAGGGGGCGGCGTGGGACAGCTCGGCGAGTGTCTTGGCGAAGGCGTCGCTCGGGATGATCTCCGGCTCCACACCGAACTCGGTGAGCAGCAGCGGCTTCAGTCCCGGCACCAGATCCAGATGGAGCAGCCGCCGGATCCGGGTGCCGACCAGCGGGTCGAGCTTGTTGCGGGTCGGCCCGTAGCTCATCAGCCCGTCCGCGTAGACGTCCAGCGGCGAGTCGGGGAAGAGCTTGGCGAGGGAGAGCGCCGGGGCCACCTGGATGGATTCCACGGCCAGTTCGACCGTGTCGTCGCCCAGGCCCCACAGCAGCCGCAGATGCCGCTCCCAGAGCGGAACGTCGTTGGCGCGCGGCGACCAGCCGCCCGGGTGGAACGGGCGGATCGTCTCGTTCCAGGACAGGATCCCGTCGAACCGGTCCCGCAGCTGCTCGAAGCCCGGCATCTCGTCCAGCGCCGGGGTGGTCTCCGGCGTCGCGGCGTTGTTGCTGACGAGCAGCAGCCGTCGGTCGGCCGGTCCGAAGAGGTCCGCGTCCAGGGCGGCGGCCAGCGTGGCGGCACCGTAGAGGGTGGAGGCGAAGAAGATCTGGGTGCGCTTGCGTGCGCCGCGCGCGGGCATCAGGCCGCCACCTCTCCGGCCACGGGCCTGCGGCGGAGCCGCTTGAGCCGTGCGGCACGCTCATAATCCATGGAGTTCAGCGCGTCTTTCAGTATGTCCTGCGGCATGCGCTTCATCGCCGCCGCGCTCATGGCGCGCAGCTTGCGGGCGACCGCGGGTTCGAATCTTTCGATGTTGCCCAAATGGTGCGAGATGATGGCGCAATACGTTCGGACGGCTTTCGGGAGGAGTTTATCCGCCTCCGGATCCCGGGCGGTTTCCTCGATAACCTGATCGAATGCGCGGATGAAGTCGAGTTGCCGTACGTCGCCGATCTGGGTGAGCGAAGAGGCGACTCCGCGCCGGTAGAAGACACCCAGCAGGCCGACCACCGCGAAGGTGCGCGCCTCGCGGTGCAGCCGCCAGATCCACGGCCGGTCCTCGGCGGTGCGCAGGCCGTGCGTGAAATGCAGCAGCCCCTCGTCGGCCAGTCGGCGGTGGTACATGCCCGCCCAGGCGTAGGCGTAGTCGACGGAGGTCGAGCGGTCGGCGGGGAGGATGGCGTCGCGCGGGTTCATCACCACGCCGCGGCGGCCCACCGGCACCCGGTGGATCGTGCGTGCGCGGGCGGTGCACTGGACGTGGTCCGTACGGACGAAGTCCACGCCCAAGTCCTCGATGACATCGAGCAGTTGTTCGTAGTAGCCCGGCGCGAGCCAGTCGTCGCCGTCGAGGAAGGTGAGGTACTCGCCGCTCGCCGCGTCCAGTCCGGTGTTGCGCGCGGTGGCGAGCCCGCCGTTCCTCTCGTGCCGCACCAGGACCGCACCCGGCAGCTCGCGCTCGGCGCGCTCCAGGATCTCCGGGGTTTCGTCGGCCGAGCAGTCGTCCACGAGAATGAATTCGAAGTCGTCGCGTGCGTTCGCACGCAGACTTCTCAGGGTGTCAGGGGCATAGGTCTGCACGTTGTAGAACGGCACGATGACGGAGAGCTTAACCACTCGGGTGACGGTAGGTCGCCGTCTGGCATTCGTCTTGACCTGTGGTGTACCTGAAGGTGAACGAAGAACGTCGGAATGGTTAACCCGACGCTCCGGCCTGCCGCTTCGCCAAGCGTCGACGTGCTGTTAACCGTTTGTTGCACCTGCGTTGGGCGGAGAATCGGAATCGCTTCCTACCGTCGGCGACGTGCCCACTCGTACGAATTCCCCCTTGCGCGCAGCAGTGCTCGCCGACTCCGACACCCGGTGGAAGTGGGGCGCGCTCACCGCGCACCGCCTGGTTTCGGATGATCAGGACGACGCCCGGCTGGACGGCTTCCTGCTGCGCGGCCGGGCGACGCCGACGGTACGTCAGCTCGCCGAGGTGGGGGTACGCGCCCAGTCACTGCGCGAGGTCACGGGCGCGGAGTTCGTACGGGCCGTCAGCGGTTCGGAGTACGACGTGATCGTGCTGTCGTGCGTCGGCGGTGCCGTGCAGGCGATGCTGCACGGACTCGGGCGGGCCTGGCGGACGCCCGCCGGGGACGCCGCGGACGCCCGCCGCCCCGTGGTCGTCACCGGCTACGTCGGCGTCGTCTACGAGAAGCTCGCCGACGGCCTGCTGCTGCGGCACGGCGCCGATGTGGTGCTGGCCAACTCCGCCTACGACGCCGACCGGTTCCGGGCGGTCTACCGCGGCGTCGGCGCCGACCCCCGCAGCGTCGTGGAGTGCGCCCTGCCCTTCCTGGGCGGCGCCCCGTACGACCCGGCCGCCCGTGCGCGACGGGCCCACCCCGGCGGCACCGTGGTCTTCGCCGTCCAGCCGTCCGTCCCCGACAACCGCGCCGACCGCGCGTACCTGCTGCGCCGCGCCGTGGAACACGCGCGCAAGCACCCCGACCGCGAGGTGCTGATGAAGCTGCGCAGCAAGCCCGGCGAGCACACCACGCACATCGAGGAACTGCCGTACCAGAAACTGGCGGCCAGGATCGAAGGCGGCGCCCCGCCCAACTTCCGCCTCTCCTACGGCAACATGGGCGAGGTCCTGGACACCGCCGACCTGCTGGTGACGGTCAGTTCGACCGCGGCCCTGGAGTCGCTGCACCGCGGCGTCCCGACCGCCGTCCTGACCGACCTCGGCATCCGCGAGACGCTCGGAAACCACCACTTCCTGGGCTCCGGCTGCCTGGCCTCCTGGGACCAGCTCGACGCGGGGCACCTGCCGAAGCCGGACCCGGACTGGGTGGCCCGCCAGGGCGTACACACCGGGGAGGCGTACCGGAGCGCCTTCGACGCGGCGCGCGAACGGGTCGCCGAACTGGCCGCCGCACCCGAACCGCCGCCGCTGTCCCCCTACTACACGCCGACCACCGCGCCCGGATATCTGCCGCGCATCCTCGGCCGGTACGGCTTCCAGCCCGACGGCACCCCGCTGCCCGGCGCGCCCACCGGGGACGCCGAGCCCAGCGGGCTGCGGCGCGTCGTCCGCAACACGATGCGGGAGGCGGCGCGCGGCGCGTACCGCCACGGCGTGCAGCGCGTGGCGCCCGTCATCCGCCGGATGGGGGAGCTGTGAACAACCGCGGCGCCGGGTGGCGCGGACACCCCGAGCAGCCCGAGCGGCTGGCGCAGCCGGGCCAGTGCGCCGAGCCCGGCCAGCCCAGCTGGCCCGCCGAGCCCGCCCAGCTCGGCCGGTCCGCCGCGCCCGGTCAGCCCCGACACGCCCGGCAGCTCCGGCAGCTCCGGCACTCCCCGCCGTCCTGGCGGCGGGGCGCGCGCGGTGCGTACCGCCACGGCGTGCGGCGCGTGGCGCTCGTCATCCGCCGCATGGGCGGCGCCGCGGGCAGCCGTCACACCCAGCAGGAAGGCGCGCGCGGCGGCCACCGCCCCGGTGCTCCGCGCGTCGCCCCCGTCACCGGCCGTACCGGGGAGGCGCTGTGAGCCGCCCCGACGGCCCCGAAGGAGCCGCAATGCCGACCGTCCCCGAGCGGCGCGTCGTCGCCGTGATCCCCGCCCGCGGCGGATCCAAGGGCGTGCCCGCCAAGAACCTCGCCTCCGTGGGGGGTGTGCCGCTGGTCGCCCGCGCCGTCCGCGAGTGCCGCGCGAGCCGCCTGGTGACGGATGTGATCGTCTCGACCGACGACGCCGGGATCGCCGCCGCCGCGCGGGGCGCGGGCGCCGAGGTGATCCAGCGCCCGACGGCCATCGCGGGCGACACGGCCACCAGCGAGGCCGCCGTACTGCACGCGCTGGACGCGTTCGAGACCAGGCACCGCACCACCGCCGAGGTCGTGCTGCTGGTGCAGTGCACCAGCCCGTTCATCGTCCGGGAGGACGTGGACGGCGTGGTCGCGGCCGTCCTGGAGGACGGCGCCGACAGCGCACTGACCGTGGCGCCCTTCCACGGCTTCATCTGGCGCGACGCGGCGGACGACGGCGGCTTCGCCGCGTATGACGCGACGGCGCACCCGGCGACGCCCGCGGAACCGGCCCTCGGGGGCGCCTCGGCCGCGGCTCCCACGGCTCCGGCGGGAGCCGCCGCGGCGGCCTCGCGCGGGCCGGTGGCGCACCCCACCGGCACGGTCCCGGCCCCCGCCGCCACCGGGCACGACATCGGGGTCCACGCCGCCGAAGGAGGCTACGGCGTCAACCACGACAAGTCCTTCCGCCCCCGCCGCCAGGACCGCCCGCAGGACCTGCTGGAGACCGGCGCCGCGTACGCCATGCGCGTCGACGGCTTCCGTACCGAGAAGCACCGCTTCTTCGGCCGCACCGCACTGGTGCGCACCGACGCCGCCCGCGTGCTGGAGATCGACGATCCGCACGACCTGGCGCGCGCCCGCGCCCTCGCACCGCTGCTGGACGCCCCGCGCCCCGGCAGCCTCCCCACCCGCGACGACATCGACGCGGTGGTCATCGACTTCGACGGCACCCAGACCGACGACAGGGTGCTGATCGACTCCGACGGACGGGAACTGGTCGCCGTGCACCGCGGCGACGGACTCGGCATCGCCGCGCTGCGCCGCGCGGGGCTGGCGCTGCTGATCCTGTCCACGGAGCAGAACCCGGTCGTCGCCGCGCGTGCGCGCAAGCTCGGCATCCCCGTGCTGCACGGCATCGACCGCAAGGATCTCGCACTGAAGCAGTGGTGCGAGGAACAGGGCATCGCCCCCGAGCGCGTGCTCTATGTCGGAAACGACGTCAACGACTTGTCGTGCTTCGACGTGGTCGGTTGGCCGGTAGCGGTGGCCACCGCGCACGACGTCGTGCGCGGAGCCGCCCGAGCGGTGACCTCCACACCAGGAGGGCACGGTGCGATCCGCGAGATCGCCACGTGGCTCCTCGGAAAGGACCTGTCCTGACCCGACGTCCGGGGCCCTGACCCGACGTCCGGGGCGCCTTCACCGTCACCCCCTCAAGCAACGGCGCGCATCACCGCGCACCACCAGGCGCCGCAGCGCAGCCCAATCGACTCTGTTCCGCCCCGGCCTCGACGGCCGGGACCTTCCGAAAGGTTTCACGTGAGCTCCAACATCCGCCTCCGCGCCCTCGGCCAGAAGATCGCCGGCCCCGGCCAGCCCGTCTACGTCACCGGTGAGATCGGCATCAACCACAACGGCGACCTGGAGAACGCGTTCAAGCTGATCGACGCCGCGGCCGACGCCGGCTGCGACGCGGTCAAGTTCCAGAAGCGCACCCCGGAGATCTGCACCCCCCGCGACCAGTGGGACATCGAGCGCGACACGCCGTGGGGCCGGATGACGTACATCGACTACCGCCACCGGGTGGAGTTCGGCGAGGACGAGTACCGCGCCATCGACGAGCACTGCAAGAAGCGCGGCATCGACTGGTTCGCCTCCCCGTGGGACACCGAGGCCGTCGCCTTCCTGGAGAAGTTCGACCTCCCGGCCCACAAGGTCGCCTCCGCCTCGCTGACCGACGACGAGCTGCTGCGCGCCCTGCGCGCCACCGGCCGCACGATCATCCTGTCGACCGGCATGTCCACCCCGAAGCAGATCCGCCACGCGGTGGAGGTGCTCGGCAGCGAGAACATCCTGCTGTGCCACGCCACCTCGACGTACCCGGCCAAGGCCGAGGAACTGAACCTGCGCGTGATCAACACCCTGCAGGCCGAGTACCCCAACGTCCCGATCGGCTACTCCGGCCACGAGACCGGCCTGCAGACCACGCTGGCCGCCGTCGCTCTCGGCGCCGTCTTCGTCGAGCGCCACATCACGCTGGACCGCGCGATGTGGGGCTCGGACCAGGCCGCGTCCGTCGAGCCGCAGGGCCTGCAGCGCCTGGTCCGCGACATCCGCGTCGTGGAGGAGTCGCTGGGCGACGGTGTGAAGAAGGTCTACGAGAGCGAGCTCGGCCCGATGAAGAAGCTGCGCCGCGTCGCGGGCGTCGTCGCCGAGGCGGGCGACCGCGAGCCGGCCGCGGTCTGACGGGACGGCACTGGAGACGACGGGACCGGAACCGGACAGGACTGACAGGTCACTGGTGGAGACGACACCGGCCGGGCCGCCGAGCGGCCCACCGCCCCCGGATGCGGCAGGTACTCCCGCGCGCCGCATCCGGCCCCTGCCGCGCGACGCGGCACGTCAGCCCGAGACCCTCGCCTTCGTGGAGAGCCCGGTCCAGCTGCTGAACGTCCTGGAGTGGGCCTACACCGACGCCCTGCGGGCGGCGGGCGAACCCCTCCCCTCCGGGCCGGGGGCGACGCCCGCCGGCGCGGAACCCGCGTCCGAGCCGGGCCTGGTGCCCGGTGAGGGCGCGGTTCGCGTGTCCGCCCCGTCGTACGGCCCGTTGTCCGGGGCGTCGTCCGGGCCGGGGCCCGCGCCCGCGGAGGGCGCGGGCCCCGGGGCCGCTCCCGCCCCGGAGCCCCCGGCGGCGTCCGGTACGGGACCCGCCGCCCCGGGCGGGGCGCCGTCCGCGGCCGGGCCGCCGCCCGGACCAGGGGCGGACCCCGCCGCCGGGCACGGGACCGCGTCCGGTGCCCGGCCGGAGGCGGGCGGCATCGGCGGTGCGGCGCCGGACGCCGGGGCCCGCGCCGAGCCCGGCCCGGACGTCACCGGTTCCGGCGCCGTCAACGCCCCCGTGCTCGGCGGTGCCGTCGGGCACCTCACCATCGTCGTGCTCTCCCCGCACGACCCCATGACCCGTGGCCAGCTCCGCCGGATGGCGGAACTCGCCCGTGACGAGGGCGTCACAGTGCGCTGGGAGGAGGCGCGCGGCGGGGCGGCGGCGCCGTTCCGCACCGTCGGCGGGCTCTCCGGCCCGCTGCGGCGTGCCGAGCGGATCGTCATCGGGGACCCGTTCTCCCGCTACGTCCAGCTCCTGCTGACCCTCACCCGCGCGCGCGACCTGGTCGTCGTGGACGACGGCACGGCCACGATGGAGTTCATCTCCCAGCTGGCGAGGGGCGAGCGCCTGGTGCGCTGGCATCGGCGCGGCAGCGGCCGAGGGGCCCGCGATGTCGTCTTCGCACCCGTGTCCGCGACGGCGCGCCGTCGGCTCACCCCCGGCGGGGACCGCCGGGTCGAGGTGTTCAGCTCGATGCCCGTAGAGCCGCCGCCGGGCGTCACCGTCACCCCGAACTCCTTCGCCTGGACCCGCGCGCGGTTCGGCCCCCCGCGCCTCACCCAGGGCACCGACCTGGTCGGTACGTCGCTGGTCGAGACCGGGGTGGTGGACCTGGACCGCTACCTGGAGGCGGTCGCCGCGCTGGCCCGGACGCACGGTGCCACCCGCTATTTCGCGCACCGCCGCGAGAGCGCGGACAAGCTGCACCGGGTGAGCGCGGAGATCGGGTTGGAGGTCGTACGGCCCGATCTGCCGCTGGAGCTGATCGCCCGCCGCGGTCCCATAGGGCGTACGATCCTCAGCTTCCCGTCGACGGTCGTCCACACGCTGCCGCTCGCGCTCGCGGGCACCGGTGTGCGGGTGGCGGTCTGCGATGTGGATCCGGCCTGGCTGACGCGTGACGCCTCACCGCGCGCCCAGGGCTTCCTCTCCGGTGTCACGGGCACGGCCCGCGATGTGCACCGCCTGAAGTCGGCACCGTCCACACTCTGAGAAGACCCCGTTTCTTCACGACAGTCCCGAAAAAGCGCCGGTATACCCCCTGACAAGGGAGATCATGCGCGATCAGGCCGGGTTTTCGTCCCCTATGGGGCTGAAATTTCGTTGATCGCGCCCCAGCCGCCGCATGGATCGGCATACGCTTCATCGGGTGAACCACGTGATGTCCCCTGCGACGAGTCCCGAGGCCCTCACCGCGGTCGAACCTGCCGCCGCTGTCGCCACGGTCGACGCCGTCGACGCGGTGACCGCCGACGCCGTGACCGCCGTCGACGCGGAGCCGACCGGCACGCTGTCCGAGGCGCTGCGGGACGAACTCATCGCGTTCCGCCGCGACTTGCACAGGTACCCGGAGCTGGGCAACTGCGAGTTCCGTACCACCGCGGCGATCAAGGCCCGGCTGGAGCAGGCCGGGCTCAGCCCCCGGGTGCTGCCCACCGGCACCGGGCTGATCTGCGACATCGGCCCCAAGGACACCGCCGTCGGCGCGCGGCCCATGCTGGCGCTCCGCGCGGACATCGACGGACTGCCCATCCCGGACACCAAGACCGTGGCGTACCGCTCCACCGTCCCGGACCGGGCGCACGCCTGCGGCCATGACGTGCACACCACCGTCGTCCTCGGCGCCGGTCTGGTCCTCGCCGAGATGCACCGCGCGGGGCGGCTCACGCATCCCGTGCGGCTGCTGTTCCAGCCCGCCGAGGAGGTGCTGCCCGGCGGCGCGGCCGACGTGGTCGAGGCGGGGGCGCTGGACGGCGTCGGCCGGATCCTGGCGCTGCACTGCGACCCCAAGGTGGAGGTGGGCCGGATCGGGCTGCGGACGGGGGCGATCACCTCCGCCTGCGACCGGCTGGAGGTCGCGCTGAACGGGGCGGGCGGACACACCGCGCGCCCGCACCTGACCACCGACCTGGTGACCGCCGCCGCCAAGGTGGCCACCGAGGTTCCCGCGCTGCTGGCCCGCCGCGTCGACGCCCGCGCCGGCCTCGCGGTGACCTGGGGGCGGCTGGCGACCGGCCACACCTGCAACGTCATCCCGCAGCGCGCCGAGCTCTCCGGGACGGTCCGCTGCCTGGACCTGCCCGCCTGGCGCGAGGCCCCCGACCTGGTGCACGCCGCGATCGACGAGATCGCCGCCCTGTACGGCGCCAAGTCGGAGATCGAGTACGTCCGCGGGGTGCCGCCGGTGGTGAACGAGCCGTCCTCCACCGAGCTGCTGCGCCGGGCGATGGTGCTGCGCCACGGGGTGGATTCCGTGGAGGACACCGAGCAGAGCCTTGGCGGCGAGGACTTCTCCTGGTATCTGGAACACGTGCCCGGCGCGATGGCCCGGCTCGGGGTCCGGCGGCCGGGGGACACCACGCGGCGCGACCTGCACCGCGGCGACTTCGATGTGGACGAGGGGGCCATCCAGGTCGGTGTGGAGCTCTTCACGGCCGCGGCGATGCTCGATCGTCACGTTCCGTAGTAGGAATGGTCGCGTGCGGTGGCCGGAATTCGGTCCGGACACCCACTTTTACATGATCGACACTTTCTGTAGACGTGGCGGCCAAGCCAGGTTCGCGACGATCCGATAACGGCTTCGAAGCACCCCTTTATCTGACATCTACGCGCGTTACGATGCGGCGAAACCAGCGCCAAAGGAGGCGCTTTCGAGCCGAAGGGGACCCCTCGTGCGCCGGGTATCCACGATCACCGTCGCGGGCATCGCCACCGCGACTCTCGCTTTCTCGCTCACCGCCTGTGGCAGCAGCTCCGAAGAGGGCGGCAAGGACAAGGGCATCGGCCTCGCCTACGACGTCGGCGGCCGCGGCGACCACTCGTTCAACGACTCCGCCGCCAAGGGCTTCGACAAGGCCAAGAAGGAATTCGACGTCGCGGGCAAGGACCTGACGGCCAAGGAGACCGACACCGACGCCGACCGCTACCAGAAGCTCAAGGACCTGGCCACGGCCGGCTACAACCCGGTGATTGCCGTCGGGTTCAAGTACAACGCCGCGGTGACCAAGATCTCCAAGGAAGACGCGTTCAAGGACACCGACTTCGCGATCATCGACTCCGTCGTCGACGCCCCGAACGTCACCAGCCTGGTCTTCACCGAGAACGAGAGCTCGTACCTGGCGGGTGTCGCCGCCGCGCTGAAGTCCAAGACCGACAAGGTCGGCTTCATCGGCGGTGACTCCAGCGCGCCGCTGCTGAAGAAGTTCGCCGGCGGCTTCGCGCAGGGCGTCAAGGACACCAAGCCCAAGGCGACCGTGGACGTCCAGTGGGTCGCTCCGAACGCGTCCGGCTTCGGCCAGCCCGACCGCGGCAAGGACATCGCCGACGGCATGCTCTCCAACGACATCGACGTGATCTACTCGGCGGCCGGCGGCTCCGGCGCCGGCGCCATCGAGGCGACCGGCAAGAAGAAGGGCACCTGGTCCATCGGCGTCGACAGCGACCAGTACGCCGACCCGAGCCTGGACGCCTACAAGCACTCGATCCTGACCTCGGCCGTGAAGAACGTCGACATCGCCGTCTACGACTTCATCAAGAGCGTCCTCAAGGACAAGAAGCCGCTTGAGGGCGCCCAGCGGTTCTCGCTGAAGACCGACGGCGTGGGCCTGTCCTACTCCGGCGGCTTCCTCGACGACATCAAGCCGAAGCTGGAAGAGGCCAAGAAGAAGATCATCGACGGCAAGATCACGGTGGTCGACACCTACAAGGGCTGATCCCGGCCCGTCGAGCGCGGCCCGATCGCCGGCCGCAGCTCACCACAGCGTGTTCGATGGACCTGGGGGATGACGCACCGTCCGCCAGGTCCATCGCACGCCGCGCCCCCCACGCGATCTTTCCGCCGCTGTCCCACCCCTCAGGAGTGCGCCATCAAAGCCGCCAAGCCCGTCCCGGGCGAGCCACCTGCCGACGTCTCAGGAGACGTCGCCGTAGAGCTCCACGGAATCACCAAGCGGTTCCCCGGAGTCGTCGCGAACCACGACATCAACCTCACCGTGCGCCGCGGGACCGTCCACGCCCTCTGCGGCGAGAACGGCGCGGGCAAGTCGACCCTGATGAAGATCCTCTACGGGATGCAGCGTCCCGACGAGGGCACCATCGCGATCGACGGCACCCAGGTGGAGCTGCACTCCCCGGCGGACGCCATCGCCCGCGGCGTCGGCATGGTGCACCAGCACTTCATGCTGGCCGACAACCTCACCGTGCTGGAGAACGTCGTCCTCGGCGCGGAGAAGCTGTACGGCATCGGGTCCGGCGCCCGCGCCAAGATCAAGGAGATCTCCGACGCGTACGGCCTCGGGGTGCGCCCCGACGCCCTCGTGGAGGACCTCGGCGTCGCCGACCGGCAGCGCGTGGAGATCCTCAAGGTCCTCTACCGCGGCGCCCGCACCCTGATCCTCGACGAGCCGACCGCCGTGCTCGTCCCGCAGGAGGTCGACGCGCTCTTCGACAACCTGCGCGAGCTGAAGTCCGAGGGCCTGACCGTCATCTTCATCTCCCACAAGCTGGGCGAGGTGCTGTCGGTCGCCGACGACATCACCGTCATCCGGCGCGGTACGACCGTGGCGTCGGTCGTCCCCGCCGAGACCACCCCCAAGCAGCTGGCCGAGCTGATGGTCGGCAGCGAGCTGCCCTCGCCGGAGGCCCGCGAGTCCACCGTCACCGACGTCGCCATGCTCACCGTCGACGGCCTGCACCTGATGGCGCGGGACGTGGACGGGGTGGAGCGCGCGGTCCTGGACCGGATCGGCTTCACCATCCACAAGGGCGAGGTGCTGGGCATCGCCGGCGTCGAGGGCAACGGCCAGGCCGAGCTCGTCGAGGCCATCATGGGCATGCGCGACGCCGACCACGGCACCATCACCCTCGACGGCGCCGACATCAGCCACGCGCCCACCCGCAAGCGGCGTGAGGACGGCATCGGGTACATCCCCGAGGACCGCCACCGGCACGGCCTGCTGCTGGAGGCCCCGCTGTGGGAGAACCGCATCCTGGGGCACGTCACCGAGAAGCCCAACAGCAAGGGCGTCCTGCTGGACCCGGCCGCCGCCCGGCGGGACACCGAGCGGATCGTGCGCGACTACGACGTCCGCACCCCCGGCATCGAGGTCACCGCGGCCTCGCTGTCCGGCGGCAACCAGCAGAAGCTGATCTTCGGCCGGGAGATGAGCCACCAGCCCAAGCTGCTGATCGCCGCGCACCCGACCCGCGGCGTGGACGTCGGCGCGCAGGCCCAGATCTGGGACCAGATCCGTGAGGCCCGCCACGAGGGACTCGCCGTCCTGCTCATCTCCGCGGACCTGGACGAGCTGATCGGCCTGTCCGACACCCTGCGCGTGATGTACCGCGGCCGGCTCGTCGCCGACGCCGACCCCGCCACGATCACCCCGGAGGAGCTGGGCTCGGCCATGACCGGCGCCGCGTCCGGCCATCTGGAGCACCACGAAACCCCCACCGACGAAGGCCGGGACGCCGGGGGAGAGGACCGATGAACACCACCGAGAAGACGCAGGCCCCAGCGGGCTCCTCGCAGTCGATCCTGCGCAGGATCGACAAGGAGCGCGTGGTCCTGGCGATCGCGGCGCCGCTGCTGGCCCTGATCGCGGCGTTCCTGCTGACCGCACTGGTGCTGGCGGCGACCGGCAAGGAGCCGTTCAACGCGTTCAGCATCATGTTCGAATACGGCTCCAAGTCCGACAGTCAGGTCTACATCCTCAACAAGGGCACGGGGTACTTCCTCGCGGGCCTCGCGGTGGCCATCGGCTTCCGGATGAACCTGTTCAACATCGGCGTGGACGGCCAGTACCGGCTCGCCGCGTTCCTCGCGGCCGTCGTCGGCGGCGCCCTGTCGCTGCCCGGGTTCGTCCAGATCCCGCTGATCATCCTCGTCGCGATGCTGGTCGGCGCGATGTGGGCCTCCATCGCAGGCCTGCTCAAGGTCTACCGCGGCGTCAGCGAGGTGATCAGCACGATCATGCTGAACTTCCTGGCGACCACGCTGATCGGCTACCTGCTGGTGGACGGCCGCCTCGCCGTCCTCGACAAGGAGTCCGGCGTCGTCTCCACCGAGCCGCTGCCGGAGTCCAGCCACTTCTTCACCATCCCGGCAGGACCCGGCCTGGACCCGATCTGGGGCTTCATCGTCGTGGCGGCCCTGGCGGGCCTGGGCTACTGGTTCCTGCTGGCCCGTACCCGCTTCGGCTTCGACCTGCGCGCGGTGGGCCGCTCGGAGTCCGCCGCCCGCGCCAGCGGCGTCGACGTCAAGCGCATGATCATCACCAGCATGGTGCTCTCCGGCGCGGTGGCCGGCCTGGTCGGCATGCCGACCGTGCTGAACGACACCCACCAGTTCACCGCCGACTTCCCCACCGGCGTCGGCTTCACCGGCATCGCCATCGCGCTGCTCGGTCGCAACAACCCCGTCGGCATCGCGCTGGCCGCCGCGCTGTGGACCTTCCTGGAGCGCGGCGCGGGCAAGCTCGAGTTCGAGGGCTACGACAAGGAGATCGTCGGCGTGATGCAGGGCGTGATCGTCCTGTGTGTCGTCATCTCCTACGAGCTGGTGCGCCGCTTCGCGCTCAAGCGCCAGCAGCAGCGCGTCGGCGCGGAACTCGCCGCCCAGGCCAAGAAGAAGGAGGTGGCAGCATGAGTGCCACGGCTACCACTCCCAAGTCCGCCACCTCGGTACGGCCCGAGGCGCCGCGCCGGCTGTCGTTCGCCAAGGTGCTGCTGCTCGTCGCGGGAGCCCTGGTCCTGCTGTCGGTGGTGAGCGCACTGGTCTCGGCCAAGGACCAGAACGCGTTCTACAGCATCACCTCCTCCGGACAGGTCACCGCCGCCCTGTCCATGGCGGTCCCGATCGGACTCGCGGGCCTCGGCGGCCTGTGGGCCGAGCGGGCCGGCGTGGTCAACATCGGCCTCGAAGGCATGATGATCCTCGGCACCTTCTTCGGTGCCTGGGCGGGCTACCAGACCAGCCCCTGGGTCGGCGTCCTGGCGGGCGTCCTCGGCGGCGCGGTCGGCGGCCTGGTGCACGCCATCGCCACCGTCACCTTCGGCGTCGACCACATCATCTCCGGTGTCGCGATCAACATCCTGGCGCTCGGCGCCACCAGCTACCTGGCCAAGCGCTGGTTCGGGCCGCTGGAGGAGGAGGGCGGCAGCCCCAGGCAGTCGCCGAAGGTCGACGACATCCAGGACTTCACCGTGCCGGGCCTGTCCGACTGGCTCGCCGACGTCGAGAAGCACCACTGGTTCTTCGTCTCCGACGTCGCAGGTCTCCTCGGCGGCCTCGTCACCGACATCTCGGCCCTGACCCTCGTCGCCATCGCGCTCGTCGTCGGCACGTTCTTCGTGCTGTGGAAGACCTCGTTCGGCCTGCGGCTGCGGTCCTGCGGTGAGAACCCGACGGCCGCCGAGTCCCTCGGCGTCAACGTGTACCTGTACAAGTACGCGGCCGTGGTCACCTCCGGCGCGCTGGCCGGCCTCGGCGGCGTCTTCCTCGCCATGGTCCGCTCGCACATCTACAACGAGGGCCAGACCGGCGGCCGCGGCTTCATCGGCCTCGCCGCCATGCTCTTCGGCAACTGGCGCCCCGGCGGCCTGGCCATGGGCGCGGGCCTGTTCGGCTACACCGACGCGCTCCAACTGCGCAACGGCGGCCCGACCGTCCACGCCCTGCTGCTCCTGGCCGCGATCGGCCTCGCCCTGTTCGCCGCCTGGAAGGTCTACCGCAAGGCCATGGTCGCGGCCGCGGTGAACGCCGGCGTCGCGGCGGTCCTGGTCGTCTGGTACGCGCTCACCGACACCGTGCCGAACGAGCTGGTCAGCGCCACCCCGTACCTGGTGACGCTGCTGGTCATGGCCTTGGCCGCGCAACGGCTGCGGATGCCAAAGGCGATCGGCAGGCCCTACCGCAAGGGACAGGGCAAGTGAGCGACATGAGCACCGCCCCCGACTGGGAGGCGCTGCGCGCGGAGGCCCGGGACGCGATGTCCCGGGCCTACGCCCCGTACTCCGGCTTCCCGGTGGGCGCGGCCGCCCTCGTCGACGACGGCCGCGTCGTGAGCGGCTGCAACGTGGAGAACGCGGCGTACGGGGTCGCGCTGTGCGCCGAATGCGGTCTGATCTCCGCGCTGTTCGCCACCGGCGGCGGCCGCCTCACCGCGTTCGTCTGCGTCGACCGGCACGGCGCCGTCCTGATGCCGTGCGGCCGCTGCCGCCAACTGCTGTGGGAGCACGGCGGCCCCGAACTCCTGGTGGACACGGCCACCGGCATCCGCCCGATGGCCGAACTGCTGCCGGACGCCTTCGGCCCGGCCGACCTCCAGCGTTAGGGTCTACACGCGTAACCGGGAGGCGGCTCCCCGCCGCCGTCCGAAGGGCGTGGCCCCTGGCCCGAGGCCAGGGGCCACGCCCCTTGGGATTCCACCTCCGCACCACAGTGCGTCACATCCATCGCGTCACCCACGCGATACGCACGTGATCAGAAAGGCTGCCCGCACCATGGACGCCATCTCCGTCATCCGCGCCAAGCGCGACGGCGGCCGCCTCACCGACGGCCAGATCGACTGGATCATCGACGCCTACACGCGCGGCGAGGTCGCGGACGAGCAGATGTCCGCGCTCGCGATGGCGATCTTCCTCAACGGCATGGACCGGGCGGAGATCGCCCGTTGGACCGCCGCGATGATCGCGAGCGGCGAGCGGATGGACTTCTCCTCCCTGCCCCGCCGGACCGCGGACAAGCACTCCACCGGCGGCGTCGGCGACAAGATCACCCTTCCGCTGGCCCCGCTCGTCGCCGCCTGCGGCGCGGCCGTACCCCAGCTCTCCGGCCGGGGCCTGGGCCACACCGGCGGCACCCTCGACAAGCTGGAGTCCATCCCCGGCTGGCGGGCGCTGCTGTCCAACGAGGAGATGCTGAACGTCCTCCGGGACGTCGGCGCGGTCATCTGCGCGGCGGGCGACGGCCTCGCCCCGGCCGACAAGAAGCTGTACGCGCTGCGCGATGTCACCGGCACCGTCGAGTCCATCCCCCTCATCGCCTCCTCGATCATGTCCAAGAAGATCGCCGAGGGCACGGGCGCCCTGGTGCTGGACGTGAAGGTCGGCTCCGGCGCCTTCATGAAGGACATCGCCTCGGCCCGCGAACTGGCCTCGACGATGGTCGGCCTGGGCACCGACCACGGCGTGAAGACCGTCGCCCTGCTCACCGACATGTCCACCCCGCTCGGCCTCACCGCCGGCAACGCCCTCGAGGTCCGCGAGTCGGTCGAGGTGCTGGCGGGCGGCGGCCCGGCGGACGTCGTGGACCTGACCGTGGCCCTGGCCCGCGAGATGCTGGCCGCGGCGGGCGTGGAGGGCAAGGACCCGGCCGACGCGCTGGCCGACGGCTCCGCGATGGACCACTGGCGCCGCATGATCGCCGCTCAGGGCGGCGACCCGGACGCACCGCTGCCGGTCGCCCGCGAGCAGCACGTGATCACCGCGCAGAGCACCGGCGTGCTCACGGCCATGGACGCGTATGCCGTGGGCGTCGCCGCCTGGCGGCTGGGCGCGGGCCGGGCCCGTAAGGAGGACCTGGTGCAGGCGGGCGCGGGCATCGAACTGCACGCCAAGCCGGGCGACACGGTGACCGCGGGCCAGCCCCTGCTGACGCTGCACACCGACACCCCGGAGAAGTACGACTACGCGCTCGCGGCCCTGGACGGCGCGGTCGAGATCGCCGCCCCGGGGGCGGAGTTCACCCCGAACCCGATCGTGCTGGACCGCATCGCCTGAAACGGGCTTCCGATCGCCTAGCGGCAGTAGATGTCGCGACCGGGCCGTTCCCCCGTCGCCAGATAGCGGGAGACGGTCCGGTCGCCGCACTCGTTGCCGTTGGCCAGGTAGGCGTCGTGGCCGGTGGAGTTCACGGTCACCATGGTGGCGCGCCGGCCCAGGGCGTCGCGCAGCTTCAGGGCGCCGCTCAGCGGGGTGGCCGGGTCGCGTTCGTTCTGTATGAGCAGGACGTTGGACGGGCCGCGGTCGGTGATCCGTACGGGGGCCTCCTTCGGCGGGTACGGCCAGGCGGCGCAGGGCATCGCGTTCCTCGGCATGCCCGCGGTGAGCGGGTACTTCGCCCGGCTCTCGGAGACGCCCTTCTCGTACCCGGTGGCCGACTTCGGCCAGGCGGCATCGTTGCAGATGGTGGCCGCGCCGACCGCGGTGTAGTTCTGCAGTGCCGCCTCCGGCGGGGTCGGCGGCGCGGGTGGCACCGTGCCCTTGCGTGCGGCCAGCATCAGCTTGGCCAGGGTCGGGTAGTCGTCGGGGTCGTAGAAGCTGTCCAGCATGGTCTGACGCAGGACATTGCCGTTCAGCTCCGCCGGATTGGCGCCGGGCCAGGGGATGGGCTCGCGGTCCAGGCGGGCGGCGAGGCGGAGGAAGAGCGGGCGCACCTCGGCCGCCGTGTCGGCGACCCGGTCCGGGTTGCCGGGCGCGGACGCCCACTTGGCGAACTCGGGGAAGGTGTCCTCGACGCCCGCCTCGAGCGCCTGCAGCCAGGCGCGCTCCGCGCGCACGGGGTCGGGGTTGCCGTTGCTGTCCAGCACGATGCGGTCGGTGCGGTGTGGGAACAGCTCGCTGTAGGCGGCGCCGACATACGTGCCGTACGAGACGCCCCACGCCGACAGCTTGCGCTCGCCGAGCGCCGCCCGGATGCGGTCGATGTCGCGGGCGTTGTTCTTGGTGCTGATGTGCTTCATCAGCTCACCGCCGTTGCGCGCGCAGGCATCCGACACGCGCCGGGCGGTGGCCATGTTCTCGGCTACGGAGCCGTCGGGGGCGGGCCAGGGGCGCATCCTCGTGAGGGCGAGGTCACCGGGTTCGACCTCGCAACTCACCGAAGTCGAAGGTGCGTTGCCGCGTGGCGCGAACCCGATGAGGTCATACGCGTCCCTCACCTCCTGCGGCAGCTTCTGTCCCTTGCCCGAAGGGTCGCCGAGGCTGTCACCGCCGGGCCCGCCGGCGATCAGCAGCAGCGCGCCCCGGCGGGCGGACGGATTCTCGCTGGGGATGCGGGAGACGGCGATGCCGATCTTCTTGCCGCCGGGGTCGGCGTAGTCCATCGGCACCTCGACGGTCGCGCACTCCTGCCGCGGGTCGAGCCCGCGCCCCTCGCACTTCGCCCAGTCAAGGGACGTGGGCACCGCGGGGGCGCCGACGGTCGACGCCGTGGCGGTCAGCGGTGCGGTGAGACCGAGGACCGCGGCGGAGGCGGCGAGCAGGGCGGCGTTGCGCTTGGACTTCGTCATACGGACCAGCCTCGCCCGGCTTCCGCGCCCGCGACATCCTGCCAACTGGCAGATGTCGGTGGGGGTTTACCCCCACAAGCCCCCTAGGGAACGCCCCCGAACGGGGTCCCGGGGGCGTGTCCTACACTCCGCCCCATGGGGATCGCGACTGCTGCCATCGCCGAGGACCTGGCGCCGACCGGCGTGCTGCGGGCCTCGATCAATCTGGGGAACCCGGTGCTGGCCCAGGGCACGCCGCAGGTACCGACCGGCGTGACGGTCGACATCGCGCGTGAGGTCGGCGCGCGGCTGGACATGCCGGTGGAACTGGTCTGCTTCGACGCCGCCCGGAAGTCGTACGAGGCCATGGCAGCGGGCCGGGCCGACATGTGCTTCCTGGCCGTCGAGCCCGCACGCGAGGCCGAGGTCGCCTTCACCGCGCCGTACGTCGTGATCGAGGGCGTGTACGCCGTGCCCCGCGACTCTGCCCTCACCACGGTCGCCGACGTCGATCGCGCGGGCGTGCGGATCGGCGTGAAGCGCGGCTCGGCATACGACCTCTACCTCTCCCGCACCCTCCGGCACGCGACCGTCGTGCGCGGCGAGGAAGGAGTCGGCGCGTTCCGCGCCGAGGGCCTGGAGGTCGCGGCCGGCATCAGGCAGCCGATGACGGAGTTCGCGGCGGCGCATCCCGAAGTCCGGCTGATCGAGGGCCGGTTCATGCAGATCCGGCAGGCGGTGGGCACCACCAGGACCCGGCGGCCCGAGACCGTCCGCTTCCTCCGCGACCTGGTCGAGGAGCTGAAGGCCGCCGGATTCGTCGCCGACTCCCTGCGCCGCGCGAACCAGCCCGACACCCTGGTCGCCCCACCCGCCGCCTGATCAGCGCGGCGCGGCCCTCCTGACGGAGAGGGCGCGCCCTGTGCGGCGTGCCGTCACGCGCCAGGGCGGCGGCGCGTGCCGTCACACGCCGGGGCAGCGGCTGCGTGCCGTCACACGCCATCGCCCCGCAGCGCGTCCGCCACAGCTCCCTCGCCGGATACCCGGACCGCTCCGGAAGCCACCGCCTCCGCCACCGTCATCGCGTCGCGCGCCAGCTCCGCGCACACCTCGCCATCCAGCGCCAGCGCGGCGTCCGCGCGCTCGGCGGGCCCGTCCCCGTACGCCGGCTCCGCGTCCGCCGCGAACCGGAGGTGGAAGACCCCCTCCGGCAGCCGCACCTCCACCACCCCGGCCCGCGCCCCCAACAGCGCCCGCAGCCGCCGCATCAGCGGCACCGCGAACCAGTGGGCCCGGACCGCGTCCGTCGGGCGCCGCTCGGCGAGGCCCTCCGCGCCCCAGTCGGCCAGGGTGCTCAGGACCGGCAGCAGGGCGTGGCCGCGCGGGGTGAGTTCGTAGACCGAGGCCGCGGCGGGCGGGGCGAGCCTGCGCCGGGTGAGGACGCCGTCGCGCTCCAGGTCCTTGAGCCGCGAGGCGAGCATGTCCGTGCTGACGCCCGGCAGGTCGGCGTGCAGGTCGGTGTATCTGCGGGGTCCCGCCAGCAGTTCCCGCGCGATCAGCAGCGTCCACCGGTCACCGACGGTGTCGAGGGCCCGCGCGATCGCGCAGTACTGGGCATAGCTTCGGCGTGGCATGCGCCCCAGTCTAGACATGTCGTTGGACTTTCCAAGCGCGAACTTGGTAGAACCAAGTGGCGTCGTCATCGGGCGGCGCACGGGATGACGGGAAGGCCAGCGCATGGAGTTCCGGCAGTCGAGCAAGCTCAGCGAGGTCTGCTACGAGATCCGCGGGCCGGTGATCGAGCACGCCGACGCCCTGGAGGAGGCCGGGCACAGCGTGCTGCGCCTGAACACCGGCAACCCCGCGCTCTTCGGGTTCGAGGCTCCGGAGGAGATCCTCCAGGACATGATCCGGATGCTGCCGCGGGCGCACGGCTACACCGACTCGCGCGGCATCCTCCCCGCCCGCCGCGCCGTGGCCCAGCACTACCAGCAGCGCGGCCTGCCCGATGTCGGCGTCGACGACGTCTTCCTCGGCAACGGGGTCTCCGAGCTGGTCTCGATGGCCGTGCAGGCGCTGGTGGAGGACGGCGACGAAATCCTCATCCCGGCACCCGACTTCCCGCTGTGGACCGCGGTCACCACGCTCGCGGGCGGCAAGCCCGTGCACTACATCTGTGACGAGTCCGCCGACTGGTACCCCGACCTGGACGACATGGCGTCGAAGATCACCGACCGGACCAAGGCGGTCGTGATCATCAACCCCAACAACCCCACCGGGGCGGTCTATCCGCGCGAGATCCTCGACGGGATCCTCGACCTCGCCCGCCGCCATCACCTGATGGTCTTCTCCGACGAGATCTACGACAAGATCCTCTACGACGGCGCGGTCCACCACCACACCGCCACCCTCGCCCCCGACCTGGTCTGCCTGACCTTCAGCGGCCTGTCGAAGGCGTACCGCGTGGCGGGTTTCCGCTCCGGCTGGGTCGTGGTCAGCGGCCCGAAGCAGCACGCCCGCGACTATCTGGAGGGCCTGACGATGCTGGCCTCCATGCGGCTGTGCGCCAACGCCCCGGCCCAGTACGCCATCCAGGCGGCGCTCGGCGGGCGCCAGAGCATCGAGGACCTGGTCCTGCCGGGCGGCCGGCTGCACGAACAGCGCGACCGGGCCTGGGAGAAGCTCAACGAGATCCCCGGGGTGTCGTGCGTCAAACCCCGCGGCGCGCTGTACGCGTTCCCCCGGCTCGACCCGAAGGTGTACCCGATCCACGACGACGAGAAGTTCGTCCTGGACCTGCTGCTGCGCGAGAAGATCCAGGTGGTCCAGGGCACCGGCTTCAACTGGCCCCGCCCCGACCACTTCCGCATCCTCACGCTGCCGTACGCCGACGACCTGGAGGCGGGCATCGGCCGCATCGGCCGCTTCCTGAGCGGATATCGTCAGTCATGACCGTCAACATGCCTGTTGTGAACGTCCGTTTGCCCGGCTCGTATGAGATCTCGACCGAGCGGGACCGGCTCGACCTCGACCAGGTGCACCGGTGGCTGTCCACCGACACGTACTGGGCCACCGGCCGCAGCCTGGAGACCGTCCGGCGCGCCATGGAGACCTCGCTGAACCTCGGCGTCTACGGCCCGGACGGTGCCCAGGCCGGCTATGCGCGCGTCGTCACCGACCTGGCCACCTTCGGCTGGCTGTGCGATGTCTACGTCTCCCCGGACCACCGGGGGAACGGCATCGGCGGCGCCCTGGCGGCCACGGCCCGGGAGTGCCTGGCCCCGTACGGGCTCCGGCGGATCCTGCTCTCGACCGAGGACGCCCAGCCGGTCTACGCGAAGGCCGGCTTCACCCCGCTTCCCGAGCGGCCGCAGTACATGCAGTTCGCGTACTGAGGCCTGTCGCGGGGCTGCCGGGTACGCCGACGGCCCGCCCCCAACCGATGCGGGGAGCGGGCCGCGTGCCCTGCGGCGCCGGGCGCCCGGCGGTCAGCGGGCCGCCGCCAGGGCGCGCCGCTCCACCAGCGCCTTGCGCGTCGCGTACAGCGTGATGCCCGCCGCGCCGACCATCGCCACCAGGCCCAGCACCACGGTGCCCTCCCAGCCGGCCGCGTTGAAGGCGATGGCGCCCAGCGCCCCGCCCACGCTGCTGCCCAGGTAGTACGCCGTCTGGTAGAGCGCCGACGCCTGCGCGCGGCCCGTGGTGGCCGCCCGGCTCACCGACGACGACGCCACCGCGTGGCCCGCGAAGAAGCCCGCGGTGATCAGGACGAGGCCCAGCAGCACCGCGCCCAGCGCCTCGGTCAGCGTCAGCAGCAGACCCGTCGCCGTGGTGCCCACCGCCAGGTACAGCGCGCCGCGCCGCCCCAGCCGGCCCACCAGCCGCCCGGCCGCCGCCGAAGACGCCGTACCCACCAGATAGACCAGGAAGATGGAGCCCACCACACCCTGCGGCAGGTGGAACGGCTCGCCCGCCAGCCGGTAGCCGATCACCGTGTAGACCGCGCCGAACACGGTCATGAACAGCGCGCCGATCGCGTACAGCCGGCACAGCAGCGGGTCCGACAGGTGCCCGGCGACGGTACGGGCCACCGCGCGCGGGCTCAGCGGACTCGGCCGGAAGTGCCGCGCCTTGGGGATCAGCAGCCGGAAGACCACGGCGGACGCCACGGCCAGCACGGCCACCGCGCCCAGCGCCGCCCGCCAGCCCCACGCCTGCGCCACCCAGCCGGTGACGATCCGGCCCGACATGCCGCCGATGCTGTTGCCCGCCACGAACAGACCGATCGCGCCGATCAGCGCCTTGGGGCGCACCTCCTCCGCCAGGTACGCCATCGCCGCGGCCGGCAGCCCGGCCAGCGCCACGCCCTGCACCGCGCGCAGCGCGATCAGCCAGCCGAGGTCCGGCGCGAAGGGGATCAGCAGCGAGACCAGCGCCGCGCCGCACAGCGAGGCGGTCATCATCGCCCGCCGGCCGAACCGGTCGGACAGCACGCTCAGCGGCAGCACCGCCAGCGCGAGCGCGCCCGTCGCGGCGGAGACGGTCCAACTGGCCTGGTCCGGGGAGACCCCGAGGTCGGCGGAGATCGCGGGCAGCAGGGCCTGGGTGCAGTACAGCAGCGCGAAGGTGGCGACCCCGGCGGCGAAGAGGGCGAAGCTCATCCGGCGGTAGCCGGGGCCGCCCGGGCTCAGCCGCTCGGAGGAGTCGGTGGATACGGACGGCGAAGGGGAGGCGCCCACACGGCTAGCGGTGGACGCCCCGGTATCAGCAGGAGGCATGCCCCGAATGTATGTACGCTCCATCTCATGCGTCCAATGCACAGACCGGTCATAATCGATGCTGTGCAGCATGAGCAGAGGTCAGCGCGGTCGGTGTCACGCGTCCGCAACGAAAAAGACACCGCGGTGACAGTCGACGCCGACCACGGATCGTGGGCGGCCGAGCTGGCTCCCCGGCTGGCGCAGTTCGCCGCCGTGGCGCGCCACGAGCACGTCACCCGCGCCGCGCACGAACTCGGCGTACCGCAGTCCACCCTCAGCCGCGCCATGGCCCGGCTCGAACAGGACCTGGGCGTCGCGCTGTTCGCCCGGCGCGGCCGCGCGGTCGCGCTCACCCCGGCGGGCCGCACCTTCCTGCTCTCCACCGAGCGCGCGCTGGCCGAGGTGGAGCGCGCCGCCGAATCGGTACGGGCCGACGCCGACCCGGCCGGCGGCAAGGTCGCCTTCGGCTTCCTGCACACCCTCGGCACCGAGACCGTGCCCGGCCTGATCCGCGCCTTCCGGGTTGAGCACCCCCGCGTCCGCTTCCAACTCGTCCAGAACTACGGCGAGGCGATGCTCGACCGGCTGCGCGCCGGGGAGCTGGACCTGTGCCTGACCTCGCCGGTCCCGGACGCACCCGACCTGGTCGCCCGCCGGCTGGACGAGCAGCGGCTGCGCCTGGTCGTCCCCGACGACCACCGGCTCGCCCGGCGCAAGCGCGTGCGGCTGGCCGAGGCGTCGGCCGAACTCTTCGTGACCCTGGAGCCGGGCTTCGGGCTGCGCCGGATCACCGACGCGCTGTGCGCGGAGGCCGGGTTCACCCCGCGGATCGCCTTCGAGGGCGAGGAGGCGGAGACCCTGCGCGGTCTGGTCGCGGCGGGCCTCGGCGTCGCCCTCCTGCCGCCCCCGGCGGTGCCGCGGCCGGGCGTCGCCGAGCTCTCCGTCACCGCGCCGCGCGCGGTCCGCGAGATCGGCGTCGCGTGGCTGGAGGGCCATCCGGACACGCCCCCGGTGGCCGCGTTCAAGCGCTTCCTCCTGGCCCAACGGGGCAGCCTGCTGGCGTGATCCGGCCGTGGCGCCCAGGTCCCTGGCCCCTGCCCCACGGCCCCGGTGTCCCTGGCGCCGGCAGGCCGGTCAGTGCCTCGTACGGCGGAAGCCCACCGCCAGAGGCATCCGCAGGCCCAGCGGCGGCGGTGCCGCCAGCGCGTCGGTGAGCGGGCGCGAGAAGCCGTGCCCGAAGAGGGAGCCGAGGGCGAAGTCGGCCGACAGGGCCAGCACTTCCTTCACCCGCGCCCCGAAGGAGTGGTCCTCGGTGTGCACCTCGAACCGGCACACGTCCCGGTTGGCCTTCTTCGCCCGCTCCGCGAACCGGTAGGACAGGTCGGGGCAGGTCCGTTCGTCGTCCGTGCCGTGCACGATGAGCACCCGCCGGCCGGCCAGCTGCTTGACGGGGTCGGGGTCCAGGACCGCTTCCCGCTCCGGGATCCACGGCGCCAGCGCCAGCACGGAGGCGACGGCCGGGTGCCCCGCGGCGCGCAGCGCGGCGCGGGCGCCGATGTCGTGGCCCGCCAGGCACACCGGTACGTCGCCGTAGCGCCGTACGACCTCGTCGGCCGCCCAGCTCGCGTCCGCCACGGGGTGCGCCGCCGAACCGTTCCAGCCGTGGTAGCGGTAGCGGACGACATGGGCGGTCAGCCCGTCGGCGGCGCCCGCCTTGACGAGCTCGCGCGCCAGCGGGCGCGCGTTCAGCGCGGCCAGCCAGGAGCCCCGCCGAGTCCCCTCGGCGGCCCCGCCCGGCAGCACCAGCACCACGCCGTGCGTGGTGCGGCCACCGGCCGCCGCGCCCATCGGACGTCCCAGTCGGGCTTCCCGTTCCGGCAACGTTTGCTGACCCATGGCGACACGATGGCAGACACACGGGTGTACTCCACCCCGCGTTGTGGTCACTGTTGCGTATCGTTCACGAGCGATCTACGCGCGTAGGGGCTATGGTGCGGAGATGACGAGCGAGAACATCGAACTCCCCACGGAACGCCCCACCCCGGAACAGATCCGGCGCGCCCCCAAGGTGCTGCTGCACGACCACCTCGATGGCGGTCTGCGCCCCGGCACCATCGTCGACCTGGCCCGTGAGGTCGGCTACGACGCCCTGCCGGAGAACGAGCCGGACAAGCTCGGCGTCTGGTTCCGCGAGGCCGCCGACTCCGGATCGCTGGAGCGCTACCTCGAGACCTTCTCGCACACCTGCGCCGTCATGCAGACCCGCGAAGCGCTGGTACGGGTCGCCGCCGAGTGCGCCGAGGACCTCGCCGCGGACGGGGTCGTCTACGCCGAGGTGCGGTACGCCCCCGAGCAGCACCTGGAGGCCGGCCTGACCCTGGAGCAGGTGGTCGAGGCGGTCAACGAGGGCTTCCGCGAGGGCGAGCGGCGGGCCAAGGAGAACGGCCACCGCATCCGGGTGGGCGCGCTGCTCACCGCCATGCGGCATGCTGCCCGCGCCCTGGAGATCGCCGAACTGGCCAACCGCTACCGCGATCTGGGCGTCGTCGGCTTCGACATCGCGGGCGCCGAGGCGGGCTTCCCCCCCACCCGCCACCTGGACGCGTTCGAGTACCTCAAGCGGGAGAACAACCACTTCACCATCCACGCGGGCGAGGCGTTCGGCCTGCCGTCCATCTGGCAGGCCCTCCAGTGGTGCGGCGCCGACCGACTCGGCCACGGCGTCCGCATCATCGACGACATCGAGGTCGCCGAGGACGGCACCGTCCGGCTGGGCCGGCTGGCCAACTACGTCCGCGACAAGCGCATCCCGCTGGAGATGTGCCCCACCTCCAACCTCCAGACGGGCGCCGCCAGTTCGTACGGCGAGCACCCGATCGGCCTGCTGCGCCGGCTGCACTTCCGGATCACGGTGAATACCGACAACCGGCTGATGAGCGGCACGAGCATGAGCCAGGAATTCGAGCACCTGGTCTCGACGTTCGGCTACACACTCGACGACATGCAGTGGTTCACCGTCAATGCGATGAAATCCGCGTTCATTCCATTCGGCGAACGTCTTGCCATGATCAATGACGTCATCAAGCCCGGATACGCCGAGCTGAAGTCCGAATGGCTGTTCCGTCAGGCGGCCGCGGTATCGCCGATGACCAGCGGATCTGCCGCTGAGCAGGGCTGATTGCCGTTAAAAGGAAAAAACGGCCGGGAGGAAACTCCCGGCCGTTTTGATGTTTGCGACGGGGACCAAAGCCTGGCAATTTGTGCGATGCCGCTCAAGATCCCTATCAAGGACAGAATTCATATGAAGCAGGGAACCATCAAGAGCCTCGGTGTGATCGCGCTCGGCGCCGCGGCGGTCGCCGCGGGGTCCGGCTCGGCCTCCGCGCTGGGCGCCGGTGACGTCACCCGGCCGGCGACCGGAGCGCTCTCGCCCGCCGCCACCAACCAGGCCGTCGGCACGGTGATGCAGAAGGCGGCCCCCGGCCCGCTGATGGACAAGGCGTCGGGCCCGCTCCAGCAGTCGCAGCAGCAGGTGAACCGGGGACTGCTCGGCGGTCTCGCGCCCAGCCTCAACAGGGTGGTGTCGGTCACCGGCTTCAACCTCCCGGCCGGCCCCGGCGGCCCCCTCGGGCTTTGATCAGCCCCGGACACGGTGACCACGTGGTGGGTCCCACACCCGTGACCGGGTGTGCGGCCCACCTGGCATATGTCAACATCGCAGGTCGGTACGGCGCACGGCGCGGTCCGGCGCGGTACGGCGACGATCGACAGGGTGAACACAGTTGTTCATGGACACGGACAAGCGGATGAGCGGGCCGCGCAGAGCGGTTCTGGCGGCACTGGTGACCCTGTCGGCCCTCGGGCTCACCACCGCCTGCGGCAGCTCCGACGGAGACGACGACAAGGGCCGGTCCCCACTGGAGCAGTACGCCCTGGTCACGAAGGACCTCACCGGCTACACGGTCACCGACGGCAAGGCCGACAACTGGTCCAGCGGACAGCCGGAGGCCGACAAGTCCAAGTGCCAGCCGCTCGCCCACTCCACCGGCGACAAGCCGAGCCCGGACGCGAAGGACACCGTCGCCCGCGGCGTCAACAAGACCGACGACCCCGCGAAGGGCGTCTCCGTCAGCCTCAGCTCGTACTCCGCCAAGCGCGCCAAGAGCCTCATCGGCGACCTCAAGGCCGCCGTCCCGGAGTGCCGTTCGGGCTTCGGGGTCACCCTCAAGAAGACCAAGACCCAGTACACCAAGGTCCACGCGGAGAAGACCCCGTCGTTCGGCGACGACACGGTCGCCTACCGCATGACGGCCACGTCGCAGGGCCAGAAGATCGTGATGAACTTCGTGGCGGTGCGCTCGGACCGGACCGTCGCCTTGTTCACGGGCTTCGACCTGAGGGACTACGGCAAGGGCTTCAGGGTGCCGGAGCACATCGTGGAACGGCAGCTCGCGAAGCTGGAGAAGCTCAGGAAGCCCGAGCCGCCGGAGAAGTCCGGGACGCCGGAGAAGAAGCCCGAGCCGCCGAGCAAGTCCGAGCAGCCGGAGACGCCGGACAAGAAGCCCGAGCCGCCGAAGAAGCCGGAGTAGCCGCGGCTCCGCCCCACATGCCGGATGCCCGATTCCCCCGGACGAGGTCCGGGGGAATCGGGGGGTGTGCGTGTCCCGCTCGGCGGCGGAGCCGGGCCCGTACGGCCGGGACCACGGCCACGTGCGCCACCGCCACCCCGACCGTGTTGAGCAGCACCGCGTCCACGTTGATCATCTGGCCGGTGGTCCAGCTCCGCGCCAGCTCCAGCGTCAGCGACGTCATCGCGCCGGTGAACACGGTGCGCGCCATCGAGGTGACCGTGCCGGCGTCCGCCCGGCCCCCGGCCAGCGGCAGCAGCACCCCCAAAGGCGTCAGCAGCAGCAGTTCGCCGCCGATGCTGCGGGCCGCCTGCCATGGCCCGAGCGCCAGATCGGCGCGGATCGAGGCCAGCGGCTCCAGCGTCGACGCCGACACCCACGGCGCGGTGAGCGGCCGCAGGGTCAGCCAGCACACGAACGTGAGGTGCGCGAGCAGGAGGGCGAACCCCGCGGCGCGGAAGCGCAATGCGGCCGTACGGCCGGAACCATGACCCTGCACGCCTCTCCAGACGCGTCCCGCGGGGCCCGCGGTTCCGAATCCACCGCGCTGGTCAGAACACGGTTACCGGTGCGTCGGCACGGCGTCCGCGCGCGAGTCAGCTGACCGGCACACCGGAGATGAGCGCGCTCTTGGGGTGGTCCCGCAGCCGCGCGTCGCACTCGTAGCGCTGGACCGGTTCCTCGCGGTCGGGCCCGCTCAGCAGCACCCCGCGCTCCCCGCCGGACGCCGCCGAGCCCGCGAACGTGCACACCACCTGCGCCAGCGCCGCCGCCGGCAGATCGGCGGGCGGCAGGCTCAGCCGCAGGGTCCGCGCCGGGTCGCCCTCGGCCGGTCCCGACACCTCGAGGTCCTCCCGCACCTGGGTGTCGAACCCCGCCTCCGCCTCAGCCGCCGACGGCTGCTCCTGGAGCTGTTCGAGCAGGTCGCGGGCGGCCCGCAGGGGCTCGTCGGCCGCGTACGCGTCGGCGTGCCGGGAGCTGCGCTGCACGGTGTGCAGCTGCGAGGCGCACACGAGGAACACCGTCACCGGGACGGACCCCGCGTGATGCGCGGAGCGGTCCTCGCTCGGCGTCTCGCACGACACCCGGGACGGGGCCGCCCCGGCGTCGACGGGCACCGACGTCCCGCGGATGCCGCACGCGGTGAGCAGCAGGGCCAGTGTCCCCAGGGCCAGTGCCCCCAGGCCCATGTCGGCCGCGGCCGGCCGCCGCCGAAGGCTCATCGCGGGTCCTCCTTGCCGTCGTCGCCGCCCGCGCCCGGGGAGTCGGCGTCCCCGTTGCCGGCGACCGGTGAGGAGTCGCGCGGCAGCCGCAGGGTGAAGACCGCACCGCCTTCGGGCGAGTTCACGGCCGTGATCTCGCCGCCGTGGATGTGCGCGTTCTCCAGGGCGATCGACAGCCCGAGCCCGCTGCCCTCCGAGCGGGGCCGGGACGCGCTCGCCTTGTAGAAGCGGTCGAAGACGTGCGGCAGCACTTCCTCCGGGATGCCGGGACCGTGGTCCCGTACCTTGATCAGCAGCTCGTCCTCCCCGGTGCGCACCGAGACCCGTACCGGCGATCCGCCGTGCTTGAGCGCGTTCCCGATGAGGTTGGCGAGGATGACGTCCAGCCGCCGAGGGTCCAGCCGGACCATGATCCCGCGCTCGGCGTCCAGCTCCACCGCGTCCAGCCAGGCCCGCGCGTCGATACAGGCCGTGACCTGGTCCGCCACGTCGACGTCGTCCAGGACCAGCCGGGCGGTGCCCGCGTCGAAGCGGGTCACCTCCATCAGGTTCTCCACCAGGTCGTTCAGCCGCCGGGTCTCGCTGACCACGAGCTGCACCGCGGGGGCGATCATCGGGTCGAGCGCGTCGGCCTCCTCCTCCAGCACCTCCGTCACGGCGGTGATGGCGGTCAGCGGGGTGCGCAGCTCGTGCGACATGTCGGCGACGAAGCGGCGGCTGGACGCCTCCCGCGCGCTCAGCTCCTCGACCCGCTTCTCCAGCCGCTCCGCGGTCCGGTTGAAGATCCGGGACAGATTGGCCAGCTCGTCGGAGCCGGAGACCTCCAGCCGCGTCTCCAGCTTGCCGTCGCCCCACCGCTGGGCGGCTTCGGCCAGCCGGTGGACAGGCCGCAGCACCGTGGCCGCGGCGGCCTGCGCCAGCAGCGCGGAGCCGATCAGCGCCAGCGCGGTGGCGATCCCCAGCGACCAGGCCAGCGAGTTCAGGTCCTGCCGTTCGGATTCCAGCGACTTGAGCATGTACGCGGTCGGGCCGCCGCCGATCACCTTGGCGCCGCCCACCAGATACGGCGTGCCGTCCTTGGTGATCCGCTGCCAGTACAGGTGGTACGGGGCGCTGTTGGCGCCGTCGACCGCGCGCTTGTCGTTCACCGCGGTACGCAGCGTCTTGGGCACCACGTCGAGGGTGAACAGCTCCGGGGCGGAGGCTGCCGGGCAGGTCCCGGGCCCCTGCGTCGGGGAGAGCAGCAGGACCTGGTACTTCTGCGTGTTGTCGGCCATCCGGCGCGCGGCGTCCTGGAGGTCCGGGCACGAGGGCACCTGCGGCAGCGCGCCGGTGGTGTCCTTGAGCGACTTGCGGAACTCGTCCAGCGCCGCGTCCTGGGTACGGGTCAGCACGGCGTCGCGGTTGAGCCAGTACGCGATGCCGGAGGCCGACACCGCGGCGACCAGCGCCACCAGCGCGAAGACGAGCATCAGCCGGAGCCGCAGACTCAGCCAGCGCAGCAGGCCCGCCGCCCAGCCGCGGGTGCGGCCGGGCTCTTCGTTCTCGGCGCTCAACGGCTGTCTTCCCCGCCTTGGTGGCGGGCCGCCGCGCCGGCCGGGTTCGTCGTCATTGCGGGGTGTCCAGCCGGTACCCGACGCCGCGCACCGTACGGATCAGCGTCGGCGAGGACGGCACGTCCTCCACCTTGGCGCGCAGCCGCTGGACGCAGGCGTCCACCAGCCGGGAGTCGCCCAGGTAGTCGTGCTCCCACACCAGCCGCAGCAGCTGCTGCCGGGACAGGGCCTGTCCGGGGCGGCGGCTGAGCTCCAGGAGGAGTCGCAGCTCGGTCGGCGTGAGCTGGAGGTCCTCCCCGTTCTTGGTGACGGTCATCGCGGAGCGGTCGATCACCAGGCTGCCGAACGCCGCGGAGTCGTTGGCCTCGCGCTCCCCGCGGCGAAGGACGGCTCGGATCCGGGCGTCCAGCACCCGGCCCTGCACCGGCTTCACCACATAGTCGTCAGCTCCCGACTCCAGCCCCACCACGACGTCGATGTCGTCGCTGCGCGCGGTGAGCAGGATGATCGGCAGCTGGTCGGTGCGCCGGATACGGCGGCACACCTCGAAGCCGTCGATGCCGGGCAGCATCACATCCAGCACGACCAGGTCCGGCCGCTGTTCGCGCAGCAGCTGCAGACCGTCCTCGCCCGTCGCCGCCGTCGCCACACGGTGGCCCTGGCGGGTCAGGGAGAGTTCGAGGGCCGTGCGGATGGCGTCATCGTCCTCGATCAGCAACAGGAAAGGCACGTTGGTCATTCTGGACTACAGGGGGGCTCCAGTTCGACCTGCCCCGAGCTCCTCCGGGTTGCCCCCACGCCGTCCACACACCACCTCCCCCTGTGACAGCCCTGTGACACACGGAGGACAACGCCATGAAACTGGCCCGGCAGAGTTCTCTGCACCGGGAGAACGACGGCCCGGAAGCCAGCGGAAACAAGCAGGCTCCACCGACGGGGGGCGCGAGATGAGCACACTGCACAGCACGAAAACCAGCGCAGTCATTCGCACGCGCCGCCACGACGCCGGTCGGAGCACGGAGAAGTCCGGTGTCGTGAGCGGGCGGGGGTGCGCTCGCGGCGCCGGACGTCAGCGGCCGCCGTACATGGTGGCCATTGACGGGGGAAGCTCGTACGGGGAGGCATCGGGGGAGCGGCACCCTGCGACGGGCATGGGCGTACCGCCTGTGCCGCAGGCAACGGGGGAGGACGCCGAAGCGGCGTTCACCGCCTACGTCCAGGAGCGCCGCGCCTCCCTGTACGCCACCGCCTACCACCTGACCGGCGACCGGTTCGAGGCCGAGGACCTGCTGCAGAGCGCGCTGTTCTCGACGTACCGGGCCTGGGACCGGATCACGGACAAGGCGGCGGTCGGCGGCTATCTGCGGCGGACGATGACCAACCTGCACATCAGTGCCTGGCGTCGGCGCAAGCTCAACGAGTACCCGACCGAGGAACTGCCGGAGACCGTCGGGGACCAGGACGCGATGCGCGGCACCGAGCTGCGCGCCGTGCTGTGGCAGGCCCTGGCCCGACTGCCCGAGACGCAGCGCACGATGCTCGTCCTGCGCTACTACGAGGGCCGGACGGACCCGGAGATCGCAGACATTCTCAACATCAGTGTCGGAACGGTCAAAAGCAGCATCTGGCGCTCGCTGCGCCGACTGCGCGAGGACGACGTCCTCAGCTTCGGCCGGGACGAGGAAGAGTCCTTCGGCGAACTGGTCGCCTGACTGGGGGAGCGAAGGTACGGGGGAACCAACGGGGGACGCGGGGGAACTGGGGGGAACCAGGAAACGGGGGAACGCACGGGGGAAGCACGGGGGCCCGTCATTCGGGGGAGTGGCGGGGTAACGCGGAAGCGGGACCGGACAGTCGGGGAGTCTGTCCGGTCCCGCTTCGTCGTGTCACGGGGGCCCGGGGGCGGAGCCCCGGGGAAAAAGAGAGCTCAGCTCCGCACGCGCTCGCGGCGCTGCCCCGCGGCCGCCGCCGCGATCCGCCCCATCGCCTCGTCCTTCCCGCACGCGTACGCCCCGAGTGCCGTCTGCCGGGTCACCACGCCGCGTTCGGCGCGCAGCAGCCGCCAGCCGCGGCGCAGCAGGTACGGCGCGGACTTGCGGCCCTCCCGCAGGTCGCGCAGCAGCCTCCGCCGGAACGTGGTGGACGGCCGCCCGCACAGGCACAGCGCGTCGGCCAGGAGGCCCAGCTCCCGGCACGGCTCGATGATGTCCGCGGCGAAGATGCCCTCGGCGATGAACAGCGGGGTGCGGCCGATGTCGAGGAAGTCCTCGCCGACCCGCCCGTTGGCGGCGATGGAGTAGACCGGCACGTTCGCCCGGGCCGTGCGGCACAGCGCCGAGATGGCCGCCACCGCACCGTCCGCGTCCCACGACCGCGGCGAGTCCCAGTCGGTGCCTCCGCCGCCCGGCAGCTGCGGGAGCGTGGGGTCGTCGCCGTTCTTGTAGAAGTCGTCGAGGTTCAGGACGGGCAGCCCGGTGCGGGCGGCGAGCGACGACTTGCCGGAGCCGGACGGGCCGGACAGCAGGATGACGCGGGCGGGGACGGGATGGGAGGTCACGGGACACCAGTGTGCGGCATTAGTCCGCCTGGGGGACCCTCCGGGGCCTGGGAGTGACGGTTCCGGCCTCCCTCAACTACGCTGCGCAGTCGATCCATTACGTAAACGACCTACTGGCAGGTAGCCATGGCCTCATCTGCACGTCACACACGTACTCCGCAGCGCCTCCGCTCGCGCGCCCTGTTCAGGGCCACACTGGCCGTCTCGGCCGCCGGTGCGGCCCTGGTCGGGAGCGGCGCGTCGGAGGCCGCGGCCACGTCCGGCTCGACGCCCGACGCGGTCAACGTCACCTCCGCGGTGCCGTTGCTCAACTCGAAGATGGTCAAGGGCCGGGGCATCACCGCGCCGGCCGCGCTGACCAACACCCTCGGCACGCTGAAGCACCTCCAGGCCAACCCGTGGGCCAGGACGCCTGTCGACCCGCTGAACAACTCGGTCGAGACCAAGATCGCCGACTTCAAGCCGGCGGGCACCAAGTCGATCACCGCACCGCTGTCGGACGGCGCCAAGATCGGTGAGATTCCGGCGACCCGCCCGGCGACCGACGCGCTGCCGGGCTGACCCACGCCCGCACGTACGGCGCGTACGAAGGCGCCCACGACGGGAACATACGACGGCGGCTCCCGCCCGGCATGAGCCGGTGCGGGAGCCGCCGCTCGGTACCTCTGTCCTGTGCGCGCGGGGTCGGACGGGACCCGGCGTGCGCCCGGATCGGACGGGACCCGGCGCCGGACGAGGTCCGTCTTCAGGCCGGTCGGATCCCGTTCAGATCCCGATCGGGTGCCAGACCGTCTTGGTCTCCAGGAAGGCCAGCATCCGGTCGGTGCCCGGGGCCGCCGACCAGTCCACAGCCTGTGGACGCAGCACGCGCTTGAGGTTGTCCGCGGCCGCCGTCTCCAGCGCCGTGGCCAGCTCGCCGTGCAGCTCCCCGTACGCGCCCGCGAGGTCGATCGCGTTGACGTCCTGGTGCGCGGCCAGCGGCCCCGACAGCTCCGCGGTCCGGCCGGACAGGATGTTGACCACACCGCCCGGCACGTCGGAGGTCGCCAGCACCTCGCCCAGGGAGAGGGCGGGCAGCGGGGACTTCTCGCTGGTGACCACGACCGCCGTGTTGCCGGTGACGATCACCGGGGCCAGGACGGAGACCAGGCCGAGGAAGGAGGACTCCTGCGGGGCCAGGACCGCCACGACGCCGGTCGGCTCGGGGGTGGAGAGGTTGAAGTACGGCCCGGCCACCGGGTTCGCGGCGCCCGCGATCTGGGCGACCTTGTCGGACCAGCCCGCGTACCAGACCCAGCGGTCGATGGCCGCGTCGACCTGCGCGGCCGCCTTGGACTTGGACAGCCCCTCGGCGTCCGCGACCTCCGCGATGAACTGGTCGCGGCGGCCTTCCAGCATCTCCGCGACGCGGTAGAGGATCTGGCCGCGGTTGTAGGCGGTGGCGGCCGACCAGCCGCCGAACGCCTTGCGGGCCGCGACGACCGCGTCCCGGGCGTCCTTGCGCGACGACAGCGGGGCGTTCGCCAGCCACCTGTCCTTTGAGTCGGTCACCGCGTACACCCGCCCGCTCTCGGACCGGGGGAACTTGCCCCCGACGAACAGCTTGTAGGTCTTGAGAACGTTCAGCCGCTCAGACATTGAGGTAGGCCTCCAGACCGTGACGGCCGCCCTCGCGGCCGAAGCCCGACTCCTTGTAGCCGCCGAACGGCGAGGCCGGGTCGAACTTGTTGAACGTGTTGGCCCACACCACACCGGCCCGGAGCTGGTCCGCCATCCACAGGATGCGCGAGCCCTTCTCCGTCCAGATGCCCGCCGACAGGCCGTACGGGGTGTTGTTGGCCTTCTCCACGGCCTCGGCCGGGGTGCGGAAGGTCAGCACCGACAGCACCGGGCCGAAGATCTCCTCGCGCGCGATGCGGTGCGCCTGGGTGACGCCGGTGAACAGCGTCGGCGCGAACCAGTACCCGGTGTCCGGCAGTTCGCAGGCCGGCGCCCAGCGCTCGGCGCCCTCCGCCTCGCCCGCCTCGGCCAGCGACCGGATCCGCGCCAGCTGCTCCGCGGAATTGATCGCCCCGATGTCCGTGTTCTTGTCCAGGGGGTCACCGATACGGAGCGTCGACATCCGCCGCTTGAGCGCCTCCAGCAGCTCGTCCGCGACCGACTCCTGCACCAGCAGCCGGGAGCCCGCGCAGCAGACGTGTCCCTGGTTGAAGAAGATGCCGCTGACGATGCCCTCGACGGCCTGGTCGATGGGAGCGTCGTCGAAGACGATGTTCGCGGCCTTGCCGCCCAGCTCCAGGGTCAGCTTCTTGTGCGTGCCCGCGACGGTCCGGGCGATGGCCTTGCCGACCTCGGTGGAGCCGGTGAAGGCGACCTTGTCGATGCCGGGGTGGGCCACCAGCTCGGCGCCGGTGGCACCGTCGCCGGTGACGATGTTGACGACGCCCTTGGGCAGCCCGGCCTGGCGGCAGACGTCAGCGAAGAACAGCGCGGAGAGCGGGGTGGTCTCGGCGGGCTTGAGCACGACCGTATTACCGCAGGCCAGCGCCGGGGCGATCTTCCACGCCAGCATCAGCAGCGGGAAGTTCCACGGGATGACCTGCCCGGCCACGCCCAGCGGCTTCGGGTCGGCCCCGAAACCGGCGTGCTCCAGCTTGTCGGCCCAGCCCGCGTAGTAGAAGAAGTGCGCGGCGACGGTCGGCAGGTCGAAGTCCCGCGACTCGCGGATCGGCTTGCCGTTGTCCAGCGACTCCAGCACCGCCAGCTCGCGCGAACGCTCCTGGATGATCCGGGCGATCCGGAACAGGTACTTGGCGCGCTCGGAGCCCGGCAGCGCGGACCACTTCTCGAACGCCTTGCGGGCGGCCTTGACCGCCCGGTCCACGTCCTCGGCGCTGCCCTGCGCGACCTCCGACAGCACCTCCTCGGAGGCGGGGGAGACGGTCTTGAAGACCTTGCCGTCGGCCGCCTCGGCGAACTCGCCGTCGATGAAGAGCCCGTACGCCGGGGCGATGTCGACGACCTCGCGCGACTCGGGCGCCGGTGCGTAACTGAATGCGTTCATGATCGGATCAGTCCACCGTCACGTAGTCGGGACCGGAGTAGCGACCGCTGCTGAGCTTCTGGCGCTGCATCAGCAGGTCGTTGAGGAGGCTGGAGGCGCCGAAGCGGAACCAGTCGGGGTCGAGCCAGAGGTCACCGGCGGTCTCGTTGACCATCACCAGGTACTTGATGGCGTCCTTGGTGGTACGGATACCGCCCGCGGGCTTCACGCCGACCTGCACCCCGGTCATGGCGTGGAAGTCGCGCACGGCCTCCAGCATCAGCAGGGTGACGGGCGGGGTGGCGTTGACGGCCACCTTGCCGGTCGAGGTCTTGATGAAGTCCGCCCCCGCGAGCATCGACAGCCACGAGACGCGGCGGACGTTGTCGTAGGTCTGGAGCTCGCCGGTCTCGAAGATCACCTTCAGGTGCGCTGCCGACCCGTCCGGGCGGCGGCACGCCTCCTTCACGGCCTTGATCTCCTCGAAGACGGACATGTACCGCCCGGAGAGGAAGGCCCCCCGGTCGATCACCATGTCGATCTCGTCGGCGCCCGCCGCGACGGCGTCACGCGTGTCGGCCAGCTTGACCGGCAGCGCGGCCCGCCCCGCCGGGAAGGCGGTCGCGACGGAGGCCACATGGACACCGGACCCGGCGAGGGCCTCCTTGGCGGTGGCCACCATGTCGGGGTAGACGCAGATCGCGGCGACCTTGGGGACCGTGCGGTCGGTGGGATCGGGATGGACGCCCTTGGCGCACAGCGCCCGGACCTTGCCGGGGGTGTCCGCGCCCTCCAGGGTCGTCAGATCGATCATGGTGATGGCCAGGTCGATGGCGTACGCCTTGGCCGTGGTCTTGATCGAGCGGGTGCCGAGAGTCGCGGCACGGCCCTCAAGACCGACCGCGTCGACGCCCGGCAGGCCGTGCAGGAAGCGGCGCAGCGTGGCGTCGGAGGCGGTCACGTCCGCCATCGACGACAGTCGCTCCGCGGCGTCTTTGCCGTATGCGGGAACTGTGGTGGGCATGGTCACCAGGTGAGCATATCTACGCGCGTAGCTTCCTGTCATCCCCTTGGTGGGGGTTGGCCGGATGTGGCTGCGGTCACAGGCCGCAGGCGCGCGATCAAGGATGTCGGCCGGGTTTGCCATGCGGACGGCCTGCGCTCCGGTGAGGGGCATGCTCGCAGGGTCTCTCACTCCGGCTGGCCGGTTAGTGGAACCAGACGAGGACGGGGATGCGGAACTCGCGGATGTCCCGGTAGACGGTGTACTCGATGATGACCGGCTCACCCGGAACCTGTACCCCGTATCGAACGCCGAGGTCATCCATGGGGTCGCCGGGCGGTTCCTTGCCCGCGTCGACGGCGGTACCGCCCTCGCGCGCCAAGATCACGATGAAGTCGGTGACCCTGGTGGCTAAGTCCGGGGGCATGTCAAGCATCGTTTCGGCTGGTTCCTCCTCGACGTAGGCCGTCCAGCCACGGCGGGGCCGTTCGTCGCTCATTCGGCGGTTCCCAGGCGGGCGGCCAGACGGTCGACGGGGACGAGGTTCCGGCCTGCGGCTGCGTTGGCGCGGCTGCGCTCGGCGCCTGGGGCCTTGTTGAACATGGCCTCCATCCACCACTTCCGCATCACCGTGTTGATGGGTTCGCCTTCTTCGGCGGCCAGCACCTCCGCGTAGAAGCGGGCGCGCTTCTCGCCGGTCAGGGCATCGCCGATGGCGTTGATCGTGTGTGGGATCACGTGGACCCGGCGATCGCGGAAACCAGGCGGGTCGGGCTGTACGGCCATGAGTCGTGCGTCTCCTTCGGTGGTGGGGCCGGGTGGGGTCTCTTCCCACGAGCCCGCCGCAGGTCGCTGAAGGCAGCCTAGCGACTCCCTTCCCTCTTCTCCCTGGCCCGCTGGAAAGCCGCATCGAACCCCGCGATCTCTTCGGCCGTGGGCGCGCCGTGTACGGCCCGGGACTCAGCGATGAGCTCGCTCAGACGGCGCTCGCGCTCACGTTCCGCCACGGCTTGCCGCTCGACTCGCAGCCGCTCCTTACCGGCCTCGAAGTCGGCTTTCTCGAACTCGGCGACGATTTCATCGCGCAGTTCGGGCCAGCGGGTGTGCTTCCCCCAAAGCTTGCCTCCTTGGCTGCTCGTCCTCCGGCCGTGGAGTCCGTTCGCGGGGCGCGAGGCCTTGTCTGGACCTGCGGGACGGTCAGCGGAGCGGTCCCGGTACGGCTTCGAGCCGTCGCTCGGATCGTGTACGTGGTGCGAGCACGTCGGAGTAGTGGTGGTCGAACGTGAGGATCACAGGACGGTGCAGGCGCCAGGCGAGTGCGGCGTTGATGGTGTCGGCGAGCCCAAGTGACTGGCCGAAGTGCCTCGACATGAGCCCCTCGGCTTCGGACAGCAGTTTGCCGTCCACTGCCGCGATCCGGATGTGTCCAGTGCGAGCGAGAGCGCCGATTCGGATCACCGCCTCAAGGGCGCTGCGCTCCCCTGCCCGATCGGTCAGCAGGTGGTCGAGCTCGGCCAGGACCAGAGGGGATACGACCAGGAGGCGAGGGCTGTTGAGCGCCGTGACCGCCGCCGCGTGGTTGTCGTCTTTGCGGTTGTAGGCCGCGAGCAGTACGCATGTGTCCACGACGGCGATCGCCGGTGCGGGGGCGTCGGTCACCGGCTGAACCTCTCGCCCAGGTATTCGTCTGTGCGGGCGGACAGGTCGGCCGGTCCGTCGAAGAGGCCCCACTCGGGTACGTCAGGGTCCTCGCCAAGAGGCGTGGAAGGAATCACCAGGGCCCCGGCCGCCCACTCCAGCGCGAGGGACTCGGGTGTGCGCCCCAATACGGCGGCCAGATCCCGCAGTATGGCGGCCTGCGCTCCGGTAACGGTCACGCTCGCGGTGATCTGCTGCTCGGGTGACGCGGGGGCCTGCTCAGGTTGGTCAGTCATGGCGGCCGGTCTCCATCCTCGGGGCTGGCAGCCCCATGATGCAGGTTTCCCGAAGCTTTCGGTTGCGGTCACGGACGTATTCACGTGTTCGGATGGCCCTGCTCCAGCCGGGCGCCTCGGCTGTGGGCGATGCGGACGGCGTCGCGCAGGGCCTCCGAGAGGCGGACGGAGGCGTAGCGGAACTCGCGGTGCGGTACGCACGGGTCGTCCAGCATCTTGCGGGTGTGGAGCAGCAGCTCCTCGCCGATGCGGAGCTGGATGGCCTCGACGTTGTCGGCCATGTCCGAGACGAAGCCGTCGCAGCCGTCGGGGGCGGGGGAGACGTAACACGGTTTGCCGTCGGGCGAGTTCCACGGGAGCAAGCGGAGGCCGGGCCTCAACTGATCCTGGATCGAGGGTGGGTTGATTGGCTGGTCGGGCTTCCTTGACATGGCAACCAGCGTGCCCGGTCGGGTCTAGCCTGGTCACAGGATCGGCGTGATCGTGCGACTCTGTGTGACGGTCGTGTGATCGGTGTGCCGCGATACGACCGGCGTCAGCGAGGGGGCGTGCCGTGACCCGTAAGAAGACCCCGCCCGTCAGCCTGAAGATCTTCGGGGCCCAGTCCAGGATGCTGCGGGAGCGGCGCGACTGGACCATGAAGGACCTGGAGAAACGGATTCCGTACTCGGAATCGATGATCGCCATGGTGGAGCGGGGTGAGCGACCACCGAAGCCGCCGTACGTGGAGGCGGTTGACGCTGCGCTCGGCGCGATGGGGTTGCTCATCGAGGCGGCGAAGCACCTGGGGGAGCACCCCGAGTGGGATCAGGAGTACGCCGACCTCCAGCAGGAGGCTCTGGCGCTGCTCGTCTACTGCACTCACTTCCTGCACGGGCTGTTGCAGACGGAGGAGTACGCGCGTGTGGTCTTCCGGTCGCAGGTCCCGTGCATGGAGGACGACGAGATCGAACGGGCCGTGCAGCGCCGCATGGCGAGCCACAAGCTGCTGCACCGCAAGCCTGCACCCCGGCTGGCCTTCGTGCTGGAGGAGGCCGTGCTGCGGAAGGAGTTCGGGGGCCGGGACGTGTGGGAGGGGCAGTTGCGTCATCTGCTGAAGCTCGCTCAACTGCCCAACCTTCAGCTTCAGGTCATGCCGAACTCCCGCGAGACCAACGCGGGAACGGACGGGCCGTTCGTCCTGCTGGAGACCCCGGAGCACCGCACCATGGGCTACGTCGCGGGCCAGCGGGGCAGCTACTTTGTCTCGGACCCGGAAGACGTCAGCACCCTCAGCCACCGGTATGGCACGATCCGATCGCAGGCCCTCGACCCCGAGGCGTCGGCGGCACTGATCGAACGCATTCTGGCGGGAGAGCGATGAGCACCGAACTGGCGTGGTTCAAGTCCAGCTACAGCGGCGGTGAGAGCGAAGCCTGCGTCGAAGTCGCTGTCGAGTGGCGCAAGTCGAGCTACAGCGGCGGCGAGGGGGAAGCGTGCGTCGAGGTCGCCGCCTGCCCCGGCGCCGTCCACGTCCGCGACTCCAAGGACCGCACCGGCCCCGCCCTCACCTTCAACCCCGAGGAGTGGGCCGCCTTCGTGGAGTTCGCCGCGCAGCAGTAGCGGCAGTAACGCCGCAGGCCGCAGCCGGGGCCCGGTGAGCCGGGTTCCGGTGGGCCGGGTTCCGGTGGGCCGGGCGGTCTTTTAAAGGCTCTGGTAGAGAAACTTCCCTCCCTGCCCTACCCAACCCATCACCCGTACAGGTGACTTGGGCTTGACGCGAGCCGCGCTCGCGCTTCACGCTCGCCACAACAACCGCACACAGCATTCGGCCCCCGCCGGGACTGGCATCCCGGACGAGGGCCTGACCGATCAGGAAGTAGACCCCTTCCAGATGGCTATTGCGCAGCCTAGCGCGCCCAGTGCGCCCTGCGGTGGCGTCGTCCACGTACGCCACCGCCATACCGAGAACTTCACCATCCTCGCCAACCGCCTTGCCCAGCGCAGCGGTAGCGCGGTCACCGTCGGCGTCGCCGCGTACATCCTGTCGCTGCCCGACGGGGCACCCATCACCGCCAAGGCCTTATGCGCCCACTTCGCCGAAGGCGACATCGTCATCCGCCGCGCGCTGCGCGAGCTGGAGGCGGAGGGGTGGCTTGAGCGGCGGGTCGAGCGGGGTGAGCGCGGGACGCTGATCACGCGGACGTTCGTGTACGACCAGCCGGGCGCGCGGGTGCGGGCGGCGGTCCCGGCCGCCGTAGCCGCCGTACCGCCGCCGCAGCGGCAACGGGAGCCCGAGCCCCGGCCCGAGCCGGACCCCGTGCCCGTACCGGAGCCTGAGCCCGCGCCCCAGCCGCAGCCCGAGCCCCGGCCCGCGCCGGTCGCCGCTCCCAGTCCGCAGGCCGTCGGCGTGCTCGCCGCCCTGCGGCGGCGGGACGCGCGGCTGGCGTTGTCCGGGCGGGACATCGCCCGGCTGGCGCCCGCCGTCGATGCCTGGTTCGGGCGGGGCGCCTGGCCGGACGAGATCGTCGAGGCGCTGACCACCGCGCTGCCGGACCGGCTGACGGCCCGCCCGGCGGGGCTCATCGGCCACCGGCTGCGGGAACTGCTGCCGCCGCAGCCCGTACCGGACGTCGGCCCGCGAACCAAGCCGTCCGCGCCGCCTGTCATGCCGCTGCAGAACTGCGACGGGTGTGATCGGGCCTTTCGTGCGGCTGCCCCGGGGCGCTGCCGGGACTGCCGGGGCGGCTGAGTCGATCGGGGTTTGCGCACGAGCTACCGTCGACCTCGGCGATGCATGAGTTGCCGAAGCCGCCGGAAAAGGGCCGACCTGGTCGACCAGGTCCTCGCAAGACGGCAGACTCGAAGCAGACGGAAGGGGCACGACGATGAGCGCACAGCCGGTCCACCCGCATGAGCCGGACCGCGTCCCGCGCAACGCCGAGGGCATCGCGGCCGCGCTGGACGGCGTGAAGAGGATGGAGTTCTATCGCGAGCTGCTGGCAGCGGCGCCGGAGAAGGCGGAGGCCGTGCTGCGCCGCTGGTGGTGCGAGGCGATGCTCGACACCGACCCGTCCGGCGACCGGCTCACCGAGGCCGCCCTGAACGGGACGCTGCCGACGACCTCTGTCGCCGATGTCATCGCCCACCGCCAGGGAGCGGGGCTGCCCGTTGAGTGAGCCCTACGACGAGGAACCCGAGGGCTGGCCATGTGTGCTGTCCGAAGAGGCCTCCGAACTGTTGAAGGACCCGGCGCTGCCCGGTGACGTGTTCAGCGCGATCGCGGCCGCCACGGTGGCTATCAACGAGACCCGTGGCATGGTGCCGGGCAGCACCGCTTCGGGGAAGTGGCCTCAGCAGCGGCGTATGCCACTCGGCGCGGACGGCGCGCTCGGCGTCGCGGAGTACGTCGTCGTCGCCGACGCCGACTCGCCACACATCGTGCTGACCCGCATCCAGCTCTACTGACTCGCGTGTCGGGCGACGCCGGCCGCAACCGTCGACGGGGCTGACGGTTCCGTCAGGAGCCGAACAGTGCGACCACCTCGGCTTGGACCGTCGGGTCGTTAAGGGTGCCTACGTGGTCGGGGCAGCGCTTGGTCCAGTGGTTGGCGGCGCCCTTCAGGCGGGCTGATGTGATGGGGACGATGACGGTGTCGCAGCGTGATACCCACGTGGCGTACGCCGTGGTCCTGCCCGGGGTTTCGTCGTCCGCGTTGAGCTGTGTCAGGAACGTCGAGGTCGGTGCCATCTGCGGGCAGGCCGGATCGGTGGTGGTCAGGCCGCACAGGTAGGCCGTCACCGTGCCGTGGTTGACGCCCGCGATGCCGGCGAAGTGGGCCACCTTGTCCGTGCCGCCGAGGTTCTTCAGGTAGTAGCGCGCGCTGAGGCTGCCCATGGAGTAGCCGATCAGGTCCACCCTGGACCTTCCGGTGTTGGTGAGGGCGGTGTTCACGAGTGCGGCCAACTGCCGTGCGGTGACCTCGTTGGTCTGCGTGTCCGGGTAGTCGAGTGCGTAGAGGTCGCTGGGGCGGTAGCCGGCATTGAGGAAGGTCCGGCGGAATGCCGCGAAGTCGTCGGCCGAGCCCTGGTAGCCGTGGACGAACACGACGGGGTTGCGGGGCGCGGCGGCCGATGCGGGCTGTGGGGTGGCGAGGAGGCCCACGGCCGGGGTGCAGGCCAGGGTCACGAGGAGGGGGAGGGTGCGGCTCATGGTCGTGCTCCTTGCGGCGGTGCCGATGTGCACATCTTTCAGCGGCCGGTGAGGGACGGCCCTTTTTCAGGGTCCATTCGGCTGTGGCTCGCGCGGGAGGGCGCTGGAGCGGCGCCTTGATGTCGTATGGGTGCAATGGGGGCGTGGCGCGGTACGCGGCTTCTGTCCCAGGGGTCTCTTACCCGCCTCGTCCGGCGCCTGAGAGCCGATGGCCGGGCGAAGCCCTTCCGTGCGGCGGCCGGTGAGTCGATGCCGTACTGCAACGTCCGTGGCCTGGGACCTCAGGCAGAATCGGGCCCATGACGAGCCCGGACGACGATCACTCCTCCTCCGCACCCCGCGAGCCCGAGCCGCCCGAGGAGCCGCAGTACGCCGACCGCGTCTTCCGCTCCTCCGGCGGGATCGTTGGCGGTGTGCTGCTGCTGGCGCTGGGGGCGTGGCTCGGCGGGGACGCGCTGGTCCGGGGCGAGGGGCGTACGCCGTGGCTGGCGCTGGCCGGGCTGCTGTGCCTGGTGCCGGTGGTGGTGGCGTTCACGCTGCGGCCCGCCGTGTTCGCGGGCGCGGACCGGCTCCGGGTGCGGAACCCGTTCCGTACGATCACGCTGCCCTGGAGCTGCGTGGAAGGCGTACGCGCCGGGTACAGCAGCGAGGTGCTGGCCGGCGGTGCCACGTACCAGCTCTGGGCGATCCCCGTCTCGCTGCGCCAGCGCAAGCGCGCCGCGCGGCAGCAGTCGCGGGCGGCGGCTGAGGACCCCTTCGGGCGTACCTCCGCGCACACCCGCGGTGGGGACGTCGAGCTGCGCGCCCCTGCCGACCAGATCATCGATGACCTGCGGGAGCTGGCCGAGGACAACGCCTCGCGGGAGGCCGCACAGGGCGAGCCGGAGGTCCGTTGGGCGTTCGAGGTCCTCGCTCCGGCGGTGGCGGGGGCGGTGCTGCTGGCTGTGCTGTTCCTGGTGGGCTGAGCGGGCGGCGTACGGGCGGGTTCGGCGGGTTCTCCCGGTCCGTCGTCGCCGGTGATGGTGATGGCGCGTCTGTCATGGCGCGCTGGGCCAGACCAGGGCCATGTACGCGCCGAAGTACGCCGATGACAGCGCCGCTCCGCCCAGCACCAGCACCTTGGTACGGCGCGTGGCCCCCGCGACCGCGGCCGCGATGGGCAGCAGGAGCGGGAAGGCGGGCAGCAGGAACCGGGCTCGTGGGAAGTACACGCCGCCGCTGCCCAGCACTATCGCCAGCAGTACCCCGGTGAACACCAGCAGCGGCAGCGGCTGCCGGTCGGCCAGGCACAGGGCGTACAGGACCACGGCGGCTATCAGCGTCACCGAGACCACGACCAGGAACAGCTGGGGGTGGGACTGGTAGACCAGGTTGCCGCGTATGTCCCGCAGGGTGCGTATGCCCCAGTCGAGTTCGTTGGTCCAGGTCTTCTGGACCGCGAAGTAGCCGTCCCAGCGGCCGAGTCGGTGGCCCACCCACGCGAGGTAGCCGAGCCAGCCGAGTGGGGCGAGGGCCGCGCCCAGGATGACGCGCAGGCGTGTCCCGCCGGTGTCGCACGGCCAGGCGCACGGCCGGGCGCACGGCTGGGCGTACGGCCGGGCCGGGGCCCGGGGCCGGTCCGCCGCTACGGCGGGCTGGGCCGCGCGGCGGCCGAGTGAGGGCCCGGCCGCGTCTGGGCCCGCGTGCCTGCGCGCCCACATCGGCATCGCGTCCGGGTCCGCGTGCCTGCGCGCCCACAGCGCGGCCACCGCGCTGACCATGACCGCCGCCGCCACCGCCACCCCCGTGGGCCGGGTGAGTCCCGCCAGCAGCGACAGCGACCCGGCCCACACCCACCGGCCGGTCAGCACCGCCCACAGCGACCATGCCGTCAGCGCGGTGAACAGGGACTCGGTGTAGCCCATCGATTGGACGAGGGCGACCGGCGTCGCGCCCCACAGCACGGCGAGGAGTATCCCCACCCTGCGCCCGTGCAAGTGGTCGCCGACCGCGAAGACGCCCCATGCCGCCACCAGCGACGCGGCGAGGGACAGGAGGAGGCCGATCGTGGCGCGGGAGCCGGGGGTGACTCCGGCGACGGCCTTGACCAGCACCGGGTAGAGGGGGAAGAACGCCAGGTTGCATGTGTCGCGGGCGCCGGTCAGGACGTGGTCGTAGCCGTGATCGGCTATCCCCAGGTACCACCTGGAGTCCCACTGGTGCGCGAGCTGCGGCCACAGCCCGTGGCCCTTGGCGTGCGCCCAGCGGGCGAGGACGACGATGCCCAGCAGCCGCACGGCCGCGTAACCGAGCAGCGCGGGCGCGGCCCGGCGCAGCTCACGGTGGAATCGCGGGAGCGGCCCGGCGGCCGGTGCGGTGCCGGGTGGCGCGGCGGCGGGGACGTCCTGCGCGGCCGAGGTCTCAGGGGATGCGTAGGGGAGCACAGCAGCAACTCCTGTGGCGGGGGCCTGGAGTCCCAGCGTCTCCGGAGAGGGAAGCCGCCGCGCCGGGGAGCTGCTGCACGTGCAGTACGAGATGCACTCTTCCGTGGGCGTGGGCGTGGGCGTGGGCGGCGGTGTGCGGTGGCCGGGGCGGCGGGTGCGGTGGGATTCCCCTAACCCGCCCCTTCCCGAAACTGGGGCTGCGCCCCAGGCCCCCCGGGCGAGGCTGGGCCTCAGGCTTCCCGGGCACGGCTGCGCCTCCAGGCGCCTCGGCCGGACTGCGCCCCCACGCTCCCGGACCGGGCTGTGCGCCCCAGGCCCGGGACGGGCCGCGCCCCAGGCTCTGGGGCGGGGCTGTGTCGCCCACCGAAGCCCGGGATCCGCCGGCCCTCACCACATCGGGGCTCCGCTCCAGACCGACGGGTCTGGAGCGGAGCCCCGATGCCGGTGGCTGTGCCGGTCAGATGCCCGCGGCCGTCGCCAGGTCCGTCTTCAGCGCGGCCAGGACGCGGTCGGCCGTCGTGCGGGCCGACTCCAGGGCCTCGGCCGACGGGACGCCGACCACGACCTCCAGGTAGCACTTCAGCTTCGGCTCGGTGCCGCTCGGGCGGACCACGACGCGGGCGGACCGTACGCCGTCAGCACCCGTGCCGGAGAGCCGGTAGCGCAGGCCGTCCGTCGGCGGCAGCGTCTCCGTGCCCTGGGTCAGGTCGTCGGCGGAGTCGACCGTGAGCCCGGCCAGCTCCGTCGGCGGCTGCTCGCGCAGCCGCCGCATCGCGGCCCCGATCAGCGACAGGTCATCCACCCGGACGGACAACTGGTCGGTCGCGTGCAGGCCGTGCTCCAGCGCGATCTCGTCCAGCAGGTCGGTCAGCGTGCGGCCCTCCGCCTTGAGGACGGCGGCCAGCTCGGCGACGAGCAGCGCGGCGGTGATGCCGTCCTTGTCGCGGACCCCGGCCGGGTCGACGCAGTAGCCGAGCGCCTCCTCGTAGGCGTAGGCCAGCCCGTCGACGCGCGCCAGCCACTTGAAACCGGTCAGCGTCTCCTCGTACGGGGCGTCGGCGGCGGCCGCGATCCGGGACAGCAGCGAGGACGACACGATCGTCGTCGTGAACGTGCCGCGGGCGCCCTTGCGGGCCAGATGCGTGGCCAGCAGCGCGCCGACCTCGTCACCGCGCAGCATCCGCCAGCCGGACTCGGCCGCCGGGTCCGGGACCGCCACGGCGCAGCGGTCGGCGTCCGGGTCGTTGGCGATGACGATGTCGGGGCCGGCCGCGCGCGCCGTCGCGAACGCCAGGTCCATGGCGCCCGGCTCCTCCGGGTTGGGGAAGGCGACGGTGGGGAAGTCCGGGTCCGGGTCCGCCTGCTCGGCGACCACGGTGGGCGCCGGGAAGCCGGCCCGTTCGAACGCGGCGGTCAGAGTGGTACGGCCGACGCCGTGCATCGGGGTGTAGACGACGTCGACCGCGCGCGGCGAGCCGGGGGTCAGTACCGCGTCCGTACGGGCCAGGTACGCGGCCACGACCTCGTCGCCCAGCGTCTCCCAGCCGTCGGCCGGGCGCGGGACGTCGTCCAGCGAGGCGACGGCCGCGATCTCGGCCGCGATCTCGCCGTCGGCGGGCGGCACGATCTGGGAGCCGTCGCCGAGGTAGACCTTGTAGCCGTTGTCGCGCGGCGGGTTGTGGCTCGCGGTGACCTCGACGCCCGCGACCGCGCCGAGGTGCCGGATGGCGAAGGCGAGGACGGGGGTGGGCAGCGGGCCGGGGAGCAGCGCGGCCCGCAGTCCGGCGCCGGTCATCACGGCGGCGGTGTCGCGGGCGAAGTCGGCGCTCTTGTAGCGGGCGTCGTAGCCGATGACCACGAGGCCGCCGGTGTGGCCCTGCGCGTTCAGGTACGCGGCGAGGCCCGCGGCGGCGCGGATCACGACGGAGCGGTTCATCCGCATCGGGCCCGCGCCCAGTTCGCCGCGGAGTCCGGCGGTGCCGAACTGGAGGGTGCCGGAGAACCGGGCGCCGATCTCGTCCACGTCCGCGGCGTCGAGCAGCTTGGCGAGCTCGGCGCGGGTGTCGGGGTCGGGGTCCTCGGCCAGCCAGGCGCGGGCGCGGGCGATGAGTGCGGACTCTGCGGACTCCACGGGTGCTCCTCCGGAGGGGTCGGTCGGTGGTGTCGGGTCGATCATGTCGCGGTGGTGCCGATGGATACGGGCGTACAGGTACCCGGAACCGGGGTTGCCCCTGCGGGGCAGCCCCGACCCACGCACGGACGCGGGCGCCCCGGCCACCGGCCGCGGACGCCCGCGTACACGAGCAATACGGTGCCCCGCCGGGAGGCCTAGAGCCGGTCCAGGACCTGCGCCAGCAGGCTGCCCATCCGGGCGGCGGAGTCGCGGCCGGCCTGGAGCACTTCCTCGTGGTTGAGGGGCTCGCCGGTCATGCCCGCGGCCAGGTTCGTGACCAGCGAGATGCCCAGGACCTCGGCGCCCGCCTCGCGGGCCGCGATGGCCTCCAGGGTCGTGGACATGCCGACCAGGTCCGCACCCAGGGTGCGGGCCATGTGGATCTCCGCCGGGGTCTCGTAGTGCGGGCCGGGGAACTGGAGGTAGACGCCCTCCTCCAGCGACGGGTCGACCTCCTTGCACAGCGCGCGCAGACGCGGCGAGTACAGGTCGGTGAGGTCGACGAAGTTCGCGCCGACGATCGGGGAGGTGGCGGTCATGTTGATGTGGTCGCTGATCAGCACCGGCTGGCCGGGGCGCATGCCCTCGCGGAGGCCGCCGCACCCGTTGGTCAGCACGATGGTCTTGCAGCCCGCGGCGGCGGCGGTGCGGACACCGTGCGCGACCGAGGCCACACCGCGGCCCTCGTAGAAGTGGGTGCGGCCCAGGAAGACCAGGACGCGCTTGTCATTGATCTTGTACGAGCGGATCGTGCCCGCGTGGCCCGCGACGGCCGGCGGCGGGAAGCCCGGCAGTTCGGTGACCGGGAACTCGTGCTCCGGCGCGCCGAGAGCGTCCGTGGCGGGGACCCAGCCGGAGCCCATAACGAGGGCCACGTCGTGGGTCTCGGCACCGGTGAGCTCACGCAGTCGCGCGGCAGCGGCGTCGGCGGCGGCGTAGGGGTCGCCCTGGATGTCCGAAGTAACTGATGCGTTCACGCGGACGAGGGTAACCGCTAAACGCCTACGCGCGTAGACGCACCGGAAAGCGGTGTTCGGATCGTTGTGTTCCGACAGACCGCGGACCGTTGTGTTCGGATGTTCGGACCGTTGCGTCCGCGTGGTCCAGGTGTTCCAGCGCGTTCGGACCCACGTGTTCCGGCGCGTTCGTGGTCCAGTGCGTTCCCGCACGTGCGTGGTCCAGGTCGTCCAGGCTTTCCGGGCCGTTCGGGGTCCCGGCGCGTTCCCGCGCGTTCCGCGCCGAAGGCGCTCAGCAGGGCCGCTTGCGCAGTTCCATCACGTAGTCGTGCGGCGCGCCCGCCGACTCCGCCGCGTCCGCGATCTCCCCGAGGTAGCGGGCCGAGGGCAGTCCGCCCTCGTAGCCGTTGAGGACGTAGACCCACGCCGCCTCGTCGCCGTCGAGGGTGTGCACGCGGACCCGCATGCGGCGGTATATGTCGAGTCCGACGCCCTCCCACCGGTCCATGGACTCCTCGTCCATCGGCGCGATGTCGTAGAGCGCGACGAAGACCTGCGACCGGGGGGCCTCCACGATGGTGGCCAGCGCCCCCTCCCAGCCCATCTGCTCGCCGCCGAAGGTCAGCCGCCAGCCGGAGAGCCATCCGGTGCCGCGCAGCGGAGAGTGCGGTGCGCGGCGGGACATCAGCCGCGCGTCGAGGTTGCCGGCGTACGCGGCGTAGAGCGACATGACTTCGAGGGTACGGGAGTGCGGCGCGATGGCCTCTGAGGTGGCAGTCTCGTAGAGAGATTCATACGACATACGGATGGAATACGGGCGGGTGCGCGCGGGGGAGCCGCTACCGAGGGCCCCGGGCGGAGTGGTTTTGATGGGTGCGGGACAATGGAACATGTGACTCGGATCGTGATCATCGGTGGCGGACCCGGCGGCTACGAGGCGGCACTGGTGGCCGCCCAGCTCGGCGCGGAGGTGACCGTCGTCGACTGCGACGGTCTGGGCGGGGCATCGGTGCTCACGGACTGCGTGCCGTCGAAGACACTGATCGCCACCGCCGAGGTCATGACGACCTTCGACTCTTCGTACGAGGAGTTGGGGATCATCGTCGCCGATGACACCCCGCCGCTGGAGCAGGCGGCCCGCGTCGTCGGCGTCGACCTGGGCAAGGTCAACCGCCGCGTGAAGCGCCTCGCACTCGCCCAGTCGCACGACATCACCGCCTCGGTCACCCGCGCGGGCGGCCGGGTGATGCGCGGTCGCGGTCGGCTGGCCCCTGGTCAGGCCCCGGACGGCTCCCGCCAGGTCGTCGTGCGGGTCGCCGACGGGACCGAGGAGACCCTGACCGCGGACGCAGTGCTGATCGCCACCGGCGCCCACCCGCGGGAGATCCCGGACGCGCTGCCGGACGGCGAGCGGATCCTGAACTGGACCCAGGTCTACGACCTGGACGAGCTGCCCGAAGAGCTGATCGTGGTCGGCTCGGGTGTCACCGGCGCCGAGTTCGCGGGCGCGTACCAGGCGCTCGGCTCCAAGGTGACGCTGGTCTCCAGCCGCGACCGGGTGCTGCCGGGCGAGGACCCGGACGCGGCCGCAGTGCTGGAGGACGTCTTCCGGCGGCGTGGGATGAACGTCATGGGACGGTCCCGGGCGCAGTCCGCCAAGAGGGTGGGCGACCGGGTCGAGGTCACGCTGGCCGACGGGCGGGTCATCACCGGCTCCCACTGCCTGATGGCGGTCGGCTCCATCCCCAACACCGCGGGCATCGGCCTGGAGGAGGCCGGGGTCCGGCTGCACGAGTCCGGGCACATCTCAACCGACAAGGTCTCGCGCACCAGCGCGCCCGGCGTGTACGCGGCGGGCGACTGCACCGGCGTCTTCGCGCTGGCGTCGGTGGCGGCGATGCAGGGCCGGATCGCGATGTACCACTTCCTCGGCGACGCGGTCGCGCCGCTGAACCTCAAGACGGTCTCGGCGAACGTGTTCACCGACCCGGAGATCGCCACCGTCGGCTACTCCCAGGCGGACGTGGACGCGGGCAAGATCGACGCCCGGGTGGTGAAGCTGCCGCTGCTGCGCAACCCGCGCGCCAAGATGCAGGGCATCCGGGACGGCTTCGTGAAGATCTTCTGCCGCCCGGGTACGGGGATCGTGGTCGGCGGCGTCGTGGTCGCCCCGCGCGCGAGCGAGCTGATCCACCCCATCTCCCTGGCGGTCGACAACAACCTGACCGTCGAGCAGATCGCCAACGCCTTCACGGTGTACCCGTCGCTGTCCGGCTCCATCGCCGAGGTGGCGCGGCAGCTGCACACGCGGAAGACACAGCGCGAAGCCTGATCGGAACCGAGAGGCATCCCCTATACCATCTGGCGGGGTCGCAGCCGATCAACTTCCGATATTTGCTGCAAGGCGCTGAAACAAGACGGTCGTTGGCGTTACTGTCAGTTTCGTGTTCGCTGCAGAACGTCGCCAATTGATCCTTGAAATGGTGCGCGCGAACGGAGCGGTGTCGCTCCGCGAGCTCGCCCGCGTCGTCCAGACCTCAGAAGTGACCGTACGGCGGGACGTGCGGGCGCTGGAGGCAGAAGGGCTGCTCGATCGCCGGCACGGCGGTGCGGTACTGCCTGGAGGGTTCACCAGGGAGTCCGGCTTCCCGCAGAAATCCCACCTAGCGACCGCGGAGAAGACGGCCATCGCCGACCTCGCGGCCGGTCTCGTCGAGGAGGGCGAGGCCGTCGTGGTCGGCGCCGGGACGACGACGCAGGAGCTGGCCCGCAGGCTCGCGCGCGTCCCCGGCCTCACCGTGGTCACCAACTCCCTGCTCGTCGCGCAGGCGCTGGCGCATGCCAACCGGGTCGAGGTCGTCATGACCGGCGGCACCCTGCGCGGCTCGAACTACGCGCTGGTCGGCAGCGGAGCCGAACAGTCGCTGCAAGGGCTGCGGGTCTCCCGTGCCTTCCTCTCCGGTAGCGGCCTGACCGCCGAACGCGGGCTGTCCACGTCCAACATGCTGTCGGCGAGCGTCGACCGGGCGCTGGTGCAGGCCGCGGCGGAGGTGGTGGTCCTGGCCGACCACACGAAGCTCGGCACCGACACCATGTTCCAGACGGTGCCCACCGACGTGATCACCCGGCTGGTGACCGACGAGCCGCCCGCGCACGAGGAGCGTGCCGCGACCGAGCTCCAGGCCCTCGCCGACCAGGGGGTGCAGATCACGGTGGCCGGGCCGGGGGCGGGATCCGGCCAGGGGGCCGGTGGTCCGGCCGGCGGCGCCGAAGCGAGCGCGGGCCCGGGGGCGGCCTCGGGTTCCGGGGCGGGGTCGGGCCCGTCGTCGGCGCGGCAGACCGCACGCCTCACCCCCGGGCAGCACCCCCCGGGGCGCGGCACCGATGACGGCATGCCCCTGCCGGGCCCGCGCCGCGGCCACCCGCAGGGGCCGGGCGGCGGATCACAGCTGCGCGGGACGGTGCCGATGGGCGAGGGGGGGCGGGTGGCGGTGTCGCCGCGCGGCGGACGGCCGTGACGCGGTTTCGCCTCGCGGCGGGCGGCCGGGGAAGTGGTGCGGGGGCCGCGTCGTTGCCGTAGTGGAAGCCCGGCTGGGGCTGTTGTTTCGTCGCCGGGTGCGGGCCGGTGGTGGGTTGTGCCCACCCGTTCCGCCCCTGCTGAACGACTGCCCACAACCCACGTCTAACGGGCCTTGAGGCCCGTCAGGGTCAGGGTCAGCAGGCGGTCGGCCAATCCGGGGTCGTCCGGGGACTGTTCCACCGCCAGCGCGATGGCGTTCGTCAGCTGCATCAGATCGGTGATCTCGACGTCCGCCCGCACCGACCCGGCCTGCTGCGCGCGGGCCAGCAGCGCGCTGCCCGCCTCCCGCAGCGGCTCGCTGCACCGGGACAGCTCCGTGCTCTCCCCGGCGGACGCGGAGAGGAACGCCTGCGACAGGCCCCGGTACGTGCTGGCGTGATCGATGATCGCCCGCAGCCAGTCCACCAGCGCGCGGCACGGCTGCGGCGCCCGCGCCAGCTCCCGCGAGCGCGCCATGAGCGCGTCCATCTCGCCGTAGAACACGGCCCCCATCAGGGCCGTGCGATTGGGGAAGTGGCGGTAGAGGGTGCCGATCCCGACGCCCGCCCGGCGCGCGATGTCCTCAAGTGACGCGTCGGTGCCGTGCTCGGCGAAGGCCGTGCGGGCCTCGGCCAGCAGCCGTTCGTAGTTGCGACGCGCGTCCGCGCGCATGGGCCGTGCTGGCGTCTGCGCCGTCTCGGTCGCCATCGCCGGTCCTTCCTTCCTCAGGCCGCCCGTGGGGCTCCGGGCCGTCCTCGGGGCCACGCGGCTCTTGGGGCCGCGCCCGGTGGAACCAGCATGCCACCCCCCGGATGGCCCCGTCTGGGGGCTTCTCCTGGGGGGCACCTCTGGGGGCGCCCCCAGAGGCCGCGCTGGGGGAGAAGTCCGAGGGACGGTGACCGGGCGGTGACCTCCAGGCCAACGGCAGATGCGGGACGGCGAACAGTACGCGAAGTCCTTCCCTCTCCCGCAACGCCGTGCCACGCGACCGCCATCCCCCATGTCGCGTGGCTCGGGGGGCGCGCGGGACGAGAGTGGAGACGACGACATGATGGAACTGACCAGCCGCTCGCTGCTGTACACGGTGATCGCGGTCGCCGTGCTCAGCGTGGGGCTCACGGTCTGGCTGTGGCCGCGCTTCGCCGGGCGGACGATACCCGCCGTGCTCGGCAGACTCGGGTCCATCGCGGTCACCCAGGTGGCGATCGTCACCTCCTTCGCCCTCGCGGTCAACGCGAACTTCCAGTTCTACGGCACCTGGGACGAGTTGCTCGGCAACGACGACACCGCGCCCGCCGCCCTGTCGAAATGGGGTGAGCCGGGCGAGGACGGAAAGCCGGGCGATCTCTCCGGCGGGCTGGTCCAGCCCGCGGGCCCGGAGAAGCTGGACAAGGTCCACGGGCTGCCCAAGGGCCCGCCGGACCGGGTCGGCAAGGTCGAGTCGGTGCGGATCCTCGGGCGCCGCAGCCAGCGGGCGACCCCGGCGTACGTCTACCTGCCGCCGCAGTACTTCCAGCGCCAGTACGACCGGCAGCGGTTCCCCGTCATCGTCGCTATCAGCGGCTACCCCGGCGGATCGTTCCTGCTCGCACAGCACCTGCGCGTGCCGCAGACCGCCGGAAAGCTGATCGGCGAGGGGAAGCTGCCGCCCAGCGTCATCGTGATGATCCGGCCCACGATCGCCCCGCCGCGCGACACCCAGTGCGTCGACGTCCCCGGCGGACCCCAGGCGGAGACCTTCTTCCAGAAGGACCTGCCCGAGGCGCTGAAGGGGCACTACCGCGTGGGCCACGACCCCAGTGCGTGGGGCGCGCTCGGGTACTCCTCCGGCGGCAGCTGCGCACTCCAGCTGACCATGCGTCACCCCGACACGTACACGGCGGCGGCCGCGCTCTCGCCCGACTACCGCGTCACGAACGACCCCACGACCGGGAACCTCTTCGGCAGCGGAGAGTCCCGGCTGCGCCGGATGCGGGAGCACGACCTGCTGTGGCGGCTGAAGCACCTTCCGGCGCCGCAGGTGTCCGTCCTGGTGGCCACCAGCCGCGAGGGCGAGAAGAACTACCCGCAGGCGCGGGAGTTCCTGGACGCGGTCAAGCCGCCGATGCGCGCCGAGTCGATCGTCCTGGACCGGGGGAGCCACAACTTCCGTACGTGGCGGCGGGAACTGCCCGCGTCCCTGGAGTGGATGGGGCGGCAGCTGACGTTCCCGGAGGACGTGACCGACGGGGACGGCTGAGCGTCGGCTCTGTGCCCCTCGGGCACCCCTACGTCACGCCGACGGGCCCCCGGCGAAGATCTCCCGGGGGCCCGTCGGCGTTCGGCGTGTGGTGCCGGTTCAGTCCTTGATCTCGCAGATGACGGCGCCGGAGGTGAGGGACGCGCCGACTTCGGCGGTCAGGCCCTTGATGGTGCCCGCGCGGTGGGCGTTGAGGGGCTGTTCCATCTTCATCGCTTCCAGGACGACTACGAGGTCGCCTTCGCAGACCTGTTGTCCTTCCTCGACCGCGACCTTGACGATGGTGCCCTGCATCGGGGAGGCCAGCGCGTCGCCGGAAGCGGCGGAGCCGGTCTTCTTCGCCGCCTTCCGCTTCGGCTTCCGCGCCCCGCCACCCGCAGGGGTGGAGGCGACGCCCAGGGACGCGGGCAGGGAGACCTCCAGCCGCTTGCCGCCGACCTCGACGACGACCGTCTCACGGCCCGCCTCGTCCTCGGCCTCGGCATCCGCCGGCGCGGCGAACGGCTTGATCTCGTTGACGAACTCGGTCTCGATCCAGCGGGTGTGGACCGTGAACGGGTCGGCGGTGAACGCCGGGTCGACCACCACGGCCTGATGGAACGGGATAGCCGTCGCCATGCCCTCGACCCGGAACTCCGCCAACGCCCGCCCCGCACGCTGCAACGCCTGCTCACGGGTCGCACCGGTCACGATCAGCTTCGCCAGCAGCGAGTCCCACGCCGGACCGATCACACTGCCGGACTCCACCCCCGCGTCCAGACGGACACCGGGACCGGTGGGCGGGGTGAACACGGTGACGGTGCCCGGGGCGGGCAGGAAACCCCGACCCGGGTCCTCACCGTTGATACGGAACTCGAAGCTGTGCCCGCGCACCACCGGGTCGCCGTAACCCAGCTCCTCGCCATCGGCGATACGGAACATCTCCCGCACCAGATCGATACCGGTGACCTCCTCGGTCACCGGATGCTCCACCTGCAGCCGGGTGTTCACCTCAAGGAAAGAGATCGTGCCATCGCTGCCGACCAGGAACTCCACCGTCCCCGCACCCACATACCCGGCCTCCTTCAAGATGGCCTTCGACGCGGCATACAACTCGGCGTTCTGTGCCTCGGACAGGAACGGAGCCGGGGCCTCCTCCACCAGCTTCTGATGACGACGCTGGAGAGAGCAGTCACGGGTGGAGACCACCACCACGTTGCCATGGGCGTCGGCCAGGCACTGGGTCTCCACATGCCGGGGCTTGTCCAGGTAGCGCTCCACGAAGCACTCACCACGGCCGAACGCCGCCACCGCCTCGCGGACCGCCGACTCATACAGCTCAGGAACCTCATCCAGGGTCCGGGCGACCTTCAACCCGCGCCCACCACCACCGAACGCCGCCTTGATCGCGATCGGCAGACCATGCTCGGTCGCGAACGCCACCACCTCATCCGCACCCGAGACCGGATCCGGGGTGCCCGCGACCAGCGGAGCACCCGCGCGCTGCGCGATATGCCTGGCTGCGACCTTGTCACCCAGATCCCGGATCGCCTGCGGCGGCGGACCGATCCAGATCAGACCCGCATCCAGCACCGCCTGCGCGAACTCCGCGTTCTCCGACAAGAACCCATAACCGGGGTGGACCGCGTCCGCACCGGAGTCCTTCGCCGCCTGGAGGACCTTGGCCATGTCCAGATAGCTGGTGGCCGGGGTGTCACCACCCAACGCGTAGGCCTCATCAGCCGCGCGCACATGCACAGCGTCCCGATCCGGATCGGCGTACACGGCAACGCTCGCGATCCCGGCATCCCGGCACGCCCGGGCAACGCGGACAGCGATTTCGCCACGATTGGCGATGAGCACCTTGCGCACGATGGCTCCCTCCTTGAAACAAGCCGAGTTTAGGTACTGGCGACACTCCGCGCCGAGGAGACTCCGGGGGTGAGCTTGACCACACGGAGCGTGAAGGAGCCTCTGGGCGGTCTGCGAAATCCTTTGTCGCTCCACGGTACGCCCGGTTTTCGGGGTCACCGGCGGGCTCGTGGTGTGGCCAAGGTCTCCGCCGCGGCGAGCAGCGCCGGACCGTCTTTCTTTGTGGGATTCCTACGAACAGGGGGCGGAAACTTTGCCGCGTGGACGCGAGTCGCAGTCAGCCGCCGCAGACCCCTTGTCCAGGGGCTTACCCGTTAGTAGCGTGCCGCTGTCGAACGTACTCGGGGTAACGGCCCGGAGTCCGGCAGGGGAAGGGGTGGACAGGGTGGGTGCTACGGCGCGTAGGCCGGTGGCCGCGGCGGCGGCAGTGGTACTGATCGTGGAAGCGGTCGGCATCGCCCTGCTCAACTGGATCCTCGGGCTGGTGGTCGACCGTCAGAAGATGTCCATGGGCGGCATGGACCCCGACGCGATGTCCGTCGGCACCTGGGCCATGGGCGGTGTCTTCGGCCTCTATCTGCTGTTCTGCGGGCTGGTGCTGCTGCGCGCGGCGCTCCGCGACCGCGGCCCCGGCCGGTTCGCCCGCATCCTGCTCATCGTCTGCGCGGTGGTGCACGGGCTGCTCGGCGCGTTGACGGTCGGTCTGGTCGGCTGGGTGGCGTTCGCGGGTCTGATGGTGGTGCTGGGGCTGATCGTGCTGACGCTGATGGCGTACGACGATGCCTCCGGCGAGGTTGCGGACCGGGGCGCCCTGGACCCCGCCGGTGACCCGGACCCGGGTCTGGCGTGAATCCGGCCGCCGGAGTCAGTCCCCTGTCCTGCCCCTTCCCTTCCCCAGCTAACGCTGGGAGGTGCCCCCAGGGCTCCGCCCCAGACCCGGTCCTCAATCGCCGGACGGGCTGGATTTTTCGGGCGTCCACAGGTCCGTGATGGACACGTCCAGTTCGGCCAGCAGGCGGCGCAGCAGCGGCAGCGACAGGCCGATCACGTTGCCGTGGTCGCCATCGATGCCGTCGATGAACGGTGCCGACCGGCCGTCGAGGGTGAACGCGCCCGCCACGTACAGCGGTTCACCGCTGGCCACGTACGCCGCGATCTCGGCGTCGGTCGGCTCGCCGAAGCGGACCGTGGTGGAGGCTGTCGCGGAGGTCCGCCGTCCGCTGGCTGTGTCGATCACGCAGTGCCCGGTGCGCAGCACCCCGGAGCGGCCGCGCATCGCCTTCCAGCGGGCGGTGGCGTCCTCCTCGTCGGCGGGCTTGCCGAGCGCCTGGCCGTCCAGGTCCAGCACGGAGTCGCAGCCGATGACCAGCGCGCCCGCCGCCGCGGGCTGGGCCGCCACCGCGGCGGCCTTGGCCTCGGCGAGCAGCCGCGCCAGCTCGGCGGGTGAGTGGGCGTCGAGGGCGTCCTCGTCCACCCCGCTGACGATCACCTCGGGGTCGAGCCCCGCCTGCCGCAGCAGGCCCAGCCGGGCGGGGGAGGCGGAGGCGAGGACGACGGTGCGGGGGTCAGCCATGCGGCCCAGCGTAACGGCTCACTTCTTGAGGACCGCCTGCATGACCTTCTTGGCGATGGGGCCTGCCAGCCCGCCGCCGGAGATCTGGTCGCGGGGGATGCTGTCATCGGGGTCGATCATCACCGCGACGGCGACCGGTGAGCCGTCGCCCTGCTTGGCGTAGGAGATGAACCAGGCCAGCGGCGGGAGGTTGTTGTTCACACCGCGCTGGGCGGTGCCGGTCTTGGCGCCGACGGTGACACCGGAGATCCGGCCGGGGCGGCCGGTGCCCTTCTCTGCGGTGTCCTCCATCATCTTCTGGACCTTCTTCGCGGTGTCCTCGGAGACCGCCTCGGACATCTCCTTCGGCTCGAACTTCTCCAGCGTGTCCAGGTCGGGATCGCGCAGCCGGTCGACCATGTAGGGCTTCATCAGCTTGCCGTCGTTGGCGATGGCGGCGGTCATCATCGCGATCTGCAGCGGGGTGGCGCGGACGCTGGACTGGCCGATGCCGGACATCGCGGTCTGCGGCCGGTCCATCTTGTCGGGGAAGACGCTCTCGACGGCGCGGGTGGGGGTGTCGACCTTGGGGTTGTTGAAGCCGAACTTCTCGGCCGTCTCGCGCATGTCGTCCTTGCCGAGGTCGGAGCTGACCTTGCCGTAGACGTTGTTGCAGGAGTGCTGCATGGCCACGTTGAGGGAGGCGTTCTTGCAGGGCGCGGTCGGGCTGTGGTTCGGCAGGGGCACCCTGGTGTCCGGCATGGTCCACGGGTCCGGGGACCTCGTCGGCGCGTCGATGTCCTTGTACAGCCCGTGTTCCAGAGCCGCGGCGGCGGTGATGACCTTGAAGGTGGAGCCGGGCGCGTAGGTCAGCTTGAGCGCGCGGTTGTCCATCGGCTTGCGCTTGTCCTTCTGGAGCCGGTCCCAGGCATCGCTGTCCTTCTTGGTGGAGCCGGCGAAGACGGACGGGTCGTAGGACGGGGTGGAGGCGAGCGCGAGGATCTTGCCGGTGCTGGGGTCGATGGCGACCACCGCGCCGGTCTTGTCGCCCAGCCCCTCGTAGGCGGCCTTCTGGGCCTTCGGGTCGATGGTGGTCACCACGTCGCCGCCGCGCCGGTCGTCGCCGGTGAACAGGTCGAGGGTGTTCTGCAGGAAGAGCCGGTCGTCGGTGCCGCTGAGCAGCTTGTTGTTGAGCGCTTCCAGGTGGGTGGAGCCGTAGGTCTGGGAGGAGTAGCCGGTGATCGGGGCGTACATCGCGCCGTCCTTGAACGTGCGCTTGTACTTGTAGTACGTGCTGTCGGTCTCCACCGAGCCCGTGATCGGCTGGCCGCCCACGATGATGTTGCCGCGCGGATGGGCGTACGCCGCGATCTTCACGCGGGTGTTCTTCTCATGGTTGGCCAGCTCGTCGGTGCGCTTGAACTGGAGCCAGGTGGTCTGTAGCAGCAGCGCGAGGATCAGCAGACCGCTGAAGACGGCGATGTGGCGTATCGGTCTGTTCATCGGTAGGCGGCTCTCCCCTGTGCCCGGCGGTGGTACTCCTCCCAGGGAAGAGGCGCGAACCGCCCGCGGGGTTGCCCTGGTGTGCTCAAGATCATCCCGCGCTGAGGATCAGCAGCGTGATCAGGACCGCGACGGCCATCACCGCGCCCGCGCGCCGGAGCCTCTCCTGGACCTGGCGCAGCTCCTCGGGCGGCTCATCGGGCGGGTCGGACCACAGCATGCGGACGATCCTGCTCCGGAGACGGCCGTGGCGCCTGAGTACGCGTACTCAGGCGCCACGGCCGGGAAGCACTATTTCACCGGTTCCGGCAGGCCGGCGGCCGGAGGCCGGTTCAGGCAGGCCAGAAGCTGGTGCGCCACGCCTTGGGGCCGGGGTGCGGCACCCGGCTGCCGGGGATGGTCCGGGCCGGGTCGGCCCACTCGTCGGGTATGCCCTGCCCCGGCGCGGCGGCAGCGGCGGCCGCCGCGCGTGCTTGGACCACCGCCAGGGCGGCGGCCAGCTCCTCGGGGGTGGGGTTGCCACGGACGACCTTGATCATGGAAACAACCCTTTCTAGAGGGGGATGTTGCCGTGCTTCTTCGGCGGCAGGGACTCGCGCTTGTTACGCAGGGCGCGCAGCCCGCGCACGATGTGGCGGCGGGTCTCGGACGGCATGATCACCGCGTCGACGTACCCGCGCTCGGCCGCGATGTACGGGTTGAGGAGGGTGTCCTCGTAGTCGGCGATCAGCTCGGCGCGGGTGGCGTCCTGGTCCTCGGCGGCGGCGATGGTCCGGCGGTGCAGGATGTTCACCGCGCCCTGCGCGCCCATGACCGCGATCTGGGCGGTCGGCCACGCCACGTTCAGGTCGGCGCCCAGGTGCTTGGAGCCCATCACGTCGTACGCGCCGCCGAACGCCTTGCGGGTGATCACCGTGATCAGCGGGACCGTGGCCTCCGCGTACGCGTAGATCAGCTTGGCGCCGCGCCGGATGATGCCGTTGTACTCCTGGTCCGTGCCGGGCAGGAAGCCGGGTACGTCCACGAAGGTCAGCACCGGGACGTTGAACGCGTCGCAGGTGCGGACGAAGCGCGCGGCCTTCTCGGAGGCGTCGATGTCCAGGCAGCCGGCGAACTGCATCGGCTGGTTGGCGACGACGCCGACCGGGTGGCCCTCGACACGCCCGAAACCGGTGATGATGTTCGGCGCGAACAGCGGCTGGGTCTCCAGGAACTCCCCGTCGTCCAGCACGTGCTCGATGGCCTTGTGCATGTCGTACGGCTGGTTGGCGGAGTCCGGGATGAGGGTGTCCAGCTCCCGGTCCTCGTCCGTGACCGCGAGGTCGGCCTGCTCGGGGAAGGCGGGCGGCTCGGAGAGGTTGTTGGAGGGCAGGTAGGACAGCAGCGCCCTGACGTAGTCGATGGCGTCCTTCTCGTCGCCGCCCATGTAGTGCGCGACACCGGAGGTGGTGTTGTGCGTACGGGCGCCGCCCAGCGCCTCGAAGCCCACGTCCTCGCCGGTCACCGTCTTGATCACGTCCGGTCCGGTGATGAACATGTGCGAGGTCTGGTCCACCATGACGGTGAAGTCCGTGATCGCCGGGGAGTAGACCGCACCGCCGGCGCACGGGCCGACGATCAGGCTGATCTGCGGGATCACACCCGACGCGTGGACGTTCCGGCGGAAGATCTCGGCGAAGAGGCCGAGCGCCACCACGCCTTCCTGGATCCGGGCGCCGCCGCCGTCGTTGATGCCGATGACCGGGCAGCCGGTCTTCAGCGCGAAGTCCATCACCTTGACGATCTTCTCGCCGTAGACCTCGCCGAGTGAGCCGCCGAAGATGGTGAAGTCCTGGGAGTAGACGCAGACCGGGCGGCCGTCGACCGTGCCGTAGCCGGTGACCACGCCGTCCCCGTACGGGCGGTTCTTGTCGATCCCGAAGTTCGTGGAGCGGTGCCGCGCGAACTCGTCCAGTTCAGTGAACGAGCCCTCGTCCAGCAGCAGGTCGATCCGTTCCCGCGCGGTCAGCTTGCCCTTGGCGTGCTGCTTCTCCACCGCACGCGCGGACCCGGCGTGCACGGCTTCTTCGGTACGGCGCTGCAGATCCGCGAGCTTCCCCGCGGTGGTGTGGCGGTCGTGGCTGTCGGGGGCGATCTCCGGCTCGGACATCGGGATGCGGCTCCTGCTCGTCCTCGGGGCACTGGGCTTCTGTCAGGGGCTGGGGCTTATCAAGGGGCGTTCACGGGTTTTCCGGGTCGGTCACCTCGGCTACCGGCTCGTAGCGTATCGGCGGGACTGCGGTGTGGCACTGCGTCGTTGGCCACACCTCCTGACCCTAGGCTGGCCCATATGAGCCCTTCTGACACCCATGGCAGCAGATGGAACGACCTCGACCGGCCGCCGCTGAACGCCGAGGCCCTGCGCCGGGCGCTTGTGCGGCCCGACGGGCTGTGGACCTCGGTGGAGGTGGTGGGGTCCACCGGCTCCACCAACACCGATCTCGTGGCCCGGGCGCAGGGGGGCGCACCGGAGGGCGCGGTCCTGGTGGCCGAGGAGCAGACCGCCGGACGCGGGCGGCTGGACCGGGCGTGGACCGCTCCGGCCCGCTCCGGGCTGTTCTTCTCGATGCTGTTCCGGCCCGGGGAACGGGTGCCCGCGGCCCGCTGGGGCTGGCTGCCGCTGCTCGCCGGGGTCGCCACCGCCGCCGCGCTGGCCCGCGCCGCCGGGGTGGACACGGCGCTGAAATGGCCCAACGACCTGCTGCTGACGGTGGCCGGCGAGGAGCGCAAGTCCGGCGGCATCCTCGCCGAGCGCACCGGTGACGCCGTGGTGGTGGGCATCGGGCTGAACGTCTCGCTGCGTACGGAGGAGCTGCCGGTGCCCGCCGCGGGCTCGCTGGCGCTCGCGGGCGCGACCACGACGGACCGCGACCCGGTGTTGCGCGCCGTCCTGCGGTCGATCGAGCAGTGGTACGAGAAGTGGCGTGCCGCGGACGGCGACCCGGCGGCCAGCGGGCTCCAGGAGGCGTACGCAGCGGGGTGTGCGACGCTCGGGCGGAGAGTCCGGGCGGAGCTGCCCGGTGGCCGGTCCGCGGTCGGGGAGGCTGTCGCGGTCGACGGGGACGGGCGGCTGGTGCTCGCGATGGCGGGCGGGGTGCAGGGAGTGGTCGCGGCGGGCGACATCGTGCATCTGCGCGCCGCTTCCGAGGAAGAGTGAGCTACGGCACACCTGACGTATCGTTGAGGCGGTCCGCCCAGCTCGGGGCGGCCGCGGGCGAACCCGTAACCGGGACCACAGCCGGAGAGGGAAGCGGAAAGCAGTGCGCCAGGATCGGACAGGGGGCGGGCGGTGACCGTCGACGACACGGGGTCCGGCGCGTCCGGCTCGGCCGGTGAGGAGGGCTCCGCGCGGGGGGCGGAGGGTTCTGCGCGGGAGGCGGAGGGCTCTGCGCGGGAGGCGGACACGGCGGCGGACGTGGGCGTCGGCGGCGCGGGTGCGGGACCTGATGCTGATGCGGGTTCCGGCCCGGGTTCCGGCGCCGGGGCCGGTGCGGATCGCGGCGCGGGGGCCGGTGTGGGCCCCGGTGCGGATCGCAGTTCCGGTGCGGGTGCCGGCGCGGGGGGTCGGGTGGCTGGTCCCGTCGCGGAAGGTACGGGCGCTGCCGATGAGGCCGTGGACGGCAAGGCCGGCGACAAGGCCGCTGACAAAGCCGTTGACGAGGACGCCGACGAGGACGACTCGATCGCGCTCCGGCTGGAACAGCTGATCCTCGGTGCCGAGCGGCGCTACACCCCCTTCCAGGCGGCCCGCAGCGCGGGCGTCTCGGTCGAGCTGGCCACCCGCTTCTGGCACGCCATGGGCTTCGCCGACATCGGGCAGGCCAAGGCGCTCACCGAGGCCGACGTCCTGGCGCTGCGGCGGCTCTCCGGCCTGGTGGAGGCCGGGCTGCTGAGCGAGCCGATGGCGATTCAGGTCGCGCGGTCCACCGGGCAGACGACGGCGCGGCTGGCCGACTGGCAGATCGACTCGTTCCTGGAGGGGCTCACCGAGCCCCAGGAACCGGGGCTCACCCGGACCGAGATCGCCTACCCGCTGGTCGAGCTGCTGCTCCCGGAGCTGGAGGAGTTCCTCGTCTACGTCTACCGGCGGCAGCTGGCGGCGGCGACGGGCCGCGTGGTGCAGGCCCAGGACGACGCGGAGATGGTGGACCGGCGACTGGCGGTCGGCTTCGCGGACCTGGTCGGCTTCACCCGGCTGACCCGGCGCCTTGAGGAGGAGGAGCTCGGCGAGCTGGTCGAGGCGTTCGAGACGACGGCCGCCGACCTGGTCGCCGCGCACGGCGGACGGCTGATCAAGACGCTCGGCGACGAGGTGCTGTACTCGGCGGACGACGCCGGTACGGCGGCGGAGATCGGCGTGCGGCTCATCGAGACGATGGCGCACGACCAGACGATGCCGGAGCTGCGGGTGGGGATCGCGTTCGGGACGGTGACGACCCGGATGGGCGACGTCTTCGGTACGACGGTGAACCTGGCGAGCCGGCTGACGTCCATAGCGCCGAAGGACGCGGTGCTGGTGGACGGGGCGCTCGCGGAGGAACTGGCGCGGTCCGGGGAGGCGCCGGAATCCGAGGCGGAGGCGGCGGAGGCGGCCGCGGAGGCGGAGAAGCGGGGCGAGGAGCCGCCGGTGTACCGGTTCGCGCTCCAGCCGATGTGGCAGCGGCCGGTGCGGGGGCTCGGGGTCGTGGAGCCGTGGCTGCTGACGCGGCGGGGGTGACCCTCTTCGCGGCGCCCCGCGCCGCGCCGTGTCGCGTGGCTGCTGACGTGGCGGGGTGCGCCCCTTCGCGGGGTGCGCGGTTGCGCCCGTAGCTGCGCGTGGGTGGTGCGCGCGCGTCCGTGCGTGGGTCGGGGCCGCCGCCGGGTACCTCCTCGGTCGGCGAACCTACTGGCAGACCGCGGGGTACGGGGCGAGATGTTCGCCGCGCTGCGGGGGCACCCGCCACGTCCCCTCCCGCCGGACGCGCGACTGCCGCCCGGCGGGGGCCATGGTCCATGCCGACGCCACGGTGGGCTGCGGGGGCGCCCGTCGCGTCCCATTCCCACCGTCCTCGCGGCTACCGCCCGGTGGGGGGCTACGGCCTACGCCGACGCCCCGGCGGGCTGCGGGGGTGCCCGTCAGGCCCCTCTGTCGTCCTCGCGGCTGCCGCCTGGCGGGGGCTACGGCCTACGTCGGCGCCACGGTGGCCTGCGGGGGCGCCTGTCACGTCCGCTTCCGTTGTCCTCGCGGCTGCCGCCCGGCGGGAGCCACGGTCCCCGCCGATGCCACGGGGGGGCACCACCCGTCACGTCCTCTTCCGCCGGACGCGCGACTGCCGCCCGGCGGGGGCCACGGTCCACGCTGACGCCACGTGCGGGGTCATGCCCCCTCCCGCCGTCCTCGCGGCTACCGCCCGGAGGGGGCCACGGCTCGCGCCGACGCCATGGTGGGCTGCGGATCACGTCCCGTTCCGTCGTCCTCGCGGCGCTGCCGCCTGGCGGGAGCCATGGTCCACGCCGACGCCACAGTGGGCCGCGAGGACACCTGCCACGTCCCCGTCCGCCGTCTTCGCGGCTGCCGCATCAGGCGTCGTCGCGGGGTGGCGGGTGGGCGGCGGGGCCGCCGCGGGACGCTACTCGCCGGGCCACTCCGGCGTCCGCTTCTCGTTGAAGGCCGCGACGCCCTCCGCCCGGTCCGCGGAGAAGGCCACCGACCGCCACGCCGCGTCCTCCACCTCCAGCCCGGTCCGCAGGTCCAGTCCGTGGCCCAGCCGCAGCGCCTTCTTGGCCGCACGCAGTCCGACCGGCGAGTTCGCGGCCATCCGGGCGGCCAGGGCCAGCGCCTCCTCCCGGTCCTTGCCCTCGGCGGCCAGTTGGTCCACCAGACCCAGGTCACGCGCCTCGTCGGCGGCCACCCGGCGCGCCGTGAAGATGAGCTCGGCGGCCCGTGCGGCCCCCACTCGGCGCGGCAGCAGCTGCGTACCGCCGCCGCCGGGGATCACCCCCACGGACACCTCCGGCAGCCCGACCACGGCGGTCGGGTCGGCCACGATCACGTCGCAGGACAGGGCCAGCTCGAAGCCGCCGCCCAGGGCGTAGCCGTGCACGGCCGCGATGGTGGGCATCGGCAGCTCCAGCACCCCGGTGTACGCGCCACGGGCCAGCGGGCGCTGACGGCCGAGCTCGGCGTCCGTAAGGGAGTTCCGCTCCTTCAGGTCGGCGCCCACGCAGAAGGCGCGCTCATGCGTGGAGGTGAGAACCACGACCCGCACGGAGGGATCCCCCGCGAGGGCGGTGCACGCGGCCCCGATGCACCTGGCCATCTCGGTGGAGACGGCGTTCATGGCCTTGGGCCGGTCGAGTACGAGCTCGGCCACGTGCCCGTGCCGCCGTACGCCCACCCACTCGCCGAACCGCTCTTCCGTCATGGTGTGCCCTCCCGGTGCAGCCGGTGTTAACGATCGTTGACCGGATCATCGCAGCCGAGCCCGGCACCCCGCTACGCCTGGCGCGATGAGCCCCACCGGGCGGCAGCCGCGAAGGCGACGGAAGAGGACGTGACGGGTGTGCCCCCGTGGCATCGGCGTGGACTGTGGCCCCCACCGGGCGGCAGTCGCGCGTCCGGCGTGAGGGGACGTGGCGGGTGCCCCCGCAGCGCGGCGAACATCTCGCCCCGCACTCCGCGGTCTAGCAGTAGGTTCGCCGACCGAGGAGGTACCCGGCGGCGGCCCCGACCCAGCCACGACGGGCGCGCACCACGCGCGCACCGCCGCAGGCGCAACCGCGCACCCCGTGAAGGCCCCACCCCGCCGGCGCCGAAGGCGGAAGCCAGAGATCGTCGAACGGGGAGGGCGGAATCCGTCAAACGTTCCTACGCTGGATGGCGCGGCGCGCGGCGGGTGCGCGGCGACGGAATGCGAGGCGCGGTGCGGTGACGGGCGAAGCGGCAGGCGATACGGGCCGGGGCGGCGAGCGGATGAGGGCCGTGGTGGCGCTGGCGCAGGCCATGGCCGCCGCGCACACGCTGCCGGAGGCGGTGCGGTCCGCGGCGGACCGCGCGTGCGGCGCGCTGGGCGGGAACTTCGCGGCCGTATCCGTCTGGGAGCGCGAGCTGGGGCGGCTGCGGGTGCTGGCCAACGTGGGCGCGCTGGCCCCGGGGGAGCGGGAGTTCCCGGAGAACGAGTGCTATCCGGTGAACGAGTTCCCGGAGATCACCGAGTTCCTGCACGAGCAGTGGGCGCGCGGCGGTGAACCGCACGCCTGGGTGGAGGTGGCCGAGCCCCCGGGGGCCGGGCCCGGGGCGGACCCGTGCGCCGGGTCGTACGGGGCGTACTGCCACCAGCGCGTGAACGCGCTGCGGCGGCGCGGGCGGAGCAGCTGCGTGGTCGCCCCGATCGTGCTGCGCGGGCGGGCGTGGGGTGAGCTGTACGTGGCGCGGGCGGTGGGGGAGCCGCTGTTCGACCGCGGTGACGCGGACTTCGCGACGGTGCTGGCGGCGGTGACGGCCGCGGGTATCGCCCAGACGGAGCGGCTGGAGGAGGCGCGCCGACTGGCGTTCACCGATCCGCTGACCGGCCTGGGCAACCGGCGGGCGGTGGACATACGGCTGGACGAGGCGCTGGAGGCGCACCGCAGCGACGGCACGGTCGTGAGCCTGGTGGTGTGCGACCTGAACGGGCTGAAGACCGTCAACGACACCTTGGGGCACGCCGTGGGCGACCGGCTGCTGGAACGCTTCGGCACCGTGTTGTCCCTGTGCGGGGCGATGCTGCCGGGCGCGCTGGCGGCGCGGCTGGGCGGCGACGAGTTCTGCCTGCTGGAGGTGGGCCCCTCGGCGGACGAGGTCGTGCGGGTGGCGGACGAGCTGTGCCGCAGGGCGTCGGAGCTGGAGATAGGGGAGGGTGTTGCGTGCGGGGTCGCGTCGACGGGCGACCCGATCGGCCCGGTACGCAGCGCGCGGCGGCTGTTCCGCTTGGCGGACGCGGCCCAATACCGCGCGAAGGCGGCCCGTTCGGAGAAGCCGGTGGTGGCGGGCCGGGACGGCGGCCCGGACGATCCGGTGGTGCGCCTGGCGGACGCGCCGCCGCAGGCGCCGCCGGCCGAACGCCGCCGCTTCCGTGGGCGTCCGGCGCCTCCCGGCCAGGGGCCGTAGCCCGGGTGCGGGTGCGCCCCCGGGCGACGCCACGGACGTCGGTGCTGCGGAAACTCGGGTGGTGACAGGTCGCGATTCAGTCTCTAGGGTGCCTGAATATGGATATGCACACTGTGGTGGTGGGGTCGTCCGGGACGACCGCAGACGATGTCATCGCCGTGGCGCGCGGCGCCGCGCGGGTCGAGCTGGCCGCCGAGGCCCTGTCCGCCGTCGCCGCGGCGCGGCAGGTCATCGACGACCTGGCGGCCAAGCCCGAACCGGTCTACGGCGTCTCCACGGGCTTCGGAGCGCTCGCCGTGCGGCACATCAGCCCCGACCTGCGCGCGCAGCTCCAGCGCAACATCGTGCGGTCGCACGCGGCCGGGATGGGACCGCGGGTGGAGCGCGAAGTGGTGCGGGCGCTGATGTTCCTGCGGCTCAAGACGCTCGCCTCCGGGCGGACCGGTGTGCGGCCCGTCGTGGTCGAGACCATGGCCGCGCTGCTCAACGCCGGGATCACCCCGGTCGTCCACGAATACGGTTCGCTCGGCTGCTCCGGCGACCTCGCCCCGCTGTCCCACTGCGCCCTCGCGCTGATGGGAGAAGGCGACGCGGAGGGCCCCGACGGCGTCGTACGGCCCGCCGCCGAGCTGCTCGCCGAGCACGGGATCGCGCCCGTGGAACTGCGCGAGAAGGAAGGGCTCGCGCTGCTCAACGGCACCGACGGCATGCTCGGCATGCTGGTCATGGCCTGCGCCGACCTGGCGCGGCTGTTCACCAGCGCCGACATCACCGCCGCGCTGTCCCTGGAGGCCCTGCTCGGCACGGACAAGGTCCTCGCGCCCGAGCTGCACGCCATCCGGCCGCACCCCGGCCAGGCCGCCAGCGCCGACAACATGCTGCGGGTGCTCGCGGACTCCGGGCTCACCGGGCACCACCAGGACGACGCGCCCCGCGTCCAGGACGCGTACTCCATCCGCTGCGCCCCGCAGGTCGCGGGCGCGGGCCGGGACACCCTCGCGCACGCCCGGCTGGTCGCCGACCGCGAGCTGGCCGCCGCCGTCGACAACCCGGTGGTCCTCCCCGACGGCCGCGTGGAGTCCAACGGGAACTTCCACGGCGCCCCGGTCGCCTACGCCCTGGACTTCCTCGCCATCGCCGCCGCCGACCTCGCCTCCATCGCCGAGCGGCGCACCGACCGGCTGCTGGACAAGAACCGCTCGCACGGCCTGCCGCCGTTCCTCGCCGCCGACGCGGGCGTCGACTCCGGGCTGATGATCGCGCAGTACACGCAGGCCGCGCTGGTCAGCGAGCTGAAGCGGCTCGCCGTGCCCGCGTCGGTGGACTCGATCCCATCCTCCGCCATGCAGGAGGACCACGTCTCGATGGGTTGGTCCGCCGCCCGCAAGCTGCGCACCGCGGTGGACAACCTGACCCGCGTCATCGCCGTCGAGCTGGTGGCCGCGACCCGCGCGGTCGAGCTGCGTACGGGGCTGACGCCCGGGCCCGCCACCCGGGCGGTGCTCGCGTCGGTGCGCGCCGCGGGGGTCGAGGGGCCGGGCGGGGACCGCTACCTGGCGCCGGACCTGGCCGCGGCGGACGCGTTCGTGCGCTCCGGGGGCCTGGTCGAGGCCGCGGAAGCGGTCACCGGACCGCTCGCCTGAACCGCCGCGGAGCGGGGCACGGCGGCTAGAGCGCGGCGCCCCGGTACGCTTCCGTGCGCGTCCGGCGCACGGAAGCGGTCACCATGGCCACACCCAGCCCCAGGAACGCCGTGCCGCCGAAGAGGTACGGGGTGACGTCGATGCTGCCGGAGTCGGCCAGGTTCAGTTCGTCCGAGGACGCGGCCGGGGCCTCGGCCTCCTCGACCTGGGTCTGACCGGTCGAGGACCGGTCGTCCCTGTCGGCGGTCGCGTTCGCGGACGGTACGAACCACAGGGCGCACAGCAGCGAGCCGGCGGCAGCGGCGGTCAGCAGCGGTCGGCGTGCGGTCAACGGAATGCATCCCCCTTGAGGCTGCGGTGAATTGGCCTCGTGCGTCCGATCGTAGTGACAACTGCGGGTCGCGCGGAAGCGAGGTCCCCGCCGCCTTACGCTCCGTAGCATGAGTACTACACAAACATCACGGTATGTCCGGATCCGGGTTGACCTCATGCTGGAGGTCTCCGACTCCGGCGCGCTGACCAAGGCCGCCTTGGACCACATCGGCGGTGACGACTTCATGCCCGACGAGGAGCGCGGTTACGCGCAGGACGCGGTGCGCGACGACGAGGCCGAGGCCCTGGCGTATCTCATCGACCCGTTCAGCCTGATCGAGGGGGTGCCGGGCGTTGAGCTGGCGAAGGCGTCCTGGACGAGCGAGGGCGCGGCCTACGATCCGGACGCGGACGACTGGGATATGGACGACGACGTCTGATCGTCTGATAGGCGGCCTGGACGGCGCATCGCGCACCACCTCACGCACCGGTCGGACGCCGCGTCTGACCGGTGCTTTTGCTAAGTGGCGTCGCCCACAGTTTTACTGATCTGGGAACCGCCCGGCATGTGGGGGCGTTCTTCATGGACGGCCGGAGTGCTTGTACGAAGAGTGCGCCGGTTCGGGGTTTTTGGGGTCCAGCAGCGATGGAGAGACCAGTGATGACGGACGGTAAGCGCCGCAAGGGCATGGTGGCCGTGGCCGCCCTGCTCGGCGGCGTACTGACCCTCGGCGCGTGCGGCGGGGACGACAAGGGCGGCGACGGCGGCAACGCCACCGGCAAGGACAAGTCGTCCCAGGTCGACGAGGCGGCGGCCAAGGACGCCTCGGACGCCCGAATAAGGATCACGCCGAAGAACGGCGCCACCAACGCCGGGATCAACAGCGACGCCAAGGTCACCGTCAGTGGCGGCAAGCTCACCAGCGTCACCATGACGGCCGCCGCCACCGGCGCGGTCGTCAACGGCACCATGTCCGCCGACGGCACCAGCTGGAAGCCGGCCGGTCAGCTGGAGCGCTCCACCCAGTACAAGATCACCGCTGTCGCGAAGGACGCCGAGGGCCGCAAGGCCACCGAGAACTCGTCCTTCACCACGGTCTCCCCGACCAACAGCTTCATCGGCAACTTCACGCCGGAGGACGGCGCCACGGTCGGCGTCGGCATGCCGGTGTCGATCAACTTCGACAAGGCGGTGACCAACAAGAAGGACGTGCAGTCGCACATCACCGTCAGCTCCAGCAGCAACCAGCAGGTCGTCGGCCACTGGTTCAGCCCGACGCGCCTGGACTTCCGGCCGCAGGAGTACTGGAAGGCCGGCTCCACCGTCACCATGAAGCTGGACCTGGACGGCGTCGAGGCGTCCAACGGCGTCACGGGCGTCCAGGAGAAGACGGTCACCTTCAAGATAGGACACTCGCAGGTCAGCACGGTCGACGTCGCGGCCAAGACCATGACGGTCGTGCGCGACGGCAAGACCGTCAAGACCATCCCGATCTCCGCGGGCAGCGCGGCGAACCCGACCTACAACGGCCAGATGGTGATCTCCGAGAAGTTCAAGGAGACCCGGATGGACGGCTCGACCGTCGGCTTCACCGGCAAGGACGGCAAGGGCGAGTACGACATCAAGGACGTGCCGCACGCCATGCGGCTGTCCACGTCGGGCACCTTCATCCACGGCAACTACTGGGGTGCCGACTCGATCTTCGGATCGGTCAACACCAGCCACGGCTGCGTGGGGCTGAACGACGCCAAGGGCGCGGGCGACCCGAACCAGGACGGTGCCTGGTTCTTCAACAACACGCAGATCGGTGACGTGGTCGTGGTCAAGAACTCCGACGACACGACCATCAAGCCCGACAACGGCCTCAACGGCTGGAACATGAGCTGGAACGAGTGGGTCGCGGGGAGCGCGACCGGCTCCTGACCCCGCGCGGAGCAGACCCCAGCACACTCCGCACCCCTCACCGCCGGGCGGCGGTCGGCAGCGAACAGGCAGCCGACCGCCGCCCGGCGCGTGTCTTCCCCGCCCCCAACCTGCCACTCCAGACGCCCCGTTGAACGTCAGTACCACCCCCTGCATACTCGGTATGCAGGGGCTGATGACAGCCCCTTTCGTGAACTGTCCTCACTTGGGGGGAAGTTGCGTAAAAAAGCACAGGCGTTATGGGTCGCCACCGTAGCCGCGGCCGCGGCCACAGCGATGACGGCAGGTCTGACCGCCGCGCCGGCAGCGGCCCAGGACCGTGGCGGCGCCCCGGTCGGCGACGGCATGCGGAGCGCCGACACACAGTGGGTCACCCTCCTGACCGGCGACCGGATCGCGGTCGACACCGCAGGCCGCCCCACCGCCCTGAAGCGGGCCGAGGGGCGCGAAGACATCCCCATCCAGATCCGGAAGGCCGACGGGCACACCTACGCGGTGCCCCTCGACGCCCAGCGGCTCATCAGCCAAGGCCGCCTCGACCAGCGGCTGTTCGACCTCACCACGCTCAGCAGGCCCGACTACCTCGAGCGGCAGCGCGACGGGCTGCGGCTGATCGTCACGTACCGGGGCGACGACCCCGCCGCCAGGTCCGCGGTGCGCGCCGCCGGGGACACCGAGGTGCGCCGCACCTTCCGTACGCTGAACGCCGACGCCGTGAGCACCCCGCGCCAGGACGCCGGCGCCGTCTGGGACGCGCTCACCGACGGGCCGGCGGGTGGTGGCGGCCCGTTCCGCACGGCCGCGTCCGGCATCGCCGCCGTGTGGCTGGATGGCATCCGCAAGGCCGATCTGGACAAGAGCGTGCCGCAGATCGGGGCGCCCGAGGCATGGAAGGCCGGGTACGACGGCAAGGGCGTCAAAATCGCCGTCCTTGACACCGGCGTCGACCAGACCCACCCGGACCTCGCCGGCCAGGAGATCGCCGAGAAGAACTTCTCCGACGCGACCGACTCCAAGGACCGCGTCGGCCACGGAACCCACGTCGCGTCCATCGCCGCCGGTACGGGGGCGAAGTCCGGCGGCAAGTACAAGGGCGTCGCCCCCGGCGCGAAGATCCTCGACGGCAAGGTCCTGGACGACGGCGGCTCCGGCGGCGACTCCGGCATCCTCGCGGGCATGGAGTGGGCGGCGGCCGAGAAGGCGGACGTCGTCAACCTCAGCCTCGGCGGCACCGACACCCCCGGCGAGGACCCGCTGGAGGCCGCGGTCAACAAGCTCTCGGCCCGGACCGGCACGCTGTTCGTCATCTCGGCGGGCAACGAGGGCCCCGGAGCGGGCACGATCGGCTCACCCGGCAGCGCGCAGGCCGCGCTCACCGTCGGCGCCGTCGACAAGAAGGACAAGCTCGCCGGCTTCTCCAGCACCGGCCCGCGGGTCGGCGACGGCGCGATCAAGCCCGATGTGACCGCGCCCGGCGTGGACATCGGCGCCGCGGCCGCGCCCGGCAGCCTCATCGCGGAGGAGGGCACCCCGGTCGCCGACGGCTATGTGGCCATCTCCGGCACCTCCATGGCCGCCCCGCACACCGCGGGCAGCGCCGCCATCCTCGCCCAGCAGCACCCCGACTGGTCCGGCGACCGGATCAAGGCCGCGCTGACCGGTTCGACCACCCCCGGCAAGGGCTACAGCGCCTTCCAGCAGGGCTCGGGCCGGATCGACCTGCGCCAGGCGATCAAGCAGTCGGTCGTCGCCGACCAGGTCTCGCTCTCCTTCGGCACGCAGGCCTGGCCGCACGCCGACGACAAGCCGCTGGCCAAGGAGCTGACTTACCGCAACCTCGGGGACAAGCCGGTCACCCTGGACCTGGCCGTCGCCGCCACCGGGCCGGACGGCAAGCCCGCACCCGGGGGCTTCTTCACGCTGAAGGACAAGCGGCTCACGGTCCCGGCGAACGGCACCGCGACCACGTCCGTCACCACCGACACCCGCCTCGGCGGCACCCTGGACGGCGCGTACAGCGCGTACGTCACGGCCACCGGCGGCGGGCAGGCCGTCCGCACGGCCGCGGCGGTGGAGCGGGAGGTCGAGTCCTACGACCTGACTCTCAGGCACCTGGGGCGTGACGGCAGGCCCGCGAAGTTCTTCCAGAGCGACCTCCAGGGGCTCAGCGGCCTCGCCGAGGGCCGGTACCAGAGCTTCGACCAGACCACCGGCGCGGCGAAGGTCCGGGCCCCCAAGGGGCGTTACATCCTCAGCAGCTCCGTGCTGGTCTCCGGCGGCGAGGAGTTCAAGGGCGCGGACTGGATCAACCAGCCCAAGCTCGACATCACCCGGAACACGACGGTGACGATCGACGCGCGCACCGCCAAGCCGGTCGACATCACCGTGCCCGACAACCGGGCCACCTCGGAGTTCGCCCCCATCGACATGACCGTCCTCACCGGCGGCAACGCCACCGGGTACGGGTGGTGGCTGGACTCGTACAAGAACTTCCGCACCGCCCACCTCGGACCGGAGTCCGCCCCCGGCGAGCTCACCCAGCAGGTGGCGAACAGCTTCAAGCGCGGTGACGGGCCCGAGTACCACGTGGCGTACGGCGGCAAGGTGACCAGGCTGGCCACCGGCTTCGTCCGGCATGTGAAGGACACCGAGCTGGCCGAGGTCACCGTGAAGCTGGGCGCGCCGGCACCCGGCAAGTCCGGCTATCTGGCGGCGTTCCCGGAGACCGGCAGCGACACCGGCGGTGTGGCCGTCTCCTTCGAGCGCAAGCTGCCGCGCACCGGCACGGTCTTCGTCAACGGCCGGGGCGTGAAGTGGAGGTTCGCCTTCGACCAGGTCGCCGCCAACGGCGAGGTCGAGGCCGCCTACGAGGTCAGGGAGCAGGCGTACCGGCCCGGCAGCGCGTACGTCCGGCAGTTCAACGTCGGCGTCTTCGGGCCCGGGCTCGGCCCGGACAGGGGCCTGTTCCGCGAGGGCGACGAGATCAGCGGCGAGCTGCCGCTCTTCGCCGACGGCCAGGGCAACGACGGCTGGTCCGGCTACGACAAGGCGGTCACCACGCTGTACCGCGGCGGTGAGAAGGTCGGCACCAGCGACGACCCGCTGACCGGGGGCGCCGTGTTCAAGGTGCCCGCGGGCCGCGCCGACTACAAGCTCACCACGGCGGTCACCCGCAGTGCCAAGATCGCCAAGGTGTCCACCGAGACCACCGCCGCCTGGACCTTCTCCTCCAAGCGGGTCGCCGACAGGACGAGGCTGCCCGCCTCGGTGGTCCGCTTCACCCCGCGGCTGGCCGCGGACAGCACGGCCAAGGCGGGCGCGACGTTCGACGTCCCGGTCGCCGTGCGGGGCGCGGCGGCCGGCGGCAACCTGAAGTCGCTGACCGTCCACGTCAGCTACGACGACGGCGCGCACTGGAAGAAGCTGACCGTCACCGGCGGCAAGGTGACGGTGAAGAACCCGGCTGCGGGCAAGAGCGTCTCGTTCAAGGCCAAGGCCACGGACAAGCAGGGCAACACCGTGAGCCAGTCGATCCTCCGCGCCTACCTCACCAAGTAGGCCCGTGCGGGGGCCCGTCCCGTCGGGCGGGCCCCCGCACGACCCCGCGTCCGCCGCTCAGTCCCTGGTCAGTTCGAGGACGTACAGGTTCCCGGCGGTGCCGACGAAGCGGTACTCCGCGTCGGGGTGCAGCTGGCGCGCGTAGTCGAGCATGTGGCGCGCGGTCCGCGGGCCGTCTTCCTGCAACGCGATGTAGCGCGGCGCGATCCCCCGGGTGTCGCCGACCCAGAACACCCGGGTGCGGCTGGTGAGCCGGCTTATCGGCCCCACGTTCGCCTCGACCGTCGCCCCGTCGGGGATCCTCGCCAGCAGCCGTTCGGCGGCGGCGACGCGGGCGGGCTTGCGGTACGTGTCCGGCTCCGTCAGCGAGTACAGCGGGAGCGAGCTGGTCAGCGCGAGGGCGGCCGCGGCGACCGCGGTCGGCAGCTGGCCGCTGTAGGAGCGCAGCCAGGCGCGGCGGCTGTCCCGGGAGCGGTGCAGGGCGTCGACGAGGGCGAGGAAGACGACGGGCATCAGCACGGCGTTGTAGTGCCAGTCGGTGCCCCAGTAGAACTCCTCGTGCGAGACGAAGCGCCAGCCGATGGTCGGCACGGCGGCCAGCAGCAGCGGCGAGCGCAGCGCCAGCAGTCCGGTGGTGGGCAGCAGGATCCAGGCCAGGGTGCGCAGCGCGGTGTCGAACGGGATGGTGCCGTCGGAGTCACCGCCGTCGACCTTCTGCCAGTAGGCGTAGTCGCCGTCGCCGTTGAAGCCGGGGATGACCACGCCGAGCGCCACCGCCGAGGCGATCAGCCCGAAGGCGATCAGCCCGATGGCGGCGAGCGGCACCCGGCTCTCGCGCCGCCGCCAGGTGCGGATCAGGACGGCGGCGCCGACGGCGGCCACCGTGACGCCCATGTCCTCCTTGACGAAGACCAGCGGGGCGGCCCACAGCATCGCCGCGTACCAGCGTTCCCGTATGACCGCTTCGAGGGCGAACGCCAGCAGCGGGACGGCGAAGCAGATCTCGTGGAAGTCGAAGTCGACGGCGCGCTGGACGCCCCAGGACAGTCCGTACGCGATGCCGATCAGCAGGCCCCGGCCGCGGCCGAGGAGGTGGGCGGCGACCCGGGTGACGGGGACGGCGGAGACGGCGAACAGCGCGGCTTGGGCGACGAGCAGGGTGACGGGCCCGGGGAAGATCCGGTAGAGCGGGCCGAGCAGCGCCGTGACGGGGCTGAAGTGGTCGCCGAGTATGTTCGCGCCGGGTCCCTTGAGGTCGGCTATCGGGGCCTGGAAGCGCGAGTAGGCGCGTATCGCCTGTTCGAAGATGCCCAGGTCCCAGGACATGGCCTCCATGCGGCGGTGCCGGGACACCGACAGCGCGGCGTACGCGACGAAGAGCACGGCGGCCAGCAGGTACGGGTCCGCCCCGGGCCGGCGCAGCGCCGCCGCCCGGTCACGCAACCGGGAGGACCTCGGCGCCGCCGCGGCGTCCGGGGCCGACGTGCCGGACGGTGCTGCGGCAGCCATGTCCATGCAAAGGTCCTCGAAATCCATATCGTGTGGGCGTCAGTGCGAAAAGATACGGGAAAGAGGGCGGACGGTTGCAGGGGCGGTTGAAGGGGTGGCTCGTCGCGCCGGCGCTCGGCGCGCTGCTCGCGGTGGGCGGCTGCGCCCCGGGCGGGGACGGTGGCGGCGAGGACGGCGGCGGGAGCCCGGGCGCCGGCCGCGAGACGCGGGCGGGCGGCCCGGCGCTGGACGCGGTCGCCGCGCTCACCGTCAAGGGCCGGGCGCCGCGCACCGGCTACGACCGGCGGGAGTTCGGCAGCTCCTGGGTGGACACCGACCGCAACGGCTGCGGTACGCGCGACGACATCCTCAGGCGGGACCTGGACGGGGTGCGGTTCCGCGACGGCGACTGCCTGGTGGCGTCGGGCACGCTGCGGAACGACCCGTACACCGGGCGCGACGTCACCTTCATACGCGGCCGCAGCAAGGTGGACATCGACCATGTGGTCGCGCTGTCCGACGCGTGGCAGAAGGGCGCGGCGAAGTGGGACCGGGACAAGCGGGTGGCGTTCGCCAACGACCCGCTGAACCTGGTCGCCGTCGACGCCTCGGCCAACCGGCGCAAGGGCGACGGCGACGCCGCGACGTGGCTGCCGCCGAACCGGGCGTACCGCTGCGGCTACGTCGCGCACCAGGTGGCGGTGAAGCGGAAGTACGGGGTGTGGGTGACGCCGGCGGAGCAGGCCGCGATGGCGCGGGTGCTGAACGGCTGCCCGGACACCGGGCTGCCGGTCGGCTGACCGCGCGCTACCCGAGCCCTGGCGAATCGTTTGTCGAAGCGGTGGCTACCCGGCCGCCGACTCCCTACCATCGATCAACGCCAGGTCCGTGCACCGCCGCACGATCTCTGCCGGGAGGCCAACGAATGTTCCGAAGCCGCACCGCACTCTCCGTCTCCGCCGCTTCCGCGCTGCTCCTCGCGACCCCCCTGCTCACCGCCTGCGGCAGTGACGCACACCCCGGTGCCGCGGCGGTCGTGGACGGCGAGCGGATCTCCGTCGCACAGCTCCAGGCCCAGGTGCGGGTGGTACGGGACGCGCAGCGCGACTCCCCGCAGGCCGACCAGCTCGTGGCCAACTCGGGGCGGCTGAGCAAGGACACGCTGATCCGGATGATCCAGTACCGGGTGATCGAGCGCGCGGGCGCGGACAACGGCGTCCATGTCACGCGGCGCGAGGTGCAGAAGGCCCTCAAGGACGCCGCGGAGCACGAGGGCGGGGCGGCCCGGGTGCGCGCCCTGTACCTCCAGCAGGGCATCGCGCCCGGCCAGATCGACGACCAGGTCCGGATGGATCTGACCCGGGACAAGCTCCTGCGCAAGCTCGGCCCGCGGAAGGTCAACGCGACCTTCGCGGCCACCTCGAAGGCGCTGCGCATCGACGTCAACCCGCGGTACGGCTCGTGGGACGACACGCAGGGCACGGCCAGGCTCGCCCGGGAGCCGTGGCTGCACGCCGCCACGGAGGCGTAGGAAAGGTCACAAACGTCAGGGGCGCCGGGCCACAGGCCCGGCGCCCCTCGTCGGATCAGGCGGCCTTGCAGGCGCCCTCCGCGCATTCGGTCAGCCAGCTGTCGAACTCGCTGTCGTAGCGGTCGCCGATGGACTCGGTCAGATACCTCCGGGCGCCGTCCCAGTCACCCGTGCGGTAGGAGCCGAGCACGGTGTCCACCTCGGAGCGGTGCTTCTCCATCATGAAGCGCACCGCGAGGTAGCCCCACTGGTAGGTCCGCGTGGTGTTGGAGTTCTCGTAGGTGGTGTTCCACAGCTCGCTGAGCTTGTAGGTGTGCTTGCCGGCCTCCGTGATGGCCTTCTCGTAGGACTCCTTGCGGTAGGAGTACGACACGTACTCGGCGAAGCCCTCGATCCACCACACGGTGGGCGTGGTGACACCCGCCTCGAAGTCGCCGTACATGTCGAACCGGCCGTCGAGGTAGTGGGTGTACTCGTGGTTGAGGTTCCAGATCGCGAACTCCGGCTTCAGCCACTCCGCCTCGTAGGCGATGAACCGGGGCTGGTTGTCCTCGGCGGACGGGTCGCCCTCCAGGTACATGCCGCCGTTGTTGGTGTCGATGCCGTAGATGATCCCGGCGTACGTCTTGTAGTCGGTGCTGGAGTCGAAGGCGGTCACCTCGATGGTGTCGTTGAGGTCGCCTTCCACCGGACCGTTGTCGCGGGCGATGTCGTGGAAGAACGCGTTCTGGTTCTTGAGGCTGCCGCAGGCCTCGTCCAGCTGAGGGCCGGTGATCTCCTGCGCCCGGACGGTGATGCCGTCGCCGCAGTCGTGCTGGACCGGCAGGACCTCCTTGATCAGCCGTTCCTTGAGGTCGCAGGTGCCGTAGTCGGCGCAGTTGTCCTTGTCGTACTCCTCGGTCATCTCGGCGATGCCGACCCACAGCGGGGCGGTGCGCCCGGTGATGCTGCTCTTGCCGAGCAGCTCCTTGGCCATGGGCCGGACCTTCTCGCGCAGGGAGTCGTGGCGCAGGAACCGGGCCAGCTCACGCCCGGCGTTGGAGGCGAGGTAGCTCTGCTTGCCGCCGAGCAGGTCGAGGTGGTTGAGGGCGAAGTCGGACAGCGTGGTGAGGACGGACGGGTCACCCTCCACCGCGGTCACGAACTCCGGCATCTGGTGGCCGCGGAAGAGCACGCTGTAGGCGTTGTTGACCGCGGTGACCATCCAGTAGAGGTCGTTGTAGCTGCTGTCGTAGCCGGTCAGCATCCGCTTGACGATCGACAGATAGCGGGCGTTCTCCGACGCGCTGTCGATCAGGGTGACGGCCTCGGCCAGCGTCTCGCCGTTGGCGTCGGTGACGTCGTTCGAGTGCTCCGCGGCGAAGAAGGCGTCAAGTCCGCCCTGGATGGCCGTGCGCAGCTCGGGGCCGTACTCGCCGACGTCGTCGGGGTGGCCGTACTGGGCGTAGTACCCGGCGCGCAGGAACAGCACGATCTGCGGCATCCCCGTGGAGCTGTTGCCGGGATAGGAGGCGGAGCCGGCGCGCAGGGCGTCGGCGACCGTGACCATCTGCTCCTCGCGGAAGGCGCCGCGGGCGTCGGAGCCGGTCAGGCTGAACAGGGTGTTGATGCACTCGGTCGTCGCGCCCTTGATCTTCTCGACCAGCGCGTCACCGGTGTTCGAGGTGAAGTCGCTGACGTTGCACTCGGCGGCGGCGCGTGCCGACCGCTGCTGTCGCATGGAGGGGCGCTTGCGCGGGGTGGGCTTGTCGCGCAGGTTGTAGTCCACCCGCTGGGCGTCGTTGGAGACGGTCAGCGGGGCGCGGTCGGCGGGCTTCGGCGCCCGCCCGTCCACGTGCCCGTGGTCGTGCCCGTGGCCACCGGCGTCCGGGACGGCGCCCAGCTGGGCCTGGGGGCCCGGTCCGGCGGTGGACGGCCCGGCGGATATGGGGGTGCCGGGTCGGCCGGAGGCCTCGGGTGGGGCGGCGTGCCCCTGGACGGCGATCAGACCGCCGCTGACGCCGAGCGCCAGCGCGAGGGCCGCGAGCGACCTCGCTTTTTTGCGTGCCGAAGGCAATCGCATGGTTGCTCTCCCGTGTTGTTGCTCTCCCGTGGGGGGTGAGAACGAGATGGGGGTGTTGACATGGACACGTGTTCGGTGTGTCAGACGTAAAATTTCACACGTCACATCACAATGGAAGGGTTACGCGTCAGTAGTAGGGGTCGCGCGGCACATTCGCATATGCGAATCGGTGGGTTTCCGCTCCGCTCCGGGGCCGCGGGGCGAGGGCGCGCGGGTCGGGTCGGGGGCGGCGCTGCGCTACGTTCGAAGCGTGAACGTTCCCCGCCTCAGCGGCCCCGGCCGCCTGGTCCTGCTCACCACCAGTCACCGCGTCGCGCCCGGCCTGCTGTCCTGGCCCGCCTGGCAGGCGCTGCGCGCCGCCGACCGCGTCCTGTGCGCCGACCTCGACCACCCCCAACTGCCGTATCTGCGGGAGGCGGGCATCGAGGTCGAGCGGGCCGAACCCGCCGCCCGCGAGCTGGTGGACTTCTGCGCCGACGGCGGCCGCACGGCCGTGGTGATCTCCTCCGCGGAGGGCGAGTCCGCGCTCACCGACGGCCTGGCCCGGATGGCCGGCTCCGGCCGCGAGCAGATGCCCGACCTGGAACTGCTGCCCGGCTCCTACGACCTGCCCGGCGCGCGGCTGCTCGACCTCGTTCAGGTCATGGACCAGATCCGCGCCGAGTGCCCGTGGAGCGGCGAGCGCACCAACGCCGAGCTGGTGAAGTACGGCATCGAGGAGGCGTACGAACTCGTCGAGGCCATAGAGGCGGGCGACCGCGAGGCCCTGCGCGAGGAGCTCGGCGACGTGCTGCTCCAGGTCGTCTTCCACGCCCGGATCGCCCAGGACGACCCGGACGAGCCGTTCTCCATCGACGACGTGGCGGGCGGCATCGTGGACAAGCTCATCCACCGCCATCCGCATGTCTTCGGCGAGGAGACCGCCGAGACCGCCGACGAGGTCAAGGCGCACTGGCTGCGCACCAAGGCGATCGAGAAGCAGCGCACCTCGGTCACCGACGGGGTGCCGCTGGGGCAGCCCGCCCTCGCGCTCACCGCCAAGCTCGCCTCCCGGGCCCGTACCGCCGGACTGGAGGTGCCGGTCCCCGCCGGTCAGGGGCCGGGCTACGAACTGCTGGCCCTGGCGCTGCGCGCCGAGGCGGAGGGGGTCGAGCCGGAGACGGCGCTGCGGGCGGCGGCCCGCGCCTACCGGGACGCGATCCGCGCCGCGGAGGGCGCGGCGGAGGGTGCCGCGCGGGCGGGGGACGCTGCCGCGCGGGCCGGGGACGGCGCCGCGCGGGCCGGGGACGCCGCGGTCTGACCCCGCGGCTCCCGCCGACGGCCCGGGGGGCCGCGTCCCCCGCAGGCCCGGGGGACGCGCTCCCGGCTCAGCGCCGGTCTGCCCCCCCCCGGCTCAGCGCCGGTCTGCCCCCCCCGGCTCAGCGCTGGTCTGCCCCCCCGGCTCAGCGCCGGTCTGCTCCCGGCTCGCCGCCGGTCTGTCCCCGGCTCGCCGCCGGTCTGCGCCCGTCCCGTCCCCGGTCTGTCCCCGGCTCGCCGCCGGTCTGCGCCCGTCCCGTCCCCGGTCTGTCCCCGGCTCGCCGCCGGTCTGCGCCCGTCCCGTCCCCGGTCTGCCCCCGGCTCGCCGCCGGTCTGCGCCCGTCCCGTCCCCGGTCTGCCCCCGGCCCGTCCCGGTCTGCGCCCGTCCCGTCCCCGGTCTGCCCCCAGCTCGTCCCGGTCTACGCCCGTCCCCGTCCCCGGTCTGCCCCGGCCTACCCCCGGTCCACCTCCGGCCCGCCCATCCCCGGCCCGTACCCGGCGCACTCTCGCGCAAGGGCGCTAATAGGGGTATGAAGAACATATGGGCACATACAGCACTGTTCCGCTCGCGGCCCGAGACCACCTGGTCGGCATCGGCCCGCTCGTCGCGGGGATAGGCATCGTCATCGGCCTCATCCTGGCCGTGTGGCTGGGCATCAGGGTCAAGAACAAGGAGCTCCCGCCCTCTCAGGAGCCTCAGCCGCGCGCCGGCGCCTGGGAGACGGAGCAGGAGTACGAGAGCGGTCGGCTGACGTCGCCGGATCACGGGCCCGGGCATCAGGACTCGCATCCGACGGACGTGAAGACGCAGCGCCGCAAGCCGATGGAGGTCCCGCACGACGGTGTGCGGCACATGCCGTACGAGTTCGGCAACTTCGGCAGCCAGCCGTCGGACACCGACGAGCCGCCGCCGAAGTGGACATCGGGACGCAGCGGCTCGTGGGGCACCGGCTGACGGCCCGGCCGCGACGGCTGGGTGTCGCGACGACCGGCCGCCGCTGAGGGCCGGCCGGCGATGTGGGACGGCCCGGTGCGGCCTGGTGCGGCGAGAAACGGCGGCGATGTGGGACGGCCCGGTGCGGCGCGGTGCGACGGGAAGCGGCGCGGGTCCGCCGGTGGTGCGGGGCGGCCAACGGTGCGGGCCGGTCGGCGGTGCCGGATGCCCGTGACCGCCGAGTCCCTGATAGCCGCCGGGTCCCTTGCGGCAGACCGCGACCGCCGCGACCGCCGGGCCCCTCGCGGCCGGCCCCGATCCGCCGCGCACGGCCGCGCGATACGGTCGCGACGTGCCTGACCAGCTTTCCCCCGTGCCCGCTCCGCCGCCCCTGTTCACCTGGGAGTTCGCCACCGACCCCTACCCGGCGTACGCCTGGCTGCGCGACCACGCCCCCGTGCACCGGACCGCTCTGCCCAGCGGAGTCGAGGCCTGGCTGGTGACGCGGTACGCCGACGCGCGGCAGGCGCTCGCCGACTCCCGGCTGTCGAAGAACCCCGTTCACCACAGCGAGAACGCCCACGGCAAGGGGAAGGTCGGCATCCCGGGGGAGCGCAGCGCGGGCCTCATGACCCATCTGCTCAACATCGATCCGCCGGACCACACCCGGCTGCGGCGGCTGGTGTCGAAGGCGTTCACACCGCGCCGCGTGGCGGAGTTCGCCCCGCGGGTCCAGGACCTGACCGACCGGCTCATCGACGGCTTCGCGGCGCGCGGCGAGGCCGACCTCATCCACGAGTTCGCCTTCCCGCTGCCCATCTACGCGATCTGCGACATGCTGGGCGTACCACCCGAGGACCAGGACGACTTCCGCGACTGGGCGGGCATGATGATCCGCCACGGCGGGGGGCCGCGCGGCGGCGTCGCCCGGTCCGTGAAGAAGATGCGGACGTATCTGGCCGAACTGATCCACCGCAAGCGGGAGTCGCTGCGCGAGGACGGGGCCGACGACCTGATCTCCGGGCTCATCCGGGCCAGCGACCACGGCGAGCACCTCACCGAGAACGAGGCCGCGGCCATGGCCTTCATCCTGCTGTTCGCCGGCTTCGAGACCACGGTCAACCTCATCGGCAACGGCACCTACGCCCTGCTGCGCCACCCGGAGCAGCGGAAGCGCTTCCAGGCCGCGCTGGCCGACGGCGACGAGGCCCTGCTCGCCACCGCGGTCGAGGAGCTGCTCCGCTACGACGGCCCCGTGGAGATCGCCACTTGGCGGTTCGCCACCGAGCCGCTGGTCCTCGGCGGGCAGCGCATCGCCGAAGGCGACCCCGTCCTGGTCGTCCTGGCCGCCGCCGACCGCGACCCCGAGCGCTTCGAACGGCCCGACGTCCTGGACCTGGCGCGCGCCGACAACCAGCACCTCGGCTACGGCCACGGCATCCACTACTGCCTCGGCGCGCCGCTGGCCCGGCTGGAGGCGCGGACCGCTCTCGCCACCCTGTTGAGCCGCCTCCCCGACCTGGCGCTCGACGGCGATCCGTCCGATTTGCGCTGGCGCGGCGGACTCATTATGCGAGGGCTGCGCACGCTCCCCGTAACGTTCACCCCAGAAGGAAGTTGACGGGCGGTCAGCACCGTGATCGGGGCGTGACCTCCGCTACATCGGCTTGTGACTCGTTGGCGGTCGGATTATCTTTCAGCCTCAACTCAGCCGCCACACGAGAGGCAACCGCATGCGCTCCGGGACCGGTAGACACCGCCGCCCCCGTCAGGCTCCGGCAATCGTCGTCGCGGCGGGGGTGACCGGCGCGAGCATCGCGCTTCCGCTCCTGGGCGCCACCGGCGCACACGCCGCCGACACGGCCACGTGGGATCGGGTCGCCGAATGCGAGAGCGGGGGTACGTGGAGTGCCAACGCGGGCAACGGCTTCTACGGCGGCCTCCAGCTCACCCTCGACATGTGGAAGAGCTACGGCGGTACGTCCTACGCCCCGCGTCCCGATCTGGCCAGCCGCTCGCAGCAGATAGCCGTCGCCGAGACGATGCTGGCCGACCGCGGGCCGCAGGCCTGGCCCAGCTGCGCGCTGAACGCCGGGCTCAAGGACGGGGGCGAGGCTCCCGAGGTGAACCCCGGCAGCACCCAGCCGCCCACCACCGGGGCCGAGGAGCCGGACCGAGGTGACGCCGACTCGACGAAGCCCGCCGACGAGGACACGTCCACCCAGAAGCCCGACTCCGACTCTGACTCCGGCTCCGACGACACGTCGGACGCGGACCGCGACCGTACGGATGGCGACGCGGACGGCAAGGCGCCCGAGGACGGCAAGGCCGACACGGACGGCAAGACCGACGAGGGCAGGGCCGACGAAGACGGCAAGGCCGACGAGGGCAAGGGCGACAAGGCCGACGAGGACGGCAAGGGCTCCACGGACCGTACGGACCCGGAGCGGGACGCCGACCCGGCGCACACGCCGTCGGAGGACCCCGCGGACGGCCGTACGGACGACGGCGCGGACGGTCGTACGGACGACGGTGCGACCCCGACCCGTCCGGACGCCGACCCCGGGCGCGCACCGCAGCCCGGCACCGGCAAGCACCGCGGCGAACCGGACGACCGCGCCGGCGACGGCGCCGGCGACGGCGAGCGGCGCGGCGGACGGCATGCCTCGCGCGGCGACGGCGACCGCGGCGCGAACCCCTCGGGCGACGGCCGGGACCGTTACACGGTGCGCTCCGGTGACAGCCTGTCGGCCATCGCGGCCGAGCACGACGTCCCCGGCGGCTGGCCCGCGCTCTACAACGCCAACGAGAGCCTCGTGGGCGCTGACCCGGATCTCATCCTCCCAGGTCAGCGCCTTGTCCTGAACGGCGACGAACGCTAGTTCGGGCCATCTCGCCCGCCGTGATGAAAATGAGACATGAGTCTCTTCGCATTTTCGGGTGTGTCTGCCTTATCCCGCCTTAACAGGGTGGGTCTGACCTGCGGAGATGATGGTTCCCTGGGCGCAAACAGGGCTGAGTTTCCACGGATGTTGGGGTTTGAGCTCTCCCGGGGGCTGTGCTTACCGTCGTCATCGCTCGCCACCGCGGGCACCGCCGACCGACACGCCGAGTCCTGCCAACGGTCGGGGGGTTGTCGACGCGTAAGCGCCGAAGGCAGGAGCGGGGGACCCACGATTTTGCGCCGGTCCGCCGGCTAGGGGTGAAGCCGGGTGCGCGGCAGCGCATCCGGCCGGGCCACTCACACGCCCGAACCCGACAGCTCACCTCGCAGGCGTCGGTGAGGAAACGAACCAACCATGCTCAAGTCCAAGGGCAAGCATCGTCGTCCCTCCAAGGCCACCCGGATCGCCACGCTCGCCGGTGTCGCCGGCGCCGCCGTCGCGGTCCCGCTGCTCGGCGCCACCCACGCCTCGGCGGCGACCACCAACCAGTGGGACCAGGTCGCCCAGTGCGAGTCCGGCGGCAACTGGTCGATCAACACCGGCAACGGCTACTACGGCGGCCTGCAGTTCTCGGCATCGACCTGGGCCGCGTACGGCGGCACCGCGTTCGCCCCGACCGCCGACCAGGCCACCAAGGACCAGCAGATCCAGATAGCCGAGAAGGTCCTGGCCGGGCAGGGCAAGGGCGCCTGGCCGGTCTGCGGCAAGAACCTGACCAGCGGCGGCTACGAGGGCGGCTCCTCGGCCTCCACCCAGTCGCAGCAGCAGAGCAAGCCCAAGGCCCAGCCGAAGCCGCAGACCCCGGCCCAGCCGAAGGCGCAGCCCCAGCGGCAGGCCCCGCAGCAGACCGAGCGCCAGGCCCAGCCGGCGCCCACCACCCGCTCCACCGAGCGCGCCGTGCCCAAGGGCGACGGCGAGTACACGGTGAAGGCCGGCGACACCCTCTCCACGATCGCCGAGGCCCGGCACGTCGAGGGCGGCTGGCACAAGCTCTACGAGCTGAACGACGACGTCGTCGCCGACGCCGACCTGATCTACCCCGGCCAGCGCCTGCACCTGAGCTGACCCGGCCAGCGCCTGCACCTGAGCTGACCCGCTCTTTCTCCGGGGCTCCGCCCCAGGCCCGGACGGGCTGTCGAGACAGCCCGTCCGGGCACTCCGCGTCTTACAGGCCGGGCGTCGGGCGGGGGCAGCCCGCCGCTCCGGTTAGGCTCATGCTGCTAAGCCGCAGACCAACGAAGGAGAACCTCGTGCCGTCCATCGACGTCGTCGTAGCTCGCGAGATCCTCGACTCGCGAGGGAACCCCACGGTCGAGGTCGAGGTCGGCCTCGACGACGGCAGCACCGGCCGTGCTGCCGTGCCGTCCGGCGCCTCGACCGGCGCCTTCGAGGCCCTCGAGCTGCGTGACGGTGACAAGAACCGCTACGGCGGCAAGGGTGTGGAGAAGGCCGTCCTCGCCGTCATCGAGCAGATCGGCCCGGAGCTGGTCGGCTACGACGCCACCGAGCAGCGCCTGATCGACCAGGCGATGTTCGACCTGGACGCCACGCCGGACAAGTCCTCGCTCGGCGCCAACGCCATCCTGGGCGTCTCCCTCGCCGTCGCGCACGCCGCCTCCGAGGCGTCCGACCTCCCGCTCTTCCGGTACCTGGGCGGCCCCAACGCCCACCTGCTGCCGGTGCCGATGATGAACATCCTCAACGGCGGCTCGCACGCCGACTCCAACGTGGACATCCAGGAGTTCATGATCGCGCCGATCGGCGCGGAGTCCTTCTCCGAGGCCCTGCGCTGGGGCACCGAGGTGTACCACACCCTCAAGGCCGTCCTGAAGGCCAAGGGCCTGTCCACGGGCCTGGGAGACGAGGGCGGCTTCGCCCCGAACCTCGGTTCCAACCGCGAGGCCCTGGACCTGATCCTGGAGGCCATCAAGCAGGCCGGCTACACCCCCGGCCAGGACATCGCGCTCGCGCTGGACGTCGCCGCCTCCGAGTTCTACAAGGACGGCTCGTACAACTTCGAGGGCCAGTCCCGCACCGCCGCCGAGATGACCGAGTACTACGCCGAGCTCGTCGCCGCGTACCCGCTGGTCTCCATCGAGGACCCGCTGTTCGAGGACGACTGGGACGGCTGGAAGACCATCACCGCCAAGCTCGGCGACAAGGTCCAGCTCGTCGGCGACGACCTGTTCGTCACCAACCCGGAGCGTCTGGGCCGCGGCATCGACGAGGCCGCCGCCAACGCCCTGCTGGTCAAGGTCAACCAGATCGGCTCGCTGACCGAGACCCTGGACGCCGTCGAGCTGGCCCAGCGCAACGGCTTCAAGTGCATGATGTCCCACCGCTCCGGCGAGACCGAGGACGTCACCATCGCCGACCTGGCCGTCGCCACCAACTGCGGCCAGATCAAGACCGGCGCCCCGGCCCGCTCCGAGCGCGTCGCCAAGTACAACCAGCTGCTGCGCATCGAGGAGATCCTCGACGACGCCGCGGTGTACGCGGGCCGCTCCGCCTTCCCGCGCTTCAAGGGCTGAGAGCCCCCGAAGCCCGGCCGGGGCCGAACGCCCGGCTGAACGGCTGACCGCCCGTCGTCCGTACGTCCCCGTACCCGGTCCCGTACCGTGTGCGGGGACGTACGTACGCACACGGACGACGTACTACGGACGCAACACGGACGACGTACGGACGCACACGGACGAGGCAGTGGAGGCGGACATGGCCGGGGACCGGGACCGGTTCTCCACCGCGACCAGGCTCAAGAGCTTCGGCGAGCAGGCAGCGGCCCGCGTCTACCGCGCGCGCGTCCGCCGCAACCGCTTCACCGGCCGCGCGGCGATGCTGGCCCTGGTCGTCTGCTCCCTCGTCATCGCGCTGGCCTATCCGATGCGCCAGTACATCTCCCAGCGCTCGGAGATCGCCGACCAGCGGCGGCAGGCCCAGCAGGCGCGCGACGACGAGAAGCGGCTGCGCGAGGAGAAGGCGCGGTTGCAGGACCCCGCGTACATCGAACGGCTGGCGCGCGAGCGGCTGCACTACGTCCGGCCGGGGGAGACCGGCTACAGCGTCGCCGGCGACGCGCAGGACGCCGACCGCTCCGCCGACCACAGCGCGGCCGCTAATCGCCCGTGGTACCGCAACCTGTGGGACGGTGTGGACACGGCGGACGCGGCCGCCCGCCGCTGACCGGACTCCGCCGTCACAGCAGCCCGGGGCCCGCCGGTCGCCCCATTCCACAACCGATCCGGTCGCCCCATTCCACAACCGATATCGAAGAGAACCCGCCACTCATGGACACGCCCCCTCCGCAGACGGAGCCCACCCCACCCACCGACGCGGACATCGCCGCCTTCAAGGAGCAGCTCGGCCGCCCGCCGCGCGGCCTGCGCGCCATCGCGCACCGGTGCCCGTGCGGCAACCCCGACGTCGTCGAGACGGCGCCCCGCCTGGAGGACGGCACGCCCTTCCCGACCCTGTACTACCTGACCTGCCCGCGCGCCGCGTCCGCCATCGGCACCCTGGAGGCCGAGGGCGTGATGAAGGAGATGACGGAGCGGCTCGGGACGGACCCCGAGCTGGCCGCCGCCTACCGCGCCGCCCACGAGGACTACATCGCCCGGCGCGACGCCATCGAGGTGCTGGAGGGCTTCCCCAGCGCGGGCGGCATGCCGGACCGGGTGAAGTGCCTGCACGTCCTGGTCGGCCACTCCCTGGCCGCCGGTCCCGGCGTGAACCCGCTGGGCGACGAGGCCATCGCGATGCTGCCGGAGTGGTGGCGCAAGGGCCCGTGCGTCACCCCCTGCGCCGAGGCACCCGAGACCGAGGAGGGCTGACGGTGAAGCGCGTAGCCGCCGTCGACTGCGGCACGAACTCCATCCGGCTCCTCGTCGCCGACGTCGACCCTGTGACGGGCGAGCTGACCGAGCTCGACCGCCGGATGCGGATCGTCCGGCTGGGCCAGGGCGTGGACCGCACGGGCCGGCTGGCCCCGGAGGCGCTGGAGCGGACCTTCGCCGCCTGCCGTGAGTACGAGGCCGTCATCACGGACCTGGGCGCGACCAGCGTCCGTTTCGCGGCCACCTCGGCCTCCCGGGACGCCGAGAACCGCGCGGAGTTCGTCCGCGGCGTCGTGGACATCCTGGGCGTCGAGCCCGAGGTGATCAGCGGGGACCAGGAGGCGGAGTTCTCCTTCACCGGCGCCACCAGGGAGCTGGCTGCCGGAATCGGAGGGGGCGCGGAGCGCCCTTCGATTGAGGGTGGTGGCGGGCGACGGGTGGGCCACGTCGAACCGCCGTATCTCGTGGTGGACCTCGGTGGCGGCTCCACCGAGTTCGTCGTCGGCGACGCCCACGTTCAGGCGGCCCGCAGCGTGGACATCGGCTGCGTACGGATGACCGAACGCCATCTGGTGGTCGACGGCCAGGTCACCGACCCTCCGACGCCCGGTCAGATCGCCGCCATGGAGGCGGACATCACCGCGGCCCTCGACCTCGCCGAGGAGGCGGTGCCGCTGACCCGGGCCCGTACCCTCGTCGGGCTGGCGGGCTCGGTCACCACCGTCGCCGCCATCGCCCTGGGCCTGAAGGAGTACGACTCCACCGCGATCCACCACGCCCGGATCCCCCTGGACCAGGTCCGCGAGGTCACCGAGCAACTGCTGACCTCGACCCACGCCGAGCGCGCGGCGAACCCCGTGCTGCACCCGGGCCGGGTCGACGTGATCGCCGCCGGGGCCTTCGTCCTCCTCAAGATCATGGAACGGACCGGCGCCCAGGAGGTCGTCGTGAGCGAGCACGACATCCTCGACGGCCTCGCGTACGCGGTGGCAGAGCGGTCCGAGGAGCCTCGGAAAGAGTCCTGACCTGCCGCGATGTAGCCGGAAATGCGCACCCTGGAGGCCGCCCCGGTCCGGCCCCGGGGGACCACGCTCGCGAGCGCCCTCCTAGGATCGCCTGACCCGCCGACGCATCGGCCGGCGGGTCAGCACATATGTATGGGGGAAGTACCTTGAAGATCGGTATTCGCGCAGCAGCAGCCACGTCGGCTGTCGTGGCCATGACCGCAGGCCTGCTGCTCGGCGCCGCCGGCACCTCCGCGCAGGCCGCCGGGTGGAAGTGGCACTGCTCCAAGACGGTCAGCCGCACCATCGCCCTGCCGGGCAAGCCCGACGTGACCGTGAAGGCCAAGAACTGCATCGCGAACGGCCACGACGGCCAGTTCAACGCCAGGACGGTGGTGAGCTGGGACGGCGGCGCCGACTGGTTCGGCAACAAGCGGTTCAACAGCTTCAAGCTCAACTCGCGCGTCGAGTGGGCCGGCAGGAACCGCATCTACAGCAACGCGAGCCTGGCCGGCTCCATCAACGAGAAGAGCTCCGGCTCCCACAGCGAATACATCCCGTACACCTCTGATCGGCAGGGGAAGTACACGATGGACGCCACCCTCAAGTGGGACGTGGCTGATGACGGCAAGGGCGCCGTGACCTGGGCCCTGCCGGACTCCCCGAGGGTCTGACCAACACCTCGGAACCACCACGGGACCTCACGGGGGCCTGCCGCCGGAACCTGGCGGCAGGCCCCTGCCCCGTGGATCGGTGCCAGCGACGACTGACACCGTCCGCCCCGACACCCCTGTGATCAACCCCGGACACGCCCGTGATCAAAGTGTCTCGGGCGACCGATTGAATGGTGCACGTCATTCAGCACAATCGCTCATCATGGGGTCCCCAATGAAGCACACCTCTGCCCGGTCCGTCCGTCGCGCCGCCGCCGCGCTCGCCTGCGCCGCGATCCTGCTGCCGCTGACGGCCTGCGACGGCGACGAGGCCGCCGACGATCCGGCGGGCGGCGGCAAGGCGTCGCAGAGCCCCGCCGGCGCGGACGCCAAGCCGAACGGCGTCGAGAAGCTCTCCGCCGCCGACATCTACAACAAGGGCAAGAAGACGAACGCCGACGCGGGCTCGGTCCATGAGCGGCAGACGCGCTCGGACGCCAAGACCGATCTCCGGGTCTCCGCCACCGACTGCGTCGGCACGGTTGACCTGCTGGACCACGGCAAGTTCGAGATCATCCGCAAGGGCGACGACATCTGGGGCAAGGTGGACTCCCGCTTCACCAACTGGGCCAAGCAGAACGGCAGCACCGTCCCCGCCGACAAGTGGATGCACGGCTCGGAGAGCAACGACATCATGAAGGCCCTGTCCAGCTACTGCCACACGAGTCAGTTCACCAAGCCGGACACGGCCTCCGTCAAGATGACCAAGGGCGCGGCCACGGAGCTCGAGGGACAGCCCGTCATCCCGATCGTCATCGAGAACCAGGGCAAGAAGGGCACGTACGACGTCGCGACCACGGGCAAGCCCTACATGGTGATGCAGGAGGGCCCGTACAAGGGCGGCTCCGCGCGCATCGTGTGGACCGAGTTCGGTACGCCGGTCAACGCGAAGGCGCCGACCGGTGAGATCGTGGAAGCCCCCAAGGGCTGAAACCGCACCAACCAGCGGACAGCGTGTCCGGCGGGCGATGTCCCGCCGGACACGCAGCGACGTCGCGCCGTCACGTGTCCGCTCGGTCGAGCAGGTCCCGGATCGCCTGGAGCACGGCGTCCGGGCGTTGCGCGTGCAGCCAGTTGTGTCCGGCGTCGTCGAGCACGCGGTTCTCACCGTGGGGAACGGATGCGGCCAGTGCCTCGTAGAGGGCGCGCTTGCCCTCGTTCATCCGCCGCTCCAGCTGTTCCGGCATGAACCACGACATCATGGGGTCGAGCGCCATGGCGGTGAGCACGATCGTCGGCACGTCGGGGGTGTCTTCGGCGCGGCGGAGTTCGCCGTAGAGCGTGCGGAAGTTCTTCTCTCGCGGGCCCGTGCGGCCCCGTACGGGGTCGAGGTGGAGGTCGACGATCCGTTCGCGGATCGGGGCGGGCCACCCCGCCAGCATCTGTGTGAACAGCTCGCGAATCTGCTGGAGGAGCTCTTCGCCCGGCTCGGACGTTCCTTCGCCTGCCGCCGCGTGGGGATCCTCCACCTCCACCATGAGCCGCGGGTCCGGCATGTGGGCGTCCCAGTCCTCATGGGCGGGTTCCATCAGGAGCAGCCCGGCGACCTCGTCGGGGAAGCGCTGCGCGTAGTGGCGGGCGTAGGCCCCGCCCAGGGAGTGCCCGACCAGCACATACGGGGTCGGAACGCCCGCAGCGTGCAGTAGGCGGCGTAGTTCGTCGGTGACCTCGGCTCCGGTGCGCGGTAGTGGCACCTGGTCGCTCCAGCCTGTTCCGGCGCGGTCGTAGAGCACGGACGTGGTGAATTCCGCAGCCGCGTCATGGATGTTGAGGTAGTCAAGGCCGACCATGCCCGCGCCGGGCAGGAACACCACGGCCGGGCCACCGCTGCCTGAGCGGTGCAGGAAGAGGCGCCGGCCGTCGTCGTACAGGCGCCCCACGGGCGGTAAGACATCGGCGGCCGTCCCGCCGTGAGGCCCGTCCGTGTGCTGCCGCATCGAAGACTCCTTCGGAGAGGTGCATCAGTACCAACCGTTCCCAACTTTGGGAACGGTACCAGGTGCGGGAACAATGGGTTGATGGATACGGCAGACCTGCTCCTGCACCCCCTGCGGCTGCGCATCGTGCAAGCCCTCTACGGGCGGACGCTGACGACGTCCCAGTTGTGCGCCCGCATGCCCGATGTCCCCAAGACCACCGTGTACCGGCACGTCGGGCTGCTCGTCGACGGCGGCCTTCTCGACGTGGAGAGCGAGCAGCGGGTGCGCGGCGCCGTCGAGCGCCGTTACCGGCTGCATCAGAAGCGCGCGGTACTGGACGAGGACACGGTCGCGGCGATGGCGCCGGAAGATCACCGGCGTGGATTCACGGCGGTGGTGGGATCCCTGCTGGCCGAGTTCAACCTCTATCTCGACCGCGACGACGTCGACCCGGTCGCCGACGCGGTGTCCTACCCGCAGTTCTCGCTCTGGCTCAGCGACGACGAGATGGCCGAGCTGGCCGACGAGGTACGCTCCGCCATCCGCTCCAGGATGGGTAACAAACCCTCGCCGGAACGCACGCGCCGCCTTCTCACCATGATCCTCTTCCCGGCCGAAAGTCCGCCCCCTCGAAGCGAGGAACGCCGGGAGTGAGCCCCCTTGCCGCAGGGCCTGTTCGTACGTGACGTAGTACGGGCGTACCAGGGCGACCTCGTAGGCGTCGAGGGGAGCGCGGCGCGCCAGCACGTGCGCGGGCAGGGGGCCGCGGGCGTAGGCGGGGGCGGGCGGGAGAACCGGGCGTGCGGGCGGCGGTGGCGGCAGCCAGAACCAGGCGCGGGCGCGCCGGTGGGCAGTGCGCAAGGCGCGGCGTAGTTCCGCGGCTAACCAGATGTACAGGCAGGCGATAAAGTCGCGCATGACGTTGTCAGTTCCTTGATTCGCTGGTGGCGTTCTGCCTCGGCGGCCGTTGCCGCGGCCGTCGGGGCGCTCATGGCGCGGTTCAGTACGTTGCTCGGACGACGGCTTCGTAGTCGGCCTGCGGGCCGAGGCCGACCTCGGCGCGGCGGGCATCGAGGCGATCGGGTTCTGCGACGTCCCACAGGCGCATGCCGCGCCCGTCCCCGGTGTCCAGGTATTGCGTGCCGTACAGCTGTGGCCGGTCCTGGCGCATGAGGCAGCGGTCGGTGAGGTACGCGAGGTGCGTCGTGGTGGCTTCGCCACGGTCGACGGCGTCGCGGAGCAGGTCGAGGGCGCGCAGTTGGAAGTCGAGCTCGGCATGCTGAGCGATGAGCCATGCGGCGTTGGCCGCCTCCTCACCGACGAGGGAGTGCCCCGGCCATCCGTAGTCGTTGATGATCCGCTGTAGAGCCTGGGTGTTGTCGGCGTCAACGGTGCGCATCAGCTCGCTATCGCGGGCGACGACGGTGCCGTCGGCGCGGACGCCGCGCGCGTACTGATCGGCCGCCATGCGCCGCAGTAGCTCGTCGGCGAGGCGCGGCTGTGGCGGTGGCGCGGGGTCGGGCATGGCGCCGAGCCCTTTCTGTCCGGGAGTGCGTTCAGCGGATGGTCGGCGGCGAGTGCAGCCATGTGCGGGCCGCGCCGGCGTGGTCGTGCTGTTCCTGGGGAACGGCGAAACGTCGGTCTCTTCGGGGGACGCTGACAGTCGGCCGCTGGCGGGCGAGAGCGTTCGCGGGCACGTAGACGCGGGTCACCTCGATCAGGACCGAGCGGCCGATGACGTAGGCGTTGCCGTCCTCGAACTGGAGCCGCTTGCGGTTGCCGGGGAGTTCGCGCACGTCGGCGACGGTGTGCGGGATTCCGCCCACGCTGATGACGTCACGCGTCCTGATGCTGTCGGCTGGGACGGCCATGGTTTGCACGATCGGAACAGGCATGTCGCGGCTCACCTCTTGCCCTTCTTACGGAGCTTGGCGAAGTGCCGTTCGATCTGTGCTTTGAGCTCTGCCTGTCTGCGGGCGAGCTCGTCGGAGCTGGGCTTGGGCCGGTCTTGCTGCTTCGGCGGGGGCTTCTGGCTGCTCATCACTGCACCTCCAGAGCGTGAGCGCGCGGCAGCAATCACCTCGCGTCGCAGCGAAGTTGAGCCATCACGCTCGGCAACTGCCGACATGGTGTAGGTCACGGTGCTGCTCAGTCAAGCTGAGGATTGGCAGATTGCCAATCCAGATGCGTGAGCGTCAGACGTCGCGCTACGGTTGGTCAACTGGACATGCAGCAAGGGGAGACGGGTAGAGCTATGGCTGTTGTCGGCGGCGGAAGTCCGCTCACCGCGCGGCGCAAGTTCGGGGCTGAGCTGCGCATACTGCGTGACCGGCTCGGCTTGACGTTGGACGAGGTGGGAGCCGAGATCAACTGCCACAACTCGAAGATCAGCCGGATCGAGCTAGGGAAGCGAACCTGCACCCGCAAGGACCTCGAAGCCCTGATGGATCTGTACGAGGTCAGTGAGGAGAAGCGTGAGGAACTGGCGGACCTGTTCGCCAGGAGCAAGCAGCGCACCCCGCCGTGGTGGCAGGCGTACGCGGACGTGGTCGTCGCCAACTATGCCGAGTTCCTGTCCTACGAGGCGGAAGCGAGCCTCTGCCGTGAGTACCAGCAGGTGTTCATTCCCGCGATGCTCCAGGCGCCGGACTACGCACGTGCGGTGACCGTTGGAGGGACTGTGGCCCTCGGGCCCGATCAGGTCGACACGCTTGTCGAGGTGCGGTTGCGCCGCCAGGAGCGCCTACGGGAAGACGTTCCCATGAGGCATGAGGCCGTGATCACGGAGGCTGCGCTGCACATGCGCATGGGCGGAGCCCAGGTCATGCGGGCGCAGCTTCGCCATCTGCGGGATGTGGCGACGGCGTACGACAACATCTCGCTCCGGGTGCTCCCCTTCGCTGCGGAGGTCACGGCAACCGCCATGGGAGCCTTCAGCCTCTTCGCTTCCGGGCAGGGGATCGATCCGGATGCGGCGTGGATGGAATCAGCGAGCGGTTTGCACTTCCGGGATGATCCCTTCATCGTGCGGCGGATGAACCGCATCTTCGGAAACTTGTCCGACGCTGCGCTGTCGGAGCACGATAGCCTCGAGTTGATCGAACGCGTCGAGAAGGAGCTGGTCCAGGATGAGTGAGCTGGCCGAGCTGTACGCGGCCGATCTCACCGGCGCAGGGTGGCTCAAGAGCTCGTACACCTCTGGGGATCGTGCCTGCGTCGAGGTCGCCGACATCCCCGGCCTGCCCGCCATCGCCGTGCGTGACTCCAAGAACACCGACATCCCCGCCGCCCGCGTCTCCCGCACCGCCTGGTCCGCCTTCCTGGCCGCCGTCGCCGATGGCGCCCTGACCCCGGCTGCCCGATGACGAGCGAACGCGAGAAGGCCGAGCTCTACGCACTCGATCTCTCCGGCGCGACCTGGCTCAGCGCCCCCGGCAGCGACGCGGGTGACCGGATCGAGGTCGCCATGCTGCCTGGCGGGGCCGTCGCGATGCGGAACCCGGCCGACCCGAACGGCACCGTCCTGAGGTACACCGCCGCCGAGTGGGAAGCCTTCACGCTCGGCGTGTGCGACGGCGAGTTCGATCTCTGACAGCCCCACTGGCGCCCCACCGGCACCGCCTGGCATCTCGCCTCAAACAAACTTCGTGAAATCCTTCACATGAAAAAGAGGCTCCTGCGGCCGCTTCCCGCCCCCGTCGGGCCCGTTTGGGGGGTCACCCGGGCCCGTTGGCCCTCAGGCAGGGCGTTCCCGCGGCGTTCCGCCGGGGCGTGCGGAGGGGGTGGTTCACCCGCCTCCCGGGGCCCAATCCCTGTTCAGTAGGGGTGACTAACGTGTCCCGGGGCGTCCCGGTTCCCCCGGAGGGCTATGGCGTGGGTCACGGTGGCGGCGGAGTGTAGCAGATGCCCCTGGCGTGCTTGTGAAGGGGCTCACGAGCACCCCTCCAACAGGTGCTGGATACTCGAAACATGAGCACCACGGAGCGTCCCAGGATCCTCGTAGTAGGCGGTGGGTACGTAGGCCTGTACGCGGCGCGCCGCATTCTGAAGAAGATGCGGTACGGCGAGGCGACCGTCACGGTCGTCGACCCGCGCTCGTACATGACGTACCAGCCCTTCCTTCCCGAAGCTGCTGCCGGCAGCATCTCCCCGCGCCACGTCGTGGTCCCGCTGCGGCGTGTGCTCCCCAAGGCGGAGGTCCTCACCGGCCGCGTCTCGACCATCGACCAGGACCGCAAGGTCGCCGTCGTCCAGCCGCTCGTCGGCGAGGCGTACGAGCTGCCCTTCGACTACCTCGTCATCGCGCTCGGCGCGGTCTCCCGTACCTTCCCGATCCCCGGCCTGGCCGAGAACGGCATCGGCATGAAGGGCATCGAGGAGGCCATCGGCCTGCGGAACCACGTGCTCGAGCAGCTCGACAAGGCCGACTCGACCACTGACGAGGAGGTCCGCCGCAAGGCGCTGACCTTCGTCTTCGTCGGCGGTGGCTTCGCCGGTGCGGAGACCATCGGCGAGGTCGAGGACATGGCCCGCGACGCGTGCAAGTACTACACGAACGTCAAGCGCGAGGACATGCGCTTCGTGCTCGTCGACGCCGCGGACAAGATCCTCCCCGAGGTCGGGCCGAAGCTCGGCCAGTGGGGTCTGGAGCACCTGCAGAAGCGCGGCATCGAGGTCTACCTCAAGACCTCCATGGAGTCCTGCGTCGACGGCCACGTCGTCCTCAAGAACGGCCTCGAGGTCGACTCCAGCACCATCGTGTGGACGGCCGGCGTCAAGCCGAACCCGGCGCTCGCCCGCTTCGGCCTCCCGCTGGGCCCGCGCGGCCACGTCGACACCGCCCCCACCCTCCAGGTGCAGGGCACCGACTACATCTGGGCCGCCGGCGACAACGCCCAGGTCCCGGACCTGGCCGTCGGCGAGGGCGCCTGGTGCCCGCCGAACGCCCAGCACGCGCTGCGCCAGTCCAAGGTCCTCGGCGACAACGTCATCTCGGGCATGCGCGGCTTCCCGCAGCGCGAGTACAAGCACGCCAACAAGGGCGCGGTCGCGGGCCTCGGTCTGCACAAGGGCGTCGCGATGCTGGTCTTCGGCAAGACGAAGATCAAGCTCAAGGGCCGCCTGGCCTGGTACATGCACCGCGGGTACCACGGCATGGCGATGCCGACCTTCAACCGCAAGATCCGCGTGCTGGCGGACTGGACCCTGGGCATGTTCCTCAAGCGCGAGGTGGTCTCCCTGGGCGCCATCGAGAACCCCCGCGAGGAGTTCTACGAGGCGGCGGCTCCGGTCTCCGCCGCGGCCGCCAAGAAGGCCGAGACCCCGGCCGAGCAGGCCAAGGCAGGCTGATCGCCGGTCCGGCCGCGGCAGCCGGACCGTACGCACCGACGCCGAGGGCGTCCGCCAATCCGTGGGGCGGACGCCCTTCGGCGTGCCCGGGCTGCCCCATGCCGGCCCGGGCCCCGGTTACCGTGAGAGGTGGTCCTTTCTGACTCACCCTCACGGAGGTGTGCGACATGGCCGACGCCGCCCGACGGCTCACCGCGCTCGCCGAGGAGGTGCTCGGGGCCCCGCTCCCGGTCCGCATCCGCGCCTGGGACGGCAGCGAGGCCGGCCCTCCCACCGCGTCCGGCGGGGACACTCCCAGCGTGCCCACCCTGGTCCTGCACCGCCGCCGCGCCCTGCACCGGCTGCTGTGGCGGCCGGGCGAACTGGGCCTGGCCCGCGCTTGGGTGGCCGGCGACCTCGACATCGACGGCGATCTGTACCAGGCGCTGGACCTGCTGGCCGGACTGCTGTGGGAGCGCCCCGCCGTCCACCGCGGCCGGGCGGCGCCCGCCGCGCTGCGCGCGCTGGGCGACCCCCGGCTGCGCGCCGCCGCCCGCTCGCTGCTCGCCCTCGCGGGCCCCGGGCTGCCGCCCCCGCCGCCCCGCGAGGAGGTCCGGGTGCGGCGCGGCCCCCTGCACACCCTGCGCCGTGACAAAGACGCCATCCACCACCACTACGACGTCGGCAACGCCTTCTACGAGCTGGTGCTGGGCCCCTCGATGGTCTACTCGTGCGCCTACTGGGACGACGTCGACGGCACCCCCACCCTTGAGGCGGCCCAGTACGCCAAGCTCGACCTGATCTGCCGCAAGCTGGCCCTCCAGCCCGGCCAGCGGCTGCTGGACGTCGGCTGCGGCTGGGGCTCGATGGTGCTGCACGCCGCCCGCGAGTACGGCGTACGGGCGGTCGGCATCACCCTCTCCGAGGAGCAGGCGGCGTACGCCCGCAAGCGCGTCGCGGAGGCCGGCCTCACCGATCGGGTCGAGATCCGCGTACAGGACTACCGGCTGCTCACCGACGGCCCGTTCGACGCGGTGTCCTCCATCGGCATGGCCGAACACGTGGGCTCCACGCGCTACACCGAGTACGCCGCCGTCCTGCACCGGCTGCTCGTGCCGGGCGGGCGGCTGCTCAACCACCAGATCGCCCGGCGCCCGGAACCGGACGAGGAGGCGTACCGCGTCGACGCGTTCATCGACCGGTACGTCTTCCCCGACGGTGAGCTGGCCCCGGTCGGCCGCACCGTCGGCCAGCTGGAGGAGGCGGGCTTCGAGGTGCGGGACGTGGAGGCGATCCGCGAGCACTACGCGCTGACGCTCCGCCGCTGGGTGGCCAACCTGGAGGCGAACTGGGTGGCGGCGGTGCGCGCCACCTCCCCGGGCCGGGCCCGGGTCTGGCGGCTCTACATGGCGGCCTCCGCGGTGTCCTTCGAGCGCAACCGGATCGGGGTCGACCAGGTGCTCGCGGTCCGCACGCCGGATTCGGGAGTCTCGGGGATGCCGCTGCGGGCCCGCGACTGGCGCGGCTGAGCACCGGGACCGGCCGAGGACCGGGGCAGGGAAAGGGGCGGGGGCCCGGGACGTCATGTCCCGGGCCCCCGCCCCGATGCCGCCGACGGGCGTCCTACGAGGACTTGATGGCTGCCAGCATGTTCATCTTGGCCGCCCGGCGTGCGGGCCACAGCGCCGCCAGCACGCCGACCAGCGCGGCGAGCACCAGGAAGACCACCACGCGGCCCCAGGGCAGGACCAGGGTGTAGCTGGACATCCCGCTGGCGATCAGCTCACCGGCCGCCCAGCCGAAGAACAGGCCGAGGCCGACGCCCAGCACCCCGCCGAAGAGCGAGATGACCACCGCTTCGAGGCGCACCATCCGCTTGACGCTGCGGCGGTCGAAGCCGATGGCGCGCAGCATCCCGATTTCCTGGGAGCGCTCGAACACCGACATCGCCAGGGTGTTGATGACGCCGAGCACCGCGACGATCACGGCCATGCCGAGCAGTCCGTAGAGGATGTTCAGCATCAGGGTGAACATCTTCGCGATGTCGTTGGAGACGTCGTCCTTGTCCTTCACCTTGATGGCCGGGTTGTCGCCGAGTGCCTTCTTCAGGCTGTCCTTGGCCGCGTCGGAGGGACCGCCCTTGACCTTCAGCATGACCATCTGGTCGCTGATGGTCTCCATGTGCGGGGTGAGAGCCGTGTTGTCCATCATCACGCCGCTGATGATCTCGTTGGGCTCGTAGATCCCCGCCACGGTCAGCTTGGACGTCTTGCCGTCCTCGAAGGTCACCGGGACGGACGAACCGACCTTCCAGCCGCGGTCCTCGGCCATGTCCTCGTCGACGATGATCTTGTCGCCGTTGACCGAGGAGAAGGAGCCCGCGCTGAACGGGAGGTCGAGCAGCTTGTCTATCTGCTTGCCGTCGACGCCACCGACGTCCTCGTTGTGGCCCGCGATCCGCACCGGCGCCATCCGCAGCGCGCTGGAGGCGGTGACCTGGTCCAGCCCGCTGACGGTCTTCGCGACCTGCGGCGAGAGCGGCCTGCCGTCGTCGCCCATCTGCACGAAGTAGTCGGACTGGAAGGAGTCGGCGGCCATCTTGTCGATGCTCTTCTGGAGGCTGCCCGCGATCACGGTCAGGCCCGTGATGAGCGTGAGGCCGATCATCAGCGCGGAGGCCGTGGCGGCCGTACGGCGCGGGTTGCGCACCGCGTTCTGCCGGGCGAGCTTGCCGGACATCCCGAAGAGCTTCAGCACCGGCGCGGCGGCGGCGATCAGCGGCCGGGAGAGCATCGGGGTGAGCACGATGACGCCGATCAGCACGGCGAGCGCACCGAAGCCCATGGCCGACGTACCGTCGTCCATCGTGGTGCCGGCCAGTACGGCCGCCACACCGGCGCCGGTGAAGACGGCCCCGATGGAGTTCCGCACCACCAGGCTGCGGGTGGTCGCGACGGCGTGCACGCTGCTCATCGCGGCGACCGGCGGGATCTTCGCGGCGCGGCGGCCCGGCAGCCAGGCCGCGAGCATCGTCACCACGATGCCGACGACCAGCGAGGTGACGATCGTGCTCGTGCCGATGACCAGCGGGCCGTCCGGCACGGTGGCACCGGTGGAGTTCAGCAGCGAGCGCAGGCCCGCGCCGATGCCGATACCGGCGCCCAGACCGGCGACGCCCGCGACCGTGCCGACGAAGCCGGCCTCGATCAGCACCGAGCGGGTCACCTGGCGGCGGCTGGCGCCGACCGCGCGCATCAGGGCCAGCTCCTTGGTGCGCTGGGCGACCAGCATGGTGAAGGTGTTGGCGATGATGAAGATGCCGACGAACAGCGCGATACCGGCGAACCAGAGCATGCCGGTCCGCATCGGGCTCATGGAGTTCTCGATCTCCTTGGCCTGGTCGTCGGAGAGCTTCTCTCCGGTGACCGCCTCGGACTCCTTGGGCAGGAGCTTGTCCGCCGCGGCCTTCAGCTGGGCCTGGGAGGTGCCGGGCTTCGCCGCCAGGTGGATCTCGTCGAACTGGCCGGGCTTGGCGAACAGCTTCTGCGCGGTGGCGGTGTCGAAGAGGGTCAGGCTGCCACCGGCCGCGACGTTGCCGTCGTCGGTGGTGACGACGCCGACCAGCTTCTCGCTGCGGACGGGGCCGTCGGCGGAGACCCGCACGGTGTCGCCGACCTTGTAGTGGCCCTTGCGGGCGGTCTTGGAGTCAAGGGCGATCTCGCCGGCGGCCTTGGGGGCGCGGCCGTCCTTCAGCGTGTAGCGGGAGTCCTTGCCGTCGGCGCCGGGGTAGTAGTTGCCGCCGGTGTTGGCGAAGCCGTTGCCCAGCAGGTCGCCGTCCTTGTCGGCCACGGCCGTGTAGCCGGAGACCAGACCGGTGACGGAGGCGGCGCCCTCCAGCTTGGTGGTCTTGTCCAGGAGTCCCTGGCTCAGCCGGGGCGCGGCGCCGGGACGGTCGTCGTCCGAGTCGGCGTCGGGGCGGATGGCCACGTCGACGGTGGAATAGCCCTTTTCGGAGCTCTTCTGGTAGGCGTCGGAGACGGTGTTGGTGAACACCAGGGTGCCCGCGACGAACGCCACGCCCAGAAGCACGGCGAGCATCGTCATCAGCAGCCTGGCCTTGTGCGCGAGCACATTGCGCAAGGCGGTACGGAACATGGGTCAGGTCAGTCCTGTGGAGAGGGCCGGTGGTCGGGCGCTGTGGTGATGCGGCGTCGGCTCAGCTGACCCGTCCCTTGGCGTCGAAGCGCTTCATACGATCGAGCACGGTGTCGGCGGTGGGCTCGCGCAGCTCGTCGACGATGCGGCCGTCGGCGAGGAAGACGACCCGGTCGGCGTAGGACGCGGCGACCGGGTCGTGGGTGACCATGACGACCGTCTGGCCCAGCTCGCGCACGGAGTTGCGCAGGAAGCCGAGCACCTCGGCGCCGGAGCGGGAGTCGAGGTTGCCGGTCGGCTCGTCGGCGAAGATGATCTCGGGCTTGCCGGCCAGCGCGCGGGCTACGGCGACACGCTGCTGCTGACCGCCGGAGAGCTGGTTCGGCCGGTGCTTGAGGCGACCGGAGAGGCCGACCGTGGAGACGACCTGGTCCAGCCACGCCTGGTCGGCCTTGCGGCCCGCGATGTCCATCGGCAGCGTAATGTTCTCCAGCGCGTTCAGCGTGGGCAGCAGGTTGAACGCCTGGAAGATGAAGCCGATCTTGTCGCGCCGCAGCTGGGTGAGCTTCTTGTCCTTCAGCGAGGTCAGCTCCGTGGTGCCGATCCGCGCCGATCCGCTGGACACGGTGTCCAGACCGGCCATGCAGTGCATGAGGGTCGACTTGCCGGAGCCGGACGGCCCCATGATGGCGGTGAACTCAGCCTGCCGGAACTCGACGGAGACCGCGTCCAGGGCGACCACCTGGGTCTCGCCCTGTCCGTAGACCTTGGTGAGGTCCTTGGCGGCGGCGGCCGCAGCAGTGGTGCGGGGGCCGGTCTCGACGCCGGAGGGGAAGGTGGTCACGGACAACAGCTCCTGTCGGTTCGGAAGTGCCTGAGAAGTGCCTGACGTGCGCCGCTCGGCGACTTCCTCCATCGTCCTTGCCCGAGCGGCCCGAGGGATCAGCCCGTGCTCTCGTCCTGAGGGGGACTTGGGAGGTACTGCGGGGGAGGGGAGTCCTCCTCAGGTAGGAGAGAGGCACGTGCGTCCCCGCGGTCACCCGTCGGCGGCAACAGGACACCCGGTCGGCGGTATTCGGCCACTCTGACGAAGACGTCGACTTTTCGTCATTCGCTGTTACGGCGGCACCGCAAGCGGTGACCAGGCCCTACAGGCCGTTGGCATATGCCAGAGGCTCAGCATCCCTGCTGATGAACCCTCAGTTGCCAATAAAATAAGACAACCCCGGTCCGTCGATCCGCTGTTCGGGCACTTTTCCCCGGATAGGCTCGTCTCTGCTCTCTTCGGGAGAGTCGTGTGCGTGGCTCGAACGAGGGCCCAGCCCGGATGGTGGAATGCAGACACGGCGAGCTTAAACCTCGCTGGCCTTCGGGCCGTGCCGGTTCAAGTCCGGCTCCGGGCACCTCCAGGTCTCAGGGGAGCACGCTCCGTGCGAACTCCGTCACCCACCGTTCCCGCCGCCACCCGGGAACCCTCCGGGCGGCGTGACGAAGTTCCTCCAAAGATCCTGCCCAGGCACTAGGGTGCATCCTTTGCTGTGCCATTACCCTTGTCCCAAGGTCGCGCAGGGCGGCCATGGAGGAGTGAGATGAGGAGCAGCAACCCGGTCTTCTCGCGACGGGGGTTCGGCCGCGACGGCGGCTCTGCCGGTTTCGGCGCGGCGCCGCAGGCCGGGGGCCCCGCCGCTGCCCAGGGCAACCCGTACGCCCAGACCCAGCCGCCGACCAACCCGTACGCGCTCGGTGACCAGCACAACCTGACGCCCGAGCAGATGCAGCAGATGTACGGCGCCCCGCCGGTCGCCCCGCTGCAGACCGGCCGGATGACGATGGACGACGTCGTCATGCGGACGGGGATCACCCTGGGCACCGTGATCGTCGCCGCCGCGGCGGCGTGGGCCGCCCAGCTCCCGATGGGCGCAGGCTTCGCCGCCGCGCTCGTCGCGATGGTGCTCGGCTTCGTCCAGTCGTTCCGGCAGAAGGCCTCGCCGGCGCTGATCCTCGCGTACGCGGTCTTCGAGGGCGTCTTCCTCGGTGTCATCAGCCAGGCCTTCAACGAGCGCTGGTCCGGCATCCCGATGCAGGCCGTGCTCGGCACGATGGCGGTCTCCGTCGGCGTCCTGGTGGCGTACAAGACCCGGCTGATCCGGGTCGACCAGCGGTTCATGCGCTTCGTGATGGCGGCCGCGATCGGCTTCGTGCTGCTGATGGCGGTCAACCTCCTGTTCGCGGCCTTCGGCGGCGGTGACGGCCTCGGCTTCCGCAGCGGCGGCCTCGGCGTCGTCTTCGGCATCGTCGGCGTGCTGCTCGGCGCGGCCTTCCTGGCGATGGACTTCAAGCAGATCGAGGACGGCGTGCGGTACGGCGCCCCGCGCGAGGAGTCGTGGATGGCCGCCTTCGGCCTGACCCTCTCGCTGGTCTGGATCTACCTGGAGATGCTGCGTCTGATCGCGATCCTGCGGGAGTTGTGATCGGCGGCGACAGCCACAACCGGCAGCGAAGGGCCCGCGGCGACTGCGCCGCGGGCCCTTCGTCGTGTCGGCTCGCCGCCGGCACGGCCGCTACAGCAGCTTGCGCGCCGCCCGGCGCAGGTCGTGCTCGTGGATGATCGCCTTGGCGTGGCCGTACGCGAGCTCATGCGCGCCGCGCAGCCAGCTGACCTTCTCCTCGAAGCGGAAGAGGGCGGGCCCCTCGTCCACCGTCCGCAGCCAGTCGGCGACTTCACGGCCGGTGCATGCGGGGATTCGAGAGAGCAGGTTCCGGTGGGTTTCTTCGGAGAAGACGTGGGACATCGGCGCCTCCGGCGTGTCCAGTCGCTGTTCCACTTCGGCCCTGGGGGCTCGTCTTCAGCTCACCGTGCCTGAGTGTTGGCGCGTTGGCAACAGGCCGTTGGCGGCGCATAGGCTCATGGCGTGAACGATGTGACGCCATTGCTGACCGCTGTCGACCGGCTGGCCGACCGGCTCCGGACCCTGCCGCAGTCCGCGCTGCAACGGGGCGGGGCGGCCGAAGCGCTGGCGCTGGCACGGGAGTTGGCCCGGTGGGCGCAGGAGGTCGAGGAGCCGGGCCGCACCCCGCGTACGGTGCCGGACGCGGGGCTTTTCGCGGTGGGGGACCAGGTGGCCGTGGCCGGGCACGATCTGGCCGAAGCGCTCCGGGAGTCGGCCGAAGACGAGGGGGTGCTGGCGCGGGCGCTGGACCGGGTGGCGGAGGCGGCGGCGAAGATCGCCCCTTGATCGGCGAAGACCGCTTTGCCCTGGTATCCGCCGCGGGGTCGGGTCCGCGTCCCGTCGAGCCGCGGGTCTCCGTCGGGCCCCGGGTCCTACAGCGAGGCGATGACGCGGTCCGCGAGGACGTACACGTTCTCCTCGCCGCAGCCGAAGGTCAGCGCGTAGGCCCCGGAGACACCGGAGCTGCCGAGCAGCACCGGGGCGACGCCCTCGCGCAGTGCCGTGGCGAGCCGGTCGGAGGTCTCCCGGTGGCCGGGCGTCATGCAGATGGTGGTGCCGTCGGCGAAGACGTAGACGTCCAGGGTGCCGAGCGGGCCGGGCCGGACGTCGGCGAGCGGGGTGCGGGTGTCGGACAGCTCGGCGAGCCGGTGCACGGTGCGGTCGTGGTCGCTGATGCCCGGCGACGGGCTGAAGTCGGGGTGTGAGGGGTGGCGGCGGCGCGCGGCGGCGAGCTCGGGGGACTCCACGACGTCCGCGTCCAGCTCCAGCTCCTCGGCCGCGTCGAACGGCTCCGGGCCGAACAGCGGCTCCAGCCCGGCGAAGTCCGTCTGCCGGGGCACGTAGATCTGGGGCTCGGCGTGGGGGGCGTCCAGCAGGTCGTCGGCGAGCCCGGTCATCCCGCCCAGCAGCGAGGACGTGTCGGGAGCGCCGGCCGCGGCGCTGACGTCGCGGGCTTCCTGCGCGGCCCAGAACGCGCGGGCCTCGGCCAGCTCGCGCTCACGCTCCTCGGCGAGGGCGTCGGCGACGGCGGCGCGTATCTCGGCGGCGGGGGTGGTGCGCGGCATGGGTACCGACGCGGCGCCGCGCGCGTGCGCAACGGCGGTCTCCGCGAGCTCCATGCGCAGCTCGGCGATCTCCCGGCGGAGGCCGCGAGCGGTGTGCATGGCGGCGGCGCCCATGGCCGTGGCGGCGGCCGCGGCCAGCAGGAGGGCAAGAGTCATGGCGCTCACTGACGTACTCCCGATTGCGGTTGATCCCCGATTCCTACCTCAGCTTGGCCCGTGGCGCAGAGGGTTGTCAGTGCATAACGTCACCAAAGGGGTGGGCATTTCGTCCCGCACATGCGGTCGGTACGCCTCTGACCTGCGAAAACGCTACTCCCCCAGGAGTTAGGTCACATCCTGGGGGAGATTCGGTCACAACCGATGCGGTGGCCGGAACCCGGCCGGGGCCTCAGCTCAGCCGCTCGATGACCATCGCCATGCCCTGGCCGCCGCCGACGCACATGGTCTCCAGGCCGAACTGCTTGTCGTGGAACTGGAGGGAGTTGATCAGCGTGCCGGTGATGCGGGCGCCGGTCATGCCGAAGGGGTGGCCGATGGCGATGGCGCCGCCGTTGACGTTCAGCTTGTCCAGGTCGATGCCCAGGTCGCGGTAGGACGGGATGACCTGGGCGGCGAACGCCTCGTTGATCTCGACCAGGTCGATGTCGCCGATGGTCAGTCCGGCGCGGGCGAGCGCCTGCTTGCTGGCCTCCACCGGGCCGTACCCCATGATCTCCGGGGAGAGGCCGGAGACGCCGGTGGACACGATGCGTGCCAGCGGCGTGAGGCCCAGCTCGCGCGCCTTGGTGTCGGACATGATGACCAGGGCCGCGGCGCCGTCGTTGAGCGGGCAGCAGTTGCCCGCGGTGACCAGGCCGTCGGGGCGGAACACGGGCTTCAGGCCCTGCACGCCCTCCAGCGTGGTGCCCGCGCGCGGGCCGTCGTCCGTGGCCACCACCGTGCCGTCGGGCGTGGTGACCGGGGTGATCTCGCGCTCCCAGAAGCCCTTCTTGATGGCCTCTTCGGCGAGGTTCTGGGACCGTACGCCGAACTCGTCCATCTCCTGGCGGGTGATGCCCTTCAGCCGCGCCAGGTTCTCGGCGGTCTGGCCCATCGCGATGTACGCGTCCGGGACCAGGCCGTCCTCGCGCGGGTCGTGCCAGTCGGTGCCCTCCTGCTCGGCGCGCGCGGCGGTGCGGGCCTCGGCGTCGGCGAACAGCGGGTTGTGGGTGTCCGGCAGCCCGTCCGAGGTGCCCTTGACGCTCCGCGAGACCATCTCGACGCCCGCGGAGATGAAGACGTCGCCCTCGCCCGCCTTGATGGCGTGCAGCGCCATCCGGGAGGTCTGGAGGGAGGAGGAGCAGTAGCGGGTGATGGTGCAGCCCGGCAGGTGGTCCATGCCCATCTGCACGGCGACGATGCGGCCCAGGTTGTGCCCCTGCTCGCCGCCCGGCAGACCGCAGCCCAGCATCAGGTCGTCGATCTCGCGCGGGTCCAGCTCGGGCACCTTGGCGAGTGCGGCCTGGATGATCTCCGCGGTCAGGTCGTCCGGGCGCAGGTCCTTGAGGGACCCCTTGAAGGCGCGACCGATGGGCGAGCGGGCGGCAGAGACGATCACGGCTTCGGGCATCACGGCTCCATGGGGGAGAGGGCTGGACTGAAGGGGAAGTTACCCGTACGTATGGCGGGGGTCACGGTTTGTGGGCTGTGATGCGGGACTCTTTTCTAAGCGCACGCTCAGCGACCGCCCTCGTCGGGCGGCCTCCGAGCAGCGGCCTCCGGGCGGCGGCCTCAGTTGGGGAGGGACGGTTCCGCGGCGGTCCGGTGCGGTGCCCCGGCCTCCGTGGGCAGCCGCCTGCGCCGCCGCAGCAGCGCCCACGGGCCGCGGGCGGCCGTGACCTCCGTACCGCCCTCGGCGGCCGCCTCCGCGGCCGCGCGGGCCACCGGCATGACGTCCTCCCGGCGGGCCGGCTCCAGGGTCTCCTCCGGCCAGAGTCCCAGTGCGCCGCACAGGGTCGGCAGGATCGCCATCGCCGCGGTGGCGTACCCCTCCGCCGACGGGTGGTAGTTGTCGGGCCCGAACAGTTCCCGCGGATTCTTCGCGAACTCCGGACCGAGCAGATCCCCCAGTGACACCGTGCGCCCGCCCTGCTCGACCACGGCGATCGTCTGCGCGGCGGCCAGCTGGCGGCTGAGCCGGCGGGCGATCCAGCGCAGCGGCTGGTAGACGGGCTCGATGGTGCCCAGGTCGGGGCAGGTGCCGACGACCACCTCGCAGCCCGCGTCCCGCAGCCTGCGGACGGCGGCGGACAGCAGGCGCACGGACCTGGCGGGCGGCACCCGGTGGGTGACGTCGTTGGCGCCGATCATGATCACGCAGACGTCGGGGAGGGGTGGCGGCTCCACGGGTGGCGGCTCGACGAGCGACGCCTCCTCCTCGGCCGCGGCCTCCTCCGCCGCGTCCGCCGCCTCCTCCGCCGCGCCCGGGCCCACCACCGCGTGCGCGACCGCCGTCCCCGCGACCGCCGCGTCCCCGCCCGCCGTACCCGGCGCGCGCGGCCCCAGGACCAGGTCCACCTGCCGGTCCAGGTCGTCGGATCGCGCGCCCGGAGTCGCCACGTTCCGCAGATCGACCGGGCATTCGGCGACCGCCGCCAGACCGGAGGCGAGTAGCGCGCCGGGCGTCTGGCGGGGCCGGTGCACGCCCTGACCCGCCGCCGTGGAGTCGCCGAGGAACGCCAGCCGCAGCGGACTGCGCCCGTTGCGGAGCGCGAGGGCGAAGCCGTACCGCCCGTCCGCGCACGGCGGCGTCTCCTCCGATTCGCCGATGACCCGCTTCGCCAGCGACATCTCGGTCAGCAGCAGCCCGACGGCCACCCCGCCCACCACCCCGATCCCGCCACCGCCATACGCCGCCGCGGCGGCGATCCGCCGGGCCACCCTCGCCCTCGACCAAGACATGGGACGCATCCACCTCCCGAACGCACCAGGCTCCTCACACCTTCCTTGCCCCGCCCGCGCTTGTGTGCAACGCGCCGGTCGAGCGTCGGCGGCCGATTAGGCTGGCAGCACGGGCCCCGCGACGGCGGCCGCCCCTTTGACCGCGGAGACCCCGCTGACACTGGAGTAGGGCGTGCAGTACTACGAATCGATGATTGAGCTGGTCGGCAATACCCCGCTGGTGAAGCTCAACCACGTTACGGAAGGCATCCGGGCGACCGTTCTCGCCAAGGTCGAGTACTTCAACCCCGGCGGATCCGTGAAGGACCGGATCGCCGTGCGGATGATCGAGGCGGCCGAGCGTTCCGGAGAGCTCAAGCCCGGCGGCACCATCGTCGAGCCGACGTCGGGCAACACGGGCGTGGGGCTGGCCATGGTCGCCCAGCGCAAGGGCTACAAGTGCATCTTCGTCTGCCCGGACAAGGTCTCCACGGACAAGATCAATGTGCTGCGGGCCTACGGCGCCGAGGTCGTGGTCTGCCCGACGGCCGTCGACCCCGAGCACCCCGACTCGTACTACAACGTCTCCGACCGCCTGGTGGCGGAGACGCCGGGGGCCTGGAAGCCCGACCAGTACAGCAACCCGAACAACCCGCGTTCGCATTATGAGACAACCGGCCCCGAGCTCTGGGAGCAGACGGAGGGGAAGATCACCCACTTCGTCGCGGGCGTGGGCACCGGCGGAACCATCAGCGGCACCGGCCGCTATCTGAAGGACGCCAGTGACGGCCGCGTCAAGGTCATCGGCGCCGACCCGGAGGGCTCGGTCTACTCCGGCGGCTCCGGGCGCCCGTACCTGATCGAGGGCGTGGGCGAGGACTTCTGGCCCACCGCCTACGACCAGAACGTCGCGGACGAGATCGTCGCCGTCTCCGACAAGGACGCCTTCCAGATGACCCGGCGGCTGGCCAAGGAGGAGGGCCTGCTGGTCGGCGGCTCCTGCGGCATGGCGGTCGTCGCCGCCCTGCGGGTGGCCGAGGGCCTCGGCCCGGACGACGTCGTGGTCGTGCTGCTTCCCGACAGCGGCCGCGGCTACCTGTCGAAGATCTTCAACGACGACTGGATGGCCGACTACGGCTTCCTCGAGGAGGCCGGCCCCGCGGTCCGCGTCGGCGACGTGCTGGAGGGCAAGGAGGGCGGACTGCCCTCGCTGGTCCACATGCACCCCGAGGAGACCGTCGGCGAGGCGATCGAGGTGCTGCGCGAGTACGGCGTCTCCCAGATGCCGATCGTCAAGCCGGGCGCCGGACACCCCGACGTGATGGCCGCCGAGGTCATCGGGTCGGTCGTCGAACGCGAGCTGCTGGACGCGCTGTTCACCCAGCGAGCCTCCCTCAGCGACCCGCTGGAGAAGCACATGAGCCCGCCGCTGCCGCAGGTCGGATCGGGCGAGCCGGTCGAGGACCTGATGGCCGCGCTGGCATCCCATGGCGCGGACGCGGCCATCGTGCTGGTAGAGGGCAAGCCGAAGGGTGTGGTCAGCCGCCAGGACCTGCTGGCGTACCTGGCCAAGAGCCCGAAGTCGGCTTGAGTGGCCGTCAGCTGACGATGCGGTGAAGGGCATCGGCGCGGATGTCCCGCAAGGTGTACGTACGCGTCACGCGCCCGCAGCGCGCGCTTAACACAGGTCCGGCACAGTAAGGGGCGTCGGAAAGGACGACACCGACACCCGAAGTGCGGCGACACGGACCTCCGGAGCGGCTCCCGGACCTCCATGGTCGCCCGGACGTGGCAGCCGGCCCTGACCTGGCCCGCGTCCCAGTGGGGGACCGCCGTCGTCCCGCCCTCGGTGCTCACACCGGGGTGCGGCGGTCCCCCCCCCTATTTCTGTATGTGCGGACCGGGGTTGTCGGCGTCGTCCCGGTGCTCGGGGGCGTGCTCGGGGGCGTGGTCGGGGTCGCGGTGGCGGCGGAGCCAGGCGAAGCCGCTTGTCGCGTGCACCGCGTTCACTCCGAATATCCCGGCCCAGGCGACCAGCAGACCCTCCAGGCCCGCGTTCGCCGCGGCTATCGCCGACAGCGGGATCGCCAGGATCAACGACACCGCCACGAAGCCGAAGCGCTCGCCCAGCCCCAGCCCCTGGCCCAGCCCGGGCGGTCCCCCGCCCGGTGGGCGGGCGCCGCGGGCGGCCGCCATCTGCTGTTCGGCCAGTTGCCGGCGCACATGGCGGTCGGCGGTGTCGTTGAACCGCTGCTCGACCTTCTCCAGGAAGGAGTCGACCAGCTCCGACTCGTACTCCTCGCCCAGCTCCTTGCGGGTCTGGATGGCGGTGTCGAGTTCTCTCTTCAGCTCCGGGTCGCGGGCGTCCATGGTCTTGACGGTACGGTCGCGGCAGTGCCGTTGTAAGTAGGGCTAGCCCCCCAACCGACCCGGGGGAAAAAGCCCCCTGCCGAAGGAGCAGTCCGTGGCCGCACCCTTGCTGACGTCCCTCACGGAACCCGGTGGCGACCGCCCCGACGCGCTCTCGGTCGCGGGCCGCGCCTGTTCCCGCGAGGACCTGCTGGGCGCGGCTGGCGCCGTCGCGGCCCGGATCGCGGGGGCACCGGCGGTCGCGGTACGGGCGACCCCCACGCTGGAGACCGTGACCGCGGTGGTGGCCGGGCTGCTGACCGGGGTGCCGGTCGTGCCCGTACCCCCGGACTCCGGGCCCGTCGAGCGGGACCACATCCTGCGCGACTCGGGCGCGGCCCTGCTCCTGGACGGACCGGACACGACCGCCACCGATGCCGCCGCCGAGACCGGCGCGGGAGTCGAGACCGTGCCCGTGGACCTGCGGGAGCGCGGCACATGGACGGAGCCCGAGCCCGAGTCCGCGTCCACCGCGCTCATCCTCTACACCTCCGGTACCACCGGCGCGCCCAAGGGCGCGCTCATCTCCCGCCAGGCGGTCGCCGCGGACCTGGACGCGCTCGCCGAGGCGTGGGCGTGGACGGCCGAGGACACCCTCGTCCACGGGCTGCCGCTGTTCCATGTGCACGGGCTGGTGCTCGGCGTCCTGGGCGCGCTGCGCACCGGCAGCCGCCTGGTGCACACCGGCCGGCCGACTCCGGAGGCGTACGCGGCGGCGGGCGGCAGCCTGTACTTCGGCGTACCGACGGTGTGGGGCCGGGTGGTACGGGACGGGACGGCGGCGCGGGCGCTCAGCGGGGCCCGGCTGCTGGTCTCCGGCAGCGCGCCGCTGCCCGCGCCGGTCTTCCGCGATCTCGCGCGGCTGACCGGGCAGCGCCCGGTGGAGCGCTACGGCATGACGGAGACCCTGATCACCGTCTCGGCGCGGGCGGACGGCGGGCGGCGGCCCGGCTATGTGGGCACCCCGGTCTCCGGGGTCCGGACGCGGGTGGTGGCCGAGGACGGCGCCGACATCGGCGAGTTGGAGGTGTCCGGGCCGACGCTCTTCGACGGGTATCTGAACCGGCCCGACGCGACGGCCGGGGCGTACACCGCCGACGGCTGGTTCCGCACCGGCGACATCGCCGCCATCGAGGCGGACGGTTCGCACCGGATCGTCGGGCGCGCCTCGACCGACCTGATCAAGTCCGGTGGCTACCGGATCGGCGCGGGCGAGGTGGAGAACGCGCTGCTGGACCACCCGGCGGTGCGGGAGGCGGCGGTCGTCGGCGCGCCGCACGAGGACCTGGGCCAGGAGATCGTCGCGTACGTGGTCGCCGACGGGGTGACGGAGCAGGAGTTGACCGACTTCGTGGCCGGGCAGCTTTCCGTACACAAGCGGCCGCGCAAGGTCCGTTTCCTGGCGGAGCTGCCGCGCAACGCGATGGGCAAGCCGCAGAAGAAGCTGCTGCCGCCGGCCTGAGGCGCGGCCCCGGCACCCGGCCCCGCCCATGGCCCCGTAGCCCGCCCCCGCCCATAGGAGGGGTGCGGAAACGGTCTGGCGGCTGATGTCCCGTAGGTGCGGACGGGCATACGGTGCGCGAGACGGGATCTCTGGATGGACGGATCCCCACGTGCGGGCGACAAGGAGTGGCATGCTCGGCTTCAGTAACCAGGGCCTCAATGTGCTGGTGCTGCGTGACGCGGAGGAGCTGGGCCATGTCCTGAGGCGGGCGCTGGCCACCGCCGACGAGGTCGAACGCCCGGGTCTGGAGCGCGCGGTCGCCCTCGTCAACGAGCAGGCCGCGCTGACGGAGGCCGAGCTGCGGGTGCGCTGGGTGCGGCGGGCGCTGGCAGGGTCGGGCGTCGACGAGCAGACCGACCAGGTGTCGGTGGTCCGGGCGCTGCGCAAGGCGGAACCGGAACTGGGGGTGGCCGCGGCGGTGCGGCTCGCGACGGAGGCGTACGGCCGGGGGGACTGACGAAGGGCCGGGGGCTGGCCTTCCGACGGGGGCCCCGGTGTACGGCCGGGGGGACTGGCCCGTCGCCAGCGGACTGGTCTGCCGCCGGGAGGGCCGGCCCGGCCCGTCGCCCGGGGGACTGGCGTCCTGCTGCTCCCACCCCGCTTCCGCATATAGTCATGCACAGCCGCAGGCGCGTGAATATCCGCGTCGGGGGCCGGGCACGCTGGGGCAGGAGGACGCCATGGGTACGGAGTACGAGCCGACCGCCGCCGCGGACAGCGCCGCCCGCCTGCAGAAGCTGTTCGAGGGGCACAGGCTCACCCCGACGCAGCGCCGGATCGCGCACTGCATGGTGGGGCGGGCGGCGGACGCGCCGTTCCTGTCCAGCGTCGAACTCGCGGAGCTGGCGGGCGTAAGCCAGCCGTCCGTGACCCGGTTCGCGGTGGCTCTCGGCTTCGACGGCTATCCCGCGCTGCGCAGGCACCTGCGGGATGTCACGCCCGCCTCGCCCGCCCCTGGTGGTGCGTACAACGAGTACCAGCAGGCGGTGCACGCGGAGATCGACAACCTGCGCCACCTCGCCGCGCTGCTGGCCGACCCCGCTCCCGTGATCCGGGCCGGACGGCTCCTCGCGACGTCCCGGCCGCTGCCCGTCCTGGGGCTGCGCGCGGCGACGGCCCAGGCGAGCGGGTTCACGTACTTCGCGCGCAAGGTGCACCCCGACGTCCGGTTGCTGGACGAGGGCGGCACCATGCTGGCCGACCGCGTCGACGCGGCCGTCCGCGCGGGCGCCACCGCCCTGCTCTGCTTCGCGCTCCCGCGCCACCCGCGCGAGGTGGTCGAGGCGCTGGAGTACGCCAAGAGCGCGGGCCTGACCGTGGTGACCGTCGCCGACAGCGCCTTCGCCCCGGTGGCCCGGCACAGCGACCTGCTGCTGCCCGCCGCGGTGGGTACGGGCCTGGCCTTCGACACGGCGTGCGCGCCGATGCTGCTGGGACGGGTGCTGCTGGAGGCGATGTGCGACGCGCTGCCGGACGCGCAGGCGCGCTTGGAGGAGTTCGACGCGAGGGCGGTGGCGCGGGGGCTGTTCGCGGACTGAGGGCCCTCAGCGCCCAGCCCTGTCGGCCCAGCTCTGTCAGCCCAGCCCCGTCAGCGCCGCCGCGTGCGCGCCGCCGCTCTCCGCGATGAGCTCCTCCACCGTCTGCGGGCTGCGTACGGTCGCGAAGCGCACGTCCCCGTCCTCTGCCGTGGCGAAGCCGTAGACCGCGGGCCGCGGCAGGCTGTTGTACGCGAAGTGGTGGGAGAAGTAGTACGCGCCCGTGTCCAGCAGGGCCGCCAGGTCGCCCGCCGCCAGCCGGGGCAGCCGCCGGCCGACCGCGACCAGGTCGCCCGCGAAGCAGCACGGGCCCGCGACGTCCTGCACGGTGTCGTCCCCCGCCGGCTTCGGGCGCCCCTCCGCGTCGTACGCCGCCACCCGCAGCGGCCAGGACTCGGGGGCGAAGACCGTGCGTACGGCCACCTGGGCGCCCGCGTGCGTGATCGCGATCGCGCGCCCGCCCGCCGACTTGGCGTACTCCACGCGGGCCAGCACGGTGCCGGACTTGGCGACCAGGGAGCGGCCGAACTCGGTCACCAGGACGTAGCGGCCGTCGAAGAGGCCGGGGGCGGCGGCGCGCAGGACGCGGGCGTAGTCGCGGTAGGCCGGGGTCACCTCGTCCGAGGCGAAGTTGACAGGGAGTCCGCCGCCGATGTCGAGGGTGTCGACCTGGCGGCGGCCGACCGCCCGGTTGATCTCCTCCGCCAGCTCGTACGCGGCCCGTACCCCCGCCGCCAACAGCTCCAGCGAGCAGCCCTGGGAGCCGACGTGGGCGTGCAGCCGGGTCAGCCACGGCCGGTCGGTGAAGGCGCGCACGACCCATTCCCGCGCTCCTGCGTCGCGCAGCGCGACCCCGAACTTGGAGGTCGCCGTGGCGGTGCTCATGGCGTCGATGGCCCCGCCGCCGAGCTGGGGATTGACGCGGAGACCGATCGGGGAGCGGGGCTCCGGGCCCGGGACGACGGCGATCAGCGCGTCGAGACGGGCCAGCTCCTGGGGGTTGTCGGCGTTGACCGCGACACCGAGGGCGAGGGCCTCGGCCAGCTCGCCGGGGGTCTTGGCGGGGGAATCCAGCACGATACGGTCCGCGCCCACGCCCGCCGCGCGGGCCAGCGCCAGCTCCCCGGGGCTGGCGACCTCGCAGCCCAGCCCTTCGTCCGCGAGCAGCCGGAGGACGGGGACGAGGGCGGCGGCCTTGACGGCGAACGCGTGCAGCACAGCCGTGCCGGGGGCGGTGACCTCGGCGAACGCGGCGCGCAGGGCGCCCGCGGCGGCCCGGATGCCCGTGACGTCCAGCAGGCCGACGACGGGCCGGTCGGGCCCGATCAGCCCGTGTGCCACGGCGGCGCGGACGGCGCGCTCGCGCCGAGCGGCCGAGGCCGTGGCGGCGGCAGTGGCTGTGTCGGTGGCGGTGGCCGTGGCCGCGTCGGCCTCCTCGGCCGCTCCCGCCGGCTCAGCGGTCTCCGCCCGTACGGCCGCTTCCGCCCGTACGGGCGTTTCCGTCCGGGCCGCCTCCGCTCGTACGGCGGCCTCCACCCGTACGGCCGTCTCTGCCGGTTCCCACTGCGGATCGGTGGCCATGACCCCAGCCAACCATCCGAACCCGGTCCGGCGCGCCCCCGCCGACCCTGTTGACTAGAGGTATTCAAGGGCGACAAGATGTGAATAACTTGATCCAGGTCGATAAGCAGGGAGGCACGTCCCATGTCAGGACCGCGACCCGTGCGGGCGCCGCGCGGCACGGAGCTGAGCGCTCAGGGGTGGCAGCAGGAAGCCGCCCTGCGGATGCTGCAGAACAACCTCGACCCTGAGGTGGCGGAGCACCCCGACAAGCTCGTCGTCTACGGCGGCACCGGCAAGGCGGCCCGGGACTGGCGCTCCTTCGACGCGATGGTGCGCACCCTGAAGACCCTCAAGCTGGACGAGACGATGCTCGTCCAGTCGGGTCGCCCGGTCGGCGTGATGCAGACCCACGAGTGGGCGCCGCGCGTGCTCATCGCCAACTCCAACCTCGTCGGCGACTGGGCCAACTGGGAGGAGTTCCGCCGTCTGGAGCAGCTGGGCCTGACCATGTACGGCCAGATGACCGCGGGCTCGTGGATCTACATCGGCACCCAGGGCATCCTCCAGGGCACGTACGAGACGTTCGCCGCCGTCGCCGCGAAGAAGTTCAACGGCACCCTGGCCGGGACGATCACCCTGACCGCCGGGCTCGGCGGCATGGGCGGCGCCCAGCCGCTCGCGGTCACCATGAACGACGGCGTGGCGATCTGCATCGACTGCGACCCGCGCGCCATCGAGCGCCGTATCGAGCACCGCTACCTGGACGTGCGGGCGGATTCGCTGGACCACGCCCTGCGGCTCGCCGTCGAGGCGCGCGACGCCCGCCGCCCGCTGTCCATCGGCGTCCTCGGCAACGCCGCCGAGCTCGTCCCGCAGCTGCTCGCGATGGGCGCGCCGATCGACATCGTGACGGACCAGACGAGCGCCCACGACCCGCTGTCCTACCTGCCGCTGGGCGTGGCCTTCGAGGACATGGCCTCGTACGCGGCCGAGAAGCCGGCCGACTTCACCCAGCGGGCCCGCGAGTCCATGGCCAGCCACGTGGCGGCGATGGTCGGCTTCATGGACGCCGGTGCCGAGGTCTTCGACTACGGCAACTCCATCCGCGGTGAGGCCAAGCTCGCGGGCTTCGAGCGCGCCTTCGCCTTCCCCGGTTTCGTCCCCGCGTACATCCGGCCGCTGTTCTGCGAGGGCAAGGGCCCGTTCCGCTGGGCGGCCCTCTCCGGCGACCCGCAGGACATCGCGAAGACCGACCGCGCGATCCTCGACCTCTTCCCGGAGAACGAGTCCCTGGCCCGCTGGATCAAGCTGGCGGGGGAGCGGGTGCACTTCCAGGGCCTGCCCGCCCGCATCTGCTGGCTCGGCTACGGCGAGCGGGACCGCGCGGGCGAGCGCTTCAACGACATGGTGGCGTCGGGCGAGCTCCAGGCCCCCCTCGCCATCGGCCGCGACCATCTCGACTGCGGCTCGGTGGCCTCCCCGTACCGGGAGACCGAGGCGATGCTCGACGGCTCCGACGCGATCGCCGACTGGCCGCTGCTCAACGCCATGGTCAACGTCGCCTCCGGCGCGTCCTGGGTCTCCATCCACCATGGTGGCGGCGTGGGCATGGGCCGTTCGATCCACGCGGGCCAGGTCACGGTCGCGGACGGCACGAAGCTGGGCGGCGAGAAGATCCGCCGCGTGCTGACGAACGACCCGGGGATGGGTGTGATCCGGCATGTCGATGCGGGTTACGACCGCGCGGACGAGGTCGCCCGGGACCGGGGTGTCCGCATCCCCATGCGGGAGGACTCGTGAGCCACCCAGACCCGGGTGTGGGCGATCGTCCCGCTGGGCTGGGGGCACCTCCCAGCGGCAGCGCTGGGGGAGGGCGGGCACACCCCGACCACCGGCCCGCAGCCGCGTACGAAACGGGTCCCCGGTCCGGGGGTTGCGCACCGTCGCCGGGTGCGGGTCCGGTTGTGCCCACCCGTTCCGCCCCTGCGGAACGACTGCCCACAACCTCGTTCCACGAGATGTGGGCTGACCTGCTGCCCATCGGCCGCGAAGCGGCCACCGGCGGCTACCGGCGGTACGCCTGGACCGGCGCCGACGCCGACTGCCGGTCGTGGTTCCAGGCGCAGGCAGAGTCCCGCGGACTGGCCTACGAGGTCGACCGCAACGGCAACCAGTGGGCCTGGCTCGGCGACCCCGCCGCCGGGGACGCGGTCGTCACCGGCTCGCACCTGGACTCCGTCCCGGACGGCGGCGCCTTCGACGGCCCGCTCGGCGTCGTGTCGTCCTTCGCCGCACTCGACGAACTCCGCTCGCGCCGGGCCCAGCCGACCCGGCCGCTGGCCATCGTCAACTTCGGCGACGAGGAAGGCGCCCGCTTCGGCCTGGCCTGCGTCGGCTCCCGGCTCGCCGCCGGGCAGCTGACCGTCGAGGCCGCCCACCGGCTCCGGGACGCCGACGGGATCAGCCTTCCCCAGGCGATGGAGCGCGCCGGGTACGACCCCGAGGCCATCGGCCCCGACCCCGAACGGCTCGCCCGCATCGGCGCGTTCGTCGAGCTCCATGTGGAGCAGGGCCGGGCCCTCGACCTGTCCGGTGACCCGGTCGGGATCGCCTCCGCCATCTGGCCGCACGGCCGCTGGCGGTTCGATTTCCACGGTGAGGCCAACCACGCGGGCACCACCCGTCTGGAAGACCGCCGCGACCCGATGCTGACCTACGCCAACACCGTGCTCGCCGCACGCAAGAAGGCCCGGCTCGCCGGTGCCCTGGCGACCTTCGGCAAGGTCAGCGTCGAACCGAACGGCGTCAACGCCATCCCCTCCCTGGTCCGCGGCTGGCTGGATTCCCGCGCTGCCGACCAGGAGACCCTGGACGCCGTCGTCACCGAGATCGAACGGGCGGCCGTCGAGCGCGGCGAGCGCGACGGCGTGGACGTGACCGTGACCCGGGAGTCGTTCACCCCCGTGGTCGAGTTCGGGCACGCCCTGCGCGACCGGCTCTCCGGCCTGCTGGGCGACGTCCCCGTGCTGCCCACCGGCGCGGGACACGACGCCGGAATCCTGTCCGGCTGCGTGCCCACTGCCATGCTGTTCGTACGGAACCCCACGGGCGTCTCGCACTCGCCCGCCGAGACGGCCGCCGAGGACGACTGCCTCGCCGGGGTGACCGCACTCGCCGACGTACTGGAGGGCCTCGCGTGTCGCTGACACCGCAGACCTACTGGTTGGAGCACGCCCTCCTCGGCCCCTCCCGGGCCGGGGGCGGGGCCGGGCCCGGCCCGGCGGCCGCCACGCCCGGCCCGGGCCGCTCCGGACCCGGCCCGGCCGCCGCCGGGCCGGACCCGGGCCACGCCGAGCCGGGCCTGAGCCGCGTCGAGTCGGGCGTGGTCGTCGAGACCGGCGCGGACGGCCGCGTCACGGGCGTACGGACCGGGGTGACCGACCCGCCCACCGGCGCCGTCAGCCTCCCCGGCCTCACCGTCCCCGGCCTGGCCAACGCCCACTCGCACGCCTTCCACCGGGCCCTGCGCGGCACCGTCCAGGCCGGTGCCGCGCGGGCCGGCGTCCTTCGGGAGGCGCGGGCGGGGAACGCGGCCGCGGCGGACGAGGCGGCGCAGGCCGGCGGGCGGGCGCCCGATTCCTTCTGGACCTGGCGCGAGGTGATGTACGCGGTCGCCGACCGGCTCACCCCCGAGAACTACTTCTTCCTGGCCCGCGCCGTGTACGCCGAGATGGCCCTGGCGGGCATCACGTGCGTCGGCGAGTTCCACTACGTCCACCACGCCCCCGGCGGCATCCGCTACGACGACCCCAACGCCATGGGCGAGGCCCTGATCGAGGCCGCCGCCGAAGCCGGCATCCGCATCACCCTCCTCGACACCGCCTATCTCTCCGCCGGCTTCGGCCGACCGCCGACCGTCCCCCAGCTCCGCTTCAGCGACGGCACCGCGGACCGCTGGGCGGAGCGCGCCGCCGCGCTCACCGACCGCCCGCACGCCCGGATCGGCGCGGCCATCCACTCCGTACGCGCCGTGCCCGCGGCCCAGCTGTCCACCGTCGCCCGGTGGGCCGCCGACCGGGGCGCCCCGCTGCATGTGCACCTCTCCGAGCAGACCGCGGAGAACGACGCCTGCCTCGCCGCGCACGGCTGCACCCCGACCCGCCTCCTGGCCGATCACGGGGCGCTCGGTCCCCGAACCACGGCCGTCCACGCGACCCATCTCACCGCCGAGGACATCGAGCTCCTGGGCGGCAGCGGCACCGGTGTGTGCATGTGCCCCACCACCGAGCGCGACCTGGCCGACGGCATAGGCCCGGCCGTGCGAGTGCAGGGCGCGGGCAGCCCGCTGAGCCTGGGCAGCGACAGCCACGCGGTCATCGACCTGTTTGAAGAGGCTCGCGCCATGGAACTCGACGAGCGTCTGCGGACCCGCACGCGCGGCCACTGGACGGCGGCCCAGCTGCTGCGCGCCGCCACCGCCGACGGGCACGCCGCGCTCGGCTGGGACGCCGCCGGGCGGCTGGAGACCGGCGCTCTCGCCGACTTCACCACCATCACGCTGAGCTCGGTACGCACCGCGGGTCCGCCGCCCCGGCTGGCCGCCGAGACAGCCGTATTCGCGGCGACCGGCGCCGATGTGCGGCACACGGTGGTCGGCGGCCGCCACATCGTGCGTGACGGCCGTCATCAGCTCGTGCCGGATGTCCCGAAAGCCCTGTCCGAGACCATCGACGCGCTGCGCGGCTGACCGGCGCGCGGCAGGCCCGGCCGAACAAGGAGAGCACCCCCGCGATGACCCCCCAGCCCCATCCGCACACGCACACCCCCCTGGCCGCGCCCGCCGCGCCCACCGGCCCCGCGCCCACGCAGACGACCGCCATCACCCACATCGCCGGACTCGTCACCAACGACCCCTCCCTCGGCGAAGGCCCCCTCGGCCTGATCCAGGACGCCGCGGTCGTCATCGACGGGGACCGCATCGCCTGGGTCGGTCCGTCAAGCAAAGCACCCGGCACTGACAACCGGGTCGACGCGGCGGGCCGGGCCGTGCTCCCCGGCTTCGTCGACTCCCACTCCCACCTGGTCTTCGCGGGCGACCGCACCGAGGAGTTCAACGCCCGCATGTCGGGCCGCCCGTACAGCGCGGGCGGCATCCGCACCACCGTCGCCGCCACCCGCGCCGCCTCCCGCAACACCCTGCACGCGGGCGTCGGCCGGTACGTCGCCGAGGCGCGCCGCCAGGGCACCACCACCATCGAGATCAAGTCCGGTTACGGCCTCACCGTCGAGGACGAGGCCCGCGCTCTGGAGATCGCCGCCGCCCACACCGACGAGGTCACCTTCCTCGGCGCGCACATCGTCGCCCCCGAGTTCGCCGACCGCCCGGACGCCTACGTCGACCTGGTCACCGGCCCGATGCTCGACGCCTGTGCCCCGTACGCCCGTTGGATCGACGTGTTCTGCGAGCAGGGCGCCTTCGACGGCGACCAGGCCCGGACGATCCTCACCGCGGGCGCGGCCCGCGGTCTGACCCCGCGGGTGCACGCCAACCAGCTCTCCCAGGGCCCCGGCGTCCAGCTCGCCGTCGAACTCGGCGCGGCCTCGGCCGACCACTGCACCCATCTCTCCGACGCCGACGTCGACGCCTTGGCGAGCGGCGACACGGTCGCCACCCTGCTGCCCGGCGCCGAGTTCTCCACCCGCTCCCCGTACCCCGACGCCCGCCGCCTGCTGGACGCGGGCGCCACCGTCGCGCTCTCGCCCGACTGCAACCCCGGCTCGTCCTTCACCAGTTCGATGCCGTTCTGCATCGCCCTGGCCGTCCGCGACATGGGGATGACCCCGGACGAGGCGGTGTGGGCGGCCACGGCGGGCGGTGCCGCGGCCCTGCGCCGTACCGACGTCGGCCGGATCACCCCCGGTGCCCGCGCCGACCTCACCCTCCTCGACGCCCCCTCCCACGTCCACCTCGCCTACCGCCCCGGTGTCCCGCTGGCCTCGGCGGTCTGGAAGGACGGCGCGCTGGCCGAGTGACACGGATACACATACGGATAAGGGCCCGTCCCAGAACACCCGGGGCGGGCCCTTACACGTCTGCCACGACTACACGTCTGCCACGACAGCGGACAGCGCGACTACTCGTCGACCATCAGCCCCTTGCGGAGCCGTCCGAGCGTGCGGGAGAGCAGCCGGGACACGTGCATCTGCGAGATGCCCAGCTCCTCACCGATCTCCGACTGGGTCATGTTCGCCACGAACCGCAGCGAGAGGATTCTGCGGTCGCGTGACGGCAGTTCGGCGATCAGCGGCTTGAGGGACTCGACGTACTCGATGCCCTCCAGGCCGTGGTCCTCGTAACCGATACGGTCCGCCAGCGCGCCCTCGGTCTCGTCCTCCTCGGGCTGGGCGTCCAGCGAGCTCGCGGTGTACGCGTTGCTCGCGGCCATGCCCTCCACGACCTCGTCGCGAGTGATGCCGAGGCGCTCGGACAGTTCGCCGACGGTCGGCGCGCGGTCCAGCCGCTGCGCCAGCTCGTCACCGGCCTTGGCCAGGTCCAGGCGCAGCTCCTGCAGCCGCCTGGGCACCCGCACCGACCAACTGGTGTCGCGGAAGAACCGCTTGATCTCGCCGACGATGGTCGGCATCGCGAAGGTGGGGAACTCGACGCCCCGGCTCAGTTCGAAGCGGTCGATGGCCTTGATCAGGCCGATGGTGCCGACCTGGACGATGTCCTCCATCGGCTCGCTGCGGGAGCGGAACCGGGACGCGGCGAACTTCACCAGCGCCAGATTGAGTTCGACCAGGGTGTTGCGGACGTACGCGTACTCGTGCGTCCCCTCCTCCAGCGACTCCAGCCGCTCGAAGAGTGTTTTGGACAGAGCCCTCGCGTCCACCGGGCCCACCTCTTCGAAAGGCGGGATCTCGGGCAGATCCTCGAACAGCTCGGATCGCCCGGACAGGGTGGGTTCCTCGTGCGAGGGGGTCGACGATCCGGTGTCCTGGGGGTAGGAGCGGGCTTCGTCGAGCTGGGGTGACATGGGTGTCTCCTCCATCATTCTCGGCATATGGCTGCCGAAGCCATGACGTCTTCCTGCGGTGAGCGGCGCCTCCAAAGCCGGCCGTGGTCGGATGTGTCTCTACTACGCCTACCGGTATCGCCTGCGACGTGGCAAGTGCCAGATGTCCGTATTTGGTGATGGATGTGAATTGTTCGGCTACCGCGCTGCGTACGGAAGGCGTAATGTTCGAAGCGCGCAATCGAAAGCTACGAGACGCCAGAAGAGGTGCGCACATGGACCGCGGGATGGTCGGCAGCACAAGCAAAGGCCGACTCCAGGTCGAGGTTCGGCACCACGGAGCGAGCGCGGTTGTGACCCCGGTGGGTGAGCTCGATCACCATACCGCCGAGTTGCTGCGTGAACCGCTGGAGAAGAGCGTCGAGGAGGGCCTGGTGCGCCTGGTCGTCGACTGCTCGCGGCTCGATTTCTGCGACTCCACCGGTCTCAACGTCCTGCTCGGCGCGCGCCTGAAGGCGGAGGCCGAGGGCGGCGGCGTGCATCTGGCCGGAATGCGGCCCGTGGTGGCCCGGGTGTTCGAGATCACGGGAGCGGAAGCCGTTTTCACCGTGCATGACACCCTGGACGCGGCGCTCGCCGTCGACTGAGATGTGAGTCAGTGCACGCGTTGCCTCCGTCACATGACCCATCCCGAAGAAGTGGGTGTTCTCACGCTTTGGCCGGGCAGGAGACAGCTGAATCTGTTGATACGCGTCAGATGTTCCTTGTCCCTGAATCGGTGAATCGGTGAGGTGAAGCGCTGATGAGCACCACCCGGCCGTACCCACCGGGCGAGCGTGGCCCGGAGTCGGATGGCGCTGCCGCCAGGCCGGTCGCGCCGCAGGCCGGCCAGATCCGCAGGCTCCAGCTGACCGACGCCAGTGGCGCCGTGCCGCGAGCCCGCGACTTCACCCGCCAGGCGCTGCGGGACTGGGGCTGGCTGCCCGCCGCCACGGCCGATCAGCGCGCCGCCGCCGAGGACGTCCTGCTGGTCGTCTCCGAGCTCGTCACCAACGCGTGCCTGCACGCGGACGGCCCGGAGGAGCTCCGGGTCAGCAGCCACGGCAAGGTGCTGCGCCTGGAGGTCGCCGACCACGGCGCCGGTACGCCCGCGCCCCGCAACCCGCACCGCGCCGGCCGGCCGGGCGGGCACGGCATGTTCATAGTGCAGCGGCTCTGTCTCGACTGGGGGGTCGTACGGAGCGCCGACGGCAGGGGCAAGACCGTCTGGGCGGAGCTGGCCGGACCGTCCTGACGCCGGGCGGCGCGTTTTCGCCCTGCCCCGCCCCGCCCCGCCCCGCCCCGCACCTGCCTCGCCCCGCACCCGCCCCGCCCCGTCTCTCCTCGCGTTTCCGTCCCGCGCTCCCCGGTGCCCGCTCCCCGCGCCTCTCCCCGTTCCTCGCCCTCGGCCCGTTCCTCCCCTCGGCCCCCGTGCGCCCTTTGTCCCGTGCCCGCGCCGGATCCGGCGTGTTGTGTGTCTTCCCCTGTCAAGGTCCCCGGCGTACCGTCACCGCAAATCTGATGTGTCGTCAGTAACGGGAGGGGATCCGCGTGTCCCACTCTGCACGCCGCGCACTCGCCGTCGCCGGGACCGGTGCGGCGGTGCTCCTCGCCGCCGCACCGGCCGCGCACGCCGACACGGTGGACGTGGACTACCAGTGCAAGACCCCCATCGGCGAGAAGGGCGCCGTCTCGCCCATCGCCATCAAGAGCGTGCCGAGCGGCGGGTCCTACAAGCTCACCATGTCCTTCGAGAAGGGCGTCTCGTCCAGCCCGGTCGAGCTCGGCAAGGGCGCGATGAAGCCGAGCGCGCTGATCAGGCTGGGCGGCGCGGAGACGGGCACGGTCGCGGTGTCGGGCTCCGCCAACACCGAGGCCATCCCCGCCAACACGCCCATCAGAATCAGTGAGTTGACGGGTACGTACACGCCCAAGAAGAGCGGCAAGGTGACGTTCACCGCCTCGACCCTGACGATCAAGGCGCTGGGCACGACGACGACCTGCGAGCCGAAGAACACCCCCGGTCCGTCGCTGACGCTGGAGGTGAAGGGGTCGGGAGGCCCGGGCCCGGGCGCCTCCGGCGGCTCGGGTGGCCCGGGTGCCACGGGCGGCGGCGGGCTGCCGCAGACGGGACCGGCCGACTCGGCGGTCGCGCTGGGCACCCTCGGCGGCACGGTGCTGCTCGCCGGAGCGGCCGGGACGCTGTGGCTCAGCCGCCGCCACCGGCCCGCGCGCTGACGGGACGTACCCGCGTGGCACACGTCATGCGCGCGGCCGGCACCGTGGCGACGGTGCTGCTCGTGTCCCCGGGCCTGTCCCCGGTGCCGCCCGCCGCCCCGCCACCGGCCGCGGCCGCGCCCCGGGACTGGTCCATGGCGCCCTCGGGCGACGGCCGGGGATACGTCCATCTGGAGGGGCGCCCCGGGGCCGTGCTCAAGGACACGCTGTCGGTCAGCAATCCCGGCGGCCGGGCCCGTACGGTCCTGCTGCGCGGCACCGGCGCACCGGCGCCGTGGCTGGCGTTCGCCGAGCGCGCGCTGACGGTGCCGCCGCGCACCCGCGCGGACGTCCCGTTCACCGTGACCGTCCCTCTGGAGACCCCGCCCGGCGACCGGTCCGGTGCGATCGTCGCGGACGGCGGCGGCCGGACGGCGGCGGTCCGGGTGCGGCTGCGGGTGACCGGCACGCCCCTGGCGGCGCTGTCCGTGGAGGACCTGAAGGTGGTGGCACGCGCGGGTGGCGGCGCGTCCATCCACTACACGCTGGTCAACCGCGGCAACACCGTCCTGCGGCCCCGGCTCGCGGTCCGCGCGGACGGCCTGTTCGGGGAGGTGCTGCGCCGCCGTGCCCGGCCGCTCCCCGTCGCCCTGCCGCCGGGGCGGCGCACCGGCCTCACCGAGGACTGGGCCGGCGCGCCCGGCCTCGACGCGGTGGAGGTGCGGCTCACGGTGACGGCGGCCGGCGGCGCCCGCGACACGGCGACCACCTCCTACCGGGCCGCTCCCGGCTGGGCCGTCGTGTCCGCCGCGGGCGCGCTCGCCGTGGCGGCGGTGGGCGCGGGCGCCGCGTACGTACGACGACGAGGAAGGTCAGGAGCGCGGACGTGAGCAGCCGGGGCAGCAGGCATGGCACGCGCGGCGGGCACGGTCCGCGCGGCGGGTACGGCCAGGGGCGCGCGACGCCGACGCGGGGCGGGGGGCGCGGTGGCGGGCGCGGGCCGGGCCGGCGGGCCGGGCCACGACCCGGCCGACGGGCCGGGCCGCGGCTGGCTGTGGCGGTGGTCGTGCTGGCCCTGGCCCTGGCGCTGTCCGCGCTGGCGGGGCTGCCCGCCGCGTCCCCCGCGCGCGCCGACGCAGGGCCCACCGCCGAGGTCTCCGTACCCGAGGCGGGCGCGGGCGGGACGGTCACCGTACGGGGGAGCGGATGGCGGCCCGGCGCCCTGCTCACCCTGCTGATCTGCGGACAGAACATGATCGGCGGCACCAACTCCTGCGCCAACGCCCACGGCCGCGCCGTGACCACCGACGCCGACGGCTCCTTCTCCCGGAGACTGCCGGTCGCCGACCCTCCCAAGCCCTGCCCGTGCGTCGTCCACGTGGCCACCGCCACCGGCGAGCCGACCAGCGCCGACGCCCCGTTCAAGGTCGCCGGGCATCCGGTGGCGCCGCTGCCGGAGGACAGCGGCGGGGAGCGGCTGAGCGTGCTGTCCGCACGGCTCGACGGGTCCAGCGGGCCGCTCACCTGGTTCGGGGCGCCGCCGCGCCGGAAGCTCGTCGTCACGGTCGGCAACCTCGGCTCGTCCCCCGCACGGAACCCGGTCTTCCAGATCGGCACCTCGCACGGCGTCCTCGCCCCCGAATGGGCGGACCGAAGGTGGCGGGGGACCATCCCGGCGGGCAGAAAGGCACAGGTCAAGCTGGACGTCGAGCTGTCGGCCGGGGCACATGGCGACTATCGGATCTCGCTGCGCTACGGCAAGAAGACGCTGGTCGAGCAGCCCTGGTCGGTCGGGCGGCCCTGGGGCGTGACGCTCTTCTGGGTGCTGCTGTGCGTGGTGGTCCCGGCGGCGGTCTTCCGGATCGGGATGGCGGTGGTGGACCACGTACGGCCGCGTACGGCGCCCGATGCGCCACCGGCACAAGATGCGCCACCGGCACCACCAGAGACTGCGCAATCCGCACCGTCCGATGACCGAACGACCCGGAAGGGGACGACGTGAGTCACGTGAGTACGGAACGGAGAGTGGGTGCGGCGGCCGTCGCGCTGCTGCTCGGCGGCGCGGGTGTGCTGATGGGCGCGGGTGCCGCGGGGGCCGCCGAGGTCGCGTACCAGACCGAGTGCCTGCCGCCCCCCATCTCCGGCCTGCCGCCGATCCAGGGCACCACCAAGGTGGACATCCAGGCCCCGGCCACGGCCAAGGTGGGGCAGGAGGTCGAGGTGGTGTGGAAGACGGTCGCGGCGGCCTCCAAGAACCCGGACATCCTCGATCTGGAGAAGGACACCGTCAAACCGACCGGCACGATCACCCTGGGCGGCGCCCAGACCGGCGAGTTGCGGCTCGAAGGCCCGCGGCAGAACCCGCCGGTCCCCAAGAACAGCCCGATGCCGCTGTCCGACATGAAGGCCAAGGTGAAGCTGACGGCGGCGGGGGAGGTCACGCTGACCCCCGGCTTCTACAACATCAACGTCAGCAAGCCGGTCTCCACGGACACCAAGTGCTCGCCGAAGGAGACGGTGAAGCCCGCCGCCACCATCAAGGTGACGGCCGACGGCGGTACGACGGGCGGGACCACCGGCGGGACGAGCGGCGGGACCACGGGCGGTACGACGGGTGGCACCACGGGCGGTACGAGCGGCGGTGCGACGGGAGGCAGCACCGGCGGTACGACTGGCGGTACGACCGGCGGTGGCACCACCGGCGGTGGCGATCCCGGCGGTGGTACCCACACCGGAAAGGAGATCGACGTCGACTACCTGTGCAAGACGCCCATCGGCGACAAGCGCGCGGTCTCCCCGGTGCGGATCGACGCCAAGGAGAAGAGCGGGGCGTTCGACCTGACCGTGAAGTTCGGCAAGTCCGTCATGGACAGCCCGGCGGACATCCCGGCGGGCTCGGTCAAGCCGTCGATGGCCGTCACGGTCGGCGGTGCGGACAAGGGCACCGTCGCGGTCGAGGGCCCGGTGAACAAGGACCCGATCAAGTCCGGCGACCCGATCGCGATCCCGGACCTCACCGGTACGTACAAGCCCGGCGCGAGCGGCAAGTCGACGCTCAGCCCCGGCGTACTGACCGTCAAGGCGCTCGGTACGACCACGACCTGCACCCCGGTGAAGGCCCCTGGCGCCTCGCTGGAGCTGGACACCACGGGACAGCCGGGCGGCGTCACGGGCGGATCCAGCACCGGTGGCGGCACCGGAGGCGGGTCCAGCGGCGGGGCCACGGGCGGGACGAGCGGCGGGAGCGGCGGTACGTCCGGCTCCGGCTCGGGCTCCGCGTCCGGCACCGGCGGCGGCCTCGCCGAGACCGGCGCGGGCGATCACGGCGGGCTCATGGCGTTCGGCCTGATCGGCGGCACGGTCGTGCTGCTCGGCGCGGGACTGCTCACGGCCACTCCGTGGCGGCGCACCGTGCGGAACCGCCGCTGAGCCGGGTCCCCAAGGGCCGGACGGGCCCGCCGCGCGGCACGGTGCGTGCGTACGCGCCCGTATCGGCGCCGTCAGCCCGTCCGGCCCTGCGTGCCCCAGCCCGTCCGCCCCTGCGTGCCTCAGCCTGTCCGGCCCGCGTGCCTCATCCCGTCCGGCCCTGCGCGCCCCAGCCTGTCCGCCCCTGCGTGCCTCAGCCCGTCCCGGCCCTGCGCGCCCCAGCCCGTCCGCCCCTGCGTGCCTCATCCCGTCCGACCTCGCAGGCCCCAGCCCGTCCGGCCCTGCGTGCGCCCAGCTCGTCCGGCCCGCGTGCCCCAGCCCGCCGTCCGGCCCCGCATCCCGTGTCAGTCCGTCCGGCCCCGGGTCCACGCGGCCGCCGCCGCTGCCACCTTGGCCACGACCTCCGGGTCCTCCAAGAGGCCCGCCCCATGCGCGTCGCCCGGGACCACCTCGACCGTGATGTCGGCCGCCGCCATCCCCGCCGACCGCTCCGCCGCCGCGAGGTCCCACGCGTGCCCGGCGGGCACGAAGTCGGCCGCCGAGTGCAGCAGGTACATCGGCGCGTCGTCGGCTCCCGAGGCGTGGTGGCGGGCCGCCATGTCCCGCCACACCCGCCCGCAGGCCCCCTCGGTCCGTACCGGTTCGCAGCCCGCCAGCCGCGCGGCCTCGCGGCGCAGTCTCCGCTGCTCGGGGGCCGCGTCCGCCGTGCCGCCGTCCAGCCAAGCCCGGTACGGGGACGCCACCGGGGACAGGGCGATCACCCCGGCGACCTGCCTCCCACCCGCCCTGTACGCGCCCGCGTTCGTCACGATCTGCCCGCCCGCCGAGGAACCGAGCAGCACGAGCCGGTCCCCGGTGAGCGCGAACCGTGCCGCGTTGCGGCGGATCCAGCCCAGCGCCGCCAGGACGTCGTCCCGCTGGGCGGGCCAGCGGGCGTCGGAGTTCAGGCGGTAGTCGACGTCGAAGACGGTGAAGCCCTGGGCGGCGAACGTACGGGCCCAGCCACTCCAGTCCGTGTCGATTGCCCAGTAGCCGCCATGCACGATCACCAGACCCGGCCCCGGCGCGCCGCCCGGCGGCCGGTAGGCGGTGAGTACCTGCCGGGAGTGGGCCCCGTAGGCGTGGGTCTCCACCGCCCCGTCCCGGCCGGCCGGAGCGCGTACGACAGCCATCGGAGTGCGCGTGACCGCCACGGGAGTGCGTACGGCCGCCACCGGGGTGCGTACGGCCGCCGCGGCGGAGCGTACGGCCGTCGCCGCGGGCGGCAGGGTCGCACAGCAGCCCAGCAGCAGTGCCCCGCACACGGTGAGGCGGGCCGCTCCACGGCGGGGCCGTACGCGACGACGTATGGGCGCCACGGCCACATCGTGCGGGCCGGCCGCCCGCCCCGCATCCCGTACGGGGCCGTACGGGTGAAGGTGCGGCAGCGGCGGTCCACGAACGCGACAGGGCCCGGCGCACGCGAAGGCTCCGGCATACGGGAAGGCTCCGGCGCACGCGAAGGCCCGGCACACACGAAGGGCCCGGCGCGTATCCCGCGCCGGGCCCTTCCCGTACGTCAGCCGGTCACCCGGCCGCCGCCGTCTGTCAGCTGGCGTCCGCCAGCTCGGCGATCCGCTTGCGGTACATCCACACCGCGATGCCGGCCAGCACCGCCAGCCCGGCCTGCAGCGCGATGATGCCCCGACCGCTGAGGTCGACCTCCGCGATGGACAGCAGACCCGTGGTGCAGTCACCGGCGGTGACGGCCAGGAACCACACGCCCATCATCTGGCTGGCGTACTTCGCCGGGGCCATCTTGGTCGTCACCGAGAGGCCGACCGGGGAGAGGCACAGCTCACCGATGGTCTGGATCATGTAGATCGAGATCAGCCAGGCCGGGGTGACCTTGGAGCCGTTCTCGGTCATGCCCATCGGGATCACGAAGATGAAGAACGAGGCGCCGATGAAGAGCAGCGCCGTGGCGAACTTCACCGTGGTGTTGGGCTCGCGGCCGCGCCGCGCCAGGGACAGCCACATCCAGGAGAAGACCGGGGCCAGTGCCATCACCCACAGCGGGTTCACCGACTGGAACCAGGAGGTGGAGAAGTGGATGCCGAAGACGTCGTCCGTGGTCTTCTTCTCGGCGAAGGCGGACATCGTCGAGCCGCCCTGGTCGAAGATCATCCAGAAGACGGCCGCGGCGACGAAGAACCAGATGTAGCCGTTCATCTTGCGCTGCTCGACCGCCGAGAGCTCCTTGTCCCGCTTGATGCGGAGGAGCACGCCGGCCGGGATGATCAGGCCCGCGATGGTGATCGGGATCAGCGCCCAGTTCAGCGTCCAGTGGCCGGACGCCACGACGATCGTGTAGAAGACCGCGGCGACGGCGAGCCAGGTCAGGCCCTTGCGCAGCCAGGAGTTGCGCTCCTCGACCGTCAGCGGGGTCGGCACGACGCTGGAGCGCGGCGACAGGTGGCGGGTGCCGATCAGGAACGAGATCAGACCGATCGCCATGCCCACCGCGGCGAGCGCGAAGCCCAGGTGCCAGTTGTATTCCTCACCGACCGTGCCGATGACCAGCGGGGCGGCGAAGGCACCGATGTTGATGCCCATGTAGAAGACGGTGAAGCCGCCGTCGCGACGCGGGTCGTCCGGGCCGTCGTAGAGCTGGCCGACCATCGTGGAGATGTTGGCCTTCAGCAGACCGGAGCCGAGCGCCACCAGCGCCAGGCCGACGAAGAACATCGCCTCGCCGGGCACGGCCAGGCACAGGTGGCCGGCCATGATGATGCTCGCCGCGACGGTGACCGTCTTGCGCGGCCCCCAGACCCGGTCGCCGATCCAGCCGCCGGGCATGGCGAGCAGGTACACCAGGGCCACATAGACGGAGTAGATGGCCGTGGCGCCCGCCTCGTCCATCCCCAGGCCGCCGCCCTGACTGCCCTTGCCGGCGTCGGGCCCACCAGAGAGCAGGTACAGGACGAGCAGGGCGCGCATGCCGTAGTAGCTGAAGCGCTCCCACATCTCGGTCATGAAGAGCGTGGCCAGTCCGCGGGGGTGGCCGAAGAAGGTCTTGCCGCTGACCGTGGGGTTTCCCGGGTCCGCGGCGTCCTTCGTCAGGCTGGACGCCATGGTGATTCCTTCGGTGAGGGGGGTTCGCTGTGTCGGCGACTGGGGGTTCCAGCCGGGCACAAAGAAGACCTCCGGCGCGCCGTGCGGCCAAAGGTCCTCAAGGTCGTGCTACAGACGTCCCGTCACGATAAGCCACGTCCTGGCGGACATTGGGCTGGATGAGAGAAAAGTCACGAGTATGAGGCGCAACTTCTCACCAGCCTAAGATCATGCGTTCGCCGGCCGTTCGCCGACCGGTGGTTCGACCGTGTCAGGGCTGGTCACGGCGGGCGGTGCCGCCATCCCGCCCCGATCGCATACCCCGTCGGACTACCATCACTCCCATGACCCGAGTACTGCTCGCCGAGGATGACGCGTCCATCTCGGAGCCGCTCGCACGCGCGCTGCGCCGCGAAGGATACGAGGTAGAGGTGCGGGAGGACGGACCCAGCGCGCTGGACGCCGGGTTGCAAGGGGGCGTCGATCTACTCGTCCTCGATCTGGGTCTGCCGGGCATGGACGGGCTGGAAGTGTGCCGTCGGCTGCGCACCGAGGGGCACGGCTTCCCGGTCCTGGTGCTCACCGCCCGGGCCGACGAGGTCGACACCGTCGTCGGACTGGACGCCGGCGCCGACGACTACGTCACCAAGCCGTTCCGCCTCGCCGAACTCCTCGCCCGGGTACGGGCCCTGCTGCGGCGCGGCGCCGGCGAGCAGCAGGCGCAGGCCCCCGCCACCCACGGGGTGCGGATCGACGTCGAGTCCCACCGCGCCTGGATGGGGGACGAGGAGCTCCAGCTCACCGCCAAGGAGTTCGACCTGCTGCGGGTGCTGGTGCGGGACGCGGGCCGGGTCGTCACCCGCGACCAGCTGATGCGCGAGGTCTGGGACACCACCTGGTGGTCCTCCACCAAGACCCTCGACATGCACATCTCGTGGCTGCGCAAGAAGCTCGGCGACGACGCCGCCAACCCCCGCTACATCGCCACGGTGCGCGGTGTCGGCTTCCGGTTCGAGAAAAGCTGACCCGGGCTGACACGGTAGGGACATGCGCCGTCGCCTGATCAACTCCACGCTCGCCGTGGTGCTCGTCGTCATCGCCGTCTTCGGCGTCTCGCTGGTGATCGTGGAGACCCGCACCATCGAGAACAGCGCCCAGGAGAGCGTGGACTCCGACGCGGTCCGGCTGGTGAGCATCGTCGACAGCCGGCTCATCGGCGGCGAGCGCATCACCCCGGAGGTGCTGCGCGAGCAGGTCGGGAGCGGACGCTACGCCCGGATCAAGATCCCCGGCCGGGAGCCGGTCGAGGTCGGCACGCGCCCCGGTGGCAGCGTCATCTCCGCCGAGAAGGTGGGCGAACACCGCGAGACCGTGCTGGTCGAGGCGGACCGCTCGACGGTCAGCAAGGAGGTCGGCCGCACCCTGACGATCATCCTCGGGGTGGCGCTGCTGGCCGTGATCGCCGCCGTACTGCTGGCGGTACGGCAGGCGCACCGGCTCTCCGCCCCGCTCACCGACCTGGCCGAGACCGCCGAGCGGCTGGGCTCCGGCGACCCGCGGCCGCGCCATCGCCGGTACGGGGTGCCCGAGCTGGACCGGGTCGCCGATGTGCTGGACAGCAGCGCGGAGCGGATCGCGCGGATGCTGACCGCCGAACGGCGCCTGGCGGCCGACGCGTCCCATCAGCTGCGTACGCCCCTGACCGCGCTGTCCATGCGGTTGGAGGAGATCACGGTCACCGACGACCTGGAGACGGTCAGGGAAGAGGCGACGATCGCCCTGGGTCAGGTCGAGCGGCTCACGGACGTGGTGCAGCGGCTGCTGACCAACTCCCGCGACCCGCGCACCGGCTCCGCCATCGCCTTCGACCTGGACGAGGTCGTCAAGCAGCAGATCGAGGAGTGGCGGCCGGCGGTGCGCAGCGAGGGCCGGGCCATCGTGCGCTCCGGCAAGCCGGGCCTGCGGGCGGTCGGCACGCCGGGAGCCGTCGCCCAGGTGCTCGCCACGCTCATCGAGAACTCGCTGATGCACGGTGACGGTACGGTCGCGATCCGTACCCGGGTCACCGGGAACCAGGCGGTGGTCGAGGTCACCGACGAGGGGCCGGGTGTGCCGCCGGAGCTGGGCGCCCGGGTCTTCGAGCGGACGGTCAGCGGCCAGAACTCCACGGGCCTGGGACTCGCGGTCGCCCGCGACCTGGCGGAGGCGGACGGCGGTCGACTGGAGCTGCTCCAGCAGTGCCCGCCGGTCTTCGCGCTCTTCTTGAGCCGCGAAGCCGATCAAGCGACGGAAGGTGCTTGAGCCGCGAAGCTGATCAAGCGACGGAAGGTGCTTGAGCCGCGAAGCTGATCAAACGGCAGAAGGTGCTTGAGCCGCGAGGCGGCGCAGGAGCCTACTTCCTGACGCTCCGCGCCTGGTTCTCGGCGAGGATGGACTCCGCGGCCTCCACGGCCTCCCGCGCGGGCAGCGCGCGGAACACCCACGTCCGGTACGACCAGAAGCGGAAGAGCGTGGCGACGCCGATGCCGACGAACTTGAACACGTTGCTCTGCAACGGCGTGTCACAGCCGAACCCGTACGTCGCGGTGAAGAGCACGCCGTTCGCGATCACCAGGCCGACCGCGCTGAACAGCAGGAAGAGCGTGAGCTCCCTGGTGCGGCGGCTCTTGTCACGGTCCCGGTACGTGAAGTAGCGGAAGCCCACGTAGTTGAAGACGATCGCGACCACCGTCGCGATGATGCTGGCCCTGACGACGGGCAGCTCGGTGTGGTGCCGTACCAGGTTGAAGACGCCGAGGTCGACGAAGACGCCGAGGCCGCCGACCGCGCCGAACTTCGCGATCTCGCGGGCGAGTTGCTCCACCTGCCCGCGCAGTGTGCGCCGTTCACTCATGGTGATCGTTCAGCCCCGTCCGATCGGCGTTGACAACGATTCATGCTAACCAGCCCGCTCAGGCCCCCGCTCACAGGTGTCGGCAATTGGGTGCCGGGCCGGGCCCGGCGTGCACTTTCCCCCGTTCGGGTGATCCTCCAAGTTGACCGGGTCGGCCCCGCGGGCGTTTACCCTGGGTGCGTGACATTCCCGGTAGTCGGCATGGTCGGCGGTGGCCAGCTCGCCCGTATGACCCACGAGGCAGGCATCCCGCTCGGCATCAGGTTCAAACTGCTCAGCGACACCCCGCAGGACTCTGCGGCCCAGGTGGTGAACGACGTCGTCATCGGCGACTACCGCGACCTGGAAACCCTTCGTGCTTTCGCACAAGGCTGTGACGTGGTCACCTTCGATCACGAGCATGTCCCGGCCGAGCATCTGCGGATTCTCGAAGCGGAAGGCGTCGTCATCCGCCCCGGCATCGAGGCCCTGCGGCACGCCCAGGACAAGGGCGTCATGCGGGCCAGGCTCGACGAGATCGGCGTCCCGTGCCCGCGTCACCGGATCGTGACCGACGCGGCCGACGTGACCCGCTTCGCCGAGGAGGGCGCGGGCTTCCCGGTCGTCCTCAAGACCGTGCGCGGCGGCTACGACGGCAAGGGCGTGTGGGTGGTCGGGGACGAGACGGCGGCCGCCGAGCCGTTCCGCGCCGGGGTGCCCGTCCTCGCCGAGGAGAAGGTCGACTTCGCGCGCGAGCTGGCGGCCAACGTCGTACGGTCCCCGCACGGCCAGGCCGTCGCCTACCCCGTCGTGGAGTCCGTCCAGACCGACGGCGTCTGCGACACCGTGATCGCCCCCGCCCCCGAGCTCTCCGCCGAGCTGTCCGCCCAGGCCCAGCGGCTGGCGCTGCGCGTCGCCGAGGAACTGGACGTCGTCGGCCATCTCGCCGTCGAGCTGTTCGAGACCCGCGACGGCCGCATCCTGGTCAACGAGCTGGCGATGCGCCCACACAACTCCGGCCACTGGACCCAGGACGGCGCGATCACCTCGCAGTTCGCCAACCATGTGCGTGCCGTCCTCGACCTGCCGCTGGGCGACCCCCGCCCGCGCGCGAAGTGGACCGTCATGGTGAACGTGCTGGGCGGCGACTATCCGGACATGTACCCGGCGTATCTGCACTGCATGGCCCGCGACCCGGGATTGAAGATCCACATGTATGGCAAGGACGTGAAGCCGGGCCGTAAGGTCGGCCACGTCAATACCTACGGCGACGATCTGGCCGACGTCATCGCGCGCGCCCGGCATGCCGCCGACTACCTCCGAGGGACCATCACCGAATGAGTACGACCCCCACCGGCCCCGTCGTCGGCATCGTCATGGGCTCCGACTCCGACTGGCCCGTCATGGAGGCGGCGTCCAAGGCCCTGGACGAGTTCGAGATCCCGTACGAGGTCGATGTGGTCTCGGCGCACCGGATGCCGCACGAGATGGTCGCCTACGGCGAGAGCGCCGCCTCCCGGGGCCTGAAGGCGATCATCGCGGGCGCGGGTGGCGCCGCCCACCTGCCGGGCATGCTCGCCTCCGTCACCCCGCTGCCGGTGATCGGCGTCCCGGTGCCGCTCAAGTACCTCGACGGCATGGACTCGCTGCTGTCGATCGTGCAGATGCCCGCGGGCGTGCCCGTCGCCACGGTCTCCGTCGGCGGCGCCCGCAACGCCGGGCTGCTGGCCGCCCGGATGCTCGCCGCGCACGACCCCGAACTGCTGGAGCGTATGCGGCACTTCCAGGTCGAGCTGAACGAGCAGGCCACCGAGAAGGGCAAGCGGCTGCGCGCGAAGGTGGAAGGCGCGGCACGCTTCGGCTTCAACAAGTGACCTGAGCCTCGCCAGGTGACCCGGCCTCACCACGGACCCCGCCGACGGCGTGACCGGGGCGTGACTTCGGCCGCGGGCCGTACGAGGATGGGATCATGACCGACCTCCTCGCACAGGCGCGCGAACTGCTGGCCGTCCACCCGGTCGTCGACGGCCACAACGACCTCCCCTGGGCGCTGCGCGCGCAGGTGCGGTACGACCTCGGCCGCCGCGACATCGCCACCGACCAGCGCGCCCATCTGCACACCGACATCCCCAGGCTGCGGGCGGGCGGCGTCGGCGCGCAGTTCTGGTCGGTCTTCGTCCGCTCGGACTTCAGCGGTGACAACGCCGTCAGCGCCACCCTCGAACAGATCGACGTGGTACGGCGGTTGGCCGACCGCTACCCCGAAGATCTGCGGCTCGCGTTCACCGCCGACGACATGGAGGCGGCGCGAGCGGAGGGCCGGATCGCGTCCCTCATGGGCGCCGAGGGCGGCCACAGCATCAACTGCTCGCTGGCGACCCTGCGCGCCCTGTACGACCTGGGCGTCCGCTATATGACGCTCACCCACAACGACAACGTCCCCTGGGCCGACTCCGCCACCGACGAGCCCCGGGCGAACGGCCTGACCCGCTTCGGCGAGGAGGTCGTGCGGGAGATGAACCGGCTCGGCATGTTGGTCGACCTCTCCCACGTCTCGGCCGACACCATGCGGGACGCCCTGCGGGTGTCCGCCGCGCCCGTGGTCTTCTCGCATTCCTCGGCCCGCGCCGTCTGCGACCACCCGCGCAACGTCCCGGACGACGTCCTGGCGGCGCTGCCCGCCAACGGCGGTATCGCGATGGCGACTTTCGTACCGAAGTTCATCCTGCCCGAGGCCATCGCCTGGACGAAGGCCGCCGACGAGAACATGCGCGCCCACGGGTTCCACCATCTCGACACCACCGCCGAGGCCATGGCCGTGCACCGGGCCTTCGAGGAGACCACCCCGCGCCCCCTCGCGACCGCCGCCACCGTCGCCGACCACCTCGACCACATGCGCGAGGTCGCGGGCGTCGACCACATCGGGATCGGCGGCGACTTCGACGGCACCGCCTTCACCCCGGCCGACCTGGCCGACGTGGCGGGCTACCCGAACCTCGTCGCCGAACTCCTGGCCCGCAAGTGGTCCACCGCGGACCTGGCGAAACTCACCTGGCGGAACGCGGTCCGCACGCTGCGCGCCGCCGAGGACACGGCCCGCGACCTGCGCGCCACCAGGAGTCCGTCGATCGCCACGATCGACCAGCTCGACGGCTGACTCCCGCGGCCCGGGTACCGCGGGCGCCGGTCAGCAGGCGCACAGGCAGAAGGGGTGCCCCGCCGGGTCGCGGTAGACCCGCCAGTCCCGCTCGCCGCCGTCGTCGCCCTGGAGCAGCGTCGCGCCGAGTGCGAGGACCTCGCGCTCGGCGTCGTCCAGCTGCTCCCGCGGCACGTCGAAGTCCAGGTGCAGCTGCTGGGAGTGCTCCGTGCTCGGCCAGCGCGGCGGTACGTAGCCGACGACCCGCTGGAACGCGAGGAGGCGGTTGCCGTGGGTGCCGAGGACCTCGACCCAGTCCTCCCGGTCGGCCTGCACCGTTCCGCCCAGCACGGCGGCGTAGAAGTCGGCGAGCGCGCGGGGGTCGGGGCAGTCCAGGACGGTGACGCCCATGGCGGCGACGGCCATGATTCCTCCCTCGGTGCGGACGGGGTGCGGAGGAGTGCAGGCTATCTCCCGGCGGGCTGTCCCGGGGGTCAGGCGTGCGGGCGGCCCATCGCCCGGAAGTTCCAGCCCGCGTCGCGCCACCGCGCCGGGTCCAGGGTGTTGCGCCCGTCCAGGATGCGCCGTTCCGCGACGACCTCGCCCAGCTGGGCCGGGTCCAGCTCGCGGAACTCGGCCCACTCGGTCAGGTGCAGCACCGCGTGGGCGCCGCGCACCGCTTCCGGCGCGTTCGGCGCGTAGGCGAGGGTCGGGAAGACGGCGCGCGCGTTGTCCATGCCCTTGGGGTCGAAGACCGTCACCTGGCCGCCCTGGAGGTGGATCTGCCCGGCGACGTTGAGCGCGGGGGAGTCCCGTACATCGTCGGAGTCCGGCTTGAACGTCGCGCCGAGCACCGCGACCCGCTTGCCGAGGAAGCTGCCGCCCACCGCATCGCGGGCCAGCTCCACCATGTGGCCGCGGCGCCGCATGTTGATGGAGTCGATCTCGCGGAGGAAGGTCAGCGCCTGGCTCGCGCCCAGCTCGCCGGCGCGCGCCATGAAGGCCCTCAGGTCCTTGGGCAGGCAGCCGCCGCCGAAGCCGATCCCGGCGCGCAGGAACTTCCGCCCGATCCGGTCGTCGTGGCCGATGGCCTCGGCGAGCTTCACCACGTCGCCGTCGGACGCCTCGCAGATCTCCGCCATCGCGTTGATGAACGAGATCTTGGTGGCCAGGAAGGAGTTGGCGGCGGTCTTGACCAGCTCGGCGGTCGGGAAGTCGGTGACGACGAACGGGGAGCCCTCCCCGACCGGTGTGGCGTACACCTCGCGCAGCACCTTCTCGGCCTGGTCGCTGGTGACGCCCACGACGATCCGGTCCGGGTGCAGGGTGTCCTCGACGGCGAAGCCCTCGCGCAGGAACTCCGGGTTCCAGGCCAGCTCGGCGTCCGCGCCCGCCGGGGCCAGCTCCGCCAGCCGGGCGGCGAGCCGGGCCGCGCTGCCCACCGGCACGGTCGACTTGCCGACCACCAGCGCCGGCCGGCGCAGATGCGGGGCGAGCGACTCGAAGGCGCTGTCCACGAAGCTCATGTCGCACGCGTACTCGCCGTGCTTCTGCGGAGTGTTCACGCAGACGAAGTGGACGTCGCCGAACTCGCCCACCTCCTCGTAGGAGGTGGTGAAGCGCAGCCGGCCGGTCGAACCCTCGATGCCCGCCACATGCCGGTGCAGCAGCTCCTCCAGCCCCGGCTCGTACATCGGCACCCGGCCCGCCGCGAGCATCGCGATCTTCTCCGGGACGACGTCGAGCCCCAGCACCTCGAAGCCGAGCTCGGCCATCGCCGCGGCGTGCGTGGCGCCGAGGTATCCGGTGCCGATCACGGTGATCTTGAGGGCCATGCGGGGCTCCAACAGCAGGTATGGACGGACGTGCGAGCAAACGCGCAGCCTGAGCATAGTCGGGGCCGTCAGGGGGCAGGGTCGGCGCTGTCGGCAAGCTCACCTGTACCCGGCCGAATCACGCCCATAGAATTCTGTTACTTAACGGTAGTTAGCACTCAGAGGAGTGAGAACCTTGGCGGGATCCGCGGACTTCGACCTGTACCGGCCGCTGGAGGAGCACGAGATGCTTCGTGAGTCGGTGCGGGGGCTCGCTGAGGCGAAGATCGCGCCGTTCGCGGCGGCGGTCGATGAGGAGGCGCGGTTCCCGCAGGAGGCGCTGGACGCGCTGGTGGCCAATGATCTGCACGCGGTGCATGTGCCGGAGTCGTACGGGGGTGCGGGGGCGGACGCGCTGGCGACGGTGATCGTGATCGAGGAGGTCGCGCGGGTGTGCGCGTCCTCGTCGTTGATTCCGGCGGTGAACAAGCTGGGGTCGCTTCCGGTGATCCTGTCGGGTTCGGAGGAGCTGAAGCGCAAGTACCTGGGTCCGCTGGCCAAGGGCGATGCGATGTTCTCGTACTGCCTGTCCGAGCCGGACGCGGGTTCGGACGCGGCGGGGATGAAGACCCGCGCGGTACGCGACGGCGACCACTACATCCTCAACGGTGTGAAGCGGTGGATCACCAACGCGGGCGTCTCGGAGTACTACACGGTGATGGCGGTCACCGACCCGGAGAAGCGCAGCAAGGGCATCAGCGCGTTCGTGGTGGAGAAGGGTGATGAGGGCGTCTCCTTCGGCGCGCCGGAGAAGAAGCTGGGGATCAAGGGTTCTCCGACCCGTGAGGTGTATCTGGACAACGTGCGGATCCCGGCGGACCGGATGATCGGCGCGGAGGGTACGGGCTTCGCCACGGCGATGAAGACCCTCGACCACACGCGGATCACGATCGCCGCCCAGGCGCTGGGGATCGCGCAGGGGGCGCTGGACTACGCCAAGGGCTATGTGCGGGAGCGTAAGCAGTTCGGGAAGCCGATCGCGGACTTCCAGGGGATCCAGTTCATGCTGGCCGACATGGCGATGAAGATCGAGGCCGCGCGCCAGTTGACGTATGCGGCGGCGGCGAAGTCGGAGCGTGGGGATGCGGATCTGACGTTCCAGGGCGCGGCGGCGAAGTGCTTCGCGTCGGATGTGGCGATGGAGGTCACCACGGACGCGGTCCAGCTGCTGGGTGGTTACGGCTACACGCGGGACTATCCGGTGGAGCGGATGATGCGGGACGCGAAGATCACGCAGATCTACGAGGGCACCAACCAGGTCCAGCGCATCGTCATGGCCCGCAACCTGCCGTAAGGACTCCGGTACGGAAAAGCGCCGGACGGGCCAGCGAGCCCGTCCGGCGCTTTCGCGTCGCGGTTCAGTTGCCGGAGACGGTGACCTTCTCGTCGTTCTTCAGCTGCTCGACCAGCTGCTTGACCTTGGCCTTGTCCCACAGCACCGCGCTGCCCTTGGGCGTGGCGTAGCCCGGGTTGGCGACCGGCATGTTCATCTGCTTGCCGTCACCGCCGGAGACGCCCTTCATCGCGAAGAACATCTCCTTCAGGTCCCACAGGCTCATGTCCTTGTCGACGATGAGGTTGTCCAGACCGGCGCCCATGGTCGGGTAGAGCTTGAACGGGTTGATGATCGTGCTCGGTGTGGCGGCCTTGTTGGCCAGCGCGGACAGGAACTTCTGCTGGTTCTTCGCGCGGTCCAGGTCGCCGCCCGCAAGGCCGTAGCGCTGCCGGACGAAGGCGAGTGCCTCGCGGCCGTCCAGCGTCTGCTTGCCCTTCTTGAAGTTCGTGCCGGCGTGCTTCTCCTTCATGTCCTGCGGGATGTCGATCTCCACACCGCCGACCGCGTCCACGATCTTGGCGAAGCCGTCGAAGCCGATCTCCGCGTAGTGGTCGATCCGCAGGCCGGTGTTGTACTCGACCGTGCGGACCAGCAGCCCGGGGCCGTCGGAGGAGAAGGACGCGTTCAGCTTGTTCTGGCTGGGCTGGTAGCGCTTGCCGCTCTCCGAACCGGTGAACGCCGGGATGGTCACCCACGAGTCGCGGGGCAGGCTGACCATGGTGTTCCCGTTGTCACCGACGTGCAGCAGGATCATCGAGTCAGTGCGGCGGCCGGTGGCGGAGCCGGTGTGCAGCTTCTTCTTGGCCTCGTCGGACATGCCCTCGCGGCTGTCCGAACCCACGATCAGGTAGTTGGTGCCCTCTCCGCCGGCGGGGCGGTCCTCGACCTTGCTCAGGTCGACCTCGCGGCGCAGCTTGGAGTCGGCCCAGAAGTACGTGACGATGCCGTCCACCAGCAGCACGGCCAAGATGACCGCGGCGCCTATGCCGATGCGCTTCTTCCAGTTCTTCGGCCTGCCGGGCGCCTGCCGGGGCGGGCGCGGGCCGCCGGGGCCGCTGCCGCGGCCCTGGTCCGGCCCGGCGCCTGCCGGACCGTTCGGGCTGCCGTGGCCGTAGACCTGGCCGGTGTTGTAGCCGTCGTCGTACTCGTCGTAGCCGCCTGCGCCGGCCGGGCCATCGGGCGACTGGTAGCGCTGCTGCGGTACCGGACCGCGGGGCGACAGCTCGGGCGGCAGCGGCGGCTCGGCAGGCTGCCGCTGCGGGCCCGGCATGCCGCCGCGCCGCACCTGCGGCATGGCGCGGGCGCCCTCCGGCTGCGCGCCGTGGCTGCCGCGCCCGTACCGCTCCCTGCCGTCGCTGGTCCGCCCCTCGGGCCAATCGTTCATGGGAGGAGTGTGCCCGGTCCGTCCGGTGGCCTCACAGGCCGGGTGCCGGATCGGGCCGCGGCTGTTGCAGAGCTGATGCAATGGCCGTCGGTTGTGTGGCTGTTTGTGCTGCGGTGTGTCGCCGCCCGTGAACTCTCGCCGGGCTCCCGCCGCGGTGCCGGGCGCGGTTCCCACCGCGTACCCGGCCGCGCATACAGTGGACGCATGATCGAGCAGCCCGCCCCTGAGCCTCTGCCGGGGAAGCCCACCTCGGCGTCCCGCACCACGCTCAGCCACATCATGACCGCGAGTGACACCAACCTCCTCGGTACGGTCCACGGCGGCGTGATCATGAAGCTGGTGGACGACGCGGCGGGCGCGGTCGCCGGACGGCACTCCGGCGGGCCGGCCGTCACCGCCTCCATGGACGAGATGGCCTTCCTGGAACCCGTCCACGTCGGCGACCTCGTTCATGTGAAGGCGCAGGTCAACTGGGTCGGACGGTCCTCCATGGAGGTCGGCGTCCGGGTGCTCGCCGAGCGCTGGAACGAGTCCACGCCCGCCACCCAGGTCGGCAGCGCCTACCTGGTCTTCGCCGCCGTCGACGCCGAGGGCAAGCCCCGGCCGGTGCCGCCGGTGATCCCGGAGACCGAGCGCGACAAGCGGCGCTACCAGGAGGCCCAGATCCGGCGCACGCACCGGCTCGCCCGCCGCCGCGCGATCATGGAGCTGCGCGCCAAGCGCGCCGCCGAGGGCATCGAGGACTGACGAGGGTCCACCCGGTCCGGCCGGGAAGTCAGGGCTTCTCGGGCGCCAGGTCGAAGAAGTCGTAGTAGAACGCGAAGCGCTCGCGCAGCTCCGGGACGCTCAGCGCGAAGTCCTCGGCCGCGTAGCGGTGGCGGCCGGCGCGGCGGCCCTCGGACTCGGCGAAGCCGCGCATCGCCCGTTCGGTACCGGCGTCCAGCTCGCGGTCCGCCGTCTCGTACACCCGGCGCAGCTCGCGGACCGGGTCGGAGATCAGCTCGCGGAAGAAGACGTCCACCAGGCGGTCACCGGCCGCCTCGCGGTCCCGGAGCGCGGCACGCAGCAGGCGCTCGGTGAAGTCCGCGGCGCACCGGCCGATCACATGCGGGTCCGGGTGGTCGAAGTAGGTGCGCGCGTCGTAGCTGAGCATGTTGCTGAGGGAGACCACCGAGGTCACCGGGTCGCGGTGGGTGTGCACCACGGTGGCGTCCTCGAAGGTGTCCAGCAGCGGGATCAGCATCTCCAGGTGGCCAGGGGTCTTCAGCGCCCACCGCTCGCCCCGCGGGCGGCTCCACTGCATGAACTGCAGGTAGCGGCGGAAGAGCCGGTAGCCGCCGCGGTGGTCGGCGCCGGTGAACCACCGGGTGTACGCCGGGACGAGCACGGCGTTCTCGTACATCGACGAGCAGTGCCCGGCGGCCAGGAGCGGATACTCCTCCTCCGGCTCGTCGTGCACCAGCTCGTGCATCGCGGCCTGCTCGGGCAGCAGCCGGTGGACCATGCGCAGCTCCTTGCGGCTGCGGGCGATCCGCGGGTCCGGGTCGGGCGGCGGGACCGCCGGGTCCCCGTCCGGGAGCGGATGCCGGGTCTCCCACAGCGGCAGCGTCCGCCAGTGCGGGTCCTGGCCCAGCAGCTTCTGGACGAAGGTGGTGCCGGTGCGCGGGATGCCGGCGACGAACAGCGGACGGACGACCGGGGCCTGGAAGACCTCCGGGCGGCGGGCCATGAGGTCCATCAGCCGCAGCCGGTTGGCCAGGCTCCCGGCCAGCTGGCTCTGGAGGACGAAGCGGCCGTTCGGGCTCAGGCGTATCTCGCGGTTCAGCGACTCGCACAGGACGGCGAGCGGCTCGTCCAGCGGGGCCTCGTCCCCGAAGTCCACGAGCCCCGTCCCGGCCCGGGCCCCGCTCTTGAGCCGCTCCGCGTCGAGCGGCCACAGACGGGTGGCGAAGGGACGGAAGGCCGTGTTGAAGGATCTCTGGAGCCAGGGCAGTCGAGGGTGGGCCAGTTGCGCCCCGCGCGAGGTGAACTCTCGGCGGGGCGGGGGACACGCCTGATGCAGCATCGGACCTTCCAGCGCAGACGAGGAGGTGCGAGGGAGCCGCGCCCTCGGTGCTTGGTGACCCGGCCAAGCTAGCGAGCCCGCCCGCCGCCGTCCAGCAATCCCATCGGCCTGGGGAAGGCCCGTCCGAACCGTCAAGGGGACGGCGAAGTGCCTGGTCAAAGCGTTACGGAGGAGCTTCCCCGGGAGGGCGGACCGCCGCCGGAGGGGGGTGCGGACAGGGGGTACGGCAGGGGTGCGCAGGGGGTACGGAGAGGGGGGCGCGGCGGGGTAGGGGAACGGGTGTGCGGAAGCGTGCGAAGGGCGCACACGGCAGTACGCGCCGAGCGGCGGCAGCGGCCTGCCCGGCGGCGGCGCGGTGTACCCGCGGTCGCATCGGGTCCGGCTCCGGCAGCGCCTTGCCCGGCCGCATCCGGACCGGCTCGCAGCGGCTCGTCCAGCCGCAGTCGACGGACTGGTTCAGCCGCAGTCGACCTGATCGCCGGTGACCGCCCCGTACCCGCTGCCGCTCCGGTCCGGGCGCTGGGCCCGTACCCGGTGCACGCCCCGGTGGTCCGTGCCGAGCGTCACCCGCAGCACCGGCCCCTGCCCGGGCGCCGCCCGCAGCTCCGCCCCCGGCAGCGCGGCCAGCAGGGAGCGCGCCGAGCGGTCCCAGCCCGGGTCGTACGAGATCACCGTGCGCCGCACGGGCGCGGGCGCGGCCACGGCCGAGCCGGTGGTGGCGAAGCCGTTCGCGCGCAGCTGCCGGGCGACCTCGGCGCCCAGCCCCTCGGCCGGGGTCCCGTTGACCACCTCGACGCGGATCCGGGACGGGGCCACCTCCACCACGGCGGGTGAGCTGTCCTTGCGCGCCGGGCGCCGCACGGCCAGCGGCCGGTCCTGGCGGATGGCCTTGAAGAGCCGGGCCGCCCCGGCCTTGTCCCAGCGAACGGTGGAGCCGACCCCCGGCACGTGGTGGCTCGCGTCGCGGAGCGGCACCGAGGCGAACTCCGAGGACGAGGGGGTGAAGCCCCGCATGGCGCGGCCGAGGGCCACCAGCTCAAGGGTCCCGAAGCCGCGGTCGGCGCGGACGGAGCCCAGCATGGTGGTGGCGACCTTGTTGAACTTCACCGGGTTCAGCAGCACCCCGCTGTCGGTGGCCTTGCGCAGCAGTGCGGCCAGGAACCGCTGCTGGCGCCCCATCCGGCTCAGGTCGGCGGCGCCGTCGAGATGCCGGGACCGGACGTACTGGAGCGCCTGGCCGCCGTCCAGGGTGTGCTTGCCCGCCGCCAGGTCGAGACCGGTGTGCGAGTCCCGCAGCGGCCGCCGGGTGCAGACCTCCACCCCGCCCACCACGTCGACGGTCCTGATGAAGCTGGTGAAGTCCAGCTCCACGTAGTGGTCGATGTGCACCCCGGTCATGTGCTCGACGGTGCGCACGGTCAGGCTGGGGCCGCCCTCGGCGTACGCGGCGTTGATCTTCTGCGGATGCGCGGGGTGCCGTTCGCCGGTCCTGCGGTCGGTGTACGCCGGGATCCGGGCGTACGAGTCGCGCGGCAGGCTCACCACACTGGCCCGCTCCCGGTCCCCGGACAGGTGCACCAGCATCATCGTGTCGGTGCAGTGGCAGGGGGCGCCGCCCAGCTGGTAGCGCCTCCTGTCCGCCAGGCTGATCTTGTCGCGGCCGTCGGTGCCCACGAGCAGGACGTTCATCCCGTCGCTGCCCCTGGGCCGGTCGTTGAGCCCTTCGAAGGCGTCGACCCGCTGGATGTTCGACTCCAGCCCGGTGACCAGGGCGTGCCCGATGCCGCCGGCGGCCAGGACCAGGACGGCGGCCCCGGTGCCCAGCCGCAGACCCCAGCGGGGGCGGCGGGCCGGGGCGGGGCGCGGGGGACGGTCGGGACCGGTCACGTGACAAGACCTCCGCGACGAGGAGAGGAAAGCAGGGCGTGGGGAGGGGTACGGGCGAGGGGAGGGGTACGAGTGGGACAGCGGCGCCCAGTGACCGTAGGCCCATACGATGAGCACCCGAGGCGCTCCACGCCGCCCGTACCGCCGCTGCCACTCGGCCGGGGCGATGCGGTGTCCCCCATTAGCGGTAACGTGGCCTCGATACTCGCAGCCACCCGGGGGCGCTGCCGCGACGCGGCGGCCGCCACGGGGCCGTACCCCCGAGGAACGATGTCTGAGCAGCAGCCTCCGGCCGTCTCCGTGATCATGCCGGTGCTCAATGAGGAACGCCACCTCCGCAATTCCGTGCGGCACATCCTGGCGCAGGAGTACGCCGGCGAGATGGAGGTGGTGATCGCGCTCGGCCCGTCCACGGACCGGACCGACGAGATCGCCGCCGAGCTCGTGCGGGAAGACCCGCGGGTGCACACGGTGCCCAACCCCACCGGCCGCACCCCCGCCGCGCTGAATGCCGCGATCAAGGCGTCCCGGCACCCGATCGTGGTCCGCGTCGACGGCCACGGCATGCTCTCGCCGAACTACATCGCCACCGCCGTGCGGCTGCTGGAGGAGACCGGCGCCCAGAACGTCGGCGGGATCATGCACGCCGAGGGCGAGAACGACTGGGAGCACGCGGTCGCCGCCGCCATGACCTCCAAGATCGGCGTCGGCAACGCGGCCTTCCACACCGGCGGTGCCGCGGCCCCGGCGGAGACCGTGTACCTGGGTGTCTTCCGGCGCGAGGCGCTGGAGCAGCAGGGCGGCTACAACGAGGAGTTCATCCGCGCCCAGGACTGGGAGCTGAACTTCCGGATCCGCGAGGCGGGCGGCCTGATCTGGTTCTCGCCGGAGCTGAAGGTCTCCTACCGGCCGCGGCCCAGCGTGAAGGCGCTGGCCAAGCAGTACAAGGACTACGGCCGCTGGCGGCATGTCGTCGCCCGCTACCACCAGGGCTCGATCAACCTGCGCTACCTGGCGCCGCCGACCGCGGTCTGCGCCATCGCCGCCGGAGTGGTGGTCGGCGCCGCGCTCACCCCCTGGGGCTTCGCCGTCCCGGCGGGCTATCTGGCGGCGATCGCCGCGGGCTCGGTCCCGGCGGGCAAGGGGCTGCCGTTGAAGGCCCGGCTGCAGATACCGGTGGCGCTGGCGACGATGCACATGTCGTGGGGCTGGGGCTTCCTGACCAGCCCGCGCGCGCTGGCGAAGAAGGTCATCGCGAGCCGCCGGGAGGCGGTCGTCACGCGCTGACCGGCGAACCGCCGAGCCCCGTGCAGAACGCCGGACCAGCCCCAGAGGGCCGGTCCGGCGTTCGCCGTCGTACGGCCTGACCGTCAGAAGCGGTTGAGCGGATTGACCTTCATGCAGGCCCCCTTGTCGTCGCCGTTGAGCGCATCCGACATGCTCGGCGCCTCGCCGTCGTCCTTGGACGCGTCGCCGCCGCTGCCCGCGGCCTTCGGATAGGCCGTGCCCTCGCGCCAGTCCGCGCCCACGACCAGGGTCACCTGCGTGACCGAGGTGGAAACGCGCACGGCGCTCTCCGGCAGCCCGAGCGCCTTGGCCAAGGCCAGCGCGTCACCCTGGAATTCCGGTTTGGGATACGTGATCGTCGTGTCCGCCTGCGACTTGGGCGTGGCGTCGGCGACGGCCTTCGCGAAGCCCTTCTGCACCAGAGTGTCGGCGATGACCTTCGCGCGCTGCGGCACCGGACCCAGTGAGGCGGTGCCGGTGCCGTTCTGCACCGTCACCGGGATCTCGGCCTTGGGCACCGACGGCGCGGGCGCGGCGGACTTGCTGCTCTTCGGCTTCTTCTTGTCCTTGCCGTCCAGCGCGATGTCGTCGCGCAGCAGCGAGAAGATCTTGTCGGCGTCGCCCGGCTTCGGGATCACATGGTCGTCGTCCTGCGGGTCCGGGACCCACGGCATGGTGGTCATGGTGATCCGCTTGGTGGGCACCCGCTTGAGTTCGTTGCCCAGGTCGTAGAGCTTCTTGACGGTGCCCAGGCCGGGGTCGACGGTGAGCGCCTTGGTCGCCGCCTCCGCCAGGTCCATCAGCTTGCCCGGGTCGGTCAGCTTGGTGCCCGACTTCAACTGGCGGACCATCGCGCTCATGTACATGTGCTGGGCCTTGGCCCGGCCGATGTCGCTGCCGTCCTCGAAGCCGTGCCGGGTGCGCAGCCACTGCAGGGCCTGCTCGCCCTTCACCTCGTGCTCGCCCTCCTCCATGCGCAGACCGGAGTCCTTGTCGTAGACGTTGTCCCTGACACAGACCGGGACGCCGCCGACCGCGTCGGCCATGTCCACCACGCCGGAGAACTCGATCTTCATGAAGTGGTCGATGTAGATGCCGGTCAGCTCCTGCCAGGCGGCGACCGTGCAGCCCGGACCGCCGTGCTGCATGCTGTTGTTGATGGTCTGGTTCGTGGTCTCCGGGTAGACCGTGCCGTCCTTCGCCGTGCACTTGGGGATCTTCACGCGGGTGTCGCGCGGAATGCTGATCACCGACATGCTGCTGCGGTCGGCCGAGACGTGCAGCAGCATCTGGACGTCGGCGCGCGGTGCGTCTCCCTGCATGTCGCGGGCGCCGCCGAGCTTGACGTTCTCCTTGGAGTTACGGCTGTCGGAACCCAGCAGCAGGATGTTCAGCGGCCGCTGGCCGTCCGCGTTCGCCGGGCCCCTCTCCAGGTCGCTGTCGCCGAGGTTGCGGTCCTCTTTCCTGATGTTGCCGTTCAGGTGCAGGTAGTAGAGATAGCCCGCACCGGCCGCGGCCAGGATCAGGACCGCCAGGCTCAGCGCGGTCCACTTGAGTATTCGCACGCCCTTGCTGCGCTGCTTGCGCGGGGCGCGACGCCGACGGCGGCCACCGGGACCGGGGCGCGGGCCGGGGGCGCCGCCCCGCGGGCCGGGCACGGCGGTGCGGTCCGGGCCTGCGCCGCCGTCGACCGGGCGCCGGACCGGCTCCCCGGAGCCGCTGACGGCCGGCTCCTCGTACCCGCCCGAGTCCACCTCGGCGCCCCCGCCCGACCCCTGGGCCGCGGGCGTGCGCCGACGGCGGCCCTGCCCGTGCAGCCTGCTCTCCTGCCCCATCGGGCCTCCCCCGTTGATTGAGTGCGGCGCGCCCCGTCCGGAGCGATGGGCGGTCCCGCTCCGGACGGTCGTCGTCGCTTCGTCGTCGCCTTGTCAGCCGGCGCAGAGCTTGTCGTCGCCGTTGACCCGCTGGATGTTCTCCGGCGCCTTCCGCGGCGCGGTGATGGGCGTGCCCGCGCCCTTGAAGTCCCCGCCGAGCGTCAGCGTCATCTCGGCCATGGGGTCGGCGTCCTCGGCGCCTTCCTTCAGCGCGGAGCCCGGCAGGCCCATGCTGTCGGCCAACCGACGTGCCTGGTCGGCCTGGTTCGGCGCGTACTCCAGCGTCGTCTTCTTCAACTCCTTCGGAGCGTTACCGCCGTTGCTGGAGCGGATCATGCCTTCGTCGTTCTGCATCCATTCGACCGTGTCCTGTGCGGCGCCGAACTCGCCGCTACCGTTCAGTACCCTCACACGGACGTCGGCCGGATCGGCCTTGGTTCCCTTGAGGCGGGCGGCTTCCTTGGCCTTCTGCGCCTTCTGCTGCTTCTTCACCTCGGTCAGCGACACGTCATCCCTGACCATGGCGAACAGCGGATCGGCCTTGGCCTTGTCGAGCAGCACGGTGGCGCCGTCGGTGTTGTCCACCACCGGCACGGTGGTGAACGTGACGTGCTTGAGGTCGACCTGGCTCAGGTCCTGCGCCAGGTCCTTGAGCTTGCCGACACTGCCTATGCCGGTGTCGACGGTGAGCGCCTTGGTCGCGGCGTTGGCCAGCTTCCACGTCTTCTTCGGGTTGGTGAGCGTGCCGCCGGACTTCACCTTGCGCATCATCGCGCTGAGGAACTGCTGCTGCATCTGGATCCGGTCCAGGTCGCTGCCGTAGCCGACGGCGTGCCGGGTCCGGACGAACGCCAGCGCCTCCTCGCCCTCGATCGTGTGGCGTCCCTTGGACAGCTTCAGATGCGACTTGGGGTCGTCGATGTCGCGCTTCACGCATACGTCGACGCCGCCGACCGCCGAGGAGATCGTCTTGACCGCGTTGAAGTCGGCCATCATGAAGTGGCTGATGTTCAGCCCGGTCAGCTTCTCCACCGTCTGCCAGGTGCAGCCGGGGTCGCGGCCGGACTGGCCCAGGCTGGTGTTGAAGCGGACGCCCTTGCTGCCGGGGATCGTCTTCCTGGAGCCGTCCGGCTGCTCGGTCGAGCACTCCGGGATGTCCGTGATCATGTCGCGGGGGATGCTCAGCGCGGTGGCGTTGGAGCGGTCCTCGGAGACGTGGAAGAGGATCGTGGTGTCCGCGTGCCCGACGCTGCCCTCGTCGCCGTAGCCCTTGTTGCCCTTGCCGTCACGCTTGTCGGTGCCGATGACCAGGATGTTGACCGGGCCGTCGATGACGGCGGGGTTCTTCTCGCCGACGTCGACCTTCTTTATGTTGCCGTTGAGGTGCTGGTAGATCAGGTACGCCGCGACGGACGTGCCGACCAGCAGGAAGGCCAGGACGCCGCCGGTCCAGTAAAGGATCTTCCGCTTCCTGGACTTCTTCGGCTTGGGCTTGCGGCGCCCGGCCCGACCGGGCGGCCCGCCGGGCCCACCCGGCCCGTCCGGCCCACCGAAGTCCTCGGAGGGGCCTTTTCCGGCCGCCCGGCGGCGGCCGCCGCGCGGCTCGGGCACCCGGGTGTGCTCGGGTGCCCGGGCACGCCGACGGCCGGTGCCGGCCGGTCTCCCTGCGTCCTGATTCCCGGAGGCGGGCGCCGGGTCCCCAGCGGGGTCCAGCCGCAGCTCATAGCTGCCGGTGTTCGGGTCGAACACCCACTGATCGGCGGGATCGATGTCACCCGCTCGCCCATGGCCTTGCGCGTCCACGGTCGCCTGTGTCCTCCGTCGGTGCCACGCGGCGCCTCCCCCTCAGGGCGCCGGGTCAGTCGTTCATTGGTGCGCGATTGGCCAGGTCTTGCGCACCGGAGCGCTCACACTATCCGCCCAGTTCAGCGTCAAGCGACGTCGGTGACAAATTCCACTCCCCTACAACTGGGCAATCTGCCCAATCCTTTCGAGATCTTTTCGAGATCCGCACGGTCGACCGATGCTGGCTTTTGCCCTGCTTTACCCGCACTTGGTGTCCACCGTGCGGGTGCCGACATGGCTGAGAGGCCGGTCGTTCCCGGTGTCATCGCCCCCCGCGGACACCGTTTCGGGCGCCGGTACCGGTTCATCCAGTCGCAGCCGCCGGAAGAGCCGGTCCGCGTCCGGCTGCACCAGTTCGTCGCGGTTGGCGTTGTACGCGTACGGCTGGCGCGGCACGGTCAGGAAGCGGAACCGGTCCTCAGGGATCTCCCGCACCTCGCTCACCAGTCCGTACAGCTTGCGCAGCGATCCGAGCCCCGGGTCGGTGGTCAGCGAGGACGTCGCCGCGTCGAGCACCGGGTAGAGCCGCCGCGGATTGAGCAGCACGCCGTTGCCGCTCACCTTCTTCACCAGCGCGCCCAGGAACTCCTGCTGGCGGCCGATGCGCGCGGTGTCGCTGCCGTCGCCGATGCTGTAGCGGGCCCGTACGTAGCCGAGGGCCTCCTCGCCGTCCAGGGTCTGCCGGCCCGCGGGCAGCCGCAGCCGCGCCTCGGCGTCGTCGACGGGCTTCTCCAGGCACAGCTCGACGCCGCCCACCGCGTTCACCATCCTCGTGAAGCCGCGGAAGTCGACGATCATGTGGTGGTCGACGCGGATCCCGGTCAGCTTCTCGACCGTACGGATCGTGCAGGCCGCGCCGCCGGTCTCGAAGGCCGAGTTGAACTGGGCGAACCGCGCGATGCCCGGCCTCCCGTCCGCCGACTCGCAGGCGGGGATGTCCACCATCAGATCGCGCGGGACGCTGACGGCGGTCGCGCTGCGGCGGTCGGCGGCCAGGTGCAGCAGGATGGTGGTGTCCGAGCGCTGGGTGCCCGAGTCCCGGCCGTACTTGCCGTTGCCCTCCCCGCCGCGGGTGTCGGAGCCGATCAGCAGGATGTTCTGCGCGTCGCGCACCACCGATACCGGGCGCTCGGCCGCGTGCCGCTCCAGCTCGCGCGCTGTGCGGGTGTCGGTGGTGATGTTGCGGTCGAGCCGCTCGTACAGCCACCAGCCCACTCCGGCGGTGGACAGCACCAGCGCCGCGGTGCCGAGCGCCACCCAGCGCGGCCAGCGGCGGCGGCGCCGCGGTGCCGGCGGTGCCACCGGGTCAGGGCAGTCAGTCGTCACGTCCGCGTCCTCCCGCCCGTCGCGCTCCGCCGCCCTCGGCCGAGTGCCGAGGGCGGCGGAGCCATGCAGGGCTCGCCGATTTAAGGAGCAGACGGACGAGCGCGGTACAAGGTTGTACGTGGCGGCGTTGTACCGGGCGGTTTCGTACGGGGCGACGGCCGTGTACGGGGCGACGGCCTTGAAGGGGGCGACGGCCTTGAAGGGGGCGACGGCCTTGAAGGGGGCGACGGGCGGCGCCCGGCGAAGATCAGCGCCCGGCGGCCATCGGGGCCCGGACGTCACATCCGGACGTCACATGGCGACGGCGGTGACCCGCTCGTCCTCCCGCCGCTTGGCCAGCCCATCCACGCCGAGCTGGTCGAGGTGCCGGCACAGCACGACGGAGCCCCCGGCGGCCAGGGGAGCGAACAGCCCGGCGGACAGCCCGTCCCAGCCGTCGTACGGCAGGCCGGACAGCAGCCGCGAACCGGCGCCGAGCCCCCGAGCGTCCGCGTCCGTCCGTGCCCGCTCCACCACCTGTGCCCCGGTCAGCTCCACGCCGCCCAGCGCGAGTGCGGGCGCGTCCGGGTCCACCGGGGCGTACGGGGCGAACTGGTCGCCCTGCCCCGGTACCTCCACCGCGTAGTCGACGAAGCCCTCCGGCGGCTGCGGGAACCGCCCGCCCAGCGGGCGCAGCGCCAGGGCCACCCGCTCCCCGGAGCAGGCGCGCGCCGCGTCCAGCGCCTCCGGCCCGCTCACCACGAGATCGGCCGCCGCCGGGTCGCCGCCCGGTTCCGCGACGACGCCGGTGGCGGAGCAGGCCAGCAGCCAGACCGCGGTCTGCCAGTGCGCGGGCAGCAACAGCGCCAGCCGGTCGCCGGGCTCGGCGGCCAGGTCGCCCTGGAGCAGGTTGGCGGTCTTCGCCACCCAATTGGCGAAGGTGGCCACGGACAGTTCCACGCGTTCGCCGGTGGCGTCGTCGTAGAAGGTGACAAGCGGACGGCCGGGATCCGCGGCGAGGGCGGATCGCAGCAGGTCGGCGGGGGTGCGGTCGGTGGCGTTCATCGCCGTCAGGGTACGTGGCGGCGGTCCTCGCCGTGCGGCATGGGGACGACCGGGCCACCTGATCGGCGGGACCGGCGACAATCGTTATAAATAGACAGAGTTATGACGTGATGTCCACGATGCACTACATGCGTGCATTCCTGGCATCCTCGATCGGCGTCGTCTGTGCGACCGCCCTCGTCATCCCGCTCACGGCGCTCGCCGGGGCCGCCCCCGCGAGCGCTCCGGCGGCGGCCCCCGCGGGGGCCGAACTGCCCGGCAGCACCCAGTCGCTGCCGCTGACCCCGCTCGGCAGCACCTCCGACCGCGCGGCGCCCGAGTCCGCCGCGGGCGCCGCGGGCGCCGCGGGCGCCGCGAGCCAGGGGCTCGCGGCCCGGGACGTACGGCCGTTCTCCCTCGTCGGAGTCGTCTGGCGCGACCCGGGCAAGGAGCTGCACGGTCAGGTGCAGGTCCGCACCCGCTCCTCCGCCACCGGCCGGTGGTCCGCTTGGCAGCAGCTCCAGGCGCACTCCGACGACGCCCCCGACATGGGCTCGCCCGAGTGGCGCGGGGGCCGCATGCGCGGCGGCACCGCGCCCCTGTGGGTCGGCGCCTCGGACGGGGTGCAGGTGCGGGTGAGCCCCCAGCGCGCCGCCGGACCGCTCCCCGCCGGGCTGCGGCTGGAACTCGTCGACCCGGGCGGGGAGCCCGCCGCCGACCCGGCGGGCGGCACCGGACGCGCGGCCACGGCCGGATCCGCGCCGGCCATCGCCGGATCCGCGCCGGCCACCGGCCCGGCGGGCGCCACCGACCCGCGGGCGGCCGAGGCGCAGGCCGACGACACCCGCGTCCTCGACCCGGAGCCGGACGCCATCTTCGGCGACGTACCGGCCCTCCCGCCGGACGACAGCGCCGGCTCCGGCCAGGACCCTGCTCCCGACAAGGACCAGGGCACCGAAGGCGCGGCCGAACCGGAGATCGACCCGTCCCACATCCTTCCGGAGGAACCCGCGGAGCGGACCTCCGCCCGCCCCTTCGCGGCCCCGCGGCCGCGCATCATCACCCGCGCCGGCTGGCGCGCCGACGAGAGCCTGCGGGAACGCGGCTACGTGTACACCAAGCGGGTCAGGGCCGCGTTCATCCACCACAGCGCCACCGGCAACGGCTACGCCTGCTCCCAGGCCCCCGCCATGCTGCGCGGCATCTACCGGTACCACGTCAAGAGCAGCGGCTGGCGCGACTTCGGCTACAACTTCGCCGTCGACAAGTGCGGGAACATCTACGAGGGCCGGGCCGGGGGAGTGACGAAGGCCGTCATGGGCGCGCACACCATGGGCTTCAACAGCAACACCATGGGCATCGCCGTGCTGGGCACCTACACCTCCACCGCCCCCTCCAAGGCCGCCGTCGCGGCCATCGCCAAGCTGACGGCCTGGAAGCTCGGCCTGTTCGGCGCGAACCCGCAGGGCACCACCACCCTGGTCTCCGGTGGCAGCAACAAGTACCGCAAGGGCGCCCGGGTCCAGCTCAAGGTGATCTCCGGGCACCGGGACGGCTTCGTCACCGAATGCCCCGGCGCCGCGCTGTACGCCAGGCTCGGCAGCGCCCGCAGCACCGCCTCCGACCTCCAGGGGCGCTGACCGGGCCCCGGCGGACGGCTGCATACACTGGCCGCCGAACCGGCGAGCCCCAGCAGGAAGCAGAGACCAAGACGTGGCAAGTGCGTCGAACGCGCCAGAAGCGATCCTCCTGGTCGGCGGCAAAGGCACCCGGCTGCGCCCGATGACGGTGCACACCCCCAAACCCATGGTCCCGGCGGCGGGCGTCCCGTTCCTCACCCACCAGCTGGCGCGCGCCCGCGCCGCCGGGGTGGAGCACGTCGTCCTCGCCACCTCCTACCTGGCCGAGGTCTTCGAACCGCACTTCGGTGACGGCTCCTCCCTCGGGCTGCACCTGGAGTACGTCACCGAGACCGAGCCGCTGGGCACCGGCGGCGCGATCCGCAACGTCGCCTCCCGGCTGCGCTCCGGCCCCGACGACCCGGTCCTGATCTTCAACGGCGACATCCTCACCGGCCTCGACATCCCCGCCCTGGTCGACACCCACCGCACCAGCGGGGCCGACGTCTCCCTGCACCTGACCCGGGTCACCGACCCGCGCGCGTACGGGCTGGTCCCCACCGACTCGACGGGCCGGGTGACCGCCTTCCTGGAGAAGCCGCAGACGCCCGAGGAGATCGTCACCGACCAGATCAACGCGGGCGCCTACGTCTTCACCCGGTCCGTCATCGACACGATCCCGGCCGGCCGCCCGGTCTCCGTCGAACGCGAGACCTTCCCCGGCCTGCTCGCCGAGGGCGCCCACCTCCAGGGCCTGGTCGACTCCACGTACTGGCTGGACCTGGGCACCCCGCAGGCGTTCGTCCGCGGCTCCGCCGACCTGGTCCTGGGCCGCGCCCCGTCCCCGGCGGTGCCCGGCCGCTGCGGCGACCGGCTGGTCCTGTCCAGTGCCAGCGTCGCGCGCGACGCGAAGCTGACCGGCGGCACCGTCATCGGCCCGCACGCCAAGGTCGGCTCCGGCGCGCGGATCGAGGGCAGCACGGTGCTGGCGGGCGCGGTCGTGGAGGAGGGCGCGCAGGTGCGCGACTCCCTGGTCGGCGCGGGCGCCCGGATCGGCGCCCGTACCGTGCTGGAAGGCGCGGTGGTCGGCGACGGCGCGCTGGTGGGCCCGGACAACGAACTGCGCGACGGTGTGCGGGTGTGGTGCGACGCGGCCATCCCGGCGGGCGCGGTGCGCTTCTCGTCGGACCAGTAGCCGCTCTTCGGGCCTACCCCGGGCCCGGCTACGGGGCGCTCTCTGAGCCCGTGGGCCCTGGCTACCGGGCGCTGATTCGGCCCCGCGGCGGGCTTGCGTCGGCTCTCCCCGGTCGCCCGGACGGCACTACATCGCGCGGAAGTCGCGTACGGAGAACCGGGGCGCGCGGCGCGGCGGGACGCGGCCGGACAGCAGGATCAGCCGCGTGGCCCGGTGCCGCTGCCCGGCGTACGGCGCGAGCAGCTCCAGCATGCCCGCGTCGTCGACGCCGCGCCGCCCGGTGAGCGCGTAACCGATGATCTTCGGCAGATGCAGATCGCCGGTGGTGACCGCGTCCGGACAGCCGTTGCTGCGCTGGAGCGTCTCGGCGGCGGTCCAGGGCCCGATTCCTGGGATCACCTGGAGCCGGGCCGCGGCGGCCTCCGGCTCCATGCCCGCGGCCTCCTCCAGCCGCCGGGCGGCCCGTACGGCCCGGACGATGGTCGCGGCGCGCTTGGCGTCGACGCCCGCCTTGTGCCACTCCCACGAGGGAATCAGCGCCCACGTACGGGCATCGGGCATGACCCGCAGCCGCCCGGAGGGCTCGGGCCCCGGCGCGGGCTCCCCGTACCGCTGGAGGAGCAGCCGCCAGGCCCGGTACGCCTCGTCGCTGGTCACCTTCTGCTCCAGCACCGACGGGATCAGCGACTCCAGTACGAGCCCGGTACGGCACAGCCGCAGCCCCGGGTGGCGCCGGTGCGCCTCGTGCACCAGCCGGTGCCGCGGCACGAACCCGGCCGGATCATCCTCGGCCCCCAACAGCGCCGGAACCCGCTCCAGCAGCCACTCCGCGCCCGGCCCCCACGCCTCGGCGACGACCCCGTCCCCGTCGACAGCGATGCGCAGCGTGCCGGCCCCGGCAGGCGTCCGACTGGCCCGCCACACGGCCCCGTCCTCACCGACCCGGAACGCCGGATCCCCGGGCCCACGCCGCAGCGGCCCCAGCGTGAGCCCGACATCGAGCGCCCCGCCCGGCACCCAGCGCCGCGCGCGTCCCGTGTCGACTCCCCGCGCGGCGGGCACGACGACCCGGCCGCCGCGCACGGCGGCGCGGGTGAGGGGGGTGTCGTCCACGGTGGGCCTCTCTGACGGGAATGTCTCCTACGAGCCTAGATGCCGGAGCCTTGGGGGTGCTCCGCACCGTTCACCTTGCTCAGCGTCATGTGAGCCACGTCAACCGGGGCTATCTATGCGCATCACGGGCTTGACCCGCCGAGTGGGCGCCGACAGCATGACTACTGGATCAGTCCAGTAGTCGAGGAGCTATCGAGCATGGCACTTCCGAAGTACGAGCAGATCGCGGCCGACATCCGAGGTCGCATCGTCCGGGGCGAGTTGAAGCCCGGCGACACCGTGGAGTCCGAACGAGAGCTCCAGGATCGTTGGAGTGTGGCCCGCGCTACGGTCGTCAGGGCTCTCGATGTCCTCCGCCGGGAGGATCTGATCGAAACGAAGCAGGGAACGGGCTCAACGGTGAAGGTCCGTATCCCGCTCGCGCGTACCGCTGGAGAGCGGTACGACACCTCCGTGAAGACCGGTTTCATCTACACCGCCGGTGAGCACGCCGACATCCTGTCTGCCGAGTGGGTACCCGCTTCCGAGGATGTGGCCTCCGCTCTGGGCGTGGAGCCAGGCGCAGAGGTCGTGCGGCGCCACCGTGTCACGTACGAGGGCGAGAGGCCCATCGCCACGTCGTATTCGTACTTCACCGCAGAGGTGGCCGCGGCTGCGCCCCGCCTGCTCCAGCGTGAGCGCATCCGTCAGGGCACCACGCGTTACGTGGAGATGGAGGCCGGCCGGAAGCCGCACACCGGGCGCGACGTGTGGACGGCCCGCCTGGCGACGGAGGAGGAGCTGCGGCTGCTCCAGCTTGATGGCCCGCAGGCTGTCTCCGAGACCCGTCACATCGCCTACGACGCCGAGGGGAAGCCGCTGACCTACGAGGTGGGAATCAACCCGGCCGGGCACTGGGCGCGCACCACGGAGTACCAGATGAACGTCTGATCTACGGTCAACTCTCCACAGACCCCCGCCCTTTGGCGGGGGTTTTTGCTTCCTCGGGACTTGACTGGACTAGTCGACTGCTGGACTATTCCAGTGTGCGCAGTGCATCGAAACCGGTGCTGAACGTGACCAGGGGGACCATCATGCCTCAACCCGGTTTGCCCGTAGTGGCGTTCATCTACGACCGGCACGTGACCGTAACCAGAAGGTGCTCGAAGGACGCTTCGAAGCCTGCCGCGCCTTCGCCGACCGGTAGCCCGCGCTGAAGTACCTGAAAGACCCCGGCGGCCGCTGCATGGCCCCGGGGCGTGGTCAACGCTGCTAAGGAGCGTCAACATGGCGAACTCTATCGCCCGATTCGCGGAGTGGCTGCTGTGGCGGTTACCGCTCGCGCCCAGCCGCCACCGGACGGCCCGCCTCTCGCCCACCATCCGCTGGCAGGACACACCTACGGCTGCGCTTCCGCCCGTGCCTGCCTCGACGGCCCAGCCTGTCCGCGACGCGTACATCGCACGCGTCCTCGCCGTGCACGGCGTCGCCGTCAGCCCCCGTTGTACCCACGGCGTGAAGGCGGAGGCCCGGTGAGCACGAACCCCCGACTGCTGCCGTGGGCCGGTCCGGCCGGGCAGCCCGCGTACCTCGTCACGGACGGCGGACGTGACAGCCACCTGTGGCGGCTCGCCGACGAGATGGAGGCGGTACAGCTCCGCATGGGCACCGAGATGGTCCGGCACGCGCGGGCCATGGTTGAAGACCGGAAGGCAGGCCCCGGCGAGCTGCGATTCCTAGCGAACCGGCTGACCGAGGCTCTGACCGACGCGCTGCGTGTCGCTGAGAGCCGAGGGATGCGGCTGGCCATGCCGGACGCCTCGAGCGGCGAGGAGGGGCAGGCGTCATGACCGACTGGCGTATTTGCCGACGCCCGGGCCATCCGCTCCGCCGCGAGAAGGACGACCACGTGGCGCTGCCGTTGTCGATCACTCAGGACGGGGAGGTGGTCGGCCTCGCGGAGCTGGTGATGACCACCACGGAGGCCGAGCAGTTGCACGCCGCGCTCTGTTACGCGCTGGACGGCAAGCCCATCCCCGACTTCGCCCCGGACTGCCGGTACTCCATCCAGCAGGGCCCAGCGTTCATGCCCCGCCGTTGATCGGCGGCCTCGTGCGCCGGGTGAGGAAGTGGCCTCTTCCCCACCCGGCCAACCACCCATGGCTCCCAGAGAGAAGAGAGAGGATCACCATGAGCAATCACAGGTTACGCACGCGTGCCAACCCCGGGGAACTCCGGTTCGCGTGGCTGGAGGTGACCGGATTCTGCAACGAGTCCTGCCATCACTGCTACGCCGACTCGTCTCCCAAGGGGACGCACGGGACCATGACCGTGCCCGACTGGAAGCGAACGATCGACCAGCTGGCGGACCTGGGCACGCGTGATGTCCAGTTCATCGGGGGAGAGCCGACCCTCTTCCCGCACCTGTCGGAACTCATCTCCCATGCGCACGAGGCGGGGCTGGGCATTGAGGTGTTCTCCAACCTCACCTACATTCGGCCCCTGCTGTGGGACACGTTCACGCGCTGCGGCGTCAAGCTGGCCACGTCGTACTACTCCGACGACCCGCAGGACCACGACAAGGTCACGAACCTGCGGGGCTCCCACCGACGCACCCGGGCGAACATCGAGAAGGCACTGAGCCTGAACATCCCGCTCCGGGGCGGTGTCATCGCAGTGCACCGAGGACAGCGTGTCCACGAGGCAGCCAACGACCTCACGACCCTGGGGGTAGGACAGGTCGGAGGCGACCGGACGCGCGCCTTCGGAAGGGCGAGCAAGGGAGCGGCGCCCACGATCAGGGACCTGTGCGGGCACTGCGCGCACGAGAAGTGCGCCATCGGCCCGAACGGGGACGTCTGGCCGTGCGTGCTCGGCCGGTTCCTCACCATCGGTAACGCGCGGACCACGTCCATGGCTCAGATCTGGGGCAGTGTCCGCATGCACCAGGTACTCGCCGACATCACGGCCGTACACGGCAAGGGAGCCCAGGCGTGCACGCCTCCGCAGTTTCTCCCCATGTGTGGTCCGTGCGGCCCGTGTGTTCCCTCCGTGGGGCACTGCGATCCAGAGGAAGCGGACAGTGTGTCGGATCCCACTACGATCGGCGAACTCACATGAGCCGCTGAGGAAGGAAGGTCACCGTGGACCACGGCGAGGACTTCGGCGCATGGATGGGAGACGAGGGGGCTGAGGCGGACCATCGGTCCGAGGAACAGTGGGCCCTCATCGCCGGCTACGTCCGGCACGCAGCAAACAAGATCGGCCCCGACCTTCCGCTGTGCCTCCCCGGCGAGCCGCAGGAATGCGGACATGGCGCACGACAACACGCGCTCGTCTGGGCAGTGGCTCTCAAAGCAGCGGCACAGCACATGATCGAACAGGCTGCCCCGGCCCCCGCCCACGCCGCCTACGCGTCGGGCCCCCTCTACGAACGCCGTCTGGCCGAGCTGCGCGCCACGGAATCCCGGAGTGACGCGGGCGGGTGATCCATCTCTTGACGAGTGGGCTCGTGACTTCGCCCTGATCGGGATCCGCCTCGCGGGGTACGCGGCGGGTCGGCGATGCCCCCGGTGTTCGCACCGGGGGCATCGCCGCACGCGGGCCCGGGGCCGAGCCCGAGCCCCGCACGAATCCGGCTACCGCACCTCGACGAACGCGTCAGCCGCCCGCGCCGGACGCGGCCGTGGCGGGGCCGCCGCGTGGCCGACCGCCACCGCGCCCATCGGGTCCCAGTCCCCGGGCAGCTCCAGCACCTCGCGGACCACGTCGCGGCAGAACATCGTCGAGGACACCCACGCTGACCCCAGGTCCTCACCGGCCAGCGCGACCAGCAGGTTCTGCACCCCGGCGCCCGCCGCCACGACGAACATCTCGCGCTCCGCCGCGCTGCGCCGCGCGTCCGGGTACGTGTGCGAGCCGTCCATCACCAGGCACGGCACCACGAGATACGGCGCGTTCCGCAGCACGTCCCCGCGCCGCACCCGCTTGGCGATGCTCTCCTCGCCGAACCCGTCGCCCCGCAGATCCGCGATCCACGCGTCCCGCATCGCGTCGAGCAGCCGGGTCCGCGCCTGCGCCGACTCCAGCAGGACGAACCGCCACGGCGTCGTGTGGTGGGGTGCGGGCGCGGTCACCGCCGCCGCGACGGCCCGCCGCACGGCGGCCCCGTCCACCGGCTCGTCCGTGAACTCCCGGACCGTGCGCCGCTGGGTGACCGCTTCCCGTACCGCCTCGGAGGTGCCCAGCCGGAAGATGTCCTCGGCCGCGCCGCGCGCCAGCGCCCGCGCGCCCTGGCCGTCCCAGGTGCCCGCCCCGTCCTCCATGACCTGCGGCAGCCCGCGCACGACCGCGACCGGCAGCCCGGCGGTCTTGCCCTTCACCAGGTCGCCGGCGGCGGCCAGTTCGTCGGCGGTGGCGACGACGGTGGCGTGCAGCGGATTCCCGTAGGCGTCGGTGCCGCCGCGCAGGTCGTCCAGGACCCGCACCCCCGCCGCGCCGATCGCGACATCGGTCAGGCCCTTGCGCCACGGCCGCCCGAAGGTGTCGGTGACCACGACCCCGACGTCCACGCCGAGGGCCTCGCGCAGGCCGTCGCGGATCCGCCGCGCGGAGGCGTCCGGGTCCTCGGGGAGCAACAGGACGGTCCCGGCGGCGGTGTTGGACGCGTCGACGCCCGCGGCGGCCATGACGAAGCCGTGCCGGGACTCCACGATCCGCAGCGTCCCGCGCCGGGCCACCACCCGCACCGTCTCGGCGTCGATGGCGGCCTCGCGGTCCTCCGCCTCGAGGATCCGGCCCTCGGCCTTGCTGACGATCTTCGAGGTGACGATCACCACGTCGCCGTCGGCGAGGCCGGGGAGGCCCTCGGCGGTGGCGGCGCCGGCGATGAGCTTGGCGAGGTCGTCGCCGTCCCGCACCTCGGGCACCCCGGGCAGGGCCCAGACACGGTACGAGGGGACCGCGGGCGGGCGCGGGGCGGGATCCGGCGTCGGGGCGGGATCCCGGGTCGTAGTCCGCGTCACGCCCGGACCTCCTCGGCCAGCGCCAGCGCCTCGGCCGCCATCCGCGCGGTCGCCTCGAGGTCGGTCATCATCAGCGGTACGGCCCGGCAGCGGATGCCCGCGGCCTCGACGTCCGCCACCGTACCGGCGTCCACGGTGTCGACCAGCCAGCCGTCCAGCAGCCCGGAGCCGTAGTGCCGGGCGACGGCGGCCGCCGTGGACTCGACGCCGACCGCGGCCAGGACCTTGTCGGCCATGCCGCGCACGGGCGCGTCGCCGACGATGGGGGAGAGCCCGACGACGGGGACGCCCGCGTCGGCGATGGCCTCCCGGACGCCCGGCACGGCCAGGATCGTGCCGACGCTGACGACGGGGTTGGAGGGCGGGAAGAGGATGACGTCGGCCCCGGCGATGGCCTCCAGCACGCCCGGTGCGGGCTTGGCCTGCTCGGCGCCGACGGGGATCACGGCGTGGGCGGGGACCGAGGCGCGCAGCCGTACCCAGTACTCCTGGAAGTGGATGGCCTTGCGGCTTCCCGGGGTTTCGGGGTCGTCGATGAGGACGTGCGTCTCGACGCGGTCGTCGGACATGGGCAGCAACCGCACGCCCGGCTGCCACCGCGCGCACAGCGCCTCGGTGACGGCGCTGAGCGGATAGCCCGCGCCGATCATCTGCGTACGGACGATGTGGGTGGCGAAGTCCCGGTCGCCGAGCCCGAACCAGTCGGGACCGACGCCGTAGGCCGCCAGTTCCTCCTTGACCGCGAAGGACTCGTCGGCGCGGCCCCAGCCTTGTTCCTCGTGGATGCCGCCGCCGAGCGTGTACATCACGGTGTCGAGATCGGGGCAGACCTTCAGCCCGAAGAGGTGGATGTCATCGCCGGTGTTCCCGATCACGGTGATGTCGGCGTCCGGAGCCGCCGACATCAGACCGCGCAGGAATCGGGCGCCGCCGATACCGCCTGCCAGAACCACAATGCGCATGGCGACAGTCTGTCAGCCGTGGACGGTGTCCAGGGGCGTCGGGGCGGACTCGGCCACCTGGGTGTGATGCATCGGCATGTCGGTCAGCCCGGGGAAGTAGATGTGCAGGCTGACGGCCGGTTCGAGGGAGTCGTTGGCGATGTCGTGCGCATAGCCGGGGGCGAAGACGCGCTGCGCGCCGGCGCCCAGGATCCGCTGGGCGGGCAGGGAGGGCCCGGCGGCGGTCCCGGCGCGCTCGGTGAGCTCGCCCTGGAGCACGGTCAGCACGCCGGAGGACGCGCCGTGGTCGTGCGCCCCCGTGCTCTGCCCCGGCACCCAGCTCAGCAGCCAGACCTCGTAGCCGGGGCCCGTGCGCAGCCGGTGGTACCAGCGGCTGGTGGCGTCGTACCGGACGAGGTGCTCCCAGCCGGCGCGGTCGGCGGCGATGGCGCGGGCGAGCCCCGCGAAGGCGGAGACGGTGGACGGGTGCGCGGGTACGGGCGGCAGCAGGTGCGGGATGGCGAGCGGGTCACCGGCGATCTGGACGTCGCTGTTCATGTGCGGGAGTTCCTCGGCAGACAAGCAGGAAGTGCTGGGGCGGCGCGGGCACGGAGCACGCGGAGAGGGGTCACGCGAGATGGAGCACAGAGAAGCTGGAGCTCTGGGGCATCAACAGCTGGAACAGCGACAGCGAGCCTGCACAGCGCAGCGGAACCCGTGGGTACGGGTCGGCGAAGGCGCGTGGGTCACTGGCATGACGCCTAGGAGAACGGGTATAGGGAGCCGCTGTCAACCTGGCGACCGTTTTGCGGCCAATGTTTCACCTCATCCGGTTACAGGGACCGGAGAAAGGTTTGTGCAGCAGCGTGGCCGGAGAGGTGGCGCAACAACCGTCCGCAGACTGCAACGGGATCGCTGCCCGTGGCGTCCTTCCTCGGAAGGGGCGCCTCGCGGGGCGGACGCTGGAGAGTGTCTGCTTTATGCGTATTTGAACACTTTCCGCATACCCTTGGTTCCGCAGAGTGAATAAGGGGCTCAATAGCAGATCTCGGCTTGACTGGCCCGGATCGGCGCACTTGTAATTTCACTCGTGTCGTTCACCTGGGGCTCTTCCCCGGCCGCTGCCGGGAGGTGCCCCTACGGCGGCGGCGCGGGGACGTAAAAACAGACGAGGGGCGCACATGACCGAGTTGTTCCAGCAACTGCTGGTCGAAGAGGCGGATGAAGAGCTCGGTTGGCAGGAGCGCGCACTTTGCGCCCAGACCGATCCCGAGTCGTTCTTCCCGGAAAAGGGCGGTTCTACGCGTGAGGCCAAAAAAGTCTGCCTCGCCTGCGAAGTCCGTTCCGAATGCCTTGAGTACGCCCTCGCCAACGACGAACGCTTCGGCATCTGGGGCGGCCTGTCGGAGCGTGAGCGCCGCCGCCTGAAGAAGGCCGCCGTCTGAGGTGGACCGAGGCCCGGGGCGGCCCGGCCCCGAACCGGCGCCGCCGTCCGACACATCCACACAGCTCATCACAACTCGCCCTATACCGTACGATCCGCCTCCCGTGCCCGGCGCGCAGGGAGGCGGACCGCTGTGTACGCAGCCGTTAGTGTGGGGGACCCCAACGACGCGCGGGCGTCCCCGCACGGCGCGCGTCCACCGCAGTCCAGCACAGTCTCCGGGGGCTCCGGCCGACAGCGGCTCCGCCGCGGGCCCCCGTACTCCCGGCGGAGGGCCCGTACCTCGATGTCCGTGCACAGCCAACCGGCAGCCTCCTACCCGGCCGCCGCGCCCGCTCCCGGGGCCGCGTCCGCCCCGGACCAGGCAGCCGGGCCTCCGGAGTTCCCGCGCCACGTCGTGACCGCCGTGCTCGTCGCCCATGACGGAGCCCGCTGGCTGCCCGACGCGCTGGCCGGCCTGGTCGGCCAGGACCGCCCCGTACAGAGCGCCGTCGCCGCCGACACCGGCAGTGCCGACGACTCCGCGCGGCTGCTCGCCGACGCCCTCGGCCCCGACCGCGTGCTGCACCTCGCCCGCCGCAGCGGCTTCGGCACCGCCGTGGAGGAGGCCGTCCGCACCGCGCCCGTCCTCGGCCCCGACCAGCTGCCGTACCTCAAGCGCCCCAGCAGCTGGGACCCGGCCACCCGCACCTGGCGCGACGACACGTACGACATGCCGGAACTCCCGCACGGCGAACCCGTCCAGTGGCTGTGGCTGCTGCACGACGACTGCGCGCCCGCCCCCGACGCGCTCGCCGAACTGCTGCGGGTCGCCGACACCAGTCCCCGCGCCGCGATCGTCGGCCCCAAGCTGCGCGGCTGGTACGACCGCCGGCAGCTCCTCGAAGCAGGGGTCAGCATCGCCCGCAGCGGACGCCGCTGGACCGGCCTGGAGCGCCGCGAACAGGACCAGGGACAGCACGACCAGGTGCGCCAGGTGCTCGCTGTCTCCAGCGCCGGCATGCTCATCCGGCGCGACGTATGGGACCAGCTCGGCGGCTTCGACCAGCGCCTGCCCCTGATGCGCGACGACGTCGACCTGTGCTGGCGCGCCCAGGCCGCGGGCCACCATGTGCTCATCGCGCCCGACGCCGTGCTGCGGCACGCCGAGGCGTCCGTCCGCGAGCGCCGCCCCATCGACTGCGTGGGCCGCTCTGTTGCGAACCCGCACCGCGTCGACAAGGCCGGCGCCGTCTACACCCTGCTCGCCAACACCCGCGGCCCGCTGCTCCCGTACGTCATGCTGCGGATCGTCCTCAGCACCCTGGTGCGCACCCTCGCCTACCTCGTCGGCAAGGTGCCGGGGCAGGCACTGGATGAGATCGCCGGGCTCTTCGGCACCCTGCTGCGCCCCGAGAAGATCCTCGCCGCGCGGCGGCGGCGCGGAAAGCCGCAGGTGGAGGCGGCCGAGCTGCGGCCGCTCTTCCCACCGCCCGGCGCCACCGTACGCGCCACCGTCGAGCAGGTCGCCGGCAGCGTCGGCGGCCGCTCCGAACCCGAGCTCTCCGCCGCCGGGCGGCACGGCGCCGTCGAGTCCGGCCCCGGCGGCGACGACGCGGACTTCCTGGAGGTCGAGCAGTTCGCCCGGCTCAAGGCGATCGCGCGCAGGCCGGGACCGGTGCTCTTCGCCGTCCTGCTGCTCGTCTCGTTCGTCGCCTGCCGCGCGCTGATCGGCGGCGGCGCGCTGGCCGGCGGCGCCCTGCTGCCCGCGCCCGCCGACGTGACCGACCTGTGGGCCCGCTACACCGACGGCTGGCACCCGGTCGGCGCCGGCGGCACCCAGACGGCGCCGCCGTATCTGGCCGTGCTGGCCGGGCTGGCCACGGTCTTCCTGGGCAGCATGGGCTTCACCCTCACCCTGCTGCTCGTCTGCTCCGTACCGCTGGCCGGCATCGCCGCGTACTTCGCCTCGCGCCCGCTGGTGGAGTCCCGGCTGCTGCGCGCCTGGGGCGCGGTCGCGTACGCGTTCCTGCCCGCCGCCACCGGGGCGCTCGCCGACGGCCGGCTGGGCACCGCCGTCCTGGCCATCCTGCTGCCGCTGATGGCGCGCGCCGCCGTCGCGGCCAGCGGGCTGACGCTCACCAAGGGCACTCCGAGTTGGCGCGCGGCCTGGGCCTACGCGCTGCTGCTGACCTTCACCACGGCCTTCACCCCCGTGGTCTGGCCGCTCGCGGTGGTCCTCGGCCTCGGCGTCCTCGGCCTGAGCCTCTTCCGCAGCCGCACCGCACACCTCACCGCCTACGGGCTGCGCTTCCTGGCCGTCGTCGGCACCCCGCTGCTGATCCTCGCCCCCTGGTCGCTGTCCCTGCTCACTCACCCCGGCCGCTTCTTCGACGAGGCCGGACTCGGCGGACCGGCCGGTCCGGCCTCCGCCCTGGACCTGCTGGCGCTGAGCCCCGGCGGCCCTGGCGGCGGCGGTTCGCTGCTCCTCCTCGGCTTCGTGCTCGCCGCCCTGGGCGCCCTGCTGCGCGGCGAGCGGCAGACGGCGGTCCGTACGGCCTGGGCGGTGGCGCTGGCCGGACTGCTCTTCGCGGTCCTCACCAACCGCACCGGCTGGGCCGGGCCCGCGACCCTCGTCTACGGACTGGCCCTGCTGAGCGCCGCCGTGGTCGGCGCCGAGGGCGCCCGCGAGCGGGTCGCCGCGCGGAGCTTCGGCTGGCGGCAGCCCACCGCACTGCTGGTCGCCGCCGCCGCGGCGGTCGCCCCCCTGCTCGCCGCCCTCGGGTGGATGGCGACCGGGGCGGACGGCCCGATGGAGCGCCGCGACCCGGTGCAGGTCCCGGCGTTCGTCGCCGAGGAGGCCACCACCCGCGACCAGGCCCGCACCCTGGTGCTGGACGGCGACCGGGCGCACGCCGACTACGTCCTCGTACGCGGCTCGGGCGCCCGCCTCGGCGACGCCGAACTCGCCGCCGAGGCGGGCAGCGACCCCCGGCTGGACGGCATCGTGGCCAACCTCATCGCGGGCTCGGGCGCCGACCAGACCAGCCAGCTCGGCGGCTACGCCGTCCGCTACGTCCTGGCACGGGACGGGGCCCCGCGCGAGGTGGCCCGGGTGCTGGACCAGACCCCCGGCCTGACCCGGCTGAGCCAGCAGGACGGCACGCTCTGGCGCGTCGACCAGCAGGTCTCGCGGATCTCCATCGTCCCGGGCGAGGGCGGTACGGGCGCCGCCACCGCGGCAGCCCCGGTGCCGGTGGGCTCCGGCCCCGTCGAGGCGCACACCGACATTCCGTCAGGACCCGACGGCCGGGTGCTGCGGATCGCCGACCGGGCCGCGCCCGGCTGGCAGGCCACGCTGGACGGCAAGGCGCTGAAGGCGACGAAGGTCGACGGCTGGGCCCAGGGGTTCGAACTCCCGGCGGCCGGCGGGCGCCTCGACCTGACCTACGAGACCCCGCTCACCCACACCGCGTGGGTCTGGACGCAGGGGCTGCTCGCGCTCGTCCTGCTGGTGCTGGCGCTGCCGGGCCGCCGCCGCGAAATCGACGACGACCTGCCGGGAGCGGACGCGCCCGTGCTCGCCGCGGCGATCCCCGCGCAGGCGGCGGAGGGCGAAGGACGCCGGGCCAGGCGGCTGCGCGCCGCGGCCGAGGCGGCGCAGACCGCGGAGGCGGCCCAGGCGGGGGAGGCGATGCCGGGCGGCGGCACGGCCGATGGCGCGTCGGGCGCCGCTCCGAGTGCCGGGCCGGGTGCCTCGGCGGGCGATGCGTCAGGCGCCGCGTCCGGTGGTGCGGCGCCCGAGGGCGACGGCGGCCCGGCGACGAGTCCGCCCCTGCCCCCGCTCCCACCCAAGCCGCCCATGAACCCACCGGTGCCCATGGACCCGCCGGTGCCGGTGGACCAGGCCGGGGCCGCGCCGTACGAGGGGTACGAGGGCTTCCCGCAGCAGTCGGCGCCGTACGGGGAATGGCAGGCGCAGCCGTACCCGCCCGCCGACTACGCCTCGTACCCGAGTGACCAGAGCGGTGCGGCCTCGTACGCCGACGGCGCTTACGCCCAAGCCCCGTACGCCGAAGGCCAGTACGGGCAGTACGCCACCGGCGGATACGCCGAGGGGGGCGGGTACGGCGAGGGCGGCTACCCGGCGGGGCAGCCGTACCAGGACGCCCCGTACACCGACCCGGCCACCGGCTACGGCGGCTACGCCCCGGACAGCGACCCGCCCTTCGACGGCGGGGACGAGCCCGGGAACCACCGCGACGGGAGCGAGCAGCAGCGATGAACCGCACCACCCTGTCCCTGATCGCCGCCGTCGCGGCGCTCGCCGCGGTCACCGGCGTCGCGACCCTCACCGAGCCGTCGGAGCGGGCGGACACGTCCGCGACCACGGCCGCGCGGCTGCCCGTGGAGCGCTCCAGCCTGGTGTGCCCGGCGCCCACGTCCTCGGACGTCGGCGAGACGACGTACACCGCGTTCACCCCGAAGCGGAAGGACGCGGACGAGCCGAAGGGCGCGGCGCAGAAGGCGGACAAGAGCACCGCCCAGCTGCTGCCCGCCGCCGACGGGACCCAGGACGACCTGGCCGGCGGAAAGGGCGAAAGGGGCGAGAGGAGTGAGAAGGGCGGCGAGCGGCGGCGCGGACCGGGCGGTGACCCGGTCGTCCCGCTGAAGGAGCCCGGCGTCCCGGTCACCGCCACGGCGGACGGCGGTGACGCCCCCGCCCTCACCGGCACCGCCGACGGCCGCCTGGCCCCCGGCTGGACCGTGCAGCAGACCACCGTCGTGGACGCGGGGATGGGGCGAGGCCTGCTGGGCGCGTCCTGCACGGCCCCGGACACGGAGTTCTGGTTCCCGGCCACCAGCACCGCCGCCGACCGGCAGGACTACGTCCACCTGACGAACCCGGACGACACCGCCGCCGAGGTGGACCTGGAGCTGTACGGCCCGGAGGGCCGGGTGGACGAGGCGCAGGCCGGCGAGGCGATCCCGGTGCCGCCGCACTCCACCGTCCCGGTGCTGCTCTCCACCCTCTCCAGCCGCCCGGAGATCAACCTGACGCTGCATGTCGCGGTCCGTTCCGGCCGGGTCGGCGCGATGGTGCAGGCGTCCGACACCAACCTCGGCGGCGACTGGCTGCCCGCGTCCGCCGACGCGGCGTCGACCGTCGTCCTCCCCGGCATCCCGAAGGACGCCACGGCCGTGCGCCTGGTCGCCTTCGCCACCGGGGACGACGACGCCGACCTCAAGGTGCGGCTGGCCGGGGGCTCCGGCACGATCACCCCCGCCGGGAACGCGACGCTGCACGTCAAGAGCAAGATGACGGCCGCGATGGACCTGGGCGACGTCACCAAGGGGGAGGCGGGCTCGCTGGTCCTCACCGCCGAGGGCGGCGGCCCGAGGGCCTCGGTGGTGGCCGCGCTGCGCGTCACGCGCGGCAAGGGGAGCAAGCAGGAGACGGCGTTCATCCCGGCCACCGGCCCGATCGAGGAGCGCGGCACCGTCGCGGACAACCGCGCCAAGGGCACCACGCTCTCCCTGGTCGCACCCGGCGAGACGGCGAAGGTACGGGTCACGTCCTCGCCCGGGACCGGCGGCGGCAGCGCCGCGAGCGAGGAGTACACCGTCAAGGGCGGAACGACGAAGGCCGTCAGCCCGCCGCTCCCGAACGGCGGCAAGGGCGCGTACGCGGTGACCGTCGAACGGATCTCGGGCGGGCCGGTGCACGCGGCGCGGACGCTGGCGCTGCCGCAGGACGGCGTTCCGATGTTCACGGTCCAGACGCTGCCGGACGACGGCGGGACGGTGGAGGTCCCGGAGGCGGAGCAGGACCTGTCGCTCCTCAACAAGTGAGCCATGAGCGCTGTCGCGGTGCCGCGGTAGCGCGACAGCCGTGCTCCGTACCGCCGGCTACTCCTGCCCGTACCGCGGGTCCACCGATTCCGGGGCGAGCCCCAGCAGTTCGGCGACCTGCTCCACGACCACCTCGTGGATGAGCAGCGCGCGCTCGTCCCGGTTCTTGGCGCGGATCTCGACCGGCCGCCGGTAGACCACGATCCGGTCCGGTGTGTCACCGTGAGCCGCGACGAAGCGGCCCAGCGGAACCGAGCCCCCGTCCCACAGCAGTCCGCCGCCGTCCGGGCCCAGCCCGTCCCCGCCCATCGTCGGCACGTCGACGACCCGGAACTCCACCGCGGCGAGCTGCGGCCACCGCCGCTCCAGCCGCTCCACCGAGTCGTGCACGAGATCGACGAAGGACTCCGCCCGGCTCACCGACAGGGGCACCTGCGGCGGCGCGACGGGGCCGCGCATACCGCGCCCGTGCCGGTCGCGGCGGCGCGGGCGCGGTTCGGACGAATGGGGTGGTACGGGCCTGGTCATCACTGACGAGAGTAGCCCTCGGGGCCCCGCCGGGATGCGCTTACCAGCCACCCCGTGCCCTGCGGTGCGCCAGCTCCCGTCATGAGCATTCCAGCCATCACGAGGTGCAAAAACAGCCGTCTCCGGGGACGGCGGCCCGGCGCCCCGGAACCCCCGCCCGGCGACCTCGCCTGAGCCGCCGTCCGGGCCCTCATCGGCCGCGCGGAGGACTCGGCGCAGGTCAGACGCGATGTTCGCGTACGGGACGGGACGGGCGAACCGGGACGACACGGCGGAGTGAGCTGGTGGGGAGTCGTCGCGGCCCGCTCAAGAGTGCGGTACCGTCCAACGTCGTGAGCCCTGTACGTCGCTGTTCGCGCACCGCGTGCGGCCGCCCCGCCGTCGCGACGCTGACGTACGTCTACGCGGATTCGACCGCCGTCCTCGGACCGCTCGCCACCTATGCCGAGCCCCACTGCTATGACCTGTGCTCGGAGCACTCCGAGCGGCTGACCGCGCCGCGCGGCTGGGAGGTCGTACGGCTGGCCATGGACAACGGCCCGGCCCGGCCCAGCGGCGACGACCTGGAAGCCCTTGCCAACGCCGTACGGGAAGCCGCCCGCCCGCAGGAGCGCGCGGCCGGAGGCGGCCCCGGAGGCGCCGGTCCGGGCGGCCGGGAGTCCGACCCGGCGGGCGTACGCCGCGGCCATCTGCGGGTGCTGCGCTCGCCCGACTCCTGAGCCGAGTACCGCGCCCGGCGGACCGCGGGGTGCGTGGCATGTTCCATGGCGGACCTACGGCACGTGCGCGCGGCGCGCGTCGGCCGCACAGTTCCGGCACAGCCCCTGCGGGTAGGTTTGGGTGACCGTGGAGACCTCTCCAGGTGACCTCGAGAACCTCCAGAAGGGGTGGGCTGTGCCCGACTTGTCGCAGATCGTGAAGGCGTACGACGTGCGGGGAGTGGTCCCGGACCAGTGGGACGAGCCACTCGCCGAACTCTTCGGTGCCGCGTTCGCGCGGGTCACGGGGGCGGCGGCGATCGTCGTCGGCCATGACATGCGCCCCTCTTCGCCCGGACTCTCGCGGGCCTTCGCGCGCGGTGCCGCCGCGCTCGGCACCGAGGTGACCGAGATCGGTCTGTGCTCCACCGACCAGCTCTACTTCGCCAGTGGGCAGCTCGACCTGCCCGGCGCGATGTTCACCGCGAGCCACAACCCGGCCCAGTACAACGGCATCAAGATGTGCCGGGCCGGTGCCGCCCCCGTGGGCCAGGACACCGGCCTCGCCGAAATCCGCGCCCTGGTGGAGGAGTGGGCCGCCGCCGGAGCCCCGGCGCCCGCCGCCACTCCCGGCGCCATCACCCAGCGCGACGTCCTCGCCGACTACGCGGCCCATCTGCGCAAGCTGGTCGACCTGACCGCCATCCGGCCGCTGAAGGTCGTCGTGGACGCGGGCAACGGCATGGGCGGCCACACCGTCCCCACCGTCTTCGAGGGCCTGCCGCTCGAAATGGAGCCGATGTACTTCGAGCTCGACGGCACCTTCCCCAACCACGAGGCGAACCCGCTCGACCCGAAGAACATCGTCGACCTCCAGGCCCGCGTCCGCGAGACCGGTGCCGACCTGGGCCTGGCGTTCGACGGCGACGCCGACCGCTGCTTCGTCGTCGACGAGCGCGGCGAGCCCGTCTCACCGTCCGCGATCACCGCACTGGTCGCCGCCCGCGAACTGGCCAAGCACCCCGGCGGCACGATCATCCACAACTGCATCACCTCGTGGTCGGTCCCCGAGGTGGTCGGGGAGCAGGGCGGCAGGCCGGTCCGCACCCGCGTGGGCCACTCCTTCATCAAGGAGGAGATGGCCCGTACGGGCGCGATCTTCGGCGGCGAGCACTCGGCCCACTACTACTTCCGCGACTTCTGGAACGCCGACACGGGCATGCTCGCGGCCCTCCATGTCCTCGCCGCGCTCGGCGGCCAGGACGGTCCGCTGTCGCAGCTGGTGGCGCAGTACGACCGGTACGCCGCCTCCGGCGAGATCAACAGCACGGTCGCGGACCAGGCAGGACGCGCGGCGGCGGTGAAGGCCGCGTACGCCGACCGGGAGGGTGCCGAGCTGGACGAGCTGGACGGCCTGACCGTCACCACCCGCGACTGGTGGTTCAACCTCCGCGCCTCCAACACGGAACCGCTGCTGCGCCTGAACGTGGAGGCACGCGACGCGCAGACGGTGGCCCGCGTACGGGACGAGGTCCTGGCAATCGTCCGCGCCTGACCCTCGCGCCCCGGGTTCTCTGGGCAGCCGATTTCCCCCCGGGGCCTGGTCGGCCGAGGGCGGGGCGGCGCCCTCCCCCCGGGTCCCAGCCTTTCTTCCCGGGGCCCGGCCTTCCCCGGGGCTTGGTCGGCCGAGGGCGGGGCGGTACGGCACCCTCCCCCGGGTCCAGCCTTTCCTCCTGGGGCCCGGCCTTCCCCGGGGCCTGGTCGGCCGGGGGCGGGGCGGCGCCCTCCCCCCCCGGGTCCCAGCCTTTCTTCCCGGGGCCCGGCCTTCCCCGGGGGGCCGGGTCCCGGGGCCCTGGCCCTCTCGGAGGGCGCCACGGGATGCCGGATTCCCCCGGTCCCCTGGCCTCTCCGGGGGCTGGATCTCCGGGCCTGGCCCTCTCCGGGGGGCGCCGCGTCACCGGGCCCCGGCTTCGCCCCGGGTCTCCTGGCTCCGTCCGGGGCCTGGCCCCCCTCCGGGTTCCCGGACCTGCCCGCCCCCGCCCTGCCCCCGGGCCCGGGCTCCAGCCCCGGGCCAGGGCTTCGCCTCTGGCCCGAGGGCTCCCCGAGTTTGCCGGGTCCCCGGGGGTCCGGGGGGCGGAGCCCACGGTTACGGGAAGGGGCGGGGCTGGGGAGACGCCACCCGACGTGCCCCGCCCCCGCGCCCCCGGCCCGTATGCACCCGCCGGGCCGCGCCCCACCCGCCCCAGCGGTACGCTGACGACGCCGAATCCACTCCCGAAGGGACAGCGCCGATGCCGCTCGAAGCCGGCCTTCTGCAGATCCTCGCCTGCCCGGCGTGCCACGCCCCGCTGCGTGAGGAGCCGGGGCCGGAGGCGCCGGAGACGGAGGAGACCTCCGAGCTGGTGTGCACCGGCCAGGGCTGCGGTCTCGCCTACCCGGTACGGGACGGAATCCCGGTACTGCTCGTGGACGAGGCCCGCCGCCCGGCCTGACCGCCGACTCGTTCCGGCGGCTTCCGCAACCGGCCGACACGAAGCAGCCCGAGAACCGGCGGACGCGAAGCAGTCGGGCGCGATCCAGCCGGATGTGAACAGTCGGATACGAACCAGTCGAAACGCGCCGGCGTCGGCCACGACCAAGCCGGACCCGGCCGGACCGAGCGGACCGGAGCCGGCCGGACCGGACGTGACCGGGCCGGACTGGACCAGGTCGGACCGAGCCAGACCGGACCGAGCCAGACCCGGTCGGACCGGACCTGAGCCGGACCCGGCCAGGCCGGACCAGCCGGGCCGGACCGGCCGGGCCGGACCGGCCGGACCCCAGCCCACGAGCCCCCGCGATCGGAAAACCGAGCCACGGCGATCGGAGGCCGAAGCACGATGCTTGACGAATCCCTCCTCGACGCCCCAGACGCCCTCGCCCGCGCCGACACGCGCGGGCTCCTGCGCGGAGCGGCCGAGTCAGGAGCCCGGGTCCGTGCCGCAGCCCGGCACGCCGCGGAGGCCGGGATCCCGAGCCTCCAGCCGGACGGCCGGCCGCGCGCCGTCCACGTGGCCGGGCCGGGCGCCGCCGGAAGCTGCACCGCCGACCTGCTCGCGGCGCTCACCGGGGGCAGCTGCCCCGTCAGCCTGATTGGTCCCACCGGCGTGGCACCCGCACCGGGGGCGCTGCGCTGGACGCTGCCGGGCTGGGCCGGGCCGATGGACCTGTTGCTGATCGCGACGCCGGACGGCACGGAACCAGGGCTTCCGCTGCTGGTCGAGCAGGCGTACCGCCGCGGCTGCAACATCGTGGCGGTGGCTCCGGCCCATTCGCCGCTGACGGAGGCCGTGGAGCAGGCGCGCGGGCTGGCGGTCCCGATGGCGATGTCGCCGTACGCCGCCCCGTACGCGACAGGACCGTACGACGACGAGGCAGCGACGGCCGCGTCCGCCACCGAACCGGCCGCAGGCGCCCTCGACCCGCGGGGGCCCGGATGGCAGCCCGGCGGCCCCGGCCCCGGCCCCGGCCCGGGCCCGAGCCCCGACACCGGCTCCGGATCCGGCCCCGAGGCGCCGCCCCACGCGGCCCACCCGCCGCACCCCGGCCACCACGGCACCGGGCACGCGGAGGACCCGCTGGGCACCGCACCCGGTGAGACGACCGGGCCCGCGCTCCCCGGCACCCTGTGGGCGCTGCTCACCCCGCTCCTGGTCCTGGTCGACCGCATCGGCCTGATCGCCGCGCCGCCCTCGGCCCTGGAGCAGGTCGCCGACCGCCTGGACCGGGTCGCGGAACGGTGCGGCCCGGCCATCGCCACCTACAGCAACCCCGCCAAGACGCTCGCCGCCGAACTCGCCGGCGCGCTGCCCCTGATCTGGACGGAGGGGCTGGTCGCGGGCGCCGCCGGGCGCCGCTTCGCAGGGCTGCTCGCCGCCCTGGCCGGGCGCCCGGCACTGGTCGCCGAGCTGCCCGGGGCGCTGGCCGCGCACGGCACGCTGCTGACCGGGGCGTTCGCGGGCGGAGCCAACCCCGATGACTTCTTCCGGGACCGCGTCGAGGAGCCGGAGGCCCTGCACGCCCGGGTCGTGCTCTTCCGCGACCAGCCGGTGACGGCGTTCTCCGCCGCGCCGACCGCCCGCGAGCTCGCACTCGCCCACGACACTCCCGTCAGCGAACTGGAACCCGCCGAGGGCAGTCAGCTGGAGGCCGCCGCTGAACTCCTCGCCATCGCGGATTTCGCCGCCGTTTACCTGTCGCTCGCCTCGGCAGAGAGATCATGAGGGCGAGGGCACGGCCGGTCCGTCCGTCGGCCGTGCCCGCGGCGCCGGCACGGCGGCTGAGCACGGCCTGACGTCTCGTACCTCACGCCCGCGCACCGCCCGCACGCCCGGCGCGAGCTCCGAGCCCCGCGCGCGCAAAGGCATGCAAAAGATACAAAAGTGCGCAAGGGTGCAAGAGCTACGCAAGGTGCGACAGCACGTACCCGTAAGAGTCAGGAACCCACACGTCATGGACCGCCTCGCGAACACCGTGCGCCCCTACGCCTGGGGCTCCACCACCGCCATACCCGAACTCCTCGGCGCGCGGCCGACCGGCGAACCGCAGGCAGAGCTGTGGATGGGCGCGCACCCGGGGGCGCCCTCCCGTATCGACCGCGGTACGGGCCCGGCCGCGCTCAGCGACGTCATCGCGGCCGACCCCGAAGGGGAACTCGGCCCGGAGGCGGTGCGGCGTTTCGGACCGCGGCTGCCGTTCCTGTTCAAGGTGCTCGCGGCCGACTCCCCGCTGTCGCTCCAGGTGCACCCCGACCTCGCCCAGGCCACGGCGGGTTACGCGGACGAGGAGGCGCGCGGCGTGCCCATCGACGCGCCGCACCGCAACTACAAGGACGCCAACCACAAGCCGGAACTGATCTGCGCCCTCACGCCCTTCACTGGCCTGTGCGGATTCCGGGACCCGAACGAGACCGCCGAACTGCTGGCCGCCCTCGACGTCGACTCCCTCAAGCCGTATGTCGACATCCTGCACGCCCACCCGGAGTCGGACGCGCTGCGTGAACTCCTCACCGCCGTCCTCACCGCCGACCGCGACGCGATGGCCGAGACGGTGGAGGCGGCGGCGCACGCGGCCGAGCGGCTCAGCGCGCTCGGCGGCCCGTACGCGGACGCCTACGCCGCGTATGCCTCCCTGGCCCGGCACTTCCCGGGCGACCCCGGCGTCATCGCCGCCATGCTGCTCAACCACGTGCGCCTCCAGCCCGGCGAGGCGCTCTTTCTCGGCGCGGGCGTGCCGCACGCCTACATCGACGGCCTCGGCGTGGAGATCATGGCCAACTCCGACAACGTGCTGCGCTGCGGGCTGACGCCGAAGCACGTCGACGTGCCCGAGCTGCTGCGTGTCGTCCGGTTCGACTCCGGCGCCCCGGCGGTGCTGCGGCCCGAGGCCGACGCGGACGGCGAGGAACTGTACGCCACGCCGATCGACGAGTTCCGGATCTCCCGTTATGTCCTGACCGAGGGTGCGGCCGGCCACCCGCTGCCGTCCGGCGCCCCGCAGATCCTGCTGTGCGCGTCGGGGACGGTCCGGCTGCGTACGGTCCGGACCGCCGAGACCGGGACCGGGCAAGGGCCCGGCGAACTGACCCTGGCACGCGGAGAATCGGCCTACGTCCCGGCGGGCGAGCGGGTCGAGGCGGCCGGGGACGGCACCCTCTTCCGCGCCACGGTCGCCCTCTGAAACCCCTCTGAACCCCCGCGCCCGCGCGGAGCCCCGCCGGACGCCTGCAACAATGTCCCGCCGTGAAGCGGTAAAGCAACAGCAAAGGCGCCGTGAGGCGGAGCTGCCACAGGGCGGAAGGGATTTGCGGCACATATGAGTGCATCAGGCGGAACCAAGGCGATCGTCGCCGCGCTGGGCGCCAACCTGGCCATCGCGGTGGGTAAGTTCGTGGCCTTCGCGTTCAGCGGCTCGTCGTCGATGCTCGCCGAGGGCGTGCACTCGGTCGCCGACTCGGGCAACCAGGCGCTGCTGCTCCTCGGCGGCAAGAAGGCGCAGAAGGAGGCGACGAAGGAGCACCCGTTCGGCTACGGCCGCGAGCGCTACATCTACGGCTTCCTCGTCTCCATCGTCCTGTTCACCATCGGCGGCGTCTTCGCGCTGTACGAGGGCTACGAGAAGATCAAGCACCCGCACGAGATCGACGACTGGTACTGGCCGGTCGGCGTCCTCGTCTTCGCGATCATCGCGGAGAGCTTCTCCTTCCGTACGGCCATCAAGGAGTCCAACGAGGTCCGCGGCGGCCTCAGCTGGACCCAGTTCGTACGCCGCGCCAAGGCGCCCGAGCTGCCGGTCGTCCTGCTCGAGGACCTGGGCGCCCTCGTCGGCCTGATCCTCGCACTCGGCGGCGTCGGCCTCGCGCTGCTGACCGAGGACGGCGTGTGGGACGGCATCGGCACGATGTGCATCGGCGTGCTGCTCGTACTGATCGCCCTGGTGCTCGCGGCGGAGACCAAGTCCCTGCTGCTGGGCGAGGCGGCCGATGTCGACCAGGTCGCGAAGATCCGCGACGCGATGGTGGACGGCGACACCGTCACCGGCCTCATCCACATGCGCACGCTCCACCTGGGCCCGGAGGAACTGCTCGTCGCCGCGAAGATCGCGGTGGCTCACGACCACACGGCGGAGATGGTGGCCCGGGCCATCGACGAGGCGGAGGCCCGCATCCGTGAGGCCGTGCCGATCGCGCGGGTGATCTACCTGGAGCCGGACATCTTCAGCGCGGAGGCCGCCTCGGCGACCCCGCCCGCCGCCCCCGACGCCTGACCCGCACCAGAGGGCCCCGAGCAGGACCGGACCGACACCGGCCGCGCTCGGGGCCTTCTGCTTCCCACCGCCGGATGGCCACCGGCACCGGCTTCCGCAACCTCGGCCTCGCAATCCCAGCCTCGCAACCCCGGCTTCGGCAATCCCCGCCTCCGCAATCCCGGCCCTGCAATCCCCGGCTCCGCAACCCCGGCCCCGCGACTCCCCGTGCCGGGGTGCGGCCGCGCGCCGGCACCCCGGCCCCGCGACTCCCCGTGCCGGGGTGCGGCCGCGCGCCGGCTCCGTGTACTCCAGGGGCCCCTCGAACCTTGGGCACCCCGGGGCCCGGGGGCCGGCCCCCGGTTTCGGGAAGGGGCGGGGCTGGGGAACATCCACCACCCCGTACCCCGCACCCCGGCCCCACCCCCACCCGCTACCGAATCCCCACCGCTACCGAATCTCCCCCAACACCCCCAAGATCTCCGGCACCCCCGCCGCCGCCCGCAACCGCTCCCGGAACCCGCCGTCCATCAGCTTTCGCGACAGCAACGCCAGAATCCGCAGATGCTCGTCGCCCGCCGCGGCCTCAGGAACCGCGATCATGAAGATGAGCCGGGCCTTCGAACCGTCCAGCGAACCCCACTCGATGCCCTCGGCGGATCGCGCGAACCCGACGACCGGCGCGGTCACCGCGTCCGTCTTCGCGTGCGGAACGGCGATCTCCTCGCCGAGCCCGGTGCTGCCCTGCTCCTCGCGCGCGAACGCGACCCGGACCAACTCCCCGACATCCGCGACCTTGCCGTCCGCGGCCAGGAGCTCGGCCATCTCCCGTATGGCGGAGTCCTTTTCCTCGGCAGCCAGCTCCTCCTTGACGGTCCGCGCGGTGAGATACCCGGAAAGCACCTCGTGGGCCGCACCCGCCGCATCGGCCACGACCTGCGGCGCAGCCACCGCGGCCACAGCCACCGGACCTCCGCCCTCCGAACCGGCGCCCGTCGCAGAACGGGCGCCCGTCGCAGCGGTGCCCACCGCATCACCGCCCACCGCATCACCGCCCACCGCGGCGGCACGCACCGCAATGGAACCCACCGCACCGGCACCCACCGAGCCGGAGTCAACGGTTCCGTAACCCCCGGCCTCGCCGTCCCCGCTCCCCGTCCCCCGTCGCCCCATCGACATCAGCGCGACTGTCGTCACGGCGGTCACCGCCGTACCGATCGTGACGGCGACGAAGAACATCGGCACGCCGCCGACGGCACCGAGCAGCGCGACGATCGGCCCACCGTGCGGCACGTTGTCCTCGATCGCCGCGATACCCGCCACGGCACCCGCGGCCGCCCCGCCGAGCATGTTCGCCGGAATGACCCGGGCCGGGCGCGCGGCCGCGAACGGAATGGCTCCCTCGGTGATCCCGAAGAAGCCCATGAACAGCGCGGCCAACCCGGTCTCCCGCTCCTGCTCGTCGAAGAACCTGCGCCGGATCAGCGTCGCCAGCCCCTGCCCCAGCGGCGGAACCGGAATGGCCGCCGCGCACATCCCCATCACCTCGGGGTTCTTGGAGACGAGCCCCGCCCCGAAGAGGAACGCGGTCTTGTTGACCGGGCCGCCCATGTCGAACGCGATCATCAAGCCCAGGACGATGCCGAGCAGCGCCGCGCTCGTCCCCGTCAGGCCGCCCAGCCAGTCGGTGAGGTGCTCGAACAGCCACGAGATCGGCTCGCCGATCACATACACAAAGAACAGGCCCAGCACCGTCGTCGCCACGATCGGGATCACGATGATCGGCATGATCGGCTGGACGAACCGGGGAACCCGGACCTTCTTGATCCACAGCACCAGGTAGCCGGCCAGGAAGCCGGTCACGATCGCACCGATGAACCCCGCGCCCGCCTCGCTGTCGTACAGCTCCCCGTGCGCCGCTATCCAGCCGCCGACCATGCCCGGTACGAGCGCGGGACGGTCCGCGATCGCGTACGCGATATAGCCGGACAGGATCGGGATCATGAGCGCGAACCCGACGACCCCGATGTCATTGACGCTCTTCCACACCGAGTCCTCGGGGATGACGATGCCCTCGGGCGTCGTGTGGCCGCCGAGGGCCAGCGAGACCGCGATCAGCAGTCCGCCGACCACGACGAACGGGATCATGTACGAGACGCCGTTCATCAGCGCCTTGTAGGTGACGCCGCGCTGCCCGCCCCCGCCAGGCCCGACGGCGCCCCCCGCCGCGGACGCCCCGACCCCCGCACCGACGCCCGAGGCCCGTGTCGAACCCGCTGCACCCCCGCCCGACTGCTGCGCCGCACCCTCGTACACCGGCGCGCTGCGCGCCCGCTCGATCAGCTGTTCCGGATGGTGGACACCCTCGGCGACCCCCACCACGAGCAGCCGCTTCCCGATGAACCGACCCCTGTCGACGTCCTTGTCGGCGGCGACGATCACGGCGTCAGCCCGCATGACATCGTTGTCAGACAGGACGTTCTCAGCCCCGATCGAGCCTTGCGTCTCCACCTTCATGCCGTGGCCGAGCGACTCCGCTGCCTGGGCCAGCTTCTCCGCCGCCATGTACGTATGGGCGATGCCCGTAGGGCAGGCCGTCACCGCCACCAACTTCAGGCCTGGCCCGCTGGTCCCCGCGCCCTCGGGGGGATCGGCTGGACTGGTCACGTCGTTCTCCTTACACCTCATGGAGCACCGGGATGTGCGTCCGTCCGCCCCGGCGCTAGGCGGCATCCTGCAACACCCGTAGCCGCGAGCAAAGCGTCCGGCCGAAGAGCGCCCCACGGGCTGGGGTTCACCAGACCCACCGGTGTAGATTCGTGACCAGAGCCAGACGTCGCTGCTGATGGCGGTCGGGCGGTCCGATCATGGACCGGCCGAGGGAGAGAGGGCCTCCGACGGACTGCGCTGCGATGGCGACCCGCACGCGTCGACACGGTCGTGCGTACGCAAGTACGTCACGGACGCCACGGTCACCTGTGTACGTCACATACGCGGGCGACACCTGTGTGCCGACGCACCACGCACCGGCCCGCTGTCGCATGCCCAGCCGAGACCACTCTCGCTCGAACCCGATGACCATGGAGGACAACCCCATGACCACCGCCGCCACCGGCCAGGACTTCAAGGTCGCCGACCTTTCCCTGGCCGCCTTCGGCCGCAAGGAGATCACCCTCGCCGAGCACGAGATGCCCGGCCTGATGGCGATCCGCCGCGAGTACGCCGACGCTCAGCCGCTCGCGGGCGCCCGTGTCACCGGCTCGCTGCACATGACCGTCCAGACCGCCGTTCTCATCGAGACGCTGGTCGCGCTCGGCGCGCAGGTGCGCTGGGCCTCCTGCAACATCTTCTCCACCCAGGACCACGCGGCGGCCGCCATCGCGGTCGGCCCGAACGGTACGCCGGACAACCCCCAGGGCGTCCCGGTCTTCGCCTGGAAGGGCGAGACCCTGGAGGAGTACTGGTGGTGCACCGAGCAGGCGCTGACCTGGCCGGGCACGGAGACCGGCGGCCCGAACATGATCCTGGACGACGGCGGTGACGCCACCCTGCTCGTCCACAAGGGTGTCGAGTACGAGAAGGCCGGTGCCGCCCCGGCGGTCGAGACCGCCGAGAACGACGAGCACCGCGTCATCCTGGAGCTCCTCAACCGCACCCTCGCCGAGAGCCCGCAGAAGTGGACGCGTCTCGCCTCCGAGGTCCGCGGCGTGACCGAGGAGACCACGACCGGCGTGCACCGTCTCTACGAGATGCACCGCGACGGCTCGCTGCTCTTCCCGGCGATCAACGTCAACGACGCCGTCACCAAGTCGAAGTTCGACAACAAGTACGGCTGCCGGCACTCCCTGGTGGACGGCATCAACCGCGCCACCGACGTCCTCATCGGCGGCAAGGTCGCGGTCATCTTCGGCTACGGCGATGTGGGCAAGGGCTGCGCCGAGTCGCTGCGCGGCCAGGGCGCCCGCGTCATCGTCACCGAGATCGACCCGATCTGCGCCCTCCAGGCGGCGATGGACGGCTACCAGGTCGCCACCCTCGATGACGTGGTCGAGACCGCCGACATCTTCATCACGACCACCGGCAACAAGGACATCATCATGGCCGCCGACATGGCCAAGATGAAGCACCAGGCGATCGTCGGCAACATCGGCCACTTCGACAACGAGATCGACATGGCCGGCCTCGCCGCCATCCCGGGCATCGTGAAGGAGGAGGTCAAGCCGCAGGTTCACACCTGGACCTTCGCCGACGGCAAGGTGATCATCGTGCTGTCCGAGGGCCGCCTGCTGAACCTGGGCAACGCCACGGGTCACCCGTCGTTCGTGATGTCCAACTCCTTCGCGAACCAGACCATCGCCCAGATCGAGCTCTTCACCAAGCCGGAGGCCTACCCGACCGACGTCTACGTGCTGCCGAAGCACCTGGACGAGAAGGTCGCCCGCCTCCACCTGGACGCGCTCGGCGCCAAGCTCACCACGCTCCGTCCGGAGCAGGCCGCCTACATCGGCGTCCCGGTCGAGGGCCCCTACAAGCCCGAGCACTACCGCTACTGAGCCCAGCGCGCCTCGACGTCCGACGCACGGCAGCGCACGTCAGGCGCACTGAGCAGCCGGCAGCAGGCCCCCGCCCCACCAGCGGGGGCCTGTCCCGTCTGTACCGTCAAGGACCCCCACCATGCCCCGCGGCCGCTACTCGCTCCATGATCCGCACGATCACACCCCTCTCGGAGAAGAGCACTTCCACTGCGCCATCGGCCCGTCCGGCTGGCGCTACGTCTCGCAGCTCACCGCCCCATCACCCACCGTTCCTCCCGGCACGGAGGCCGGCGGTGCCGCCCCGCGAAGCACCCCCGTCGGCTCCGTCGACCTCACCATCGACGAACGCGGCCGCCCCATCCGCCTTGAGCTCCACGCCGGGGGCTGGCAGGTCCGCGGTGCCGCACTCGACGGCGTCACCTGGGTCCGCACCGACCCGAGCGGCGAACACGCCACCGAAGGCAACGTGCCCGCCCAGGCCTTCACCGGCGCGTCCCCGGCCTTCCTCGTCGCGACATCCCGCCTGCTGAGGCTGGAACCCGGGGCCCCCGCCACCCGAGTCCGCCTCGTCTCCTTCACCGCCCCCGTGCTCGCACCACGCACCCTCGACCAGTCCTGGGCCCTGCTCGACAGGACAGCACACGCCGCTGACATCGGCCCGCTGATGGTGGAGGAATACCAGGTCAGCGCATTGGACACGGGGGAGCAGTACAGCGTGCACATCGCCGGCGACGTGGTCCTGTCCGCGCCCGGCATCGAACTCGAAGACCTCGACATCCCGCCCTCGAGCTTCTGACGCCGCGATGTGCGTCGACGCCGCTGACCTGCTAGTCTGCTCTTCGTCCCCGAAACCTGTTGACACAGGTAGAATGGGGAGGTAGATTCAAACGGTTGCGAGGAACTGGACAGGTCCCGTCGCAACGGCTAGTGTCTACAGCGCTTCGCTCGGGAACGACGTTCCAGCGAGGCATCTTCGAACCAGTTGGGAAAGCAGAGCCGATTAGATCGGCCGAAGCGATTCTGATAAAGTCGAGAAAGCCGAAAGACGCGGTAACAAATGCCGCTCCACGGCGAGGCCCCCAACGGCCACCGGAAATGAAATTCGGACCGGAAACGGAACGGAAAACGGATCTGGTAAGGTTGGAAACGCAAGACCGAAGGGAAGCGCCCGGAGGAAAGCCCGAGAGGGAATCCGAAGGAAGCGTCCGTTCCTTGAGAACTCAACAGCGTGCCAAAAGTCAACGCCAGATATGTTGATACCCCGTCTCCGAACCTGATGGTTTGGGACGAGGTTCCTTTGAAGAAACACAAACACAGCGAGGACGCTGTGAACTACTGGGATTATTCCTCCCGGTGGTTCCGCTCAACGCGAGTGTGCATCCCGATTACGGGAAAACATTCACGGAGAGTTTGATCCTGGCTCAGGACGAACGCTGGCGGCGTGCTTAACACATGCAAGTCGAACGATGAACCCGCTTCGGTGGGGGATTAGTGGCGAACGGGTGAGTAACACGTGGGCAATCTGCCCTGCACTCTGGGACAAGCCCTGGAAACGGGGTCTAATACCGGATACGACCACTTGAGGCATCTCATGGTGGTGGAAAGCTCCGGCGGTGCAGGATGAGCCCGCGGCCTATCAGCTTGTTGGTGGGGTGATGGCCTACCAAGGCGACGACGGGTAGCCGGCCTGAGAGGGCGACCGGCCACACTGGGACTGAGACACGGCCCAGACTCCTACGGGAGGCAGCAGTGGGGAATATTGCACAATGGGCGAAAGCCTGATGCAGCGACGCCGCGTGAGGGATGACGGCCTTCGGGTTGTAAACCTCTTTCAGCAGGGAAGAAGCGCAAGTGACGGTACCTGCAGAAGAAGCGCCGGCTAACTACGTGCCAGCAGCCGCGGTAATACGTAGGGCGCGAGCGTTGTCCGGAATTATTGGGCGTAAAGAGCTCGTAGGCGGCTTGTTGCGTCGGATGTGAAAGCCCGGGGCTTAACCCCGGGTCTGCATTCGATACGGGCAGGCTAGAGTTCGGTAGGGGAGATCGGAATTCCTGGTGTAGCGGTGAAATGCGCAGATATCAGGAGGAACACCGGTGGCGAAGGCGGATCTCTGGGCCGATACTGACGCTGAGGAGCGAAAGCGTGGGGAGCGAACAGGATTAGATACCCTGGTAGTCCACGCCGTAAACGTTGGGAACTAGGTGTGGGCGACATTCCACGTTGTCCGTGCCGCAGCTAACGCATTAAGTTCCCCGCCTGGGGAGTACGGCCGCAAGGCTAAAACTCAAAGGAATTGACGGGGGCCCGCACAAGCGGCGGAGCATGTGGCTTAATTCGACGCAACGCGAAGAACCTTACCAAGGCTTGACATACACCGGAAACGGCCAGAGATGGTCGCCCCCTTGTGGTCGGTGTACAGGTGGTGCATGGCTGTCGTCAGCTCGTGTCGTGAGATGTTGGGTTAAGTCCCGCAACGAGCGCAACCCTTGTTCTGTGTTGCCAGCATGCCTTTCGGGGTGATGGGGACTCACAGGAGACTGCCGGGGTCAACTCGGAGGAAGGTGGGGACGACGTCAAGTCATCATGCCCCTTATGTCTTGGGCTGCACACGTGCTACAATGGCCGGTACAATGAGCTGCGATACCGTGAGGTGGAGCGAATCTCAAAAAGCCGGTCTCAGTTCGGATTGGGGTCTGCAACTCGACCCCATGAAGTCGGAGTCGCTAGTAATCGCAGATCAGCATTGCTGCGGTGAATACGTTCCCGGGCCTTGTACACACCGCCCGTCACGTCACGAAAGTCGGTAACACCCGAAGCCGGTGGCCCAACCCCTTGTGGGAGGGAGTCGTCGAAGGTGGGACTGGCGATTGGGACGAAGTCGTAACAAGGTAGCCGTACCGGAAGGTGCGGCTGGATCACCTCCTTTCTAAGGAGCATATGGCCGACTGCGAGCGAATGTCTCGCACGGTTAGCTCATGGGTGGAACGTTGACTACTCGGCACGGTTTTGATTCTTCTTGTTAGTACTGCTTCGGCGTGGAACACAGTGAAGGGGATGGATCGTGTCGGGCACGCTGTTGGGTGTCTGAGGGTGCGAGCGTTGCTCGGCCTTCGGTACGCCGGCCCCAGTGAACTCTGCACGGTAGGTGTGGGGGTGATGGGTGGCTGGTCGTTGCTTGAGAACTGCACAGTGGACGCGAGCATCTGTGGCCAAGTTTTTAAGGGCGCACGGTGGATGCCTTGGCACCAGGAACCGATGAAGGACGTGGGAGGCCACGATAGGCCCCGGGGAGCTGTCAACCGAGCTTTGATCCGGGGGTGTCCGAATGGGGAAACCCGGCAGTCGTCATGGGCTGTCACCCATACCTGAACACATAGGGTATGTGGAGGGAACGCGGGGAAGTGAAACATCTCAGTACCCGCAGGAAGAGAAAACAACCGTGATTCCGGGAGTAGTGGCGAGCGAAACTGGATGAGGCTAAACCGTATGTGTGTGATACCCGGCAGGGGTTGCGCATGCGGGGTTGTGGGAGTGAGCTTTCATGGTCTGCCGGCCATGAGGCGAGTCAGAAACCGTTGATGTAGGCGAAGGGCATGCGAAAGGCCCGGCGTAGAGGGTAAGACCCCCGTAGCTGAAACATTAGCGGCTTGCTTGCTTATTTCCCAAGTAGCACGGGGCCCGAGAAATCCCGTGTGAATCTGGCGGGACCACCCGCTAAGCCTAAATATTCCCTGGTGACCGATAGCGGATAGTACCGTGAGGGAATGGTGAAAAGTACCGCGGGAGCGGAGTGAAATAGTACCTGAAACCGTGTGCCTACAAGCCGTGGGAGCGTCGCCGTGTTCTTTGGAGCACGGTCGTGACTGCGTGCCTTTTGAAGAATGAGCCTGCGAGTTTGCGGTGTGTTGCGAGGTTAACCCGTGTGGGGAAGCCGTAGCGAAAGCGAGTCCGAATAGGGCGGTTTAGTAGCGCGCTCAAGACCCGAAGCGGAGTGATCTAGCCATGGGCAGGTTGAAGCGGAGGTAAGACTTCGTGGAGGACCGAACCCACCAGGGTTGAAAACCTGGGGGATGACCTGTGGTTAGGGGTGAAAGGCCAATCAAACTCCGTGATAGCTGGTTCTCCCCGAAATGCATTTAGGTGCAGCGTCGTGTGTTTCTTGCCGGAGGTAGAGCACTGGATAGGCGATGGGCCCTACCGGGTTACTGACCTTAGCCAAACTCCGAATGCCGGTAAGTGAGAGCGCGGCAGTGAGACTGTGGGGGATAAGCTCCATGGTCGAGAGGGAAACAGCCCAGAGCATCGACTAAGGCCCCTAAGCGTACGCTAAGTGGGAAAGGATGTGGAGTCGCAGAGACAACCAGGAGGTTGGCTTAGAAGCAGCCACCCTTGAAAGAGTGCGTAATAGCTCACTGGTCAAGTGATTCCGCGCCGACAATGTAGCGGGGCTCAAGCGTACCGCCGAAGTCGTGTCATTGCAGTACATACCCCCAACGGGGACTGTGATGGGTAGGGGAGCGTCGTGTGCCGGGTGAAGCAGCGCCGGAAGGTAGTTGTGGACGGTTCACGAGTGAGAATGCAGGCATGAGTAGCGATACAAACGTGAGAAACGTTTGCGCCGATTGACTAAGGGTTCCTGGGTCAAGCTGATCTGCCCAGGGTAAGTCGGGACCTAAGGCGAGGCCGACAGGCGTAGTCGATGGACAACCGGTTGATATTCCGGTACCCGCTTTGAAGCGCCAAACATTGAATCAGGCGATGCTAAGTCCGTGAAGCCGCCTTTGATCTCTTCGGAGTGATGGGGAGTGGTGGAGCCGACGGACCAGACTTGTAGTAGGTGAGTGATGGGGTGACGCAGGAAGGTAGTCCAGCCCGGGCGGTGGTTGTCCCGGGGTAAGGGTGTAGCCCGAGAGATAGGCAAATCCGTCTCTCATACAAGGGTGAGACCTGATGCCGAGCCGATTGTGGTGAAGTGGATGATCCTATGCTGTCGAGAAAAGCCTCTAGCGAGTTTCATGGCGGCCCGTACCCTAAACCGACTCAGGTGGTCAGGTAGAGAATACCGAGGCGTTCGGGTGAACTATGGTTAAGGAACTCGGCAAAATGCCCCCGTAACTTCGGGAGAAGGGGGGCCATTTCCGGTGATGGAATTTACTTCCTGAGCTGGGGGTGGCCGCAGAGACCAGCGAGAAGCGACTGTTTACTAAAAACACAGGTCCGTGCGAAGCCGTAAGGCGATGTATACGGACTGACGCCTGCCCGGTGCTGGAACGTTAAGGGGACCGGTTAGCTCCATTTCGGTGGGGCGAAGCTGAGAACTTAAGCGCCAGTAAACGGCGGTGGTAACTATAACCATCCTAAGGTAGCGAAATTCCTTGTCGGGTAAGTTCCGACCTGCACGAATGGCGTAACGACTTCTCGACTGTCTCAACCATAGGCCCGGTGAAATTGCATTACGAGTAAAGATGCTCGTTTCGCGCAGCAGGACGGAAAGACCCCGGGACCTTTACTATAGCTTGATATTGGTGTTCGGTTCGGCTTGTGTAGGATAGGTGGGAGACTGTGAAGCATGCACGCCAGTGTGTGTGGAGTCGTCGTTGAAATACCACTCTGGTCGTGCTGGATGTCTAACCTGGGTCCGTGATCCGGATCAGGGACAGTGTCTGGTGGGTAGTTTAACTGGGGCGGTTGCCTCCTAAAGGGTAACGGAGGCGCCCAAAGGTTCCCTCAGCCTGGTTGGCAATCAGGTGTTGAGTGTAAGTGCACAAGGGAGCTTGACTGTGAGACCGACGGGTCGAGCAGGGACGAAAGTCGGGACTAGTGATCCGGCGGTGGCTTGTGGAAGCGCCGTCGCTCAACGGATAAAAGGTACCCCGGGGATAACAGGCTGATCTTCCCCAAGAGTCCATATCGACGGGATGGTTTGGCACCTCGATGTCGGCTCGTCGCATCCTGGGGCTGGAGTCGGTCCCAAGGGTTGGGCTGTTCGCCCATTAAAGCGGTACGCGAGCTGGGTTTAGAACGTCGTGAGACAGTTCGGTCCCTATCCGCTGTGCGCGTAGGAATATTGAGAAGGGCTGTCCCTAGTACGAGAGGACCGGGACGGACGAACCTCTGGTGTGCCAGTTGTTCTGCCAAGGGCATGGCTGGTTGGCTACGTTCGGGAGGGATAACCGCTGAAAGCATCTAAGCGGGAAGCCTGCTTCGAGATGAGTATTCCCACCTCCTTGAGAGGGTAAGGCTCCCAGTAGACGACTGGGTTGATAGGCCAGATATGGAAGCCGGGTAACCGGTGGAGTTGACTGGTACTAATAGGCCGAGGGCTTGTCCTCAGTTGCTCGCGTCCACTGTGTTGGTTCTGAAGTAATGAACCAGTGCTGTTCTTTGAATACAGCATGTCCGGTTGTTATCTTCATAGTGTTTCGGTGGTTATTGCGTTAGGGAAACGCCCGGTTACATTCCGAACCCGGAAGCTAAGCCTTTCAGCGCCGATGGTACTGCAGGGGGGACCCTGTGGGAGAGTAGGACGCCGCCGAACAATTTTTTAGGGCCCTGGTGGGGAACTTCGGTTCCCCACCAGGGCCCTTTTTGTATTCTTGCGGACGGCTCGCTCGCGGTGTCCATTCGGCGGACTCCCGGCATCTCTAACGGAACACAGACTCCCCGTCAGGCGCGAGCAAAGGCCATCCTTCCTCGGCACCCATCGAAGGACCGGCCCAGAGACCGCTGTTGTTGCTTCGTCAGTCGGGCGGTGCGGCTGTCAGGAGCGTGGTGAGCCCGGCCGCGGCGGCCGGTGGCGAAGGCCTTGATGACGAACGATGACGACGAGACGACCTCGACGGTCAAACCGTGACGGGGCCGACAGCGGACGATGCCTCAGCGGACGTTGCCTCAATTGCCGCCTCGGCCACGGCCCTTAGGGCATTCGCGCGTGATGACGGTGAGACGTGGTGCGCGGCGCAGCGGCGCATGGGAGGTCGCGGTCCGGTCGGCCGAGCCGAGTGGCCAATCCGTCAGCGGTATGTCGTCCGCTGCGGGCAGCATGAGCAGGCCCCCGTGCCGCCCGGTGTGGTCATCCGGTCAGTTCCCGGGGGTGGAGCCGACGGTGTGCGCGGAGCTGTTTTCTGCGCTGCCGGGGGAATCGACGCGGGCGGCGCGGGCCAGCTCGAGGTCGAGTGCCTCGCGGCGAATCCTCTGGTCCATGTAAAGGAGAGCGGTGACTCCCGCTGTGATCGGAAGAGTGACCGTCGCGCTGATGACGCCGCCGATCCCGATGACCACGAGGAACGTCCAGCCGACGGAGGCGGCCTCACCGGACAGCCAGTCCGCCGCGCTGTCCCCGCCGAGCACCATGGCGACCACGCTGGTCGGGATCTCGACGATCGCCTCGACCACGACGACGATGAGGAGAGCGAGGAGCTGTATACCGAAGACGCGCCACCAGGCGCCGCGCACCAGCTTGGCGGAGCGGCGCAGGGCGGTGGTCACCGATGCCTTTTCCAGCATCAGCGCGGGCGCGGCGAGACTGAAGCGGATCCACAGCCAGATGGCGACACCGAAGGCCGCGAGCCCGCCCAGGAGCGCTAGGGCGGCACCGCCGCTCTCCGCCCCGGCCGCGATGAGCAGGATCCCCGGGGTGACGCCCGCGGCGGCGACGCCGACGACGATCAGCGGCAGCAGGAAGAGCAGTCCGCACAGCCGGGCCAGCTGCGGCCGGGCGCTGCGCCAGGCGTCGGCGGTGGTCACCTGGCGGCCCAGCACGGCGCGGCTGGCGACGACGGTCAGCAAGGCCGTGGCGACGACGGTGCCGAGCATGCCCAGCAGCAGGGCGACGCCGCTGGAGCCGAGCGAGCCGCCGATGGCGTCCAGCGTCTCGCGGAGCGTCGGGTCCGAGGTGTCGTCGAGGGCGTCCAGCCCGGACACGTCCCGGAACCACAAGCCCGTGGCGGTGGTCACCAGGATCTGGGTGACGACGGCGACAACGAGGGAGACGCCGAGGACGGTGCGCCAGTGGGCCCGCATGGTGGAGACCGCGCCGTCGAGGATCTCGCCGACGCCGAGCGGCCGCAGCGGGATGACGCCGGGGCGAGCCACCGGTGACGGCTGCGTCCATGCGACTCCCCGGGCCCCCTGGTCCACGGGGCCGGCCGGCTGCGGGAACGAAGGGGGAGGGCCGCCCGACGCGGACCAGCGGCCCGCCGGCGGCTGCCGCTCGGCCCACTTGGCGCCCCATACGGGCTGTTCCGGGACCACGGGCCGGTCGGACCCCTCGTCCGTGCCGCGGGCATCGCGGTCGGGCTCGTCGGAAGGGGAGGATCCGGGCGGCGCCCAGCCCGGGGAGTCGTTCATCTTCGCTCCTTCTCACTGCCCCGCCGAGTGCGGCGGTGGCCCGTCGGCTGCCATCGTCCCACGGAGGCCCGGGCTACGGGCCGGGCCCAGCGCGTCCGTAGCCCCGCTCGGCATGGCGGGCCCCGGCACCCAGGACCGCGCGTCCATCGAGATCGAACAAGGCCCCCCGGCATGCGGTGGCCGACATCACGATCCCGTATGCTCCGCCTTCCAGAGCGGAGCCGGGAACCGGGATTCCCGTTGCCCCCGCTGGGCACACAGGCGTACAGCCCCGGCTTTGATGTCGTCCCGCCGCAGCTGCTGACAGCGATCGTCACGGAACAGGGCGTGATATCGCCGGTCGCGGCCGCCGGTATCGACGAGCTGTGCGTCAGGTCACGATCGGGTAATGGGATGATGTCGATATGAAGGGACGCGTCCTTGTCGTCGACGACGACACCGCACTGGCAGAGATGCTCGGCATCGTGCTGCGCGGCGAAGGCTTTGAACCGTCGTTCGTGTCGGACGGTGACAAGGCTCTCGCAGCCTTCCGCGAGGCCAAGCCCGACCTGGTGCTGCTCGATCTCATGCTCCCCGGGCGGGACGGGATCGAGGTGTGCCGGCTGATCCGGGCCGAGTCCGGAGTGCCGATCGTCATGCTCACCGCCAAGAGCGACACCGTCGATGTCGTGGTGGGGCTCGAATCGGGAGCGGACGACTACATCGTCAAGCCGTTCAAGCCAAAGGAGCTGGTGGCCCGGATCAGGGCCAGGCTGCGGCGTTCCGAGGAGCCCGCGCCCGAGCAGCTCGCCATCGGCGACCTGGTCATCGACGTGGCCGGGCACTCGGTGAAGCGGGACGGGCAGTCGATAGCGCTGACCCCGCTGGAGTTCGACCTGCTGGTCGCGCTGGCCCGTAAGCCGTGGCAGGTGTTCACCCGAGAGGTGCTCCTGGAGCAGGTCTGGGGTTACCGGCACGCCGCCGACACGCGGCTGGTCAACGTGCACGTGCAGCGGCTGCGCTCGAAGGTCGAGAAGGACCCGGAGCGGCCGGAGATCGTGGTGACCGTGCGCGGCGTGGGTTACAAGGCCGGGCCGAGCTGACATGTCCGGGACCGGCTCCGCTCCGCAGTCCGAGAAGCCGGGCGGCAGCGCCGCGGGAGGTACTCGTACGGGTCGCCCTGTCGACCCGTCGGGTGACATCCCGCTCTTCCGGCGGCTGTGGAGCGGTGGCCATCTGCTGCCCGACGGTGCGACCGGGGGGCCGGCGCATCCGCTGATCCGGCTGTTCGGCCGCTGGGTGCGCCGTCCGCTGCTGCCTGCCGCGCGGTTGTGGCGGCGCAACATCCAGCTCCGCGTGGTCGCCACCACGCTGCTGATGTCGCTGGGCGTGGTGCTGCTGCTCGGTCTGGTGGTCATCGGCCAGGTCCGCAACGGTCTGCTGGACGCCAAGCGGCACGCGGCGCAGTCCCAGGCCGCGGGCGGGTTCGAGGTGGCCGAGCAGATGGCCGACGCCCCGCGCGGCAGCAGCGGCCAGGACGAGGCCGGTGCGGGGAGCCGGGGCATACAGAACTCCGGGACCTGGCTGACGGACCTGGTGCAGCAGCTCGCCAGCGGCGGCAAGGGCTCGTACTCCGTGGTGGCGCTCAGCTCCGAGTCCCCCGGGGAGCCGTCTGTCGCCCATCGGGGCCCGCGGGCCTCAGGCGACATCAACCCCGAAAGCGTGCCCTCGGACCTGCGGAAACGGGTCGGCGAAGGCACGGACACGTATGAGCAGTACGCCAAGATCGTTTACGGCTCCGGCCACGAGGAGCCGGCGCTGGTCATCGGCAAGCAGCGGAACGACAACAGCGGCAAGCCGTACCAGCTGTACTACGTCTTCCCCTTCACCCAGGAGGAGAAGTCGCTGAGCCTGGTCAAGGGGACGCTGGCGACGGCCGGGGTGTTCGTCGTCGTGCTGCTCGGCGCTATCGCCTGGGTCGTGGTGCGGCAGGTCGTCACGCCCGTACGGATGGCCGCGGGGATCTCCGAGCGGCTGGCCGCCGGCTTGCTGCAGGAGCGGATGAAGGTCACCGGAGAGGACGACATCGCCCGCCTCGGCGAAGCCTTCAACAAGATGGGGCAGAACCTCCAGGGCAAGATCCAGCAGCTGGAAGAGCTGTCCCGGCTGCAGCGCCGCTTCGTCTCGGACGTCTCGCATGAGCTGCGCACACCGCTGACGACTGTACGGATGGCGGCGGATGTCATCCACGAGGCCCGAGACGACTTCGACCCCGTCACGGCGCGTTCCGCGGAGTTGCTGATCGGGCAGCTCGACCGGTTCGAGTCGCTGCTCGCGGACCTGCTGGAGATCAGCCGTTTCGACGCGGGTGCGGCCGCGCTGGAAGCGGACTCGATCGATCTGCGCGACGTGGTCCACCGGGTCGTCGACGGGGCCGAGCCGCTCGCCGAGCGGAAGGGCAGCCGGATACTGGTGCGCGGCGCCGAGTACCCGGTGGTCGCCGAGGCCGACGCCCGGCGGGTCGAACGGGTGCTGCGCAATCTCGTGGTCAACGCCGTGGAGCACGGCGAGGGCCGGGACGTGGTGGTGCGCCTCGCCGCGTCGCACAGCGCGGTCGCCGTCGCCGTACGGGACTACGGTGTCGGGCTCAAGCCGGGTGAGGCCACGCGCGTGTTCGACCGCTTCTGGCGGGCCGACCCGGCGCGGGCCAGGACCACCGGCGGCACCGGGCTCGGCCTGTCCATCGCCGAGGAGGACGCGCGGCTGCACGGTGGCTGGCTCCAGGCGTGGGGCGAGCCGGGCGGCGGCTCCCAGTTCCGGCTGACCCTGCCGCGCACGGCGGGCGACGCGCTGCGTGCCTCGCCGATCGCCCTGGAACCGGAGGACTCGCGCCGTAACCGCAGCCTGCGCGGCTCCGGGCTGCCGCAGGGGCCTGGGCGGCGCCGGGTCACCGCCCTGCCCACCCAGGTGCGACCCGCGCTCCCGCCGGGCCGCCCGCAGCCCTCCGCGGAGCCCACTGACCCCGGTGACCCCACCGACCCCTCCGCATCGCCTGACGACGTCCAGTCGTCCGCGCGTGGCGGCGGGCAGCCCAACCGGACCGAATCGGGAGGCTCACCCCGTGGCCGCTGATCGCCAACGCCGCCCGCGGGTTCTCCGCTCCCGCCGTTACCTGGGCACCCCCGCGCTGCTGGCCTGCGGCGCGCTGGTGCTGACGGGGTGCGCCTCGATGCCCGGCAGCGGCGACGTGAACCGTGTGGACTCCTCCCCGCCCGGCGAGATCGACTCCCAGGTACGGGTCTACGGCGTGCGCCCGGGCGCGGGTGAGCAGCCCCCCGAGCTGGTCTCCGGCTTCCTGGAGGCGACCACGAGTGACGAGGAGAACTTCGGCACCGCGAAGATGTACCTCACCGGCGGCGCGGCCGAGAACTGGGATCCGTTCGCCGCCGTCACCGTGCTCGCACAGGCCCCCAAGATCACGGTGACGGGGGACCGGGACAGCGACGGAGTGACCGTGGAGCTGTCCGGCACCCAGCTGGCCGAGGTGGACGCCCACCACGCGTACGAGCCGCGGGAGAAGCCGTACAAGAAGCGCCTCCACGTCGCGAAGTCGGGCTCCGAGTGGCGGATCGACAGCCTCCCACCGGGCGTGATCATGGTCGAGTCGGACTTCCAGCGCATCTACCACTCGGTCAACAAGTACTACTTCGCCAAACTCGGCCCGGACGCCGAGACCTCGCGGGTGATCGGCGAGGAAGTCCTGGTGGCCGACCCGGTCTATGTGCGGGAACGCATAGATCCGATCACGTGGACGGTGAAGGCCCTGCTCGACGGGCCGACCAACTGGCTCGACCCGGTGGTCCGCACGGCCTTCCCGACCGGCGCGGCGCTGCACGATGCCAAGAAGAAACTCAGCCTCGACGGCTCCAACGGGCTGGATGTGCGGCTCAACGACAAGGCGTCGCACGTGAACGAGGCGCTCTGCCGCCAGATGGCGGCGCAGGTGCTGTTCACCGTGCAGGACCAGGCGTCGGCGCAGCTCAGCAGCGTGCGACTGGAGGGGCCCGACGGCTCGGAGCTGTGCGAGCTGTCGCGTGATGGGGCGCTCGTATACGCCCCGGACTCCATCAACGGGCGCGCTGAGCACCAGTACTTCGTCGACGAGCGGCACCGTGTGATGCGCCTGTCGGACCCGGAAGGGGAGGCGGCTCCCGTGCCGGGGCCGCTCGGCGAGGACACCGCGCAGCTGCGTGCCGTGGCGGTGGCACGGGACGAACGGCTCGCCGCGGGCGTCTCCCGCGATGGCCGGAACCTGTACGTCACGGGGCTGGAACCCGGTGCGGAGCGCGGTGACGCCCAGCTCCGCAGCCGGGCGGGGGGCGCGCGGAACGGGCTGTCGGCCCCCAGTTGGGATGGCCTGGGAGGGCTGTGGGTGGCCGACCGGGACCCTGGCCGACCCCGGCTGCTGCGCCTGCACAGCGGCATCACAGAGGGCATCGAGGAGGTCCGGATCCCGCAGCTGGACGGGCGGCGGATCGAGATGCTGCGGGTCTCGGCGGACGGTATGCGGATCGTGCTGCTGGTGGAGCGGGACGGCCATACGGAGCTGCTGATCGGGCGGATCGAGCGCCGCGGTACCGCCGACAAGCCGGACCTGTCGGTGGAGGGCCTGCGCCCGGTCGCGCCGAGGCTGGAAGAGGTCGACGCCGTTTCGTGGGCGGGCGGCAGCCGCCTGGTGGTCGCGGGCCGTGAGTCCCAGGGCGTGCAGCAGTTGCAGTACGTGGAGACGGACGGTTCGCCCGCGAACCTGCCGGCACCGCCCAGCCCGAACCGGGTGGAGATGCTGGCGGCCTCGGAGGTTCCCGGTAAGCCGCTTGTCGCCGAGTCGATGGACGGCATCGTCCGGCTGCCGCAGAGCGGAAGCTGGAAGACGGTGGCCGATGAGGGCTCTTCGCCCGTCTACCCGGGGTGAGTGCCGCCCTGACCTGGGCTTATGAGGCGTTGTGGATAACTCGCCAGCCGATGCGCGGCGGGTTGTCCACAGGGGTGGCGGCCCTCCCCGCCTCGGGGGACAGTGGTGCCTGCGGGGGGTGATCGCCATGCGGGGGTGGTGGCAGGAGGTCAGCGGCTTGGTGCTGCCGGTCGGCTGCGCCGGGTGCGGACGGCCGCGTACGGCGCTGTGCGGGCGGTGCCAGGCGGTGCTGTGCGGGCCGGGAGTGCGGCGGGTGTGGCCGCAGCCGGTGCCGGCAGGGCTCCCGGCCGTGCACGCGGCGGGGGCGTACGAGGACGAGATACGGGCGGTGCTGCTCGCCCACAAGGAGCGTGGCGGACTGCGGCTTGCCGAACCGCTCGGGGCGGCTTTGGCGGGCGCGGCGCGGGCTGCGGCGCGGGCTGCTGTCCGCAGCGGCGGGGATGGCGGCGCCGGGACGGCATCCGGGGGCGGCGAGAGGGCGGGGCCCCGCAGGTGCCCGGGCGGGCCGCTGCTGCTCGTGCCGGTGCCGTCTGCGCGGCGTGCGGTGGCCGCGCGGGGCCATGACCCGGCTCGCCGTATCGCCCGAGCCGCGGCGGGGGCGCTGCGGCGGCGGGGAGTGCCGGCCAGGGCTCTGCCGGTGCTGCGGCAGCGTCGGAGCGTGCGGGATCAGTCAGGGCTGGACGCGCGGCAGCGACGGGCCAATCTCCGCGGCGCCCTGCGCGTGGCGGCGGGTGCCGGAGGGCTGCTGGCGGCCGGGCCGGTGGTCCTGGTGGACGATCTCATGACCACCGGGGCATCGCTGGCGGAGGCGGCACGTGCGGTACGGGAAGCCGCGTGCCCGGTCGCGGGCGCCGCCGTGGTCGCCGCACCACCGGTTGCGTTCGAAATGAACCGGAACTCAAATAGAACATAGATCGTTGCAGGTAGTGGGGGAAACCGAACACTCGACTGGAGGTACGGGCGGGTAAGGGGTGCCGACTTCCGCACAGGAGGGCTATGTTCGGTTGTGAGGGATGGCAGGCGCTATGCCTCGTATAGCCGCTTGGTGGCAATTCGTGCTGCTCCTTTCGGACAGTGGCAGAGGTGGGTGGCGATCTTGTTCATGGGGGAGGAGGAGGTGAAAGCCGCCAAGCCGGTGGCTCCGGAAAACCCCGGAGCCTAGTGCAGCAAGGGACGCGCTCCGCGCTCGCCGTGGAGCGACCCGGGAACGGAGTTCTGCGTGGACATCGTCGTCAAAGGCCGCAAAACAGAGGTGCCCGAGCGGTTCCGGAAGCACGTGGCGGAAAAGCTGAAGCTGGAGAAAATCCAGAAGCTCGACGGCAAGGTGATCAGCCTGGACGTCGAGGTGTCCAAGGAACACAACCCCCGGCAGGCGGACCGCTCCGACCGAGTCGAGATCACCCTGCGGTCCCGTGGACCGGTGATCCGGGCGGAAGCCGCGGCCGCGGATCCGTACGCAGCGCTGGACCTGGCAGCGAGCAAGCTGGAGGCGCGCATGCGAAAGCAGCACGACAAGCGCCACACACGGCGTGGCAACGGCCGGATTCCGGCCAGTGACGTGGCAGTCGCGGTCCCCGAGGCCGCCCGTATCAACGGCACCGGAGAGATCGCCGCGCAGCGCACGGTCGAGGCCGTGCCGACCACCAGGATGGGTCCCCTGGAGGTCAAGGGAGAAGGGCCGCTGGTAGTGCGCGAGAAGACGCACGCCGCGGCACCGATGACGCTGGGCCAGGCGCTCTACGAGATGGAGTTGGTCGGACATGACTTCTATCTGTTCGTCGACTCCGAAACCAAGCGGCCGAGCGTGGTGTACCGGCGGCACGCCTATGACTACGGCGTGATCCACCTGGAGCCCGAGGCGTTCGTAGGAGAGGAAGCCGGAGGGGCGGGCGGCTCGCTCGGCGGCTGACCGGCCAGGCGCCGGGCCGCGGATGTGATGTCACGGTGGTGCCCCGGGGTGACTGTGCGCCCCCGGGGCACCAGTGTGCCGTCCTTGGGGCACCACCCCACGGCCCGGGCATGAAATCATGACTGAGCGGCGCAACCGGCGTATGGACCGGACCGGTTGACGGCGCACAGCCGCGCGCAGAGAGCGCGCGCAGCAAGGGCCATGGCCTTCAGGGGGAGGAACGATGGCGGACAGCTTCGGGCCGGTATCCGAGGGAGACCACGATCGCGGCGTCGAGGCCGGTACAGACAGGGGTGGGGCGCGCGAGGAGCCGATCCGGGTGCTCGTGGTGGACGATCACGCGCTCTTCCGGCGCGGACTGGAGATCGTCCTCGCGCAGGAGGAGGACATCCAGGTCGTCGGTGAGGCGGCGGACGGCGCGGAGGCCGTGGACAAGGCGGCCGACCTGCTGCCCGACATCGTGCTGATGGACGTCCGGATGCCCAAGCGCGGCGGTATCGAGGCGTGCACCTCCATCAAGGAGGTGGCGCCCAGCGCCAAGATCATCATGCTGACGATCAGCGACGAGGAGGCCGACCTCTACGATGCGATCAAGGCGGGCGCCACGGGCTATCTCCTCAAGGAGATCTCCACCGACGAGGTCTCCACCGCCATCCGGGCGGTAGCCGACGGCCAGTCCCAGATCAGCCCGTCGATGGCCTCCAAGCTCCTCACCGAGTTCAAATCGATGATCCAGCGCACGGACGAGCGCCGACTGGTGCCCGCGCCCCGCCTGACAGACCGGGAACTGGAGGTTCTCAAGCTCGTCGCGACCGGCATGAACAACCGCGATATCGCCAAGGAGCTCTTCATCAGCGAGAACACGGTGAAGAACCATGTGCGGAACATCCTGGAGAAGCTCCAGCTGCACTCGCGGATGGAGGCCGTGGTGTACGCGATGCGGGAGAAGATCCTCGAAATCCGCTAGGCGGCGGCGAGGAACCCGTCGGATCCCCAGCGGATTCCCCGCCGCAGCCCGGTACCGCGGCTCAGCGCAGTGCCGCGGCCAGCGGCGCCGCCAGCTCCGGCTGGTCCACCCTCTCGATCCGTACGTTGTCGCAGCCCACCCACTCGGCGGCCTCCCGCAGCGCCCGCGCCATCGGCCCGACGGCCTTCGGCGTCTCCAGCGACACCTGACGCGCCACCAGCGTCCTCCCCTCCCGCGCCGGGTCGATCCTGCCCAGCAGCCTGCCGCCCGACAGCAGCGGCATCGCGAAGTAGCCGTACACCCGCTTGGCCTTGGGGACGTACGCCTCGAGCCGGTGGGTGAAGCCGAAGATCCGCTCCGTACGCGCCCGGTCCCATATCAGGGAGTCGAAGGGGGACAGCAGCGTCGTGCGGTGCCGACCGCCGTTCGCCGACGCCGCAGCGAGCGCCTCGGGGTGGGCCCAGGCGGGCTTCCCCCAGCCCGCCACCTCCACCGGAACCAGCCCCGAGTCCGCGATCACGTTGTCCACCTGCTCGCCCTTGAGGCGGTGGTAGTCGGCAAGATCCGCGCGGGTGGCCACGCCCAGCGACTGCCCGGCCAGCCGGACCAGACGCCGCAGGCACTCCGCGTCGTCCAGGTCGTCGTGGAGCAGCGCGCCCGGCACCGCGCGCTCCGCCAGGTCGTACACCCGCTTCCAGCCGCGGCGCTCGCTGCAGACCACTTCGCCGTACATCAGCGCCCGCTCGACGGCGACCTTCGCCTCCGACCAGTCCCACCACGGGCCGCCGTTCTTGGCGCCGCCCAGTTCCGTGGCGGTCAGCGGGCCCTCGGTGCGCAGCTGCTTGATCACCGCCTCGTAGGCCCCGTCCGCCAGCTTGTGGCCCCAGTGCGGGCGGGCGCGGTAGGCCCGCCGCCGGAACGCGAAGTGCGGCCATTCCTCGATGGGCAGGATGCAGGCCGCGTGCGACCAGTACTCGAAGCTGGCCGGTGAACCGGCCGGGGAGCCCGACACGCCCGCCGCCGCGGCGTTCCAATACGCGTCCTCAACCGTCCGGCGGCCGACCGCGCCGAGCCGTGCGTACGGCACGAGCTCGTGTGAGCGCGCCAGCACGGAGATCGTGTCCAGCTGCACCGCGCCGAGGTGGCGCAGCACCCCCCGGACGCCGCCTCTGTGGTCCGGAGCGCCCAGGAATCCCTGGGCGCGCAGCGCGATCCGGCGCGCCTCGTCGGCGGACAGACTGACCTCGGGCACAGGGGCCGCAACGGAGACAGCACTCGTCATGCGGACACCGTAGAGGTCACCACTGACAACCGGCTCTGACCAGGCACGATGCTCACGCTGCGCGGGCAGGACCCGGTCCCTGCGGCCGTGGCGGCCAGGGGCCGCGGCCACGGACGGCGTCAGGAGCTCAGGCCTGGGGGCCCGGCAGGTAGGGCGCGACCGAGGGCAGGCCCCAGTCCGACGGCAGCAGCGATCCGATCCAGGCGTCCCGCCGCGTCCCCTCGTGCGGGATCTTCGCCCGCAGCGTGCCCTCCATCCGGAAGCCGATCTTCAGCGCGACCGCTCGCGAGCCCACGTTCCCGGCCTCCGCGTACCACTCCATGCGCTCCACGCCCAGCTCCGTGAAGGCCCAGTCGACCAACGCCCGCCCCGCCTCGGCGGTGTAGCCGCGGCCGCGGTGCTCCTTGGCGGTCCAGTAACCCAGCTCGGCCTGCCGCTCGGGGCCGCGCAGGTCGGCCAGCCGGACCAGGCCCACGGCGCCGACCAGCGCCCCGCCGTCCTTGGTGACCGCCGCGAAGTTGTACGTCATGTCGTCCCGCCAGCCTTCCGAGCAGATCCGCCCGACGAAGTCCGCCGCGTGGTCGCGCGTGTACGGACTGGGGACGTTGGTCCATCGCGGAATGTCGGGGTCTTGGCACGCCGCGTACACGGCTGGCGCGTCGGAGGGCTCGAAGGGGCGCAGGACCAGGCGCTCGCTGGTGAGGGTGATGGGCTCCATGAACTGAGTCTGGTGCCTGGGTCCACGGGCGCGCGAGCGAAATCCCGGGGTATCACGGAGGGCGGCGCGGGCACCTTGAGCGTCCCCCGTACGTTGGGAATGACAGGTGACACCCGGTCTTCGTGAGGACGGACCTCCCGGCGCGGCGGGGTCCTGTCTTACGATGGCCGTTGCGGCGGGGCCAGCGCCGCTTGATAATGCCGCGCCAGCGCACCCGACCGTGCCACGCCCGACCGGCAAGGAGCCAGCCTACGTGTCCGTCCTCAACAAGCTCATGCGTGCAGGCGAAGGAAAGATCCTGCGCAAGCTGCACCGCATCGCGGACCAGGTCAATTCCATCGAAGAGGACTTCCTGGGCCTCTCCGACGCCGAGCTGCGCGCCCTTACGGACGAGTACAAGGAGCGGTACGCCGACGGCGAGAGCCTCGACGACCTGATGCCCGAGGCGTTCGCCACCGTCCGCGAAGCCGCCAAGCGCGTCCTCGGCCAGCGTCACTACGACGTTCAGATCATGGGCGGTGCGGCCCTTCACCTCGGGTATGTGGCCGAGATGAAGACCGGTGAGGGCAAGACCCTCGTCGGCACGCTGCCCGCCTACCTCAACGCGCTGTCCGGCAAGGGCGTCCACCTGATCACGGTCAACGACTACCTGGCCGAGCGCGACTCCGAGATGATGGGCCGGGTGCACAAGTTCCTCGGTCTCGAGGTCGGCTGCATCCTCGCCAACATGACGCCCGCGCAGCGCCGCGAGCAGTACGCGTGCGACATCACCTACGGCACCAACAACGAGTTCGGCTTCGACTACCTGCGCGACAACATGGCGTGGTCGAAGGAGGAACTGGTCCAGCGCGGACACAACTTCGCGATCGTCGACGAGGTCGACTCCATCCTCGTCGACGAGGCCCGTACGCCGCTGATCATCTCCGGCCCCGCCGACCAGGCGACCAAGTGGTACGGCGACTTCGCCAAGCTGGTCACCCGGCTGACCAAGGGTGAGGCCGCCAACCCGCAGAAGGGCCTGGAGGAGACCGGGGACTACGAGGTCGACGAGAAGAAGCGCACCGTCGGCATCCACGAGGCCGGTGTCGGCAAGGTCGAGGACTGGCTGGGCATCGACAACCTCTACGAGTCGGTCAACACCCCGCTCGTCGGCTACCTGAACAACGCCATCAAGGCCAAGGAGCTGTTCAAGAAGGACAAGGACTACGTCGTCATCGACGGCGAAGTCATGATCGTCGACGAGCACACCGGCCGTATCCTCGCCGGCCGCCGCTACAACGAGGGCATGCACCAGGCGATCGAGGCGAAGGAAGGGGTGGACATCAAGGACGAGAACCAGACGCTCGCCACGATCACCCTCCAGAACTTCTTCCGCCTCTACGGCAAGCTGTCCGGCATGACCGGTACGGCCATGACCGAGGCGGCCGAGTTCCACCAGATCTACAAGCTGGGCGTCGTGCCGATCCCGACGAACCGGCCGATGGTCCGGATGGACCAGTCCGACCTGATCTACCGCACCGAGGTCGCGAAGTTCGACGCCGTCGTCGAGGACATCGTCGACAAGCACGAGAAGGGCCAGCCGGTCCTGGTCGGCACCACCTCGGTCGAGAAGTCCGAGTACCTCTCCCAGCAGCTCAACAAGCGCGGGGTGCGGCACGAGGTGCTCAACGCCAAGCAGCACGACCGGGAGGCGGTCATCGTCGCCGAGGCCGGTCGCAAGGGCGCGGTCACGGTCGCGACCAACATGGCCGGACGCGGTACGGACATCAAGCTCGGCGGCAACCCCGACGACATCGCCGAGCGGGAGCTGCGCAGCCAGGGCCTGGACCCGGTGGAGCACGTCGAGGAGTGGGCGGCCGCGCTGCCCGCCGCCCTGGAGCGTGCCGAGGCCGCGGTCAAGGCCGAGTTCGAGGAGGTCAAGGAGCTCGGCGGGCTGTATGTGCTGGGCACCGAGCGGCACGAGTCGCGGCGTATCGACAACCAGCTGCGCGGTCGTTCCGGCCGTCAGGGCGACCCCGGCGAGTCCCGGTTCTACCTCTCGCTCGGCGACGACCTGATGCGGCTGTTCAAGGCGCAGATGGTCGAGCGCGTGATGGCCATGGCCAACGTCCCCGACGACGTCCCGATCGAGAACAAGATGGTCACCCGCGCCATCGCCTCCGCCCAGTCGCAGGTGGAGCAGCAGAACTTCGAGACCCGTAAGAACGTCCTGAAGTACGACGAGGTCCTCAACCGGCAGCGCGAGGTCATCTACGGCGAGCGCCGCCGGGTCCTGGAAGGCGAGGACCTGCACGAGCAGATCCGGCACTTCATGGACGACACGATCGACGCGTACATCCAGGCCGAGACCGTGGAGGGCTTCGCCGAGGAGTGGGACCTGGACCGCCTGTGGGGCGCGTTCAAGCAGCTCTACCCGGTGCAGGTCACCATCGACGAGCTGGAGGAGGATGCCGGCGACCGCGCCGGGATCACCGCCGAGTTCATCGCCGAGGCCGTCAAGGACGACGTCCACGCGCAGTACGACGCCCGTGAGGAGGAGCTCGGCTCCGAGATCATGCGCGAGCTGGAGCGTCGCGTGGTGCTGTCGGTGCTGGACCGCAAGTGGCGTGAGCACCTCTACGAGATGGACTACCTCCAGGAGGGCATCGGCCTGCGCGCGATGGCCCAGAAGGACCCGCTGGTCGAGTACCAGCGCGAGGGCTTCGACATGTTCACCGCCATGATGGAGGGCATCAAGGAGGAGTCCGTCGGCTACCTGTTCAACCTGGAGGTCCAGGTCGAGCAGCAGGTCGAGGAGGTGCCGGTGCAGGACGCGGAGGACAAGGCGTCCCTGCGGAAGGACAAGGAGGCCGCGGTTCCGGCCGCCGCCGGCGGCCGCCCGGAGATCCGCGCCAAGGGCCTGGAGGCTCCGCAGCGTCCGGACAAGCTGCACTTCACCGCGCCGAAGGTGGACGGCGAGGGCGACATCGTCGAGGGCGACTTCGCGACCAGCGACCAGCCGCCGGCGCCGCGTGCGTCGGAGTCGGACGGCCTGACGCGCGCGGAGCGCCGCAAGGCGGCGGCGAAGGGCGGACGGCGCCGCAAGAAGTGAGCGCGTAACCCTTTCGCCGGGTAGTACGGGCCGGGGCACGGCGGCAACAGGCCGCGGTGCCCCGGCCCGTCCGTTTCAGCGGGGGTGTTGCGTCGGGCCCACCTCTGTCGTCGGGCCCACCTCCACGGCCGCGCAGCGCCAGCGGTCGTCCGGCCCGCGTTCCAGCCGGAACGCGAACGCCCGCAGCCGGTCGCCGGAGATGATGCGGGCGAACGCCTCGATGACGCCGTCCCGCGGCTGGTACTCGCCGCAGCGCTCAAGGTACGGGGCCGCCGCCGCGTCGGAGGCGGGGCGTAGCGGAGCCTGCGGCGCGAGGGCCACCAGCTGGTCGTACGCCTCCGGGAGGGCGTGGCCCAGCAGGACGTGCACGGGGCGTTGCCCGCTGAGGGTGAGCAACAGCCGGTGCGCGAACCAGTAGCGCGGCAGGCGTTCCCGTGCTTGGCGCCGCGCGGCGGCGGCCGCCTGCGCCGACACCAGCCGGGTGCCGCTGGGCCGCCGGGAATCGCGGCGGCCGGGCGGCCCGGTGCGGGCCGAGGGGCGCGTGCGGGCCTGCGTGGGCACGCGCGCGGGGACCGCACGGTGCGCGGATCCGTCCGCCGTGCGGGCCGGCACCCTAGTGCCCGCGACGGTCCCCGCAGTGGTTCCTGCGCCGGTTCCCGCGGTGGTTCCCGCGGTGGTCCCCGCGGTGGTTCCTGCGACGGTCTCAGCGGCGGTCCCCGCGCCGGTGCCCGCGATGGTCGCCGCGGCGGTTGCTGCGGCGGTCCCCGCAGTGGTGCCTGCGACGGTCTCAGCGGCGGTCCCCGCGGTGGTTCCCGCGTTGGGGGGAGCCGCGCGGTTGACGGCGCGGGCCGCGAGGTCTGCGGCGGCCGCCGCCTGTGCTCCGGTGAGCGACGGCCGCGGAGGCGCGGCGTGCGTGGTGCCGAGGCGCGTCCCCGGCGCGTCGGCGGCGGGGACCGACTCGGGTGCGTTCGCGGCCCTGTCGTCCTCCTCTGCCGTGGCCTTGCCATCCCCATCTGATGTGGCCCTGTCGTCCTCCTCTCGTAAGGCGGTGGCCGGGCTCCTGCCCGGTGCTTCGGTGGCGACGGCTGTCCCGGCCGCGTCGGCGGTGTGATCCGCCGCTGCTGAGTCGGCGGTGAGGGCCGTCCCTGGGCGGCCCGTCGCGCCCGGGCCCGGTGGATTCGCGGCCGTGGGCTCGGCGAAGGTGCTGGTGCTTCCGTTCCTGTTCGTCATCGGTCCCCCCGCTCCGGGCTGTCGGCCCGGTGGATACCAGTGAGTAACTTCGGTGGTGTGCTCTTCTACCGAGCCGTTTCCGGCAGCGGCAAGGGGGGCCGCCCCATGCCGGGGCGGTTGGGGAGGTTCCCCTATCAGGGGGCGGGCCCCACTGCGCGCACAGGGTGTTCGGCTGCGCCGAGCGGGGACGCGCGCCCGTATGCTGGCTCCACAACAGTCCATCCGTAAGCCCTCGTAGAGAGCTTTCACGAAAGCGGCAGCCATGCGCGTCTATGTCCCCCTGACTCTCCCCGGGCTCGCCGAGGCGCACAAGGCGGGCGAGCTGGGTCCGGCGCCGCTGGACGCCTACGCCGTGACGCCCGCGCTGCGTGAGTGGTACGTCTCCGACGACATCGAGGAGCTGGAGTACGCGGCGCTGAGCCGGGCCGCTCAGGCGTCGCTGCGCCGACTCGCCGTGGACCCCGGCGCGCCGCGCCGCCGGGTCGTGGTGGCGCTGGACGTGGCCGAAGGGGCGGCGGTCGCCGATCCCGACCGGGGCCTGGACCAGTCCGCGCTGGGCGAGGTGCGCATCACCTCCGCCGTGCCGCTGACCAAGGCCGCCGCGGTGCACGTCGACTCCGGCGACGCGGAGGCGGACGTCGCCGCGGCCGCTGAGGCGCTGGGCGCGGCCGATCTCGGTGACGACGACGCGCAGTTCGTCGTGGACGGGGCGGAGGACCACGAGTTGCTGTGGTACGCCACGCAGGAGATCCCCAACCTCATCGGCTGAGCGCCCCGGTATCCACAAGCCGTCCCGTCTGTCAGACCCGGTCGGTACCGTCTTGGGCATGGGGAAGAACGCGGCACACATCGTCTGGGACTGGAACGGCACGCTTCTGCACGACATCGACGCCGTCATCGCGGCGACGAACGCCTCCTTCGAGGAGATCGGCCTGCCGCCGATCACGCTGGAGCGCTATCGGGAGCTGTACTGCGTCCCGGTGCCGCGGTTCTACGAGCGGCTGATAGGCAGGCTGCCCACCGAGGAGGAGTGGCAGGTCATGGACGCCACCTTCCACCGCTACTACTGGGCGATGGCCGAGACCGCCGGGCTGGCCCTCGGCGCCAAGGAACTGCTGGCCGACTGGCAGGCCGCGGGTCTCACGCAGTCGCTGTGCTCGCTGGCCCCGCACGATCTGCTGGTGCCGTTGGTGCGGACGCACGGCATCGAGCAGCACTTCGTGCGGGTGGACGGCCGGATCGGCAACAGCAATACCGGCAAGGCCGAGCAGATGGTGGGCCACCTCGCGGCGTTGGACGGTGTGCCGCCGGAGCAGGTAGTCGTGATCGGGGACGCGGCGGACGACGCGATAGCCGCCGCGCACGCGGGTGCGCATGCCGTGCTCTACACCGGTGGCTCGCACAGCCGGGCGAGCCTTGAGGCCGCCGGGGTGCCGGTGGTCGACACCCTGGCCGAGGCCGCGGAGCTGGCCGGGCGGATGGCCGGGGCACGCCCGTCCAACGGCTCGGTCGCGTAACCCGTCCACTCGGTCGCGTAACCCGTCCAACGGCTCGATCGCGTCAGTGTGCGGAAGGCTCGCATACGTGAACCGTGTGTGAGCGCAAGTGCTGACACAGGCGCCGGGCGGGCCGGAAATCCCGTCCGGAGCCTGCGGATCCGGCGAGCACCTCGCCGGGGTCTTTGGCGCGTGTCAGCTCATAGTGCGCGTTGGATCACCTGCATGTCAGTCCACCTGTGTGTCGGCCCACCCTGCGTGCCCGTCCACCTGCGTGCCCGGCCACCCTTGCGTCAGCCCACCTTCGTACTGGTGCGCAGGACCTCCAGGAACTCGCGCATCCACGCGGGGTTGTCCGGCCACGCCCGTGCCGAGACCAGCGGGCCGTCCACCACGACCTCCTTGTCCTGGAAGCCCGCCCCGGCGGCCTGCATGTCCAGCTCCAGCGCCGGGTACGCGGTCACCCTGCGTCCCGTGAGGCCGTCGATGGCCGCCGTCAGCAGGGCGCCGTGACAGGTCTGGGCCACCGGTTTGTCCGCGTCGAAGAAGGCCTTGAGGATCTTGCGCAGTTCCGGGTCGTTGCGCAGATACTCCGGGGCCCGGCCGCCCGGAATCACAAGGGCGGCGTACTGTCCCGGGTCGACTTCGGCGAAGGCGAGGTCCGCCGGCCAGGTGTACCCTGCCTTCTCGGTGTACGTGTCGAAGCCCTCCTCGAAGTCGTGCACGACGAAGCGCAGCTTCTTGCGGCTCGGGGCGGCGATGTGGACCTCGTACCCCTCCTCGAGCAGCCGCTGGTACGGGTAGAACACCTCCAGCGACTCCGCCGCGTCACCGGTAACGATCAGGACCTTCGCAGCCGTCATGCTGCCCACCTCTGCCTCGTCACGTGTTTCCACGCTACTCGCCGTCCCGCTCACCCTGCATCCGCAAGCGCCGAGTGCCAAGAGGGTGAAGAGGGGATCAGGTGTTCGCGTCACTGTCCGCACCGTCAAACTTCCGGGCCGGGTTTTGTACACATACGGCTCATGACGGCGTCGGGGGTAAGAGCGATAGCCTTACGGCGTGATCGGCGCGATATCCACCAGGGGCGACGAAGCCTCTGCCTTGCGCCCGGGCCACCGTCGTGGCCGGGCCGCCGCTGATCCGTGTCGCCAGGGATCTTGGCCAATTCCGGACAAGAACGCCCCTGCCTTCTCCCATTCCGGCATACCGTCGTATCAGAGCGGACATTCCGCGTCGCGAGGTATCGCCTTCACCAACGATGTCACGCAACGGCGCGCGACAGGAGCCAGAGGACATGCAGACCAAGCTGGACGAAGCCAAGGCCGAGCTGCTCGCACGGGCCGCCCGGGTCGCTGAGAACGGCCCCGCCGGGGGGCCCGCGCACGGCCTGGGTCAGGAGTCCCGCGCCGCGTACCTCCAGCGCTACTACCTGCACACCGCCCCCGAGGACCTCGCCGGACGCGACCCGGACGACGTCCTGGGCGCGGCGCTGTCCCACTACCGACTGGCGGAAAACCGACCCCAGGGCACCGCGAACGTCCGGGTGCACACCCCGACCGTCGAGGAGAACGGGTGGACCTGCCCGCACTCGGTGGTGGAGGTCGTCACCGACGACATGCCGTTCCTGGTCGACTCCGTCACCAACGAGCTGTCCCGCCAGGGCCGCGGCATCCACGTGGTGATCCACCCGCAGGTGATCGTCCGCCGCGACCTGACCGGCAAGCTCATCGAGATCCTCGACAACGGCTCCGACCGACACGACGCCGCGGCCGCCGCCGGCCTGCCGCACGACGCCCTCACCGAGTCCTGGATCCACGTCGAGATCGACCGGGAGACCGACCGCGGCGACCTCAAGCAGATCACCGCCGACCTGCTGCGCGTGCTCTCCGACGTCCGCGAGGCCGTCGAGGACTGGGAGAAGATGCGCGACGCCGCGCTGCGCATCGCCGAGGAGCTGCCCTCCGAGCCCATCGCCGGCGACCTGCGCGACCAGGAGGTCGACGAGGCCCGCGAGCTGCTGCGCTGGCTGTCCGACGACCACTTCACCTTCCTGGGCTACCGCGAGTACGAGCTGATCCAGGCGCCCACCGAGAGCGGTGGCGAGGAGGACGTGCTGGCCGTCGTCCCCGGCACCGGGCTCGGCATCCTGCGCTCCGACCCGCACCACCGCGACGGCCACGGCGGCCAGGAGTACGCGCCGGGCACCCGGATCGGCACCTCCCCGTCGTTCAACCGGCTGCCCGCCGACGCCCGCGCCAAGGCCCGCGAGCACAAGCTGCTGGTCCTCACCAAGGCCAACAGCCGCGCCACCGTGCACCGGCCCTCGTACCTCGACTACATCGGCGTCAAGAAGTTCGACTCCGACGGCAACGTGATCGGCGAGCGCCGCTTCCTGGGCCTGTTCTCCTCGGCCGCGTACACCGAGTCGGTGCGCCGCGTGCCCGTCATCCGGCGCAAGGTCCAGGAGGTCCTGGGCGGCACGGGCTTCTCGCCCAACAGCCACGACGGCCGCGACCTGCTCCAGATCCTGGAGACCTACCCGCGCGACGAGCTGTTCCAGACCCCGGCCGACCAGCTGCGGTCGATCGTCACCTCCGTGCTGTACCTCCAGGAGCGCCGCAAGCTGCGGCTGTTCCTGCGCCAGGACGAGTACGGGCGCTACTACTCCGCGCTGGTCTACCTGCCGCGCGACCGCTTCACCACCGACGTCCGGCTGCGGCTCACCGACATCCTGCTGGAGGAGCTGAACGGCCGCACGCCGGTCGACTTCACGGCCCTGCACACGGAGTCCGTGCTCTCCCGGCTGCACTTCGTGGTCCGCGTGCAGCCCGGCACCGAACTGCCCGACCTCACCGACGCCGACCTCGAGCGCATCGAGCACCGGCTCGTCGAGGCCGCCCGCTCCTGGGCCGACGGCTTCACCGAGGCGCTGGGCGCAGAGGTCGGCGAGGAGCGCGCGGCGGAACTCATGCGCCGCTACGCCAACGCCTTCCCCGAGGGATACAAGGCCGACCACTCGCCGCGCGCCGCCGTCGCCGACCTCCAGCACCTGGACCGGCTGGCCGCCGCGGGCCGCGAGGGGGACTTCGCGCTCAGCCTGTACGAGCCGGTCGGCGCGGCCCCCGGCGAGCGCCGCTTCAAGATCTACCGCACCGGCGAGCAGGTCTCGCTCTCCGCGGTGCTGCCGGTCCTCAACCGGCTCGGCGTCGAGGTCATCGACGAGCGCCCGTACGAGCTGCGCTGCTCGGACCGGACCACCGCCTGGATCTACGACTTCGGGCTGCGGCTGCCGGCCACCCGCGCCAACGGCGAACCGCTCCCCGACGACGCCCGCGAGCGCTTCCAGAACGCGTTCGCCGCCGTGTGGACGGGCCAGGCGGAGAACGACAACTTCAACCAGCTCGTGCTGGGCGCCGGTCTCGACTGGCGGCAGGCGATGGTGCTGCGCGCCTACGCCAAGTACCTGCGGCAGGCAGGGGCGACTTTCAGCCAGGCGTACATGGAGGACACCCTCCGCAACAACGTCCACACCACCCGGCTGCTGGTCTCCCTCTTCGAGGCCCGGATGTCGCCGGAGCGGCAGCGGGCGGGCACCGAGCTCACCGACGCCCTGTTGGAGGAGCTGGAAGCCGCCCTCGACCAGGTCGCCTCGCTGGACGAGGACCGCATCCTGCGCTCCTTCCTCACCCTGATCAAGGCGACGCTGCGCACGAACCACTTCCAGAGCGCCAGCGATGGAAGCGAAGGCAGGGGTCAGAAGGACAAGGAAGGCAGGCCGCACAGCTACCTGTCGATCAAGCTGGACCCGCAGGCCATCCCGGACCTGCCGGCGCCCCGTCCGGCGTACGAGATCTGGGTGTACTCCCCGCGGGTCGAGGGCGTCCACCTGCGCTTCGGCAAGGTCGCGCGCGGCGGCCTGCGCTGGTCCGACCGGCGCGAGGACTTCCGTACCGAGATCCTGGGCCTGGTCAAGGCGCAGATGGTCAAGAACACCGTCATCGTGCCGGTCGGCGCCAAGGGCGGCTTCGTCGGCAAGCGGCTGCCCGACCCGTCCGTGGACCGCGACGCGTGGCTGGCCGAGGGCGTCGCCTGCTACAAGACCTTCATCTCCGGTCTGCTGGACATCACCGACAACATGGTCGGCGGGCAGGTCGTGCCCCCGAAGGACGTCGTCCGCCACGACGGCGACGACACCTACCTGGTCGTCGCCGCCGACAAGGGCACGGCCACCTTCTCCGACATCGCCAACGAGGTCGCGCAGGCGTACGGGTTCTGGCTCGGTGACGCGTTCGCCTCCGGCGGCTCCGCCGGATACGACCACAAGGGCATGGGCATCACCGCCCGCGGCGCCTGGGAGTCGGTCAAGCGGCACTTCCGCGAGCTGGGACACGACAGCCAGACGCAGGACTTCACCGTCGTCGGCGTCGGCGACATGTCCGGTGACGTGTTCGGCAACGGCATGCTGCTGAGCGAGCACATCCGCCTGGTCGCCGCCTTCGACCACCGGCACATCTTCCTCGACCCGGACCCGGATGCGGCGACCTCCTACGCCGAGCGCCGCCGCCTGTTCGAGCTGCCGCGCTCCTCGTGGGCCGACTACGACACCTCGCTGCTGTCCGCGGGCGGCGGCGTCCACGCGCGCAGCGCCAAGTCCATCACCATCACCCCGCAGGTCCGCGCGGCCCTCGGCATCGACAGCGGCATCGCCAAGATGACCCCGGCCGAGCTGATGAAGGCCATCCTCAAGGCGCCGGTCGACCTGCTGTGGAACGGCGGCATCGGTACGTACGTCAAGGCGCACACCGAGACGCACGCCGACGTCGGCGACAAGGCGAACGACGCGATCCGGGTCGACGGCCAGGACCTGCGGGTCAAGGTCGTCGGCGAGGGCGGCAACCTCGGCCTGACCCAGCTCGGCCGGATCGAGTTCGCGATCGCCGGCGGCCGGATCAACACCGACGCGATCGACAACAGCGCGGGCGTGGACACCTCCGACCACGAGGTGAACATCAAGATCCTGCTCAACGCGGTGGTCACCGACGGCGACATGACCGTCAAGCAGCGCAACAAGCTGCTCGCGGCGATGACCGACGAGGTCGGCGCGCTGGTGCTGCGCAACAACTACGCCCAGAACGTCGCCCTGGCCAACGCCGTCGTCCAGGCCCCCAGCCTGCTCCACGCCCACCAGCGGACCATGCGCCGCCTGGTGCGCGACGGAGCCCTGGACCGCTCGCTGGAGTTCCTGCCCACCGACCGGCAGATCCGCGAGCGGCTCAACTCCGGGCGCGGGCTGACCCAGCCGGAACTGGCCGTGCTGCTCGCCTACACCAAGATCACGGTGGCGGAGGAGCTGATCGGCACCAGCCTGCCCGACGACCCGTACCTCCAGCGCCTGCTGCACGCGTACTTCCCCAGCGCGCTGAACGAACGGTTCGGCGAGCAGATCGACGCCCACGCGCTGAGCCGTGAGATCGTCACCACGGTGCTGGTCAACGACACGGTCAACTCCGGTGGTTCGACCTTCCTGCACCGCCTGCGGGAGGAGACCGGCGCGTCCGTCGAGGAGATCGTCCGCGCCCACACGGCCGCCCGCGCCATCTTCGGGCTCGGCGAGGTGTGGGACGCCGTCGAGGCACTGGACAATGTCGTCGCCGCCGACGTCCAGACCCGTATCCGGCTGCACTCGCGCCGCCTGGTCGAGCGCGGCGCCCGCTGGCTGCTCAACAACCGCCCGCAGCCGCTGGAGCTGGCCGAGACCATCGACTTCTTCCGCGAGGGTGTGGCGACGGTCTGGAGCGAGCTGCCGAAGCTGCTGCGCGGCGCGGACCTGGACTGGTACCAGCAGATCTACGACGGGCTGTCCGGCGCCGGGGTGCCGGACGAGCTGGCGACCCGGGTGGCGGGCTTCTCCTCCGCCTTCCCGGCGCTGGACGTGGTGGCCATCGCCGACCGTACGGACAAGGATCCGCTGGCCGTCGCCGAGGTCTACTACGACCTGGCGGACCGGCTGCGGATCACCCGGCTCATGGACCGCATCATCGAGCTGCCGCGCGCGGACCGGTGGCAGTCGATGGCCCGCGCCTCCATCCGCGAGGACCTGTACGCGGCGCACGCCGCCCTCACCGCCGACGTGCTGGCGGCGGGCAACGGCGCGGCCACGCCGGAGCAGCGGTTCACGACATGGGAGGGCCAGAACGCGGCGATCCTCCAGCGGGCGCGCACCACGCTGGACGAGATCCAGGGCTCGGAGACGTTCGACCTGGCGAACCTGTCGGTGGCGATGCGGACGATGCGGACGCTGCTGCGGTCGCGGGCGTGACGCGACGCGTGTGACGCGGTCGGCGTGATACGCCGGAGGGGGCGGTACGGACACGTACCGCCCCCTCCGGCGTTGCGCCGGGCTCACTTATGGCTTGGGCTTCCACAGGGTCAGTTGGGCCGTGTACGTCGGGATGCCCGGCCGCCCCTGGTGCAGGTCCGGCTTGTTGTCGTCGCGGAAGGTCGGCCGCACCGAGGTGATCTTGACCATGGCCAGGTTGCCCTCGGACGTGATGGTGCACAGCCAATCGCCGTTTTTGATGAGGGCGTTGGAGCCGGTCAGCTGGCTCGCCCCCATCTCCCTAGGCAGTTGCCGCTTCGTGTTCCTGGCCGCGAGCTCGCACCCCTTCTCGTCCGGGCTGAGGCTCGAGGTGAAGCGGTGGGGGGTGGTCAGCTTCTCGTACTCCATCCGCCACTCCAGCTGGGTGATGCCGAACGATGGCCCTCCGGGCTTACGGATGTTCTCGTCCGTCTGCTGCTCCGCCGTGTCGAGGTCGGTGTTCAACTGGCCCACGGTCGACTTCGGCCAGACGAGCGTCAGCGGCTTGTTGGCGTACGCCAGCTCGTAGCCGTGGGGCGCCGGGCGGGCCGTCCCCCTCGGCGTCGGGCTGCTCACGTTGCCCGCGTTGTGCGTCCTCCTGTCGCCGCCGTCGTCGTCGCCCCGGGTGAGCGCCCAGACCCCGCCGCCGACCAGCGCCACGGCCAGGACGGTCCCGATGACGATCGCCCCGCCGTTTCGCCGCGACGGCCGGGGGGCCGGTACGGAGGCGGGCGGGCCGGCCGGTGGCGCGGCGGCCTGGGTGGGGACGGCGTACGCGGGCGGCGGCGTCGGCGCGTACCCCTGGTGCTGCGCGGAGGGGGCCGGCGAGGGAGCCGCCGCCTGGGTGGCCGCGTACGCGGCCGGGGGCTGCTGCCCCGGCGCGGCCGCCTGCGGCGCGACGTACGCCGGGCCGAAACCGGGTGACGCGGCCGCCGTCCGCGGCTCCGGCAGCGGGGGCTCCTTCGCCGCCTCCTCGCGTCGGGCGATCTCCTTCGCGAGCGGCGCGGGCAGCCAGTCGGCGAAGTCCCGCAGCTCCCGCCCGGCCGCCTGCGCGCACCAGTCGGCCAGGGCGGCCGGTGCGGGCCGCCGCTCGGGATCGGCCGCCAGGCACGCCTCCAGCAGCTGCCGCAGCGGCTCCGGGTAGCCGCTCAGATCCGGCGGCTGCTGGGCGGTGTTGGCGATGGTGGCGGCGATGGACAGGCCGGAGCCGTCGCCGTACGGGTGGCGTCCGGTGGCCACGACGGCGGCGATCAGCCCGAGGGCGAAGATGTCGGTGGCGGGGGTGACCTTGCGGCCCAGCGCGTGTTCGGGCGACATGTACTGCGGGGTGCCGATGAACCCGCCGGTCTGGGTCAGCTGGTTGGCGTCGGTGGCGCGCGCGATACCGAAGTCGATGACCCACGGCCCGTTGGAGCTGAGCAGGATGTTGCTCGGCTTGAGGTCGCGGTGGATCACCGACGCGGAGTGCACGGAGTGCAGCGCCTGCGCGGTGCAGCCGATGAGCTGGAGCGCTGCGGGCAGCGGCAGCGGACCGTAGGCGGCGAGGGCGTCGTCCAGGGCCATGCCGGGCACGTACGAGGTGGCGATCCACGGCTCGTCGCCGCTCACATCGTGGTCCACCACCGGCACGATGTGGTAGCCGGAGACCCGGCGCGCCGCCTGCACCTCCTGCTCGAAGCGGGCGCGGAAGTCGGGATTCCGTGCGAACTCGCGCCGGATGACCTTCAGGGCGACCGGCTGGTTGCCGCGGGTGTGGGTGAGGTACACCGCGCCCATGCCGCCCTCGCCCACCTTGGCGAGCAACTGGTAGCCGGAGACCTCGCGCGGGTCGTCCGGCCCCAGCGGCTTCAGGACAGGCTGATGGGCGTGCGGCATCGGTTCCCCCTAGGCGGCGTGGCTATGGACTGATGCTATCGATGGCATAGCCAGGCCCTGCGGCGAGCGGTGGCCCGGCGGAATCACGCCCTCGCAGCCGCGGTCGATGCCGGCGTCAGGTACGCGGGCGGCCCCGAAGCGGTCGCAGCCGTCGCCGCAGGGCCATGCCCAGCTTGACCGGGGCCACCTCGAACACCAGCGTCGACTCCGGCCCGCGGGCCAGGGGCTTCGCGTAGTGCGGGCGGCCGAAGCGGAACCAGTGGGTGCCGGGGAGGCCGCCCAGGCGGGGCACGGACGCGGTGCTGCCCGGCCCGTCGCCCAGGACCAGCGCCACCGTCCAGCGGCCGGGGCGCAGCCTTCTGACGGGCAGTCGGGCGGTGAACGCGTCGCGGTTCCCGTCCCGCTCGTGGTCGGCGGGCGCCTCCAGCGCCCCGTCCGCGCCGTTTCCTCCGATGGCGCGCAGCCGCAGGGTGCCGCCGGCCTCCGCCGCCCGGTCGCCGCGCGCCGCGTCGCCGGTGAGCCGTCCGGTGACCACCAGGGTGCCTCGCGCGGCGGGGTCCCAGCGGACGTCGGTGACGCGGCAGGGGGCGGTGTGCTCGGTCGGCGCCTCCGACCCGACGCCGAGCGAGAAGTTGCCGTACGGAGTGAAGAACGGCGTCACGACGGTGGGCGGGGCGTCGGGCGCGTGCCCGGGCAGGGGCCGCGGTGGCGGCGGCGTACGCGTCCCGTCGTCCTCCGTACGGGCCTGCCGGAACCGGACGGTGCGGCTGACGTCCTGCACCCTCACGTCGAGGAACAGGTCCCAGATGCCGTGGTCCAGCGGGGCGCCGCCGTCCGCGGTGGCCAGGTCGATGTCGACGGCGAAGCCCGCGTTCTCGTGGATGCCGTCGCCGGGCAGGTCGGGCGGCGCGGTGCGCGGCGCGGTGGGCAGCCGAGCGTCGGGCCGGTCGCCGTCCCGCTTGCGCAGGATCACCTCGGTGCGCGGATCGAGGGTGGCGACGTGCTCGATGCAGGCGTGGCCGGTCACCCGCAGGACGCCGTCGGAGCGCCATCGCGCGGTGTCGAGGCCGTGGTGCACCGGCAGCCGGTCGGTGACGTCGAAGCACGCGTCGGGGACGGCGGCCGCCGGGTCGCGGAAGAACGGGTGGAGCCAGTACACCCGGCCCTTGTCGACCAGGTGGCCGCGCCGCGCGTCCTCCTTGGCGTTCCGGGCGACGGTCATCAGGTCCTCGAACCGGTCGGCGCGCAGCAGGTGGATCAGCAACCGGTCGGGGGCGTCGATCAGCTGGCGCACCCCGTCGGTCACCCAGGTCTGCGCCCAGCGCCGGAACTGGGGGAAGAAGACCTCCCGCGCGTCCTGCTCGCTCTCGCGCGGCAGCAGCGCGCGCAGCGGCCCGCACAGCTCCCACTCCACATGGCGGCGCATGATCCGGTCGCGGCGCGGCCCCGGTTCGAGGTAGCGGGCCACGGTCTCGAAGCAGAGCCGGGTGCCGTCCATGCGGTGGACGAGGTCGGAGGCGACGCGGGTGAGGTTGTTGCCGTTCTGGCGGTCGCGGACGTAGTAGCAGTCGTAGTCGGCGACCACGGAGACGCCGTCCGCGTTGAGGTAGGCGGCGGCGGTGAAGGGCTTGTCCTCGCAGTTGCGGTAGGGCGGGAAGCGCAGCCGCAACCGCTCGATGAGGGAGCGGCGGAACAGCTTCCAGCAGCCCAGGGTCCGGTAGGCGGCCGAGGAGAAGATGTCGGTGCGGGGCTGGTTGCGCTGGAAGACGGCCGTGGGGACGGCGCGCCCGCCCAGCCCGACCATCTTGCCGAGGACGATGTCGGTGGCGTTCTCGTCGGCCATGGCCACCATGCGGCGCAGCGCGTCGGGTCCCAGGTAGTCGTCGGAGTCGAGGAAGAAGACGAAGTCGCCACGGGCGAGGTCGAGGCCGGTGTTGCGCGGGCCGCCCGCGCACCCGGAGTTCTTCTGGCGGACGACGCGCAGCGCGGGGCAGGTGCGGGCGAGCCGGTCCAGTTCCGCCCCGGTGCCGTCGGTGGAGCCGTCGTCGACCGCGATGATCTCGATCCGGTCCAGGCCGAGGGTCTGCTCCATCGCGGAGGTGACGCAGCGGGTCAGCTCGGGCATGGCGTTGTAGGCGGGGATGATCACGCTGACGCGCGGCGGGGCGGTGGCGGCGGGGGCGCCGGGGACGGGGGCGGCAGGCATGGCGGGCTTCGGACCTCCGGTGTCGGTGCGGGCGGGGCCGGGCGGTGCGGTGCGGGCGGTGCGGGGTGACGGTGGCGGGGTGATAGTGCGGGCCGGACGGTGTGGGGCGGGGTGGGCCGGGCGGCGCGGGAGGGGTGATGGTGGCGGTGTGTTGCGCGGCGGCGACGGGCTACGCGGCGGCGACGGGCTATGTGGTGGCGGCGCGCTACAGCGCCACGGGTTCTCGGCCGTCGCGTTCCCGCCCGTCGCGCCGCGGTGCGGACGAGGGCGGCAGGGTCGGCCGCGTGGTGTCGGGGGCCAGCATGAGGGTCCGTACGACGCGCTCGGCGGCGTGGCCGTCGTCGAACGGGCAGAAGCGTTCCCGGAAGGCGGTGCGCAGGGCGGTGGCCTCGGCATCGCGCCAGCGGCCGTCCCGGAAGACGGCGATCAGCTCGTCCTCGGTGCGGGCGACGGCGCCCGGGGTGTCGCCGGGCCGCCCGGACAGCAGGTCGAAGTAGACGCCGCGGGTGGCCTGGTAGGTCTCCCAGTCGTCGGCGTAGACGACGATCGGCCGGTCGAGCAGTGCGTAGTCGAACATGATCGACGAATAGTCGGTGATCAGCGCGTCGGCGGCCAGGCAGAGCTGTTCCACGGACGGGTGGGCGGAGACGTCGATCACCTGCCCCGCCTCCTGGAGCCGCTCCAGGCCGGTCCGTTTGCCGTACGAGTAGTGGGCCCGTACGAGGAGGACGGCCTTCGGGCCCAGCGCGCGGCTGAGGCGCTCCACGTCCAGGCGGGGGGTGAAGCCCTTTTGGTAGTCGCGGATGGTGGGGGCGTAGAGGAACGCGTCGTGCCCGGCGGGGATACCCAGCCCGGCGCGGATCTCCGCGATGCGGTCGGGAGTCGCGGAGAAGAACACGTCGTTGCGCGGATATCCGTATTCCAGGATCCGGTACGAGCCGGGATACACCCGCTCCCACACCTCGCTGGAGTGCTGGTTGGCGGAGAGGACGTAGTCCCAGCGGTCGACGCGTTTGAGGAGGTTGCGGAAACTCATTCCGCCGCTCGCGGCGGGATAGCGCTGCTGGTCGAGTCCCATGTGCTTGAGCGGCGTCCCGTGCAGGGTCTGGAGATGGACGGTGCCGGGCCGTTTGACCACGTCGTTGGGGAAGTTCGCGTTGTTGACGAGGTATTTGGCGCGGGCCACCGTCCGGTAGAACTTCCGGGTTCCCGGGACGACGTACTCCACCCCGTCCGGGAGCGAGGCGACCTCGGAATTCCGGACCACCCACACGCCGCGGATGTGCGGCGCCAGCTCCTTCGCCTTGTGGTAGATCGCCGCGGGGTTGCACAGCACGCCGCGGTCCCAGTAGGCGGAGTAGAGGGCCAGGCGGGGGTCGACGGGCCGCCGCAGGTGGAGCTTGTACAACGCCCGCTTGGCCCGTACGGCCAGGGGCCGCCGGACGATCCGCCTGAGCTTGCGGGCCGCGTCGCCCGACCGCGCGAACAGCCCCCGTACCCGGTAGTGGACGAAGGAGCCGCACGCGAGCGCGTTGAAGCGCCATTTGGCGTCGGCGGGCGGGGCGAAGTCCGCGGGCAGGTGCGCGCGGTACCACGCCGCGGCCCGGCGGAAATAGCGGCGCCGGTCCTTCGCGGCCACCCGGGTGTCGCGGTCGAGGCAGAAGAGGAAGTGGGACACGGCCCGTTCGAAGAGCAGTGGGCGCAGGGTGTGCTTCGGGTCGAGATGCGGTTGGTCGTCGAGGAAGGCGAAGAGCCGGGCGTACTGGTCGAAGATGACGAAATGCTTCTCCCCGGGGCTGCCGGTGCTGGCACCGGTCCGCCGCTGCCGGTATTCGAGCCCCACCAGGTCGACGCAGGCTATTCGCCGCGCCGTCAGCATGGTCTTGTAGGAGAGCAGGGCGTCTTCGTAGATTCCCTCGCTGAACGCGAAGGCGTGGCGGGTGTAGAAGCCGCGGTGGTAGACGCGGTTGGACGACATCGCGAAGAGCCGCAGGAATTCGGGCCGGTCGCGGACGGAGAAGACGTCGGTACCGGCGGAGGCCAGGAGTTCACCGAAGAGGCTGGCCTCGGCGTGGTCCCACCAGTAGGTGCGGACATGGTTGAAGTAGAGGATGTCGGGGTCTTCGTTGAGGACGAGGCGGTCGGCGAGTCCCCGGAGGGTGCCGGGCGCGAGGGTGTCGTCGCCGTCGAGGAAGAGCAGGTAGTCGCCGGTGGCCTGCTCGACACCGGCGTTGCGGGCGCGGCCGGGGCCGGAGTTGACGGGCAGGTGGACGGGGACGACGCGGGGGTCGCGGGCCGCGTACTCGTCGATGATGGCGCCGCAGTGGTCGGGGGAGCGGTCGTCGACGGCCACTACCTCGATGTCGTGGAACGACTGGGTCAGCGCGGAGTCCAGGCAGGCGCGCAGATAGCCCTGCACGCGGTAGGCGGCGATGACGATGCTGAATCGAGGCATGGCGCTCCTCGGGGTGTGACGCGCGTCGGGAGACGCGAGCCGGAGACGCGAGCCGGGAGACCCGCGTCGGGAACGGAGGCGGGGGCGTCCAGTGGTTGCTCACTATAGGGCGATATGAGCGAATCGTCCCGGTGGGGCAGGCGGCGGGTGAGAGGTGCCGGGGGCCGGGGGCCGGGCATCTGGCGGGCCACGGGCACGGGACACGCGGGGCGTGGGGCGGGGCGGCCGACCGGGTGAGCGTTGGGCCGTCCGGCTGCCCGACATGCCCGGGACCGGCCTCGTGCAGAGGATCGGGGGCATGCGGTCACCTTCCCGACACCTCATATCGGAGCGCATCCGACACCTCATATCGGAGCGCGTCGCGTCGCGGCGCAGGGCGTTTCGGGCCGGTTCGGGCGTCGTCGCCCTGCTGCCGATGGGCGTCATGCTGGCGCTCGGGCTGTGGGGGCTCGACGGCCGCGCGATGTGGCGCGACGAGGCGGCGACGTACCTGGCGGCGCGGCGCACGGTGCCGCAGCTCTGGGAGCTGCTGGGCACGGTCGACGCCGTCCACGGCCTCTACTACCTGCTGATGCACGCCGTACTCGCCCTGCGCGCCGACGAACTCGCGCTGCGGCTCCCGTCCGTGGCCGCCGCTGTGTGCACGACCGGACTCGTCACCGCGATGGGTCACCGGCTGACGGGCCGCCGTCGCGTGGGCATATGGGCAGGACTGCTGTACGCGGCGACGCCGATGGTCGGCCACTATGCCCAGGAGGGCCGCTCGTATGCCCTGGTGGCGATGGGCGCGGCGCTGGCGACGTGGCTGCTGATCGACGCGGTCGAGCAGGGTGGGCCGGGGGACGGCGACGGCCTGGGGGACGGCGGGGGCCTGGGAGACGGCGGGGGTACGGGAGGCGCGGTGGGCGCGGGGCGGTGGGTCGCGTACGGAGCCGTCGTCTGCCTCACCGCGCTGATGCACGTCTGCGCGGTGCTGGTCCTGGCCGCCCACGCCGCGACGCTGCTGGTGGGGCGGGTGCCCGGCGCAGTGTGGCGCCGTTGGGGCGCGGCGGCGGGAGTGGCGGGCGCGGCGCTGCTGCCGCTGCTACTGGTCTCACACGGCCAGGCGGCACAGGTCTCGTGGATACCCGCTCCCGGCCTCCCGCAGGCCCGGGCCCTGCTACGGGGCTTCGCGGGCCCGAGTGGCCTGGTGCTGACGGTGAATCTGCTGCTGGTGGCGGTGGCCCTGGTCCGCCCGCCGCGCCGGGTCGGCCGGCTGTCCGTACCGGCCATCGCGCTTCCGCTCGCGCTCGTACCGTCTGCGGCGCTCTTCGCCGCCTCCCAACGCGAGGCCCTGTTCCTCGACCGCTACCTCTTCTTCGCCCTTGCGGGAGTGCCCCTGCTCGCGGCGGCGGGCGCGGAACGCATCGCCTCCGCCCTGCCGTGGCCGCGGGGGACGGCGGTGGTGGGCTGCGCCACGATCGCCGCCGCGTTCCTCTGGCAGCTCCCCCTCCACACCCGCGAACGCGGCCCGGCGGCCCGCGCGGACGATCTGGGGCTCGCGGCCGCGGAACTGGGCCGCGTCACCCGCCCCGGCGACGCGGTGCTGTACGCCCCGCCGTACGCCCGCCGCGTCACGCTGGCGTACCCGCACCGGGTCACGGGCCTGCGCGACGTCGCCCTCGGCAAGGACGGCCCGTCCTCCGGCACGCTGTACGGCCGCGAAGCGGGTGCACGGGACCTGGCGGCACGGCTGGCGGGGGAGCGGCGCGTGTGGGTGCTCGCTGAGCCGGGCGGTGTACAGGGCCCGAAGGCGCGGGCGCTGCGCGAGGGGTTCCGGCCGGTGTTCGCACTGTGTCTGGCGGATGGGACGCTGACGTTGTATGCGCGCTGATGCCGGGCATGTCCATCGGATATGTCGTTGACGACATGTACGGTGTGAGTGTGGAGCGGTTATACGCGATCGAGATCGAGCCCGAGGCGCGGACGTGGATCGCGTCTCTGCCCGCCAGGCACTTCCTCAAGATCGACGAGTACGTGGGTCCACTCGCCGAATCACGGCGACACTCGGTGAGCCGTACGCCCGCTATCTCGGGGACGGCGTGCGCGAGCTGCGCCCGACGCTCGACGGAGCGGCGATGCGCATCACGTACTGGTTGACTCCCGACCGCACGGCGGTGCTGCTGACGGTCTTCCGTAAGACGAAGATGCGCGAAGACATCGAAGTCCAACGGGCCAAGCTCGCCCAGAAGATCGGCGAAGCCGAACACGGACCGGCCCACGAAGAGTTCCTGCGAATCGTTGAAGAAGGGGAGGTCTGAGCATGAGCCACAGCCGATGGAAGACCCTGCGCGAGCGGAAGCTCGCCGAGGGCTTCACCGAGCCCGACGATGTCGCCGAGGCCCGCCACGGAATCCGACTGTCCATGGCGCTCGCCGAGGCCGTCTACAACCGGCGCACCGAGCTTGGCCTGACCCAGGCAGAACTCGCCGACCGAGCCGGTCTCACCCAAGCGAAGATCTCCCGCATCGAAGGCTCTGACACCGTGCCCACTCTGCCGCTGCTCGCCAAGCTCGCCCGCGCTCTGGACGCCTCCCTCAACATCGCCCTCGACGATGACGATGCCCAGGTCACCTTCACGGCGCACGAGACCGACGCCGCCTGACCGTTGCGGCGCGTGGATCACAGGCCAAGGGCTGCCTCGTGGCCTGCGGAAAGCCGATGGCGGGACGGGTCCGGTCCGGGTAGCGTCGCGGCCCGTGGCCGTGACCCCAACTCTCCGTACCGACCGCCTCCTTCTGGAGCCGTACGCCCCGGAAGACGAAGAGGCTTTCGTCGCGCTGTTCCAGGACACGCGGGTCTCCCGCTGGATGGGCGACGGCCCCGCTTCCGAAGCGGCGGACCGGGCCCTGTTCGGGCGGATCTTCACGAAGGTCTACGCCGGGGACCTGTTCGATGTCTGGGCTGTCCGGAGGGACGGTGCGCTCGTCGGGCACGCGGAGATCAAGCGGACCGACGACGTCGGCGGCCACGAGATCGTCTACGCGCTGGCTCCCGAGGTGTGGGGTTCCGGGCTGGGGAGCGAGCTGGCCGAGGCGATCGTGGCCTACGGTTTCGCGACCCTCGGACTGACCGAGGTCCACGCCACCGTGGCCGCGCGGAACACCGCCTCGCTGGCCCTGCTCGGCAATCTCGGCTTCGAGCACGTCCGCGACATCGCCGAGGACGACGGCAGCACGACGCGTGTGCTGACGCGCCGCCGCACAGACTGAGCGACCCCGCCGGGCGCGGGCGCGACGCCGCGGGGCGCCTGCGGCGCCCGCCGCAGCAGGCGTGCCAGCCGTTCACGCCCCGCAGAAGGGCCCGGATACGGTGGGCGGAAGGGCACGTCGCACGCGTCGAGCGCAAGCTGGACCTGATCCTCGATCACCTCGGCCCCGCGAAGTCGACCCGGCGCCAGAGCAAGTTGCCGCACTCCCCGCGGCGCGGGCTGTCACCTTGGGCGGCTCACGTGCCCAAGGCTCGCATCAGCCGGACACCGACTGGGACCTGGCGGTCCACTACCTCACCGAGGCGGAACGGAACCGGTTCCCCTGGGAGCCGCTGATGTTCCACCTCGCCGGCCTCCTCAGCTATCTCGTCGTCGCCGAACTGGCCATCAACCGCGTACTCCGCGGCGATCCGTCGTGTCCCGCCCATCCGGAGCCCCTGCGCGAGACGGCCCCAGGCATTGGCACGACACCGCGCGCATGACCCTTGGGTACGCGAAGTCCAACCACGCGGCGCGCGGCCGCCTGACAGAGGTCGTCGGCTCCCTGGCCACCGCAGCACTGTCGCCGACCCGACAGCGGAGGAATCCGGTGGACCGGGTCCCCTGTTGCAGCGGGTGAGTGCAGCGGTCACCACGACGATGGAGCCGGATCCCGCGCCGTCCAGTCCGTCTTGGAGCAGATCCAGCAAGGCCCGGTGAAGACGGTGTGCCGCTCACCGGCGCGGGCGATTGCCCATCACCATGAGTGTGCCGAGCGCGGAACCTCGATCAACGACCACCTCTGGTCTCGGAGGTATCGGTGATTGCGTGAGGGGCAGATTCGGTGGCGGGTTCTAACATCGAATAAAGAACCGAGTCGATTTTCAGGCAATCATGGTGGTGCGTGATTCAACCGAGACCGAAAAGGATACGTACCTCCTCGGCGCTCCATCATGGTGCTTGACGAATATGCCGCCTCAACCTTCTCAGCGGTCGGTTCTGATTTCGCCCCCGAGGCGGCAGCTGTGTTCCTTCAGACGCGTGACAGTTCCCGAAGTGCGGGTTACCGACGTCCTGCTAAAGCAAGCTCTGGTGCTTGGTGACGGTCCATCCGTCACCAAGGGCCTGATCTGACCGTGTTTCTGTCTCGGCCGTCAAGGGGTTGATATCCATGGCTACGGATCCCGGTTCCTTGGTAGTTCAGCCGTTGCGGCATGTCGCTCTCATCTTGGACGGGAATCGCCGGTGGGCCTCTGAGCGCGGGCTGAGTGTCGATGACGGACATCGCATCGGCCGCGACAAGGTCTTCGATGTGTTGGGCTGGTGCGAAGACGCAGGCATCGACGTTGTGACCTTATGGGTCCTGGCGGTCAAGAATTTACGTCGCAGCTGTGCCGAACTGGACGGGCTTTACCAGATTTTCGAGGAATTGGCCAAAGGGCTGACCGCAAGGCAGCGGTGGAGGATACGCGCTCTTGGGTTCCTCGATCTGTTGCCTATGCACGTCGCCAAGCTCTTCCGTGAGGCAGAAGTCGCGACGCAGCATCTGCCAGGGCTGCAGGCGAACATCGCGATCGCCTATGACGGACGTCTGGAGATCGTGCACGCTATCCAGCGACTGGCCTATCAGGCACGTCGGGATGCTCTGGCGGGCGGGTCCGAGGCTCCTGCGGTCACGCCGGGGGATGTCGCCTCGTTGCTGTTCACGCACGATCAGCCGGATCCGGACCTTGTGATCCGGACCTCGGGTGAGATGCGCCTGTCCGGCTTTCTGATCTGGCAGGCGGCCCAGTCGGAGCTTTACTTCTGCCGCAAGTATTGGCCGGACTTCGCCCGTGAGGACCTGCACATGGCCCTCGATGACTATGCCCACAGGACCCGTCGCCTGGGGCTGTGACCGTCTGCTCGCCCACAAACCATGGAGGAGCGCATAATGCTCGCCGTCACTTTCACGGCCTGTGCACCGTCAGATTTGATGATGCTGGTGCCGCTGTTTTGACGCGTTGCGCCGGACGCGGCTGGCCCCCGGGGCCGTGGTGGCGGTGATCGGTGTCGGCCGGTGGACCTGTGGCCAACAGTCAAGGGGCAAGCCTTGGAGTTCCCATGAGCAACGCCCAGCGCACCTAATTCGACATCGTCTCTGTTGTCACCCCGCACTTCTGAACCGCGACTTCGGCCGCGAACTTGGCCTTGCGTTCCAGCTGACCGACGCCGACACCCTCGCTGTGGAGAGTGACCGATGACCACGACAACCACCCCCGGCCCCATCCCCCTCGCCCCCGGCGCGCTTCCGCTGCTCGGCCACCTGGTCCCGCTGCTGCGTGATCCATGGAGCTTCATTGACGCACTGACGGCATGCGATGGGCTGGTGGAAGTTCGAGTCGGTCCGGCCAAGGCGATCGTCGTCTGCGATGCGGAGCTGACCCGCCGCGTCCTGCTCAACGATCGGATCTTCGACAAGGGAGGTCCCTTGTACGCACGCGCCCGTGACGCCCTCGGTGCCAATGTCATCACCGTCCGACATGACGAGCACCGGCCTCGGCGCCACGTGAGTCAGCCGGCGTTCCACCGGCCGCAGATCGAGGCCTACGCCAAGATCATGAGTGAGCAGATCGAAATCGTCACCGGCAAGTGGCGAGATGGAGGCGTTGTCAATGTGCTCGTCGACATGCACTCCATCGCCGCTCGCGTCGCAGTGGCGACGATGTTCGGCTCCGCCTTGTCACCCGCCGAACTCGGCCAGATCAGCCATGACTTCATGGTCGTCGCCGAGAGCATCTACAAGCGTATGTTCATGCCATGGGGGCTGACTCGACTCCCGCTCGCGACCAATCGCCGTTACAACCGTTCGCTTGCGCGGCTGCAACGCACCGTCCGCCGGATCATCGCTGAGTACCGTGCGTCGGAAACCGATCGCGGCGACCTCCTGTCGATCCTGCTGCACGCCGACTATAACGGCAGAGAACTAACCGACAGTGAGGTGGAGAACGACGTGATCGCGTTCTTCCTCGCCGGAGTGGAGACTACCTCGGCCTCACTGTCCTGGCCACAGCACTTGCTATCGCAGCACCCCGAGGTAGAGGCGCGCCTGCACGCCGAAGCCGACCGGGTACTGGACGGCAGGATCGCGACTTACGACGATCTGCCCAAGCTTGAGATGACCACGCGGATCCTGACTGAGACTTTGCGGGTCTATCCGCCGGTGTGGATGTCCATGCGCACCACGACGGCTGACAGCGAGCTAGGCGGACGTCCGATCCCTGCGGGTACCACAGTGGTCTTCAGCCCATACCTGATCCATCACCGCGCCGACACCTACCACCACCCCGAGATCTTCGCCCCGGATCGGTGGGAGGGCGAGGCCGCGGAACGGCTCCGCAGAGCCGCATTCATCCCCTTCGCGATCGGCGCGCGGCAATGCATCGGCGACACCTTTGCCTTCGTCGAAGGGCGACTGGTACTGGCCTCGATCGCATCCCGATGGCGCCTGGTCCCCGCTATGCATCGTGCAGTCACGCCCGCACTGGGCTCGGTACTCCATCCTAAAGAACTACGGATGCGCGCCATCGCCCGAAGGTAAACGAGGTGAACGATGAAGGACTTCGCGACGACGGCGGACATCGGGTCGCGCTGAACGGCAAACCGGCAACGACCGGCTCGTGATCTGGCAACACCTGTTCAACGACAAGTAGGGATCTGACTTTGAAGGGGCGACCGGTGCGAACCCTTTCACGGCTATACGGGCAGAACCAGAAGGTGCGGACAACGGCTCCCGTGTGTCGGATCGGTGATCCGGGAAGCTCCTAACCGTCATTTCGTCAACCTGGAAGGAGCAAGACATGCCTTACGCCGCCTACATGCCGTTCCCTCCCGTCAAGGTAGACCCGGATCAGGAACAACGAGCCTATGGCTATATCTGGCAGTGGGTTGGCTCATCCAACCTCTGCAAATCCCCTGAACAGCGCAGGAAACTGGCCATCTCCAACACGCACTCCATCACCACAGCCTATTACGATATGGCCGACGAGGAATCATTTCGTCCGCTGGCCAGGTGGATGGCGCTGTCGTTCGTCATCGACGACTTCGTAGACGAAGGCATCAATTCCGAGGACGGTGCAGCCTGCGCGAAAGCAGTACAAGGACTGGTCGCCCTTTTCTCCGGCGGGAAGCCACGCACCGATATCCAACATGCCGCCGCGAGTCTGGCGGCCGACATTATGCGCGGCCGATCGCCCGCGTGGCGAGCCTCGTTCCGAAGGAACGTCTGCATGTGGCTGTGGGCATCTTACGCCAGCAACATCGACCAGTTGGCCAGCCGGCGCCCCTCCCTCGACGAGTACATGCGGGTCAGGCGTACCTCGCTGGGGCAAGAGCAGTTCATCGACCTGTTGGAAATTGCTGTTGGCGTGGACTTACCGGAGTCGGTGCGGCATCTCCCGTGTATTCGGGAAATACGCCTCGCCGTCGTCGAGCATATGGCCTTCGGCGACGACGTAGTCTCCTTGCCCAAGGAAATTGACGCGGGCGTGGAATACAATGCCGTGCGCGTTGTTGAGTACGATCGAGGAGTAGGCCGGCATGCCGCTTTAGAGCAAGTCATCGGCATATCGAACGCGGCGGTGCGGCGCTACGAGCTCCTTCGGGAGGAGCTCCCCCGCCAACTGGACGCCGTTGGCATCCGTGGCAAGCAACGAGATGACGTCATTCGATTTGCTCACGCGTGCCAGCAGATGATCAGGGCAAATCATGATTTCCTGCAGACCGCTGGCCGTTACGCCGCCGGCCGGGACATGTTGGCCGGACTCACATTCCGGCCGGACTGATAGATATTCCGGGCGAGCCTGTGGGAACAAGAACCTGGAGATCACTGACGCCGTCGCGTTGGTCGCGCTGGAACTGGTGACGAGCGATGCCCGTCACGCCTGGGCCGGCCAGGGATCCGTCGGCGGCACCTGCGCCGGGTGCACGGCCTGTGCGGGGGAGGCGGCCGCCGCCGTCGGTTGCGGCTGCGGTTGGGGGGCCTGTACCGGGTGAGCGGCCTGCGAGGGGTGCACGGCCTGGTGCGGCGGGGCCGTCGGCTCGACCGGTTCTTCCAGCTCCTCCGGCAGTTCGCACGGCATCAGCGCCCGTACGACCCGCTCCGCCGCGTGTCCGTCGTCGAACTGGCAGAAGCGCTCCCGGAACGCGCCGCGCAGCGCGGTCGCCTGGGCGTCGTTCCAGCGGCCCTCGTGGAAGACGGCGATCAGTTCGTCCTCGGTGCGGGCCACCGCCCCGGGGGTCTCGCCGGGCTTCCCCGAGAGCAGGTCGAAGTAGACGCCGCGGGTGGCCCGGTAGACGTCCCAGTCGTCGGCGTGGATGACGATGGGCCGGTTGAGGATGGCGTAGTCGAACATGACCGACGAGTAGTCCGTGATCAGCACGTCGGAGGCCAGGAGGAGTTCCTCCACCGACGGGTGGCGGGACACGTCGATCACCACTCCCGCCTCCTGGAGTCCCGCCAGCTCGGGCCGGATTCCGTACGAGTAGTGGGCGCGGACTAGAAGGACCGTCTCGGGGCCGAGGGCTCGGGCGAGTCGGGCCAGGTTCAGGCGGGGGGTGAAGCCGGGCTCGTAGTCGCGCAGGGTCGGGGCGTAGAGGATCGCGGCGCGGTGCGGGGGGATGCCCAGCTCGGCGCGGATGCGTGCCACGTCGTCGGTGGTGGCGTGGAAGAGGATGTCGTTGCGCGGGTAGCCCGTCTCCAGCAGCGTGTACGAGGACGGGTAGACGCGTTCCCAGATCTCGCTGGAGTGCTGGTTGGAGGAGAGCACGATGTCCCAGCGGTCGACGCGGCGCAGCAGGTTGCGGAAGCTCATGCCGCCGCCCGACGCCGGATAGTGCTGCTGGTCCAGGCCCATGGACTTCAGGGGGGTGCCGTGCAGGGTCTGGACGTGGAAGGTGCCCGGGCGCTTGACCAGCTCGTTGGGGAAGTTGACGTTGTTGACCAGGTACTTGGCGCGGGCCACGACGCGGTAGTAGGCGCGGGTGCCGGGCACCACGTACGGCACGTCCTCCGGCAGGTTGGCCACCTCGGACTGGCGTACCACCCACACCCCCTGCACCTGCGGCGCCAGTTCGCGGGCCTTGTGGTAGATCGCCGCGGGGTTGCACAGGACGCCGCGGTTCCAGTACGCGGAGTAGACGGCCAGGTCCTCGTCGACCGGCAGGCGCAGATGGAACTGGTACAGCAGGCGCTTGGCGCGGGCCGCCATCGGGCGGCGGACGGTGCGCTTGAGGCGGCGGAGCGCCTTGCCGTACCGGGCGGGCAGCTCGCGCGCCCGGTACAGGGCGAAGTAGCCGCGGCCGAGCGCGTTGAACCGGGCGCTGTCCTCGGGCGGTGGGGTGAAGTTCGCGGGCAGGTGGTCCTGGTACCAGTCGACGGCCTGCCGGAAGTAGCGGGCCCGGTCCCGTTTGGCGACCCGCGCCGGGTTGTCGAGGCAGAACATGAAGTGCGACACGGCGCGTTCGAAGAGCGCGGGCCGCAGCGGCTCCAGATGCGGATTGCCGTCGAGGAAGGCGAACAGCCGGGCGTACTGCCGGAAGATGGCGAAGTGCTCCTCGCCCGGGCTGCGCGTGCTGGCGCCGGTACGCCGCTGCCGGTACTCCAGGCCGACCAGGTCCACGCACGCGATCCGCCGCGCCGTCAGCATCGTGATGTAGGACAGCAGCGCGTCCTCGTAGATGCCCTCGGAGAACGCGAAGCCGTGCCGGGTGTAGAAGCCGCGGTGGTAGACGCGGTTGGACGACATGGCGAACAGCCGCAGGAACTCGGGCCGGTCGAGGATGCTGAAGACGTCGGTGCCCGCCGAGGCGAGCAGGTCACCGAAGAGGCTGCGGTCGCGGCGGCCCGTCCAGTAGGTGCGGACGTGGTCGAAGTAGAGGATGTCGGGGTCCTCGGTGAGCTGCAGCCGGTTCGCGAGCCCCTGGAGGGTGCCGGGCGCGAGGGTGTCGTCGCCGTCGAGGAAGAGCAGGTAGTCGCCGGTGGCCCGCTCCACACCGGCGTTGCGGGCGTGGCCGGGGCCGGAGTTGACCGGCTGGTGGACCGTGACGACGCGGCTGTCGCGGGCCGCGTAGTCGTCGATGATGGTTCCGCAGAAGTCCGGTGAGCAGTCGTCGACCGCCACCACCTCGATGTCGCGGAACGACTGGTTCAGCGCGGAGTCCAGGCACGCTCGCAGATAGCCCTGCACACGGTAGGCGGCGATGACGATGCTGAATCTGGGCATGGCGCTCCTCAGACGTCGGGTGTGTACGGGCGGGAGTTCACGTCCGCGCCGCGAGGCGGATTCACGTCCGCGCCGCGGCCGTGAGCCGCGGGGACTCGGCCTCCGGCCAGCGGCAGGCGGACGGGGCGGGGGCGGGGCGCCGGTCCCCCAGGGGGACGACGGGCGGCAGCAGGGCGGGGTCCTCGCCGAGGAAGACCCGCCGTACGACGCGCTCGGCGGCCCGCCCGTCGTCGTACGGGCAGAACCGGGCGCGGAAGGCGGCGCGCAGCCCGTCGGCGTGCGGGCCGTACCAGGCGCCGGTGGTGAGCAGGTCGATCAGTTCGTCCTCGGTGCGGGAGACCGGGCCCGGTGGGCGGGCCGGGAGGTCGAGGTAGACCCCGCGCGTGGCGCGGTAGGCGTCCCAGTCGTCGGCGTGGACGACGATGGGCCGGTCGAGGACGGCGTAGTCGAACATGATCGACGAGTAGTCGGTCAGCAGCAGGTCGGCGGCCAGGCACAGGTCCTCGACGCGCGGGTGCGCCGAGACGTCGACCAGGCGCCCCTCGCACGAGGGGCCGGTCAGCGCGTCCGGGTGGAAGTAGTGGGCGCGGGCGAGCAGGACGTAGCCAGGTCCGAGCGCGTGGGCGAGCCGGGCCAGATCGAGGCGGGGGGTGAAACCGCGCTGGTAGTCGCGGTGCGTCGGGGCGTACAGGATCGCGGTGACCTCCGGCGCGAGGCCCAGCTCGGCGCGGACGCGCCGGACGTCCTCGGCGGTGGCCGTGAGGAAGACGTCGTTGCGCGGCGAGCCGAGTTCGAGCGAGGTGTAGCCCGACGGGTAGACCCGCTCCCAGGTGAGGGTGGAGTGCCGGTTGGCCGAGAGGCTGAAGTCCCACCGGTCCACGCGCTCCAGCAGCCGGTCGAAGTCCATGCCGCGGGCGGCGGCCGGGCGGTCCTGGAGGTCCAGGCCCATGTGCTTGAGCGGGGTGCCGTGGTGGGTCTGGAGGTGGACCTGGCCGCGCCGCTTGCGCAGCCGGTCGGTGAAGTTGACGTTGTTGACCAGGTACGTGGCGCGGGCCAGGGCCGTCCAGTACGCGGGCGAGCCGGGATGGAGCCGGGGCACTCCCAGCGGCACGGTGTGCGCGTGCTCGGGGGTGGTGATCCACGCGGTGCGCACATGCGGCGCCAGCTCGCGGACCTTCGCCTCGATGGCGGCCGGATGGCAGGCGTAGCCGCGGTGCCAGTAGGCGGCGAAGACGGCCAGGTCCGCATCGAGGGGGCGCAGCCGCTGCAGCCGGTAGTGGGCGCGCAGCGCCGCCGCGCGGAGCACGCGGTAGGAGGCGGCCCGCAGTTCACCCGCCCGGTGCCAGGCCCGGCGTACGCGCCGCAGGGCGCCGAACGCGCGGCACGCGCCGAGCCGCAGCAGCACCGAGCGCAGCCTGATGCGGGGCGCGAGCGGCGGGCCGTCGGCGCCGCCGGGATGGTGGCGGCGGTGGTGGTCGCGGGTACGGCGGGCGAACTCGGCGCGGGTGCCGCGGGGCAGTCGCCCCGGCGCGGCGTAGATCGCGGCGAGGTGGTCGAGCATCCGCTGGAACACCGCCGGGCGCCAGCGGGCCAGCTCCGGGCGGCTGTCGAGGAACGCGAACACCCGGTCGTACTGGTCGAAGACGTCGAAGTGGCCGCGGCTGGCGGTGCTGAGGATGCTGCCGCGCCGCCGCTGCCGGTAGTGCACGCAGACCCGGTCCAGGGTGGTGATGGTGCGGGCGGTCAGCAGCACGGGGAAGGTCCAGGGCGTGTCCTCGTAGAGGCCGGGTGGGAAGGCGAAGCCTTCACGGGTCACGAAGTCGCGGCGGTAGGCCTTGTTCCAGACGACCATCAGCAGGCGCAGCAGCTCGGGCCGGTCGGCGAGGGCGAAGACGTCGGAGGCGGCGGCCGCGGCCGGCGGACGCGGGACCGATGCCTCGACGCCTGCGGACTTCTTCGCGTGCGCGGTGGTCTTTGTGGTGGCGTGTGCGGTGGCCTTCGCGTGCGGGCCGGGGGTGGCGAGCACGCCCGAGCGGATGTTCCGGGCCGTCGCGCCGGTCCAGTACAGCCGCGCGTAGTCGTAGACCAGCACCTCGGGATCGCCGGTCGCCGACAGCCGGTCGGCGATGGCGCGCAGCGAGCCCGGAGCGAGGACGTCGTCGCTGTCGAGGAAGAGCACGTAGTCGCCGGTGGCGTGGCGCAGCCCCGTGTTGCGCGCCTGGCCGAGGCCGACGTTCTCCTTCAGATGGACGGCTCGGACCCGCGGGTCCTGAGCCGCCGCCTCGTCGATGATCGCGCCGCAGGCGTCGGGGGACCGGTCGTCGACGGCGATCACCTCGACGTCGGTGAAGTCCTGGGTCAGCACCGAGCGCAGGCAGTCGTGCAGGTACGCCTGGACCTTGTAGACGGGGACGATGACGCTGAACCGGGGCACGGCGGATCCCAGGGGTCGGCAACGATCGAGCAGGTTGTCCCACTATCATCTGATCGACACCGAAATGGTGGCATCTGGGTGGTGGTCGCCGGTGAAGATGCCCCGTTCGGACCAGCGTCTCGGCGCGCGCCGCTACTTCACCGCCCCCGCCATCACCCCCGACACGAACTGCCGCTGGAAGGCGAAGAAGACCGCCAGCGGCACCACCATCGACACGAACGCCCCCGGGCCCAGGATGTCGATGTTGTTGCCGAACTGCCGCACCTGCTGCTGGAGCGCCACCGTGATCGGCGGATTGCCGCTGTCCGCGAAGATCAGCGCGACCAGCATGTCGTTCCACACCCACAGGAACTGGAAGATGCCGAGCGAGGCGATGGCCGGACCGCCCAGCGGCAGGACGACGCGGAAGAAGAGCCGCAGCTCGCCCGCCCCGTCGAGCCGGGCCGCCTCCAGCAGCTCGCGCGGGATCTCCGCGAAGAAGTTCCGTAGCAGGAAGATCGCGAACGGCAGCCCGAAGGCGGTGTGGAACAGCACCACGCCCGTCGTCGTCTCGAAGAGCCCGATCTCGCCGAAGAGCTTGGCGACCGGGATCAGCGCTACCTGCACCGGCACCACCAGCAGCCCGACGACCAGCAGGAACCACCAGTCGCGGCCGGGGAAGTCCATCCATGCGAACGCGTACCCCGCCAGCGCGCCGACCAGCACCACCAGCACCGTCGCCGGCACGGTGATCGCCGCCGTGGTCCACAGCGAGTCGGTGATCTTCTCGTTGCTCAGCAGGTCGTCGTAGCCGTCGAAGGTGAGCTGGCCGGGATCCCCGAAGACCTGCCACCAGCCGGAGAGGTCCACATCGGCCGGATCGCGCAGCGAGGAGAGCAGCAGCCCCACCGTCGGGGTCAGCCACAGCAGCGCGATCACGATGAGGAAGACCCGCATCGCCCCGCCGCCCGCGCGCGCCGCGATCCGCGCGGCGAGCGACCGCTTCGCCCGTACGGCCGTGTCGGTGCGGGCCGCGGGCGCGGCCGTGTCCGCACTGGTCATCGGCGGCTCTCCCTTCGGATCCGGCGGATGTTGAAGAACATCACCGGCAGCACGAGTACCAGCAGGAACACCGAGATCGCGCTGCCGACGCCCTGGTTGACGTCCGTGCCGAACGACGACTGGTACAGCTGGAGCGCCAGCACGTTCGCGTCGTCCTGGGTGGTGCCGGGCGCGATGATGTACACGAGGTCGAAGACCTTCAGCACGTTGATCATCAGCGTCACGACGACGACCGCCAGCACCGGCGCCAGCAGCGGCACCGTCACCCGCCGGAAGACCTGCCACTCGTTGGCCCCGTCCACCCGCGCCGCCTCCAGCAGCTCCCGTGGCACGCTCGCCAGACCGGCCGCGATCAGCACCATCGCGAAGCCCGCCCACATCCACACGTAACTGCCGATGATGGCCGGGGTGACCAGCGAAGGACCCAGCCAGTCCACCCCGTTGTACGGTTCGTCGAAGTTCGCGGCGGGCAGCCGCAGCCGCGCCCCCTCGGCCTTCGCGGGCAGGGTGTACGTGCCGTCCGCGCGGGTCGTCGTCGAGGCGACGACCGAGCCGTCCCTGACCGCCTCGATCCTCACGTCCGCCAGCGCCTTCTCGCCCTCGTCCAGCGCGCCGTGCCGCCCGCCGCCGCCCCGGGTGAAGTCGAACCACACGGTGCCGGTGACCTTCCCCGGCTCCGGCCGCGCCGCCTTGGCCTCGGCGGCCCCGGACACGTCGCCGCGCTTGGCCCCGACCAGCGGAACCAGCTGCGGGCTGCCCGCGCGGGCCGCCGCCGGCACGCTGTACGAGCCGTCCTCGGCCGCCGTCAGACCGGCGTCGGCGCGCGGATGCGCACCGGGGAACGGCGGTCGGTCGGCGAACGTGTCGTGCACGGTCGTCCACATCGCGTTGGCCACGCCCCGGTCCGGGTCCTGCTCGTACACCAGCCGGAAGATGATGCCCGCCGCCAGCATCGAGATCGCCATCGGCATGAAGACGACCAGCTTGAACGCCGTACCCCAGCGGATCCGCTCGGTCAGCACGGCGAAGATCAGGCCCAGCGCGGTGGCCACCGACGGGGCGACGAGCACCCAGATGACGTTGTTCTTGACGGCGGTCAGGATGGTGTCGTCCGAGAACACCTCCCGGTAGTTGTCCATCCCGACGAAGCCGTCGCCCGACGCGTCGAAGAGGCTGCGCCAGACCGAGTAGCCGATCGGATAGACGACGAGCGCGCCGAGCAGCGCCAGCGCGGGCAGCAGGAACAGCGCCGCCACCCACGGCCGGGTGCCCATGATGGTTCTCCGCCCGCGCCCCGGGGCGGGGGGCTTGCGTCCCTTGGCGGGTGGTGGCGAGCCAGGTGTGGCCGCGCCGCCCGCTGTCGCGGTCGACATGATGGAGGTCTCCCGGTCGCGTGATCAGTTCTGGTACGCCTTGGCGGCGTCGGCTTCCAACTGGCGCTGCGTGCCTGCCACGTCCTTCGGGTTCTTCAGGAAGTCCTGGAGCGCCTTCCACTCGCCCTGCGCCGGCTTGCCGCCGAAGGACGCGGGGGCCTGGTCGGACATGTCGAAACGGAAGTCGTCGCCCGCCGCGATGAGCGCCTTGGCGATGCCGCGCAGCGGGGCGTTGGGATAGGTGTCCACGTCCAGTGACCTGTTCGCCGAGACGAAGCCGCCGGCCTGGGCCCAGATGTGGGCGGCGTCCGGCGAGGCGAGGAACGTCAGCAGCGCCTGCGCCGCCTTGCTGTTCTTCAGCGCGACGGCGACGTCCCCGCCGGTGACCACCGGCGCCTTGTCCCCGACGGCCGGGAACGGGAACACCTTCGCCTGGGTGCCGAGGTCCGCGCCGGCGTCGGCGATGTTGCCCGCGACGAAGTCGCCCTCGAAGACCATCCCGGCCTCCGGCTCGGCGGCGTTGCCGAACGCCTTGGTGACCGAGTCCGGGAACGCGGTCCGCAGCGCGCCGTCCTTGCCGCCCGCCAGCAGCCCCTTGCCGCCCCACAGCTCGGCGAGCGTGGTGAGCGCCTCGGTCACCGAGGGGTCCGTCCACTTGATCTTGTGCTGGGCGAGCTGGTCGTACTTCTCGGGGCCCGCGAGGGAGAGGTAGACGTTCTCGAACCAGTCCGTGAGCGTCCAGCCGTCCGCGCCGCCGACGGACACCGGGTCGGTGCCGGAGTCGGAGATCAGCTGCGCCTGGGTGAGGAAGTCCCGCCAGGTCTTGGGCTCCTTGGCCCCGGCGTACTCGAAGGCGGAGGCGTTGTACCAGATCAGGGACTTGTTGCTGACCTTGAAGTACACGCCGTACTGCTTGCCCTTGTGGGCACCGAGGTCCTGCCAGCCCCGGGAGAAGTTCTTGGCGAGCTGCGCCCTGGTGTCCGCGCCGACGGGCTTGGCCCAGCCCTTGTCGGCGAACTCCCGCAGGACGCCGACCTGCTGGAGCATCGCGACGTCCGGCGGGTCGCCGCCCGCGATCTTCGAGCCGACGAAGGCGGACATGTCATCGCCGCTGGGGACGAAGGCCACGTCGGCGCCGGTGCGCTTTTCGAACTCGTTCAGCACCTTGGTGAAGTTCTCCTGCTCGGAGCCCGTCCACACGGCGGTGACCTGGAGTTTCTGGCCTTTCAGCGAGGGCAGTTCGACGGTGGCGGGCGGCGGGCTGCCGACGCTGCCGGCCCCGTCGTCGCTGCCGCATCCGGCGGCGGTGAGGGTGAGCGCGGCGACGGATAACAGTCCCGCCGCCCGACGTGCGGCGCGCTTCGCGTGAAGCCGTGTGCGCATCCCCGTTGTCCTTCCCGTGACGGCCGTCCCCACGCGCGGCCGTGTCCCGTTCGCACAGTCCTACGCCCCGTCATCGGGTGCCGCAATACCGTGATCAAGGTCAACTAGCCGATTGTGACCGGGATGTGATGCGAAGTCACGGCGGCGGGCTGGGCGAGCCGGGGCGGGCTGGACGGGGTTGCCGGTGGGGCCGGCCGGGGGCAGCGGTCAGACCAGTGCGGGGATGGTCGGTGCGTCAGCGGACTGCGCGGCGCGCTGCAACGCGCTCGCGAGCAGCGCCAGATCGGTGGGACCGTTGCCGAGTTCGCGCAGCGGGCGCCGGGTCGGCGGATCTCCCTGCCGCTCCCAGTCCAGCGGTACGACGGTCGGCCGCTGCGTCGCCGTACGCGGGATACGGCCCGTGACGCGCCCCGCCTGGAAGGGGACGACGGCGTGGTCGTCGGGCCGGCGCAGCCGGCCACGACCCGGCGCGGGCTCACCGGGCCCCGGTGACGCCGGGGATGCCGGGCCACCCGTGCCACTCGCACCGGTGGTCGCGTCGGCGGCGGTGGGCCTGGTCGTCGGCTCCAGGGTGATCCAGAGTCCGGCGCGTTCCATCGCCGCCGTGTCCGCCGTACGGTCCGGGCGGCCGGACGCCGCGATCAGATGCACCCCGAGCCGGGCCCCGTCCCGGGCGATGGCCTCCAGAGCGCGGACGACGGACCCGGCCGCCGGGCGGCCGGGGCTCCCGAGGGCGGGGGCCACGAGGGCGTCGAAGTCATCCACGAGGACGACGAGCCGGGGCAGCGCGGTCCGCGCGGTCAGCCGGGCGGCCGCTTCGCCGCCGCCCGGCTCCTGCGTACGCAGCTTGAGGGTGCCGCCGGCGGCGGAGTCGACGTCGCCACGACGCGCGGCGCCACTGGGGGCGTTCCCGGTGCCGGCAGCGGTAGCAGTGGTGGCAGTGGGCGCGGTGCCCGTGCCGGTCGCGCGGCCCTGGGCGTGGCCTGTGGCCTGGCGGTGAGCCTGTGCCTGGCCGTGGACCGGGTCGCGGTCGCCGTCGCTTCCGCCACCGGCCGTCGCCTCGGGCGTGGGTGCGGGTGCGGGCGCGGAACGGACGTCGCCGGGCTGGCGCGGGGCGACCATGCGAGACTCCGAGCCCTGCCGGGCGTGCCAGGCGACGAAGTCCAGCTGGCCGAGGAGTTCGGCGCGGCGTTTGAGCTCCGAGCTGAGCGCCTGCGCGAACTCGCGCATCCGCAGCGGGTCCGAGGCGGCCAGATACGTGGAGACGTGCGGCAGATCCGTACAGACCCGCAGCCCCGCACCGCGCTCCGTGCCGCCGCCGTCGACCATGACCAGCCCGAGCCGGTCCGGCCGTTCGGCGGCCGCGAGCGAGGCGGCGACCGAACGCAGCAGCTCCGTCTTGCCGGTGCCGGGGGCACCGTTGATCAGCAGATGCGGCCCGTCGGCGGCGAGATCGACGGCGATGGGCCCGTCCGCACCGGCGCCCAGTACGGCCAGGGTCCGGCCGCCGGCCGGCACCTCGTCGGCGGCGGCGGCCCACCGCGCCAGCAGCGAGGCGGGTGTGGCGCGGGCCAGCCCCAGTTCGTCCAGCAGCCGGGCGGAGTCGGGCAACGCGGCGGCGGACCGCCCGGCGCCGCCACCGGCCGGCGAGAGCCCGGAAGGCCGTAGCGGCGCCAGCGCGCGGGCGAACCGCTCGGCCCACGCCGGCGACACCGCGTCCACGGTGACGGCCGTGCCTCCCGCGACGGGCACGGGATACTCCCTCCTTGCCTTCCCCCAGACTTCTCCCCCAGCGCGGCCGCCGGGAGGTGCACCCAGGGGGACCCCCAGGGCAGGAGGGGCCCCGTATGTGGCGTCGGCATGGTCGCCGTACGCACTCCCGCGCGGCCGCGGCGATCCGCCCGCGGCACCGGTGAAGTTCACGGTGCCGGTGCCGCTCGTGGTCATCCCGCCGACCTGTGGCCCGCCGCCCCGGGGCCCGCCGGGTTCGGTGGGCGTGGCGGCGTACGGCTGCGCCGAACCGGTCGCCGTGCCGCCGGACGCGCCGCCGACGCGCGGGTCCCGGCTCGTCGGGACGGTGGCTCGTCCCGCGCCGGGCTCGCCGGAGCCGGACGCGGTGTCGTACGGGTCGTACTGGTCGTACGGGCTGTGGGCGCGGGACCGCGTGCCGTCCCCGCCTCCGGTGTCGCCGGATGCGCGGGGGCGTGGGTGCGCCGGTCCGGCCGGGGCGCCGGGCGCGCCGGTGGACTGCCCGTATGCGTCGGCGGTGTTCGCGCCGGACGGGCTGCCGTACGGGGGATGGGCCCCGGCGCCGGGTGCGTCGCCGGGGCGCGGGCTCTGGCCTGTCGGCGTGGGGGCGTGCCCGGCGTCGGGCGCACCGGTGCGCGGGCGCGGCGGTCCGGCCGGAGCGCCGTACGCGCCGTGGTGCGGGTGCGGGTGCGAGTGCGCCGTTGCGGCCGGGGTCGCGGGCGCGCCGCCGCGCTGCTCGTAGGCGGCGACGTGCGGGCCCGCCGGGGTGTCGGAAGGGCTGGGCGCGATGGTGCCGTTCGCGTGGGATCCGGTCCGGGCATGGTCCGCCGGAACCGTGGCTCGTCCGGCGCCGTGGGCGCCGGGCGCGATGGTGCGCGGCTGTGACGGCGGTGTGCCCGCGTACCCGCCGGGTGAGGCGTCGTACGGGGGGTGGGCACCAGCGGTGCCGCTGCCGCCGTGCGGAGTGCGGGGTGCCGCGGGCGCGCCTCGGCCGGTCTGGTCGGGACCGGGTGCGCCGGGGCGGGACGGTGCGGCCGGGGCGCCGAGTGCGCCGCCGGGATGGTCGTACGCGGTGTTCAGGTCGGCGTCGGCCGCGCGCGGGTCGTGGGTGTGGCGTGGGTTCTGGTCCGCCGATTGGGCCGTGCCGGGCTGGCCGTAGACCGTGTTCATGCCGGTGTCGGCCACACGGGGGCCGGGGGCGTTGCGTGGGATCTGGCCCGTCGGCTGGGCGGTGCCGGGGTGGGAGGTCCCGTCTGCGGCCGATGCGGTGGGGCGCGGGGCTCCAGGTGAGTCGTCGGGTGCGCCGCCGTGTGGGGTTCGGAGCGCCGGGTCGGCCGACGCTTCCATGCCGCGGGGGGAGGCCCCGTCGGCCTGCCGCTCGTACCCGGCGCGGTCGGCGCCACCCGTGTCGGAGCCCGCGCGCGTCCGCCCGTTTTCCGCCGCGCTCGTGCTCGGGCTCATACCCGCGCTCATGCCTGCGCTCGCGCCCGTGCCGAGGCGCGGCCCATGTGCGTCCGTGTGGCCGCCGCTCCCCGCGGAGCCTGTGCCGCCCTGTTCGGGGGCGTGCGGGGGGCGGTGGGCGCGGTCCGGGCGAGCCACGTGCAGGCCGGTCGCCACATCGCCGCTGAGCAGTGCGACCACGCCGCACTCCGCGAAGACCGGGGACGCCGCGCAAGCCGCCTCGTAGGCCGCCGGGAACGGGGTGGGCGACTCGACCGCGGGGGTCTCGGCCAGGCAGATCACATGGACGCCCGCCCCCGCGCCCCCCGCCGCGAGGCGGGCCAGCGTGTCGCGCAGCGCGGGCGAACCCGGATCGCCGTCCACGACCACCAGCGTGTACGGACCACCGTGGTCGCCCGCCGCGGCCGCCACCGCCGCCGGGGGTGCGGTCACCCACGCCGGGCCGAGCCGGCTGTCGTCCAGGCGCCGGACCAGCTCCGCCGTACGCGCCGCCGCCTGCTCCCGGTCGTACGCGAGCAGCAGTCGGCAGTCCTGGCCGTGTGCCGGGTGCACCTGCGGCAGCCAGCCGAGCCAGGACCACTCCGCCAGCCGCTCCCGCACGTCGCGCGAACGGTCCGTGCTGATCAGGACGATCTCCAGCGACGCGGGTGAGTGCAGCGCCGCCAGCTGCGCGATGACGGAACGGGCCAGACCGCTCAGCCGGGTGCGCGGCCCGGCCAGCCCCAGACTCCCGTCCTGCCGCAGGTCGACGGTGACCGGGGCGGCCGGGACCGTCAGGCCGTCGGCCGTCCTCCGGTCGGCCACGCCCAGCCGCACGGTCAGCGTGTCCGGGTGGCCCGGTCCGCGCTCCCACAGCCGGGGGCCGGGGCCGAGCACGGTCATCAGGACGTCGGCGAGGTCCGGCGACCGCTGGTGCAGAGCGGCCGCCTCGGCGGCGGCCCGGGCCCGTACCGCGTCGGTGTCATCCGCGAGCCAGCCGTCCGCCGTGCCCGCGCGCCGGTCCGTCGCCCGGCCTCCCGCGAGCCGCCGGGCCCAGGCCCCTATGCCGCGGCGACGCGGAGACGCGGGGGAGCGGTCGGTGGGGTCGGTCTGGTGGGCGCCTTCCGGGTGGCCGGGGTGGCCGGAGTGGCCGGACTGCGACGCGGCGGTCTCGTGGCCGTGTCCGGCCTGACCGCCTCCGTAACCGGCCCCGGCTCCCGCCCCGTATCCGCCCCGACCGGTTCCGTAGGCGGGCTGCCCGGTCCCGTGACCGGATGTCGTGGCCCCGTACCCAGCGGCGGCGTAGTACCCGTCCGCCGCCGCGGCGATGTCGGGGGGAACCGGCGTCCCCCGCAGGGGTGTGCCCCGACCGTCCTCCGCAGACCCCGTAGACCCCGCACGGGCGGGATCGCCGCCGCCGTGCTGCGTGCCCGGGTGGCCCGACGCGTACGGAGCGCGGCCAGGGCCCGTGCCCTGCGCGTACGCCGGACCAGCGCCCGGACCCGTACCCGCCGCATAAGTGGACGCCGGGCCGTACCCGTCGCCATGCGGCCCCTCGTACGCGCCACCCGCACCCGGCGCACCCGGACCCCCGGCGTACGGGCCCACCCGCAGATGCCCCTCGCCGTCCGGGGCCGTGGCCAGGCCGCCCCGCACGGCCTCCGCCGCCGGGACGCGCAGCCGGAGCGCGGACTCGCCGATGCGCAGCAGGGCGCCCGGAGCCAGCGGTATCGGGGTGCCGCCCACCCGCTCGCCGTTCACGGAGGTGCCGTTCGTCGACCCCAGGTCGGCGAGGCTGACCCCGCCGTCCTCGGCGACCGTCACGGCGCAGTGCAGCCGGGACACGTCCGGGTCGTCCAGGGTGACGTCCGCCTCACCCGAGCGTCCGATCCGGATCTGGCCGCCGTGCAGCAGGTGGACGCCGCCGGCGTCGGGACCCGCGACCACGTCCAGCCGGGCGGGCGCGCCGACCGCCGCGGCCGCCGGGTCGCCGGGGTGGGCGTCGGGATCGGCCGGGGCGTTGAGGGAGAGCACCGCGCCGTCCACCAGTGGCGGCTCGCCGAGCGCGCAGCGCTGCGGGTCCAGCCGGTCCGGGCCCGCGTACAGCACGGCGGGGCCCCCGCCGACGTCGGCGCCGGCCGCGGCCGCGGCGGCGGTGAGACCGCCGGTCACGGAGGCGAGAGGGGTGCCGGCGGGCGCGGTCACGAGGACGTCGACGGCGCAGCCGGGCGTGCCGGGGCGGTCCTGCCGCCCGGGGCCGGACCGGGGCCGGGGCACCGGTCCGGAGTGCGGGCCGGGGTGGGCGCTGCGCGGCCCGAGGACGGTCAGCCGAATCTGCATAGCCGTCAACGGTCCCTTCTGCCCCGGGGACCGGCAGGGGGTGCCGTCTCCCCCACCGCCCTCAGGCGCGTCGGCACGTACAGGTCGTACGTCGTACCCGGCACGTGGCCGGGTCGTACTGCGCACGGCGCGCGCCCCCGCTTCGCTCCCTCACGGCATCCGTGCTGCGTGCATCCTCGCACCTGCCACTGACAGTTCGCCCGGCGACCACCAGTACATGATCTTGATTGGTCGGTCGGCTGGCCGAAATTGGACGCTTGAGATCGCGCCGTTTCCCCTTGTGCCAGCCTGTGGCCCGGCTTGCCGGTCCCGTCGTGGCAACCATCTGTCCGGATCCCGCGTCTTCCTGTGAGACCCGGCGGCGGTCCGGCCAGGCCCTGCCGCACAGCGGGCCGTCCACGACGCCGCGCACCGGCACTAGAGTGGGGCGGCCGGTCGGATCCGGCCGTCGGAGAACCCGTCGGAGAACATCGGGAAGCATCACGCACCAGCAACAGCAGCACCACGCATCACGCAGTACGCATCACGCAGGTACGCAGCACACCGAAATGACCACGATCAGGGAGCGCATGACGTGCGGCCGGTAGGGAGCAAGTACCTCCTGGAGGAGCCGCTCGGGCGCGGCGCCACGGGAACCGTCTGGCGGGCCCGCCAGCGCGAGGCGGCGGGCGCCGAGGCCGCCGTGACCGGTCAGCCCGGCGAGACCGTCGCGATCAAGGTCCTCAAGGAGGAGCTCGCGAACGACGCCGAGATCGTCATGCGCTTCCTGCGCGAGCGGTCGGTGCTCCTCCGGCTCACCCACGCGAACATCGTCCGCACCCGCGACCTGGTCGTCGAGGGCGATCTCCTCGCCCTGGTCATGGACCTGGTCGACGGCCCGGACCTGCACAAATACCTGCGCGACAACGGACCTCTCACGCCCGTCGCCGCGGCCCTGCTCACCGCGCAGATCGCCGACGCGCTCGCCGCCAGCCACGCCGACGGCGTGGTGCACCGCGACCTCAAGCCCGCCAACGTGCTGCTCGCGGGCACCGGCGAGGGCGAGCAGATGCACCCGATGCTCACCGACTTCGGCATCGCGCGCCTCGCCGACTCCCCGGGGCTGACCCGCACCCACGAGTTCGTCGGCACCCCGGCTTACGTGGCGCCGGAGTCCGCCGAGGGCCGGCCGCAGACCTCCGCCGTCGACGTCTACGGCGCGGGCATCCTGCTGTACGAGCTGGTCACCGGGCGTCCGCCGTTCGCGGGCAACACCGCCCTCGAAGTCCTGCACCGGCACCTCAGCGAGGAGCCGCGCCGCCCCACCACCGTGCCCGAGCCGCTGTGGACGGTCATCGAGCGCTGCCTGCGCAAGCGGCCCGAGGAGCGGCCGAGCGCCGAGAACCTGGCCCGTGCGCTGCGCGTGGTCGCCGAGGGCGTCGGCGTGCACGCCACGTCCGCGCAGGCCGAGGCCGCGCTCGGCGTCGCCGCGCTGCTCGCGCCGGACCCGTCGCCCGCCGTGGTGCCGGACGCCGGGCCGGCGGGTGCCGCCGACCCGACCCAGGTGCTGCCCTCGAACGCCTCCTCGTACGACCCCGCCGCGGCGACCAGCGTGCTGCCGCAGACGGGCGGGCCGGGCGCCGACCCCACCCGGGCCATGCCCCCCGTACCGCCGGGCCCCGGGCACGCGGGTTCCGGCTCCGGCGAGGACGAGCCGCACCCGTGGCAGAACCAGATGCGCGCCGCGCGGGACCGCAACGACCAGACGCAGGTCCAGTACCTCGACCCGAGCGAGGACCCGCTGCGCCGCCGGCCGCAGCGCCGCCCCGCGCAGCCGCAGCCCCAGCCGTACCAGCAGCAGCCGCAGCGCCCGCAGCCGCCGCCGTACCAGCCGTACCCGCCGCAGCAGCAGTACCAGCAGCAGCCGCCGCCGTACCAGCAGCAGCGCCCGGCTCCGGCCCCGGCGCCCGCGCCGTACGCGCCGCCGCCCCAGCACCACCAGCCGTACGCGCCGCAGCAGCCTCAGCCGCAGGCGCCGCAGCAGCCCGCGCCGCGCCGCGAGCCGCGGCAGCGCAGCGCCAATCGGATGCGCATCCCGGGCATGGGCTGCCTCAAGGGCTGCCTGTTCCTGTTCGTGCTGCTGATCGTCGGTCTCTTCCTGGTCTGGGAGCTGACCCCGGTCAAGGACTGGATCGCCGACGGCAAGAACCTCTGGGACACGGCCAACAGCGTGCTCTCCCGTCTGGACGACCTGCTCTCCAAGGCCGGCGGCTGACCGGCGGCTGACGGCTCAGCTGCCACAGCCATCGACTTTGGGGATTTATCGACATCCCAAGGGTGCTTTCCACCCCAGAAGGGGACAGTTGTCACCGGCCGGGGCCCTCGCAGGGCCTCGGCCGCGTAGTTTTGCCTCCGACGTGACCCCTGTCGGAGGAGTCGAAGCAGTCTTGTCACGGAAGATCGGCAGCCGGTACACCGCCAACCAGGTCCTGGGCCGCGGCAGCGCCGGCACGGTGTGGCTGGGCGACGGCCCCGAGGGCCCGGTCGCCATCAAGCTTCTGCGTGAGGACCTCGCCTCCGACCAGGAGCTCGTCGGACGGTTCGTCCAGGAGCGGGCCGCGCTGCTCGGCCTCGACCACCCGAACGTCGTCGGAGTGCGCGACCTGGTCGTCGACGGCAACGACCTCGCGCTGGTCATGGACCTGGTACGGGGCACCGACCTGCGCTCCCGGCTCGACCGCGAGCGCCGCCTCGCCCCCGAGGCCGCCGTCGCCATCGCCGCGGACGTCGCCGACGCGCTGGCCGCCGCGCACGCCGCCGGAATCGTGCACCGCGACGTCAAGCCGGAGAACGTGCTGCTGGACATGCAGGGGCCGCTCGGTCCCGGCGGCTCCCACCCGGCCCTCCTCACCGACTTCGGCATCGCCCGCCTCGTGGACTCCCCCAACCGGGCCCTCCCGCCTCCGCCGGCGGGCAGGCAGCACACCGCCCGGGTGATCGGCACCCCCGACTACCTCGCCCCCGAGATCATCGAGGGCCTGCCGCCGCGCGCCAGCGTGGACGTCTACGCGCTGGCCACGGTGCTGTACGAGCTGCTGGCGGGCTTCACCCCGTTCGGCGGCGGCCACCCCGGCGCGGTGCTGCGCCGGCATGTCACCGAGACCGTCGCCCCGCTCCCCGGCATCCCCGACGAGCTGTGGCAGCTGCTGGTCCAGTGCCTGGCCAAGGCCCCCGCCTCCCGGCTGCGTGCCTCCGAGCTGGCGGCGCGGCTGCGCGAGCTGCTGCCCGGCCTGCGGGGCATGCCGCCGCTGGACATCGACGAACCGGAGGATGAGGGGCCGGTCGGGTCCGCGGCCCCGCGGAGCGGCTCGCACGAGGGCCCGTACGACGGCTCGTACGATCCCGGTGCGCCCGGCGCCGCGCGGCCCGGCGCTCCCCCGGGGGCGCCTCCCGGACGCGGCCCGGGGGAGCGCCGGCGCGGCGCGGTGCCCCTGGTCCCGGGCGCGGTCTCGGACTCCAACCGCGACACGCACACCAGCATGCGGGTGCCCGACCCGGACGAGCTGGCGGGCGGCGCCCACGGCACGGCCCGCGCACCGCGCGCCGCCGGGCAGCGCCGGGCGGGCTCGGCCCGCAACAGGCAGGTGTCCGACGCGGTGCGCCGCCGCCGGATCAGGCTCGGGCTCGCGGCCGCGGCGATCGCCGTCGCGGGCATCGGCGGCTGGCTGGCGCTCGGCGACGACGGCGGGTCGAGCGGGCCCAAGGACGGAACGGAACACTCCGCACCAGCCGAGACGGGCCGCTGACCTATCCCGAGACGGGCCTTCGATGTGTCCGGAACGGGCCTGTGGCGGGTCCCTCGGTACGCCTGCTCGACTGGGCGGGACAAGATCGCCCCGCCAGCCGTTACGCTGGGGGCGTGGCAGTCGTCGATGTATCCGAAGAGCTGAAGTCCCTCTCCTCCACCATGGGGTCGATCGAGGCGGTCCTCGATCTGGACAAGATGAGGGCCGACATCGCCGTGCTCGAGGAGCAGGCGGCGGCCCCGTCCCTGTGGGACGACCCGGACAACGCACAGAAGATCACCAGCAAGCTCTCCTACCTCCAGGGGCACCTGCGCCGGACCGAGGAGCTGCGCAGCCGGATCGACGACGTCGAGGTGCTCTTCGAGCTCGCCGAGGCCGAGGGCGACGAGGACGCGCGCGCCGAGGCCCTCGCCGAGCTGGACTCCGTGCGCAAGGCCGTCGACGAGATGGAGGTGCGCACCCTCCTGTCCGGCGAGTACGACGCCCGTGAGGCCCTGGTCAACATCCGCGCGGAGGCCGGTGGCGTCGACGCCGCCGACTTCGCCGAGCAGCTCCAGCGCATGTACCTGCGCTGGGCCGAGCGGCACGGGTACAAGACCGAGGTGTACGAGACCTCGTACGCGGAAGAGGCCGGCATCAAGTCGACCACCTTCGCCGTCCAGTCCCCGTACGCGTACGGCACGCTCTCGGTGGAGCAGGGCACGCACCGGCTGGTGCGCATCTCGCCGTTCGACAACCAGGGCCGCCGCCAGACGTCCTTCGCGGGCGTCGAGGTGCTGCCCGTGGTGGAGCAGACCGACCACATCGAGATCGACGAGTCCGAGCTCCGGGTGGACGTCTACCGCTCCTCGGGGCCGGGCGGTCAGGGCGTCAACACCACCGACTCCGCGGTGCGGCTGACCCACATTCCGACCGGCATCGTGGTCTCCTGCCAGAACGAGCGGTCGCAGATCCAGAACAAGGCCACCGCCATGAACGTCCTCCAGGCCAAGCTCCTCGAGCGCCGCCGCCAGGAGGAGCAGGCCAAGATGGACGCGCTCAAGGGCGACGGCGGCAACTCCTGGGGCAACCAGATGCGTTCGTACGTCCTGCACCCGTACCAGATGGTCAAGGACCTGCGCACCGAGTTCGAGGTCGGCAACCCGCAGGGCGTGCTGGACGGCGAGATCGACGGCTTCCTGGAAGCGGGCATCCGCTGGCGCAAGCAGCAGGAGAAGTAAGCCTGTTCGCGGGCTCGTCCGCGAGCCCGCCCGACGTGAAGTCAAACCTCCTGACCACCTGTTTCGTCACAGTCACGTACCCGTAGAGCCGTCAAGCGCCCGCATAACGGGCATTCCGTGCGCAATGCCCTTGACGGGCTTCGGGAAACTGGGAAAGCTGACGCGCGGCATGCGTATATCTGGGGCGCGTGTGATGGGGGGCAGGCGGGCCGCGCTTTCGCAGTCGGCGCCGCAACTCGGTACCCCCTTCGAGTCCGTTGCCCCGGACGCTGCTCCATGGACGAGAACAGCTACTGGGGGTAGCAGTCAGATGACCAAAAAGACGCGGCTGCGCGTCGTGCGGATAGTGGCCGGTGCCGTGATCGCGGCCGGTGCGTCGCTCACCGCGGCCGGCGCCGCCTCGGCCGTCGGCATCGATGTCAACGTCGGCGGTGTCGGCGTCAAGGCCGGCGCGGACGAGAGCGGTGTCGAGGTCGGGCTGAAGGCGCCGGTCGACGACCCGACGGAGATTCCGACGGACCCGCCGACCATTCCGACCGATCCGCCGACCATCCCGACGGACCCGCCGACGATCCCGACGGACCCGCCGACGGTTCCCACCGACCCGCCGACGATCCCGACGGACCCGCCGACGGTTCCCACCGACCCGCCGACCGTCCCGACCGATCCGCCGACGGTTCCGACGGACCCGCCGACGGTTCCCACGGACCCGCCGACGGACCCGACCGACCCGCCGACCGGCAAGCCGACGGACCCGCCCACGGGCAAGCCGACGGACCCGCCGACCGGCACGCCGACCACCCCGCCGAGCAACGGTGGTGGCACCGGCGGTGACACCGGTGGCGACGACAACACCGACACCGACAGCGTCGGCAGCAAGCCGGTGCAGCAGGGCAAGGCCAAGGAGGAGCTGGCTGAGACCGGTGCCTCCGGGACCACGTTCCTGCTGGTCGGCGCCGCGACGATGATCGCGGGCGGCATCGGCTTCCGCCTCATGCCGCGGCTGATCAACCGCAACACCGTCGCCTGATCCCAGCGACAGACACCGGCGAGGGCCCGGAGCGCTGCGGCGCTCCGGGCCCTCGGCGTATGCGCGCTGGCGTATATGTGCCGGCCCGTGCTGGTGTGGCGTATGCGCGCGGCCGTATACCTAACCCGCACAACAACTGCGTAACCCGTACAACGCCCCATATACGCGACGACGACTGCGCGGCGTCGCATGCTTACGGACGGTGTCGTGTGTCTACGGCCGGTTCAGACGACCTGGTGGGCGAGCAGGGCCACCGCGAGCAGGGCCAGCAGCAGCGCGACCAGCGCCGCCGGGGTCAGCCCCGCGAACAGCCCTTCGTGCTGCAGCCGCTCCCTGCTGGCCCGGCAGACCGGGCAGCGGCCCTCGCTTACGGGGCTCGCGCAGTTGGCGCAGACGAGCCTGTCATACGTCATGCGCACTCCTCCTCCCGCGCGGCGCTGCCGCTGGATCGACACGGTGTCAACGCCTTGGGGCCGGGGATGGTTCCCCCTTCGGGGACGATTCCCCCCTTCTACTGTGCCAGCTTCCGACCGGTTCGGCGCGCCCCGTACGATTCCGCGCCCGGACTGTGCCTGGGCTGTAGCATCCTCAGGCCGGTCGACAGGCGTTTCTCCTCGGTTTGTCCCCGATGCGCCGTGAATAAACGCACCAACCCGGAGTCACGACTGCGCGTCCGCGCGCGGTTCGCGTATGGTCACGCTCACCGACGGGAGCCGCGCCAGTGGCAGCCCGTACCCCTACCCAGGTCGACCGTGGTGCTTTAAGTGATCCGATTCGACAACGTTTCCAAGTCCTACCCCAAGCAGAACCACCCCGCCCTGAGGGATGTCTCGCTCGAAATCGAGAAGGGCGAGTTCGTCTTCCTGGTGGGGTCCTCGGGGTCGGGCAAGTCAACCTTCCTGCGACTGATCCTGCGCGAGGAACGCGCCAGTCACGGCGCGGTCCATGTGCTGGGCAAGGACCTCGCGCGGCTCTCCAACTGGAAGGTGCCGCAGATGCGCCGCCAGTTGGGGACGGTGTTCCAGGACTTCCGGCTGCTCCCCAACAAGACGGTGGGGGAGAACGTGGCGTTCGCCCTGGAAGTGATCGGCAAGCCGCGCGGCGCCATCCGCAAGACCGTTCCCGAGGTGCTGGAACTCGTGGGGCTCGGCGGCAAGGAAGACCGCATGCCCGGCGAGCTGTCCGGCGGTGAGCAGCAGCGGGTCGCCATCGCGCGGGCGTTCGTCAACCGGCCGATGCTGCTGATCGCGGACGAGCCGACGGGCAACCTCGACCCGCAGACATCCGTCGGGATCATGAAGCTGCTGGACCGGATCAACCGGACCGGGACCACGGTGGTCATGGCCACCCACGACCAGCAGATCGTGGACCAGATGCGCAAGCGCGTGATCGAACTTGAAAAGGGCCGTCTCGTCCGCGACCAGTCCCGCGGCGTCTACGGCTACCAGCACTGAAAGGACGCCATGCGCGCCCAGTTCGTCCTGTCGGAGATCGGCGTCGGTCTCCGCCGCAATCTCACGATGACCTTCGCGGTGATCGTCTCCGTCGCCCTGTCGCTCGCCCTGTTCGGCGGGTCGCTGCTGATGCGCGAGCAGGTCAGCACGATGAAGGGCTACTGGTACGACAAGGTCAACGTCTCGATCTTCCTGTGCAACAAGAACGACAAGGAGACCTCGCCCAACTGCGAGAAGGGCGCGGCCACCGAGGAGCAGAAGAAGGAGATCAAAGCCGAACTGGACAAGATGAAGATCGTCGAGTCCGTCCAGTTCGAGACCAGCGAAGAGGCGTACAAGCACTACAAGGAGCAGTTCGGCGACTCGCCGCTGGCCAGCTCCCTCACCCCGGACCAGATGCAGGAGTCGTACCGGGTCAAGCTGAAGGACCCCGAACGGTTCCGGGTCATCTCCAGCGCGTTCGCCGCACGTCCGGGCGTCCAGGAGGTCACGGACCAGCGGGCCACCCTGGAGAACCTGTTCAACCTGCTCAACGGCATGAACTACGCCGCACTCGGGGTGATGGCGCTGATGCTCGTCGTCGCGCTGATGCTGATCGTCAACACCGTACGGGTGTCGGCGTTCAGCCGCCGCAGGGAGACCGGCATCATGCGGCTGGTCGGCGCCTCCAGTTTCTACATCCAGATGCCGTTCATCATGGAGGCCGCCATCGCGGGCCTGATGGGCGCCGGCTTCGCCTGCGTACTCCTGGTCAGCGGGCAGAAGTTCCTGGTCGAGGGATGGCTGGCGGAGCGCATAGACGTCATCAACTTCATCGGTTGGGACGCGGTGCTCGCCAAGCTGCCGCTGGTCCTGGCGATCGGGCTGATGATGCCGGCGCTCGCGGCGTTCTTCGCGCTCCGCAAGTACCTCAAGGTGTGAGTTTCGCCCCGGGCGCCGTGCGGTCAACACCCGTTGCGGCGCCCGGTGGTGGCCTAGACTCACCGCCATGCCGGGCCCGTGTCTGTTCGTCCCACCCGCTGCCTCCGGTGGCGGGACCCCCCGCCGTACCCGCCGCGCGGCAGCCCTGACACTGGTCTTCGCGAGCGTGCTGGCGACCGGGGCGGCCGCCGGGTCGTGGGGGGACACCCCCTCCGGCCGGCACCAGGCCACGGCCCGGATCCCGTCCCGCCCCGTGGCCGCCGCGGCCGACGCCGACGCGGTCGAGGCCGCGGCCGTGGCCGCCGAGCAGGACGGCAAGTCGGCCTCCGCCGCCGCCCGGGACGTGGTCAGCCGGAGCGGCGACCGCTGGGGCGCGGTCTACAGCGCCAGTGAGTACGAGGGCTTCCGGAGGCATCTGGACGGCGCGTACGTGGGCGTGGGAGTGGCCGCCCGGCGCGCGTCCGGCGGCCAGATCGCCGTGGACCGCGTACAGCCCGGCAGCCCCGCCGCCCGGGCCGGCATCCGGTCCGGCGACCGGATCCGTACCGTCGACGGCACCTCCGCCACCGGCCGGCCGGTCACCGAGGTCGTCTCCTGGCTGCGCGGCGGGCGCGACGGCATCCCCGGATCGCGGGTGGTGCTGGGCTTGCAGCGCGGTGAGCGGCGCTGGAGCCAGACGCTGCGCCGAGCGCGGCTGGCGACCGAGCCGGTGACCGTCGACCGGCTCACCGACCGGGAGCCCGACACCACCCGGGTCAAGGTCGAGTCCTTCACCAGGGGCACGGGCGAGCGGGTCCGCGAAGCCGTGCGCGAGGCCCCGCGGGGCGACGGCATCCTGCTCGACCTGCGCGGCAATTCCGGCGGGCTCGTCACCGAGGCCGTCACCGCCGCCTCCGCCTTCCTCGACGGTGGTCTCGTGGCCACCTATGACGACCGCGGCGAGCAGCGGGTCCTGGAGGCTACGCCCGGCGGCGACACCAGGACCCCGGTGGTGGTGCTGGTCGACAGCGGCACCATGAGCGCCGCCGAGCTGCTGACCGGCGCGCTCCAGGACCGGGGCCGCGCGGTGGTCGTCGGCTCCCGCACCTTCGGCAAGGGCTCGGTGCAGATGCCCAGCGAGCTGCCGGACGGCTCGGTCGCCGAGCTGACCGTGGGGCACTACAAGACCCCGTCCGGGCGGAGCGTGGACGGCGCCGGCATCGTTCCGGACCTGCGCGTCGACGGCGCGAACGGCGGCGGGGCCGAGCGCCGGGCCCGTACGGTATTAAGTGGCCTCGGGGGTGGCTCCTAGTGCGACAATGGCCGCGTTATGGCTAAGGAAACGGGTCGCAAACTGATCGCGCAGAACAAGAAGGCGCGGCACGACTATCACATTCTGGACACGTACGAGTGCGGGCTGGTGCTCACCGGCACCGAGGTGAAGTCGCTGCGCCAGGGTCGCGCTTCGCTGGTCGACGGCTTCGTGCAGATCGACGGCCATGAGGCGTGGCTGCACAACGTGCACGTTCCCGAGTACAGCCAGGGGACGTGGACGAACCACTCCGCACGACGGAAGCGGAAGCTCCTGCTGCACCGCGCGGAGATCGACAAGCTGGAGCAGAAGACGCAGGAGACCGGGCACACCATCGTGCCGCTGTCGCTGTACTTCAAGGACGGCCGGGCGAAGGTCGAGATCGCGCTCGCCAAGGGCAAGAAGGAGTACGACAAGCGGCAGACGCTGCGGGAGAAGCAGGACCGGCGGGAGGCGGACCGGGCGATCTCGGCGGCGCGGCGGCGGGCCCGGGCCTGAGGGGTACATCAGGCAGCGGGAATAAGCTGGCAAGGGTCGGTGTTGATCCCGTACGATGACTCCTGCACCCCGAGCGGGTGTGGAGCACCTTTTGAAAAATCAACATGGGGATGATCGGTTTCGACAGCGGCTGTCGAAGCAGGGGAAGCGTGTCGAGGAAGCGGCAATGATCTCGTAAACCATATGTCGCAAACAATAATCGCCAACACCAAGCGCGATTCCTTCGCCCTCGCTGCCTAAGTAGCGACTTGCGAAGTGTCAGCCCGGGGCTGTTCCCGACCCGGATCCTGGCATCAGCTAGGGAACTAAACTTCTAGACCCGGTCACGGGGCCTGGAAGGAAATCAAACAGTGACTGAGCCCGTCGGAGACTTGTCCGCGTGATCTCCGGGGCTGAGAAAATCGCAGCGGACTGCACACGGAGAAGCCCTGGTTCTGCACCGTTGGACGCGGGTTCGATTCCCGCCATCTCCACTCATCCCATGTGAGGCGAAGGCCCCGCTGTCAACGACAGCGGGGCCTTCGTCGTGTGGTCATGATGTTGTGGTCATGAGGGGAGGCAACCCGCCGGGCCGCTCATGGACTCTTTTCCCGTGACTGGAGGGGGAGACGATGAGCTGGACGCGGGTATGGGCCGTGGCGGTGTGCGGCGGGGTGCTGGGCTGCGCGGTCGCGGCGGGCCCGGCGGCAGCGGACGGGGCGGGCCCGGCCGGTGAGGGGGACCCGTCGGTGTCCCTGATCCTCAACGGCGCGATGGACGCCCGCCCCGGGGAGATCGTCGATCTGCGGCTGGAGGGCATCAGCCCCGAGCGGGGTCAGGCGAAGGTGGTGGCCTCCTCGCCGGCGTTCGGCGACAAGGTCCACCTCGTGCACAAGAAGGACGTGGTCTCCGAGGGCACCGAGGGGGACGTGGTGGTGTCCTCCTATGCGGCACGGGAGCCGCTCGCGATGACGGCCAGGCCCGGCACGTATCCGGTCGTGGTCAAGGTCGGCAGCAAGGAAGTGGCCCGGGACGAGGTCAAGGTGGTCGCCTCGCAGCGGCCGACCTTCGACGTGTCCGCGTTCCACGAGGAGGCCCGGCCAGGAGAGCGGCTGTACCTGGAATTCGACGACCTCTACCCCGGCGAGACCGGTACGGACTTCACCGTCCGCTCCAAGGCGTTCACCGCGCCCGTCCGGCTCACGCATGACAAGGAGCGGGACTGGTACAACCCGCGGCTGTTCACGGCGCGGCCGGACCTGCCGTCGGACGTACGGGACGGCACGTACGCGGTGACGCTCACCGGTCCCGACGGGAAGCGGATCACCGAGCGGAAGATGACGGTCCGCGCGGCCCGGCCCGGTGACGGGGACTACGTGGGCGAGGTGCGGCAGCTCCGGTTCTTCGGGCGGAACGGGTCCCCGGACCAGTCCCGTGCGAAAGGCTTCCGCGTCGCGTCCGGGGGAGTGGTGAACGTGCTCCTGCGCGACGTCACCCCGGATGTGGGCGAGGAGTACCGGCTCACGGCCACTTCCCCGGCGTTCGAGTCCCCCGCGAAGCTGAGGCTCGACGACAGCAAGGCGGCCGACGGTGATGACCACAGGCGCTTCTACGGGCCGGCGAGGATACGCCGCGGGCTGGAGCCGGGGACGTATCCGGTCACTGTCGTCAGCCACCACGGGCGGGTGAAGAAGACCGCCGATCTCGTCGTCACCGAGGGCTCCGCGGCGGACGAGGAGGCCGAGGACGGGGGCGGAGTGCCGCGCGGTGTGGGGGCGGGCGCGGGCGGCGGCGCCGTGCTCCTGGTCGCTGCCGCCGCCTTCCTGATCGTCAAGCGCAGGCGCATGTCCGGCTCCGGCACCTGACGTTGGCGGCCGGGGCTTGATTTCGGCGGCCGGCTCCTGGGCTTCGCCCTGACTTCGGCGGCCGGAGCCAGGGAGCCGGCTGGTCGACGGGTCGCGAGCCAGCCGACCGATGGGCCGCCGCCCGTTGCCGCCCGCCCCCTGTTCCGCGAGGCCTTCCTGCGGAATCCTCACATGGCATGACGAGACGTGTGCGTAGTGTGAGGCGCGGGTCGGCCCGCGCCTGGATCCTGTCGCTGGTACTCGGACTGGCCGCCGCCACCCTCACCTGGAGTTCACCGGCCGGTGCGGACACCTCCCGCCGGACCGGCGACGACCTGGGGAAGGCCATCGACGCCGTCCTCGCCGACCCCCGCCTGGCGGGTGGCGCCGCGAGCGTGGTGGTGGCCGACGCCACCACCGGCGACACCCTCTACGAGCACCGGCCCGCCGACCGGCTGATGCCCGCGTCCAACATGAAGCTGCCGACCTCCGCCGCCGCCATGGAACTGCTCGGCCCCGGCTACCGCTTCACCACCGACGTCCTCACCGACGGCCGCCGCAGCGGCTCCGTCCTCACGGGCGACCTCTACCTGCGCGGCACCGGCGACCCGACCATGCTCGCCAAGGACTACGACCGGCTGGCCGCCGACCTCGCGCGGTCCGGCGTCAAGCGGATCACCGGACGGCTGATCGCCGACGACACCCGGTTCGACACCCGGCGGCTCGGCCGCTCGTGGGCGGCCGACGACGAGTCCGTGTACTACTCGGCGCAGATCTCGCCGCTCACCGTCGCGCCCGACACCGACTACGACGCGGGCACCGTGATCGTCGAGGTGGCTCCGGGCGCCCGCGCGGGTGCCGCGCCGAAGGTGACGGTCACCCCCGCCAACGGCTACGTACGGGTCGACAACCGGGCCACCACCGTGGCCGAGGGCGGCCGCGACACCCTGACCGTCGAGCGCCGGCACGGCCGCAACACCATCACCGTCACCGGCGACATCCCGGTCGGCGGCGCCACCGCCAAGGAGTGGGTCAGCGTCTGGGAGCCCACCGGGTACGCCGCCGCCGTCTTCGCCGACGCGCTCGCCGACCACGGCGTACGGATCGGCGGCCCGACGCGGCTCGGGCTGCGCACCCCGCGCGATGCCGAGCGGCTCGCCGCGCACCGCTCCATGCCGCTCAAGAAGCTCCTGGTTCCGTTCATGAAGCTGTCCAACAACAACCACGCCGAGGTACTGACGAAGGCCATCGGCTACGAGACGACGGGCCAGGGCACCTGGAGCGCGGGCCTCACCGCGATCGGTGGCTATCTCAAGCGCACGGGCGTCGACACCGGCACGCTGCGCCAGGTGGACGGTTCGGGGCTGTCGCGGGTGAACACCGTCCCGGCGCGGGCGTTCGCCGAACTGCTGCTGTCCGTACGGGACGAGCCGTGGTACGCCGACTGGTACGCGGCGCTGCCGGTGGCCTGTGCCCCGGACCGGTTGACCGGCGGCACGCTGCGCAGCCGCATGTGCGGCACGGCGGCGGAGCGCAACGCGCGCGCCAAGACCGGCTCGCTGACCGGGGCTTCGGCGCTCTCCGGGTACGTGACCGACGCGGACGGGCGCGAGCTGGTGTACGCGATCGTCCTCAACAACCACCTCGCGGCGTCGGTCAAGAGCGTCGAGGACGCGATCGTGGTGACGCTGGCGTCGTGGGGTGGGGACGGTGCGGACCCGGCCCGGCCGCGTGGCCAGCGTGGCGTGGACCGGGCCGGGGAGCCGCCGGGGGACCTGGAGTGCGCGTGGCGGAAACCGGCGCACTGCTGAGGGGGTACGAGGGCTGAGACGGCGCGAAGGCTGAGGGGGTACGAGGGCGAGGGGCCCCGCCGAGTGGGCTGCCGCTCAGCAGGGTCGCCGCTCAGCGGGGCCGCCGCGCCCCCGCCAGCGCCCCCGTGAGGGCGATGGCCAGGGCGAGCGCGGCGGCCGCGGCCGGAGCGGCGTACGCGGTGCCCGCGCCCAGCCGCTCGACCGCCCAGCCGCCGGTCGCCGCCCCCGCCGATATGCCGACGAGCAGACCGGTGTACACGGTCGTCATGCCCTCGTTCAACCGACCGTCGGGCACCAGCCGCTGAACGAGCGTCATGCCGGTGATCATCGTGGGAGCGGTGGCCATGCCCGCGACGAACAGCAGCGCGGCCAGCGAGCCGAGCCCGTCCGCGGCGAGCAGCGGCAGCATCGCCACCGCCATCGCGGCGACCCCCGCGACGAACCGCCCCATCGCCGACCCCCGCACCGGCAGCGCGCCGAAGACCAGCCCGGCCACGCAGGACCCGCCGGCCTGGAGCGCCAGCACCGCGCTGCTCGCCGAGCCGCTCCCGTACGCCTCCACGGTGGCGACCGTCGCGACCTCCATCGAGCCGAAGACCGCGCCGGTCGCCAGGAAGGTGGCCAGCACGACCCGTACCCCGCCGGCGCGCAGCGGGGAGGCCGCGGGGCCGACGCCGTCGCGCGGGTGCGGCGGCGGCTCCGTGGCGCGCTGGGCGGCGAACGCGAGCGTGCCCACGGCCAGCAGCGCCGCGCCCGTGAGCAGCCCGGCCTCGGGGAAGACGGCCGTGCACAGCACCATCGCCAGCGCGGGACCGAGCATGAAGCAGACCTCGTCGACGACCTGCTCGAAGGAGTTGGCGGTGTGCCGCAGGGCGGCGTCGTCCTTGTGGATGACGGCCCAGCGGGCGCGGGTCATGGCCCCGATGCCCGGTACGCCGGAGGAGCCCGCGGCGCACAGGAACAGCGTCCAGTCGGGCGCCCGGTAGTGCACGCACAGCAGCATCGCCGCCGCCCCGAGGACGAACACCCCGGTGGCGGGGACGGCCACCTTCGCCTGCCCGTACCGGTCGACCAGCCGCCCGAGCAGCGGCGAGCAGACGGCCGTCACCGCGACGCCGGTCGCGGAGACCGCTCCGGCGAGCGCGTAGGAGTCGCGGCTCAGGGCGACCATCAGCACGGTGCTCACGCCGAGCATCGACCCCGGCAGCCGGGCGACGAGCGCGGCGAGGGTGAAGGAGAGCGCGCCGGGCGTGGCGAAGAGCCGCCGGTACGGACGGAGGAGCGAGGCGCGGCGGGCCCGCGCACGGCGGGGCCGTACGCGCGGGGCGGGGGCGGGGGCGGGACGGCGGACAACGGGCCGGGCGGCGAGGAAGAGGATCATGGAACAACCTTCATGGCGGTCCGACCCCTCGGTCCAACACCTGATCAGCACCGATTGACGCACTGGCGTTGTGAATGCGCCAGGGGGAAAGATGGCCGGATGCCACAGGACATAGACCCGCGCCTGCTGCGTGCCTTCGCCGCCGTCGCCGAGGAACTGCACTTCACGCGGGCCGCGGCCCGCCTGTTCATCGCCCAGCAGGCCCTGAGCCGCGACATCCGCCGCCTGGAAAGCGCCCTGGGCACGGACCTGTTCGTCCGCACGACCCGCCAGGTCACCCTCACGCCCGCCGGTGAACGCCTGCTGCCGTACGCCCGGCGGGTCCTGGCGGCCCACGACGACCTGACGGCGGCCTTCGTACGCGACGAGCGCCCGCTGCTGGTGGACGTGGGCGCGAAGGTGGGCACGGCGTACCGGATCCTGACCCGCACCCGCGAGACGGCCCCCGACCTGGAACTGGTGGCCCGCTTCCACAGCGGCCTGACGGGCGCGGCGGCGGAGATCCTCGCGGGCCGCCTGGACGTCTCCTTCGGCCGGGTGGCGGGCCTCGCCCCGTCGGTCCTGTCCCGCCTGGACCACCGCCCGGTCCGCTACGAACCGATGACGGTCCTGCTCCCGGACGACCACCGCCTGGCGTCCCGCGCGGAGATCCCCCTCTCCGCCCTGTCCGGCGAAACCCTCTACGCGGCCGCCGGCAACCCGCAGACGGCGGAATGGACCGACCTCGCGACACGCCTCTTCGCGGGCCGCGGCATCCACGTCGCGGAGCCGTTCCCGGAGATCGACGGCGAGGAGGAGTTCATCAGGGTCGTCCGCAAACGCCGCTGGTCGGTCTTGGCCAGCGTGGAATTCATCGAACTGCCCGGCATGGTGCTCCGCCCGATCGTGGACCCCGTCCCGCTGTCCCCGATCTCGATGGTCTGGCGACGGGGCCTGCGCCACCCGGGCCTGGAGGCGCTGCACGGGACGGTGGGGACGCTGGCGGCGGTGGATGGCTGGCTGGAGCGGCCGGGGGACACGTGGCTCCCGGAGCCGGATGCGCGGCTCATGTCCGCGGGGCGGTGAGCCAGGGGCTCTCGGGCTTCGGCGGCGCCTTACAGGTCATCCGGCAGGAGCCGGAATGCTTTGTGCTGCGTCAGGGGGCGGATGGCGCGGAAGTCGCGTCTGTCGAGCGTCAGTACTGTCTCCGTCTCGTACTGCTCCGCCAGGACGACGTTCACACAGTCCGCGAGGTCCAGGCGGAGTTCCATGTACTGCGTCTGGACGGTGCGGGCTCTGTGGAGTGTGGCGGCAGCCAATTCTGGAACCAGTACGCGCATGGTGTGTTCCTGCGACAGTAGCCAGTCGATGACGGCGTGCGCGGCCTTCCGGTCGACGTTCCGGGTGATGATGTGCTCGATCTCGCCGAAGACGAGGGGCGAGATCACCGTCGCCGACGCCTCGCGGAAGGCTGCGCGGGCAGCCGCGTGCTCGGGGTCGTCAGTGTTGAAGGCTGCGACGAGGCCGGAGGTGTCACCAATGACGATCATGCGGCGTTGCCGGTCCTGCCGTACTTGCGGCTGGCCGCGTCTGCTGCTGCTTCGTGGATGTCGTCGTCGGTGACGCGGCCGCCGAGGCCGAGTTCAGGGATATCCCAGTCGCCGGACCAGCGGCGAGCGCGTAGGGCGGCGATGCGGAACGCCTCCCGGAAGTATTCGGATTCCGGGCGGCCCTCGCGCGCGGCCGCGTCCTTGATGATCTGGAGGTACTCCTCGTCGACCATGACGGTCGTCTTCTTCAAAGCCATGTGGTTATGGTACCTCCACCAGCAATGGTCAGGCCTGTCATCACCGGGCGTAGGCCGCCCCATCTCGGTCCCACGCGGCTCAGCCGTGCTCCTTGAGTGCTGCAACCAGCTCCCGCCCTTCCTTGGCTCCCTGGCGCAGCAGCATGGCGGCAGTGGTGTGCAACTCGTTCCAGGAGTGGGGTCGGCCGACGCCGGAGGCGTCCGGCAGGCAGCGCAGCGCGACGGTGAGGGCCTCGGCGGCTTCCCCGCTCGATGCCGGCGACATCCGGCTGTGCGAGGCCCACCGCTCGCCGAGCTGCGTCTGGCTCCGAACGGCCCGGGCGTACGGCCAGCGCTGACAAGGAGCGTTGACATATCGTGGCCTGATATATAGGGCCGCCGTTTGCGAAATTCCTGGCAACCTCCGGGTCTGTGGTGAAAGAACTGACGGATCTTGGGCCGTATTGCTGCATATCTGTGCCAAATTCGCCGTGCGCTCTGGCGAGGTCATCCTCGCTACCCCATTCCCGCAATGCGGCGGCGTGTGCATCCTGAGACGCGCGAAGGGCGGTGTCTATGGATCCGCTGTCTGCGTAGGCGTGTTGAGCGGCTTCACTCATTATGTAATTAGTTTCTTCCGCGATGCCGTTCTCCATATACCGATCAGTCCCTCGGTAGATTGGGATCTCGTCATCGCAGCCAGGCGCGAGCCCGAGTGGATCCATCCAAGTGTGAGGGTTGCGGACGTAGGTCGCTGGGTTCGGGGCGGGGGCCAGACCCAACGGGTCCGCTGACAGGTAGCGGGCTGTTGCCGGGTCGTAGTAGCGCTGGACGTTGTAGTGCAGGCCCGTTTCCGGGTCGAAGTATTGGCCCGGGAAGCGGAGTGGGGTGTACGCCGTGCTGTCCGCCGCCCACGTCGTCGTGCCCCACAGCGTGCTGCGGGTGCGCCACGCGATGTCGCCCGTCTCGTCGACCAGTTCTGTCGGGGCGCCCACCAAGTCCGTGACGATGGCGAAGAAGCGGGCGTCGATCTCGCGTTGGGTTGTGGCGTCGGTGATGCGTTCTGTTTGGGAGATCGGGCGCAGGCCCGCGTGGTCCCAGGTCAGCGTGACCGGGTTCGGCAATCCCGGGGCTGTCGTGGATTCCTCCACCAAGGTCGGGCCGTCCCAGGTGAAGGTGACTTCCTCGGTGACCTCGTCATCCGCATTCAGGCGCTGCTTGGCCACGCGGCGGCCGAACGGGTCGTACAGGTAGCGCCACCTCGTGCCGTCCGGGGTGGTCACCTGCCGTAGGCGGTCCTCGGTGTCCCATTCGTAGCGCCAGGTGTCCGGCTTCTTCGACAGGCGGGTCTTCTGGCGGAGGATGAGGCGGCCCGCGGCGTCGTGTTCGTAGCGGTAGGCGCCCGCGCGGGTGATGCGGGTGCCCGTGTAGGCGCGGGTGCCCGTTGCCTCCTGGGACGGGTGGTCGGTGGGCCAGGCCGCCTGGGTCTGGTTGCCGGTCTCGTCGTAGGCGTAGGTCTCCGTCCAGCCATCCGCGTGGACCGCTGTGACGCGGCCCGCCGTGTCCAGGTCGAAGGTGCGGGGGCCGTTCAGGTGGTCGGCCATCCCTGTGAGGTGGCCGTCCTCGCGGTAGGTGTACGTCTTGTGCTGGACCCTGGCCTCGGACGCACCGGTCAGTTCTTGTGCCGTGAGGCGGCCCAGCGGGTCCCAGGTGTTCGTCAGGGTCAGAGTGTCGCCTATGCGGCGGATCGTTTCGCGGCCCGCCGAGTCGTGGTCAGAGGCCAGGGTGTGGCCCTGCGCCGTCAGCGTCGTGCGGTTGCCCGCCTCGTCGTAGACGTACGTGCTGATCGCGCCTGTCGGCGTGACGCGACGTGTGCGGCGGCCCAGTGCGTCATACGTGTGCGTCAGAACCCGGCCCGCCACCATCTCGGCCTTCACCCGGCCCAAGCGGTCGCGCTGGTACACCACCTCCGCGTCCGGTCCCGACGCCGTCATCAGGCGGCCCGCCGCGTCGTAGGTGAAGGTGGTGACGGCCCCTTCGGTGTCCTTGCGGATCGTGCGTCCCGCTGCGTCCCGCTCGTACGTCACCGTCTGATCCATCGGGTTCGTACGGGTGGCGAGGCGTCCCGCCGCGTCGTACGCGTACGCCACCCTGCGGGAGTCGAAGTCCGTCTCCGACAGGAGGCGGCCTGCGGCGTCGTATTCGTACTGCCATGTCAGGCCCTGGGGGCCGGCGACCTCTGTCAGGCGCAGCGACGCGTCGTGGGTGAACTCGTACCGCACGCCGTCTGGGCTCGTGCGGGCGCTCATCAGGTCGAAGTGGGTGTATTCGTAGCCCGTGACGCCGCCTACCGCGTCTTGGTGCGTGACGCAGTTGCCCTCGCCGTCGTACGTCCACCGCTCCTGCGAGCCGTCCGCCGCCGTGCGGGTGGTCAGCTTGCCCTCCACTGACCATGTGAGCCGCGTCGTCGCGCCTGTTGGGTCCACGATGGTCGTGGGGCGGCCGAATCCGTCGCGATGGTAGGTCGTGGTACCGCCCAGCGCGTCCGTGATCTCGACGGGCAGGCCCGCTTTGTCGCAGCGGATCCGCGTCGTCGCCGCCAGCGCGTCGGTGACCGCCGTCAGGTGGCCCATCTCGTCGTACGCGTAGTGGGTGGTGTGGCCGGCCGGATCGGTCGCTGATGTGCGGCGACCCGCTTCGTCGTACGTCTGGTGCCAGGTGGTGCCGTCGAAGCCGGTCAGCGATACCGGGAGGCCGAGGTCGTTGTACTCGGCCGTGGACCGGCCGCCGTCGCGATTGGTGATCGCTGTGAGGTGTCCGGACCCGTCGTACTCATACGTCGTGGTCTGGCCCAGCGCATCCGTGCGCGACAGAACTCGGTCGAAGCGGTCGTACTCGGTACGGGCCGTGTTGCCCAGCGGGTCGATTTCCGCCACGACCTGGCAGAGCTCGTTGACCACGTAGCGGCTGACATCGCCCTCTGCCGTGGTGACCGTGGTGATGCGGTCGCCGGGTTGCTCGGCTGCCCCGTCGTATGCGATCCGCACGGAAACGTGGCCCGCCTCGCCGCCCTGGGCGATGCATCGGTCCTTGTTGTCGTAGACGTAGTCGTAACGGCGGTCGTTGGTGTCGGTCCAGGAGATGACGCGGTGCTCGTCGTCGTAGGCGAAACGCAGGGGCAGGCCGCTGGAGTTGATGACCTCGGTGAGGCTGCCGTCGGTGTAGGCGTAGCGGATCAGCTCCTGGTCGGTGCCGTCGGGGCCGGCGCCCGCCAGGTGGAGGGCGGTGATCCGACCGTCCGCCGTCGTGAGCTTCAGCGTGTATCCGCTGCTGTGGGCAATGGCGGTCGGCGCACCCCCGTTGTCGTACTCGAAGGTGATCCAGTGTCCGCCGCGGTCGGATATCTGCTCCAGACGTGCGACGCCGTCGCCGCTGTTCTCCGCGTCCGCCGGGCCCGCGAAGTGCCGTACCCGCCCGGTCTCCGGCTCGGTGAGGGTGTAGTCGCCGTGCGCGTCCCGTTCCAGCGGCCAGCGCGGGCCTGCCTCGGGGAGCGTGGGCACACCGGGGGCCGGATGCGGGTACGCCAGCAGCAGGCCGTCCTCGCTGACGAAGACGACTCCCTCGGCGTCGATCTCCAGCCGCTGGTCCGCCGTGCTCGTCCACGACGGGCCGAACCAGCGGCCGATCGCGTAGCCGGATTCGGCTTGTCGCTTGAAGACCAGCGGCAACGCACCGGGAAGTGCCACATCCGTCTGCGGCAGGTACATCTTCCCGGTGGCCAGGTTCACCGGGTCCGTGCCGTTCTTGCAGCGGCCCTTGTTGGGGGTCGTTTGTTCGCGGGGACCTCTGTCAAGGGCTTCGCGCCCCGGGCCCTTGGGCAGCCGTGAGTGCTTGGCCGCATTCACCCCCACCTTGGCGCTGCCCAGCCCCTTGGCCCCGAAGACTTCCGGGATCGCGCGGCCGAACCCCTCGCTCGGGTCCTCGGCGAACGCGTGGGCCAGGTTCTTGGCGGTGCCGACCGGGTCACTGGCCGCCGTCACCAGTCCGGCCGCGGTGTTGTTGAGTGAGGTGGCGTACTCGGCCGGGTGTGTGAGGTTGTACGGGTCCGTCGGGTTCAGGGCTCGTACGGTGCCGACGATGCCCGCGGTGCCCTTGATGATGCCGCCGGCGAAATGCTCCGCGTCCAATTTGAGGCCCAGCTTCGCGTCGTCGAGCTGCTCGCGGTACGACGGCTTGGGCGGAGCCGCGTCGTGGGCCTCTTTGATCTTCTTGCGGGCGGCGTCGGCCGCGGCGTTGCGCTGCTTGCGGGCCTCGTCCAGCTTCTCCTGGGCCCGCTCTGCCTTGGCGGGACCGGGATCGTGGAACTCGCCGGGCTTCTTGCCCGGGTCCTCGTCGTTGTCGATGGCCGTGTTGTACGCCTCAACTTTGGCGTTGTACGCCTTCCTGGCCGCCTTGGAGGCTTCCTCGGCCTTCTTGTACGCCTCAAGCGCGAGCTTGGCCTCGTCCTGCGCCCACTTCACCGTGCTGGCGAACGTCCTCAGCGCCTTGGCGGCCTTCTCGCAGGCGTCCGCGGCCTTGAACCACGCCTTCGGCTTGACCGAGACCTCCTCCCGGAAGGCGTCCGCGGCCTTGCCCTTCCAATGCTCCGAGTCCAGGGCCTTGAGGCCGTTGCCCACCTTGTCGAAGGCCTTTTGGAAGTCCTCAAGATGACGTGCCGTCGACCTGATCTTCGACACGCTGCCGTAGACCAGCTTCTTGGGGTCGTCGGTCTGCCCCAGCTCCAGCTCGGAGACGTCCGCGCCCAGGTAGTTCGCGGCCGATTTGGACTTGTCGCGGACCCAGTCGGCAGCGCCGTCCGCGCCGACCTTCTCAAGACCGTCGGCGACCTTGTCGCCGCCCCACTCGATGACCTCGCCGGTTCCCTCGACGACATCCTCGACGGCGTCATCGACGAAATCGGGTGTGATGTCCCATCCCATCAGCCCGCACCCCCTGCTGCGGGCGACTGCTGCTGCGGGTCGATCAGTCCCTTGAGGGAAGCCTTCGAGGACAGTCCGTCACTGGTGGTCTGCCAGGTCTCCTTGATGTCCGACCCGGCCTGCTTGAAGGACTCCGCGCTGTAGTCGGGCCTGTAGGTGTCGGCCGAGAACAGCTCGTCCAGGTCCTTCTTCTGCACCTTTTCCTCGCTGAGGTGCGGATTGCCCGCCACCGCGTTGGCCGCCACCTTGAAGGTGGTCGCGCGGTACTGGTCTTCCTCCCAGTTCAGACCGGCCGCCAGGTCCACTTTCTCCGCCAGCACGCTGGCGTCCTGGATCAGCGCGCGCACGCCCCACTCCCACAGCTCGACGAAGCTCTCGAAGTCCTTGGCGAGCTGGTTGTGTCCGGCCTCCATCGAGGTGAGCGACAGCTCCTCGAACCCGGCTCCCATGAGCGCGTCGGTCTCCGAGCCGATCTCTCTGAGCTCGTTGATCGCGCCCCGAATTCCTTGGGTGAGCTTCTTCACCGACGCCGGATCGAGCGCCAGGTCCGACCCCCGCCGGGCCGTCCAGCGCCGGGATCACCTCGTCCAGCAGCCGCGCGCCCAGCACTGTCCGGTACGGCAAGCCATCGTCGTCATCGGCCGTGGCGCCACGGCGCACCGCGAAACGCACCATGGCCGCTTCGTCGGTGAACGCGTAGATCCAGCGGATCCCGTCCCGGATCGCCGTCATCAGTCCGCCGTCGTCGAGGACCGGTACCAGCACCGCCGTACGCCGGAACTCCCCGACCAGCGCTCCCGGGTCGCCTTCCCCTGCCCGTATCGCCGCTATCTCGTCCGACAAGGTCACGTCGGCCCCCGCCCTCACCGCTCGCAGATCAGTCAGACAATACGACAAGCGTCATCGCGCGTTCACGCTGGGTGGCGGGCTCCGCGTGTCGCGACGCGCCCGGCCTGGAACGGCTCACCGCGGCTCCCGGCACCCCGTGAGAGCAAGGTTTCGTCCGCGTCACCTGCCGCCACAGCCCCGGTAACGCGCCGTTCCTAGCGTCGGACGTCGACACCCCCCACGAACGAGCTGCGAACAGCCCTCTGGAGGCGCGATGACCGGGTCGAGTATCACCGCCGTACGTACGAGGGGACGCTGGATCGAGCAGTGGGATCCGGAGGACGAGGAGTTCTGGCGGGAGAAGGGGGAGCGGGTCGCCAGGCGGAATCTGGTGTTCTCGATCCTCTCCGAGCACATCGGGTTCTCCATCTGGAGCCTGTGGTCGGTGATGGTGCTGTTCATGGGGCCCGAGTACGGGATCGACCCCGCCGGGAAGTTCTTCCTGGTGGCCGTGCCCACCCTGGTCGGGGCCGTGCTGCGGGTGCCGTACACCTTCGCCGTCGCCCGGTTCGGCGGCCGGAACTGGACGATCGTCAGCGCCGCGCTGCTGCTCGTGCCCACCGCCGCCGCCGCGCTCGCGATGGAGCCGGGGACCTCGTACACCACCTTCATGGTGGTCGCGGCGCTCACCGGGGTCGGCGGGGGCAACTTCGCCTCGTCCATGACGAACATCAACTCCTTCTATCCGCTGCGGAAGAAGGGCTGGGCGCTCGGGCTCAACGCGGGCGGCGGGAACATCGGGGTGCCGGTGATCCAGCTGGTGGGGCTGCTGGTCATCGGCACGGCCGGGGCCGCGCACCCGCGGATCGTGCTCGGCTGCTACATCCCGCTCATCGTCCTCGCCACCGTGCTCTCCGCGCTGTACATGGACAATCTCGCGCCGGTGCGGAACGACACGGGGGCGGTGAAGGACGCGGCCAAGGACCCGCACACCTGGATCATGTCGCTCCTCTACATCGGTACGTTCGGGTCGTTCATCGGCTACAGCTTCGCCTTCGGGCTCGTCCTGCAGAACCAGTTCGACCGCACCCCGCTGCAGGCCGCCTCGCTCACCTTCATCGGGCCGCTGCTGGGCTCGCTGATCCGGCCGGTCGGCGGGCGGCTGGCCGACGCCTACGGAGGCGCCCGGATCACCCTGGGCAACTTCGCCGCGATGGCCGCCGCGACGCTCGTGGTCGTCTACGCCTCCGCCGAGCGTTCCCTGCCCGTATTCCTGGTCGGCTTCATCGCGCTGTTCGTCCTGACCGGCCTCGGCAACGGATCCACGTACAAGATGATCCCCGCCATCTTCCAGGCCAAGGCCGTCGCACGCGGCATGGCGGGCGAGGAGGCCGCGGCGTACGGGCGGCGGCTCTCCGGCGCGGCCATGGGGCTGATCGGCGCGGTCGGCGCGCTCGGCGGGCTCGGCATCAACCTCGCCTTCCGCCAGTCCTTCCTCACCGTGCACTCCGGCACGGCCGCCTTCGTCTCCTTCCTCGCCTTCTACGCCGTGTGCTCGGTGGTGACCTGGGCCGTATACCTGCGGCGGGCCGCGGTCCCGGCCGCACAGGTCGCACCGGCCGCCGGGGCGGCCGAAGCCGCCGCCGAGGTCGCCGAGGGCGCCCCGGCGCCGCGCCAGCCCGCCTACGCGGACGTCTGAGTCCCGCGAGACGCGGGCGTAGCAGGAGGGGGATGTACGGTCCGGCCGCTCGGCCGGACCGTACGTCCGTAACACCGGGGAAACCGGGCGGAACCGCGTCCGACACGCCCCGTCGGCAGGATTGCGGACTTCGCCAGGAACTTCGCTAGGAATGCGGACCCCGTCAGGACGCGCGCTGACCACAGCGGATCGGGACGAGAACCATGCACGGACAGCAAGACCGACAGACGCGGCAGGACAGTCACGGAGACGCCGGGCCGCGCGGTGCCACCAGTCTGTACGGTGACGCCGGGCCCGGCCCGCTCGCCGGGTTCACCGTGGGTGTCACAGCCGCCCGCCGCGCCGACGAACTCGGCGCCCTGCTGCGGCGGCGCGGTGCCGCCGTGCTGCACGCGCCCGCCCTCCGCATCGTCCCGCTCCCCGACGACGCCGAGCTCCTGATCGCTACCAAGCAGCTCATCGACGACGCCCCCGACGTCGTCGTCGCCACCACCGCCATCGGCTTCCGCGGCTGGATCGAGGCCGCCGACGGCTGGGGGGTGGGCGACGCGCTGCTGACCCGGCTGCGCGGCGTACGGCTGCTGGCCCGCGGCCCCAAGGTGCGCGGCGCGATACGGGCCGCCGGGCTCACCGAGGAGTGGTCGCCCGCCTCCGAGTCGATGGCCGAGGTCCTGGACCGGCTGCTGGAGGACGGCGTGAGCGGCCGCCGGATCGCCATCCAACTGCACGGCGAGCCGCTGCCCGGCTTCGTCGAAGCGCTCCGGGCCGGTGGCGCCGAGGTCGTCGGCGTACCGGTGTACCGCTGGATGCCGCCGGAGGACATCGGCCCCGTCGACCGGCTGCTGGACGCGACCGTGGCCCGCGCCCTGGACGCCGTCACCTTCACCAGCGCCCCCGCCGCCGCCAGCCTGCTGGACCGGGCCCAGCGGCGCGGCATGCTCGGCGAACTCCTCGACGCGCTGCGCCACGACGTGCTGCCCGCCTGCGTCGGTCCGGTCACCGCGCTGCCGCTCCAGGCCCACGACGTGCCGACCAGCCAGCCGGAACGCTTCCGGCTCGGTCCCCTCGTCCAGCTGCTCACCGCCGAACTGCCGGGCAGGGCACGGCAGTTGCCCGTCGCCGGGCGGCGGCTGGAGATCCGCGGTCACGCGGTCGTGGTGGACGGGGAACTGCGCGCCGTACCCCCGGCGGGGATGGCCCTGCTGCGGGCTCTGGCCCGCCGCCCGGGCTGGGTGGTCGCGCGCGCCGACCTGCTGCGCGCGCTGCCCGGCGGGGGGCGCGACGAGCACGCCGTGGAGACGGCGATGGCCCGGCTGCGGAGCTCGCTCGGCGCGCCGAAGCTCATCCAGACGGTGGTCAAGCGCGGCTACCGGCTGGCGCTGGACCCGTCGGCGGACAGCAAGTACGCGGACTACGCGTAGGCCTGGGACCGGGCCTCGGGCTTGGGCCCCCTGTGGGGCGTTAGTCGCGCGGCCACGGTTACGGGAGTGCCGTTACGGAGTCACAGCCGCCGCGGGCTTCCCGGCCCCGCCCCCCAAGGGCACCCTGGAGTGGCACGCACGCACCCGGCATCGCGCACCGAAGGGGTGACGGAAGCATGACGGCGGCGGCCTCCCACGCGCTGCGGTTCGACGCAGGGCGGATCTGCCTGGATCTGGTCGCCACGCTCGGCGGACGGCTCAGCGCGGAACCGGTCGAACACCTCGACGGGCCCGAGCGGCTCAAGGACTGGCTGCTCGGCTCGGGTCTGGTGCCCCACGGGACACCGCTGGACGCCGTCGACAGCGGCTGGCTCGCCCGGTTCCGGGCCACGCGCGATCTGCTGCACCGCGTCGTGCACACGGAAGTGGACGGCCGGGCCACCGGCGCCGACCTGGAACGCGTCAACGCCCTCGCCGCCACCGCCCCGCCCGCCCCGCGCGCCGTACGGGACGCGGGCGGCACCCTCGTCCGCTCCCTCGCCGCCGCGCCCGACTGCGGGGCGCTGCTTGCCCAGGTCGCCCGGGACGCCGTGGAACTGCTCACCGACCCCGTCGCGCGCGGCCGGCTGCGCCGGTGCGAGGGGGAGACCTGCTCGCTGGTCTACCTGGACGCCTCGCGCGGGCGGCGCAGACGCTGGTGCTCCAGCGAGGTGTGCGGCAACCGCGAACGGGTGGCCCGGCACCGCCGCCGCGTGGGTGGCGCCCGGGCGTAGGTCGCGCCGAGGGGTTCCCCCTACCAACCGATGTGCGGCGCAGCCCCCGGTTTCGGGAAGGTGGGGGTCCCCTCTACCCCCGCAAGGACTGGAGGGAGGGACTGGGGAAAACCCGTCTCGCCGTTGAACAGACCGCGTACCCGATCCGTACCCACGACGACAATGGCAACGCCCTATCGACCCAGGAGGGCCGGGTGCGCCAGGATGCCATGGTGACCGAGAGGACGTCGCCCGACGACGAGCTGATGCGGGCGCTCTACGACGAGCACGCCGGTCCACTCCTCGCGTTCGTCCTCCGGCTGGTGGCGGGCGACCGCCACCGCGCGGAGGACGTGGTCCAGGAGACGCTGCTGCGGGCCTGGCGCAACGCCGACCAGTTGCAGAAGGCCACCGGCTCGGTGCGTCCCTGGCTGGTGACCGTGGCCCGCCGTATCGTGATCGACGGGCACCGCAGCCGGCAGGCCAGGCCCCAGGAGGTGGACCCGGCGCCGCTGGACCTGCTGCCCGCGGCCGATGAGATCGACCGCGCGCTGCGCCTGATGACCATCTCCGACGCGCTCGGCGACCTCACCGAGGCGCACCGGGACGCCCTCGTCGAGACGTACTTCAAGGGACGCACGGTGAGTGAGGCCGCGGAGGTGCTGGGGGTGCCGGCCGGGACCGTACGGTCCCGCGTCTTCTACGCCCTGCGCTCCCTGAAGCTCTCGCTCGAAGAACGAGGAGTGACGGCATGACGCCGCCCGCAGATCACCGGGGGGACTCGGCGAACCAGGGGCAGCCGCCGCGCTCGCCGAATTCGGCGAGCCCGCCGGCCGCGCCGGACTCGCCGCACACCGACGTCGGCGCCTACGCGCTCGGCATCCTCGACGACGCCGACGCCACCCGCTTCGAAGCGCACCTCGCCGGGTGCGACCGCTGCGCCGCCGAACTCGACGGGCTCATGGGCCTGCCCCCGCTCCTCGCCGACTTCGCCGCGTCCGCGCCCGACCCCCAGACGATCACCGCCCGGCCCGGCCCCGAGATGCTCGACCGGCTCCTGGCCGAGGCGGGCGCCAGCCGCCGCAGGTCGCGCAGGCGGCGCCTGTACCTGGTCGGCGCGGCCGCCGCGCTGATCATCGCGGGGCCCGTCGCCACCGCCGCGCTCACCTCCGGCTCCTCCGGAGCGGACCGCCACCCGTCCGTCCAGAGCCTCGCCGAGGAGATGTACCGGCACGGGGAGAAGACCGGGGCCACCGACCCTCGTACCAAGGTGTCCGCCACGGTCGCGCTCGAACAGAAGCCCTGGGGTACGCACGTCGTCCTCAGGCTCGCCAACGTCAGGGGCCCCGAGCGGTGCGGCCTGGTCGCCGTCGGCAAGAACGGCGAGCGGCAGACGGTCACCACCTGGAGCGTGCCCCGGCCCGGTTACGGCCTGCCGGACGGCGACAGCGAATGGAGCAGGAAACCCCTGTACGCCCATGGTGGCGCGGCCCTGGACCGCGATGAGATCGACCGGTTCGAGGTCCGTACGCTCGAAGGCGAGCGGCTGGCCACGGTCAGGCTCTGACTTGCCCGGCTCTGACCACCCGGGTCGGTCGTCCGGGACGGGCCGTCCAGGTCGGGTCGTCCGGACAGGTGCGCACATGCCCTGGTTCGCGTACGGTTGACGGCTGCCCTATGCACAGGAGAAGGGGGCCTGGTGGCTGCGCAGAACGCCACGCACACCGCACCAACGGCGGCGACGCGGGACGGGGACGGACTCCGCGACCGTGAGATCCGGATCGAGCAGAGGCATCTGGACCGGGTGTACCGGCGCCTCGAGGAGAAGATCCACGAGGCGGAGTTCCTGATGGACGACGCCGCGAAACGGGGCCAGGTCGGGACCCCGGGCGCGCTCGCCGAGCGCGACGCCCAGGTGTTCCGGGCCGGGGTCCATCTCAACCGGCTGAACAGCGAGTTCGAGGACTTCCTCTTCGGCCGCGTCGACCTGCTGCTCGGCAAGGACGGCGAGCGCGGGCCGGACGGCGCGTACACGTCCGTGGAGCCCGCCGACGACGCCGTCCGGGAGAACCGGGCGGAGATCGCCGAGACGCTGCACATCGGCCGTCTCGGCGTCCTCGACGCGGACTACGCGCCGCTCGTCATCGACTGGCGCGCGCCCGCCGCCGCGCCCTTCTACCGCTCCACGCCCGTCGCCCCCGGCCGCGTCGTACGGCGCCGGGTCATCCGCAGCAAGGGGCGCCGGGTGCTGGGCGTCGAGGACGACCTGCTGCGCCCGGAGCTGACCGCCACCCTGGACGGGGCGCCGCTGCCGGTCGTCGGCGACGGCGCGCTGATGGCCGCGCTCGGCCAGGCCCGCAGCCACACCATGCGGGACATCGTCGCCTCCATCCAGGCCGAGCAGGACCTGGTGATCCGGGCGCCCGCCGCCTCCGTCACCGAGGTCGAGGGCGGTCCGGGCACCGGCAAGACCGCGGTCGCGCTGCACCGAGCCGCGTATCTGCTGTACCAGGACCGGCGGCGGTACGCGGGCGGCATCCTCGTGGTGAGCCCGACCCCTCTCCTCGTCGCGTACACCGAGGGCGTGCTGCCGTCGCTGGGCGAGGAGGGGCAGGTCGCGATCCGCGCCGTCGGCTCGCTGGTGGACGGCGCGGAGGCGACGGAGTACGACGAACCCGCCGTGGCCCGGATCAAGGGTTCGGCGCGCATGGCGAAGCTGCTGCGGAGGGCGGCCCGCGGAGCCCTGGAGACGCTGCCCGGCGGCGGCACCGCCGCCGGGGCCGCCGGGGGCGGGGTGCCCGACCGGCTGCGCGTCGTCGCGTTCGGGCAGCGCGTCGAGTTGGACGCCGACCAGTTGCGGCGCATCCGGCAGACGGCGCTGGGCGGCACCGCGCCGGTCAACCTGCTCCGGCCGCGGGCCCGGCGGCTGCTGCTCGACGCCCTGTGGAGCAGATCCGGCGGCGACCGGCGCTATTCGGATCCCGAACTGGCCGCCGAGGCCCGTGCCGCGTTCGACGAGGACATCTCCACCGAGACGGAGTTCACCGACTTCCTCTCCGCGTGGTGGCCCGAGCTGACCCCGCGTGCCGTACTGGCCGCCATGGCCGACGAGAAGCGGCTGGGCCGCTGGGCCCGCCGGGTGCTCACGCCCCGCGAGACCCGGCTGCTGGCCCGTTCCCTCAGACGGCTGGGGCCCGGGGGGCACGGCCCGCTGTCGGTGCACGACGTGGCGCTGCTGGACGAGCTGCACACCGTGCTCGGCGCCCCGGCCCGCCCCAAGCGCCGCCAGGCCGACCCGCTGGACCAGCTCACCGGTCTGGACGAACTGACCACTTACGCCGAGCGGCTGGAGGGCGGGCGGCGCTCGCGCGAGGAGCGGCTGGAGCGGCTGCGGGACGAGGCCCGTACGGACTACGCGCACGTCATCGTCGACGAGGCGCAGGACCTGACCCCGATGCAGTGGCGCATGGTGGGGCGGCGCGGCCGCCAGGCCACGTGGACGGTCGTCGGCGACCCGGCGCAGAGCTCCTGGTCCGACCCGGACGAGGCGGCCGAGGCGCGCGCCGAGGCGCTGGGCAACCGCCCGCGCCGCCGCTTCACCCTGACCGTCAACTACCGCAACCCGGCCGAGATCGCCGACCTGGCATCGAAGGTGCTGGCGCTGGCGATGCCCGGTATGACCGCTCCGGAGGCGGTCCGCTCCACCGGCTTGGTGCCCCGTTTTGCGGTAGCGAACGATGGACACAGTGCTGTCGCTGACGGCGGCGCGGACGGCGGTGCTGACGGCGACCTGGGCGACCGGGTCCGCGCCGAGGCGCGGCGGCTGCTGGCCGACGTGGACGGCACCGTCGGCGTGGTCGTCGCCATGGGCCGCCGGGAGCAGGCCCGCCAGTGGCTGGCCGGGCTAGGCGACCGGGTGGTGCCGCTGGGCAGCCTGGAGGCCAAGGGCCTGGAGTACGACGCGACGGTCGTGGTCTCGCCCGCCGAGATCGCCGACGAGTCCCCGGCGGGGCTGCGGGTGCTGTACGTGGCGCTCACACGGGCGACCCAGCGGCTGACGGTCGTGTCGGGCGAGCGGGACGAGCCGGACGCGGCCGGGGTGCCGGACCTGCTCCGCGACTGACCGGCCGCTGGTCCGTCCGGAGCCCCGCGCTGGTCCGTCCGGAGCCCCGCGGTGGTCCGTCCGGTGCACGTGCTGTGCGGACCGCCACGATGGGAATCGCATCCGGCGATCCTTTGTTAGCCTGAGTACGGCACCGGCCCGATCCAAGCCCCCGGGCCCAACCTTCGTCGCTTCGAGCGACCACTTGCCGCGAGGCGAGCATGGCGGGTCGGTGCCACCTCTATGCGACAGGCATCAGGTCCGCGTCAGTCTCTGACGCGGACCTGATGCCGTTTTACGCCCCTTTCGAGGCTTCCGTATCGCAGAACAATATTTTCAAAATTAACCCCTGGTTACCCCGTACCGGCAGGTAGGTGCGACGATCTGAGGACAGCAACGTGGAACAGGGAAAGTAGAGGAAGTCGGCCATGGCAACGGCGCCCAGCGTCTCCTACTCGATGACCGTTCGGCTTGAGGTTCCGGCGAGCGGCACGGCCGTGAGCCAGCTGACCACCGCGGTGGAGTCCTCGGGTGGTTCGGTCACCGGCCTGGACGTGACCGCCTCCGGCCACGAGAAGCTCCGTATCGACGTCACCATCGCCGCGACCTCCACCGCGCACGCCGACGAGATCGTCGAGAAGCTGCGCGGCATCGAGGGCGTCACGCTGGGCAAGGTCTCCGACCGTACGTTCCTGATGCACCTCGGCGGCAAGATCGAGATGTCGTCCAAGCATCCGATCCGCAACCGTGACGACCTGTCCATGGTCTACACCCCCGGTGTGGCCCGGGTCTGCCAGGCGATCGCGGAGAACCCCGAGGACGCCCGCCGGCTGACGATCAAGCGCAACAGTGTCGCGGTCGTCACCGACGGCTCCGCGGTGCTGGGTCTGGGGAACATCGGCCCCATGGCCGCGCTGCCGGTGATGGAGGGCAAGGCCGCGCTGTTCAAGCGGTTCGCGGGCATCGACGCCTGGCCGCTGTGTCTGGACACCCAGGACTCCGACGAGATCGTCGCCATCGTCAAGGCCATCGCGCCGGGGTTCGCGGGCATCAACCTGGAGGACATCTCCGCGCCCCGCTGCTTCGAGATCGAGGCGAGGCTGCGTGAGGCGCTGGACATCCCGGTCTTCCACGACGACCAGCACGGCACCGCCATCGTGGTGCTCGCCGCCCTGACCAACGCGCTGCGCGTGGTGGGTAAGAAGATCGGCGATGTGCGGGTGGTGATGTCCGGGGCGGGCGCGGCCGGCACCGCCATCCTCAAGCTCCTGATCGCCGCCGGGGTCAGTCACGCGGTGGTCGCCGACATCCACGGCGTGGTGCACGCCGGCCGCACCGACCTGGTCGACGCCGACCCGGACTCCCCGCTGCGCTGGATCGCCGACAACACCAATCCCGAGGGTGTCACCGGCACCCTGAAGGAGGCCGTGCGCGGCGCTGATGTGTTCATCGGTGTCTCGGCGCCCAACGTGCTGGGCGGTCAGGACGTGGCCGCGATGGCGGACGACGCGATCGTCTTCGCGCTGGCCAACCCCGACCCCGAGGTGGACCCGGCGATCGCCCGCCAGACCGCCGCCGTGGTCGCCACCGGCCGCTCGGACTTCCCCAACCAGATCAACAACGTGCTGGTCTTCCCCGGCGTCTTCCGCGGCCTGCTCGACGCCCAGTCCCGCACCGTCGACACCGGCATGATGCTCGCCGCCGCCGGAGCGCTGGCTGACGTCGTCCACGACGAGGAACTCAACGCCAACTACATCATCCCCAGCGTCTTCAACGACAAGGTGGCCGGTGCGGTCGCCGGCGCCGTCCGGAACGCCGCCAAGGCCGTCACCGCGATCGACAACGAGCTCTGAGCCGAGCCCGTGCCGATCCGGTACGAGGTCCGGCGAGGCCCGTACCGGATCGGCACGGCGCGTCGCGCGGCGTGCGCCCGAGGCCGTCCCCATAGGGTGACGGGCAGAAAAAACCCGCCCTCACGGCGCTCTTCGTGTGACCTTCCCGGGCGCCGGATTGGCTTTCCCGCCACAGGTGGGGGCAGGATGCTCCCCCGAGGACTCCGTCCAGGGGGGACCCCCAGGGCGCGGAAAGATCAATTAGGTCAGACCCGGGTCCGGGGACTGTCCGAGGGCCCTGGCAGCATCGGCTTCGATCTCACGCCTCATTGGCAAGAAGAACACGGGAGTACAACATGAACCGCAGTGAGTTGGTGGCCGCGCTGGCCGACCGCGCCGAGGTGACGCGTAAGGACGCCGACGCCGTGCTGGCCGCGTTCGCCGAGACCGTCGGCGAGATCGTCGCCAAGGGCGACGAGAAGGTCACCATCCCCGGCTTCCTCACCTTCGAGCGCACCCACCGTGCCGCTCGCACCGCGCGCAACCCGCAGACCGGTGAGCCGATCAACATCCCGGCCGGCTACAGCGTGAAGGTCTCCGCGGGCTCCAAGCTCAAGGAAGCCGCCAAGGGCAAGTAAGCCCCGAAGCGTGAAGGGCGGTCACCCACGGGAGGGTGACCGCCCTTTGACGTGCCGGTAGCCCTTTACGGGCGCATAAGGGGGCGTGGCGGGGGCGTAGAAGCCCGTACGCGCTCCCCGGGGTATTGGAGAGCGCGTACGGGACCAAAACCGCTGTACGGGCCTTACAGGGCGTTCGGCAGTTCGACCTTCGCGCCCAGGTCCACCAGCTTGGCCATGAAGTTCTCGTAGCCGCGGTTGATCAGGTCGATGCCGTGCACCCGCGAGGTGCCCTGCGCCGCCAGTGCCGCGATGAGGTACGAGAAGCCGCCGCGCAGGTCCGGGATGACCAGGTCGGCGCCCTGGAGCTTGGTCGGTCCCGACACGACCGCCGAGTGCAGGAAGTTCCGCTGGCCGAAGCGGCAGGCCGAGCCGCCCAGGCACTCGCGGTAGAGCTGGATGTGCGCGCCCATCTGGTTGAGCGCGGAGGTGAAGCCCAGTCGCGACTCGTACACCGTCTCGTGGACGATCGACAGGCCCGCCGCCTGGGTGAGCGCAACCACCAGCGGCTGCTGCCAGTCGGTCTGGAAGCCGGGGTGCACGTCGGTCTCCAGGGCGATGGCGTTCAGGGGGCCACCCGGGTGGAAGAAGCGAATGCCCTCGTCGTCTATGTCGAAGGCGCCGCCGACCTTGCGGTAGGTGTTCAGGAAGGTCATCATCGACCGCTGCTGCGCGCCGCGGACGTAGATGTTGCCCTCGGTCGCCAGCGCCGCGCTCGCCCAGGACGCCGCCTCCAGGCGGTCCGGCAGCGCGCGGTGGTTGTAGCCGCCGAGCTTGTCGACACCCGTGATCCGGATCGTCCGGTCGGTGTCCATGGAGATGATCGCACCCATCTTCTGCAGCACGCAGATGAGGTCCTCGATCTCCGGCTCGACCGCCGCGTTGGAGAGTTCCGTCACACCCTCGGCGAGCACCGCCGTCAGCAGCACCTGCTCGGTGGAGCCGACGGACGGGTACGGCAGGCGGATCTTGCAGCCGCGCAGCCGCTGCGGGGCCTCCAGGTACTGGCCGTCGTCCCGCTTCTCGATCGTCGCGCCGAACTGCCGCAGCACGTCGAAGTGGAAGTCGATCGGCCGGCCGCCGATGTCACAGCCGCCCAGGCCCGGGATGAACGCGTGGCCGAGGCGGTGCAGCAGCGGGCCGCAGAACAGGATCGGGATCCGGGAGGAGCCCGCGTGCGCGTCGATGTCGGCGACGTTCGCGCTCTCCACGCGCGTCGGGTCCAGCACCAGCTCGCCGGGTTCGTCCCCGGGACGTACGGTCACGCCGTGCAGCTGCAGCAGCCCCCGCACCACGCGCACGTCGCGGATGTCGGGCACATTGCGCAGTCGGCTCGGCTCGCTGCCGAGCAGCGCGGCGACCATGGCCTTGGGCACGAGGTTCTTCGCGCCGCGGACCCGGATCTCGCCTTCCAGCGGGGTACCGCCGTGGACGAGGAGTACGTCATCGATGCCGGTCATCTGGTCTCGCGTTCCTGGGATGGGCAGGGGCAGAAGAAAAGGGTAATGGCCGCGAAGCCCCCCTCCGCCAGGATCGATGGCCGGAAAGGTGCCGGAGGTTGCCTGAAAGCTCCCTTTCGATACGGTGCGTACGCGGCCGGAGGCGGGCGGTGACGCGCGCCGCCGCCGCTGTCGTACGCCCCCGCCGTGCTGACGGGCGTCATCCGGTTTCCACTCCCCGCCGGGGCGGGATATGCGGGATCATGTGGCCATGACCGAGGTGTCCTCGCTCACAGGACGGCTGCTTGTCGCGACACCCGCGCTGGCGGACCCGAACTTCGACCGCGCGGTGGTGCTCCTCCTCGACCACGACGAGGAGGGCTCACTGGGGGTTGTGCTCAACCGTCCGACCCCGGTGGGAGTCGGCGACATCCTGGAGTCCTGGGCGGCGCTGGCCGGCGAACCCGGGGTGGTCTTCCAAGGCGGCCCGGTGTCCCTGGACTCCGCGCTGGGCGTGGCCGTCGTCCCAGGTGAGGCGGGTCGGGAGGACCACGGGGGCCAGCCGTCGGCGATCCTCGGCGACGGGCCGCTGGGCTGGCGGCGCGTGTACGGCGCGATCGGCCTGGTGGATCTGGAGGCCCCGCCGGAACTCCTGGCCGCCGCGCTCGGCAGCCTGCGGATCTTCGCGGGGTACGCGGGGTGGGGCCCGGGCCAGCTGGAGGAGGAACTGTCCGAGGGCGCCTGGTACGTGGTCGAGTCCGAACCCGGCGACGTCTCCTCACCGGACCCCGAGCACCTGTGGCGCTCGGTGCTGCGCCGCCAGCGCAGCGACCTGGCGATGGTGGCGACGTACCCGGACGACCCGTCGCTGAACTGAGCCGCGGCACGCCCGTGAGAGCGGGCCGCGGCGGTCGCTCCCCGCACACCGCGGGCGTGAGTACCCTTGGTCCGTATGAGCACTCTTGAGCCCGAGCGCGGGGCAGGTACGGGGACCCTCGTTGAGCCGACACCCCAGGTGTCGCACGGTGACGGCGACCACGAGCGCTTCGCCCACTACGTACAGAAGGACAAGATCATGGAGAGCGCGCTCTCCGGATCTCCGGTCGTCGCACTCTGCGGCAAGGTCTGGGTCCCGGGCCGTGACCCGAAGAAGTATCCCGTGTGCCCCATGTGCAAGGAGATCTTCGAGGGCATGGGCGTCGGCGGCGGCAACGACAAGGACGGCAAGGGCGGCGGCAAGAAGTAGCCCGCCCGCGCCCCGGTCCCGTCCGGCCCGCGGCGTCGCTCCCGTTCGCACCGCACGCGGTCGGCCCCCGCCACACTGCTCCACATGGCGGGGGCCGAACCGTGCCCGGCGGCAGTAGGGTTTCCCGGCATGAGCGGTGACGCCGTCAAGCGGGTGCGGGTGGCCTATCTGGTCTTCGGGGCGCGGGAGGTCGACGAGGCCGACGACCGGATCACGGCCTATTGCCAGTTCGAGAAGGACTGGGACGCGCAGCTGGGCAGATGCGGGCGGCTGGCCGCCGAGCGGGGGTACGAGCCGGTCGGCAGCAGTGTGTTCTCCGTGACTCAGCCGACGCTCGCCAGGGTGCTGGAGTGGGCCGACGAGCCGGGGTGCGAGGTGGTGCTCATCGCCAGCGCCCGGATCCTGCGCCGCTTCCGGGACGACTGGCCGGACTGGGGCCAGGTGGAGGCGCGGCTGGCCGCGGCGGGCGCGGTGGTGGAGGCGGCGCCGTATCCCGAACCCGCCTACCCCGGCGAGGAGTTCCCCCGCGACTAGCCCGTGGTTCCGCGCGTGTCGGGGCTGTGTACCCTTCGCTCAGCCGGGGGATCGTGACACGCGAGGCGTGCGTCCCCCTGTGCCTGAACTGAGGTATCTCGGGGGAGAACCCAATGAAACGTCCCATACGTACGTTCGCGATACTCGGCGCCGCCGTCGGCCTGGCGCTGACGACGGCGCAGTCGGCCTCGGCCACCAACTTCGGTCCGAAGGTCGCCGACAACAAGGCGCACTCGTTCTACTACGGCAAGGACCTGACGTCGGCGCAGAAGTCGGCGTTCGAGTACGCGCGCACCAAGGCGCTGGCGCCCACCGACATGACGACCAGCGTGACGACCACGTACGACCCGAAGGTCGACGTCTGGACCTACGGCACCTTCAATCCCACCGGGGACCAGGTCCGCTGGTACGCCTGGACCACCTGCCTCAAGCGGGTCGCCCCGGGCTCCGACAAGTGCGAGCAGCACTCCATCGTGGTCAACCGCAAGAAACCGCACAGCAACTACAAGGCCGTCGGGTGCCACGAGATCGGGCACAGCGTGGGCCTGCACCACCTCTCCGGCAAGAACAGCGACTACTCGTTCGCCAACCGCTCCTGCCTGCGGGCCAACCCCGACCACCTGTACTACTCGAAGCACGACAAGAACCACATCAACGGTCACTACTGAGCCGGAGAGGGAGAGCATCTGATGCGTATCCGTACGCGATTCGCTCCGGTCGCCGGCGCGGTCGCCGCTGCCGCTGCCGTCATGCTGAGCGCGGCCGCCTGCTCGTCGAGCACGCAGGAGACGAAGCAGGAGACGAAGGCCGACACCCGCGACAGCGGGTTCTGGGAGGCGCACGCGAGCGCCGCCGGTGTCGAGGTCGAACCGCCCGCGAGTGTCACCGACATCGCCGAGCGTTCGGGCCTCGTCGTCCTCGGTACGGTCTCGGGGGCCACGGAGGGCCGGGACTACAGCGAGCAGGGCAAGCCGCCGAACCGCACGTCCAACATCGCCGTCAACGTCGAGCGGTCGAGCGACGCGGGGGTCAAGCGGGCCGTGGTGGAGTTCACCCGGCACCCCGGCGACGACCTGTCCGACGTCGTGAACGACCTGCCCAAGGGGACTTACGTCTTCTACCTCAGCCCCTGGTACGAGGGCCCGGACGGCCCGGTCTACCGCTGCGCCTCGGCCGCCGGCTGTGTGGTCGGCGTGGAGAACGGCGCCCTGAAGACGCCCCGCGACCCGGAGGCGGCCCGGGAACTCGGCCCCGCCGCCAAGGCGCGGCCCCGGACGGCCGTGGCGGACGAGCCGCTGACGGTGGAGGACGTCTTCGCCAAGAGCGCGGCAGCGGTCCCGGGCTCGTAGTCTCCCCGCGCCGGGCGGGCTTCCCGGGCGTCCCCGAGCCCGTCCGGCGCTCTCGTGCCTTGACCTCAACCTTGGTTGAACTTCTACGGTCTTCGCATGGACATCAAGGAATACGCCCAAGAGGAACTGGCCGCGCAGCCCATCGGCTACTGGAGCGCCGAGGCCAGCCGTGCCGTCGTGGGGAGCCTCCGCGCGCAGCTGGCCGTGGAACAGCTCACCCAGCCGCACTGGTGGACGCTCAACCACGTCGCGGGCGCACCCGGTACGTGGAGCCGCGCCGCGCTCGCCGAGAAGCTGGTCCGCTTCGACGACCTCGGCATCGACTTCGGCGGGGTCTTCGACGACCTGGTCGCGCGCGGATGGATGACGGAGGAGGGCGGGACCCTCACACTGACCGAGGCCGGAGAGGCGGGGCGGCTGCGCGCCAGGGAGCGCAACGTGCGGGTGCACGAGCAGATGCACCAGGGCATCGCCACGGAGGAGTACGTGGCGGCGCTCAACGTCCTGCGTCGCATGATCGCCAACCTGGGCGGGGACAGCGACCTCCCGTAGTCGCACGGGATTCTCAGGAGATTCACAGACAAGGCAAAGAAGGCTCTCAGGTCGCCGCCCGAAGGTGAGGAGCATGAAGGCGACCTTGCCCCGTGGGCGTTCCGAGCTGCTGCGACCCGACGGGAGCCCTGTCCGGGTACTGGTGGTGGACGACGAGTCGGCACTCGCCGACCTGCTGTCGATGGCGTTGCGCTACGAGGGCTGGGACGCCGCCACCGCGGGCGACGGGGCCGACGCCGTCCGGACCGCCCGCGAGTTCCGCCCGGACGCCGTCATCCTGGACATCATGCTGCCCGACATGGACGGGCTGGCCGTACTGGGGCGGTTGCGCGCCGAGCTGCCCGACATCCCGGTGCTCTTCCTCACCGCGAAGGACGCGGTCGAGGACCGGATCGCAGGGCTGACGGCGGGCGGCGACGACTACGTCACCAAGCCGTTCAGCCTGGAGGAGGTCGTGGCCCGGGTGCGCGGTCTGCTGCGCCGCTCGGGCGCCGCGGCCGCGCGCGGCGAGTCGCTCCTGACCGTGGGCGACCTGGTCCTGGACGAGGACAGCCACGAGGTGTCGCGGGCCGGCCGGGAGATCCACCTCACCGCGACCGAGTTCGAGCTGCTGCGCTATCTGATGCGCAACCCGCGTCGCGTGCTCAGCAAGGCGCAGATCCTCGACCGCGTCTGGTCGTACGACTTCGGCGGCCAGGCCAACGTCGTCGAGCTGTACATCTCCTACCTGCGCCGGAAGATCGACGCCGGGCGCAGCCTCATGATCCACACCCGGCGCGGAGCCGGGTACCTGATCAAGCCGGGGGAGTAGGCGCCGTGGCGCACCCGATCCCGCGGCCCGGCCGTGCGGCGGCGCCCCCGCCTCGCCCGCCCCGCTCCCCGCGCGTGCAGCGCGGCAAAGGGCTGCGCTGGTCGCTCCGTACCCGCCTCGTCGTCTCGTCCGTCGTGCTGATCGGGGTCGTCTGCGCCGTGATCGGCTCGGTCACGGCCATCGCCCTGCACTCCTACCTCCAGGGGCAGGTGGACGACGACCTGCGGACGGCCGTCGTCGGCGCCCAGGGTGGGCCGAACCGCGACGGGGCGAACCGCAGCGACATGAACTTCGTCGCGCGGCCCGGTCAGCTTGTGGGCACGGTCGGCGCCCGCCTGTCGCCCGGTGGCGCGATCATCGACGCCAAGAAGCTCAACGACGCGGCCCCCGGCCCCACCTTCAACCCCTCGGAACAGCTGGACGCCCTGACCGGCGCCCAGCGGGAGGCACTCGGGTCGGTCCCGCTGGACGGTGCCGTGCACACCCTCGACCTGCCCGGCCTCGGGAGCTACCGCGCCCAAGTCGGCCAGGACGGCACGCTCCTCCTCGCGTACCCGCTGTACGAGGTGGAGGACACCGTCAACACCCTGATCTTCGTAGAGGTCTGCGTCGCCGGCGCCGGGCTGGTCGCCGCGGCCATCGCGGGTGCCGCGACGGTCACCGTCGCCCTGCGCCCACTGCGCCGCGTCGCCGCGACCGCCGCCCGCGTCTCCGAACTCCCGCTGCACAGCGGCGAAGTGGCCCTCCACGAGCGCGTACCGCAGGCGGAGGCCGACGCGCGTACCGAGGTCGGCCAGGTCGGCTCGGCCCTCAACCGCATGCTCGGGCACGTCGGTTCGGCGCTCGCCGCCCGCCAGGAGAGCGAGACGCGGGTGCGCCAGTTCGTCGCCGACGCCAGCCACGAGCTGCGGACGCCGCTCGCCTCGATCCGCGGCTACGCCGAACTGACCAGGCGCGGGCGCGAGGAGATCGGCCCGGAGACCCGGTACGCCCTGGGCCGGGTCGAGTCCGAGGCGGCGAGGATGACCGGCCTGGTCGAGGACCTGCTGCTGCTCGCCCGGCTGGACGCCGGCCGCCCGCTCTCGCGCGCGGAAGTCGATCTCTCACCCCTGGTGGTCGACGCCGTCAGCGACGCGCGGGCGGCCGGGCCCGACCACAAGTGGCGCCTGGAGCTGCCCGACGACCCCGCGACGGTGTCCGGCGACGACGCGCGGCTGCGCCAGGTCCTGGTCAACCTCCTCGCCAACGCCCGTACGCACACCCCGCCCGGGACGACGGTCACCGCGCGCGTGCTGCGGCAGGCCCCGTATGGCGCGTCGTCCACCTCGCGTGCCCCGTATGGCGCGTCGTCCACCGCGCGTCCCCCGTACGGCGCGTCGTCCACCTTGCGTCCCCCGTACGGGCAGTACGCCCCCGGCGCCTCGCTGGAGATCCAGGACGACGGCCCCGGCATCCCACCCGACCTGCTCCCGCATGTGTTCGAGCGCTTCGCCCGCGGCGACGCCTCCCGCTCGCGGGCCGCCGGATCCACCGGTCTGGGCCTGGCGATCGTGGCCGCGGTGGTGGCGGCGCACGGCGGCCGGGTGACCGTCGACAGCGCGCCCGGCCGCACCGTCTTCGCTGTTCACCTGCCCGGGACGCACTCACAGACGCACTCACAGGCGGGGCACAGGCCGACCACACAGCCATGACAGCGCCGCCGCCGAGTCTCGACCCATGCGAACCGAGACCCCTCTCGCGGCACCGCCCGGGACCCCACCGCAGACCCTGCCCGCACGGGAGCACGTGACGGTCGGCCGGCGCGAGCCGGTGCTCGATGTCGTGATCCCCGTCTACAACGAGGAAACCGACCTCGAACCGTGCGTGCGCCGCCTGCACGACCACCTCGTCCGCACCTTCCCGTACCCCTTCCGGATCACCATCGCGGACAACGCCAGCACGGACCGCACCCCCGAGGTCGCCGCCCGACTGGACGTCCAGGTCCCGGAGGTCACGGCGGTCCGGCTGGAGCAGAAGGGCCGCGGGCGTGCGCTGCGTACCGTGTGGTCGCTGTCGGACGCGCCCGTTCTCGCCTACATGGACGTCGACTTGTCGACTGACCTGAACGCGCTGCTGCCGCTGGTCGCCCCGCTCATCTCCGGCCACTCCGACCTGGCGATCGGCTCCCGCCTCTCGCGCGGTTCGCGGGTCGTCCGAGGCCCGAAGCGGGAGTTCGTCTCGCGGGCGTACAACCTGATCCTGCGCGGCTCGCTCGCCGCCCGCTTCTCCGACGCGCAGTGCGGGTTCAAGGCGATCCGGAAGGACGTCGCGGAGCGGCTGCTGCCGATGGTCGAGGACACCGGCTGGTTCTTCGACACCGAGATGCTGGTGCTCGCCGAGCGGGCCGGGCTCCGCATCCACGAGGTGCCCGTCGACTGGGTCGACGACCCGAACAGCACAGTCCACATCGTCAGGACGGCGACCGACGACCTGAAGGGGGTGTGGCGGGTGGGGCGCGCGCTGGTCACCGGCGGGCTGCCGCTGGACCGGCTGCGCCGCCCCTTCGGCGACGATCCGCGGGATCGCGAACTGTCCGGTGTGCCGGGCGGCTTGCCCCGCCAGCTGGTCGGGTTCTGTGTGGTCGGCGCCCTGAGCACCCTGTGCTACCTGCTGCTGTACTCCCTGTTCCGGATGGGTACGGGACCGCAGGCCGCCAACGCGCTGGCGCTGCTGCTGTCCACGTTCGGCAACACCGCCGCCAACCGGAGGCTCACCTTCGGGGTACGCGGCCGCGACCGCGCCGTACGCCACCAGGCCCAGGGCCTGGTCGTGTTCGGCATCGGCCTCGCGCTGACCAGCGGCTCCCTCGCCGCGCTCGGCGCGGCCGCGGGCGCCCCGAGCCACGGCACCGAACTGACCGTCCTGATCGCGGCCAACCTCGCCGCGACCGTCCTGCGCTTCCTGCTCTTCCGGGCGTGGGTCTTCCCCGCGGAGACGGCTTCCGAAGGCGCCGTCGCCCACCGCCCCGCCTCCCACGACAACCACTGAGGATCACCCGATGACCACGTACGACATCGCGGACGCGCGCCCGGCACGGGACGTGCCCCCGGCGCGGGACCTGGCGCGGGACCCGGCCTGGGCGCGCCCGGCACTGTGGGCGCTGCTGGCCGCCACCGCCGTGCTCTACCTGTGGAGCCTGGGGGCGTCCGGCTACGCGAACCAGTTCTACTCGGCCGCCGTCCAGGCGGGCGGCGAGAGCTGGAAGGCGTTCTTCTTCGGCTCGTCGGACGCCGCGAACTCCATCACCGTCGACAAGCCCCCGGCCGCACTGTGGCCGATGGCCCTGTCGGTACGGATCTTCGGGCTCGGCTCGTGGGCGATCCTCGTCCCCGAGGCGCTGATGGGCGTGGCCACGGTGGGCGTGCTGTACGCGGCCGTCCGGCGCCGGTTCGGCCCGGCCGCCGGACTGATCGCGGGCGCCACGCTCGCGGTCACGCCGGTCGCGGCGCTGATGTTCCGCTTCAACAACCCCGACGCGCTGCTGTGCCTGCTCATGGTCACCGCTGTCTACCTCGTGCTGCGCGCGCTGGAGGACGGCCGTACGAAGTGGCTGGTGCTGGCGGGCGCCGCGTTCGGCCTCGGCTTTCTGACCAAGACGCTCCAGGCGTGGCTGATCCTGCCGCCGCTCGCGCTCGTGTACGCGGTGTGCGGCCCGCCCAGGCTGGGCCGGCGGATCGGGCAGCTGCTGCTGGGCGGGCTGGCGATGGTCGTCTCCGGCGGCTGGTGGGTCGCGATCGTCGAACTGTGGCCGGAGTCCTCGCGCCCGTACATCGGCGGCTCGCAGAACAACAGCTTCCTTGAACTGACCTTCGGCTACAACGGACTTGGCCGCCTCAACGGCGAGGAGACCGGCAGCGTCGGTGGCGGTGGCGGCGGTGGCGGTGGCCAGGGCGGCGGCCGATGGGGCGAGACCGGCATCACCCGGCTGTTCGACGGCAACATCGGCGGTCAGATCGCCTGGCTGCTGCCCGCCGCCCTCGTCCTGCTGCTGGCCGGGCTGTGGCTGACCTGGCGGGCGAAGCGCACGGACGTGCGGCGCGGGGCGTTCCTGGTGTGGGGCGGCGCGCTGCTGGTCACCTGGGTGACGTTCAGCTTCATGTCCGGGATCTTCCACGAGTACTACACCGTCGCGCTCGCGCCCTACATCGCGGCGCTCGTGGGCATGGGCGCGACGGCGCTGTGGGAGCGGCGCGCGGAGGGCGGCAACGCCGGTGCCACGGCGTCGGTGCTCCTCGCCGCCACGGTCGCGGGCACCGCGTGGTGGTCGTACGAGCTGCTGGGCCGCGCCGCCGACTGGCACCCGTGGCTGCGCCAGGCGGTACTGGTGGGCGGTCTGGTGGCCGCGGCCGGTTTGCTGGCGGCGGCGAAGGCAGGCCGCGCGCTGGCGCTGGCCGCGTCCGGCCTGGGGCTGGCGGCCGCGCTGGCCGGGCCGGTCGCGTACACGCTCACCACGGTCGACACCCCGCACGGCGGCTCGATCGTCACGGCGGGCCCGGCGGTGGCGGGTGGCATTGGCGGTCCGGGCGGCGGTGGGCCGGGGGCCGGTCCTGGGGGTGGTCCGGGCGGATTCCCGGGTGGCGGCAAGGGCGGCCCGAACGGGTCCAACGGTGCCCCGAACGGCGCATCCAACGGTGCCCCCAACGGCGCTCCGAATGGCGTTCCGAACGGCGGCCCGCCCGGAACGCAGGGCGGCAACCAGCAGGGCCAGTCGCCGCAGCAGGGCAACCGTCCCGGCGGCACGGGCGACGGTGGCGGTCGCGGCGGCGGCATGGGCGGTCTGCTCAACGGCCAGCAGGTCAGCGGCGAGGTGAAGGCGAAGCTGGAGCAGAACTCCGGCGATTACACCTGGGTCGCCGCGGCCATCGGCTCGCAGAACGCCGCCAGTTACCAGCTGGCCACCGAGGACCCGGTGATGGCCATCGGCGGCTTCAACGGCAGCGACCCGTCCCCGACCCTCGCCCAGTTCAAGGAGCATGTGCAGCAGGGCAAGATCCACTACTTCATCGCGTCCGGCGGGATGGGCGGCGGCATGGGCGAAGGCCCCGGCGGCGACAACGGCGGTGGCCCCGGTGGCGGCAACGGCACCTCCTCCCGGATCACGTCCTGGATCGAGGACACCTTCAAGAAGGTCACGGTGGACGGCACGACCCTCTACGACCTCACCCGGAAGGCGTCGTAACCGCCGACGCCGAGATGGTGCCGCGCCCGGCCGGAGCCGGGCGCGGCACCGCCGCTCAGCGGCAGCTTGCCGGGAGCTTGGGGAAGTCGATGATGCCCGGCTTGTGGCCGCCGCCCTCCAAGTTGACCAGGAGCTTGGGCTGTGCGCTGTCGGCGTTGAGGATCTCCCCCTGGAAGCCGGCGGACTCGGGGAGCTTGGAGTGCTGGCGGTCGAGCCAGCCGGTGAGCTGGATGTGGTCGATCCCGTCCTTGAAGGAGGCGAACGGGCCGACGTCGGTGTTGAGCATGACCGCCACGGTGCCCCCGCCGAGCTTGACCTCCTTGCTCACCACGCAGGTGCCGACCGGCAGCACCGGCCCCTGGCCGCCACCGCCGCGCTGGGTGACGGGCTCTCCGACGGCGATGGCGGAGGCGGTGGCGGCCGGGACCATGACGGCTCCGAGGAGGGCGGCGGAGGCGACGGCGGCGCGCAGCGCACTGCGTCGAGACATAAGGGACTCCTTGTGAAAAATGCCGAAAGTTAGCGAATCACCCGTCATTTGTGCGTGTGTCGGGCTGCCCTGGGAGATGATCACCGGATCGGCCGAGTTCCCGGGGCGCCGAGGATGACCGATTCACGGCGGCGTGGCCGAAAGCAGCCAGCTCCCACGGGTCGTGCGCGCTGAAGACGGTGACCTCTTCCGGATGGTCGCGGCGGAGGTCGCGCAGTCGGTCGCGGGTGGCCACGCGGGCCGCGGCGTCGGTCTGCGCGCCCTGCTGGACCGGGTCGAGAGCGGGGTGGGAAAGGGGCGGGGTGTGCTCGATCTCGCCGTGGTGGAAGTACGCGTCGCCCGCGTGCAGCAGCCACCTTCCGTCGTCGTCGCGTACGGCGACACCCGCGTGTCCCGCCGAGTGACCGGGCAGCGGCACCAGCAGCAGCTCGCACGCCAGCCCCTGCGGGCGCGCCACGCCCGGGAAGCCGAACCACCTTGTACGGTCGTCCGCGGACGCGGGCGTCAGCAGCGGGCCGTGCGCCCGGTGGGCCGGCATGAAGCGGTCGAGGCTGTGCCGGTGGTGCGGTGCCGCGGGGTCGGTGACGGCCCGGTACTCGTCGGGGTGCACGTGCACCCGTGCGTGAGGGAAGTCCGGCAGCCCTCCCGTGTGGTCGCGGTGCAGGTGGGTGAGCACGATGTGCCGCACGTCCTGCGGCGCGTACCCGAGGCGGACGACCTGCCGCAGCGCGCTCTCGCCGGGGTCCAGCGCGGGCTGGGCGTAGGCCACCCAGTCCGCGCCCAGTGTCGTGTCGGGGTGCCGCAGGTCGGCGCTGCCGAGGCCGGTGTCGACCAGGATCAGCCCGTCCGAGGCGGTCTCTATGAGCAGGCAATGGCAGACGATGGCCAGTTCGCGGTTCGCGGTGCCTGCCGCGAGCTGTCGGCCGAGCGGTGGAATCTTCCGGAGAGAACCGCAGTTGAGGTGGTGGATGCGCATGAGACCCCCTGGAGGGAAGCGGGCGGGTCGTTCGTGACGGGACGTTAGGAGGGGGTTTCGTGACTCACCAAACGGTTGGACATGCACCGCCGGGTGACCGGGGCGGCCCGCTGGCGGACTGTCCGGAGAGCGCCCTCGTTCCGCCGGGCCGCGAACCCAGCTGTCCCGTCGACATCACCCTCGCCACGCTGGGGGGCCGATGGACGCCGCTGGTGCTCCGTGAGTTCCTGCGCCGTGGTCAGGCCACATACTCCGAGCTGTCCGCCGCCCTGCCCGTCCTCTCGGACAAGGTCCTCTCCGACCGGCTGGCCCAGTTGACCGGCGCGGGCGTCATCGAGCGCCATCGCACCCCCGGCTGGCCACCACGGGTTCGCTACGTCCTGACCCCGCAGGGCCGGGAGCTTGAGCCGGTGATGCGCAGCATGTGGGAGTGGGGCGCGGCGCGGCGGACCGCCCCTTAGCCTGCTCCTGTGCCAGCACCTGACGCCCGTTTCGCGCGCGGGAGCCCCCGGACGCGGCCGGGCACGGCAGCATGGCCGCATGACGGATACGGACCAGGGCCCGGACCTCATCCCCGCGCCGCTCCACGTCGGTCGCTGGGGCGACGGTGGGTTCGCGCTCGACAGCGACACCGTGCTCACCGCCGGCACCGGGACCGGCAGTGCGGAGCACTGGCTGCGGTCGGTGCTCGGCGCGGCCACCGGGCTGCCGTTGCGGCCCGGCAGGCCCGGTCCCCGGCTCCGGGCAGCGGCGAACTCCGTTGAGCTGCGCATCGATCACAGGCTGCCGCCCGAGGCGTACCGGATCATCGTTCGCGACGGGCGGGCGCTGGTCAGCGGCGGGGACCCCGCCGGGCTCTTCTGGGCGGCCCAGACGCTCCGCCAGATGCTCGGGCCGGACGCGTTCCGGCGGGCGCCGGTGCGGCGGGACGCGCGGTGGGAGCTGCCCGGGTGCGATGTCCAGGACCGGCCCCGGTTCCGCTGGCGCGGCCTGCTACTCGATGTCGCACGGCACTTCATGCCCAAGGACGGCGTACTGCGCTACCTCGACCTGCTCGCCGCGCACAAGCTCAACGTGCTCCATCTGCATCTCACCGACGACCAGGGCTGGCGCGTCGAGATCAAGCGGTATCCGAGGCTGACGGAGGTGGGGGCCCGGCGGGCGCGGACCAAGGTCGGGCACCGTGCCTCACCGCTGTGGGACGAGCGGCCGCACGGGGGCTACTACACCCAGGACGACCTCCGCGAGATCGTCGCGTACGCCGCCGAGCGGCATATCACCGTCGTACCGGAGATCGACATCCCCGGGCACTCGCAGGCCGCCATCGCCGCGTACCCGGAGTTGGGCAACACCGACGTCATCGACACCGCCTCCCTCGACGTCTGGACCACCTGGGGCGTCTCGACCAACGTACTCGCCCCCACTGACACCACCCTGCGCTTCTACGAGGGGGTGCTGGAGGAAGTGCTCGGACTCTTCCCGTCCGCCTTCGTCCACATCGGCGGCGACGAGTGCCCCAAGGAGCAGTGGCGCGCCTCCCCGGCCGCGCAGGCGCGGATCAGGGAGCTGGGGCTGGCCGGCGAGGACGAGCTCCAGAGCTGGTTCATCCGGCACTTCGGCCGGTGGCTCGCCGAACGCGGCCGACGGCTCATCGGATGGGACGAGATCCTGGAAGGGGCGACGGCCAGCGGTCTGGCCGAAGGCGCCGCCGTGGCGTCCTGGCGCGGCTACGCCGGCGGTGTCGCGGCGGCGCGATCCGGCCATGACGTCGTCATGTGCCCGCAGCAACACGTCTACTTCGACCACCGGCAGGCGCCCGGCGACGACGAGCCCGTCCCCATCGGCTATGTCCGCACGCTGGAGGACGTGTACCGCTTCGAGCCGGTCCCGCCGGAGTTGACCGCGGCCGAGGCCGCCCATGTGCTCGGAGCGCAGGCCAACGTCTGGACCGAGGTGCTGGAGAGCCCGCAGCGCGTGGACTACCAGACCTTCCCGCGGCTTGCCGCGTTCGCCGAGACCGTGTGGTCCCCGCTGCCCCGCCCGGCCTCGCGGGACGTCACCGGCTTCCTGGAGCGCATGGGGGCGCACTACGCGCGGTTGGAGGCGCTCGGAGTCGATTACCGGCCGCCGGACGGCCCGCGCCCCTGGCAGCGGCGGCCGGGGGTGCTCGGACGCCCGATCGACGGATCACCCCCGATCGTGTGAGCCGGGCGCGGAAGCCGCTCGCCGTGCGGTGCGCCCTGCGACGGTTGTCCACTATGCGAAGTCACAAGCCGCTCAAGGGTCCCCGAAATGTGGCAATCGGTGCGTGATGCCGGAGGTGGGTCAATGCGGACCATCGTCCTGGTCGGGGGCGGATACCCGCTTCATGGACCCTCGCGACGTCGGGCTCCGAAGATGTGCCAGAGTTGCCACGTCCGGGCCGTCAGCACGTACCGTACGGCGGAACAGGCCGGGACAACCGGGGAAGGGGCAGCGGTTGACCACGCACGCACCGCAGGCGGGGCACACGGTGACGTTGCCGGGCTCGCTCGACGAGGCCGTGGCGGCGCTCACCGCCATGCCCGCCGCCGTGCCCGTCGCGGGCGGAACCGATCTCATGGCAGCGGTCAACTCCGGTCTGCTGCGGCCCGCGGGGCTCGTGGGGCTGGGGCGGATCAGCGAGATCAGGGGCTGGCAGTACCAGGACGGACACGCGCTGCTGGGCGCCGGTCTCACCCACGCCCGGATGGGCCGCCCGGACTTCGCCGCGCTGATCCCCGCGCTGGCCGCCGCCGCGCGCGCCGCGGGGCCGCCGCAGATCCGCAACGCGGGCACGCTCGGCGGCAACATCGTCAGCGCCGCCCCCACCGGTGACGCACTGCCCGTACTCGCCGCGCTCGACGCCGTGCTCGTCGTCTTCGGGCCGAAGGGCCCGACCAAGGGCGGGACCGATGCCGCGGCCGGAGCCGGAGCCGGGAGCGGATCCGCGGCCGGATCCGGAGTCGCCGGGGCCTCGGCGGCCACCCGCGAGATCCCCGTCGGCCACCTCCTCGCCGGCGTCGAGATGCTGCGCCCCGGCGAAATCGTCGGCTTCGTCCGCGTACCGCTGCTGCACGCCCCCCAGTCCTTCCTGAAGGCCACCGGGCGCACCGGGCCCGGCCGCGCCACCGCCTCCGTCGCCGTCGTACTCGACCCGGCCCGGCGCCATGTGCGCTGCGCCGTGGGCGCGGTGGCGCCGATGCCGCTGCGCCCGCTGGACGCCGAGGCGTGGGTGGCCTCGCTGATCGACTGGGACGGCGACCGCGGCCTGGACCCGCAGGTGTGCACGGCCTTCGGCGAGTACGTCGCCGCCGCCTGCATCCCCGACCCGGCACCGCCGCAGGACGGCGGGGAACCGGTGACCCTGCCACCCGCCGCGCTGCACCTGAGGCGTACCGTGGCAGCCCTGGCCCGCCGAGCACTGGGGAGGGCACTCGCGTGAGTGACGAACAGCGGCCGCAGCAGCCCGCGTCCGGGGGCGGCTGGGAGCCGATCCCGCGTGGTCCCGAGTACGACGCGGAGGGCACGGCCTTCGTGCAGCTTCCCCCCGAGCTCATGGACCCGGCCGCCGGTGCCGGCGGTTGGGACCCGCTGGCCGCGCCCGGCACCGGGTACACCCCGCCGCCCCTGACCCCCGGCGCGTCGCCGTCGGCGACCCCCGCACACGGCGGGTCATGGCAGCAGGCGCAGGCACACGGCCAGTTCTCCGGCCAGCCCTACGGCGAGCACGGCGACGTCCAGGGGTACGGCGGGCAGGACCCGGCCGCGACCTCCGCACCGACCGCGGACCCGGCCGCCACCGGGCACTGGACCCTGCCCGGGAACACGGGCATGCCCGGGGGCACCGCCATGCCCGGGAACACGGCCTCCGGTTCGTGGCCGGTGCCCGGCGTCGGTCAGGAGCGGGCCGACGACACGGGGGAGTACGCGACCGGCGGCCTCCCCGGACCGCACACGACCGCGCAGTGGCCGATGCCCGCCGACGGCGGCACCGTGCAGACCGGGCAGTGGTCGATCCCCGCCGCCGGTGACGACGGCCCGGACGAGACCGGTGAGTACGCGGTCGGCGGCGCCCCCGCCACCGGCCAGTGGCCCGTGCCCGGCGCGTCCGGGACCGGCCAGTGGCCCCTCCCGGACGGCGGTACCGCCGCCGGTTCCGCCAGTCATACCGGTCATGCCGATCACACCGATTCCGCCGGTGCCACCGGGGACGGGACCGGGCAGGGCGGCACGGGTACGTACGCGCTGGGCGACCAGCTCACCGCGCCGCGCGGCCGCGCACCCCGGAACACCGGGCACGCGCCGGGTGACGCGCACTCCACCCGGGGCGGCCACGACGCACACGACACGCACGACGCGCAGGGCTCGCACGCGGCGCACCGTCCGCATGGCGCGCGCGATCCGCACGGCCCCCACGACCCGCACCGGACCGGCCAGTGGTCGGTGCCGTTCGGGACCGCTCCGGGCGGTGGCCCGGGACAGACCGGCCAGTGGTCCATCCCGGCCGCAGGGGACGACGGTCTGGAGGAGTCCGGCGAATACGTGGTCGCCGAGCACCCCGGCCCGGCCACCCCGCCGCCCGGTTTCCGCCTGCCCGGCACCACCGGCGGCCAGGGTGACCGCTACGACGGCGGGTTCGCGGCGGATGGCCGCCCCGCCGACCCCTACCAGGACCAGCACACCGCCGCCGCGGGCCCGGCCTCCGGCGCCGCTCTGCCGCACGCCGTCCCCGGCCAGGCGCACGGCGGCTACGCGGACGACGCCGGCTACGCCGACGAGGGCTACCCGGACGGCCGCTACGCGGAGGGGAGTCCGGCGGCGGGCCCCGGCGCCCTCGGCACCGGCACCGCTCCCGCCGGAGCGGGCGAGCCGGACACGGCGGACCACACGGACGTCCACCGCCACCCGGACGGCCGGGACCACACCGACGGCACGGCGGGCCCGGACCGCCCCGGTGCGCGGGGAGCGACCGGTGCGCCGACGGGCGCTCCGGCTCCGTACGCCATGGACGGCGCGGACCCGGGCCGGGCCACGGTCCCCGGCCCGCGCCGACCGGTCGGCCCCCACGCGGACGCCGCCCACGGCGACGGCACGGGCACCGGCACCGGAAGCGAGGCCACCGACCACGCCGCCGCGGCCGACGGCTCCTCCGGACTCCTCCCCCAGCGCGGCCTCCCCCAGACTCCTCCCCCAGCGCGGCCGCTGGGAGGTGCCCCCGGGCGGTACCCCCAGGAGGCGCCCCCAGGAGGCACCCCCGGCGGTCGCGGCGCGGGCGGCTCGCGGGGCCGGAACGCCACGCACACGCCGGGACCGGTCCCGGCGGCGGGCGGCGCCTACCCGGCGGACGGCCCCGGCCCCGGCACGGGCCAGGACACCGCCGGACACGGGGACGCACCGCAGGACGGCGGCGACGGCCCCGCGCGGGCGCGCGACGCGATGCCCGGCGCGGAAGCCGGGCCGTACGCGGACGGCGCCGCACACACGGAAGGGACGGACGGCTCCGGCAGCGCGGACGGCCCCGGCGCCGCGGGTGCCGGTGCGGCCCGCGAAGACGCGGACGGCACAGCCCGGCCCGCTCCGGACGCTGGGCGCGCCTCCCGGACCGGGGGATCGGCGGCGGGCAGGACGGGGCGCGGACGCGCCCGCGGCGGCTCGCGGAACCAGGCCGCCATGGACCAGGCCGCCATGGATCAAGCAGCCATGGACCAAGCCGTCACGGACACCGCCGGGCAGGCCCCCGCGGCCGATGGCGCCCATCCGGTGGACGTCACCGACCACGCCGCTCCGGCCGACGGCGCGCACCCTGGGGGTTCCCGGACACAGTCCGGGGGCGCCATGGGGAGCGGGCCCGCGCGCGGGCGCGGCTCTGCCCGCTCGCGCGGCCGGGACACCGCGGACGCCGCCGGGCCGGCGACGGCCGCGGGCGGTGCCGACCAGGGCGACGGCGCGGCCGAGTACGGAGACGGTGTGCCCGCTGGGGGTACGTCCCAGCCGGAGCCGGGGGCACCGGCGTCCGGCGGGTCCGCGCGCGGGCGCGGCTCACGGGGCCCGGACACCGCGGACGCGGCCGGGCCGGTGCCCGCCGCGAGCGGCGCGCGCCGTGCGGACGGCACCGGCGGGGATCGCGCCGGGGACCCGGGCACTCCTCCGGACGCCGAGGCGACGCCCCCGGCGGACGGCCCCGGCATCGGCCGGGACACCGCAGGACGCTCCGGCTCTCCGGCCGACGGCGCGCCCGGTCGCGCGGACGGCGCGGGTCAGGACGGCGCGGCGGATCGGGGCACCACGGACGCGGCCGAGCCGGCGGACGCCGAGGGCGGCGCCCGCCCGGCCGACGACGGCGGCCAGGATGCCGCCGGGGACCCGGGCGCACGGCGCGGCGAGGCCGCCGACGGAGGGCCGGACGGGGACGAGGCCGCCCCCGGACCGGTCCACAGCGAGCACCCGCACGCCTCGTACGTGTTGACCGTCAACGGCACCGACCGGCCCGTCACCGACGCATGGATCGGCGAGTCGCTGCTGTACGTGCTGCGCGAGCGGCTCGGGCTCGCCGGGGCCAAGGACGGCTGCTCCCAGGGTGAGTGCGGCGCCTGCTCCGTGCAGGTCGACGGGCGGCTCGTCGCCTCCTGCCTCGTGCCCGCCGCCACCGCCGCGGGCTGCGAGGTCCGTACGGTCGAGGGACTGGCGGCCGCCGACGGGCAGCCCTCCGACGTCCAGCGCGCCCTGGCCGCGTCCGGCGCCGTCCAGTGCGGCTTCTGCGTACCCGGCCTCGCGATGACCGTGCACGACCTGCTCGAAGGCAACCACGCCCCAAGCGAGTCGGAGACCCGGAAGGCGATCTGCGGCAACCTGTGCCGCTGCTCCGGCTACCGGGGTGTCCTCGACGCGGTCCGCGACGTCATCGCGGAACGGGAGGCGGCGGCGCAGGCCGCGACCGAACCCGGGGCGGAGCCCGCGGCGGCGGAGCCCGGCCCGGACGGCCGCACGCCGGACCGCGCCCCGGCCCCCGACCCGTCCGCGGCGGTCATCCCGCAGCAGGCGGGCCCGTACGACGGCGCCGGCTTCAACGGCCACGGCGGCCACCCCGGTCCCGGCGGCGCATACGGCGACGACGCGAGCGGCGGCGCATACGGCGGCAACGGCCACAACGGCAGCAACGGCCACAACGGCAGCAACGGCACGGGAGGGTCGATCGCATGACCGGAATCGCGGACGGCGTCGGCGCCGCCACGGCCATCGCCGCCGCCACCAGCGCCACCACCGCCCCGCCTGCGCCGTCCACCATGGGCCTCGGCGTGTCCCTGGCCGCCACGGACACCGCCGCCAAGGCGTCCGGCACCTTTCCGTACGCGGCCGACCTCTGGGCCGAGGGGCTGCTGTGGGCCGCCGTGCTCCGCTCCCCGCACCCGCACGCCCGCATCCTCTCCATCGACACCGCTCAGGCCGCCGCGATGCCCGGCGTACGGGCCGTGGTGACCCACGCCGACGTACCCGGCGACGCCGCGCACGGCCGCCGGATCGCCGACCGTCCCGTCTTCGCCAAGGACCTGGTCCGGCACCACGGCGAGCCGATCGCCGCCGTCGCCGCCGACCATCCGGACACCGCCCGGCTGGCCGCCGCCGCCATCGCCGTCGAGTACGAGGTGCTGGAGCCGGTCACCGACCCCGAGCAGGCGTTCGCCGCCGAGCCGCTGCACCCCGACGGCAACCTGGTCCGGCACATCCCGCTGCGCTTCGGCGACCCCGAGGCGACCGGCGACGTCGTCGTCGAGGGGCTGTACCGCATCGGGCGACAGGACCCGGCACCCATCGGCGCCGAGGCCGGCCTCGCCGTGCCCCGGCCCGACGGCGGCGTGGAGCTCTACACCGCCTCCACCGACCCGCACACCGACCGCGACCTGGCCGCCGCCTGCTACGGCCTGGAGCCGGACCGGGTCAAGGTCGTCGTCACCGGCGTACCCGGCGCGATGGGGGACCGCGAGGACCCGGGGACACAGCTGCCGCTGGGGCTGCTCGCGCTGAGGACCGGCCGCCCGGTGAAGCTCGCCGCGACCCGCGAGGAGTCCTTCCTCGGCCACCCGCACCGCCACCCCACCCTGCTGCGCTACCGGCACCACGCCGACGCCGAGGGCAAGCTGGTCAAGGTCGAGGCGCAGATCCTGCTGGATGCCGGTGCCTACGCCGACTCCTCCGCGGACGCGCTGGCCGCCGCCGTCTCCTTCGCCTGCGGCCCGTACGTCGTCCCGCACGCGTTCATCGAGGGCTGGGCGGTACGCACCAACAACCCGCCGTCGGGCCATGTGCGCGGCGAGGGCGCGATGCAGGTGTGCGCCGCCTACGAGGGCCAGATGGACAAGCTCGCCGCCAAGCTCGGCCTGGACCCGGCCGAACTGCGGATGCGCAACGCCATGGCCACCGGCGACCTGCTGCCCACCGGCCAGACCGTCACCTGCCCCGCGCCCGTCGCCGAACTGCTGCGCGCGGTACGGGACGAACCGCTGCCCGCCCTGCCCAAGGACGAGCCCGGCGAGGACTGGCTGCTGCCCGGCGGCCCCGAGGGCGCGGGCGACCCGGACGCGGTGCGGCGCGGCGTCGGCTACGCGCTCGGCATGGTGCACATGCTCGGCGCGGAGGGCGCCGACGAGGTCTCCACCGCCACGGTCAAGGTCAGCGGCTCGGTGGCCACCGTCATCTGCGCCGCGGTGGAGACCGGCCAGGGCTTCTCCACCCTCGCCCGGCAGATCGTGCAGGAGGTCCTCGGCATCGAGGAGGTGCACGTCGCCTCCGTCGACACCGACCAGCCCCCGGCCGGGCCCGCCGCGCGCGGCCGCCACACCTGGGTCTCGGGCGGCGCCGTCGAGCGTGCCGCGAAGATGGTCCGCACCCAGCTGCTCCAGCCGCTGGCCCACAAGTTCGGCATGTCCACCGAGCTGCTGAGCATCGCCGAGGGCAAGATCACGTCGTACGACGGGGTGCTCAGCACCACCGTGGACGAGGCCTTCGCGGGCAAGGAGCTGTGGGCGACGGCCCAGTGCCGGCCGCACCCCACCGAGCCGCTGGACGAGGCCGGGCAGGGCGACGCGTTCGTCGGCATGGCGTTCTGCGCCGTCCGGGCGGTCGTGGACGTCGACATCGAACTCGGCCTGGTCCGGGTGGTCGACATGACGGTGGCCCAGGACGTGGGCCGGGTGCTCAACCCGCGCCAGCTCAACGCCCGGATCGAGGCGGGCGTGACCCAGGGCATCGGCGCGGCGCTCACCGAGAACCTGCGCACCTCGCGCGGGGTCGTCCGGCACCCGGACCTGACCAGCTATGCCCTGCCGACCGCCGTCGACGTCCCAGACATCCGGATCGTGAAGCTGGTGGAGGAGCGGGACGTCGTCGCCCCGTTCGGCGCGAAGGCGGTCAGCGCGGTGCCCGTGGTGACCTCTCCGGCGGCCGTCGCGGCGGCCGTCCGCGCGGCCACCGGACGCCCCGTCAACCGGCTGCCGATCCGCCCCCAGGCGGCCGTGGGGGCCGAGTACCGGCGCTGATCAACGGGGCTCCGCCCCGGGCCCGGTCACCCGGGGCCGGGGTGGGCCAGCCGCGCCGCCACCAACGCCCCGATCCGCGCCGCGTGTTCCGTGCGCAGCATGTGGAAGTGCTGCGCCGGGACATGGTGCACCGCCAGCTCCCCTGCCACGTACTCCCGCCAGGAGGCTGGCGTGTGCGCGGGGTCCCGGAGGTGGCCGTGGATCCGGTTCTCGGCGGTGAACAGCAGCATGTCGCCGCGGTACCGGTCAGGGGTGTGCTTGCGCATCACCTCGATGTCGTTGCGGAAGATGTCGAGCAGCGGGAAGCTGCCCTCGCCCTCCAGCAGGTGCGGCGGCAGCCCGGTGTCCCGGCTCAGCTCCGCCACCAGCTCGTCCGCGTCACGGACGTCCACCTCCGGGCTGCCGTGTCCCACCGTGTCGTCCAGCAGCAGCCTCAGCCACTCGCGCTTGCTCAGCTCCGGCATCTGGCCGAACGTGCGGGAGTTGTCGGGGTAGGCGTCCAGCACCGTGAGGGAGGCGACCTCCTCGCCCGCGCGCTGGAGCTGTGTGGCCATGGCATGGGCGACCAGCCCGCCCAGCGACCAGCCGAGCAGATGGTACGGACCGGTCGGCCGCACGGCGCGGATCTCGGCGAGGTAGTCCGCCGCCATCGCCGCCACGCTGTGCGGCAGCACGTCGTCGGGCGCGCTGAGCACGCGCGCCTGGAGGGCGTGGACGGGCTGGTCCGGGGGCAGGTGGGGGAGCAGCCCGGCGTACCGCCAGCCCAGGCCGCCGCCCGGGTGGACGCAGAACAGCGGCGGTCGGCCGCCCTCGGCGCGCAGCGGCAGCAGCGTGTCCAGCGCGTGCGGCGCGGGGACCTGGTCCAGCCGCTCCGCCAGCCCCGCGACGGTCGGCGCGGAGTACAGCGTGCGGACCTCCAACGGAACGCCCAGGGTGCTACGGATACGGGACACCAACTGGGCCGCGAGCAGCGAGTGGCCGCCCAGCTCGAAGAAGCTGTCGTCGACCCCGGCCGACGGCACCGCCAGCACCTCGGCGAACAGCGCGCACAGCGCCTTCTCGCGCGGGGTGCGCGGGGGGCGGGAGGTGCCGGCGCAGGCCGGGTCGGGGGCGGGCAGCGCGCGCCGGTCCACCTTGCCGCTGCCGGTCAGCGGCAGTGCGTCGAGGACGGCGACGGCGGTGGGGACCATGTGGTCGGGCAGCCGCTGGGCCAGCCACCGCCGTACCTCGCCGGCGTCGGCCGCGGCCGGGTGTTCCCTGCCGGTGGCGGGGACGACGTAGGCGACGAGGGTCTGGTGCCCGGCGTGGTCGGCGCGGGCGACGACCGCCGTGTGGGCGATGCCGGGGTGGCCGAGCAGGACGGCCTCGACCTCGCCCGGTTCGACCCTGAAGCCCCGGATCTTGACCTGGTCGTCGGTCCGTCCGAGGAAGTCCAGTTGTCCGTCGGCCCGCCAGCGCACCAGGTCTCCGGTGCGGTACATCCGGCCGCCGGGCGGGCCGTACGGGTCGGCGACGAACCGGCTCGCGCTCAGGCCGGGGCGCCGCAGATAGCCGCGCGCCAGCCCGGGACCCGCCAGATACAGCTCACCGGTGGTCCCCGGCGGCACCGGGCGCAGCCCGCTGTCCAGCACGTACACCAGGGAGTCGGCGACCGGGCGGCCGATCGGCGGGGTGTGGCCCGCGAGCAGCCCGCCGCTGACGGTGGCGTACACGGTGGCCTCGGTCGGCCCGTACGCGTTGATCAGCTGCCGTCCGGTGACCGACCAGCGGTCCACGAGCGCGGTGGAGACCGCCTCACCCGCCAGGATCGCGGTGCGCACCCACAGCCCGGAGGCCGCGGACGGATCGCGCTCGCACTCCTCCAGCAGGCTGGCCAGCGCCGACGGGGTCTGGTTGAGCACCGTCACGCGCTGCTCGGTCAGCAGCCGCAGCAGCTCGGCGGGGGAGCGGCTGATGGAGCGGGGGACGACGACGAGCCGGCCGCCGTGCAGCAGCGGCGCCCACATCTCCCAGACGGAGACGTCGAAGGTGTACGAGTGGAACAGGGCGAAGGTGTCGGCCGGGCCGATGCCGAACTGCCGCTCGGCGCCCGCGAAGAGGCGGCCTACGTTCCGGTGGGTGTTCACCACGCCCTTGGGGGTGCCGGTGGAGCCGGAGGTGTAGATGACGTACGCGGGGTGCTCGGGCCGCAGCGGGGCGGTGCGCTGTGCGTCGGTGGGGTCGGTGGCGGGCCGCGCGGCGAGGTCCCGGATGGTGCCGGGGTCGTCCAGCGGCAGCGGTTCGGCGGCGGTGGCCGGGAGGGTCGCGGCGATGGCGCGGGTGGTGACGACGAGCGGCACGGCGGTCTCGGCGAGCATCAGCGCCGTGCGGTCGGGCGGGTACTCGGGGTCCAGTGGCAGGTATCCGGCGCCGGACTTGAGGACGGCGAGCACGGCGACGAGGAGGTCGGCCGTGCGGGGCAGGGCCAGCGCGACGAACCGCTCCGGGCCCGCGCCGCGCTCGATCAGCCGGTGGGCCAGCCGGTTGGCGGCCTCGTTCAGCTGGGCGTAGGTCAGCGAACGGGAGCGGTCCACCACCGCGACGGCGCCCGGGGTGCGGGCGGCCTGCGCGGCGAACAGCTCCGGCAGCGTGGCCTCCGGCTCGGGCGCGGCGTGGGCGCCGCCGCGCCAGGCGCCGAGGACGCGGCCGCGCTCCTCGTCGCCGAGCAGGTCGATGCCGCCGACGGTGCGGTCCGGGTCCGAGGGGTCGGTGAAGGCGCGCAGGAGGTGCAGATAGCGCTGCTGGTGGGTGGCGAGCTCGGCGTCGCTGTAGAGATCGGCGTTGGCGTTGTGATCGATCCGGATGCCGGTGCCGTCGGACCGGTCGTACGCCATGATCGACAGGTCTTCGACCAGCCCGTTGGAGAGGTTGTGCGCGGTGACCGGATGCCCGGCGAAGTCGAAGTCGTAGCCGAACGACATGATGTTGATGTGCGGGCCGAGCAGCCCGCGTCCGCCGTCCGCCAGCCGCAGGTCCCGGGACAGGTCGATGCGGCGGTAGCGCTGGTGGCGCAGCGCCCCGCGCACCTCCCTGGAGACGTGCCGCACGAGTTCCCGTACCCGTGTGCCCGGGCGCACCGGAATGCGCAGCGGCAGGATATTGGCGGCCATTCCCGGGACGTCGCGCAGCGCGGCGTCGGTACGGGCCGCCACCGGCAGGCTGAGAACGATATCCGGCTTGCCGGTCATGCGGTGCAGATAGGCCGCCGTGACGGCCATCATCATGGCGGACCAGTGCGTGCCGAACTGCCGCGAGACGGCACGTAATTGGACCGCCTCCGTCTCGCTGAGATGCGCGGTCTGCCGAATGCTGCTGGTGAATAGAGTGCCCGGCTGCCCGGCCAGCCGGGGCGGCTCCGGGTAATCGGCGAAGTGTTCGGTCCAGTAATCGCGGTCGGTGGTGAAGTCCCTCGATTCCCGGTAATCCGCGTCGCGTTCGAGCAGCAGCTCCAACGGGCCGAACGCGGCCGGCGGGCAGGGTCGGCCCGCGACGGCGGCGCTGTACAGCTCGGCCACCCGCCGGGCCACCAGGGCGCCGCCCGAGGCGTCGGTCACGATGTGGTGGTAGCCCTGGTACCAGGCGAACCGCTCCGGGCCGAGCCTGAACAGGGCGTAGCTGAACAGCGGCTCCCGCTCCAGGTCCATCGGGCGCCGCAGGTCGGCGTACATCCACCGCTCGGCGGCCGCGCGCGGCCCGTCCTCGCCGTCCTCGCCGCTGACGTCGACCACCGGCAGCGCCCAGTCCAGGACGGGTTCGACGATCTGCCAGGGCACACCGCCGTCCGCGCCGAAGCGCGCATGGAACGGCTCGGCCTCCGCCACGGCCTGCCGCAGTGCCTTCTCGAATATCCGCGGCTCAATCGGACCGTGAATTTCCAGATACTCGCCGATCCGGAACAGCGGGCTCTCGGGGTCGATTTGCTGGCTGAACCAGATTTCGCTCTGGCCGGTCGACAGCGGCAGACGGGTACCCCGGACAACAAACTGCAAGTCTTCTCCCAGCGGGTGGGGGATCAAAACGCCACATGCTGACCCTAGGAGAAGAATCGCTCACACCTCGCGTCAACTGGTGTCGGCGCGCCAGTCGTTGCATCGAATGAGATGACCGCGCACGATAATGAGCGGACCGCGTCCATCGGACGGCGGATTTCTTTTCTGTCGATCGGATTTTCCGCGCCGACGTCGCCTTTGGAGGCCGTGACTGGAATCGAACCAGCGTAACTCGCTTTGCAGGCGAGCCCCTCAACCACTCGGGCACACGGCCATGCTCTCGACGTCGAGCCTAAGGTGGGGGCTCCGAGGCCCACAATGACGTCGCGGGCCCTGCCACGGGACTGACATACGGTGTTCATGGGGCGGGTGTCACCCAGAAGCCGGGCACAGCGCGTTGTTCCGGCCCCCCAAATTCTGCTTATGATTCGACGGTGTTCGACTCCCGGCACATCAAGACCTTCCACGCCGTGGTGCAGGCCGGTTCCTACTCCGCGGCCGCCCGCTCGCTCGGCTACACCCAGCCCGCCATCACGCAGCAGATGAAGGCGCTCGAACGCTCCGTGGGCACCCCGCTGTTCACCCGTGTCGGGCGGGCCATGCGGCTCACCGAGGCGGGCGAGGCGCTGGCCCGGCACGCCGGGATCATCCTGGAGAGCATCTCCACCGCACAGCAGCAGATGAGCGCGATCACCCGGCTGCGGACCGGCCGGGTCCGGCTCTGCGCCTTCCCCAGCGCCACCGCCACCCTCGTCCCGGAGACCCTGGGCCGGCTCGCCGCCGGACATCCGGGGATCCGGGTGGAGCTGCTGGAGGACGAGCCGCCGGAGTCGCTGGGGCGGCTGGTGCGCGGCGAGTGCGACATCACCCTGGCCTTCACCTACCCCGGTCTGCACGAGGACGTCCCCGACGAGGTCGCGGAGATCCCGCTGCTGGAGGACCAGCTCACGGTGCTGCTGCCGACCGGGCACCCGCTGGCCCGGCGGCGCGCCGTCAAGCTCGCCGACCTCGCCGAGGAGCGCTGGATCGCGGGCTGCCTGCGCTGCCGCGCCAACTTCCTCCACGAGTGCGCGGAACAGGGCTTCGCGCCGGACATCGCCTTCACCACCGATGACAACCTGGTCGTCCAGAGCCTGGTCGCGGAAGGGCTGGGCGTGGCGATGATGCCGGGCCTGGTGCTGTCGTTCCTGTGCCACCGCAAGGTCACCGGGCGGGCGCTGGACCCGGCGTCCCGCCGCCAGGTCTCGGCGTACGTCCTGCGGGAGCACCTGCGCATCCCGGCGACGGCGCTGGTGCTGGAGGAGCTCAAGGCGGTGGCCGAAAACCGTTTGGGCTGCTGACGCTCGGCGGGTGCGGCCCGTCCGCCGTAGGCGGCCATCCGGGCTCATTCATAAGCAGACGTAGGGGTTCGGCGAAGAAACTGTCGTTGGACGTGATGGATCGGGTGGCGGGACGCTGCCGGTATGACCACTTCGACCACCCCGACCACCCCGACCGCATTCCGAGCCCCCCGTACGACCGCCCGGTTCGACGCGCTCGTGACCGAGGTGCGCGCGGCCGTCGACCTGGGTCTGCCGCCGGACCTGACCGCATACCAGGTCGGCGAGCGGCTGGCCCCCCACCTGGGCGCCCCCGACCTGCTCACCGAGGAGCAGCGGGTCGGCGACCCCGAGTGCTATCGGCAGCACATCCTGCACGCCGAGCACGACGGGAGCTTCTCCATCGTCGCGCTGGTCTGGCTGCCGGGGCAGCGGACGTCCATCCACGACCACGTCTCGTGGGGCGTGGCCGGAGTCCACGAGGGCCAGGAGAGCGAGACCCGCTACCGGCTCGTCTCCGACGGCGGCCGCGCCCGCCTGGTGGAGACCGGGAACGTGGTGAACCCGCACGGCTCGGTGAGCGCGTTCGCGCCCCCCGGCGACATCCACCGGGTGTGGAACGCCTGCGAGGGCAAGGCCATCTCGATCCACATCTACGGCGCGGACATCACGCGGCTGGGCTCCAGCGTGCGGCGGGTGTACGAGTGCCCGGACGGCGAGCGGTGACGGCCACGGACATACCCGCTCCAGCGGCGCACGGGCAGACCGCACCGGGGGAGGCTGGATCGCCCGGCGAGGCGATACCGGGGGAGGCCGGATCGCCCGGCGATGCGGTACCGGGCCAGGCTGGACCGCCCGGCGATGCCGCACCCGGAAAGGCCGCGCCGCCCGGCGGGTCCGCGCCCGGCAGGGCGGCCGCGGGCCCGCTGCCCGGTCTCGGCTTCGCCGCCCTCGGCGTGGCCGCCGCGTGGGGCGTCCACTGGCTGCTGCCCGGCGTGCCGATGCTCACCGTGGCCGTCGTACTCGGCATCACCGCCGCGCATCTGCCCGGCGCCCGCGGCCTGATCCGCGGAACGGGCCGCCCGGGACTCTCCCTCGCGGGCAAGCGGCTGATGCGGCTCGGCATCGTCCTGCTCGGCCTCAAGCTCAGCCTGGACGACGTGCTCGGACTGGGCTGGGCGACCGTGGCGATGGTGTTCGGCGTCGTCGCGGCCACCTTCTGCGGCACCTGGTGGCTCGGCCGCCGGATGGGGCTGCGCGGCGACCAGCCGGTGCTGATCGCCACCGGTTACGCGATCTGCGGCGCGTCCGCGATCGGCGCGGTCAGCGACGTACGGGACAGCGAGGAGCGGGACGTGGCCACGTCGGTCGCGCTGGTGACGCTGTGCGGCACCCTCGCCATCGCCGTACTTCCGCTGCTCCAGCATCCGCTGGGGCTGGACGACGGGCAGTTCGGCCGCTGGGCCGGGGCGAGCGTGCACGACGTGGGCCAGGTCGTGGCCACGGCGCAGACCGCGGGGTCGGGCGCGCTGAGCGACGCGGTGCTGGTCAAGCTGATGCGGGTGGCGCTGCTGGCGCCGCTGGTGGCCGCGGTGGCGGTGTCGGTACGGGCCCGGCGCACGGCGGTCCGCGACGGCGCGGCCGAGGGCGTGGTGGCCGACGCCGCGGCTCGCCGCCCCCCGCTCGTACCGCTGTTCGTCCTCGGCTTCCTGGCGGCGGTCGCCCTGCGCAGTACGGACCTGCTGTCCGCCGGTGCGCTCGACGCGGCGGGAACAGCGCAGGAACTGCTGCTCGCCGCCGCCCTGTTCGGGCTGGGCAGCGCGGTGCACCTGCCCTCGATGGCGCGTACCGGCGGGCGGGTGGCCGCACTGGGCCTGTGCGCGTGGGTGGTGGTCGCCGGAGTGAGCTACGGCGGCGTACTCCTCACCACCTGACGCCGTCCCGGAGGTGCCCCCGTGAGAGGGACGGGGCCCGGCACGCGCCGGGCCCCGCGGGGTTCAGCCGGAGTACTGCTCCGTCATCTCGGTGATCTTGTTGTCGGGCCCCACCGCGATGTCGTAGAAGTTGGTCCCGCAGGTGGACTTGTCGACCTTCGGCGCCTGCCCGCCGTCGTAGGTCTCGCCGTTCGGGTCCGCGCACGACTTGACGTGGGCGATGCCGCCGTCCTTCGCGGTGCGGTCGTGCCGCCCCTCACTGTCGATGATCGCCACCTTGGTGTCGCCCGAGGCCATGGAGTAGGTCGTCGGCTCCCCTTCGGACTTCTTGAAGATGACCCCTTCGCCGCTCCCGCCGCACTCCCACACGGCCTCCCGGGCGATGACGTTGTTCATGGCGCCCTCGACGTGGTCGACCCAGATGACCTTGTGGCCCTTGGCCAGCTTGTAGCAGCCGTACTCGACGTTGCCGGCGGTGCTGCCGGCGGACGGCTTCGCCTTGGTGCTCGCGCTCGCGCTCGGCGAGGAGTCCGAGGCGCCGGCGGAGTCGTCCTCGGGGCCGCACGCGGTCAGCGTGAGCGCCGCGGAGACCAGGGCGGCGGTGGCGAAGACATGACGGATGGAAATCTGAATCCCCCTGATGTGCGCGCCCGGCCGCCAACGGCCGGACGAGAGAGCAAGGCCGGCCGCCGACTCTTGAAGATCGGATCGACCGCCCGACCGGAATCGTACAGGCGTGCACATGACGAAAATGACCTTGATCGGCAACGGCTCTGCCACAGGCGTGCCGCCTAGGACCGATGGCTGAGCGCGGTTCCGTCCCGCGACAGGTGTCAGGTGCGGGAGCGGCCTTTACGTTGATGCGATGACCGCAGTTGACCCCCGCGCGGCCGCGGACGCGGCCGGAACGGACACCGAACGAGCCGACGCCGGCGCGGAGTCGGCCGGCGCCGCCGACCGCGAGACCGTGCTCGGCCGTCGCTTCCGCGCGCTGACCCTCGGCATCATCTCCGTCGTCTCCCTCATCGCCTTCGAGGCGAGCGCGGTCAACACGGCGATGCCGGTGGCCGCCCACGCCCTCGACGGTGTCGACCTGTATGCCTACGCCTTCTCCGCCTACTTCACAGCAAGCCTGTTCGCGATGGCGCTCTCCGGCGAGTGGTGCGACCGCAAGGGGCCGCTCGCGCCGCTGTTCACCGGGATAGCCGGGTTCGGCGCCGGGCTGGTGGTCTCCGGCTCCGCCCAGCAGATGTGGATGTTCGTCGCCGGGCGCGCGGTCCAGGGCGTCGGCGGCGGCCTGGTGATCGTCGCGCTGTACGTGGTCGTCGGCCGGGCCTACCCGGAGCGGTTGCGGCCCGCCGTCCTGGCCGCCTTCTCCGCCGCCTGGGTACTGCCCGTCATCGTCGGCCCGCTGATCGCCGGGACGGTCACCGAGCGGATCGGCTGGCGCTGGGTCTTCCTGTCCATCCCGGTGCTGGTGCTGCCCCCGCTCCTGGTGATGCTCCCGGCCCTGCGCGGGCTCCCGCCGGGCGAGCGCACCCCGGCCGTGAACCGCCGCCGCATCCTCCTCGCCCTCGCGGTGGCGGCCGGTGCCGGGCTGCTCCAGTACGCGGGCCAGGACCTCGCATGGGTCTCCCTGATCCCCGCGGCCCTCGGCCTCGCCCTGCTCGTACCGTGCGTCCTGCGGCTGCTGCCGCGCGGCACCTTCCGGGCCGCCCGCGGGCTGCCGTCGGTGATCCTGCTGCGCGGCATCGCGGCGGGCGCGTTCCTGGGCGCGGAGAGCTTCGCCCCCCTGATGCTGGTCACCGAACGCGGACTCTCCGCCACCCTGGCCGGGCTCTCCCTCACCGGCGGTGGACTGACCTGGGCCCTGGGCTCGTACACCCAGAGCCGCCCGCGTATGGAGCCGTACCGCGAGCGCCTGATGGGCCTGGGCCTGCTGCTGATCGCGGCCGCCGTCGCCCTGGCCCCGCTGGCGCTGCTGGACGGCGTCCCGGTGTGGACGGTCGCCGCCGCGTGGGTGCTCGGCGGGTACGGCATGGGCTTGGCCATCGCCAGTGCCAGCGTCCTGCTCCTGAAGCTGTCCGCCCCCGAGGACGCGGGCAGCAACTCCGCCTCCCTCCAGGTCTCCGACGCGCTCGGCAACATCATCCTGGTCGGCCTGAGCGGCGTCCTCTTCGTCGCCTTCGGCGGCGGCCAGGCGCCGTCCGGCGGGGAGGCGGCATCCGGCGGCGGCCACCCGGCGGCGTTCGCCGCGGTGTACGCGACGATGGCGGTGGCGGCGCTGGTCGGCGCGTACGTGACGACCCGGCTGCGCCCGAAATCCCCGTGATCCGCGCCGCCGGGCAGGGAAAGCAGTTGCTGCGGCGGCTTGCCGAAGGGCCAGGGGGTGACACGCCGTACGGCGCGATGTGAGTTGAATCCCACCCTCGGGGCGACCCACCCCGTTCCCCCAAGGTGCCCCCACCGGCCCCGGTAGGCTGACGCGGTTGCCGATCCCGCCAGCCCGACCGCCCGACGGAGACCGTGACTACTACCGCCTCCCCCTCCAGCCACCATCTCTCTCCCGCCTTCCCCGGCCGCGCCCCCTGGGGCACCGCCGGCAAGCTGCGTGCCTGGCAGCAGGGCGCGATGGAGAAGTACATCCAGGAGCAGCCGCGCGACTTCCTCGCCGTCGCGACGCCCGGCGCCGGTAAGACGACCTTCGCGCTGACGCTCGCCTCCTGGCTGCTGCACCACCACGTGGTGCAGCAGGTGACCGTCGTCGCGCCCACCGAGCACCTGAAGAAGCAGTGGGCGGAGGCGGCGGCCCGGGTCGGGATCAAGCTGGACCCGGAGTACAGCGCCGGTCCGCTGGGGCGCGAGTACCACGGGGTCGCCGTGACCTACGCGGGCGTCGGCGTGCGCCCCATGCTGCACCGCAACCGCTGTGAGCAGCGCAAGACCCTCGTCATCCTGGACGAGATCCACCACGCCGGCGACTCCAAGTCGTGGGGCGAGGCGTGCCTGGAGGCGTTCGAGCCGGCGACCCGGCGGCTGGCCCTCACCGGTACCCCGTTCCGGTCCGACACCAACCCGATCCCCTTCGTCACGTACGAGGAGGGCAACGACGGCATCCGGCGGTCGGCCGCGGACTACACCTACGGATACGGCAACGCCCTCGGCGACGGCGTCGTCCGGCCCGTGATCTTCCTCAGCTACAGCGGCAACATGCGCTGGCGCACCAAGGCGGGCGACGAACTGGAGGCCCGGCTCGGCGAGCCGATGACCAAGGACGCGGTCTCCCAGGCGTGGCGTACGGCACTCGACCCGCGCGGCGACTGGATGCCGAACGTGCTGCGAGCCGCCGACCAGCGGCTCACCGAGGTGCGCAAGGGCATCCCGGACGCGGGCGCGCTGGTGATCGCCACCGACCAGGACTCAGCCCGCGCCTACGCCAAGCTCATCCGCGAGATCACCGGCACCAAGGCGACCGTCGTGCTGTCCGACGACTCCGGCGCCTCCCAGCGCATCGAGGACTTCAGCCACAACGACGACCGCTGGATGGTCGCGGTCCGCATGGTGTCGGAAGGCGTGGACGTGCCGCGCCTGGCGGTCGGCGTCTACGCCACCACGATCTCCACCCCGCTGTTCTTCGCGCAGGCCGTCGGCCGTTTCGTGCGGTCCAGGCGGCGCGGCGAGACCGCGTCCGTCTTCCTCCCGACCATCCCCATGCTGCTCGGCTTCGCCAACGAGATGGAGGTCGAGCGCGACCACGTCCTGGACAAGCCGAAGAAGGACGGCGAGGAGGAGGACCCGTACGCCGAGTCCGAGAAGGAGATGGACGAGGCGAACAAGCAGCAGGACGAGGACACCGGTGAGCAGGACATGCTGCCCTTCGAGGCCCTGCAGTCCGACGCCGTCTTCGACCGGGTGCTCTTCGACGGCGCCGAGTTCGGCATGCAGGCCCACCCGGGCAGCGAGGAAGAGCAGGACTACCTCGGCATCCCCGGCCTGCTCGAACCCGACCAGGTGCAGCTGCTGCTCCAGAAGCGGCAGGCCCGGCAGATCGCGCACAGCCGCAAGAAGCCGGACACCGAGGCCGACCTGCTCGAACTCCCGGCGGAGCGGCGGCCGGTGGTCACCCACAAGGAGCTGCTGGAGCTGCGCAAGGAGCTCAACAGCCTGGTCGGGGCGTACGTCCACCAGAGCGGCAAGCCGCACGGGGTGATCCACACCGAGCTGCGGCGGGTGTGCGGCGGACCGCCGAGCGCGGAGGCGACGGCCGGGCAGATCAGGGAGCGGATCAAGAAGGTACGGGAGTGGGCGACCCGGATGCGGTGAATCCGCCGGCCACCTCCTCCCTCGAGCCCCTCCCTCAGCGAGGCCTCACCCAGCCCCTGTCCGGGGGTGCCGCAGGGCGCCCCCAGAGGTGTCCCCAGGGTGCCCCCACGCGCGGTGCGGCCGCGGCCCGCAACCCTCTTCGGCACTTTTCATCAAGCTGTCACGCACGCCATCCCTCGGCGGGATGATGCGTCGTAATTCCCCGTAGAACCGGCGCCTCCGGCTGGCACAGGGTGCCAACTCCGCTCGGATTCTGGACGGACTCTTCCGCTCAGCGGACTCGCTCGCTACTTTTCCGCTACGCACACGCCCCGTGGCAGCGCCGCCGCGGAGCGCAGCCGGTGCGTGCCCGCGACCGGCGGCCTCTTCCGCGCGCCGTCGCCGGGACCGATGGAGCATCGCGGTAGAGCCGCCCTCATACCGAGAGGGGGCGTCGTGACCGCGGAGACCTCCCAGACGCTCGACCGGGGCCTGCGCGTCCTGAAGCTGCTCGCCGACACCGACCACGGGCTGACCGTCACCGAGCTGTCCACCAAGCTCGGCGTCAACCGCACCGTGGTCTACCGGCTGCTGGCCACCTTGGAGCAACACGCGCTCGTACGCCGTGACATAGGCGGCCGCGCCCGCGTCGGTCTCGGGGTCCTGCAACTGGGCCGGCAGGTGCATCCACTCGTACGGGAGGCCGCGCTGCCCGCGCTGCGCGCCCTCGCCGAGGACATCGGCGCCACCGCGCACCTCACTCTGGTCGACGGCACCGAGGCCCTGGCGGTCGCGGTCGTCGAGCCCACCTGGACCGACTACCACGTCGCGTACCGGGCCGGGTTCCGGCACCCGCTGGACCGGGGCGCGGCGGGCCGCGCGATCCTCGCCGCCCGCACGGGTGGCGTCGACGATCCCGGCTACGCGCTGACGCACGGCGAACTGGAGGCGGGCGCGAGCGGCGCGGCCGCCCCGCTGGTCGGGGTGACCGGCATAGAGGGCAGCGTGGGAGTCGTCATGCTGGCGGACGCGGTACCGGAGCGGGTGGGGCCACGCGTGGTGGACGCGGCCCGGGAGGTCGCCGACGCACTGCGCTGACGAGGATCCGGCCCGCCCGGGAGCCTCTCCCGTGCCCGAAGGGCGTCGCGACCCAGCCCCGGCGCGACGCCCCCCCACCAGCGGGCACGGGCATCACCACCGGCGGGCACAGGTATCACCACCGGCGGGCACAGGCTCCCACCGACGGGCACAGGCATCCACCGGCGGGCACAGGCATCCACCGGTCGGCACAGGCCGCCCGGGCAGTCGGCACAGGTACCCGCCCACTCGCACGAGCGCCCCGGCCACCGGCACGAGCGCCCCGGCCGCCCGGCAAGCGAGGACCGGGGTCCGGGGCCGCGCCCCGTTGAACTAAGGTCGCCCCATGCCCGCAGTCTCCCGCCGTGCCCGGACCCTCGCGGTCTGCGCCGCTCTCGTCGCGTCCCTGCTCGCGGTCGCCGCCTTCGCGCCCCTGCCGTTCGCGGTGGCCGCGCCAGGCGACACGGTGAACGTCCTCGGCGACGACAAGGGCAGGCCGGTGATCACCATCTCCGGCGCCACCACCCGCAAGACCAGCGGCCAGCTGCGGATGACCACGATCGTGGCGACCGGCCCGGACGCCACCGTACGGCTCGGCGACGTGATCGACGGCTGGTTCGACACCGACCGGGCAGTGATGCCGCGCGACTCCGTCTACCCCGTCGGCGACACGACCAAGGAGATCGAGAAGCACAACGCCGAGGAGATGAAGGAGTCGCAGGACGACGCGGCCAGCGCCGCGCTGCGCTATCTGCGCCGCTCCGACGAGGGCATCGACGTCTCACTGCGACTCGCGGACGTGGGCGGCCCGAGCGCCGGGCTGCTGTTCTCGCTCGGCATCGTCGACAAGCTGGACGGCGACGGCCGCGGCGGCGATCTGACCGGCGGCCGGGTCATCGCGGGCACCGGAACCATCGAGCCCGACGGGACGGTCGGCCGGGTGGGTGGCGTGCCGCTCAAGACCCTGGCCGCGAAGCGCGACGGCGCGACCGTCTTCCTGGTGCCCAAGGGGGAGTGCTCGGAGGCGCAGGAGGGCCTGCCGAAGGGGCTGCAGCTGATCCCGGTCACCAAGCTGAAGGACGCGGTCTCCTCGCTTCGGGCCCTTGCGTCGGGCAAGAAGGTCCCCAGCTGCTAGGCCCCGAGCCGCCTAGCTTCCCAACTGCTGAGTCGGCACCCCCGGTCGCGGGGTGACCAGCCGCAGCCCCAGCTCCACCAGTCCCCAGCCCAGCCGGCGGCGCAGTAGGCCGGGCGGCCGCGTACGGCGCACCGGTCGCGGACGCGATCGGGCGGCGCGTACGGCGCGGGCCTCCTGCTGGAGCTGCTCCGCGCGCAGGTGGTGCAGCCGCAGGTGTATGTCGCTGTGCATCTCAGCCTCCGTCGGACGGTTCGTGGGTCTGCGGCGGGCGCGGGAACGCGTGCAGATGGACCCGGACCGGCTCCGCCCGCGCTTCGTCCACGTCGGTGCGGACGCGGTAGCGCTCGATGACGGCGTGCAGCTCGTCGGACAGTTCACGGGTGAGCTCCGGCGTCAGCCGCAGGGAGAAGTCGCTGAGGTCCGAGACCCCGTGCCACTCGCGCGGCCACTCGTGCTTCGTGCCGAGCGCGGTGGACAGCTCCTGGGCATGGATGGTCGCGACCTCGTGCAGGAAGGTACTGAGCGCCCCACGCACCTCCGGGTCGGGGTGGTGCGCGAACTGCGCCGTGTCGGTGCTGGTGCCCTGCTGGGCGGCCTTCCACCAGCGCTCGCGCGCAGTGCCCCGGTCGGGGTCCTCCACGACGAAGTCGTACGCGGCCAGCTGCCGCAGGTGGTAGCTGGTGGCGCCGCTGGACTCATCCAGCCGCTGAGCCAGTTGGGACGCGGTGGCCGGGCCGAACTCCCGCAGGGCCCCCAGCAGGCGGATGCGCAGGGGGTGGGCGAGTGCGCGCAGCGAGCGTGGGTCGAGGGCCCGGACGTCATGGGGCGGCGGTGCCGCCGGGTTCTCGGTCACGCTCCCACCGTACGGATGCAAAGACTTCGTTGCAACAGGTTCTTTGCAACGAAGTCTTGGGAATCCGGCGGCCGAGCCCTGCGGTCGCGGCGGGCTAGTCGTCCGCCGCCTGCTGCACCAGCGGGATGATCCGCAGCGGCACCGGGTTCTCCATCATGATCGCCGTCGAGGCCCGCACGATCCCCTCGAAGCCCACCACCCGGTCGATCACCCGCTGTAGATCGGCGTTCGAGCGGGCGACCAGGCGGCAGAGCATGTCGCCGTGGCCGGTCGTGGTGTGCAGTTCCAGCACCTCGGGGACGGTCGCCAGGTGGGCCCGTACGTCGCCGCCCTGGCCCTGCTTGATCTCCAGCGTCGCGAACGCCATGACCGGATACCCCAGCGCCGCCGGGTCCACGTCCGGCCCGAAGCCGCGGATCACCCCGTTGGCCTGGAGCCGGTCCAGCCGCGCCTGTGCCGTGCCGCGCGCGACGCCGAGCCGCCGCGACGCCTCCAGGACGCCTATCCGGGGCTCCTCGGCGAGCAGGGTGATCAGGCGCGCGTCCAGAGAATCAATCCCCACGGCATTACCCTCCGCTCTCGGTGTTGATGGTCATCATGTACAGAGAGGCCGGTGAAACGCCGGTAACCATGTACAGAATGCCCAGCGAAAACCACAACTATTGCGCACCTTGTGGTTCGGAGGGAACCTGCGGCCATGACTGAGACCATCGATCACACCCCGCACACCGCTCGGCAGGCCGACCCCTTCCCGGTGAAGGGGATGGACGCGGTCGTCTTCGCCGTCGGCAACGCCAAGCAGGCCGCGCACTACTACGCCACGGCCTTCGGCATGAAGCTGGTCGCGTACTCCGGACCGGAGACCGGCAGCCGCGAGACGGCCAGTTACGTCCTCGAATCGGGCGCTGCCCGCTTCGTGCTCACCTCCGTCATCAAGGCCGCCACCGAGCGCGGCCGCTTCCTCGCCCAGCATGTGGCCGATCACGGTGACGGCGTGGTGGACCTGGCCATCGAGGTGCCGGACGTCCGCGCGGCGTACGCGTACGCGGTCGAGCACGGCGCCACCGGACTGGAGGAGCCGCGCGAGGTCAAGGACGAGCACGGCACCGTCGTCCTCGCCGCCATCGCCACCTACGGCCAGACCCGGCACACCCTGGTCGAGCGCTCCGGCTACGACGGCCCGTACCTGCCGGGCTACGTGGCCGCCGACCCGATCGTCGAGCCGGGCCCGCGCCGCTTCCAGGCCATCGACCACTGCGTCGGCAACGTCGAGCTCGGCAAGATGGACGAGTGGGTGGCCTTCTACAACAAGGTCATGGGCTTCACGAACATGAAGGAGTTCGTCGGCGACGACATCGCCACCGAGTACTCCGCGCTCATGTCCAAGGTCGTCGCCGACGGCACGCGGAAGGTGAAGTTCCCGCTCAACGAGCCGGCCATCGCCAAGAAGAAGTCGCAGATCGACGAGTACCTGGAGTTCTACGGCGGCCCCGGCGTCCAGCACATCGCGCTGAACACCAACGACATCGTGGCGACCGTCCGCGCCATGCGGGCCGCCGGCGTCCAGTTCCTGGACGTCCCCGACTCGTACTACGACACCCTCGGCGAGTGGGTCGGCGAGACCCGCGTCCCGCTGGACGAGCTGCGCGAGCTGAAGATCCTCGCCGACCGCGACGAGGACGGCTACCTGCTCCAGATCTTCACCAAGCCCGTCCAGGACCGGCCCACCGTCTTCTTCGAGATGATCGAACGGCACGGCTCGCTCGGCTTCGGCAAGGGCAACTTCAAGGCGCTGTTCGAGGCGATCGAGCGCGAGCAGGACAAGCGCGGCAACCTCTGACGGCCGGGAACCCCCCGTGTTCCCGACCCAGCCCGCGAGGACGGCGCGCGGCCACCCGCCGCGCGCCGTCCGCGTACCCGGGCCATAAGCCCTCCGCGTACCAAGCCATGGGGCGGCGCGCCGCGCACCGGCGATCTTCCCCGCGCGGCGGCCGGGTGCGAATCTTGACCTATGGCCGACCTGATCGAAATGCTGCTCACCGGTCTTCCCGCGGAGGCCGTGCTGACCGACCCCGACATCACGGGCTCGTACGCCAACGACATGGCCAGCTTCTGCGCGGCGGGCACCCCCGCGGTCGTCGTGCTGCCGCGCACGGTCGAACAGGTGCGGCACGTCATGCGCACCGCGACCGCACTGCGCGTGCCCGTCGTCCCGCAGGGCGCCAGGACCGGGCTGTCGGGAGCCGCCAACGCCTCCGACGGCTGTGTCGTGCTCTCCCTCGTCAAGATGGACCGCATCCTGGAGATCAACCCGGTCGACCGGATCGCGGTCGTCGAACCCGGAGTCGTCAACGCCACGCTCTCCCGCGCCGTCATGGAGCGGGGCCTGTACTACCCCCCGGACCCCTCCAGCTGGGAGCAGTGCACCATCGGCGGCAACATCGGCACCGCCTCGGGCGGCCTGTGCTGTGTGAAGTACGGCGTCACCGCCGAGTACGTACTGGGTCTGGACGTCGTCCTCGCCGACGGCCGGCTGCTGACCACCGGACGCCGCACCGCAAAGGGCGTCGCGGGCTACGACCTCACCCGGCTGTTCGTCGGCTCCGAGGGCAGCCTCGGCGTCATCGTCCGCGCCGTCCTCGCCCTGCGGCCCGCCCCGCCGGAGCAGCTCGTGCTCGCCGCCGAGTTCCCCTCCACCACCGCCGCCTGCGCCGCCGTCTGCCGGATCATGGAGCGCGGACACACCCCCGCGCTGCTGGAACTCATGGACCGCACCTGCGTGCGCGCCGTCAACGACATGACGCACATGGGGCTGCCGGAGACCACCGAGGCGCTGCTGCTCGCCGCCTTCGACACCCCCGACCCCGCGGCCGACCTCGCCGCCGTCGGCGAGCTGTGCACGGCCGCGGGCGCCACCGAGGTCGTCCCCGCCGAGGACGCCGCCGAGTCCGAACTGCTGCTCCAGGCGCGGCGGGCCACGCTCACCGCCCTGGAGGCCGTGAAGTCCGCGACGATGATCGACGACGTGTGCGTGCCGCGCTCCCGGCTCGCCGAGATGATCGACGGCACCGCCGCCATCGCCCGTAAGCACGACCTCACCATCGGGGTCGTGGCCCACGCCGGGGACGGCAACACCCACCCCACGGTCTGCTTCGACGCGGCCGACCCCGACGAGTCCCGCCGCGCCCGGGAGTCCTTCGACGAGATCATGGCGCTCGGCCTCGCGCTGGGTGGCACCATCACCGGCGAACACGGCGTCGGGATCCTGAAGAAGGAGTGGCTCGCCCGCGAACTCGGCCCGGTGGGAACGGAGTTGCAGCGCGGCATCAAGCAGGTCTTCGACCCGCTCGGCCTGCTGAACCCGGGCAAGCTCTTCTGACGCGGGTGGTGACCCGTACGCCCGCGGGTCACCACCCGCGCTCCTCGCCGCACCGCCTCACGCCCCGCCCTCCGCGGACGGCGACCCGTCCGACGGCCACGGGCGGCGCAGCCACACGTCGTCCCCCGGCGTGGGCGACAGCAGCGCCGTCAGCGCCTCGTCCACGTCGAGACGGTCGCCCTCGGAGCCCGGCGGCACCGCCCGCAGCGTGCGCTCCAGCCACGCCGAGACCGCCGACGCCGACGCCTCCAGCAGCGCGTCACCGTCCGGCGAACTCAGGGCCATCACCACGATGCTGCGCCCGCACAGCCGCGTCGGCCAGACCCGGACGTCCCCGTCACCGGCCGGCCGGAACACCCCCTCCACCAGCAGTTCGCGGGCGAAGGTCCAGTGCACCGGCGCGTCCGAGCCGATGTGGAAGGTGATGTGCACGGCGTACGGGTCGTGCGTCAGGTAGGCCAGCCTGGCCGGTACGGGGATGCTGCGCTCCGGCGACAGCACCAGGTTCATCTCCAGCTCTCGTTCCACCACGGCGTTCATCAGGTGCGCTCTCTTTCCGCTCTGCTCTGCACTGCCCGGCTTCTCGCGTCGCGGAGCCCCCGGTTGACACCCGGTCCACGGGCCCGCACCGGGAGAGAGCGCACTTCCCCGGTCCCATTACGCGACTTTCCGCGATCCGTCCGAAGTTTTTTCGGCTCGCACGTGAGAGTGGTGCCGGACGCGGTCGGGCCCCTGCGCCGGGCCGGTCTGATAGAGAGAGGCGGTGGAGCGATATACACCGCCTCGCGCTTGTGCGGCAGACTGCATACGCCCCACCGACAGCACAGCAGACACGGGACATCGGAGATCATGAGCGCCCCTACCTCAGGATCCGCGGACGGCAGCTCGATTCCAGGGTTCTATCCAGATCCGTCGATCCCCGGATATATCCGCTATTGGAACGGCGCCGCATGGGTTCCCGGTACCAGTCGGCCCGCGCCAGCCGAGGGCGAAGCCATGCCCACGCCGCCGCCGGGCATCACCACGGCGGACCGGCCGGACGCCGAGCACGCCGCCGCCCAGACCCAGATCACGGGCGCCCTGCCGGACGAGACCGGGCCGATGTTCCTCGACACGCCGCCCGCCGTACCCGAGGCGCGTGCGGAACGGGACGCACACCCCGTGGCACCGCGGCCGGTCGACGAGAACGACCCCCAGCGGTCGTCCGGCTCGCGGCCCGAACCCGCCTCCGCCTGGCAGGCGGACGCCTCCCGGCAGTCCGGGTTCGGCGGGGGAGAACCGGGCCGCCGCGTCTCCTGGGGCGCGGGCGGGCCGGGCGGCGGCGCGGCTCCGGGCAGCGGCGCCCCGGCGGCGCGCGACCCCCGGCTGGGCGTATCGGGCGCGGGCGTACCGGGCGCGCGCACGGGTGGTGAGCCGGGGCGCGCGGACGGTCCCGGCGACGCCGCCCCCGCACTGCCTCCGGCCGGCGTGATCCCCGAGCAGGTGGGGGCACCTCCTGGGGGCACCTCCCGCACCGAGCCCGGGGGAGGACCGTCCGACGGCCGTCCGGCCGCCGAGCCCGGCACCGGCCCCGGCGGCCCGGCCGCGGGCAAGGGCTCCGGAGCGCCCGGCTCCGACGGCACCCTGACGATGCGCGCGACCCGGCCCGACCGGGGTGGCGCGTCCGGTACGGGCGCCCCCGACTCCGCGTCCGCGCGGTCCGGGCCCTCCGCACCGTCCGCACCGGCCCAGGGCGGCGCACCGGCCCGCGACCAGGGGACCATGACGTTCCGCTCGCTCGGGTCCGGTGCGCGCGGACAGGACGGCGGCACCGCCACGCCGCCCGCCTCTCCGCCACCGGCCGGGCCCGGGGCCGGGCAGCAGCACCCGGGAGTCCCCGCGCAGGGCGGCCCCGTACCCGGCGGCGGCCCCGCGCCCGCCGCGGGCATCCCGCAGGGCCCGTCCGCCTCGCCGGGCTGGGCGCAGCATCAGGCGCAGCGCTTCCCGCAGCAGCCGGGTCCCGGCGGTGCTCCGGGCCTCGGTGGTGCCCCGGGTGCCGGTGGTGCTCCGGGGCCCGCGCCCGTCACCGGTCCCGGTGCCGGGCCCAGCGCACCGGCACCCGCACCCGCGCCGGGCCCCGAGGGCGTCATCCCGTGGAAGCCGCCGGTGGACAACCCGTTCCTGCGGGCCGCTCAGGCCCAGGGGCGGCCGGCACCGCTCGGCCGCCGCGTACTCGCCCGGCTGATCGACACCGTCGTCCTGCTCGCCGCGGTCGGCGCGGCCGCCGTCCCGCTGTGGGGCAAGGCGGTGGACCACATCGACGGGAAGATCGACGAGGCCAAGCAGACCGGCGAGACCGTGACGGTCTACCTGCTGGACGGCACCACCGGCGCGTACCTCGGCATCCTGCTCGGCGTCCTGATGCTGGTGGGCGTGGTCTACGAGGCGCTGCCGACCGCCAAATGGGGCCGCACCCTGGGCAAGAAGCTGTGCGGGCTGCGGACGCTGGACATCGAGGACCACGACACCCCGTCGTTCGGCGCCGCACTGCGCCGCTGGCTGGTCTACGGCGTGCTCGGGGTCCTGGTGATCGGAATCGTCAACGTGCTGTGGTGCCTGTTCGACCGCCCGTGGCGCCAGTGCTGGCACGACAAGGCGGCCCGGACGTTCGTCGCGACGGCCGCCGACCGGTAGCCGCCGCCCGGTAGTCCCTGACCGGTAGTCGACCACCGGGCGTGGCCCGTACCCCCCGGACAGGCCGCCGCAGGTAGCCCGAACGGCACGTGCCGGATGCGGCGGAGCGCGTGCCGGGTTCGACTCGGGCCATGAGCACCGAGCCGCCCGAGAACGATCCGTTCGCGAAGAGGCCGCCATCAGAACCCCCGGCGGGGGAGGGTGGCGGCGGCCCCTACGGCGGCGGCCCACCCCCGGGCGGAGGTGTCCCGCCCGGGGGACCGCCCCCCGGTGGCCCGCCGCCCGGCGGTGGCCCGCCGCCCGGCGGTGGCCCGCCCTACGGTGGGGGTCCCTACGGCGGCGGCCCGTACAGAGGCGGTCCCTACGGTGAGCCCGACCCGCGGCTCGCGGGCATGCCCCCGCTGGCCACCCTGCCCCGCAGGCTGCTCGCCCGGATCATCGACGCGCTGCTCATCGGCATCCCGGTCTCCCTCGTCATGGCCGTGCTGCTGGGTGGTTTCGACCCCGTCAACGACAACGGGGAGACGACGGCCGTCTCCATGGTCACCGTCCTGGTCTACTTCTTCTACGAGGGGATGATGCTCACCAACAGCGGCCAGACCGTCGGTAAGCGGCTGATGCGGATCCGGGTCGCGATGCTGCGCGACGGCTCGGTGCCCGCCGGCCAGCCGGGCTGGCTGCGGGCGGCCGTCTACGCGCTGCCGGAGGTCGTGCCCATCTGCGGCTTCGTCTTCTGGCTGATCAACGTCCTGTGGTGCACGTGGGACCGGCCGTACCGGCAGTGCATCCACGACAAGGCGGCCATGACGGTCGTGGTGTCCGCCGAGTAACTACCCACCCGCGGAGGGCGGCTGATGTAATCGGGGCCATGAGCCCCGATCAGCCGCCGCCTTCGCCCATGCCCTACCCCGCGCCTTCGTCCGGTCCGCAGCTACCGCTGCCCGGCATGCCGCCCCTGGCCACGTGGAACCAGCGTTTCTGGGCGCGGCTGATCGACTCGCTCGTCCTCAGCGTCATCTGGATGCTGACCCTGGGAGCGACCGGCGCCCTTGAGTACACGTTGGACCACCCGGGCCGGCAGGACACCGCCAAGCTGCTGCTCTCCGCGGTGCTCACGTTCCTGCTCTACTACGTGTACGAGGGCGCCATGCTGGCGCGCGATGGCCAGACGCTCGGCAAGAAGGCGCTGAACATCCGGGTCGCGATGCTCGTGGACGGTGACATGCCGCGTGGTCAGGGCTGGGTGCGCGCGGCGGTGTACGCCCTGCCGGGGATCCTGTCGCCCGTGGTGATCGGCTGGTTGTTCTGGCTGGTGAACTCGCTGTGGCAGCTGTGGGACAAGCCGTTCGCGCAGAGCCTGCACGACAAGGCAGCCAAGACCGTGGTGGTGTCAGCCGTGCAGTGAGTGCTCGCCGACCCGGCGCTCGGCGCCCCGGCGGGCCGCCGGGCCGCCGGAGGCCACGGGGCGGCGGGACCGCACGCCGACCGCGCGGCGGTGCGCACCCTGCGGCGGCGCGGTGACCGCGACCAGCAGGCCCAGCGCCAGGCCGGCCACGGCGACGACGGCGACGCCCAGGCCCGAACGCGACTGCGACAGCAGCAGCATGGCGAGGGTCGACAGGACGACGGTGGCCGAACCGTAGGCGAACTGAGCGCGAGTCGGACGCGGCATGGCGGGATCCGTCCTCAAGGCATCGGCAAAGGAGCGTCTACGGTCCTGCATGCCCGACCGGAACACCGGGTAAGCGCGCGCCCCGCCACGGCCCCCGCGTGACCGTTGCACAGGGGGCGCACGGAGTCATCTCCCGTTTCAACTCCTGGGATGCGCGCGCCCGTACCGTCCAGCGGTATCGGTCCGTCCGCTTGATCGCTATCCGGGTGTCGAGGATCGGTTAACGTACTGCCGTTGTCTGTTCATGTCAAGATCTGTCTTTTCTGTCGCCACTCCTGTCAAATACGGCCCAGGTTTGACAGGGGAGGCATGTCTTGAACAGCCAACGGAGGGCCGTCAGATCGGCCGCCATCGCCACGGTGATCGCCGCAATGGGCGCGGTCGCCACGACCACTGGCATGGCACAGGCCGACGAGCAGAAGGCTGCGCCGACCGCGGAGCGCCATGACCCGGCGCCCGCGAAGAGCGACGTCGACCACGATCTGACGGGGCCGTACAGCAAGGAGCAGGAGGCGCGCCGCGAGGCCGCCCTCCAGCAGGTCATATCCGGCGACGCCGACACCGAGCGGCGCGGCGGCTCGGAGGTCGTCAAGCTCGGCAAGGGCAAGTACGTCGAGCTCGCCCGGGAGAAGACCGACAAGATCTTCACCATCCTCGTGGAGTTCGGCGACAAGGTCGACGACACGACGATGCACGACCCGGACGGCCCGGACGGGCCGAAGCCGCCGGTGAAGAAGTACGGCGGCACGGCGGGCCCGGCGCACAACACCATCGCCGAGCCGGACCGCGCCACCGACAACAGCACCGCCTGGCAGAAGGACTACGACCGCAAGCACTTCCAGGACCTGTACTTCTCCAAGGAGAAGGGCAAGCAGTCCCTGAAGAAGTACTACGAGAAGCAGTCCTCGGGCCGCTACTCGGTCGACGGCGAGGTCTCCGACTGGGTCAAGGTCGACTGGAACGAGGGCCGCTACGGCTCCAACTACTGCGGCGACACCAACTGCCACAACGCCTGGGACCTGATCCGCGACGGCGTCAACCAGTGGGCCAAGGACCAGAAGGCCGCCGGCCGTACCGACGCCCAGATCAAGGCGGACCTGGCCAAGTACGACCTGTGGGACCGCTACGACCACGACGGCGACGGCAACTTCAACGAGCCGGACGGCTACATCGACCACTTCCAGATCGTGCACGCGGGCGAGGACGAGTCCGCGGGCGGCGGTGCGCAGGGTGAGACCGCCCTGTGGGCGCACCGCTGGTACGCGTACGGCACCGACGCGGGCAAGACCGGCCCCGCGGGCAACCAGTCCGGCGGCACCCAGATCGGCGACACCGGCATCTGGGTCGGCGACTACACCATGCAGCCGGAGAACGGCGGACTCGGCGTCTTCGCCCACGAGTACGGCCACGACCTGGGCCTCCCGGACGAGTACGACACCACCGGCAAGGGCGAGTCGTCGGTCGCCTTCTGGTCGCTGATGTCCTCCGGCTCGTGGCTCGGCCGGGGCAAGGACTCGATCGGCGACCTGCCCGGCGACATGAACGCCTGGGACAAGCTGCAGCTCGGCTGGCTCAACTACGACACGGCGAAGGCCGGGAAGAAGTCCACGCACAAGCTGGGCGTCGCCGAGTACAACACCAAGCGGAAGCAGGCGCTGGTCGTCGAGCTGCCCGCGCGGTCCGTCACCACCGAGGTCGTCAAGCCGGCCGAGGGCGGCAAGCAGTGGTGGAGCGGCCAGGGCGACGACCTGAAGAACACCCTCTCCCGCACCGTCGACCTGACGGGCAAGGCCAAGGCCTCGCTGGACCTCCAGGGTTGGTGGGACATCGAGGAGAACTACGACTACCTCTACGCGGAGGTCTCCACCGACGGCGGCGCCAACTGGACGCCGGTGGACGGCACCGCGGACGGCAAGGCCATCCCGCGCGACGGCGGCGACAAGCCCGCGCTGACCGGCGCCTCGGGCGCGTACAAGAAGCTCTCCTTCCCGCTGGACGCCTACGCGGGCAAGAAGATCGACGTCCGCTTCCGCTACCAGACGGACGGCGGCACGAGCGGCAAGGGCTTCGCGGCCGACGCGATCAGCGTCACGGCGGACGGCAAGGCGCTGTTCAATGACGGTGCCGAGGGCGACGACAACGGCTGGGCGGTGAAGGGCTTCACGCGCATCGGCGCCTCCTTCACCAAGGACTACCCGCAGTACTACATCGCCGAGAACCGGCAGTACGTGTCGTACGACAAGACCCTCAAGGTCGGCCCCTACAACTTCGGTTGGGCCGACACCAAGCCGCAGTGGGTCGAGCACTTCCCGTACCAGAACGGCCTGCTGATCTGGAAGTGGGACACCTCGCAGCCGGACAACAACGTCGGCGTGCACCCGGGCAGCGGTCTGATCCTGCCGGTCGACGCGCACGCCAAGCCGGAGAAGTGGGCGGACGGCACGCTGATGCGCAACCGCTTCCAGGCGTACGACTCGACGTTCAGCCGCTTCCGTACGGACGGCTACACGGTGCACAGCAAGGGCGTCCCCACCAAGATCAAGTCGAAGAAGGGCGCCTCGGTCTTCGACGACCGCAAGGGCGTTTACTGGTACGACACGAACCCGACTGGTGGTGTAAAGATCACTGACACCAACACCAAGATCGCGATCCTCAAGGAGGCCCTCGACGGCTCCTCGATGACCGTCCAGGTGGCTCCCTCTGTGAGGTAGACCTCATAGTCGCAGGTCACAGCGTTACCGGCCGTCGCCCTCTAGCGGGCGGCGGCCGTTCGCGTTTAGATGCTGCTACGACCTTCTTATTGACACGACATCTCACGGGGGAGATGAACGCATGTCCGACGGCGGATTCACCAAGCTTCCAGGCGGGAGCGTGGTCGTCGCACTTTCCCTCCCGCGCCCGCCACTGGGCGGCGCGGGGGACGGCATGAGCTGCACGACCGTCCCGCAGGTCCGGGTGCTGGTGCACGCGGCCAACCGGCAGCGCGCCCTGACCAGGCTGCGCAACCTGGGGCTGGGGGCGGTCTACCTGCGCGGCAACATGAAGCCGCCGACGCCGGACGAGGTGACGGCGGTGCTGCACCATCCGGACGGGCTGGTGTGGCGTACGGCACCGGAGTGCGGCGGCGAGCTGTGGCACCCCATCGCCGCCCTGCTCCGCGCACCTGCCCGCCCACTGACCGCCTGACCTGCGCCTTCACCTCTGCCGTGGTGCGAAGGCGCACCGGCAGGGGTGGGGGCCGGCGGCTCAGACGACCGGCTTGCCGGTCAGCTCCACGCCCGCCGCCCGCAGCTCCTCCAGCGCCCGCTGCGTCGTCTCCGGCGCCACCCCCGCCGTCAGGTCCAGCAGCACCTGCGTCCGGAAGCCCTCGTGCCGCGCGTCCAGGGCCGTCGCCCGTACGCAGTGGTCGGTGGCGATGCCGACCACGTCCACCTCGGTCACGTCCCGCTCGCGCAGCCAGTCCGCCAGCGGGGTGCCGTTCTCGTCGGTGCCCTCGAAGCCGCTGTACGCCGCCGCGTGCGCGCCCTTGTCGAAGACCGTGTCGATCGCGCCGGACGCGATCACCGGGGCGAGGTTCGGGTGGAAGCCGCTGCCCTCGGTGCCGGCCACGCAGTGCACGGGCCAGCTGGTGACGTAGTCCGGATTGTCGGAGAAGTGGGCGCCGGGGTCGATGTGGTGGTCGCGGGTCGCGACGACATGCCGGTAACCGGCGGTGGACTCCCCGATCAGGTCGGTGATGGCGGCGGCGACGTCGGAGCCGCCCGCGACCGCGAGGCTGCCGCCCTCACAGAAGTCGTTCTGTACGTCGACGACGATCAGTGCGCGGTGCATGGCGCGTGCCTTCCGGCTGGAGACGAAAGGTACCGGGGCGCGGCCCGGCCCTTGGCGGATGGTGATCTGCGGCGGATGTAACCGAGGGTATCCACTTGGCGGTGATTACGGGAGTGGTAGGGGAGCCGTGCGGGAGTCGCACTGGAGTCGCACGGGAGCGCTCCGGGCGCGGAACCGCACGCCCAGACGCACTCCGTCGGCGGCACCGCGGCGCCGCACGCCCTCGGGCGCACTCCGTCGGCGGCCCCCGCCGCAGCGTCGCGGCGTCGCACGCCCTCAGACGTACTCCGTGGGCAGCACCGGCTCCCCGCGCGACAGCTGCGTGGCGGACAGCGGCAGTCCCGCCCGGGCCGCCGCGTGCCGGGCGCGTGCCGCGTCCAGGGGCTCGCGGGCGACGATCTCCCCGCGCCGTATCAGCTCCACCTGGAGCTGCCGGTCCGCCAGCTCCGCCGGGATCGCGCCGGAGCCGACCACCTCCGCCTCGGCCACCCCGTCCGCGTCCAGCCGCCGCGCCGCCCACTTGCGGCCGCCGGCGGAGCTCTTGCCTCCCATGGACTTCTTCGCGACCGGCCGCAGCGGGGCGCCGCCGTCGCTGTCGGCCCGGGCGACCAGCTTGTAGACCATGGAGCAGGTCGGGTGGCCGCTGCCGGTGACGAGCTGGGTGCCGACCCCGTACGCGTCCACCGGCGCGGCGGCCAGCGAGGCGATGGCGTACTCGTCGAGGTCGCTGGTCACCACGATCTTGGTCTCCTTGGCGCCGAGATCGTCCAGCTGCTGCCGTACCCGATGGGCGAGCAGCAGCAGGTCCCCGGAGTCGATGCGGACCGCGCCCAGGCCGGGCCCGGCCACCTCCACGGCGGTACGGACCGCCTCCGCGACGTCATAGGTGTCCACCAGCAGCGTCGTCCCGCTGCCGAGCGTGTCGACCTGGGCGGTGAAGGCGTCCCGCTCGTTGTCGTGCAGCAGGGTGAACGCGTGCGCGCTCGTGCCCACGGTCGGGATGTTGTAGCGGAACCCGGCGGCGAGGTCGGAGGTGGTGGTGAAGCCGCCGACGTACGCGGCGCGGGCGGCGGCCACGGCGGACAGCTCGTGGGTGCGGCGGGCGCCCATCTCGATCAGCGGCCGGTCACCCGCGGCCACGGACATCCGGGACGCGGCGGCGGCCACGGCCGAGTCGTGGTTGAGGATCGACAGGATCACCGTCTCCAGCAGCACGGCCTCGGCGAACGTGCCTTCGACGCGCATGACGGGGGAGCCGGGGAAGTAGACCTCGCCCTCCGGGTAGCCCCAGATGTCGCCGCGGAAGCGGTAGTCGGCGAGCCAGGCCAGCGTGGGTTCGTCGACGATCCGCCGCTCGGCGAGGAAGTCCAGGACGCCGCTGTCGAAGCGGAAGTTCTCGACCGCGTCCAGGACCCGCCCGGTGCCCGCGACCACGCCGTAGCGGCGGCCGTCGGGAAGCCGGCGGGTGAAGACCTCGAAGACGCAGGCCCGGTCGGCGGTGCCGGCTCGCAGCGCGGCCTGCAGCATCGTCAGCTCGTACCGGTCGGTGAACAGCGCTGTCGACGGCACGGCCACCGGCAGCCCCAAGTCCGCAGTGTTCATGGGCATGATGCTAACCCAATGTCGTCAGACTGACGATTTCTATTCGGACGCAAGGGCTCCGTCGGGGGCGGCTCCACGGCGGGGGGGCCTTTGTGCACCGGTCACCTCTGGGTGGCAGCATGGAACCCGTGAGTGTCGCACCGGTGGAGATCGAACGTCCCGAGTCGAGCGAGGCGCCCTCAGCGGTGCCGGAGCCCGACGTCCCCTGGGTCACGGTGGTCCACAACGATCCGGTGAACCTCATGAGCTACGTCACCTACGTCTTCCAGAGCTACTTCGGCTACCCGAAGGACAAGGCGCACCGATTGATGCTGGACGTCCACCACAAGGGCCGCGCGATCGTCTCCAGCGGCAGTCGCGAGGAGATGGAACGCGACGTACAGGCCATGCACGGGTACGGCCTGTGGGCCACCCTCCAGCAGGAGCGCTGATGTCGGGGACCTTCGAACCGCGGCCCGGTGGCGGGGCGGCCGTCGCCCTCGACGAGGTCGAGATCTCCATCCTGCGCAGCCTCGTCGTGCAGATGCTGGAGCTGATCGGGCCGGGCGACGAGCCGGCGGACGGCGGCGACCCGCTCGCCGCGCTCTTCGCCGAGGGGCCCAGTGAACCGCCCGCCGATCCGGCGCTCGCCCGGCTGTTCCCGGACGCGTACGGGGGGCCGGACCGCGAGCTGGGCGCGGAGGAGGAGGTCGAGGCGCGAGCCGCCTCGGCCGAGTTCCGCCGCTACACCGAGAATGACCTGCGGACCCGCAAGCGCGAGGACGCCCTGGCCGTGGTGCGCTCGCTGGACGCTCTCAGCTCCGACGCCGCCGCCTCCGGGCCGGCCGCGGACTCCGTACTGCTGGAGCTGGACCCGCGGGAGTGCACCCGCTGGCTCGGCGCGCTCAACGATCTGCGGTTGACGATCGGCACCCGGCTGGAGGTGACGGACGACGAGGACGGCGGCGAGCTGCTCCGGCTGCCGGACTCCGATCCGCGCAAGCCGATGGTGCTGGCCTACTTCTGGCTGGGCGGGCTTCAGGAGTCACTCGTAGAGACGCTCATGACGTGACGCAGATGCGTCGATAGGCGTCTATTTCGGACATCCCTCAAGGTCGTTCGCTCAGAGGGCGCTCAATTCCGAATAACGATCGGATTACCGCGTACGCCTTATTTAGTGCCCCAGGCGGTTTTTGTCCGGTTCTTTCTGTGGCGCCGCCCACAATCGCCTCGGCGGATCACTGTTACGGCCGTGATAAATCTTCACGACCAACCCGCGGACGCCACCCCTGTCCGCGGGACGCTACAACCGGCAGATCGCCGGTAGCACTCCATCGAACATCCGGGGGGATCGGGACCCGATCCGAGCCACAGCGGCCGGGTCGGTATGGAGAAAGGCGTCCAATCCATGACCTCAGCGCGGGTCGCAGAACATCACGACGGCAATGAGGCCGCGGGACACACACCCGAAGAGGGTTACGAGCGGGGACTGGGCAGCCGCCAGGTCCAGATGATCGCCATCGGTGGCGCCATCGGCGTCGGCCTCTTCATGGGGGCCGGGGCGAACATCGCCAAGGCGGGCCCCAGCATCATCCTGATGTACGCCCTCGCCGGCGTCGTCATCTTCTTCATCATGCGAGCGCTCGGTGAGCTGCTCCTCTACCGGCCGTGTTCGGGCTCCTTCGCGGAGTACGCCCGCGAGTTCCTCGGCCCCTTCTTCGGTTACGTCACCGGCTGGACCTACTGGCTCATGTGGGTCGTCACCGGCATGGCGGAGCTGACCGCGGCGGCCATCTACGTCCACTTCTGGTTCCCAGAGATCCCGCAATGGGTCAGCGCCCTGGTCTTCCTGGTGGTGCTGTTCGGCGTCAACCTGATCTCGGTGAAGATCTTCGGTGAGGTCGAGTTCTGGTTCTCGATGGTCAAGGTCACCGCGATCATCGGCATGATCGTCATCGGTCTGGGCGTGCTCACCCTCGGCTTCTCCGACGCCGGTGACACCGCCACGCCGTCCAACCTCTGGTCGCACGGCGGCATCTTCCCCAACGGCATCGGCGACAGCCTGATGACCCTGCAGGGCGTGATGTTCGCCTACCTGGCCGTCGAGCTGGTCGGCGTCACCGCCGGTGAGTCCGAGAACCCGGAGAAGACGCTCCCCAAGGCGATCAACACCCTGCCGTGGCGCATCATCATCTTCTACGTCGGCGCGCTCGCCGTGCTGCTGGCCGTGGTCAAGTGGACCGAGTTCACCGCCGGTGAGAGCCCCTTCGTGCATGCCTTCGACAAGATCGGCATCCCGTTCGCGGCCGGCATCGTGAACTTCGTGGTCCTCACCGCGGCCCTGTCGTCCTGCAACTCCGGCATGTACTCCACCGGCCGCATGCTGCGCGACCTGGCCGCCAACAACGAGGCGCCCGGTGTCTTCGGCAAGCTCAACGCCCGCAAGACCCCGGCCATCGGCATCACGCTCTCCGTCATCCTGATGGGCATCGGCGTGGTCCTGAACTACGTCGTCCCGGACAAGGCGTTCGAGTACGTCGTCTCGGTCGCCACGGCCGCCGGTATCTGGACCTGGATGATGATCCTGGTCAGCCACATCCGCTACCGCCGCGCGGTGGTCGCGGGCCGGCTGCCGGGCTCCTCGTTCCCGGCCCCGGGCGGCGCCGCCTTCAGCTGGGTCGCGCTGCTCTTCCTGATCTTCGTCACCGGCATGATCGCCTACGACAAGGACGCCCGGGTGTCCCTGTACGTCGGCGCGGGCTGGGCCGTGGCCCTGGCCGTCGGCTGGTTCGTCCTCAAGAGCCGCAACCCGCAGCTCGCGGCGCAGCCGCAGGCCGAGGCGGAGAAGGCGACCGCGGCCAAGTAGGCCCCGCGTCTCACCGCAGCGTCTCAGCAGGCGGGCTCCGGATCCCAGATCCGGAGCCCGCCTGCCTATTGTGTGAGCCATGCTGACCATCACCCAGGCCCTGTACGACGAGATCGTCAAGCACTCCCGCGCCGACCACCCCGACGAGGCGTGCGGCGTGGTCGCCGGACCGGCGGGCAGCGGGCGCCCCGAGCGCTTCATCCCCATGCTCAACGCGGCCCGGTCGCCCACGTTCTACGAGTTCGACTCGACCGACCTGCTCAGGCTCTACCGGGAGATGGACGACCGGGACGAGGAGCCCGTCGTCATCTACCACTCCCACACCGCCACCGAGGCGTACCCCTCCCGCACCGACATCAGCTACGCCAACGAGCCCGGCGCTCACTACGTCCTGGTTTCCACGGCCGAGTGCGGGAACGGCGAGGGCCCGGTGCAGTTCCGCTCGTTCCGGATCGTGGACGGACAGGTCGCCGAGGAGGATGTCCAGGTCGTCGACGCGTACTGATCGGCGGCCGCGTCCTGACAGGTGGTCGCGGAACGTCCGAATCCTGGGACAAGCTTCCGGAGCGGGGACCGGGAATCGATACGATGCCCGCATGGTTGTCCAGGACGTGAGCGACACCTGACGCGTGCCGCGCCGTCCACCGCCGGACGGGCCCGCCGACAACAGCCCCGCATTCCGACAGGAGCCAGGAGCCCTACATGGCCATCGAGGTCCGTATCCCGACCATCCTCCGCACCTTCACCGGCGGCCAGAAGGCCGTCGACGGCAGCGGCAGCACGCTCAGCGAGCTCTTCGCCGACCTCGAAACGCGCCACCAGGGCATTCAGGAGCGGTTGATCGACGGCAGCGGCGAGCTGCGCCGCTTCGTGAACGTGTACCTCAACGACGAAGACGTGCGCTTCCTCGCCGGCATCACCACCGAGCTCTCCGACGGCGACACCGTCACGATCCTGCCCGCCGTGGCCGGAGGAGCGCGCTGACATGCGCTACGACAGCCCGCTGGCCGCGGTCGGCAACACGCCGCTCGTCCGGCTGCCCCGGCTCTCACCCTCCTCCGAGGTCTCGGTGTGGGCGAAGCTGGAGGACCGCAACCCCACCGGCTCGGTCAAGGACCGCCCTGCGCTCCACATGATCGAACAGGCCGAGAAGGACGGCCGGTTGGCTCCCGGCAGCACCATCCTGGAGCCGACCAGCGGGAACACCGGCATCTCGCTCGCCATGGCGGCCAAGCTCAAGGGCTACCGCATCGTGTGCGTCATGCCGGAGAACACCAGCCAGGAGCGCCGCCAGCTGCTCGCCATGTGGGGCGCGGAGATCATCTCCTCGCCCGCGGCCGGCGGCTCCAACACGGCGGTCCGGGTGGCCAAGGAGCTGGCCGCCGAGCACCCGGACTGGGTGATGCTCTACCAGTACGGCAACCCGGACAATGCCGGCGCGCACTACGCCACGACCGGCCCGGAGATCCTCGCCGACCTGCCCTCCATCACCCATTTCGTGGCGGGCCTGGGCACCACCGGCACCCTGATGGGCGTCGGCCGCTATCTGCGCGAGCACGTGCCCGGCATCCAGATCGTCGCCGCCGAGCCGCGCTACGACGACGTCGTCTACGGCCTGCGCAACCTGGACGAGGGCTTCGTCCCCGAGCTGTACGACGAGTCGGTGCTCACCACCCGGTTCTCGGTGGGCTCCGAGGACGCGGTGGCACGCACCCGTGAACTGCTCGCCCAGGAAGGCATCTTCGCGGGGGTCTCCACGGGGGCCGCGCTGCACGCCGCGCTCGGGGTGGCGCGCAAGGCGGTCAAGGCGGGGCAGCGCGCCGACGTGGTCTTCGTCGTCGCCGACGGCGGCTGGAAGTACCTCTCCACCGGCGTCTACACGGCGGCCACCACGGAAGAGGCCATCGAGACGCTGCACGGGCAGCTGTGGGCGTAGCCGCCCGCCGCTGACCCCCCGAGGCTTACGGCCGGACCCTCTGCGGAGGGTCCGGCCGTCCTGGTGATTCCAGCCACAACGCAGGCTCGTGGAGGAGCGACCTGGGCTTTCGCGCCTTACGCTCGTGGGCACCGCATGACCCCCGGATCCCGCCCCTGGCCCTCGGCACAGGGACCCCCAAGGAGGTTCCTGCTCCATGAAGCTCACCGTCGTCGGATGCTCGGGGTCGTTCCCGTCCGCGGAGTCGGCCTGTTCGAGCTACCTCGTCGAGGCAGACGGCTTCCGGCTGCTGCTCGACATGGGCAACGGCGCCCTGGGCGAGCTGCAGCGCCACTGCGGTCTGTACGACCTCGACGCCGTCATGCTGTCGCATCTGCACCCCGACCACTGCATCGACATGTGCGCCTATTTCGTGGCCCGCTACTACCGGTTCGACGGCGGCCGCGCGGATGCCATCCCGGTCTACGGGCCGGAGGGCACCGAGCGCCGGCTGCTGCGGGCCTACGACGACGTACCGGACGACACCTGCATGGGCGAGGTCTTCGACTTCCGGACCCTGACACCCGCTACGTTCACCGTGGGCCCGTTCACGGTGCGCACCGCCCGGGTCCGCCACCCGGTGGAGGCGTTCGGCTTCCGGATCGAGCACGGTGGCCGCACCCTGGTCTACTCCGGGGACACCGGCCCCTGCCAGGCCCTGACCGAGCTGGCCGCGGGCGCCGATCTGTTCCTGTGCGAGGCCGCGTTCACGCACGGCAAGGAGGACATCCCGGATCTGCACCTCAACGGCCGCCAGGCGGGCGAGCACGCCCGGGCCGCGGGGGTGCGCACCCTGCTGCTGACCCACATCCCGCCGTGGACCGATCCGCAGGTCAATCAGCGGGACGCGCAGGAGGTCTTCGACGGCCCGGTGGAGCTGGCGAAGGCGGGCGCGGTCTACGAGGTGTAGCGGCGGTTGCCCGTACGCACGGGAAGGGGCCCCGAACCGACGGGTTCGGGGCCCCTTCCCATGTGCTGTGCGCCGTCAGGCCTTGTACTGGGCCTTGTCCTGCTCAGCGATCTCCTCGTCGGACTCGCGGCCCGGCGTCGGAATGTTGAACTTGACGATCGCGAACCGGAAGATCGCGTAGTACAGCGCCGCGAAACACAGGCCGACGACCACCAGCAGCCACGGCTTGGTCGCGATACCGAGGTTGAGCACGAAGTCGATGGCGCCGGCCGAGAAACCGAAGCCGTCCTTCATGCCCAGGGCCCAGGTCAGCGCCAGCGAGACACCCGTCAGGACGGCGTGGATCGCGTAGAGCACCGGGGCGATGAACATGAAGGTGAACTCGATCGGCTCGGTCACACCGGTGACGAAGGCGGTGAGCGCGATGGAGAACATCATGCCGCCGACGACCTTGCGCCGCTCGGGGCGGGCGCAGTGGACGATGGCCAGGCAGGCGGCCGGCAGCGCGAACATCATGATCGGGAAGAAGCCGGTCATGAACTGGCCGGCGTCCGGGTCGCCCTGGAGGAAGCGGGCGATGTCGCCGTGCTTGCCCTCGAACTCACCGGCCTGGAGCCACGGGAACGAGTTGAGCAGGTGGTGCATGCCGACGGGGATCAGCGCCCGGTTGGCGACACCGAAGATGCCCGCGCCGACGGCACCCGAGCCGACCAGCCATTCACCGAAGTTGTGCAGACCCGAGCCCAGGACCGGCCAGATGTAGCCGAAGATGACGCCGATGAACAGCCCCGCGAAGGCCGCGAGGATCGGGACCAGGCGGCGGCCGCCGAAGAAGCCCAGCCAGTCCGGGAGCTTCTTGCGGTGGTACCGCTGGTAGAGCAGGGCGACGACGAGGCCGATCACGACGCCACCGAGGACGCCGGCGTTGACCGGCGCGGAGACCTCGACGATCTTGCCGTCCTCGACCTGCTGGATCTTCGGCAGATTGTCGTCGGTGAAGGTGCCCAGTACCTTGCTGAAGACGAGGTAGCCGACGACGGCGGCGAGCGCGGTCGAGCCGTCCGCCTTCTTGGCGAACCCGATGGCGATACCGACGGCGAACAGCAGCGGCATGTTGTCCAGCAGCGCACCGCCGCCGGCCGCCATGAACTCGGCGATCTTGTTCAGGAACGCCGGGAGCGACTCCTTGCCGAGCATGTCATCCTGGCCGAGGCGGACCATGAGAGCCGCGGCGGGCAGGGTGGCGATGGGCAGCATCAGGCTGCGGCCGATGCGCTGGGCGACGGCCATCACGCTGGAGCCGCGGCCCTTCTTCTCCGGGGCCGCCGTCGCGGTGTCCGTACTCATCGGATTCCTCCTGGTGAGGCGGGCACTCGCTGGTGGGGAACAGCCCGCTTTTGGTCTACACCACCTAGTGGTGTAGACCTGTTGTAGCACGGAGGTATCCGTCGAAGGAATCCGCGGTTCCATGGTTTCATGTGGCCTGGACCACATGGCCGTCGGTCCGGGGGAAGGCCCTGCTCGGAGAGCGGCCCCGGATGATCGTGGTTAACGTGTGAAAACCGTTCGTCGGTATCTCCGCAGGGTCGAGACAACAGGAGTGGGCCATGGCCAGCAAGGCTGAGAAGATCGTCGAGGGGCTCGGCGGTATCGACAACATCGACGAGATCGAGGGCTGCATCACCCGCCTCCGCACCGAGGTCCACGACGCCGATCTGGTCAACGAGGCCGCGCTGAAGGCCGCCGGAGCGCACGGCGTGGTGAAGATGGGCACCGCCGTCCAGGTCGTCATCGGCACCGACGCCGACCCGATCGCCGCCGAGATCGAAGACATGATGTGAGCGACGCACAAAAGATATGACGTGAGCCACCGCGTACCGCGCCCACCACGGCGCTGACGCACCCGAAGGGCCCCGCTCCGGTCTGGAGCGGGGCCCTTCGCGCCCCTCGCGCAGCCGATAGGCTCATCCCATGTCTCGTATCGACGGCCGTACTCCCGAACAGCTCCGCCCGGTGACCATCGAGCGCGGCTGGAGCATGCACGCCGAGGGCTCCGTCCTCATCTCCTTCGGGGGCACCCGCGTGCTGTGCACCGCCAGCGTCACCGAAGGCGTGCCGCGATGGCGCAAGGGCAGCGGCGAGGGCTGGGTCACCGCCGAGTACGCCATGCTGCCGCGCGCCACCAACACCCGCGGCGACCGCGAGTCCGTCCGCGGCAAGATCGGCGGCCGCACCCACGAGATCTCCCGGCTCATCGGCCGCTCGCTGCGCGCCGTGATCGACTTCAAGGCCCTCGGCGAGAACACCATCGTCCTCGACTGCGACGTCCTGCAGGCCGACGGCGGCACCCGCACCGCGGCCATCACCGGCGCCTACGTCGCCCTCGCCGACGCCATCGCCTGGGCCCAGGGCAAGAAGCTCGTCAAGGCCGGCCGGCAGCCCATCACCGGCACCGTCGCCGCGGTCAGCGTGGGCATCGTCGACGGCGTACCGCTGCTGGACCTGTGCTACGAGGAGGACGTGCGCGCCGAGACCGACATGAACGTCGTCTGCACCGGCGACGGCCGCTTCGTCGAGGTCCAGGGCACCGCCGAGGGCGAGCCGTTCGCCCGCCAGGAGCTCGACGGACTGCTGGACCTGGCCGTGGCGGGCTGCGACCGGCTCGCCGCACTTCAGCGTGAGGCGCTCGCCACGACGCGCTAGCCGCCGCGGGGGGCGATCAACCTGGGACGGGCTCCGTGCGTTCCTATAGGCAGGCAGGGAAGCCGGCGCGCGATCTTGACCGCGCGCCCGGTCTTCCGCATCCGATGGGGAGGAACCAGTTGATGACCGTGCGCCATCTTCGGCACCGCCGCACCACCGCCACCGCACTCGCCGCCGCGGCGCTTGTCCTGGGGGCGACGCTCAGCACCGGCTGCGACAGCGTACGCAAGGCCGTCGACTGCGGCCGGCTCGCCATCGAGATCTCCAACGACTTCGAGAACCTCCAGGACTCGCTGGTCGATGCCGCGGTCGACCCCGGAGAAGCCGACAAGATCCTCGACAACTTCGAGAAGGACATCGACAAGCTCAAGGACAGGACCGACAACGCCGACGTCAGCAAGGCCGTCGACGATCTGCAGAAGGCCGTGGACAACGCGCAGGCGTCCATCGACAAGGGCGACAAGCCCGACCTCTCGCCGGTCAAGGACGCGGTCGGCGAGCTGACCGACGTCTGCACCCCGGGCTGATCGCTCCCCGTGGGCTTCGGCGGCGACTGCCCCACCTCCGGATCCGGGACGCGGCCGCGCGTCCCGGATAATCGGGCCTCATGACCCGTCTCATCCTCGCCACCCGCAACGCCAACAAGGTCGCCGAGCTGCGCGCGATCCTCGCCGACGCCGGACTCGACCTCGAACTCGTCGGCGCCGACGCCTACCCCGAGATCCCGGATGTGCGGGAGACCGGCGTCACCTTCGCCGAGAACGCGGCGCTGAAGGCCCGCACCCTCGCCCGTGCCACCGGACTCCCGGCGGTCGCCGACGACTCCGGTCTGTGCGTGGCCGTGCTGGGCGGTGCGCCCGGCATCCTCTCCGCCCGCTGGGCCGGCCGGCACGGCGACGACAAGGCCAACCTGGACCTGCTGCTGGCCCAACTCCAGGACATCGCCGACGAACACAGGGCCGCGCACTTCGCGTGCGCCGCGGCGCTCGCGCTGCCGGACGGCCGGGAGCGCGTCGTCGAAGGCCGGCTGGAGGGCACGCTGCGGCACACGCCCGCGGGGTCCGGCGGCTTCGGCTACGACCCGATCCTCCAGCCGCTGGGCGAGTCGCGGACCTGCGCCGAACTGACGCCGGAGGAGAAGAACGCGATCAGCCACCGGGGCAAGGCGTTCCGCGCGCTGGTCCCGGTGATCCGCGAAATGGTCACCCGCTGAGGTACCGCACGGCGCCCACCGCCACGTTCGCGCGGTAGAGCCACCGGTGCGGTCAGGCGGTGGGCCACCGTTGCGGTCAGGTGGACGGCAGCGCCTCGGCGGCCGAGCGGGTGAGGCCGGTCGCCATGGCGCACGGCCGGTCCTTCGAGCGCGCCCCGCGGACGCTGAGCTGCACCGACTCGAACGCCTTCCGCCCGCCCTCGCCGGTGTACGAAGGACCTGCCACCTGGACGGTGCACGTCCCCTCGCCGTCGTAGTCCGGCAGGACGACGGCCCGGCGCCCGTGGAGCCTGGTGCCGCGGCTGTCGTCCGTGTCCGCGAATCCGGGCCGGTTGAACCGGAGTTCCACCTCGATGTCGCTGGTGGTGCTGGACCGGCGTGCAGGGCGGCCAGCGCGTGCGCGATCTGCGCCCCTATGTGGGCCGCGAGCCTCGGAGCCAGCTTCGACCGCCCGTCCAGACTCCCGCCGGACACGTGCTCCATCACCAGCCAGAGCGTGACGTCGCCGCCCTCGGCGTGGTGCTCGGGGCCGTACAGGGTGACCACGTTCGGATGGCTGAACCTCGCCAGCGCGTGGGCCTCGGCCATCAACTCGTCGAAGGCCGCCTGGCCGTCGTCCCCGTATAACGCCCGTTTGAGGACGACGGGCCGGCCCAGCTCCTCGTCGACGGCGAACCAGACCTCACCTCTGCCTCCGTTGACGGGACCCTCTGTGAGCCGGTACTTGCCGACTTTCTCTCCCCGGCGCACCCGTGGCTCTCCCCCTCTCCCAGGACTGGAGTCACGCTGTTGACCGGCAGCCCATCGAACCTACTGCGCGGAGGGGCGGGACCACAGCGATTCCGGTGCTCTTGAGAGGCGGCCGGAGACATCAGAGGCGCGACACCAGTGGGGTGTCGCGCCTCTGAGCGGTGCGGCCGGAGGGACTCGAACCCTCACGGGTGTTACCCCACTGGGACCTAAACCCAGCGTGACTGCCAGTTCCACCACGGCCGCGAGGCGTCAGCCACGCACCATCGTATCGGTTGGCCGCTGGGGCGGCAGGCAGCCGGGCGCTACGCGCCGGTCCGGCGACCTCGTCTGCGTTTTCGGCACCACGTATCCGTCGTCGCGTGGCAGTTCGGGCAGAGGTAGCGCAGATTCTCCTGGCGGTTGTCGAGCCAGTCGCCGTTGATGTGGTCAATCTGCAGAGTGATCGACTTGCCGCGCCACTCGCCGACGTTTCCGCATGATTCGCACCGATATGGGACCCCGATGCCGCGGAGAGCCCGGTGGAGCCTTTCGCGGTTGACGCGGGGGGAGCCCTCGGGGTGTATCCGCAGCACCGCCCTGGCGAGGCGTTCGGGAGGGCACTCGGCTGCCCGCCTGCTCTTCCGTTTGAAGTGCGAGGTGTCAAGGCCGAGTTGGCTCGCACGTCTCTGGACGCGGCGATGATTGGCGTCGTTCACGGCGAGCCCCAACCCTCGCATGACGTCGGCGTAGCTCGTGCCCTGGCGGATCGCCGCTCGGAGGTCGCCGTCTGCGAGAACGATGCGTGAGTGGGTGAAGTGGCACGTGTCGACGTGCTGTTCACGCAGCATGCGGCCAAGCGCCGCGCGGGACCTTCCGTCGTCGGGGACGCCGAGTTCGCGCGCTACCCCGCGCATGCTGCTCGCCTTGGCCGCGGCGGCCGCGAGCTCCTCCGCGGTGAACGGCAGGTCGAGTCGCGGGCGGTCAATACCGGGGAAGTGGCGGGTGTCGATTCCTGCTGCGGCTATCCGGCGCCGGATATGCGAAAGCGTGCCCGTGGCGGGTCGGGCGCCGAGCTTGATCGCGACCTCGCAGAGGCTCGTGGAGGAGGCGGCGGCCGCGGCGATCTCCGCGTCCGGGGTATATGCGCCACGGACTCCGCCGCTTGAAGTGGCCGGTGTCGAGACCGTGCTCGGCTACCGCGCGCTGGAGGGCGCGTCGTCGGCCGCCGCTTTCCTTGACGCCGAGGCGCCGCATCAGGTCCGCCCAGCCTTCCGCCCCGGCGACGGCCGTAGCCAGCTCGTCCCGCTCGTAAGGGTCAGGCATCGGTCCCCCTCCCTGCTCGGCCGCGTGTCGCAGCCTCGCACTGAGTAACGAACCTGCGGTCAGACGGTCACGCCCGGAACGCGGCGAGGTCCCGCGCCACCGGGCGCGGGACCTCGCGGGGGTGTGGGGCCGAAGGCCGATCAGAGGCCGAGGTCCTTGATGACCTTCGCCACGTGGCCGGTCGCCTTGACGTTGTACAGGGCCCGCTCGACCTTGCCCTCCTCGTCCACGATGACCGTGGAGCGGATCACGCCCGTCACGGTCTTGCCGTACAGCTTCTTCTCCCCGAACGCGCCGTACGCCGCCAGCACCGCCTTGTCGGGGTCGCCGAGCAGCGTCACCTTCAGCTCCTCCTGCTCGCGGAACTTCGCCAGCTTCTCCGGCTTGTCCGGCGAGATGCCGATGACGTCGTAGCCGTGTCCGGCGAGGAAGTCGAGGTTGTCGGTGAAGTCGCAGGCCTGCTTGGTGCAGCCCGGGGTGAGGGCGGCCGGGTAGAAGTAGACGATCACCTTGCGGCCGGCGTGGTCGGCCAGTGAGATCTGCTTGCCGTCCGCGTCGGGCAGGGTGAACGCCGGGGCGGTGTCGCCGGGCTGGAGTCGCTCGCTCATGGGCTCTCTTTCCGAGGATGCGGTGATCGCGTCATCGCGGTGGCTACGTACCGACATTAACCAGGAGGGGCAAACGGGGGTGCTGTGGGGCACGTCGAGGACGGAACTGACAGACTGTCCACCACGGACCGATCGGGATCGACAGACTTGTGACGGAGGCAGCGCGGTGTCGGATGCCAGGACCCCTGCGCAGATCGAGGCGGACATCGCCGGCAGGCGGCAGCAGCTCGCCGTGACGCTCGACGAGATCGGGGTGCGGATCCACCCGAAGACGATCATCGGCGATGCCAGGGCGAAGGCGGCGTCGGCCGTGGATCGGACCGCCGGGCGGGCCTGCGAGGCCTGCCGTCGCATGGCGGCCACCGCGCGTGGCCAGATGGTCGCGGAGGACGGTTCGCCGCGTCTGGAGCGCATCGTCCCGGTCGCGCTCGTGGTGGTCGGGGTCGTCGGCCTGTTCCGGGTCTCCGTACGCCGCCGCAAGGGGTGACCGCCGTACGTCGCCGCAAGGGGTGACCGCCGTACGTTCGTCGCAGGGGGTGATCGCGGTACGTCGCGCACGGGTGACCGCCGCCGCAGTGCGGGCCCTGTGGCGCGGGCGTGCCGCCCGGCCAGGTACGGTCGTTGCGTGAGCGCGAACACCTCCCATGACAAGCTGCCCATCCGGATGCTGCACGACCGGGTGCTGGTCCGTACCGACATCCCCGAGGGAGAGCGCCGCTCGACCGGCGGCATCGTGATCCCGGCCACCGCGGCGGTCGGCAGGCGGCTGGCCTGGGCCGAGGTGGTGGCGGTCGGGCAGAACGTCCGGACCGTGGAGGTGGGCGACCGGGTGCTGTACGACCCCGAGGACCGTGCCGAGGTCGAGGTCCGCGGAGTGGCGTACGTGCTGATGCGCGAGCGGGACCTGCACGCGGTCGCGGCCGAGCGGCTGGAGGGGTCGGAGGACTCCACCGGGCTGTATCTGTAGCGCCCTGGGCTCGGCGACCAGCCAAAATCCGCGAAAAGAGGGTGGTGACTCGGGTCACCACCCTCTTTCGTCGTCTTTGCTACGGTCGAGGACATCCCGACGAGACGCGCCGTACCGGGTCATGCCAAGACGACGCACCCCTGTAGATCCCTGTACACGGAGGTGCCGCCATGGCCTGGGTCCTGCTCATCGTCGCCGGTCTGCTGGAGGTCGGCTGGTCGATCGGGATGAAGTTCACCGATGGTTTCACCCGGCTGTGGCCCAGCGTCCTCACCGGCGCGGGCATCGCCGCGAGCATGCTGCTGCTGTCGTACGCCGCCAAGACCCTGCCGATCGGCACCGCCTACGGAGTGTGGGTCGGCATCGGCGCGGCCGGTGCGGCGGTGCTCGGCATGCTGGTGCTCGGGGAGCCGTTCACCGCCGCGCGCGTGTTCTTCGTGGTCCTGCTGCTGGTGGCCGTGGTGGGCCTGAAGATGACCTCCGCCCACTAGCGCCCTGGGGCCTGGCACGCACCGGTCCTGGCCCTGGCGTGCACCGGTCCTGGGACTGGCGCGCACCGGCCTTGGGGCCGGCGCGCACCGGTCCTGGCAGCGCCTGTGGCGCCCCCAGGACCGATGCGCAGCGCGCTACCCCATCGTGCCGCCGTCGAAGCCGCCCGGGCCACCGGGGTCACCGTTCACGCCGCCCTCGTCTCCGCCGCCGGGGTCGCCGCCCGTCCCGCCGCCCGCCGGGAAGTCCGGCGGCGGGGTGAAGGTCGGCTCGGTCGGCGGGATGGTCGGCGGGACAACCGTCGGCGGGATGGTCGGGGGCGTCGTCGGCGGGATCGTCGTCGGCGGCACATTGGTGGCGGGCGGGGGCGTGGTGGCGGGCGGCTGGGTTCCGGCCGGCGGCAGCTGCGGGGGCTGCGCGCCGTCCTCCGTCTCCAGATCGAACTCCGTCGCCGGCTTCCCCTTCAGCGCGTCGGCGGTGTACGCGGCCCAGATCTCGGCCGGGTAGCCGCCGCCGTTGATCCGGGGCAGCCCCGTGGCGCCGTACAGGGGCTGCTGCACACCCGTGTTGGAGTCCTGGCCCATCACCGCGACCACGGTGGCCAGATCCGGGGTGTAGCCCGCGAACCAGGCGGCCTTGTCCTCCTCCGCGGTGCCCGTCTTGCCCGCTGCCGGTCGCCCGGCCGCCCGGGCGGCGAACCCGGTGCCGCCGGGGGACTCGACCACGCTCTGCAGGATCGAGGTCGTGGTGTCGGCGGCGGTGCGGGGCACCGCCTGCTTCACCTCGCCCTGGCCCGGCAGGTCGATGTTCTGGCCGTCCTTGGTGATCTTCGTGACCAGGGTGTACTTGCCGTGCTTGCCGTGGTTGGCCAGCGTCGCGTACGCCTCGGTCATGTCCAGCACGCTCGCGGTCGCGGGACCGAGCGCGATGGACGGGTAGGGGTTGAGGTCCGGGGTGTCCTTGGGGATGCCGAGGGCGACGGCGGTGTCCTTGACCTTGTCCGGCCCGACGTCCACGGCCATCTGGGCGTAGACGGAGTTGACGGACTTGTCGGTGGCCTGCGTGACCGTGATCGGGCCGTAGCTGTGGCCGTCCTCGTTCTCCGGGGCGTACGGGCCGCCGCTCCAGCCGGTGACCGACCGCTTGTTGGTGCCGTCGAAGACCGTGTTCGGGGTGATCTTCTGGCCGCTCTGGGTGGTGGAGCCGTTCTCCACCGCCGAGGTGAACACCAGCGGCTTGAACGTGGAGCCGACCTGGTAGTCGCGCCGGGTGGCGTTGTTCACGTACTGCTTGGTGTAGTCGATGCCGCCGTAGAGCGCGACGACCTGGCCCGTCTTCGGGTCGATGGAGGCGCCGCCGGCCCGCACGTACTTGTCGACCTTGCGGTCCTTGCTGAGCTTGCTCATCAGCTGGCCCTGGACCGCGTCGACGAAGGCGCCCTGCTTCTTCCGGTCGATGGTGGTGGTGATCCGGTAGCCGCCGCGCCGCAGCGTCTGCTCGTCGATGATGTCGTTGCTGGTGAGGTAGTTCTTCACGGCCTCGACGAGATAGCCGCGCTGCCCCGACATGGCCGACTGCGGCTTGATGTTGCCGGGGGTGGGGAAGGTCATCTTCGCCCGCTCGGCCTTCTCCAGCCAGCCTTCCTGCACCATGCCGTCGAGTACGTAGTTCCAGCGGGCGACGGCCTTGGCCTTGTTCTGCGGGTAGGCGACGACGTCGTACGCGCTGGGGGCGTTGAGCAGGGTCGCCAGATACGCCGCCTGGGCGGTGCTGATCTCGTCGACGTCCTTGCTGTAGTACGCCTGGGCCGCGGCCTGGATGCCGTAGGCGTTGCGGCCGAAGTAGCTGGTGTTCAGATAGCCCTCGAGGATGTCGTCCTTGCTCACCTCGCGATCCAGCTTGATCGCGATGAAGAACTCCTTGGCCTTGCGGGTGAGCGTCTGCTCCTGGTCCAGGTAGTAGTTCTTCACGTACTGCTGGGTGATGGTGGAGCCGGACTGCTTGCCCTTGCCGGTGGCGGTGTTCCAGCCGGCCCGGATCATCGCCGTCGGGTTGATCGCCGACTCGGAGTAGAAGTCCCGGTCCTCGGCGGCCAGCACCGCGCGCTGGGCGTTCTTGGGCACCTGGCTGAGCTGGACCTTCTCCCGGTTGACCTTGCCGTCGCGGGCCAGCACGGTGCCGTCGGAGTACAGGTAGACGTTGCTCTGCGCGGTGGCCGCCGCGTTCGCCGGGGGAATGTCGACGAGCATGTACCCGGTGACCAGGGCGCCCATGATGAGCAGCACGATCAGCAGGAAGCCGCCCAGCACCATGCGCCAGGTCGGGAACAGCCGGCGCCAGCCCTTGCGCTTCGGCCGCTTCTTCTTGGTCTTCTTGGCCTTGCCCGCGTCCTTGGCGTCTGCCGCCGAGGACACCGGCTCCGGCGCATCCGGGACCTTGGCGTCCGGGACCTTGGCGTCCGGGCCCGCCGCGTCGACCGGGACCACGACGGCCGGGCCGGTGCCCGTGCCGCTGCTGGTGGCGGCGGCAGGCGAGGCGGCCGTGGCGTCGGGGGCCTTGCCGGCCTTGGCCTGCTTGCCCTCCTTGGCGAGCTTGCCGCCCTTCACGGGCTCGTCCTTCTTGGCGGGCCCGTCCTTCTTCGCCGGCTTGGCGTCCTTGGCGGGCTCGTCCTTCTTGCCGCCCGTGGCTGCGCCGTCCGTGGCCGCGCCGTCCGCGTCATCGTCCCGGGGGGCCCAGGTGGGACCGGAGCGGGAACCCTTGCCGGAAGGGGAACCGGAACCGGAACCGGAAACAGAGCCGGATGTGGAACCGGAAGCGGTCTCGCTTCCGTCCTTCGGCTGTGGGGGTTCCTGCTTTTGGGGCTCGTCGCTCATGTCTCCTGAGACTCCTCGGCCGCCGTCAAAGGTTGCACCGCGGCGGAATGGTGGCGTGGCGGGCGATTCGCGTGGTACGCCCCATAAAACACTGTCGCATCATCCGTTCCGGGCCGAGGCCGTGGCGCGCACCCGTGACAGCTCTGTGACCGGCTGGACGGATGATTTTCGTCACACCATCGAGTGAAAATTCCCTGGCTCCTGTTCCGCCCGCCGAATAAGCTCCCGAGCTTTAGTGTCCGGACGCAGGGAGGGGCCGTCGGATGCGGCTGTACGCGGCCGTCGCGGTGAGCGGCTTCAGACGCTACGCGACCTACCGGGTGGCCACGGCGGCAGGGGTGTTCACCAACACCGTCTTCGGCTTCATCGTCGCCTACACGTATATCGCCTTGTGGGACCAGAGGCCTCATCTCGGGGGCTACGACCTGTCCCAGGCGCTGACCTTCGTCTGGCTCGGCCAGGGGCTGCTGGCCGCCACCGCCGTGATGGGCGGCGGCTTCGAGGTCGAGTTGCAGGAGCGCATCCGCTCCGGCGACATCGCCGTCGACCTCTACCGGCCCGTCGACCTCCAACTGTGGTGGCTGGCCGGAGACATGGGCCGCGCGCTGTTCCAGCTGCTGGGCCGGGGCCTGCTGCCGGTGGCGTGCGGCGCGTTGGCCTTCGAACTCGCCCTGCCCACCGCCCCGCTGACGTGGCTGTACTTCGCGGTGGCGGTCGCCCTCGGCCTGCTGGTCAGCTTCGCGGTGCGCTATCTGGTCGCGCTGACCGCCTTCTGGCTGCTCGACGGGGCCGGGATCAACACGGTCAGCCACATCCTGGCGATGTTCTTCTCGGGCATGGTGCTGCCGCTCAACGTCTTCCCCGGACTGCTCGGTGAACTGGCCGACGTGCTTCCCTGGGCCGCGATCCTGCAGGTCCCCGTCGATGTGCTGCTGGGCGAACGCCACGGCCCCGCCCTGGTGGGGGCCTTCGCCTTCCAGGCCTGCTGGGCGCTGGTGCTGCTGGCCGCCGGGCGCGCGCTGCAGTACGGCGCGACCCGGAAGGTGGTGGTCCAGGGTGGCTGAATCGCGGCTGTACGACGGCGTCCGCGGGTACGTCCTGATCGTGGGGATGTGGGTGCGCTCCACGATGACGTACCGCACCTCCTTCGTGATCACGACGCTGGGGAACCTCGCCGTCACCGCTCTCGACTTCGTGGTGATCGCCCTGATGTTCTCTCACGTGGACGCCCTGGGCGGGTTCGGACTGGCCGAGGTGGCCTTCCTCTACGGCACCAGCAGCACCGCGTTCGGCCTCACCGACCTGATGCTCGGCAGTATGGACCGGGTCGGCCGCCGGGTGCGGGACGGCACGATGGACATCCTGCTGGTACGGCCCGTGCCGATTCTGGCGCAGGTCGCCGCCGACCGCTTCGCGCTGCGCAGAGTGGGGCGGATCATCCAGGGGCTGGTGCTGCTCGGCTGGTCGCTGCCCCGGCTCGACGCCGACTGGACCTGGGACCGGCTGCTGCTCCTGCCCGTGATGGTGCTCAGCGGCGCCGTGATCTTCGGGGCGGTGTTCGTGGCGGGCGCGGCCTTCCAGTTCTGGGCCAACGACGCCTGCGAGGTGCAGAACTCGTTCACGTACGGCGGGACCACCCTGCTCCAGTACCCGCCCACCGTCTTCACTCGCGAACTGCTGCGGGCCGTCACCTTCCTCGTCCCGCTGGCCTTCGTCAACTGGCTGCCCGCGCTGTACATCCTGGACCGCCCCAACCCGATCGGGCTCCCGGGCTGGATCGGCCTCGCCGCGCCGCTGGTCGCGGCCGCGTGCTGCGTGCCGGCCGGGCTGGCGTGGCGGGCGGGGCTGCGCACGTACCGGAGCACGGGAAGCTGAGCGGGAGGGACAGGGAGGAGATGAAGAGGGAGGAGATGAAGGTGGACGAGGCCGGATTCATCGAACTCGACCGGGTCGAGAAGGTCTTCGCGGTACGGCGCCGGGCGGGCCTGCTGCGCCGTGAGCGGCGCGAGGTGCGGGCCGTGGACGGCATCAGCTTCCGGGTGCCGCGCGGCGAGATGGTCGGCTACATCGGCCCGAACGGCGCCGGGAAGTCCACCACCATCAAGATGCTGACCGGCATTCTGGTGCCCAGCGGCGGACGGCTGCGGGTGGCCGGGGTCGACCCCGCACGCGACCGCGCCCGGCTCGCGCACCGTATCGGCGTGGTCTTCGGCCAGCGCACGACCCTGTGGTGGGACCTGCCGCTGCGCGACTCCTACGCGCTGGTGCGGCGGATGTACCGGGTCCCGGAAGCGCGGTTCCGGGAGAACCTCGACCGGTGCGTGGAGCTGCTGGACCTGGGCGAGCTGCTCCCGGTGCCGGTGCGTCAGCTCTCGCTCGGGCAGCGGATGCGCGGCGACATCGCCGCCGCCCTGCTGCACGACCCCGAGGTGCTGTACCTGGACGAGCCGACCATCGGGCTGGACGTCGTCAGCAAGGCGAGGGTGCGGGCGTTCCTGCGCGAGGTGAACGCCGAGCTGGGCACGACCGTCCTGCTCACCACCCACGACCTGACCGACATCGAGCAGTTGTGCCGGCGGGTGATGGTCATCGACCACGGGCGGCTGGTCTACGACGGCGGGCTCGACGGGCTGCACGCGGTGGGCGGGAGCGAACGGACCCTCGTCGTGGACCTGGAGCGCGAGCTGGCGCCCATCGAGGTGCCCGGCGCGCGGACGGTGCGGGTGGAAGGGCCCCGGCAGTGGCTGGCGTTCCCGGCCACGGCCAGCGCGGCGCCCGTCGTCGCCGCGGTGGCCGACGGCTACCCGCTGGTCGACCTCTCGCTACGCGAGCCGGACATCGAGGATGTGATCGCGAGGATGTACGCGGAAGCTCGCTAGGCTGACGGCCATGACCGACGACCTCCCCGACCTGCGGGCCTCCGACGCCGAGCGTGAGCGGGTCGCCGACGCCCTGCGGGACGCCGTCGCCGAGGGCCGGCTGACCATGGAGGAGTTCGAGGAGCGGCTGGACGCCGCGTACCGGGCCCGTACGCACGGCGAGTTGGCGCCGCTGGTGCGGGACCTCCCCGCGTCCGGCCGGGTCGCGGTCCCCGAGCCCCGGACCGACCCGTTCTGGGTCGTCCGGATCGGCCACCGCCCCACCTCCAAGGCCGGTGTGGCCGTGCTGGGCGGCTTCGAGCGCAAGGGCAACTGGGTGGTGCCGCGCCGCTTCACCTCCTTCACGTTCCTGGGCGGCGGTGAGATCGACCTGAGGGAGGCCCGGTTCGAGGACCGCGACGTGGTCATCCGCTGCGTCGCCGTCATGGGCGGGGTCCGGGTGACAGTGCCGCCGGAGGTCGAGGTGCACGTCACCGGCGTCGGAGTGGCGGGCGGATTCGACCACCGGGCGGTCGGCCCCGGGCAGCCCGGCGCGCCCCGCGTGACGGTCACCGGCCTCGCGCTGTGCGGCAGCGTGGGCATCCAGCGGAAGCTGCGCAAGGGGGAACGCAAGGCGCTCAAGGCGCGGCGCAAGGAGGAGAAGGCGCAGCGCAAGGAGCTGTGACCGGCGGGCCGGTCAGGAGCCTCCGGCACCGGAGGCCCGGCCCCCTGGGGCTCCGGCCCGGGGACCGGCCCGGGGCCCGGCCCGGAGACCCTCGGCCCCCAGGAGTCCGGCCCGGGGCCCGGCCCGGAGACCCTCGGCCCCCAGGAGTCCGGCCCGGGGCCCGGCCCGGAGACCCTCGGCCCCCAGGAGCCCGGCACGGAAACCCCCGGCCCCAGGAGTCCGGCCCGGAGGCCCGGCCCCCGGTTCCGCGCGCAGCGGCCCGGAGGCCTTCGCCCAGAGGCCTAGAGCGCGGCCGCGGCGGTGCCCTTGAGCTGGTCCAGGTCCAGGGCCTGCGCCATCGCCCGGTAGCCGGCGTCACTCGGGTGCAGATGGTCGCCCGAGTCGTACTTCGGACGCAGCCGCTGCGGGGCGGCCGGGTCGCGCAGCGCCCCGTCGAAGTCCACCACGGCGTCGAAGACCTTCCCGGCCCTTATCTGCTGGTTCACCCGCTCCCGTACGGCGTTCAGCGCGGGCGTGAAGCCGCGGTGGCCGTGGAACGGGGTCAAGGTGGCGCCGATGACGCGCAGTCCGCTCTGGTGGGCCTGCTGGGTCAGCCGCCGCAGCCCGGCCACGATCTGCTCCGCGTCGGTCTCGTGCGGGTTGCGCAGGATGTCGTTGACGCCCAGCTCGATGACGACGGCCTTCACTCCCGTACGCCGCAGGACGTCGCGCTCGAACCGGGACAGCCCGCTGGGGTTGTTGGGCGGGAACCGGGTGCCATCGGTGAGCACCCGGTTCCCGCTGATGCCCTGGTTGAGCACGCCGTAGCGGGGGGCGCCGGGCTCGTCGCGGAGCCGGTTGGCGAGGAAGTCCGTCCAGCGCCGGTTGGCGCCCGCGGTGGAGGTGATGCCGTCGGTGATGGAGTCGCCGAGGACGGCGACCGCGCCCTGGGCCTCCTTGCTCCACACGTCCACGGCGGTGACGTACCGCCAGTACGGGCTCTGCTGGGTGTAGGCCACTCCGTTGCTGTCCTCGGTGTGGTCACCGTGCGCCAGGTACGAGGTCTGACGGGCGTGCGGGTGGTAGGTGACCAAGCCGGAGGGGGTGGGGGAGTACGTGGTGACCAGCAGGTCGGCGGCGGGGGGCACGGTCAGCCGCGCCGGGTCGCTGACCACCGACTGGCCGGCCGGGATGGTCACCGAGGTGCGGTCGCCGAAGGTGAGGCGGCGCATGGTGCCGAACGCCGCGCTCGGGTTGCTGGGCGCGGCGGCGAGGGCCACCGAGGCGTGGGTGACCGTCAGCGGGCGGGCGCTGTAGAGGTTCGACAGGTGGATCCGGACGCTTGTGCCGCCGATGCTGGTGCGCACGACGTTCCGTATCGACCAGTCCGCGAGACCGTCGTAGGTGCGCGGTTCGGCCGCGGCCGCGGAGGTACTCCAGGTGCCCACCCAGGTGCCCGCGGCGGCGGGGGCCACCGAGCCGCGGCCGGGGCGCGCGGGGGTGTCGACGTCGTCGTCTCCGCGGTCCACGAAGAGGTATATCGCTGTCGAGACGAGGACCACCACGGCCGTCAGCGCAGCGAGCACGGCGAACGCCGTGCGTCTGGGCATCGGGGGCACGCTCATGTGCGGGTGACTCCTGGGGCAGGCGGGGCTGAGAGCTCCGCGAGGGACGGGGCGGGACGTGCGGTTCGGACCTCACACACGTTCGGCGGCGCCGGTGCCGTCCGATCGGCCCTCCATGATCCCATGCACGGGTGGCGGGACGTCGCACGGGCCGGTGTGCCGTCCGGTCTGTGACACGGCCGATACGACGCGGGAACTTACGGAACCGCTCCGGAGTAGGGCAGGCGGGGACAATGCAGGAGGGGACGGCGCGACCGGGTGGAGCGGATGGAACCGACGAATACGGACGGGGCCCCTGAGCGGCCGTGGCCGCGGAGGGGCGGCGACGCGTCCGCCGGTGCCGGCTTCCCGGGCGGCGGGCTCGCGGCCGACAGCCCCGTGGACGAGGAACGGCGGCGCGGGGTGCGCCGGATGAAGACCTTCGCGACCGGACTGCTCGTGGCCGTCGCCGTGGTGTTCGCCGCGGCCACGTGGGCGGACAACGCCGGTGCCGGCGGCTGGGCGGGCTATGTGGCGGCCGCCGCCGAGGCCGGGATGGTCGGCGCGCTGGCGGACTGGTTCGCCGTGACCGCCCTGTTCCGGCGCCCGATGGGGCTGCCCATCCCGCACACCGCGATCATCCCGACGAAGAAGGACCAGCTCGGGACCAACCTCGGCGAGTTCGTCGGCGAGAACTTCCTGTCCGGCGATGTGATCCGGTCGCGGCTGCGCGCCGTCGGCATCGGCACCCGGCTGGGCGGCTGGCTCGCCGAGCCCGCGCACGCGGACCGGGTCACCGCGGAGCTCGCCACCGCGGTGCGCGGCGCGCTCACCGTGCTGCGTGACTCCGATGTCCAGGCCGTGGTCGGCGAGGCCATCACCCGCCGCGCGGACGCGCAGGAGGTCGCGCCGGGCCTGGGCACCCTGCTGGACAAGGTCGTCGCGGACGGCGGCCACCACCGGGTCGTGGACCTGGTGTGCGTACGGGCCCATGACTGGCTGGTGCTGCACAGCGACTCCGTGATGGACGCCGTGACGGGCGGCGCCCCGGGCTGGACGCCGCGGTTCGTGGACCGCAAGGTCGGCGAGCGCGTCTACAAGGAGCTGCTGCGCTTCGTCACCGAGATGCGGGACATGCCCGACCACCCGGCGCGCGGCGCGGTCGACCGGTTCCTCGCCGACTTCGCCGGTGATCTGCGGACCGACCCCGACACCCGGGCCCGCGTGGAGCGGCTGAAGTCGGAGTTGCTGGGCCGCGGCGAGGTGCAGGACCTGATCGCCTCGGCCTGGGGCGCCGTACGGAGCATGATCGTGGCGGCCGCGGAGGACGAGCGCAGCCAACTCAGGCTGCGGGTCCGCGCCGCGATCCTGTCGCTGGGCGCCCGGATGTCGACGGACGAGCGGCTGCGGGCCAAGGTCGACGGCTGGCTGGAGGACGCGGCGGTCTATGTGGTCACCACCTACCGCGACGAGATCACCTCGCTGATCACCGACACGGTCGCGAGCTGGGACGCGGAGCACACCTCGCGGAAGATCGAGGCCCACATCGGGCGGGATCTGCAGTTCATCCGGATCAACGGCACGGTCGTCGGCGCGCTGGCGGGGCTGTGCATCTACGCGGTCGCGCACGGGCTGGGGGCGTGAGCCGCGTACGGACGGGCGGGGCATGCGGGCCGACGGGCAGGGCATGCCGCGTACGGACGGGCCGGGCATACGGGCCGACGGGCCGGGCATACGGAGAAGCCCAGGTCATGGACCTGGGCTTCGGGTACCTCGCGGGTACGTCAGCGCCTGCGAGGTGGGCTTCCTTCGCCGGCATTGTCCGAATCAGGTAATGGAGGTCGCCATCCGGTCTCCCAACCTTCTGGCCTCTCAGCCTAATCATTCGACGGCGTTCGTCACCGAGACCGAAGCCTCACGGCGCCATCTCCTGGTCAAGCTCCCTCGCTCGCCCCACAGGCTTACTAAGAGAGTAACTCCGTCCGCCTTGCCTGGCTAGACCGATTTGTCAATAAATTCCGCGAATGCTCCACCGCTTAAATGACGGTCCAGTATGTGAACGAGGTCTTGTGGAGTGGACCGGATTCTTGGAGGATCGAACAACTCGGAGTCTGGGAGCCGTCCCCCTGGACCGTTGTCCTCGACCACGGGAGTTGGGTCAGATGAAGCTGCTGCGTGTCGGACCGGCGGGGGCGGAGCGCCCGGCGCTGCTGGACTCGTCAGGGGTCCTGCGCGACCTGTCGGGGCTGGCCCAGGACATCGACGGCGCACTCCTCGCCGACCGGGCCGCGCTCGACCGGATCCGGACCGCCGCCGACGCCGGTGAGCTGCCGGAACGGGACGCGGCGGGGTTGCGGATCGGGCCGCCGGTGGCCCGTATCGGCAAGATCGTGTGCATCGGGCTGAACTACCACGACCACGCGGCCGAGACCGGTGCCGCGATCCCCGGGGAGCCGATCCTGTTCATGAAGGCCCCGGACACGGTCGTCGGCCCGGACGACACGGTGCTGGTGCCGCGCGGCAGCGAGAAGACCGACTGGGAGGTGGAGCTGGCGGTCGTCATCGGCCGCACGGCGCGCTACCTGGCCTCGGACGAGGCGGCGCTGGCGGCGGTGGCCGGGTACACGGTCGCGCACGACGTGTCGGAACGGGAGTTCCAGATCGAGCGCGGCGGGCAGTGGGACAAGGGCAAGAACTGCGAGACGTTCAACCCGCTGGGCCCGTGGCTGGTGACGGCGGACGAGATCCCGGACCCGCAGGCGCTGGGGCTGCGGCTGTGGGTGAACGGCGAGCTGAGGCAGGACGGCACGACGGCCGATCAGATCTTCCCGGTGGCTCAGGTGGTGCGGTACGTCAGCCAGTTCATGACGCTGTATCCGGGCGATGTGATCAACACCGGTACTCCGGCGGGGGTCGCGATGGGCCACCCGGACCCCAAGCCGTATCTGCGGGCCGGTGACGTGGTGGAGCTGGAGATCGAGGGCCTGGGCCGTCAGCGCCAGGAGCTGAAGCCGGCGTAGGGGCCCGGCCCGCTCCCGACTTCCCGGCGCCGCGTGCGATACGCGTCGCGCGCCACGCGGGCCCGTTGCGCACGAGGCGGGTCTGGCCTGGTGCGCTCGCGGTGGGGACGGTTCCGTGATGCCGGGGGGCTCGGCGGAGCGGTCCTGTTGCGTGCGGGGCGCCGGGCTGTACGGGCACTGGGCCGTGCGGGGCGCCGGGCTGTGCGGGTCACCGGGCCGTGCGGGTCACCGGGCCGTGTGGCGCCCGGGCCGTGTGGGGGAGGGCGAGGAGGTCCGGCTGCAGGAGGGGCGCAGCCGGACCTCCTCGCTCTGCGCGGGCCGGCCGGGCGGGGGTCCCGGCGGCCCGCGCAGGTCAGGAGGCCTGGTGGCAGGTCAGGAGGCCCGGTGGGGCGGGGAGGCGAGGTGGACCGTGCGGCCTTCCGCGGCGGAGACGCGAGCCGCCTCCAGGACCCGCAGCGCGGCGGCGGCCTCGGCGGCCGTCACCGGCGGTTCGCCGCCCTCGCGCAGCGCGGCGGCGACGGCCGCGTAGTACGCCGGGTAGTCCCCGGGCAGGGTGGCCACCGGCTCGCCCGCCTCCCCGGACCCCACGCGGCCCCACGCGGACTCCGGCTCCACCCCCCATGGGCGGTCGCCGCCGGGCCGCGCGCCCTCCCGGAGCGCCGCCTCCTGCGGGTCGAGACCGTACTTCACGTACGCCGCCTCGCTGCCCAGCACCCGGAAACGGGGGCCCAGCTGGGCGGCGGTGGCGCTCATCCACAGATGGCTGCGGACGCCGCCGGTGTGCGTGAGGGCGATGAACGTGTCGTCGTCGGCCGCGGCGCCCCGGCGGCGTACGTCGACCTCGGCGTACACGGAGGCGGCCGGGCCGAAGAGGGTGAGCGCCTGGTCGACGAGGTGGCTGCCCAGGTCGTACAGGAGCCCCCCGACCTCGGCCGGGTCGCCGGACTCCCGCCAGCCGCCCTTGAGAGCGGGCCGCCAGCGCTCGAACCGCGACTCGAACCGGTGCACGTCGCCGAGCGTGCCGTCGGCCAGGAGCCGCCGGACGGTGCGGAAGTCGTTGTCCCAGCGGCGGTTCTGGAAGACGCTCAGCAGCAACCCGCGCTCGTCGGCGAGCGCGGCCAGCCCCTCCGCCTCCGCCGCCGTCGCGGCCAGCGGCTTGTCCACGACGACCGGCAGCCCCGCCTCCAGGGCGGTACGGGCGAGCGGGACGTGGGTGCGGTTGGGGGAGGCGATGACGATCAGGTCGAGCTCGGCCGCCCGGGCCCACAGCTCGTCGGGCGACGCCGCGCACCGCACGCGCGGGTACTCGCCGGCGGCCCGCCGCTGCCGCTCGGGGTCGCCGGTGACGACGGTGTCGAGGACGAGACCGTCGGTGGCCGCGATCAGCGGGGCGTGGAAGACGGAGCCCGCGAGGCCGTAGCCGATCAGCCCGACGCGGAGGGGACCCGCGGCAGTGCGGCGGGTGTCAGGGGCGTCATGGGTGCCATCCATGACCTCCACTTTGGCAACAGCGTTGCCTAAGCGCAAGCGGCGGGGACAATGGAGGGGTGCGGCACCCTTACGACGGCGGCCTCGGCGCCAACCTGACCGTTCTGCGCGGCCACAACGCCGCGCTCGTCCTCGGCCTGCTCCGCGACGCGGGCGACGAGGGGGCGAGCAGGCTGGAGCTCGCCGAACACACCGGGCTCACCCCGCAGGCCGTCAGCAAGATCACGGCGCGGCTGCGGGCGGACGGCCTGATCGCCGAGGCCGGCCACCGCCCCTCCACGGGCGGTAAGCCGCGCACGGTCCTGCGGCTTGTGCGCGGGGCGCGCGGTGCCGTGGGTCTCCACCTGGACCGCGACCGGCTGACGGCGGTGCGCACCGACCTCACGGGCGAGCCGCTGGCCGTCCGCGAGACCCCACTCGACCTGGGCGCGGGCGCGGAGGCGGTCCTGGACGCGGCGGTGGCGGAGGTCACGGCGCTGCTCGCGGGGGATGCGGGGGATGTGAGGGACGCGGGGGGCGCGCGGGGCGCGAGGGATGTACGGGACGCAGGGGATGCGAGGGGTGCGAGGGACCTGGGGGACGCAGGCGAAGGTACGACCGGGGCCGTGCTCGGGGTCGGGGTCGCCGCTCCCGGCCCCCTCGACCACGCCTCCGGGGTACTGCGCCGCGTCACCGGCTTTCCCGACTGGGACGGCTACCCGCTGCGCGACGCGCTCGCCGAACGGCTCGGCCTCCCCGTCGTCCTCGACAAGGACACCAACGCCGCCGCGCTCGGCCTCGCCCTGCGCGCGGCCGACGTACCGGGCGCCGCCGAGTCGTTCGCGTATCTGCACCTGGGGACGGGACTGGGCGCGGGGCTGGTGCTGGGCGGCGGGGTGTACCGGGGCGCGCGCACCGACGCGGGGGAGTTCGGCCATCAGGTGATCCAGTTGGACGGGCCGCGCTGCGGCTGCGGCAACCGGGGCTGTATCGAGGCGCTCTGCCTGGCGGCGGCCGCGAACGGCGACACGGCGCAGGCCGCGCGGCTGCTCGGCGTCGGCGCGGCCAATCTCGTACGGCTGCTCGACATCGACCGCGTCCTGCTGGGCGGCCGGACCGTGCTGGCCGCCCCCGGGCCGTATCTGCGCGGAGTCCGCGAGGCGCTGACCGAGGAGGCGGCGCGGCGCGGTGGCCCGGCGGTACCGGTGGCGGTGGCCGGGCACGGCGGGCGGGCGGTCGTGGAGGGCGCTGCTCAACTGGTCCTCGCGCCGCTGTTCGCCCGCCGGATGCGGCGGGGCCGGGAGGACCGCGAAGACCGGTAGGACCGCGAAGACCGGGGGAAACCGGGGGCCCGTGGAGCCCGGGGGCCGGGGAAGCCGGGAGCGCGTGGGGCCCGGGGCCCGCGGAACCGGGAGCGCGTGGGGCCCGGGGCCTGGGGAAATCGGGGGCCCGTGGAGCCCGGGAGCCCGTGGAGCCCGGAGGTCGGGGAAACCGAGAGCCCGAGGAGCCCGGGAGTCCGCGAGTCCGGGAGCCCGCGGAGTCGGGGAGTCCGAGGACTCCAGGAGGGCCCGAAACTGGGCTGATCGAGGGGGATCCTGACGGCCAGTCGGAGGGCATCACCGGTCGGGCCCGGGCATCCCCGCCCGGGCGGGGAAGGACTCAGACAGCCCGGAAAGCACGGCAGCAAAGGTTCGTCATGCGTCTGCCCAGCGCCCCCGCCGTCTGTGCCGCCGCGGCCGTGGCCGCGCTCGCGCCCCTCCCGTCGTCACCGTCCGCCCCGTCCCCGGCGGCGGCCCACGCGCAAGCCGCCGCCCACGCGCCCGTACCCGCCGTCGCGACGGCACCAGCCCCGGCCCCCGCACCAGCCCCGGCCCCAGGCCCCGCACCCACCCCCGTGCCTCCGCCCGCGTCCGCGTCGGCGTCCGCCGCCGACGCCTCGTCTGCGGCCCCGGTGTGCGGTGACCGCGACGGTACGGAGTTCCCGTTGCGCGCGGAGCTGCGCGACGGACCGGCCGACTTCCCGCGCGGCGGCTACTGGCGCGCCTGGCACCTGGAACTGCGCAACACCACCCGCGCCGCGTGCCGCGCCGTCCACCCCGTCGTCGTGCTCGCCGACGAGCACCGCGAGCTGCGCCCCGAGCACATCAGCCTTGAGTTCTACGACGTCCAGGCGGGCCGATGGCGGGCCGCGCGGTTCGAGACGACCGACGAGGACGAGAACGTGGGGGTCTTCGAGGGCGACGGCTTCCCCGGCTTCTCCGTACCACCGCGCCGGACCCTCACCGTGGCGCTGCGGTCCCGGTTCACCGCGACCGCCCCGATCGGTGAGGTCACCGCCAACGTCACCACGGTGCAGCGCCGCGGCGACGACGGGGACTGGGTCGGCCAGTCCCGCGACTACTCCTTCGGCATCACCGAGGGTCCGGGGACGAGGCAAGGGAAGGAGCGGACGACGGGCCAGGGGAAGGAACCGGGCAAGGAGGGCGGGAGCGCGGGCGGCGGCGCCGGAGCCGCCAAGGACAAGGCGACCGGGACTCCCGCCGACGGGAGACCGCCCGGCGGCGACCCGCTCGCCGGCAGCCCACCCGCCCTCGCCGACACCGGCCGCCCGGACCGCGTGGACCGAGGCGCTCTGCTGCCGCTGACGGCGGTCAGTGCCGCGTGCCTGCTGGCCGGAGCCGCACTGGTCGCGGGCGCCCGCCGCCTCCGCCGCTGAGGCTCTCCTTCTCCGCCGCTAGGCTGCTTGCTGAGGCCGCTTGGCGTCGGGAATCGCGTGCGCCTCCGCGAGATAGCGTGGGGCCATGTCCGCGTTCATTCAACAACTCCCTGCCCTGATAGGCGTGGTGATCGGCGCCCTCGGGTCGTACGTGGCGATCATGCGTGGCGATCAGGCCCGCTTCCGCCGCGAGCGGGCGGCCCGTTGGGAGGAACGGCGGCTGACGGCCTACGCCGACTACGCCAGGTCGCTGAAGAAGAGCGTCACCCTGACGTACCGGGTCGCGGCCCACCTCGGCAACGACCCTCACCCGCACCCCTTGTCTCCCGAGGAGGCGGCGCCTCACCTGGCCGCCGCCACTGACGCGCGGGACCCGGCCGGGGAGGCGCTGTTGATGCTCGGCGCCCTGGACGTGGTGGAGAGGGCCCGCGAATGGGTCGTCGCCGTGATGGACATGGAAGCGTTCCTACGAGAGCAGACCCACAGCCCGGAAACGTGGTCGGCCCTGCTCCAGCGCCAGCGCGACGCACGTGAGCGGTACTACGCGGCCGTCCGGCGCGACCTGGCGCTTCCGCCGGGTCATTCCGGGGAATGGCGGCTCGCGCCGACCCGTGGATGAGGCGACGTCTTAGAATCGCGGACTATGGAAATAATGGGTTTGTTCTTCGTTGCTCTTGTCGTGATTGGGGGCATCGCGGGTGTCGATGGCATGATCAAGCACAACGGACGCAGAATCGCCCGGGTTGAGCGCAAAATCGACCTGATCCTCGACCACCTGGGCCTTCGCGAGCACGACCCGGAGCTGGAGCGGGTCGCCGAGCTCGCGCGGAATGGGCGGAAGATCCAGGCCATCAAGGCCTACCGCGAGGTCACGGGCGCCGGCCTGAAAGAGGCCAAGGACGCGGTCGACCGGATGGCGTAGGGGGACGGGGCCGAGCCCCGCCCTAAAGGTAGATCCGCTTTCCGTATTTCTCGCATCGTTTCGCGCCCCGCGACACATCGTGCCGGCAAGGCGCTTTCTGTTCTGCCATGGCGCGCATTCCTGTCGGGTTGTTCGACGCGGACGCCTGGTCGTCCTTCGTCGCCGCGATCAAGCGCGGGGAGCTTCTCGGCGGGTGAGCCCGCAGCGGTCGTCCTCGACGGGTGCGAGGATCGCCCCGTGGACTATCCGAACGACCAGAGGCCCGGCGCGCCGGTGCGGGCCGGGATCCCCGAGCACGGCCGTATCCCCAAGTACTACGCGGTCAAGGCCGAGATCGCCGCGCTCCTCGACGAGCTGGGCGAGGGCGAGCCGCTGCCCCCCGAGCGGGACCTCGCGCTGCGGTACGAGGTGTCGCGGGAGACGCTGCGGCAGGCGCTGCGCGAGTTGCTGCTGGAGGGGCGGCTGCGGCGGCACGGCCGGGGGACGGTGGTCGCGGGGCCCAAGCTGGAGCAGCCGCTCTCACTGGCCAGCTACACCGAGGGCGTACGGCGGCAGGGGCGGCGGCCCGGCCGTAGCCTCATCGGACTCGACCGCTTCCCGTGCCCGCCCGCCATCGCCGCCGAGATCGGGGCCGAGACCGGGGAGCCGGTCTGGCACATGGAGCGGGTGCTGCTCGCCGACGACGAGCGGGTGGGGCTGGAGAGCACGTACGTACGCGTGGCGCGGGTGCCCCACCTGGACACCGAGTTCGACCCCGACTCGTCCTTCTACGCCTACCTCGGCGACAAGCTCGGCCTGTTCTTCGGCGACGCGGACGAGCGGCTGGAGACCGTGCTGGCGACGCCGCGCGAGGCGCTGCTCATCGGGACCCCGCCCGCGCTGCCGATGCTGCTCATCCACCGGGCCTCGCGGGACACCGAGGGGCGTCCGCTGGAGCGGGTGCGCTCGCTCTATCGCGGCGACCGGTTCAGCTTCTCGGCGCATCTGAGCCGGGCCGCGACGTGACGACGTGACGACGTGAGATGGCGCCCTGCGGCCCCCGTCAGCCCGGTGCCATGCGGCTGAGGGATTCCCAGGCCCGGTACTGCTCGGCACGGGCCCGGCCCATCTCCTGGACGAGGTCGAACGAATTGCCACCGACGATCAGGCGGCGCGGCGGGTCCGGCAGTTCGGCCAGTTTCATGATCGCGGGTGCCGCCGTGGCCGGGTCCGGGCCGGCGTCGTCGCCCCACATCTCCGCCAACTGGGCACGCAGCGCCTCGTAGGCCGGGTCGGGCTCGGTCGCCGTGGTGCCCGCGGTGAACAGCCCCGTCGAGTAGCCGCCCATCTGCAGGATGGTGACCTTGATCCCGAACTGCTCGACCTCCATCGCCAGCGCCTCGCTGACCGAGTCGAGGGCCGCCTTGCCCGCCCCGTAGAACCCGACGGAGGCCATGCCTCCGCTGGTGCCCATCGACGTGACCTGGAGGATGTGGCCCGAGCCCTGCGCGCGCAGGTGCGGGACCACGGCCTGGGCGACCCACACCGCGCCGAAGAAGTTGACGTCGAGGTGTTCGCGGATCTGCTCCTCGGTGGCCTCTTCCACCATGCCGTACAGCAGGCCACCGGCGTTGTTGACCACGACGTCGAGTCGGCCGACGGCCGCCACCGCCCGGTCCACCGCCTCGAACACGGCGCGGCGGTCGGAGACGTCCAGGGCGAGCCGGATGAGCTGGTCCGGGTACTTCTCGGCCAGCTCGGCGAGCGGCTCGACGTTGCGGGCGGCTGCCACGACGCGCTCTCCGGCGGACAGGGCGGCCTCGGTGAAGGCGCGTCCCAGGCCACGGGAGGCGCCGGTGATGAACCAACTCTTGGCATTGCTCCTGGTGTTCGACAGGGAAAACCACTCCTTCGTCTCCGCGCCGCCGCTCAACGCGACGAACCGTTGCGTCTCGTCTTAGACGCTAACCGATCTTCGCCGTTCGCGCCAGAGGGTTCTCTCTTTGTCACGAATGAATAACGGGTCTAGTCCGAACTTGCTCGGCTGTTCACGATGGCGTTGCCGCGCGGCCCCGTGCGGTCCACCGAACGCAAGGAGCGTTGCCGCCGTGAGAGTGATAGTCGTCGGAGCCGGCGTCCTGGGATCCATGCACGCCTGGCACGCCATTGAACGCGGCCACGAGGTCGTCCACATCGAGCGCGAGGCAGAGGCCCGCGGGGCGAGCCTGCGCAACTTCGGCCTGGTCTGGGTCAGCGGGCGCGCGGACGGCCCGGAGCTCGCCGCCGCGCTGCGCGCCCGCGAGCTGTGGGAGGAGATCGGGGCACGGGTGCCGGAGGTGGGCTTCCGGCCGAACGGCTCGCTGACCGTCGTACGGACCGAGCGCGAACTGGCCGTCGCCGAGGCCGCCGCCGCCCGCACCGACGCCGCCGCCGTCCGCGGTTACGCGCTGCTGACCGCGGCCGAGGCGCGCGCGCTCAATCCTGCCCTGCGCGGCGAGTTCACCGCGGCCCTGTGGTGCGAACGCGATGCCGCCGTCGAGCCGCGTACCGCCCAACTCGCGCTGAAGCGGGCGCTGCTGGCATCCGGCCGCTACACCTTCCTCGGCGGCCGCGAGGTGCGCGAGGTCTTCGGCGAGCACGCCGTCCGCGACGACCACGGAGACGTCCACACAGGCGACGCCGTCATCCTGTGCACGGGTGCCTGGCTCGGCGGGCTCGTCAGGGAACTCGTCCCCGAACTGCCGGTGCGCCGGGTCCGGTTGCAGATGATGCAGACCGAGCCGCTCGGCGAGCCGCTCACCACCTCCGTCGCCGACGCGGACAGCTTCCGCTACTACCCGGCGTACGCGGGCGGCGCCCTGGACGCGCTCGACGCCGGGCAGCCGCAGGCCCCCACCGCCGCCGCGCACCGGATGCAGCTGCTGATGGTCCAGCGCCGGGACGGCGGGCTGACCATCGGCGACACGCACGAGTACGACCAGCCCTTCGGCTTCGACGTCGTCGAGGACCCCTACGACCACCTCGCCGAGGTCGTCGAGGCCGTCCTCGGCCGGCCGATGCCGAGGACCCGCCGCCGATGGGCCGGGGTGTACGCGCAGTGCGTCGACACGGCGAACGTCGTGCACCGGCAGCGGGTACGCGACGGCGTCTGGCTGGTCACCGGGCCGGGCGGGCGCGGCATGACGTGCGCTCCGGCGATCGCCGAGACCACCGCTGACGAACTGGGCTGGTGAGGGAGATGACTGAGACGGACGCGACGACGAACGTGTCGCCGGGGGCGATGAGGAACGGGGCGCCGGGCGCGATGACGAACGCGTCGCCGGGTACGACGACGAACGCGTCGCCGGGCGTGCCGACGAACGGGGCGTCGGACGTGCCGACGAACGCCTCGCCGAGCGCGCAGGCGGCCACACCGGCGACCACGCCGACGTACGCGCAGGCGGCCACGCCGACCGGTGCCATCGGGCTCGTGGTGCTCGACATGGCGGGCACGACCGTCGCCGACGACGGCCTGGTGGAGCGGGCCTTCGGTGCCGCCGCCGAGCGGCTCGGAGTGGTGCCCGGCACCCCGGAGCACGCCGCCCAGCTGGAGTATGTCCGCGCCACCATGGGGGAGTCCAAGATCTCCGTCTTCCGGCACCTGTTCGGTGACGAGGAGCGGGCGCGGCGCGCCAACGCCGCGTTCGAGCAGGCGTACGCGGAGCTGGTGGGCGCGGGGCACTGCGCCCCGGTGCCCGGCGCCCGCGAGGCCATCGAACGGCTCCGGGCCGACGGCCGTACCGTCGCCCTGACCACGGGCTTCGCCCGCACCACCCAGGACGCGATCCTCGCCGCCCTCGGCTGGGACCGGGGCCTGGTCGACCTGACCCTGTGCCCGGCCGACGCGGGCGGCCGCGGCCGCCCGTACCCGGACATGGTGCTGGCCGCGCTGCTGCGCACGAAGGCGGCCGACGACGTGCGCGGGATCGCCGTCGCGGGCGACACCTCCTACGACATGCTGTCGGGCCGCCGCGCCGGGGCCGGACTCGTCGCGGGCGTACTGACCGGCGCCCACGACGAGCCCGCGCTGCGCGCGGCGGGCGCCACCCATGTGCTGCCGTCGGTGGCGGCGTTGCCCGACGCGATCGCCCGCTGGGAGCGCGCGACGGTGGACGGGCCCGCGTCGTCGACGGTGCCGGTGGACAGGGCGGGGACGCCGGAGGCCCGGCCGTGACCGCCCACGAGACTGCCCGCGAGCCCGATCGCGAGACTGCCCGCGTGCTCCTCTCGGCCGGTGCGCCGTTCCGCCGCGGTGGGGGTTCCGGCCCGGCCAAGACGCGGGCCAGCGGCATCCGCTTCGATCAGGTCTCCGTCGCCTACGACGGCACCGTCGTCCTGGACGCCCTCGACCTCACCGTCGAACCCGGCGAGGTCATGGCCCTGCTCGGGCCCTCCGGTTCCGGCAAGACCACCGCCCTGCGCGCGGTGGCCGGGTTCGTACGGCCTGCCGCCGGGCGGGTGCTGATCGGGGGTGAGGACGTCACCGACCTGCCCCCGTACCGGCGCGGCATCGGCATGGTCGTCCAGAGTTACGCGCTCTTCCCCCACCTGCGCGTCGAGCAGAACGTCGCGTTCGGGCTCAAGGCGCGGAAGGCGCCCCGGCGCGAGATCCCCGGCCGGGTCGCCGAGGCGCTGGAGATGACCGGCATGGCCGCCTACGCCAAGCGCTACCCGCGCGAGCTGTCGGGCGGTCAGCAGCAGCGGGTCGCCATCGCCCGCGCGCTGGCCATCAGGCCCCGCGTCCTGCTGCTCGACGAGCCGCTGTCGGCGCTCGACGCGCAGCTGCGCTCCGGCATGCTCACCGAGCTGGCCCGACTCCACCGCGAACTGCCCGACGTATCCGTCCTGTACGTCACCCACGACCAGGTCGAGGCGCTCACCCTTGCCGACCGGATCGCCGTGATGGACAAGGCCCGCCTCCAGGACGTCGGCACCCCGCAGGAGCTGTACCGCGCCCCGCGCACCGAGTTCACCGCCTCCTTCGTCGGCAGCGCGAATCTGCTGCGGGTGCTGCCGACGGGCGGCCCGGGTGGAGACGGCGGCACCGTCGCCGTGGAGCTGGCCGGAAGCGTCCTCCACGTCCGCGCCGGCGGCCCGGGGACGGCGACCGGTTCCCCGGCGACCCTGTGCGTCCGTCCCCACCTGGTCTCCCTCGGCGAGGGCGGCACCGGGCGCAACACCCTGCGGGGTGTGGTGACCGGACTGCAGTGGCGCGGCTCCTCGCACCGGGTGACGGCCGAGATCGACGGCCAGGAGGTCACCGCGGAGGTCCGGGAGCTGCGCACCCCGCCCGCCCTCGGCGAGAAGGTGGCGCTCCACTTCGCCCCCGACGACGCGCACCTGCTCCCGGCGGGCGGCCCCGGCGCTGCCGACGCGCACCTGCTCCCGGCGGGCGGCCCCCGCGCCGCCGCCGCGCACCGAGGCGGTGCCCCCGATGACTGAGCCGACTAGTGAGCCGATGACCGAGCCGACGAGTGAGTCGACGACCGAGCCGACGAGTGACTCGTCCCGCGCACGCGCCCCCCGCACCGTATCGGCGCCTGAACGGATACCGGCCTACCTCTGGGCCCTGCCCCCCGTCGCCCTCCTCGCCCTCGTCTTCCTCTACCCCCTCGCCCTCGTCGTCCGGCAGTCCGTCCAGCCCGACGGCGGCGGCACGTCCCTCGCGCCCTACACCGAGGTCTTCGCCTCCGAGGCGTTCCGCGAGGCGCTGGTGACGACGGTGTGGATCGCGGTCGGCGCGACCGCCGGATGCCTGGTCCTCGGCTTCGTGCTGGCGCTGATCATCGCCTTCGTGCCCTTCCCCGGCGGCAAGGCCGTCGCCAGGTTCATCGACGTCTTCCTCTCCTTCCCGTCCTTCCTGATCACCCTCGCGCTGCTGTTCATCTACGGCACGGTCGGCATGGCGAACGGGGTCTGGACGGACGTCACCGGCGCCGCCGAAGGGCCCTTCCGGTTCCTGACCACCCCCTGGGGCGTCCTGCTCGCCGAGATCACCTACTTCACACCGTTCGTGATGCGCCCGCTGCTCGCCGCGTTCTCGCAGCTCGACACCGCGCAGTTGGAGGCGGCCGCGTCGCTCGGGGCGCGCCCGGGGCGGGTCGTCCGCCAGGTGATCCTGCCGGAGGCGCTGCCCGCGCTCGCGGCGGGCGGCGGCCTCGTGCTCGTGATGTGCCTCAACGAGTTCGGCATCGTGCTGTTCACCGGCGCCAAAGGCGTCACCACGCTGCCGATGCTCGTCTACAGCGAGGCGATCCTGGAGTCCGACTACCCCGCGGCCTGCGTCGTCGCCGTCGTCAACATCGCGATCTCCGTCGGTCTCTACGGCCTGTACAGGATGGTGAGCCGCCGTGTTGGTGCATAGCCGCAAGGGCCGCTGGGCCGCCTGGGCCGTGTTCTTCCTGCTCTTCCTCCCGCTCTTCGCGATGCCGCTGCTGGTCGTCGTCGCCGCGTCCTTCGCGACCAACTGGAGTGGCGCGTTCCCCTCCGGCGCGACCACCCGGCATTACGACGCCGCGCTGCGCGGCGACTCCCTCCAGGCGCTCACCACGAGTCTGGTCACCGCCCTCACCGCCAGCGTCCTGGCGCTCGCGGGCGGCACCTGGGCGGCACTGTCCGCCGCGGCTCTGCGCGGGCGCGGCGGTCGCCGGTGCCGCCGGATCCTGGACACGCTGTTCATGCTGCCGGTGGCCGTGCCCTCGGTCGTCGTGGGACTGGCCGTACTCGTGGCCTTCAGCAAGCCGCCGATGCTGCTCAACGGCACCCGCTGGATCGTGATCCTCGCGCACGCCGTGCTGGTGACCGCCTTCGCCTACCAGTCCGTGTCGGCCGCCGTCACCCGGCTCGACCCGGCCTACGAGCAGGCGGCGGCGAGCCTGGGCGCCCGGCCCGGTTACGTGCTGTGGCGGGTCAGGCTGCCGCTGCTGCTGCCCTCGCTGAGCGCCGCCGCCGGACTGTGCTTCGCCCTGTCCATGGGCGAGTTGAGCGCCACGATGATGCTCTACCCGCCGGACTGGGTGCCGCTGCCCGTCCAGATCTTCGCGGCCACCGACCGCGGCTCCCTCTTCACCGGATCCGCCGTCGCGGTCGTGCTGATGGCGACGACCCTGCTGGTCCTGCTCGCCGTCTCCCGTATCCGCACCAAGGCCTCGTACCGATAAGTCCGTATATCGACAACCCCTATCGACAAGCCTCCGTATCGCTGAGCCCCATGCCACTGAGCCCCATGCCGCCGAGCCCATGCCGCCGGGCCCGTATCGCCAAGGAGACGTACGACGTTATGCGCACCCACCTCAAGCCGCTCGCCGCCGCCTGCGGCGCACTCCTCCTCGCCGCGCCCCTCACCGGCTGCTCCGGCGACTCCGCCGCCGACGACGAGAACGCCGTCACCGTCTACAGCGCCGACGGCCTCAAGGGCGAGCAGGGCGACGGCTGGTACGACCGGATCTTCGAGGACTTCGAGAAGAAGACCGGCATCAAGGTGAACTACGTGGAGGGCGGCTCCGGCGAGATGGTGCAGCGCGCCCTCCGCGAGAAGTCCAACACCCAGGCCGATGTGCTGGTGACGCTGCCGCCGTTCATCCAGCAGGCCGACGGCAAGGGGCTGCTCCAGCCCTACGAGCCCGCGGGTGTCGACCACGTCGCCGCCGCCGACAGGGACGAGAACGGCAAGTGGACAGCCGTGGTCAAGAACTTCTTCGGCTTCGTCTACAACAAGAAGGAGCTGAAGGAGGCCCCTCGCACCTGGGAGGAGCTGCTGGACGGGAAGTTCAAGAACAAGATCCAGTACAGCACCCCGGGAGTGGCCGGTGACGGCACCGCCGTCGTCATCAAGGCGATCCACGACTTCGGCGGCGAGAAGCCCGCCATGGAGTACCTGAAGAAGCTCCAGTCCAACAACGTCGGCCCGTCCTCCTCCACCAGCAAGCTCGCGCCGAAGACGGACAAGGGCGAGATCCTGGTCGCCAACGGGGATCTCCAGATGAACTTCGCCCAGTCCAAGTCCATGCCGAACCTGGGCATCTGGTTCCCCGCCCGGGGTGAGACCGGTCGGCCGACCACCTTCTCCCTCCCGTACGCCGCCGGACTGGTCAGAGGAGCCCCGCACACCGCCAACGCCAAGAAGCTGCTGGACTTCATGCTCAGCGCCGATGCACAGCGCCAGGTCAGCGCCGTCGGCGGCGGCTTCACGGCCCGTACCGACATCCGGGCGACGGACGAGAACGCCACCGCACTCGCCGAGATCATGAAGGGCGTCGAGATCTTCCGCCCGGACTGGAAGGACATCGACGAGAACCTCGACGAGTACATCGACGCGTGGAAGTCCGCGACCGGCAGCTGACAGCCCGCCGTGCCGCGTGATTAGGGTGGGGCATCGGACCGGCACCGTGCGGTGCCCCCGATGTCCCCAGCACAGGCGTCACGCGGCAGGAGTGCGGCAGATGGCAGAGCGCAAGCCGATCGAGTCATGGCTCACGGACATGGATGGTGTGCTGATCCACGAGGGCGTGCCGGTGCCCGGCGCCGACGCCTTCATCAAGAGGCTGCGCGAGTGCGGCAGGCCCTTCCTCGTGCTCACGAACAACTCGATCTACACGCCGCGCGACCTGCACGCCCGGCTCGCCCGTATGGGCCTCGACGTGCCCGTCGAGAACATCTGGACGTCCGCGCTCGCCACCGCGCAGTTCCTGGACGACCAGCGGCCCGGCGGCACCGCCTACGTCATCGGGGAGGCGGGGCTCACCACGGCGCTGCACGACATCGGCTACATCCTCACCGATGCCGAGCCGGACTACGTGGTGCTCGGTGAGACCCGTACGTACTCCTTCGAGGCGCTGACGAAGGCCATTCGCCTGATCAACAACGGGGCGCGGTTCATCGCCACCAACCCCGACGAGACCGGTCCGTCCCCGGAGGGCGTGCTGCCCGCCACCGGGTCGGTCGCCGCGCTGATCACCAGGGCCACCGGGCGCGATCCGTACTTCGTCGGCAAGCCGAACCCGCTGATGATGCGCGCCGGGCTCAACGCGATCGGCGCCCACTCCGAGTCCAGCGCGATGATCGGCGACCGGATGGACACCGACGTGCTGGCCGGGCTCGAGGCGGGGATGAAGACGTTCCTGGTGCTGACCGGGCTGACCAGGCCCGACGAGGTCGAACGCCACCCGTTCCGCCCGTCCCGGGTGGTCGACTCCATCGCGGATCTGGTCGAGCTGGTCTGACCCCCTCTCACCCGCGTGGCGCAGCCGCCGCCCGCAGAGGATGCGGACAGTGGCTTTCGGAGTGAGCCTTCTGGTATCGGAGGTTCACTATGCGTTTCGTTCGCATCGCGCTCTGTGTCGCGGCCGCCGTGGTCGCGGCCTGCGCCGTGACCACGCACGCCTCGCCCGCGGCGGCCGGTGGCGGCGGCACCGCCTCGGCCCACGAGCGGGCGGACGCCTTCGGCCCCGCGGAGGCGTACGGACTGGTGCTGGCGGGCGGCACCGCGCTGGGGGTCGGCGCTCTCGCGGTGCTCCGGCGCAGGGCCGCCCGCGCGGCCCGCGCGTCCCGGTCGCAGCGGTCATCGTCGGACTGACGGCGATGACCGGCGACCGCGACCGCGACTGCGTACGGGCTGGTGGCGCCCGGCTGCTCACCGGGGTGGCCTGGGTGGTGCTCCTGCTGGGCCTGTGGCTGTGGGGCCGGGGCGCGACCGGCGGTTCGGGGACGACGACGGGGGATGTGGCGGCGGCGGGGCGGCCGCCCGCGCCGGGGCTGCCCGCCGCCCACGGTCCGCTGCCCGCGGCCCGCCCGCAGCAGGTGGTCATCGAGTCGGTGGGGATTCGGGCCCCGGTGGTCGGGCGCGGTCCCGACGCGGCGGGCGCCGCCGGTCCGCCGTCTTACGGCCGCCCCGGGGAGGTCGGCTGGTACCGGCCGGGGGCGGCCGGTTCGCACCGGCCCGGGGAAGTCGGCTGGTACCGGGCCGGGCCGCAGCCGGGGGCGGTCGGCGTGGCCGTGCTGGTGGGGCAGGCCCAGCCGCCGTCCCGCCCGGCTGTCCTCGGCCGGCTGCCGGCCGTCTTCCACCGGCTCGGTGAGGTGAAGCCCGGTCAGAAGGTGCGGGTGGGCCGCGCGGACGGCTCGGCGGCGGAGTTCACCGTCGAGCAGGTCGAGGTCGTCGGTGCCGCGCGCTTCGAGGCCGAGCGGGTCTACGGGCCGCGGAAGGCGGGCCGCGCGGAGCTCAGGCTCCTCACCTGCGGCGGCCGGTTCGACCGCACCCGCGGGACGTGCACCCTCGACGTCGTGGTCTCGGCCTATCTGACGGGCGTGCACCAGGATGCCGCCGCGCCTGCCTCCGTGGGTGCTTCGGCGGCTGCGTCGGGCGGCACCGCCGACCGTGGCGGGGGGAGGTAGCCGGAGAACCACCAGGGCCGCCGGAGCCCGATCCCCCGTCCGGCCCCCGTACGGCTCAGTCCGCGCCGCGTTCGCCCGCACGGTGTGTAAGGATGCATTCGTTCCATCTCATCCTATTTGTGCGAAAGGTGAGTGTATGTACGGTAGTTGCGCCGTCCAGCGCGTGCGCGCAGGGGTGTGTGCGGTGGCGGCGGCAGGGGCTCTGCTCGCGCTGTCGGGATGCTCCGGATCCTCCGATGGGGATGCCCGCAAGGCGGAGCCACCGCAGCAGCGGCCGAAGTCGCTGGTCCCGTACTGGGTGAACCCCGACGGCAACGCGGCGAAGCAGGTCGCCGCGTACCGCAAGAGCGGGCACACCGACGACGCCAAGCTGATCTCGACGATCGCCGACCACCCCGTGGCGGAGTGGATCGGGCCCGACAACCCCGAGGGCGAGATCCGCGGCATCACCGCGGGCGCCGCGGCCGCCGACCGCGAGGCGCTGCTGGTGCTGTACAACATCCCGCACCGCGACTGCCAGAAGTACTCCCAGGGCGGGGCGGGCGACGGCAACGCCTACCTGGCCTGGCTCGACCGGGCGATCAAGGGCATCGGCGACCGTGCCGCCACGATCATGCTGGAGCCGGACGCGCTGCCGCACGTGGTGGACGGCTGCACGCCGCAGAAGTTCCACGAGGAGCGGTTCTACCTGCTGACCACCGCGGTGAAGAGGCTCAAGGCGCTGCCGCACGTCAAGGTCTACCTCGACGCGGGCAACCCGGCCTGGATCACCGACCCGGCCAAGATGGCCGAGCCGCTGAAGCGGGCGGGTGTCGCCCAGGCGGACGGCTTCGCCCTGAACATCTCCAACTATGAGACGACCGAGGCGAACACCGCGTATGGGCGGGATCTGTCCGCCCTGGTCGGCGGCAAGCCGTTCGTGATCGACACCAGCCGCAACGGCAACGGGCCGGCGCCCGGCGAGAAGGATCCGGAGGTGTGGTGCAACCCGGCGGGCCGGGCGCTGGGGGAGCGGCCGACCACGAAGACGGGTGACAAGCTCATCGACGCCTATCTGTGGGTCAAGCGCCCGGGAGAGTCGGACGGAACCTGCAAGGGCGGCCCTCCGGCGGGCAGGTGGTGGGCTGACTACGCCTTGGACCTGGCCCGTAACACCGAGGCCCGGGACAACGCCAAGGCCCGCGCCGCCGAGAAGGCCCGTAAGGACGCCAGCGAGTGACGACCCGCAAGGACGCCGACGAGTGACGACCCGCGCCGCCGTCAGGCGGCCGGGCTCACCGGCACCTTCACCCAGACCGCCTCGGAAGGCGTGCCCGTCTCGTCCGCCACGGTGAGCATGTACCAGCCGGGCGGCACCAGCGAGGAGTCCTTCGGGATCCGTACCGTCACCCGGCCGTCGGCCTTGGTCATATCCAGCTCGATGGACCGCTGCTCGATGTTCGTGACATGGGTGAAGGAGCCGGGCCGGATCAGCCGGGCCTGTCTGATCGTGGCGGTGTCGGGGCTCGCGTACGTCACCTTGCCGCCCAGCTCCACGGTCTTGGGCCCGGGGTCGACGAGCACCGGGCGTGCGTCCCGGAAGAGATAGGGCGGGCTGTAGACGTCGATTTTCTGTTCGAACTCGCCCGGCTGGGTGTTGGCCTTGTCGCTGAACAGCGAGTCGGAGCCGAAGGTCATCACCCGGCCGTCCGGCAGCAGCAGCGCCCCGGAGTGGTAGTTCCGGCCGACCAGCGGGGCGGCGACGCCGCGCGACGCGTTCGTCCGCGGGTCGTAGATCTCGGCCTTGAGGATGTTGCTCGCGCTGCGGCCGCGGTAGTCGCCGGATCCGTTGGTGGTCAGCACCGTGTCGTCGGGCAGGATCACGCTGCTGGGATAGCGGGCCTTGGCGTAGAGGTCCGGGCCGTCCCTGAAGCGCGGCTTCTTCGCCCGCAGGTCGACGAGCCGGGTCTTCGCGGTGGACTTGGAGCTCTCGCCGACCCCGCCGCCGCCGAGCACCATGTACCGCCGCTTCTGGGCCGGGGGCAGCAGGACGGACATCGAGGTCTCCAGCACGCCCGGGTCGCTGATGCCCGGCACGACGTCGAAGGTGTTGCGCTTCAGGTCCCAGATGCCGGGGGTGCGGCCCTGGTCGTCCGGGCCGTAGCCCGCGTTGGAGCCGGTGTAGAAGATCGTGCCCCGGTCGTGGAGGAACAGCGCGGGATAGGTCGGGAAGAAGCGCTGCTGGCGCAGATAGCGCCATTTCTTCTTCTCCGGGTCGTAGATCTCGTTCTTGCCCGGCACCACCTGGCCGATCTCGTCGAGCCCGGAGACCGAGAGCACCTTGCCGTCGGGGAGGGTGGTGAGCGTCGGGTACCAGCGGGCCTCGTGCATGGGATCGACCCTGATATAGCGCTCGGCGACCGGATCGAATTCGTAGGAGTCCTTGATGCCCTGGAAGTCCTTCTTGTCGAACGACAGCTTCTGCGCGATCCCGTAGTAATTCCGCTCGTCCGCGCCCTTGAGGCCGGCGATCCGGTAATTGTCCTGGGTGCCGGTCTGGTAGTCCTCGCCCTTGTGCAGCGCCTCGACGTAGACCCGGGTGGTGCCGGGTGTCACCGTGACCTTTCCGGTCTTCTTGTTCGTGGTCTTCTCGGCCCGCGGCACCAGGACCGGGTCCTTGGACTCGAACGACTTGCCGTTCGCCCGTCCCGTGAAGCGGGTACCGGCCGGGAACGTCTTCGGCTTGTCCGGGTTCTCGTTGTGGACGATCATCAGACCGCCGGCCTTGTCCACGTCCCCCTCGAGCTTCTCGTAGCGCTGGGTACCGCCGGCCACCAGCAGTTTTCCGTCCGCCAGCTGGGTGTGCCCGGTGCAGAACATATCGCTCGGGGTCGGAATGTTCTTGAAGGTGTTCCGCTTCGGATCCCACAGCACCGACCGGAACGACTTGGCCGCGAAGTTCTTGGCGTCGTTCCCGGAGCCGGCGATGAGCAGGACCTTGCCGGTGTGCAGGAGCGCGGCGTGGATCGTGTTGATCCGGTACTCCTCGGGAACGCCCACCACCTTCCAGTGGCCGTTCTCAGTCTTGTACTCCGGCTGGTTGATCTTGTGCTCGTGATATTTCTCCGTACCGAAGCGGTACAGGGCCGGGCCATTGAAACCTGCCAGCACGATCACGGCGGCTGTGCCGATGGCGTAACGGCGAGTGCGGCGACTCGGTCGGTACTTCACTGCGCACGTCTCCCCAAGGACGGTCGTCACATGGATATCGCTGGACGACTGTGTCCCAAGGAGCACAAGGAGGCGAGCGACCCGCCGAAGATCGCCTGAATAGTTGAAGACCGCCCGAATAGATGAGGAGCGTACCGGCCACCGACTGGATCGGGCCCGGTGCGCCCGCCCCCGGCCGGATCAGGCCTGGTGCGCCGAGCGCAGCCGCGCCCGGATGTTCCCGAAGTGGTCGCGGACCGCCTGCTCGGCCCGAACGGCGTCCCCCGAGCGCACCGCGGCCAGGATCTCGCGGTGCTGCGCGCAGGTGACCCTGGGGTCCTGGTGGACGTCGACCAGATCCGTGCGGACCCGGTGGAAGGCGTCCCAGAACGCCTCCAGCACCTCGCTGAGCAGCAGGTTGTCCAGATGGCGGTAGAGCGCGGCGTGGAACGCGCGGTCGGTGTCGGCGCCGACGGCGCCTGCCGCGGCCTCCTCCTCCATCCGCGCCACCAGGGCGTCGAGTCCGGCGAGGTCCTCCTCCGGTATCCGCCCCGCCAGCCGGGCGACCAGCCCGGTCTCCACCGCCTCGCGCAGCTCCAGCAGCTGTAGCAGGCTGTCCTCGCCGCGGTAGTGGCCCGCGACCGTGCGGAAGATCAGCCCCTCGATCATCGGGGCCATCGACATGGGGCCGACATAGGTGCCGAACCCGTGGCGGATTTCCACGATGCCCATCGCCTGGAGTGCCTTGAGCGCCTCGCGTACGGAGTTGCGGCTGACGCCGAGCAGCTCCATCAGCTCCGTCTCGGTCGGCAGGGGGGAGCCGGAGGGCAGCCGCTGGTCGACGATCAGCTTCTTGATCCGCTCCTGGATGTCGCGCGCCATTCCGCGACTGTGCACCGCGACCTCCCCATGTGACCAGCGGTCGGTACGACCGAGGGCCCCCTCGCCTAGGCGAGGGGGCCCTCGGTGTGACGTGCGCCGCCAGGGACTCGAACCCCGGACCCGCTGATTAAGAGTCAGCTGCTCTAACCAACTGAGCTAGCGGCGCTCGCTGACGTAGGAAATCCTACCCGACGGGAAAGGATGCTCCGCACCACCCGGACGGGCTGGTAGAACCGGCCGTCCGGAGCGGAGGAGGGAGTCGGCGGTGGCGGAGCGCGTGGAGATCGGCGAGGCGGCGGAGGAGGCGCGGGTGCCGGGAGCGGCGGCGAAGGCATCGGCGCTGGGAGAGGTGGCGGAGGAGGCGTGGGTGCTGGGTGGCGACGCGGGCCGCTCCGTGCTGGGGATCGCCGGGCCGCCCGGCGCGGGGAAGTCCACCCTCGCCCGGGCGCTGGTCGCCGAGCTCGGGCGGCGTTACGGGCCGGACTCGGCCGCCTACCTGCCGCTCGACGGGTTCCACCTGTCCAACGCCCAGCTGGAGCGGCTCGGGCTGACCACACGCAAGGGCTCGCCGCCCAGCTTCGACGTCTGGGGGTACGCCGCGCTGCTGCGCAGGGTGGTCGGGGAACCGGGGCGGGAGATCTACGTACCGGACTACGACCGGACGCTGCACGAGCCGGTCGCCGCGCGGCACCGGGTGGCCCCCGGCGCCCGGCTGGTGATCACCGAGGGAAACTACCTCGCGTGCGACGAGCCGGGGTGGCGTGACGCGCGCCGCCTGATGGGCGGGCTGTGGTACCTGGAAGCGCCGGACGAGGTGCGGCACACCCGGCTGCTGGAGCGGCAGCGCGCGGGCGGCCGCAGCGACGGGCAGGCGCGCGCGTGGCTCGAGGACAACGACGAACCCAACGGAGAACTGGTGAAGCGGAGCCGGGACCGGTGCGATCGCGTCCTCGGCGCGATGGTTCTGGACCCGGATGCGATTGGTCTGGACATGACCAAAAGCCAGGTCTAGTCTCCATCTTGGTCTAGACCGCACATGCCAGCGTTGGCGGCTCGCTTCACCATGCGCCACGCGGCGGCAGCCGCATATCGGCACCGTCGCCGCGTGGTCCCCCACGTCCCCCCCAGGAGCGAAGCATGCGCAGGAAGATCAGCGCGGCCGTCATCGGCGTCGGCCTCGCCGCTGCCACCGTCCTCGCGACGGCCGGCAGCGCCTCCAGTCACGGCTACACCGACTCACCCATCAGCCGCCAGAAGCTGTGTGCCAACGGCACGGTGAAAAACTGCGGCCCCATCCAATGGGAGCCGCAGAGCGTCGAGGGCCCCAAGGGATTCCCGAGCGGCGGACCCGCCGACGGTCAGATCTGCTCGGGCGGCAACGGCCAGTTCGCCCAGCTCGACGATCCGCGCGGTGGTTCCTGGCCCGCCACCCAGGTTTCGGCGGGCCAGGAGCAGACCTTCACCTGGCGGTTCACGGCAGCACACGCGACCACCGACTTCCGCTACTACATCACCAAGAACGGATACAGCCCCAGCCAGAAGATCACCCGGGCCAATCTGGAGCTCACCCCGTTCCTGACCGTCCCCTACAACGGACAGCGGCCGCCGAGCACGATCTCCCACTCCGGCCGGCTGCCGAGCGGCAAGTCCGGCCACCATGTGATCGTCGCCGTCTGGACGATCGCCGACACGGCCAACGCGTTCTACGCCTGCTCGGACGTGCGGTTCTGATCCTGCCCGTCCAACCCGGCCCCGGGGACGGCCCGGCCTCGGGGCTTCGGGTCCTCCTTCGGCGCGCGCAGCGCGATCCGGCCCAGCACCACCGCCACCGCCAGCGCGACCACGGCGAGCAGGACAGGGTCGGGCACCGAGTCCCCGACCCGCCGGGCCCACCGCTCCAGCCGGAACTCCTGGTCGGCGTCGAGCACCCCGGACAGCGCGGACATGCCGTTGTACAGCAGGAACAGGGCGCCGATCCCGATGAAGAACAGACCGGACAGCAGCGAGGTGGTGTGCAGCCGCAGCCGCCCCACGCGGAACTCCCGGCCGCGCAGCCAGCGCCGCCGCCCCAGGTCGAAGCGGTCCCACAGCAGCGCCAGCAGGAACAGCGGCAGCGCCATGCCCAGGGCGTAGACGGCCAGCATCGACGCCCCGTACACCGGGCTGCCGCTGACCGCCGTCACCATCAGCACCGAGCCCAGGATCGGCCCGGCGCAGAAGCCCGCCAGCCCGTACACGCACCCCAGCAGGAAGGTCGCCGCCGCCGACGCCGCCGAGCGGGGGGTGATCCGGCCCGCCGCCGCCTGCGCGCGCCGCGAGGCGAAGCCGAGGCCCAGGATCTGCGCCACCCCCAGGGCGATCACCGTCCAGCCGCCGACCGTGACCAGGGTGTCCCGGTGTCCGTAGAAGAGCCGGCTGGCGGCGGTGCTGGCCACGCCGAGCGGTACCAGCGTGGTGGCGAGCCCCAGGTAGAACACCGAGGTACGGGCCAGCAGCCGGCCCGGTGAGGAGAGCGAGTAGGCGAAGAAGGCGGGCAGAAGCAGCGCGCTGCACGGGCTGAGCAAGGCCAGCGCGCCGCCGAGGAAGGCCGCGAGGTAGCCGATGTCGGTCACTGCGCCGCCTTGCCGTCGTCCGCCTTGCCCTTGCCGTCCGCTGCCTTGCCGTCGTCCTTCGGCTTGCCGGAGGCGCCGGGGCCGCCCGTTCCGCTCCCCTTGCCCTGGGCCTTGGCCACCGCGGCGGCCTCGTCGATGACCGACGAGAAGACCTCGGTCGGCTGCGCCCCCGCCAGCGGCCGTCCGTTGACCAGGAAGGACGGGGTGCTCTGCACGCCCAGCCGGTACCCCTGCTCCTGGTCCTTCTTCAGCGCCGCCTTCGCGGCCCCGCCCGTCATGTCCTCGTGGAACCGGTCGAGGTCGGCGACGCCGCTGCGGCGCGCCAGCTCGGTCAGCTTCTCCTCCGAGAGCGCGTCGCCCTTGCGGGGCTTGGCGTACAGCTCGTCATGGAACTGCCAGAACCTGCCCTGCCGCCCGGCGGCCCACGAGGCGCGCGCGGCGCGCTCGGAGTCCTCGCCGAAGATCGTGAAGTTGCGGAACTCGATGCGCAGCACCCCGCTCTCCACGTACTTCTCGATCAGCTCCGGCTTGGTCTCGCGGGAGAAGCGGCCGCAGAACGAGCACTGGTAGTCGGCGTACTCGATGAGGACGACCGGCGCGTCCTCACGGCCGATGGCGAGCGGGTCGCCCGGCTCGCGCCGCTCGGTGGACCGCGCCAGGTCGTCGTAGGCGCGCTGCTGCGCGGAGTCGGTGGCGGGCGCGGAGGCGCCGTCGGCCTTCTTCCCATGGTCGTCCCCGCCGCTGTCGTTGATGGCGAGGACGGCGGAGAAGATGGCGACGACGAGGGCGATGGCGGCGCCGATCGCCGCGAGCCGCCGGGTGGTGGTGCCGCGTGCGGGCATGGTGGTGTGCTCCATGTGGTCATACGGGATCCGGGCATGCGAGACACCGGCCGCACGGGCGCCGGGCACGCGGGCGTCGGGGACGCCGGGGCGCGTGGCGCGGGGGCCGGTGGGGGCGGGCCTAGATTCTGAGGACCGGGAGGAGTTCGGCGCAGCCCGTCGGCGGGAGCGGCGGCGCGCGGGGCGGCGCGGGGTGCGCTGTACGACCCGCGGGTACGGCGACGCGGGTGGCGGCCGGATGCGGCAGCGGGTCGGCGTGCGGGGTTCCGGTCACCGCGGCCTGCGTCCCGTCGCGGGCGGGATGGGGGACGTCGTCGCACTGGGCGGGCCGCCGCGACTGGGCGGTCACCTCGGCGTCGGCTCCGGCCGGGGCGGTGGTGCCGTCGGCCGGGCCCGTCCCCCGGTCGGCCGGGCCCGCTCCGGGCGTCCCGGCGGTAGGTGCGGCCGCCGTGCCGGCGGCCGTCCCGAAGGGGTCGGCGATGTGTGCGGTCGCGAAGACCGCGTCCCGATCGCCCGTGGCGGCGCCGGCCGGATGGGTGGCGAGCCCCGCGACGAACCCGGCGACGAGCGCGAGAAACAGCGTCACCATCCGGGAGGGGTGCGTCATCGAGCCGCGTGACGGCGTCATGCATCCCTCCCTTTAGGTGACTTTGGGCTGTCTGTCCGGCGAACGTAGGCGGTCCATGCTATGCGGAAGCGCCCTGGGCGACGTGGCCAGGCTACGCGCGTCAACAGTGGCAGCAAGTGGACACCTGTTCGTGTCGCGCGTCGCCGTTCGTCGTGCTCCGGCTGCGGTGTGTGCACGTGGAGGGCCGCCCGGGGTCGTCCGGGGGTAACTTGCTGCCAAGGGGAGCGCGCGCTCGTCGCGCGCGGACATCGCGGTGGTGCGAAGCATCCCACTTTGCCAAGTCGTTACCTCACGCCCCGCGTTGACTTCGTTGCCGTGTGCGAATTACTGTCGACATGGTTTTAGCTCGGAGATCGTCTCCCTTTGGGGCCAAGGAATTCCTCGGGCGGGGAGCCATAAGGCGCGTGCGGGAATGGCCCCAGCTGGGGTTTCACAGCAAACCTCGGTAATTGACAATTGTTCGCCGCGCCACCCAGGGGAAGCCATGGTTGCTCTGCCGATGACGTCCGAGCCCGCTCAGGGGAGTGCCGTGGCGGGCTTGGGAGCGCTCCCGGCGGAGCCCGGAGCCGCCGCGGCCTCGGACTACGTGGAGCGTGCCCTGCTGGCGGCGAGGGATCTGATCGAGTCCACCGTCAGCCGCCACCGCCGCGAACTCGCCCAGTCCGCCCTGGTGGGCGCCGTGCCCTCGGATGCCGTCGACCGCCTGGTGCGCGGCGCCACACAGAGCGTCAGCGCCGTCCTCGTCGGCGGTGAGCAGGAGGACGCCCTCTTCTCGGCGCTCGGCCGGCACACGAGGACCGGCCGGCACACGGGGACCGGCGGCGACCGGGTCGCCGTCAAGCTGCTGTGCGTACCCGGCGCGGCGCCCGCCACCCGTGCCCGCGCGCTGGCGAGCGGCGCCCCGGCGTGCGAGATCCGGGTGGCCGACAGCGACCTCCAGGAAGCGCTGCTGATCGACGGCCGCACGGCGTACGTGCGGCTGGGCGCCCAGCGGGCCGACCGCCACGCGTCCCTCGTCGAGGACGCGGCGACCGTCCAGGCCATGGAGCTGCTCTTCGCCGGGGCGTGGGGGAACGCCGTGGCTCTGGAGGAGTATCCGCAGCTCGGCGGACGGCTGTCCGCGGAGACCGCGCGACGCGTCGTGGAGTGTCTGCGCACCGGCCACACCGACGAGGTCGCGGCCCGCGAGATGCGGGTGTCGCTGCGCACCTACCGCCGCTACGTCGCCGAGCTCATGCGGGAACTGGGGGCGCATTCCCGGTTCCAGGCCGGGGTGCGAGCGGTGGAGCTGGGACTACTGCCGGGCCGGCACTGACCGAGCCGCCCGATGCCGACACCGACGCCACGAAGGCGGGGGGAATGAAGGAACGCACGCTGCCGGGCGGGGGCGGGCCGGCCCCCGCGGCCGACACCATCGACCGGACTCTGCGGGAGGTCCGTGCCCTGATCGAGTCCACCGTCGCGGAGCACCGCGCCCGCCGGAGCCGCGCGTCGCTGGTCACCGGGGTGGGGGTGGAGGAGGCCGCGATCCGGGCCGCCGCCGAGCAGGTGGCCGAGCAGGCCCGGCGGACGGTCGAGGTCGTCCTGCCCGCCGCGACCGGCCGGGTGGCGGCGGTGCACACCCTCCTCGCCCAGGTCGTGGCCGGGCTCGACCCCGCGATCGCGGTGCGGGTGCTGTGCACGCAGACGCCGCCCGACTGGGGCGGGCGCGGCGAGGTGCGCCATGCCAGGGTGCCGTTGCCCACCCTGGTGATCGCCGACAGGCGCTGCGCCCTGGTGTGCACGGACTCGGCCGCCAGTGGTCGCCGGACCGCCGTGGTGGCCGATCCGGCCGTGGTGCGTGCCCTGTTCTCGCTGTTCACCAGCGTCTGGGGCGGCGCCGTGCCCGCCACCGGGCCGTTCGACTTCGGCAGCCGGGCCCGCGCCGACATGGTGCGGCGCGTGCTGGAGCGGCTGCGGGACGGGGTCACCGACGAGGCCGCCGCTCGCGAACTGGCCGTCTCCGTACGCACCTATCGCCGCTACGTGACGGGCATCCTGGAAATGCTCGGGGCCAACTCCCGCTTCCAGGCCGGGGTGCGCGCCACCGAACTCGGCATTCTGCCCGGCCGCGGCTGATTCACCCGAATGTCTCGGCTCCCGCTCATTTCCGTTCGCATCGCCCGCATTGTGGACCGGCGCGCACGGGCGATAGGTTGCAGTCAGGCGTGCCGCAATCCGGCAACAGCCCGTAATGCAAGGGGATTTGAGCTATGACGGTGAGAGGCGCGACAGCGGTGCGGGGAAACGCCGGGAGAACGCCGGCACACGGCCGGAGAACCCGGGCCGACGTCCGGAAGGCGACGGGCCGGCGGGTGGCGCCGCGCGCCGCGACCCTGTCCCGTGCCGTGCTGCCCCCGCTCGTCCTGGGCGCCGTCCTGCTCCTCGCATGGGATCTGGCCACCCGCACCGGTGCGGTGTCCACGTACTTCCTGCCCACGCCATGGAGTCTGGCGGACTATTTCGTCGACGACCTCGTCCACGGCGCGCTGCTGGACTACACCGGAGAAACACTCTGGGAATCGGCGGTCGGCGGTGCCCTCGGCATAGCGGTGGCGCTTCCGCTCGGCTATCTCATAGCCCGCAGCGATATCGCGGCCGCCGCGCTCCAGCCTTATCTGGCGGCTTCGCAGGCGGTCCCGGCGGTGGCCCTCGCACCGATGCTCGCCCTCTGGTTCGGATACGGTCTGACGCCGATCGCGGTGCTGTGCGCGCTGTTGGTCTTCTTCCCCATTCTCGTCAACACCGTGCTGGGGCTGCGCTCCCTGGACCCGGAGGTGCTGGGCGCCGCGCGGGTGGACGGCGTGGGCTGGTGGGGAATGCTGCGGTACATCGAGTTCCCGCTCGCCCTGCCGAGCATTCTCGCCGGTGTCCGCAACGGTCTCACCCTGTCCATCACCGGCGCGGTGGTCGGGGAGTTCGTCATGGGCGGCGAGGGCCTGGGCATGCTGCTGACCGTGCAGCGCGACTCCTCCGACACCGTCGGCATGTTCAGCACGCTGCTGATGCTCTCCCTGCTCGCCGTCGGCCTCTACGGCGCGATCCGCCTGGTCGAGCGGTGCGTTCAGCGATAACCGATTCCCGAACGTCCCATCCATTGCACCCTCCCATCCTTTCCACCCTTCCTAAGGAGAAGCACGTGTCTTCCACACTGGGCACGGCCAAGCGACCGGTGCGCAGACGTCACGCCATAGGAGCGGCTCTGCTCGCGGTGACGGCGGTCGCCACGATGACCTCGTGCGCCGACGAGCCGGGGAAGACGGAGGGCAAAGGCGGCGACACGATCACCATGGGCCTGACGTACACGCCCAACATCCAGTTCGCGCCCTTCTACGTGGCCAAGGAGAAAGGCTTCTACGAGGACGCCGGGATCAACGTGGCCCTCCGCCACCACGGTCCCGCGGAGCAATTGTTCGGCGCGCTGAAGCAGGGCAAGGAAGACGTGGTCTACGCGGGTGGAGACGAGATGCTCCAGGCCCGCTCCCAGAACGTCCCGGTCGTGGACATCGCCACCATCTACCACAAGTACCCGGTGGCCCTGCTGGTGCCGGAGGACTCCGACATCCGTAAGCCCGAGGACCTCAAGGGCCGTACGATCGGCACCCCCGGTCCCTTCGGCGAGACGTATTTCGGACTGCTCGCCCTGCTGAAGGAGGGGGGACTCTCCGATAAGGACGCGAAGGTGAAGTACATCCAGTTCACCCAGCAGGCCGCGCTGAAGGGCGGACACGTCGACGGCGTCATGGGATACGTCAACAACGACGCCGTGACGTTCGAGGAGACCGGTACCCCGGTCCGCGCCATCGGCCTCTCGTCGGAGAACGGCGGTGAAGCCCTCGTCGGCCCGTCGCTCGGCGCCAAGCAGAGCACCCTGGACAAGCGAGGCGACGACATCGCGAAATTCGTGGACGCCTCGCTGCGCGGCATGCAGTACACGATCGACCACCCCGAAGAGGCGGTGAAGCTGAGCCAGAAGTACGTTCCGGTCCTCAGGAAGGAGGACAACAGGAAGAACGCGCTCGCCGTCCTCAAGGCCACCGAGCCGCTGATGCGCAACGACCACGGCGAGCTGGGCTACATCGACCCGCAGGCCTGGGGGCAGATGGCCGACTTCATGTACGAACAGGGGCTGCTGGACAAGCAGGTCCGGCCCGAGGACGGCTACGACGCGGACTACCTGCCCAAGTCCTGACCCGCGTCCTTTGGCCCAAGCCCCGGCTGGGGTCCCGCCCTTGCGGGCCACCGGTCCTCGTCGACGCGCGATCTCCCCCGGCAGTCGGTCATGCCGGGGCGATCCGCTCGCCGGTACGGGCCAGCCGCACGGTGATCGCTTCCGTCGGGCACAGCTCCGCCGCCTCGGTGAGGCGGGTGCGCGCATCCGCTCCGGCCGTGGGCCGGCGGGGGCGGGCCCGGCCGTCCTCGTCGAGTTCCATGTGGTCCGGCGCGGTGAGGGCGCACTGCCCACTGCCGACGCAGCGCCCGCGGTCCACGTGGACGGTCAGCTCGCCGTCGGCCTCCGCGGTCACCAGGCACCGTCCGCGGTCACCAGGCGACCTCCAGCCGCAGCGGGCTGCGGGTCCGCATGCCCCGACGCCACTCGATCGCGTCCATCGGCCCGGTCAGGCGCAGTCCCGGCATCCGGTGGGCGAGCCGGTGCAGCGCCAGCTCCATCGTCATCCGGGCCAGCCAGGCGCCCAGGCAGTGGTGCGGGCCCGCGCCGAAGGCGAGGCTCTGGGCGGGCAGAGGGCTGAACAGGCGGTCGGTGCCGGCGCAGAGGTCCGGGGCGAACACCTCCGGGTCCCTGCCGGCCGCCAGGATGTCCACGGCCAGCACGTCGCCCGCCGCCACGGCGACGCCGCCGATCTCGATGTCCGCCGTCGCCTGGCGGAGGATCCCGTCGCCCGCGGAGACGTCCACGCGGGGAATGAGCCGCAGCAGCTGCTCCACCAGCGGCGCGGCTCCCGCCTCGTCCTCGGTTCCGGCCTCGCTGAGCCGCCGCCACGCCTCCGGGGCCTCGTCGAGCAGATAGAGGATGCTGTTGCCCAGCGCCACCTGGGTCGTCTCCATCCCAGCCACCACCAGCACGCGGGCCAGCGAGACGAGTCGGGACTCGTCGATGCCGCCTGCCGCGCTCCCTGTGCCACTCTCCTCGTCCGCCGCGGCCACCAGGCCGCTGACGAGGTCGTCACCCGGGTCGGCCCGCCGGGCGGCGAGCAGCCCGGCCATGAAGGACCCGAACTCCGCCAGGGCCTCCTGCACCTCTTCGGGGGTGTACGCGCCCCGTGAGAGCGCCACGCTGCTCCAGCGGGACATGGCGGCGGTGTCATGTCCTTCGAGGGCCATGAGCCGACAGATGACCGTACTGGGCAGCGGTTCGACGAACCCCGCGATCAGGTCGGCCGGTGGCCCCTGCCGTTCCAGCTCGTCCAGGAGGTCTTCGACCACCGAGGCGACCCACGGGCGCCAGCGGGCGACGGCCCGCGGGGTGAACGCCCGCTGCACCGTCTGGCGCAGCCGGCGGTGCTCCTCACCGTCGAGGTTGAGCAGCGACGCCGGGTCGTCCAGGAAGCCCGGGGCCGTGGCCACAGGAGGGGCGCCGGGCGCGAACATCGACGCTCGGCCGATCCGGTGGTCGGTCAGCACGCGGCGTACGTCGGCGTATCGCGTCACCACCCATACGGGGACGCCGGTGGGCAGCCGCTCCCGCCGGGGCGGCCCGAGCGCGCGCAGGGGCGTCCGGTGCATCGGGGGCATGGGCGGCATGGGAGGCGTGGGGGAGGAGGGCGTGGACCTCGTGCCGGTCATGAGTCCTCCTCGACCGCTGGACACGCGGGGAACTGGAGAGCGGGAGCCCTGGAGATGCGGGGAGCCGGAGAGCGGGAGCCCTGGAGACGCGGGGAGCTGAGAGCTGGAGTCTTGGGACGCGGGGAGGTGGAGTGCTGGAGACGCGGGAGACGGCCGGGGCGCGCGATCGGCCCCACCCCACTTCTACGCGTTCCACGCGCCGGACCGGCCGCGGCGCACGCCGGGACACGGCGTGTCACTCCACCGGGACACGGTGGGTTACTCCACACAGGCGGGCGCGGCCCGGCGGTGCAGCACGGCCGCCACCGCGAAGGCCGCGCCCGCTCCGGCGGCGAGCGCCAGCCAGCCGCCCGCCGCCGACGTGTGCCCGATGACGAACAGGCCGAGCGGCGGACCGGAGGCCGTCCCCAGGTTCCAGGCCAGCGAGGCCAGGGCGCTCGCCCGGCCCACCGCGGCCTCGCCCGACCAGCGCAGCAGCAGCGGATAGAAGGCGGAGGAATACGTCAGCTCACCCGCCGCGAAGAGCGCCGCGAACGCCAGCAGCAGCCCGTACCGCACGGTCGGGCCGCCGCGGTCGCCGAGCACCGCCGCCAGCAGCCCGCAGCCGAAGGCCGCCGCCCACAGCACCGGACCCAGCGCCAGGGACGCGGTCTCCGGCAACCGCTCGAACCAGCGCCGCGCCAGCGGCTGGAGCGCCACCAGGGCGAAGGAGTTGGCGGCCACCACCGCACTCACCCAGCCCAGCGTCACTGCCATCCGGTCGTGCATCAGCAGCGGCACGGTGGCCTCGATCTGCGTGAAGCCGACGATGGCGAACAGGGCCTGGGCGAGGACGAGCAGGGCCATCGGACCTGTACGCAGCAGCGTGCGGTAGGTCGGCCCGGCCCCGTCGGGCGACCGCGGGACGGCGCCCCGCCCGGTGCGCGGGCGCAGCGCCCAGACCACGGCGACCAGCGGCAGGGCGGCGGCCGCGTTGGCGACGTACAGCCAGCGCAGCGTCGCGGCCGGGGTGCCGGCCCCGTGCAGCGCGAGCCCGCCGATCACCGAACCGGCCCCGATGCCGACGTTGTTGACGATGTGCCGGACCGTGAACGCGGTACGGCGCAGCCGCTCCGGCACCGCCGCGTCGACCACCCCGACGACGGCCGCGTAGAACAGCCCGAAGCCGACGCCGACGCAGGCGCCGGAGGCGAGCACCAGCGGGGTGGCTCCGGCGGGTGCCAGCAGCGCGTAGCCCACCCCGAGCGCCAGACCGCCCAGGGCCCCCACCCGGTGCGGCCCGGCCCGGTCGGCGAGCGGACCGCCGACCAGGGCGGCGGCGAAGCTGGCGGCCGCCATGGCGATGAAGTATCCGCTCGCGCCGCCCGAACCGAGCCCCAGCAGCTCGCTGACGTAGATGGCGGTGAACGGGAAGCACAGGCCGTTGCCCAGGCTGGACAGCAGCAGGCAGGCCATGAGCAGCGTGAACCGCCGCCCAGGCCGCTCGGGCAGTCCAGGCCGTCCGGGCCGCTCGGAGCCCGCTCCCGCGGACTCCGCGGTCACGGTCAACCCCCCAGCCCGTCCCGGATCTTCAGCAGCTCCTCGGCCTGCCGCAGGTCGTACGGCGCGGGCAGGGACAGCACGATGTGCACCGCGCCGGCCGCCACGAACCCCTCGACCAGCGGCAGTTGGCCCGGGTTGACCATCACGGTGCGGGCCACGGCGGCCGGGTCGCGGCCGACGTGCTCGCACCAGCGGTCCAGTACGCCGCTCAGCTCCCGGAACTCCGCGACCGGGTCCGCCGAGGCCCAGCCGTACCAGTTCCACCAGTCCGCTTCGCGCGCCACCAGCTCCAGGGTGCGCTTCCGCCCGGCGCCGCCGATCAGCAGCGGCAGCGGACCCGCCGGTCCCGGGTTGAGCGCGCCGAGCCGCTCCTTGACCGCCTGCACCGACGCCTCGAAGGCGTCCAGGCGCGCACGCGGTCCGGAGAAGGGCAGCCCGTACGCGGTGTGCTCGGCCTCGAACCAGCCCGCGCCGAGCCCCAGCACCAGCCGCCCGCCGCTGAGCTGGTCGACGGTCCGGGCCATGTCGGCGAGCACATGCGGGTTGCGGAACGCCGTACAGCTCACCAGCGGGCCGATGGCCGCCCGCCGGGTCTCCACCGCCATCGCGGACAGCAGCGACCAGCACTCGAAGTGGCGGCCCGCCGGATCGCCGGTGTGCGGCAGGAAGTGGTCCCAGGTCCAGATCGAGTCCATGCCCATCGCGTCGGCCTCCCGCCACGCGGCGCGCAGCGGGCCGATGTCGGTGTGCTGGGGATGGAGCTGTACGCCGACCCGCGGGCCGGACTGTCCTGGGGACACGGGGGACACGACTGCGGCACCTGCGCTTTCCGTACGGGGGCGGACTTCGGTCACGGCGTGACGACCACGCGGTAGACGGGCGTCTCCGCGGTCTGCCGGAGCGCCTTCTCGACCTCGTCGAGGGGGTAGCGGGCGGAGACCAGCGGCTCCAGGCGGGCGGTGAGCGCCCCGCCGCGCAGCAGCTCGGCCGCCGTACGCCAGTCCGCGGGCTCCTGGCTGTACGAGCCGGTGACGGTCAGCTGGCGGCGGTGCACCTCGTAGCCGGGCAGCTCGGCGGGCGGGCCGTCGGGGGAGCCGCCGAAGAGGACGATCCGGCCGCCGTCGGCGACGGCGGCCAGCGCGGTGGCGATCGACTCCCGGGAGGCGATGGTCACGAAGACGACGTCCGCGCGGGGTACTTCGGCGAGCCGGTCGGGGGTGACCGCGGCGTCCGGGCCCGCCGCCTCGATGGCCGCGCGGCGCTGTTCGTCGCGCTCGACGACCACCACGGAACGGGCCTGGAAGTGGCGGGCCAGAGCCAGGTGCAGATGGCCCATGTATCCCGCGCCGATGACGGTGACCCGGTCGCCCGCCTGGAAGCCGCCACGGCGCAGCGAGTGAACGACGCAGGCCAGCGGCTCGCCCATGGCGGCCAGTTCGGGTGCCGCGTCGCCGACGGACCACGCGTGCGCGGCGGGCACGCGAACGTATTCGGCCAGGCCCGCGCCCATGGTGATCGCCCCGTCGGCCCGCGTCCCGCCCTGGGGCGAGGCGCAGACGGCGGAGTCGCCGCCGCGGCAGCCGCGGCAGGCGCCGCAGCGGGTGAGCAGATCGACGGCGACCAGCTCGCCGACGACCGGCCCGTCCTCCAACTCGGCGGCCCGGGCGCCGACCCGCTCCACCCAGCCGGAGACCTCGTGGCCCGCGGCGGTGGGGTAGACCGGCATGCGACCCGCGTAGAGGTTGCCTTCCATGGTGCACAACCCGCAGGCGGCGACGCGCACGAGCACCTCGTCGTCCCCCACGTCCGGTACGGGTATGTCACGTAGGTCGACCTGGCCCGCTGCGGTGATCACAGCTGTGCGCATGCGAACTGCCTTCCGAATACACGATGTTGTGTCCGGAGGCTATGCCGGGCCGGTCGGCGAGGCAAGATCTTCGTCGGCCCTGGCGGGCCTCGGACCGGCGAGCCCGGCACGGGGCTCGCCCACCATGTCCACCACCTCAAATCCGCGCCCGACGCGTAGCGCACGCGACCTTGAGCCGGGCCACGTGGGAACGGAACTCAGACGAAGGGGGCGCCATCCCGCAGATATCGGGGCGCGCCCTTTGCGACTGCCTGGAGAGCTGCTTCGAACCTCTGACCCAGACGGCCTTCCAGGGCGATGCCGGCCTGGGCAGGGGTGGTGAAGCGCAGCTCGGACAGCTCCTCGTCGTGGGGACGTATCGCCGCGGCCTGGTCGTGGGTGAGGGTTCCGCCGTCGAAGATGAAGGCGATCTGGTCGTCCCAGGGGCCGTGGGGCGGTACCCAGTCGATCACGAGCAGGTGCAGTCGGATGATGTCGAGGCCCAGTTCTTCCTTGATTTCGCGCCGTGCCGTGTCGTCGGGGGCTTCGTTGGCTTCGGACATGCCGCCGGGGAGGTCCCATCCGGGCTTGTAGGTGGGGTTGACCAGCAGGATGTGGCCGTCCGGGTCGCGCAGGATGACATCGGCAGCGACGCGCTTTCGGGCCTGGGTGGCGTTGCCTTCGGCGAGGTAGGCGTTCCAGGCGGCGGGGTCTGCGGGGGTGGGCCTCATGAGGCGGTGCCTTTGCTGGGCGGCTGGATGATGTCGGCGAGCAGCAGCATTCTGGCGCGTCTGGCTTCATCGAAGCGGGTCAGGAGTTCCCGTACGGGCGGATGGCCGCAGTGGGTCTCCAGGAGCCGACGCAGGGCGTCGAGCTGCTGGACGACGCGGACGGAGCCGAGTGTGGGGTCGGCGGCGATCAGGTCATGGCCGACGGACACGGCGGCGTCCAGGTCTTGGCGGTCCAGGTGGATGCGGACCAGGGTGATGCGGCTCAAGGCGAGGGAGCGTGCCCGGCCGGACTCTCGTAGGACGATGGCGCGCTCGGCATGCCGCATGGCCTCGTCGTAGCGCCGCATGTCGCGCAGGACCAAGGCGGATTCGCTTGCCAGGGCGGCTGCGTCGAAGGGGCTGAGCCAGGGGTGCTCAGCTTCAGGGTCAGCCTCCAGTAATTGATGGGCCTGTTCGAGGGCACGGTCGGCTGGGTCGGGCTGGGAGGCGGCGGCCAGTGCGCGGGCCGACATGGTGTGAAGCCGGGCGGCGAGGGCGGGGACGCAGGGGCCTCGGCGGGCGTGGTCGAGGCCGGTGCGGGCCCAGTGGGCAGCGGGTGTTGGCGCCTAAGCCGTGCGTGAGGATGGCCGAATGGTCACGGTTCAGCCCCCTCGCCTGGCACTGCGCCGCTGGCGTGAAGAAGACGTCGCGCCGCTGGCGGCCATCAACGCCGACCCCGAGGTGATGCGCTGGGTCGGGGATGGTTCGACCCGGGATGAGGAGCAGACCCGCGCCGGCATCGAAGCGATGGAGCGGGAGTGGGAGGAGGAGGGCTTCGGGCTGTTCGCGGTCGAGATCCGGGCAACCGGTCGGCTGGCCGGATTTAGCGGCTTGTCAGTGCCCCGCTTCCTGCCCGAGGTGCTGCCGGCGGTCGAGGCGGGGTGGCGGCTGGGACAGGCCCTCTGGGGCAGAGGGCTGGCCAGCGAAGCTGGCTCCGAAGTGCTGTGCTTCGGGTTCCGCGATCGTGGACTGGAGAAGATCGTGAGCATCGCCCAGGTCGGTAATGCCGCCTCCGAGCGCATCATGGACAAACTGGGAATGCGCGTGGAGCGGGAGCTGGTGGATCCCACCTGCGGGCGACTGACCCGGGTCCACGCGATCACCAGGCTCGAGTACGACACGGCGTAGTCGCCATGGCGGTCGCGGGAGGCTCTAGCCGCGCCCCGCGCCCTGACTGCCGCCGTGTTGCCCGCGGTACGTGATCCAGATGATCGCCGCGCCCGCCGCCGAGACGACCGCTCCCACGACCGCCGCGACGTGCATGGCCTCGATGAACGCGGAGTCGGCGAAGGCGGACAGCCGGGGCAGGTCCTGGTGGGCGGCGACGAGGCGGGTGGATTCGGCTGATTCGCGGGCCGTGTCGGCGGCCTGTGGGGGCAGGCCGGTCAGCTTCGGGGTGATCTCGTCGCGGTAGACGCTGGTGAGGACGGAGCCGAGGACGGCCACGCCGAGGACGCCGCCGACCTGCCGCATGGAGTTGTTGACGGCGGAACCGGCGCCGGTGCGGTCGGCGGGCAGGACGGACATGATGGCCTCGGTGGTGGGGGCGACGGCGGCGCCCATGCCCAGGCCTTGCAGGACCACGAAGAGCCAGAAGAGGGGGAGTCCGCTGCGCTCGTCGAGGAAGACGTAGCCGCAGAACCCGGTGGCGGCGATGAGCATGGCGGTGGTGACCACCGGCCCGACCCCGAACCGCTTGACGAGCACGGCCGAGACCGGGGCGCCCAGCAGGACCCCGGCCGCGATGGGGGCGAGGGCGAGCCCGCAGGTCAGCGGGGACTGGTCGTGTACGCCCTGGAGATAGAAACTCGTGTAGTACATGCAGCCGTTGAGGCCGAAGAAGACGAGCATGACGGCGACGCTGGCGCCGGTGAAGCGGGTGTTGCGGAACAGCCTCACGTCGAAGCTGGGGTTGGCGACGCGGAGTTCGACGATGACGAAGACGGCTATCAGCAGCGTTCCGCCGGACAGGGACATGAGGATGGGCGGATCGGTCCAGTCGTTGCGGTGGCCGCCCTCGATGATGCCCCAGACGACGGCGAACAGGCCCGCGGTGGAGAGCACGACTCCCAGCGGGTCGAACTTCTGCCTGACCTTGGTGGCGGCCCCGGGCAGGAAGGCCAGCGAGCCGGCCAGGCACAGCACCACGATGGGGACGTTGACGAGGAAGACCGAGCCCCACCAGAAGTGGTCGAGCAGCGCGCCGCCGAGCATCGGTCCCGTGGCGATGGCCAGTCCGCTGGAGCCGGACCAGATGGCGATGGCGGTGGCGCGGTGCCGCTCGTCGAAGACCTGGGCTATCAGCGCCAGGGTGGCGGGCATGATCAGGGCGCTGCCGACCCCCATCGCCCCGCGCGCGACGATGAGTTCGGTGGCCGAGTCGGCGTAGGCGGCCCAGGCCGAGGCGGCGCCGAAGCCGAGCATGCCGGTGAGCAGCAGGGTGCGGTGGCCGTAGCGGTCGGCGAGCACCCCGCCGGTGAACAGCAGCACCGCGAAGACCAGCGTGTAGGAACTTATGCTCCACTGAAGCTGGTTGGGGCTGGCGCCGAGCCCCGCCGACGGGTCGGCGAGGGTTTTGAGCGCCACGTTGAGAACGGTGTTATCCAGCCAAACGGCCAGTTGTGCCAGGACCAGCACCGAAAGCGCGAGCCATTGGCGGCCGGTGGGGGGCCCGGAGGAATCGTCGGGAGCGGCGGAGGAGGAGGGCGCGGTGTGCTGTGCGGCCATGTGTGCAGCGCCTTTCGGGGACCACGGGCGGTGCGGTCCGTGTCGTACGACAAGGGATGGCTAGCTGGCGCAACGAGAAGTTACCGGCAGTCAAGGGAGCGGGGGCGGCTTCATGGAAACGTCCCGGCCTGTCGCGAACTGCCCTGATGATTATGATCTTCCTTGCCCGCAGGCACATGTGCTGGTTATGGTGCGTTGGCATTGGCGGGGGCTGATCGCTGTTCTGCAAAAGGCAACAGGGGGTGCCCTTTGAGCCATTTCGGAATGCAACCAGGTGATTCCGGGCGCCATGGCGAGGGATCGGGGGCGGCGGCCGTCGCCGGACCGGGTGGCACCCGCGGTATCGCACCTGCCGGTTTCTCCGGTCAGGGCACATCTGCCGGTTTCGCCGGTCAGGGCACACCCGCCGGTTTCTCCGGCCAGGATTCCGCCGACAGCCTCGAAGCCGCCCTCGGCCAGGCCCTGGTGCTGCTGGAGTCGGCGGTCCACCACCACCGCCGCAGCACCCTCGCCTGTGTGACCGCGGACCTGCCGGTGGACGGCGAGGCGGTCGCGGGCTGGGTGGCCCGGCTGGTGCTGAGGGCCGAGCGGGACGTCATCTGGAGCCTGCCCGAGGTCGCCTCCGAAGCGCACGGCAGGCTCATCGCGCAGACGCTGACGCAACTCGCGGCCAAGGGCGTGCGTACCCGGATGCTCTGCCCGCCGCCGGTGATCCGCGGCGCGCTGTGGGCTCGTACCGTCGGCGCGTTAGGGGAGGGAGTAGAGGTACGGATCTCCCGGGCGGCCCGCCAGGAACTGGTCGTCGTCGACGCCGCCGCCGTCATAGCGCCCGACGCCGCCTCAGGCGAGCCGAGCGCCCTCCAGGCGTCCCAGCTGCCGCATCCGTCCCAGGCGTCCCAGCCGCCGCACCCGTCCCAGGCGGCCCAGGTATCCACGGGCTCCACGGGTTCCACGGGTTCCACGGGCTCGATGATCCAGAACTCCACCGTCGCCGGCATGGTGCACCACCTGCTCGACGGCATGTGGGCCACCGCCCAGCGCCCCACCCGGCTGTCCTTCGAAGGGGGCGCCCGCGGCCGCGTCCTGCGGGAAGTGCTCAGCCTCATGGCCAATGGGTACAAGGACGACGCCGCCGCCCGGAAACTGGGCCTTTCCGTGCGCACTTACCGGCGTTACGTCGCCGACATCATGCGCGACCTCCAGGTGGACTCCCGGTTCCAGGCCGGCGTACGCGCCGTACGCTGCGGCCTGATGGAGCCGGACGGTGGGTGAGCCGCATCACTCCCATGCAGGTCCATGACACCCCGAGTCAACGGTCGTTGACCACGTCAAGGGGTGTGACAGGTAGTGGACTCCGGCCTTGTAGCGGCAGTTGCCCGCCACCTAGCGTCATGGCCGTTCGTCGGAAACTCCCCCGCCGATTGGTTCATGACGAAACAAGGAGGTGTGCGGCCCATGACCGCCATCGTCGAAGAGCGCCGGCAAGCCATCAAGGAAATCGTCATCGACATCCTTGAGATCGAGGCCGATGAGGTCACGGAGACGAGCCTCTTCAAGGAGGAGCACGACGCCGACTCGCTGCGCGCCATTGAAATCCTGGCGGCGCTGGAGAAGGAGTTCAATGTCGTGATCAATCAGTCCGAACTGGGACGCATGGTCAATCTCAAGGGAGTCTACGAGGTCGTCGCCGAAGCGGCCGGCTGGTAATCGGCGAACTCGGCTTCACTTCCAGGAGACAGGCAGCCATGCGAGAGACGTCGGCCCGCAGAGTCGTGATCACGGGACTCGGAACGGTGTCCAGCATCGGCGTGGGCACCGCGGACTTCCTTGTCGGGCTACGCGCCGGGAAATCCGCCGCGAAGCCCATCACCGCTTTCGACACCGACGGCTTCGAGCACGCCATCGGGTGCGAGATCACGGACTTCGACCCCGGCGGGTGGATCCGGCACCTCGATGTGCGCACCCTCGGCCGCGCGAGCCAGTTCTCGGTCGCGGCGGCACGCATGGCGGCGACCGACGCCGGACTCTCCGAGGAGGACCTGCGGGACGCCGCCTGCCTCGTCTCCATCGGCACCACCGACGGCGAGTCGCGCGACCTGGACCACCTCACCGAGATCGCCGTACGGCAGGGCCCCGAGAAGATGGACGCCGTCATCGCCCGCCGCGTCCCCGCCGGCCGGCTCTCGGCCGCGATCGCCCAGGAGTTCGGCCTGCGCCGGGTCGAGGCCGTGACCTTGCCCACCGCGTGCGCGGCCGGAAACTACGCCATCGGGTACGGATTCGACGCGATCCGCGCCGGGGACGTCGAGTACGCCCTGTGCGGCGGCGCCGACGCCCTGTGCCGCAAGACGTTCACCGGCTTCTACCGGCTGGGTACCATCGCCCCCGAGCGCTGCCAGCCCTTCGACATCGACCGCAAGGGCATCCTCACCGGCGAAGGCGCGGGCGTCCTGCTCATGGAGTCGCTGGAGTCCGCCCTCGCCCGCGGCGCCCGGATCTACGCCGAGGTCCTCGGCTACGGACTGAACTGCGACGCCTCCCACCCCGTCGCCCCCAACCAGGACAGCGTCGCCCGCTGTATGCGGCTGGCCCTGGACGACGCCGGAGTCGAGCCCGCCGAGGTCGACTTCATCTCCGCGCACGGCACCGGCACCAAGGCCAACGACGTCACCGAGGCCGGCGCGATCCGCCAGGTCTTCGGCGACCAGGCCCCGCCGCGCACCGTCTCCCTCAAGTCGATGCTCGGCCACAGCATGGGCGCCGCCAGCGCCCTGGCCTCCATCGGCTGCGCGCTGGCGCTCAGCGAGGGCTTCATCCCCCCCACCGTCAACCACGTCCGCACCGACCCGGAATGCGGCCTGGACTGCGTACCGAACCACGCCGTCGACGCGGACCTGAAAGTGGTCCAGAACAACGGCCTGGCCTTCGGCGGCAACAACGCCGTCGTCATCTTCGGCGCGTGGCAGCGCGAGCGGGTGGAGGCACCGGCGTGAGCCAGCTGATCACCGGCGCCGGTGCCGTGGTGAGCGTCGGCGACGACATCGACGAGATCTTCCGGGCCCTGTGCGCGGGCACCACCGGGCTGGCCGGACTGCGCGGCTTCGACCGCACCAGGTACCGGACCCGCAACGCCTACGAGATCGACGACCGGCCCGGCGACGGCGACGTCCCCGGCCGCGCCACCGCCTGGCTGCTGCGCGCCGTCGAACAGGCCGCCGAGCAGGCCGGCCTCGGCGACGACCTCAGCGGCGTACCGATCCTCGTCGGAACCGGCCTGCGCGAGCTGCGCTCGATCGAACTCGCCCACCGCGACGGCGCCGACTTCGGCCTCGACCGGCTGCACTTCGGCACCGCGCTACGGGAACGATTCGGCGCCGCCCGCACCTACACCTTCTCCGGCGCCTGCTCCGCGTCCCTGTACGCCCTGGCCATGGCCTCCGACCTGATCGCCTCCGGCGCCGAGGACCACGTGGTCGTGGCGGGCGTCGACACGCTCACCGAGAGCATGTACGGGCTGCTGGACCGGGTGCACATGGACCCGCCGGAGCGCGTCCAGCCCTTCGACCGCGACCGCCGCGGCGTGCTGATGGGCGACGGGGCGGCCGCCGTGGTGCTGCGCCGCGAGACGCCCGAGGCCGCCCGGGGCGCCCTCGGCAGGCTGCGCGCCGTCAGCATGAACTGCGACGCGCACCATGTCACCGCCCCCGACCCGGAAGGGATCGCCGAAGCGGTCCGCGACGCCCAGCGCCAGGCGGGCGTCAAACCCGGGGACATCGACCTGGTGCTGCTGCACGGCACCGGCACGCTGCTGAACGACGAGGCCGAGGCCACCGCCATCGCCGAGGTCTTCGGCACGGACGTCACGGCCCCGCTGATGACCGCCATCAAGTCCATGACCGGACACACCTCCGGCAGCGCCGGCCTGGTCAGCCTGATCGTCGCCCTGCGGGCGATGGCCTCGGGCCGGGTGCCGCCCACCGTGGGCCTGGCCGACCCGGTCGACGAGGCCGCTGGCTTCCGGTTCGCCACCGGCCGGGTCGAGGGCGCGGACATCGGCGTCGCGCAGATCGACGCGTTCGGCTTCGGCGGCGTCAACGCGGTCGCCATAGTGGAGAGGGCGGGGCGTTGAGCGCCGTGGAGATCGCCGTCAGGAGCGCCGCGGAGCCCGCCGTCAGGAGCGCCGTGGAGATCGCCGTCACCGGCGTCGGGCTCGCCCTGCCGGGCGCCGCGCACCCCGCGGAGCTGCTGCGCGGCACCCCGGTCGGCACCGACACGTACGACACCACCGCCGTCATCGGCCGCCGCGGCCACCGCTACAAGGACCGCGCGACCCGGCTGGCGCTGTGCGCCGCGGTCGGCGGGCTGCGGGACGCGGGCCTGATCCCCGCGGACGGCGAGGAGCTGACCGTACCCGGCGGCTCCGTCGGCGTCGTCGCCAGCTCCAACCTCGGCAACCTCGACACGGTGTGCCGGACCGCCACCACCATCGGCGAGCGGGGCGTGACCGCCATCAGCCCGATGGACCTGCCCAACGCCTCCGGCAACGTCGTCGCCTCGACCGTCGCCATCCGCTTCGGGCTGCGCGGGCCCAACACCCTGTTGTGCAACGGTCCCGCGTCCGGCCTGGACGCGGTGCACTGGGGCGCCAACCTGGTCGCCGCGGGCCGGATCCGCCGCGCCCTGGTCATCGGCGTCGAGACCCGCAACGAGGTCGTGCAGGAGCTGACCGGCCACGGCGCGGACGAACTCCTGGACGGCGCGGTCGCGCTGGTCCTGGAGAGCGCCGACGCCGCCCGCGAGCGCGGGGCCGTCCCGGTCGCCGCGCTGGGTGCCTACGAGCGCCGCCCCAGCGTGCGCGCCTGCGTCGGCGCTCTGCTCGGCACCGGTCGCGCGGACCCCGGGATCTGGTTCACCCCCGAACGGTACGAGTCGGGGGGCGGCGGCCTCCTCCCCGATGCCGTCCCCCGGCGCGATGTCAGCCGCGCCTTCGGCCGGTCCTCCGGCGCTCTCGGCGTCCTGCAGTGCGCCGCCGCGACCGCCTGGATCGCCGCGGCGGGCGGCCGCGGCCGGGCCCTGATCACCGCCGGAGACGACACCGCCGACGGCGTCGCCGGGCTCTGGCTCAATCCGTACGGAGCGTCGTGAACACCGAGCCCGCACAGCCCGTGGTGGTGCGCCGCGCCCGCACCGCCGGGACCCCGGGCACCCCGCTGAGGGTCCTGCTGCTGCACGGGCTGGCCGGCAGCGCCGCCGTCTGGGCGCCCTTCGCCGAGCGCGCCGACCCGGCCTGCGAGCTGTGGACGGCCGAACTGCCCTGGCGCGGCTTCGGCATCCGCGGCTGGCACGAACGCCCCGCCGACGCCTGGGTGGAGCAGGCCGTCGCCCGACTGCCCGACGCCCCCGACGTCGTCGTCGGCCACTCGTTCGGCGCGAACGCGGTGCTGGCCTGGCTGAGCCGGCAGGACCAGCCGTCGCACCGCACCCCTCGCGGCGCCGTGCTGATCTCCCCGTTCTACCGCCCCCGGGAGGAGCACTTCGACTGGGAGGCGATGTCGTACTACCTCAACCGCTTCCAGGACGTCCTCTCCGACGGGCTGCGGGTCAGCTCCCGCGGACAGCTGGCCCCGGACGTCCGGGAGGAGATGGCCCGCAAGGTCCGGGACCGGATCGGGCCCTACGGCTGGATGCGGTTCTTCGACACCTACCTCAACACCCCGCGGCTGCCCGTCGAGCGGATGTCCATGCCGTTCCTGATCCTCGGTGGCGGGACGGACATCGCAGCCTTCCCCGACGAGGCCCGGTCGCTGGCACGAGCGCTGCCCGACGCCACGGCCCGGATCCTGCCGGACGCCGGCCACTTCACGATGGTGGAGCGCGCGGCCGAGTTCGCCGAAGCGGTGAACGGCTTCCTCCGCACCCTCACCGCCCCGCCCGCGCCGGACGCCGGCCACTCCGCGGCCTCCGCCGACGCCTCCGCCGACCGATCCTCCGACCGTTCCGCCGACCTATCCGCCATGGAGTACGACTGATGACTGCCGCCGTCGCGCCGACGCTCACCGAGGCCCTGCTCAACGACGCCACCGTGGTGCGGATGCGGCCCCGCTACGAGGGCGTCAACATCTGCACCTGGATCGGCTTCAAGCACGTCAACTACCTCGTCGAGGAAGCCGTCCTGGTCCATCTCAAGGAGTCCGGGGTCTCCGCCCGGCAGCTGTACGAGGAACACGGCCTGGGCGTCGACTTCGTCGGTATGGACACCCGCATCCTGCACGCCCTGCACCTCGACGACGAGGCCGAGGCCACCGTCGAGCCGGTGCGCAAGAAGGGCGAGGAGCAGGCGCTCACCTTCAAGGTGACCCTCCGGATCGACCGCGGCGGCGAGACCCTGAAGGCCGTCACCTCCAAGGTCCGCCTGGCGCTGCGCGTCGACACCTACCTGCCGGCCACCGCCGAGGTCCCGGCCGACCTCGGGGCGTTCGCGGTCGAGCGGCTCGGCGCCGACCTGCCGCCGGTCGCCGACCCGGCCCCTGAGCACTCCGCGGCGGCGGCCGCGGCGCTGGCGGCGGGCGGCGACGAGCAGGCGGTGCTCGCGGCGCTCACGCGCGGCCGCAACGCCCACGCCTGGAAGTGGACCGTCTCCTACCCCTACTGCCACTTCACCGAGCGCCTCCAACTGTCGGGCTACCTGCGGCTGATGGAGGAGGCCAAGGACCGCTTCGTCGCGGACCGCGGCATCTCCATCAAGACCTTGCTGGACGAGCGGCGCTGGATCCCCGTCGTCCCGCGTTCCACGGTCCGCGTCGTCGACGAGGCGCTGATGGAAGAGGACCTGTACACGGTCTACACCGTGGAGGAGGTCTTCAAGGACCTCACGTACACCTCCCGCATGGACAACTATGTCATCCGGAACAGCGCGTTCCACCTGGTGCAGACCGGCACGATCACGCACGGCTACGCCGAGATCGCCAGCCGCCGGGACTGGCGCCTGGTGCCCTTCGACCAGAAGGTGCTGGACGCCCTCAACGGGAAGCCGGTCGGCGCCTGATGGACGACGTACTGGTCACCGGACTGGGCGTGCTCTCCTGCCTGGGCTCCGGCGTCGACACGTACTGGGCGGGCATGAACGCGGCGCGCAGCGCCCCCGGCCGCGTGCCCGACCCGGACGCGCGCATGGACCACCCGCTGCTCTACATGGTGCCGGAGGCCGACCTGCCCGCGGGCCCTCAGGAGCAGGACGGCCTGACGCTCGGACGCGCCTCCCAGCTCGCCCTGGAGGCGGCGCGCCAGGCGGTCGCCGACGCGGGGCTGGCGGTGCCGGTCACCGACCCGCGCCGCGTCGCCGTATGCGTCGCCACCGCCATGGGCGACTCCGGGCTGCACGACCAGTGGCGCGCCGCGGGCTCCGCCGAGGGCGACCGCTGGACGCCCACCTTCGCGGTGTCCTCGGTGGTCGGCGGCTGGCTCGGTGCCCAGGGCCCCAACGCCAGCGTCAGCAACGCCTGCGCGGCCGGCGGCTTCGGGCTCTCCGTGGCCGCCGACCTGATCCGCTGCGGCGAGGCCGACGTGGTCATCGCCGGGGGCTCCGAGGCGTACTCCCGGGTCGCGCTCGCCTGCTTCAACCGGCTCGGCGCGATCGACCCCGAGCGCTGCCGCCCCTTCGACGCCGCGCGCCGGGGCACGCTGTTCGGCGAGGGCGCCGCCGTGCTGGTCCTGGAGTCCGCCGCGCACGCCCGCCGGCGGGGCGCCACCAAGGCGTACGCCCAGCTGGCGGGCGCCGGCTGGAGCTGCGACGCGTACCACACCACCGCGCCCGAACCCGGGGGAGAGCAGATCGAGCGGGCCATGCGGCAGGCGCTGCGCGAGGCGGGCGCACCGGCCGACGGCGGCGGCATCGGGTTCGTGGTGCCGCACGGCACCGGCACCGAGCTGAACGACACCGTCGAGAGCCGGGTGCTGAACACCGTGCTGGGGGCCGCCGCCCGGGACACCCCCCTCTACAGCCTCAAGGCGCTGCTGGGCCACACCGGCGGGGCCGCGGCCGCGCTCGCCGTCCTGACCGCGGCGCTCATCCTGCACCGCGGATCGGTCCCGCCGAACGTGCCGCTGGGCGAGCGGGACCCCGACTGCGCCGTACGCCTGCCGACCCGGCCCACCGCGCCGACCGGCCCTTACGGCCTGGTCAACGCCTACGCGTTCGGCGGAAACAACGTGTCCCTGGTGCTGAAGGAGGCCACCCTGTGAGCGGCGGACGCGACCTGGTGGTCACCGGCGTCGGCGTGGTCGACGCGGAGGGCTTCGACCACCGCACCGCCCTGGGCAGGCGCGGCTACAAGTACCTGCCCACCGCCACCCAGTACTTCCTCGCCGCCGCCAAACGAGCCCTCGAATCGGCCGGCCAGGACAGCCTGGAGGCCGTGCACCCCGAGCTGCGCGGCGCCGCCGTGGGCACCAACAGCGCGGCCGAGGCGCTGCACGACCGGATGGACCGCACGGTCCTCCAGACCAGCGCGGCGGACCTGAGCCCGGCCCTCGCGCCGTACTTCTCCATCAACCTCTTCGGCAGCAGACCGGCCACCGAGTACGCGCTCAAGGGCTTCAACATCACCCTGGTCGGCCCGCGCGTCGCGGGCTTCGACGCGCTGGGCACCGGGCAGCGCTGCGTGGCGCTGGGCCGCGCCGACTGGCTGCTGGCCGGGGCCACCGAGGAGGCGCTGCCGCCGACCGAGCCGGGCGCGGACGCGTCCGAGGCGGGGGCCGTGGCCCTGGTGCTGGAGCCGGCCGCCGCGGTCGCGGCCCGGGGCGGCGCGGCGTACGGCCGGGTCGCGGCGCGCTCGTTCTTCCTGCCCCCGCGGGCCGCCCACGACGCGACGCTCGCGCGAGAGCTGGTCGACGGCGCCCTCAAGGAACTCGGCCACGGCCTGGATACCGGCCTGGCCGCCACCGCCGTCCTCGACGACTCACCGGTCGGCCGGGCCGTCGCCACCGCGCTCGGGGGCGGCACGACCCACGTCCCCGCACGCGCGGGCTGCCTGGAACCGGTGCTGCGCGTGGCCGCGGCGCTGCGCGCCGGCGGAGACCGCCCGTCCGCCGTCGTCACCGCGGCGGCCGAGGGCAACGTCGCGGTCTGCCTGGTCACCCCGGGCGGCGGCCCGGAAACGGACACCGGCCACAAGCCCGGCACCGATCACAAGCGATGAGGAGAGCAGAACGATGACCGCCTCTCTGGAAGGCTCCTGGGCCCTGATCCTCGGCGCCTCCAGCGGAATGGGACTGGCGACCGCCCGCGAGCTGGGACGCGCGGGCGTCAACGTCGTCGGCGTGCACTTCGACACCGCCGAAGGCCAGGAGAAGGCCGCGGTCGCCCAGGAGGAGATCCGCTCCGACGGCGTACAGGCCCACTTCTTCAACGCCAACGCAGCCTCCGCCCGCACCCGCGAGGAACTGGTGCCGAGGATCGCCGACCTGACCGGCCGCAAGGGGGTCAGGATCCTCATGCACTCGCTGGCCTTCGGCACCCTGGTGCCGTTCCTGCCCGCCGCGGAGACCCCCGGGCTGACCTCCCGCCAGATGAACATGACGCTCGACGTGATGGCTCACTCGCTCGTGTACTGGACACAGGACCTGTTCGGCGCGGGCCTGCTCCGCAAGGGCGCCAAGATCTACGCGATGACCAGCGCGGGCGACTTCAAGGTGACCGCCAACTACGGCGCGGTCTCCGCGGCCAAGTGCGCCCTGGAGTCCCACGTACGCCAGCTCGCCCTGGAACTCGCCCCCACCGGGGTCGCGGTCAACGCGCTGCGCGCCGGCGTCACCGTCACCCCGTCCCTGGAGCGCATCCCGGAGAGCGAGCGGCTCATCGCGAACGCCACGGACGCCAACCCGCACCGGCGGCTGACCCGCCCCGAGGACGTCGCCGAGGCCGTCGTCCTGCTGTCCCGCACCGAGTCCTCGTGGATCACCGGCAACGTGATCGGCGTCGACGGCGGCGAGAACCTGACGGGCTGAGGAGCGCACGCGAACCATGGTTTCCGCCACCACCGAGGGCCCCCCGCTGATCACCGCCTGGGCCGCCGTGTCGCCCTGGGGCCTCACCGGGGAGGACTTCGCCACCGGGCTGGCGTCCGGCCGCACCGCCCGGGCGTCGCTGGACCCCGGGACCTGGCCCGTGCCGCATCCGCACGCCTGCCTGGTCCCCGACTTCTCCCTCCGGGACACCTTGGGCCGCAAGGGCACCCGCTCCATGGACCGGGCCACCGGACTCGCCGTCACCGCCCTGCGGGAGCTGCTCACCGACCACCCCGCCGAGGGCGAGCCCGCCCGGCTCGCCGGAGTCGGCGAGGACGCCGGACTGGCGCTCGGCACCAGCACCGGCAGCGCCCAGAGCATCATGGACTTCACCCGTGACTCCCTGGTCGGCGAGAAGCCGTTCTTCGTCGACCCGGCCCGGTTCCCCAACACGGTCATGAACTGCGCCGCCGGGCAGTCCGCCATCTGGCACCGGCTCAAGGGCCCCAACACCACCATCGCCGGCGGCCGCGCCACCGGGCTGCTCGCCCTGCGGTACGCGCTGCGCCTGCGGCGGGCCGGCCGCGCGGACACGGTGCTGTGCGGCGCGGTCGAGGAGTTCTCCGCCGCCCGCGCCTGGCTGGACTGGCATTCCCGCGCCGCGGACGAGGACCCCGCGGTGCTCGGCGAGGGGGCGGCCGTATGGCTGCTGGAGCCCGCCGAGGCCGCCGCGGCCCACGGCCGGGCCGGCCTGGCCGAGGTCGCGGGGCTGGAGTTCGGCTTCGCGCCAGGCCCCGGCCAGGCCCGCGCCGTACTCGCCGACGTCCTGCGACGCCTGCTGGAGCGTACGGGCACGGACCCCGGCGAGGTGTGGGCGGTCGCCGACGGCCGGCCGCCGGGCGCCGAAGGGCAGGCCGAACAGGGCGCGCTGGCCGACGTGCTGGGGGAGCACCGGCCGCGGCGGCTCGCGCCCGCCGACTCCATCGGGGACACCCACGCCGCGTCGGCGGCGTTCCAGATCGCCGCGGTGCTCGCCACGGCCGAGCGCGGCGGTGCCGAGCCCGGCAGCCCCGCCCTGGTCACCTCGGTCGACCGGGACGGTGTCGTCGGCGCCGCCCTGCTGCGGACCCGGTGACAGCCCCGCGGCGGCACACAGACCTCACCACCACTCCACCACCGGAACCGCGACAGAAGGAGACACCGTGTCCGACACCGCCACCACCCTCGACCTCGACGAGCTGCGCACTCTCATAGCCGACGTACTCGACGTGGACGAGGAGGAGCTCACCGAAGAGGCGAACTTCGTCGAGGACCTGGGCGTCGACTCCCTCATGGCCCTGGAGGTCATGGTCGAGCTGGAGAAGAAGTACTCCATCAAGCTGGGCGAGCGTGAGCTGAAGAAGATCACCTGCCTGCGCGCGGCCTACGACCTGATCGCCAAGAAGCTGGGGCAGTGACCCGGTGACCATGCCACCGCGAGGACGCGGCCCCGTCGACGGCACGCCCGAGGTCACCGACCCGGGCGCCGCCGACGGGCCCGCGAGGACCGTGGTGCTCGTCGACCCCGCGGAGCGGGTCTTCGCCGGCCACTACCCCGGATTCCCGATCTTCCCCGGCGTCTGCGTCATCGAGTACGCCCGGCTCAGCGCCCTGGCCACCCTGCCCGAGCCCGGCGACCGCTGGACCCTGGCGGCGATCGAGAGCACCCGCTTCGTCAGCCCGGTCTTCCCCGGGGACACCCTCACCACCGAACTCACCTGGAAGCGGGCGGAGGACGGCGACGCCTGGCGCTGCAAGGCCGTATCGTCCACCGACCGCGGCCGGTCCGCCCAGATCACGCTCCGCTTCGCACCCCGGGGAGACCGATGACCCCGCTCACCGTCGCCGACATCAAACGGGTGCTGCCGCACCGCTATCCCATGCTGCTGGTGGACCGGGTGACCGAACTGGTGCCGAACGAGCGGCTGACCGCGCTGAAGGCCGTCACCGCCAACGAGCCCTGGTACGCGGAGCTCGCCGACGAGGCACCCGACGCCGAGTACGCGTACCCGCCGGTGCTGCTGGTCGAGTCCTGGTGCCAGGCGGCCGGGACCCTGGTGACGTGGGAGAACCCCAACCCGGATGTGCTCAGCGGCCGGGTGATGCTCTTCGCCGGCGTCTCCGACGCGGAGTTCGTCCGGCCGGTGCTGCCCGGCGACGTCGTGGAGCACCGGGTACGGCTCAGCCGTTCGATCGGCGACGCCGTCGTCTTCGAAGGCGAGAGCGCCGTGGGGGGCGAGGTGGTCATGCGGATCGAGCGCGTCACGATGGCCATGCGCCCGGCGTCGGAGCTCACCGGGGCCGCCCCCGGCGAGCGGCAGAAGTAACGGAAGGGAAGAACGAGCGTATGTCCGACACCACCAGGCGGGTCGCGCTGGTCTCCGGCGGATCGCGGGGCATCGGCCGCGCCACCGTGCTGAGGCTGGCCCAGGACGGCTTCGACGTGGCGTTCTGCTACCGGGCCGACCCGGACGCCGCCCACGCGCTGGAGAAGGAGGCGGCCGAGCTGGGCGCCGGCCGGGTGGTCGGCCGCCAGGCCGACGTCTCCGACGCCGACTCGGTGCGCGAGCTGGTCGCCTTCACCCAGGAGCGGCTGGGGGACATCGACGTCGCCGTGGTCTGCGCCGGGATCACCCGGGACAACCCGCTGCTGCTGATGCGGGACGAGGAGTGGCACGAGGTCCTCGACGTCAACCTCGACGGCACGTACCACGTCTGCCGGTCCGTGGTCTTCGAGATGATGAAGCGCAAGTCCGGCTGCGTCGTCACCGTCTCCTCGGTGGCCGGGGTCCACGGCAACGCGACGCAGACCAACTACGCCGCGTCCAAGGCCGGGATCATCGGCTTCACCAAGTCGCTCGCCAAGGAGGTCGGCCGCTACAACATCCGGGCCAATGTCGTCGCACCGGGCTACATCGAGACGGACATGACGGCCGGCCTGTCCGACGGGGTCAGGAAGCAGGCGGAGAAGAGCATTCCGCTGCGCCGCTTCGGCCGCCCCGAAGAGGTCGCCGACATGGTCGCGTACCTGGTCCGCGCCGACTACGTCACCGGCGCGGTGTTCCAGGTCGACGGCGGCATCGTCATCTGAGGGAGGCGGCCGTGGCCGGCAGGCGCATCAAGGTACCCCGTTTCTATTTCAACTTCCGTAGTCCGTACTCGTGGCTCGCCCACCACGACCTGACGGTCCACCATCCGGACGTCGCCGGGGCGGTGGAATGGCACCCCTGGTGGGAGCCCGACGAGCGGAACGAACACCGTCTCGACGCGGCGGGCGGGGGCTTTCCCTACGTCCCCATGTCCAGGGAGAAGCACCTGTACATCCTCCAGGACGTGCGGCGGCTGACCCGGGACCGCGGCCTTCCGGTCACCTGGCCGATCGACGAGAACCCGGTGTGGGAGGTCCCGCACCTGGCGTATTTCGTGGCGCGGGCCGAGGGCAGGGGCCCGGAGTACATCGAGCGCGTCTACCGGGCGCGCTGGCTGGAGGGCCGCGACATCTGCGCGCGGGAGACCGTGGCCCGCATCGCAGAAGAGCTCGCCCTGCCGGTCGAGAGGATGACCGGCGCCGCCGACGACGAAGAGCTGCGCGAGCGGGAGGGGCTGCCGGCGCTGCTCGCGATCAGCCGGGACGGCGCCTTCGGTGTCCCCTTTTTCACGTATGGTTACGACAAGTTCTGGGGCGTGGACCGGCTGCCGGCGTTCGTGGCGGCGGTACGCGCCCGCGGTGTGCGGCGTGCGTCGGCGCCCCCGCCGCCCGGGCCGCCACGGCCCGGCGCGGACTTCGTGGCGGCCAGGTCCGGTGACCAGGCCCACGAAGGGGGCTGCGGCTGACACCGCGCCCGCCGCTCGGGCCGTGTCCGGTGATCCTCCCGGGGCTCCGCCCCGGGACCCCGGTCTCCACACTCCCCGGACGAGGGTGTCCGGGGAGACCGCCGACGGGCTGGACAAGCCTGCCCGTACGCCCTTCACCTCACGGAGGACGCAGATGCCCGAGTCGGAACCGGCCAGGCGTACCACGCTCAGGAGCCGGGTGCTGTCGACGGCGGCCCTGCCGATAGCGCCCCTGTACGGAGCGGCACTGGCGTACCTCGCGTTCCACCCCCGCCGCAAGGGTCGGCAGCTCGCCCACCCGCGCGACTACGGACTGTCCGGCACGGAGCTGAAGATCCCCTTCCGCACCGGCAAGTACGTCCACGCCTGGCTGTGTCCGGGGGCCGAGGACCGAGTGGTGGTCCTCGGCCACAGCATGGGAACCGACAAGTCACGCAGCCTTCGGCACGCCAAGTTCCTGCACGACGCGGGCTATACGGTCTGCCTGTTCGACCACCGCAACCACGGGGCCAGCAGCCAGGACCCCTCCTGGCTCGGCCTCGGCGACCGCTTCGCCAGCGACCTCACCGCGGTCGTCGGCCACCTGCGCACGGCGCGCGGCTACGGGGCCGCGCGCTTCGCCGTCTACGGCTTCTCCTTCTCCGGCTTCAGCTCGTTATGGGCACTCACCCACGAGGGGTTCACGGTGGACGCCGTGGTCTGCGACAGCGGGCCCGGCCACGATGTGCCGCCGCTGATCCGCAAGTTCCTGGAGGCCGACCTGCTGCCGATGCCAGGACCGCTGCGTGTCGGGCCCTCCCGGGAGGTGGTGACCGGGGTGCTCTGCGCGCTGGGCACCGCGATGACCGGCGCCCAGTGGCCGCCGCCGGTGACCGGCACGCTTGCCCAGGTGCCGCTGCTGTTCCTGTCGGGGGAGCGGGACGCCGTCGTACCGCCGTCGTCGGTGGACGCGCTCGCCGAGCGCTTTCCGCAGGCCGAGACCCATGTGCTGCCCCGCGCGGAGCATTTGCTCGGCCTGGATGCCGACCCTGAGTCCTATGCGAACGTCGTCCTGGATTTCCTCAAGCGGAGTCTGGGGTAATTTCGAGCAACTGACCACCCGTCAAGGGCGGTTCTTCTGAAAAAGGGAAGGGAGCGCATGCGTAAGGTGCTCATCGCCAATCGTGGCGAAATCGCTGTCCGCGTTGCCCGGGCGTGCCGGGATGCCGGGATCGCGAGCGTTGCCGTGTACGCCGATCCGGATCGGGACGCTGTGCATGTGCGCGCGGCTGATGAGGCCTACGCGTTGGGTGGTGACACCCCGGCCACCAGCTATCTGGACATGGCCAAGGTCCTCCAGGCGGCGAAGGACTCCGGTGCGGACGCGGTCCACCCCGGTTACGGGTTCTTGTCGGAGAACGCGGAGTTCGCGCAGGCGGTGCTGGATGCGGGTCTGATCTGGATCGGTCCGCCGCCGCAGGCGATCCGGGATCTGGGTGACAAGGTCGCAGCCAGGCATATCGCGCAGCGCGCGGGCGCTCCGCTGGTCGCGGGCACCCCGGATCCGGTCTCGGGTGCGGATGAGGTGGTGGCGTTCGCGACCGAGCATGGTCTGCCGATTGCGATCAAGGCGGCGTTCGGTGGTGGTGGGCGCGGGTTGAAGGTCGCCCGGACCCTGGATGAGGTTCCCGAGCTGTATGAGTCGGCGGTCCGCGAGGCGGTGGCGGCGTTCGGCCGTGGCGAGTGCTTCGTGGAGCGTTACCTGGACAAGCCCCGGCATGTGGAGACCCAGTGCCTGGCCGACGCCCATGGCAACGTGGTCGTGGTCTCCACCCGTGACTGCTCTCTCCAGCGTCGTCATCAGAAGCTGGTGGAGGAGGCTCCGGCTCCGTTCCTGTCCGAGGCACAGAACGCCGAGTTGTATGCCGCGTCGAAGGCCATCTTGAAGGAGGCCGGGTATGTGGGTGCGGGGACGGTGGAGTTCCTGGTCGGCAGCGACGGCACGATCTCTTTCCTTGAGGTGAACACCCGGCTGCAGGTGGAGCATCCGGTGACCGAGGAGGTCACCGGTATCGATCTGGTGCGGGAGATGTTCCGTATCGCCGATGGCGAGGAGCTGGGTTACGGCGACCCGGTGGTGCGCGGGCACAGCTTCGAGTTCCGTATCAACGGTGAGGACCCGGGTCGGGGCTTCCTGCCCGCCCCGGGCACCGTCACCGTGTTCACCCCGCCCACCGGCCCCGGTGTCCGTCTGGACGCGGGGGTGGAGTCCGGCAGTGTGATCGGTCCGGCGTGGGACTCGCTGCTGGCGAAGCTGATCGTGACCGGTGCGACCCGTGAGCAGGCGTTGCAGCGTGCGGGGCGGGCGTTGGCGGAGTTCCGGGTCGAGGGCATGGCGACGGCGATCCCGTTCCACCAGGCCGTGGTGGTCGACCCGGCGTTCACCGCCGACCCGTTCACGGTCCACACCCGCTGGATCGAGACCGAGTTCGTCAACGAGATCAAGCCGTTCGCCGCGCCGGCGGATGCCGAGACCGAGGACGAGGCGGGCCGTGAGACGGTCGTCGTCGAGGTCGGCGGCAAGCGGCTGGAGGTCTCCCTGCCCGCGTCCCTGGGCGTCGCCTCCACCCCTGCGGGTGGCGGGGCGCGGAAGCCGAAGCGGAAGGCGGCGAAGAAGTCCGGCTCCGCCGCTTCCGGCGACGCGCTGGCCTCCCCGATGCAGGGCACCATCGTCAAGGTCGCGGTCGAGGAAGGACAACAAGTCTCCGAAGGCGACCTCGTAGTCGTCCTGGAAGCGATGAAGATGGAACAGCCCCTCAACGCCCACCGCGCGGGCACCATCAAGGGCCTGACCGCCGAAGTCGGCGCGTCCCTCACCTCCGGCGCCGTCATCTGCGAGATCAAGGACTGAACCAGTGGTAACCCCCGGAATACGCACGGTTTCCGGGGGACTACCATGGTCATAAATATCGAAAATTTAATCTTTGACGACCAATTGTTCGAGCCCGGGATGGCGAAATCTCGCATGTGAAGGTTTCGAGGAGGCGCCCCTTCTCTGCCCTCGGGGTGGGGTTTTAAACGTAGGGGTACCCCCTACGTCAAGTGCCGTGCTAGACATGACTCTTGTCAGGAACGTCGTGCTCCAGATGTCTGACCATGTGAGCAGGACAGTGTCCACACGAGAACCTGAGGAATGGCCTTCGGCATCATGGGTGAGCAGCGAGAGAGCAGCACGTGGGTCCGGCGATTCCACCCGTCCGAAGAGAGTCGGCTCCGGCTGGTCTGCCTGCCGCACGCCGGTGGTTCCGCGCCGTTCTATTTCCCGATGTCCCAGGCGCTTTCTCCGGCGATCGACGTCCTTTCGGTGCAGTACCCGGGGCGGCAGGACCGGCGCATGGACCCGCGGATCGAGAACATCCCCGAGTATGCGGACGCCATTGCCGCCGAAATCAAGCCGTGGCTGGATCTGCCGACCGCGTTCTTCGGGCACAGCATGGGTGCGGTCATCGCGTTCGAGGTGATCCGCCGCCTGGAACAGGACCCGGCGTTCTCCGCGGTCACCCTCTTCGCCTCCGGCCGCCGGGCGCCGTCCCGTTACCGGGACGAAAACGTGCACACCCGGGACGACGACGGCATCGTCGCGGAGATGAAGCTCCTCAGCGGCACCGACGCGCAGATCCTCGGCAACGAGGAGATCCTCCGCATGGTGCTCCCGGCCATCCGCGGCGACTACACCGCCATCGAGACCTACCGCTCCGAACCCGGCGCCACCGTCCGCGCGCCCATCACCGTCCTCACCGGCGACGCGGACCCCCGCACCAGCCTCGAAGAGGCCGAGGCATGGCGCGCGCACACCACCGGCGCCTTCGACCTCCAGGTGTTCCCGGGCGGCCACTTCTTCCTGGCCAGCCACCAGGAGAAGATCCTGAAGATCGTGGCCGACGGAATGTCGGCACCCGGCGCCCGATAACCCACGGCAGTCCACGGAAAGCAATCAAGGCGGCACGCTCGACGCCTGAAATGACCGTCAGGCCTCGGGCCGCACTTTCTCGGGGGATGAACGTCTTTGCCTGCGACCCTGTCAACCTCTCTGCCCGCGACCCTTTCCGAGCGGGAAAACCACGTCGCCGCGCTGCGCGAAATGCTGCGCTGCGCACAGCAGGGCCGGGGAAAACTCGCCCTCATCAGCGGCGCGGTGGCCGGCGGTAAGACCGACCTTCTCGACACCTTCAGCGGACACGCCATCGAATCCGGCGCGCTGCTGCTGGAGGTCACCGGCTCCCGAGCCGAGCGTGAGCTGCCCTTCGGCCTGCTCAAGAAGCTCTTCGACAACGCTGCCATACCGCCCGCCACCCGCGCGGAGGCGGCCCGCCTCCTGGACGACAAGGACCTGTGGGCCACCGCCACGGGACGCATGCGCATGATGTCCGACGTGTCGTCGGTGCTGCTGCGCCTGGCCGAGGAGCGCACCCTCGTCCTCGCCGTCGACGACGTCCACTGCGGCGACGAGCACTCCCTCCAGTTCCTGCTGCACCTGGCCCGCAGGGTCCGCCAGGCCAAGGTCCTGGTCGTGCTCACCGAGTCGACCCGGCTCCGCCAGGACCAGCTCACCTTCCACGCCGAACTGCTGCGCCAGCCCAACTGCGCCCGGCTGCGGCTGCACCCGCTCACCGAGTCCGGCACCGCCGAGATGCTGTCCGGCCATGTCTCCGCCGCCGTCGCGGCCCGGCTGGCGCCCGAGTGCCACCGCGTCACCGGCGGCAGCCCCTTGCTGCTGCGGGCCCTGCTGGAGGACTGGCGGGCCGGCGGCGAGCGCGGCGAGTCCCGCCAGCGCCCGGCGCCCGGTGAGACCTTCGCGCAGGCCGTACTCGACTGCCTGCACCGGGGCGAGCCCGACATCCTGATGATCGCCCGGGGCGTGGCCGTGCTCGGCGACGCGAGTTCGCCGCACTTCCTCGGCAGACTGCTCGACGCGGGGGTCAGCACCGTCGAACAGGGACTCCAGGACCTTCAGCAGTGCGCCATCCTGGACGGGACGGCGTTCCGCGAGGCCGCGGCCCGCACCGCCGTCCTCGACGCCGTCCCCGCACCCGTCCTCTCCGAACTCCACCGCCGCGCCGCCGAGCTGCTGCACGGCGACGGGGCGGCCGCGCTCGAAGTCGGCCGGCACCTGGTCGCCGCCCGGCAGGAGGCCGAGCGCTGGACCGTGCCCGTCCTGCGCGAGGCCGCCGAGTACGCCCTGGTCGAAGAGGACCTCGACTTCGCCCTGCGCTGCCTGGAACTCGCCCACGACGCCTGCGTGGAGGGCCCGCTGCGGGCCGAACTCAAGACCCGTATGGTCAGCGTCGCCTGGCGGCTCGGCCCCGCGACCGCGGACGGCCACCTGCCGCAGCTGGCCACCGCGGCCGCGAACGGCCTGGTCGCCCCGCGCGACCTGGCCATGACCGTCGCGTACCTGGCGTGGTCGGGGCGGCTGGAGATGGCCGCCGACACCCTCGACGAGGTCGCCCGCACCATGCCCCCCGGCGGGCGGGGCACCGCCGACCCGCTGCCCGGCGCGGCCGTCGCCGCCGCCGGTCAGTGGCTGACGATGCTCAGCCCGCCGCTGCGCGACCGCGTCCCCACCGCCGCAGGCGCCCCCACCGCCTTCATCGGGCCACGGGACCTGGCCGGGGAGGCGTACGCCCAGTCCGCCGCCACGCTCGCCACCGCGCTCGGCGGCGGCTGCGGCGGCCGCGCGGAGATCGAGGCCGAACGCGTCCTGCAGCGCTACCACCTGAGCGACGGCGCCCTCCAGCCGCTGGTCTTCGCCCTGCTGGCCCTGGTCTACGCCGACCGGCTGGACCTCGCCCTGTCCTGGTGCGAGCGGCTGCTGGGCGAGTGCGCGGCCCGCCGGGTCCCGACCTGGCAGGCCCTGCTCTCCGCGGTACGGGCCGAGATCGCGTTGCGCCAGGGCGATCTGCCGGTCGCCGCCCACCAGGCGCGCTCGGCCATGGCGCGGATCGGCGCGCAGGGCTGGGGGGTCGGCATCGGCCTGCCGCTGGCCACCCTGATCCAGGCCGAGACCGGCATGGGCCGGTACGACGAGGCCATGGCGCTGCTGGAACAGCCCATCCCCGACGCGCTCTTCCAGACCCTGCCCGGACTGCACTACCTGCGCGCCCGCGGCCGCTGTCATCTGGCCACCGGTCGCTACCACGCCGCCCTGGGCGACTTCACCGCCTGCGGCGAGCTGATGGAGGCGTGGCGGCTGGACGCCCCCGAGCTGGTCCCGTGGCGGCTGGACGCGGCGGAGGCCTGGCTCGCGCTCGGCGAGCCGAAGCGGGCCAGGGCACTGGCGGACGACCAACTGCGGCGCGGCGCCGACCGCCCCCGGCTGCGCGGCACGCTGCTGCTGGCCCTGGCCCGTACCGACGACCTCAAGCGCCGGCTGCCCGCCCTCAAGGAGGCCGTGGAGATCCTGGAGGCGGGTGACGACCGGCTCCAACTGGCCGTCGCCCTGGGTGAGTTGGGGCGCGGATACCGCGCCCTGGGGGACTTCAACCGGGCCCGGATGCTCGTCCGCAAGGCGTGGCACGTGGCCAAGGCGTGCGGCGCCGAGCCGCTGTGCCGGCAGCTGATCCCCAGCCACGCCGAGACCGGCGACCTGGTCGCCCCGGCGCAGCCGGGCCGTGAGGCGGATCCGCAGCGGGAGGTGGAGGTGCTGACCGAGGCGGAGGCCCGGGTCGCCCTCCTGGCCGCGCACGGCAACACCAACCGGGAGATAGCCTCGAAGCTGTTCGTCACGGTGAGCACCGTCGAGCAGCACCTCACCCGCATCTACCGCAAGCTGAAGGTCAAACGGCGCCGCGACCTGCCCGCGAAGCTCTCCGACAGCGCGCTCACCGGGACGGCCTGAGCGCCCGATCCCGACCGCGCCGGAACTCCGGCGACGACCTCGCCGCCGCGTTCCCCGCCGACCGGGAGTGGTCCGCTGGGACTGCCGTAGGCGATCACGGCGCGAGCAGCCCGTTCTCCAGGGCCGTCATCACCGCGGCCGTGCGGTCGGAGACCCCGAGTTTGCGATACGCGCGCAGCAGGTGGGTCTTGACGGTGGCCTCGCTGATGAACAGCTTCGCGCCGATCTCGGCGTTGGTCAGGCCCTGGCTGACCAGCCGGAGCACCTGGCACTCGCGTCCGGACAGCGGCGCGGGCTCCACCGTGCGCGGGCGGAACAGTTTGCCGGCCAGTGAGGGCGTCAGCACGGTCTCGCCCCGGGCCGCCGTGTGCACCGCGTCGATCAGCTCCTGCCGCGAACTGCCCTTGAGCAGGTAGCCCGCCGCGCCGGCCTCCACCGCGCGGAGGATGTCGGCGTCGTCCTCGTACGTGGTGACGATGACGACCTTGGTGCCCGGCGACCGGCGCAGGATGTGGCCGGTGGCGGCCACGCCGTCCATTCCGCCCATCCGCAGATCCAGCAGCACGATGTCCGGCCGCAGCGCGGCGGCCTGGACGACGGCCTCCTCGCCGGAGCCGGCCTGACCGACGACCGTGATGCCGTCGGCGGACTCCAGCATCGCGCTCAGACCCTCGCGCACCACCGGATGGTCGTCGGCCAGCAGGACCGCGATCGGCTTGGTCGGTGTTCCCTCGTTCATGTGCCCGTGTTCCTCATACGCCGCTCGATGTGCCGGGGTTCCTCATCCGTTCACGACCTCCGCCGCCGGCGTCTCCAGGGGCACCGCCACCTCGACGGTGGTGCCCGCGCCGGGCCGGCTGGTGACGGTCGCCGCCCCGCTGATCTCCTCCACGCGCGCCTGCATGCCGCGCAACCCGTACCCCTCCTGCCGGCCGTCCGCGACGAAGCCCTGGCCGTCGTCGCTGATCAGCACGCGGACGGTGTCCTCGTCGTACGCCACCACCACATCGACCACCCGGGCCCTGGTGGCGTGCTTGCGCACGTTGGCGATGGCCTCCTGCACCGCGCGCAGCAGCACGACGCTGACCGCCATCGGCAGGGGCTTCTCCGCGCCCTGGACCGAGCACCTGACGTCCAGTCCGGTCTCGGCGACCAGGCCCTCGGCCTGCCGGCGCACCGCCTGCACCAGGGAGCTGCCGCGCAGCGCGGGCGGGGTGAGCGCGGCGACGAAGTCGCGCGCCTCGGCCAGGGACTCCTTGGCCACCCGCCCCGCCAGGGTGAGATGGGTACGGGCCAGCTCCGGGGCGCTGCCCACCTCCGACTCCGCGGCCTGTACGAGGGAGATGATGCTGGTCAGGCCCTGGGCGAGGGTGTCGTGGATCTCCCGTGCCAGCCGCTCGCGCTCGGCGGAGATGCCGGCCTCGTGGGAGAGCCTGGCCACCCGCTCCCGGCTCTGCTGCAGCTGCTCGATCAGCCGGCCGCGCTCCTTGCTCTGCCGTACCACCCGTTTGATCCACATGCCGAGGAGGACCGACAGGCCGATGCTCAGCAGGGCGATGGGCAGGACGGTCAGCGCGTCCATGCCCAGGCTGCCGCCGTGCATCCACGCCACCGCCACCGGCCAGAAGTTGGCCACCGTCACCAGCACGAAGGCCGTACGCATCGGCAGGCTCATGATGAGCATGGGGACGATGGCGAACAGGGCGAAGGCGCCCGAGAGGTTGAACGCAGTGGTCCCGGCGAACAGCAGCAGCAGGCCCGCGGCGAAGACCAGGTTCCGCGGCCCCATGGTGTCTCTGATCATCAGCCCCCGGCCGAGGGCCGCGTACCAGGGCACGATCAGTGTCAGCGCGCCGATGCCGATGGAGTGGTAGACCTGCCCGTCACCGGAGATGAACAGTAAGACGGCGGTGATGAGATAGGAGACGGCGAAGAAGCCGTCCCACAGGCCGAACCAGCGGGTTCCCGACTCGGGGCCGTAGTACGCGCCGGCCTCCGGCGCGTCCCCCTGAGGGTGATTGAGCACGACACCAGTCCTACCACGGGTGTCCACCGTGTCCACCGGTCGGTTGACACGCGGAACCCACCGTTCAGTCGTCTCGGCAGGCGCCCCCGCCGCCTTAGCGTGGAAACGACACAGCGAAGTGCACCAAGGCACTGTGAAGAACCAGCACGGCCGGGAGTAGTCGTCATATGAGCCAGTTCATGTCCGCACTCGTCGCCAGCGGCACGATTCTGATCATCATCCTGGCCACCGACATCGGCCGCCGCCGCATCACCACGATGCGCATGGTGCGCTCGGTGATCGCGGTCGCCGTCGTGATCGCGATCTTCGTGCACTCCCTCCCCACCCAGGGGAACGACCTCTCGCTCCAGCTCGTAGGGGTCGGGGTGGGGGTGATCTGCGGATTGATCGCCGGTACGCTGCTCCCCGCCTACCGTCACGAGTCCGGCGAGATCTACACCATCGGCGGCATCGGCTACGCGCTGGTGTGGGTGGTGCTCTCCTGCGGGCGCATCGTCTTCGCCTACGGGGCCGAGCACTGGTTCACCGCTGACCTCATCCGCTTCTCCATCGAGAACAAGATCAGCGGCGAGGACACCTACGCCAACGCCTTCGTCTTCATGTCGCTGGCCATGGTGCTGACCCGTACCGCCGTCCTGCTGACCAAGATGCGTAAGGTGCGTGCCGCGTCGGCGCAGGCTCCGCGGCTCGACGCCGGGCGGCCCGTCGGCGGTGCCGACCCGGCGAGCTGACCTCCCGTCAGTGGCCAGTCAACGTCGTGAGATGCAAGAGCGAGGGTGAAGCAGTGGAACACAATGGGAACGTGAGGCTCCGGCCGCCTCGCCACCGGGTCGGCAGCCGCGCGATCGGCTGGTGGACCCTGCAGTCGGCGCTGTTCGCCCTGCCCCTCCCGCTCACCTTCGGGATCCTGTCCCTCTCCATCCCGCCGACCCGCGAGTTCTTCGCCTGGGCCACCCTGATCTCCGCCGCCCCCGGCCTGCTCTACATGGCCGTCATGCCGGCCTGGCGCTACCGGGTCCACCGCTGGGAGGCCACCGACCAGGCGGTCTACGCGGCCTCCGGCTGGCTGTGGCAGCAGTGGCGCGTCGTACCGCTGTCCCGCATCCAGACCGTGGACACCCTGCGCGGGCCGCTCCAGCAGATGTTCGGACTCTCCGGTGTCACCGTGACCACCGCCTCCGCCGCCGGCGCGGTGAAGATCAAGGGCCTCGACCACCAGGTCGCCGGCGACCTGGTGGCGCACCTGACCCGGTTCACCCAGGCCACACCAGGGGACGCGACGTGACCCCCGAGACCGCGGTCCGGCGGCGCACCCACGCGGCCCAGCCCGACTGGGGGCGGCTCAGCGGCCGGCTCGTCCTGGTCAACCTGAGCATCGTCGCCGCACCACTGGCCCTGTTCCTCCTCAGCCTCGCGATCGGCGGCGGGAAGACCAACCTCCAGGTCCTGATCACCCTCGGCTCGCTGTTCCTCACCTTCCTGGTCATCGGCGGCATCGGCGTGATGCGCCTGCTCACCACCCGCTACCGGGTCACCGACGCCCTCGTCGAACTCCACACCGGCCGGTTCTTCCGCAGCGAGCGGTCCATCCCGCTCGACCGGATCCGCAGCGTCGACCTCACCGCCAACCCCCTGCACCGCCTCTTCGGACTCACCACCCTCCAGCTCGGCACCGGCGAGCAGTCCGCCTCCAGCGGCCGCACCCTCGCCCTGGAAGGCATCCGCAAGACCGACGCGATCGAGCTGCGCCGCCAGATCATCGAGCGGCGCGACGCAGGCCGCGGCACGCCGCCGGTCCACGAGGGCGGCCCGATCAGCGAACTCGACTGGTCCTGGCTGCGGTACGGCCCACTGAGCGTCTGGGGCGTCGGCGGAGTCTTCGTGGTCGCCGGCAGCCTCTACCGCACACTGCGCGAGATGAAGGTCGACCCCCTCGAACTCGGCGTCGTCAAGGACCTGGAGAACCGCTTCGGCTCCGTACCCCTGTGGTACGGACTCCTGGTGGCCGCCGCCGTCGTCGTGGTCCTCGGGATCGCCGGCTCCACAGGCACCTTCATCGAGAGCTGGTCCGGCTACCGGCTGGAGCGCGCCGAAGGCGGCATGTTCCGGATCCGCCGCGGACTGCTCGTCACCCGCTCCGTCAGCATCGAGGAACGTCGACTGCGCGGCGTCGAACTGATCGAACCGATCCCGCTGCGCTGGGCCAAGGGCGCCAAACTGCACGCCGTGGCCAGCGGCCTGGGCAACCGGGAGGACAACCGCAGGCGCCGCGTGCTGACCCCGCCCACCCCCCGCGACGAGGCCCGCCGGGTCGCCGCCGACGTGCTGGTGGAACACCCTGCCCTCACCGAACGGGCCGGGCTGACCCCGCACCCCAAGGCCGCCCTGCGCCGCCGGATCAGCCGCGCGATCACCGCCACGATCCTCATCGCCGCCGTCCCCGTGGGCCTCGGCCTGTGGCTCAGCCCCGCGCTCGTCACGGCGGGCTGGATCACCGCTCTCGTGCTGCTGCCGCTGCTGCTGGCCTTTGCCTACGACGCCTACCGCACCCTCGGCCACGGCCTTCGCGGCCGCTACCTGGTCGCCAGCTCGGGGACGTTCGCCCACCGCACTGTCGCCCTGCAGCGCGACGGCATCATCGGCTGGAAGATCTCGCGGTCCGCCTTCCAGCGCCGGGCCGGACTGCTCACCCTCGGCGCCACCACGGCCGCCGGTGACGGCGTCTATCAGGTCCGCGACGTGTCCGTCACCGAAGGGCTGATGCTCGCCGAAGGCGCCGTACCCCAGCTGCTCGCCCCGTTCATCGAACGGGTGCCGGACCGCGGCTGACCCCCAGACCAACTGGCGAATCCCCCGAGAGGTGGAGGGGCGGACCGCAAGGCCGCCCCTCCACCTCTAATTGTGTCCAGGGGAAAGGAATTCCTTGTCTGGCGCGGCATTCTCGTGCACCCTGGATAACACCGATGAATTGTGCGCCCGCGCAGAAAAATAGGGGTCCCTAGGGGGTTTGAAGGGGTTTCTCGGGCCCCCGCCCCGTGTAAGGCTGGCGAACGGTCTTGGATTATGTCTGCGGGGGTAATGGGGCGCGATGATGAGTGGGTCCGAGGATTTCACGCCCGAGCGCATGCCGGTGGCGTCGTGGCAGCAGCGGCTCGCGGAGCTGCCCGAGGCCGAGCGCACCGAGACGCTGTGGGACTGGGTCGCCGTCCTCATCCGGGCCGCCCTGCGTGACAACGCTCCGGAGCTCCTCGAACCCCACCGCTCCTTCCTGGACCTGGGCTTCGACTCGCTCGCCGCCGTCGACCTGCACGCCCGGCTGACCGCCGCCACCGGACTGCGGCTGCCCGTCACCCTCGCCTTCGACCACCCCACGCCCCACGACCTCGTCACCCACCTGCGCGCCGCGCTGCTGGGTGAGTCGGAGACGGACGCCGGACCGGTTGTCGCCGCCTCGTTTGCCGACGATGGGCCCATCGCCATCGTGGGAATGAGCTGCCGATTCCCCGGCGGCGTCCATTCGCCGGAAGACCTCTGGAATCTCGTCGCGGGCGAGCGGGACGCCATCTCCGAATTCCCCACGGGTCGCGGCTGGGACCTCGCCGGGCTGTACGACCCCGACCCCGACACCCCGGGCAGCAGCTATACCCGCGAAGGCGGATTCCTGCACGACGCCGATCAATTCGACCCGGCGTTCTTCGGGATCTCTCCGCGCGAGGCCCTCGCCATGGACCCGCAGCAGCGGCTGCTGCTGGAAACCGCCTGGGAGGCGTTCGAGCGCGCCGGGATCGACCCCACGCCGCTGCGCGGCGGCCAGGCCGGTGTGTTCGTCGGCGCCGAGACCCAGGACTACGGCCCCCGCCTGCACGAGGCCGAGGCGGGCATGGAGGGCTACCTGGTCACCGGCAACGCCGCCAGCGTCGCCTCCGGCCGGATCGCCTACACCTTCGGCTTCGAAGGCCCCACCGTCACCGTCGACACGGCGTGCTCGTCGTCGCTGGTCGCGCTCCACCTGGCCGTCCAGGCACTGCGCAACGGCGAATGCTCCCTCGCCCTGGCCGGCGGCGTCGCCGTCATGGCCAACCCCGGCTCGTTCATCGCCTTCAGCCGCCAGCGCGGGCTCGCCCCGGACGGCCGCTGCAAGCCGTTCGCCGCCGCCGCCGACGGCACCGCGTGGGGCGAGGGCGTCGGCATGCTGCTGGTCGAGCGGCTGGCCGACGCACAGGCCAACGGCCACCGGGTGCTGGCCGTCATCCGCGGCACCGCCATCAACCAGGACGGCGCCAGCAACGGCCTCACCGCCCCCAGCGGACCCTCCCAGCAGCGCGTCATCCGCCAAGCCCTGGCCAACGCCCGGCTGACCGCCGCCGACGTGGACGTCGTCGAGGCGCACGGTACGGGGACGACGCTGGGCGACCCGATCGAGGCGCAGGCCCTGCTGGCCACCTACGGCCGGCACCGCCCCGAGGACCGGCCGCTCTGGCTGGGCTCGCTGAAGTCGAACATCGGCCACACCCAGTCCGCCGCCGGGGTCGGCGGCATCATCAAGATGGTCATGGCGATGCGCCACGGCGTGCTGCCGCGCACGCTGCACGTCGACGAGCCGTCGCCGCACGTCGACTGGTCGGCGGGCGCCGTCGAACTGCTCACCGAGGCACGGGAGTGGCCCGCCGCGGGGCGGATCCGGCGCGCCGCCGTCTCCTCCTTCGGCATGAGCGGCACCAACGCCCACGCCATCATCGAGCAGCCGCCGGTCCCCGCGGCCGAGATCCCCCAGGACGCCACTGGCCCGGCTGCTCCGGAGGCAACCTCAGAGGCCCCCGCTGTGGCCGTCTCAGAGGCCGCCGCCGAGGCTTCGCCCGCCGTGCTGCCGTGGGTGCTCTCGGCCAAGTCGGCCGAGGCACTGCGCGCCCAGGCCCGCCGACTGCGCGCCCGGCTCGACGCCCAGCCGCACCTCGCCCTCACCGACATCGGCTACTCCCTGGCCACCACCCGCGCCACCTTCGAGCAGCGCGCCGTCCTCCTCGCCACCGACCGCGCCACCACCCTGGAGGACCTGCGGACCCTCGCCGACGGCGGCGACACCCCCGCCGCCGTACACGGCGCGCCCGCCGCCGGAAAGCTCGCGTTCCTCTTCACCGGCCAGGGCAGCCAGCGGCTGGGCATGGGCCGCGAACTGTACGACGCCTACCCCGTCTTCGCCGACGCGCTGGACGACGCCTGCTGGCACCTGGAGGAGCAACTCGACGTCCCGCTGCGGGACGTCCTCTTCGCCGAAGCGGGCTCGCCCGACGCCGCGCTGCTGGACCAGACGGCATACACCCAGCCCGCGCTGTTCGCCGTCGAGGTCGCCCTGTACCGCCTCGTCGAGTCCTGGGGCCTGCGCCCCGACCTGCTCGCCGGGCACTCCATCGGCGAACTCGCCGCCGCCCACGTGGCGGGCGTGTTCACCCTGGAGGACGCGGCCGCCCTGGTCGCGGCACGCGGCCGCCTCATGCAGGAACTCCCCGCAGGCGGCGCCATGGCCGCCGTGCAGGCGACCGAGGACGAGGTGCTGCCGCTGCTCACCGAGCACGCGGGCATCGCCGCCGTCAACGGGCCCGCGTCCGTCGTCGTCTCCGGCGACGAGGACGCCGTGCAGCGGATCGCGGCCCACTTCGAGACCCAAGGCCGCAAGACCAAGCGGCTGACGGTGAGCCACGCCTTCCACTCGCCGCACATGGACGGCATGCTCGCCGAGTTCCGGCGCGTCGCCCAGGTCCTGGAGTACGCGCCCCCGCGCATCCCCGTCGTCTCCACCGTCACCGGACGCCCGGCCTCCGCCGAGGAACTCTGCTCGCCCGAATACTGGGTCCGGCACGTACGGGAGGCCGTGCGCTTCCACGACGGCGTACGCGCCCTCGCCGACCGGGGCGCCACCACCTTCCTGGAACTCGGCCCCGACGGCGTACTGACCGCCATGGCCCAGGACTGCCTGCCCGACGCCGACGGCGCCGTCCTCACCCCCACGCTGCGCGCCGCCCGCCCGGAGCCGGAGACGCTGACCCGGGCGGTCGCCCAGGCGTACGTCCGGGGCAAGAAGGTCAACTGGGGCGCGGTGTACGCCGGTACGGGAGCCCGGCGGATCGACCTGCCGACGTATGCGTTCCAGCGCGAGCGGTTCTGGTTGGAGGCGGCCCCGGCGCCGGGGACCGCGTCGCACGGCGTTGTCGACGGTCGGTTCTGGGAGGCCGTGGAGCGCGGCGATCTGGATGCGCTGGCGGCGGAGTTGGCGGTGGATCCGGGGTTGTCGCTGGGTGACGCGCTGCCCGCGTTGTCGTCGTGGCGGCGGCAGCAGGCGGAGCGTTCGACGGTGGACGGCTGGCGCTACCGGGCGACCTGGAAGCCGCTGACGGACCGCCCCGAGGGGACCCCGCACGGCACATGGCTGGTCACCGCCCCCGCCGGAGAGGGCACCGCCCCGTGGGCCGCCGCAGTGGCGCGGGCACTGTCCGAGCGGGGCGCCGAGGTCCGGCTGGTCGAGGTCGGCGCCGAGGCCCGGCCCGGTGTGGCCGAACTGCTGCGTACGGCGGCCGCCGGCAGGCCCGTCGCGGGCGTGTTCTCGCTGCTGGCCGCCGAGGGCGTCGGCGGACTTCTGTCCACAGTGACGCTGGTGCAGGCGCTGGGTGACGCCGGGGTGGCTGCTCCGTTGTGGGTGGCCACGCGGGGCGCGGTCTCGGTCGGGCGCTCGGACGCGTCCGTGAGCCCCGTTCAGGCGCAGGTATGGGGCTTGGGACGGGTCGCGGCACTCGAACTGCCGGAGCGGTGGGGTGGCCTGGTCGACCTTCCCGAGGCCGTGGATGAGCGGGGTCTGGCGCGGCTGGCCGGTGTGCTGGCGGGCGGCGGTGGCGAGGACCAGGTGGCGGTCCGGTCCTCCGGTGTCTTCGGGCGTCGTCTGACGCGGGCTTCGGCGCCGTCCACGAGTGGTCGTGGCTGGCGGCCCGGCTCCGGGACTGTGCTGGTCACGGGTGGTACGGGTGCGCTGGGTGCGCATGTGGCCCGTTGGCTGATCGGCAGCGGTGCCGAGCATGTCGTGCTGACCAGCCGTCGCGGTCTGGACGCGCCGGGCGCGGTGGAGCTGCTGGATGAGCTGGCGGCGTCCGGTGCCCGGGTGACGGTCGCGGCGTGTGATGTCGCCGATCGGGCGGCTTTGGCGGGGTTGTTGGCTGAGCTGCCGGCGGAGTTCCCGTTGACGGCCGTGGTGCACGCGGCGGGTGTGCTGGACGATGGTGTCCTGGACGCGTTGGATGCCGAGCGGGTGGAGCGGGTGCTGCGGGCGAAGGCCGCGTCCGCGCAGAACCTGCACGAGCTGACCCGCGACCTCGACCTGTCCGCGTTCGTCCTGTTCTCGTCGATCAGCGGCACCGTCGGAGCCGCGGGTCAGGCCAACTACGCGGCAGCCAACACCTTCTTGGATGCGTTGGCCGAGCGGAGGCGGGCGGAGGGGCTTCCGGCGACGTCGATCGCGTGGGGCCCGTGGGCCGGTACGGGGATGGCCGCCGACGAGGCACTGGAGCAGCGGATGCGCCGCGAGGGCATGCCGCCCATGGCGCCCGAGCCGGCGATCACCGCCCTCCAACAGGCGCTCGATCTGGACGAGACCGCGCTGACCGTCGCCGACATCGACTGGGACCGCTTCCTGCCGGGGTTCACGGCGGTGCGGCCGAGCCCGTTGCTCGCCGATCTCCCCGAGGCGGGCCCGGTCCCGAACGCCGTGGACGGCGCCCGCCTCGTCACCGACGCCGACGCGGCGTCCCCTCTGACCGAGCGGCTGGCCGGGCTCCCCGACGCGGAGCGGGACCGCGTCCTGCTGGAGTTGGTCCGTACGCAGGTGGCGGCGGTGCTGGGGCACAGTGGTGCCGACGCGGTCGAGGCCGGGCGGGCGTTCAAGGAGCTGGGCTTCGACTCCCTGACCGCTGTCGAGCTGCGGAACCGGCTGGGTGCGGCGAGTGGGCTGCGGCTTCCCACCACGCTTGTCTACGACTACCCGACGGCCTCGGCGCTCGCGGAGCACCTGCGCGCCGAACTCCTCGGCTCACGGAGCATCGAGGCGGACTCCGAGACCACGGCCGCTGTGGATGAGGATCCGGTCGCGATCGTGGCGATGAGCTGCCGTTTCCCGGGTGGGGTGCGTTCGCCCGAGGAGCTGTGGCGGTTGCTGACGGCCGGTGGGGACGCCGTCGCGGAGTTCCCGTCCGATCGCGGTTGGGATCTGGGGGCGTTGTACGACCCGGATCCGGGTCGGCAGGGCACGTCGTACACGCGTGAGGGCGGGTTCCTGTACGACGTTGCGGACTTCGACGCGGGGTTCTTCGGGATCTCCCCGCGCGAGGCGCTGGCGATGGATCCGCAGCAGCGGTTGCTGCTGGAGACCTCCTGGGAGGCGTTCGAGCGGGCGGGCATCGACCCGACCACGCTGCGCGGCAGCAAGACCGGCGTCTTCGCGGGGACGAACGGCCAGGACTACGCCGCGCTGGTCGCCACCCCGCCCGAGGGCCTTGAGGGCCACCTGGGTACGGGCAACGCGGCCAGTGTCGTCTCGGGTCGCGTCTCGTACACGTTCGGGCTTGAGGGGCCGGCGGTCACCGTCGACACCGCGTGCTCGTCGTCGCTGGTGGCTCTGCACATGGCGGTGCAGGCACTGCGGAACGGCGAGTGCACGTTGGCTCTCGCCGGCGGCGTCACGGTCATGTCCACGCCGGAGCCGTTCGTGGACTTCAGCCGCCAGCGCGGGCTGGCCGCCGACGGCCGGGTCAAGGCGTTCGCGGCGGGCGCGGACGGCACCGGCTGGGGTGAGGGCGTGGGCATGCTGCTCGTGGAGCGGCTGTCGGACGCGCGACGCAACGGGCATCCGGTGCTCGCCCTCGTACGCGGCAGCGCGCTCAACCAGGACGGCGCGAGCAACGGGCTGACCGCCCCCAACGGGCCGTCCCAGCAGCGCGTCATCCGCCAGGCGCTCGCGGGCGCCGGACTCGCGGCCACGGACGTGGACGCGGTCGAGGCGCACGGCACCGGCACCAAGCTGGGCGACCCGATCGAGGCGCAGGCCCTGCTGGCGACCTACGGCCAGGGCCGCCCGGCGGACCGGCCGCTGCTGCTCGGTTCGGTCAAGTCCAACATCGGCCACACCCAGGCCGCCGCAGGTGTCGCGGGCGTCATCAAGATGGTGCTGGCGCTGGAGCACGGCGTGCTGCCGCAGACGCTGCACGTCGACGAGCCGACGCCCCATGTGGACTGGTCGGCGGGCGAGGTCGCGCTGCTGACGGAGGCGCGGGAATGGCCGGAGACCGGTCGTCCGCGCCGGGCCGGTGTGTCCTCGTTCGGACTCAGCGGCACCAACGCGCACACCATCATCGAGCAGGCACCCGCCGCCGGAGCCACGGAGGCGACGCCGAACGGTACCCACCAGGCTCCCACCGCCCTGCCGTACGTCCTCTCCGCCCAGGGCGGGGCGGCGCTGCGCGCCCAGGCCGCGCGCCTCGCCGCGCACCTGCGCGCGCACCCCGAGCTGAGCGGGACCGATGTCGCGTACGCGCTCGCCACCGGCCGCGCCCCGCTGGACGACCGCGCCGCGCTCGTCGCCGCCGACCGCACGGGACTCGTCGACGGCCTGGAAGCACTCGCCGCCGACCGCAGCGCCGCCGGGCTGACCGTGGGAACGGTCACCGAAGGCAAGGTGGCGTTCCTGTTCACGGGGCAGGGCAGCCAGCGGCTGGGCATGGGCCGCGAGCTGTACGAGGCGCATCCGGCGTTCGCGGACGCGCTGGACGCGGTCTGCGCGCATCTGGACGCGCACCTGGAACGTCCGCTGCGGGAGGTGTTGTTCGGCCAGGATGCCGGGCTGCTGGACCAGACGGGGTACACCCAGCCCGCGTTGTTCGCGGTCGAGGTGGCGCTGTTCCGCCTGGTCGAGGCGTGGGGTCTGACACCTGACTTCCTGTCCGGGCACTCGATCGGCGAGCTGGCCGCCGCGCACGTCGCCGGTGTGCTCTCCCTCGAAGATGCCTGCGCCCTCGTAGCCGCCCGTGGCCGTCTGATGCAGGAACTCCCCGCCGGTGGCGCGATGATCGCGATCCAGGCCGCCGAGGACGAAGTGCTGCCGCTGGTCTCCGACCGGGTGAGCATCGCAGCCGTCAACGGTCCGATGTCGGTCGTCGTCGCGGGTGACGAGGACGCGGCGTCGGAGGTCGCGGCGCGGTTCGAGGCGGAGGGTCGGAAGACCAAGTGGCTCGCCGTCAGCCACGCGTTCCATTCGCCTCGTATGGACGGCATGTTGGACGCGTTCCGTACGGTCGCCGAGGGGCTGACCTACGAGGCGCCGCGCATCCCGATCGTGTCGTGTCTGACGGGTGAGCTGGTCTCCGCCGAGGAGATCGCTTCTGCTGGCTTCTGGGTGCGGCACGTCCGTGAGACGGTGCGCTTCCTCGACGGCATACGGACGCTCGAAGCCCACGGCGTCACCACGTATGTCGAACTCGGCCCCGACGGTGTGCTCTCCGCGATGGCGCAGGAGTGCGTGACCGGCGAGGGCGCCGCCTTCGCCCCCGTACTGCGCAAGGATCGCCCCGAGGCCGTGTCGCTGGCCGATGCCGTCGCCCGGCTCCATGTCCGGGGCCAGGCGCCGGACTGGCGGGCGTACTTCGCGGGCACCGGTGCGCGCCGGGCCGCCCTGCCGACGTACGCGTTCCAGCGCGAGCGGTTCTGGCTGGAGGCGGCCCCGGCGCCGGAGACCGCGTCGCACGGCGTTGTCGACGAGCGGTTCTGGGAGGCCGTGGAGCGTGGCGATCTGGATGCGCTCGCGGCGGAGTTGGCGGTGGATCCGGGGTTGTCGCTGGGTGACGCGCTGCCCGCGTTGTCGTCGTGGCGGCGGCAGCAGGCGGAGCGTTCGACGGTGGACGGCTGGCGCTACCGCGTGATGTGGCGGCCGGTGGCCGCGGACCGGTCCGGCGAAGGCGTGCCGTCCGGGGCCTGGATCGTCGCCGTGCCCGCCAGCGGCGCGGCCGAGGAGTGGGCGGCCGGGGCGGTCCGGGCGCTGTCGGCGCGGGGTGCCGAGGTCCTGCGGGTCGAGATCGGCACCGGGGACCGGGCCGGTGTCGCCGAGCTGCTGCGTACCGCGGCCGCCGATGGCCCGGTGGCGGGTGTCTTCTCGCTGCTCGCCGTCGAGGACGCCGACGGCGCCGCCGGGCTGCTGCGCACGGCCACGCTGGTGCAGGCGCTGGGTGACGCCGGGGTGGCTGCTCCGTTGTGGGCGGCCACGCGGGGCGCGGTCTCGGTCGGGCGCTCGGACGCGTCCGTGAGCCCCGTTCAGGCGCAGGTATGGGGCTTGGGACGGGTCGCGGCACTCGAACTGCCGGAGCGGTGGGGTGGCCTGGTCGACCTTCCCGAGGCCGTGGATGAGCGGGGTCTGGCGCGGCTGGCCGGTGTGCTGGCGGGCGGCGGTGGCGAGGACCAGGTGGCGGTCCGGTCCTCCGGTGTCTTCGGGCGTCGTCTGACGCGGGCTTCGGCGCCGTCCACGAGTGGTCGTGGCTGGCGGCCCGGCTCCGGGACTGTGCTGGTCACGGGTGGTACGGGTGCGCTGGGTGCGCATGTGGCCCGTTGGCTGATCGGCAGCGGTGCCGAGCATGTCGTGCTGACCAGCCGTCGTGGTCTGGACGCGCCGGGCGCGGCGGAGCTGCGCGATGAACTCGCCGCGACGGGCGCGCAGGTCACCGTGGCGGCGTGTGATGTCGCCGATCGGGCGGCTTTGGCCGGGTTGTTGGCTGAGCTCCCGGTGGAGTTCCCGTTGACGGCCGTGGTGCACGCGGCGGGTGTGCTGGACGATGGTGTCCTGGACGCGTTGGATGCCGAGCGGGTGGAGCGGGTGCTGCGGGCGAAGGCCGCGTCCGCGCAGAACCTGCACGAGCTGACCCGCGACCTCGACCTGTCCGCGTTCGTCCTCTTCTCCTCCTTCGCCGGTTCGGTGGGCGCGGCCGGGCAGGGCAACTACGCGGCGGGCAACGCGTTTTTGGACGCGTTGGCTGAGCGGAGGCGGGCGGAGGGGCTTCCGGCGACGTCGATCGCGTGGGGCCCGTGGGCCGGTACGGGGATGGCCGCCGACGAGGCGCTGGAGCAGCGGATGCGCCGTGACGGTGTGCCGCCCATGGCGCCCGAGCTGGCGATCCGCGCGCTCCAGCAGGCGCTCGATCTGGACGAGACCGCGCTGACCGTCGCCGACATCGACTGGGACCGCTTCCTGCCGGAGTTCACGGCGGTGCGGCCGAGCGCACTCCTCGCTGAACTGGCGGCGTCCCGGCGGGCGTCGGCGGCCACCGGAGCCGACGTTTCGCCCCGCACTGCCGTGGCGCCCGGCACCGGGACCCTTGCCGAGCGGCTGACCGGGCTGAGCGAGGCCGAGCGCCGTCGTACCCTGCTCGACCTGGTGCGTACGCAGGTGGCGGCGGTGCTGGGGCACAGTGGTGCCGACGCGGTCGAGGCCGGGCGGGCGTTCAAGGAGCTGGGCTTCGACTCCCTGACCGCTGTCGAGCTGCGGAACCGGCTGGGTGCGGCGAGTGGGCTGCGGTTGGCCGCCACGCTTGTCTACGACTATCCGACGGCCTCGGCGCTCGCGGAGCACCTGCGCGGTGAGCTGCTGGGCGCGGACGCGGAAGTCGCCGGTCCGGTGGCGTCGCTGGCCGCTGTGGATGGGGATCCGGTGGCGATCGTGGCGATGAGCTGCCGTTTCCCGGGCGGGGTGAGTTCGCCGGAGGAGCTGTGGCAGCTTCTGACGGCCGGTGGGGACGCGATCGCGGAGTTCCCGTCCGATCGCGGCTGGGACCTTGGGGCGCTGTACGACCCGGACCCGGACCGGCAGGGCACCTCGTACACCCGTGAGGGCGGGTTCCTGTACGACGTCGCCGACTTCGACGCGGCGTTCTTCGGGATCTCCCCGCGCGAGGCGCTGGCGATGGATCCGCAGCAGCGGCTGCTGCTGGAGACCTCGTGGGAGGCGTTCGAGCGGGCGGGCATCGACCCGACCACGCTGCGCGGCAGCCAGGCCGGGGTGTTCGTCGGCACCAACGGCCAGGACTACCTCTCCCTGATGATGAAGGCGCCTGACGGGCTGGAAGGCCACCTGGGTACGGGCAATGCCGCCAGTGTCGTCTCGGGTCGCGTCTCGTACACGTTCGGGCTTGAGGGGCCGGCGGTCACCGTCGACACCGCGTGCTCGTCGTCGCTGGTGGCTCTGCACATGGCGGTGCAGGCACTGCGGAACGGCGAGTGCACGTTGGCTCTCGCCGGCGGCGTCACGGTCATGTCCACCCCCGAGAACTTCATCGACTTCAGCCGTCAGCGCGGGCTGGCCGCCGACGGCCGCATCAAGGCGTTCGCCGCCGCCGCCGACGGCACCGGTTGGGGTGAGGGCGTGGGCATGCTGCTCGTGGAGCGGCTGTCCGACGCCCGGCGCAATGGCCACCCGGTGCTCGCCCTGATACGCGGCTCCGCTATCAACCAGGACGGCGCGAGCAATGGGCTGACCGCCCCCAACGGGCCGTCCCAGCAGCGCGTCATCCGCCAGGCGCTCGCGGGCGCCGGACTCGCGGCCACGGACGTGGACGCGGTCGAGGCGCACGGCACCGGCACCAAGCTGGGCGACCCGATCGAGGCCCAGGCCCTGCTGGCGACCTACGGCCAGGGCCGCCCGGCGGACCGGCCGCTGCTGCTCGGCTCCATCAAGTCCAACATCGGCCACACCCAGGCCGCCGCCGGTGTCGCCGGTGTGATGAAGATGGTGCTGGCGCTGGAGCACGGCGTGCTGCCGCAGACGCTGCACGTCGACGAGCCGACCCCGCACGTCGACTGGTCGGCCGGTGACATCGAACTGCTGACCCAGGCGCGGGAGTGGCCGCAGACCGGCCGCCCGCGCCGGGCCGCCGTGTCGGCCTTCGGCATCAGCGGCACCAACGCCCACACCATCATCGAGCAGGCCCCCGCTGCCGAGGCCCCGGCGGCGACGCCGACCGCCGCCCACCGGGCTCCCACCGCCCTGCCGTACCTCCTGTCCGCCAAGTCCGCCGAGGCGCTGGCGGAGCAGGCCGCGCGGCTGCACGCGTACGTCGAGGCGCGGCCGGAGCTGGACCCGCTGGACCTCGCGCACTCCCTCGCCGCCGGCCGGGCGGCCCTGGAGCGGCGCGCGGTGCTGAACGCGGAGAGCCGGGACGACCTGCTGCGGGCGCTGGCGGCGCTGGCGGCCGGGGAGGCGACGGCGGGGCTGACCGAGGGCACGGTCACCGACGGCAAGCTGGCGTTCCTCTTCACCGGCCAGGGCAGCCAGCGGCTCGGCATGGGCCGCGAACTGTACGAGACGTACCCGGTGTTCGCCGACGCGCTGGACGCGGCGTGCGCGTACTTCGACCGCCTGCTGGACCTGCCCCTCACGGACGTGCTGTTCGGCGAGGACGCCACGCTGCTGGACCGCACGGCGTACACCCAGCCCGCGCTGTTCGCGGTCGAGGTGGCGCTGTTCCGCCTGGTGGAAGCCTGGGGCGTGACGCCGGACTTCCTGTCCGGGCACTCGATCGGCGAGCTGGCCGCCGCGCACGTCGCCGGGGTGCTGTCCCTCGAAGACGCCTGCGCCCTCGTGGCCGCCCGTGGCCGTCTGATGCAGGAACTGCCCGCCGGTGGCGCGATGATCGCGCTCCAGGCCGCCGAGGACGAAGTGCTGCCGCTGGTCACCGACCGGGTGGGCATCGCCGCCGTCAACGGTCCGACGTCGGTCGTGATCGCCGGTGATGAGGACGCGGCGCTGGAGATCGCGGCGCGGTTCGAGGCCGAGGGGCGGAAGACCAAGCGCCTCACGGTCAGCCACGCGTTCCACTCGCCGCACATGGACCCGATGCTCGCGGCCTTCCGCCAGGTCGCGGAGGGCCTGACGTACGAGGCCCCGCGCATCCCGATCGTGTCGAACCTGACCGGTGATGTGCTCTCCGCCGACGAGATCACGACGCCCGACTTCTGGGTGCGGCACGTCCGCGAGGCCGTCCGCTTCCTCGACGGCGTACGGACCCTCGAGGCCCACGGCGTCACCACCTACCTCGAACTCGGCCCCGACGGCGTGCTCACCGCCGCCGCGCAGGACTGTGCGGGCGGGGACGCCGCGTTCGCCCCGGCGCTGCGCAAGGGCAGGCCGGAGGCCGAGACCCTGACCGGCGCCCTCGCCCGGCTGCACGTCCGCGGGCTGTCCCCGGACTGGACGGCGTACTACGCGGGCACCGGTGCGGGCCGCGTCGACCTGACCGGGCTGCCCACCTACGCCTTCCAGCGCCGGAGGTACTGGCCCGGCGCCGCCGCACTGGCCGCGGGCGACCCCGCCTCGGTCGGTCTGGGCGGCGCGGACCACCCGCTGCTGGGCGCCGCGGTGCCCCTCGCGGACGCCGACGGCTTCCTGTTCACCGGGCTGCTCGCGACCCGTACGCACCCGTGGCTCGCCGACCACGCGGTCATGGACACCGTGCTGCTGCCCGGCACGGCCTACGTCGAACTCGCGCTGCACGCCGGAGCCCAGGTCGGCTGCGAACTGCTGGACGAGCTGACGCTGGAGGCGCCGCTGGTGCTGCCGGAGCGGACCGGGGTACAGGTCCAGCTGGTCGTGGACGGGCCCGACCAGTCCGGCCGCCGTACATTCAGCCTCCATTCGCGCAGGCAGGACACACTGGGGATGGAGCCGTGGACCCGGCACGCCACCGGTGTGCTCGCCGCCGCCGCGGCCACGGACGGCGGCGGGCCCGGCGACCTCGCCGTATGGCCGCCGCAGGGCGCCACGCGGATACCGGTCGACGGGCTTTACGCCGAGCTGGCCGGGACGGGCCTCGGCTACGGCCCGGTGTTCCAGGGCCTGAAGGACGCGTGGCGGCTCGGCGACGACTTGTACGCGGAGGTCGCCCTCCCCGAACACGCCCAGGCGGACGCGGTGGGCGCGGACGCGGCCCGGTTCGGGCTGCACCCCGCCCTGCTGGACGCCTGTCTGCACGTCATCGGGCTGGATAGCCCCGACCGTGCGGCCGCCCTCGCCGAAGGCGCGTTGCTGCCGTTCGCGTGGCACGGGGTACGGCTGCTGGCGGCCGGCGCGGCCACACTGCGGGTCCGGCTGACCGAACAGGGGGAGCACGCCGTAGCGCTGCTCGTCGCCGACGGCACCGGCCGGGCGGTCGCCACGGTGGACTCCGTGGCGCTGCGCCAGGCCTCCGCCGACCAGGTGCGGGCCGCGCGCGGCGGGCTCCATGAGTCCCTGTTCCGGCTGGACTGGACGGCCGTGCCGGTGCCCGCCACCGGCTCGGGCCCGGCCGCCGCCTCGGGGAACTGGGCGGTGCTGGGCGCCGGGGCCGCGGAACTGTCCGCGTACGAGGCCGCGTTCGCGGCGGCGTTCGGGCCGGGCGTCCGGATCGACGCGTACCGCGACCTGACGGTGCTGCGTACGGCGGTCGACGCGGGCGCTCCCGTACCGCACACCGTGCTCATCGACGCCACGAGCGGCGCGGACAGCCCGGGTGACGTCACGGGCGGCGAAGCCGCCACCGCCACCGAGGTGCACGCCACCGCGACTGCCACCGAGGTGCACGCCGCCACGCTGCGCACGCTGGACCTGCTCCAGTCCTGGCTGGCCGACGAGCGCTTCTCCGAGTCGCGCCTGGTGCTGGTGACGCGGGGCGCGGTGGAGACGGCGCCCGGGGCGGGCGTGGCGGACCTGCCGCAGGCCGCCGCCCGCGGCCTGTTCCGTTCCGCGCAGTCGGAGAATCCCGGGCGGCTGCTGCTGCTCGACCTGGAAGCCGAGCGGCCGGCGTACGGGGCGGTGCCCGCCGCGCTCGCCCTGGGGGCGGCGACCAGCGGTCGCGCCGGGGGAGAGCCGGAACTGGCGCTGCGCGACGGCACGGTGCTCGCGCCACGGCTGGTACGGGTGCCCGTCGCCCACACCGGCACGGACAAGGGCACCGGCACGGACGCCCATACGGACACCACCACCGCCACCGGCACCGGCACCAACACCGGCCGCCGCGCCGGGGGCGGCCGTGCCGCCGTGCCGCCGCTCGACCCGTGCGGCACGGTGCTGGTCACCGGCGCCACCGGAACCCTCGGACGGCTCTTCGTCCGCCACCTGGTCTCCGCCTACGGCGCCCGGCACCTGCTGCTGGTCAGCCGCCGGGGCGCCGACGCCGACGGCGCCCGGGAGCTCGGGGCCGAACTCGCCGAGGCGGGCGCGAGCGTGACCTGGGCCGCCTGCGACGTGTCCGACCGGGCGGCGCTCGCCGACGTCCTCGCCGACGTCCCGGCCGCGCACCCCTTGACCGCCGTGGTGCACACCGCCGGTGTGCTGGACGACGGCGTGATCGGGTCGCTGACCCCGGAGCGGGTGGTGCACGTCCTGCGCCCCAAGGTGGACGCCGCGCTGAACCTCCACGACCTCACCCAGGACAGCGACCTGTCTGCGTTCGTCCTGTTCTCCGGCGCCGCCGCCGCGTTCGGCGCGCCGGGCCAGGCCAGCTACGCGGCCGCCAACGCCTTCCTCGAGGCCCTCGCCCAGCGGCGGTCCGCCCAGGGGCTTCCGGCGACCGCGCTGGCGTGGGGCCTGTGGGCCGAGGCCAGCGGCATGACCGGCCATCTGGACGACGTCGATCTGCGGCGCATCTCGCGCGGCGGTGTCGCGCCGATGGCGTCCGAGGAGGGGCTGGCGCTCTTCGACGCCGCGTATGCCGGGGGCACCGCCGGCTCCGGGGACGCCGCCCACGGCGACGCCGTCCTGTTCCCGATGCGGCTGGACTACGCCGGGCTGCGCGCCGAGGCCGCGGCGACCGGCACCGTACCCGCGCTGCTGCGCGGCCTGGTCCGCGCCCCCGTCCGGCGGGCGGCCACCGCGCCGGGTGCCGCTGACGGCTCCTCGCTCGCCCAGCGGCTCGCTGCCCTCGCCCCGGCCGAACGGGACAGCGCGCTGCTGGAGTTGGTGTGCGGGCGGGTCGCGGCGGTCCTCGGCTACGCCGGGGCCGAGGCCGTCGAGGCGGGCCGGGCCTTCAAGGAGCTGGGTTTCGACTCGCTCACGGCCGTCGAGCTGCGCAACGACCTCAAGGCGGTCACCGGGCTGCGGCTGCCGGCCACGCTCGTCTTCGACTACCCGAGCCCCGCCGCCCTGGCCGCCCACCTGCGCGACGAACTGGTCGGTGCCGAGGAGGCCGCGGCGGCCGTCGCCGTACCGACGGTGGCCCCGGTGGCCGTCGACGACGACCCCATCGTGATCGTCGGCATGAGCTGCCGCTTCCCGGGCGAGGTCCGTACTCCCGAGGAGCTGTGGCGGCTCGTCGCCACCGGCGGCGACGGCATCTCCGGATTCCCCGCCGACCGCGGCTGGGACCTGGACGCGCTGTACCACCCGGACCCCGACCACCTCGGCACCAGCTACACGCGGGAAGGCGGCTTCCTGTACGACGCCGCCGACTTCGACCCGGCGTTCTTCGGCATCTCGCCGCGTGAGGCCCTCGCGATGGATCCGCAGCAGCGGTTGCTGCTGGAGACGTCGTGGGAGGCGTTCGAGCGGGCGGGCATCGACCCGGCGACGCTGCGCGGCAGCAGGACCGGGGTGTTCGCGGGCGTGATGTACCACGACTACGTCACCGGCCTCGGCGACATCCCGGACGGGGTCGAGGGCTACATCGGCACCGGCAACGCGGGCAGCATCGCCTCCGGCCGGGTCGCGTACACCTTCGGACTTGAGGGTCCGGCGGTCACCGTCGACACGGCGTGCTCGTCGTCGCTGGTCGCGCTGCACTGGGCGATCCAGGCGCTGCGCAACGGCGAGTGCACGCTGGCGCTGGCAGGCGGTGTGGCGGTCATGGCCACGCCCGAGACGTTCGTCGACTTCAGCCGCCAGCGGGGCCTGTCCACCGACGGCCGCTGCAAGTCCTTCGCGGCGGCGGCCGACGGCACCGGCTGGTCCGAGGGCGCGGGCATGCTGCTCGTGGAGCGGCTCTCCGACGCGCGGCGCAACGGGCACCCCGTGCTGGCGGTCGTCCGGGGCTCCGCCGTCAACCAGGACGGCGCCAGCAACGGCCTGACGGCCCCCAACGGACCCGCCCAGCAGCGCGTCATCCGGCAGGCGCTGGCCGGTGGCGGGCTGTCCGCGTCCGACGTGGACGTGGTCGAGGCGCACGGCACGGGGACGACGCTGGGCGACCCGATCGAGGCGCAGGCGCTGCTGGCGACCTACGGCCAGGAGCGTCCGGAGGGCCAGCCGCTGTGGCTGGGCTCCATCAAGTCGAACATCGGGCACACGCAGGCCGCCGCCGGTGTCGCGGGCGTCATCAAGATGGTCATGGCGATGCGGCACGGCGTGCTGCCGCGGACGCTGCACGTGGACGCGCCGTCGCCGAACGTCGACTGGTCGGACGGCGCCGTGTCACTGCTGACGGAGGCGCGGGAGTGGCCGGAGACCGGCCGTCCGCGCCGGGCCGGCGTGTCCTCGTTCGGCATCAGCGGCACCAACGCGCACACCATCATCGAGCAGGCGCCGGCTGACGAGGCGGCGGAGCCGGAGCGATCCGCGACGGCGCGGCCCCCGGTGCTGGCCTGGCCGCTGTCGGCGGTGGGCCAGGACGCGCTGCGCGACCAGGCCGGCCGACTCCGCGACCACCTGACCGCCGAAGCGGACGCAGACCTGACCGACGTCGGCTACTCCCTGGCCGTCGGGCGCGCGGCCTTCGACGACCGCGCGGTGCTGGTGGGCCGGGACCGGGACGACCTCCTGCGCGGCCTGGCGGCGCTCGCCGCCGGTGCGCCGACGGCGACCGGCCTGGTCCAGGGCTCGGTGACCGGCGGCAAGGTGGCGTTCCTGTTCACCGGGCAGGGCAGCCAGCGGCTGGGGATGGGCCGTGAGCTGTACGAGGCGTATCCGGTGTTCGCGGAGGCGCTGGACGCGGTCTGCGCGGAGCTGGACCGGCATCTCGAACGGCCGTTGCGCGATGTGCTGTTCGGCGAGGACGCCGGGCTGCTGGAGCGGACGGGATACACGCAGCCCGCGTTGTTCGCGGTTGAGGTGGCGCTGTTCCGGCTCGTAGAGGAGTGGGACCTGACGCCGGATGTGCTGTCCGGGCACTCGATCGGCGAGCTGGCGGCCGCGCATGTGGCGGGCGTGCTGTCACTGGAAGACGCGTGTGCGCTGGTGGCGGCGCGCGGCCGCCTGATGCAGGAACTCCCGGCCGGTGGCGCGATGATCGCGGTGCAGGCGTCCGAGGACGAGGTGCTGCCGCTGCTCACTGAGGGCGTCAGCATCGCCGCTCTCAACGGCCCGGCCTCCGTGGTCATCGCCGGTGACGAGGACGTGGCACTGGAGATCGCGGCGCGGTTCGAGGCAGAGGGCCGGAAGACCAAGCGGCTCAGCGTCAGCCACGCGTTCCATTCGCCGCGTATGGACGGCATGTTGGAGGCGTTCCGTACGGTCGCCGAGGGGCTGTCGTATGAGGCGCCGCGGATCCCGATCGTGTCGTGTCTGACGGGTGAGCTGGTCTCCGCCGAGGAGATCGCTTCCGCCGACTTCTGGGTGCGGCACGTCCGCGAAGCCGTCCGCTTCGTCGACGGCGTACGGGCGCTGGCGGCCAAGGGCGTCAGGACGTTCGTGGAACTGGGCCCGGACGGCGTGCTCTCCGCGCTGGGTCAGGAGTGCCTGGCCGACGGCGACGCCGTCTTCGTCCCCGCCCTGCGCGCGGGCCGCCCCGAGGCCGCGACGCTGACGGCCGCGCTGGCCGCCGTGCACGTGCGCGGGGCAGGGGTGGACTGGGCGCGGTACTTCGCCGGGACCGGCGCGCGCCGCGTCGCGTTGCCGACGTACGCGTTCCAGCGGCAGCGGTACTGGCTGGAAGCCCCGGCCACCGCCGCGCGCACCACCCCCGCCATCGCGGCGGACGCGGTCGACGCCCGGTTCTGGGAGGCCGTGGAGCGCCAGGACCTCGCCTCGCTCGCGGCCACGCTGGAACTCGGCGACGGGGACGGTGGCGGCGATGCGACGCTGGACGCCGCCGAGGCGCTGCTTCCGGCGCTGTCGGCGTGGCGGCGGCAGCAGCGCGAGCGTTCCACTGTCGACGGCTGGCGCTACCACGTGACGTGGAAGCCGCTGACCGATCGCTCCGCCGGGGCGCCGTCCGGGCGCTGGCTGGTCGTCGTGCCCGCCGGCGGGGCCGTTGAGGAGTGGTACGCCGGTGCCGAGCGGGTGCTGGCGGCGCGGGGTGCCGAGGTGCTGCGGGTCGAGGTCGGCGCGGAGGACCGTGCGGGCGTGGCCGGGCTGCTGCGCACCGCGGTCGCTGGTGGCGCGGTGGCGGGTGTGTTCTCACTGCTCGCCGCGGACGGCGAGGCCGGGCTGCCGCGTACGGTGGCGCTGACGCAGGCGCTGGGCGATGCCGGTGTGGATGCCCCGTTGTGGGTGGCCACGCGGGGTGCGGTGTCGGTGGGCCGTTCGGACGCGGCTGTGGATCCGGCGCAGGCGCGGGTGTGGGGCCTGGGCCGGGTCGCGGCACTGGAACTGCCCGAGCGGTGGGGTGGTCTGGTCGACCTCCCCCAGATCGTGGACGACCGCGCGTTGTCCCGGCTGGCCGGTGTGCTGGCGGGTGGCAGCGGTGAGGATCAGGTGGCGGTCCGTTCGGCGGGTGTCTTCGGGAGCCGCCTGACGCGGGCTTCCGTGCCGTCGGCCGGTGGCCGCACTTGGCGGCCTGGCTCCGGGTCCGTGCTGGTGACGGGTGGTACGGGCGCGTTGGGCGCGCAGGTCGCGCGTTGGCTGGTCGACAACGGCGCCGAGCACATCGTTCTGACCAGTCGTCGTGGTCTGGACGCACCGGGTGCGGTGGAGCTGCGGGACGAGTTGGCGGCGTCGGGTGCGCGGGTGACGGTCGCGGGGTGTGACGTGGCTGATCGGGAGGCGCTGTCCGAGCTGCTGGCCGGGCTTCCTGCCGATGCTCCGTTGACGGCGGTCTTCCACGCGGCCGGTGTGCTGGACGACGGTGTGCTGGACGCGCTCACGCCTGAGCGGTTCGGCACCGTCCTGCGGGCGAAGGCCGAGGCTGCCGCGCATCTCGACGCGCTGACTCACGACCTGGGCCTCGACCTGTCCGCGTTCGTCCTGTTCTCCTCGACGAGTGGCACGCTCGGTGCCGCCGGGCAGGCCAACTACGCGGCGGCGAACGCGTTCCTGGACGCGCTCGCCGAGCGGCGCCGTGCCGACGGGCTCGTGGCGACGTCGATCGCCTGGGGCCCCTGGGCCGAGGGCGGGATGGCCGCCGACGAGGTGCTTGAGGAGCGGATGCGGCGAGCCGGCCTGCCGCCGATGGACGCCGGGCTCGCGTTGGGCGCGTTGCAGCGGGCGCTGGACCTGGACGACACGGCCGTCACGGTCGCGGACGTCGACTGGGAGCGGTTCGCGACCGACTTCACCGCCGTACGGCCGAGTCGGTTGCTCGCCGACATCCCGGAGGCCCGTGCGGCGCTGGAGAGCGGCACCGTACACACGACCGGTGCCGCGCCCGGCTCCTCGCTGCCCGAGCGCCTGGCCGGGCTGTCCGACGCCGAGCAGGACCGCGCTCTGCTGGATCTGGTGCGTACCCATGTGGCCGCCGTCCTCGGACACGACGGCTCCGCGGCGGTGGGCGCCGAGCGGGCGTTCAAGGAGCTGGGCTTCGACTCCCTCACCGCCGTCGAACTGCGCAACCGGCTCGGCGCCGCCAGCGGCGTCTCCCTGCCCGCGACCCTGGTCTTCGACTACCCGACCGCGGCGGAGCTGGCGGGCTATCTGCGGACCGAACTCCTCGGCGAGCGGGCGGCCGCCTCCGGCTCCGCCGCCCCGGCCCCGACCGCCCCGTCGGACGGGTCCGAAGACCCGATCGCGATCGTCGCGATGAGCTGCCGCTTCCCCGGCGGCGTCCGCACCCCCGAGGAGCTGTGGCAGCTGCTCACCGCGGGCGGGGACGCGATCGCGGAGTTCCCGGCGGACCGCGGCTGGGACCTGGACGCGCTGTACGACCCGGACCCGGACAAGCAGGGCACGTTCTACGCCCGCGAGGGCGGATTCCTCTACGACGCGGGCCAGTTCGACGCCGCCTTCTTCGGGATCTCGCCGCGCGAGGCCCTCGCCATGGATCCGCAGCAGCGGCTGCTGCTGGAGACCTCCTGGGAGGCCATCGAGCGGGCCGGCATCGACCCGGCCACCCTGCGCGGCACCTCCGCCGGTGTCTTCGTCGGCACCAACGGACAGGACTACGACGCCGCGCTGCGTGACCTTCCCGAGGGCGTCGAGGGCTATCTGGGTACGGGCAACGCGGCGAGCGTGGTCTCCGGCCGCCTGGCGTACACCTTCGGTCTTGAGGGTCCGGCGGTCACCGTCGACACGGCGTGCTCGTCGTCGCTGGTCGCGCTGCACTGGGCGATCCAGGCGCTGCGGCAGGGCGACTGCACGCTGGCGCTCGCGGGCGGCGTGACGGTGATGTCCGGCCCCGGTGCGTACATCGAGTTCAGCCGCCAGCGCGGGCTGGCTCCCGACGGGCGCTGCAAGGCGTTCGCCGAGGCGGCGGACGGCACGGGCTGGGGTGAGGGTGTGGGCATGCTGCTGGTGGAGCGGCTGTCGGACGCCCGCCGGAACGGCCATCCGGTGCTCGCCCTCGTACGCGGCTCCGCCATCAACCAGGACGGCGCGAGCAACGGCCTGACGGCTCCCAACGGCCCGGCCCAGCAGCGCGTGATCCGCCAGGCCCTCGCGGGTGCGGGGCTGTCGGCAACGGACGTGGACGCGGTCGAGGCGCACGGCACCGGCACTCGTCTCGGCGACCCGATCGAGGCCCAGGCGCTGCTGGCGACCTACGGTCAGGACCGGCCCGAGGACCGGCCGCTGCTGCTCGGTTCCATCAAGTCGAACATCGGCCACACGCAGGCCGCCGCCGGTGTCGCCGGTGTCATCAAGATGGTGCTGGCCATGCGGCACGGCGTGCTGCCGCCGTCGCTCCACATCGACACGCCCACGCCGCACGTCGACTGGTCGGCCGGTGACGTCGAGCTGCTGACCCAGGCGCGGGAGTGGCCGGCGACCGGCCGTCCGCGCCGGGCCGGTGTCTCCGCGTTCGGCTTCAGCGGCACCAACGCCCACACCGTGCTGGAGCAGGCCCCGGAGCCCGCTCCCGAGCCGGACGCCGCCGAGCCCGCGCTCCCCCTCGTGCAGCCCGACGTCCTGGCCTGGCCGCTGTCCGGCAAGACCGAGGACGCGCTGCGCGCCCAGGCCGACCGGCTGCGCGAGCGGCTCGCCGCCGAACCGGGCCTGAATCCGCTGGACGTGGCGTACTCGCTGGCCACCAGCCGTACCGCGCTGGAGCGCCGCGCCGTCGTCGTCGGCACCGGCCGCGACCGGCTGCTGGCGGGCCTGACGGCCCTGGCGGGCGGAGAGTCCGCGGCCCACGTGATCGAGGGCGCGCCCGCCGAGGGCCGTACGGCGTTCCTGTTCACCGGGCAGGGCAGCCAGCGGCTCGGCATGGGCCGTGAACTGTACGAGTCGAGCGCGGTGTTCGCCCAGGCGCTGGACGCGGTGGCGGCCGAACTGGACCGGCACCTCGACCGGCCGCTGTACGAGGTGCTGTTCGGCGAGGACGCCGAGCCGCTCGACCAGACGGCGTACACCCAGCCCGCGCTGTTCGCGATCGAGGTCGCGCTGTACCGGCTGGCCGAGGCCGCCGGGCTGCGGGCCGACGTGCTGGCGGGCCACTCCATCGGCGAGCTGGCCGCCGCGCACGTCGCCGGGGTGCTGTCCCTGACCGACGCCTGCGCGCTGGTCGCCGCCCGGGGCCGCCTCATGCGGGAACTGCCCGCCGGCGGCGCGATGATCGCGATCCAGGCGACCGAGGACGAGGTACTGCCGAAGCTCACCGACCGCGTCGGCATCGCCGCCCTCAACGGGCCCGCCTCCGTCGTCATCGCGGGCGACGAGGACACGGCCTTCGACATCGCCGCCACGTTCACGCTACGGGGCCGCAAGAGCAGGCGGCTCACCGTCAGCCACGCGTTCCACTCCCCGCGGATGGACCCGATGCTGGGCGACTTCCGCAAGGTCGCCGAGAGCCTCACCTACCACCAGCCGCGGATCCCGCTCGTCTCCACCGTCACCGGGCAGCCGGTCACCGACGAGATGTGCGAGGCCGACTACTGGGTACGCCACGTCCGCCAGGCCGTGCGCTTCCTCGACGGCATCCGCGCGCTGGAGGCCCAGGGAGTCACGACCTACGTCGAGTTGGGCCCGGACGGAGTGCTGTCCGCGATGGCGCAGGAGTGCGTGACCGGCGAGGGCGCCGCCTTCGTACCCGTCCTGCGCGCCGGACGGCCCGAGACCGAGACGCTGACCGGGGCTCTGGCCCGGCTGCACACCCGGGGCCTCGCCCTGGACTGGGTGGCGTTGTACGCGGGGACCGGCGCGCGGCGCGTGGACCTGCCCACGTACGCGTTCCAGCGCCGCCGCTACTGGCTCGAAGGCGCCGCGCGGCAGACCCGGGACGGGGCGGCGGCCACCGTCCAGGACCCGGTCGACGCACGGTTCTGGGAGGCCGTCGAGAGCGACGACCTGGCCGCGTTCACCGGCGCGCTGGCGATCGACGGAGACCAGCCGGTCAGCGCCCTGCTGCCCGCCCTGGCCGCATGGCGGCGCACGCAGCGCGAACGGTCCGCCGTCGACGGCTGGCGCTACCGCGTCACCTGGAAGCCGCTGGACGAGCCGGAGCCCGCGGTGGTCGCCGGCACGTGGCTGGCCGTCGTACCGGCCGGGTACGCCGAGGACACCCGCGTACGCCGGACCCTGGACGCGCTGGCCGCACGGGGCGCCGACATCCGACCGGTCGAACCGGCCGCGGACGGCCTCGACCGCGCCGCGCTCGCCGCCCGGCTGCGGGCGGCTGCCGCGGGGGCCACCGGGACCGCTGCCGCGGGGGACGTCCGGACCGTCGCCGCGGGGGGCACTGACGGCTCCCGCGCCGGTGTCGTCGCGAATGGCTCCGCGCGCGGCGCCGAGGGCCGTCCGGCGCGAGGCCCAGAGGGCCACCTCGCGGGTGGCGCCGACGGCCGCCCCGTCGGTGGTCCGGCGAGTGGACCCCTCCGCGGTGTGCTGTCCTTCCTCGCCCTGGACGAGCGGCCGCATCCCGAGTACCCCGCGGTGCCCGCCGGGCCGCTGCTCACCGGCGTCCTCGTACAGGCCCTGGGCGACGCGGACGTGGCCGCCCCGCTGTGGTGCGTCACGGTGGGCGCGGTGTCCACCGCCGCGTCGGAGCGGCCGCGCAGTGCCGCGCAGGCGCAGGTGTGGGGGCTCGGCCGGGTCGTCTCCCTGGAACACCCCGAACGCTGGGGCGGGTTGGTCGACCTGCCCGCCACGCTCGACGAGCGGGCCGCCGACCGGCTGGCCACCGTCCTCGGCGGACCCGGTGGCCCGGGCGGACCCGGTGGGTCCGGTGGGTCCGGCGACGCTGCCGAGGACCAGCTCGCGATCCGTACGGCGGGCGTCCTGGCTCGCCGCATCGCCCACGCCGAGCCCGCACACGCGTCGGCCGGAGACGACCGGTGGACGCCGCGCGGCACCGTCCTGATCACCGGCGGCACCGGCGCCCTGGGCGCGCACGTCGCCCGCTGGCTGGCCGAGGGCGGCGCCCAGCACCTGGTCCTGGCCAGCCGCCGCGGCCCCCAGGCCCCCGGCGCGCCGGAGCTGACGGCCGAACTCACCGCGCTCGGCGCCCAGGTCACCGTCGCCGCCTGCGACGTCACCGACCGGGACGCCGTGGCCGCACTGCTGGACCGGATCGGCCCGGAGACCACCGGACACCCGCTCACCGCCGTCGTCCACACCGCGGGCGCCGGGCAGTTCGCCCCGCTCGCCGAGACCGGACCGGCCGAGGTCGCCGACATCGTGGCCGCCAAGGTCGCGGGCGCCGCGCACCTGGACGCCCTGCTCGGCGACACCGAGCTGGACGCCTTCGTGCTGTTCTCCTCCATCGCGGGGGTGTGGGGCAGCGGCGGCCAGGGCGCGTACGCGGCGGCCAACGCGCACCTCGACGCGCTCGCCGAGCAGCGCCGCGCCCGCGGCCTGACCGCCACCTCCGTGGCCTGGGGCCCGTGGGCGGACGGCGGACTCGTCGCCGACGACGAGGCGGCCGGGCAACTGCGCCGCCGCGGCCTGCCGGTCATGGCACCCCGGCAGGCGATCGCCGCCCTCCAGCAGGCCCTGGACCGCGACGAGACGACCCTGACCGTCGCCGACGTCGACTGGGAGCGCTTCGCACCCGCCTTCACCGCCGCCCGCCCGCGCCCGCTCATCGCCGACCTGCCCGAGGTACGCGGTGCCCTGGCGGCCGAACCCGAAGAGCGGACCGACGGCGCCGCGGCGTCCGTGGCGGAGCAGCTGGCGGGGCTGACCGGCGACGAGGCAGAACGCCTCCTCCTCGACCTCGTCACCACGCAGGTCGCCGCCGTCCTCGGACACGACGACACCGCGGACGTCGAGCCGGGCAGGGCCTTCAAGGAACTGGGCTTCGACTCCCTCACCGCCGTCGAACTCCGCAACCGGCTCGGCTCGGTGACCGGGAGTCGGCTCCCCGCCACCCTCGTCTTCGACCACCCCACGCCCGCCGCGCTCGCCGCCCATCTGCGGGCCGACCTCACGGGCGAGGACACGGCGCCGGAACTCCCGGCGCTCGCCGAGATCGACAAGCTGGAATTCGCCCTCTCGAACGTCCCCTCCGAGACCGCGGAACGCGCGAAGGTCACCGCCCGGCTCGAAGCGCTGATGCGGAAATGGCGAGCCGCCGAAGACGAGGCGCGCGCCGCCGAAGCCGAGGGCGCCAACGGTGAAAGCGACCTCGAAGCCGCCTCGGCCGAGGACATCTTCGACATCATCAGCAATGAATTCGGAAGGTCCTGAAGTGACCAGCGCGAACGAAGCGAAGCTTCTCGACAACCTGAAGTGGATGACCACCGAGCTGCGCCGGACCCGCCGCCGCCTGGCCGAGGTGGAGGAGGACGGGCGGGAGCCGATCGCGATCGTCGCGATGAGCTGCCGCTTCCCCGGTGGCGTACGGTCCCCCGAGGACCTGTGGCGGCTCGTGGACGGCGGCGGCGACGCCATTTCCGGATTCCCGGCCGACCGCGGCTGGAACATCGAGGCACTCGCCGACCCGGACCCCGACCGCAAGGGCACCTTCTACAACAGCGGCGGCGGATTCCTCGACGGCGCCGCCGAGTTCGACCCCGGATTCTTCGGCATCTCGCCGCGCGAGGCCCTCGCCATGGACCCGCAGCAGCGGCTGCTGCTGGAAACCTCCTGGGAGGTCTTCGAACGGGCCGGAATCGACCCCGCCGCCGTCCACGGCAGCCGTACCGGTGTCTTCGTCGGCGCCGCCGCCATGGGCTACGGCAACGACCTCCACGGCGCGCCCGAAGGACTGGAGGGGCTGCTGCTCACCGGCGGCGCCACCAGCGTCCTGTCCGGCCGGATCGCCTACACCCTCGGGCTCGAGGGCCCGGCGGCCACCATCGACACGGCGTGCTCCTCGTCCCTGGTCGCCCTGCACTGGGCCGCCCAGGCACTGCGTCAGCGCGAGTGCTCGCTCGCGCTCGTCGGCGGCGTCACCGTCATGCCCAACCCCGACGTCTTCGTGGAGTTCAGCCGCCAGCGCGGGCTCGCCCCCGACGGGCGCTGCAAGTCCTTCGCGGCCGCCGCCGACGGTACGGGGTGGAGTGAGGGCGTCGGCGTGCTGCTGGTGGAGCGGTTGTCGGACGCCCGGCGCAACGGTCACCAGGTGCTGGCCGTCGTGCGCGGCTCGGCGGTCAACCAGGACGGCGCGAGCAACGGTCTGACCGCCCCCAACGGCCCCGCCCAGCAACGCGTCATCCGCCAGGCCCTGGAGAACGCCCGGCTGTCCGCCGCCGAGGTCGACACCGTGGAGGCGCACGGCACGGGCACGACGCTGGGTGACCCGATCGAGGCGCAGGCGTTGCTGGCCACGTACGGCCAGGAACGGCCGGAGGGGCAGCCGCTGTGGCTGGGCTCCCTGAAGTCCAACCTCGGCCACACGCAGGCCGCCGCCGGTGTCGCGGGCGTCATCAAGATGGTCATGGCGATGCGGCACGGCGTGCTGCCACGGACGCTGCACGTCGACGCGCCGACCCCGAACGTCGACTGGACGACCGGAGCCGTCTCGCTGCTCACCGAGGCCAGGCCGTGGCCGGAGACAGGGCAGCCGCGCCGCGTCGGCATCTCGGCCTTCGGCGTCAGCGGCACCAACGCCCACACCATCCTCGAACAGGCCCCGGCGGCCGAGGAACCGCGGCCGGACGCGAATCCGGAGCCCGAGCAGGCCGCCGCGCCGTCGCGGCCGCTGCCGCCGGTGCTGCCGTACGTGGTGTCGGCGAAGGGCGGGGACGCGCTCCGGGCCCAGGCCGAGCGACTGCGCACCCGACTGGCCGACCAGCCCGCCCTCGAACCGGCCGACGTCGCCTACTCCCTGGCCACCGGCCGCGCGGCCTTCGAAGACCGCGCGGTGCTGGTCGCCGGGGACCGGGAGGGCCTGCTGCGGGGGCTGACCGCGTTGGCGGCAGGGGACACGGCGGCGCGGGACCTGGCGCTGGGCTCGCCGGTGAACGGGAAGCTCGCCTTCCTGTTCACCGGCCAGGGGAGTCAGCGGCTGGGGATGGGCCGTGAGTTGTACGAGGCGTATCCGGTGTTCGCGGGGGCGCTGGACGTGGTGTGCGCGGAGCTGGACCGGCATCTCGAACGTCCGCTGAAGGGCGTGCTGTTCGGTGAGGATGCCGGGCTGCTGGATCAGACGGCGTATACGCAGCCGGGGCTGTTCGCGGTCGAGGTGGCGCTGTTCCGGCTGGTCGAGGCGTGGGGTCTGCGGGCGGACTTCCTGTCCGGGCACTCGATCGGTGAGCTGGCCGCCGCGCATGTCGCCGGGGTGCTGTCTCTGGCGGATGCCTGCACGTTGGTGGCCGCTCGCGGTCGTCTGATGCAGGAGCTGCCCGCCGGTGGCGCGATGATCGCGATCCAGGCATCCGAGGCGGCGGTGCTGCCACTGGTTGGCAACGGCGTGAGCATCGCCGCGGTCAACGGCCCGGCGTCCGTCGTGATCGCCGGTGACGAGACCGTGGCGCTGGACATCGCCGCGCGGTTCGAGGCCGAGGGCCGGAAGACCAAGCGGCTGGCCGTCAGCCACGCGTTCCATTCGCCTCGTATGGACGGCATGTTGGAGGCGTTCCGTACGGTCGCGGAGGGGTTGTCGTATGAGGCGCCGCGTATCCCGATCGTGTCGAACCTGACCGGTGGCGTGGTCTCCGCAGAGGAGATCACCACCGCCGACTTCTGGGTGCGGCACGTTCGCGAGGCGGTCCGTTTCCTCGACGGGGTACGGACCCTCGAAGCCCAGGGCGTTACCACGTACGTCGAGTTGGGCCCGGACGGGGTCCTCTCCGCGATGGCGCAGGAGTGCGTGACAGGCGAGGGCGCCGCCTTCGCGCCAGTGCTGCGCAAGGGGCACCCCGAGGCCGAGGCGCTGACCGGCGCCCTCGCCCAGGCCCATGTCCGGGGTGCCGGTGTGGACTGGGCGGCGCTGTTCGCCGGGACCGGCGCCCAGCGCGTCGATCTGCCCACGTACGCCTTCCAGCACCAGCGGTTCTGGCTGGAGCCCGGTACGCCGAGCGGCGACGTGACCACCGTGGGCCTCGAAGCGGCCGGGCACCCGCTGCTGGGCGCGGCCGTCCCGCTCGCCGACACCGACGGCTTCCTGCTCACCGGACGGCTCGGCCTCGACACCCACCCCTGGCTCGCCGACCACACCGTCATGGGGTCGGTGCTGCTTCCGGGTACGGCCTTCGTGGAACTGGCGATCCGCGCCGGTGACCAGGTCGGATGCGACCACCTGGACGAACTGACCCTGGAAGCGCCGCTGGTACTGCCCGAGCGCGGCGCCGTCCGGCTCCAGGTCGCGGTGGGTCCGCTGGACGGCGACGGACGGCGTTCCCTCACCGTGCTGTCCTCCCCGGCCGACGCCCCGGCCGAGGAGCCGTGGACGCGGCACGCGACCGGTGTGCTGGCCTCGGGCGCACCGCGCCCCTCGATCTCGCTCGCCGAGTGGCCGCCGAACGGGGCGCGGGCGGTCCCCGTCGACGACCTGTACGCGGACCTCGACGGCATCGGCATGGCCTACGGCCCGGTGTTCCAAGGGCTCACCGCCGCCTGGCGGCGAGGCGACGAGGTCTTCGTGGAGGTCCGGCTCCCGGCCGACGCGACCGCGGAGGCGCGGACGTTCGGGCTGCACCCTGCGCTCCTGGACTCCGCGCTGCACGCGCTCGGCCTGGGAGGCCTGGGCGGTAACCAAGGCGAGGGGCGGCTGCCGTTCGCCTGGCGCGGTGTGACGCTGTACGCCGGCGGCGCCCCGGCGCTGCGCGCACGGCTGGTGCCGACGGGCGCGGACGGCGTGCGCCTGGACCTCGCCGACGCCGACGGCGTGCCGGTCGCGGCCGTGGAGTCGCTCGCCCTGCGCCCCGTCTCGGAGGAGCAGGTGCGGGCCGCGGGGTCGGCGTACCACGAGTCGCTGTTCCGTCTGGAGTGGACCGAACAGCCGGTCGCGGCCGAGCAGGGGACTCCGGGCGGCCGTTGGGCGGTCCTGGGGTCCGACTCCTTCGGCCTCGCGGGCGCGGGCGCGGGTTCGGACGTGGCGGCGTACGCGGACCTGACCGCGCTGGCCGAGGCCGTGGACGCGGGCGCACCGGTGCCCGAGTACGTCCTCGTCACCCCCGGTGTCGCCACGCCCGATTCCCCGTCCGACGTCGCGCCCGACCGGCAGGGCGCCGACGACACGCCCGACGCGGTGCGGCGGGCCACGGTCGGCGCCCTGGGCCTGGCCCAGGCGTGGCTGGCCGACGAGCGGTTCGGCGCCGCCCGGCTGGTGCTGGTGACCTCGGGCGCGGTCGCCGCGACCCCGGGAGAGCCGGCACCCCGCCTGGCGCGGGCCGCCATGTGGGGTCTGCTGCGTTCGGCGCAGGCGGAGCACCCGGAGCGGTTCGTCCTGCTGGACCTCGACGGCGAGCCGGCGTCGCGCGCCGCGCTCCCGGCCGCGCTCGCGGCGGGCGAGGAGCAGCTGGCCGTACGCGCGGGTGTCGTACGGACGCCGAGGCTGGCCCGCGTACCCGTGGCGGCGGATCCCGACCGCGCCACGGCCCCCCTCGACGGCGACGGCACGGTCCTGGTCACCGGCGCGAGCGGCACGCTGGGCGGACTGGTCGCCCGGCACCTGGTCGCCGAACACGGCGTGCGGCACCTGCTGCTGGTCAGCCGGCGCGGCGCCGAAGCCCCCGGTGCGGCCGCGCTGACCGCCGAACTCGCCGCCTCCGGCGCCGAGGTGCGCTGGGCGGCCTGCGACGCGGCGGACCGGGACGCCCTGGCCGCGACCCTGGCCGCCGTCCCGGCCGCGCACCCGCTCACCGCCGTCGTCCACACCGCCGGGGTACTCGACGACGGCGTCATCGGCTCGCTGACGCCGGAGCGCGTCACCCGCGTCCTGCGGCCCAAGGTCGACGCGGCCTGGAACCTCCATGAGCTGACGCGGGAGCTGGAGCTGTCCGCGTTCGTGCTCTTCTCGTCCTCCTCGGGCGTGTTCGGCAGCCCGGGGCAGGGCAACTACGCGGCGGCGAACGCGTTCCTCGACGCGCTGGCGGTACGGCGCCGGGCCGAGGGCCGCGCCGCCACCGCGCTGGCGTGGGGGCTGTGGGCCGGGTCAGGGATGGCCGGCGGCCTGAACGAGACCGACGTCAGCCGCATGCGGCGCGCCGGCCTGCCGCCGCTGGCTCCGGCGGAGGGCCTGGCGCTGCTCGACACGGCGCTCACTGTCGGGGAGCCGTCGCTCGCCCCGATGCGCGTGGACACCGCGGCGCTGCGGGCCCGGGCGGCGGCCGGGACGATCTCCCCGCTGCTGCGCGGCCTGGTCCGGGTGCCCGTACGGCGGACGGTCGGCGCCGCCGCCGCGACCGGAGACGGCCCCGGCCTGGCGCGGCGACTCGCCGGGCTGGGCGCGGCCGAACAGGACCGGCTGCTGCTGGACCTGGTCCGCACCCAGGTCGCGGCGGTGCTCGGCCACGCGGGCCCGCAGGCCGTCGAGGAGGGCCGGGCCTTCAAGGAGCTGGGCTTCGACTCCCTCACCGGCGTCGAACTCCGCAACCTCCTGCGGGACGTGACCGGGCTGCGGCTCCCCGCCACGCTGGTCTTCGACTACCCGACCTCGGCCGCCCTGGCGGGCCATCTACGGGCCGAACTCCTCGGTGACACGGCCGAGGTGACCGCCCAGGGCCAGGGGACGACGACCGGCGTGGCGGAGGCCGACGACCCGATCGCGATCGTGGCGATGAGCTGCCGCCTCCCGGGCGGCGTCCGGTCGCCGGAGGACCTGTGGCGGCTGCTGGCCGACCGCGGGGACGGCATCTCGGCGTTCCCCGTCGACCGCGGCTGGGACCTCGACACCCTCTACAGCGACGACCCGGACCTCGAAGGCAGCAGCTACATCCGCGAGGGCGGCTTCCTGCACGACGTCGCCGACTTCGACGCGGCCTTCTTCGGCGTCTCGCCGCGTGAGGCGCTGGCGATGGACCCGCAGCAGCGGTTGCTGCTGGAGACGTCGTGGGAGGCGTTCGAGCGGGCGGGCATCGACCCGGCGACGCTGCGCGGCAGCAAGACCGGGGTGTACATCGGCTCCAACGACCAGGACTACCTGACCCTGTGGGTCAACGAACCGCAGGGCCTTGAGGGCCACCTGGGCACCGGCAACGCGGCGAGCGTGGCCTCGGGCCGCCTGGCGTACACCTTCGGACTCGAAGGCCCCGCCCTGACCGTCGACACCGCGTGCTCGTCGTCCGTGGTGGCCCTGCACCTCGCGGTGCGCGCCCTGCGCGACGGCGAGTGCTCGCTGGCGCTCGCGGGCGGTGTCACCGTCATGTCGACACCCGGCGCCTTCACCGAGTTCAGCCGCCAGCGCGGGTTGGCCGCCGACGGCCGGATCAAGGCGTTCTCGGCGGACGCGGACGGCACCATCTGGTCCGAGGGCGTCGGCCTCCTGCTGGTGGAGCGGCTCTCCGACGCGCGGCGCAACGGGCATCCGGTGCTGGCCGTCGTACGCGGCACAGCCGTCAACCAGGACGGCGCGAGCAACGGCCTGACCGCGCCGAACGGCCCGTCGCAGCAGCGCGTGATCCGGCAGGCGCTGGCGAACGCCGGGCTGTCGGCCGCCGAGGTGGACGCGGTGGAGGCGCACGGTACGGGGACGACGCTCGGCGACCCGATCGAGGCGCAGGCCCTCCTGGCCACGTACGGCCAGGACCGCCCCGAGGGACGGCCGCTGTGGCTCGGCTCGGTGAAGTCCAACATCGGCCACACCCAGGCCGTGGCGGGCGTCGCCGGAATCATCAAGATGGTGATGGCCATGCGGCACGGCACGCTGCCGCAGACGCTCCACATCACCGAGCCGACCCCGCACGTGGACTGGTCGGCGGGCGAGATCGAGCTGCTGACCGAGGCCCGGCCGTGGCCGGAGACCGGACAGCCGCGCCGCGCGGGCATCTCCTCGTTCGGCTACAGCGGCACCAACTCGCACGCGATCATCGAGCAGGCTCCGTCGGCCGAGGCCGCTGAAGCCGAGGGTGCGGCGGGTCGGCCGCTGCCTCCGGTGCTGCCGTACGTGCTGTCGGCGAAGGACACGGAGGCGCTGCGGGCGCAGGCGGAGCGGCTGCGTGCGCGCCTGTCGGCCGACCCGGCGCCCGAACCCGCCGACGTGGCCTACGCGTTGGCCACCGGCCGCGCCGTTCACGACCACCGTGCGGTCGTGGCCGCCGGGGACCGGGACGGTCTGCTGCGGGGCCTGGCGGCACTGGCGGCGGGAGAGTCGGCGCCCCACGCGATCCAGGGCACGCCCGCCGAGGGCAGGACGGCGTTCCTGTTCACGGGGCAGGGGAGTCAGCGGCTGGGGATGGGTCGTGAGTTGTACGAGGCGTATCCGGTGTTCGCGGGGGCGCTGGACGCGGTGTGCGCGGAGCTGGACGGGCACCTTGAGCGGCCGTTGCGGGATGTTCTGTTCGGCGAGGATGCCGGGCTGCTGGACCAGACGGCGTATACGCAGCCCGCCCTGTTCGCGGTCGAGGTGGCGCTGTTCCGCCTGGTCGAGGCGTGGGGTCTACGCGCCGACTTCCTCTCCGGGCACTCGATCGGTGAGCTGGCCGCCGCGCACGTGGCCGGGGTGCTGTCTCTGGCGGACGCCTGCGTGCTGGTGGCGGCTCGTGGTCGTCTGATGCAGGAACTCCCGGCCGGTGGCGCGATGATCGCGGTGCAGGCGTCGGAGGAGGAGGTGCTGCCGCTGCTCACCGAGGGCGTCGGCATCGCCGCCCTCAACGGCCCCACATCGGTGGTTGTCGCCGGTGACGAGGGTGCGGCACTGGAGATCGCGGCGTCGTTCGAGGCGCAGGGCCGCAAGGCCAAGCGGCTGACGGTCAGCCACGCGTTCCACTCGCCGCGTATGGACGGCATGTTGGAGGCGTTCCGTACGGTCGCCGAGGGACTCACGTACCAGGCGCCGAAGATCCCGATCGTGTCGAACCTGACCGGTGCCGTGGTCTCCGCCGAGGAGATCGCCACCGCCGACTTCTGGGTCCGGCACGTCCGGGACGCGGTCCGCTTCCTCGACGGCATCCGCGCCCTCGAAGCCGAGGGCGTCACCACCTTCGTCGAGCTGGGCCCCGACGGGATCCTCTCCGCGATGGGGCAGGAGTGCGTGACCGGCGACGCCGCCGTCTTCGTACCCGCCTTGCGTAGTGGCCGCCCCGAGGGCGAGACCGTGACCGCCGCCCTCGCTCAGGCCCATGTCCGGGGTGCCGGGGTGGACTGGGCGGCGTTCTTCGGTGGGTCCGGCGCCCGGCGCGTCGACCTGCCGACGTACGCGTTCCAGCGCCGCCGCTACTGGCCCGACGCGGACACCGGCACCCGGGCCGGAGGCGGGTCCGCGACGTCCGGCGACAGCACCGTGAGCGCGGTGGACGCGCGGTTCTGGGAAGCCGTGGAGCGAGAGGACCTGGCCTCCCTCGCCGCCGAGCTGCTGGTCGAGGGCGACCAGCCGCTCAGCGCGGTGCTGCCCGCCCTGTCGTCGTGGCGGCGCAGGCAACAGGAGCTGTCCGCCGCTGACGCCTGCCGCTACCACGTGGTGTGGAAGCCTTCGCCCGGGGCGCGGGGCGCGTCGGGTTCGCGCACCCCGTCCGGGACATGGCTGACGGTCGTCCCCGCGAGCCACGCGGACGACGCCCGGGTCGGCGCGGTCGTCGAGGACCTCACCCGGCGCGGCGTGCGGGTTGCCCGGGTCGAGCTGGACGCGGCCGACGGGGACCCGGTGACGATCGGCGCGCGGCTCGCCGCCGCGTCGGCGGGCGGTCCCGTCACCGGTGTGCTGTCGCTGCTCGCGCTGGACGAGCGGCCGCACCCCGAGCATCCGGCGGTGCCGGTCGGCCTGGCGCTGACCGCCGCGTTGGCCGAGGCGCTGGACGAGGTACTCGCCGAGGTGCCGGACGCGCGGCTGTGGTGCGTCACCCAGGGCGCGGTCTCCGTCGGCGCCGCTGACCGGCTGGAGAGCGTCACCCAGGCCCAGATCTGGGGCCTGGGCCGGGTCGTCGCGCTGGACCGGCCCGAGCGGTGGGGCGGTCTGATCGACCTGCCACAGACGGTGGACGAGGGCGCGCTGGACCGACTGGCGGGCGTGCTCGCCGGATCCGCGGCCGGTAACGGGGCCGCGGCCGAGACCGGTATCGGGTCCGGATCCGCGATCGGAGCCGCCGCCGGTACCGGGACCCGAGCCGCCGCCGGTGCCGGGGACGTGGAGGACCAGGTGGCGATCCGCGCCGCCGGGCTCTTCGTACGGCGCCTGGCACAGCCCACCCCGTCGTCCTCCACCGCGCCCGCCGAACCCTGGACCCCGCGCGGCACCGTGCTGGTCACGGGCGGCACCGGCGCGCTCGGGCAGCATGTCGCCCGCTGGCTGGCCCGTAACGGAGCGGAGCGGCTGGTCCTGCTCAGCCGCCGGGGCGCCGATGCCCCGGGCGCGGCCGAGCTCGTCGCGGAACTCTCCGCGTCCGGCACCACCGTGACCGTCGAGGCGTGCGACGTGGCGGACCGCGCCGCGCTGGAGACCCTCGTGGACAAGCTGGCGGCGGACGGCACCCCGGTACGGGCCGTGGTGCACGCGGCCGGTGTCTCCCAGGGACCGGGCACCGGCACCGAACTGCCGGAGTTCGCCCACGTCGTGGCGGCCAAGACCGCCGGGGCGATCCACCTCGACGCCATCTTCGGCGGCCGGGACGGGGGCGCGGCCGATACCCCGGCAGGGACCGCCCCCGACCAACGCCCGGCCCTCGACGCCTTCGTGCTCTTCTCCTCCATCGCCGGGGTGTGGGGCAGCGGCGGCCAGGGCGCCTACGCGGCGGCCAACGCGTTCCTCGACGCCCTGGCCGAGCGGCGCCGGTCCCGCGGCCTGACCGCCACCTCCATGGCCTGGGGACCGTGGGCCGACGGCGGCATGGCCACCGAAGGCGACGCCGGGGAGCAGCTCAGCCGCCGCGGCCTGCCGCCCATGGCCCCCGAGCTGAACATGGCCGCCTTCCAGCAGGCGCTGACCCGCCGGGAGACGACCGTGACCGTGGTCGACGTCGACTGGGGGCGGTTCGCCCCGGCGTTCACCGCCGCCCGCCCCCGCCCGCTGATCGACGACCTGCCGCAGGTGCGTAAGGCCCTGCACGGTGGCCCCGGCGGACCGGCGGACCCGGCGACGGACCCGTTGGCGGCCGAAGCGGGGCCGACACTGCGCGACCGGCTGGCCCGACTGGGCGAGGCGGACCGGCGGGACGCCGTGCTGGAGGTGGTCCGCACCCAGGTGTCGGCCGCCCTCGGCCACGCCTCCGCCGACGACGTCGAGGCCGGGCGCGCCTTCCGGGAGCTGGGCTTCGACTCGCTGACCGCGGTCGAGCTGCGCACCCGGCTCGGCGCGGCCACGGGGCTGCGGTTGCCCGCGAGCCTCGTCTTCGACTACCCGACGCCGCAGGCGCTCGCCGAGCAGCTGCTGCGCGAACTGGTCCCGGCCGGAGGTGGCGTCCATGTAGGCGGTCCCGCCGACATGGACACCGATCCCCAGGACGCCGCGCTGCGGCGGACCCTGGCGACCATCCCGATGAACCGGATCCGGGAGGCCGGGCTGCTGGAGTCGCTCCTCCAGCTGGCCGACCCGGAGGCGGCGACCCCCGGTACGACCCTCGACACGAGCCCCGACGACGGCGCCGAATCCATCGACGCGATGGACGTCCAGCACCTGATCGACATGGCGCTCGAGCTCGACAGCAACGACGGCACTCATTCCTGACCCGGCCCAAAGCGGAGTACGTACACAGATGACAACCCCCAACGACAAACTCGTTGAAGCGCTGCGGGCCTCGCTGAAGGAGACCGACCGGCTGCGGCGGCAGAACCAGCAGCTGACCGAGGCGTCCCGGGAACCGATCGCCATCATCGGCATGAGCTGCCGGTTCCCCGGGGGCGTGCGCTCCCCGGAGGAGCTGTGGCAGCTCGTCGCGGGCGGCCAGGACGCCATCTCCGGCTTCCCCGACGACCGGGGCTGGGACATCGAGTCGCTGTACGACCCCGACCCCGAGCACGAGGGCACCTTCTACGCCCGCGGGGGCGGCTTCCTGCACGACGCCGGACAGTTCGACCCGGACTTCTTCGGCATCTCGCCGCGCGAGGCCCTCGCCATGGACCCGCAGCAGCGGTTGCTCCTGGAGACCTCGTGGGAGGCGTTCGAGCGGGCCGGGATCGACCCGGCTTCGATACGCGGCTCCCGCGCGGGCGTGTTCGTCGGCGCCTCCGCCCAGGCGTACGGGGCGGGCGAGTACGACCTGCCGGAGGGCGTCGAGGGCCATCTGCTCACCGGTACCGCCTCCAGCGTCGTCTCCGGACGGCTCTCGTACGCCTTCGGCCTCGAAGGCCCGGCGGCCACCATCGACACCGCCTGCTCGTCCTCCTCGGTCGCCCTCCACATGGCGGTCCAGGCGCTGCGGCACGGCGAGTGCTCGCTCGCCCTCGCCGCCGGTGTGACCGTGCTGTCGTCCCCGGACGTCTTCGTGGAGTTCAGCCGCCAGCGCGGACTGTCCGCCGACGGCCGCTGCAAGTCCTTCGCGGCCGCCGCCGACGGTACGGGGTGGAGTGAGGGCGTCGGCGTGCTGCTGGTGGAGCGGCTGTCGGACGCCCGGCGCAACGGTCACCAGGTGCTGGCCGTCGTGCGCGGCTCGGCGGTCAACCAGGACGGCGCGAGCAACGGTCTGACCGCGCCCAACGGCCCCGCCCAGCAGCGTGTCATCCGCCAGGCCCTGGAGAACGCCCGGCTCGCGCCCACCGACGTGGACGCGGTGGAGGCGCACGGCACGGGCACGACGCTGGGTGACCCGATCGAGGCGCAGGCGCTGCTGGCCACGTACGGCCAGGAACGGCCGGAGGGGCAGCCGCTGTGGCTGGGCTCCCTGAAGTCGAACATCGGCCACACCCAGAACGTGGCGGGTGTCGCGGGCGTCATCAAGATGGTCATGGCGATGCGGCACGGCGTGCTTCCGCGGACACTGCACGTGGACGAGCCGACCCCGCACGTCGACTGGTCGGCGGGCGAGGTGTCGCTGCTGACCGAGGCCCGGCCGTGGCCGGAGACCGGCCGCCCGCGCCGGGCCGGTGTGTCGTCGTTCGGCGTCAGCGGCACCAACGTGCACACCGTCATCGAGCAGGCACCCGAGGCCGAACCGGCCGCGGCGCAGCCCGCGTCCGGCGCCCCGTCCGGCGCCGCGACCGACACGTCCGCCGCCGCCCTGCCGCCCGTCCTGCCGTGGGTGCTGTCCGGGCGCGGCGGTGCGGCGGCCCGCGCCCAGGCCGCGCGGCTGCGGGACTACCTGCGCGACGCCGAGCACCCCGTGTCCGGCCTCGCCGACATCGGCTACTCGCTGGCGACCACCCGCGCCGCCTTCGACCACCGCGCGGTGATCGTCGCGGGTGACGAGGACGGCTTCCTGGCCGGACTGGACGCCCTGGCCGAGGACTCGAGCGCGCCAGGCCTGGTGCAGGGTTCGCCGGTGACGGGGAAGCTCGCCTTCCTGTTCACGGGGCAGGGCAGCCAGCGGCTGGGGATGGGCCGTGAGTTGTACGAGGCGTATCCGGTGTTCGCGGAGGCGCTGGACGCGGTCTGCGCGGAGCTGGACGCGCACCTGGAACGGCCGCTGCGCGATGTGCTGTTCGGTGAGGACGCCGGGCTGCTGGATCAGACGGCCTTCACCCAGCCCGCGCTGTTCGCGGTCGAGGTGGCGCTGTTCCGGTTGGTGGAAGCCTGGGGGCTGAAGCCTGACTTCCTGTCGGGTCATTCGATCGGTGAGCTGGCGGCCGCGCATGTGGCGGGTGTGTTGTCCCTGGCGGACGCGTGTGCGCTGGTGGCGGCCCGTGGGCGTCTGATGCAGGAACTCCCGGCCGGTGGCGCGATGATCGCGATCCAGGCGTCGGAGGCGGAGGTGCTCCCGCTCCTCGACGAGCGGGTGAGCATCGCCGCCCTCAACGGTCCGGCGTCGGTCGTCATCGCCGGTGACGAGGACGCGGCGCTGGAGGTCGCGGCGCGGTTCGAGGCCGACGGCCGGAAGACCAAGCGGCTCGCCGTCAGCCACGCGTTCCATTCGCCCCGTATGGACGGCATGTTGGACGCGTTCCGTACGGTCGCCGAGGGGCTGACGTACGAGGCCCCGCGGATCCCGATCGTGTCGTGTCTGACGGGTGACCTGGTCTCCGCCGAGGAGATCGCGACCGCCGACTTCTGGGTGCGGCACGTCCGCGAGTCCGTCCGTTTCCTTGACGGCGTTCGCACCCTCGAAGCCCAGAAGGTCACCATCTTCGTCGAGTTGGGCCCGGACGGAGTGCTGTCCGCGATGGGGCAGGAGTGCGTGACCGGCGAGGGTGCCGCGTTCGTGCCCGTCCTGCGCAAGGGCAGGCCGGAGGCCGAGGCGCTGACCACGGCCCTCGCCCGCGCGCACGTCCGCGGCGTGCCGCTGGACTGGGAGCGGGTCTTCGCGGGGCTCGGCGCCCGTACGGTCGATCTGCCCACGTACGCCTTCCAGCGCCAGCGGTTCTGGCTGGAGCCGGGGGCCCGGGTCGGCGATGTGACGTCCGCGGGCCTGGAGGCGGCGGACCATCCGCTGCTGGGCGCGGCCGTGCCGCTCGCCGTGACCGACGGCTTCCTGTTCACGGGGCGGCTCGGCCTCGACACCCACCCGTGGCTCGCCGATCACACCGTCATGGGAGCGGTGCTGCTTCCGGGTACGGCCTTCGTGGAACTGGCGATCCGCGCCGGTGACCAGGTCGGATGCGACCACCTGGACGAACTGACCCTGGAAGCGCCGCTGGTACTGCCCGAGCGCGGCGGGGTGCGGATCCAGCTGGAGGTCGGGGCGCCGGACGACGCCGGGCGCCGCCCGGTCACCGTCTCCTCCCGCACGGAAGACGCCGGCCCCGACTCGCCGTGGGCCCGGCACGCCGTCGGCGTCCTCGCCACCGGGGTCCGGCAGCCGTCGCCCGACCTGGCCGAGTGGCCGCCGCCCGGCGCCGAACCGATCGGCACCGACGGGCTCTACGCGGAACTCGCCGCGGCCGGGCTCGGGCACGGGCCGGTGTTCCAGGGCCTCACGACCGCCTGGCGGCGTGGCGCCGAACTGTTCGCCGAGGTCCGGCTGCCCGAGGACACCGAGCCCGGCGCACGCCGCTTCGCCCTGCACCCGGCGCTGCTGGACGCCGCGCTGCACCCGGCGTACGGCCGCGACGGAGCCCGGCTCCCCGAGGTGTGGCAGGGCGTGTCCCTGCACGCGGTGGGCGCCGCCGCGCTCCGGGTACGGATCGCGCCCGCCGCCGACGGCACGCTGTCCCTTACGCTCGCCGACGCCACCGGGCTGCCCGTCGGCACCGTCGACAGCCTGAGTCTGCGTCCGCTGCCGGAGGGCGCCTTCGGTGCCGCGTTCGGTACCGGCCAGCGCCACCTCTACCAACTCGACTGGGTGGCCCCGCGCGCCGCCGAGGCCGGGCCGGCCGCCGACGTGCGGCCCGTCGTCCTGGGCCAGGACCCCTTCGGCCTGGCCGAGGCACTGGCCGAGGCCGGACTCGCCACCGCCTCCTACCCGGACCTGGCGGCTCTGGGCGCGGCCGTCGACGCGGGGGACATCGCCGCGCCGGACCTCGTCCTCGCCGCCTTCACTGCCCCGTACGCCTCCGAAGACCTCGTCGCGGCCGCGCACCAGGCGGCGCACCGGGGCTTGGACCTGGTGCGGAACTGGACGACCGACGAACGGCTGGCGGGCTCGCGGCTGGCCGTGCTGACCCGCGGCGCGGTCGCGGCCGCATCGGATGACGACGTCACCGACCTCGCGCACGCGGCCCTGTGGGGCTTGCTGCGCACGGCGGAGACCGAGAACCCGGGCCGCTTCGTCCTGATCGACCTCGACACGGAGGCCGCTTCGACCGCCGCCCTTCCCGGCGCCCTGACGCTGGCCCTGGGCCACGGTCACGCCGAGGGAGAACCGGAACTGGCACTGCGCGCGGGCCGCGCCCTGGCGCCGCGCCTGGTCCGCGCCCCGGCGCCGGAGCCGGCGCGCGGCGAGGCGGCGAGTGGGCCCACTGGATCCACTGGGTCCACTGCCGCCGGGTCCGGCGTGGTGGCCGGTGCCGCAAGTCGGGCCGACGCCGCCGTCGAGCCCGGCACCGGTGCCGGGCCACAGGCGTCCGTCGCGTCCCGCGTAGCCGAGGGATCCGGCCCGGCCACCCCGTCCGGCCGGGCGGCCGAGTCCGGCCCGGCTACCGGGACCGGCCTTGCGGCCGACCCGGGCCCGGCCTCCGACCCCCGACCGGTCACCGGTGCCGCCGCCGGGGGCGGTGGCACCGTCCGGATCCCCGCGTTGGACCCCCACGGCACCGTCCTCATCACCGGCGGCACCGGCACCCTGGGCCGGCTCGTCGCTCGGCACCTGGTCGCCGAGCACGGCGCACGCCACCTGCTGCTCACCAGCCGTCGCGGTGCCGAGGCCGACGGCGCCGCCGAGCTGGCGGCCGAACTGGGCGCGCAGGGGGCCGAGGTCACGTTCGCCGCCTGCGACGCCGCCGACCGCGACGCCCTGGCGGCGACCCTGGCCGCCGTCCCGGCCGCGCACCCGCTCACCGCCGTCGTCCACACCGCCGGTGTGCTGGACGACGGCACGGTGGCGGCCCTGACGCCGGACGCCGTCGACCGCGTCCTGCGCCCCAAGCTCGACGCCGCATGGCACCTGCACGAGCTGACCCGCGACCTCGACCTGTCGGCGTTCGTCCTGTTCTCGGCCATCGCCGGTACGTTCGGCAACGCGGGCCAGGCCAACTACGCGGCGGCCAACGTCTTCCTCGACGCGCTCGCCCAGCACCGGCACGCCCACGGGCTGCCCGCCACCTCCCTGGCCTGGGGCCTGTGGGCCGGGGCCAGCGGCATCACCGGCGGCCTGCGGGACGCCGACCTGGCGCGCATGGCCCGGCACGGCATGGGCGCGCTCGCCGACGACGAGGGCATGGCGCTGTTCGACGCCGCCCGCCGCACCGGCCGCGCCACCCTGATCCCCGCCCGCCTGGACCTGACGGCGATGCGCACCGCCATCGGCACGGACCCGGTCCCCGCCCTGCTGCGCGTACTGATCCCCACGACGGGACGGCGCGTCGCCGCTGCCGACGACCAGGCCGCGGCCGGCACGTCCCTGGCGCAGCGGCTGCTCGCACGCTCCGCGCCGGAACGGCGGCGCGCGCTGCTGGACCTGGTCCGCACCCAGGCGGCAACGGCGCTGGGACACACCTCCCGGGACGCCGTCGAGCCGGGCCGGGCCTTCAAGGAACTGGGCTTCGACTCGCTGACCGCGGTCGAGTTCCGCAACCGGCTGTCCACCGCCACCGGGCTGCGCCTGCCCACGACGATCGTCTACGACCACCCGAACCCCACCTCCCTCGCGGACCACCTGCGCGCCGAACTCCTCGGTGCGGACGCCGACCAGGACGCCGAGGACGCGGGCGCGGACACCACGGGCGCGGTCGTCGTCGCCGACGACCCCATCGCGATCGTCGCGATGAGCTGCCGCTACCCCGGCGACGTGCACTCGCCCGAGGACCTGTGGCAGCTCGTGACCACCGGCACGGACGCGATCTCCGGCTTCCCGGTCAACCGCGGCTGGGAGAGCTGGGAGAGCCACCATGCCGAAGGCGCGGACGCGGCGGACGCCGACTACGCCCGCACCGGCGGCTTCCTGCACGACGCGGACCGCTTCGACGCGGCGTTCTTCGGGATCTCGCCGCGTGAGGCGCTGGCGATGGACCCGCAGCAGCGGCTGCTGCTGGAGACCTCGTGGGAGGTCTTCGAGCGCGCCGGCATCGACGCGGACACGCTGCGCGGAAGCCGCGCCGGAGTCTTCGTGGGCGCCGCCTACAGCGGCTACGACGCGGGCCTGGAAGAGGCCGGGGCCGAGGTCGCCGGACATGTGATGACCGGCAACGCGGGCAGCGTCATGTCCGGCCGGATCGCCTACGCCTTCGGTCTGGAGGGCCCGGCGGTCACCGTCGACACCGCGTGCTCGTCGTCGCTGGTCGCCCTGCACTGGGCGATCCAGGCGCTGCGGCAGGGCGAGTGCTCCATGGCGCTCGCGGGCGGTGTCACCGTCATGTCGACGCCCGGCACGTTCACCGAGTTCAGCCGCCAACGCGGCCTCGCCGCCGACGGCCGCTGCAAGTCGTTCGCGGCCGCCGCCGACGGCACCGGCTGGGGCGAGGGCGTCGGCATGCTGCTCGTGGAGCGGCTCTCCGACGCCCGCCGCAACGGGCACCCCGTGCTGGCGGTCGTCCGTGGCTCGGCCGTCAACCAGGACGGTGCCAGCAACGGCCTGACGGCGCCGAACGGCCCGTCGCAGCAGCGCGTCATCCGCCAGGCGCTGGTCAGCGGCGGGCTCACGACCGCCGACGTGGACGTGGTCGAGGCGCACGGTACGGGGACGACGCTGGGCGACCCCATCGAGGCGCAGGCGCTGCTGGCCACCTACGGCCAGGACCGCCCTGAGGACCAGCCGCTGTGGCTCGGCTCCATCAAGTCCAACATCGGCCACTCCCAGGCCGCCGCCGGTGTCGCCGGAATCATCAAGATGGTGATGGCGATCCGCCACGGCGTGCTGCCGCAGACGCTGCATGTGGACGAGCCGACCCCGCACGTGGACTGGGCGGCGGGCGAGATCGAGCTGCTGACGCAGGCGCGGGAGTGGCCGGAGACCGGCCGCCCGCGCCGGGCCGCCGTCTCCTCGTTCGGTATCAGCGGCACCAACGCGCACACGATCATCGAGCAGGCCCCGGCCGCCGAGGGGGCGCCGGTGCGGTCGGCGGACGGATCGCTGCCGCCGGTGCTGCCGTACCTGCTGTCGGCAAAGGGCGCGGACGCGCTGCGCGCGCAGGCGGAGCGGCTGCACGCGCACCTGACCTCGGACGCCGGTCTCGAACCGGCGGGTGTCGCCTGCGCGTTGGCCACCGGCCGCGCCGGGCTGGACCACCGCGTCGTGCTGGCCGTCGAGGACCGTGACGGGCTGCTCCGCGGGCTGGCGGCCCTGGCGGCGGGTGAGCCGACGGCGCAGGGCCTCGTGCAGGGCTCGGTGACCGGCGGCGAGACGGCGTTCCTGTTCACGGGGCAGGGCAGCCAGCGGCTCGGCATGGGCCGTGGGCTGTACGAGGCGTATCCGGTGTTCGCGGAGGCGCTGGACGCGGTGTGCGCGGAGCTGGACGGGCACCTTGAGCAGCCGCTGAAGGGTGTGCTGTTCGGCGCGGACGCCGACCTGCTGAACCAGACCGGCTTCACCCAGCCCGCGCTGTTCGCGGTCGAGGTGGCGCTGTTCCGCCTGGTCGAGGCATGGGGGCTGCGCGCCGACTTCCTCTCCGGGCACTCGATCGGCGAGTTGGCGGCCGCGCATGTGGCGGGTGTGTTGTCGCTGGCGGACGCGTGTGTGCTGGTGGCGGCGCGTGGCCGTCTGATGCAGGAGCTGCCCGCCGGTGGCGCGATGATCGCGGTCCAGGCATCCGAGGAGGAGGTGCTGCCGCTGCTCACCGAGGGCGTCGGCATCGCCGCCCTCAACGGCCCGACCTCTGTCGTCGTCGCCGGTGATGAGGACGCGGCGTTGGAGGTCGCGGCGCGGTTCGAGGCTCAGGGGCGGAAGACCAAGCGGCTCGCCGTCAGTCACGCGTTCCACTCGCCGCGTATGGACGGCATGTTGGACGCCTTCCGTACGGTCGCCGAGGGGTTGTCGTACGAGGCGCCGCGTATCCCGATCGTGTCGAGCCTGACCGGCGAGCTGGTCTCTGCCGAGGAGATCACCTCCGCTGACTTCTGGGTGCGGCACGTCCGCGAGGCGGTCCGCTTCGTCGATGCCGTACGCACCCTCGAAGCCCAGGGCGTCACCACCTTCGTGGAGTTGGGCCCGGACGGGGTGCTGTCCGCGATGGGGCAGGAGTGCGTGACCGGCGACGCTGCCGCCTTCGTCCCCGTGCTGCGCGGTGGCCGCCCCGAGGCCGAGACCCTCACAGCAGCCCTCGGGCAGGTGCATGTCCGGGGTGCCGGTGTGGACTGGGCGGCGTTCTTCGCCGGGTCCGGTGCTCAGCGCGTGGAGCTGCCCACGTATGCCTTCCAGCGTCGCCGCTACTGGCCGGAAGAGCCGGTGCGCAGCCTCGCGCCGACCGGCGTCGACGGTTGGCGCTACCGCGTGACGTGGAAGCCGCTGGCCCTGGGGACCACGGCGCGGTTCTCCGGGACCTGGCTGGTGGCCGTGCCCGCCGGCGGTGCCGCAGAAGACTGGGCTGCCGGGGTGGAGCGGACGCTGTCCGCGCGGGGTGCCGAGGTCCTGAGAGTCGAGATCGGTGCCGAGGAGCGTGCCGGTGTCGCCGAGCTGCTGCGCGCGGCGGTTGTCGACGGTTCTGTGGCGGGTGTGTTCTCGCTGCTGGCCGTCGAGGGTGCCGGAGGCCTGCTGCGTACCGTGGCGTTGACGCAGGCGCTGAGCGACGCGGAGATCGGTGCGCCGTTGTGGGTGGCCACGCGGGGTGCGGTGTCGGTGGGTCGTTCGGATGCGGTGGTGGATCTCGTTCAGGCGCCGGTGTGGGGTCTGGGCCGGGTCGCGGCTCTCGAACTCCCCGAGCGTTGGGGCGGTCTGGTGGACCTGCCCGAGACGGCGGACGACCGGGTCCTGTCTCGGCTGGCCGGGGTGCTGGCGGGCGGCAGCGGTGAGGACCAGGTGGCGGTCCGTGCTTCCGGCGTCCTGGCACGCCGTATCGCACGCGCCGCTGTCGGGACGCCGGTGGCGGAGTCCGAGGCGTGGCGGCCGCGGGGTTCGGTCCTGGTGACGGGTGGTACGGGTGCGCTGGGTGCGCATGTGGCCCGTTGGCTGGTCGACAGCGGTGCCGAGCATGTCGTGCTGACCAGCCGTCGTGGTCTGGACGCGCCGGGTGCGGTGGAGCTGCGGGACGAACTCGCCTCCTCCGGGGCGCGGGTGACGGTCGCGGCGTGTGATGTGGCCGATCGGGACGCGCTGGCCGGGCTGCTGGCCGGGCTGCCGGAAGACCTTCCGCTGACGGCCGTGGTGCATGCGGCCGGTGTGCTCGACGACGGTGTGCTGGACGCGCTCACTCCCGAGCGGTTCGCCTCCGTGCTGCGGGCGAAGGCCGAGGCCGCGGCCAACCTGGACGCGCTGACCCGCGACCTGGATCTGTCCGCGTTCGTCCTCTTCTCGTCGACGAGCGGTACGGTCGGCGCGGCCGGACAGGCCAACTACGCGGCGGCGAACGCGTTCCTGGACGCGCTCGCCGAGCGGCGCCGGGCCGAGGGCCTCGCGGCGACCTCGATCGCGTGGGGTCCGTGGGCCGCGGGCGGGATGGCCGCCGACGAGGCCCTGGAGCAGCGGATGCGGCGCGGCGGCGTGCCGCCGATGGACGCCGGGCTCGCGATGAGCGCGCTCCAGCAGGCCCTCGACCAGGACGACACGGTCGTCACCGTCGCGGACATCGACTGGGAGCGGTTCGCGCCCGGCTTCACCGCCGTCCGGCCGAGCGCCCTGCTGGCGGACCTGGCCGAGGTGCGCCGCGCCGAGGCCGCGCGGGACGGCGCCGGACACGGGGCGCGGCACGGGAACGACGCGGAAGCCGCCGAAACGGCCTCCTCGCTCGCCCGCCGGCTCGTCGCCCTCCCCTCCGAGACGGAGCGGAAGAGCGTCCTCCTCGACCTCGTCCGCACGCACGTCGCGGACGTACTCGGCCACGCCGACGTGGCGGACGTCGCCGCGGACCGGGCGTTCAGGGAGATCGGGTTCGACTCGCTGACCGCCGTCGAACTGCGGAACGGCCTCAACGCCGTGACCGAGCTGCGGCTCCCGGCCACGCTCATCTACGACTACCCGACCCCGCTCGCCCTCGCCGACCACCTCCTCACCGAGCTGCTCGGCGAACAGGCCGCCGTCACCGGCCCCACCGTCACGGCGGTGTCCGAGGACCCGATCGCGATCGTCGCGATGAGCTGCCGCTTCCCCGGCGGGGTCCGCACCCCCGAGGAGCTGTGGCGACTCCTGGTGTCCGGCGAGGACACGATCTCGGGCATGCCCGCGGATCGCGGCTGGGACCTGGAGCGGCTCTACAACCCGGACCCGGACGTCGAGGGCACCTCATACGCCCGCGAGGGCGGCTTCCTGGACACCGCCGCCGACTTCGACCCGGCGTTCTTCGGGATCTCGCCGCGTGAGGCGCTGGCGATGGACCCGCAGCAGCGGTTGCTGCTGGAGACGTCGTGGGAGGCGTTCGAGCGGGCGGGCATCGACCCGGCGACGCTGCGCGGCAGCCAGGCCGGCGTCTTCGTCGGCACCAACGGCCAGGACTACCTGTCCCTGCTGATGAACGGACCCGAGGGCCTTGAGGGGCACATGGGTACGGGCAACGCGGCGAGCGTGGTCTCCGGCCGCCTGGCGTACACCTTCGGTCTTGAGGGTCCGGCGGTCACCGTCGACACGGCGTGCTCGTCGTCGCTGGTCGCGCTGCACTGGGCGATCCAGGCGCTGCGCAACGGCGAGTGCACGCTGGCGCTGGCCGGTGGCGTCACCGTCATGTCCACCCCGGGCATCTTCGTCGACTTCAGCCGTCAGCGCGGGCTGGCCGCCGACGGCCGGGTCAAGGCGTTCGCGGCGGGCGCCGACGGCACGGGCTGGGGTGAGGGTGTGGGCATGCTGCTGGTGGAGCGGCTGTCGGACGCCCGCAGGAACGGGCACCCGGTGCTGGCGGTCGTCCGGGGCTCCGCCGTCAACCAGGACGGCGCGAGCAACGGCCTCACAGCCCCCAACGGCCCGTCCCAGCAGCGCGTCATCCGCCAGGCCCTGGCGAGCGCCGGGCTGTCGGCCACCGACGTGGACGCCGTCGAGGCGCACGGCACGGGGACGAAGCTCGGCGACCCCATCGAGGCGCAGGCGCTGCTGGCCACGTACGGCCAGGACCGCCCTGAGGACCAGCCGCTGTGGCTGGGCTCCATCAAGACCAACATCGGCCACACCCAGGCCGCCGCCGGTGTCGCCGGTGTGATGAAGATGATCCTGGCGATGCAGCACGGGGTGCTCCCGCGGACGCTGCACGTGGACGAGCCGACCCCGCACGTCGACTGGTCGGCGGGCCAGGTCGCCCTGCTCACCGAACCAGTGCCGTGGCCCGAGACCGGGCAGCCGCGCCGGGCCGGAATCTCCTCCTTCGGCTTCAGCGGCACCAACGCCCACGCGATCATCGAACAGGCGCCGACCGCCGACCACGAGGACGTGGCGGCGGCCCCGGGCACGACGCCGCTGACGGCCCTGCCGGTGGTCCTGTCGGCCAAGAGCGGGGACGGGCTGCGCGCGCAGGCCGACCGGCTCCGTACCCACCTGGCCACCGCGACGGACGCCGACCTGACGGACGTCGGCTACTCGCTGGCCGTCGGCCGCGCTGCCTTCGAGGAGCGCGCGGCGGTCGTCGGCGGGGACCGGGAGGGTCTGCTGGCGGGCCTGGAGGCGCTGGCGGAGGGGCGCAACGCGGCTGGTCTCGTCACGGACACGGCTGTCGCGGGCAAGGTGGCGTTCCTGTTCACGGGCCAGGGCAGTCAGCGGCTGGGCATGGGCCGCGAGCTGTACGACGCCTACCCGGCCTTCGCGGAGGCGCTGGACGCGGTCTGCGCGGAGCTGGACCGGCATCTCGAACGGCCGTTGAAGGACGTTCTGTTCGGTGACGACGCCGACGTGCTGGACCAGACCGGTTTCACCCAGCCCGCGCTGTTCGCGGTCGAGGTGGCGCTGTTCCGCCTGGTCGAGGCGTGGGGTCTGAAGGCCGATTTCCTCTCCGGGCACTCGATCGGCGAGCTTGCCGCCGCGCACGTCGCCGGAGTGCTGTCCCTGACCGACGCCTGCGCGCTGGTCGCCGCCCGTGGTCGTCTGATGCAGGAACTCCCGGCCGGTGGCGCGATGATCGCGGTGCAGGCGTCGGAGGAGGAGGTGCTGCCGCTGCTCACCGAGGGCGTCGGCATCGCCGCCCTCAACGGCCCGACCTCCGTGGTCATCGCCGGTGACGAGGAGGTGGCGCTGGAGGTCGCGGCGCGCTTCGAGGCGCAGGGTCGTAAGACGAAGCGGCTCACGGTGAGCCACGCGTTCCACTCGCCGCGTATGGACGGGATGCTGGAGGCGTTCCGTACGGTCGCTGAGGGGCTCACGTATGCGGCCCCGAAGATCCCGATCGTGTCGAACCTGACCGGTGCCGTGGTCTCCGCCGAGGAGATCGCCTCCGCCGGCTTCTGGGTGCGACACGTCCGGGAGGCGGTCCGTTTCCTGGACGGCATCCGCGCCCTCGAAGCCCAGAACGTCACGACCTTCGTCGAGTTGGGTCCGGACGCGGTGCTGTCCGCGATGGGGCAGGAGTGCGTGACCGGCGACACCGCCGTGTTCGTTCCGGTCCTGCGCAAGGGCAGGCCCGAGGCCGAGTCGTCGACCGAAGCGCTCACCCGTGCGCACGCGCGTGGCGCGGCGGTGGACTGGGCCGCGTACTTCGCGGGCACCGGTGCCCGCCAGGTGCAGCTGCCCACGTATGCCTTCCAGCGGCAGCGGTACTGGCCGAACGTGTCGTGGCTGTCGTTCGGCGATGTCGCCGCCGTGGGCCTGGGCGAGGCCGGGCACCCGCTGCTGGGGGCCAGCGCCGAACTGCCCGACGCGGACGGTCTGCTGTTCACCGGCCGGTTGGCGCTGTCGACCCACCCCTGGCTCGCCGACCACACCATCCTGGACACGGTGTTGCTGCCGGGTACGGCGTTCGTGGAGTTGGCGATCCGCGCCGGTGACCAGGTCGGTTGCGACCACCTGGAGGAACTGACGCTGGAGGCTCCGCTGGTGCTGCCCGAGCAGGGCGGTGTCCAGCTGCGGCTGGCGGTCGGCACGGCCGACGAGTCCGGCCGCCGCCCCCTGACCCTGCACTCCCGTGCGGAGAGCCTCTCCGCCGAGGTGGGGGCACCTCCCAGCGGCCGCGCTGGGGGACCGTGGACCCGGCACGCCAGCGGTGTGCTGGCCTCGGGCGGGCAGCCGGAGGCGTCCTTCGACCTCAGCGTGTGGCCACCGGCCGACGCGGCCGAGGTGGAGGTCCACGAACGGTACGACCACCTGCTGGACATCGGCTTCGCCTACGGTCCCGTGTTCCAGGGCCTGCGCAAGGCATGGCGGCGCGGCGGGGAGATCTTCGCCGAGGTGCTGCTGCCGGAGACGGCCGCGGAGGAGGCGGGCCTGTTCGGTCTGCACCCGGCGCTGCTGGACTCCGCGCTGCACGCGCTCGGCCTGGGAGGCCTGGGCGGCACGGAGGACCAGGGGCGGCTGCCGTTCGCCTGGACCGGGGTGTCGCTGCACGCGAGCGGCGCCGCCGCCCTGCGCGTCCGGTTGGCGCCGCAGGGCACCGACGGAGTGCGGCTGGAGATCGCGGACACCACCGGCGCGCCGGTCGCGGCCGTGGAGTCGCTGGTCCTGCGTCCCGTTTCGGCGGAGCAGTTGCGGACCGCCCGTACCGCGTACCACGAGTCGCTCTTCCACGTGGAGTGGACGGAGTCGGCGGGCGCGGCCGAGGTGGGCGTGCAGGGCGGCCGTTGGGCCGTCCTGGGAGCCGACGCCTTCGGACTGGCGGCGGGTGCCGGTGCCGAGGTGGCGGTGTACGCGGACCTGGCGGCGCTGGCCGAGGCGGTCGCGTCGGGTGCCCCGGCGCCCGAGGCCGTCTTCGTGTCCCCGACGGTGGCGGAGAGCGGCGAGGACGTGGCCGCCGCCGCGCACCGGGTCTCCGCTGACGCGCTCGCGCTGGTGCAGGACTGGCTGTCCGACGAGCACTTCGCCGATGTGCCGCTGGTGGTGCTGACCTCGGGGGCCGTGGCGGCTGCCGGGGGCGGTGAGCCGGTGGAGGATCTGGCGGGTGCCGCGGCTTGGGGTCTGCTGCGCTCGGCGCAGTCGGAGAACCCGGACCGCTTCGTCCTGGTCGATGTCGACGGCCACGAGGACTCGTTGCGCGCGCTGCCCGCCGCGCTGGCCTCCGGAGAGCGGGAGTTCGCGGTACGGGAGGGTGTCCTGAGGACGCCGCGCCTCGTCCGTGCCCGTGCCCTGTCCGACGCCGGCACTGGCGACGTGGACGCTGCCGCCCCGGTCTGGAACCCCGAGGGCACGGTGCTGGTCACGGGTGCCAGCGGCTCGCTGGGCGGGCTGTTCGCCCGCCATCTGGTGGCCGAGCACGGCGTACGGCACCTGCTGCTGGTCAGCCGGCGCGGCGACCAGGCTCCCGGTGCCACCGAACTGGCCGCCGAACTCGCCGAGTCGGGTGCCGAGGTGCGCTGGGCCGCCTGCGACGTGGCGGACCGCGAGGCACTGGCCGCCGCGCTCGCGGCGATCCCCACCGCCCACCCGCTGACGGGCGTCGTGCACACCGCCGGTGTGCTGGACGACGGCGTCATCGGTTCGCTGACGCCTGAGCGTCTCGCGCACGTGATGCGTCCGAAGGTGGACGCGGCGTGGAACCTGCACGAGCTGACCCAGGACCTGGACCTGACCGCCTTCGTGCTGTTCTCGTCGGCCGCCGGTGTCTTCGGCGGCCCGGGGCAGGGCAACTACGCGGCCGCCAACGTCTTCCTGGATGCGCTGGCCGCCCACCGCGCCGCCCGCGGCCTGCCCGCGAGCGCGCTCGCGTGGGGCCTGTGGGCCGGAGGCGGCATGGGCGACAGCCTCGACGACGCCGATGTCGCACGGATGCGGCGCGCCGGAGTGCCCCCGCTGTCCGTGGCGGAAGGGCTGCGGCTCTTCGACACCGCGCTCCCGATCGGCGCCGCGACGCTGGTGCCGATGCGGCTGGACCTCGCGGTGCTGCGGACGCAGGCGGCGGGCGCCGTCTCGCCGCTGCTGCGCGGCCTGGTCCGCGTCCCGGCGCGGCGTGCGGTGAACGCCGTGTCCGCCGGTGCCGGCGAATCCGGTCTGGTGCAGCGGCTCCTGGGGCTGAGCGAGCCCGAGCAGGAGCGGGTGCTGCTGGACCTCGTCCGTGGCCAGGTGGCGACCGTGCTCGGTTACGCGGGCCCGGAGACGATCGGATCCGGGCGGGCGTTCAAGGAGCTGGGCTTCGACTCGCTCACGGCGGTCGAACTCCGTAACCACCTCAACTCGGTGACCGGGCTGCGGCTGCCCGCCACGCTGATCTTCGACTACCCGGACCCGACCGTCCTCGCCCGCCACCTGCGCACCGAGCTCGTGGGGGCGCGGTCGGCGGACCTCGTTCCGGTGGCCGCGGTCGCCCATGACGACGAGCCGATCGCCATCGTCGGCATGAGCTGCCGCTACCCCGGCGGGGTCACCAGCCCCGAGGAGCTGTGGCAGCTCGTCACGGGCGCGGTCGACGCCGTCTCCGGCTTCCCGACCGACCGCGGCTGGGACCTGGCCGCGCTGCACAGCGACGGTGCCGGGCAGTCCGGCACCAGCTCCACCATCGAGGGCGGCTTCCTCTACGACGCGGGCGAGTTCGACCCGGACTTCTTCGGCATCAACCCGCGCGAGGCCCTTGCCATGGACCCGCAGCAGCGGCTGCTGCTGGAGACCTCGTGGGAGGCGTTCGAGCGGGCCGGGATCGACCCGGCGACCGTGCGCGGCAGCAAGACGGGTGTCTTCGCCGGTGTGATGTACCACGACTACATCACGCGGCTGCCCGCCGTCCCCGAGGGACTGGAGGGCTACCTGGGCACCGGTACGGCGGGCAGTGTGGCCTCCGGCCGTATCGCCTACACCTTCGGCCTGGAGGGCCCGGCCGTCACCATCGACACGGCGTGCTCGTCGTCGCTGGTCGCGCTGCACCTGGCCGCGCAGGCGCTGCGCAACGGCGAGTGCTCCATGGCGCTGGCCGGTGGTGTGACGGTGATGGCCACCCCGGACACCTTCGTGGACTTCAGCCGCCAGGGCGGCCTGTCCGGCGACGGCCGCTGCAAGTCGTTCGCGGCCGCCGCCGACGGCACGGGCTGGTCCGAGGGCGCGGGCATGCTGCTCGTGGAGCGGCTGTCCGACGCGCGCAGGAACGGGCACCCGGTGCTGGCGATCGTGCGGGGCTCGGCCGTCAACCAGGACGGTGCGAGCAACGGGCTCACCGCTCCCAACGGTCCGTCGCAGCAGCGGGTGATCCGCCAGGCGCTGGCGAGCGCCGGACTGTCGACGGCGGATGTGGACGCGGTCGAGGCGCACGGCACCGGCACCACGCTCGGCGACCCGATCGAGGCGCAGGCGCTGCTGGCCACCTACGGCCAGGACCGCCCCGAGGGACGGCCGCTGTGGCTCGGCTCGCTCAAGTCCAACATCGGCCACACGCAGGCCGCGGCCGGTGTCGCGGGCATCATCAAGATGGTGATGGCGATGCGGTACGGGGTGCTGCCGCAGACGCTGCACGTGGACGAGCCGACCCCGCACGTCGAGTGGACGGCGGGCGACATCGAGCTTCTGACGCAGGCGCGGGAGTGGCCGGAGACCGGCCGTCCGCGCCGGGCCGGTGTCTCCTCGTTCGGCGTGAGCGGCACCAACGCGCACACCATCCTGGAGCAGCCTCCGACGCCGTACGCGCTGACACCGGACGCGCTGACGCCGGAGCCGACCCCCGCCGCCGGTCCGGTCGCGGAACTGCCCGTCGTGCCGTGGGTGCTGTCGGGCAAGACCGCGGCCGCCCTGCGCGGCCAGGCCGAGCGGCTCCGGGCCCACCTCGGCACCGGCACCGACCTGGACGCCACGGACGTGGCGTACTCGCTGGCGACCGGCAGGGCAGCGCTGGAGCGCCGGGCCGCGGTGGTCGCCGACGGCCGCGACGGACTCCTGCGCGGCCTGGATGCCCTGGTACGGGGCGAATCCGCCCCCGGCCTGATCGAAGGCGCGACCGCCGAAGGCAAGACGGCGTTCCTGTTCACGGGGCAGGGCAGTCAGCGGCTGGGCATGGGCCGCGAGCTGTACGAGGCGTATCCGGTGTTCGCGGACGTGCTGGACGCGGTCTGCGCGGAGCTGGACGCGCACCTTGAGCGGCCGTTGCGGGATGTTCTGTTCGGTGAGGACGCGGCGCTGTTGGATCAGACGGGGTATACGCAGCCGGCGTTGTTCGCGGTCGAGGTGGCGTTGTTCCGTCTGGTGGAAGCCTGGGGTTTGCGGGCGGACTTCCTGTCGGGTCATTCGATTGGTGAGCTGGCGGCCGCGCATGTGGCGGGTGTGCTGTCTCTGGCGGATGCGTGTGCGCTGGTGGCGGCCCGTGGTCGTTTGATGCAGGAACTCCCGGCTGGTGGCGCGATGATCGCGGTCCAGGCGTCGGAGGCGGAGGTGCTGCCGCTGCTCTCCGATCGGGTGAGCATCGCCGCCCTCAACGGCCCGACCTCTGTGGTCATCGCCGGTGATGAGGACGTGGCGCTGGAGGTCGCGGCGCGGTTCGAGGCGGAGGGCCGGAAGACCAAGCGGCTCGCTGTCAGCCACGCGTTCCACTCGCCCCGTATGGACGGCATGTTGGACGCGTTCCGTGCGGTGGCCGAGGGGTTGTCGTATGAGGCGCCGCGTATTCCGATCGTGTCCGGTCTGACGGGTGCCGTGGTCTCCGCTGATGAGATCGCGACTGCCGACTTCTGGGTGCGGCACGTCCGCGAGTCCGTCCGCTTCGTCGATGCCGTACGGACCCTCGAAGGCCAGGGCGTCACGACGTACGTCGAGTTGGGCCCGGACGGGGTGCTGTCCGCGATGGCGCAGGAGTGCGTGACCGGCGAGGGCGCGGCCTTCACGCCCGTGCTGCGCAAGGGGCGCCCCGAGGCCGAGGCGCTGACCGGCGCGCTCGCCCGCCTGCACACCCGGGGCCTCGCCCTGGACTGGGCCGCGTTCTTCGCCGGGACCGGCGCGCGCCGCGTCGAGTTGCCGACGTACGCGTTCCAGCGGCAGCGCTACTGGGTGGAGATCACCGAGGACGAACTCCGGGACGGCGCCACGGCCCTGGACACGGACGCGGTCGACGCCCGCTTCTGGGAGGCCGTGGAGCGCGAGGACCTGGAGGCCCTCGCCGGGACGCTGGAGTCCGAAGGCGCCGACGCGCTCTCCTCGCTGAGCGCGGTGCTGCCCATGCTGTCGTCGTGGCGGCGCCAGCGGGCCGAGCGGTCCACGGTCGACGCCTGGCGCTACCAGGTGACGTGGAAGCCGCTGACCGATCGCACCGAGGGGGCGCCGCACGGCACGTGGCTGGTCGTCGTTCCCGCCGAGGGGGCCGCCGACACATGGGCCGCCGGGGCGGAGCGGGCGCTGTCCGCGCGGGGTGCCGAGGTGCTGCGGGTCGAGATCGGTGCCGAGGACCGGTCCGGCGTGGCCGAGCTGCTGCGTGCGGCGGTCGCCGACAGGGCGGTGGCGGGTGTGTTCTCACTGCTCGCTGTCGACGGGGCTGCCGGGTTGCTGCGTACGGTCGCCTTGGTGCAGGCGCTGGGTGATGCCGGTGTGGATGCCCCGTTGTGGGTGGCTACGCGGGGTGCGGTGTCGGTGGGCCGTTCGGACGCGGCTGTGGATCCGGCGCAGGCGCGGGTGTGGGGTCTGGGCCGGGTCGCGGCCCTCGAACTCCCCGAGCGCTGGGGCGGTCTGGTCGACCTGCCCGGGGCGGCGGACGACCGGGCGCTGTCCCGGCTGGCGACCGTGCTGGCGGGCGACGGCGACGAGGACCAGGTGGCGGTCCGTGCGACAGGGGTCTTCGGACGCCGTCTGACGCGGGCCTCCGCGCTGTCGACCGGTGGGCGTACGTGGCAGCCGGGTGCCGGTTCGGTGTTGGTGACCGGTGGTACGGGCGCGCTGGGCGCGCAGGTCGCGCGTTGGCTGGTCGGCAACGGCGCCGAGCACGTCGTCCTGACCAGTCGTCGTGGTCTGGACGCACCGGGTGCGGTGGAGCTGCGGGACGAGTTGGCGGCGTCGGGTGCGCGGGTGACGGTCGCGGCGTGTGATGTGGCGGACCGCGATGCGTTGGCCGGGCTCGTGGCCAAGTTGCCCGTGGAGGCGCCGCTGACGGCGGTGTTCCATGCGGCTGGTGTGTTGGCCGACGGTGTGCTGGAGGCGCTGACTCCTGAGCGGTTCGACACGGTCCTGCGGGCGAAGGCCGACGCCGCCGCCAACCTCGACGAGCTGACCCGTGACCTGGACGTGGACCTGTCCGCGTTCGTCCTCTTCTCGTCGATCGCCGGGTCCATGGGCGCGGCGGGTCAGGCCAACTACGCCGCCGCCAACGCCTATCTGGACGCGTTGGCCGAGCGGCGCCGTGCCGACGGGCTCGTGGCGACATCGATCGCCTGGGGCCCGTGGGCCGAGGGCGGGATGGCCGCCGACGAGGCCCTTGAGCAGCGCATGCGACGCGCCGGAGTCCCGCCGATGGCGGCGGAGTCGGCGATCGCCGCGCTGCAGCGGGCCCTGGACCTGGACGAGACCGCGGTGACGGTGGCGGACATCGACTGGGGACGACTCGCCCCGGGCTTCACGGCGTCGCGCCCGAGCCCGCTGCTCGCCGAGCTGCCGGAGGCCCGTAAGGCGCTGGAGAGCGGCGCGGACGCCGTCTCCGGTACGGCGGTGGCAGCCGACGGCGGCGCGGACGGGACCTCGCTGGCCGAGCGACTCGCCGGACAGTCGGCGGCGGAGCGCGAGCGGACGCTGCTGGAACTGGTGCGGTCCGCCGTGGCGGACGTGCTGGGGCACGCCGACGCGGCGGCCGTCGAGGAGAGCCGGGCGTTCAAGGAGCTGGGCTTCGACTCGCTGACCGCCGTGGAACTGCGCAATCGGCTGAACACCCTCACCGGTCTGCGGCTGCCGCCCACCCTCGTCTACGACTACCCGACGTCGTCGGCGCTCGCCGCGTACCTCCGGACAGAACTCCTGGGTCAGGAAGCGGCGGAGGACGTGGCCGAGGCCGCGCCCGTCGCGCCGCTTGCCGCCGTCGACGCGGACCCGATCGCGATCGTGGCGATGAGCTGCCGTTTCCCTGGTGGGGTCCGTACTCCCGAGGAGCTGTGGCGGCTGCTGGCGTCCGGGCAGGACGCGGTGACCGGCTTCCCCGCCGACCGTGGCTGGGACACCGAGGCGCTGTACGACCCGGAGTCCGAGGGCGAGAACACCACGTACGTCCGTGAGGGCGGCTTCCTGCACGACGCCGCCGACTTCGACGCCGCCTTCTTCGGCATCTCGCCGCGCGAGGCCCTCGCCATGGATCCGCAGCAGCGGTTGCTGCTGGAGACCTCCTGGGAGGCCATCGAGCGGGCCGGCATCGACCCGGCCACCCTGCGCGGCCGGCGCGTCGGCGTCTTCGCAGGCACCAACGGCCAGGACTACATGTCCCTGGTCCTCCACTCGCAGGACGGTGCCGACGGCTTCATGGGCGTCGGCAACGCGGCCAGCGTGATGTCGGGACGTGTCTCGTACGCGCTGGGTCTGGAAGGCCCGGCCGTCACGGTCGACACGGCCTGCTCCTCCTCGCTGGTCACCCTGCACATGGCCGTCCAGGCGCTGCGCAACGGCGAGTGCTCGCTGGCGCTGGCCGGTGGTGTGACGGTCATGTCCACCCCCGGTTCGTTCGTGGACTTCAGCCGCCAGCGCGGGCTGGCCGCCGACGGCCGCATCAAGGCCTTCGCGGCGGGTGCGGACGGTACGGGCTGGGGTGAGGGGGTCGGCATGCTGCTGGTGGAGCGGCTGTCGGACGCCCGCCGGAACGGCCATCCGGTGCTCGCCCTCGTACGCGGCTCCGCCATCAACCAGGACGGTGCCAGCAACGGTCTGACGGCCCCCAACGGTCCGTCGCAGCAGCGGGTGATCCGCCAGGCCCTGGCGAGCGCGGGGCTGTCGACGGCGGACGTGGACGCGGTCGAGGCGCACGGCACCGGCACCACGCTCGGCGACCCCATCGAGGCGCAGGCCCTGCTCGCCACCTACGGTCAGGACCGCCCCGAGGGGCAGCCGCTGCTGCTCGGCTCCGTCAAGTCCAACATCGGCCACACGCAGGCCGCCGCCGGTGTCGCCGGTGTGATGAAGATGGTGCTGGCGCTGGAGCACGGGCTGCTGCCGCGGACGCTGCACGTGGACGAGCCGACGCCGCACGTCGACTGGTCGGCGGGCGAGATCGCGCTGCTGACGGAGGCGCGGGAGTGGCCGGAGACCGGCCGCCCGCGCCGGGCCGCGGTGTCGGCCTTCGGCATCAGCGGTACGAACGCGCACACCGTGCTGGAGCAGGCACCGGCCCCGGCAGAGCCGGAGCCGGGCGCCGCCACCGCCCCCGCGGCGGAACTGCCCGTCGTGCCGTGGGTGCTGTCGGGCAAGACCGCGGCTGCCCTGCGCGGCCAGGCCGAGCGGCTCCGGGCCCACGTGGCCACCGGCACCGCCCTGGGCGCCACGGACGTGGCGTACTCGTTGGCGACGACCCGTACGTCCCTGGACCACCGGGCCGTACTGGCGGCGGCGGACCGCGAAGGGCTGCTGCGCGGCCTGGAGGCGCTGGCGCTGGGGGCACCTTCTGGGGCTCCGGGCCTGGTCGAGGGCACGGTGACCAAGGGCAAGGTGGCGTTCCTGTTCACGGGGCAGGGCAGTCAGCGGCTCGGCATGGGCCGTGAGCTGTACGACGCCTACCCGGTGTTCGCCGACGCGCTGGACGAGGTCTGCGCGGAGCTGGACCGGCACCTCGAACGGCCACTGCACGACGTGCTGTTCGGTGATGATGCCGAGCTGCTGGACCAGACGGCGTACACGCAGCCCGCGCTGTTCGCGGTCGAGGTGGCGCTGTTCCGTCTGGTCGAGGCGTGGGGTCTGAAGGCCGATTTCCTCTCCGGGCACTCGATCGGTGAGCTTGCCGCCGCGCACGTCGCCGGGGTGCTGTCCCTGACCGACGCCTGCGCGCTGGTCGCCGCCCGTGGTCGTCTGATGCAGGAACTCCCGGCCGGTGGCGCGATGATCGCGGTGCAGGCGTCGGAGGAGGAGGTGCTGCCGCTGCTGAACGAGCGCGTGAGCATCGCCGCCCTGAACGGTCCGGTGTCGGTCGTCATCGCGGGTGACGAGGACGTGGCGTTGGAGGTCGCGGCGCGGTTCGAGGCCGAGGGCCGGAAGACCAAGCGGCTCACGGTGAGCCACGCGTTCCACTCGCCGCGTATGGACGGCATGTTGGACGCGTTCCGCGAGGTGGCGGAGGGGCTGTCGTACAAGGCGCCGCGCATCCCGATCGTGTCGAACCTGACCGGTGATGTGGTCTCCGCCGAGGAGATCACCTCCGCCGGCTTCTGGGTCCGACACGTCCGGGAGGCGGTCCGTTTCCTGGACGGCATCCGTGCCCTCGAAGCCCAGGGCGTCACCACCTACCTGGAGCTGGGCCCCGACGGCATCCTCACGGCCGCCGGGCAGGACTGCCTGACCGAGCCCGGCGCCGCGGAGTTCGTGGCCGCGCTGCGCAAGGGCAGGCCGGAGGCGGAGACGCTGACCGGCGCCCTCGCCCGGGGCCACGTCCGGGGCCTGGCAGCGGACTGGGAGGCGTTCTTCGCCGGCACCGGCGCGCGGCGCGTGGCCCTGCCGACGTACGCCTTCCAGCACCGGCGGTACTGGGTCGACGCCCAACTGCACCTGGACGAGGTCGCCTCGATGGGCCTCGGCGCGGCCGGGCACCCGCTGCTCGGCGCGGCGGTGGACCTGCCGGACTCCGACGGCCTGCTCTTCACCGGCCGCATCTCGCTCCCGTCGCACGGCTGGCTGGCGGACCACGCGGTGGCCGAGACGGTGCCGCTGCCCGCGACCGCCTTCGTGGAACTGGCGGTCCGCGCCGGCGACCAGGCCGGTTGCGGCCTGCTGGAGGAGCTGACGCTGGAAGAGCCGCTGGTCCTGCCGGAGCGCGGCGGAGTCCAGCTGCGGGTCTCGGTGGGGGCACCTCCCAGCCGCCGCGCCGGGGGAGAGCCGGACGACTCCGCCCGCCGCGCCCTGACCGTGTACTCGCGTCCCGAGCGGACCGCGCAGGACGCCGGAGACGGCGGCGGAACGCCTGACCGGCCGTGGACCCGGCACGCCATCGGCGTCCTGGCCGCCGGTCCCGCCACCGTGCCCGCCGGGCTCCCCGATCTGGCGGTGTGGCCGCCCACCGGCGCCCAGCCCGTCGCGGTCGAGGACCTCTACGCCCGCATGGCGGGGGCCGGACTGCTGTACGGGCCCGCCTTCCAGGGCGTGCGGCGGGCCTGGTCCCTCGGTGACGAGATCTATGCCGAGGTGCGGCTGCCCGAGGAGCGGCAGCCGGAGGCCGCGCGCTACGCGCTGCACCCGGCGCTGCTGGACGCCGCGTTGCACCCGCTGGCCCTGGCCGACGGTGCGGAGCCCGGCCGTGTGCCGCTCGCGTGGCGCGGAGTGGCGTTGCACGCGGTCGGCGCCGACGCCCTGCGCGTACGGCTGGCACCGGCGGCGACGGGCGCGGACGGCGGCGCCGTGTCCGTGACCGTCGCCGACGAGACGGGCGCGCTCGTCGCGTCGGTCGACTCCCTGGTCACCCAGCCGCTCGACCCCGAGCGGTTCTCCGCCCCGGACGCCCAGAGCCACGAGTCGCTGTACCGCGTCGAGTGGACGCGGCTGCCGGTGTCCGCGACCGGACCGGAGGACGCGGGCGGCTTCGCCGTCATCGGCGGCGGGGAACTCAAGCTGGGCGTCACGCTGGAGACGGCCGGGTTCCGCGCCGAGTCGTACGACGACCTCGCATCGCTGGCCGAGGCCGAAGGCGAGGGCGTTGGCCGCGCGGCCGCGCGGACCGTACTGGTGCCGTTCTTCCCCGAGGACGGCGGCACCGGCGACCTCGCCGAGGACGTGCACCGTGCCACACACCGCCTCCTGGGCGTGCTCCAGGACTGGCTGAGCGGCGGCCGCACGGGCGACGCCCGGCTCGTCCTCGTCACCCGGGGCGCGGTCGCCGCGGCCGGGGACGCCGAGGCCGACGACCTCGTGCACGCGCCGCTGTGGGGCCTGCTCCGCTCGGCGCAGGCCGAGAACCCCGGGCAGTTCCTGCTCCTCGACGTCGACGGCGAGGCGTCCGTCCCGTACCTCCCGGCCGCTCTGGCGACCGGAGAACCGGAACTGGCGCTGCGGGACGGAGAAGTGTACGCACCGCGCCTGGCGCGGGTCAGGGCATCGAACGCCTCGGCTTCGAACGGTTCGGCCCCGGCCACGATCGGTACGGCCCCGGCCGCGTTCGACCCCGAGGGCACCGTCCTGGTCACCGGAGCCACCGGCGGTCTGGGCAGGCTGCTCGCCCGGCACCTGGTCACCGCGTACGGCGCCCGCCATCTGCTGCTCGTCAGCAGGCGCGGCCCCGCCGCCGACGGCATGGCCGAACTCACCGCCGAACTGGGCGACCTGGGTGCCCAGGTGACCGTCGTCGCGTGTGACGCCGCCGACCGCGCGGCGCTCGCCGCGCTGCTCAAGGGCGTAGCGGCGACGCGCCCGCTGACGGCCGTGGTGCACACCGCGGGCGTCCTGGACGACGGAGTCATCGACCTGCTGACCCCGGAGCGGATGGACCGCGTGCTGCGGCCCAAGGTCGACGCCGCGCTCGCCCTGCACGAGTTGACCCGCGACCTCGACCTGAGCGCCTTCGTGCTCTTCTCGGCGGCGGCGGGCACCCTGGGCAGCCCCGGCCAGGGCGGCTACTCGGCGGCCAACGTCTTCCTCGACGCCCTCGCCCGGCACCGCCGCGCCCACGGGCTCCCCGCCACCTCCCTGGTCTGGGGCATGTGGGCCGAGGAACGGGGCATGGCGGGCCGGCTCGGCGAGGCCGACCTGGACCGGGTGGCCCGCGGCGGCGTGCTGCCGCTGTCCGCCGCGGAGGGCCTGGCCCTGTTCGACGCGGCGCTGTCCGGCGCGGGCGGCACCGCCGCCGACACCGGCGAGGCCGTGTTCGTACCCGTACGGCTGGACCTGCCGACGCTGCGCTCCGCCGCCGCGGCCGGTGACCTGCTGCCGCTCTTCCGCGGCCTCGTACGAACCCCCGTCCGCCGGGCCGCCGAGCGCGGCCGCACCGGCGGCACCGGGACCGGCACCGAGACCGGCACCGGCGCCGAGTCGCTGGCCCAGCGGCTGGCACGGCTGCCGGAGGCCGAGCAGGAGCGGACCGTCCTGGACCTGGTGCGCCGGCAGGTGGCCGCCGTCCTCGGCTACGCGTCGAAGGACCAGGTGGGCGCCGAGCAGGCGTTCAAGGAGCTGGGCTTCGACTCCCTCACCGCCGTGGAACTGCGGAACCGGCTGGGCGCGTCCACCGGTCTGCGGCTCTCCGCCACCCTCGTCTACGACTACCCGACGCCGGTGGCGCTCGCGCGGCACCTGCGGCTGGAGGTGGCGCCGGAGACGGCGGACACCGGGAGCTCGGTACTGGCAGAGCTGGAGCGGCTGGAGGACACCCTGTCCGCGCTGGCGCCCGAGGACCTCGCGGCGGTGGCGGAGGACGACGCGGCCCACGCCCGGATCGCCGTACGCCTGCAGTCGCTGCTGACGAAGTGGAACGACGCCAGGCACGGGACGGACGGCGCGGAAGGACCCGCGCTCGAAGAAGCCAGCGACGACGAACTCTTCGACTTCATCGACAAGAGGTTCGGCAAGGGCTAGCCCATCTCCGGCCGACGACCACCCCGACGAACCACGAACATTCCGATAGGAAAACGCCAATGGCGAACGAAGCAAAGCTCCGCGAATATCTGAAGAAGGTCACCACAGATCTCGACGAGGCTTACCGGCGCCTGGAAGAAATCGAGGACCAGGCCCGCGAGCCGATCGCCATCGTGGCGATGAGCTGCCGCTTCCCCGGCGGTATCCGCACCCCAGAGGAGCTGTGGCGGCTGCTCACCGCCGGTGGCGACGCCCTGACGGATTTCCCGGCCGACCGGGGATGGGATCTGCGGAACCTGTTCGACCCGGACCCCGACACCCCGAACACCACCTACACCCGCCAGGGCGGATTCCTCAGCGGCGCCACCGAGTTCGATCCGGCGTTCTTCGGGATCTCCCCGCGCGAGGCGATGGCCATGGACCCGCAGCAGCGGCTGCTGCTGGAGACCTCCTGGGAGGCGTTCGAGCGCGCCGGCATCGCCCCGCACACGCTCCGCGGCAGCCGCACCGGTGTCTTCGCGGGCATCAACGCCTCCGACTACCTGTCGGTGGCGCTGGAGGCCGAGGAGGACTTCGGTGGGCACCTGAGCACCGGCAACGCCGCCAGCGTGCTGTCCGGCCGGGTGTCGTACGCCTTCGGCCTCGAAGGCCCGGCGGTCACCGTCGACACGGCCTGCTCGGCGTCCCTGGTCGCCCTGCACCTGGCCGTCCAGGCGCTGCGGCTCGGCGAGTGCTCGCTGGCCCTGGCGGGCGGCGTCCACGTGATGTCGACCCCCGGCCTGTTCATCGAGTTCAGCCGCCAGCGCGGCCTGTCGAAGGACGGCCGCTGCAAGGCGTTCTCGTCGGACGCCGACGGGTTCGGCCCCGCCGAGGGCATCGGCGTCCTGCTGCTGGAACGGCTGTCGGACGCGCGCAGGAACGGCCACCAGGTCCTGGCCGTCGTCCGGGGCAGCGCCATCAACCAGGACGGCGCCAGCAACGGGCTCACCGCCCCCAACGGCCCCTCCCAGCAGCGCGTCATCCGCGGCGCCCTGGCCAACGCCCGCCTCTCCGCCGCCGATGTGGACGTCGTCGAGGCGCACGGCACCGGTACCGCGCTGGGCGACCCGATCGAGGCGCAGGCGCTGCTGGCGACCTACGGCCAGGACCGCCCGGCGGACCGGCCGCTGCTGCTCGGTTCGGTCAAGTCCAACATCGGCCACACCCAGGGCGCCGCGGGCATCGCGGGCGTGATGAAGATGGTGCTCGCCATGCGGCACGGCGTACTGCCGCCGTCCCTGCACATCGCCGAACCGTCCCCGCACATCGACTGGGCGGCCGGTTCCGTCGCGCTCGTACGGGACACCACGGCCTGGCCGGAGACGGGCCGCGCGCGGCGCGCGGGCGTGTCCTCCTTCGGGTTCAGCGGCACCAACGCGCACGCCATCATCGAGCAGGCCCCGGCGGAGCACCTGGCTGAGGCGGCAGACGATATGCGGCTGCCGCCGCGTGGCACGCCCGCCGCGGAGCCGGAGCGGCGGCAGCCGGGCGTGCTGCCGTGGGTGCTCTCCGGCAAGGGCGAGGCGGCGCTGCGCGCCCAGGCCGCGAAGCTGCTGGACCGGCTGCGGGCCGACGCCGGGGCCCGCCCGGTGGACGTGGCCTACTCCCTCGCCGTCACCCGGTCCGCCCTGGAGCGTCGCGCGGTGGTGGTCGGCGGGGGCCGGGACGCGCTGCTGGACGGCCTCCAAGCGGTGGCCGACGGGGCCATGGCGCCGAGTGTGGTGCAGGGCTCGGCCGTCGGCGGCCAGGTCGCCCTCGTCTTCCCCGGCCAGGGTTCGCAGTGGGTGGGGATGGCGATCGGGCTGCTGGACGCCTCGCCGGTGTTCGCCGCCCGCATCGAGGAGTGCGCCGCCGCGCTGGCGGAGTTCACCGACTGGTCGTTGGTGGATGTGCTGCGGGGTGTGGAGGGTGCGCCGTCGCTGGACCGCGTCGACGTCGTCCAGCCGGTGCTGTTCGCGGTGATGGTCTCCCTTGCCGAGTTGTGGCGTTCGCTGGGCGTGCGCGCGGACGCGGTGGTGGGTCACTCACAGGGAGAGATCGCCGCCGCCTGCGTGGCGGGGATTCTGTCCCTTCAGGACGCGGCCCGCGTCGTGGCGCTGCGCAGCCAGGCGATCGGCCGGGTGCTGGCGGGCAAGGGCGGCATGGTCTCCATCGCCCTGCCGGTCGCGCAGGTCCGCGAGCGGATCGCGGCGTGGGGTGAAGAGCGGATATCCGTGGCGGCCGTGAACGGCCCGTCCTCGGTGGTCGTCTCCGGCGAACCCGCCGCACTGGATGAGCTGCTGGCCTCGTGCGAGGCGGATGAGGTGCGGGCCCGTCGCGTCCCCGTGGACTACGCCTCGCACTCCGCCCAGGTGGAGCTGCTCCGCGACGAACTGCTGGGCCTCCTCGCTCCCGTACGGCCCCGGGCCGCCCGGGTGCCGTTCCTGTCCACCGTCACAGGCGAGTGGGTCGAGGGCCCGGAGCTGGACGCCGAGTACTGGTTCACCAACCTGCGTCGCACCGTCGAACTCGAAGGCTCTGTACGGAAGTTGCTGGATGAGGGCTTCGGGATCTTCATCGAGTCCAGCGCGCACCCCGTGCTGACCATGGGCGTGCAGGAGACGGCCGAGGACGCGGGCCGCGAGGCCGCCGTACTCGGCTCGCTGCGCCGCGACGAGGGTGGGCTGGAGCGCTTCTGGCTCTCCTTGGGCGAGGCGTGGGCCCGTGGTGTGGCCGTGGACTGGAGCGCCGTCTACGGCGACGCCGACCGCGTCGACCTGCCCACCTACGCCTTCCAGCACCAGCGCTACTGGCCCGAGGCCGCGCCCGCGCGCGCCGCGGGACCCGACCGTGCCGACCCGGTCGACGCCCGCTTCTGGGCGGCCGTCGAGCGGGAGGACTGGCAGGCGCTGGCCAGTGAGCTGGACGTCGACGCCGACCAGCCGTTCAGCGCCGTGCTGCCCGCGCTGTCCTCGTGGCGCAGGCAGGCCCGTGAGGAGTCGACCGTCGACGGCTGGCGCTACCGCCTGACGTGGCAGCCGCTGCCCGACGGGCCCACCGCCCGACTGTCCGGCACCTGGCTGGTCGTGGTCCCCGGCGCCGTGGGGGCACCTCCCAGCAGCCGCGCTGGGGGAGAGCAGGCGACCGCCGTGGCGGACGCGCTCGCCGAACACGGCGCCACCGTACGGCGGATCGTCGTGGACGCCGAGGCCCCGGACCGTACGGCGCTGACCGGCCGACTCCGCGCCGAGCTGGCGGAAGCCGGCGCCGACGAGGCCGTGACCGGCGTCCTGTCCCTGCTGGCGCCGGCCGAGCGGCCGCACCCGGTGCACTCCTCCGTACCCTCCGGCGTCGCCGCGCAGCTCGCGCTGATCCAGGCGCTGGGCGACGCCGAGGTCGACGCGCCGCTGTGGTGCGTGACCCAGGGCGCCGTCTCCACCGGCCGGTCGGACCGGCCGGACTCGCCCGTCCAGGCGCTGGTGTGGGGGCTGGGCCGGGTGGCAGCGCTGGAGCACCTGGAGCGCTGGGGCGGACTGGTGGACCTGCCCGGGACGCTGGACGGGCCGGCCCTGACCCGGCTGGCCGGGGTGCTCGCCTCGGGCGGCGACGACGACCAGGTGGCGGTCCGCGCCACCGGGCTGTTCGTCCCGCGGCTGGTGCGCGCCCCGCTGGCCGAGACCCCCGCCGTACGGCCCTGGCAGCCGGACGGCACCGTGCTGGTCACCGGTGGTACGGGCACGCTGGGCGCCCAGGTCGCCCGTCGGCTGGCCCGAGCCGGTGCCCGGCACCTGCTGCTGGCGGGCCGCCGGGGCGGGGAGGCACCCGGCGCGGCCGAGCTGACCGCCGAGCTGACCGGGCTGGGCGCGGAGGTCACCGTCGCCGCCTGCGACCTGGGCGACCGGGACGCGGTGGGCGGGCTGCTGGCCGGCATTCCCGCCGAGCACCCGCTGACAGCCGTGGTGCACACCGCAGCGGTGGCCGAGGACGGCGTGATCGAGGGGCTGACGCCGGACCAGATGGACCGGGTGCTGCGGCTGAAGGTCGACGCCACCCGCCATCTGCACGAGCTCACCAAGGACCTGGACCTGTCCGCGTTCGTGATGTTCTCCCACTTCTCGGCGGTCTTCGGCGCGCCGGGGCAGGGCAACCAGGCGCCCGGCAACGCCTTCCTGCACGCTTTCGCCGAGCAGCGGCGCGCCGACGGGCTGCCCGCCACCACCCTCAGCTGGGGCCCGTGGGGCGACGGCGGCACGGTTGACGGGGCGGTGGGGGACCGTATGCGCCGCCACGGCATCAACGAGATGGCGCCCGAGTCGGCCGTCACCGCGCTCCAGCACGCACTGGACCGGGACGAGACGGCGCTGACCGTCATCGACATGGACTGGCGGCGGTTCACCCTCGCCTACACCGCCGACCGGCCGCGTCCGCTGCTGGGCGGGCTGCCCGAGGCCCGCCGGGTGGTCGAGGAGGCACGGGCGGCCGCGGCCGAGGAGGCCGCGGGCGGCGTGGCGCTGGCCCAGCAGCTCGCGGGCCTGCCGGACACCGAGCGGGAACGGGTGCTGCTGGACCTGGTGCGCGGCGCGGTCGCGGCGGTGCTGGGGCACTCCGGTGCCGAGGCGGTCGAGGCGGGCCGGGCCTTCAAGGAGCTGGGGTTCGACTCGCTCACGGCGGTGGAACTCCGCAACCGGCTGGGCGCCGCCAGCGGGCTGAAGCTGCCGCCCACCCTGATCTTCGACCACCCGACGCCGGCCGCGGTGGCCGCGTACCTGCGGGCCGAGGTGGTGCCCGACGCGGCGGCCACCGGCGCCCCGGTGCTCGAAGAACTCGACAGGCTGGAGTCCGCGCTGGCGGCGAGCGCCCCGGACGGCGTCGCCCGGGCCCGCATCACCATGCGTCTCCAGTCCCTGCTGGCGAAGTGGAACCAGGCGGACGACGCGAACGACGCGAACGACGCGGACGGCCCGCTGCCGGCGCCGACAGCCGCGGGCGAAGACGCCGACCCGTTGGGGTCGGCCGGCGACGAAGAGCTGTTCGCGTTTATCAACAAGGGGCTCGGCAGGGCTTGACAGGAATTCCTTTACAGGATTTCCTGCACCCCCTGACGGGATGCTGAAATTCGACTGCCCCTTATCGCCCCCGAATTCACGCAGGGGGTGGTAGGGGGCAGTCAGGGGTTGTCGGGACGGTTAGCCCGGCCATAGCCTCTCGCCGAGAACTCGACTGATTTTGGTTATTTTTCGATGCCGGTCTGCCGTAAATGGGTTGCGTTTAAATGGCGAATGAAGAGACGCTGCGGGACTACCTCAAGCTGGTAACGGCGGATCTGCATCAAACACGCCGCCGCCTGCGCGAGGCGGAGGCGAAGAACCACGACCCCATCGCCATCGTGGGAATCGGCTGCCGCTATCCCGGCGGGGTGCGTTCCCCGGAGGACCTGTGGCGGATCGTCAGCGAGGGTGTCGACGCCGTCGGCGACTTCCCCGTCGACCGCGGGTGGGACGTCGAGACGATGTACCACCCGGACCCGGACCACCCCGGCACCAGCTATGTGCACGAGGGCGGCTTCGTCGACGGCATCGCCGACTTCGACCCCTCGGTCTTCGGCATCAGTCCCCGCGAAGCGCTCGGCATGGACCCGCAGCAGCGCATGCTGCTGGAGACCTCCTGGGAGGCGTTCGAACGGGCCGGAGTCGACCCGACCTCGGTGCGCGGCAAGCAGATCGGTGTCTTCGTCGGCACCAGCAACCACGACTACCTGACCGCCATCCTCAGCTCCACGGAGAACTTCGAGGGCTACTTCGGCACCGGCAACGCCGCCAGCGTCGCCTCCGGACGGCTGTCGTACACCTTCGGCCTCGAAGGCCCCGCCGTCTCCGTCGACACCGCCTGCTCCTCCTCGCTGGTGGCGCTCCACCTCGCCGTCCAGGCGCTGCGGAACGGCGAGTGCACGCAGGCGCTGGCCGGCGGCGCGACCCTGATGTGCGCCCCCGGGGTCTTCGTCGACTACAGCAAGATGCGTGGACTGGCCCGCGACGGCCGCTCCAAGCCCTTCGCGCCCGAGGCCGACGGCTTCTGCCTGGGCGAGGGCGTCGGCATGCTGCTGGTCGAGCGGCTCTCGGACGCCCAGCGCATGGGCCACCCGGTGCTCGCCGTCATCCGCGGCTCCGCCGTCAACCAGGACGGCGCCAGCAACGGCCTCACCTCCCCCAACGGCCCCTCCCAGCAGCGCGTCATCCTCCAGGCGCTGGCCAACGCCCGGCTCACCCCGGACCAGGTCGACGCCATCGAGGCGCACGGCACCGGCACCGCCCTGGGCGACCCGATCGAGGCGCAGGCACTGCTGGCCACGTACGGCCAGGACCGCCCGGCGGACCGGCCGCTGCTGATCGGCTCGGTCAAGTCCAACCTCGGCCACGCCCAGGCGGGCGCCGGTGTCGGCGGCGTCATCAAGATGGTCATGGCACTGCGGCACGGGGTGCTGCCCAAGACCCTCCACCTCACCGAGCCCACCCCGCACGTCGACTGGACGGCGGGCCACGTCGAACTCCTCACGGAGTCGCGGGCATGGCCCCGGACCGACTCCCCGCGCCGCGCCGCCGTCTCGTCGTTCGGCATGAGCGGCACCAACGCGCACACCATCATCGAGCAGGCCCCCGTCCCCGGGACGGACGCCCCTGTACCCGGGACGGACGGCGAACCGGGCACGGGCGAGGCCGCGGCCACCGGAACGGACGGCACCCCGGCCGCGCCGCCGCTGACGCCCGTCGTCCTCTCCGGCAAGAACCCGGACGCGCTGCGCGCCCAGGCCGGGCGGCTGCGCGCGCACCTCGCCGCCCACCCGGACCTGCGCCTGACCGACGTCGGCTACGCGCAGGCCGTCACCCGTGCCGCGCTGGACCGGCGCGCCGTCGTGGCCGCGAGCGACCGCGACGAGCTCCTGGCGGGTCTGGCCGCGCTGGCCGCCGGAGAGCGGCACCCCGCACTGATCGAGGGCCTGGCCGCCGAGGGCAAGGTCGCGTTCCTCTTCACCGGCCAGGGCAGCCAGCGGCTCGGCATGGGCCGCGAACTGTACGAGACGTACCCGGTGTTCACCAAGGCGCTGGACGACGTCTGCGCCCAACTCGACCGCTTCCTGGACCAGCCCCTCAAGGACGTGTTGTTCGGCGAGGACGCCGAACAACTGGACCAGACGGGGTACACCCAGCCCGCGCTGTTCGCCGTCGAGGTGGCGCTGTTCCGGCTGGTGGAGTCCTGGGGCCTCAAGCCCGACTTCCTGTCCGGGCACTCCATCGGCGAACTGGCCGCCGCGCACGTCGCCGGAGTGCTGTCGCTCACCCACGCCTGCGCCCTGGTCGCGGCCCGCAGCCAGCTGATGCAGCAACTCCCCGCCGGTGGCGCGATGATCGCGATCCAGGCGTCGGAGGCGGAGGTGCTGCCGCTGCTCACCGACGGGGTGGGCATCGCCGCGATCAACGGTCCGGCGTCGGTCGTCGTCGCGGGCGACGAGGACGCGGCACTGGAGATCGCGAAGCGGTTCGAGGCGGACGGCCGCAAGACCAAGCGGCTGACGGTGAGCCACGCGTTCCACTCCCCGCGCATGGACGGCATGCTCGGCGCCTTCCGCCAGGTCGCGGAGAAGCTGACCTACCAGCCGCCGAAGATCCCGATCGTCTCCAACCTCACCGGGACGCTGGTCTCCGCCGACGAGATCACCACCCCCGACTTCTGGGTGCGGCACGTCCGCCAGGCCGTCCGGTTCCTCGACGGCATCCGGTGGCTCGACGACCACGGCGTGACGACCTATGTCGAACTGGGCCCCGCCGGAGTCCTGTCCGCCATGGCCCAGGACTGCCTGACCAGCACCAAGGCCCGGACCCACGCCTTCGTACCGGCCCTGCGCGCCGACCGCCCCGAGGCCCGCGCCCTGACCCAGGTGCTCGCCCAAGCTCACGTACGCGGTGCCGCCGTCGACTGGCACACGTACTACTCCGGCACCGGGGCCCGCCGCGTCGCCCTGCCCACGTACGCCTTCCAGCGGCAGCGCTACTGGCCCTCGAACCCCTTCACCTACGGGGACGACGAGGCCACCGCGCCCGTCACCGCGCTCGACACCGCCGACGCCCGCTTCTGGGAGGTCGTCCACAGCGAGGACCTCGCGGCCCTGGTCGACACCCTCGGCCTCGACGGCGACCAGCCGCTCAGCGCCGTCCTGCCCGCCCTGTCCGCCTGGCGCAGGCAGAGCCACGACCGGAGCACCGTCGACGGCTGGCGCTACCGCGTCACATGGAAGCCGCTCACCGGGGGGACACGGTCCCGGCTCTCCGGTACCTGGCTGGTGGTCACCCCGGACGGGGACGGCAGCCCCTGGGCGGCGGCTGCCGTCCGCATGCTGACCGAACGCGGCGTCCAGGTCCGGCAGATCACCGTGGACACGGCCACCGCCGACCGCGCCTCCATAGCCGCGCAGCTGCGGGCCGCCCTACGCGACGACACCCCGCCCAACGACGACCAGGCGGAGGCAATCCGGGTCGACGGCGTCCTGTCGCTCCTGGGCCTGGGGGCACCCCCAGCAGCCGCGCTGGGAGAAGACGGGGAAAGCAGTGCTGGGGGAGAGCAACCCCACCCCGGCCACCCCGAGCTGCCCGCCGGCGTCGCCGCCACCCTCGCCCTCATCCAGGCACTCGGCGACATGGGCGTGGACGCGCGGCTGTGGGCCGCCACCCGCGGCGCTGTCTCCACCGGCCGCTCCGACCGGCTCACCAGCCCCGCCCAGGCACAGCTGTGGGGCCTGGGCCGGACCGCCGCCCACGAACACCCCGACCGCTGGGGCGGGCTGATCGACCTGCCCGCCACCGTCGACGACCGCGCCCTCGGCCGGCTCGCCGACGCCCTCGCGGGCCCCGGCGACGAGGACCACTTCGCCATCCGCCCGAACGGCACCTTCGTACGGCGCCTCAGCCGCGCCCCGCAGACCGACCCCGCCGCCGACACGCCATGGACGACGCACGGCACCGCGCTCGTGACCGGCGGCACCGGCGCCCTCGGCGCCCACGTGGCCCGCTGGCTCGTCCGCAACGGCGCCGAGCACCTGCTGCTGACCAGCCGCCGGGGCCCGGACGCGCCGGGCGCGGCGGAGCTGCGCGACGAACTCACCGCGCTGGGCGCCCAGGTGACCATCGCCGCCTGCGACACCGCCGACCGCGCCGCGCTCGCGCAGCTGCTGGCCACCATCCCCGCGCGCCACCCGCTCACCACGGTCGTCCACGCGGCCGGGGTGCTGGACGACGGCGTCCTCGACGCCCAGACCCCGCGGCGGTTCGCCGCCGTACTGCGCGCCAAGGCCGAAGCGGCACGCCATCTGCACGAGCTGACCCGCGACCTCGACCTGACCGCCTTCGTGCTCTTCTCCTCCATGGCGGGCACGTTCGGCGCCGCGGGCCAGGCCAACTACACGGCCGCCAACGCCTATCTCGACGCGCTCGCGGAGGCGCGCCGCGCGGAGGGCCTGCCCGCCACGTCCATCGCCTGGGGCGCCTGGGCCGAAGGCGGCATGGCCGCCGACGGACTCGTCGCCGAACGGCTCCGGCACTCCGGGCTGCCCGCGCTCGCCCCCGACCTGGCCACCGCCGCCCTGCACACCGCACTTCGGCTGGGGGCACCTCCCAGCGGCAGCGCTGGGGGAGAGACGTTCTCGCTCGTCGTCGACATCGACTGGGACCGGTTCGCGCCCGGCCTCACCGCCATCCGCCCCAACCCGCTCATTGCCGATCTCCCCGAGGCCCGGCGTGCCCTGGAGCGGTCGGTGGCTCCAAGCGGCAGCGCGGGTACGGGCACGGACTCCGACGACGGCTCGCTCGCCCACCGGCTGACCGTCGCCGCCACCGCGGAGGAGCGCGACCAGCTCGCCCTGGACTTCGTCCGCACCCAGGTCGCCGTCGTCCTCGGCTACCCCGGACCCGACTCCGTCGAGCCCGCCCGCGCCTTCCGGGACCTCGGCTTCGACTCCCTCACCGCGGTGGAGATCCGCAACCTGCTGGGCTCGCTCACCGGGCTGAAGCTCCCCGCCACCCTCGTCTTCGACTACCCGACCCCGCTCGCCCTGGCCGACTTCCTCCAGGCAGAACTGGTCGGCTCCCGGCCGGCCGAGGCCGCGCCCGTCGCGCCGCTTGCCGCCGTCGACGCGGACCCGATCGCGATCGTGGCGATGAGCTGCCGTTTCCCCGGTGGGGTCCGTACTCCCGAGGAGCTGTGGCGGCTGCTGGCGTCCGGGCAGGACGCGGTGACCGGCTTCCCCGCCGACCGCGGCTGGGACATCGAGAGCCTGTACGACCCGGAGTCGGCCGCCGAGAACACGACGTACGTCCGCGAGGGCGGCTTCGTCGCCGACGCCGCCGACTTCGACCCGGCCTTCTTCGGGATCTCGCCGCGCGAGGCCCTCGCCATGGATCCGCAGCAGCGGTTGCTGCTGGAGACGTCGTGGGAGGCGTTCGAGCGGGCGGGCATCGACCCCGTAACGCTGCGCGGCCAACAGGTCGGCGTCTTCGCGGGCACCAACGGCCAGGACTACCTGCCGGTCATCCTCGCCGCCCCGGATGGCGCGGAAGGCTTCCTCGGCACCGGCAACGCGGCCAGCGTGCTGTCCGGCCGTGTCGCGTACGCACTCGGTCTTGAGGGCCCGGCGGTCACCGTCGACACGGCGTGCTCGTCGTCGCTGGTCGCGCTGCACTGGGCGATCCAGGCGCTGCGGCAAGGCGAGTGCACGCTGGCGCTGGCCGGTGGCGTCACCGTCATGTCCACCCCGTCGTCGTTCATCGACTTCAGCCGTCAGCGCGGGCTGGCCGCCGACGGCCGGGTCAAGGCGTTCGCGGCGGGTGCGGACGGTACGGGCTGGGGTGAGGGGGTCGGCATGCTGCTCGTGGAGCGGCTGTCGGACGCCCGGCGCAACGGCCATCCGGTGCTGGCGGTCGTGCGTGGCTCGGCCGTCAACCAGGACGGTGCCAGCAACGGCCTGACGGCCCCCAACGGTCCGTCGCAGCAGCGCGTGATCCGCCAGGCCTTGGCGAGTGCCGGGCTGTCGGCCGCCGAGGTGGACGCGGTCGAGGCGCACGGCACGGGAACGAAGCTCGGCGACCCCATCGAGGCGCAGGCGCTCCTGGCCACGTACGGCCAGGGCCGGGCCGAGGACCGGCCGCTGTGGCTGGGCTCCATCAAGTCCAACTTCGGCCACACGCAGGCCGCCGCCGGCGTCGCGGGCGTGATGAAGATGGTGCTGGCGATCAGGCACGGGCTGCTGCCGCGGACCTTGCACGTGGACGAGCCGACGCCGCACGTCGACTGGTCGGCGGGCGACATCGCGCTGCTTACGGAGCCGGTGGAGTGGCCGGAGACCGGCCGCCCGCGCCGGGCCGCCGTCTCGTCGTTCGGCATCAGCGGCACCAACGCGCACACCATCATCGAGCAGGCACCCGAGCCCGACCCGGCCGTCGCCACCGGAACGCCGGTCACCGCACCGGCAGCCGGAGCGCTCGCCTGGCTCCTGTCCGGCAAGACGGACCAGGCCCTGCGCGACCAGGCACACCGACTGCACACGCACCTCACCGAACGCCCCGACATCGCGCCCCTGGACGCCGCGTTCTCGCTCGCCACCCGTCGTACGTCCTTCGAGGAGCGCGCGGCGGTCATCGGCGGGGACCGGGAGGGGCTGCTGGCGGGGTTGGCGGCGCTGGCGGAGGGCCGCAGTGCGGCCGGTCTGGTCACGGACACGGCTGTCGCGGGCAAGGTGGCGTTCCTGTTCACGGGGCAGGGGAGCCAGCGGCTCGGCATGGGCCGTGAGCTGTACGAGGCGTATCCGGTGTTCGCGGAGGCGCTGGACGCGGTCTGCGCGGAGCTGGACGCGCACCTGGAACGGCCGTTGAAGGATGTGCTGTTCGGCGAGGACGCCGGGCTGCTGGATCAGACGGGGTATACGCAGCCGGCGTTGTTCGCGGTCGAGGTGGCGTTGTTCCGTCTGGTCGAGGCGTGGGGCCTGAAGGCGGACTTCCTCTCCGGGCACTCGATCGGTGAGCTGGCGGCCGCGCATGTGGCCGGGGTGCTGTCTCTGGCGGACGCGTGCACGCTCGTCGCCGCCCGTGGCCGTCTGATGCAGGAACTCCCGGCCGGTGGCGCGATGATCGCGGTCCAGGCGTCGGAGGCGGAGGTGCTCCCGCTGCTCTCCGACCGGGTGAGCATCGCCGCCCTCAACGGCCCGACCTCTGTGGTCATCGCCGGTGATGAGGACGTGGCGCTGGAGGTCGCGGCGCGGTTCGAGGCGGAGGGCCGGAAGACCAAGCGGCTCGCTGTCAGCCACGCGTTCCACTCGCCCCGTATGGACGGCATGTTGGACGCGTTCCGTGCGGTGGCCGAGGGGTTGTCGTATGAGGCGCCGCGTATTCCGATCGTGTCCGGTCTGACGGGTGCCGTGGTCTCCGCTGATGAGATCGCGACCGCCGACTTCTGGGTGCGGCACGTCCGCGAGTCCGTCCGCTTCGTCGATGCCGTACGGACCCTCGAAGCCCAGGGCGTCACGACGTACGTCGAGTTGGGCCCGGACGGGGTGCTCTCCGCGATGGCGCAGGAGTGCGTCACCGGCGAGGCCGCCGTCTCCGTCCCCGTCCTGCGCAAGGGCAGGCCGGAGGCCGAAGCGCTTACGGCCGCCGTCGCCCGAGCCCATGTACGTGGTGTGGCCGTGGACTGGGCCGCGCGCTTCGCGGGCACCGGTGCCCGGCAGGCCGAGCTGCCGACCTACGCGTTCCAGCGTGAGCGCTACTGGCCCAAGGTGTCCTCCCTCTTCCTCGGCGATGTCGCCGCCGTGGGTCTGGGTGAGGCCGGGCACCCGCTGCTGGGGGCCAGCGCCGAACTGCCCGACGCGGACATCGTGCTCTTCACCGGCCGCCTCGCGCTGTCGACCCACCCGTGGCTGGCCGACCACACGATCCTGGACACGGTGTTGCTGCCGGGTACGGCGTTCGTGGAGCTGGCGGTCCGGGCCGGGGACCAGGTGGGTTGCGACCTGCTGGAGGAGTTGACGCTGGAGGCGCCGCTGGTGCTGCCCGAGCAGGGCGGCGTGCAGCTGCGGCTGGCCGTGGGTGCGGCTGACGAGTCGGGTCGCCGGCCGCTGACGCTGCACTCCCGGCTGGAGAACCTCCCCGCCGAGGAGCCGTGGACCCGGCACGCCAGCGGTGTGCTGGCCCCTGACGCGGCGCCGCAAGCGTCGTTCGACCTCAGCGCGTGGCCTCCGGCCGACGCGGTCGAGGTGGACCTCGGCGACCGCTACGCGGGCCTGCTGGACATCGGTTTCGCTTACGGGCCCGCCTTCCAGGGCCTGCGCACGGCATGGCGGCGGGACGGAGAGATCTTCGCCGAGGTGTCCCTGCCGCAGGACGCCGAAGAGGAGGCGGGCCGGTTCGGGCTGCACCCGGCGCTGCTGGACGCCGCACTGCACGCCATCGGCCTCGGAGGCCTCGGCACCAGCGATGACGCGGGGCGGCTGCCGTTCGCCTGGTCCGGGGTGTCGCTGCACGCGAGCGGCGCGTCGGCGCTGCGCGTCCGGCTGTCGCCGGCGGGTGCGGACGCGGTGCGGCTGGAGATCGCGGACACCACCGGTGCGCCGGTCGCGACCGTGGAGTCGCTCGGGCTGCGCCCGGTCTCCGCCGATCAGCTGCGGACCGCCCGTACCGCGTACCACGAGTCGCTGTTCCACATGGAGTGGCCGGAACTCTCCGCCGGTACGGCCGAGCTGGGCGCGCGGGGCGGTCGTTGGGCCGTTCTGGGAGCCGACGCCTTCGGGCTGGCGGGTGCCGGTGCCGAGGTGGCGGTGTACGCGGACCTGGCGGCGCTGGCCGAGGCGGTCGCGTCGGGTGCCCCGGCGCCCGAGGTCGTCTTCGTATCGCCGGTGGCGGAGAGCGGCGAGGACGTGGCCGCCGCCGCGCACCGTCTCGCCGCTGACGCGCTCGCGCTGGTGCAGGACTGGCTGTCCGACGAGCGGTTCGCGGATGCGACCCTGGCCGTGCTGACCTCGGGGGCCGTTGCCACAGAGGCAGGGGAGCCGGTGGTCGATCCGGCGGCCGCCGCGGTGTGGGGGCTGCTGCGTTCCGCGCAGTCGGAGAACCCCGGCCGGTTCGTCCTGGTCGATGTCGACGGCCATGAGGACTCGCCGCGCGCGCTGCCCACCGCGCTGGCCTCCGGAGAACCGCAGCTCGCGGTGCGCGCGGGTGCGGTGCGTACGCCACGGCTGGCACGGGTGCCCGTCGCCGGGTCGGCCACCGAGCGCGCCTGGCGGCCGGATGCCGGCGGCACGGTGCTGATCACCGGCGCGTCGGGTTCGCTGGGTGGCCTGGTGGCCCGGCATGTCGTGGCCGAGCACGGCGTACGGCGTCTGCTGCTGGTCAGCCGGCGCGGCGAACAGGCTCCTGGCGCGACCGAACTGGCCGCCGAACTCGCCGAGTCGGGCGCCGAGGTCCGTTGGGCCGCCTGCGACGTGGCCGATCGCGGCGCGCTCGCGGAGCTGCTGGCGGCGATCCCCGCCGACCGCCCGCTGACCGCCGTGTTCCATACCGCCGGTGTGCTGGACGACGGCGTCATCGGTTCGCTGACGCCCGAGCGTCTCGCGCACGTGATGCGTCCGAAGGTGGACGCGGCGTGGCATCTGCACGAGCTGACCCAGGACCTGGACCTCTCCGCCTTCGTCCTGTTCTCCTCCTCCTCGGGCGTCTTCGGTGGCCCGGGGCAGGGCAACTACGCCGCCGCCAACGTCTTCCTGGACGCGCTGGCCGCCCACCGCGCCGCCCGCGGCCTGGCCGCCACCGCGCTCGCGTGGGGCCTGTGGGCCGGCGGCGGCATGGGCGGCACTCTCGACGAGGCCGACATCGCCCGCATGCGGCGCGCCGGGCTGCCCCCGATCCCGGTGACCGAAGGGCTCGCCCTGCTCGACACCGCGTTGCGCGTCGGGGACCCGTCGCTGGTCCCGATGCGGGTGGACGTCGCGGCGCTGGGTACGCAGGCGGCCACCGGCGGGATCGCCCCGGTGCTGCGTGGTCTGGTGCGGGTCCCGGCGCGGCGCGCGGTGGATGCCGTGGCGGCGGGCGCGGGTGAATCCGGGCTGGTGCGGCGGCTCCTGGGGCTGGGTGAGGCCGAGCAGGAGCGGACGCTGCTGGAGCTGGTGCGTGCGCAGGTGGCGGCCGTGCTCGGGTACGCGGGCCCGGAGACCATCGGTTCCGGGCGGGCGTTCAAGGAGCTGGGCTTCGACTCCCTCACCGCCGTCGAACTGCGCAACCACCTCAACGCGGTGACCGGGCTCCGGCTGCCCGCCACCCTGGTCTTCGACTATCCGGACCCGGCCGTCCTCGCCCGCCATCTGCGCACCGAGCTCGTGGGGGAGCACTCCGCCGAGCTCGCCCCGGCGGCCCCGGCCGCCGCCGTCGCCCACGACGACGAGCCGATCGCCATCGTGGCGATGAGCTGCCGCTACCCCGGCGGCGTCCGTACCCCCGAGGACCTGTGGCGGATGCTCGCCGCGGGCGAGGACGGCATCTCCCTGTTCCCGGACAACCGCGGCTGGGACCTGGACGCGCTGTACGACCCGGACCCGGAGACCCAGGGCACCTCGTACGCCCGTGAGGGCGGCTTCGTGCACGACGCCGCCGACTTCGACCCGGCGTTCTTCGGGATCTCGCCGCGCGAGGCCCTCGCCATGGACCCGCAGCAGCGGCTGCTGCTGGAGACGTCGTGGGAGGCGTTCGAGCGGGCGGGCATCGACCCGCTGTCCGTACGCGGCACGCAGACCGGTGTCTTCGCGGGCGTCATGTACCACGACTACGGGTCGCGGCTCCGCGCCGTGCCGGAGGAGGTCGAGGGCTACCTCGGCACCGGCAGCTCCAGCAGCGTCGTCTCCGGCCGTGTCGCCTACACCTTCGGGCTCGAGGGCCCGGCCGTCACCGTCGACACCGCCTGTTCGTCGTCGCTGGTCGCGCTGCACCTGGCGGCGCAGGCACTGCGCAACGGCGAGTGCTCGCTGGCGCTGGCCGGCGGCGTCACCGTGATGTTCACCCCGGGTACGTTCATCGAGTTCAGCCGCCAGCGCGGGCTGGCCCGCGACGGGCGCTGCAAGTCGTTCGCGGCCGCCGCCGACGGCACCGGCTGGGGCGAGGGCGCGGGCGTGCTGCTGCTGGAGCGGCTGTCCGACGCCCGCAGGAACGGGCACCAGGTGCTGGCCCTCGTCCGCGGCTCCGCCGTCAACCAGGACGGCGCCAGCAACGGACTGACGGCCCCCAACGGCCCGTCCCAGCAGCGCGTCATCCGCCAGGCACTGGCCAACGCCCGGCTGACCGGCGACCAGGTGGACGTCGTCGAGGCGCACGGCACCGGCACCGTCCTCGGCGATCCCATCGAGGCGCAGGCGCTGCTGGCCACCTACGGGCAGGACCGCCCGGCGGACCAGCCGCTGTGGCTCGGCTCGGTCAAGTCCAACCTCGGCCACACCCAGGCCGCCTCCGGGGTCGCGGGCGTCATCAAGATGGTGCTGGCGATGCGGCACGGCGTGCTGCCCAAGACCCTGCACGTCGACGCGCCCTCCCCGCACGTGGAGTGGTCCGCGGGCGCGGTGTCGCTGCTGACCGAGGACCGGCCGTGGCCGGAGTCCGGCCGGGCCCGGCGCGCCGGCGTCTCCTCCTTCGGCATCAGCGGCACCAACGCGCACGCCATCATCGAGGAGCCGCCCGCCGCCGACCCTGTGACCGCCCCCGGCACCGGACAGGCCGCCGAGCCCGGACAGGACGCCGAGCCCGCCGCGCTGCCCGCCGTACCGGTCCTGCTGTCCGCGCGCGGCGAGGACGGGCTGCGCGCCCAGGCCCAGCGCCTGCGCGCTCGTGTCGCCGCCGAGCCGGCCCTCGACCCGACCGACCTCGGATACGCACTCGCCACCACCCGCGCCGCGCTCGAACAGCGGGCCGCGCTCATCACCGGCGACCGTGCGGAACTGCTGCGCGCCCTCGACGCGCTGGCCCGGGGGGAGAGCCCCGCACACCTGCTGCGCGGCACCGCCGCCGAAGGGAAGACGGCGTTCCTGTTCACCGGCCAGGGCAGCCAGCGGCTGGGCGCGGGCCGCGAACTGTACGAGACCTTCCCGGTGTTCGCCGAGGCGCTGGACACGGTGTGCGCGGCCTTGGACCGGCACCTCGAACGGCCGCTGGGGGAGGTCCTGTTCGGCGGGGACGCCGCGCTGCTGGACCGTACCGAGTACACCCAGCCCGCGCTGTTCGCGACCGAGGTGGCGCTGTTCCGCCTGCTGACGGCCTGGGGCCTGGCCCCGGACTACGTCGCCGGGCACTCGATCGGCGAGCTGACCGCCGCGCACGTCGCCGGGGTGCTGTCCCTGGACGACGCCTGCGCGCTGGTCGCCGCCCGTGGGCGTCTGATGCAGCGACTGCCCGTGGGCGGCGCGATGGTCGCCGTCCAGGCGCCGGAGGAGGAGGTGCTGCCGCGGCTCACCGACCGGGTGAGCATCGCCGCCGTCAACGGCCCGGCGTCCGTCGTGATCGCCGGTGACGAGGACGTGGCGCTGGAGATCGCGGCGCGGTTCGAGGCGGAGGGCCGGAAGACCAAGCGGCTCACCGTCAGCCACGCCTTCCACTCCCCGCACATGGACCCCATGCTCGCGGACTTCCGGAAGCTCGCCGAGACGCTGACGTACCAGGCCCCGCGGATCCCGCTCGTGTCGAACCTGACCGGAACCGTCGTCTCCGCCGAGGAGATCGGGATGCCCGAGTTCTGGGTGCGGCACGTCCGGGAGGCCGTCCGCTTCCTCGACGGCGTCCGCACCCTGCGCGACAACGGCGTGACCACCTTCGTCGAACTCGGCCCGGACGGCGTGCTGTCCGCGCTGGGCGAGGACTGCCTGACCGCCGGCTCCACCGGTTCCGCCGACATCGCCGGCTCCCCTGGTTCCGCTGATTCCTCCGGCGAGGCCGACGCGGTGTTCGTCCCCGTCCTGCGCGGCGGCCGGCCCGAGAGCCGGACGCTGGCCACGGCCCTGGCGCAGGCGCACGTCCGCGGCGTGGCCGTGGACTGGACCGCCTTCTACGCCGGGCGCGGCGCCCGCCGCGTGGAGCTGCCGACGTACCCGTTCCAGCGCCGCCGCTACTGGCTGGACGTGGGGGTTTCCGCCGAAGACGTCGCCTCCGCGGGCCTTGAGCCGGCCGGCCACCCGCTGCTCGGCGCGGCCGTCGAACTCCCCGACACCGGCGGCTTCGTCTTCACCGGTCGGCTGTCCCTCCAGAGCCACCCCTGGCTGGCCGACCACGCCGTCATGGACACCGTCCTGCTGCCCGGCACGGCCTTCGTCGACCTGGCGCTGCGCGCGGGCACCGAGGTCGGCTGCGGCACCGTGGAGGAACTGACCCTCCAGGCCCCGCTGGTGCTGCCCGCGACCGGCGCCGTCCAGCTGCGACTCGGGCTCGCCGCCGCCGATGAGACCGGACGGCGCGCCCTGAGCCTGCACTCCCGCCGGGAGGACGTGGGTGCCGACGGGCCGTGGACCCGGCACGCCACCGGGTTCCTGGCGCCCGCGGAGCACACGGCCGAGGCACCGGAGGCGTCCGGCCCGGCCGAATGGCCCCCGGCCGACGCCGAACCCCTCGACATCGACGCCTTCTACGAGCACGCGGCCACCGCCGGACTCGGCTACGGCCCCGTCTTCCAGGGGCTGACGGCCGCCTGGCGGCACGGCGACGACCTGTACGCGGACGTCCGGCTGCCCGAGGGCTACGAGACCCAGGCCGCCGCGTTCGGCGTACACCCGGCCCTCCTGGACGCCGCGCTGCACACGATCGGCCTCGGTACGGGCACGCAGGCCCCTGACGCGGCCAACGGTGCGGACGCGGGCACCGGCGGGGCCGCCGCCCGCTCCGGTGCGTACGCCGAAACCGGTCGCACCGGCGCGCGGCTGCCGTTCGCCTGGACCGGCGTCCGGCTGTACGCGCGGGGCGCCGCCGCGCTGCGCGTACGGGTCCGGCCCGCCGGAACCGGCGCCGTCACGCTGCACCTCGCCGACGGCACCGGCGCCGCGGTCGCCACCATTGGCGGCCTGGTGCTGCGCCCGCTCGCCGCCGAGCAGCTCGACGCGTCCCGGGGCACGCGCCAGGAGTCGCTGTTCCGTCCCGAGTGGACCGCGCTGCCGGTGCCCGCCGCCGACGGCATGCCGGTGGGCGAGCGCTGGGTGGCCCTCGGCGGCGACGGGACCTTCACCGTCGCGGGCGAGCCCCTTGACGCCTACCCGGACCTGGCCGCGCTCGCCGCCGCCGTGGACGCCGACGGCACCGCCCCTGAGCTGGTGTGCGTGCCCCTCACCGCCCCGGCCGTCACGGACCGGACGGCCGACGCCGCCAGGGCGGCCGCCCGGCAGGCCCTCGACCTGGTGCACCGCTGGCTGGACGACAGCCGGTTGGCCGACACGCCGCTGGCCTTCGTCACCCGGGGCGCGGTCGCGGCCCGGCCCGGAGAGGACGTCACCGACCTGATCCACACCACCGTGTGGGGACTGGTCCGGTCGGCGCAGTCGGAGAACCCCGGGCGGTTCGTCCTGATCGACACCGACGGGAGCGAGGCCTCCGACCGCGCCCTGCCCGCCGCGCTGGCCACCGAGGAGCCGCAACTCGCCCTTCGCGCCGGGGCCGTGCACGCCCTCCGCTTGGCACGGGTCACCGTCTCGGCCGACGCACCGGGCACTGCCGCCACCGGCACGGACGCCCGGCCAGGCAGGGCAGAGCCGGATGCCGCCGCGGGCGCCACCGGCACGGCGGCGCCCACGACCGCCGGGGCGGACGCCGCCGCCGCCATCGCCGCGCCGCGCGGCGTCTTCGCCGCCGACGGCACCGTCCTGGTCACCGGCGCGAGCGGCACCCTGGGCGGCCTGTTCGCCCGCCACCTGGTCACCGAACGCGGCGCCCGGCACCTGCTGCTGGCCGGCCGACGCGGCGACCAGGCCCCCGGGGCCGCCGAACTCGCCGCCGAACTGCGCGCCCTGGGCGCCGAGGTCACCTGGGCGGCCTGCGACGCCGCCGACCGCGACGCCCTGGCCGCCACCCTGGCCGCCGTCCCCGCCGCGCACCCGCTCACCGCCGTGGTGCACATCGCGGGCGTCCTGGACGACGGCGTCATCGGCTCCCTCACCCCGGAGCGCATGGACGCGGTGCTGCGCCCCAAGGTCGACGCCGCCTGGCACCTCCACGAGCTGACCCGCGATCTCGACCTGTCCGCGTTCGTGCTCTTCTCCTCCGCCGCTGGGGTCTTCGGCAGCGCCGGACAGGGCAACTACGCCGCCGCCAACACCTTCCTCGACGCCCTCGCCCAGCACCGCGCCGCGCACGGCCTCCCGGCCACCTCACTGGCCTGGGGCCTGTGGGCGGCGGACGGCGGCATGGCGGGCGCCCTCGACGCGTCCGATCTGACCCGGATCTCCCGGGGCGGTTACGCGGCCCTGCCGCAGGACGAGGGCCTGGCCCTGTTCGACCTGTCCGGAACCCTCGACGACGCCGTACTGGTCCCCATCGCGCTCGACACGAACGCGCTGCGCGGCCAGGCCGCCGCCGGACTGCTGCCGCCCCTGCTGCGCGGCCTGGTCCGCACCCCGGTCCGGCGCGCCGCCGAGCGGGGCGGCCCGAGCACCGGAACGGCCACCGGCACGGCCGCGGGCTCCGGCACCAGCCTCACCGAGCGGCTGGCCGCGCTGCCGGACGCCGAACGCGACCGGGAACTGCTGGACCTGGTCCGTACCCACGTCGCGGCCGTCCTCGGCCACGGCACGCCGGACGACGTCGACGTCACCCGCGGCTTCCTCGACCTCGGCTTCGACTCCCTCACCGCCGTGGACCTGCGCAACCGGCTCGGTGCCGCCGCCGGGCTGCGGCTGCCCGTCACGCTGATCTTCGACTACCCGACCCCCACCGCACTGGCCGGGTACCTGCGCGAAGAACTCGTCACGGACACCGCCGCCGCCCACCCGCCCGTCCACGCGGAACTCGACAAGCTCGAAGCGATCCTCGCCGCGATCGCCCCCGACGACGCCGGACGCCCCGGAATCACCACCCGCCTGCGGGACCTCCTGTCGAAGTGGAATGAAACGCACAGTGCAACGGACAGCGCCGCCGACGACCGCGAGATCCAGGACGCGACAGCAGACGAGATCTTCAGCCTTCTCGACGACGAGCTCGGGCTCTCCTGACCCGCTGCACCCGATCCACATGAGCTTCTCGACTCTTCACCCCCGGGGGATGGCGTAAATGGCGAACGAGGAGAAGTACCTCGACTACCTCAAGCGGGCCACGGCCGACCTGCGCGAGGCGCGGCGGCGGCTGCGCGAGGTCGAGGAGCGCGAGCAGGAGCCCATCGCCATCGTCGCGATGAGCTGCCGCTACCCGGGCGGCGTCAGCACCCCCGAGGAGCTGTGGGACCTCGTCGCCCGCGGCGGCGACGCCGCCACGCCCTACCCCGCGAACCGCGGCTGGGGCACCGACGTCCTCTTCGAGCCCGACCCGGAGAGCGGACACGACGCCTACCTCCGCGAAGGCGGCTTCCTGCACGACGCCGCCGACTTCGACCCGGCGTTCTTCGGCATCTCGCCGCGCGAGGCCCTCGCCATGGACCCGCAGCAGCGGCTGCTCCTGGAGACCACCTGGGAGGCGTTCGAACGCGCGGGCATCGACCCGGACACGCTGCGCGGCAGCAAGACCGGTGTCTTCGCCGGGGTGATGTACCACGACTACGCCGCCCGCCTGTTCTCCGTACCCGAAGACGTCGAGGGCTTCCTCGGCAACGGCAACTCCGGCAGCATCGCCTCCGGCCGCGTCGCCTACACCTTCGGCCTCGAAGGCCCGGCCGTCACCATCGACACGGCATGCTCGTCGTCGCTGGTCGCCCTGCACCTCGCCGCCCAGGCCCTGCGCCGTCAGGAGTGCACGCTCGCCCTGGCGGGCGGCGTCACCGTCATGTCCACCCCCGGCACGTTCACCGAGTTCAGCCGCCAGCGCGGACTCGCCATCGACGGCCGCTGCAAGTCCTTCGCGGCCGCCGCCGACGGCACCGGCTGGGGCGAGGGCGCGGGCATGCTCCTGCTGGAGCGGCTGTCCGACGCCCGCGCCAACGGCCACCGGGTACTCGCCCTCGTACGCGGCAGCGCCATCAACCAGGACGGCGCCAGCAGCGGCCTCACGGCCCCCAACGGCCCGTCCCAGCAGCGGGTCATCCGCCAGGCCCTGGCCGGAGCCCGCCTCTCCGCCGGCCAGATCGACGCCGTCGAGGCGCACGGCACCGGCACCACGCTCGGCGACCCGATCGAGGCCCAGGCCCTGCTCGCCACCTACGGACGCAACCGCACGCCCGAGCAGCAGCCGCTGTGGCTCGGCTCCGTCAAGTCCAACCTCGGCCACACGCAGGCCGCCGCGGGCGTCGCCGGGATCATCAAGATGGTCATGGCGATGCGGCACGGCGTGCTGCCCCAGACCCTGCACGTCGACGCGCCCACTACGGCCGTCGACTGGACGGCGGGCGCCGTCGAGCTGCTGACCGAGGCCCGGCCGTGGCCCGAGACCGGCCAGCCGCGCCGCGCCGCCGTCTCCTCGTTCGGCATCAGCGGCACCAACGCCCACACCATCATCGAGCAGGCCCCGGACGAGGCGCCGTCCTCGGCCGCCGGGGCACCGGCCCCGGCGGCCGAGGAGGCGGACACCCCCGGCCCGGCGCCCGCCGCCGCGCTGCCCCTGTGGACGCTCTCCGCCAAGACCCCCGCGGCGCTGCGCGCCCAGGCCGAACGCCTCCGCGCGCACGTGGAGACCCACCCCGACCTGCCCCTGGCCGACCTCGGCTACTCCCTGGCCACCGGCCGCGCGACCTTCGAACACCGTGCGGCCCTGGTCACCGACGACCGCGACGGCCTGCTGCGGGGCCTGGACGCGCTGAGCCGGGAGGAGCCCGCGACCGGCCTGGTCCAGGGCACGGTGACCGGCGGCAAGGTCGCCTTCCTGTTCACGGGGCAGGGGAGTCAGCGGCTGGGGATGGGCCGTGGGCTGTATGAGGCGTATCCGGTGTTCGCTGAGGCGCTGGACGCGGTCTGCGCCGAGCTGGACCCCCATCTCGAACGTCCGCTGAAGGGCGTGCTGTTCGGCGAGGACGCGGCTCTGCTGGATCAGACGGGGTATACGCAGCCGGCGTTGTTCGCTGTTGAGGTGGCGCTGTTCCGTCTGGTCGAGGCGTGGGGTCTGAAGGCGGACTTCCTGTCCGGGCACTCGATCGGTGAGCTGGCCGCCGCCCATGTCGCCGGGGTGCTGTCCCTGGCGGACGCGTGCACCTTGGTCGCCGCCCGTGGGCGTCTGATGCAGGAACTCCCGGCCGGTGGCGCGATGATCGCGGTCCAGGCGTCGGAGGCGGAGGTCCTGCCGCTCCTCGACGAGCGGGTGAGCATCGCCGCCCTCAACGGCCCGACCTCCGTGGTCGTCGCCGGTGACGAGGACGCGGCGCTGGAGGTCGCGGCGCGGTTCGAGGCCGAGGGCCGGAAGACCAAGCGGCTCGCCGTCAGCCACGCGTTCCACTCACCTCGCATGGACGGCATGTTGGAGGCGTTCCGTGCGGTCGCGGAGGGGCTGTCGTACGAGGCCCCGCGCATCCCGATCGTGTCGAACCTGACCGGCGAGGTGGTCTCCGCAGAGGAGATCACGACCGCCGACTTCTGGGTGCGGCACGTGCGGGACGCGGTCCGCTTCCTCGACGGCGTGCGGACGCTCGCCGCGAAGAACGTCACGACCTACGTGGAGCTGGGCCCCGACGGCGTCCTCACCGCCATGGCGCAGGACTGCCTGCCCGAGAGCGACGCGACGTTCGTGTCCCTCCTGCGGGCCGGACGGCCGGAGATACGGAGCCTGGCCACCGCCGTGGCCGGGGCCCATGTCCACGGTGTCTCCCCGGACTGGAACGCGGTGTTCGCCGGGACGGACACGACCCGTACGGACCTTCCGCTCTACCCCTTCCAGCGCGCGACCTACTGGCTCGACGCCGGATATCTGACGGGCGATGTCGCCTCCGCCGGGCTCGGCGCCGCGGACCACCCGCTGCTGGGCGCCGCCGTGGCCCTCGCCGACACCGACGGCTTCCTCTACACCGGCCGACTGGCCCTCGACACCCACCCGTGGCTGGCCGATCACACGGTCGCGGGTTCGGTGCTGCTGCCCGGTACGGCCTTCGTGGAACTGGCGGTCCGGGCCGGTGACCAGGTCGGCTGCGATCTGCTGGAGGAGCTGACGCTGGAGGCCCCGCTGGTCCTCCCCGAGGTGGGCGGGGTCCAGCTCCAGCTGTCGGTGGGCGCGCCGGACGGGTCGGGCCGGCGTGTGCTGTCGGTGTACTCGCGGTACGAGGACGCGGAGGTCGAGGAGCCGTGGATGCGGCACGCCTCGGGCGTGCTGGCCTCCGGCGCCCCGGCCGCTGACGTCGACCTGAGCGTATGGCCCCCGGCGGGCGCCGAGGCGCTGCCGGTCGACGGTCTCTACGAGGGACTGGCCGAGGCCGGACTCGCGTACGGCCCCGTCTTCCAGGGGCTCACCTCCGCCTGGCGGCGCGACAACGAGGTCTTCGCCGAACTGACACTGCCGGAAGAGGTACGTTCCCAGGCCCCGGCCTTCGGTCTGCACCCGGCGTTGCTGGACGCGGCGTTGCACGCGGTGGGTTTGGGCGGCCTGGCCGGGGACGGCGAGGGCGCGCGTCTGCCGTTCTCGTGGGCGGGTGTCGCACTGCACGCGGTGGGCGCGTCGGTGCTGCGGGTGCGGCTGTCGCCGGCGGGTACGGGCGACGCGGTGGCGCTGGCGGTGGCTGATGGGGCCGGCCGTGCGGTGCTGTCGGTGGACTCGCTCGTCCTGCGTCCGGTGTCGGTCGAGCAGATCGACGGGGCGCGGGGTGGACGGCAGGAGTCGCTGTTCCGCCTGGACTGGACGGAGCTGCAAGCCGAGCCCGCCTCGGGAACGGTGCTGGTGCGGTCCGCCCTGGTGGGCTCCGGCCGCCCGAACCTGGCCGCGGCCCTGGCCGGGGACCGTGTCGAGACGTACCCGGACCTGGCCGCGCTGATCACGGCCGTCGACTCCGGCACCGCAATGCCGGACGAGGTGCTCGTCCAGCTCACGGAGACCGGAACGGAGACAGCCGGCCCAGGAGCGGTGCACGCGGCCACTGCCGAGGTGCTGGCCCTGCTCCAGCAGTGGCTGGCCGATGAGCGCTTTGCCGACGCCCGCCTGGTCCTGCTGACCTCGGGCGCGGTGGCGGCTGGAACTGACGAGCCGGTGCGGGACCTGGTGCACGCGGCCGTCTGGGGCCTGGTGCGTTCCGCGCAGTCCGAGAACCCGGGCCGCTTCGTCCTGGTCGACGTGGCCGACGACGAAGAGGCGTCGCTTGCGGCGCTGCCTGCCGCCTTGGCGGCCGAAGAACCCCAGATCGCCGTACGCGGCGGTGTGCTGCGGGCGCCGCGTCTGGCGCGGGTGCCGAACGTGGCCGACAGCGCCGCCGCGGCTACGTGGGACCCGGACGGCACGGTGCTGGTGACGGGCGCGAGCGGGCAGTTGGGCGGTCTGTTCGCCCGGCATCTGGTCGCGGAGCGCGGCGTACGGCGGCTGCTGCTGGTCAGCCGCCGGGGCGCGGAGGCGCCGGGCGCGGCGGAGCTGGCCGCTGAGCTTTCCGCGCTGGGCGCCGAGGTGGCCTGGGCGGCGTGCGATGTGGCCGACCGAGGCGCGCTGGCCGGGGCCCTCGCGGCGATTCCGTCCGAGCATCCGCTGACGGGTGTGGTGCACACGGCCGGTGTGCTGGACGACGGCGTGATCGGTTCGCTGACGCCGGAGCGGCTGGCCGCTGTCCTGCGTCCGAAGGTGGACGCCGCCTGGCACTTGCACGAGCTGACCGAGGGCCTGGACCTGTCGGCGTTCGTGCTCTTCTCCTCCGCCGCCGGGGTGTTCGGCGGCGCCGGACAGGGCAACTACGCCGCCGCCAACACCTTCCTCGACGCCCTCGCCCAGCACCGCAGGGCGCGCGGTCTGGCGGGTACGTCGCTGGCGTGGGGCCTGTGGGCCGAGTCCGGCGGCATGGCCGGCGCGCTCGACGACGCCGACGTGACCCGGATGAACCGGGGCGGCGTCACGGCACTGACCGCCCCGGAAGGCGTCGAGCTGTTCGACGCCGCCGAGCGGGTCGGCGAGGCGCTGCTGGTCCCGGTGCGTATGGACCTGGCGACCGTGCGGGCACAGGCGCGGCGCTCCGGGGACGTCGCCCCGCTCATGCGCGGCCTGATCCGCGTATCGGGACGTCGTACGGCGGAGGGCGCTGATGAGGCCGTCGGCACGCTGGCCCGGCGGCTGGCCGGCCTCGGCGAGACCGAACGGCTCGACGCCCTGCTGGAACTGGTCCGTACCCAGGTCGCCGCCGTCCTCGGCCACGACTCGACCGACGCCGTCGAAGCGGGCCGGGCCTTCAAGGAACTGGGCTTCGACTCCCTCACGGCCGTCGAACTCCGCAACCGCGTGAACGCGGCCACCGGGCTGCGGCTGCCCGCCACCCTGATCTTCGACTACCCGACGTCCCTCGTCCTCGCCGAGCACCTCGGGGACGAACTCGTCGGCGGCCACGCCCCGATGGCGCCGGACGCGCCGCGGCCCGGCGGGGCCGGGGCCGACGAGGAGCCGATCGCCATCGTCGCGATGAGCTGCCGGTTCCCGGGCGGAGTCCGTACCCCCGAGGAGCTGTGGCGGCTCCTGGCCGGGGGCGAGGACGCGATCTCCGGGTTCCCCGACGACCGCGGCTGGGACCTGGACGCGCTGTACCACCCGGACCCGGAGCACCCCGGCACCTCGTACACCCGCGAAGGCGGCTTCCTGCACGACGCCGCCGGCTTCGACCCCACGTTCTTCGGCATCTCGCCGCGCGAGGCGCTGGCCACCGACCCGCAGCAGCGGCTGCTCCTGGAGATCTCCTGGGAGGCGTTCGAGCGGGCGGGCATCGACCCGGCCACGCTGCGCGGCAGCAAGACCGGTGTCTTCGCGGGCGTGATGTACCACGACTACGCCTCCCTCGTGGAGCAGTCCCCGGACGGCGGCGGCGAAGGCGCGCTCGGTTCGGGCAGCACCGGCAGCATCGCCTCCGGCCGTGTGGCGTACACCTTCGGCCTCGAAGGCCCGGCGGTGACGGTGGACACGGCGTGCTCGTCGTCGCTGGTCGCGCTGCACTGGGCGATCCAGTCGCTGCGGCAGGGCGACTGCACACTCGCCCTGGCGGGCGGCGTGACGGTGATGGCCACCCCCGGCACGTTCATCGGCTTCAGCCGCCAGGGCGGACTGTCCGCCGACGGCCGCTGCAAGGCGTTCTCGGCCGCCGCGGACGGTACGGGCTGGTCCGAGGGTGCGGGCATGCTGCTGGTGGAGCGGCTGTCGGACGCCCGCAGGAACGGCCATCCGGTGCTGGCGGTCGTGCGCGGCTCGGCGGTCAACCAGGACGGTGCGAGCAACGGTCTGACCGCGCCGAACGGACCGTCGCAGCAGCGGGTGATCCGGCAGGCGCTGGCCAGTGCCGGGCTGTCGGCCGCCGAGGTGGACGCGGTGGAGGCGCACGGTACGGGGACGACGCTGGGCGACCCGATCGAGGCGCAGGCACTCCTGGCCACGTATGGCCAGGAGCGGGACGGCGACCGGCCGCTGCTGCTCGGCTCCGTCAAGTCGAACATGGGCCACACGCAGGCCGCCGCCGGTGTCGCGGGGATCATGAAGATGGTCCTGTCGATGCGGCACGGTGTGCTCCCGCGGACCCTGCACGCGGCCGAGCCCTCCCCGCACGTCGACTGGTCGGCGGGTGACGTCCGGCTGCTGACGGAGTCGGTGGCGTGGCCGGAGACCGGCCGCCCGCGCCGCGCGGGCGTGTCGTCCTTCGGCATCAGCGGCACCAACGCCCACACGATCATCGAGCAGGCGCCGGATGACGTCCGGGCGGAGACTTCGGATGACGCGGCTGCTCCTGTGACGCCGTGGCTGCTGTCGGCGAAGACCGCCGACGCGCTGCGCGCGCAGGCCGTACGGCTCCTCGCCCACGTCGACGAGAACGCGGACATCGCCCTGGGCGACCTCGGCTACTCACTCGCGACGGGCCGGGCACGCTTCGACCACCGCGCGGCGGTCGTCGGCGGGAACCGGGACGGTCTGCTGGCGAGCTTGGCGGCGCTGGCGGAGGGTCGCGGTGCGGCTGGTGTCGTTGCGGGCACGGTCGTGGCGGGCAAGGTGGCGTTCCTGTTCACGGGGCAGGGCAGCCAGCGGCTCGGCATGGGGCGTGAGTTGTACGAGGCGTATCCGGTGTTCGCGGGGGCGCTGGACGTGGTGTGCGCGGAGCTGGACCGGCATCTCGAACGTCCGCTGAAGGGCGTGCTGTTCGGTGAGGATGCCGGGCTGCTGGATCAGACGGGGTATACGCAGCCCGCGTTGTTCGCGGTCGAGGTGGCGTTGTTCCGTCTGGTCGAGGCGTGGGGCCTGAAGGCGGACTTCCTGTCGGGTCATTCGATTGGTGAGCTGGCGGCCGCGCATGTGGCGGGTGTGCTGTCGTTGGCGGACGCGTGTGCGTTGGTGGCGGCTCGTGGGCGTCTGATGCAGGAGCTGCCGTCTGGTGGCGCGATGATCGCGGTGCAGGCGTCGGAGGCGGAGGTGCTCCCGCTGCTCTCCGACCGGGTGAGCATCGCCGCCCTCAATGGTCCGGTGTCGGTCGTCATCGCGGGTGATGAGGACGTGGCGTTGGAGGTCGCGGCGCGGTTCGAGGCGCAGGGCCGGAAGACCAAGCGTCTGACCGTGAGCCACGCGTTCCATTCGCCTCGTATGGACGGCATGTTGGAGGCGTTCCGTACGGTCGCGGAGGAGTTGTCGTACGAGGCGCCGCGGATCCCGATCGTGTCGAACCTGACCGGCAAGGTGGTCTCCGCTGAGGAGATCACGACCGCCGACTTCTGGGTGCGGCACGTCCGTGAGGCCGTCCGTTTCCTTGATGGCGTACGGACCCTCGAAGCGCAGGGTGTGGCGACGTTCGTGGAGTTGGGCCCGGACGGGGTGCTGTCCGCGATGGCGCAGGAGTGTGTCACCGGTGAGGGCGGCGTCTTCGTGCCCGTACTGCGCGGCGGCCGTGCCGAGGCGGAGACGCTGACCACCGCTCTCGCGCGGGCGCATGTCCGGGGTGCCACGGTGGACTGGGACGCCTACTTCGCCGGTACGGGCGCGGGCGCGGTGGCCGTCGCGCTGCCGACGTACGCCTTCCAGCGTGAGCGCTACTGGCCGGAGGTGTCGGCGTACGCCCTGAGCGGTACCGCGGGGCTGGGACAGACACCGGTCGACCACCCGCTGGTGGGCGCCGCCGTCGCGCTGGCCGACGCCGATGGGCTGCTGCTCACGGGGCGGCTTGGGCTGGACTCGCACCCGTGGCTGGGCGATCACGTGGTGATGGGTTCGGTGCTGCTCCCGGGCACGGCCTTCGTGGAGCTGGCGGTCCGGGCCGGTGACCAGGTCGGTTGCGATCTGCTGGAGGAACTGACCTTGGAGGCGCCGCTGGTGCTCCCTGAGGTGGGTGGCGTTCAGCTTCAGCTGTCTGTGGGTGCGCCGGAGGCGTCGGGGCGCCGTGCGTTCGAGGTCTATTCGCGGCGTGAGGAGTCGGTTGGCGACGAGCCGTGGACGCGGCACGCGACGGGTCTTCTGGCCACCGGCGCCCCGGCCGCTGACGCCGACCTGGGCGTGTGGCCTCCGGCAGGTGCGGAGGCGCTGCCCATCGAGGGCCTGTACGAGGGCCTGGGCGAGGCCGGGCTGGTCTACGGGCCGGTGTTCCGGGGGCTGAGGTCCGCGTGGCGGCGTGGCGGCGACGTGTTCGCGGAGCTGGCGTTGCCCGGGGAGGCCGATGCGGGGCTGTTCGGCCTGCATCCGGCGTTGCTGGACGCGGCGTTGCACGCGGTGGGTCTGGGCGGCCTGGTCGGGGATGGTGGCGCGGGTGCGCGTCTGCCGTTCTCGTGGGCTGGTGTGTCGCTGCACGCGGTGGGTGCGTCGGTGCTGCGGGTGCGGTTGTCGCGGGCCGGTGCGGATGCGGTGGCGTTGGCGGTCGCTGATGGTGCCGGTCGTGCGGTGCTGTCGGTGGACTCGCTCGTTCTGCGTCCGGTGTCGGTCGAGCAGATCGACGGGGCGCGGGGCGGACGGCAGGAGTCGCTGTTCCGCCTGGACTGGGCCGATGTGGCCACTTCCGTATTGGATGGCGTTCAGGGCGCCGGCCGCTGGGCTGTCCTGGGGGCGGACGTCTTCGGGCTCACCACGGCGGGCTCGGGTTCCGATGTGGCGGTGTACGCGGACCTCGCGGCGCTGGCCGGGGCGGTCGAGGCCGGCGGCGGGGCGCCGGAGGACGTCCTTGTCGCCTTCGCCCCTGGGGCCGAGCCGGATGCGGATGCGGTGCACGCGGCCACTGCCGAGGCGCTGGGGCTGGTGCAGGCGTGGTTGGCCGATGAGCGTTTCGCCGACAGTCGTCTGGTGCTGCTGACGTCGGGTGCGGTGGCCGCGAGCGTGGGTGAGTCGGTCGATGACCTGGCCCGCGCCGCTGTGTGGGGTCTGGTGCGTTCGGCGCAGTCGGAGAATCCGGGCCGTTTCGTACTGGTGGATGTGGACGCGGATGACGCGGCGTCGTTGGCGTTGCTTCCCGCTGTCCTGTCCTCGGGTGAGCCGCAGGTCGCAGTGCGTGGTGGTGCGGTGCGTGTGCCGCGTCTGGCGCGCGCTGCCGCCGATTCCGGGTACGAGGCGCCTGCGCTGGCGGTCGAGGGTACGGTGCTGGTGACGGGTGCGAGCGGGCAGCTGGGTGGCCTGGTCGCCCGGCACCTGGTGGCGGAGCGGGGCGTACGGCGTCTGCTGCTGGTCAGCCGCCGGGGTGTGGACGCGCCGGGAGCGGCCGAACTGGCGGCTGAGTTGGTCGCGTTGGGTGCGGACGTGTCGTGGGCGGCGTGTGATGTCGCGGACCGTGAGGCGCTGGCCCGGGTGCTGTCCGGGGTTCCTGCCGAGTGCCCGCTGACGGGTGTGGTGCACACGGCCGGTGTGCTGGACGACGGCGTGATCGGTTCGTTGACGCCGGAGCGGTTGGCCGCGGTCCTGCGTCCGAAGGTGGACGCGGCGTGGCATCTGCACGAGCTGACACAGGACGCTGATCTTTCTTTCTTCGTGCTGTTCTCGTCGGCTGCGGGTGTGTTCGGCAATGCCGGACAAGCCAATTACGCGGCGGCCAATGCCTACTTGGACGCATTGGCGCAGCATCGCAGGGCGCGGGGTCTGGCGGGTTCGTCGCTGGCGTGGGGTCTGTGGGCCGATGGCGACGGCGACGGGATGGCGGGTGAGCTGGGCGATGCCGATGCGTCCCGGATGAGCCGGGGTGGCGTCGCGGCGCTGTCCGCCGCCGAGGGCCTGGAACTCTTCGACGCCGCCGGCCGCACGGACGAGGCCCTGCTCGTGCCGATGCGCCTGGACATGGCCACGCTGCGCGGGCAGGCGAGTGCGGACTCACTGCCCCCGCTGCTGAGCGGGCTCGTCAGGACACCCGCACGTCGTACGGCGGAGGGTGTCGCAACCGCTGGTGGTGCGCTGGCGCGGCGGCTGGCCGGGCTCGGCGAGGCCGAGCAGCTCGCCGTCCTGCTGGAGCTGGTCCGTACGCATGTCGCGACCGTGCTCGGATACGCCGATCCGACCACGGTCGAGGCCGACCGTTCCTTCCGTGAGCTGGGCTTTGACTCGCTGACGGCTGTGGAGTTGCGGAATCTGGTGGGTGGGGCGTGTGAGTTGCGGCTGCCTGCCACGCTGGTTTTCGACTATCCGACGCCGGTGGTGCTGGCGGAGTTCTTGCGTTCGGAGATCGTGGGGTCGGTGGCGGAGGCCGCCGGGCCGATGGCGGTCCGGGCTCTGGACGATGACCCGATTGCGATCGTGGGTCTGGGCTGTCGTTATCCGGGTGGTGTCCAGTCGCCGGAGGATCTGTGGCGGCTGGTGATGGAGGGCCGGGACGCGATTTCGGAGTTCCCGACCGACCGTGGCTGGGACCTGGACGCGCTCTACCACGAGGACCCGGAGCACTCCGGCACGTCCTATGCCCGTGAGGGCGGATTCGTCGATGAGGCCGGTCATTTCGATCCGGGTTTCTTCGGGATTTCGCCGCGTGAGGCGCTTGCCATGGATCCGCAGCAGCGGTTGCTGCTGGAGACGTCGTGGGAGGCGTTCGAGCGCGCGGGAATCGACCCGGTGGCGCTGCGGGGGAGTAGGACCGGTGTCTTCGCGGGCGTGATGTACCACGACTACGCCTCGCTGCTGGAGCGGGTGCCCGAGGGAGTCGAAGGATTCCTGGGTACGGGTAATGCGGCCAGCGTGATCTCGGGTCGTCTGTCGTACACGTTTGGGCTTGAGGGTCCGGCGGTGACGGTCGACACGGCGTGTTCGTCGTCGTTGGTGGCGCTGCATATGGCGGTGCAGGCGTTGCGTAATGGCGAGTGTGAGTTGGCGTTGGCCGGTGGTGTGACGGTGATGGCGACTCCGGCGGCGTTTGTGGAGTTCAGTCGTCAGCGTGGGTTGGCGGCTGATGGGCGGTGCAAGGCGTTCTCGGCCGACGCGGACGGTACGGGGTGGTCTGAGGGTGCGGGCATGCTGCTGGTGGAGCGGCTGTCGGACGCCCGGCGTAACGGCCATCCTGTGTTGGCGGTGGTGCGCGGCAGTGCCATCAACCAGGACGGTGCGAGCAACGGGCTGACCGCGCCGAATGGTCCCTCCCAGCAGCGCGTCATCCGGCAGGCGTTGGCGAACGCGGGCCTGAGCGCCGCCGATGTGGATGTGGTGGAGGCGCACGGTACGGGTACGACGTTGGGCGACCCGATCGAGGCGCAGGCGCTCCTGGCCACCTATGGCCAGGAGCGGGTGGAGGGCTCGCCGCTGCGGCTGGGTTCCGTCAAGTCGAATATGGGTCATACGCAGGCGGCTGCTGGTGTTGCCGGCATCATCAAGATGGTCATGGCGATGCGCCATGGCGTGCTGCCCAGGACGTTGCATGTTGATGAGCCGTCGCCGCACGTCGACTGGTCGGCGGGTGATGTCGAGCTGCTGACGGAGTCGGTGGCGTGGCCGGAGACGGGGCGTCCGCGTCGCGCGGCGGTCTCGTCGTTCGGGTTCAGCGGGACCAACGCCCACACGATCATCGAACAAGCCCCGGAGGCCTCGGACGCGGACGACGCCACCTCGCGCGATACGGCGCCGGTAGCCCCGCCCGTGACGCCGTGGCTCCTGTCGGCGAAGACCGCCGACGCGCTGCGTGCCCAGGCTGCGCGGCTCCTCGCCCACGTGGGCCGGGACACGGATGTCGTCCTTCCCGACCTCGGCTACTCGCTCGCGACCGCACGCGCCGCTCTGGAACACCGCGCGGCGCTGGTCGCGGCGGACCGCGCCGGGCTGCTGACGGGCCTGGAGGCGCTGGTCGAGGGCCGCAGCGTGGCTGGTCTCGTCGCGGACGTCGCTGTCGCGGGGAAGCTCGCCTTCCTGTTCACGGGGCAGGGGAGTCAGCGGCTGGGGATGGGCCGTGAGTTGTACGAGGCGTATCCGGTGTTCGCGGAGGCGCTGGACGCGGTGTGTGCGGAGCTGGACGCGCACCTGGAACGGCCGCTGCGCGATGTGCTGTTCGGTGAGGATGCCGGGCTGCTGGATCAGACGGCGTATACGCAGCCGGCGTTGTTCGCTGTTGAGGTGGCGCTGTTCCGTCTGGTCGAGGCGTGGGGCTTGAAGGCGGACTTCCTGTCCGGGCACTCGATCGGCGAGCTGGCCGCCGCGCACGTGGCCGGGGTGCTGTCACTGGCGGACGCGTGCACGATCGTCGCCGCCCGTGGCCGTCTGATGCAGGAACTCCCCGCCGGTGGCGCGATGATCGCGATCCAGGCGTCCGAGGCGGAGGTGCTCCCGCTGCTCTCCGACCGGGTGAGCATCGCCGCCCTCAATGGTCCGGCCTCTGTCGTCATCGCCGGTGACGAGGACGCGGCGCTGGAGGTCGCGGCGCGGTTCGAGGCGGAGGGCCGGAAGACCAAGCGGCTCGCCGTCAGCCACGCGTTCCATTCGCCTCGTATGGACGGCATGTTGGACGCGTTCCGTGCGGTGGCCGAGGGGCTGTCGTACGAGGCGCCGCGTATCCCGATCGTGTCGAACCTGACCGGTGGCGTGGTCTCCGCAGAGGAGATCGCCACCGCCGACTTCTGGGTGCGGCACGTGCGGGACGCGGTCCGCTTCCTCGATGGTGTACGGACGCTCGAAGCCCAGGGCGTGACCACCTTCGTCGAACTGGGCCCGGACGGGGTGCTGTCCGCGATGGCGCAGGAGTGCGTGACCGGTGAGGCCGCCGCGTTCGTACCCGCCCTGCGCAGGGACCGGGCCGAGGCCGAGGCGCTGACCACGGCCCTCGCCCGTGCGCACGTCCGTGGCGTGCCGGTCGACTGGGCGGCGTACTTCGCCGGGACCGGCGCCCAGCGCGTCGACCTGACCGACTTGCCCACCTACGCCTTCCAGCGCCGCCGCTACTGGCCGGAGGTGTCCTCCTTCGGCACGGGCGGCACCGAGGGTCTGGGACTGGCGTCCGTGGACCACCCGCTGGTCGGTGCGGCGGTGCCGCTCGCCGGTGGTGAGGGGCTGCTGCTGACCGGTCGCCTGTCGGTGCAGTCGCACCCGTGGCTGGTCGACCACGCGGTGATGGGCTCGGTGCTGCTTCCGGGCACGGCCTTCGTGGAGCTGGCGATCCGCGCCGGTGACCAGGTCGGCTGCGACCACCTGGAAGAGCTGACCCTGGAGGCGCCCTTGGTGCTTCCTGAGACGGGCGGCGTCCAGCTCCAGCTGTCGTTGGGCGCGCCGGATGCGTCCGGGCGCCGCGTTTTCGAGGTCTACTCGCGGCGCGAGGACGCCGTCGCGGACGTGATGTGGCTGCGCCACGCCACCGGCGCCCTGGTGGACGGCGCGCCGTCGGCCGCCTTCGACCTGGGGGTGTGGCCTCCGGCGGGGGCGGAGCAGGTTGGTACCGATGGTCTGTATGAGGGGCTGGCGGAGCTCGGTCTCGCCTACGGGCCGGTGTTCCGGGGGCTGAGGTCTGCCTGGCGCCTGGATGGCGACGTGTTCGCGGAGCTGGCGTTGCCCGAGGGGACCGATGCGGGTCGGTTCGGGTTGCATCCGGCGTTGTTGGATTCGGCGTTGCATGCGGTGGGGCTGGGTGGTCTGGTCGGGGATGGTGGCGCGGGTGCGCGTCTGCCGTTCTCGTGGGCTGGTGTGTCGCTGCATGCGGTGGGTGCGTCGGTGCTGCGGGTGCGGTTGTCGCGGGCCGGTGCGGATGCGGTGTCGTTGGCGGTTGCCGATGGTGCCGGTCGTGCGGTGCTGTCGGTGGACTCGCTCGTTCTGCGTCCGGTGTCGGTGGAGCAGATCGACGGGGCGCGGGGCGGACGGCAGGATTCCCTGTTCCGCCTCGACTGGACCGACGTGGCTGCCGACGCATCGAACGTGGTCCAGGACGTCGCCCGCCGGGCCGTCCTCGGGGCGGACGTCTTCGGGCTCGCCACGATCGGCGGCTTCGGCTCCGATGTGGCGGTGTACGCGGACCTCGCGACGCTCGCCGAGGCGGTCGAGTCCAGCGGTGAGGTGCCGGACGACGTCCTCGTCGCCTTCGCCCCGGTGACCGACGCGGGCACGGGCGCGGACGCGGTGCACCGAGCCACGACTGAGGCTCTGGCGCTGGTGCAGGCGTGGTTGACCGATGAGCGGTGGGCGGATGCCCGGCTCGTCGTGCTGACGTCGGGTGCGGTGGCCGCGAGCGCGGGCGAACCCGTGACCGACCTGGTGCACGCGGCGGTGTGGGGTCTGCTGCGCTCGGCGCAGGCGGAGAACCCGGGCCGTTTCGTCCTGGTGGATCTGGACGACGCCGATGACGCGGCGTCGCTGCGTGCGCTGCCCGCCGCCCTGACGGCCGACGAGCCGCAGGTCGCCCTACGCGCCGGATCGGTGCGCGCGCCGCGTCTGGCGCGCGCCGCCACGGACAGCGGGCGGGAGCTGCCCGAGCCCGCTGCCGAGGGCACGGTGCTGGTGACGGGTGCGAGCGGGCAGCTGGGCCGTCTGTTCGCCCGCCACCTGGTGGCGGAGCGTGGCGCGCGACGGCTGCTGCTGGTCAGCCGCAGGGGCGCCAACGCCCCCGGCACCACTGAACTCTCCGCTGAACTGGCCGCGTTGGGCGCCGAGGTGACGTGGGCCGCCTGTGACGTGGCGGATCGGGAGGCGCTGGCCGGAGTGCTGGCCGCGATCCCGGTCGAGCACCCGCTGACGGCTGTGGTGCACACCGCCGGTGTGCTGGACGACGGCGTGATCGGTTCGCTGACGCCGGAGCGGCTGGCCGCGGTGCTGCGGCCGAAGGTGGACGCGGCGTGGAATCTCCATGAGCTGACGCGTGATGCCGATCTTGCCGAGTTTGTGCTGTTCTCGTCTGCCGCCGGTGTGTTCGGTAACGCGGGTCAGGGCAGCTACGCGGCGGCGAACGCCTTCCTGGACGCGTTGGCGCAGCACCGCAGGGCGCGGGGTCTGGCGGGTTCGTCGCTGGCGTGGGGGCTGTGGGCCGACGGCGACGGTATGGCCGGTGAGTTGGACGAGGCTGATCTGTCCCGGATGAGCCGGGGTGGTGTCGCCGCGCTGTCCGCCGCCGAGGGCCTGGAACTCTTCGACGCCTCGTGCCGTACGGACGAGGCCCTGCTGATTCCGGTCCGTATCGATCTCGCGGCGGTACGGGCCCAGGCAGGCGCCACGGGCGCGGTCGCGCCGCTCATGCGCGGTCTGATCCGCGTACCGGGACGGCGTACGGCGCAGACTTCGGGCACCACCGGTGCGTTGGTGCGGCGGCTGGGCGGCCTCGGCGAGGCCGGGCAGCTGGAGATCCTGCTGGAACTGGTCCGTACCCAGGTCGCCGCCGTCCTCGGCCATGACTCCGCCGACTCCGTGCAGCCGCACCACTCCTTCCGTGAGCTGGGCTTTGACTCGCTGACCGCGGTGGAGTTGCGGAATCTGGTGGGTGGGGCGTGTGAGTTGCGGCTGCCCGCGACGTTGGTTTTCGACTATCCGACGCCGGTGGTGCTGGCGGAGTTCTTGCGCTCGGAGATCGTGGGGTCGGTGGCGGAGGCCGCCGGGCCGATGGCGGTCCGGGCTCTGGTGGGGGCACCTCCCAGCGGCAGCGCTGGGGGAGAGCCGATCGCGATCGTGGGTCTGGGTTGTCGTTATCCGGGTGGTGTCCAGTCGCCGGAGGATCTGTGGCGGCTCGTGATGGAGGGCCGGGACGCGATTTCGGAGTTCCCGACCGACCGTGGCTGGGACCTGGACGCGCTCTACCACGAGGACCCGGAGCACTCCGGCACCTCATACACCCGCGAAGGCGGATTCGTGGACGGCGCGGGATTCTTCGACGCGGCCTTCTTCGGGATTTCGCCGCGTGAGGCCCTTGCCATGGATCCGCAGCAGCGGTTGCTGCTGGAGACGTCGTGGGAGGCGTTCGAGCGCGCGGGAATCGATCCGGTCGCGCTGCGGGGGAGCAGGACCGGTGTCTTCGCGGGCGTCATGTACCACGACTACGCCTCCTCGCTGCCGACACTGCCGGAAGGCGTCGAGGGGTTCGTCGGTACGGGTAATGCGGCGAGTGTGATTTCGGGTCGTTTGTCGTACACGTTTGGGCTTGAGGGTCCGGCGGTGACGGTGGATACGGCGTGTTCGTCGTCGTTGGTGGCGCTGCATATGGCGGTGCAGGCGTTGCGTAATGGCGAGTGTGAGTTGGCGTTGGCCGGTGGTGTGACGGTGATGGCGACTCCGGCGGCGTTTGTGGAGTTCAGTCGTCAGCGTGGGTTGGCGGCTGATGGGCGGTGCAAGGCGTTCTCGGCCGACGCGGACGGTACGGGGTGGTCTGAGGGTGCGGGCATGCTGCTGGTGGAGCGGCTGTCGGACGCCCGGCGTAACGGCCATCCTGTGTTGGCGGTGGTGCGCGGCAGTGCCATCAACCAGGACGGTGCGAGCAACGGGCTGACCGCGCCGAATGGTCCCTCCCAGCAGCGCGTCATCCGGCAGGCCCTCGCCAACGCACAGCTTTCCATGGCCGACATCGACGTGGTGGAGGCGCACGGTACGGGTACGACGTTGGGCGACCCGATCGAGGCGCAGGCGCTCCTGGCCACCTACGGCCAGGAGCGGCCGGAGGGCAGGCCGCTGCGGCTGGGCTCCTTCAAGTCGAACGTCGGTCACACGCAGGCCGCGGCCGGTGTCGGCGGCATCATCAAGATGGTCATGGCGATGCGCCATGGCGTGCTGCCGAAGACGTTGCATGTTGATGAGCCGTCGCCGCACGTCGACTGGTCGGCGGGTGATGTCGAGCTGCTGACGGAGTCGGTGGCGTGGCCGGAGACGGGGCGTCCGCGTCGCGCGGCGGTCTCGTCGTTCGGGTTCAGCGGCACCAACGCCCACACGATCATCGAACAAGCCCCGGAGGCCTCGGACGCGGACGACGCCACCTCGCGCGATACGGCGCCGGTCGCCCCGCCCGTGACGCCGTGGCCGCTGTCGGCGAAGACCGCCGACGCACTGCGTGCCCAGGCCGCCCGACTGCACGCGTACCTGGACGACCGTCCGGACATCGCGCTCTCCGACCTCGGCTACTCGCTGGCGACCACGCGCACGTCGCTGGACCGCCGCGCGGTACTGATCGCGGGGGACCGGGGCGGGCTCGCGGCGGGCCTGGCGGCACTGGCCGCTGGTGAGCCCGTCCCGGGCCTGGTCGAGGGCTCGGTGGCCGAGGGCAGGACGGCGTTCTTGTTCACCGGCCAGGGGAGTCAGCGGTTGGGGATGGGCCGTGAGCTGTACGACGCGTATCCGGTGTTCGCGGAGGCGCTGGACGCGGTGTGCGCGGAGTTGGACGGGCACCTTGAGCGGCCGTTGCGGGATGTTCTGTTCGGCGAGGATGCCGGGCTGTTGGATCAGACGGGGTATACGCAGCCTGCGTTGTTCGCTGTTGAGGTGGCGCTGTTCCGGCTGGTCGAGGCGTGGGGTCTGAAGGCGGACTTCCTGTCCGGGCACTCGATCGGTGAGCTGGCCGCCGCCCATGTCGCCGGGGTGCTGTCCCTGGCGGACGCGTGCACCTTGGTCGCCGCCCGTGGGCGTCTGATGCAGGAACTCCCGGCCGGTGGCGCGATGATCGCGGTCCAGGCGTCGGAGGCGGAGGTCCTGCCGCTCCTCGACGAGCGGGTGAGCATCGCCGCCCTCAACGGCCCGACCTCCGTGGTCGTCGCCGGTGACGAGGACGCGGCGCTGGAGGTCGCGGCGCGGTTCGAGGCCGAGGGCCGGAAGACCAAGCGGCTCGCCGTCAGCCACGCGTTCCACTCACCTCGCATGGACGGCATGTTGGAGGCGTTCCGTGCGGTCGCGGAGGGGCTGTCGTACGAGGCCCCGCGCATCCCGATCGTGTCGAACCTGACCGGCGAGGTGGTCTCCGCAGAGGAGATCACGACCGCCGACTTCTGGGTGCGGCACGTGCGGGACGCGGTCCGCTTCCTCGACGGCGTACGGACCCTCGAAGCCCAGAAGGTCACCACCTTCGTCGAGTTGGGTCCGGACGGGGTGCTGTCCGCGATGGCGCAGGAATGCGTCACCGGCGAGGACGCCGCCTTCGTACCCGTCCTGCGCAAGGACCGGCCCGAGGCGGAGACGGCGACCACTGCCCTCGCCCGGGCGCACGTCCATGGCGTGACCGTGGACTGGGCGGCGTACTTCGCCGGGACCGGCGCCCAACGCGTCGACCTGACCGACTTGCCCACGTACGCCTTCCAGCGCCGCCGCTACTGGCTGGAGGCTCCCGCCGGAGCCGTCGGGGACGTGGCCTCGGCCGGGCTCGGGGCCACGGACCATCCGCTGCTGGGTGCGGCGGTGGACCTGCCGGACTCGGACGGTGTCCTGTTCACCGGGCGGCTGTCCCTGCAGAGCCACTCCTGGCTGGCCGACCACGCCGTCATGGACACCGTGCTGCTGCCCGGAACGGCCCTGGTCGAGCTGGCGATCCGCGCCGGTGACCAGGTCGGCTGCGACGTGCTGGAGGAACTGACCCTCGAAGCGCCGCTCATCCTGCCGGAGCGGGGCGCGGTGCAGCTGCGGGTCGTCGTGGGGGCACCTCCTGGGGGAGGCCGCGCTGGGGGAGAGCCCGACGCGTCCGGCCGACGCGGGTTCACCGTCTACACCCGGCCCGAGGACGCGGCGGCCGAAGAGCCGTGGCTCCGACACGCCGCCGGGGTGCTCGCCGCCGCCGGGAGTGCGGCGGCCGCTCAGACCGGGCTGGAGGTCTGGCCTCCGGCAGGTGCGGAGCCGGTCGACGTCGACGGTCTCTACGACCGCCTCGCCGCCCTCGGACTCGGCTACGGGCCCGTGTTCCAGGGCCTGCGGGCCGCCTGGCGGCACGGCGACGACGTGTACGCGGAGGTCGCCCTCGGCGAGCAGCAGCAGGGCGACGCCCGCGCGTATGGGCTGCACCCGGCGCTGCTGGACGCCGCCCTGCACGCCGTCAGCCTGGGGGCACCTCCCAGCGGCCGCGCTGGGGGAGGCTTCTTCCCGCGCGACGACGAGGCCGCCGGGCGGGCCCGGCTGCCGTTCGTGTGGGACGGGGTGCGGCTGCACGCGGTCGGCGCGGCCGCGCTGCGGGTGCGGGTCTCCCCGGCCGGGCACGGCGCGGTGTCGCTGGCGATCGCCGACGAGGCCGGTGCGCCGGTCGCCTCGGTCGATTCGCTCGCGCTCCGGCCGCTCGACGCCGACCAGTTCACCGCCGCGCGCGGCGGGCACCACGAGGCGCTGTTCGCCCTCGACTGGGCCGCCCTGCCCCTGCCCGCCCCCGCCACGGAGCCGGCGCCCCCGGCCGACTCCGGCACGTGGGCCGTCCTCGGCGGCGGCAGCGAACTCAAGCTGGCGGACGTCCTGTCGGGCGCGGGTGTCGAGGCCGAGACGTACGCGGACCTGGCCGCGCTCGCCGAGGAGGTGGACACGTACGGCGTCGCGCCGGAGGTGGTCCTCCTGCCATGCGTACCGGACTTGACCGCGCTCGCCCACACGCCCGCCGCCGTGCACGCGGCCACCGGCCGTGTGCTGGCCGTCGTCCGGGAGTGGATCGCCGACGAGCGGTTCGCCGACTCCAGGCTGGTGCTGCTCACGCGCGGTGCGGTGGCCGTAGGCGCCGACCAGACGGTGGACGATCTGACGCACGCCGCCGCCTGGGGCCTGGTCCGCTCGGCGCAGGCCGAACACCCCGGCCGTTTCGTGCTCGTCGACATCGACGGGGCCCACGGCTCCCTCCAGGCGCTCCCGGCGGCGCTGGCCTCCGACGCGGAGCCGCAACTGGCCGTACGCGCCGGGGCGGTGTACGCGCCCCGTCTGGCACGGGTGCCGTCACTCCCCGACGTGACCGCCGACGCGAACGTTGAGACGACCGTCGACGCGACCGCCAGTGTGACGGCCGACGCGACCGCTGAGACGACCACCGCGACCGTCGGCGCGACCGCCCCCGCGTTCGACCCCGACGGCACCGTGCTGGTCACGGGCGCCTCCGGCACCCTCGGCGGGCTGCTGGCCCGGCACCTGGTGACCGAGCGCGGCGCGCGGCATCTGCTGCTGACCAGCCGCCGGGGAGCCGATGCCCCCGGCGCCGCCGCCCTGAGCGACGAACTCTCCGCGCTCGGCGCCCAGGTGACCATCGCCGCCTGCGACGCGGCCGACCGTGACGCGCTCGCCGCGCTGCTGGCCGCCGTACCGGCAGCCCATCCGCTGACCGCCGTGATCCACTCCGCCGGAGTGCTGGACGACGGCGTCATCGACGCGCTGACTCCGGAGCGGCTGAGCCGGGTTCTGCGGCCGAAGGTGGACGCGGCGTGGCACCTGCACGAGCTCACCAAGGGCATGGACCTGTCCGCGTTCGTGCTGTTCTCCTCCGCGGCCGGCGTCTTCGGCAACCCGGGGCAGGGCAACTACGCGGCGGCGAACACCTTCCTCGACGCGCTCGCCCAGCACCGCCGCGCCCAGGGCCTGCCCGCCGTATCGCTGGCCTGGGGCCTGTGGGACGACGACGAGGGCGGCATGGCGGCCACCCTCGGCACCGCCGACCGGCACCGCATGAACCGCGGCAGCATGGCCGCGCTCGGCGCCGCCCAGGGCCTGGCCCTGTTCGACGCCGCGGGCCTTGCCGACCGGGCCGTGCTGATCCCCGCCGCGCTGGACATCGCCGCGCTGCGCACCCAGGCCGGGGCGCCCGGTGCCGTGGTGCCGCCGCTGCTGCGCGGGCTGATCCGTACCCCGGCGCGGCGCACCGCGGCCGGTGGCGGCGGTACGGGCGGCGACGAGGCGGCGAGCCTGGTGGACCGGCTCGCGGGCCTGTCCCCGGCCGAGCGCGACCGCTACCTGCTCAACCTGGTCTGCGCCCAGGTGGCCACCGTCCTCGGACACAGCGGCGCGGCGGCCGTCGAACCCGGCGCGGCCTTCAAGGAACTGGGCTTCGACTCGCTCACGGCGGTCGAGCTCCGCAACCGGCTGGGCGCGGCCACCGGGCTCCGGCTGCCCGCCACGCTGATCTTCGACTATCCGACTCCCGGTGCCCTGGCCGACCACCTGCGCGCGGCGCTTCCGCAGGACGCGCACGGCGGCGGTCCGTCCGTGTTCGGCGAACTCGACCGTCTCGAAGCCGCCCTGGCCGCGGCCACCGGCGACAGCGTCACCCGGTCGCGGATCACGATGCGCCTGCAAGCCCTCATGGCGAAGTGGAACGACGCCCAGGACGCGACGGCCGATGGTGCCGGCGAGGACGAAGACCTCGCATCGGCGACCGACGACGAACTCTTCGACCTGCTCGACGACGAGCTCGGCTCCTCCTGAACGGGAGCGCACCGACCAGATGAGCACGACCTCCCCTTCCGCCTCTTCCGCAGGAATTCGCAAGGAGCCGACGACGCAATGGTGAACAACGAGGACAAGCTGCGCGACTACCTCAAGCGGGCGACCGCCGATCTGCGTCAGGCCCGCCGACGGCTGCGCGAGGTCGAGGAGCGGCACCAGGAGCCCATCGCCATCGTCGCGATGAGCTGCCGCTACCCCGGCGGCGTCCGTACCCCCGAGGACCTGTGGCGGCTCGTACTCGACGGCCGGGACGCCATCTCCGGCTTCCCGACCGACCGCGGCTGGGACATCGAGACCCTCTACGACGCCGACCCCGACCAGGCGGGCGCCAGCTACGTCAGCGAGGGCGGCTTCCTCTACGACGCGGGCGCCTTCGACCCCGCCCTCTTCGGGATCTCGCCGCGTGAGGCGCTGGCGATGGATCCGCAGCAGCGGCTGCTGCTGGAGACCTCATGGGAGGCGTTCGAGCGGGCGGGCATCGACCCCACGTCGCTGCGCGGCCACCGGACCGGCGTCTTCGCGGGCGTGATGTACCACGACTACACCTCGCGGCTGGACTCCGTACCCGAGGGCGTCGAGGGCTTCCTCGGCACCGGCAGCTCCGGCAGCATCGCCTCCGGCCGGGTCTCGTACACCTTCGGTCTGGAGGGCCCGGCGGTCACGGTCGACACGGCCTGCTCGTCGTCGCTGGTGACGCTGCACATGGCCGTGCAGGCGCTGCGCAACGGCGAGTGCTCGCTGGCCCTGGCCGGCGGGGTGACCGTCATGGCGACCCCGTCCACCTTCACCGAGTTCAGCCGCCAGCGCGGCCTCGCCGCGGACGGCCGCTGCAAGCCGTTCGCGGCCGCCGCCGACGGCACGGGCTGGGGTGAGGGCGTCGGCATGCTGCTCGTGGAGCGCCTGTCGGACGCGCGGAAGAACGGGCACCCGGTGCTGGCGGTCGTGCGGGGCTCCGCCGTCAACCAGGACGGCGCGAGCAACGGCCTGACCGCCCCCAACGGCCCGTCCCAGCAGCGCGTCATCCACCAGGCCCTCACCAACGGGCGCCTGTCCGCCGCCGACGTGGACGCGGTCGAGGCGCACGGCACGGGCACGACGCTGGGCGACCCGATCGAGGCGCAGGCGCTGCTGGCGGCGTACGGCCAGGACCGTCCCGAGGACCGGCCGCTGCTGCTCGGCTCCATCAAGTCCAACATCGGGCACACCCAGGCCGCGGCCGGTGTTGCCGGGATCATCAAGATGGTCAAGGCCATCGAGCACGGCGTGCTGCCGCAGACCCTGCACGTGGACGAGCCGACGCCGCACGTGGACTGGTCGGCGGGCGCCGTGTCGCTGCTGACGGAGGCGGTGGCGTGGCCGGAGACGGGGCGTCCGCGCCGCGCCGCCGTCTCCTCCTTCGGCTTCAGCGGTACCAACGCCCACACCATCCTCGAACAGGCTCCTGCCGACGAACCTGAGGAGGACGCGGCCGAGACCGCTCCGGCGGCGCCGCGCGAACTGGGCGTACTGCCGTGGACGCTGTCCGGCAAGAGCGCTGCGGCGCTACGGGCGCAGGCCGAACGGCTGTTGGCGTACGTGACGGCCGAGCCGGAGCCGCGGCCACTGGACGTGGGCCTGTCGCTCGCCACGACGCGGGCGGCGCTGGACCACCGTGCGGTGGTCGTGGGCCGGGACCGCGGTGAGCTGCTGGCGGGGTTGGGCGCGCTGGCGGACGGGGCGATGGCCGCGGGCGTCGTGCAGGGCGCTGTCGCCGCCGGTCAGACCGCGTTCGTGTTCCCTGGTCAGGGTTCGCAGTGGGTGGGGATGGCGGTGGGGCTGCTGGATGCCTCGCCGGTGTTCGCCGCCCGTATTGAGGAGTGTGGCGCTGCTCTTGCGGAGTTCTGTGACTGGTCGTTGGTGGATGTGCTGCGGGGTGTGGAGGGCGCGCCGTCGCTGGAGCGGGTGGATGTGGTCCAGCCGGTGCTGTTCGCCGTGATGGTCTCCCTCGCGGAGTTGTGGCGTTCGCTGGGCGTTGGACCCGCCGCCGTGGTGGGTCACTCCCAGGGGGAGATCGCGGCGGCCTGCGTGGCGGGGGTTCTGTCGCTTGAGGACGCGGCGCGTGTGGTGGCGTTGCGGAGTCAGGTGATCGGCCGGGTGCTGGCGGGCAAGGGCGGGATGGTGTCGGTCGCGCTGCCGGTGGCCCAGGTCCGCGAGCGGATCGCCGCCTGGGGAGAGGAGCGGATCTCGGTGGCGGCCGTCAACGGGCCGTCGTCGGTGGTGGTCTCCGGCGAACCGGACGCGTTGGATGAGCTGCTGGCCTCGTGCGAGGCGGATGAGGTGCGGGCCCGTCGCGTACCCGTGGACTACGCCTCGCACTCCGCCCAGGTGGAGCTGCTCCGCGACGAACTCCTGACCTGCCTGGCCCCGGTCGTGCCCCAGCCCGCCCAGGTGCCGTTCCTGTCCACCGTTACCGGCGAGTGGGTCAAGGGCCCGGAGCTGGACGCGGAGTACTGGTTCGCCAACCTCCGTCGCACGGTCGAACTCGAATGCGCTGTAAGGCGGTTGCTGGACGAGGGCTTCGGGGTCTTCATCGAGTCCAGCGCCCACCCGGTGCTGACCATGGCCGTGCAGGAGACGGCCGAGGACGCGGGTCATGAGGCCGCCGCGCTCGGCTCGCTCCGGCGCGACGAGGGTGGGCTGGAGCGCTTCTGGCTGTCACTGGGCGAGGCGTGGGCACGCGGTGTCGCCGTGGACTGGACCGCCGTCTACGGAGACACCGGCGCCGCCACGATCGACCTGCCCACGTACGCCTTCGAGCACCAGCATTACTGGCTCGAAGCAGGAACCCCCGAAGCCGCCGCGGTCGCCGCCGCCGACCCCCTGGAAGCCCGCTTCTGGGAGACCGTCGAGCGCGAGGACTGGCAGGCATTGGCGGATGAGCTGGCGGTCGACGGCGACCAGCCCCTCAGCTCCCTCCTGCCCGCGCTGTCGTCGTGGCGCAGGCAGGCCCGTGAGCAGTCCACGGTGGACGGCTGGCGCTACCGCGTGACGTGGAAGCCGCTGTCCGAGGCGCAGTCCGCCCGCCTGCCCGGCACCTGGCTCGTCGTGGTGCCGCAGTCCGAGGCCGACGGGCCGTGGGTCACCGGTACGGTCCGTGTGCTCGCCGAGCGTGGCGCCGCCGTACGGCAGCTCGTGGTCGACACCGGCGCGGAGGGCCGTGCGGAGCTCGCCGAGCGGCTGCTCGCCGAGCTCGCCGACGGCGGCCCCCTGACCGGCGTGCTGTCCCTGCTGGCCTTGGAAGAGCGGCCGCACCCGGCGCACTCCTCCGTCCCCTCCGGCGTCGCCGCGCAGCTCGCGCTGCTCCAGGCGCTGGGCGACGCCGAGGTCACCGCCCCGCTGTGGTCCGCCACCCAGGGTGCCGTCTCGGTCGGCCGCGCCGAACCGCTCGCCTCCCCCACGCAGGCGCTGGTGTGGGGCCTGGGCCGGGTGGCCGCGCTGGAGCACGGCGAGCGCTGGGGCGGTCTGGTCGACCTCCCGGCAATCACACACCCGGAGCCCGACGACCGCGCGTTCACGCGCCTCGTGTCCGTCCTGGCCGGTGCCTGCGCCGGTGCCGAGGACGAGGACCAGGTCGCCATCCGGCCCGCCGGACTGCTCGCCCGCAGGCTGGTGCGCGCCCCGCTGGCCGAGACCCCCGCCGTACGGTCGTGGCGGCCGGACGGCACCGTTCTCGTCACCGGCGGTACGGGCGCGCTCGGCGCGCACGTGGCCCGCTGGCTGGCCGGGAACGGCGCCCGGCATCTGCTGCTGACCAGCCGCCGGGGCCTGGACGCCCCCGGCGCGGCCGAGCTGCGCGACGAACTGGCCGCCCTGGGCGCGGACGTCACCGTCGCCGCCTGCGACGTGTCCGACCGGGACGCCGTCGCCGCGCTGCTGGCGTCCGTACCGGCAGCACACCCGCTGACCGCCGTGGTGCACACCGCCGCCGTCCTGGACGACGGGGTCATCGAGGCGCTGACGCCGGAGCAGGTCGACCGGGTGCTGAAGGTCAAGGTCGACGCCACGCTCCACCTCCACGAGCTCACCAAGGACCTGGACCTGTCCGCGTTCGTGCTGTTCTCCTCCTTCGCCGCCACCTTCGGCGCGCCCGGCCAGGGCAACTACGCGCCGGGGAACGCCTTCCTGGACGCCTTCGCCGAGTACCGGCGCGCCGCCGGACTGCCCGCCACCTCCCTCGCCTGGGGCCCCTGGGGCGAGGGCGGGATGGCCGAGGGCGCGGTCGGCGACCGGATGCGCCGCCACGGTGTCATCGAGATGGCCCCGGCGTCGGCCGTCACCGCGCTCCAGCACGCCCTGGACCGCGACGAGACCGCCCTGACCGTCGTCGACATGGAGTGGAAGCGCTTCGTCCTGGCCTTCACCTCCGGCCGATCCCGTCCGCTGCTGCACGACCTGCCCGAGGCCCGGGACGTCATCAAGGACATGAGCGGGGCCGCCGACGAGGACGCCGCGGGCGGTGCCGCCGCCCTGGCGCAGCAGCTCGGCGGGCTGCCCGAAGCCGACCAGGAGCGGCTGCTGCTGGACCTGGTGCGCGGCGCGGTCGCGGCCGTCCTCGGCTACGCCGGTCCCGAAGCCGTCGAGGCGGGCCGCGCCTTCAAGGAGCTGGGCTTCGACTCCCTGACCGCCGTCGAACTGCGCAACCGGCTCGGCGCGGCCACCGGACTCAAGCTGCCCCCGACGCTGATCTTCGACTACCCGACCCCGACGGCGCTCGCCAGGCACCTGCGGACGGAGCTGTCCGACGAGCAGCAGAGGACAGGTGCCCCGCTACCGGTCGCGGCAACGGCCTCCGACGATGAGCCGATCGCCATCGTGGCCATGAGCTGCCGCTTCCCCGGCGGCGTCCGCACCCCCGAGGAGCTGTGGCAGCTGCTCGCCTCCGGCGGCGACGCGCTGTCGGAGTTCCCCGCCGACCGGGGCTGGGACGTGGCGTCCCTGTACAACCCGGACCCGGACGCACAGGGCACCAGCTACGCCCGGGAGGGCGGATTCCTCACCGGCGCCGCCGAGTTCGACCCCGGCTTCTTCGGGATCTCGCCGCGCGAGGCCATGGCGATGGACCCGCAGCAGCGGCTGCTGCTGGAGACCTCGTGGGAGGCGTTCGAGCGGGCCGGCATCGACCCGGCCGCCCTGCGCGGCAGCCAGGCCGGGGTCTTCGTCGGCACCAACGGCTCCGACTACTCGATCCTCATGCGGAACACCACCGACGGCGGCTACGAGGGCCATCTGGCCACCGGCAGCGCCGCCAGCGTCGTCTCCGGCCGCCTCTCCTACACCTTCGGCCTGGAAGGCCCGGCGGTCACCGTCGACACGGCCTGTTCCGCCTCCCTCGTGGCGCTGCACCTGGCCGTGCAGGCGCTGCGGAACGGCGAGTGCACCGTGGCCCTGGCGGGCGGCGTCACCGTCATGGCGACCCCGGGCACCTTCATCGAGTTCAGCCGCCAGCGCGGGCTGGCCTCCGACGGCCGCAGCAAGGCGTTCTCGTCGGACGCCGACGGCTTCAGCCCGGCCGAGGGCGTCGGCATGCTCCTGGTGGAGCGGCTGTCGGACGCGCGGAAGAACGGGCACCCGGTGCTGGCCGTCGTCCGCGGTACGGCCATCAACCAGGACGGCGCCAGCAACGGCCTGACCGCCCCCAACGGCCCGTCCCAGCAGCGCGTCATCCGCCAGGCCCTGGCCAACGCCCGGCTGTCGTACGCCGACGTGGACGTCGTCGAGGCGCACGGCACGGGCACGACGCTGGGCGACCCGATCGAGGCGCAGGCGCTGCTGGCCACCTACGGTCAGGACCGTCCCGAGGACCGGCCGCTGCTGCTCGGCTCCGTCAAGTCCAACATCGGGCACGCCCAGGCGGCGGCCGGTGTCGCGGGGGTGATGAAGCTGGTGCTGGCTATGCGGCACGGCGTCGTACCGGAGTCCCTGCACATCGCCGAACCGACCCCGCACGTCGACTGGTCGGCGGGCGCGGTGTCGCTGGTGACCGAGGCCACGCCGTGGCCGGAGGCCGACCACCCGCGCCGCGCGGCCGTCTCCTCCTTCGGCTTCAGCGGCACCAACGCGCACGCCATCCTGGAGCAGGCGCCCGCCGAAGAGTCCTCCGAAGAGCCCGCCGAAGAGCCCTCCGACAAGACCCCGGAGGCAGCCCCGATCACCCCCCTGCCGTGGGTGCTGTCGGGCCGTACCGAGGCGGGTCTGCGGGCCCAGGCGCAGAAGCTGCTGGCCCACCTGGAGACCGACCCGGCGCCGCGCCCGGCCGACGTCGGCTGGTCGCTGGCCACCACCCGGAGCACGCTGGAGGAGCGCGCCGTCCTGGTGGGCGGCGACCGTGCCGACTTCGTGCGCGGCCTGGACGCCCTGGCCCGCGGACAGGTCCTGCCCGGCCTCGTACAGGGGTCCGGTATCGGGGGCAAGGGGGCGTTCCTGTTCCCCGGACAGGGGTCGCAATGGGTAGGCATGGCCGTGGGCCTGTTGGATGCTTCGCCAGTGTTCTCTGCTCGGATCGATGAGTGCGCCGCCGCGCTCGCGGAGTTCACCGACTGGTCGTTGGTGGATGTGCTGCGCGGGGTCGAGGGCGCGCCGTCGCTGGAGCGGGTGGACGTCGTCCAGCCGGTGCTGTTCGCGGTGATGGTGTCGCTGGCCGAGCTGTGGCGCTCCGTGGGCGTCGAGCCGTCGGCCGTGGTGGGCCACTCCCAAGGCGAGATCGCCGCCGCGTGCGTCGCCGGGGCGCTGTCCCTCCAGGACGCGGCCCGGGTCGTGGCGCTGCGCAGCCAGGCGATCGGCCGGGAGCTGGCCGGTCTGGGCGGCATGGTGTCGGTGGCGCTGCCGGTCGCGCGGGTGCGGGAGCGGATCGCGGAGTGGGGAGAGGAGCGGATCTCGGTGGCGGCGGTCAACGGCCCGTCCTCCGTGGTCGTCTCCGGCGAACCCGTCGCGCTGGACGAGTTCCTGGCCTCCTGCGAGGCGGACGAGGTCCGGGCGCGCCGCGTGCCGGTGGACTACGCCTCGCACTCCGCGCAGGTGGAGCTGCTGCGCGAGGAACTCCTGGCCTGCCTGGCCCCGATCCGGCCGCAGGCGCCCCAGGTGCCGTTCCTGTCCACCGTGACCGGTCAGTGGATCACGGGCCCGGAGCTGGACGCCGAGTACTGGTTCACCAACCTGCGTCGCACCGTCGAACTCGAAGGGGCCGTACGCCGCCTGCTGGACGAGGGCTTCGGGGTCTTCATCGAGTCCAGCGCGCACCCCGTGCTGACCATGGGCGTGCAGGAGACGGCCGAGGACGCGGGCCGCGAGGCCGCCGTACTCGGCTCGCTGCGCCGCGACGAAGGCGGTCTGGAGCGCTTCTGGCTCTCCCTGGGCGAGGCGTGGGCCCGTGGTGTGGCCGTGGACTGGAGCGCCGTCTACGGCGACGCCGCCCGCGTCGACCTGCCCACGTACGCCTTCCAGCACCAGCACCTGTGGCCGCAGGCCCCCGCGGCCGAGGCCACCGTCCCGGCACAGCGCGCCGACGACGTCGACGCCCGCTTCTGGGCGGCCGTCGAACGCGAGGACCTGGAATCCCTGGCCGGGACCCTGGAGTTCGCCGACGCCGACGGGCTGGACTCGCTCGGCGCCGTCCTGCCCGCCCTGTCCTCGTGGCGCAGGCAGGCCCGCGAGCAGTCCACCGTCGACGGCTGGCGCTACCGCGTCACCTGGCAGCCCCGGTCCGAGGGGCGACCCGGACGGCTGTCCGGCACCTGGCTGCTCGTCGTACCGCCTACGGAGGCCGCCGGCGCCTGGGCCGCCGGCGCGGCCCGCACCCTCGCCGAACGCGGCGCCGCCGTACGGCAGATCGTCGTGGACGCCGACGCCGTGGACCGCGCGGCGCTGACCGCGCGGCTGCGCGCGGCGCTCGCCGGGAACGCCATGGGAGCGGAGACGGCAGAGTCCGGCGAGTCCGCGACCTCCGGCGACGGACGCGAGGCCGACCCCGGACGGGACGGTGCCGGATCCGCCGCCGTCACCGGGGTGCTGTCCCTTCTGGCGCTCGCTCAAGAGCCCGCCACCGACGGGGTCGACGCCGGGCTCGCCGGCTCCGCCGCCCTCGTACAGGCCCTGGGCGACGCCGAGGTGGACGCCCCGCTGTGGTGCGCCACCCGCGGCGCCGTCTCCGTCAGCCGCTCCGACCGGCTGGCCGACCCCGGGCAGGCGCTGGTGTGGGGCCTGGGCAGGACCGCGGCCCTGGAGCACCCCGAGCGCTGGGGCGGCCTGGTCGACCTTCCGGCAGCCCCCGACGAGCGGGCGCTGTCCCGGCTGGCCGGCGTGCTCACCGCCGCGGACGGCGAGGACCAGCTCGCGGTGCGCGCCTCCGGCGTCTTCGTCCGCAGGCTCAGCCGCGCCCCGCTCGCCGGCGCACCCGCCGTACGGTCCTGGCGGCCCGACGGCACCGCGCTGGTCACCGGCGGTACGGGCGCGCTCGGCGCGCACGTGGCCCGCTGGCTGGCCGGGAACGGCGCCCGGCACCTGGTGCTCACCAGCCGCCGCGGCCCGGACGCCCCCGGCGCCGCCGAGCTGCGCGACGAACTGACCGCCCTGGGCGCCGAGGTGACCATCGCCGCCTGCGACGTGGCCGACCGCGAGGCCGTCGCGGCGCTGCTCGACGCCATCCCCGCCGACCGGCCGCTGACGGCCGTGGTGCACGCCGCCGGGGTACTCGACGACGGCGTGCTGGACGCGCTGACGCCCGGGAGGTTCGCCACCGTACTCGGCCCGAAGGCCGACGCCGCCCGCCATCTGCACGAACTCACCAAGGACCTGGACCTGTCGGCGTTCGTGCTGTTCTCCGGCGTCGCGGCCACCCTCGGCGACGCCGGGCAGGGCAACTACGCGGCGGCCAACGCGTACCTCGACGCACTGGCCGAGCAGCGCCGCGCCGACGGGCTGCCCGCCACCTCCGTGGCCTGGGGCCGCTGGGGCGACACCGGACTCGCCGCGGGCGGCGCCATCGGCGAACGGCTGGACCGCGGCGGCGTCCCCGCCATGGCCCCGGCCGCGGCGATCGCCGCGCTCCAACAGGCGCTGGACCACGACGACGTGGCCGTGGCCGTCGCCGACATCCAGTGGGAGCGGTTCGTCCACGGCTATACGGCGGTCCGTCCCAGCCCGTTCATCGGCGATCTGCCCGAGGTACGGCGGATGACCGAGGCGGCCGGCGGCGGCGAGCCCGGCCCGGCCGAGGCCCCGGCGTCCGCGCTGCGGCAGCGGCTGGCGGCCATGCCCGCCGCCGAGCAACTGCTGGTCGTCACGGAACTGGTGCGCTCCCACGCGGCCGCCGCGCTGGGACACCCCTCCACCGACGAGGTCGGTGCCCAGCGGGCGTTCAAGGAGCTGGGCTTCGACTCGCTCATCGCCCTGGAGCTGCGCAACCGGCTGAGCGCCGCCACCGGGCGGAAGCTCCCCGCCACGCTGGTCTTCGACTACCCCACCCCGGCCGCGCTCGCCGAGTTCCTCCGCGCGCAGCTCGTGCCGGACGGCGGCGGCACGGCGGCGCCGGGCCTCGCGGAACTCGAGAAGCTGGAATCCGCCCTGTCGGTCCTGGATCCGGCGAGCGAGGACGGCGAGAAGCGGGCGGACATCGCGGCCCGGCTCCAGGCCCTGCTGACCGCCTGGAGCGAGCCCCGCGCGGCGACCGGCGAGGGCGCCGCCGAAGTGACGGAGCAACTGCACGAGGCGACGGCGGATGAGGTCTTCGACTTCATCGAGAAAGAACTCGGAATCTAGAGAACTCGGAATCCAAGGATCCACCGATCCGCGGGCGCAAGGTTTGTGACGAGAAGCATGGGTGAGACTCCAATGGCGGATCAGGACAAGATCCTCGACTACCTCAAGCGGGTAACGGCCGATCTGCACCAGACGCGGCAGCGGCTCCGCGAGGTTGAGTCGCGGGATCCTGAACCCATCGCGATCGTGGGCATGAGCTGCCGGTTCCCCGGAGGCGTCGCGTCTCCGGAGGACCTGTGGGAGCTCGTGGCCGGAGGCCGCGACGCCATCGGGGACTTCCCCACCGACCGCGGCTGGGACGTCGAGGCGCTGTTCGACAGCGATCCCGACCAGCAGGGCACCAGCTACACCGACAAGGGCGGATTCCTGGCGGACGCGGGCCGGTTCGATGCCGCGTTCTTCGGGATCAGCCCGCGCGAGACCCTCGGCATGGACCCGCAGCAGCGGCTGCTGCTGGAGACCTCCTGGGAGGTCTTCGAACGGGCCGGCATCGACCCGGCCACGCTGCGCGGAGCCAAGGCCGGGGTGTTCATCGGCACCAACGGCCAGGACTACCCGGAGCTGATGCACCGGCTGCCCCAGGGCGTCGAGCAGTACCTGCTCACCGGCAACGCGGCCAGCGTCATCTCCGGCCGGATCTCCTACACCTTCGGCCTGGAGGGGCCGGCGCTCACCGTCGACACCGCCTGCTCGGCGTCGCTGGTCGCCCTGCACCTGGCCGTGCAGTCGCTGCGCAACGGCGAGTGCTCGCTGGCGCTGACCGGCGGCGTCACCGTGATGAACAGCCCGCGCGCGTTCGTCAACTTCAGCCGCCAGCGCGGCCTGGCCCCCGACGGGCGCTGCAAGGCGTTCGCCGACGGCGCCGACGGCACCGGCTGGGGCGAGGGCGTCGGCATGCTGCTCGTGGAACGGCTCTCCGACGCCCGCGCGAACGGCCACCCGGTGCTGGCGGTCGTGCGCGGCTCCGCCATCAACCAGGACGGCGCGAGCAACGGGCTCACCGCCCCCAACGGCCCGTCCCAGCAGCGCGTCATCCGCCAGGCCCTCACCGACGCCCGGCTGACCCCCGCCCAGGTCGACGCCGTCGAGGCGCACGGCACCGGCACCAGCCTCGGCGACCCCATCGAGGCCCAGGCCCTGCTGGCCACCTACGGGCAGAACCGGCCCGACGGGCGGCCCCTGTGGCTGGGCTCGGTCAAGTCCAACTTCGGGCACACCCAGGCCGCCGCCGGTGTCGCCGGGATCATCAAGATGGTCAAGGCCATCGAACACGGCCTCCTGCCGCAGACCCTGCACGTCGACGCCCCGTCGTCCGACGTCGACTGGACCACCGGCGCCGTCGAGCTGCTGACCGAGGCCCGGCCGTGGCCGGAGACCGGCCAGCCGCGCCGCGCCGGCATCTCCTCGTTCGGCGTCAGCGGCACCAACGCGCACACCGTCATCGAGCAGGCCCCCGTCGAGGAGGCGGCCGCCGACGCCCCGGCCGACAGCCCCGTACAGAGCGGCTCCGGGCTCGGCGGGCCGCTGCCCATGGTGATATCCGCGCAGAGCCCGCAGGCGCTGCGCGCGCAGGCCGAGCGGCTGGCCGCCCATGTGACCGGCCACCCCGACCAGCGCCCGGTCGACCTCGCCCACTCCCTGGCCACCACCCGCTCCGCACTCGACCACCGGGCCGTGCTGCTGGCCGGTGCCGACACCGCTCGTGAGGAACTGCTGCGCGGTCTGGCCGCGCTCGCCGCCGCCGACGGCACCGCCGCCGATCTCGTACCGGGCCTGGTACGGGGCGAAGTCCGCGAGGGCAAGACCGCGTTCCTGTTCTCCGGCCAGGGCAGCCAGCGCCCCGGCATGGGGCGTGAGCTGTACGCGGCCCTGCCCGCCTTCGCGCACGCCCTGGACGAGGTGTGCGCCGCACTCGACCCGCACCTGCCGCGGCCGCTGCGCGAGGTGATGTCCGCCGAGCCCGGCTCTCCCGAGGCCGGGCTGCTGGACCGCACCGGCTACACCCAGCCCGCCCTCTTCGCCATCGAGGTGGCGCTCTTCCGGCTGCTGGAGACCTGGGGCGTCAAGCCCGACTTCCTGATCGGCCACTCCATCGGCGAACTGGCCGCCGCACACGTCGCCGGGGTGCTGTCGCTGGAGGACGCCTGCACGCTGGTGGCCGCCCGCGGCCGGCTGATGGACGAACTCCCCGCCGGTGGCGCGATGATCGCCGTCCAGGCGTCGGAGGCGGAGGTGCTGCCGCTGCTCACCGACGGGGTGGGCATCGCCGCGATCAACGGTCCGGCGTCGGTCGTCGTCGCGGGCGACGAGGACGCGGCACTGGAGATCGCCGCGTCGTTCGAGGCCCAGGGCCGCAAGACCAAGCGGCTGACCGTGAGCCACGCCTTCCACTCCCCGCACATGGACGGCATGCTCGACGCCTACCGCCAGGTCGCCGAGGGCGTCACGTACCACCCGCCGGTCATCCCGATCGTGTCCACCCTCACCGGCGACTCCGTCGCCGCCGACATCTGCTCGCCCGACTACTGGGTACGGCACGTCCGCCAGGCCGTCCGCTTCCTCGACGGCGCCCGCCGGCTCGCCCAGTACGGCGTCACCACGTACCTCGAACTCGGCCCGGACGGCGTCCTGTCCGCCATGGCCCAGGACTGCGTCCCCACCGACGGCGCCGTGTTCACACCCGTCCTGCGCGGCGACCGCCCCGAGGCGACGGCACTGGCCACGGCGCTGGCCCACGCCCACGTGCACGGCGCCGACGTCGACTGGGGCGCCGTCCTCGACGGCAGCGGCGGCCGCCGCGTCGAGCTGCCCACGTACGCCTTCCAGCGCGAGCTGTACTGGCCCGAGCCGCCCGGCCCGTGGACCGGCGACGTCACCTCCGCCGGGCTCGGCTCCGCCGACCACCCGCTGCTGGGCGCCGCCGTCTCACTGGCGGACGCCGCCGGATTCCTGTTCACCGGCCGCCTCTCGCTGCACACCCACCCCTGGCTGGCCGACCACGCGGTGATGGACACGGTCCTGCTGCCCGGCACCGCCTTCGTGGAGCTCGCCGTCCGCGCCGGGGACCACGTCGGCTGCGACGTACTGGAGGAACTCACCCTCGAAGCGCCGCTCGTCCTGCCCCCGACCAGCGGTGTGCAGCTCCAGGTGGCCGTCGGAGCCCCGGACGCCACCGGCCGCCGCACCCTGACCTTGCACTCCCGCCTGGAGGACGCCGCCGACGGCAGCTGGGGCGAGGGCGAATGGACCCGCCACGCCACCGGTGTGCTCGCCGCCGGGGCCCGCACCCCCGAGGCGGCCCTGGCCGCCTGGCCGCCGCCCGGCGCCACCGAGGTCCCCGTCGACGGACTGTACGACTTCCTCACCGAGTCCGGCTTCGCCTACGGGCCGGTCTTCCAGGGCCTGACCGCCGCCTGGCAGCACGGCACGGACGTGTACGCCGAGGTACGGCTCCCCGCGACCGCCCACGAGGACGCCGGACGGTTCGGCCTGCACCCGGCGCTGCTGGACGCCGCCCTGCACGCCGTCGGCATCGGCGACCTCCTGGAGGACACCGAGCACGGCCGCCTGCCGTTCTCCTGGCGCGGCGTCAGCCTGCACGCCGTCGGCGCCACCGCCCTGCGGGTCAGGCTGTCGCCCGCGGGCCAGGACACCGTGGCCGTCCTCGTCACCGACGACTCCGGCACCCCCGTCGCCTCCGTGGACGCGCTGCTGCTGCGCCCGGTCTCCCCGGAGCAGGTGCACGCCGCCCGCGACACGTTCCACGACGCGCTGTTCCGGGTCGAGTGGACCGCCGCGCCCGCCTCGGCGACCACGACGGTCACGGCGGGCCAGTGGGCCGTCATCGGCGACTCCGCGCCGGAACTGGCCGCCGCGCTGCCGACCGCCGCGACGTACCCCGGCCTGGCCGCGCTCGGCGAGGCCGTGGCCGCCGGGGCCCCGCTGCCCCAGGCCGTCGTGGCGCCGTTCTTCCCGACCGGCACGGCGGAGACCGCGAACGAGCTGCCCACCGACGTACGGACCGCCCTCCACCACGCCCTGGAGCTGGTGCAGGAGTGGCTCGCCGACGGCCGCTTCACCGACTCCAAGCTGGTCATCGCCACCCGGGGCGCCGTCGCCACCGACGCCGACGCCGACGTCGCGGACCTGGTCCACGCCCCGCTGTGGGGCCTGCTGCGCTCCGCCGAGTCGGAGAACCCCGACCGCTTCGTCCTGCTGGACGTGGACGGCGAGGACCCGTCGTACAGGGCCCTGCCCGCCGCACTGGCCGCCGGCGAGCCGCAACTGGCCGTACGCGCCGGAACGGTCGTCGTACCCCGACTGGCCCGGGTCGCCGCCGACCCCGCCCACGTCGTCCCGTCCCTCGATCCCGAGGGCACGGTCCTGGTCACGGGCGCGACCGGCACGCTCGGCGGCCTCGTCGCCCGGCACCTGGTCGCCGAGCACGGCGTACGGCACCTGCTGCTGCTCAGCCGTCGCGGTGCCGAGGCGCACGGCGCCGACGAGCTCGTCGCCGAACTGCGCGCCTCCGGCGCCGAGGTCACCCTCGCCGCGTGCGACGTGGCGGACCGGGAGGCGCTGGCCGCCGTCCTGGCGGCCGTTCCGGCGGAGCATCCGCTGACCGGCATCGTGCACACGGCTGGTGTGCTGGACGACGGCGTCATCGACTCCCTCACCCCGGAGCGCATCGACCGCGTCCTGCCCCCCAAGGTGGACGCGGCCCTGAACCTGCACGAGCTCACCCAGGACAGCGACCTGTCCGCGTTCGTGCTGTTCTCCGCCGCCGCGGGCACCCTCGGCGGCCCCGGCCAGGCCAACTACGCCGCCGCCAACGCCTTCCTCGACGCCCTCGCCCACCGCCGCCGAGCGGCCGGCCTGCCCGCCACCGCCCTGGCCTGGGGCCTGTGGGCCGAGCGCAGCGGCATGACCGGAGGCCTGGCCGACACCGACATCCAGCGCATCACCCGTGCCGGAGTCGCCGCCCTCTCCTCCGCCGAGGGCCTGACCCTGCTGGACACCGCGCTCGCCGTCGGAGACCCCGCCTTCGTACCGATGCACCTGGACCTGGCGCCGCTGCGGCAGGCCGACGCGAGCATGGTGCCCGCGCTGCTGCGCGGACTGGTGCGCGCCCCGGGCCGCCGCGTCGTGGCGGCGGGCGGCGCCGCACCCGCCGGCGGCCTCGCGGAGCGCCTCCTCGGCCTGACCGTCGCCGAACGGGACCGGCTGCTGCTGGAGATCGTCTGCACCCAGGTCGCCGCCGTGCTCGGCTACGCGGGCCCGGAGGCCGTCGGCTCGGCACGCGCCTTCAAGGAGCTGGGCTTCGACTCCCTCACCGCCGTCGAACTGCGCAACCGGCTCGGCGCCGTCACCGGCGTACGGCTCCCGGCCACCCTGGTCTTCGACTACCCGACGCCCACCGCGCTGGCGGGCTTCCTGCGCACCGAGATCCTCGGCGACCAGGCCGACGACAACGCCGCCGCCCCCGTGGCCACGGTCGCCGTCGCCCATGACGACGAGCCGATCGCCATCGTCGGCATGAGCTGCCGCTACCCGGGCGGCGTCACCAGCCCCGAGGGGCTCTGGCAGCTCGTCATGGGCGCGGTGGACGCCATCGGCGACTTCCCGACCGACCGCGGCTGGCCGCTGGACGCCCTCCACGGCGACGACCCCGCCCAGTCCGGCACCAGCACCACCAGCCAGGGCGGCTTCCTGTACGACGCGGGGGAGTTCGACCCGGACTTCTTCGGCATCAACCCGCGCGAGGCCCTCGCCATGGACCCGCACCAGCGGCTGCTGCTGGAGGCTTCCTGGGAGGTCTTCGAGCGGGCCGGGATCGATCCGGCGACCGTACGCGGCAGCAAGACCGGCGTCTTCGCGGGCGTCATGTACCACGACTACCTGTCCCGGCTCGCGGCCCTGCCCGAGGGCCTGGAGGGCTATCTGGGCACGGGCACGGCGGGCAGTGTGGCCTCCGGCCGGATCGCCTACACCTTCGGTCTCGAAGGCCCGGCCGTCACGATCGACACCGCCTGCTCGTCCTCCCTGGTCGCGCTGCACCTGGCGGCGCAGGCGCTGCGCAACGGCGAGTGCACCATGGCCCTGGCCGGTGGTGTCACGGTGATGGCCACCCCGGACACCTTCGTGGACTTCAGCCGCCAGGGCGGCCTGTCCACCAGCGGCCGCTGCAAGTCCTTCGCGGCCGCCGCCGACGGTACGGGCTGGAGTGAGGGCGTCGGCATGCTGCTCGTAGAGCGGCTGTTGGACGCGCGGAAGAACGGCCACCAGGTGCTGGCCGTCGTACGCGGCACCGCCGTCAACCAGGACGGCGCGAGCAACGGTCTGACCGCGCCCAACGGCCCGTCCCAGCAGCGCGTCATCCGCCAGGCCCTCGCCAACGCGGGCCTGGCGGCCACCGATGTGGACGTGGTGGAGGCGCACGGCACGGGGACGACGCTGGGCGACCCGATCGAGGCGCAGGCGCTGCTGGCCACGTACGGCAAGGAGAAGACCGCCGACCAGCCGCTGTGGCTGGGTTCGGTGAAGTCGAACATCGGCCACACGCAGGCCGCCGCCGGTGTCGCGGGCATCATCAAGATGGTGCTGGCCATGCGGCACGGCGTGCTGCCGCGGACGCTGCACGTGGACGAGCCGACCCCGCACGTCGAATGGTCCTCGGGCGCGGTCTCGCTGCTGACGGAGACGCGCGCGTGGCCCGAGACGGGACACCCGCGCCGCGCCGCCGTCTCCTCGTTCGGCGTGAGCGGCACCAACGCGCACACCATCATCGAGCAGGCACCGGAGCCCGAACCGGCTTCCACCGAGGAGCCCGGTGCCGCGCCCCGCGCGGCCGGGGTGCTGCCGTGGATCCTGTCCGGCAAGACCGCCGACGCCCTGCGCGCCCAGGCCGAGCGGCTGCTGTCGCACCTGGCGGAGCGGCCCGAGCATGACGTCACCGACCTCGCCTACGCGCTGGCCACGACGCGCGCCGCACTGGACCACCGCGCGGCGGTCACCGGCGACGACCGGGACGCGCTCGTCGCGGGCCTGGCGGCACTGGCCGCCGGTGAGCCCGTCCCGGGCCTGGTCGAGGGCTCGGTGGCCGAGGGCAGGACGGCGTTCCTGTTCACGGGGCAGGGGAGTCAGCGGCTGGGGATGGGTCGTGAGTTGTATGAGGCGTCTCCGGTGTTCGCGGAGGCGCTGGATGCGGTGTGCGCGGAGCTGGACGGGCATCTTGAGCGGCCGTTGAAGGATGTGCTGTTCGGCGAGGATGCGGCCCTGCTGGATCAGACGGGGTATACGCAGCCGGGGCTGTTCGCGGTCGAGGTGGCGCTATTCCGGCTGGTTGAGGCGTGGGGTCTGCGGGCGGACTTCCTGTCCGGGCACTCGATCGGTGAACTGGCCGCCGCGCATGTCGCCGGGGTGCTGTCTCTGGCGGATGCCTGCGTGCTGGTGGCGGCTCGTGGCCGTCTGATGCAGGAGCTGCCCGCCGGTGGCGCGATGATCGCGGTCCAGGCCTCGGAGGAGGAGGTGCTGCCGCTGCTCACCGAGGGCGTCAGCATCGCCGCCCTCAACGGCCCGACCTCCGTCGTCATCGCCGGTGATGAGGGCGCGGCGTTGGAGATCGCGGCGCGGTTCGAGGCCGAGGGCCGGAAGACCAAGCGGCTGGCCGTCAGCCACGCGTTCCATTCGCCGCGTATGGACGGCATGTTGGAGGCGTTCCGCGAGGTCGCGGAAGGTCTTTCCTACGAGGCGCCCCGCATCCCGATCGTCTCCAACCTCACCGGTGCCGTGGTCTCCGCCGAGGAGATCACGAGCGCCGATTTCTGGGTGCGGCACGTCCGCGAGGCGGTCCGCTTCCTCGACGGCATCCGCACCCTTGAAGCCCAGAACGTCACCACCTACGTCGAGTTGGGTCCGGACGGGGTCCTCTCCGCGATGGCGCAGGAGTGCGTCACCGGCGAGGACGCCGCCTTCGTACCCGTCCTGCGCAAGGACCGGCCTGAGACCGAGACGGCGACCACCGCCCTCGCCCGTGCGCACGTCCGTGGCGCGGCCGTGGACTGGACGGCGTTCTTCGCCGGAACCGGCGCGCAGCGCGTCGACCTGCCCACCTACGCCTTCCAGCGCCGCCGCTTCTGGCTCCAGACGCCCGAGGGCTGGGTCGGCGACGTGGTGTCGGCGGGGCTCGGCCCGGCCGACCACCCGCTGCTCGGCGCCGCCCTGCCGCTCGCCGACTCCGACGGCTTCCTGCTCACCGGGCGGCTCTCGCTCGACACCCACCCCTGGCTGGCCGACCACGCCGTCATGGGCACCGTCCTGCTGCCGGGTACCGCGTTCGTGGAGCTGGCGATCCGCGCCGGTGACCAGGTCGGCTGCGACCACCTCGAAGAGCTGACCATCGAGGCGCCGCTGGTGCTGGCCGAGCACGACGCCGTACAGCTCCAGATCGTGGTCGACCCCTCACAGGAGTCCGGGCATCGCGCACTGGCCGTGTACTCGCGGGCCCAGGACGCGCCCGAGGGGACGCCCTGGACCCGGCACGCCAGCGGTGTGCTCGCAGCCGGGGCCCCGCGGCCCGCGTTCGAGCTGACCGAGTGGCCGCCGCCGGGCGCCGAACCGGCCGAGGTGGCGGGCCTGTACGAGCACCTGGCGCACGGCGGCTTCGCCTACGGGCCGGTGTTCCAGGGCCTGCGGGCCGCGTGGCTGCGCGGCGACGAGGTGTTCGCCGAGGTCGAGCTGCCGGAGGACCGCGCAGCCGAGGCCGGGCGGTTCGGTCTGCACCCGGCGCTGCTGGACGCCGCGCTGCACGGCACCTTCGCCCGCGAGGGCGGCGACGAGCAGGGCCGCCTGCCGTTCTCCTGGAGCGGCGTGTCCCTGTACGCCGTCGGCGCCGGGGCGCTGCGCGTCCGTCTCGCCCCGGCCGGAGCCGACGGGGTGGCGCTGGAGCTCGCCGACGGCACCGGCGCGCCGGTGGCCCGGGTCGAGCACCTGGCGCTGCGCCCGGTCTCGGCCGGGCAGCTCGGCGGCCCCGCCGCCGCACACCACGAGTCGCTGTTCCGCGTGGACTGGGCCACCGTGCCGGTGCCCGCCGCCGAGCCGGCGACGTACGCGGTGCTGGGCGCCGCGCCCGCCGCGCTGACCGCCGCCACCAGGGCGGCCGGCCACGCCGACCTGGCCGCGCTCGGCGCCGCCGTGGACGCCGGAGCCGAGCCGCCTGCCTACGTCCTGGCCTGCCGTCAGGCCGCTGGGGGAGAGGTGGCCGGGGCCGTCCATGTCGCGGTGCGGGAGTCGCTGGAGCTGGTCCAGGCATGGCTGGCCGACGACCGGTTCTCCGGCTCCCGCCTGGTGCTGGTCACCCACGGCGCCGTCGCCACCCAGGCCGACGCCGGGATCCACGACCTGGCGCACGCCCCCGTGTGGGGCCTGGTGCGCTCGGCGCAGTCGGAGAACCCGGACCGGCTGGTCCTGGCCGACATCGACGGAGACAGCTCCTCGTACGAGGCGCTGGCCGCCGCGCTCGCCTCCGGGGAGCCGCAGTTCGCGGTGCGCCGCGGCGCCGTCCACGCGCCCCGGCTGGCGCGCGTCCCGGCCGCCGGACCGCTGGTGCCGCCCACCGGCGACCCGGCCTGGCGCCTGGACATCGAGGACAAGGGCACGCTGGAGAACCTGGTCCTGCTGCCGTGCCCGGAGGCCGTCGCGCCGCTGGAGGCCGGACAGGTGCGGGTCGCGGTGCGGGCCGCCGGGCTGAACTTCCGCGACGTCCTCAACGCGCTGGGCATGTACCCGGGCGACGCCGGGCTCATGGGCAGCGAGGGCGCCGGTGTCGTCCTGGAGGTCGGGCCCGGGGTCACCGACCTGGCGCCCGGCGACCGCGTCATGGGCATGCTGCCCGGCGGGTTCGGGCCGCTGGTGGTCGCCGACCGCCGCATGATCGCGCCGATGCCGGACGGCTGGACGTACGCCGAGGCGGCGTCGGTGCCGATCGTCTTCATGACGGCGTACTACGCGCTGCGCGACCTGGCCGGGCTCCAGAGCGGCGAGGCGCTGCTGGTGCACGCCGCCGCCGGCGGTGTCGGCATGGCCGCCGTCCAGCTGGCCCGCCACTGGGGGGTGGACGTGTACGCCACGGCCAGCCCCGGCAAGTGGGACACCCTGCGCGGGCTCGGCCTGCCCGACGACCGGATCGCCTCCTCCCGCGACCTGGCCTTCGAGGAGAAGTTCCGCGGAGCCAGCGGCGGGCGCGGGGTCGATGTCGTCCTCGACTCCCTGGCCCGGGAGTTCGTGGACGCCTCCTTGCGGCTGCTGCCGCGCGGCGGCCGGTTCGTGGAGATGGGCAAGACCGACGTACGGGAGCCGGAGGAGGTCGCCGCCCAGTACCCCGGTGTCTCCTACCAGGCGTTCGACCTGACAGAGGCGGGCCTGGACCGGATCCAGGAGATGCTGCGCGAACTGCTGGAGCTGTTCGCGCGCGGCGCGCTGACCCCGCCGCCGATCACCGCGTGGGACCTGCGGCAGGCCCCCGACGCCTTCCGCTACCTGAGCCAGGCCCGGCACGTCGGCAAGGTCGTGCTCACCGTGCCCGCGGAGTGGAACCCCGACGGGACGGTGCTCATCACCGGCGGCACCGGCACCCTGGGCGGGCTGGTGGCCCGGCACGCGGTGACCGTGCGCGGCGCCCGGCATCTGCTGCTGACCAGCCGCCGGGGCCTGGACGCCCCCGGCGCGGCCGAGCTGCGCGACGAACTGACCGCGCTGGGTGCCGAGGTGACCGTCGCCGCCTGCGACGCGGCCGACCGGGAGGCGCTCTCCGCCGTCCTGGCCGCGATCCCGGCCGACCACCCGCTGACCGCCGTGGTGCACACCGCAGGTGTGTTGGACGACGGCGTCGTCGGCTCGCTGACCCCGGAGCGTCTGGCCCGCGTACTGCGCCCGAAGGTGGACGCCGCGGTCAACCTGCACGAGCTGACCCAGGACCTCGACCTGGCGTCGTTCGTGCTGTTCTCCTCCGCCGCCGGTACGTTCGGCGGCGCCGGGCAGGCCAACTACGCCGCGGCCAACTCCTTCCTGGACGCCCTGGCCCGGCACCGGCACGCCCGCGGCCTGCCCGCCACCTCCCTCGCCTGGGGCCTGTGGGCCGAGGCCAGCGGCATGACCGGCGAGCTGGACAGCACCGACAGGTCCCGGATGAGCCGCTCGGGTGTGCTCGGCCTCTCCTCCGACGAGGGCCTGGAGCTGTTCGACGCCGCCCACCGGCTGGGTGACCCGTTCCTGGTGCCCATGCAGCTGGATCTGGCGCCGCTGCGCGGTGCCGACGCGAGCATGGTGCCCGCGCTGCTGCGCGGCCTGGTACGGGCCCCGGCCCGCCGCACCGCCGGGGCGGGGCCGGCCGCCGACGCGTCGTCGCTGCTGGACCGGCTGCTGCGGCTGCCCACGGCCGAACGCGACCAGACCCTGCTGGAGCTGGTCCGCACCCAGGTGGCCGTGGTGCTCGGGCACGCCTCGCCCGACGCGGTCGAGGCGGGCCGGGCCTTCAAGGACCTCGGCTTCGACTCGCTGACCGCGGTGGAGTTCCGCAACCGGCTCGGCGCCGCCGCCGGGCTGCGGCTGCCCGCCACCCTGGTCTTCGACTACCCGACGCCCACGGCGCTGGCCGGATACCTGCGCGACGAACTCCTCGGCTCCCAGGCGGCGGAACCGGCGGAACTCCCGACGGAGACGGCGGGCGCCACCCAGGGCGCCGACGAGGACCCGATCGCGATCGTCGCCATGAGCTGCCGCTTCCCCGGCGGCGCGGACACCCCCGAGGCCCTGTGGCGGCTGCTCGCCGAAGGCCGCGACGGCATCGCCCACCTGCCCGCCGAGCGCGGCTGGGACGTCGAGGCGCTGTACGACCCGGACCCGGACCGGCCCGGCACCTCGTACGCCCGCGAAGGCGGCTTCGTCTACGACGCCCACCACTTCGACCCGGCGTTCTTCGGCATCAACCCGCGCGAGGCGCTGGCCATGGACCCGCAGCAGCGGCTGCTGCTGGAGACCTCCTGGGAGGCGTTCGAGCGCGCCGGAATCGACCCGGCGGCGCTGCGCGGCAAGCCGGTCGGCGTCTTCGTCGGGCAGATGCACAACGACTACGTGTCGCGGCTGCACACCGTCCCCGACGGCGTCGAGGGCTACCTCGGCACCGGTGGCTCCAGCAGCATCGCCTCCGGACGGGTGTCGTACACCTTCGGCTTCGAGGGCCCGGCGGTCACCGTCGACACGGCCTGCTCGTCGTCGCTGGTCGCGCTGCACCTGGCCGCGCAGGCGCTGCGCAACGGCGAATGCTCGCTCGCCCTGGCCGGCGGCGTCACCATCATCACCACCCCGGACGTGTTCACCGAGTTCAGCCGCCAGCGGGGGCTGGCCGCCAACGGCCGCTGCAAGCCGTTCGCCGAGGCCGCGGACGGCACCGCGTGGGGTGAGGGCGTCGGCATGCTGCTGGTGGAGCGGCTCTCGGACGCCCGCAGGAACGGCCACCAGGTGCTCGCCCTCGTACGCGGCACAGCCGTCAACCAGGACGGCGCCAGCAACGGCCTGACCGCGCCCAACGGCCCTGCCCAGCAGCGCGTCATCCGCCAGGCGCTGGCCAACGCGGGCCTCACGTCCGTCGATGTGGACGCGGTGGAGGGCCACGGCACGGGCACGACGCTCGGCGACCCGATCGAGGCGCAGGCACTGCTGGCCACCTACGGCCGCGAGCGGCCCGCCGACCGGCCCCTGTGGCTGGGGTCGATCAAGTCGAACTTCGGCCACACGCAGGCCGCGGCCGGTGTCGCGGGCGTCATCAAGATGGTGCTGGCCATGCGGCACGGGCTGCTGCCGCGGTCCCTGCACGTGGACGCGCCGTCGTCGCACGTCGACTGGTCGGCGGGCGCCGTGGAGCTGCTGGCGCAGGCCCGGCCCTGGCCGGAGACCGGCCGGGCCCGCCGCGCCGGCGTCTCCTCGTTCGGCATGAGCGGCACCAACGCCCACACCATCATCGAACAGGCCCCGGACACCGCGGCGGAGGCGCCGGCGGAGTCCTCCGAAGCCGCCGGTCCGCTGCCGTGGGCGCTGTCCGCCCGGACCCCGGAGGCCCTGCGCGCCCAGGGTGCCCGGCTCCGCGCCCACCTCGACACCGCCGCGGACGCCTCTCTCGCGGATGCCTCCCTTGCGGACGTCGGCTGGTCGCTGGCCACCACGCGCGCGCCGTTCGAGCACCGCGCGGTGCTCGTCGCCCGCGACCGGGACGGCTTCCTCGCCGGCCTCGACGCCCTCGCCGAGGGCCGCGAGACGGCCGCGCTGACCCAGGGCTCGGTCACCGAGGGCAGGACGGCGTTCCTGTTCACCGGTCAGGGCAGCCAGCGGCTCGGCATGGGCCGTGAGCTGTACGAGACGTACCCCGTCTTCGCGGAGGCGCTGGACGCGGTCTGCGCCGAGCTGGACCGGCACCTGGAACAGCCGCTGCGTGGCGTGCTGTTCGGCGAGGACGCCGGGCTGCTGGATCAGACGGCCTTCACCCAGCCCGCGCTGTTCGCGGTCGAGGTGGCGCTGTTCCGCCTGGTGGAAGCCTGGGGGCTGAAGCCTGACTTCCTGTCGGGGCACTCGATCGGCGAGCTGGCCGCCGCGCATGTGGCGGGCGTGCTGTCGCTGGCGGACGCGTGCGCGCTGGTGGCGGCGCGTGGCCGCCTGATGCAGGAGCTGCCCGCCGGTGGCGCGATGATCGCGATCCAGGCGTCGGAGGCGGAGGTGCGTCCGCTGCTCGGTAAGAGGGTGAGCATCGCCGCGATCAATGGGCCGACCTCCGTGGTCGTCGCGGGCGACGAGGACGCAGCGCTTGAGGTCGCGGCGCGGTTCGAGGCAGAGGGCCGGAAGACCAAGCGGCTGACCGTCAGCCACGCGTTCCACTCCCCGCACATGGACGGGATGCTGGACGCGTTCCGTACGGTCGCGGAGGGGCTGTCGTACGAGGCCCCGCGTATCCCGATCGTGTCGAATCTGACCGGCGGTCTGGTCTCCGCCGAGGAGATCGCTTCTGCCGACTTCTGGGTGCGGCACGTCCGCGAGGCGGTCCGCTTCCTCGACGGCGTACGGGCGCTCGAAGCCCACGGCGTCACGACATACGTCGAGTTGGGCCCGGACGGAGTGCTGTCCGCGATGGCGCAGGAGTGTGTCACCGGCGAGGGCGCGGCCTTCGTGCCCGTGCTGCGCGGCGGCCGCCCCGAGCCCGAGACCCTGCTGTCCGCGCTCGCCGGGGCACACGTGCGAGGCGCGTCCCCGGACTGGGCCGCGTCCTACGAAGGACACCGGGCGCGCCGGGTCGAGCTGCCCACGTACCCGTTCCAGCGCCAGGAGTTCTGGCTGGACGCCGGTCCCCTCGGCGGCGACGCCGCCGCGATCGGCCTGCACGCGGCGGGGCACCCGCTGCTCGGCGCCGCACTGGAACTGCCCGGCACCGACGGGCTCGTCCTCTCCGGTCGGCTGTCCCTCCAGACCCACCCCTGGCTGGCCGACCACGCGGTCATGGGCACCGTGCCGCTGCCCGGCACGGCGTTCGTGGAGCTGGCGCTGCGCGCCGGCGAGCAGGCCGGCTGCGACCGGCTGGACGAACTGACGCTGGAGGCGCCGCTGATCCTGCCCGAGCGGGGCGGCGTCCAACTGCGGATCGCCCTCGCCGGGCCCGACGCCACAGGACGCCGGGCGCTGACCCTGCACTCCCGCGCCGAGCACGCCCCGGCCGAGGAACCGTGGCTGCGGCACGCGACCGGCGCGCTGGCCGAGGGCGCCGCGGCGGCCTCGTTCGACCTGAGCGCCTGGCCGCCCGCCGACGCGGAGAAGATCGAGACCGACGGCCTGTACGAGGGCCTGGCCGGGGCGGGCTTCGACTATGGCCCGGTGTTCCAGGGGCTGACCGCCGCCTGGCGGCGCGGCGACGAGGTGTACGCCGAGGTCCGGCTGCCCGACGACGCCGCGGCGGACGCGAAGACCTTCGGCCTGCACCCGGCCCTGCTGGACGCCGCGCTGCACGCCCTGGGCCTGACCGCCGCCGCCGAGCAGGGCGCGGACGGCGGGGGACGGCTGCCGTTCTCCTGGAGCGGGGTGTCGCTCCACGCGGTGGGCGCCGCCGCGCTGCGGGTACGGCTCTCGGCCACCGGGAACGGCAACGCGCGGCTGGACCTCGCGGACGTGGCCGGTGCTCCCGTGGCCACCGTGGAGAGCCTGGCGCTGCGCACCGTGGCACCGGAGCAGTTGGGCGCGGCCCGGGGTGGCGCGAGCGACGCGCTGTTCCGCGTGGAGTGGACGGCTGTTCCGTCCTCCGGCGCCGTCGACCCGAAGTGCTGGGCGGTCGTGGGCCGCACTGGGGCTCTCGGGCTCGGGGCGCATCCGGACCTGGACGCGCTCGCGGCCGCCGTGGAGGCGGGGAGCGAAGCCCCTGGTTCCCCGGGGTCCGGGGCGGAGCCCCAGGCGGGATCGGGCAACGAGCCCACCGCGTACGCCGACCTGGCGGCGCTGGCCGAGGCGCTGGAGTCCGGCGCGCCGGCACCGGAGTATGTGCTCGTGTCCCCGTCCGCCGTGGACGGCGCGGCCGTGCCGGACGCGGCCCATCGGACCACCGCCGGCACGCTCACGTTCCTCCAGCGCTGGCTGGCCGACGACCGGTTCGGCGACGCCCGGCTGGTCTTCCTCACCTCCGGTGCGGAGCGCACCGGTGCCGACGACGCGGCCACGTCCCTGCCGGACGCGGCGGCGCTGGGCCTGGTGCGCTCCGCGCAGGCGGAGCACCCGGACCGCGTCGTCACGGTGGACATCGACCACCAGGGCGAGCCGCTGGACGCGGTGACCGCCGCCCTGGCGGCCGGGGAGCCGCGGGTGGCCGTCCGCGACGGCGTGGTCCTCGCGCCCCGGCTGACCCGGGCCGCGGTGGACGGCGGCGCGGCCGGGCCCGCCTTCACGACCGACGGCACCGTGCTGGTGACCGGCGCCAGCGGCACGCTGGGCGGCCTGGTGGCCCGGCACCTCGTGGCCGAGCACGGGGTACGGCGCCTGCTGCTGATGAGCCGACGCGGCAGCGAGGCACCCGGCGCCGCGGAACTGGCAGCCGACCTGGCCGCATCGGGCGCCGACGTGTCGTGGGCGGCGTGCGACGCTGCCGACCGCGAGGCCCTGGCCGCCGTACTGTCCGCGATTCCGGCGGACCGCCCGCTCACCGGCGTCGTACACACGGCCGGTGTGCTGGACGACGGCGTCATCGGCTCGCTGACACCCCAGCGGCTGGCCGACGTCATGCGGCCCAAGGTGGACGCCGCGTGGCATCTGCACGAGCTGACGCGCGACCTCGGCCTGTCGGCGTTCGTGCTGTTCTCCTCGGCCGCCGGTGTCTTCGGCGGCGCGGGCCAGGGCAACTACGCCGCCGCCAACGCGTTCCTGGACGCGCTGGCGCGGCACCGTACGGATCAGGGCCTGGCGGCCACCTCCCTCGCCTGGGGCCTGTGGGCCGAGGGCGGCATGGGCGGTGAGCTGGACGAGGTGGAGATCAGCCGGATCCGGCGCGGCGGCGTCGTCCCCATCACCGCCGAGCGGGGTGTGGAGCTGTTCGACGCCGCCACCCGCACCGGCGAGGCGCTGCTCGTCCCCCTGCCGCTGGACCTGGCCGCCCTGCGCGCCCAGGCGGGCAGCGGCATGCTCCCGGCCCTCTTCCGCGGCCTGGTCCGGGTCCCGGCGCGGCGGGCCGCCGAGTCCGCGGCGGCGGCCGCCGGAGCGGACGCGCTGGCGGCCCGGCTGGCCGGGCTGACCGCCCCCGAGCGGGAGGGCGTGCTGCTGGACCTGGTCTGCACACAGGTCGCGGCGGTACTCGGCTACGCCGGGCCCGAAGCGGTCGACCCGGCCCGCTCGTTCAGCGAGGTCGGCTTCGACTCGCTGACGGCGGTGGAGCTGCGCAACCGGCTCGGCGCGGCCACCGGCGTCCGGCTCCCGGCCACGCTCGTCTTCGACTACCCGACGCCGGCCGCGCTGGTGCGCTTCCTGGCGGACGAGGTCACGCCGGACGAGACGACCGCCGTGACCGGCCTGCTCGCCGAACTCGACCGGCTGGAGGCACAACTGACGGCGGCCGATCCGGGCGACGAGGACCGGGACAGGATCGCCGCCCGCCTCCAGGCCCTGCTCGCCCAATGCCATGACAACCAAGGACCGGAAGACGCCGCGGAAGTCGCCGACGAGATCGCATCGGCCACGGACGACGACCTCTTCGACTTCATCGGCAAGGAATTCGGGATCTCCTGACGTGGATGACAAGACCGTGGGGAACGCATCAATGAACGAGGAAAAGCTCCGCTACTTTCTCAAGCGGGTGACCGCCGACCTGCACGAGACCCGGCGCCGCCTGCAAGAGGTGGAGTCCGAGGACCGGGAGCCGATCGCGATCATCGGCATGAGCTGCCGCTACCCCGGAGGGGTCGGCTCGCCCGAGGACCTGTGGCGGCTCGTGTCCGAAGGCGGCGACGCGATCTCCGCATTCCCCACGGACCGCGGCTGGGACATCGAAAGGCTCTTCAGCGACGACCCGGACGGGCAGGGCACCAGCTATGTCCGGCAGGGCGGATTCCTGCACGACGCCAACGAGTTCGACCCGGCGTTCTTCGGCATCAACCCGCGTGAGGCGCTGGCCATGGACCCGCAGCAGCGGTTGCTGCTGGAGACCACCTGGGAGGTGTTCGAGCGCGCGGGCATCGACGCCGCCGCGGTGCGCGGCAGCCGCACCGGTGTCTTCGCGGGCGTGATGTACCACGACTACGCCTCGCGGCTGCGGGCCGTACCGCCGGGCGTCGAGGGCTATCTCGGCACCGGCGGCTCCAGCAGCATCGCCTCCGGCCGGGTCGCGTACACCTTCGGCCTGGAGGGCCCGGCCGTCACCGTCGACACGGCCTGCTCGTCGTCGCTGGTCACCCTGCACCTGGCGATGCAGGCGCTGCGCAACGGCGAGTGCGCGCTGGCGCTCGCCGGCGGCGTCACGGTGATGTCGACGCCGGGTACGTTCACCGAGTTCAGCCGCCAGCGCGGGCTGTCCTTCGACGGCCGCTGCAAGTCGTTCGCGGCCGCCGCCGACGGCACGGGCTGGTCCGAGGGCGCGGGCATGCTGCTCGTGGAGCGGCTCTCCGACGCCCGGCGCAACGGCCACCCGGTCCTGGCGGTCGTACGCGGCGGCGCCATCAACCAGGACGGCGCGAGCAACGGTCTGACCGCCCCCAACGGCCCGTCCCAGCAACGCGTCATCCGCCAGGCCCTGGCGAGCGCCCGGCTGACCGCCGAGCAGATCGACGTGGTCGAGGCGCACGGCACGGGCACGACGCTGGGCGACCCGATCGAGGCGCAGGCGCTGCTGGCCACGTACGGCAAGGAGAAGACCGCCGAACGGCCGCTGCTGCTGGGTTCGGTGAAGTCCAACATCGGGCACACCCAGGCCGCCGCCGGTGTCGCCGCGATCATCAAGATGGTCAAGGCCATCGAGCACGGCACCGTCCCCAGGACGCTGCACGTCGACGCGCCCACCCCGCACGTCGACTGGGCGGCGGGCGCGGTCGAGCTGCTGACCGAGGCCCGGCCGTGGCCGGAGACCGGCCGGCCGCGCCGCGCGGCCGTCTCCTCGTTCGGCATCAGCGGCACCAACGCCCACCTGATCATCGAGCAGGCCCCCGCGCCGGAGGACGCCGGTACGGATGACGACGGCCCCGGCACCACGGACAGGGCCCTGCCGGTGCAGCCCTGGGTGCTGTCGGGCAAGGGCGAGGACGCCCTGCGCGCCCAGGCCGAGCGGCTCCGCGCGCACGTGGCCGCCCACCCCGAGCTGGACCCGCTGTCCCTCGGCTACTCGCTCGCCACCACCCGCAGCGCGTTGGAGGACCGCGCGGCGGTGATCGGCGGTGACCGCGCGGAGTTCCTCGACCGCCTGACCGCGCTGGCCGAGGGCCGCACGGCCGCCGGACTGGTGCAGGACGCCGAGACCCGCGGCAAGGTCGCGTTCCTGTTCACTGGTCAGGGCAGCCAGCGGCTCGGCATGGGCCGTGAGCTGTACGAGACGTACCCGGTCTTCGCCGACGCGCTGGAGGAGGTCTGCGCGGAGCTGGACCCGCGTCTGGAACGGCCGCTGAAGGACGTGCTGTTCGGCGACGACGCCGGGCTGCTGGACCGGACCGGTTTCACCCAGCCCGCGCTGTTCGCGGTCGAGGTGGCGCTGTTCCGCCTGGTGGAAGCCTGGGGCGTGACGCCGGACTTCCTGTCCGGGCACTCGATCGGCGAGCTGGCCGCCGCGCACGTCGCCGGGGTGCTGTCCCTGGGCGACGCCTGTCTGCTGGTGGCGGCCCGCGGCCGCCTCATGCAGCGACTCCCGGCCGGTGGCGCGATGATCGCCGTCCAGGCGTCGGAGGCGGAGGTGCTGCCGCTGCTCACCGACCGGGTGGGCATCGCCGCCCTCAACGGCCCGACCTCCGTGGTCGTCGCCGGTGACGAGGACGCGGCGCTGGAGATCGCGGCGCGGTTCGAGGCCGAGGGCCGCAAGACCAAGCGGCTCGCCGTCAGCCACGCGTTCCACTCGCCCCGTATGGACGGCATGCTGGAGCCGTTCCGCAAGGTCGCCGAGAGCCTGACGTACCACGCGCCGAAGATCCCGGTCGTCTCCGGCCTGACCGGCGCCGTCGTCCTCGCCGAGGAGATCGCCACCGCCGACTTCTGGGTCCGGCACGTCCGCGAGGCCGTCCGCTTCCTCGACGCCGTCCGCACCCTCGAAGCCCAGAACGTCACCACCTTCGTCGAACTGGGCCCGGACGGGGTGCTGTCCGCGATGGCGCAGGAGTGCGTGACCGGCGAGGGTGGGGCCTTCGTGCCCGTCCTGCGCAAGGACCGGCCCGAGGCCGAGGCGCTGACCACCGGCCTCGCCCGCCTGCACGTCCGCGGCGTCGCCGTGGATTGGGCGTCGTACTACGCGGGCACCGGCGCCCAGCGCGTCGAACTGCCCACCTACGCCTTTCAGCGCGAGCACTACTGGCTGGACGCGGGCACCGACTTCGGCGGCGTCACGGCCGCAGGACTCGGCTCCGCCGACCACCCGCTGCTCGGCGCGGCCGTCGCCCTCGCCGACGCCGAAGGGTTCCTGTTCACCGGGCGGCTCTCCCTGGAGACCCACCCCTGGCTGGCGGACCACGCCGTCATGGGCGCTGTCCTGCTGCCCGGTACGGCGTTCGTGGAGCTGGCGGTCCGCGCCGGTGACCAGGTCGGCTGCGACCTGCTGGAGGAACTCACCCTCGAAGCGCCGCTGATCCTGCCCGAGCGGGGCGGGGTCCTGGTCCAGATCGCCGTCGGCGCCCAGGACGCCACCGGCCGCCGCTCGCTGGCGTTCCACTCGCGTCCCGAGGACGCGGCAGAAGAGGAGGCGTGGTCGCGGCACGCCACCGGTGTGCTCGCGGAGGGCGCCGCCCCGGCCTCGTTCGACCTGAGCGCCTGGCCGCCCGCCGACGCGGAGCGGATCGGCACCGACGGCCTGTACGAGGGCCTGGCCGCGGCGGGCTTCGACTACGGACCCGCCTTCCAGGGCCTGCGGGCCGCCTGGCGGCACGGCGGCGACATCTACGCGGAAGTCGCGCTCCCCGAAGGCACCGAACCCGGAGCCGGGCTGTTCACCCTCCACCCGGCGCTGCTGGACGCCGTGCTGCACGGCATCGGCCTGGGAGACCTGGTCGAGCACACCGAAGGCGGTCGGCTGCCGTTCTCCTGGAACGATGTGACCGTCCACTCGGTGGGCGCCGACGCCCTGCGCGTCCGGCTCTCCGCGGCCGGGAACGGCGGGGTGAGGCTTGACATCGCGGACGTGACGGGTGCCCCGGTCGCGTCGGTGGCGCGTCTGGCACTGCGCTCGGTGGCGCCTGAGCAACTGGGCGCGGCCCGGGGCGGCGCGGGCGACGCGCTGTTCCGGGTGGAGTGGACGACGGTCCCGGCGCCGGACACCGCCCCGGCGGGCCGGTGGGCGGTCGTGGGTCCCGACCCGTTCGGGGCATCAGAGGCCCCAGGATCCGAGGTGTCGTCGTACGCGGACCTGACGGCGCTCGCCGAGGCGCTGGGATCCGGCGCTGCGGCACCGGAGTACGTGATCGTGTCTCCGCCCGCGAAGGGCGGCGCGGACGTGGCCGCCGAAGCGCACCGGGCCACCGCCGACACGCTCACCATGCTCCAGCAGTGGCTGGGCGACGAGCGCTTCACGGACACCCGCCTGGCCGTCCTGACCTCGGGCGCGCTCGCGCACGCGGCGGTGCGGGGCCTGGTGCGCTCCGCCCAGTCGGAGAATCCGGGCCGCATCGTGCTCGTGGACACCGATGCCCACGCGTCGTCGCTGGCGGCCCTGCCCGCCGCGCTGGCCTGCGCGGAGCAGGAAGTCGCCGTTCGGGAAGGCGTGCTCCGCACGCCGCGGCTGGCGCGGGTCGCCGCGGACCCCGCTCACGTCGTCCCGTCGTTCGATCCCGAGGGCACGGTCCTGGTCACGGGCGCGACGGGTACGCTCGGCGGCCTCGTGGCCCGGCACCTGGTGGCCGGTCACGGCGTACGGAATCTGCTGCTGCTCAGCCGTCGCGGTGCCGAGGCGCGGGGCGCCGACGAACTGGTGGCCGAGCTGCGCGCGTCCGGCGCCGAGGTGACCCTCGCCGCCTGTGACGTGGCCGACCGGGAGGCGCTGGCCGCCGTCCTGGCGGGCATTCCGGCGGGGCATCCGCTGACGGGCGTCGTGCACACGGCCGGTGTGCTGGACGACGGTGTCATCGGCTCCCTGACCCCGGAGCGGATCGACCGCGTCCTGCGGCCGAAGGTGGACGCGGCGTGGCATCTGCACGAGCTGACGCGCGACCTCGACCTGTCGGCGTTCGTAGTGTTCTCGTCGGCCGCCGGTGTCTTCGGCGGCGCGGGCCAGGGCAACTACGCGGCGGCCAACGCCTTCCTCGACGCACTCGCCCAGCACCGCAAGTCCCAAGGGTTGACGGCCAGTTCGCTCGCCTGGGGTCTGTGGGCGGAGCCCGGCGGCATGGCGGGCGACCTCGACGAGGCGGAGCTGGCCCGGCTGCGGCGCGGCGGGATCGCCGCCATCACCGCCGAGCAGGGTGTGGAGCTGTTCGACGCGGCGGCCCGCACCGGCGAGGCGCTGCTGGTTCCCATGCCGCTGGACATGGCGGCCCTGCGCGCCCAGGCGAGCGGCGGCATGCTCCCGCCGCTCTTCCGCGGCCTCGTCCGCGTCCCGCCGCGCCGTGCCGCCCAGGGCGGCGGCGAGCGGTCCGGTTCGCTGGCCCAGGCCCTGGCCGGGGTCGACGGCGGCGAGGCCGACCGTATCGTCCTGGACCTCGTCCGCACCCAGGTCGCGGCCGTCCTGGGCTACGCGGGCCCCGAGGCGGTCGACGCGCAGCGCGCGTTCAGCGAGGTCGGCTTCGACTCGCTGACGGCGGTGGAGCTGCGCAACCGGCTCGGCGCGGCCACCGGCGTCCGGCTCCCCGCGACGCTGATCTTCGACTATCCGACGCCCACCGCCCTCGCCCGCCATCTGCGGGACGAGGCCCAGGGCACCACGGCCGACGCCGCCGCGCCCGCGGCCGCTGTGGTGGGGGGCGAAGAGCCCATCGCCATCGTCGCGATGAGCTGCCGCTACCCCGGCGGCGTCCGCACCCCCGAGGACCTGTGGACGCTGGTCACCGAGGGCCGGGACGCGATCACCGACATGCCGGCCGACCGCGGCTGGGACATCGACGGGCTCTACGCCGACGACCCCGACCAGCAGGGCACCAGCTACGCCCGCAACGGCGGCTTCCTCCACGACGCCCACCACTTCGACCCCGTCTTCTTCGGGATCTCGCCGCGTGAGGCCCTCGCCATGGACCCGCAGCAGCGGCTGCTGCTGGAGACCACCTGGGAGGCGTTCGAGCGCGCGGGCATCGACCCCGCCGCCGTACGCGGCAGCCGCACGGGCGTCTACACCGGCGTCATGTACAACGACTACGGCACGCTCCTGCACCGCAACCCGGACGGCCTTGAGGGCTACATGGGCACCGCCAGCTCCGGCAGCGTCGCCTCGGGCCGGGTCTCGTACACCTTCGGTCTGGAGGGCCCGGCGGTCACGGTCGACACGGCCTGCTCGTCGTCGCTGGTGACGCTGCACATGGCCGTGCAGGCGCTGCGCAACGGCGAGTGCTCGCTGGCCCTGGCCGGGGGCGTCACCGTCATGGCGACGCCGGGCACGTTCGTGGCCTTCAGCAAGCAGCGCGGCCTGGCGACGGACGGCCGCTGCAAGCCGTTCGCGGCGGCGGCGGACGGGACCGCCTGGGGTGAGGGCGTCGGCATGCTGCTCGTGGAGCGGCTGTCGGACGCGCGGAAGAACGGGCACCCGGTGCTGGCGGTCGTGCGGGGCTCCGCCGTCAACCAGGACGGCGCGAGCAACGGCCTGACCGCCCCCAACGGCCCGTCCCAGCAGCGCGTCATCCGGCAGGCCCTGGCCAACGCCCGGCTGTCCGCCGCCGACGTGGACGCGGTCGAGGCGCACGGCACGGGGACGACGCTGGGCGACCCGATCGAGGCGCAGGCGCTCCTGGCCACCTACGGCCAGGAGCACTCGGACGACAGCCCGCTGTGGCTGGGCTCGGTGAAGTCCAACTTCGGGCACACCCAGGCCGCCGCCGGTGTCGCCGGGATCATCAAGATGGTCAAGGCCATCGAGCACGCCGTGCTCCCCAGGACCCTGCATGTCGACGAGCCGACGCCGCACGTGGACTGGTCGGCGGGCGCCGTGTCGCTGCTGACGGAGGCGCGAGAGTGGCCGGAGACGGGGCGGCCGCGCCGCGCCGCCGTGTCCTCGTTCGGCATCAGCGGCACCAACGCGCACACGATCCTCGAACAGCCGCCGGCCGCAGGGCCCGAGCCGACCGAGCCGGTCGCAGGGCCCGAGCCAGCCGAGCCGTCCGACGTGACGTCGGCGGCCGTCCTGCCGTGGGTCCTGTCGGGCTGTACGGAGGCGGGGCTACGGGGGCAGGCGCGCAAGCTGCTCGCGCACCTCGAAGCGGAACCGTCGCTGCGCCCGGCCGACGTCGGCTATTCGCTGGCCACCAGCCGGGCCGTTCTCGACCAGCGCGCGGTGCTGGTCGGGGCGGACCGAGACGACTTCGTCCGCGCGCTGGAGGCCCTGGCCCAGGGGCAGCCGCTCCCCAACGCCGTAGCGGGGACCGGCACGGCGGCCAAGACGGCGTTCGTGTTCCCGGGGCAGGGGTCGCAGTGGGTGGGGATGGCGGTGGGGTTGTTGGATGCCTCGCCGGTGTTCGCCGCCCGTATTGAGGAGTGTGGCGCTGCTCTTGCGGAGTTCTGTGACTGGTCGTTGGTGGATGTGCTGCGGGGTGTGGAGGGAGCGCCGTCGCTGGAGCGGGTGGACGTGGTCCAGCCGGTGCTGTTCGCCGTGATGGTCTCCCTCGCCGAGCTGTGGCGTTCGCTGGGCGTGGCGCCGTCCGCCGTCGTCGGCCACTCCCAGGGGGAGATCGCGGCGGCCTGCGTGGCGGGCATTCTCAGCCTTCAGGACGCGGCCCGCGTCGTGGCGCTGCGCAGCCAGGCGATCGGCCGGGTGCTGGCCGGCCTCGGCGGCATGGTCTCGGTCTCGCTGCCGGACGCCGAGGTACGCGAGCGGATCGCCGCCTGGGGCGAGGAGCGGATCTCCGTGGCGGCCGTCAACGGGCCGTCTTCGGTGGTCGTCTCCGGTGAACCCACCGCACTGGAAGAGCTGCTGGCCTCCTGCGAGGCGGACGAGGTCCGGGCCCGCCGCGTGCCGGTGGACTACGCCTCGCACTCCGCGCAGGTCGAGCTGCTGCGCGACGAACTCCTGACCCTGCTCGCCCCGGTGGTGCCGCAGGCGGCCGAGGTGCCGTTCCTGTCCACCGTCACGGGCGAGTGGGTCGAGGGTCCGGAGCTGGACGCGGAGTACTGGTTCGCCAACCTCCGTCGCACGGTCGAACTCGAAGGCGCTGTACGGCGGTTGCTGGACGAGGGCTTCGGGGTCTTCATCGAGTCCAGCGCGCACCCGGTGCTGACGATGGGCGTGCAGGAGACGGCCGAGGACGCGGGCCGCGAGGCCGCCGTACTCGGCTCGCTGCGCCGCGACGAAGGCGGTCTGGAGCGCTTCTGGCTCTCCCTGGGCGAGGCGTGGGCCCGTGGTGTGGCCGTGGACTGGAGCGCCGTCTACGGCGACGCCGCCCGCGTCGACCTGCCCACGTACGCCTTCGAGCACCAGCGTTACTGGATCGAGGTCCCGCTCTCCGTCGGCGACGTCGCCTCCGCGGGCCTCGGCGCTGCCGGGCACCCCCTGCTCGGCGCCGCCGTCGAACTCCCCGACTCCGACGGGTTCCTGCTCACCGGGCGGCTCTCGCTCCAGACCCATCCCTGGCTCGCCGACCACGCCGTCTCCGACACCGTCCTGCTGCCCGGCACGGCCTTCGTGGAACTGGCCATCCGGGCAGGCGACCAGGTCGGCTGCGACGAGCTCGAAGAGCTGACCCTGGAGGCACCGCTGCTGCTGCCCGAGCGCGGCGGTGTCCAACTGCGGCTGACCGTGGGCGAGGCCGACGACACCGGACGCCGGACGCTGGAGGTGTACTCCCGCCCGGAGCCGCCCGCGGCCGGCGACGGTGGCCCCGACCAGCCCTGGAGCCGTAACGCCAGCGGCGTCCTCGCGGTCTCCGAGGCGACGGACCGCACGCCCGAAGCACTGACCGCCTGGCCGCCCGCCGATGCCGAGCCCATCGAAGTCGAGGGGCTGTACGAAGGGTTCGCGGCGGGCGGGTTCGGCTACGGCCCCGCGTTCCGGGGGCTGCGCGCCGCTTGGCGGCGCGGCGACGAGGTCTTCGCGGAGCTGGCGCTCGACGGCAGGCAGCGGACGGACGCCGCCCTGTTCGGACTGCACCCGGCCCTGCTGGACGCGGCCCTGCACGGCGTGGCTCTCGGCGACTTCCTCGGCGAGACGCCGGGCGGAGACGGCATCGGCTCGGCGCCGGGCAAGGACGGCCGGCCGGAGGGCCGGTCGGACACCAGGGAGGGCGGCACCCCGGATGCGGGCGGTGCCCCGGACGCGGGCGGCATCCGCCTCCCGTTCTCCTGGAGCGGCGTCACGCTGCACGCCGCCGGTGCGACCGCGCTGCGGGTGCGGATCGCCCCGGCCGGTCCCGACGCCGTCGCCCTGGCCGTGGCCGACGAGACCGGTGGCCCCGTCGCGTCGGTGGACCATCTCGCCCTGCGGCGGATCGCGCCCGACCAGCTGCGTGCGGCCCAGGTCGCGTACCACGACTCGCTGTTCCGGCTGGAGTGGACGCCGTTGCCCGCCCCTGTCCCCGTAAGCCCGGACACCGCCGGCCGCTGGGCCGTGATCGGCGCGGACGACGGTCTCGGCCTCGGCCGGGCGCTGGACGCCGCCGGGGCCGACTGGGAGGCGTACGACGACCTGGAGACGCTCGCCGGTGTGCTGGCCTCGGGCAGGCCGCGGCCGGACCTGGTGCTGCTGCCCTGCGCCCAGGACGGCACCGGCGATGTGGCCGAGGACGCCCGTTTGGCCGCGCACGCGGCGCTGGACTCCGTCCAGACCTGGCTCGCGGAGGACGGGTTCTCCGGGGCGCGGCTGGCGTTCGTCACCCGGGGGGCGGTCGCGACCGACGCCGCAGCCGACGTGCCGCACCTGGCACACACCCCCGTATGGGGTCTGGTGCGCACGGCCCAGACGGAGAACCCGGACCGGTTCCTTCTCCTCGACCTGGACGACGAGGAGCCCTCGTACGGCGTCCTGGCGGCGGCGGTGGCGACGCGAGAACCACAACTCGCGGTCCGGCGGGGCAACGTGTCCGCACCGCGCCTGGCACGCGTAGAGAAGCAGAACCAGGGCCAGGACCAGGACCAGAAGTCCCCCTTCGACCCGGCCGGTACGGTCCTGATCACCGGCGCCACGGGCGTGCTCGGCGGGCTGCTCGCCCGGCACCTGGTCACCCGGCACGGCGTACGGCATCTGCTGCTCACCAGCAGGCGCGGGCAGCAGGCGGACGGCGTGCCCGAGTTGGTCGCCGAACTCACCGCCGAAGGCGCCGAGGTGACCGTCGCGGCCTGCGACGCGGCCGACCGGGGGGCACTGGCCCGGCTGCTGGCGCAGATCCCCGAAGCCCATCCCCTCACCGCGGTGGTCCACACCGCGGGCGTGCTGGACGACGGGCTCCTCCCGGCCCTGACGACGGACCGGATCGACACCGTCTTCCGCCCGAAGGTGGACGCGGCGCGGAACCTGCACGACCTCACGCGGGACATGGACCTGTCCGCGTTCGTCCTGTTCTCCTCGGCGGCCGGTGTCTTCGGCGCGCCGGGACAGGGCAACTACGCGGCGGCCAACACCTTCCTGGACGCCCTCGCCCGGCACCGCCGCGCCCAGTGCCTGCCCGCGCTGTCGCTGGCCTGGGGCCTGTGGGAGCAGCGCAGCACCATGACCGGGGACATGGCGGACGCGGACGTGCTGCGGATGGCGCGTTCGGGGATGGCGCCGCTGTCCTCGCGGGACGGCCTGGACCTGTTCGACGCGGCGTGCGGGGCGGGCGGCTTCCACGACACCGACGGGGCCGAGGGGGACGCCCTCCTGGTCCCGCTCCACCTGGACACCGCCCCGCTGCGCGAGCAGGCCGCGGCCGGTGCGCTGCCCGCGGTCCTCCGCGGTCTCGTGGGGCCGGTACGGCCCGCCAGGCGGCGCGCGGCGGAGGCGACGCAGGCCGACGCCCTGACGCTGACAAGTCGACTGTCCGGCCTGGACCCGGCCGAACAGGAGCAGCTGCTGCTGGACCTGGTGCGCGGCCAGGCGGCGGCGATCCTGGGCTATCCGTCGGCGGACGCCGTGGGCACCACCCGCGGCTTCCTGGAACTGGGCTTCGACTCGCTCACGGCCGTGGAACTCCGCAACCGCCTCAACGCGGCCAGCGGCCTGAGGCTGCCCCCGACCCTGCTCTTCGACCACCCGACGCCGACCCTGGTCGCGAGGCGGCTGCGGGAGCAGTTGGCGACCACGTCCGGGGACCTCGACGGGGCTGGGGCAGGGAACACGAATCCCGACACCGAACCGACGACGGTCTTCGCGACGATGATGCGGGAGGCGGCCGAGCAGGGCAGGCAGGCGGAGTTCACCAAACTCCTCATGGACGTCTCCAGGTTCCGCGAGAGTTTCGCCAATACCGCGGAACTCCGCCGTCCCCCCGCCCTGGTCCGCCTCGCACGGGGCGAGACGCGCCCGTCGCTGATCTGCCTGCCCTCCATCCTGTCGATCTCGGGCCCGCACCAGTACGCGCGCTTCGCCGCCGGGTTCCGCGGCCACCGGGACGTCTGGGCGCTGGCCGCCCCCGGCTTCCAGGCCGGGGAACAGCTGCCCGCGCACGCCGAGGCGGCGATCGAGGCCCAGGCCGAGGCGGCCCTGCGCCACGCGGACGGCGCCCCGTTCGTCCTCCTGGGCCACTCCTCCGGCGGCATGCTCGCCCACGAGGTCGCCGCCCGCCTGGAGTCCGACGGCGTCTTCCCGCAGGCCGTCGTCCTGCTGGACATCTACTCGCACGACACGGACGCGGCCGTCGCGATCCAGCCCGGCCTGACAGCAGGCATGGACGAGCGGGCCGAGGGTTACGTCCCCGTGGACGACCAGCGCCTCCTCGCAATGGGCGCGTACTTCCGCCTCTTCGGCGAGTGGCGCCCCAAGGAGATCAAGACACCGACCCTGCTGGTACGGGCCGGTGAACGCCTCTTTGACTGGACCAGGGACGGTGAGGACGGAGACTGGCGCTCGTACTGGGGCCTGCCCCACACGGCCGTTGACGTGCCGGGCAACCACTTCACGATGATGGAGACCCACGCGCCCACGACGTCCCAGGCGGTCTCGGACTGGCTCTCGCTCTGACAGGTCCGACCGGTCCGACCGGTTGACAATGCACGGCTGGGCGCCGCTCCCTTAGGGAGCGGCGCCCCCGCATCAGGGTGGGTCCCTAGCCAGAAGGCGCGCGTCTGGAAGGTGCGATGACTGTGTATAGCGTGCTGTTCTTCAGCGTTCCGTTAACCGTTGTCGGGCTCGTTGCGTATCTGTGCGTCTCTGCAAAGGGGAGAGGAGCGGTTCTCGGGAGTGGCAGGGTGCGCTTATACGCGGACGCATCCGTGCTCCTGCTGGCCATCGCACTGACGCTGTATACCATCGGGCTCTCCAGCATGCTCACTTCCGAGTCCGAGTTCGCGACGTGCTCCTATGAGCGGAGCGGAGACCCCGCCGGCGTAGGTCTCCCTGAATTCGTATCCGGCGGTGAGGTCCTTCTCCCTGTTGGCCATACATGCCGATGGGCAGACGGCTACACGCTGAACCTGGTGCCGTCCTATGTGAATCCCGGGTTCATCACCTTTCTGTACTGTTCTGCAGTCGCTGCACTGGCTGCTGTCACGCAGCACATGGCGAACAGGCGGGACCTGTTGGCGGCGGCGACCGGCAGAGATCGTGACGAAGCTCCGCAACTGGGCTGACACGCCAGGAAAGGGCGCAGGCACCGCAGTTGATGTGCTGGCCGACGCTCGGCGTGCGACCGCCCAGCGCCTGGAGCGCCGTCAGCGGCGTGCTGCGTAGGCCTCGACAGCGCACCGGGCGCCCCGGTGCGCCAAGTGTCGGGGCGTCCCCCACGCGGCCGCGGCGGCACCGGCTCGCATGCAGGCTCAGGCCCAGGTCTGGTCGAGGAAGTCGGCGATCAGTGGGGCGATCTCGGACCGGCGGTCCTCCAGGGCGAAGTGCCTGGTGCCGAACAGCTGCGGTTCGCCACCGGGCACATCGCGCAGTACGCGTTCAGCTCGCGACTGCCCTTCAGGATCCGCACCCCGGCAAAACAGATGCCGCAGACCGCACGGCGACGTAATGTGTGCTCCCGGATGCTGCCTATTACCTGGCCGTTCGTACGGCCACAGCTTCGGGAGGGCTTGATGGTTGCGGACGTAGTCAGGACCTGGGTTGCGGGCTGGGCCGTGTCCCGGCGGACGCCCCCGCCTGTCGAGAAGCCCTGGGGGCTGTATGTCGAGGTGGCCGGCAACCCCGACGAAGTGGGACGCCATGTCCTGCCCGAGGTCGAGGAGTCGTTGGTCCGCAGCGCCGCTGCCTCGGTGACCGTGCCACGGACCTGGATGAAGATGCCCGCGGAGCCGAAGGAGATCGAGCGCTGGCTGTCCCCGGGGTGGGTGGTGGCCTGGGAGGAGACCGGACATCTGATGGCCGTTGACCTGATGGCCACGAACCCGGTCGCACCCGAGGGGTACACCGCGACCGTGGAGACCGTTGGATCCGTGACCTGCGTCCGGGTGCTGAATGTGGCGGGCGAGCAGGCGGCCCAGGGGCAGATGGCATCCCTCGGGGAAGCCGTGGTCGTGGACCGGGTGGTGACCGAGGAGGCCCATCGGCGGCGCGGGCTGGGCAACTTCGTGATGCGTACGCTCGCCGACCGCGCCCTGGAGCAGGGCGCGGTCCTCGGCGTTCTCGGCGCGACCGACGCCGGGTGTGCGCTGTACGAGACGCTGGGCTGGAAGAAGCACGCGACGCTGGCGGAGTGCATCTACCGGCCCTGAAGCAGGAGCGTCGGCCGTACGCGCCGATGGCACGGAGCCAGCTTCCCAGCTCGCCGGGTGGTGTCGTCCGCTACTACCAGCGCCGCAAGCCCGCCACCGTGCTGGAGGGCTGAGCCGGCGGCCGACCTGTATGAGGACCACACGTAGTGATCGCCGAAGGGGGGCGGTCCGCGCCGTCCTGTCGGGGCTACGTGGACCGAAGAGACGCTGTTATCAGTCTCGGCTGGCCTCACGCAGGCAGTCGAGACAGACCCACTCCTTGCGGGCGACTAGCTGGGTCCGTTCTTTCGGGTGCTTGCCGCACCATGCCGACGGACCGGACTGGTCGGGCAGGTCCCGCTTGATCAGCATGCCGATCACGGCGCGCGGCGGAAGTGGTTCGCCTTCGGGGAGCGAGTGGTCGGTCATTCCTCGTCCTCGGCCGGGGGCTCCGGCTCAGGGGCCGGGGTCACGATCTCGTTCTCGAACACGTCATACCCGTTGATCTCGTTGCCACCCACCAGGGGCTCCTTCCTGTCGTCGTGTCGTACGAACCCGGCCCCGGCTGGCTGCCCTGGAAACAGTCGGGGCGGGGTTCATGGGGCAAATGGGGGCAGGACGGCGTGCCTCAGCCGGGGTTGGGGTCGACGCGCCAGTGCTTCTGAGTCGTCACGAGGAACTGGCGATGCGTCGGCTCTGCTCGCGTGTGGTTGATCGTCCACACTTCGACCGGGCGCGGGTCGTCGTCCACCAGCCCCGAGGACTGGGCGCACGTCATGCACTCCACGCCGTAGATCGCCTGCGGCGCGCCCTCGCCCGACTCGGGGCTCAGGACCCACTCGGCGCCCTTGATGATCGCGTCCGTGCTCACAGCCACGCCCCCGGCTCGGCCCGGTAGGGCCGGGTGATGTGCTCGCGGTAGGCGCGGTGTTGCGGGTTGGCCTTGAGGTGCCGGACCGCCCACTCCGTACCGCCGTCGCCGCTCACTCATGAGTCCACCACCTTCGACTCGGTGTTGATCGCGATCCGCAGCGCCACGAACAGCAGGTCGGCGTCGGTGAGTGCCCGGTCGGCAGGGACGCGCCAGTGCAGCCCTGGGCCAACGGTCCGATGGACCGGTGGCACGCCGACGTAGACGACCTTGTCCCTGGTCTCGGGCAGACCGTGACGTTCTGCATCGACGGGTGGTGCGTCATCGCCGTCGGCACCAGCCAGTACATACTGCGCCGGTCCTGGATGACTGCCCCGCAGTCGTCACCGAGCAGGGCAACGGCGCACTCGCCGATGCGAGCGGGGACGCGCACCGCGTTCCACCACTTGCCCGCAGGTAATGCCTCCGCATCGGCCCCGGAGGGTGGGAACCACAGTTCCTTGGAGCGTGTGATGTTGACATGCATGAGCGCCCCCAGCGTCGTCGGTGATCAGGCGGCTATCACCGTAGGAACGCTGGGGGAGGGATAGGGGCAGGATTCCTGCCCCTCGAACAAGCACTCAGGCAGCGAGGACGCCAATCCTTGCGGCAAGTTCGGCAGCACGGCGGCGCCGGGCAGGTGACTTCGATTCGGCCTCTTCCAGGACGATGCGGCGCGCGTACCCGTTGTATTGCACGGTGTCCGGCGCCGCCTCGTACGCCTTGGACAACGTAGCGATCGCGGCTTCTGGCTGGCCGTCGATGTGGTACCCGCGGGCTTCCTCGATCCTGTGGCGGGCTCTCCGGGGGCGCGACGGGATCGTCGTCGCGTCCGCCGCCGCGACCTGCCGTACGGATTCGCCTCCGGCATGCAGTTCGACCGCGATCGTCACCGCGTGGGCACCCATGATGGCGCGAGAGAAGCTGGTGACCGGGTGGAAGTAGTCGGCGGGCAACTTCTTCGCCACACCAGCGGCTTGGTCCCATAGGTGCCACGCGGTGCCCGTGTCGCCGCGCCGAGCGGCGGTGTATCCAGCAGCCATTTTCAGGGCCCCCACGATGGCTCGAACGTCGGTTGCGGCATCTGCCAACAGCGGCTCCAGGTAGCGCAATGTGTCTGCTGTGACGGCGTCTGCGGCGTCGTAGTGACCGCTGTCGCGGTGTGCTTCCGCTGCCAGCCAGGCGGCGACTCCTATGGCGTGCGGATCCTCGCTTTCCTGCGCGGCAACCATGCGGCGTTCGACCACACGCCAATACAGTGCTGTGTCGGGCTGGTAGGCAAGGAAGAACTGGCAGAGGCTGTAGACCTCGGCGAGGGCAGCCTGAGCAGCTCGCCGGTCGGCAGCGCGGTCGGTCTGGCACACGGCCAGCTGCGCATCGCGGATCAGGTCGGGAAGCAGGGTGCCCACGACCTCCCGGTGGTTGGCTGCACAGTGGCGGGCGCTCCACGCGCGGGACATCCGCGCGCTGAGGTTGGCCGACGGCGGCGCTTCACGATCGGCGGTGAAGGGAAAGGTGTCGATCGCGGTGCGCACCGCCGACAGCTTCGGGTGGCCGGGACCGATGAACAGGTGGGTGGGGAGCGTCTGGTCGCCTGTGAGGTCGGAGAGGTCGCGGACGCGCAGGACTTCGGCGATGCGCAGGATCATGGAGAGTGACGGGACGCCGATGTCGCCGCGCTCGACTTGCTTGACCCAGCTCGTCGATTTGCCGACGAGCCCAGCCATAACGGTGCGCGACATTCCTCTGCGGGTTCGGAGGACCTGCATGCGCTGGCCGAAGACCAAGGGCTGGGTGTACGGGACCGGGGTAGCATCAGATGACATGGCCTTGCCCCTCTCTGAACAGCTCGTCACTGATCAGGGTATGGCGCAAGGCCATCATTGCGTCCGCTGATTCACCTCTGCCGACGTGATGATGGCTCCCGGGTCGGCCCAATTACTCACGATCACCTGGCGGTTCCGCGCTGTATCGTCGGCCGGGGTCGCAGCCACCGCCGCATCCGCGAGACCGCACGAGGAGGCCGGGCATGAGCGTGCCGGAGACGATCGGCGTGGAGCGCATGGATGGAGCTGCGGCCGCGCAAGCCGAGGCGGCGTTCCGGCTGGTGTACGCCGAAGCGTTTGCCGAACCTCCGTACAACGAAACCCCGAAGGGCGTCGAGGCGACCTTCCGGCACTTCCGTTCGCAGGTCCGCGAGCCCACCTTCCGGGCCGCCCTCGCCCGTACCGCGGACGGTGAGCCGGTCGGGATCGCCTACGGCCACGCGCTCGGTCCCACCACGGGGTGGTGGGACCGGCTCATCACCCCTGTCCCCGACGAACTGCGCCGCGAGGACGGGCACCGGACCTTCGGGTTGCTGGAGTTGGCCGTACGCGCACCCTGGCGGCGGTTCGGTGTCGCGCGACGGTTGCACGAAGCGCTGCTCGCCCAGGCCGCCGAGGAGCGCGTCGTCCTCAACGCCCGGCCGGATGTGGCAGCGGCGCAAGCCGCGTACCGGTCGTGGGGATACCGCAAGGTCGGCGAGTCGCGCCCGGGCGAGGGCGCGGGCCCCCACGATGTGATGCTGCTCGACCGGCGCTGAGCATCCAGGTCACCGCGCCCGGCCTCAGCGCGGCCGTGGGCCACGGGCGCGCCGGGCGCCCGGGCCCACCGTCACGACCTCGAAGTTCCGCTTCGTGCAGTCCAGGCGGTGGAAGAGGTTGTCGGGGCCGGTGACGCACAGCTTCGCCACCCCGGCGGTCTTCAACGCCGCCACCACCTTCGGCCAGTGGATCGGCAGATCGAAGGTGTCCAGCATCATCGTGCGCAGGTCGTCGGCCGAGGTGATGACCGTGCCGTCCTGGTCGGTGACGACGGGCAGTTTCGGGTCGGTGAAGGTGTAGCGGGGGAGGATCTCCTCCGCGGCCCGCCGCCGCAGCTCCGTGAACGCGGGGGCGTGCACCGCCGGCACCATCGTGTACATCGAGTAGCCGCCGACCTGGCTGACCCGGTGCTTCAGGCCGTCCAGCTCCTTCTCGCGCAGCGAGACCATGAAGAAGCCGTCGTCCAGATAGCCGGAGAAGTCGTACCACTCGCCCCGCGCGTCGAACTCGGAGAGGATCTCGTCCAGTTTCTCGCGCGGGGTGCGGACGAAGGTGTGGGTGACCGCGTCCTGGTACTGCTCGGTGAAGTACGTGTGCTCGCAGCGGGCCAGCTCCGCGGTCAGCCGGACCACCTCGGGGAAGGGCAGCGAGCCGACGTACGCGGCTGCCGCCTTCTGGCCGAAGCTGGGCCCCACGCACAGGTCGGGGACCAGGCCCAGCTCCTGCTCCGCCCGGTCCGCCGAGGCCATCGAGTTGACCAGGAAGGCGATCTGGGTGGCCTCGGAGTAGTCGTCCTCGGATTCGCGCAGCGCGTCGAAGACCGAGTAGCCCAGCGCCTCGTCGGCCTCGGCGAGCCGCTTGCGGGCGAACGGGTCCAGCATCAGGAACTTGCCCACCTCGGCGAAGGTGGACGGTCCCATGCCCGGGAAGACGATGGCCGTCTTCGTCTGCGCGGAATCCGTCGGTGCCGTCATGGTCTGCGTTCCTTTGCCTTTCACCTTTTGCCTTTGAGCTTTTGCCTTTGAACGGAGGCGGACGCGGCGTCAGTCCTGCGCCCTGCGGTTGAAGCCCCGGATCCCGATGAACCCGTAGATCAGCGTCGCCGCGGAGATGGCCGAGACGCAGATCCACAGCGGGATCGAGTCCGGGCCCTCCGGCGGCAGCAGCAGGCCGCGCATCGCCTCACTGACGTACGTCAGCGGGTTGAAGGCGCACATGATCTGGAACCAGCGCAGGTCCTCCAGGCTCTGCCAGGGGAACTGGGTGGCGCCGGTGAACATGATCGGGGTCAGCGTCATGGCGAAGACGATGCTGATGTGGCGGGCCGGGGCCAGGGTGCCCAGCGTCAGGCCCACCGTGCCGCCGACGATCCCGCCGAGGGCGAGGATGCCCAGCGTCTCGGGCATCTTGCTCAGCGGCCAGGACACGTTGTCCAGCAGCAGCAGACCGATCGGGATCATGATCAGGGAGCCGATGAGCCCGCGGATCGCGCCGAAGATCGCCTTCTCCACCGCCACCAGCGAGGTGGGGATCGGGGCGAGCAGCCGGTCCTCGATCTCCTTGGTCCAGGAGAAGTCGATGGCCAATGGGAGCGCGGTGTTCTGCAGGGCCACCAGGAAGCTGTTGAGAGCCACCACACCGGGCAGCAGCACCTGCTCGAAGCCGGGCGCGGTGTAGCCGAGCTGGCCGAGCACCTTGCCGAAGACGAAGAGGATGAAGAACGGTTCGACGAGGACCTGGCCCAGGAAGGGCGCGATCTCACGGCCGGTCACGAAGACGTCCCGCCACAGGATGAAGCAGAACGTGCGCCACCGGTTGGCCCGGCGGCGGTGGCGGCCACCGGTGCCAGACGCCCGGGGCTTGGGGGTGGCGCTCTCCATCGGCGCGGGGGCGGGGGCGGGGGCGGGGGCGGAGGCGAACGCGGGGGTGGGGCCCGACACGGCTCCGGAGCCTGACGCGGCTCCGGGGCCGGACGTAGCTCCATGGTCCGACGCGGCTCCGGAGCCCGACGCGGCTCCGGAGCCCGCGGGGCCCCCGCCGAACAGGGGCCCGCTCACCACCGGAGTCTGGCCGCCGCCGGACGTCGAGCCGAACGCGGGCCCGGCCACGGGCGTCTGCCTGTTCCCGGCCGCGGCCGGCTGGACGATCCCGGTCACCGGCGACGGGCGGTTCCCGGTTCCGGGCTGCTGCGAGCTCCCGGTTCCGGCTCCGGGTCCGGGACCAGAGCCCGGCGGCTCGGCCCCGACCACCGGTATCACGGCCGTATCGTCCCCGGTCGGCTTGTTGGCGGCTGCGGAGGTGGTCATCGCAGTTCCTTCCCCGTCAGCTCGACGAAGACGTCTTCCAAAGACGCCTCGTTCACGCTCAGGTCCTTGAGCTCGCAACCGGCTTCGGTCAGAGCCTTGATGGCGGCGGGCAGCAGCGTGGAGGACAGCGCCTCGCTGTAGATCTTCATCCGTACGGTGTTGTCCAGGGCCGCGGCCTGGCCGCCACCATCGAGGACCTTCGCCACCAGGTCCGCGTCGTCCTGCTGGAGCACCTCCACGCGCTCGACGAAGCTCAGCGCGCGCAGCATGGACAGCGGCCCGTCGATCCCCGCGTGCGGTGGCACCACCGACACCGTCAGCGCGGTGGCGCTGAGGGTGTCCATCAACGCCTGCGGGGTGTCCAGTGCCAGCAGCTTCCCGTGGTCCACGATGCCGACGCGGTCGCACAGGCGGGCCGCCTCGTCCATGTTGTGGGTGGTGATGACCACCGTGACGCCCCGCTGCTTGAGTTCGGCGACCCGCTCGTGCACGAAGATCTGCGACTGCGGGTCCAGGCCGGTGGCGGGCTCGTCCAGGAAGAGCACCCGCGGCCGGTGCATCAGCGCGCGGGCGATCATCACGCGCTGCGCCTGGCCGCCGGAGACCTGGTCGGCGCGGGCCTTGGCGTGGTCGGCCAGTCCCACCCACTCCAGGCTCTCGTCCGCCAGCCGGTTGCGCTCCGCGCGCGACAGGCCGTGGTAGCCGGCGTGGAAGGTGAGGTTCTGGCGGATCGTCAGGGACCGGTCCAGATTGTTGCGCTGGGGTACGACGGCGAACGACTGGCGGGCCACGGCCGGCTTGTTCACCACGTCCACGCCCTGTACGAAGGCACGTCCGCCGGTCGGGGCGACCCGGGTGGTGAGAATGCCGAGGGTGGTGGTCTTTCCCGCTCCGTTGGGGCCGAGAAAGCCGAAGACCTCGCCGTGGTTGACCGTGAAGCTCAGGTTGTCGACGGCCGGAACCGGGCGGCCGGGGTACTGCTTGACCAGGCCGTCGACGATGACGGCGAAATCCATGGGGCGTGTTGTGTTCATCGATGCCTGTTAAATCAGACGGAACACGAATATGGATCGTGCGCCGATGCGAAGGACATGGATTAAAGGGGCACGGAAAACATGCTCGCCATGTCTAGCACGGACCATCAACGTGCAGGCAGAATCGGCCTGCACGATAGGGGGAGACGGGACGGGTTAGGGGTGTTTAGGGGGCACGTAAACCGGCCGTCGCGAATAGCGGTCACTAGGGGTTGTGGCCGCCGGAGAAGGGCTCATAGCCTCACCGCGTGAGCGCTTCGAATAATGCGCCCGTTTCCGGATTTCCGGAAGAGGCGGTGGGGCCCGCTGTTGTCCGGCCCCGCGCGCACCGCCCGTTCCGCCCGCGGCCGCCGCAGAGGTGTGGTCCTTGAGTCAGGTCAAGCAGGCCAAGCCCGATGATGTCGGCCTTATCCGGATTCTGCAACCGGAGACCCCCAGCAGCTTCCGGCTGATCTGTTTCCCGGAATCGGCGCGCTCCACCGCGTACTACCTGTCGCTGTCGGAACTGCTGCTGCCCACCGTCGAGGTGCTCGCGATCCAGTACCCGCCCGAGGCCAGGGGCGCGGAAGGCGGCGACATCGCCACCGCCCCGGAGCTGGCCGACCGTATCTTCGACGCCCTGGGGGAGTGGACCGACCGGCCCGTGGCCCTCTTCGGCCACCGCGCCGGGGCCGAACTCGCCTACCGGGTCGCCGAACGCCTGGAGCGGGAGACCGCGACGGCGCTGCTCACCCTGTTCGTCTCCGGCCGGGCCGCCCAGTGGGACAGGCCGCTGGGCCCGCCGGCCCTCAACTGCCGCATCGTCGCCCTCACCGGTGAGCGCGACCCTCAGACTCCGCTGCGCGGCGTGCGCGCCTGGCGGCGGTGTACGAGCGGACGATTCGACCTCGAGGTGTTTCCCGGCTCCCTTGGCTGCTACCTCGACTCGAACCGGAGAGAGGTCGTCAATCTCGTGCACGACCAGTTGCTCTCCCAGTCCACCCTCGATGCCGAGTGGGAAACCGGCGCCGAAGACAAGGGAGCCTAGGGGCCGGCAAGGGTCCCGGCGGCTGCCCGTACTCCACAGAGAAAAGGAAAGTACGACCGATGACCGCGAAGATCTTTGCAGTCGACTCGGTGCAGACCCTCGACGACTTCGAACAGGACGCCCTGCGCGTCGCCGATGTGATCCGCGAACTGGGGGTGAACCCCGGCAACCGGGTCATCCTCAAGGCCGGCAACTCCGCCGCGTACGTCAGCGTGCTGTTCGCGCTGATGCACGTGGGCGCCTCCATCGTGCTGGTCGACCAGCAGGAGCACGCGGACGAGACCCGGCGCATCGCCCAGCGGACCCACACCGCGATCTCGTTCGTCGACGACGACGCCCCGATCGACGACGACGCCCGCGCCGTCAACCTCTACGAGCTGATAGCCCCCGCCGCCGGACGCCCGGTCACCGAGGAGCGGCTGGACTTCGACGCCTGGGGCGCCCGCCCCGACGGCCTGATCATGTGGACGTCCGGCTCCACCGGCACCCCCAAGGGCGCCGTGAAATCGGGCCGCAAGTTCCTCAAGAACCTGGAGCGCAACGCCGCCCAGGTGGGGCACCGCCCGGACGACGTCCTGATGCCGCTGCTGCCCTTCGCCCACCAGTACGGGCTGTCCATGGTGCTGATCGCCTGGCTCACCCGGTGCTCGCTGGTCATAGCCCCGTACAAGCGGCTCGACCGGGCCGTGCAGATGGCCGGCCGGACCGGCGCCACGGTCATCGACGCCACCCCCGCCAGCTACCGCAGCATCCTCAACCTGGTCACCCGCAAGCCCTCGCTGCGCGCCCACCTGGCGCCGGTGCGGATGTTCTGCTCCGGGGCGGCGCCGCTGGACGGCTCCCTCAACGACGCCTACGTGGCCGAGTTCGGCCTGCCGCTGCTGGACTCCTACGGCAGCACCGAACTGGGCAACATCGCCTTCGCCACCCTGGACAACCCGGTCTCCTGCGGCCGGGCCATGGACGGCATCAAGCTGCGCGTCGTCGACGAGGACGGAGTGCCGGTCGCCGCCGGGGAGGCCGGCGAGATCGAGGTGGACACCCCCGACGCGCTGGAAGGCCACCTCGCCGACGACGGCGGCATCGACTCCATGCCGTCGGGCTGGCAGCGCACCGGCGACCTCGGCTATCTGGACGAGTCCGACAACCTCTACGTCCTGGGCCGCAAGTTCGCCGTGCACCGCATGGGCTACACGCTCTACCCCGAACTCATCGAGCGCAAGGCGGCCGTGGCCCACATCTCGACCCGTATCGTGCCGCTGCCGGACGAACGCCGCGGCGCCCAGCTGGTCTTCTTCGTCGAGGACGACCAACTGCGGGACGCGGCCCACTGGCGGGACCTGCTGGCCGAGGCGCTGCCCGCCTACGAGCAGCCCAACCGGGTCGTCGTCCTGGACAGCTTCCCGCTCAACCGCAACGGCAAGCCGGACAAGCGCCAGCTGGAGAAGCTCGCCCGGCAGTAGCCGCCACGGCGGCGTACGCGACGGCGGCGTACGCGACCGGGGCCGCACGCGACAGAGGGGCCGGTGACACCGTCACCGGCCCCTCTGCCATCCGGCTCAGGTGTACGGCAGCTCCACCGGCGCGATCTCGTGGAACACATCGCCCGGCCCCGGATTGTCCGGGTGCGTGGCGCCGCCCAGATGGCGCAGCACCCCCCACACCGCGTTCAGCGCCGTCGTCACCGCGCCCTCGGCGAAGCCCGCCGTCCAGGACACATCGTCGCCGCACAGGAAGAAGCCGCGCTGCTCCGCGCCCATCCCGTCCTGCATGAACTGGGTGAACAGTCGCCGCTGGTACCGGTACTGGCCGGGCAGGTTCGACTTGAACGCCCCCATGAACCGGGGCTCGGTCTCCCAGGTGACGGTCAGCGGCCCGTCGATGAGATGCGACCGTATGTCGACGTCCGGATAGATCGCGGCCAGCCGGGCCAGCAGCACCTCCAGCCGCTCCTGCGCCGACAGCGTCGCGAACTTCAGCGAGTCGTCGTTCCAGGTGTACGACAGGCACATCACGCCCGGCCGGTCCGGGCCGTCGTCGAAGAGGTACACCCCGCGCGGCATCCGGTCGGTCAGCGTCATGCTCATCGCGTCGGTGCCGGTGGCCGGATCGGTGTCCCGCCAGAACGGCCGGTCCACCAGGACGAACAGCTTGGACGCGCCCATGTAGTGGGTGCGCTCCACCGCGGTCCAGTGGCCGGTGGGCAGCAGCGCGGGATCGCAGTCGATCCGGTTCAGCAGCGTCCACACGTGCGGGCTGAAGACCACCGCCGGGTACGTTGCGCTGCCGCCGCCCGCGTCCTCGACCCGGATGCCCGCGCCGGACCGGTGCAGTCCGGTGACCGCGGGCCGGGTCGCCGCACCGCCGTGCAGGGATGCCAGGGACGTGCCCCGCGGCCAGTGCGCGAGAGCGGTCGGGCGGTGTTCCCACAGGCCCCGCGGCAGCTGCTGGGAACCGCCCACGATGGCCATGTGGTCGTCGTCCGCCTCGGTGAAGACCACCCGCAGGATCTCCAGCATCGAGTTGGGGAAGTCGGTGTCCCAGCCGCCGGTGCCGAACCCGACCTGGCCGAAGATCTCCCGGTGCCGGAACGACTGGAAGGTGGGGGAGGTGGCGAGGAAGCCGTAGAAGGACTGGTCGTCGAAGTCCCGGACCAGCCGGTTCCACACGGCCTTGAGGGTCCCCACGTCCCGCTGCCGGATCGCGTCGCGGACCGTGGACAACTCGGCCCGCTCCTGCAGCGCCTTCTCCCAGGCGTCCGCGACCTCCTGGTAGACGTCCGGCAATTGCTCGGGAGTACGGGCCCGGTGGCGGACGCCGCCCAGGTCGATCAGCGTGCTCGGAGTCCCCGGCGCCAGCGGATTGGGGAAAGGGCGCGTCTCAAGGCCCAGCAGACCGATGTAGTGGAACAGCGCCCGGGCGGAAACGGGAAAGCGCATGGCGCCCATCTCGGCCACGTGTTCCGGGTTTCCGGGAAAGGGGACCGAGCGCATGCGCCCGCCCAGCTGCTCCGCCTCGTACAGCACGGGCCGCAGGCCCAGCCGCATCAGCTCATAGGCGGCGGTCAGTCCGGCCATTCCCCCGCCGACGACGGCGACCTCGGTGCCGGCCGCTCCGGGTGGCAGGCTGCCGAGCCCCGCCGGATGGCACAGCCAACGGTCATAGGAGAAAGGAAAGTCCGGCACGAGCATCGTCGTCGGAGCCGTGGTGGCTGACGTCATAAGAGAAACGCTATGGACACCGATCCCGGCCCCTCAACCCCTATCCACCCTTGCGAATCCGCACCCGAAGGCGCGGACGCCCGGACGCCGGGGCGAGGCGGTCACGCGGTGTGGGCGACATAGCGGTCCAGGCTCGCGGGCAGATCCTGGCGCTGGCTTATGTTGATCTTGCGGTACACGCGGGTGAGATGCTGCTCCACCGTGCTGACCGTGATGTACAGCTTCGCGGCGATCTCCCGGTTGGTGTGCCCGGCGGCCGCCAGCGAGGCCACCCGGCGCTCGGCGTCGGTGAGCGTGGCGAACGCCGCCGTGTCGGCCGCTCCGCCGGCCGCGGACTCCGGCTCGGACGGTGCCGTACGGCCCGGGGCCGGCCGCAGCCGCTGGGCCAGCTCCCGCGCACCGCAACCGTCGGCCATCCGCCAGGCCCACCGGGTCATCAGCCGGCTCTTGGGCAGATCCCCCGCCTCCTTGTGGACCTCCGCGAGATCGGCCAGCGCCCGCGCCATCCCGTACCAACTGCCGCTGTCCTGGAGCAGCCCGACGGCCTCCTGGAGCAGGGCGGGCCGCTCGGCGAGCGGCCGGGTGGCGGCCATGACCCGCAGGGCCGAGCCCCGGGCCCGGGTCTGCGAGGGGCTCAGCAGCTCCAGCTGGCGCTCCACCAGCCGCGCCGCCTGCTCCTGGTCGCCCAGCGCCAGCCACGCCTGGGCCGCACCGAGCCGCCACGGCACCACGGCCGCGGTGTCCAGGCCCCACAGGGGCATCTGGTCGCCGCAGGCGCGGAAGTCCGTGAGGGCGGCGTGGTGCCGGCCGGTGGCCAGCTGGTGCATGCCCCGGGCGTGCAGATAGTGCAGCCCGTACCGGGTCTGGAACAGTGCCTCCGGCACCGGCCGGGACAGCAGCTCCGCGGCCTCGTCGTGCCGGCCCATGGCGGTGCGCGCGCTGACCAGCACCGACAGCGGCACGCCGATCCCGACGCCCCAGCCGCGCGCCGGCAGCTCCTCCAGCGCCTGCTCCGCGTAGCCCACGGCCTCGGTCAACCGGCCGACGCGCAGCGAGATCCCGGCCCGTACGGCGTAGAAGCAGGCCAGCCAGGCGGGCGTGCCGCGGCGCGCGGACTCGGTGAGGATCCGGTCGCACCAGATGGTGGCGGTGGCCAGCCGGTCGGCGTAGATGAGGGTCAGCAGCGCGGCCCGCAGGGTGAACACGGTCGTGTTGCCCAGCCGGGTGTGCTCCAGGACGCGCTCCGCTGCCCGTACGGCGTGCTCGTCGGCGCCCACGGTGAGCACCGTCTGCAGGGCGCGCATCGCGGTCAGCCGGGGCGCCTCGGCGGCCTGGTCGGCCAGCCGGCCGCGGGTGTCGTGCGGGAACCAGCGCTCCTGGAACCTCTTCAGCTCCGGGGCGCCGGGGTAGGTGGAGGCCAAGGTGAGCCCGATGACTTCCAGTTCGCCGTCGATCTCCGAGCCGGGGTCCTCGGCCGCGACTCTGCTGACCTGTTCGATCGCCGCGGCCGCGTCCTCCATCCGGCCGGCCCACATCAGCCCGAGGGCGACGCCGAGGGTCTGGACGGGCGGCAGCAGGCCGTCGCGGGCGGGCTCGGCCAGCGACTGCAACTGCCGGGCCTGGGCCAGCGGCTTGACCCGCCACATGGCCTGGGCCAGCGTGGCACGCAGGACGAGCCGCTCCCGTTCGTCGGTGCTGGCGCGCTCGGCCAGTTGCAGGCAGCTGACCGCGAAGTCCATCCGGTCGTCGGCCAGGGCCTCACGGGCCGCCTCGCGCAGCACCCGGCTGACCCACTCTTCATCGGGTACGGCGGCGTCGTGGCTCAGGAGCTGGCGGGCCACGTCGGTGGCGTCGGCGCCCTCCTCGTGGAGCAGGACGGCGGCGCGGCGGCGGAGCGGGCCGAGTTCCTGCGCGGGCAGGTCCTCCAGCAGCACGGCCCGGACCTCGTCGTGCCGGAACCGGCCCTCGTGCAGGAGCCCGGTCTCGGTGAGCGCGGTGACCGCCCGCTCGGCGGTCCGCTCCTCCAGGCCGACCAGGTCGCTCAGCAGGGACAGCGAGGTGGCGTCGCCGAGCAGCGCGATGCCGTGGGCGGCGCGCCGCCCGGCAGCGCCGCCGCGGTGCACGCACGCCAGGACGGCCTGCCGGAACAGCTCTCCCGGGACCGGCGCGCCGACATCGGCGCCCGTGTCGTGGCGGCCGCCCCGCCGGCCGATGTGGTCGTCCACGAGGCCGTGCAGCAGCAGCGGATTGCCGCCGGTCATGGCGTGGCAGGCGGCGGCGTGCCGGCGGGCGGCTTCGGGCCCCAGCTCCTCGGCCAGCAGCCGGGTCACCCCGTCGACGGTGAGCGGGCCGAGCCGTACCTGGCAGATCCTCGGCTGGTACAGCAGCTCGTCGAGTGCCGTGGTGCCCAGGCAGGGACGGCTGCCGCAGGTGACCATCACGGTCACGTCGGGGCCCAGCCGGCGGACGGCGTAGGCGAGGCAGCGCAGGGACTGGGGGTCGGCGTACTGGACGTCGTCGACGGTGATCAGCAGCGGGGCGTCGGCGGCCAGTCCGGCGAGGACGCGGTGGACTTCCTGGAGGACGGCGAGGGGGACCTGATCCTGCCCGGCCGGGCCGGGGTCCTGTCCGTTCGGGCCGGCGTCCAGCCGTGCGCCGCGCGCGATCTGCTCCACCACGGCGTACGGGAACTCCTGCTCGGCGGCCGACGCGACGGCGCCCAGCAGCCGGATGCCGCGCTGTACGGCGTTATTTGACACCGCGTTGAGAAGCTCGGTCTTTCCCGAGGCGACGGCGCCGTTGATGACCCCGATACGCATTCCGCCGTCGAACGGCTCATCGAATAGTCGGGTGAGTCGCGCTATCTCGCTGTCACGCTCCACCAATGCGAACATAAGCCCTTCCCCCGATGAACAGTGCAATAAGGGGTGATGAAAGCGCCCCGCTCGCCGTGTGCGCCCCTGCCCTGGTCAGATACCGGAGGGTAAGTCCAGAACGCACGTTCCCCTATGTCGAAAAAGCTGCGTGGCACGGGTGTCCCGAATCCCTTGTCCCGCGCGCTGGTTATGACTGTAGCAATGTCGTGCGGCATGAATGTAACGCCGATGTGAGGGGTGGGGCCGTCCGGGAGCGCGTCACGCGCACTGGCAGCTTCGTGACATGTACGGAACGTATGCCGCCGCGGTGCAGGACCATGGAGTGAGCGGCCCACCGCGGCCCGGCGGCGTGGCCGGCGTGCCGGCGCGGCGCCATGATCTTGGTCTCCCCCGTGGACACGGGGGCGGGGGAGGCCAAGCCCGGCCCGTGCGCCGCGGCCCTGACGGCGATGAACCGCCGTGCAGGGTTCAGCTCTTGAGCGTTCGCCGAAGGAAGCCCAGCACGGTCTCGGCGTACGTCTCCGGCTGGGCCTTGACGCCCATCAGATGCCCGGTGCCAGGCAGGACGTGCACCTCGGCCAGCGGATAGCGCTCCGCCAGCGCGCGCACCCCGGACGCCGGGATGACGGGGTCGTCCTCGCCGGTCAGGAACAGCAGCGGGGTGTCCTCGTACGCGCCCGCCACCGGCGGCGGCCAACTGACCTGGAGCATCGCCGTGGAGAGTTTGGAGAACACTTTGCCCAGCACCTTGTTGGAGACGCCCGTGCGCAACGGCCCCGGCACCGGCAGCCCGCCCGCCGCCACGAAGTTGCGGAACAGGGGCGGCAGGTCGACCGCGGGCCCGCTGTCGCACACCACCGCGTCGACCGGGCAGTCCGCAGCCTTCCGCAGCATGTACAGCGAGGGGAACGTGGAGATGGAGAAGCCGTAAACGGCGATCTTCGCCGAGGTGTACTCCTCCAGCGAGCGCATGTGGCGGACCACGGCGATGACGTCGTCGGTGTGCCGCTCGCTCATGCCCCAGCAGGCGCGGTCCCCGCTGCTCTTGCCGTGGTTGCGGTGGTCGAACAGGGCGACCGTGTAACCGGCCTCGTTCAGCAACCGCGCCTGCGCCAGGCTGGCGGACTTGCCGAGCCCCAGGCCATGCCCCATCACCACCACCCGCTCGGGGTCGCCCGGGCAGAGCCAGACATGGAGGCTGCGGCCCCGGCCGCCCAGCGGCACCCGCACATCGGTGCTGGCGATGCCCAACTCGGCGGGGGTGCGGTGGTGCGGCTTACGGGGTGGGTGATAGACGAAGTACGAGAGGAAGGCGCCGTACAGAGGCGCCACCGGCAGGGCCGCCGCCGAGGCCGCGGCCGACCAGAACCCCGGCTTGCGCGACGTCTCCGCCCGTGCCGTCCGATCAGTCGCCATGTCCCAAGACCCCCATACAGGTTGAGCGCGCAGACGCGCGTGATCGTAGTCGGATGGCTACCCGTTGGTAGCCCCGCATGGCGCGAACGTGTCCGAAGTCACCGTCTGGCAGCAACCTGCCGACCCCGTACCGGCTTGAACGGTCGCAGCCCCGCCCCCTTACGCTCACTGTGAGGGACAGACGGGCCGGTGCACGCCGAGGCGGGCCGCCGGACGGGACACGGGGGTGGGTTCGGTCGTGCCGTTGAACAGCGTCGCCGGTCCGGCGTCCGTGCCGTGGGGCCCGGCGTCACCGCTGCCCGCGGGCCCCGGTGAGCTGCCGGGCCGCGGCGAAGTCGCCGTCTGGCTGCTGGAGATACCCCCGTCCGCCGCCGCCGCGGCGGCCGCGGCCGGGCATCTGCTGGACGCCGAAGAGGCACGGCGCGCGGCCCGGTTGCGCGGCGACCTCCATCGGCAGCGCTACATCACCTCGCACGTAGGCTTGCGGGTCCTGATCGGCGCGTACCTCGGGGTCGGGCCGGCGGCGGTGGAGTTCACCCGCGAGCGGTGCGGGATGCCCGACTGCGACGAGCCGCACGGGCGCCCCGCCGTCGCGGGGCGCGAGGGGCTGCACTTCTCGCTGTCGCACGCGGAGGACGCCGCTCTGGTGGCCGTGGCGGCCGCCCCCGTGGGCGCGGACATCGAGGCGCGGCAGACCCGTAGCGGAGGCGTCGACCTCACCGGCCGGCTCCACCCGGACGAGCGGGCCGCCATCGCCGCGCTGCCCGAGCCGCTGCGCGACGAGGCGTTCCTGAGCTGCTGGGTGCGCAAGGAGGCGTACCTGAAAGGCATCGGCACCGGGCTGCCGGGCGGGGTGAGCACCAACCATGTCGGCCTCGCAGAGAGGCTCGCACCCGACGGCGGTCGGGCCCCGGAAGGCTGGGCGCTGATCGACGTCGCCGCCCCGGACGGCTATCACGCCGCCGTCGCGCTCCGTACCGAGGACCGGCTCGGCACCGGTCGGCCGGCGGTCGCGCTGCGTCATCTGCGACTGTGACCTCATACGACAGCGGGCGCTCCTGGAAGACCAGGAGCGCCCGCTGTGGATGCTGTGCGCCGCCAGGGACTCGAACCCCGGACCCGCTGATTAAGAGTCAGCTGCTCTAACCAACTGAGCTAGCGGCGCCCGCCGACCTTCGCCGCCTTGAGCGGCTGTCGACGAGGTAAATACTACCTGGTCCCGGAGGATGCTCCTGACCACGTCCGACCAGGCCCGACCGGGTCGAGCGCCGACCTAGATCGCCAGTGAGAGCAGCACCGGTGCGGCCTCCCGGTTCAGCGTGTGGGCCGCCTGGCGCAGCCGGTGGGCGTGTGTCAGCGGCAGGGAGAGGGCCAGGCTGCCGACCGCCTGGCCCGCGGTGATCGGGACGGCGGCGCAGACCGTGCCCACCGCGTACTCCTGGAGGTCGAGGACCGGCACGCTGGCGGGGTGGCTGTCGAGCTTGTTGAACAGCACCCGCTCGCTGGTGGTCGTGTGCGAGGTGAGCCGCACGATCTTGTGTCGGGACAGGTGGTCGCGGCGGCCGTTGTGGTCGAGCTGGGTGAGCATGCACTTGCCCGCCGCCATCGCGTGCGCGGCGGACTTGAAGTCCACCCACTCGTTGACCTTGGGGGTGCGCGGCCCGTCCGCGTACTGCGTGATCCGGATCTCGCCGTCGATGTAGCGACTGAGGTAGATCGCGGCCCCGATGGAGTCGCGCAGCGCGGTGAGGGTCTGCTGGAGCTTGTGCTCGATCGCGGCCTGCCGTTCGGCGCCGCCGGAGCCGAGGCGGACCAGCGCCTCGCCCACCATGTACGCGCCGTCGGCGACCTGCTCCACATAGCCTTCGCGGCACAGCATCCGGAGCAGGTGGGCGAGGTGCCCGACGGGCAGCCCGGTCTCCCGGGCGATCTGGACATCGGTCACACCGCTGCCGTGTCTGGAGACGGTCTCCATCACACGCAGGGCGTGCTGCACCGAGTGGAGCGGCGCGGTCGGCTCAGGTTTGAGCGCCACGGTTTCCCCCTAGGAGGTTGCTACCGCTTGCGTCATCGCCGCTGCTCTGGATCGCAGCGGCGTGCGGGCCGATGTGCTGCCAAACGGCCCGGCTGACTACCACGGTAGCGGCCAACCGGGTCGTGTGGCGTGGGTGTTGAAGATATTGGGAGCTACTTCCGCGCCCGTAACCAGGGGCGCGCTCCATTGGCATATGCCACTGTCATGCGACAGTGGGCGGTCCGGTTACAGCACGGCGCTCAGGAACCCCCGCGTACGCTCGTGTTCCGGATCGCTGAAGATCTTTTCCGGTGGGCCGGACTCGATGACGCGGCCGCCGTCGAACATCAGGACCTCGTCCGAGATGTCCCGCGCGAAGTTCATCTCGTGGGTCACACACAGCATCGTGATGTCAGTCGTGTGGGCGATGTCGCGCAGCACGTCCAGCACGCCGGCCACCAGCTCCGGGTCCAGCGCCGAGGTCACCTCGTCCAGCAGCAGCACCTTCGGCCGCATCGCCAGCGCGCGGGCGATGGCCACCCGCTGCTGCTGCCCGCCCGACAGCCGGGTCGGGTAGTCGTTGCACTTGCGGCCCAGACCCACCAGCTCCAGCAGGTCCAGTGCCCGCGCCTCCGCCTCCTCCTTGCTCAGGCCGAGGACGTGCATCGGGGCCTCGGTGACATTGCGCAGCACCCGCATGTTGGGGAAGAGGTTGAACTGCTGGAAGACCATGCCGATCTGCTTCCGCACCTCGCGGGAGTGCTTCTCGCCCGCCGGGACGAGCCTGCCGCCCTTCTCCTCGTGCGTGAGGTACCGGCCGTCCACGCTGATCGTGCCCTGGTCCGGCTTGATCAGCGTCATCAGCAGCCGCAGGATCGTGGTCTTGCCGGACCCGGAGGGCCCGATGAGCGTCACGTGCTTCCCCGGCGACACCGAGAAGCACAGATCATCCAGGACGGTGGTGTCCCCGAAGCGCTTGGTCACCTGGTCGAAGTGGATGAGCACGTCGTCGTCGGTGCCTTCGGTCTTCTTCGTGCTTTCGGTGTGTTCAGTGGCCAAGGCGACGCTCCAGAGCTCGCATGAGGACAGATGCCGGATAGGCGATGAGGATGAAGGCGATGCCGACCATCGTGTAGGCCTCGATGTACTGGAAGGACGAGGCGCTCTCGGCGCGCGCCTTCTGCAGCATCTCGGACACGCCGATCAGCGCGATCAGCGGGGAGTCCTTCAGCATCGAGATGACGTAGTTGCCCAGCGCGGGGACGACGCGGCGGATGGCCTGCGGCAGGATCACCGCGAACCACGTCCGGCCGCGGGAGAGACTCAGCGCGATCGCCGCCTCCCACTGCCCCTTGGGCACCCCGTCGATGCCGGCCCGGTAGACCTCGGCGGTGTACGTGGAGTAGTGCAGGCCGAGCGCGATGACACCGGTGGTCAGCGCGGAGAAGGTGATGTCCCAGTTCGGCAGCACGTAGTAGAAGAAGAACAGCTGTACCAGCAGCGGGGTGTTGCGGACGAACTCCACCACCGCGGCCACCGGCCAGCGCACCCAGCGGGCCGGTGAGCGCAGGGCCAGCGCCCACACCAGGCCCAGCGTGAAGGCCAGCACCGACCCCAGGGCGGTCACCTCGAGGGTGACCAGCAGCCCTTTCCCCAGATGGGGAAGGAAGTCCCGGGCGACGTCCCAGTTCCATTTCATGCGGCACCTCCGGGGAGGCCCGCGTTGGCGGCCTGGGCGGACTCCTGGGCCGGCGAGAGCTTGCGCGTCACACTCACGCGCTGCTTCTTGTCCGGCGCCTGCCCGATACCCGCCTTCGCCCGCCGCTCCAGCAGCCGCATCAGCCGGGTGAGGACGAAGGCCAGCACGAAGTACAGGCCGAGGACGATCAGGTAGATCTCCAGGCTGTCGCCCGTCGCGAGCCGGGAGAGCTGCGCCGCGAAGGTGATGTCCGGGACGCTGACCGCCGAGACCAGAGCCGTGCCTTTCAGCAGCTCGATCAGCAGGTTGTTGAAGGGCGGGATCATCTCGGGGATCGCCTGCGGCAGGATGACCCGGCGCATCCGCTGCGCGGGCGTGAAGCTGAGCGCGATGGCCGCCTCCCGCTGCCCCGGGGCCACCGCGGCGATGGCGCCGCGCACCACCTCGGACCCGTACGCGCCGTACGTCAGCCCGAGGGCCAGCACCGCGGCCCACATCGGCACCAGCTGCCACTCGAATGCCAGTGGCATCACGAAGAACAGCCAGAACATCAGCACCAGTGCTGAGGTGCCCCGGAACACCTCCACGTAGAAACCGGCGAGAAAGCGGACGATCCATCGCGGGGATGTCCGGGCGATTCCGATCCCGAAGGCGACGACGGTGGCGAAGACGGCGCTGTAGAGAGTGAGCTGAACGGTGATCCAGATGCCCGGGAGAAGCCAGTGCTCCCATAGTCCGGCTGTCATGGCTTACACAGCTCCTCGGCGGTGAGATCCGTCATCTCGTTCTCGGTGAAGCCGAAAGGCCGCACGATACGGAGCAGTTCCCCGCTCTTCTTCAGCTTTCGCAGCTCGCCGTTGAACGCGTCGCGCAGATTCGTGTCCTCGGGGCGGAACGCGAACGCGCCGGCGCCGATATCCGGTTTTCCGTCCACCATCGGCTGAAAGGGTTCGGTGGCCTCCGCCTTCCGGCTCCCGGTCTGCTTGACCACGTTGTGCACGGTCACCGTCGTACCGGCGAAGACATCCACCCGCCCCTGCTCCACCGCAAGCAGCCCGGCCAGCTGGTCCGGCAGGACCGCGATCTCGCTCTCCTTCACCCCGGCGTTGACCGCGTAGCCGATCTCGGCGTAGGCGGTGCCGCTGGCCATCTTGGCCCCGGTGCGGACGATGTCCTCGTAGGTGTGGAGGTTCTTGGGATTGCCCTTGGCGACGATGAACGCGTCCCGCATCCGGTAGTCGGGATCGGCGAAGACCACCTGCCGGCAGCGCTCGGGATTGATGTACATCCCCGCCGACACCACGTCGAACTGCTGCGAGCGCAGTCCGGGAATCAGCGAGGCGAACTCGGTCGGCACGGGCTGCACACGCGCCACCCCCAGCCGCTTGAAGACGACCTTGGCGATCTCCGGCGCCTCGCCGGTGAACTCCCCGTCCTTGTCGATGTAGCCGAAGGGAATCTCACCGGCGATTCCCAGCCGTACCGTGCCCTGCGACCTCAGCCGCTCCAGCAGATTTCCCCCGTCCTTGGCGTCGGCACTGGACACCCGGCTGCAACCGGTCGCGCCCAGCACACCCAGCGCCGCGCCGCCCGCGAGCAGCGAGCGGCGGCGGATCGTTCTGAATCCGGCGTCTTTCCGTCGTGGTGGAGCCATGGGCGCGCGGCTACCCGACTTCAGTGAAGGTATGCAGATCGCTTTCGGCCGGTGGGCCGTCCAGGGCGGGGGTAGAGGGATTAAGACGGAAGATTCCGGAAGACGACGATTCGGAGGAGAGCCGAGTGCCGATGAGCGACCGCTCCACCGCCGCCACCCCGGCCCCCGCCCCGGCGGCCCCCACCGCCACCCGACAGCGCCGCGTCGAGGTCTCGCTCGACAAACGCGGGGTGACCTGCACCGCCGTCCTGCTGGACGACCGGGCGCCGATCACCTGCGACGCGGTGTGGAACGCGCTGCCGCTGGGTGGCGACGTCTACCACGCGAAGTACGCGCGCAACGAGATCTACGCGCTGCTGCCGCCGTTCGCCCCGCAGGAGCCGCCGCTGGAGAACCCCACGATCACGCCGATCCCCGGTGACCTGTGCTACTTCACCTTCTCCGACACCCAGCTGGGTACGGCCAGTTACGGATACGAGTCCGACGCCCGGCACCGGGGGCAGCACCAGGTGGTCGACCTCGCGCTGTTCTACGAGCGCAACAACCTGCTGATCAACGGGGACGCCGGCTGGGTGCCGGGCATCGTCTGGGGCGCGGTCGTCGAGGGGCTGGACCGGATGGCGGCGGCATGCCAGGACCTGTGGCGGGCGGGGGCGCTGGGCGAGACGCTGAGTTTCCGGAGGGCCGGGTAGCGCCCCTGGGGGCTGGGCTGGGCGGGCCGCAGCTGCCAGGGCCGGGCGGCCCCGGCTGTCACAGCACGGGCGGGGCCACCGCCTCGGCCACCCCCGCCTCGTACAGCGCGTGCGCCGCTCGCAGCACCAGCGCGTCCGCGTGCCGGGCGGCCACCAGTTGCACCCCGACCGGCAGCCCGTCGCCGTCCACCCCGCACGGGACGGTCGCCGCGGGCTGCTGGGTCAGGTTGAACGGATAGGTGAACGGCGTCCAACCCGTCCACCGGGTGTGGCCGGAGCCCTCGGGCACCTCGGCGCCCGCCTCGAAGGCGGTGACCGGCAGCGTCGGCGTGACCAGCAGGTCGTACGCGGTGTGGAACCGGCCCATCGCCTGGCCCAGGGCCATCCGCACGTCCACCGCGGCCAGATAGTCCAGCGCGCTGAACGCCGCCCCCTGCGCGCAGACCTCCCGCAGCCCCGGGTCCAGCAGCTCCCGGTCGTCCGCCGCCAGCGGCTGCACCAGGCGCGCCGCGCCGCTGAACCACAGCACGTGGAACGCCTCCACCGGGTCCGATACGCCGGGGTCGATCTCCTCCACGCCCGCGCCCAGCTCCGCCAGCAGCTCCACCGCGCGCCGCACCGCGGCGGCCACGTCCGGGCGCACCCGCGCCGTGCCGCCGAGCGTCGGGCTGTAGGCCACCCGTAGCCCCGACACGCCCGCCGTGCCGTTCGCGGTCGCCGCCCGGAAGTGGCTCTCCGGCGGGGCCAGCTGCGACCAGTCCCGCCAGTCCGGCCCGCTGATCACATCCATCAGCAGCGCCGCGTCCGCCGCGTCCCGGGTCATCGGCCCCACATGCGCGAGGGTGCCGAACGGACTGGCCGGGTACAGCGGTACCCGCCCGTAGGTGGGTTTGAATCCGAAGATCCCGCAAAAGGACGCGGGGATACGGACCGAGCCGCCGCCGTCCGTCCCCAGACTCAGCGGCGCGGCGCCCAGCGCGACCGCCGCGGCGCTGCCGCCCGAGGAGCCGCCCGCCGTGCGCCGGGGGTCGTACGGATTGCCGGTCACCCCGGTCAGCGGGCTGTCGGTGACCCCTTTCCAGCCGAACTCCGGGGTCGTGGTCTTCCCCACGAACACCGCGCCGTGCTCGCGCAGCCGCGCCACCGACGGCGCGTCCTCGTCCCACGCCGCGGCGTCGGCGCGTACGGTCCGCGAGCCGCGCAGCGTCGGGGCGCCGCGCAGCAGGAGCAGGTCCTTGACGGTGACAGGTACGCCGTCGACCAGTCCGACGGGCGCCCCCCGCCGCCACCGCTCGGCGGACGCCTCGGCCTGCCGCAGCGCGCCGTCCGCGTCCACCCGGGTGAAGGCGTTGACCTTTGGCTGGATTCGCTCGATACGGGCGAGTACGGCACGGGTCGCCTCGACCGGGGACAGGTCACCGGAGGCGTACCGGGCCACGAGCTGCGTCGCCGTCAGATCCGCGGGGTCGGTCGCGCCGGTCGGGTCGGCCGCGTCGGTCGGGCCGGTCGGGTCACTGGCGGTCGTCTGGTCGGTCCTGTCGGTCGTCGCGTCGCGCACGGTCCCGGTCCCTCCGTAGGTCTGCGTAGGTCGCCGCCGCCGGTCAGTCGTCCACCGGTACGTACCCCAGCCGCTTGTCGACGACGTTGAACAGCGGCTCGCCCGCCGCCCAGCGGTCGTAGTTGTCCTGGAACTGCTCGGCCAGATCGTCCCGCCAGCCGACCGTGTCACCGCTCATGTGCGGCGAGACCAGCAGCCCGGGGACGTCCCACAACGGGTCGGTCGCCGTCAGCGGCTCCGTTTCGAAGACGTCCAGCGCGGCGGCCGCGATCCGCCGCTCCACCAGCGCCGTCACCAGATCGGGCTGGACGACCAGCGGCCCTCGGCCGACGTTGACGAACCGGGCGGTGGGCTTCATCCGCCCGAACGCCTCCCGGTCGAACATCCCGCGCGTCTGCTCGGTCAGCGGCGCCGCGCACACCACCCAGTCGGCGTCCGGAAGCAGTCCGGGCAGCTGCTCCGCGCCGTGCACGCCCGCGCGCGCCGTACGCCCCACCAGCCGCACCGTGACGCCGAGCGCGCCGAGTGTGCCGCCGATCGCCCGTCCGATGGGGCCCGCTCCGACGACCACGGCCAGCGTCCCGGCCAGCCGCGTCGTCTCACGGTGCCGCCAGCGGCGCTGCCGCTGCAACTCCCAACTGCCCGGGAGGTCCTTCGCCATGGCCAGCACCAGCCCGGCCACGTACTCCGCGATCGGCTGCTCGAAGACGCCCCGCGCGTTGGTGACGACCGTGTCGGACGCGGCCAGCTCCGGGCACATCAGCCGGTCCACTCCGGCGCTCGCGGTGTGCACCCACGCCGGCCGGGGGCCGTCGCCGGGCCACGCGGCGCGTACCGCGTCGGAGGCGAAGTCCCAGACCAGCAGGGCGTCGGCGGCGGGCAGCAGCTCGGGCAGCGAACTCTCGTCGCAGACGAGCACCCGGGCCCGGCCGGCCAGCCGGTCCAGGCGGACGGGCGGGTCGTCACCGAAGACGACGACGGTGCTTTCGGACATAGCAGGGAAACCGTTTCGAAATGGGGGTCCGCTGTGCTGTGGATGTCGGTCTGTGCGGGTCACCGGAAACTGCCGGACATGTGCCGATTGACCACGCTAGGCAGCATTAACTACCGTCGTCAACAACGGCATCTGTCCCGGCGTCCCGGCACTCACACCGGCTCACACTTCCGGCCTCCCACGGCCGGATCTCTTCCGGCCACACGGTCCGGCCCACCGCTGCCTCTCCGTCGCATTGGGGCTCGACATGGACGTCTCTTTCCTGGGTGGCCCGCAGCCGCAGCGCGGCGTGGGCGTCGTCGCCCCCTTCGACTTCGCACTGGACCGCGAGCTGTGGCGCTGGGTCCCGGACCACGTGTCCCTGCATCTGACCCGTACGCCGTATGTGCCGGTCGAGGTGGGGCTGGACCTGGCCCGGCTGGTCAGCGAGCACGAGACCCTGGACAACGCGGTACGGGCGCTGAGCGAGGTGGCCCCGGAGGTCGTGGCGTACGCGTGCGCCTCGGGCAGCTTCGTCGGCGGCGTGGCGGGGGAGCGGGCGATGTGCGCGGCGATGCGGCTGGCGGGCGAGGTGCCGTCGTTGACCACCTCCGGTGCCCTGCTGGACGCGCTGTGCGAGATCGGCGCGCGGCGGATCGCCGTGGTCACCCCGTACACGAGGTCGGTGACCGACGCGCTGGAGGAGTACCTCGGCGAGGCGGGCGTCACGGTGACGGGGCGGGCGTATCTGGGGCTGACCCGGCACATCTGGAAGGTGCCGTACCGCGATGTGGTCGACATGGCCCGGCAGGCGGTGGTGGGCGCGGCCGACGCGCTCTTCATCAGCTGTACCAACCTGCCCACGTACGACGTGATCCCGCAGCTCGAGGCGGAGCTGCGGCTGCCGGTGCTCTCCGCCAACCAGGTGACGGTGTGGGCGGCGCTGCGCGCGATCGGCGCGCATGCGATAGGCCCGTACCAGGCGCTGCTGGACCCGGCGGCGCGGTCGGGCCCGGCGGGCATGGGGCCGGGATCGGGGCCGATCGGCATGGGGCCGGCGCCCGCGGGCATGAGGCCGGGGCCGGAGGCGGCCCTGGCGGGGCCGCCCGCCGCGGAGACGGACCCGGGGGAGGGGCGCGAGGGAGAGGACCTCGGCGGCGGCCTGCCGCCACCGGTGTGACGGCTGTGACGGGGTATCAACGGTGTGGCCGGCGATGACTCAGGCGGATGGTTCGCGACGCGGCGGGACGGCCGCGGGAGAGCGAGGTCATGGATGACGACGGGCTCCGGGGCCGATCCGGTCCGGCACGCGGCGGAGACCGGGCGGGATGCGGTCGGCTTCCTGTACCCGGGGTACTCGGCCGAGGACGACTACCCCCGGCTGGAGACCCTGCTGGGCGGCGCCGTCCGGCTGCCCGTGGCGCACACCGACATGGGCGAGGACGCGCACCGGGTGGACGCGCTGCTGGAGATGGGGTCGGCGGCCCGGCTCGCCGCGGGGGTGGCGGACCTGGCCCGCCAGGGCGCACGGGCCGTGGTCTGGGCCTGTACCAGCGCGAGCTTCGTCTTCGGCTGGGACGGCGCGCACAAGCAGGTGCGGGAGCTGGCGGTGACGGCGGGGCTGCCCGCGTCCAGTACGTCGTTCGCGTTCGTCCACGCCGCGCGGGCGCTCGGTGTCACGCGGTTGGCCGTCGCCGCGACCTATCCGCAGGATGTCGCCGGGCACTTCACCGCCTTCCTCAAGGCCGCGGGCGCGGAGGTCGTCGCCGAGCGGGGCAGCGGCGTCGTCACGGCGGCGGAGGTCGGTACGTGGGGGCGCGAGGAGGTGCTGAGCCTGGCATGCGCGGGGGACCATCCGGACGCGCAGGCCGTCCTGCTGCCGGACACCGCCCTGCACACCGCGGCCTGGCTGCCCGACCTCGAAGCGGCGCTGGGCAAACCCGTCCTCACCGCCAACCAGGTCACGGTGTGGGAGGGGCTGCGGCTCCTGGACCGCCCGCTCACCCGGCCGGGCCTCGGCACGCTCTTCGCGTGAGCGGGCGCACCCGGCGGAATGGTCGCCTCCGCCGTGGTCCGATCATTAGGTTGGCCGTATGACGAGCACCGATGGCCTGAGTGATCCGGGGACCCGTGTCGTCGCGCTGACCACGTACCCCGTCAAGGGCTGCGCTGGCACCTCCCTGAGCGAGGCCCGGCTGACCGAGGCCGGTCTCGCCCACGACCGCGCCTTCCTGGTGGTGGACGAGAACGGTGTCTTCCGCAGCCAGCGGACCGCCCCGCGGCTCGCGGTGATCCGCCCGAAGGTGAACGAGGCCGGTGACCAGCTCACCCTGCGCGCTCCGGGCATGGAGGAACTACGGGTCGCCGTCGACGCGACGTCGACGCCTCGGGACGTGGAGATGTTCCGTACGCCGTACCGGGGCATCGACCAGGGCCAGGCCGTGGCGGAGTGGCTGTCGGATGTGCTCGGCGCGCCGAGCAGGCTGGTGCGGGTGCCGTCGGATCACCAGCGGGTGGTCGACGGTGTGCACCCCGGCACCGCCGCCTACGCCGACAGTGGCGCCGTGCACATGCTCTCCCGCGCCACGCTGGACGAGCTGAACCGCCGGCTCGCGGCGGCGGGCGGCAGCGCGCTGCCCATGGACCGCTTCCGGCCCAACATCGTGGTGGACGGGTGGGACGAGCCGCACGAGGAGGACCGGGCCCGCCGGATCGGCATCGGCGACACCGAACTGGGCTACCTCAAGCTCGCCATTCGCTGCGCCGTCACCCTGGTCGACCAGAGCCGCGGCGAGCGGGCGGGCCCGGAGCCGCTGCGCTCCCTGGCCCGCTACCGCCGCGCGGCGCAGGGCGGCGTCTCGCTCGGCGTGAAGTTCTCCGTCCTGCGGACAGGCAAGCTGGCGGTGGGCGACGCGCTGAGGGTCACGTCCTGGGGCGAGTCGGAGCTGTAGACCCGCTGGTCCTAGGGCGAGTCGGAGCTGTCGGCCGCTGGGGCCCCGGGGCGGGGCCCGGGAATAAACGGAGAAGCACTCCGGTTGAGGCCGTGCGGTACGCCGAGAGGCGTGCCCCGTTCACGCCATGACCAGGGAGGCGGGCCACTGTGGCCGACCAGCAGCACGACATCATCCGGGCCGAGCCCCTCGGCAGCGCACCCGTACCCCTGTCGGTGCTCGACCTGGCGACCGTCGGCGCCGGACTGACGGCCGCGGAAGCCCTGCGGACCACCACCGCCCTGGCCAAGCTGGCCGAGCGCCGCGGCTTCCACCGCTTCTGGGTGGCCGAGCACCACTCCATGCCCGGGGTCGCCAGCTCCTCCCCGGCCGTCATCCTCGGCCACCTCGCCGCGCACACCGACCGCATCCGGCTGGGTTCGGGCGGAGTGATGCTGCCCAACCACGCGCCGCTGGCCATCGCCGAGCAGTTCGGCACCCTGGAGGCGCTCGCGCCCCGCCGGGTGGATCTCGGCCTCGGGCGCGCACCCGGGACGGACGGGGCGACCGCCGCCGCCCTGCGCCGTGCGGACCGGCCCAATGAAGGCGCCGACGACTTCCCGCAGCAGCTCTCCGAACTGATCCGCTTCCTGGACGACGACTTCCCCGACGGGCACCGCTACGCACGGATCCACGCGGTACCCGGCCCGGTGCAGGGCACCGTGCCCGGCGGGGTGCAGTCTGCCGACCGGCCGTCGGTGTGGCTGCTGGGGTCCAGCGGGTTCAGCGCGCGCCTCGCCGGGACGCTGGGCCTGCCGTTCTCCTTCGCCCACCACTTCTCCGCGGCCAACACCGTCCCCGCGCTGGACCTGTACCGCGAGCACTTCCGGCCCTCCGCGGTGCTCGACCGACCGTACGCCTCCATCGGGGTCTCCGCCTTCGCCGCCGAGACCGAGTGGGAGGCCCGCCGGCAGGCGCTCACCGGGGCGCTGTCGATGATCCGGCTGCGGATGGGCCGCCCCGGCCTGATCCCGACCCCGGAGGAGGCCGAGGCCTACGACTTCAACGCCGTCGAGCGCGACTTCGTGGACAGCTGGCTGTCCAATGTGCAGTTCGGCACCCCGGACGCGGTCCGGGAAGGGCTGAACGCCTTGATCAAGCGGACCGGCGTGGACGAGATCAAGATCACGACGACCGGGCACGGCCCAGCCGCCCGGCTGCGCTCCTACGAGCTGATCGCGGACGCCTACGGCCTCCCGGCGCGTTGCGAGCCGCCGACAGCCGCCGCGTAACCGCTGACCATCGCGGAGATCCGGTCCGCGGGCACCGGCCGGGAGTAGAACCACCCCTGGCCGGTGTCACAGCCGATCCGCGCCAGCCGTTCGGCCTGCTCGGCGCTCTCCACACACTCGGCGGTGACCGTCAGCCCCAGCCGGTGCGCGAGCTCCACCAGCGCCTCGACGATCGTCTCGTCGGCGGGGTTGGGCTGCTCCTCCGCCCGGAAGCCCCGCACGAACGAGCCGTCGAGCTTGAGGGTGGAGACGGGCAGCCGGCTCAGATAGGCGAGGTTGGAGTAGCCGGTGCCGAAGTCGTCGATGGCGATGGCGACACCCATGTCGTGGAGCTGCTGGAGCGCCTCCAGCGGGCGCCCGGCCGACCCCATCACCGCCGACTCCGTCAGCTCCAGCTGAAGCAGCCTGGGCGGCAGCCCGGTACGGGCCAGGATCGCCCCGACATCCGCGACCAGATCGGAGTCCCACACCTGCCGAACCGCCACATTGACGCTGACCAGCAGCGGGGTGGCCGGATGCGCCAGCTGCCAGCGGCGGGCCTGCCGGCAGGCGGTCTCCAGCACCCAGCGGCCCAGCGGAACGATCGCGCCATTCTCTTCCGCCAATGAGATGAACCGATTCGGCGACAGTCTGCCGAATCGTGGGTGCTGCCATCGCACCAGCGCCTCCACACCCCGCACACTGCCGTCGACCAACCCCACCAGCGGCTGGTAGTCGAGGACGAACTCCTCGCGCTCGACGGCGGGGCGCAGGGTGCTGGACAGCGCCTGCCGGGTCATACGGTGCGCGTTGCGCTCCGGGTCGAAGAGCGTCCAACGGGCCTTGCCGTCCGCCTTGGCCCAGTACAGCGTCGTGTCGGCGGCCTGCATCAACCACGTGGCGTGGGTCTCGGCGGCCGGGCGCTCCACCAGCCCGATGCTCGCGGACACCGACAGTCGCTGGCCGCCCACGTCGAACGGACGCTGGAGGGCCGCCAGCACGTTGCGGGCCAGGTCGCACAGCTGCTCGGTGCCCTGCGAGTTCTCGATCAGCAGCGCGAACTCGTCCCCGCCCAACCGGGCCACCAGATGCCCCCCTGGCGCGGCACACTCGGTGAGCCGCTGCGCCACCGCGTCGAGCAGCCGGTCGCCCACCCGGTGGCCGAGGGTGTCGTTGACGGCCTTGAACCCGTCGAGGTCCAGATAGCACAGCCCGACGCGGCCGGTGCCCTCGTCGGTGCACGCGGCCTCCTCCAGAGCGGCGGCGAGCCGCTCGAAGAAGAGGCTGCGGTTGGGCAGCCGGGTGACCGGGTCGTGCATCTGCAGATGGCGCAGCCTGGCCTGCAGCTCGTGCCGGTCGCTGATGTCGACCAGCGACAGCAGCACACTGCCGCCGTCGGCGGCAGGCGCGGCCAACGGTTCGACCGTCACCTCGGCCCACAGCGCACGGCCGTCGGCGGGCTTCAGCCGGCGGGTGCAGCGCAGCCGGGCGCGGTCGCCGCCCAGTACCTCGCGGTACTCGGCCCACAGGTGGGGGTCGTCGCGCAGGTCGGCGAGGTCGGCGGCGCTCCGGGTAGTGAGTCGGCCGGGCTCGGTGCCCAGCAACTCGCCCAGGGCCGGGTTGGCGTCCAGCACCAGCCCGTCCTTGTCGACGACCGCCATGGCGAGGCGGGCCCCGTTGAAGGCCGCGCGATAGTCAGCAGCTGCCGCCCCGCGGCCGTCGACACTGGGTCCAGCATGACGTTGAGTGATCGTCGGCGGCGTGGTGCGGGGCGCGGGGCCCTGGCCATCAGGGGATCCGCTCACCGTTCGCTCCCGCGTGGTGCTCGTCTCGTACAGGTCCTTTGCATGGCTCACACCGGGCTTCGGGTGGACGGAGAAGGGCCACCCGAATAGGGAATACCCGCTGGAAGTGTGGCGATCATAGAGGCTGTTACTCCGGCCGTTCCAGCAACGGAACCGGGACCTTTGGCTTCATGATCATGTGTCTGGCCGTTTCTGCTCAAGTCTGCACGGACCCACTGTGTCAATGACCGAGTGTGACCGTCAGTTAGGTACCCGGAAGCCGCCGCTTTCACTCGACCGGGTCAACGGAACAGGACGCCCCGCGGCATTCCGACTCACCGTGGATGAGATGCCCCGATGCCTTCCGGGAGGTCGATGTGGAGCGTCCGCAGATACCCGAGCGAGTGGACCGGCCGCCTTGGTCACGCCGCGCCGGGTCCGTGCTGACCTCCCTCGCCGCACTGATCGCGACAACCGTCATCAGCGGCCCCGCCGCGGCGGCGGACCCGGGCGGCCCCTGCGTCCTCGAACGCGGGGACGTCCACCACTCCGAAGGGCTGGACACCTGGAACACCGGCTATCCACGCCCCACCCGAGCCCTCAACGCCGTGATGATCTTCTTGTCGTTCCCGGACGCCGAGCCCTATGCCACCCCCGATGAGCTGGTCTCCGACCACTTCCCGGGCACCTCCGACTTCTTCCGGCGCGCCTCCTATGGGCAGTTCGACCTGCGCGTCCACCCCATGCGGCGGTGGATATCCATGCCCGAGGAATCCACCTCGTACGCCATACAGCGTGACTGGGACCCCGCCCACCGAACCGCCTATCTGCGGGACGCGGTCGCCGCCGCCGACCCCGCCGTCGACTTCGCCCGCTACGACATCGTCTATCTCGTCGCCGACCCCGACGCCCCCGGCATCGACGCCGACGCGACCAAGGTCGTCAACTTCGACCAGCCGCTGCACGCCGACGGCACCCCGCTGCGCCGCCTTGTCACAGTCTTTGAGAACCACCCACCTGACCTGCACGTTCTCGCCCATGAGACGGGTCATGTCTTCGATCTGCCCGACCTGTATCGCCGACCCACCGACGGCGGTGACGACTGGGACACCCGGGTCGGCGACTGGGACTTGATGGGAAGTCAGTTCGGCCTGGCTCCCGACCCCTTCGGCTGGCACAAATGGAAGCTCGGCTGGCTTCGGGGGCGCCAGGTCACCTGCCTTCGCGCCCCCGGACGCACCCTCCACAGCCTCGAACCCATAGGGGCCCCCGCGCCCCGGGGGGCGCCCGGCGCCGACCTCCGCACCCGCCTCGTCGTGATCCGCACCGGCCCGGCCGAGGTGGTGGCCATAGAGGCGCGAGGCGCCTTCGGCAACGACGCGGGCATCTGCGCCGAAGGCGTGCTGGTCTACCGCGTGCGCAGCGACATCGCCTCTGGTGACGGCCCGATAGAGGTGCTCGATGCCCACCCTGGCAGCGAGGCGTGCCACGGCGAGTCGGTCTATCCTAAGCTCGCGGACGCCCCTCTCGGTGTCGGGGAAGCCCTCGACATAGACCCAGGCGGTCTGCGGGTCCAGGTGCGCGACCGCACCGCCGACGGGGCGTGGTCCGTGCGGATCACGGGCGACAAGGAGCCGTAGCGAGCCGACGCCACGGGCCACCCCGACCCTCCGCGCCCGTACACGGATTACGCCGTCCGCGCTGTCCGCACCGCGCGCACGCCCCGCCCCGGCTACGCGCTTCGTCCTCTCCGGCGTCGCCCGCGCTGCGTACCCCGTCGCATCGCGCGCCGCCCATGCGCTCGTTGTGTTCGTCATACCGCAAGATTACGCAGCGTGACGACATCGGGGCAGTGACAAATGTCAGCACTTCATGGAGGGCGCGGTTCCCCAGTCGATGCGATGAGATGCGCATTCAACCCATGCGGTGAACATCTCCTGGTGATCAATGACGCCATCAGGTGGGCGTGCGGCGTGCCGGACCTCGAATGGCTGTTCCGTCCATGGCGTCGCCATCGCCGGTGACCAGCGGATACATCGCTGGAAACGGTTGAAGTGAACCGTTCGGAAAAGACGCGAAGGTGAACTCCCCGCCCTCGTGATGTTTGCGGTGGTGTCAAAATCGCGGCTATTTTGCAGTGCTGCTCAACTCCCCCGTCTCAAGGATAGATTTCTTATGAAGCAGGGAACCTTGAAGTCCCTCGGTGCCGTCGCCCTCGGCGCCTTCGGAGTCGTCGCCGGCGCCGGCCCCGCCTCCGCCCTCGGCGCGGGCCTCGACGGCGAGGGGGTGGTCGGGCCCCTCGCCGGAGTGCTGCGGCCGGAACTCGCCAACACCGGCGCCCAGAAGAGCGTCCCCAGCCTCCCCAGCACCGGATCGCTGCCGCAGGCGGGGCTCCCCCTTCAGCAGGGCCAGCTCCCGCAGGCCGGACAGGGGGACCCGCTCAGCAACGTCCCCTCGGCCACCCAGCTCTTGGACCGCGGCGTCCCGTCGGTGTCCGACCTCTCGTCCCTCGCCATGGACCGTGCCATGCCCGGCTTCTCGGTCGCCGACGTCCAGGCGCCCGGCCTGATGAACTGACCCTGGTGAACTGACTCGGTGCGCCACGCCGCCGTGCCCGTCGGGCGGCAGGGCTGAGGCGGAGGGCGGACGTCGCCGGCCTCCGCTCGGCACCCTCACCTCGGGTACGCGGCGGTATCCACTGGTGATCAAGTCGTACGCGAGACGCCGTCGTGACACTGGGGGCTCCGGACGTCAGGTGCCACGGAGTTGAGTCGATGCCCCTATCCGCGAATCTGGCCGACACCCTGCTGGCACGTGCCACGCGGAGTGCCGGTGACACGGCGGTGATCCATCAGCCAGCGGCCGGGGCCGCCCAGTGGGTCCTCCACCACGAACTCGACCACCGGGCACGTGCCGTGACGACCTGGCTCCGGGCCCACGACGCCCCCGGCAGGCGGGTGCTCATCGCCATGGACAGCGGGCCGCATGCCGCCGCGGCCCTGCTGGCCTGCCTCTACGCGGGGGCCGTCGCGGTCCCCGTACCGGCGCCGAGCCCGTCCCGTACGGCGGCGGAGCGCACCGCCGCCATCGCCAGAGACGCCGCCGTGCACCTGGTGCTCACCGAGGCCGCGCACGCCAGCGAGATCTCCCGGCAGCTCACCCTCGCGGGCCGCCCGCGGCTGACCTGCCTCGCGGTCGACTGCCTGCCACCCACGGCCGACACGCGTCACGCCCGCCGGGCGTCCGCACACCGCGACCCGCGCGTCGCCTGGCAGCCCGCCCGCACCTCCCCCGACACCCTCGCCCTGCTGGCCTACGACTCGGGGCCTGCCACCGCCCCGCGCGGCGCGCGCATCACCCACGGCAACCTGCTCGCCGTAATGCACGCGCTGCGGCGGACGCTGGGTGCCGGCAGGACCTCCCGGATCGGCGGCTGGCTGCCCCGGCACCACACCCTCGGCCTCATCGGGCAACTGCTGCACCCGCTGTGGTTGGGCGCCACCGCCGTCCTCCTGCCGCCCCGCCCCGACCCCGCCGAGTGGCTGCGGGCCATCAGCCTGCACGCCGTCACCGAGACCGTCGCCCCCGACTCCCACTTCGCCCGGTGCGCCGCCCGCATCCTCGGCGAACCGGGCTCGCCCCTTCCCGACCTCTCCCGGCTGCGTACCGCGGTGAACGCGGGCGAGCCGGTCTCGTCCGCCACCATGGCGGCCTTCACGCGGCGCTGTGCGGCGGCCGGCCTGGCCCCCGGTGCACTCGTGCCCGGATACGCCCCCGCCGAGGCCGCGCCGTGGCTCGCCGCCGAGGGCCGCGGCCCGGTCCCCGGGGCGGAGCTGCGTGTGGTCGACCCGCACACCCGCGTCACGCTTCCCGACGGCGAAGAGGGCGAGGTCTGGGCCCGCGGTCCGGCCGTCGCCTCCGGCCACTGGGGCAACCCGCCGGACGCCGCCGACGCCTTCGGTGCCCGTACGGTGGAAGGCGCGGTCGGCTATCTGCGCACCGGGGACCTGGGACTTGTATGGAACGGAGAGGTGCGTTTCACCGGGCGGCTCCATGAGACGCTCCTGACCGGCGGGGTGACGCTGAACACTCAGGACGCCGAGCGCGAACTGCTCAGCTGCCGACGGCCCTTGGGTACCGCGCGGGTCTTCTGCACCGGCCCCGGCACCGGGCATCTGGTCGTGGTGCAGGAGGTCCGTACGGCGGGTGGCCCGCGGGCCGGGCTGCCCCGGCTCGCCGAGGAGGTGCGGGCACGGATCGCGACGGAGTTCGGGGCCGCTGTGGACGGAGTGCTGCTCGTACGCCCGGGAACGCTGCGCCGAGCCGGAAGCGCGAAGCTCGCCGGCTCCGTGCTGCGCGAGCAGTTCCTGCGAGGCGAGGTGCGCGCGCTGCACGCCGAGTTCGCCCCGGGCATGCGGACGGGATATCCGGTCGCCCCGCGCCCCGCGACCGAGGGCGGTCTCCGGGCCCTCTCCCGCAGCAGTACCGCATGACAGTGGGCATCGGCTCCCGGCGGCACCTGTTACGTATGGGGGAGCGGAGACGGAATGAGTTTCGTAGGGCGAGGCTGGGAAGAAATGGCGGCAGGATTTTCGCCAAATCGGGGATCGGGCCCTGGGGGTACATGAGGCGCACGTGCCCACCTTTGTCGAACGGACATTCTTAAACCTGGTTGGTGTGGTGGCCGTGCCCTCTTCACGAATGGCGGAATCGCCGGACGCGTAGTGGAGACATCAAAAAGATTTGGGAATAATCGTATGGAGGTGAGTGGTTGGGGGTACTGGGTTCTGTCGGGGGCTGACTCCCGGACTGCCCCCGGCCGCGAGCGCAGGCCGAAGGACCGGTCCGGAAAGACGGTGCGCGGCGAACCACAGTGACGTTCGGGGGGCGACGTGGTCAGGGTTCTCATCGCTGAGGACATGCGGATGCTGCGGCAGGCGCTCGTCGCGCTGCTGGAGCTGGAACCCGACATCGAAGTGGTGGCCGAACTGGCCAACGGCTCCGACATCCTGCCGCGCGCCAGAGAGCTCCGACCCGACGTCGCCGTGCTCGACATCGACCTGCCCGGTATGGACGGCCTGACGGCCGCCGCCGCGCTGCACACCGCCGTGCCCGAGTGCCGCACCATGATGCTGACCAGCCTGGGCAGGCCCGGGAACCTGCGCCGGGCACTGGCCGCACGCGTCTCCGGCTTCCTGCTCAAGGACAGCAGTCCCGATGCGCTCAGCCAGGCGATCCGGGCCGTCGCCAGGGGCGAGCGGGTGATGGACCAGCAGCTTGTGCTGGCGGCGCTGGACGACGAACCGGAGCCGCTGACGCCGCGGGAGCGCGAGGTGCTGCTGCTCGCCTCCGAGGGCGAGGGCGCGGCGCAGATCGCGGCCCGGCTCTATCTGTCGGCAGGCACCGTGCGGAACTATCTGACCTCCGTCGTGACCAAGTTGAACGCCCGCAACCGGGTGGACGCCATCCGTATCGCCCGTGAAGCCGGCTGGCTCTGAGCTGCGGTCAGGCGGTGACCGCGGGTCCGTACTCCTCCTCGGCGCCCCGGTCCTGACCACTGCCGGAACCCGCCGTCCCGGTGGGATCCAGCTCGGCCGTCAGCTCGAACCAGCCGTCGGGGCGCACCCCCGCGCTCAGCCGCCCGCCCAGATGCTCCACCCGGGCCGTGAGGTTGCCCAGTCCGCTCCCACCGTCCGCGCAGTCGGCGCGCAGGATCGTGGACGGCCTGCCCACGCCGTCGTTGGCCAGGGTCAGCCGCACCGTACCGTCCTCGCGCAGCGCCTCGATCGTGCAGTGCTCCGCCTTGCTGTGCCGCAGTACGTTGGTCAGCCCCTCGCGCAGCACGCTCGCCAGAACCGTGTCCACCAGGTTCGGCAGCTCCCCGCACTCCAGTCGGGCGGTGGTGTGGATGCCGACCGCCGCGAGCATGGACTGGGCGGTGCCCGCCTCCGCGGTCAGGGACATCCGGCGGTAGCCGCGCGCCACCGTCCGCACGTCCGCTAGGGCCTGCCGGGACGTCTCCAGGATCTCGCGCAGCTCTTGCCGCGCGCGGGAGTTCTCCTCGGGCACCAGCCGGTGTACCAGCTCGCACTTGAGCGTGATCGTGGAGAGGCTGTAGCCCAGCAGGTCGTGGACGTCGCGGGCGAACCGGAGCCGTTCCTGCGCGATGGCCAGCCGGGCCAGCTCGGCACGCGACCGGTAGACCTCGGAGACCAGGCCGGTCAGCCGGGACAGGCCGAAGACCACCAGCCCGGTCAGCGCGGTGGACACGGTGGTGTACGCGACCTCGCCCCACCCGAAGCCCACCTGGAACAGCAGCACATCAGTGGTCGCCATGATCCCGCCGAACGCGATCCAGGACAGCGGGGACCGCAGCACCAGCAGCGCCGATCCGGCCAGGAACCCCGGTGTGCCCAGCCAGGCGTGCTTGAAGACGGCGAAGGGAAGGAAGGTCAGCAGCGCCTGGAGCCCCAGGGTCCAGTGCCGGGCGCCGCTCAGCCGCGGTGCCAGCCCCGGGAAGGAATGGGCGAGTTGGAGGGCCAGCAGAACGGCGAGGGCGGGCAGCAGGGTCAGCATCAGCAAGGCCGCGTCGAGGGCCTTCGCGGAGGGGTGCGCGTCGACGACATAGGTGATCGCCACAGTGAAGTAACCGAGGAGGACGACCGCGGTGATGATCACGGCCATGCGCGGCGCGAGGTCGTCCTGGTGTGTCTCCGCGGCGTGCCCGGCGTCATCGGGCAAAGGGTTGCCCTGCACTCATCCTCCGGATGGTTGTGCCGTATGAGATGGCTTGCCCGAGAGTATCCGATCTCCACAGCCGCGGAGGCGGGATCGAAAGAGGCTTGAAGATCACATGAACAACGGCACGGGATTGAGGCTTTCGTACGCCGTGGGAGCGGCGACGCGGCCGAGGCTCACGGGCACGTCGAAGAGGCGTCCGGGTGCGAAGCGCGCCCAGTGCGGCCGCAGTCCGGGGACGCACACCCTGACGACCGGCAGCCCGACGTCGGGGCGCGTCTGGTCCAGGACCAGCAGCTCCAGGCCGTGCGCGCGCACGATGTCCCGTACGGCGCCGAGACCGCCGGAATCCGTGCCGTACGCCGTGCCGTCCGCTCCCGGCTCCCGCGGCGGCACCCCGGCCGGATCCGGCGCCAGATAGGGCTGTCCCGCCACGCTGGCCGTGCGGAACCAGCGCAGCGCGTCCGGGTCCGCCGTGTCGTATCCCGAGCCGTCGGCGCACGCGTGGACCACGGGCGGCAGCATCTGGTTGAGCTCGGCCAGGGCCCGGCGCAGCGCGGTACGCCGGTCGAAGTGCGCGCCGAAGCCGAGGGTGACGTCCTCCGCAGCCTTGTCCGTACGGCGGGAGAGCGCGGCGACCACCGGGATGCCCAGGTCGGTGGTCAGGTCCAGGGCCCACACCTCACGGTGCAACTCGGCGTGCACCTGCCGCAGTCGGCCGAGCCAGGTGTCGCCGGAGGACTCGAAGGCGTCGAGGTCGAGCCCCGGCTGCCGGGTGCGGTTGTACCACCACAGTGCGACGGCGTCCCGCTCCACCAGCTCCAGGAAGCCCCGCACGACCGCGTCGGCCGGATCGCCGCCCGCCGCCGCGCCGTTGGACGTGGCCAGGCAGTAGCGCCGACCGGGCGGCTGGGGGGCGTCGTAGTACAGCAGCGCCGTGGGCATCAGCCGGTGCCGACCGGCGGTCACCGACCACACCGGAGTCCAGTCGATCTCGGCGTCCGGGTCGAACGGGTCGCACACCTGGTGCTGTGGAGCATGGGCCGCGTTCCAGCGGGCGCGGTCGGCGAACTGCCGCTCGGCGTACAGCTGCACCAGGTCCGGATGGACCGCGCTGCCGGGCTCCAGGTCGCGCAGGCGCGCCCGCCGCCGCGGCTCATCCCCCGCGAAGCGGCCGCTGTGGTGCTCCAGCGCCTCGCCCAGGGCACTGGCCCTGGCCTGCACCGAGGTGGCCCCCTTGCCGTGGGCGGCGGCACGCAGCCCGGCGCGTACGCGGTCGAGGCCGGGCCGCGCGGCGGGGCCGAGGGGCCCGAGCGGTCCCGGCGGCTCCGGCGCGGGGCGGTAGCGCGCGTGGAAGCAGTTGAGGAAGGCGGGACCGCGCGGATCGCGGCGGATCTCCGACACCAGCCCGGTGAGCGGGTCGATCAGATGGGCGTACGTGTCCAGGAGACGCCGGGCTGACGGCTCGGCGGAGGGCACCGCGCCGATGGGACCGGCCGGTGGCTCGGCGGAGGGCACCGCCCCGACCGGACCGGCCGGTGGCTCGGCGGACGGTGCCGCGCCGGCGGACGGTTCCGACGGCAGTGCGAAGGGCGCCCGTACCCGGTCCGCGACCAGCGACGGGTCTCCGCACGCGGGACACTGCGGCCGGCGCTGCACCGGATGCCGTTCGCCGGCGCCGGTGAGGCAGTCCAGCGTCCACAGCGCGGACTGGGCGGGGTGCCGGTGCCCGGCCAGCCACCCCGCTGCCTGAAGGGCGGCCAACTGGAGCGCCGTGGACCGGCTCGCGGTGAGCGCGGCAGGCGGGCGCGGCACCGGGCCCGGTCGCCCCAGCCGCCCGAGCAGATGGGCCTCGGCCCGCCGTCCCCGCCACAGGCGCTCGGCCAGACACGACCAGCAGGGGCCGTCCGGGTCGCCGAGGAAGGGCCCGATCCAGATCGTGGTGCCGACCGGCTTGACGGGCAGCCAACCGCGCCCTGCCGCACGGTGTTCGGCGTCGACTCCGGCCAGCGCGGGGTCGAGGTAGTCGTCGCAGACCACCACCGTCAGGGCGGCAGCGGCCGGTTCCGGTACGGGGCGCAGCCCCGCCGCCCGCAGCGCCCGATGGGCGTCGGACGGATCGGTGGAGCCGAGGACGGCGACGGCGGCGGGCCGGCCGGCCGGGGTGACGGCGGCGGTCCGATGCGCGGTCCCGGTGCTCTTTGCACTCCCCGCGCTTTCGGTGGATACGGCGGTCGCGGCCCCGCACGCCAGCGACCAGTAGGCCTCCCTTGGGCCGGGCTCGCCGTCGCTCTCGTACACCAGACCCGCCGCGCGTAATCGGTCGACGATCCGTGCGCCCTCCTCGGCCGGGACCGCGTGCGCCGCGTCGGCCAGCACCCGGGCCAGGTCCCGGGTGCCGTCGAGCAGTGGCGCGAGCGCGGCCGCATAGCCGCCGTGCAGGGCCGTGACGCCGCGCTCCGAGACCAGGTAGACGGCCTCGCCGGGGACTGGGGCGACCGTCAGGTGCGGTGCGAAGCGCAGCGTCCCCATCAGTGGTCGGTGACGGTGCAGATGCAGATGCCGGGCGGCGGAGCGGGCCAGGGGTCCGCGGTAAGGTCCTCGATCACGAGATCGGCTCCGGCGGGGTGGGCGGGCGGCAGCGGCGCGGCCGCCGGCTGGCTCCGCTCGCGTACGGACCGGTTCTGCTCACCCGCCGGCCGGCTGGGCGGCGGCGTCGCGATGGCGCTGTTGTTCATGGGGACATCTCCTCAACGTGCGCACTGGTCGTGGCGAGGAGCCCGGGTGATGTCCGCGATGAGGAACGCACCGCGAACCAGTGACTCCTTCATCACCAGGGTGTGAGCTTGTCATGGCGACCGCCACCCAGGATTCACGCCGAGATCAGGAATCCCGCACTGGTCCCGCACACCTCCCGCGCGCGAGGCTCGTATATGCCTCGATGGCGGACCGCGGCCAGGGGGGCATCCGACTGATGTGTGACGGGTGACGGAGGTACGGATCCATGGACATCAAACTGTTGGGCCCGCTCAGCGTCGAGACGTGCGGTCAATCGATCGTGCCCAGCGCGGGGAAGCCGCGCCAGATCCTTGCACTGCTGTCCGTCTACGCCAACCAGATGCTGCCGGTTCCCACTCTGATGGAGGAGATCTGGGGCGCCGATATGCCGCGCAGCGCGCTCACCACGCTTCAGACGTACATCCTCCAGCTCCGCCGCAGACTGGCCGCCGCGTACGGGCCGCAGGCCCCGCAGGCGTCCAAGGCGGTCCTGGCCACCCGTTACGGGGGATACCTCCTGGAGGCCGAACCGGGCGCGGTGGACGTCCATGAATACGACCGCCTGGTGGCCGCGGGCAATGACGCGCTGGACGCGGGGGACGACGGGGAGGCGTCCCTGCTGTTCAGTGAGGCCCTGGCGGTGTGGCGCGGCCCAGCCCTGGTGGACGTCCGGGTGGGCCCCATCCTGGAGATCGAGGTGGCCCGGCTCGAAGAGAGCAGGCTCGGCGTCCTGGAGCGCCGGATCGAGGCCGACCTGCGCCTGGGCCGCCATGCCGCGCTCCTGACCGAGCTGACCGAGCTGACGGCCCGTCACCCACTGCACGAAGGGTTGCACGCCCAGTGCATGGCCGCCCTCTACCGCGCGGGACGCCCGTGGCAGGCCCTGGAGGTCTATCAGGGGCTGCGCACCCGCCTGGTGGAGGATCTCGGCCTCGAACCCTCGCCGCGGCTGCGGAAGCTCCAGCAGGCCGTCCTCGCCTCCGACCCCGCCCTCGACCTGGATCTGGGCGGCGGGTGGCGGCGTCCGGTGCTGGATCTGTTCGCCGCCTGACGGACCACCCTGATACGTCCCGGCAAACCCCTCCCCGCCGGGTCGGTCACGGCTCCGCTCCCCGTTCCCCGCGCGGAGGGCGGAGCCGTGGTGGTTCGACCGCACCCGACGACCAGGCCCCGCTGAAGGAAGGCGGTCCCCCATGCCCGGCCCGCTGCGGCACTCCACCGGACTGTTCACCGTCGTCACCACCTTCACCCTCCACCACCCCGTCCGGGACGAGGAGTTCGAGCGCCACTTCCGTCATCACGCGGCCTGGCTCCGCGCTCAGCCGGGCTTCGACTCGCACCAGGCGGTGCGGCTCGCCGACCACCCGGCCACCTATGTGGACCTCAGTCGCTGGCGCAACCCGGAGAGCTTCCAACACGCCCGCAGCAGCGCGATGTTCCAGGAGCGGGCGCGGGAGTTCCGGTCACTGTCGGAGGTGGAGGTCGACCCGTCGCGCAACGTGCTGCGCTCGGGCGACAACGACATCTCCGAGGGAGCGCCCGCGCTCGTCGTGGAATGGCTGGTCGCCGAGGGCATGAACCTCGGCGAATTCGACCGCGCCTACGCCGCGTTCATGACGGACCTGTGCGACCGCGAGGGATTTCTCCACGCCGACCTGACCAGGTCGCTGCTCAAATCCGGTGCCTACACCTTCGTCACCTGGTGGGCCACCGCCGACGCCTGGCGCGCGGCCCGCCGCTCCGCCCCCGCCACCGGCGCGGCGGAGCTCGCCGTACACCTCACGGCGGTCCAGGCCGCCGGCCGTGTCCGCTGATCCGCAACGGATGATCCGCACGGAAGGGGGACTCGTGCGCGTTCTGTTCACCACCCGGTCCGCCGGCGGCCGCCTCGCCCCGCTGCTGCCGCTGGCACGTTCCTTCGTCGCGGCGGGGCACGGGGTGCGGGTCGCGGTACCGCCGGGGTGCGCCGAACCCGTCGCCCGCGCCGGACTGCTCGCCGTACTCGTCGGCCCGCAGATCGCGGCCGCCGCCCCGCGAGGGGCGACGCCGGTGGCGATGCCGGGCCTTCCGGGGGTGTGGCCCGCCAACTGGCCGCTGCACCCCGCGTCGTTGACCGGAGCTCAGCACGCCGTGCTCCGGGCGACCGCCGGGGCGCGGCTGCGCGCGGCCGAGGCGATGGCCCCGGACCTGGTCTCCTTCGCGCGCTGCTGGGAGCCCGATCTCGTCGTCCACGACGCGACCTCGTACGCGGGCATCGTCGCCGCCGCGGTGCTGGGGGCGCCCGCCATCAGCCAGCTCTCGGGGAGCGCCGCGATCATCCGGCTGGACCGGCACCGCCTCGACGGACCCCCGCTGCCGGGCCTCGCCCGCCTGCTGGAGCGGTACGGCGCAGACCCGGCCAGGGAGCCGGACCTGTGGCTCGACCCGTGCCCGCCGAGTGTGGCGCTGCCGTCCGCGGAGCGCCGACTGCGCGTGCGGTTCGTCCCGCCGCCCCTGGACACCGCGACCGTGGCGCGGCTGCGACACATGGCGGGCCGGTACGACAGAGCCCCGGGCGCCGGGCCCGCCTGGCCCCGTGGCACCGCTCCCGGCGCCTCTCGCGACGGCTCCCCGGCCGGGTCGCGGGGCGATGCGCGCACCCGCGACCCCGGCGGCCCCCCTGGGCGTGCGGCGTCCGGCCGCGCGTCGGACGGGGTGGTCCGCCGGGCGTTCGTCGGGCCACGGGTCTGCGTGGCCTGGGACGATCCGGCGGGCCTGCCGGAACCGGTGCGGTCGGCGGTGCGGCAGGTCGAGGCGCGCGGGATACGGATCATCCGGACGGGCAGCGCCGCGGGGCCGCTGCACGTGCTGCTGCCCGGTTGCCGTGCCGTACTGCATCAGGGGAACGGGGGCGCGGCGCTCGCGGCGGCGCTGACCGGTGTTCCGCAGCTGATCGTGCCGCCGCGCCCCGAGCAGCGGCTCAACGCCGCACAGCTGGCGCGCGTGGGCGTCGCGCGGGTCTGGACGCCGCCGGGCGGCGGGACCCCGCGCCCACCCGGGGCGCGGGCTCCGGCGCGTGCCGTCCAGTCCGCTCGCGCGGAGACACGCCTGATCGACAACCTCTTCGCCTTGGTGGAGCAGCCGCGCTACGCCGCGGCCGCGGAGCGGCTCCGCGGCGAGATGCTGGCCATGCCGGGGCCGGACGACGCGGTGGTCCGACTGGCCTCGGCTGTCTCGTGAGGACCGTGGCGGGCGGTACGGCGCGCACGGCGCGAGCGGCCGTGGCGAGCCCCGCCCGTACGAGCCGGGCCTCGGCGTGCGGCGGCGGTGGAAGGGCAACGAAGAAGGCCCCCACCGTGGTGGGGGCCTTCTTCCGTCTGTGCGCCGCCAGGGACTCGAACCCCGGACCCGCTGATTAAGAGTCAGCTGCTCTAACCAACTGAGCTAGCGGCGCCTGCTGACGTAAGAGACCTTAGCACCCCGATCCGGCTGAACGAAAATCGATAATTCCGAGCCCGTGATCAGCGTGGGGAGACCGCGGGTGCGCTGGTCAGCGACGTGCGGCCAGCGGTACCCGGATTGCCGCGAGCGGCCCGCACGCAGGCCCACAGCAGCACGTCGGGCCCGGGCAGCCAGGGCTCGCGCACCTCGGGGGCGACCAGCCAACGGGCCGCGGGCGGGCCGTCCGGTTCGGACTGCTCCACCGGCCGCAGGGGCGGAATGGTCACCGCGTCCCCCGGTCCGTGGCACAGCAGCGGCGGTGCGCCCGTGCCCCACTCCTCCCAGCGGAGCAGGGCGGGCAGCCGCTGCGCCGTGCCGGGCTGGGCGAACATCAGGACCCGGCCCCGCTGCGTTCCCACCGGGCCCGTCCCCGGACCGTCGGCCCATAACCGGTTCACCATCCGGCGGCCAAAGAGCGCGGGCGCGCTGATCAGGTCGAAGGTGACACCGCAGGGCAGCACGATCGAGGTGGCGGGTCGCTCGGCCCACAGGGCCCGCACGCTGCGTGGGAAGGGGCTCGCCGAGGCCAGCCATTCGGCTCCGGCGGCGGTGACGTGCGCGGCGGTCTGCTGTGATTCCCGAGGCCATGTGGTCATGTCGACCAGATCTAGTGGCGGGTTGCGTTCCGGTTACGTCGAACCGACAAATCCGGGACAGGATCGTGCGGGATGGAGTATCTTGCGCCGAACACATATGCCAACGGCTCATGATCTGCGATCATGAGCCGCCTCGCGCACCAGCGCCGAGCCCTCGTCACTCCCGATGGCCGCTGTCGCCCATCAGCTCGCGGCCGAACTCCACCATCTTCTTGGCGTAGTCCTCCGTCCACTCCGCCTGCTCCGCGATCAGCGCCGTCGGCAGCCGGTCGAACCGGCGCGGATCGGCCAGTTGCGCCGCCGCCATGGCCTGGTACTCCATCGCCCGATCCGTCGCCGCGCGGAACGCCAGTACCAGTTCCGTGGAGCGGGAGAGCAGTTCGCGCGGATCCTCGATCGACTCCAGATCGAAGAAGTGCTCGGGATCGGCCGCGGCTTCCGTCGGCTCGAAGAGCAGCGGCGCGGGTTTCAGCCGTCGCTCGGTGTCGGCGCTGGAGCGTGGGCGGGGAGCCGACTGCGGCTCGGACATGTACGTACCTCCCGGATCGTCTGCCGCATTCCATTGTCTCGCCGTGCGCAAGTGGCCCGGGCACATACCCGTCCGGTATATGCCGTACCCGGCACGCGCCGCCGCGTCACGGCCGCCATGCCACCCGGTGCTCGTTCAGATGCGCGAGGACCGCGTGGTGGGCCTCCCAGCCGTCCGGGAACTTCACCGTCACCCCCAGCTGCACCGGCTCCGTCGACGGATGCTCGTCCAGCAGCTCCGCAACCCCGGCGCGGCACACGACCACGCACGCGTGCCGGTGCCGTGACGCGAGCACGCACAACCGCCCCGTCTCCAGATGGAACGCCGTCGCGTCCGGCCGCCCGGACAACGGGTGCAGCACCACCGTCACATCGAACTCCCGGCCCTGGAGCCGGTTCGCGGTGTCGACGGCGACCCCGAACACACCCAGCGCGGCCAGCGCCGACCGCACCGCCGCGGCCTGGTCCCGGTGCGCGGTGCCCACCGCGATCCGGTCCGCCGTCACCGGCACCGGATCGGGCGACCGCTCGCTGGTCGCCACCCCGCCCCGGTCCAGCAGCCGCCGCACCACCAGCGCCACGGCCCGCACCGCCTCCGGGTCCGTACGCGGCGTGCGGCGGGCGGGCAGCTCCAGCAGTCCCCAGCCGGACTCCGCGGCCTCGTCCAGCACCCGGTCCGGGCCCGAGCCGTCCGAGGCCACGCCGAACGACAGCCGCCGGTCGCCGTGGCCCGTACCGCTGCGGAACCGCGCGTACGGATAGAAGGCGTCCGACACCAGGGGCGCCGCGGACGCCGGAAGCCGCCACGACACGGGCAGCCGGTGCTGGGGAAGCCGCGGATTGTGCGCGAGCAGTGTGGCGACGGCGCTCGCCGACGGGTCGTACGACAGCCCCGCCCACTGCTCGGCGCCCACCACGCTGAACGGGTCCAGCTGCCCCGGGTCGCCGACGAACAGCGCCCGCTCGAACAGCCCGGCGACGGCGAGCAGCGCGTCCGACCGCATCTGGTACGCCTCGTCGACGATCGCGTGCCGCCACGGCTCGACGTGCCTGACGTGCGCCCACTTCGCGGCCGTCGAGATCACGACGTCGAGGCCCGCCAGGTCGGCCGCCTTGGCGGACTTCACCACGCTGCGATGCCCGTCCAGCACCGGGTCGTACGGGTGCGTGTCACTGCTGTGCAGCCGCCCGATCGGCAGCTCGGGGTCCTCCCGGGCCAGCCGGTCCACCAGGTCGTCCACCTGGGCGTTGGTCTGCGCGACAACCATCAGCGGCCGCCCGGCGGCGGCCAGCTCGCGGGCGGCGCGCACCACCAGGGTCGACTTGCCCGCGCCGGGCGGGGAGTCGACGACCACACCGCGGTGCGCGCCGTGCAGCGTCTCGTGCAGGATCGCCTCGGTCGCCGCCGCGGCGGCCGCGCCGGGATCGAACACCGGGGGCTCCGCCGTGCGGCCCGTCCCGTCCGCCGTCCGGCCGGTCACACCGCCTCCTCGCGGCCACGTCCCTGCCGGGACCGGGCCACGTGCGCCGCCGCGACGCGCCCTGCTCGCCGCCCGCCGGACGGCGTTCGGTCCACCGGCCTGAACGCGCGCCCCGGCGCCGTGGTGCGGACCGCCATCCGCGCTGACGCGACGTGAGCCTCCCGCCGCCCGCCGGACGAGGCCCGGGCCACCGGCCGGGGCCCGCTCGCCGGGGTCGTGCGGACCGGCGGCCATGCGGGCGCGGCGGCGGCCCCGCCCGGCGCGTGACGACGCCGAGGCGCGTCCGCGGCCCGGGTCGTGCCCACGGCTCGGGTCAGGCCTGAGGTCCGGGTCGGGCCCACGGCTCGGGTCAGGCGCGCGGTCGGGGTCAGGCGCGCGGCCCGGGTCGGGCCGCCGACGGCATGACGGTCGGACGCGGCCGACCGCGCGGACCGCCTTCCGGCGGCCGGGGGCGTGCCCCTCACAGATGGTCCTCCTCGGTCACGGGGTCGGGTCGTGTCGCGGCGTCGCCCTCGCCGGGGGCGACTTCGGGGCACCTCCCGGCGCTAGCTGGGGGAGGGCCGCCGTGGGTCCACGGCGTACGCTCCGGATCGGGCAGCTCGGGTCCGCCGCGCGGCGCGTGCTCGAACAGCGTCCAGCACACCCGGTCGCCCTCCTCGGGCACCGAACCGGGCGCCGGGGTCCTGCCCCGCCCCATCCCGCCGGTCAGCCGCACCACCAGGCCGCCCGGCGCGTACCCGGCGAACTCCCCGGACTGCGTCTTCCCGTCCGGCAGCGCCCGGAACAGCTTCGCCTCCCCGGTCAGATGCGGACGGTCCTCGGTGACGACCGTGACGAGCGGCCGCGGCCTGGGCACCTTCGCCTCCGACCAGGCCATCTCCACCGCGGCGACCCGCCCGGCGAACGCCTCACCGGCCAGCCGCCGCCCCGCCATGACCAGGGGGTCGTCCAGCGCCTCGTCCGCGTCCAGCTGGGCCTGCGCGGTCTCCCGCGCCATGAGCTTCTGCGCCGCCGTCACCGCGTCGTCCCACTTGGGCTGCGGCGGCTCTCCCGCCCGCACCCGGTCCCGATGGCCGGTGTACGACCAGCGGTCGCGCTTCCAGCGGTCGGCCACCCGCGCCCCCTCCGGGAGGGCCCGCAGCAGATCCACGGCCCGCCACACGGCCTGCCACGTCGGCCGCAGCTGGGCGCCGATCAGTTTCCGCAGCTCCTCCTCGGCCCCGCGCAGCCGGGCCGCCGCGCCGGGCACCCCGTCGGCCAGGGCGCTCCGCTCCGCGTCGTACCGCTTCATCGCCGGAGCGAGCCGGGTGTTGTCGAACTCCGGGTCGGTGGCCGGCCCCGCCGGCGGGCAGGTCAGGAGCCCGTCCGCGTCCCGCTCCAGCTCGGCCCGGAGCGCGGCCTCCGCCCCCGACAGCCCCTCCGGGGGGTCGATCCAGCCGAGCAGGGCCCCCAGATGCTGGTCCTCCAGCGCGCTCTGGCCGGTCGCCCAGTGCCGTCCGAGCAGATCGGTCACCGCGAGCAGCAGCGACGACCCGGGGACCCGGGACCGTTCGCCGTAATGCGTCAGCCACCGGCCGAGCAGCGGCACCCGCGCGGGCGCCGGGAAGGGCGTCTCCGGATCCTGCTCGGCCGTCCGCCGGAACCGCATCGAGCGGCCCAGCAGCCGGACGAACTCCACGCCCGGCCCGCTGGGCACCAGCAGCTGCGGGGCGTCCACGCACAACTCGACCTCCACCGGGACCTTCTTCCCGGTCTCCGGGTCGGCCTCCTTGCGCTCCTCGGCCTCGACGTCGTCCGCGTACCCCTCCAGGTACGGGAGCATCTCCTCGGCCAGCTCCGCGAGGAACGCGAACCGCAGATCCCGGTCGCGCGGCTGCGCCACGACCAGCAGCCGGGGCGCGTCCCGCTCGGTGCCCACCAGCGCCCCCAGCGGCGCGCCCGCCTCACCGGCCGTGGTCAGCGGCACGAAGACCAGGGGGCGGTCGGACACATGGCGGTGCCGCACGGTGGCGGCGGGCCGCGCGCGCCCGTCCCTGACGGCCTCCATCCGGGCGAGTGCGGTGATCAGCGACATGCCGCCTCCCCACGGCCCGCCGCCCCGGCCAGCGCCCCGGCCAGCGCCCCGGCCAGTGCCTCGGCCCGCAGGACGGCCGCCCGCCGCAGCGCCTCGACGGCGGGGTCCGCGGGGTCGTCGGCGAGGTGGGCAGCGGCGTCCGGGCCGCCGGGGCCGGCGGCGGCGCCGGGATCATCCGGGCCGATCGCGTCCCGCTGCGCCGACGTCCCGCGCAGAGCCGCCGTGAGGACGGCCTCCACCGTCGCCAGACCGCCCAGTTCCCCGCGCACCCCGCGCCCCAGGGCCTCGACGGAACCCGCCGCGCGGGCCCGCTGACGGCAGTGGAAGGCCAGCTCGCACGCGGCCAGGCACTCCGGTGCGTACGCGGCGTCGACCGCGTCCACCGCCGCCGCCAGTTCCGCCGCGGGCCGGGTGGGCGTCCTGCCGTCGTCCGCCAGCCGCAGATCGAAGGTGGTGCCCCCGGGCAGCGCGGCGGCGATCTCCTCGACCCGGGTGAGCCGGGTCAGCTGGCGCCGGGTGACAGACCGCTGCTTGCGTACGTCGACGAGCTCCGCGGTCGGCAGGTTGGAGAAGTCCTTGGGGCAGACCAGCAGCGCATGGGGGTGGACCCGGTCGGGCCCGCCGATCCGCTCGGCCACCCGCTCCAGCGCCAGCACGTACACCGCCGCCTGCCGTGCGGCCGCGCCGACCTTGGTGGGGTCCGCCGCGCCGTCGATCACCGGGAAGGACTTGATCTCCACGACGGTCCAGGTGCCGTCGGGCCGGACCACCACCGCGTCCGGCTCCAGGAACGCGGGCGATCCCGCCACGTTCAGGCTCACCATCGGGTGGTCCAGCACGGCCCATCGCCCGGCAGCCGTGGCCTCGCGCAGCGCCAGCGCCGTACGCGCCGTACGCCCCTCGGGACCCACCGCCGTCAGATCGGGGCTCGGCACCCGGCCCGGCTCGGGGGCGGGCAGGCCGGAGGCCGCGCCGCCCAGCCGCTCGTACAGCAGCCTCAGCAGCTCCTCGCCGCCGTCCGCCTTGACGCGTGCCTCGAAGACATGGCCGCGCTGGTGGGCGAACTGCGACTGCCCGAACGTCGCGGGGGAGCCCATCGCCCGGGCCAGCGCGCGCTTGTCGATCCCGGCGCCGTCCAGCAGGGTGCGGCGGCGGCAGCCGGGATTGGCCGCCAGCGCGGCGAGGGCCCGCGCGTCCAGCGGCTGCGGTACGGCGGGCCCGCGCAGCTCAGCGAGCTGGTGCCGCAGCGCTGCCGTCGGCGGTTGCGGGCTCCGCGGCGCCGGTGTCCGCTTCCTCGCCGCGGCCTCCGCCGTGCTGTCGAGGGATACGTTCGCGTTCACGCGCCGAAGTCTGGCATCCGGCACTGACATCCGCGGCGCTCTCCGGCTTTTCGGTGCCCGCGCTCTTCTCGGTGGCGGCACCGACCGGGTCGGCGCCGACCGGCGCGACCGCGGTGCCGGCGGTGCCCGCGGCACGGCGCCGGTCGCGGATCCGGTCGATCATCCGCATCACGGGCCGGGCCAGCAGCGCGCCGATCCCCATCGTGGCGATCCCGGCCGCCCCGTCCATGAAGTAGTGGTTCGCGGTGCCCATGACGACCAGGAGGATGCTCAGCGGGTACACCACCGCCGCGATCTTGGCCCATACGGAGCGCCCGTGGGCCCATAGGGCCACACCGCACCACAACGCCCAGCCCACATGGAGGCTCGGCATGGCCGCGTACTGGTTGGTGAAGCTGCCGAGCCCGCGGGGCGCGCTCGCCTCGCCGCCCCACCAGCCGTACTCGCTGTAATGCGCCATCCCGTCGACGAACCCGTAGCCCGCGTCCAGCAGCCGCGGCGGGCAGGTCGGCATCAGGGTGAAGCCGATCAGACCTATGAGGGTGGCGACCAGCAGCCAGGTACGGAAGAACTGATAGCTCGCCTGCCGCCGCTTCCACAACCACACCAGGACCGCCGGGGTCGCCACGTAGTGCAGCGACGCGTACGCGAAGTCCGCGGGGACCCCCACCCAGGCGTGGTCGATGAATATCCGGTTCAGAGGAGTCTCGAAGTCGATATGGAGATCTCTCTCCAGCCGGAGTATCCCCAGGCCGTTGTTGACGGCGGCCGTCACGTCGTCGGGGGCCAGCAGCCGACCGGCTGAGTACACGGCGTACACCACGGCGATCAGCGGCAGCTCGGTCCACCAACGTGGCCGAGTGCCCGGCGATGCTCCGGTGCGGGGCACGGTGTGGGGCATCCGGACGCTCTCCAAAAAAGTCAGGCGGGCCACGGTTGGCGCGCATCAAACCGTACGGCGTGAGCGAAACGCTCCGCGCACCGCCCCCTGAGGCGTCCGTCAGAGCGGACCGAAACCGGGAGATAGGCCACAGACCGGCGCGGTCCCGCACTGGCGGGCTCCTTCTGCGGCGCAGCCGCGTGCGAGGAGGAAGACGCCGCCGCCGGGCCCCGGGTTGCCTTCCGGGCACCCCGGGGCAGGGCTTCGATCAGGTGAGCGATGATGGGAGGGCGGCAGAGGCCCTGCCGTGATATCTGGCGAAACCCGGCGAAAGGCCCCTTCATGGCACCGCGCATTCTGCTCGCTCGGCACGGACAGACGCAGTGGTCGCTGGCAGGCAAGCACACCGGCCGTACGGACATCCCGCTGCTGGACGAGGGCCGGCGCGGGGCCAAGCTGCTGGGGGAGCGGCTGCACCGCGCTCCCTGGTCGGGCCTGCCGGACGTCGAGGTCCGTACAAGCCCGCTGCTGCGCGCGAAGGAGACCTGCGAGCTGGCGGGCTTCGGCGACCGGGCGCAGGAGTGGGACGCGCTGATGGAGTGGGACTACGGCGCGTACGAGGGCATGACCGGGGCCGAGATCACCGCTCTCCGACCCGGCTGGTTCATCTGGCGGGACGGGGTCCCGGTGGACTCCCCCGAGGCGAAGACGCCGGGGGAGACGCTGGCGCAGCTCGCCGCGCGGGCCGACACGGTCGTGGAGTGGGCGCGTTCGGCCGACCGCGATGTGCTGGTCTTCGCGCACGGTCACATCCTGCGGACGCTCGCCGCCCGCTGGCTCGGCCTCGACGCGTCCTTCGCGGCCAGGCTGCGGCTCGACCCGACCTCCCTGTCGATCCTGGGCTGGGCCTACGGGGAGCCGGCGCTCGAACGCTGGAACGACACCGGCCACCTGGCCTGACGGCCGACGCGTCGGACCGGCTCCCCCAGCGCTAACGCAGGGAGGTGCCCCCAGCGCTCCGATGGCGGGCGAGGAAGTCCGCGACGGCGGCGTTCCCGGAGTACGGCCGCAGGGCGCGGGCCGCCTCGTCGAGCATGACCCTGATCCTGCTGGACCGGACCCGGTCCAGCAGGTCCAGCGCGCGGACGGCCGCCGCGGCGGCTTCCTCCGGAACCCCGCTCCCGGCCAGGTCGACGGCCAGCTCGGCCGTGTACAGCGCGGTATTGCGGGCGAAGTGCGGATCCTGGAGCGAGACCGCACGCCGCGCGTGCCCGGCGGCCCGCTGCCAGTCGCCCAGCATCGACCAGCACTGCGCCTCCAGCCCGGTCAGCTCGGCCGCACCGAAGAAGGTCATCCACTCCGGATCGGCGTCCGAAGGGCCGCGGTCGAACAGCCGGTGCGCCCGCAGCAGCGCGTGCTCGCACGCCGTACGGTCGCCGAGCCCGGCCCAGCCGCCCGCCTCGCGCAGCGCCAGCAGGGACAGCAGCCGCGGTGAGTCGAGGTGCCGGGCGGCGTGCTGCCCGGCCTGCGCGGCGCGTACGGCCTCGCGGGGGCACCCGGCGTCGCGCGCGAGGAACGCGATGTTGCAGAAGGCGTGCGCCTCCAGCGCCCGGTCGTCGGCGATGCGGGCGGCGGCCAGCGCCTCCGCGTAGTGGGAGCGGGCGTCGGCGAAGCGCCCGGAGTCATGTGCCAGCCAGCCGACGGAGATGGCGAGTTCACCGGTCCCGGCGTGCAGCCGGTCGGTGACGGCCTGGCGGCGGGCGCCCGCGTCCAGGAGGGCGTAGGCCGTGCGCAGCGGCTGGGCGGCGCGTACGTACAGGCCGTCGGCGCCGAACCGGTCGTCGAAGACCCGGATGCGGCGCACCGCATCCTCCACGGCGACCGCCTCGGACTCCCCGACGCGGCGGGGCTCGTGGGCCGGTCCGGCGCTCCGGGACGGGGCGGCCATGGCGGCCGGGCCGCCGGTGATGAACGCGCGACGCAGCACGTCGCTCTCCTTGCAGGGGTCAGAGGGGTACGGGTCGGGGTGCTGAGGGTCGGAGAGGTGCGGATCAAGGAGTTCCGGATCGGGGGGTTCCGGCTCGCGCGGGCGCGGCGCGGCGGGATACGGGCCGTGGTGATACGGAACGGGGTGGCGCGGCGGCCCGGATCCGCGCGGCCCGGAGTCCGGCTCGCGCGGGGGTGGTACGCCCGCCCCCTGGTCGCCGGCCGTACCGGCACGCGCGGCGTGCCCGCGGACGGCCTCGCGGGGTACGAACCCCAGATCCGTCAGTGCCAGGCCGGGGAACATGTGCAGGAACACCCGCTCGTAGGCGTAGTTGGGACAGCGGATGGCCCCGGACTCGACCCGGCCGATGTAGCGGGCGTCGCAGGAGACCTGTTCGCCGATCTCCCGCGCCGCCCGCCGCACGGCCGCGGCGAACTCGGCCGCCGAGAGCGGCCCGCGCAGCCGCCGGAACGCGGTGTTGGGGCGCGGCGCCCCCGAGCCCGCCGCCCCGGCCGGCTGGGCTTCCGCCGGCGTCTCCCGGGGCAGGGCCGTCTCGGCCGCGGGTGACGCGGGCGGCGGCCCGGGCTCCGGCGACGGCGGCGGTATCGACCCCGGCAGCGGTGACGGACGCCCGGCCGACGGTGACGGACACGAAGTCGACGAAGACGACGAAGACGCGGGAAACGGCGTCATGGCCGACCCTCTCCCTACGGTGATGCCGTTTCGGCGGACACGAACCGTACCGCCCATATCCCCTTCAGTAACGGCAGTTTGGCTACAAACGGGATATCTCACCCACGATCTGCCATGAACTGCCACCCTTTGTGGCGGCATTCCGCCGTAGCCGTTGACGGACACGGGCGTTGAACCTTGAGGACAGGACGCAGCACGGCGGAGGAGGCGTTTCCCTTGGTGAAGGCCGGATTGCCCAGCAGCGGTTCGTGGACGGCGGACCCGTACCATCCGGGCAGAGACCGGAGTGCGCTCCCGGACGGCGGCCCCGGACAGCGGTGCGACCTGGTCACCGTGCCCGCCCGCCAAGGGCTGGAGGCGGTGGACATCCTGCGGCTGGGCGTCGGAGTCGGCCCGGTGCTGCACGACGGCTCGTGCGACACGCTCGGCTTCCTGGTGCCGCCCGGCACGGCGGACCGCTGGGACCTGCCCGGCAGCGCCTGTACGCAGACGTACGGACGCGGGATCCCGATGGGAGGCGAGGCCGGGGCGGGCGGCGTGGCCGAACCGCCGGTGACCGGCACCGGCTGGCTCGTCCCGCCCGATGACGCCATCGTCGCCGCGACCGACCCCGAGGTGCTCCGCGAGGCCCTGGGCGAGGCGGCCCGCACGATCGAGGCTGTCGACCGCTGCCAGTGAGCGCTCGATGATCGCCGTCGGCCGCCGCGCGCGATACTGGACGCGTGGCGAAGAGCAGGCGGAAGAGCGGACGCGGGGGCACCCCGGAGGGCGGAGGCGCCTCGGCGCGCGGACGCACCGCCGAGCGTGGCCGCACCGCCGAGCCGGTCACGGCGCCGGTGGACGGCGGACGGGCCGAGCTGCTGCCCGACCGCGACCGCCCGCGCGGCTGGACACTGCTGCTCGACGACGCCCCACAGTCGCATGTGGACCTCGACGATCCCTCGTATCTCGACTTCGAGTACCAGCGCAGGCTCGGGCACATCGTGGATCTCGCGGCCCCGCCCGGCCGCCCGGTCCACGCCGTCCACCTGGGCGGCGGGGCCTTCACCCTCGCCCGGTACATCGCGGCCACCCGGCCCCGCTCCACCCAGCAGATCGTCGAAGTCGACGCCAGGCTCGTCGAGTTCGTACGGACCCACCTGCCGCTGGACCGCACCTGGCGCATCCGGGTGCGGGGCGGTGACGCGCGGGCCGGGCTCGGCAAGGTGCCGGACGGCTGGGCCGACCTGATCATCGCCGATGTGTTCAGCGGAGCCCGTACGCCCGCGCATCTGACCAGCGCCGAGTTCGCCGGCGAGGTACGGCGCGCGCTGCGCCCCGGCGGGATGTACGCCGCCAACATCGCCGACGGGCCGCCGCTCGCCCACCTCCGGGCCCAGATCGCGACCGTGCGCACGGCCTTTCCCGAACTCTGCCTGACCGCCGACCCGGCCGTCCTGCGTGGCCGCCGCTTCGGCAACGCCGTCCTGCTGGCCTCGGACCGGGAGATTCCGGTCGCCGAGCTGACCCGGCGCGCCGCCTCCGACCCGCACCCCGCCCGGGTCGAACACGGCCGAGCGCTGGCCGACTTCACCGGTGGCGCGGCGCCGGTCACCGACGCGACCGCCGCCCCTTCCCCGGCCCCGCCGCCCGACGCGTTCCACTGAACCCCGGAGAGGCCCGCACGGAAGCGCGCGGTCTCACGGCTCGACGATCTGCACCGTCGGCGGATGCCCGTTCCAGGTGACGAACACGGAGGCCGTCGCGTCACCCGAGGTGAAGTCCACCCGGATCCAGGCGTTCTGCGTCCACACCCGCATCTGCCAGCCGCTGTCGGGTGTCGCCGAGACCAGCTCCGCCGAGGTCGGGCCGAGGTCGAGAGCCACCCGGCCGCCGGTGACGGAGTAGCTCCTCAGCCCGCCGCCACCGCCCTTGCCGGGCGAGGCCGGGGCCGTACCGGGCCGCGCGACGGACGGCGCGGACGGCGACGGCCGCGGGGAACGGGCGGACGACGGCGGTCTGGGGCGGTGCGTGGCCGAGATCCGCTCGTCCGGCGAGGCCCCGGCATCCGCCGAGACGGGCAGGGCGCGCGGGGCGTCGTACGAGGTCCCGGTCAGCACCGTCCGTACGCCGTACCAGGACAACGCCACCGCGACGCCCGTCGCCAGCGCCCATGCGATGGCGTGCACCAGTCCTCGACCTCGCCGCATCTCCCCATACTGCCGCACGCCCGCCGCACCCCGATGGCGTACGGTGCCGCCCATGGCGAGAGTGCTTGTCGTCGAGGACGACCACTTCGTGCGGTCCGCCCTCATCCGGCAGTTGACGGAGGCGTCGCACACCGTACGGAGCGTCGGTACGGCCCTGGAGGCGCTGCGTGAAGTGGCCCACCACGGCTTCGACGTGGTCGTACTCGACCTCGGGCTGCCCGATCTCGACGGGGCGGAAGCCCTGAAGATGCTGCGCGGCATCACCGACGTGCCCGTCATCGTCGCCACCGCGCGCGACGACGAGGCCGAGATCGTGCGGCTGCTCAACGACGGCGCGGACGACTATCTCGTCAAGCCGTTCTCCATCGCGCACCTGTCGGCGCGGATGGCCGCCGTGCTGCGCCGGGCCCGCTCCGGGGCAGCCGACTCCCCGCCGTCCCGCGTGCTGCGCGTCGGCGGCCTGGCCATCGATCCGCTGCGCCGCCAGGCCGAACTCGACGGCGCGCCACTGGATCTGACCCGCCGCGAGTTCGACCTGCTGGCCTTCCTCGCCGAGCGGCCCGGTGTCGTCGTACCGCGCAAGGAGCTCCTCGCGGAGGTCTGGCGGCAGTCCTACGGCGACGACCAGACCATCGACGTCCATCTGTCCTGGCTGCGCCGCAAACTCGGCGAGACCGCCGCCCGGCCGCGCTATCTGCACACCCTGCGCGGGGTCGGCGTCAAGCTGGAGCCCCCTGCCGAGCCGACGGCGGAGCCGGAGCCGCTTCCGTGAGATGGGCGCTGGTCAAGGTCTGCCTGGCGGTCACCACGATGGTGGTGGTCGCCTTCGCGGTACCGCTCGGGCTGGTCGTCAAGGAGCTGGCGCGCGACCGGGCGTTCGCCGACGCCGAGCGGCAGGCCGCCGCGATCGGTCCCGCGCTCGCCATCACCACCGACCGTGCCGAGCTGCGGCGGGCCGTCGCCAGCACCCAGGCGGGCGCCGACGGCCGGATGGCGGTGCATCTGCCGGACGGCCGACCCACGCCGGGCGGCACGGACGATTCCACCACCCCGGACGGCCGACCCACGCCGGACGATTCCACCACCCCGGACGGCCGACCTGCCCCGGACGGCACGGGCCCCGCCGGGGCGCGGAGCATCGGCGAGCACCGCGCCGATCCGCGGGACATCGCCACCGCCCGCCGCCTCGGCCGCGCCGCGATGACCCCCGTACCCGGCGGGTACGCGCTGCTCCAGCCCACCGCCCTGAGCACCGGCAAGGTCGCCGTGGTCGAGGTGTACGTCCCCGAAAGCGCGGTGAGCAACGGGGTGGCCACCTCCTGGCTGATCCTCGCCGGGGTCGGCCTCGCGCTCGTCGTCGGCTCCGTCGCCACCGCCGACCGGCTCGGCACCCGGCTGGTGCGCCCCGCCGAGCAGCTCGCCGCGGCCGCCCACGACCTGGGCGAGGGCAAGCTCGGCGTCCGCGTCCCCGAGGAGGGCCCCGCCGAACTGCGCTCCGCCGCCGTCGCGTTCAACTCCATGGCCGACCAGGTCGTCCAACTCCTGGCCGGCGAACGCGAACTCGCCGCCGACCTCTCCCACCGGCTGCGCACCCCGCTGACCGTGCTGCGTCTCAACGCCGCCTCGCTCGGCGAAGGCCCGGCCGCCGAGCAGACCCGCGCCGCCGTCGCCCAACTGGAGCGCGAGGTCGACCAGATCATCCGCACCGCGCGCCAACAGAAGGCGCCGGCCCAGCTCTCGGCCGGGTGCGATGTCGCCGAGGTGGTCCGCGAGCGGATGGACTTCTGGTCCGCGCTCGCCGAGGACGAGGGCCGTACCGTCCGGCCCGCCGGGGTCGACCAGACCGTACGCGTACCGGTCGCCCGCACCGAACTCGCCGCCGCCCTCGACGCGATGCTCGGCAACGTCTTCCGGCACACCCCCGAGGGCACCGCCTTCGCCGTCGACGTGCACAACGGCGAGGACAGCGTCCTCGTGCTGGTCTCCGACGCGGGCCCCGGCATCGCCGACCCGGACGCCGCCGTGCGCCGCGGCCACGGCGACGGCCGCGACGGCTCGACCGGCCTCGGCCTGGACATCGTGCGCCGGGTCGCGGAGTCCACCGGCGGAGACGTACGCATCGGCCGGTCCGTACTGGGGGGTACCGAAGTCCGCGTCCGGCTCTCCCTCACCGGCGGCACCCCGCCGCGCGGCGTACGGCGGCGGGCCCGGCCCCGGCGCGCCGCCCGCTCCGGAGCCTGACGCCCGCCTTCAGGGCCTGATGCCCGCTCCGGAGCCGGGAATCCTTAGAACGCCCCCATGGGCTCCTTAAGTGAGCCATAAGAACGGAAGCCCCCGTACCGATAGCGCCATTTGCCCGATTCCCGCTCGCTAGCGTGCTGCCACACCCCCCACCTCGTTCAGAGAAGGCAGGTAACCGATGGGCAGCAGCCACCGGCGCACGGCGAGCCGCAGAGCCAAGGTGATCGGCGCCCTCGTCACCGCGGCCGTGATCGGCGGCGTCGCGGTCGCGCTCACGGGCACGGCGCAGGCCGCCTCGGTCGGCGCGGCCTACAGCAAGTCCAGCGGCTGGTCGGGCGGTTACACGGGCCAGTACGTCATCACCAACGACACCGGCAAGGCACTGTCCACCTGGACCCTGCGGTTCGAACTGCCCGCCGGCACCAAGGTGACCTCCCTGTGGAACGGCAAGCACACCACCGAGGGGCAGACCGTCACGGTGAAACCCGAGAGCTGGAACGCGACCCTCGCCCCCGGCGCCTCCGTGACCGTCGGCTTCGTCGCGGCCGCCGCATCGGGCGGGAAGGCCGCCGACCCGGTCGACTGCCGCATCAACGACGCGAAGTGCTCCGTGGACCAGGACCCGGCCCCGAGGCCGACCGCCTCGCGGCCGACGACCCCGCAGCCCACCACCTCGTCCCCGAAGCCCCCGGACGGCAAGGGCGGCGCGGGCTTCGCCCCGTACATCGACACCTCCCTCCACCCCGCCTTCGACATGGTCGGCACCGCCGAGAAGACCGGCGTGAAGACCTACAACCTCGCCTTCGTCACCTCCGGCGGCGGGTGCGTCCCCAAGTGGGGCGGAGTCACCGACCTCGGCGACGACGCCGTGGCCCGGCAGATCGGCGCGCTGCGCGCCGCGGGCGGCGACGTACGGGTCTCCTTCGGCGGCGCGGCGGGCTCCGAACTGGGCCTGGCCTGCTCCTCCGCGGACGAGCTGGCCGCCGCGTACGGCAAGGTGGTGGACGCCTACAAGCTGACCAAGGCCGACTTCGACATCGAGGGCGGGGCGCTGCCGGACAAGGCCGCCAACACCCGCCGCGCCCAGGCCATCGCCCGGCTCCAGAAGAAGCACCCCGGCCTGGACGTGTCCTTCACCCTCCCGGTGATGCCCACCGGCCTCACCCAGGACGGCGTCGACCTCGTCGAGAACGCGAAGAAGAACGGCGTCGCGATATCGGCCGTCAACATCATGGCGATGGACTACGGCGCCTCCTTCGACGGCGACATGGGCCAGTACGCCATCGACGCGGCGACCGCCACCCAAGCCCAGGTCAAGGGCGTACTCGGGCTGGACGACGCCGCCGCGTGGCGGGCCGTCGCCGTCACCCCGATGATCGGCGTCAACGACGTCGCCACCGAGGTCTTCAAGGTCGACGACGCGACGCAGCTGGTGGCCTTCGCGCGGAGCAAGGGCCTGGGCTGGCTGTCGATGTGGTCCGCGACCCGGGACAAGGCGTGCCCGGGAGGCCCGCAGAACTCCGCCTCGCCGACGTGCAGTTCGATCGAGCAGGAGGAGCTGGCGTTCACCAAGGCGTTCGCCGCCGCCAAGCGCTGACGCGCTCCCCGTTCCCGGCTGTCACCCCCCACCCCCACACCCCCCAGAACCACCCCCCACGGCAACCCCCCACACCGGCGGGGCGCGCGGACCACACCCCCACCGGGTCCGCCGCGCCCCGCCTCCCTCATGCCTGCTGGACCACCGGCAGCTCTCCCGTGCGGGCCACCCGCCCGTACCAGGTGGCACTGGACTTCGGGACGCGGGCCTGCGTCGCGTAGTCCACGTACACCGAGCCGAACCGCTTGCTGTAGCCGTACGACCACTCGAAGTTGTCCAGCAGCGACCAAAGGAAGTAGCCGCGCAGATCGGCTCCCGCCTCGATCGCCCGGTGCGCCGCCGCCAGGTGCGCCTGGAGGTAGGCGATCCGCGCCGGGTCGTGGACCGCGCCGTCGGCGTCCGGCTTGTCGTCGAAGGCCGCGCCGTTCTCCGTGATGTACAGCGCGACGCCGGGCGCTTCCTCGGAGTACCGCGTCAGCAGCTCGTACAGGCCCGTCGGATCGATCGTCCAGCCCATCTCGGTCCGGTCGCCCGGCGTCTGATGGAACGCGACCCCCTCGGCGCCCGGCCAGGGGGAGTGCGCGCTGACCCCGTGGCCGTCCTTGCGCTCCGCCGCCCGCGGCGTGGCGGCCGAGACCAGCGACGGCGTGTAGTAGTTGATGCCCAGCGTGTCGAGCGGCTGCTGGATGGCGGCGAGGTCGCCGTCCCGGACGAAGGACCAGTCGGTGATGCCGGCGGTGTCCCGCAGCAGATCCGCCGGATACGTGCCGCGCAGCAGCGGCCCGGTGAAGACCCGGTTCGCCAGTGCGTCGATCCGCCGCCGTGCGTCGAGGTCCTCGGGCGCGCCCGTACGGGCCCTGACCACTGCGGGGTTCAGGCTGATGCCGACCTCGGCGCGGGCGGGCAGCACCGAGCGCAGCGCCTGGGCACCCAGCCCGTGCGCCAGGTTGAGATGGTGCGCGGCGCGCAGCGCGGCCGGCGGATCGGTGCGTCCCGGGGCGTGCACCCCGGATCCGTACCCCAGGAAGGCGCTGCACCACGGCTCGTTCAGGGTGGTCCACATCGTGACCCGGTCGCCCAGCGCCTCGCCGACGATGCGGGCGTACGCGGCGAACCGCTCGGCCGTCTCCCGCTCCGGCCAGCCGCCCGCGGTCTCGAGTTCCTGGGGCAGATCCCAGTGGTAGAGGGTCACCACCGGCTCGATGGAGTGCTCCAGCAGCTCGTCCACCAGGGCGCGGTAGAAATCGAGTCCGAGCTGGTTCGCCGGGCCGCGCCCGGTGGGTTGGACCCGGGGCCAGGAGACCGAGAAGCGGTACGCGCCGAGGCCCAGGTCCGCCATCAGCTTCACGTCGTCGCGGAACCGGTGGTAGTGGTCGACGGCGGTGTCGCCGGTGTCACCGCCGAGGACCTTGCCCGGCGTCCGGCAGAAGGTGTCCCAGATCGACGGCGTCCGGCCGTCCTCCCACGCCGCGCCCTCGATCTGGTACGCGGAGGTGGCGGCGCCCCACAGGAAGCCGGGCGGAAAGGAAACAGTCATGAAAGCGCTCCCATGTGCAAGGTAGGGGTGGGGGAGAGAGGGAAGAGGGGGCTCAGCTTGACCGCGAGGAGGGGTCAGCCCTTGACCGCGCCCTGCATGATCCCGCCGACGATCTGCTTGCCGAAGAGGACGAAGGCGAGGAGCAGCGGCAGCGTGCCCAGCAGCGCGCCCGCCATGATCACCGACTGGTCCGGGATATAGCCGCGGCCCAGCCCGGTCAGCGCCACCTGCACGGTCGGATTGCCGGTCTGGGTGAGCGCGATGATGGGCCAGAAGAAGTCGTTCCAGGCCTGGACGAAGGTGAGCATGCCCAGCACGGCCATCGCGGGTCGCGCGACGGGGAAGACCACGTGCCACAGGATCCGCAGGCTGCTCGCGCCGTCCATCCGCGCGGCCTCGATCAGCTCGGTGGGCAGCGCCTGGGACAGGTACTGCCGCATGAAGAACACCCCGAACGCGCCGACCAGCGTCGGCAGGATGACGGCCTGCAGCTGGTCGGTCCACTCCAGCTTCGCGACGGTCATGTACAGCGGTACGACACTGAGCTGCGGCGGCACCATCATCGTGCCGATCGTGAGCATCAGCAGCGCGTTGCGGCCCCGGAACCGCAGCTTGGCGAAGGCGAACCCGGCGATCGTGGAGAACAGCACGGTGCCGACCGTGATCGTCCCGGCCACGATGGTCGTGTTGAGCAGCGCGGCACCCATGTTGGCGTCCGTCCACGCCGTCTCCAGGTTCGTGAACAGGTTGCTGCCGAACCAGAACGGGGGCGGGGTCTGGGCCAGCCGCCCGTTGTCCCGCGAGGCGGCGACGGCCGTCCACAGCAGCGGGAACAGCGACACCGCGGTGAACACGATCAGCACGGCATAGGTCACCTTGCCGCCGTGCAGCTGCCCACCTGCTTTTCGAGCGGACATGCTCCCCCCTCACTGGCTCTTGCGGAGACGACGGACGACAGCTGCGTTGACCGCGGCGATCAGCAGCAGGATCAGGAACATCGCCCAGGCGATGGCGGAGGCCCGGCCCAGGTGCAGGTTCACCCAGCCCTGCTCGTACAGATACAGACCGAGCGTCTGGTACTGGTGGTCGGCGCCGCCGGTCGCCGCCGCGCTGCCGCTGAACAGCAGCGGCTCGCCGAACAGCTGGGTCGCCCCGATCGTCGAGACGACGACCGTGAACAGGATCGTGGGCCGCAGCGACGGGATCGTGACGTGGATGAACTGCTGCCAGCGCGAGGCCCCGTCCAGCGCGGCCGACTCGTACAGGTCGTTCGGTACGGTCTGCATCGCGGCCAGGTAGATCAGCGCGTTGTAGCCGGTCCAGCGCCAGATCACGATGGTGGACACGGCGATCCGCGAGGTCCAGGTGCCGTTCTGCCAGTCGATCGCGTCGATGCCGACCGTGCCGAGCAGCCAGTTGACCATCCCGTAGTCGCGGCCGAAGAGCAGGACGAACACCAGCGTGGCGGCGGCGACCGAGGTGGCGTACGGGGTGAGGATCGCGACCCGGAAGAACATCGAGCCGCGCAGCCGGTAGTTGAGCAGATGCGCGATCCCCAGGGCCATCAGCAGCTGCGGGACGGTGGAGATCACCCCGATGGTGAACGTGTTCCGCAGCGCGTTCCAGAAGAAGTCGTCCTCCCACAGCCGGGAGTAGTTGCGCAGCCCCACCCACTCCATGTGGGTGGGGTCGGTGAGCTCCACTCTGTGCAGTGACGCCCAGCCGGTGTAGAGCAGCGGGAAGAGTCCGAAGGCGGCGAAGAGGACGAAGAACGGGGCGACGAAGCCGTACGGGGACCAGCGCACGTCCTGGGGGTACCGCCCGGACGGAGTTTGGGGGAGGTAGCGCTTGCTGCGCCGCGCCCGACGGCGGTCCTCCGCCGCCGTCGGGCCGCCGCCCTTCCCCGCCGTGGGCGGGGCGGGGGACGGCGGGGCCGCGGGGGCCGCGGCGGTGTCCGGCTGGGAGGCCATCGGCGTCACAGGTCCAGCGCGTTGTCGACGGACTTGACCGCGGCCTTCCAGCCGGCCTCGGGCGACTTGCCCTGCTGCTCGACCTGGAGGATGCCGACGTCCTGGATGTTCTGCTTGATCAGCAGGTCCTTCGGGCCCAGGACCTGGGTGGGCACACCGCGTGCGGCGGCGGAGAAGATCTTCCCGGTGGGCGCGTCGCCGAAGTACGGGTGCCGCGCGTCCGCGACCTGCGGCAGCTTGTAGGCGGCCTCGGAGCTGGGGAAACTGGCCTGCTTCTCGAAGAGTTTGGCCTGCTGCTCGGGGGCGGTCAGCCAGGCGGCCAGCTCGGCGGCCTCGTCCTTGTGCTTGGCGGCGCTGGGCACGGTGAGGAAGGAGCCGCCCCAGTTGCCGGGCTTCGGGGCGGCGGCCACGTCCCACTGGTCCTCGGCCTTCGGCCCGGCCTTCTCCTTGATGTAGCCGAGCATCCACGGCGGGCAGGAGACGGTGGCGAACGTGCCGTTGGCGAACGCCTGGTCCCAGGACTTCTGGAACTGCTGGAGCTTGGCGGTCAGCTTGCCGGTCGCGGCGTCCATGGCGTAGCCCCAGGCCTCCTTGACGGCCGGGCTGTCCTTGTAGATCAGCTTCCCCCGCGCGTCGTAGTAGGTCTCGGCGCTGCTGGAGATCACGGCGTTGTAGACGCCCGAGGCCGCGTCCACGAAGGAGGTGCCGCCGGGAGCCCTGTCCTGGTACCTCCGGCCGGTCTCCAGGTACTTGCCCCAGTCGCCCGCCCACAGCTGGGCGACCTTCTTGCGGTCGGTGGGCAGTCCGGCCTTGGCGAACAGGTCCTTGCGGTAGCAGATCGCCATCGGGCCGATGTCCGTGCCCAGGCCCACCGTCTTCCCGTCCGCGGTCGTGCCCTGCTGCCACTTCCAAGGAATGAAAGCGTCCTTCCGCACGCCCTTCGCCTTCGACAGATCGACGAGCTTGTCCGCCTGGGTGGCGGTGACCTCGGCGATGTTGGCGACCTCGACGGCCTGGACGTCGGCGAGCCCGCTGCCGGTGCCGAGATGGGTCAGCAGCTGCGGGTAGTAGTTCTCGTTCCGCTCGATGGAGGTTTCCTTGATGGCGATGTCGGGGTGCAGCTCCATGTACTCGTCGTACAGACCGGCCTGCTTGTAGCCGAAGACCCCGAAGACCCCCACGGTGATGGTGGTTCTGCCCTCGGCGTCGGTGCCGCCCGAGGCGCTGGCGCTGTCGCCGCCGCCGTCGTCGGCGCAGCCGGCGAGCAGGGCGGCGACGGCCGCCAGGACCACTGCCCGGTGTCGGAACCTGCCGGAACTCCTCCGCATTGCGTTCTCCTTGCGTCCTATGTGCCGGTTCAGGCAAAAATAAGCACATGTGGCGGGTGTGGGAGCGCTCTCACTGGTGATGAACTGAAGGTTCATCACTTGCCCCAGGGGTGTCAAGGGAACCCACGTGGCAACTTTCCGGAACCTCACTGCTGTTGAATTGGCATCGCTTACCCGTACGGCTGGAGGCGGAAGATGACAGGAACACGGCGCCGCGGAGCCGGACGCGGCAGACCCACCCTGGAGGAGGTGGCCGCCCGCGCGGGGGTGGGCCGCGGCACCGCCTCCCGGGTGATCAACGGATCGCCCAAGGTCAGCGACCGCACCCGCGCCGTCGTCGAACAGGCCGTCGCCGATCTCGGGTACGTGCCCAACCGCGCCGCCCGCGCACTCGCCGCCGACCGCGCCGACGCCGTCGCGCTGGTCATCCCCGAACCCGAGACCCGGCTCTTCGCCGAGCCGTACTTCTCCGACATCATCCGGGGCGTGGGCGCCGCGCTCGCCGACACCGACCTCCAGCTCCTGCTCACCCTCGTCCGCACCCCCAGGGAGCGGCAGCGGCTGGCCGACTATCTCTCGGCGCACCGCGTCGACGGTGTGCTGCTGGTGTCCGTACACGCCGATGACCCGCTGCCCGACCTGCTGGAACGCATCAGCATGCCCGCGGTGCTCAGCGGCCGCCGCACCGCGCAGGAGACCGTGGCGTACGTGGACGCGGACAACCTCGGCGGGGCGCGGGCCGCCGTGGACCACCTGCTCGCCCGCGGCCGCCGCACCATCGCGACCATCGCCGGGCCACCCGACATGCACGTCGCCCAGTCCCGGCTGGCCGGATACCGGGACGCGGTCCGGACGGCGGGCCGGGAACCCGACCCGCGGCTCACCGAGGCCGCCGACTTCACGGAGGAGGGCGGCCGCCGGGCCATGCGCGCCCTACTGGCCCGGCGGCCCGACCTGGACGCGGTCTTCGCCGCCTCCGACGTGATGGCGGCCGGGGCCCGCCACGTGCTGCGTGAGACGGGCCGCCGGGTCCCCGAGGACGTCGCGCTCGTCGGCTTCGACGACTCCGCCGTGGCCCGGCACATGGACCCGCCGCTGACCAGCGTCCGGCAGCCGGTCGAGGAGATGGGGCAGGCGATGGTGCGGGCCCTGCTGGAGCAGATCGAGGCGCGGCGGGCGGCCCGCCGCACGGGCCGGTGGCGGGCCGAGCGCCCGCAGACGGTCCTGCCGACGGAGCTGGTGCGGCGGGCGTCCTCGTAGCCCTTCCCCCGGGACCCGCTACCGCCCTGGTTCCGCCGGGACCCGCTACCCGCCCGCCCCGGTCCTCACGCTCCCCCGGGACGGGCTCGCGGGCAGCTCCAGCTCCGTCCAGATGATCTTGCCGCGCCGCGTGTACCGCGTACCCCAGCGCCGGGTCAGCTGGGCGACCAGGAACAGCCCCCGGCCGCCCTCGTCCGTCGTCCGCGCGTGCCGCAGCCGCGGCGAGGTGTTGCTCGCGTCGGCCACCTCGCAGACCAGCACCTCGTGCCGGATCAGCCGGAGGCGGATCGGGCCGACGGCGTGCCGGATGGCGTTGGTGACCAGCTCGCTGACGACCAGTTCGGTCGTCATGCGCAGCTCGTCCAGCCCCCACTCTGCCAGTTGGCGGTCGGTCATCGCACGGGCGCTGCTGACGACCGCGGGGTCGGCCGGCAGGTCCCAGGAGGCGACCTGATGGGCGTCCAGCCCGCGCGTACGGGCCACCAGCAGCGCCACGTCGTCGCCCGGCGGCCCGCTCAGCATCGAGTCGACCACCGTCGTGCACAACTCCTCGAGCGGCAGCTCCGGCTGGGCGAGCGCCCGCCCCAGCCGGCGCAGCCTCAGGTCCACGTTGTCGTCGGCGGGGCCGATCAGGCCGTCCGTGAAGAGGGCGATCAGGCTTCCGTCGGGCAGCTCCAGCTCGGCGGACTCGAACGGCAGCGACCCCAGCCCCAGCGGCGGCCCCGCGGGCAGGTCGGGGAAGCTGACCGCCCCACCGGGATCGACGACCGCGGGCGCCGGATGCCCGGCCCGGGCCATCGCACAGCGCCGGGTCACCGGGTCGTAGACCGCGTACAGGCAGGTGGCGCCCAGCACGGCGGCCGAGACGGCGTCGTCGTGCTCCTCCTCGGTGAGCCGGATGACCAGATCGTCCAGATGGGCGAGGAGTTCGTCGGGCGACAGGTCCATGTCGGCGAGGGTGTGCACGGCCGTACGCAACCGGCCCATGGTGGCCGCCGCGGTGATGCCGTGTCCCACGACGTCGCCGACCACCAGCGCGACCCGGCCCCCGGACAGCGGGATGACGTCGAACCAGTCGCCGCCCACCCCGCCCTGGGAGCCCGTCGGCAGATAGCGGGTGGCGACGTCCAACGCGGCTCCGCCGGTCAGCCGGTGCGGCAGCAGATTGCGCTGGAGGGCGAGCGCCGCGTTGTGCTCGCGGGTGTAGCGGCGGGCGTTGTCCAGACAGACCGCCGCCCGCGCGACCAGTTCCTCGGCCAGCAGCAGATCGTCCTCCTCGAAGGGGTCCGGATGCCGTGAGCGTACGAAGGTCACCACACCCAGCACCGTGCCGCGCGCCCGCAGCGGCACCCACATCCCCGAGTGCATCCCGTACTCGCGGACGCTCTCCGAGCGCGCCGGGTCGTCGGCGAGCCAGGTGGGGCTGGGCCGCGCGGGATCGACGACCTCCCGGTAGGACCTGCCCTCGGCGACACACCGCTCGTACGGGGCCGCCTCGGGCGCGCTGATCGGGTCGCCGACGGCCACCACCGACTCCGGGCACCCCTCGTGGACGGAGAGCTGCGCGGCCCGGCGCAGCGCCCCCCGGACCCCCGAGCGCCCCACCTCCGGCTCGTCCCCGCGCAGCACCGCCTCCAGCAGGTCGACGGTGACGAAGTCCGCGACCCGCGGCACGGCGACCGCGGTGACCTCCTCGGCCGTACGCGCCACGTCCAGGGTGCTGCCGATCCGTACCCCGGCCTCGTTGAGCAGCGCGAGCCGGCGCTGCGCCTTCCACCGGTCGGTCACGTCCATCACGAGGTAGTACACGCCCATCGGGTGGCCGTCGGCGTCCTCCAGCCGGAAGAAGGAGGTGGAGTAGGCGCGCTCGCGATACGGGTCCGCCGACGTCCAGCCCTGGTACTCGTGGTCGATCACCGGCACGCCCGTGGCGAGCACGCTGCGCATCAGCGCCTCCAGCGCCTCGGTGTCGAGACCGGGCAGCGCCGAGGTCATCCGCCGCCCCAGCCGCTGCTCGCGCGGCACACCGCCGAAGCGCTCCAGGGTGTCGTTGAGCCAGACGTACCGCAGTTCGGGGCTCAGCACGGCCATGCCCAGCGGGGAACGGGTCAGAAAGCCCTCCAGTGCGGAGCCGCTGACCGCCCACGAGGGGGTGCTGGCCAGGTCGATGGCCGACACCAGCCATTGCTCGCGGCCGTCCGCCGCCATGACCGCGCAGACCCGCAGACCCAGGTCGACGCGGCTCCCGTCCCGGTGCCGGGCGGCCACCAGCCCGGCCCAGACCGCCCCGGCGCGGCACTCCTCGGCGATGGCGGCGGCCTTGACGGCGTCGTCGGGGGAGGCCAGCAGCGTCACGGCGGGCCGGTCCAGCACGTCCGCGGCCCGGTAGCCGAGCAGCCTCTCGGCAGCGTACGTCCAGCCGATGACCGCGCCCTCGCCGTCGATCACCACCCATACGGCGGGTGCCAGATCGAACGGCGCGTTCATCGGCGTGACTTTCGCGGGCCCGCCCATCACGGACTCCTATCGTCCGCCCCCGTAGCTTTCATGCTAGGCCGCGCCCGATGACGGCGCTCAGCCGATGGGTAAGGGGTCATGCCAGCAAACGCCCCTGTACTGCCCGGCCACCGCGAGCCGGCCGCGGTGGCCCGGGCCTTCGTGCGGAGGTCAGCCCTCGGAGGGCACGGTCACATCCACGGTGGCGGCCGCGTACAGCGCCCCGTCCTCCTCGCTGACCTCGTAGCTGATGTCGACCGAGCGGACGACCAGCGGGCCGTGGCCGTGCAGGTGCACCGTCTGGCCGACCTGGGGGACCGGCACCGGTGTCAGGGCGCCGAACCGGGCGATCGTGCCGGTGCCCTTGCCGTCGAGGTGGTAGGTGAATTCGATGTCGTACCGGGCGGGGCCGGTCGCCTTGCCCAGATCGAGCCGGTCCAGCTCGCCCCGGGTGGCCTGCTTCTCGGATTCGGCGATTTCGGAGATCACGTGCGGCAGCTCATTGCTCATACGGTTCATCCTGCCAAAGCGGGCCGGGGCATCGGCCGCATGGGATGCCGCCGCCGTCAGGCCGACGACTCCCGGATTCCCGGCCCGCGTTCACGGTGGGGCGGGGCCTTGCAGACGGAGCAGTACCAGCCCGGCGGATAGGGATAGGTGGTGTCCCACCACATGGGACCGCGGCAGGTGCCGCAGGTGGGCGGCTTCCGCTGCGGTGTGGACGGGGCAGGCGGACGGACGCTCATCGCCGGATCGTCTCGCAGCCCCTGCCCGCGTACCGCGCTTCTTCGGCGCTGCTCACTCCTTCGGGCGATGCCCCCTGGACGCCTGGCGCAGAAGCGGCGGCACCTGCTCCCGGTTCGCGTACGCCAAAGGGCCGACCTGATTTCTCAGGTCGGCCCTTTGATCCTTCAGGGTGAGTAACGGGACTCGAACCCGCGACATCCTGGACCACAACCAGGTGCTCTACCAGCTGAGCTATACCCACCATGACCGGTGCTTTTGTGCTCTTCCGCACCGGCCGAGAAAAAGTGTACAGGGTCTGAAGGGGTGCTCGCTCCCGGCTTTCCCGGTGCCGGGAGCGAGCCTCGTCACTCAGCGCCCGGCGGTCACGACGTGCTTCGCCGCGATGGCCTTCGCCGTGTCCGAGTCCGGGCCGGGCTGCGGCACGAAGACCGCCTCCCGGTAGTACCGCAACTCGGCGATGGACTCGCGGATGTCGGCGAGCGCCCGGTGGTTGCCGTTCTTCTTCGGACTGTTGAAGTACGCCCGCGGATACCAGCGCCGGGCGAGCTCCTTGACCGAGGACACGTCGACGATCCGGTAGTGGAGGTAGCTCTCCACGTCCGGCATGTCGCGCAGCAGGAAGCCGCGGTCCGTCCCCACGGAGTTTCCGCACAGCGGAGCCTTCCCGGGTTCCGGGACGTGCTCGCGGACGTAGGCGAGGACCTGCCGCTGGGCATCCTCCAGCGTGGTCCCGCCGTCCAGCTCCGCGAGCAGCCCGGAAGCGGTGTGCATCTCGCGCACCACCTCGGGCATGGTGGCCAGCGCCTCGGCCGGCGGGCGGATCACGATGTCCACGCCGTCGCCCAGGATGTTCAGCTCCGAGTCGGTGACCAGCGCGGCCACCTCGATGAGCGCGTCGTCGGACAGCGAGAGCCCGGTCATCTCGCAGTCGATCCACACCATGCGATCGTTCATACGTCTCACCCTACGGGGCGTTCCCGCTGGCCGGGCAGGGTCGAACGGCCCTGGGCCCGGTTCGCGGCCTGCTCCGGCAGGCGTGCGGCGTACGTGTCCGACTCCGGCCTGCCGGGCTCCGGCACGCCCGGGCCACCGTGTCCGGGTCCGCCGTACCCGACGTGAGCTGTGTGCCCGCTGTGCCCGTCGTGGCGCACATGGCCGCCGTGCCCCGGCTGCCCGCCGTGGCCCGCCGCCGGAAGCCCGGAGGGCGGCCCCGGCGGCATCGGGTGTTGGGCGGCGTGCTGCGGGTGGCCGGGGTGCGGCAGCGGCGCGGCGGCACGCCGCAGCGCCGTCGCGGCGTCCGCGGTGCGCTGCTCGCCCACCTCGGGCCGCTCCGGCCGGTCGCCGCGCTCCGTGCCGCCCTGCGGCCTGCGGGCCCGGTACGCCGCCCGGTAGGCAGCCGGGGAAGATCCCAGCTGCCGCCGGAAGTGGCCGCGCAACGCGACCGGCGACCGGAAGCCGCAGCGCCCGGCGACCTCGTCGACCGAGTAGTCGGAGGTCTCCAGGAGCCGCTGGGCCTGGAGCACCCGCTGGGTGATCAGCCACTGGAGTGGAGCGCTCCCAGTGAGCGAACGGAACCGCCGGTCGAAGGTGCGGCGGCTCATATAGGCACGGGCGGCCAGGGCCTCGACATCGAACTGCTCATGCAGATGCTCGAGCGCCCAGGCGACGACCTCGGCGAGCGGGTCGGCGCCGATCTCCTCCGGTAAAGACCTGTCGAGGTAGCGCTCCTGACCGCCGCTGCGCCGCGGCGGTACGACGAGACGGCGGGCCAGGGCCCCCGCGGCGTCGGCGCCGTGGTCGGTCCGTACGACGTGGAGGCACAGGTCGATCCCGGCGGCGGTCCCCGCCGAGGTCAGTACGTCGCCGTCGTCCACGAACAGCTCGCGCGGATCCACGTGCACCGACGGATAGCGCTTGGCGAGCGTCGGCGCGTACATCCAGTGCGTGGTGGCCGGGCGGCCGTCGAGCAGGCCCGCCGCGGCCAGTACGAAGGCCCCCGTGCACAGTCCGACGATGCGCGCGCCCTCTTCATGGGCGCGGCGCAGCGCGTCCAGCGCGGCGGCCGGTGGCGGCTGAGTGATCGAGCGCCATGCCGGTACGACGACGGTGCCGGCCCGGGAGAGTGCCTCCAGGCCGTATGGAGCGGTCAGTTCCAGTCCGCCGGTCGTTCGCAATGGCACATCTTCGCCCGCGCACACGAGCAATCGGTATCGCGGTACACCCGCGTCCTGCCGGTCGATACCGAAGACGGATAGCGGGATGGAGCTCTCGAATATAGGGCCGCCGCTGAAGAGCAGCACCGCGACGATTTCCCGTCGTCGGCGCCCGGAGAGCTTACGCGAGGTCTCCGGTACGGTTGTGGAGTCCTGGCTCATGGAACTAAGCCCCCCTCGGTGGTCGCGTCCTCTCGGTCCTGCACGTTTCCCCTCGGTCCTGAACGGTTCCCCCGCCGGTCATCGCCAAGATCGAATCTACTGTGTCGCGTGTGGTGGCCGTGACCAGTTCACCACCCGCTCCCAAGTCGATATGACAACTTGGCGCGAAGCATTCGATCACGAAGCGTTGCACTCGTAGCCTCTGCTGGGAAGTGCGCCTATGGCTCGCACCTACTCCCCGTAGGGGGCGCACCCCGCCGATACCCCTTTCCTCGCTGGTGGGAGCGCGGGTGGGGGCGGTGTTTGCCAAGGAAAGGAGCCCGGCTCAAACTTGGCTGAAAACGAGCGGTAGCAGAGAGCCGGATCAAGGGGCGGACGGGCGTACGCCGGTCCGCATCATGGGCGCCCGCCCATGCTTCCGTGCGCCCACCGTGGCGCTGCGCGCGCCGTCGCCCGCCCTGCCGCGGCGATCCGCCGGCGAACGTACCGTCGGCATGGGCCCGGCGCGTCCCGGATACGGACCGAACGCGTACGGACACGGAATGCTCCTCTCGGGTGGCGGGCGAGGGTGAAGGACGGTCGAGGGGGAGGGCCGCCCGTGTCATGGCAAGGGCCGTGGCAGTGCGGCCCCTCCACCCTCCTGCCGGGCACCTGATCCCCGGTCGAAGGCCGCTCGGCGTACGCCAGTGGGCGGCTGGAGGGCATTGCGCTCCGGGCCGCCCTCCGGCATGCTCCGGGGAACGCCTCGGGCGCCCCCCTAGCTTGGGGTGGACCTTGGGCGGGCGAGGAGTGGGGCCTTACCCTTGGGGGTATGGGCTTGGAAAGATGAATCCCGGACGGATTCTGTTCGTTCGACGCTCCCCGGGCTCCGTCCCGGGAGGTGTGCCCACACCGAGCCGCCAGAGCCAGCAGTCCGCCGACAACGTCAACCAGAGCCCATCCGCCGATCCCTCCGCAAGAGGATTTCCTTCGCCGAGACACCGATGGCCGGTCACGAATTCCCCGAACCCGCGGACCGCAAGAGGGTCGCTGATCACGAAGCGCACCCCGAAGCGGCGGAAGAGTCACGTCATGCCTGCGATCCGGCGTTCCAGCACGGTGTCGTGGTGGGATTCGACGGCTCCACCTCGAGTGAGCGGGCGCTCGCCTACGCGATCGGAATGGCCCGGCGGTCCGGCTCCGGCCTGATCATCGTGCATGTGGCCAATCGGCTGCCGACGACCGTGTGGGCGGGCTGCGAGCCGCCGGTCTTCGTGGACGTCCCCGACCATCGCACCGAGGTGCTGGGCCTCGAACTGGCCTGTGCCGACCATCTCTCCGAGGTCCCCTGGATCCTCGTCGAGCGGGGCGGGGACATCTGCCACGAACTGGAGGAGGTCGGCCGGGAGTACGCGGCCGACGCGATCGTGGTCGGCTCCACGCACGGGCTGGTGGGCCGGCTCTTCGGCTCTGTCGCGGGCCGGCTGGCGCGCCGCGCGCAGCGTCCCGTCATCGTCATCCCCTGACGCGGCGTCGCCCCGGCCCGAGCGCCCAACTCCCCTGTGCCGCGGGTGGGGTGCCCTTCGCCGAACCGGGCAGGCGGCCCCGCCGCCGGCGTCAGGGCGACGCCGGCGCGACGGAGGCGGTGTCCGCGTCTGGATGGCCTGCGCGTACACCGCCTCCCGTGGACTACTCGACCGTCACGGACTTCGCCAGGTTGCGCGGCTTGTCGATGTCGCGGCCCAGCGTCAGAGCCGTGTGGTACGCGAGGAGTTGCAGCGGAATGCCCATCAGGATCGGGTCCAGCTCGACCTCGTTCTTCGGTACCACGATCGTGTGATCCGCCTTCTCCTGCTCCTGGTGGGCGACGGCGAGGATCGGGCCGCTGCGGGCCTTGATCTCCTCCAGCGCCGCGCGGTTCTTCTCCAGCAGGTCGTCGTCGGGGACGATCGCCACCGTCGGCAGCGCGGGCTCGATCAGCGCGAGCGGGCCGTGCTTGAGCTCCGAGGCCGGGTACGCCTCGGCGTGGATGTAGGAGATCTCCTTCAGCTTCAAGGACGCCTCGAGGGCGACCGGGTAGCCGCGCACCCGGCCGATGAACATCATGCTCTTCGCGTTCGCGTATTCCTTCGCGAGCTTCTCGATCTCCGGCTCCAGCGCCATGATCTCGGAGATCTGCTCCGGCAGCTTGCGCAGACCTGCGATGAGCCGCTTGCCGTCCGCCACCGACAGGTCCCGGATGCGGCCGAGGTGCAGGGCCAGGAGGGCGAAGGCGACCACCGTGTTTGTGAAGCACTTGGTGGACACGACGCAGACCTCGGGGCCCGCGTGGACGTACACGCCGCCGTCGGTCTCGCGGGCGATCGCCGAGCCGACCACGTTGACCACGCCCAGGACGCGGGCGCCCTTGCGCTTGAGCTCCTGCACCGCGGCGAGGACGTCGTACGTCTCACCGGACTGGGAGACCGCCACATACAGCGTGTCGGGGTCCACGACCGGGTTGCGGTAGCGGAACTCGGAGGCGGGCTCCGCGTCGGCGGGGATCCGGGCCAGCTCCTCGATCAGGCCGGCGCCGATGAGCCCCGCGTGGTACGAGGTGCCGCAGCCGAGGATCTTCACCCGGCGGATGGTGCGGGCCTCGCGCGCGTCCAGGTTGAGCCCGCCCAGGTGGACGGTGGAGAACCGGTCGTCGATCCGGCCGCGCAGCACCCGGTCGACGGCGTCCGCCTGCTCGCTGATCTCCTTGTGCATGTACGTGTCGTGGCCGCCCATGTCGTACGACTCGGCCTCCCACTCCACGGTGGTCGGCGTGGCCGAGGTCCGGGACCCCTCGGTGGTGTACGTACGGAAGTCGTCGGCCTTGAGCGTGGCCATCTCGCCGTCGTCGAGGGTGACCACCTGGCGGGTGTGGCTGACCAGCGCCGCGACGTCGGAGGCGACGAACATCTCCTTCTCGCCGATGCCGAGCACCACGGGGGAGCCGTTGCGGGCGACGACGATCCGGTCCGCGAAGTCGGCGTGCAGCACGGCGATGCCGTACGTGCCCTCGACCAGGCGCAGTGCCTGGCGGACCCGCTCCTCCAGGGTCTCCGCCTGGGAGCGCGCGATGAGGTGGGTCAGGACCTCGGAGTCGGTCTCGGAGGCGAACTCCACGCCGTCGGCCGTGAGCTTCGCCCGCAGCTCGGAGGCGTTGTCGATGATGCCGTTGTGGACGACGGCGACCTTGCCCTCGGGGTCCAGGTGCGGGTGCGCGTTCACGTCGCTGGGGGCGCCGTGCGTGGCCCAGCGGGTGTGCGCGATACCGGTGGTGCCGGCGAAGCGCTTGGGGACGCGGGCCTCCAGGTCGCGGACCCGGCCCTTGGCCTTGACCATCTTCAGCGCGGCCGGGGTCTTGCCGGAGGGCTTGCCGGTGATCACGATGCCGGCCGAGTCATAGCCCCGGTACTCCAGCCGCTGGAGGCCCTCCAGCAGCAGCGGCGCTACGTCGCGCTTGCCGATGTATCCAACGATTCCGCACATGGTTCTTCGTCCCCTCCTGGTCGTTGCGTGGGTGCTCGGGCTTGAACGGGCCGGTCTCGGCCGTGGCCGGACCGGCCTCAGCCGTAGACGATCCGGCGCAGCTGCCGCAGCGAGAGCTCGGGCGGCGCCACGGCGCGGTGCGGCAGCTCCGCCGCGATCCGCTCGAAGATGTCCGTGTTCGTCCATCCACCGGACTGCAGCTCGCGGTGGCGCCGCCGGACGTACTCCTCGACCGTCTCGTCGAAGTACGCCAGCACGTCCAGCACCACCCGGGCGGCCTCGCCGCGGTTCAGCGGCGTGCTGCGCACCAGGTGGTCGACGAGATCGTCGTGAGACGAGGGCGTACGGCGTTCGAGCACCCGTTGATACTGAGGGGAAGCGGAGAGTTTCGCAAGAAATCTGCCCGATATCGGGCACCATCCGGCCTGGAGACGGTTCAGGGGCAGCCTGGAAGCGGCGCGGGTCCGGCCTGGAAGCGGCGCGGGTCCGGCCTGGAAGTGGTGCGGGTCCGACCTAGAAGCGGCGCAGGACGGCCTGCTTGGCCGCCGTGAACTCCTCCTCCGTGAGCACGCCGCTCTGCCGCAGTTCCCCCAGCTCCCGCAGCCGGCGCAGCAGCGCGTCGTGATCCGTGTCACTTCCCGCGGAGCCTGTCTGCGGCGTCGACGGTGCCGGCAGCGCGGCCGGCTCGTCGGCGGGCTCCGGCGGTGCCGCCGGGTGCGGCATGCGGGCGACGACGGCCGCGGCGACCAGCGCCATCAGCGGGTCCTTGCGGAAGCCGTACAGCTCGATCGCGTGCGGGTCGTACTTCGGCACCGTCGTCGTCAGCGTCGTGGCCGTCGACTTCGCCAGCCGGAACCGGAGGTAACCGTTCTCCAGCCCCTCGGCGGGCCGCCACTCCACCGCGTCGAGGTCCGCGACCGAGAAGGTGCGGGGACCGGCCGACTTCTTCGACTCCTCGGTCTTCCAGTTCCACTCCAGCCGGATCCGGTCACCGTCGAAGGAGGCGGTGCCGTCGCCCGCCGACGCCGACAGCGGCACGGCGGGGCCGGGTAGCAGGAAGCGGTCGCAGGGGCCGGCGGGCACCTGCTCCAACAGCAGGGCGTTGCGGACCTCGTCGACGAAGTACTCGGCGACCCCGGAGCGGTCCGGGTCCACGCTCAGCTGATACGGGTCGGCCCCGTCCGGCAGCGTGCCGCCCGTGGCCAGGCGCAGCGGATCGGCGCCCTCGCGCAGCCGCAGCCGAAGACGGCCCGACTTCCGGCCGGGCTCGTACGCGACCCCCGCCAGTGCCTCCAGTGGGACGGTCAGCTCGCCCAGGGACTGCCGCGCCGCGTGGACGCCCTTGTCGCGGCCGGGCACGATGCGCACCGCGTCGCCGTCGAAGCTCCAGGTTCCGTCGGGTTGGATGATCTCCGCCATGCAGTGAATTCTGACAGGCGTATGGAGTGAATTCTGACGAGCATTCGGATGTGAAGCGGGCGGCGAGTGGTCTACACCTTGACCCCTTGTGCGCCGCGCGGTACCCAAGGGGATGGTCGGCCGCCCCATCCCGTGCCCCTCCGTGTCCTCCCCGCCGCTCCCCAGCCGGTATCTCCCCGAACTTTCCCGAACGCAGTTCGTTGAAGGGACCGCCCGTGAGACGACGCAGCGCCCGGAACCGCCCCTCTCGCCCGCTCCTCGGCCGCCCCCGCCTGATCCGGCTGCTCGGCGCCATGATGCTCGCCGCCGCGGCCACCGGGGCGGGTGGCGGCCCGGCCCAGGCGGCCGATCCGGCCGCTCCCGCCGACGCGGACCCCCGGGCGCGTGTGGTGCCCGCACCCGCCACCGTGGCGCCCGGCGGAACTCCGTACACCCTCGCCAAGAGCACCGCGATCCGCGTACCCGGCAACGCGGCGGCGCGCGCTGTGGGCGACTATCTGGCGGGTGTGCTGCGGCCGTCCACCGGCTATCCGCTGCCCGTCACCACTGCGGCGGGGGCCAGTGGCATCCGGCTGCGGCTGGCCACCACCGGCCGCGAGGTCGAAGGGCTCGGCGCGGAGGGCTACCACCTGGCGGCGGACGCCGACGCCGTGACCATCAGCGCCCGTCGGCCCGCCGGGCTCTTCTACGGGGTGCAGACGCTGCGGCAGCTGCTGCCCGCCGGCGTTGAGCGCCGAACCGTCCAGTCCGGCCCGTGGCGGGTCCCCGGCGGCACCATCACCGACGCGCCGAGGTTCGCCTACCGCGGCGCGATGCTCGATGTGTCGCGGCACTTCTTCACCGTGCCGCAGGTCAAGCGCTACATCGACCAGCTCGCCCTGTACAAGATCAACAAACTGCATCTGCACCTTTCCGACGACCAGGGCTGGCGGATCGCCCTCGACTCCTGGCCGCGGCTGGCCACTTACGGTGGCAGCACCCAGGTCGGCGGCGGCCGCGGCGGCTACTACAGCAAGGACGACTACCGCGAGATCGTGCGGTACGCCCAGAGCCGCTATCTGACCGTGGTCCCCGAGATCGACATGCCGGGGCACACCAACGCCGCCCTCGCCTCGTATGCGCGGCTGAACTGCGACGGTGTCGCGCCGCCGCTCTACACCGGCACGAACGTCGGGTTCAGCTCCCTGTGCGTGGACAAGGACGTGACGTACGACTTCGTGGACGACGTCGTCCGGGAGCTGGCCGCGCTGACCCCCGGCCCGTATCTGCACATCGGCGGCGACGAGGCCCACTCCACCAGCCCCCAGGACTACGCGGCCTTCATGGACCGGGTGCAGCCGGTCGTCGCCAAGTACGGCAAGACGGTGATCGGCTGGCACCAGCTGACCGGGGCACGGCCCGCAGAGGGCGCCGTGGCGCAGTACTGGGGGCTGAAGGGGGACGAGCCGGAGGTCGTGGCCGCGGCCGAGGCCGGGACCAAGATGATCCTCTCGCCCGGCAACCGGGCCTATCTCGACATGAAGTACACCAAGGACACACCGCTCGGGCTCGAATGGGCCGGACATGTGGAGGTGCGCCAGTCCTACGACTGGAACCCCGGCGCGTATCTCAAGGGCGCCCCGTCGTCGGCGATCCTCGGTGTCGAGGCGCCGCTGTGGTCGGAGACCGTCTCGACCAGTGACCACATCGAGTACATGGCGTTCCCGCGGGTCGCGGGCATCGCGGAACTCGGCTGGTCACCGGCCGCGACGCACGACTGGGACGCCTACCGGATGCGCCTGGCCGCGCAAGGGCCACGGTGGGAGGCGCGGGGAATCGACTTCTACCGCTCGCCGCAGGTGCGCTGGGAGTAGCCCGGGGCTGCGCCCCTGGGCCCTGCGCCCGGGCAGGGGCCCCACCCGGGCAGGAGCCCACCCGGGCAGGGGCCCACCCGGCCGGGGCGCCGCGGCGCCCCGGCCGACCGCGCGGTCAACCGGGCTAAAGCCCCAGCTCGCGGGCGATCAGTATCCGCTGCACCTCGCTCGTGCCCTCGCCGATCTCCAGGATCTTGGAGTCCCGCCACATCCGGGCCACCGGGTACTCGTTCATGAAGCCGTAGCCGCCATGGATCTGCGTGGCCTCGCGGGCGTTGTCCACCGCGATCGTCGACGAGTACAGCTTGGCCAGGGCCGCCTCCTTCTTGAACGGCTCCCCGGCGACCAGGCGGGACGCGGCATCGCGCCAGGCGAGACGCGAGGTGTGGGCCTTCATCTCCATGTCGGCGAGCTTGAACTGAATGGCCTGGTTGGCGCCGATCGGCCGCCCGAAGGCCTGACGCTCCTTGGCGTACCGCAACGACTCGTCGACGCAGCCCTGGGCGAGCCCGGTCGCGAGGGCCGCGATGGCGACGCGGCCCTCGTCGAGGATGCGCAGGAACTGGGCGTACCCGCGGCCCTCCTCGCCGAGCAGGTTCGCGGCCGGTACGCGGACGTCCGAGAAGGACAGCTCACGGGTGTCCGAGGCGTTCCAGCCGACCTTCGAGTAGGGCGCCGCGACCGTGAAGCCCGGGGTGCCGGACGGCACGATGATCGACGAGATCAGCGGGGAGCCGTCCTCCTTGCGGCCGGTGACCGCGGTGACGGTGACCAGGCCGGTGATGTCGGTGCCGGAGTTGGTGATGAAGCACTTCGAGCCGTTGATGACCCAGTTGTCCCCGTCCCGCACGGCGGTCGTCCTCGTGCCGCCCGCGTCCGAGCCGCACTCCGGCTCGGTCAGCCCGAACGCGCCGAGCAGCTCGCCCGCGCACATCCGGGGCAGCCACTCCTGCTTCTGCTCCTCGGTGCCGAAGCGGTAGATCGGCATCGCGCCGAGCGAGACCCCGGCTTCGAGGGTGATGGCGACCGAAGAGTCGACGCGGGCCAGCTCCTCCAGGGCGATACCGAGAGCGAGATAGTCGCCGCCCATGCCGCCGTACTCCTCGGGGAACGGCAGCCCGAAGAGCCCCATGCGGCCCATTTCGCGGACGATCTCGTACGGGAACTCGTGCCGCTCGTAGAAATCGCCGATCTTCGGCGCCACGACATCGTGCGCGAACGCCTCGACGGTGCGGCGCAGCTCCTCGTGCTCTGCGGACAGCCGGTGGTCGAGCGACATGACTCAAGTCTCCTTCTGGGAGAGTGCACGGACGGTGCGGGATGGGCTGGGTCGGCCCAGATGGCCGGCCATCCACACGCTGGTGGCGGTGAGACGGCCGAGATCGACCCCGGACTCGATGCCGAGGCCGTCGAGCATCCACACCAGGTCCTCGGTCGCGAGGTTCCCGGTGGCGCTCTTCGCGTACGGGCAGCCGCCGAGCCCGCCCGCGGAGGCGTCGACGGTGGTGACGCCGTGCTCCAGCGCCGCGAGGGTGTTGGCGAGAGCCTGGCCGTAGGTGTCGTGGAAGTGCACGGCGAGCCGGTCGGCGGGCACGCCCGCGTCTCCCAGCCGGGCGAGCAGCTCGCGGACATGGCCGGGGGTGGCCACGCCGATGGTGTCGCCGAGGCTCAGTTCGTCGCAGCCGAGATCCATCAGGCGCTTGGCCACCGCCACCACCTGCCGGACCGGGACCGGGCCCTCCCACGGGTCACCGAAGCACATCGACAGATAGCCGCGCACCCGCATCGCCGCCTCGCGGGCGCGGGCCACGACCGGCTCGAACATGGCGAGGGACTCGTCGACGGAGCGGTTGAGGTTGCGCTGGGCGAAGGTCTCCGTCGCACTGCCGAACACGGCGATGCGGCGGACGCCCAGCGCCATCGCGCGCTCCAGGCCGCGCTGGTTGGGCACCAGGACCGGCAGCTCGGCAGGAACGTCCTTCAGCAGCGGCACCAGCTGCTCGGCGTCGGCCAGCTGGGGCACCCACTCGGGGCGGACGAGGCTCGTCGCCTCGACGGTGGACAGCCCGGCGTCGGCGAGTCGTCGGATGAACTCGGCCTTCACCTCGACCGGGACGACGGCCTTCTCGTTCTGCAGGCCGTCGCGCGGCCCCACCTCGTGGATCCGGACCCGGGCCGGTAGTCCGGACATCGGTACGGTCATGGGCAGTCCGTCGGGCAGGGACATCACTCGCCCTCCTCACTGTCGTGCGGGGTGACGACGGCGAGCACCTGGTCCATGGCGACAGTGCTGCCCGCGGTCACGTCCAGCTCGGTGACCGTGCCGTCGTGCGGGGCGGAGATCAGGTGCTCCATCTTCATCGCCTCGACCACCAGCAGGCCCTGGCCCGCGGTGACCTCGTCGCCCACGGCCGCCTTGACGACGGTGACCGTGCCGGGCATGGGGGCGGTGAGCGTCCCCGCGTGGGCCGCTGCCGCGCCGCCGTGCAGGGCGGCTTCGACCGGGTCGTGGTCGAGCAGATGCCAGGTGTCGCCGTCCCGCCCCAGCCAGGTGCCCTCCGCGCCGGGCGCGGTGACGAAGTGGTGGATGACGCCGTCCCAGGCGGCGGTCACCCGGCCGGAGGCGGCCTCCAGGAGCCGGGCACGCACGGTGGAGCGTTCCCCGGGCGCGTCGGCCTGGTCGGGCCGCTCGATACGGATCTCCGCGTCGCGTGCCCTGCCGCGCACGCGGACCGTGACCGGCTCATGGCCGGGAACGCGCAGGTGGTGCACGGTCCAGGCGGGTTCGCGGCCGAGCCGCCAGCCGGAAGGCACCGAGAACGGGTCGACCCAGCCGGCCGCGCCTCCCGGTGCGGGGCGCGCGCCGGGTTCCAGCGCGTGCTGCCGCAGCAGGGCCGCCGTTGCCAGCACTTCGTCCGGGACGCCGAGGGGCACCAGGGCGGTCGCGTCGCGGTCGACCAGGCCGGTGTCCAGCTCGCCGGAGACCACGGCGGGGTGGGCGAGCAGGCGGCGCAGGAAGCCGACATTGGTGTCCAGACCGAGGACGGTGGTCCGGGCGAGGGCGGCGCTCAGCCGGCGCAGCGCCGTGGCGCGGTCAGGGCCGTGGGCGATCACCTTGGCGAGCATCGGGTCGTAGAGCGTGCCGACCTCGGTGCCCTGGGACAGCCCGGAGTCCACCCGCACCCCTTCGCCGTGCGGCTCGCTCAGGGCGCGCACCGTGCCGGCGGAGGGCAGGAAGTCCACCCGGTCACCCGACACTCTGGCGGTCTCCGCGCAGATACGGGCCTCCACGGCGTGCCCGGTGAAGGAGATGTCGTCCTGGGCGAACGGCAGCGGCTCCCCGGCGGCGATCCGCGCCTGCCACTCCACCAGGTCCAGCTCGTCCCGGCCGGCGATGGACACGGCCAGCTCCGTCACCGGGTGCTCGACCTGGAGCCGGGTGTTCATCTCCATGAAGTAGTAGGCGGAGGGGTCGTCGCCCGGCACGATGAACTCCACCGTGCCCGCGCCCGTGTAGCCGCAGGACCGTGCCGCCTGGACCGCGGCCGCGCCCATCGCCGCCCGGGTGGCGGCGTCCAGCAGCGGGCTCGGCGCCTCCTCGATGATCTTCTGGTGGCGTCGCTGGAGCGAGCACTCGCGCTCGCCCAGGTGCAGCACGTTGCCGTGGCCGTCGGCCAGCACCTGGATCTCGATGTGCCGGGGCCGGTCGATCCAGCGCTCGACCAGCAGGGTGTCGTCGCCGAAGGACCCGCGGGCCTCACGCCGGGCGGCCGCGATCTCCTCCGCCAGCAGCTCCTCGCTCCGCACCAGCCGCATGCCCTTCCCGCCGCCGCCCGCCGAGGGCTTGAAGAGCACGGGCATGCCGATCTCGCGGGCCGCGTCCGCCAACTGCGCGTCGGTCAGGCCGCTGCCGGAGGACCCGGGCACCACCGGCACCCCGGCCGCCCGCACCGTCTCCTTGGCGCGGATCTTGTCGCCCATCAGCTCGATCGCCGCGGCGGGCGGGCCGAGGAAGGCCAGCCCCGCGTCGGCGCAGGCCCGGGCGAAGGCGGCGTTCTCGGCGAGGAAGCCGTACCCGGGGTGCACGGCCCGCGCGCCGCTCACCCGGGCCGCCTCCAGCAGCCGCTCGATGGACAGATAGCTCTCCGCGGCCGGCGCCGGGCCGATGCGGACGGCGGTGTCCGCCTCGCGCACATGCCGGGCGTCCGCGTCCGCGTCACTGAAGACCGCCACCGAACGGACCCCGAGCCGCCGCAGCGTGCGGATCACCCGGACCGCGATCTCGCCGCGGTTGGCCACCAGCACACCGCCGGCGCCCGCCCGGGCCGCCGCGCCCGCCGCGTCCACCGAAGCTGCCATGAACATCGTCTGCATCCCCCTCGTCACATCCGGAAGACGCCGTAGCCGGGCGCCGCGGGGTCCTTCTTCGGCAGTGGCGCGTTGGCGCAGGCGGTGAGCGCCAGCCCCAGCACCGTCCGGGTCTCCAGCGGGTCGATTACGCCGTCGTCCCACAGCCGCGCCGTGGCGTAGTACGCGTTCCCCTGGGTCTCGTACTGCTCGCGGATCGGCGCCCGGAACGCCTCCTCGTCCTCCGCGCTCCAGCTCTCGCCTCGCCCCTCCAGCTGGTCGCGCTTGACCGTGGCGAGCACCGAGGCGGCCTGCTCCCCGCCCATCACCGAGATCTTGGCGTTCGGCCACATCCACATGAAGCGCGGCGAATACGCGCGGCCACACATGGAGTAGTTGCCCGCGCCGTACGAACCACCGACCACGACGGTCAGCTTCGGCACCCGGGTGCAGGCCACCGCGGTCACCATCTTGGCGCCGTGCTTGGCGATACCGCCCGCCTCGTAGGAACGGCCCACCATGAAGCCCGAGATGTTCTGCAGGAAGACCAGGGGGATACCGCGCTGGTCGCACAGCTCGATGAAGTGCGCGCCCTTCTGGGCGGACTCGGAGAACAGGATGCCGTTGTTGGCGACGATCCCCACCGGGTGGCCGTGGATCCGGGCGAAGCCGGTGACCAGCGTCGTCCCGAACTCGGCCTTGAACTCGGCGAAGCGCGAGCCGTCGACCACCCGCGCGATGACCTCGCGCACGTCATAGGGCGTGCGCGAGTCCACCGGCACCGCCCCGTACAACCCCGCGGGGTCGACGGCGGGCTCCTCGGCGGCCGTGACCGACCAGGGCAGCCGGCCTCGCTGCGCGAGCGACTCCGGCAGCGTGGAGACGATGGTGCGGACGATCCGCAGCGCGTGCGCGTCGTCCTCGGCGAGGTGGTCGGTGACGCCGGAGACCTTCGAGTGCACCTCGCCGCCGCCCAGCTCCTCCGCGGTGACGACCTCGCCGGTGGCGGCCTTCACCAGCGGCGGGCCGCCCAGGAAGATCGTGCCCTGCTCGCGCACGATGACGGCTTCGTCGCTCATCGCCGGTACATACGCGCCGCCCGCCGTACAGGAGCCGAGCACCGCAGCGATCTGCGGAATGCCGGCCCCTGACATCCGCGCCTGGTTGTAGAAGATCCGCCCGAAGTGCTCGCGGTCGGGGAAGACCTCGTCCTGCATGGGCAGGAAGGCGCCACCGGAGTCGACCAGATAGAGGCACGGCAGGCGGTTCTCCAGGGCCACCTCCTGAGCGCGCAGGTGCTTCTTCACCGTCATCGGGTAGTAGGTGCCGCCCTTGACGGTGGCGTCGTTGGCGACGACCACCACCTCACGCCCGGCGACCCGCCCGATCCCGGCGATCACCCCCGCCGCCGGGGCCTGGCCCTCGTACATCCCGTCCGCCGCCAGCGGCGCCAGCTCCAGGAATGGCGATCCGGGGTCCAGCAGCGTGTCCACCCGGTCCCGAGGCAGCAGCTTGCCGCGCGCGGTGTGCCGCGCGCGTGCCTTCTCGCCGCCGCCCAGCCGCGCCACCGCGAGCTTCTCGCGCAGCCGCGCCGACAGCTCGCGGTGCGCCGCCTCGTTGGCGCGCCAGACGTCGGATCCCGGGTCGGCGCCACTCCTCAGCACCGGTGCCTGCTCCATGGCTGCGAGCCCCCTTGCCCGATCCGGCCGATCTGTTAATGAGCGTTAACCTGTTGCGAACAGGTTAACGCCCGCTAACGCCGCTGTCTAGAATCAATTCCATGAGTACGCAAGCGCCCGCCACGACCCGTCGCGACCAGATCCTCAGGGAGGCCGCCCGGCTCTTCGCCGAGCGCGGATTCCACGGCGTCGGCGTGGACGAGATAGGGGCCGCCGTCGGCATCAGCGGGCCCGGCCTCTACCGCCACTTCGCGGGCAAGGACGCCATGCTCGCCGAGCTGCTCGTCGGTATCAGCGGTCGGCTGCTGGCGGGTGGCAAGCGCCGGGTCGCCGACGCCGGTGCGGCGGGGCACAGCCCCGCCGCCGTGCTGGACTCGCTCATCGAGGGCCACATCGACTTCGCGCTCGACGACCGCCCGCTGATCACCCTGCACGACCGTGAGCTGGACCGGCTGCGCGACAGCGACCGCAAGCTGGTGCGCCAGCTCCAGCGGCAGTACGTGGAGCTGTGGGTCGAGGTGGTCCGCGAGGTCTATCCGGACCTCGCCGAGAACGTGGCGCGGGCCGCCGTGCACGCCGTGTTCGGCCTGCTCAACTCCACTCCGCACCTCGGCCGCCCCGACGCGCTTCCGGCCCGTGAGTCCACTGCCACGCTGCTGCACCGGCTCGCCCTCGGTGCCTTCGGGGCGGCCTCGGGGACGGACGGGGCGGGGCCGGGGTGCTGATTCCCTGGACAGCTCACTGACCGCCGGGTAACTTTCAAGAGTCAACTGAGCAAGCGCTTAGGCACGGAGTTGTCCGGGTCGCGCCCACGAGGAGTCAGTATGCGTCGGACGGTGTTCAACGAGGACCACGAGGCGTTCCGCGAGACCATCCGCGACTTCATCGCCGCCGAGGTCGTGCCGTACTACGACGAGTGGCGGGAGGCCGGGCAGGCTCCGCGCGAGTTCTACAGGAAGCTCGGCGAGCTGGGCGTCTTCGGCATCGAGGTGCCGGAGGAGTACGGCGGCGCGGGGGAGACCAGCTTCAAGTTCAACGCCGTCATCACCGAGGAGACCGCCCGCGCCGGCGTGAGCTTCGGCGGCAGCGGCGTGCACACGGCGCTGTGCCTGCCGTACCTCCTCAAGTACGCCTCCGAGGAGCAGAAGCGGCGCTGGCTGCCGCCGTTCGTCACCGGCGAGATGATGACCGCCATCGCCATGACCGAGCCGGGCACCGGCTCGGATCTGGCCGGCATGAAGACCACCGCCAAGCTCTCCGAGGACGGCACGCACTACGTTCTCAACGGCGCCAAGACCTTCATCACCGGCGGCGTGCTCGCCGACCGCGTCCTGGTGTGCGCCCGCACCGCCCCGCCCACCCCCGAGGACCGCCGCGGCGGCATATCCATCCTGGTCGTCGACACCGCCTCGGAGGGCTACGCGGTCGGCCGCAAGCTGGAGAAGCTGGGGCTGAAGACGTCCGACACCGCCGAGCTGTCCTTCACCGACGTGAAGGTGCCGGTGGAGGACCTGCTGGGTGAGGAGGGCAGGGCGTTCGGATACCTCGCCCACAACCTGCCGCAGGAGCGCCTCGGCATCGCGGTCAGCGCGTACGCCCAGGCCGCCGCGGCCGTGGAGTTCGCCAAGGACTACGTGCGGGACCGCACCGTCTTCGGCAAGACGGTCGCGTCCTTCCAGAACACCAAGTTCGTGCTCGCCGACTGCAAGTCCGAGGTGGACGCCATGCAGGCGGTGGTGGACCGGGCCCTGGACGCCCACGACGCCGGTGAGCTGACCGCCGCCGACGCCGCCTCCGCCAAGCTCTTCACCACCGAGCGGGCCGCCGCCGTGATCGACAAGTGCCTCCAGCTGCACGGCGGTTACGGCTACATGATGGAGTACCCCATCGCCCGCCTGTACGCGGACACCCGCGTCACCCGCATCTACGGCGGCACCAGCGAGGTCATGCGGTCCATCATCGCCAAGTCGATGGGGCTGTGAACCGTTCCCACCGCTCCCCGGGAGCGCGCCCTCCGCAGGTTCTCGAGCCATGAACGAAGCCCTTCAGAGCCTGGTCGATCTGCTCGACCTGGAGCAGATCGACCGGGACATCTTCCGTGGCGCGAGCCGCCCGTCCGTGGTGGAGCGGGCCTTCGGCGGCCAGGTGGCGTCCCAGGCCCTGGCCGCCGCCGGACGCACCGTTCCGGCAGACCGCGCCGTGCACTCACTGCACTCGTACTTCCTGCGGCCGGGTGACCCCCGCGCGCCGATCGTCTACACCGTCGACCGGATCCGCGACGGCCTCTCCATCAGCAACCGCAGGGTCGTCGCCGTCCAGCACGGGAAGCCGATGTTCCATCTCTCCGCCTCCTTCCAGCTGTACGAGGAGGGGTTGGAGCACCAGGAGCCGATGCCGGCGGCGCCCGATCCGCTGACCCTGCCGACCGCGCGGGAACAAGTTTCGCGTTACGCCCATCTGTTCGCGGATCCCCGGGTCATCCGGCGCATGGTCCAGGTCCGTTCCGCCGTGGATCTGCGGTACGTGGACGCACCGCCGTACGGCAGCATCGGGCAGCCCCGCGACGCCAAGTCGCAGGTTTGGTTCCGGATGAACGGCAAACTGGACGGCGATCTCGACCGGCCGCTGCTGCACGCCTGCCTGGCCACCTACGTCTCCGACATGACGCTGCTGGACCCGGTGCTGCTCGCCCACGGGCGGGGCGGCTGGGCCGTCGGTGACGTGGTCGGCGCCAGCCTGGACCACGCCATGTGGTTCCACCGGCCCTTCCGGACCGACGAGTGGCTGCTCTACGACCAGCGGAGCCCGACCGCGTCGGGCGGCCGCGGCCTCGCCAAGGGGCGGATCTTCACGCAGGACGGGCAACTGGCGGTGTCGGTGGTCCAGGAAGGCATGATCCGGGTGCCGCGGCCCAGGGCCGCGGCCGCGCCGGAGGGCGGCGGCCCGGCTCAGAACTGAGCCGTGAGTCCCGCCGCGTCCAGCAGGTAGGCCGTCATCGGGTCGTAGAACCGCGGGTTGGTCACGTGGTCGTCCAGCGGTACCACCGCCGCCAGCGTGCCCTCCGCCTCACCCAGGAACAGCGCCGGGTCGTTGCAGTCCGCGTACCCGACGGCCTTGATGCCGCGCTGTCCCGCGCAGCCCGCCCAGCCGTGGTCGGCCACCACCAGGTCCGGCAGCGGTCGGCCTTCCCGGGCGAGCCCGTCCAGGATCGCCGCCATCGGGGCGGGGGAGTGGGTGTGCCACAGCGTCGCGCCGCGCTCCAGCACCGCCACGTCGGCGAACTGGAAGACGTACCCCTCGTCCGCCTCCAGCCCACCGGGGATCTCGACGATCTCGCAGCCCGCGGCCCGCAGCGCGGCGGCCGTGGCGCGGTGGACGTCCAGCAGCCCGCCCGGGTGCCCGGTGGCGAACAGCACCCGCGCACCCGCCTCCGCGGCCTTGCGCAGTTCCGCGGCCATCCGGTCCAGGGCGCCGACCGTCAGCTCCGGGTCGATGGTGTCCTGCCCAACGCGGTGCTCCGGATCGTCGATCACGCCGCACCGCTCCGCCATGACCGCCAGCACGTCCTGCTCGTCGGCCCAGCGGTCGCTCAGTTCCAGCCCCAGCCAGTAGTGCCGGTCGCCGTTGGCCAGCTTGCGGTAGTGGGAGAGGTTGTTGTCCCGAGGGGTGGCGACGTTCCCCGCGATACGCGTCTGGACGAGGTGGTCGATCAGTTCGGGGCGGCTGGGCGCGGAGCTCGGTATCGGCATGCGGCCCATTGTCTCCCCTGAGCCAAGGAAATGGACGTGGTGTCCAAATAGCCGTCCTTGGCCTTTGGAAACGTACATGTGCGGATTCCGTTGCCCTCCCTACGCTCGATATCCGTATCCCCTGACCCCGCACCGCCAAGAGGCAGCAGCCGCCATGAGCACAGACGTCCGTGAGCCCGTAGGCCCGCTCGACTCGTCCCGTATCCCGCGCTACGCCGGGCCCGCGACCTTCGCCCGGCTGCCGCGCATCGACCAGGTCGGCGGCACCGCCGACGTCGCCGTCGTCGGCGTGCCCTTCGACACCGGGGTCTCCTACCGCCCCGGCGCGCGCTTCGGCGGCAACGCCATCCGTGAGGCCTCGCGGCTGCTGCGCCCGTACAACCCCGCCCAGGACGCCTCCCCCTTCGCGCTCGCGCAGGTCGCCGACGCCGGTGACATCTCCGCGAACCCGTTCGACATCAACGAGGCCGTCGAGACGATCGAGGAGGCCACGGACGAGCTGCTGGGCACCGGCGCCCGCCTGATGACCCTCGGCGGGGACCACACGATCGCGCTGCCGATCCTGCGCTCGGTCGCCCGCAAGCACGGCCCCGTCGCGCTGCTGCACTTCGACGCGCACCTGGACACGTGGGACACCTACTTCGGTGCGGAGTACACCCACGGCACGCCGTTCCGGCGCGCGGTCGAGGAGGGCATCCTCGACACCTCCGCTCTTTCGCATGTCGGTACCCGTGGCCCGCTGTACGGAAAGCAGGACCTGGACGACGACGCGAAGATGGGCTTCGGCATCGTCACCTCCGCCGACGTCATGCGGCGCGGCGTGGACGAGGTGGCCGACCAGCTCCGCCAGCGCATCGGCGACCGCCCGCTGTACATCTCCATCGACATCGACGTCCTGGACCCGGCCCACGCGCCGGGCACCGGGACCCCGGAGGCCGGCGGTCTCACCTCCCGCGAGCTGCTGGAGATCCTGCGCGGGCTGGCGGGCTGCAACCTGGTCTCCGCCGACCTGGTCGAGGTCGCCCCGGCCTACGACCATGCCGAGATGACCTCCGTCGCGGCCTCCCACACGGCGTACGAGCTGACCACGATCATGGCCCGCCAGATCGCCGCGTCCCGCGCCTGAGCCCCTCCGTACGCCTCTCCATCTGCGCGTACACGCTCCGCCTGTACAGCCCTTGGATGAATCGTCCAAGGGCTGTACAGTTTTTCCAGTGAGTAGTGAAGCGGACCTCATCATCGCCGCCCTCCGCCCGGTCGCCGAGGGGCTGGCGGCCACTCTGGGGCGGTCCTGCGAGGTCGTCGTACACGACTTCCGGCAGCCGGAAGGCTCCGTGGCCGTCATCGCGGGTGATCTCACCGGCCGCACCGTCGGCGGCGCCATGAGCCAGATCGGCATGGACCTGCTGCGGCAGGGCGACACCGCGCCCGACCGGCTCAACTACGTCACCCGCACTCCCTCGGGGCGCATGCTCAAGTCCTCCACCGTGGTGCTGCGCACCTCCGACGGCACCGCCTTCGGGGCCTTCTGCGTCAATCTCGACATCACGGCCCTGCGGCAGGTCCATGAGCTGGTCGGCGACCTCGTCGGCGTCGGTGACCTCGCGGCCGCGGCGGCGGGCGCCGCGGTGCCGACGACGACCTTCAGCAACGACGTGGACGACGTGGTCGACGCGGCGGTGGACGGCCTCCAGCTCGCCCAGGGCAAGCAGTGGGCGGATCTCGACCGGGCCGAGCGCATGGCCCTGTTCGCCCGGCTGGACGCCACCGGGGTGTTCGCGGTGCGCCGGGCGGTGCCCCGTGTGGCCGCCCGGCTCGGTATCTCCCGGGCGTCGGCGTACACGTATCTGTCAGACGTCCGCAAGGAGGCCGGGCAGACCGGACCGGCCGAGCGGACGTCACCGGCGGGTCAGACATCACCAGAGGAAGGCGGGTCGGCATGACCACGCAGGCGCATCAGCGGGTGACATTCGACGACATCCGCGCGGCGGCGGCCCGGATCGGCGGGGTCGCCCACCGGACGCCGGTGATGACCTCGCGGATCCTGAACGAGCGGGTCGGCGCCGAGGTCTTCCTCAAGTGCGAGAACTTCCAGCGCGTCGGCGCGTTCAAGTTCCGCGGCGCCTACAACACCATCGCCCAACTCTCCGCGGACGAACTGCGCCGCGGCGTGGCCGCGTACTCCTCCGGCAACCACGCCCAGGCCGTCGCGCTGGCCGCGCGCCTGCTGGGCGTGCCCGCGGTCATCCTCATGCCGGAGGACGCGCCCGCGTCCAAGCGCGCCGCGACCCTCGGGTACGGCGCGGAGGTGGTGGCCTACGACCGCTACACCGGCGACCGGGTGGCCATCGGGGAGAAGTTGGCCGCCGACCGCGGGCTGACCCTCGTGCCGCCCTATGAGCACCCGCATGTCATCGCGGGACAGGGCACCGTCGGTCTGGAGCTGATGGAGCAGGTCGGGGAGCTGGGCGCGCTGGTCACGCCGGTCGGCGGCGGCGGACTGATGGCGGGCTGCGCGACCGCCGCACGGGCCCTGGACCCCTCGATCCGTACGGTGGGAGTGGAGCCGGAGGCGGGCGACGACTACAAGCGCTCATTGGAGGCCGGGCACCGGATCCGGATTCCGGTGCCCCGGACGATCGCCGACGGGCAGGCGCTGGAGACCCCCGGGGAGCTGTCGTTCGCCATCAACCAGCGGGTGCTGGACGAGGTGGTCCTCGTCAGCGACGAGGAGATCCGCTCGGCGATGGCCCTGGCCTTCAACTATCTGAAGATCGTGGTCGAGCCCAGCGGGGCGGCCGGGCTCGCCGCTCTGCTCGCGGGCCGGATCGAGAAGCTCCCGCCCCGGGTGGGCGTGGTGATCTCCGGCGGCAACATCGACCTGCCGCGCTTCACCCAGCTGCTCGGGTAGCCGCCGGCTGCCGGGGTTTCGCGCTCGTACGGCTGACGGCAGCACTCGCGCGGCTTACGACTTACGGCAGCGTCAGCGCGCGGGGGCCGTCCTCCGTGATCGCCACCGTGTGCTCGCTGTGCGCGGCCCGTCCGCCGTTCGCCGTGCGCAGCGTCCAGCCGTCGTCGTCCGTCACGTACGCGTCCGAGCCGCCTGCCAGGAACATCGGCTCGATCGCGATCACCAGCCCGTGCCGCAGCGGGAAGCCGCGGCCGGGCCGCCCCTCGTTGGGGACGGGCGGGTCCTCGTGCATGCGGCGCCCGATGCCGTGCCCGCCGAAGTCGGCCGGGATGCCGTATCCGGCCGTCCGCCCCACGCTGCCGATCGCGTGGCCGACGTCCCCGAGCCTGGCGCCGACCACGGCCGCCGCGATGCCCGCCTCCAGGGCGCGCCGGGTGGCCTCGATCAGCCGCTCGTCGGCGGGGCGCGGAGTGCCGACGGTGAAGCTGACCGCCGCGTCCCCCGCCCAGCCGTCCACCACGGCCCCGCAGTCGACGCTGAGCAGGTCGCCGTCGCGCAGCCGGTAGCCGTCCGGGATGCCGTGCACGATCGCGTCGTTGACGGAGGTGCAGATGACGGCGGGGAACGGGGTCGGCGCGAACTGCGGCCGGTAGCCGAGGAACGGTGAGTCGGCCCCCGCCTCGCGCAGTACGGTGCGTGCCGCCTCGTCCAACTCGTGCAGCGTGACGCCGACGGCGGCGGCGCCGCGCGCCGCCTCCAGCGCCTGGGCCACCACCCGGCCCGCCTCCCGCATCGCGTCCAGTGCCGCGTCCGTCTTGATCTCCACCATGGCCCTCGCCCCTCCGATCCGTCGACCGATCCCGTCGACCCAATTCTTATACCGGTATTACTATCACGGTCATGGTGCGCACACCCCTCACCCCGCTGGAACGCGAACGCGGCCGTTACCTCGGTGTTCTGCTGCGGCAGGCGCGTGGCGAACGGAGCATGGCCGAGATCGCCGCCGTCGCCGGGGTCTCCGCCGAGACCCTTCGCAAGATCGAGACGGGCCGGGCCCTCGCCCCCGCCTTCGGCACCGTCGCGGCCCTGGCCGCGACGCTCGGCCTCTCGCTGGACGACCTGGCGGCGCGGTGCGCGGCGATCACGGACGTCCCCGAGGAGGCGGGCAGCGCCGCCGCCTGACCCGTTCGGCCCCGCGCTTCGGACCTCCGACGGAAGTCGTCCGGGGTGGCACCTCAGACCATCGAACGAGTTTCGTTGCGGAAGGATGAAATCCGCACACCCGTGCGTTGCAGCGTTCCGGTGGGAGTCGCCGAGGGGGCGGACGACCGAAGAGCGGGAGGTCACGGGTGCCAAGGGCGTCGATCGCGGAGGGCGAGCCAGGCTGGGTGCGGAGGCTGATTCGGTACTGCTGGCGGTACCGGCGCAACGTGCTGCTCTCTCTCGGCGCCTCACTGGCCGGGATGGCCGTCATGGCGCTGGTGCCGCTCGTGCCGAAGCTGATCATCGACGACGTGATCGTCGACCAGGAGCGGTCGCTCACCCCGTGGGCCACGCTGCTGATCGTCGCCGCCGTCGTCGTCTACGTCCTCACCTACGTGCGCCGGTACTACGGCGGCCGGCTCGCCCTTGACGTCCAGCACGACCTGCGTACCGAGATGTACGAGGCGATAACCCGGCTGGACGGCCGGCGCCAGGACGAGCTGAGCACCGGGCAGGTGGTCGGCCGGGGCACCAGCGACCTCCAGCTCGTCCAGGGCCTGCTCTTCATGGTGCCGATGATGATCGGCAATGTCCTGCTGTTCGTCATCTCCCTGGTCGTCATGGCGGTGCTGTCCCCACTGCTCACGGTCGTGGTGCTGGCCGTCGCCCCCGCCCTGTGGGTCCTCGCCTCCCGCAGCCGCACCCGGCTGTTCCCCGCCACCTGGTACGCGCAGGGGCAGGCGGCCGCCGTCGCGGGTGTCGTGGACGGGGCGGTCACCGGTGTCCGCGTGGTCAAGGGCTTCGGGCAGGAGGGCCAGGAGACCGGCAAGCTGCGCGCCGTGGGCCGTACGCTCTTCGCCGCCCGGCTGCGGACCGTTCGGCTCAACTCCCGCTACACCCCGGCCCTCCAGGCGGTCCCCGCGCTCGGCCAGGTCGCCATGCTGGCGCTCGGCGGCTGGATGGCGACGCGGGGCCAGGTCACGCTGGGCACCTTCGTCGCCTTCTCGACCTATCTCGCGCAGCTCGTCGGCCCCGTGCGGATGCTCACCATGATGCTGACCGTGGGGCAGCAGGCGCGCGCGGGCGCCGAGCGCGTCTTCGAGCTCATCGACACCGAACCGGGCCTCAGCGAGCGCCCGGACGCCCGTGACCTGCCGGCCGACGCGCCCGCGACCGTGGAGTTCGAGCACGTCACGTTCGGGTACGACGCCGAGCGCCCGGTGCTCGACGACGTCTCGCTGCGGATCGACCCCGGCGAGACCCTCGCCGTCGTCGGCGCCTCGGGCAGCGGCAAGTCAACGCTCTCCCTGCTGCTGCCGCGCTTCTACGACGCCACCGGCGGAGCCGTGCGGATCGGCGGCCATGACGTGCGCGAGCTGACTCTGCGGTCGCTCCGTGCCGCGATCGGCCTCGTACCGGAGAACAGCTTCCTCTTCTCCGACACGATCCGGGCCAACATCGCCTACGGGCTGCCGGAGGCCACCGACGCCCAGGTGCGCGCGGCGGCTCGTGCCGCGCAGGCCGACAGGTTCATCAGCGACCTGCCCGATGGATACGACACCCAGGTCGGCGAGCAGGGCCTGACCCTCTCCGGCGGCCAGCGCCAGCGCATCGCCCTGGCCCGCGCCATCCTGACCGACCCCCGGCTGCTCGTCCTGGACGACGCTACCTCCGCCGTGGACGTCCGCGTCGAACACGAGATCCACGAGGCGCTGCGCGGCGTCATGGCCGGCCGCACCACGCTCTTGATAGCCCATCGCCTCTCCACCCTCGCTCTCGCCGACCGGATCGCCGTCCTGGACGGCGGGCGGGTGGCCGACATCGGTACGCACGAGGAGCTGCGCGACCGCTGCGCCCTCTACCGCAGGCTGCTGACCGACCCCGACGAGCTCGGCGGCGTGGCACGCGACCCGGCCGGCCTCGCGGTCGGCGGCGTGCGCGACCTGGACATCGGTCTCGACTTCGAACTCGACGTCGAGGAGGAGGCGGAGTTCGACTGCGAGCCCGTCAGCGCCCACCGCAGGGTCGGGGACGGGGTGACGCCCGAGCTGTGGCGGCGCGCCGAAGAGTCCGACCGGGCCGGAACCGACAGCACCACGGGGCCCGGCGGCACGGTGGCCGGGGAACCCGGCAAGGGGGGCCCGACGCCTCCTGCCGCGCCCGCGGGCGGCGGCGGCATGGCGGGTGCGCTCGCCGGGACGCCCGCGACCCCCGACATGCTCGCGAAGGTCGCGGCCCTGCCGCCCGCCACCGACACCCCCGATGTCGACGAGGACGCCGCCGAGCGGCCCGAGAAGGCGTACGGACTGCGCCAGTTGCTGCGCGGCTTCGGCGCCCCCCTCGCCTGCGCCCTGCTGCTCGTGGGCATCGACGCCCTCGCCGGACTCCTGCTCCCCGTGCTCATCAGGCACGGCATCGACGAAGGCGTGCAGCAGGCCGCGCTGGGCGCGGTCTGGGCCGCCGCGGGACTCGCACTGCTGGTGGTACTGGGCCAGTGGGCCGCGCAGGTCGGGGAGATCCGGCTGACCGGACGGACCGGGGAGCGCGTGCTGTACTCCCTCCGGGTCAAGATCTTCGCGCAGCTCCAGCGGCTCGGCCTCGACTACTACGAGCGCGAGCTGACCGGCAAGGTCATGACCCGTATGACCACCGACGTGGACGCGCTGTCCACCTTCCTCCAGACCGGCCTGGTCACCGCCGTGGTCAGCCTGCTCAGCTTCTTCGGCATACTCGTCGCCCTGCTGGTCATCGACGTCCAGTTGGCGCTGGTGGTGTTCGCGACCCTGCCCCCGCTGATCGTGGGCACCGTCTTCTTCCGGCGGCAGAGCGTCAAGGCGTACGAACTGGCGCGGGAGCGCGTCAGCCTGGTCAACGCCGACCTTCAGGAGAGCGTCGCCGGGCTGCGGATCGTGCAGGCGTTCCGCCGCGAGGACAGCGGCCGGGACCGGTTCGCCGAGCGCAGCGACGGATACCGCCAGGCCCGCGTGCACGGCCAATGGCTGATATCCGTCTACTTCCCGTTCGTCCAGCTGCTGTCCTCCGTGGCAGCCGCTCTCGTCCTGATCGTGGGTGCCGGGCGGGTTGGCGACGGCACGCTCACCGCGGGCGCGCTGGTGGCGTATCTGCTCTACATAGACCTGTTCTTCGCCCCCGTGCAGCAGCTCTCCCAGGTCTTCGACGGCTACCAGCAGGCCAGCGTCTCCCTGCGCCGCATTCAGGAGCTGCTGCGCGAACAGACCAGCACGCCCGCCCCCGAGAAGCCGCTGCGTGTGGGCGAGCTCCGTGGCGAGGTCGCCTTCGAGGACGTGCACTTCCGCTACGGCGGCGCCGCCGGCACGGACGAGGCCGCCGCGCTGTCCGGAATCGACCTGCGCATACCGGCCGGGCAGACCGTCGCCTTCGTCGGTGAGACCGGCGCGGGCAAGTCGACCCTGGTCAAGCTGGTCGCCCGGTTCTACGACCCGAGCTCCGGCGCGGTCCGCGTGGACGGCAGCGACCTGCGTGAACTCGATCTCACCGGCTATCGGCACCGGCTCGGCGTCGTCCCCCAGGAGTCGTACCTCTTCTCCGGGACCGTTCGGGACGCCATCGCCTACGGGCGGCCGGAGGCGACCGACGCCGAGGTCGAGGCGGCCGCGCGGGCGGTCGGCGCGCACGCCATGGTGGCCTCCCTGGACGGCGGCTATCTGCACGAGGTCGCCGAGCGCGGACGCAATCTGTCCGCCGGGCAGCGCCAGTTGATCGCGCTGGCCCGGGCCGAACTGGTCGATCCCGACATCCTGCTGCTGGACGAGGCGACCGCCGCCCTGGACCTGGCCACCGAGGCGCTGGTCAACCAGGCCACGGACCGGCTGGCCGGCCGCCGCACCACCCTGGTCGTCGCCCACCGGCTGACCACCGCCGCCCGCGCCGACCGGGTGGTGGTGCTGGACCGCGGACGGATCGTCGAGGACGGCACCCATGCGGAGCTGCTGGAGCGGGACGGGCGGTACGCGGAGCTGTGGCGCACCTTCACGGGCGAGACGGAGCCGGCCGCGGCGTAACCGGACCGTCTCCGCTCAGCGGCGCGGTGGACTGTCTCCGCTCGGGGGCGAAACCGGACCGTCTCCGCTCGGGGGCATAGCCGGACCGTCTCCGCTCCTGGCCCCCCAGTCACCGCTGGGGGGCCTGCCCCTGGGCGCGACACCCGCTCGCAGTAGTGACAGTGCATCAAGCCGACAAGATCACGGTCACACAGCGTGGCGCTCAGGCTTCCATTCCACTGGCCCGTGCGATGGCCTCGACCTCGCGCCGGTCCCGTTCCCGGCGCTCCGCCTCGGCCGCCACACGCTGCCGGTGACGCTCCAGGAACTCCGGGTCGTCCGCCTGCTCCTGAGGCACCAGCATCTTCATCCCCTTGGCGTGGGGAGCGTCCCCCAGGTCGACCACCACCCGTTCGTCCTGCGCGGTCAGCAGGCCGAACAGCACCAGCAACTCGGCCTGCAAAGCCGGGGTGAACAGCGCTTTCTCCTCCGGCCCCATGCCAAGCTCGTAGGTCCCGCCGCGCACCGCCGGCGAGGTGCTCACCTCGCGCAGCAACCGCAGCAGCAGGTCCAGTGAGTCGGGGTCGATCCGATCCCGCAGCTCCGTCAGATACTGCCTCAGCCGCTCGGCACGTTCACTTCGCCCATGCTCCTCGTATCCGTCCATAGCAGCAGCATGCGCCATCACCGTCCGCTACGAAAGGGGTTGTGCCACAACTCTCCGTATCCATCAGGGTGCTTATTGGGGCTGGCGGGGCCAGGCGTACGCCGGTAGGTTCGCGGCGACCTTTGCAACCCAGGGGAGGGCGAATGCACAAGGCGCTCAGATGCCTGCTGACGTCCGCGGTGCTCATAGGCACCGTCGGAGTCACCGGCGGCACCACTCATGCGGCGGAGCATGACGGTGCCACATCCGCCGGCGCGGCGACCAACGCGCAGTCGGACATCAAGGACCGTATCCTCGCGATACCGGGGATGAGTTTCGTGGAGGAGAAGCCCTATCAGGGCTACCGCTTCCTCGTGCTCAACTACACCCAGCCGATTGACCACCGGGACCCGTCCAAGGGCACCTTCCAGCAGCGCATCACGCTGCTCCACAAGTCCACCGACCGGCCGACGGTGTTCTTCACCTCCGGCTACAACGTCAACACCAGCCCGCGCCGCAGCGAGCCGACGCAGATCATCGACGGCAACCAGCTGTCGATGGAGTACCGCTTCTTCACCCCGTCCCGGCCGCAGCCCGCCGACTGGTCCAAGCTCGACATCTGGCAGGCGGCCAGTGACCAGCACCGCCTCTACCAGGCCCTCAAGCCGATCTACGGCAAGAACTGGCTGGCCACCGGCGGCAGCAAGGGCGGCATGACGGCCACGTACTACCGCCGCTTCTTCCCGCAGGACATGGACGGCACCGTCGCCTACGTCGCGCCCAATGACGTGGTGAACAACGAGGACTCGGCCTACGACAGGTTCTTCAAGGCCGTCGGCACCAAGGAGTGCCGCACCAAGCTCGAGGCCGTACAGCGTGAGGCCCTGGTCCGCCGCGACGAGATCGTCGCCCGCTACCAGAAGTGGGCCGACGAGCAGAAGCAGACCTTCGACGTCGTGGGCAGTGCCGACAAGGCGTACGAGAACGTCGTCCTGGACCTGGCCTGGGCCTTCTGGCAGTACCACCTGGTGAAGGACTGCGGGGACGTCCCCGCGCCGACCGCCTCCACCGACGATCTGTACCGCTTCATCGACGAGATCTCCGGCTTCTCGGCCTACACCGACCAGGGCCTGGAGACCTACACGCCGTACTACTACCAGGCGGGCACGCAGCTGGGTTCGCCCACCTTCAAGACGCCGCACCTGGACGACCTGCTGCGCTACCCCGGGATCTACGCACCGCGCAACTACGTTCCGCGCGACATCCCGATGAAGTTCAAGCCGGCCGCGATGCGGGACGTCGACCGCTGGGTGCGCAACAACGCCGAGCAGATGCTGTTCGTCAACGGGCAGAACGACCCGTGGAGCGCTGAACCGTTCCGCCTGGGCAAGCGCGCCGAGGACTCCTACGTCCTCACCGCGCCCGGTGCCAACCACGGCGCGAACGTCGCCGGCCTGAAGGCCGGTGAGAAGGAGAAGGCCACGGCCGCCATCCTGAAGTGGGCGGGCGTCGCGCCCGCCGCCGTACTGGAGGGTGACAAGCCCGCCAAGCCGCTCGCGAAGCACGACGCGAAGCTGGACCGGCAGGACCTGGAGCGGGACCCGCTGCTGCGCCCCTAGCCAGGTCGTTCCACCCTCGCCGGACGGGCACCTCGCGGCCCGTCCGGCGATCGGCTTCTCCGGCGGCCGGTCAGTACGCGCCTGCCGGTCAGTTACGCGCTCGCCGGTCCGTACGCGCGTCAGTACGTCAGACCGTGGCCGACCGGGTACAGCACCCGGCCCGGGTCGTCCGCCCGCTGGATGGACACCGGAAGCCTGCCGCGCGGCCGGACCCGCCCCGCCATGACCCGGGCGGCGGCCCGCAGCTCCACGTCCGTCCACGCGTACGCGGCCAGCGACGCCCCGATCCCCGTATCCGCCAACCGGGCGATGTCGTACGGATTGCGCAGGGCGAGGTGGACCACCGGGACACCGGTCGCGGCGAGCGCCGCCACCAGTGTCCGCTGGCTGGAGGACGCGCTCACGTTGTACGTCAGCACGATCACCGCGTCCCGGCCCCGGGCCGCCGCCACCGCCGCGTCGATCCGCTCCGGCGCAGGATCGGGCCTGCCGCCGGTCCCGGTGGACAGCGCCTCGGCGGTGAATCCCAGCGCGGTCAGCGCGCGCGCCAGCACGGCCGTGGGCGGGCCGCCGGTGCCCGACGGCGCGGCCGGGTCGACACCGGCGACGAGCAGCCGCCGACGGTCGCGGCAGGACAGCGGCAGCAGCCCGTCCGGGTTGGTGATCAACGTCGTGGTGTGGTTCGCGATCCGGTCGGCGGCGGCCAGATGCGCGCGGGTGCCGACGGTGCGGTCCACGGCCTCGTCACTGGTGTACGGCGCGCTGAACAGGCCCCGGCGCGCCTTCAGCTCCAGGATGCGCAGGATCGATTCGTCCAGCCGGGCCTCGCTGATCTCGCCGCGCTCCACCGCCGTACGCAGCCCGTGCCAGGCGACGGGCAGGTCCGGCGGGTTGAGCAGCTGGTCCGCGCCCGCCTTGACGGCGAGCACCGGCACCCGGTCGTCCCCGTACTTCTCCCGTACCCCGGCCATGCCGAGCGAGTCGGTGACGATGACGCCGTCGAAGCCCAGTTCGCCGCGGAGCACGCCGGTGAGGACGGGCCGGGACAGGGTCGCCGGGTCGTCGACCGGGTCGAGGGCCGGGAACAGCAGGTGCGCCGTCATGATCGCGTCGATGCCGGCGGCGATGGCGGCCCTGAACGGCGGGGCGTCCAGCCGCTCCCACTCGGCCCGTGAGTGGGTGATCAGCGGTAGCCCGACATGGCTGTCGACGGCGGTGTCGCCATGGCCGGGAAAGTGCTTGGCGGTGGCCGCGACCCCGCCGCTCTGATAGCCCCTCACCTGCGCGGCGACCAGCTCGGCGACCGCCTGCGGATCGGCGCCGAAGGAGCGGACGCCGATGACGGGGTTGGCCGGATTGACGTTGACGTCGGCGACCGGCGCGTAGTTCTGCCGGATGCCCAGCGCGGCCAGCTCCAGGCCGGCCGTACGCGCCGCCGCGCGGGTGTCCGCGGCGCTGCCGCCCGCGCCCAGCGCCATCGCGCCGGGAAGGAGCGTGGCGGGCGCGCCGACGCGGGCCACGATGCCGTGCTCCTGGTCGGTGGAGATCAGCAGCGGGACGGGGGTGGGCTGGGCGAGCCCGGCGCGCTGGATGCCGTTGGAGAGGTCGGCGATCTGGTGCGGCTCGCGGGTGTTGTGCGCCCAGGCGAAGTAGATGATGCCGCCGACGTGGTAGGTGGCGATGAGCTCGGCGGCGTTCGCCACGCCCATCTCCTTGCGGTTGGACTCGGCGTCGGCGGGGTCGGGGTCGGTGGCCGAGTGCCCGTACACCCGCATCACGAAGAGCTGCCCGATCTTCTCCTCGGGCGTCATCCGGGCGATGAGAGCCCGTAACCGGTCGCGGCTGGGACGCGCGGCGCGCTCGGCGGCGCGGGCGTCCGGCTGCCCGCCGGCGACGGCGGCCGCGGCGGTGGCCGCCGTGGCGACCAGCAGGGACCGTCGGGAGGCGGTACGGGAGGTGGCGTGGTGCACTTGCGCTCCTTCCGTGGAAAGGGGGGTGGCAAGCGCTCTATGACACGGAGCTTCATGGCACGGAGCTTCATGACACGGAGCTCTATGACACGGATACGGGCAGTGCCCGGGCAGGTCAATGGGCGAAGCGCGGGTGCCGCGGCATCCGTTCGCTGGGCACGGAGAAGACCGCCACGGTCACGAACGAGGCGATGCACTCGGGTGGGGGAGTGGCGTGCGGGCCGGGGCGCACGTCGAGTACGTCACCCGATCGGCGCAGTGTCGCGGAGGTCCACTGGGCACAGCCGGTGGCGCCCGACCAGCCGACCAGGGTGACGCGGGAGAAGTCGGCGCCGCTCGCGCCGGCCGTGATCTCCGGCGCGCGCCGGCCGAACCGCCGCGCGAAGTCGTCGAGCTGATCGCGGTTGCGGATCACCGCCCGGGCGTGGGACGTCGCGCCCGCCCGCGAGGAGAAGTAGACGGCCTCGGTGTCGATCCGCCCGTTGGCGGGGGTGGCGGTCGCGGCGGTCGCGGTGGTCCCGGCGGGGCCGGTGGCGGTGGACGGGGAGGCGTCGGCGCGCGAGCCCTGGCCGACGCAGGCGGTCGGCAGGAGCGCCAGCGTCAGGACGAGCAGGGCCGTGGGCCAGGGATGAGGGGCAAGGGGACGCATGGGCCCATCGTCCCCGGCGCGCGGCGTTACTCGGCGGCGCGCCGCGCCCCGTTGCGCCGCCCCGGCAGCCGCATGGTCAGCAGCTTGGCCCGTGGCGCGAGCCGCTTGACCATCGCGAAGACGGACTCGGTACGGGAGCGGTCCGCGTCCAGCACCGTGAACAGGTTGACCCCGAGATAGAAGGTGATCGCCGCGTTCGCCAGGTCGCGGGGCGGGGTGAGCCGGGCCAGCGGGGTGCCGCCGATCACCCGGTCCAGTGTGGACTCGATGAACTCCAGCCAGGGTTCGGCCCGCTTCGACACCTCCTCGCGCAGCTCCGGCTTGGCCACGGCGGCCGCGACCAGTTCGGAGAAGAGCGTGATGTGGCCGCCGTCGAGGTCGTCGCGGTAGATGCGGGTGGCGGCCTCGGCCAGCTCCTCAAGGGTGCGTACCTCGGCGACGGTGGCGCCGTGCTGGGCCATGCGCTCGGCGGAGGAGCGGTCGAGGGCGGCGAGCAGCAGCTGATCGACACCGCCGAAGTGGTAGAAGACCAGCGCCGAGTTGACCCCGGCCTCCTTGGCGATCGTACGGGCGCTGGTGCCCCCGTAGCCGTGCGCCTTGAGCACGGTCGTCGCCGCCTCGACCAGCCGGTCCTTGGTGTCCTTCGAGTTCTTGGTGTCCGCCGTCACTTTGACTGTCCTCTCGCCGGTGACTCATCATACGGTTTAATCGAGTGATTAAGCCGGTCGGTTAAACCGGGCGATGAAGAAGGGTGGGGGTCATGGAGGACAGGGCGACGGAGGGCGGGGCAGAGGGCGGAGAGCCTCGGATCTCGGGAGCGCGCTGGCGGCTGATCGGTGTCCTGACCGCGCTGTTCGCCGCGATGCTGCTCTACAAGGTGCTGCACACGGGCCACCTGGAGCAGACCTCGCTCTTCTACGTCGGCCTGCCCGCCGTCATCGCGCTCAGCGTCGCGGTCGCGTGCCGCCCCAAGAGCGTCACCGGCACCGCGCTCGCCTCCGTCACGATCGGCCTGGCCCTCGCGGGTCCGCTGCTCAACGAGGGTGTCATCTGCCTGGTGATGGCCGCGCCGCTGTTCTACGCGATGGCCGCCGCCATCGGCCTCAGCGTGGACGCCGCGCGCCGCGAACGCCGAGGCGGACGAGCCCACGCGTTCGTCACGGTGCCGCTGGTCGGCCTCCTCGCCATGGAGGGCGCCGGTGCGTACGAACTGCCGCGCGACAACGCCGTGTCCGTCACCCGTACGCTCGCGGTGAGCCCGGAGGCGTATGAGCGGGCGCTCGCGGCGCCGCCGAGGTTCGACGCGCCCGAACCGCTCTTCCTGCGCATCCCGTTCCCCCGCCCCCAGCGGGCCACCGGCCACGGCCTCGACGTCGGTGACACGCGGGAGATCACCTTCAACCCGCGCAAGGCGCTGGGCATCGGGGCGCACCCGACGCCGCGCTCGATGCGGCTGGTCGTCTCCGAACGCGCGCCGGGCCGAGTCGTCTTCGACGTCGAACGCGACACGACGCTGGCCCGCTGGCTGGAGCTGCGCTCCGCCGAGGTCCGCTGGCGGGCGGCGTTCGACGGCCGCACCGAGGTGACCTGGACGCTCCGGTACCGCCGCACGTTCGACCCCGGCTGGTACTTCGGGCCGATCCAGTCCTACGGGATGAAGCAGGCCGCGTCCTACCTGTCGGACACGTTCGCGCGGGCGGCGCGGTCCGCGCAGGCGGCGCAGGCGGCGCAGGGGGAGCCGGCGGCGCAGGGGGAGCCGGCGGCGCAGGCCGGGCACGCGGAACGGGCCGGGCAGTCCGCGGGGGGCGCGCGATGAGCCCGACACGCCGGGCACTCCGGGCACTCCGGGCACTCCGGGCGCGCTGGGCACTCCGGGCGCGCTGGGCACTCCGGACCGTGGAGCGACACCGGGGGCCCGGTCGGGCCTTCCGCCGCGGCCCTGAACGGGCCCTCGGCCAGGCCCTCCGACGCGCGGGCGCGCGCGCCTGCCCCGGGGGCGCGCGATGACCGCCGACCCCGCACTCGTCCGCGCCGTCGGGCTGTTCGCACCCCTGCTGGCCACCGCCGCTGCCGCCGCGCTGCGGCCGCCCGCCCAGCGCACGCTCGCCGCCGCGATCCTCGCCACCGCCTGGCAGGTCGTCTGGCTGCCCGCGGTGAACCTGCTCGCCGTGCACGCCGGCTGGTGGACCTTCCACGCCGAGGGCGGCACCGCCGCCGGGCTCCCCGTCGACCTGATGCTCGGCTGGGCGCTGCTGTGGGGCGCCCTGCCGGTCCTCGCGGGCGCCGACCGGCTGCCGCTGCCCCTGGTCGTGGCCGCCCTCACCTGGTTCGACCTCGCCGCGATGCCGCTGGCCGCGCCCGTCGTTCGGCTCGGCGACGCCTGGCTGCTGGGCGAGGCGGTCGGTGTCGCCGTGGCTCTGGTGCCCGGCCTGCTGCTGGCCCGCTGGACCGCACACGGCAGCCACCTGGCCGTACGCGCCGGTATGCAGGTGGTCCTCAGCGGGGTCCTGATGCTGGCCGGGCCGCTGGTCCTCGTCGCGCCCCGGCTGCCCGGGGGCACCGCCGGACTGCTGACGGCCGCGCAGCTGCTGGCCGTGCCCCTGCTGCTCGGCGTCGTCGCGGTCCGCGAGTTCGTCCAGCGTGGCGGCGGGACACCCGTGCCGTACGACCCGCCGGTCCGGCTCGTCACCAGCGGCCCGTACGCCTACGTACGCAATCCCATGCAGCTGTCGATCACGCTCAGCTACGCGCTGCTCGGGGCACTCGTCCTGGACTGGCGACTGCTCGCGGCGGCGGCCAGCGCCTTCGCGTACGGTGCCGGGCTCGCCGACTGGCACGAGGGCGCCAGGCTGCGCGAGACGCACGGCGTGGCGTGGACGGAGTACCGCCGGGGGGTACGCGCCTGGCTGCCGCGCGCGCGGCCCTGGCCCGGCGCCGCCACCGCCCGGCTGTACGTCGCGGAGAGCTGCGGGCCGTGCACCGGCTTCGGCCGGTGGATCGCGCGCCGCGAGCCGACCGGGCTGGCCCTGCTGCCCGCCGAGACCCACCCCGAGCGGCTGCGCCGGATGCGGTACGAGACGGATGACGGGGCCGTGCGCGCCGACGGCGTCGCGGCGGTCGGCCGGATGCTCGGCCATCTCCACCTGGGCTGGGCGGTGCTGGGGTGGCTGCTGGTCGTACCGGGCGTCCGATGGTTCGTGCAGCTGTGCGCCGACGTGTTCGGCGCGGGGCCGCGGGAGATCCCGCATCGGGCTCCGGAGGCTGCGGAGCATCGGCCTCCGGAGCGCGACCCCGGCGGCACGAGCCCCGTCAGCTGCCCCGTCAGTGGCGCAGCGGCCAATGGTCCCGCAGCACCCGCACCGTCTCGGTGATCGCCGGGCGCCGCGCCGCGCCCGGCCGCCACAGGGCGTACAGCCGCCGTACCGGCGCCGGTTCCAGCGGGATCGCGCACACTCCCTCCGGCACCGCCGACCGGCCGAGGCGGGGCACCAGGGCGATCCCCAGACCGGCCGCGACCAGCGCGATCTGCGTCTGGTACTCGGCGACCTGGTACGCCAGATCCGGCTCGTGCCCGGAGGCGCGCAGCGTACGGACCAGCCAGTCGTGGCACACCGACCCCGGCGGCTGGCAGATCCACCGCTGGTCGGCCAGCTCGGATCGGTGCAGTACGGCGTGTCCGGCCAGCGGATGGCCGGCCGGTACCAGGACGTCCGACGGGTCGTCGCCGATGACCGCGCGCTCCACGCCGTCGGGCGCGGGCAGCGGGGAGATGTCCCAGTCGTGCGTGATCGCCATGTCGATCACCCCGCGTGCCACCAGGTCGGGGGTCAGATGCGGGTCGAGCTCGACCAGCCGGGCGTCCAGGGTCGGGTGGGAGCGTGCCAGTTCGGCGAGTGCGGACGGCATCAGCCCGCGCGCCGCCGAGGCGAACGCGCCGATGACCAGTCGGCCCGTCGGCTGGCCGCGCCGCTCCTCCAGCGCGGTCTCGGCCTGTTCGACGAGGGCGAGCAACTGCTGCGCGGTCGCCGCCAGCTGCTGCGCCGCGTCGGTCAGCACCACGCCCCTGCCCTGCCGCTCCAGCAGGGTGGTCCTGGTCTCCCGCTCCAACTTGGCGATCTGCTGGGACACGGCGGACGGGGTGTAACCGAGCGCGATGGCGGCCGCGCTGATCGAACCGTGCATGGCGACCGCGTGCAGTGCGCGCAGACGCGAGAGCTCCAGCATCCGCTCTCCTCCTCCGCTTCCCGACCTTCTTCGCTTCCCGACCTTGTAGCGATGCTGCATCCAATCATGAAGTAATCAGCGCTGGTCCTTCATGGTCATGGCCGGGATGCTCAACGCATGCGACCCGCTCATCTCCTGCTCGCTGTCCTCATCGCCGCCGTCTGGGGCGTCAACTTCGTCGTCATCGAGGTCGGACTCGACCACTTCCCGCCGTTGTTCTTCTGCGCGCTGCGATTCCTCGCGGCCGCGCTGCCCGCCGTCTTCTTCGTCGGACGGCCGCAGGTCCCCTGGCGCTGGATCATCGGGGTCGGGCTGGCGCTGGGCGTCGCCAAGTTCGGGCTGCTCTTCATCGCCATGAACCAGGGCCTGCACGCCGGGCTCTCGTCGCTCGTGCTGCAGATCCAGGCCGTCTTCACCGCAGTGTTCGCCGCCGTCGTCCTCGGCGAACGGCCCGGTCCCGTCCGGCTGCTCGGGATGGCCGTCGCCCTCACCGGAATCGCGGTCGCGGCCGTCGACGAGGGCACGTCGGGCCCGGTGGTCGGCTTCGTCCTCGCCATCGCGGCCGCGGCCGGCTGGGGCGTGTCCAACATCCTCATGCGCCGCGCCGCCCCACCCGACGCGCCGCGCTTCATGGTCTGGGTGAGCGTCGTGCCCGTGCTGCCGCTGCTCGGCCTCTCCCTGGTCTTCGAGGGTCCGGCAGCCGACCGCGCGGCGCTCGCCTCCCTCGACTGGGGCGGCGTCGGCACCATCCTCTACGTCGCGTGGGGCGCGACCGTACTGGGCTTCGGCGCCTGGAGCTTCCTGCTGCGCACCTACGACGCCTCCGCCGTCGCGCCGTTCTCCCTGCTCGTCCCGGTCTTCGGCATGTCCTCGGCGGCCCTGCTGCTGGGCGAGGAGGTCAGCCCGCTGCGCTGGGTGGCCGCCGCACTGCTGGTCGGCGGTGTGGCGCTCACCTCGCTGCCCGGGATCAGCCTGCCGGGACTCCGGCCCGCGGCGGACCGGCCGTCCGGAGTCAGGCGGCGTCCGCGAGCAGCCGCATCAGATGCTGCCGCGCCGGTCCCAACAGCCCTGGCAGCGGCGCCACCTGCGGATACCAGCGCTTCTCGTACTCCCAGCACAGCCACCCCTCCCACCCGGACCGGCTGAGCAACTCCACGCACTCGCCGAGCGGCAGCACCCCGGCGCCCAAGGGCAGCGGAGTGGTGTCCTCCGCCGACGCGATGTCCTTGACCTGCACACAGCCCAGGTGCGGGGCGAGCGCGGCGAAGGTGTCCGCAGGCTCCTCGCCGCCGAGCCACGGGTGCATCAGATCCCAGACGGCGCCCACCCCGCCGGACTCGACGTCCGCCAGGATCCGGGCCGTGGCGGCACCCGTGCGGTGCGAGTCGTGGGTCTCCAGCAGCAGCCGCACGCCCAGCCCCGCGGCGTACGGCGCGGCCGCCGCCAGCCGCCGCGCCGCCGCCGCGTCCGCCTCGGCGGCCGGCTGCTCGGCGCCGCCGGGGAAGACCCGGACGAAGGGCGCGCCGAGGTCCGCGGCGAGGCGGGACAGGTCCCGCAGGCCCGCCAGGACCGGTTCGTCCGGGCCCGCCTCGGCCACGCGTACGTACCCCGCGACGGTCGCGACCTCCACCCCGGCCGCCCGGAACGCCTCGGCCGCAGCCGTCCGCCCGGCCGCGTCGAGATCCGGGTGCACCGGCTCCTCGGGGTGCGCACGCAGCTCCACCCCGTGGTAACCGTGCTCGGCGGCGAGCGCCGCGACCTGGGGCACGGGCAGCCCGGGGACCCCGAGCGTGGAAAAGGCAAGCTTCATCGGGCGCCTCGCAAGGGATCGGTGGGCAGACCGGCGGGGGAATCCGGTACGTATCGGATGTGACGGGACGTTAGGCAGCCCGGGCCGGGTGGTCAACGACCGCCCCGGGGCGTCAGCCGCCATAGTGAGGTCACCTCCGCCGCGCGCGCCCGGTGCAGTGGATCGGCCGGGTCCGCCGCCCGCGGATGCCGGGGGCGGACGTCGACGCGGTCCACCACCGCCAGCTCCGCCCGGTCGAACGCCGCGAGCAGCTCGGCGCGTGACCGCAGCCCCAAGTGCTCGGCGAGGTCGGAGAGGACCAGCCAGCCCTCACCACCGGGTGCCAGGTGCGCGGCCAGCCCGTCGAGGAAGCCGTGCAGCATCCGGCCGCCGGGGTCGTAGACCGCGTACTCCACCGGCGAACTGGGGCGGGCGGGCACCCAGGGCGGATTGCACACGACGAGCGGCGCCCGCCCGGCCGGGAACAGATCGGCCTCGACCACCTCCACCCGGCCGTCCGGCACCAGTCGCGCCAGGTTCTCCCGGGCGCAGCGCAGCGCGCGCGGATCCTGGTCCGTCGCCACCACCCGGCCGATGCCGCGCCGCGCCAGCACGGCCGCCAGCACCCCGGTCCCGGTGCCGATGTCGAACGCCAGGCCCCGGTCGGCCGGGAGCGGGGCGCGCGCCACCAGATCCACGTACTCGCCGCGCGCCGGAGAGAAGACGCCGTAGTGCGGATGTATCCGGTCGCCGCCGAGCGCGGGCACCGGGACACCCTTCCTGCGCCATTCGTACGCGCCGATGAGCCCGGTCAGCTCCCGCAGGGAGAGCACCGACGGCTCCTCCGCCGGGCCGTACGCCTGGGCGCAGGCCTCCCGCACGTCCGGCGCCCGGCGCAGTGGAATCGTGTGCCCGGCGTCCAGCGGTACGAGTAACAGCCCCAACCTGCGGGCCCGTTCCGCCTGTGCCTTGCGGTGCAGATGGAACGCCTGCGCGCGGTCGACGTCAATGTCGGCATCGCCGGACGCCGTCCGCGTGGGCGCCGTTCCCGTGAGCGCCGTTCCCGTGGGCGGCATTCCCATGGGCGTCGTCCGTACGGGCTCCCTCCCCGTGGGCGCGGGCCCGCGCGACCCGCGCCGCCTGCGCGGCCCCCGGTCGGCGCGCCTGGCCATGGCGGCCAACAGCTGGCGGGCGCCGTGGAAGTCACCGCGCCACAGCAGCGCGGTGCCCTCGGAGACCAGGCGGTAGGCGGCGTCGGCGGTGAGCCGGTCGTCGGCCACCACCACCCGCCGGGGTGGCGGCGCGCCGCTCTCGGAACGCCAACGGGCACTGCGCGCCTCGTCGGCCTCGGTCCAGCGAACGACCTGATGCGTACTCAGTGGGGCACTCTCCGCTCGTATAGGAACTGTCGATCCTTCCCGGCCCCGGCCGCCCGCGCGAGCGGATTTCCCAGCCGCGAGACGGCATACGGCCCGCTGCACGTACGCGACGACAGGTCCGGCTTCGCCCGGGCGCACCCCAGCGGCAGAAGCCACGAGCGCCGACCGCGAGGTCACACGGCGCCGGGCCGGGGCGGGGCCGTGGAGTCGCGTGCCATCAGTTCCGCGCGTATCGTCGCGACCCCGCCCGGCGGCTGCGGTTCGCGGCCCACCGCCAGCCGGCCCGCCCGCGCACCCGCCTGGTGGAGGGGCAGCCGCATCGTGGTGAGTGCCGGGACGGCGTCCGCGCTGAACGGCAGATCGTCGAAGCCCGCCACCGACACGTCCTGCGGTATTCGCAGCCCCCGGTCGCGCAGCGCCGCGCACACCCCCAGCGCGACCGTGTCGTTCGCGGCGACGACCGCCGTCAGATCCGGCGCCCGGCGCAGCAGTTCCAGGGCGGCGTCGTAACCGGAGGAGCGGTCGTAGGAGCCGTGCACCGTCAGCCGCTCCGCCGCCGGGTCCTCGTGGCCGTCGGCCCCCTGAGCGGCGAGCGCGGCACGGTGCCCCGCCAGCCGGTCGGTCGTGGTGGTCCGCCCGGCCGGTCCCGCCACATAGCCGATCCGCCGGTGGCCGAGCGCCAGTACATGCTCCGTCAGCCGCCGTGCGCCGCCCAGGTTGTCGAAGGCGAGCGTCACCGCGCCGGCCGTCGGCGGACGCCCGCACAGCACCACCCGGGTGCCGGACGCCGCCAGTCGGGAGACCTTGGCGGCCACCGCGGCGGTGTGCTCGGGGTTCTCCACCGTGCCGCCGGTGAGAATGACGGCGGCGGCGCGCTGGCGCTGGAGGAGGGTGAGATAGGTCAGTTCGCGCTGGGGCACGCCACCGGTGTTGCAGATGACGGCGAGCTTCTCGCCCGCCCGGCCGTCCCCGAGGCCCAACTCCGCCTGCGCCGCGCCGGCCATGACCCCGAAGAAGGGGTCCGCGATGTCGTTGACCAGGACCCCGACGAGATCGGACGTGGCGGCCGCGAGGGCACTCGCGGGCCCGTTGACCACGTACTCCAACTCGTCGACGGCGCGCAGCACCCGGGCCCGGGTCGTCTCCGCGACCGGATAGTTGCCGCTCAGGACGCGCGACACGGTCGCCGCCGAGACCCGAGCCCGTGCCGCCACATCGGCCAGGGTCACTGCCATGTGTTCCTCCAGAAGTGAGCACGGTGAACAGGGCGTGCGCGGCGGCCCCGGCGCGCCGGACGTGTCCGGGTTGCCGGCTCCGCGGGCTGATGGCGTCCATGCTCTCACTGGATCGGGCGGCGACGGGGAGCCTGTGGACAACTCCTCGGCCCGGGCCCCGACCCGGGCGTCCGGCAGGTCCTGACCGTTCCGCGCCCTTGTCCCGCGGAACGCGGAGCCGCTAGCGTCACCATCCGTAGAAAGCGCTTTCTATCTGCCTGGCCGCTGAGGAGAGGACCCCAGTGACACGCACAGCAATGCGCATTGCCATGAACGGCGTGACCGGCCGCATGGGCTACCACCAGCACCTCGTCGGCTCCCTTCTCGCCATCCGCGAGAGCGGCGGCGTCGACATCGGCGACGGCCGCGTGCTGTGGCCGGAGCCGCTGCTCGTCGGCCGCCGCGCGCACGCTCTCCGGGCCATCGCCGAGCGGCACGGGCTCGACCCGGTGGCGGACGTCTCCACCGACCTCGACGCGGTCCTCGCCGACCCGGCCGTCGACATCTACTTCGACGCCCAGGTCACCTCCGCGCGCGAGGAGTCCGTCGGCCAGGCCATCGCGGCGGGCAAGCACGTCTACACCGAGAAGCCCACCGCCTCCGGCCTCGCCGGGGCTCTGGAACTGGCCCGGCTCGCCGACGCCGCCGGGATCCGGCACGGCGTCGTCCAGGACAAGCTCTTCCTGCCGGGGCTGCGCAAGCTGAAGCGGCTCGTCGACGGCGGGTTCTTCGGGCGGATCCTCTCGGTGCGCGGCGAGTTCGGCTACTGGGTCTTCGAAGGCGACTGGCAGCCCGCCCAGCGGCCGTCGTGGAACTACCGCGCGGCGGACGGCGGCGGCATCGTCACCGACATGTTCCCGCACTGGGAGTACGTCCTGCACGAGCTGTTCGGGCCCGTGCGGACCGTTCAAGCGCACGTCACCACGCACATCCCGCGCCGCTGGGACGAGTCCGGCGATCCGTACGAGGCCACCGCGGACGACGCGGCGTACGGCGTCTTCGAGCTGGCGGGCGGTGTCGTCGCGCAGATCAACTCCTCCTGGGCGGTCCGCCCGCACCGTGCCGAACTGGTCGAGTTCCAGGTGGACGGAACCGAGGGCTCGGCCGTGGCGGGCCTGCACCGCTGCCGGGTCCAGCACCGCTCCGCCACCCCCAGGCCGGTGTGGAACCCGGACGCTCCGGCGGCGGAGGACCTCCGCGCCGGGTGGCAGGAGGTCCCGGACAACGAGGACTTCGTGGGCGGCTTCCGGGCCCAATGGGAGGCGTTCTTGCGGCATGTGGCACTCGACGAGCCATGGCACCGGGATCTGCTGGCCGGTGCCCGCGGGGTGCAGCTGGCCGAACTGGGCCTCGCCTCGTCGGCGCAGGGCCGCCGCCTGGACGTACCGGAGCTGACGCTGTGACCCTTCGACTTCCCGACGCGGGCGGCGGGTTGCGCCCGTACCGGCCGCGCACCGACCCCGCTGTGCGGATCACGCGAACCGAGCCCCATACGCAGAGCAAGGGCGGCGCTCCGCCGCTGTCCCGTACGGCTTACGCGGCCGCCCACGTGGTGGCCGATCCGTTCGCCGACACCGGGCCCGACGGGCCCGCGGCCGTCGACTGGGACGCCACCCTCGCCTTCCGCCGCCACCTGTGGTCGCACGGCCTGGGGGTGGCAGAGGCCATGGACACGGCGCAGCGCGGCATGGGCCTGGGCTGGGCGGGCGCGGCCGAACTGATCCGCCGCTCCGCCGCCGAGGCTCGGTCCATGGGCGGACGGCTCGTCTGCGGAGTCGGCACCGATCAGCTACCGGCGCACCCGGACCGGCGCCGGGACGGGGACCGGGCCGCGGCACTCGCCGACGTCCGGATGGCGTACGAGGCCCAACTCGCTCTCGTGGAGGACGAAGGCGCGACCGCCGTCATCATGGCGTCGCGTGCGCTTGCCGCCGCCGCCCGGGGCCCAGAGGACTACCTCGAGCTCTACGGCGCGCTTCTGCGGCAGGCGCGTGAGCCGGTCATCCTGCACTGGTTGGGGCCGATGTTCGATCCGGCGCTCACGGGCTACTGGGGCGGCACCGACCTGGACGCCGCCACCGCCACCTTCCTCGAGGTGATCACCGCACACCCCGACAAGGTCGACGGCGTCAAGATCTCACTGCTCGACGCGGGACGCGAGATCGGGCTGCGCCGCCGACTCCCCGACGGAGTGCGCTGCTATACGGGAGACGACTTCCACTATCCGGAACTCATCGCGGGTGACGGGCGCGGTTGCAGCCATGCCCTGCTCGGCGTCTTCGATCCCCTCGGCCCGCTCGCGGCGGACGCCCTACGGACTCTGGACACCGGCGACACGGCCGGGTTCCGCGCCCTCCTCGACCCGACCGTGGCACTGTCCCGCCACCTCTTCCAGGCCCCGACGCGCTACTACAAGACGGGCGTGGTGTTCCTGGCCTGGCTGGCCGGGCACCAGGACCACTTCACGATGATCGGCGGCCTTCAGGGCGCGCGCTCCCTGCCGCACCTGGCCCGCGCGTACGAACTGGCCGACGGGCTCGGCCTGTTCCCGGATCCGGCGCTCGCCGAGGCCCGGATGAGGCAGCTGCTCGCCGTACGCGGAGGCATCACATGAGCGGCACCGCGGACGGCCTCGGCAGGCTGAGCCTCAACCAGGAGACCATCCGGCAGTGGTCGTTGCCGGAGCTCGTAGCGGGCTGCGTACGGGCCGGAGTGCCCGGGGTGGGACTGTGGCGGGCGCCGGTGCGGGAGTACGGCGTCGAGGCGGCGGCCCGGCTCGTACGGGACGCGGGCCTGACGGTCACCAGCCTGTGCCGGGGCGGCTTCTTCACCGCCTCCGACCCCGCCGAACGGGACCGGGCGCTGGCCGACAACCGTGCCGCGATCGAGGAGGCCGCGACCCTGGGCACCGGCACGCTGGTGCTGGTCTCCGGCGGGCTCCCGGCCGGGAGCCGCGATCTGCGCGGCGCGCGGGAGCGGATCGCGGACGCGCTGGGGGAGTTGGGACCGTACGCCGAGCGGTGCGGTGTGCGGCTGGCCATCGAGCCGTTGCACCCGATGTACGCGGCCGACCGCTGCGTGGTCTCCACGCTCGCCCAGGCCCTCGCCCTCGCCGAGCGGTTCCCCTCCGGCCAGGTGGGCGTCGTGGTGGACACGTACCACCTGTGGTGGGACGACACGGTGGCGGGGCAGATCGCGCGGGCGGGCGCCGGCGACCGGATCGCCGCGTTCCAGCTCGCCGACTGGGTGACGCCGCTGCCCGAGGGGGTCCTGCTCGGGCGCGGCCAGCTCGGCGACGGAACGGTGGACCTGCGCTGGTTCCGCGAACAGGTCGAGGCGGCCGGATACGACGGCCCGGCCGAGGTGGAGATCTTCAACCCCGCCCTCTGGGCCCGGGACGGTGCCGAGGTGCTGGCGGAGGTCGCGGAACGCTACCGGGCCCACGTGCTGTGACAGCACGCGGGCCCGGTAGCGCGGTGGTCGGCGTCCGCCCCGGCGTCGGCGTCGGTGGTCGGCGCCGGTGGCCGGCGGGGAGGCCGCCCGTCAGAAGTACGACATGACCCGGCGCGGCGCGTCGACCAGACGGCTGACGGCCTGCACCGGCAGCGGCGGCTGCTCGGCCTTGTCCTTGTCGAGGTTGAACGCGTAGTAGATCTGCTCGATCGACGGCGGGCCGACGGCGAGGTTGCTGCGGACGGCCTCGGAGCCGGACTTCTCGCCCGTGCGGACCAGGTAGGCCGCGGCCATCGAGCCCGTACGGCCCACGCCGGCGCCGCAGTGCACGTACACCGGCCCGTCCGCGTTCCGGACGACCTCGAGGAACCGGTCGACCTGCGCCTGCGTGGGCGTCTGGCCGTCGCGGATGGGCATCTGGACGTGCTTCAGGCCCGCGCGCTCCGGACCGGCCAGCTGGTGGGCGGTCAGGTCCTCGGCTCGGAGGTCCACGACCGTGGTGATGCCCTTGTCGGCCAGCTCGCGGTAGCCGGCCGGGGAGGGCGCCGACCCGCGCCACAGCTTCTGGTCCTTGTCGACCGGCTGGAAGTGGTTCATGCCCTGGACGGATGCGGCGACCGCCGGCGGCGGAGTCTCGTGGCGCACCCACTGCGAGGCCACCAGGATGCCCAGCGTGCCGGTGGCCCACAGCGCCAGGTAGCCGAGCGCGGTGAAGCCCAGGACGCGCAGCGCCAGGCGGACACGCCTGCGGCCCTTGGAGGGGCCGGGAGCGGGCGCGGTGTCGTCGGGGGACAGCGGGGAGCTGGGGCGGGAGGGGAGCGGAGTGAGGACAGCCATTGAGTGAAGGACCCGGGGGGCTCGGGGACAGGGCGGCCACGAAATTCGCAGCACAGAACCGGCATATTAGCCGGAAATCGGACTCCTGCCTGTGACGTGCGTCTCAGGGATGTTCTTCCCGGGTCTTGCTCGCAGCTTCCCGCATGCCCCCTGAAACCTGGCTGAAGCACCCTGAACCCCAGCTGAAGCGCCCTGTCAGCCCCTGATCCCCTTGGTCCCCGGATCGCCCGGATCCCCCGGATCCGCCGTCCGCCTCAGCCGTCGTCCGGATCCATCTCGCCGATGCCGACGATCTGGAAGTGCGCGCGGTCCACGGCTGTGTCCTCCAGGCATCCGCGCAGCCGCATCGTGTCGTGCGGCGTGAGCGCGGGGTGGATCGCTCCCGCGTACATCCCGTCGCCGAGCTCACCCAGCGTGGCGTGGCGCAGCGGTACGGAGGTGGAGCCGCGGCAGTGCTCCCAGATCTGGTGGGCGGCGAAATCCGCCCGGTCCGAGGACGCCGACTCGTCCCGCAACACCACCTTGACCAGCACGGATGTCGCGGCCGCGTCGCTCGCCCGCTCCTCCCGGGTCTGCGTCAGATCGGCTATCCCCACCACGCCCGCCGTCAGCAGCGCGACCGCGGTCAGCGCGATCGCCCCGACCGACCACGGGCTGCGCCCCCGTCCCAGGGGTGGGAGGTCCTCCAGATCCGGACCGTCCGGGCCGTCTGGACCGTCCGCGCCCCGGCCGCCGCCCGCGCGACCCGCCCCGCCGCCGTCCAGCGCCCCCATGGGGGGTGCGGCGAGAGGCGCCAGCCGCCCGGCCAGCCGCCGATCCGCGGCGGGCCGCACCGTGGACTCCGCGACCTTCTGCACCACCCAGGCCAGCCCGGAGAGCAGCACGCCGGTCACCATCAGCACCGGGACGAACACGTGGGTGCGGTTCAGCCCGGGATCGGCCGGGTCCTCCAGCCAGCGGAAGCGGGCGCGCGCCGCCCCGGCGACCCCCCAGCCGCCTCCTCCGGGCCCCGTCCGGGAGATGCCCCCAGGAGGCGGCCCCAGCCCGTCCGTCCCCCAGCTACCTCCCCCAGACTCCGTCCAGGCGGTACCCCCAGGCGGTGCCTCCAGCCGCAGCCGGGCCAGGACGGCCTCCCGCCGCCGGTCGGAGGCCAGGCTCTTGTCGATCCGCGCCTCCAGCCGGGAGATCCGGCCGAGGACGGCCAGCCCGAACAGCAGCACCTCGACGACCAGCAGCAGGACGCCGCACAGGATGGCCCGCTGCCACTGCCAGCGGTAGAGGTAGATGACCAGGTACGAGGCCGCACCGGCCGCCGCGGCCCCGCCGAACAGATACACCAGGCGTCTCATCAGGAGTCTCATCGGTCCACCTCCCGCTCCTGACCTCCCGGGCAGCCGCTGCCGGACTCGGCGGACACCTCTCCGGTGGTGCCGTCGAGAGTGAGCCGGGCGCCGGGAGGGAAGCGCCGGACCGCCTCGCCGACCCCGACCACGGCGGGCAGCCGGAACTCACGGGCCAGCACCGCCAGATGGGACAGCGGACTGCCGGTCTGGGCCACCAGCCCGGTCACCGCGGGCAGCAGCGGGGCCAGCGCCGGGTCCAGGGTCCGTACCACGAGGACCGCGTCCGGTGGCCGCGTGCCGTCGCCGTCCCAGGCGGTTCCGGTCACCCGGCCCGGGGAGACGCCCTGACCCGACCCGACCTGGTGGTGCGCGGGTCGCTCGGGCACGACCACGCCGCCGTCCGCGAGCCGGAACGCGTCCGGTAGCGGCGCGCTCGCCGTACGGGCCAGCCGCTCGCCGAGGTCGCCGGGCAGCGGGCCGTGCCGGAGCGCGGTGACCAGCTCGGGCCAGCGCAGCAGCGCGATGCGTTCGGGGTCGGCGAGCGCGCCGCGCGCCGCCAGCCGCCGGGCGGTCTCCCGTACCAGCCGCGCCTGGAGTTCGTGCACCCAGCGGACACGCAGCCGCAGTGCCTCCCGTACGGGCAGCGAGGCCACACCCGCGCCGGATCTGCCGGACCCGCCGGTCATGGCGGCAGGGCCGGACGGCAGCCGGGCCGGTGCGGTGACGCTCGGCGGGACGAGCGCGAGCACGACGGGGGAGGAGGCGATGATCTGCGCGTCGGTCAGGCCGCGCTCCCGGCCGTCGGCGAGCGCGGCCAGCGCGACGCCGGCCGTGGTGGCGCCGTGTGCGTCGTCCGGCAACGCGCCCGCCAGCGCCTCCTGCGCGTGCAGGGCCACCAGGGCGGCACGGCCCCAGCGCAGCAGCGCGATCAGCTCGGTCCGGTCCAGCTCACGCGGCGGCCCCGTCTCGGTGAGCCTGCGGTCGATGTCGGCGAGCAGATCGAGCGCGAGCTGCGGCAGCACCGCGTGCAGTCGGCCCACCCGCCAGGCGGCCGCGAGCCTTCGCGCCCCGGGGAGCGGGTTGACCAGGTGCAGGAACCGGTGCCGCGGCGGCACCGCGCCGAGCAGCTCCAGGTCGGCGGCGACGCGCCCGCCGACCGTACGGACCACCGGCAGCGCGCGCAGCCTGCGGCGGGGCACCGTCGCGCCGATGTCCAGGGCGGCGGCGAGCCCGCGCGACATCGGGACCACCCACAGGTCCTCCTCCAGCGGCTGCAGGGCGTCCGGAAGGGTCTCGGCGACCGGGCCCGGGCCCAGCAGCCGCGCCCCGCGCGCCGGCCGCGCGGCCATCGCCGTGATCGGGCGGCTCTGGAGCAGCCACAGCTTCCCGTCCCCGTCGAAGGCGAACTCGATGTCCTGGGGGCCGCCGAACAACTGCCGGGCCTGCCGCGCCAGCCGGGCCAGCCGGTGCAACTCGCCGCGCCCGAGCACCGGATCGGCGCCCGGCTCCGGCGGTTCGGTGCGCAGGAGGCGGCCGAGCCGCGTCAGGTGGTAGTTGGTGCCCGACTGCTCGCCGCTCACCAGGGTGTCCGGGCCGCCCCGCACCGCGCTGACCAGCATCCGGTCGTCGCGGCCCTCGACCGGGTCGGCGCCGAAGAGCACCCCGCCCGCGGTGGCGGACAGCATGCGCTGCACGAGGACGGCCATGGGGGCGGGCGGATCGTCGCCGGACCGCCGCGCCGAGCCGAGCACGGTCCTCACAGCCGCACGGAACGCCTCCCAGCCGCGCACGTCCAGTACGGAGGTGAACTGCCCCGCCATGGACGAGTCCTGGGTGTCCTCGTGCGCAGAGGAGGAGCGGACGACCAGGCCATGGGCACTGTCCGCGGACAGCTCGCGCCAGGCCCGATGTACCGCCGGCGCATCGCCGTCGGCACCGTAGGGAATGACGAAACCGGGCAGCACGGGGAGTCCGGCGTGAGCGGCACGCGCCAGATGGGCGGCTTTGGCGCCGGCGGATGCGGACCGCTGGGCGTCGGGGTCGTCCAGCGCGATGGTGCGGGTAGTGCGTTCCTCGATCGCTGTCATCGGTCATCCTCCCGTTCCAGCCGCCAACAGGGGGGACGCGCGGGGGCCTGCCCGACGCCTGACAGCGGGACACAGGATGGGGTGAGCACGGACGGCCCGAGGAGGGCCGACTTAACTCGCCATTTGATGAAAATGTTCGCACTCCGGTGGCCCTAAGGCCAGGTCACAGACGGTTTCCGGCCACCACCACGCGTATCTGAGCGGCCAATTGGCGTGACAGCACGCAACACGTCGATAGCTCCGCGGAACCGTGCAACCCTTCCGGCCCGACGCGAGTCGTACTCGGCATCAGGCTTCCCCGCGAGAAGATCCGGGGGGATTTCGGGGGAAGCCTTGGGGGGAGGAACACGGGGGAGAGAAGGGGGCCCGGTCACCGACCGGGCCCCCTCGAAACGTCCTCCGCCCCTTCCGGAGCCGACGTTGCGAATCGGTAAAATATTCAAACTTCGACTTCGGTGCGGCACGTCTGCGGGCTTCGGCGCGGCACGTCGCGGGCTTTGAAAGGCCAGGCCGCAACACCATCAGCGTGTCGGTGTGCCCGAGCAGGGCCGGCGCGCCGCACAGCCGCCGGTTGAGGATGCCGGACGCTTCACGGCGCCGGCACCTCCCCGGCGGTCGGGAACGACTCCTGCGCCCCTGGCCGGGTCACGGCCGCCGCGCCCACCCGCACCGCGAAACGCACCGCGGTCTCCAGCGCGTCGCCCGCCCCCAGCCGGTAGGCGAGCGCCCCGGTGAAGGCGTCGCCCGCCCCGGTGGTGTCCACGGCCGCCACCTTCGGGCCGGCCACCCGTACGGTGCCGTGCCGGTCCGCGACCAGCGCGCCCGCGGCCCCCAGGGTCACCACCACCGACCGCGGGCCGCGCGAGAGCAGGGCCGACGCCCAGACCTCCGGCGCGTCCTCCCGGCCCGCCGGATGGCCCGCCAGCAGCACCCGCGCCTCGTGTTCGTTGACCACCAACGGATCGCAGGCGGACAGCACGTCGGAGGGCAGCGGGGCCGGCGGCGAGGGATTGAGCACCACCCGGGTGCCGGGGCCCACCGTCCGTACCACCGCCCCCACCGTCTCCAGCGGGATCTCCAGTTGCAGCGAGACCACGCGGGCGGCCGCCAGCAGGCTGCCCGCGGCCCGCACGTCCGCCGGCGCCAGCCGGGCGTTGGCCCCGGGCGACACCACGATGCTGTTGTCGCCGGACGGATCCACGGTGATCAGCGCGACCCCGGTCGGGGCGCCGCCGACCAGGACTCCCACGGTGTCGACCCCGGCGGCGCGCTGCGCGTCCAGCAGCATCCGGCCGTACGCGTCGTCGCCGACCCGCGCGAGCAGCGCCGTACGGGCCCCGAGGCGGGCGGCGGCGACCGCCTGGTTGGCGCCCTTGCCGCCGGGGTGGATCACCAGATCGGAGCCGAGGACCGTCTCGCCCGCCGCCGGGCGGCGGTCGACACCGACCACCAGGTCGGCGTTGGCCGACCCTACGACCAGCAGGTCGTAGTCGTGCATCCTGAACGTCCTTTCGTCGTGTACGTGCGTGCCGCCTGTACCTCAGGCCGCTTCGGGTGCCGGGCTACTTCGCGGTGACGACCTTGACGGGCACCTTGACCGTCGCGTCGACCTTCTCTCCCTTGGCGAGCTTCACGGCGTTCCGCACGGCGAGCCTGCCCAGTTCCCTCGGCCGCTGCGCGACGGTCGCGGCGAGCGTGCCGTCCTCGACCGCCTTCAGCCCGTCCGGCGTGCCGTCGAACCCGACCACCTGCACGGACTTGCCCGCCTTGGAGCCGAGCGCCTTGACCGCGCCGAGTGCCATCTCGTCGTTCTCCGCGAAGACCCCGTCGACTCCCCGGTGCGCCTGCAGCAGGTTCGTCGTCACGTCCAGCCCCTTGGCTCGGTCGAAGTCGGCCGGCTGCTTGGCGACCACCTTGATGCCCGGGTACGCCTTGAGCCCCTCGGCGAAGCCCTGGCCGCGCTCGCGCGAGGCCGATGTGCCGGGCGTGCCCTGGAGCACCAGGATCTCGCCCTCGCCGCCGAGCCGCTCGGCCAGGGTCTTTGCGGCGAGCCTGCCGCCCGCCACGTTGTCGGAGACCACGAGGGTGGCGACCTCCGCCTTGTTGACGCCGCGGTCGGCGGCGACCACGGGGATGTCAGCGGTGTTGGCGGCCTTCACCGACGGGCCCGCGGCGTCGGAGTCCACCGGGTTGACGATCACGGACTCCACGCCCTGGCTGGTGAAGTTCTGCAACTGGTTGGCCTGCTGGGACGCGTCGTTCTGGGCGTCGGTGACGGTCAGGCTGATCCCGGCCGCCTCGGCCTCCGCCTGCGCGCCCTGCTTCATCTGGACGAAGAAGGGGTTGTTCAGGGTGGACAGGGACAGGCCCACCTTCGTACCGGAACCGGATGATCCGGAGTGCCACAGCGAGGCTCCGAACAGCAGCGCCGCCACGGCCACCCCGGCGACCGCGAGCCGCACCGTCCCGCCGAACGGCCCCTTGCCGCCGGGCCCGGTCGCCCCGGCGGGCGCGGCGGGACGGGAGCCGGTACGGCGGCGCGCCGTGTCCAGCAGCACCGCCAGCGCGATGACCACGCCGATGACCACCTGCTGCCAGAAGGCCGAGACCTCCAGCAGGTTCAGGCCGTTGCGTAGCACGGCGAGGATCAGCGCGCCGATCAGCGTGCCGGAGGCCGTGCCGACCCCGCCGGAGAGACTGGCGCCGCCGATGACCACCGCGGCGATCGCGTCGAGTTCGTACCCCGTCGCGGCCTGGGGCTGGGCGGAGGACAGCCGGGAGGCGAGCACGATGCCCGCGACCGCGGCGAACGCGCCTGACAGGGCGTAGATGACCAGTTTCTGACGCTTGACGCGAATGCCGGAGAGCCGCGCGGCCTCCTCGTTGCCGCCGATCGCGTACATGGCGCGGCCGATGTACGTACGGCCCAGCACACCGGCGGTGACCAGCCCCGCCACCACCATCACGATCACCGGCACCGGCAGCCAGCCGCCGAGCGTCTCACCGAGCGAGTCGATCGGGTCGGGCAGCGCGATCGGGCTGCCCTGGGAGATGACCAGGGACAGGCCGCGGCCGACCGACAGCATCGCCAGCGTGGCGATGAACGGCGGCAGTTTGCCGAACGCCACGAGCGCGCCGCTGACCAGACCGCAGGCAAGGCCGGTGCCGACGGCCAGCAGCACCGCGAGCCACACCGGCAGTCCCTGCGAGGTCGCCGTCCAGGCCAGCACGGTGGCCGACAGCGCGGCCACCGAGCCGACCGACAGGTCGATCCCGGCCGAGACGATGACGAAGGTGACGCCGAAGGCGAGGATCGCGGTGACCGCCGCCTGCACCCCGACGTTGAGCAGGTTCTGGGTGGTGAGGAAGTCGCCGGACAGCAGCGACATCGCCAGCAGCAGCCCCACCAGGGCGGTCAGCGCGCCGTTGTCCAGCAGCAGCCGGCGGATCGCGAGCGCCGGACTCCCCGTCGCCGCGTCCGTATCGAGCGTCTCAGTGGCCATGGGAGCCCTCCGTATCCTTGACGGCCAGGGCCATCACGGCGTCCTGGGTCGCTTCCTGCCTGCTCAGCTCGCCGGCGATCCGGCCCTGCGCCATCACCAGGACCCGGTCGCTCATGCCCAGCACCTCGGGGAGGTCGCTGGAGATCATCAGCACCGCGTGGCCCGACGCGGTGAGCTCGTTGACGAGCTGATAGATCTCGACCTTCGCGCCCACGTCGATACCGCGGGTCGGCTCGTCGAGGATCAGCACCTTGCTGTCCGCCAGCAGCCATTTGCCGATGACGACCTTCTGCTGGTTGCCGCCGGACAGGGTGCCGACGCGCTGGTCGAGACCGGCCATCCGGACTGCGAGCCGCTCGGCGACCCGCGCCGCCGCGCGGCGCTGCCCGGCCCGGTCGACCAGCCCGGCGCGGGTGGCGCGGCGCAGGGTGACCAGACCCAGGTTCTCGTCCACCGACGCGTCGAGAACCAGACCCTGGCCCTTGCGGTCCTCCGGTACGAGCCCGATCCCGGCGTCCATCGCGGCGCCCACGTCATGTCCCCGCAGCGCCCGCCCGCGGACCTCGACGGTGCCGGAGTCGTACGGATCGGCGCCGAAGACGGCCCGTACGACCTCGGTGCGTCCGGCGCCGACGAGCCCGGCCAGGCCCACGACCTCCCCGGCGCGCACCTCGAAGGAGACGTCGCGGAAGGCGCCGTCGCGGGTGAGCCCGGCGACCTTGAGCAGCGGGCGGTCGGCGGGTGCGGCGTCGCCGCGCTCGCGCGGGTACTGCTGCTCGATGCTCCGGCCGACCATGAGCCGTACCAGCTCGTCCTGGTCGGTGTGGGCCGGCACCTGCTCGACGCTGCGGCCGTCGCGCAGCACGGTGACCCAGTCGCCGAGGGCGGCGATCTCCTCCAGGTGGTGGGTGATGAAGACGACGCCGACACCCCCTTCGCGCAGCGTACGGACGATCCGAAAGAGCCGGTCGGTCTCATCGGTGGTGAGCACGGCGGTCGGCTCGTCCATGATCAGTACACGCGCGTCCAGGCTGAGCGCCTTGGCGATCTCGACCATCTGCAGCCGGGCGATGCCCAGTTCACGGACGCGGGTGCGCGGGTCGACGCCGACCCCGACGCGGGCGAGCAGCTCGGCGGCGTCCGCGTTCATCCGCCGGTGGTCGATCAGGCCGAAGCGGCGCGGCTGGCGGCCGAGGAAGATGTTCTCGGCCACGCTCAGCTCGGGGACCAGGTTGAACTCCTGGTAGATGGTGGCGATCCCGAGCCGCTCGGCGTCCTGTGCGCTGTGGATGCGTACGGGCGTGCCGTCGACGAGGATGCGCCCCTCATCAGGGCGGTGCGCCCCGGAGAGCATCTTGATCAGGGTGCTCTTCCCGGCGCCGTTCTCGCCGAGCAGCACGTGCACCTCGCCGGCGCGCAGCTCGAAGTCGACGCCGTCGAGGGCCACGACGCCGGGGAAGGCCTTGCGGACGCCCTCCATGCGCAGCAGCTCGGGGGCGGCGGACGGCCGCGGAGCCGCCGCGCTCGACCTGTCCTCTGCGCTCGGCACTTCCGTGCTCGACGCGTCCTTCGTGTTCAACGCGTGCTCCCTTCCGCGGACTCGCCGCACGAGCGGCGTGGGACGAGGCGGGCGGACAGGGCGACCGACTCGGCCGGGCGCCCCTCGACGACGTCGATCAGGGCCCGTACGGCGGCGCGGCCGAGCTCTCCGGTCGGCTGGGCGACGGCGGTGATCGGCGGATCGGTGTGCACGAACCAGACGATGTCGTCGAACGCGGCGAGCGCCACGTCATCCGGCACGCGCAGCCCGCGCGCCCGGATCTCGTCCATGGCGCCGAGCGCCATGAGGTTGTCGGCCGCGAAGACCGCCTCGGGCGGCTCCGGCAGGTCGAGGAACCGGGCCGTGGCGCGGCGGCCGCTGTCGGCCTTGAAGTCGCCCTGGCCGATGTACTCGGCGGGTAGCGCGAGTCCGAACTCCCGCAGCGCGGCCCGGAAGGCGTCCACGCGCTCGCGGCCGGTGGTGGTGGCGGCCGGGCCCGCGATGATCGCCAGCCGCCGGTGGCCGAGCGCGTGCAGATGCGCGACCAGGTCGTGGACCGCCGCCCGGCCGTCCGTACGGACCACCGGGACGTCCACGCCCTCGATCCAGCGGTCGACGAACACCATGGGGGTGCCCGCGCGGGCGGCGTCCAGCATCAGCGGGGAGCCGCCGTCGGTGGGGCTGACGAGCAGGCCGTCGATCCGCCGGTCCAGCAGGGTGCGTACGTGGTGGTCCTGGAGATCGGGCCGCTCGTCGGCGTTGCCGATGATCACGCTGTAGCCGAGCGCGCGGGCCTCGTCCTCCACGGAACGGGCCAGCTCGGTGAAGAACGGGTTGAGCACGTCGCTGATGACGAGCCCGAGGGTGCGGGTCTGGTCGGTGCGCAGGGAGCGGGCCACCGCGTTGGGGCGGTAGCCGAGTCCGGCGACGGCGGCCAGGACCCGGTCGCGGGTGTCCGCGCGGACGGACGGGTTGTCGTTGAGCACCCGGGAGACCGTCGCGACGGAGACCCCGGCATGCCGAGCCACGTCCTTGATGCTCGCCATCCGCGTTCCACCTCCTCGTGGAATCGATTACAGCGCTGTCCGAGAGCTGATTGGAATCGATTACATGAGCGGGGCGCAAGACTCCGGCCGGGGTCCGAGACCCGATCGTGATCCGGTGGCCTGTGGCCGCGGAGCGGGTTGTCCACAGGCTCCGACGGGTGTCGTAGCCCGGCGGTACCGTCGGACCATGCTCAAACTCGCGGTGGTGGAAGGGGTCCTGGAGCGGATCACCTACGCCAATGAGGAGAACGGCTATACGGTCGGGCGCGTCGACACCGGCCGCGGCTCCGGCGACCTGCTGACCGTCGTGGGCTCGCTGCTCGGGGCGCAGCCGGGCGAGTCGTTGCGCATGGAGGGCCGTTGGGGCTCCCACCCGCAGTACGGCAAGCAGTTCACCGTCGAGAACTACACCACCGTGCTGCCCGCCACCGTCCAGGGCATCCGCCGCTATCTCGGCTCCGGGCTGATCAAGGGCATCGGTCCGCGGATCGCGGACCGGATCACCGAGCACTTCGGCGTCGACACCCTCGATGTGATCGAGCGCGAGCCGCAGCGGCTGGTCGAGGTTCCCGGGCTCGGCCCCAAGCGCACCAAGATGATCGGCGCGGCGTGGGAGGAGCAGAAGGCGATCAAGGAGGTCATGGTCTTCCTCCAGGGCGTCGGCGTCTCCACCTCCATCGCGGTGCGGATCTACAAGAAGTACGGTGACGCCTCCATCTCGGTGGTCAGGAACGAGCCGTACCGGCTGGCGGCCGACGTATGGGGCATCGGGTTCCTCACCGCCGACAAGATCGCCCAGTCGGTGGGCATCCCGCACGACAGCCCCGACCGGGTCAAGGCCGGCTTGCAGTACGCGCTGTCCCAGTCGACCGACAGCGGCCACTGCTATCTGCCCGAGGAGCAACTGATCGCGGACGCGGTGAAACTGCTCCAGGTCGACACCGGGCTGGTCATCGACTGCCTCGGTGAGCTGGCACAGGACCCCGAGGGCGTGGTCCGCGAGACGCTGCCGGGAGGGGACGGCGGGGAGCCCGTCACCGCCGTCTATCTCGTCCCGTTCCACCGCGCCGAGGTCTCCCTCGCCGGGCAGCTGCTGCGGCTGCTGCGCACCGCGGAGGACCGGATGCCGGTCTTCCAGGACGTGGCGTGGGACAAGGCGCTGAGCTGGCTCGCCGTCCGCACCGGCGCGGACCTCGCCCCCGAGCAGCGGGACGCGGTCAAGCTCGCGCTCACGGAGAAGGTCGCGGTGCTCACCGGCGGCCCCGGCTGCGGCAAGTCCTTTACGGTGCGGTCCGTGGTGGAGCTCGCCCGCGCCAAGAAGGCCAAGGTGGTGCTGGCGGCCCCCACCGGGCGGGCCGCCAAGCGGCTCTCCGAGCTGACCGGAGCGGACGCCTCCACCGTGCACCGGCTGCTGGAGCTCAAGCCCGGCGGGGACGCGGCGTACGACAGGGAGCGCCCGCTGGACGCCGATCTGGTGGTGGTGGACGAGGCGTCGATGCTCGATCTGCTGCTCGCCAACAAGCTGGTCAAGGCGGTCCCGCCGGGTGCGCACCTGCTGCTGGTGGGCGATGTGGACCAGCTGCCGTCGGTGGGCGCGGGGGAGGTGCTGCGGGACCTGCTGGCGGAGGGCGGGCCGGTGCCGGCGGTGCGGCTGACCCGGATCTTCCGGCAGGCCCAGCAGTCCGGGGTGGTGACCAACGCCCACCGCATCAACTCCGGGGTGGCGCCCCTCACCCAGGGCATGGCGGACTTCTTCCTCTTCGCGGAGGAGGACACCGAGGAGGCCGGGCGGCTCACGGTGGACGTGGTGGCCCGCCGGATCCCGGCGAAGTTCGGCCTCGACCCGCGCCGGGACGTCCAGGTGCTGGCCCCGATGCACCGCGGGCTGGCGGGCGCGGGCACCCTCAACGGACTGCTCCAGCAGGCCATCACCCCCGCCCGCCCCGATGCGCCCGAGCGGCGCTTCGGCGGCCGGATCTTCCGCGTAGGGGACAAGGTCACGCAGATCAGGAACAACTACGAAAAGGGCGCCAATGGCGTCTTCAACGGCACGGTCGGCGTCGTCACGGACCTCGACAACGACGAGCAGCGGCTGACCGTGCTGACCGACGAGGACGAGGAGGTGGGGTACGACTTCGACGAGCTGGACGAGCTGGCGCACGCCTACGCCGTGACGATCCATCGCTCCCAGGGCAGCGAGTATCCGGCGGTGGTGATCCCGGTGACCACCGGTGCCTGGATGATGCTCCAGCGCAATCTGCTGTATACGGCCGTGACCCGGGCAAAGCGGCTCGTCGTGCTCGTCGGCTCCCGGCGGGCGCTCGGTCAAGCGGTGCGCACGGTGTCCGCGGGCAGGCGCTGCACGGCGCTGGATCACCGGATCGGCGGCGGCATCCGTGTCGGAAGGGTTTCCGAACAGTGACGAAGGGGGCAGGATGGCCTTGACAGCGGCACTGAGTGCCGCAGATAGGCCCTTCGGCCGACCCCGAGTGCACGTTCATCGTCCAAATGGGGGAAGGTAGGGGGTGTCAGGGCACCTCGAAGAAGAGAACCAGACGTCGGTGAGGGATGACGTGAGTGACAACTCTGTAGTACTGCGGTACGGGGACGGCGAATACGCGTACCCGGTGGTCGACAGCACCGTCGGCGACAAGGGCTTCGATATCGGCAAGCTCCGCGCCCAGACCGGTCTGGTGACCCTGGACTCGGGATACGGCAACACCGCGGCGTATAAATCCGCGGTCACCTACCTCGACGGCGAGCAGGGCATCCTGCGCTACCGCGGCTACCCGATCGAGCAGCTCGCCGAGCGCAGCACCTTCCTGGAGACGGCGTTCCTGCTGATCAACGGCGAGCTGCCCACGGTCGACCAGCTCTCCACCTTCCGTGAAGAGATCACGACGCACACGCTCCTGCACGAGGACGTGAAGCGGTTCTACGACGGCTTCCCGCGTGACGCCCACCCGATGGCGATGCTGTCCTCCGTGGTCAGCGCCCTGTCGACGTTCTACCAGGACAGCCACAACCCGTTCGACGAGAAGCAGCGCCACCTCTCGACCGTCCGGCTGCTCGCCAAGCTCCCGACCATCGCGGCGTACGCGTACAAGAAGTCGGTCGGCCACCCGATCGTCTACCCGCGCAACGACCTGGGGTACGTGGAGAACTTCCTCCGCATGACCTTCTCGGTGCCGGCCGCGGAGTACAACCTGGACCCGGTCGTGGTCAGCGCGCTGGACAAGCTGCTGATCCTGCACGCCGACCACGAGCAGAACTGCTCGACCTCGACCGTCCGCCTGGTCGGGTCCTCGCAGGCGAACATGTTCGCGTCCATCTCGGCCGGTATCAGCGCCCTGTGGGGCCCCCTGCACGGTGGCGCCAACCAGAGCGTGCTGGAGATGCTGGAGGGCATCCAGGCCAGCGGCAGCGACGTCGGCTCCTTCATCCGCAAGGTGAAGAACAAGGAAGACGGCGTGAAGCTCATGGGCTTCGGGCACCGCGTCTACAAGAACTTCGACCCCCGCGCGAAGATCATCAAGTCGGCGGCGCACGATGTCCTCTCGGCCCTCGGCAAGAGCGACGAGCTTCTCGACATCGCGCTCAAGCTGGAGGAGCACGCGCTCGCCGACGACTACTTCGTGGAGCGCAAGCTCTACCCGAACGTCGACTTCTACACCGGCCTGATCTACCGGGCGATGGGCTTCCCGACCGAGATGTTCACCGTGCTGTTCGCGCTCGGCCGGCTCCCCGGCTGGATCGCCCAGTGGCACGAGATGATCAAGGAGCCGGGCTCCCGCATCGGCCGCCCGCGCCAGATCTACACGGGTGTCGTCGAGCGCGACTTCGTCCCCGTCGAGCAGCGCTGAGCGCGCCCTTCGCGACACGGAGTGCCCCCTGCGCGCGGAGAACGCGCGCTATGGACAGAGAAGCGCCCCGCTGCCGATCCCTGGGCCCCCGCAGTAGCGGGGAGGGTCGGAGCGGGGCGCACGCATGAAGAGAAACGCCCCGCTGCCGATCCCCCCACGGGTCGGAGCGGGGCGCTCCCCGTTCCCGGTTCGGATTCCCCCCACGGGATCCGGCCGGGTGTCCACTGGCCGTGGCGGTCCACGGGTGCGCGACCTGCCGGGACGCGTACGTACGGGAGGGCCGCTCAAAGCTCCCCGGGTACGTCGCCCCGGCCACGCGTAGTTGGCACCGTCCCCCAAGACGGGCCAACCGCAGAGTTAGACTCCCGACCCCCCTCAAGGGTTACGTTCGGATGGATGTGATCTGCGTCTCTTGCCATATCGGCACGTAAAAGGGCAAGAGCCTCGACCTGAAGATCGAGGCTCTTGTGTATGGGTGTTGTGCGGCTTATGGGGACTTGGTGAATCTCTGTGGTGGGCGCGTCAGGCCCGGCCGACGAGTTCGTATCCCGCCTCGTCGACGGCGGCGCGGACGGCCTCGTCGTCCAGCGGCGCGGCGGAGGTGACGGTGACCTGGCCGGTGGCGGCGACGGCCTTGACCGAGCCGACTCCGGCGATCGCGGAGATCTCCTCGGAGACCGCGCCCTCGCAGTGGCCGCAGGTCATGCCGGTGACCTGGTACACGGTGGTCATGTTGCCCTCGGCGGTCATGGCGTTCTCCCGTATGTCTGGGTATGGGTGGCGTGCTGGAGTCCACGGACCCGTGGCGTTCCAGTAGCCGTAACTCTATACCCCTCGGGGGTATTCCGTAGGTGGGGGTGTGCACGAGCCGCGCGCGGCGGACGCACCGCGCGCGGCGGGCGCGTCACTCGCGGGACCGGTTGCCGGGTCTGCGGGCCACCCAGGTCCGGATGGTTTCCGCGGACCAGAAGGGCTTGCCGCCCTCCACGAGGTCGGGGGGCGGCAGGTGCCCGTGCTTGCGATAGGACCTGACGGTGTCGGGCTGCACACCGATGTGGGCGGCGATCTCCTTGTACGACCAAAGCCTCCGGTCGGTCATCGTTCGAGCCTTCCCGCAGACGGCGCAGCGACGGCCCGGCGGAGCCGTCGGGGAACTGCGGCGCGACCGCTGTTGATCACTCAGCCTGTGCCCCGATAACGACGGGCTGTTATCAGGCGGCGACGCCTGTCGCTCGCTTGTGACCGAAGACATGGGTAAGCGTGACGTCCGTAACGGCGGAGTGACGGCGGTGAGGCCCCGGTGACGGACCCTCATGGTGGGCCGGCGGTGCGGGAAGAGCCGGCCGTGACGGGAACGGGCAGGTCAGCGCTTCAGCTTGGCCATCTGTTCGGCTATCTCGGCGAGTCGCACCGGGCGGTGCTCCAGCCGGGACAGTTCACAGGCTTCGGCCACCAGCAGCGCGTTCAGGGCCTGTCGGCCGGAGCAGGGGTTGGGTGCGTCGCCGCGCGCCGCGGCCACGAACGCCGCCAGCTCGGCCCGGTACGCGCCCTCGAAGCGTTCCAGGAAGCCGGTCCAGGGGCGGGCGGGGCCGGCGGGACCCCCGGGTTCGGCGGAGGTGAACGGCGTGCGGTCGTCCAGCCCGACCACGAACTGGTCACGCTCGCCGGACAGCTCCATGCGCACGTCGTACCCGGCGCCGTTGTAGCGGGTGGCGGTCGCGCTGACCAGGGTGCCGTCGTCCAGGGTCAGCAGCGCCGCGGCCGTGTCCACGTCGCCCGCCTCGCGGAAGAAGGCGGCGCCGCCGTTCGCGCCGGTCGCGAAGACCTCCAGGACCTCACGGCCGGTCAGCCACCGCACCGCGTCGAAGTCGTGCACCAGGCAGTCCCGGATCAGGCCGCCCGAGTGCGGCAGGAACTCCGGCGGCGGGGGAGCGGGGTCCGAGGTGACCGCCCGGATCGTGTGCAGCCGTCCCAGACGGCCGTCCCGCAGCGCCTGGCGGGCCGCCAGGTACCCGGCGTCGAAGCGGCGCTGAAAGCCCATCTGGAGGAGGGTTCCCGCGGCCTCGACCTCGTCGAGCGCCCGCACCGTGCCCGCCAGGTCCAGCGCGATGGGCTTCTCGCAGTAGGCGGGCAGCCCGGCGCGCGCCGCACGGGCGATCAGGTCGGCGTGCGAGGCGGTGGCGGTGGCGATCACCACGGCGTCCACCCCCGCCGTGAAGACGGCGTTCACCGAGTCCGCGGCGGTGGCACGCGCGCCGCCGCGCCCCGCGCGCCGCTCGTCGATCCGGGCGGCGAGTTCCGCGGCCCGGCCGCTGTCCACGTCGCCGATCACCACATGGCCGACACCGTCCACCTCCGCGAGTGCCGCGGCGTGGAAGGAGCCGATCCGGCCCGCGCCGAGAAATCCGATACGCATGTCACTTCCCGTCAGTCACAGGTGGTGGGGGAGTTGTCGCTGGGGGCTGGAGGGCCGCGCCCGTCAGCGGTACAGGGCCGGGCGCTCGATGAGCTCCACGGCCACCCGCTCTCCGGTGGCCTGGGCGCGTACGCCCGCCTCGCAGACGGCCGCCGCGGCGTAGCCGTCCCATGTGCTGGGGCCCTCGACCGTGCCGCGCCGGGTGGCGTCCACCCACGCCTGCACCTGCCGGTCGTACGCCTCCTCGAAGCGGGCCACGAAGTCCTGGGCGATCTCCCCGCCCCAGGTGCCCGCGCGGTTGACGAGCATGCCGTGGGCGTCGCCGACGCGCGCGGTGCCCCGTTCGCAGACCGCCTCGGCCTGGACCTGGTAGCCGAAGCCGCAGGTGGCGAAGATCTCGACGTCCACCAGCGCGCCGCCGTCGGTCTCGAAGAGCACCAGTTGCGGGTCGCTGATCCCCTCGGGGGCGTGTGCGCCGGGGCGCGGGCGCAGCACCGTCACGGCCGTGATCTCCTGCTCCAGCAGCCAGCGGGACTGGTCCATCTCGTGCACCACGGAGTCGTTGATGAGCATCTGCTCGGTGAAGAACGAGGGCACCGAGGCATTGCGGTGGCGGCAGTGCAGCATCAGCGGGCGGCCCAGCTCGCCGCCGGCCAGCAGCGCCTTGAGCCGGACGAACTCGGGGTCGTACCGGCGCATGAAGCCGACCTGGACCCGCCGGTGGCCCAGCCGCTGCTCGGCCTCCAGCACCCGCAGCGCGGACGCCGCGTCCGGGGTGAGCGGCTTCTCGCACAGCACCGGCAGATCGTGCCGGAACGCCTCCAGCAGCGTCGCCTCGTGCGCCGGCCCCGGGCTGGCGATCAGTACGGCGTCCACGTCGGCGTCGGCCATCGCGGCGGCCGGGTCGGTGTAGGGCCTACAGCCGTCGACGCCCTCCGCGACCGACTTCACGCGTTCCGCGTCGATGTCCACCACCGCGGCGACCCGTGCCCCGCTGATCACCTCGTCGATGCGGCGTACGTGGTCGGCGCCCATCCGGCCGGTGCCGATGACGGCTACGCCGAGTGCTCCGTGCTTGGTCATGCTGTTCCTCAGAAGTCGTCGCGACGGTGGTCTGCCAGGCGGTCCGGGTGTCCGGGCCGTCCGGCCGGCGGTCGGTCCCTACGCGCCGCAGCCGCGCAGGAAGCGCCGGGTGCGCTGGGCGATCGGGAAGGGTTGGTCGGGCGGGCAGGGGTACATGTCCTGTTCCACGATGGCGAACAGATCGACATCCAGCTTCTGGGCGGCGGCCAGCACCGGCTCCAGCGCGGGCACCCCCTTGGGCGGCTCGCACATGACGCCCCGCTGGACGGCGGGACCGAACGGCACCTCGTTCTTGACGACGTCGGCCAGGATCTCCGGGTCGACCTGCTTGAGGTGCAGGTAGCCGATCCGCTCGCCGTAGGTCTCGATGAGCTTGACGCTGTCGCCGCCGCAGTAGGCGTAGTGGCCGGTGTCCAGGCAGAGCCGGACCAGGCCCGGGTCGGTGGCGTCGAGGAAGCGGGCGACGTTCTCCTCGGTGTCGATGTGGGTGTCGGCGTGCGGGTGCACGACGATGTCGAGGCCGAAGCGCTCACGTACCTCGCGGCCCAGCCGTTCCATACCGGTGGCCAGGTGGCGCCACTGCTCGGCGGTCAGCCGCGGGCTCTCGATCAGCTCGGCGGTCTTGTCGTCGCGCCAGAACGAGGGGATGACGACGAGGTGCCGGGCGCCCATGGCCCGCGTCAGCTCGGCGACCTCCGAGACATGGGCCCAGGTCGCGTCCCAGACGGCGGGGCCGCGGTGCAGCGCCGTGAAGACGGTGCCGGCGGAGACGGACAGACCGCGCCGGGCGGTCTCTTCGGTGAGCCGGGCCGGGTCGGTCGGCAGATAGCCGTACGGGCCCAGCTCGATCCACTCGTAGCCCGCCTCGGCGACCTCGTCGAGGAAGCGCCGCCAGGGCACCTGCTGCGGGTCGTCGGGGAACCACACCCCCCAGGAGTCGGGGGCCGACCCGACCCGGATGCGGTCCAGGGAGGGTGCGGGGGTGGTGGCAGTCATGGGACGGGGCTCCTCTCGCCGTCGCGTGCGGCAACGGTCGTCAGGGTAGGTCCAGGATGGGGCATAACGGTCGTCGGGTGGGGTGTGGCCGCCGGGGCGTGGGGCCGCGGGGTCAGGGCTCCGGCGTCTCGACGGATTCCGGAAGCCCGTCGACGTCGACTCCCCGCACCTGCGCCAGTTCGTGCTTGAGCGCGGCCAGCTCGGCGCCGCCCGCCATGTGGTTGGTGAGCTCTTCCAGACCGACCTCCGCGCGGGCGGCGTTCAGCTCCAGGGCGCCGAGCCGGAGCACCGAGAAGTGATCACCCACCATGTAGGCGTGGTGCGGGTTGTGGGTGATGAAGATGACCCCGAGGCCCTTCTCGCGGGCCGCCGCGATGTACTTGAGGACGACCCCGGACTGCTTGACGCCCAGCGCCGCGGTCGGCTCGTCCAGGATCAGCACGCGGGCCCCGAAGTGCACGGCCCGGGCGATGGCCACGGACTGCCGCTGGCCGCCGGAGAGGGTGCCGATGGGCTGGTCCAGGTCGGCGAGGTGGATGCCCATCGCGGTCAGTTCCTCGTCGGTGGTCCGCTTCATCCGGGCGATGTCCAGACGGCGTACGGGCCACGGGCCGCGGGTCAGCTCCGAGCCGAGGAAGAAGTTCCGCCACACCGGCATGAGCGGGACGGTCGCCAGATCCTGGTAGACGGTGGCGATGCCGCGGGCCAGCGCCTCGCGCGGGTTGGCCAGCCGCACCGGTGCGCCGTCGACCAGGAACTCCCCCTCGTCGTGCGGGTGGAGCCCGGAGATGATTTTGATCAGGGTGGACTTGCCGGCCCCGTTGTCGCCCAGGACGCAGGTCACCTGCCCCGGCCTGACGGCCAGATCGATGCCGCGCAGGGCCCGGACGTTGCCGTACAGCTTGCCGACGCCCTTGAGCTGGACGATGGGCGCGGCGCCCTGGTCCGCCGCCGCGGCCTCTGTCCCGGTGTCCGTCCGGATGTCCGTCCGGGTGTCCTTCGTGGTCGTCACAGTGATCACCTCCTGGTGGCCTGGCGGCGCACCCACAGATTGACGAGTGTCGCGACGAGCAGCATCACGCCGAGGAAGAACTTGAACCAGTCGGGGTTCCAGTTGGCGTAGACGATGCCCTGGTTGACCATGCCGAAGATGAAGGCGCCGACGACCGCGCCGGCCGCCGAGCCGTAGCCGCCGGTGAGCAGGCACCCCCCGATCACCGCGGCGATGATGTACAGGAACTCATTGCCGACACCCTCGCCCGCCTGCACGGTGTTGTACTCGAACAGCAGATGCATACCGACGAACCAGGCGGCGAAACCCACCGTCATGAACAGCGTGATCTTGGTGAACGTCACGGGGACGCCGACGGCCCGCGCGCTCTCCTTCGAGCCGCCGACGGCGAAGATCCAGTTGCCGTAGCGGGTGCGCAGCAGTACCCAGGTGGCCACGGCCGCGAAGGCCAGCCACCACAGCACGGTGACCTTGAGGTCCACCCCGCCGATGCCGATCTCCGCGGCGAAGACCTGCTTGGCCTGGCCGAAGCCGTCCATGTCGCTGATGGTGTCGGTGCCGACATTGCCTGTGAGCATCTTGGTGACGGCCAGGTTCAGGCCCTGGAGCATCAGGAAGCTGGCGAGCGTCACCAAGAAGCTCGGCAGGCCGGTCCTGACCAGCAGGATGCCGTTGATCGCGCCGACGGCCAGTGAGACGAGCAGGGCGACGCCCACGCCCACCCAGACGTTGGTGGTGAGCTGGAAGCTGAACATGCTCGCGGTCAGCGCGGAACTGGTGACCGCGACGCCGGCCGACAGGTCGAACTCGCCGCCGATCATCAGCAGGGAGACGGCCAGCGCCATGATGCCCATCGTGGACGCCTGGTAGAGGACGGTGGCGAAGGAGTCCGCCTGCCGGAACGACGGCGCGACCGTGAAGAAGAAGAAATAGACGGCGACGGCGGCGACCAGCGCCCCGATCTCGGGGCGGGCCAGCAGCCTGCGGAGCAGTGCGTGGTCGGCCGCGGCCACCGGCCGCTCGGGGGAGGCGGGGGCGGCCGGTGGGGTGGTCGCCGCCGGAGTGGCTGTCTGCGTCATGGGCGGCTCACCTCGTGCCCTTCGTGGCGAACTTCTCGATCTCGGCCACGTTGTCCTTGTCGACGAAGGCGGGGCCGGTCAGGACGGGTTCCTCGCCGCCGCCGCTGAAGTTGCCGTTCTGCTTGTACAGCCACATGGCGTCGAGTGCCAGGTAGCCCTGGAGGAACGGCTGCTGGTCGACGGCGACTTCCACGTCGCCGCTCTTGACCGCGGCGATCAGCTCCTTGTTGAGGTCGAAGGTGGCGACCTTGGCGTCGCCGCCGCCGGCGTCGTCGGCGGACCGGACGGCCGTCAGCGCGAAGGGGGCGCCGAGGGTGACGACATGGTCGATCCCGGAGTCCTGCTTGAGCTTGGCGGTGATCGTGGACTTCACCGAGGGCATGTCGGTGCCGTTGACATAGAGGATGTCGGTCTTGCCCTCGAAGGTCTCCTTCACGCCCCGGCACCGGGCTTCGAGTCCGACGTTGCCCTGCTCGTGGATGACGCAGATGGTGTGCTTCGCGCCGAGCTTGGTGAGCCGCTCGCCGAGCGCCTCACCGGCGATCTCCTCGTCCTGCCCGAAGAACTCCAGCAGGCCCTGGTCCTTCCACTCCCCGAGTCCGGAGTTGAGCCCCGTGACGGGAATCCCGGCCTTGCGCGCCTTGGCCAGCGCGCCCTTCATGGCGTCCGGCTTGGCCAGGGTGACCACGATGCCGTCGACCTTCTGGTCGACGGCGTTCTGCACCAGGTTGGCCTGGTTGGCGCCGTTGGGGTCGCTGGAGTACACCAGCTCGATGTTGTCCTTGGCGGCGGCGGCCTTGGCGCCCTTGCGCACGACGTCCCAGAAGGTGTCGCCGGGGGCCGCGTGCGTGATCAGTGCGACCTTCATCCGGGGGGTGTTCGCCTTGCCGGCGGAGAAGTCGCCGGCGGCCTCCTGGGCCTTCTTGCCGCCTTGGCTGCTACAGCCCGCCGCGAGCAGCAGGCCGGCGGCGGCGGTCGCGGCGGCGAGGGCCGCTCTGTGATGTCTCTTGATCCTGAGGTCCATCGGTACTGCACCTCTCAGATGTCACTGGCCTGATTCGTCAGATGTCCCTGGGCTGACTCGGCCGTTGCTGACCGGGAGCCAACTCCCTGGGGCGGCGGGCTGTCAAGACTTTGTCATGACAACAGTTCATCCGGACGTAACAACGCGATAACGCGGCCGAGCGTGGTCGGTCCAGACGTCAGAATGTAATGACAAATGCTTGACAGTGGGTGCCCATGGGTCTAGATCTGGTGGGCGTCCAGCACGGAAGCACGGGCCATCCAGCACGGAACGAAGGGGCAGCATGAGCGAGCCGTACGACCTGATCACCATGGGCCGGATCGGGGTGGACATCTACCCGCTCCAGACCGGTGTCCCGCTGTCCCAGGTCGAGACGTTCGGGAAGTTCCTCGGCGGCTCGGCGACCAACGTCGCGGTGGCCGCCGCCCGGTTGGGCCGCCGCACCGCGGTGATCACCCGTACCGGGGCGGACCCCTTCGGCGACTACCTCCACCAGGCGCTGCGCGAGTTCGGCGTGGACGACCGCTGGGTGACCCCGGTACCGGAGTACCCCACCCCGGTCACCTTCTGCGAGATCTTCCCGCCCGACGACTTCCCCCTCTACTTCTACCGCCGGCCCAAGGCGCCTGATCTGGAGATCCGCGGCGACGAACTCGACCTCCGGGCGATCCGCGCCGCCCGGATCTTCTGGATGACGGGTACGGGGCTGTGCGAGGAGCCCAGCAGGACGGCGACGCTGGACGCGCTCGCGGCGCGCGCGAAGGCGGGCACCACCGTCTTCGACCTCGACTGGCGCCCCATGTTCTGGGCCGACCCGGCGCAGGCGCGTGCGTACTACGCCCAGGCGTTGCGACACGCCACCGTCGCCGTCGGCAACGTCGACGAATGTGAGATCGCCACCGGCGTACGGGAGCCCGCGGCCTGCGCCGAGGCGCTGCTCGACGCGGGCGTCGAACTCGCCGTCGTCAAACAGGGGCCCAAGGGCGTACTCGCCGTCCACCGCGACGGCACCACCGCCGAGGTCCCGCCCGTGCCCGTCGACGTCGTCAACGGACTCGGCGCGGGCGACTCCTTCGGCGGCGCCCTGTGCCACGGACTGCTGTCAGGCTGGGACCTGGAACGCACCATGCGCTACGCCAACGCGGCGGGCGCCATCGTCGCCTCCCGTCTGGCCTGCTCCTCCGCGATGCCCACCGCCGCCGAGGTCGAGGAGCTCCTCGTGGACACCCGCTGACCCCGCACCGCTCCGACCCCCACCGACTTCCCGGACTTCGATCCCCGGACCCGAACCCGGTTTCCGGATCCCGGATACCGGATCTCGATTCCGAACCCGGATTCCGGATCCCGGATCTCTGATCCCGATTCCGGGCCCGCGCCCGGAAGCCGCGGGCCCATGGATCCGACGACATCGCGAATGCGAGGACCCCTTGAGCATCAGCATCTCCGACCTCGTCACGGTGCGCGCCCGGCACCCCGAGGCCATCGCCGAGGCCGCCGCGCGCCGGGTCAGACGCCCCCTCATCGGCGACAGCGGCCGGCTGATGATCGTCGCCGCCGACCATCCGGCGCGCGGCGCCCTCGCCGTGGGGGACCGCGGGCTGGCCATGGCCAACCGGTTCGACCTGCTGGAACGGCTGTGCCGCGCGCTCTCCCGGCCCGGCGTCGACGGCGTCCTCGCCACCGCCGACATCCTGGAGGACCTGCTGCTGCTCGGCGCCCTCGACGACAAGGTCGCCGTCGGCTCCATGAACCGCGGCGGACTCGCCGGAGCCGCCTTCGAGCTCGACGACCGCTTCACCGGTCACCGCCCCCAGGACCTCGCCCGGCTCCGCTTCGACGCGGGCAAACTGCTGCTGCGCATCGACTACCAGGACCCGGGCTCGCTCACCACCCTGGAGGCCACCGCCCGCGCCATCGACGAGATGGCCGCGCACCAGCTGCCCGTCTTCGTCGAGCCGTTCATCTCCCGAAGGGCCGGCGGCAAGGTCACCAACGACCTGAGCGCCGAGGCCGTCACCCGCTCCATCGCCATCGCCTCCGGACTGGGCGGCACCTCCGCGTACACCTGGCTGAAGGTGCCGGTCACCGACGACCCCGACGAGATGGCGGCCGTCATGGAGACCTCCACCCTGCCCGCGGTGCTCCTCGGCGGCGACTCCGGCGCCGACCAGGACGAGGTGTACGAGAAGTGGCGCAAGGCGCTGCGGCTGCCCACCGTCCAGGGCCTCGTGGTCGGGCGCTCGCTGCTCTACCCGGCGCAGGGCACCGTCGAGACCGCCGTCGACACCGCCGTCGGCCTGCTCTGATCGAGCCCGGACCAGGGAAGACTCACACCATGACCTCAAGCACCACGAAGCCCACCGAGAGCACGGCGAAGACCGGCGGGAGCGCCGCGAAGTCGAGCGAGAGCACGGCGAAGACCGGCGAGGGCACCGCGGAGTCGACCGGGCGCGCCACGGAGTCCACCGACTTCCATCTGCCGGCGGGCATGGCGGCCTCCGGCCCGTACGCCGTGGACATCGACCCGGCGCGAGCCGACTGGGGCTACTCGTCGCTGCGCGTCCTGGAGCTCCCGCCCGGCGGCACGCACGCCTTCGCCACGGGCGACAGCGAGTGGATCGTGCTGCCGCTGGCCGGCGGCTGCACCGTCGCCGCCGACGGCGAGACCTTCGACCTGCACGGCCGCGCCGATGTCTTCAGCGGTGTCACCGACTTCGCGTACCTGCCGCGCGACACCGACGCCCGGATCAGCAGCGGCGCGGGCGGCCGCTTCGCCCTGACCGGCGCCCGCTGCGAGCGGCGGCTGCCCGCCCGGTACGGGCCGGCCTCCGACGTCCCCGTCGAACTGCGCGGCGCCGGCAGCTGCTCCCGCCAGGTCAACAACTTCGGCGCGGTGGGGGCCTTCGCATGCGACAGGCTCATCGCCGTCGAGGTCCTCACCCCCGGCGGCAACTGGTCCTCCTACCCGCCGCACAAGCACGACGAGTGCCGTCCGGGCGAGGAGAGCGAGCTGGAGGAGATCTACTACTTCGAGATCGCCGAGGCCCACGGCAGCGAGGGCGTCGGCTACCAGCGCGTCTCACCGTCAGGGCCCCCGAGCGAGCCGAAGGGCGCGCCGGTGTCGAAAGGGCAAGCGCGCGGAGGGCCCGAGGAACGAGGGCCCGAGCACGGTGGACCGTCGACACCGGGTCTGAGCGCCCGGAGGCAAGCGAGGGAGAAAAGGTACAGGGGCACCGACGTCCTCGCCGAGGTCCGCACCGGCGACACCGTCCTCATCCCCGACGGCTGGCACGGCCCGTCCATCGCCGCCCCCGGCCACACCATGTACTACCTCAACGTCATGGCAGGACCGGGCGCCGAACGCGCCTGGCTGATCTGCGACCACCCCGAGCACGCCTGGATCCGCGCCACCTGGCCCGACCAGCCCGTGGACCCCCGGCTTCCCCTCTACGACGCCCCCACCGCCCCTTCCGGAGACGCCCGATGACGACTCGACGGCTCACTGTCGCCCAGGCCCTGGTCGAGTTCCTGGGCCACCAGTACACCGAGCGCGACGGGCGGCGCCACCGCCTGATCACCGCCTGCTGGGGCATCTTCGGCCACGGCAACGTCGCGGGCCTCGGCCAGGCCCTGCTGGAGTCGGGGCCGGACACCCTGCCGTATCTCCAGGGCCGCAACGAGCAGGCCATGGTGCATGCCGCCGTCGGCTACGCCCGGCAGCGCGACCGGCTCTCCGCGCAGGCCGTCACCACCTCCATCGGCCCCGGCGCCACCAACCTCGTCACCGGCGCCGCCCTCGCCACCATCAACCACCTGCCCGTCCTGCTGCTGCCCGGCGACACCTTCGCCACCCGCTCGGCCGACCCGGTCCTCCAGCAGCTCGAAGTGCCCTACGCGGGCGATGTCTCCGTCAACGACGCCCTGCGGCCGGTCTCCCGCTACTTCGACCGCGTCGTACGCCCCGAGGCGCTCATCCCCGCCGCGCTCCAGGCGATGCGCGTCCTGGCCGACCCGGTCGACACCGGCGCCGTCACCCTGGCCCTCCCGCAGGACGTCCAGGCCGAAGCCTTCGACTGGCCCGAGGAGTTCTTCGCCGACCGCGTCTGGCACGTGCGCCGCCCGGCCCCCGACACCGCCGCGCTCGCCCACGCCGTACACGAGATCCGCGCCGCCCACCGGCCGCTGATCGTCGCGGGCGGCGGCGTCCACCACAGCGAGGCGGAGGAGGCGCTGCGCGCGCTCGTCGACACCACCGGCATTCCCGTCGCCTCCACCCAGGCGGGCAAGGGCTCGCTGCGCCACGACCACCCGGCCGACGTCGGCGGCATCGGCCACACCGGCACCGCCGTCGCCGACGACCTCGCCCGCACCGCCGACCTGGTCATCGGCGTCGGCACCCGCTACACCGACTTCACCACCGCCTCGAACACCCTCTTCGCCGAGCCCGGCGTCCGCTTCGTCAACCTCAACATCGCCGCCTTCGACGCGCACAAGCTCAGCGCCACCGCCCTGGTCGCCGACGCCCGTGCCGGACTCGAGGCCCTCACCCAGGCGCTGGCCGGACACCGGGTCGAGGAGTCCTACGAGGCGGAGTACCAGGCGGGCAAGGAGCGCTGGGAGCGCCGGGTGGACGCCGCGTACGCCGCCGAGGACGCGACCGTACGCCCCAGTCAGACCCAGGTGCTCGGCGCGCTGGACGCCGTCGTCGGCGACACCGACGTGGTCATCAACGCCGCCGGCTCCCTCCCCGGCGACCTGCACAAGCTGTGGCGGGCCCGGTCCCGGCGGCAGTACCACCTGGAGTACGGCTACTCCTGCATGGGCTACGAGATCCCGGCCGCGATCGGCGCCCGGCTCGCCGCCCCCGACCGCCCGGTGTGGGCGCTGGTCGGCGACGGTACGTACCTGATGATGCCGACCGAGATCGTCACTGCGGTCCAGGAGGGCGTCAACATCAACATCGTCCTCATCCAGAACCACGGATACGCCTCCATCGGCGGCCTCTCGGAGCAGACTGGAGGCGAGCGCTTCGGCACCGCCTACCGCTTCCGCACCGCCGACGGCACCTACACCGGCGACCCGCTGCCGGTGGATCTCGCGGCCAACGCGGCGAGCCTGGGCATGGAGGTCATCCGCGCGGCGACGGTGGCCGAACTGCGGACCGCGCTCGCCACCGCGCGCGCCTCCGACCGCCCCACATGTGTCTATGTGGAGACGGAAACAGCCGACACAGTGCCGGGCGCGCCCGCCGCACAGGCGTGGTGGGATGTGCCCGTCGCCCAGACCGCGACCCGCCCGGCCGCCGTCCAGGCCCGCAAGGACTACGACCGGCAGGCCGCCGCCCGCCGCCGCCACCTGTAGTACCGCCGCGCCCCGCCACCCCTTCGAGTCCTTCGAGCCCTTCGAGAAAGGCCCCGTAGATGAAGACCATCGACCACTGGATCGGCGGCAAGACCGTCGAGGGCGCGTCCGGTCACCACGGCCCGGTCTACAACCCGGCGACCGGCGCCCAGGAGACCCGCGTCGCCCTGGCCTCCGTGGCCGAGGTGGACGCCGCCGTCGCCGCCGCCAAGGACGCGTACCGCACCTGGGGGAAGACCTCCCTGGCCAGGCGCACCGCGATCCTGTACCGGTACCGCGAACTGCTGCACGCCCGCCGCGACGACATCGCCGCGCTGATCACCGCCGAGCACGGCAAGGTGCACTCCGACGCGCTCGGCGAGGTCGCCCGCGGTCTGGAGATCGTGGAGCTGGCCTGCGGCATCCCGCACAAGCTGAAGGGCGAGCTGTCCACCGAGGTCTCCACCGGCGTCGACGTCTCCTCGATCCGCCAGCCACTGGGCGTCGTCGCGGGCATCACCCCGTTCAACTTCCCGGCCATGGTGCCGCTGTGGATGTTCCCGGTCGCGCTCGCCTGCGGCAACACCTTCGTGCTCAAGCCGAGCGAGAAGGACCCGTCCGCGTCCTTCCTGCTCGCCGAACTCGCCGCCGAGGCGGGCGTCCCGGACGGCGTCCTCAACGTCGTCAACGGTGACAAGGTGGCCGTGGACCGCCTCCTGGAGCACCCGGACGTGGCGGCCGTCAGCTTCGTGGGCTCAACCCCCATCGCGAAGTACATCCAGACCAAGGCGGTCGAGCACGGCAAGCGCGTACAGGCCCTGGGCGGCGCCAAGAACCACATGCTGGTGCTGCCCGACGCCGACCTGGACGTGGCCGCGGACAACGCCATCAACGCCGCCTACGGATCGGCGGGCGAGCGCTGCATGGCCGTCTCCGTCGTCGTCGCCGTCGGCGACATCGGCGACGACCTGGTGAAGAAGATCGCCGACCGCGCCGCCAGGCTGCGGATCGGCCCGGGCACCGACCCGTCCTCGGAGATGGGCCCGCTCATCACGCGCGAGCACCGCGACAAGGTCGCGAGTTACGTGCACGGCGCGGCGGCCCAGGGCGCGGAGGTCGTCGTGGACGGTACCGGCTACACCGTCGAAGGCCACGCGGACGGCTTCTTCATCGGCGTCTCCCTGCTCGACAAGGTCCCGGTGACCGCCGACGCCTATCGCGACGAGATCTTCGGCCCGGTGCTGTGCGTGGTCCGCGCGGAGACCTACGACGAGGCCATCGAGCTGATCAACAGCTCCAAGTGGGGCAACGGCACCGCCATCTTCACCCGCGACGGCGGCGCGGCACGCCGCTTCCAGCTGGAGGTCGAGGCGGGCATGGTCGGCGTCAACGTCCCGATCCCGGTCCCCGTCGGCTACCACTCCTTCGGGGGCTGGAAGGACTCCCTCTTCGGCGACCACCACATCTACGGCAACGACGGCGTGCACTTCTACACCCGCGGCAAGGTCGTCACCACCCGCTGGCCGGACCCGAGCGAGAGCGGCATCAACCTGGGCTTCCCCAGCAACCACTGAGTCGCTTGCCTCCTCAGCCCTCGGGCGGGCCCGAAATCGAGCCCGCCCGAGGGAGGGCCGGTAGCGTCGATCGCGACCGTGTCCGTCGAGCCGGTCCATCGACGGCTCAGGGGAGGGGAGTTGGGCATGCACGTGCTTGCCGGCGCGACCGGTATGCGCAGGCTCTTCGGCGCCGAAGTGCGGGCCTATCCGGGGCGGGTGACGGCGGCCGCCCTGGCCTGCGCCGTCACCGGCGGGAGTGGGTGCCTGCACGCTGCTGCGTCCTGTACGAGGCCCTGGGCGCGGCCGTGGTCGGCGTGACCCTGGCGGCTCTCACCGCGCTGACCTGCCTGGTCCCCCTTGCCGTGGCAGTGGGCAATGGCCCGATGCCGGCCTTCGACGTGCCTTGGACGGTCGGCGTCCTGGCGGCTGTGGGGGTGGCGGTCGCCGCTCCGGCCGCGATGACGGCCCATCCGCTGGCGGGAATCCGGCGCCAGTTCGCCAGGGGCTCCGAATGAACGTCGTGCCCTGACCTCCTGCGAAGGCTCCGTTCTCATCTGGCTGGTACGCATTGTCCCAGATGTTTATGGTCACTAAGATCGGTCGGGTGACTGCCGGGTCGGCCATGGGCCATGCACGAGTGAGGTTCCCGGCCTCGGCGTGAGCGCGAGGCGGGCACGAGGCCCGCCCCCTTCTCCGTGTCTTTGCTTCCGGCGCCCTTGCGTGGCGTCCTCATTCCAGCAAATCCAAAGACCCGGAGACACACCTCTCATGCCAAACAACCAGCTGCACCCGCACGAATCCGAGCTGCCGACGACCGCCGTCCAGCTGAACCACACCGCCGTCTACGCCAGCGACCGGCACCTGTCGGCCGAGTTCATCGCCACGATCCTGGGGTTGAAGGTCGGCGCTCCGTTCGGGCCGTTCGTGCCCGTCGACCTCGGCAACGGCGTAACGCTCGACTACTACGAGAAGAGGGACGAGCCGATTCAGTCGCAGCACTACGCGTTCCTCGTGCCGGAAGCGCAGTTCGACGCCATGATCGGCCGCCTGGAAGCGGTCGGGGTCACCTACTACGCCGATCCAAGTCACACCGAACCCGGCCAGATCAACCGGCTGTTCGGCGGCCGCGGGGCGTACTTCGACGACCCGGACGGTCACAACATGGAGATCATGACCCGGCCCTACGTCCGCCCTTAGCGGGCCGCCTGGCGGCGCTCCGTCGAGCCCTCCTCGGCACGTGCCTCTCCAGCGGCGTCGTGCCCCCCCCCGCGTCCGCGTGTGGGGGGCACGGGCAGCGCCCCCGGCCCGGCCCGGCGTGAGCCGTGCTGCGGCTGATCCTCCCTCATTTAGGTCAGAATATGACCGCTTTCGCCTCTAGCGTGGCGCTTGACCGACGGAACAGCAGCAACCGAAGGCGGAGACGATGAGCGAGACGACGAACATCAACGAGCTGACCACCCGCGCCCTGGCCGACGCGCCGACCGCCCCGGGTGAGCGGGCCGACCTGCTGGCGGCGCTGGCCGGGCACCGGCACTACCTGCGCTTCACCACCCGCGACCTCACCGACGAGCAGGCCGGGCGGCGGACCACCGCCAGCGAACTGTGCCTGGGCGGTCTGATCAAGCACGTCACGGTGGTCGAGCGGACCTGGGTGGCCTTCATCCTGGGCGGCCCGTCGGCGATGGGCGACTTCACCGCCATGACCGAGGCTGACTGGGCCCGGCGGGCCGACGAGTTCCGACTGCTGCCAGGCGAGACGCTGGCCGGTGTGCTGGCCGACTACGCTGAGGCGGCCCGCCGTACTGACGAGCTGGTCGCCACCCTGCCCGATCTGGACGCGACCCAGCCGCTGCCGAAGGCCCCGTGGTGCGAGCCCGGCGTGCGGTGGTCGGCCCGCCGGGTGCTGATGCACATCATCGGCGAGACCGCCCAGCACGCGGGCCATGGCGACATCATCCGCGAGTCCCTGGACGGTGCCAAAAGCATGGGCTGACCAGCCGGTTCGGTCCGTTGCCTGACGGTCTTGCCGTATCTCGTGGCGATGCCTCGGAACCCCTTGGGCGGCAACGCGGGCGGCCCTTCTCCCGTCGTGGGACGCGGATGCTCTCCAGCAGGGGGGCGGGCGCACACGCTGAGAGGGGCCTGCGGGGGTTTGTGCGACCCGTGCGTCGGGGATCCCAAGTGGACTGAGATCGCAGGCGAGTTGGGGGGTTCCGGTGATGCCGGAGAGAGGGCGGGGGCTGGATGGGGGGTTCCTGCCGGGGGACGGGGTGCAGGAGTTCGTCGCGGCGTTCAAGCGGGCCGTGGTGCCGGAGGATCCGCGGGCCAAAGGGCGTGATGTGCTGCCGCCCGTCGTGCTGCTCGTCGAAGGGGACGACGCGGCGGAGCGGGCGGGGCGGGTCGTGCGGGGGCTGGAGTGGTGCCTGCGCGGGCGCGGGGCGAAGCTGGTGCCGTACGCGCGGGTCGGGGCCGGCGACATGCGGACCGCGGCGGGCGCGGGGCGGCCGCTGGCCCTCGCCGTCGGGGCGGGGTTGACGAACGACGTACCGCGACGCACCGGGCGGCTGCGGCTGCCGGACTTCTGGCTGATGCGGGACGTCGTGGAGCTGGGGCTCGGCGGCCCGGCGGCGCCGCTCACCGGGGAGGCGCTGCGCGACCACTGCTACGGAAAGCGCCGGCTGCGCGGGCGGGTGCTGCGGACCCTGTGGGCGCTCGGTGGACCGGGCGGCGACGGTCGACCAGGCGGGGAAGGCGGGGCGGGCGGCGACGGCGGCGGCGGGCAGGTGCAGGCGTCCGGGCGGGTCACGCTCGCGCTCCAGATGGTCGTACGGCCGCTGACGCAGCTCCTGCCGCGCTGGTGGTGGGGGCGCAGGCGCACCCGGCGGCTGCTGTGGTCCAAGAAGCGCGGCTGGTACGCCGACTGGCGGGACATCGGGCACGGGCGCCGCTCCGTGGAGTTCTTCGACGATGTCGCGCAGTGGTTGGAGTCCGTCGGCCCGCTGGAGCCGGAGGCCGCGGCCGTGGAGTTCGAGCTGCTGCTGCTGCGGGCGCTGCTGGTGGATCTGAAGGCCGCGGCCCGCCCCGGGCGGCTCTCCCCCTGGCGGCGCCGGCGGCGCACCCGCTTCGCCGTCCTGCTCGAACTGCCCGATGGCCGGGCCGCCGGTGCCGGGAAGCGGTTTCTCGCGGAGTACGGTCCGGCCGTCGAGGAGACCGGATGTGCCGCCGTCGTCGTCGTGGCCGTAGGACCCGTGGGGTCCGTGGGGTCCGGCGGGTCCGCGGACAGCGCACCCGCCGGAGAGCGCTGCTCCGGACCGGCCGACGCGGCGTCCCGGCTGGACCACGCGGCCGGGATGCCCGACAGCACTCCGGAGCCGCTGCTGGCCCCGCTGCCCGGGTCCGTGCCATCGACTCCGTCCGGCGGGCGGCGGGTCAGTCCGGTCGCGCCGCGGACGTTCCGGATCGGCCCGGCCACCGAGCTGCTGATGGAGGGCGTTGTCTGCGTGGCGCTCCTGGCCGGGCTGCTGCTCCCGATGGGGCTCGGAGGTGGTGGCGGCAGTGCCGCGTGCCTGGGCGGTGCGACCGGCGGCTCGGCCCCGGCCGCCCGGCCGCCCCGGGCCCCGTCGCCCAAGGAGCAGTACGACAAGCTCATGCGGATGATCGACAGCGAGAACGCGAGGGTGGCGCGGCGACGGCACGGGACGTTCCGGACGGTCATCCACGTGGGGGCGTCGGTGGCCGGGAACCGGGAGGAGGAGCGGTTCGACGGCGCGATCCCGGAGCTGCGCGGCATCGTGCTGGCGCAGCGCGAGCTGAACAACGAGGCGCTGAGCGACCACCAGAAGGTGTGGTTGCGCGTCGAACACCGCGACGCGGGCGAGCGTTTCAAGGACGCCGTCGACGTCGCCGAGGGCATCGTGCGCCAGGCCGAGCGGAACCCGAACACCATCGGCGTGGTGGGCTTCGCCGAGAGCCGCACGGTGACCCAGGAAGCCGTACGGGTGCTGGGCGACGCGGGCATCCCCATGGTCGGCACCACGGCCACTGCCGACCAGATGCAGGTCAGCCGCTACTACCGGCCGATGGCGCCGAGCAACAGCCGCGAGACCCGGATCGAGGGCGAGTTCGCGCACCGGGCGCGGATCATGGAGGACGCGTCGGGCGGCTGCGCGCCCGCCGAGGCGGCGGTGGTGATCCAGGATCCGCTCGATGTCTACAGCAAGGGGCTCGGGGACGGGTTCGCCGAGACCTTCGGCCGGGACAGGTGGCACAAGCTGTGGTACTCGCCCGACGCCCCGGACGGCAGCGGCGGCGGGAGCGGCAACGGACCGGACACCGATCGCGTCTCGCGCAAGGAGACCATCCGGGACGTCGCGGAAGCGGTGTGCGAGCGGATCACACAGCGGCCCCGCACCGTCGTCTTCTGGGCCGCCCGCGCCCGCGAGTTCACCGCCTTCCTCAACGACTTCGGCGACAACACTTCTTGCGAGGGCCGGAAGCTGACCGTGCTCGGCGGCAACGAGCTGACCAACGCCGCCCTCTCCGGGGAGTACCAGGACCGCCTGTGGCCGCGTTCGTGGCTGCGGCTCTACCACTCGGCCCACGTACTGCCCGCCGGACACCCGCGCAGCAGCGACACCGCCAAGGAGTTCACCGACATCTACGCCCGCCAGTTCGGGAAGAACGACCTGTGGCGCGACGACGGGCACGCGGCTCTGGCCTTCGACGCGATGCAGCTGATCGCGGCCGCCGCCAACAAGGCGTACGCGGGCACGGACGGCCGGGACGTGAGCCGCTCCAACGTCCAGTCCAGCCTCTACAACGGCATCCGCAAGGAAGGCGCCAGCGGCTACCTCGACTTCGGGCAGGGCGGGCGCACCGTCTCCCGCGACAAACCGCTGGTCATCGTGCACCACACCGGGCGCGGCTCGGAGCCGGTGCTCTACTGCGGGGCGTTCGCGCAGAACACCGGCCGGATCACGAAGTGGGGCCCGGGCGGGGAGTTCGCCTGCCCCAGGGACAGCTGACGGGGGTGTTCGCCTGTCCCCGGGACAGCTGACGGCTCGGGGGCGCGCGTTGCGGCGGCCGCCGCCCCGGGTTCCCCTGGCCGACCCCGTAGGCTCCTCCGTATGAGCTGGTCACGGGCGTTGAAGGAGGCCACGCGGGCCGGGCTGACCATCGAGCGCATCGACCGCACCCGGCTCGAACCGGTCGTGGCGCTCCGGGGCGCGTGCGGCGTCGCGATCGTCATCGGGCTCACGCTCTGGCTCGGTTCGCCCGCGCTCGCCGTCTCCTCCGCCTTCGGCGCGTTCTCCTCGGGCCTGGCCACCTTCCAGCGCAGCTGGCGGCCCCGGCCCGCGCTGGCGCTCGCCGCCGCCGCGGCGCTCGCGGTGAGCACTTTCCTCGGCTACCTCGCCGCCGCGAACACCGTCCTGTTCGCCGTGCTGCTGGCGGTGTGGACGCTGCTGACCGGCATGGCCTGGGCCGTCGGCCCGGTCTCCGGGCTGGTCGCCACCCAGATGGTCGCGGTCATGCTGATCACCGTCACCCTGCCGACCTCGGTGGTCGGCGCGCTGGAGCACACCGCGCTGATCGCCTTCGGCGGTGTCGTCCAGGCGGCGCTCATCGTGCTGTTCCCCGTACGGCCCTGGGGCGTTCAGCGGGACGCGCTCGCCGACGCCCTCGCCGGGGTCGCCGACTACGCGCGCCGACTGCGCCACGACCCGGTCGCGCCGTTCGATCCGCTGCCGCTGATGGACGCCCGCAGCGCCGCCGCCCTGACCCCCCGGCAGGCCCGGCGCAGGCCCGGCCAGCTGCGCGGCTTCCGGGGGCTGGCCGAGCGCATCCGGCCGGTCCTGGCCTCCCTGGCCGATCCCGTCGTCGGCGCCCCGGAGACCGGGCCCCAGCGCGAGCGCGTCCGCGATCTGCTGGCCGCCACCGCCTCCGTCCTGGACGCCGTCGCGCACGCCGTCCGCAAGGGCGAGCCGGTCCGGCTGCCGCCGGAGGCCATGGCGGTACTGGAGGTGCCCGCCGCCGGGCCGATGCTCGACGGCGCCGCCCGCCGCGCGGCGCTGCGTCTGATGGCGCTGGTCGGCGACGTGGTGGAGGCCACCGAGGGCCCGGTGGAGGCGGTCACCGCCGAGGGCCGGAAGGACTACCGGCATCTGCCGCGCCCCACCGTGCCCGGCCTCGTCCCCGAAGTGCTGCGCACCCTGCACCGCGAGGCCCGCTGGTCCTCGCCCGTCCTGCGGCATGCCGTACGGGTCACGGCCGTCGCCGTCTGCGGGTATCTGGCGGGCGCCGCGCTGCCCTGGGGCCACGGCTACTGGGCGCCCCTGACCTCCGTCATGGTGATGCGGCCGGACTTCGGGCAGACGTACGCGCGCGGGGTCGCCCGGTTCGCGGGCACCCTCGGCGGGGTGGCGCTCGCCGGCGCGGCCATGGCGCTCGCCCACCCGGGCGAGCAGGTCAGCGCGGTGCTGGCCGTGCTCTGCGTCGGACTGCTGTATCTGCTGCTGCGCACCGGATACGCGGTCGCCTCCGCCTGCATCAGCGGGTACGTCATCTTCCTGCTCGGCATCGCGGGCGAGGGCTGGTCGCAGACCGTGGCCGCGCGGGTGGCGCTGACCCTGCTCGGCGGGCTGCTGGCCCTGGCCGCGTACGCCGTCTTCCCCGCCTGGGAGACCCCGGTGCTGCGGGACCGGCTGGCCGACTGGCTGGCGGCGAACGGCCGCTACGCGGTCGCCGTACTCGAAGCCCACGCCCGGCCCGCCGAGCGGCGTCCCCGCCAGGTGCGCGAGGCGCTGCTGGACGCCCGCGCGGCGCGCGTCGCCTGGGAGGAGACACTGGCACGCGCCCAGCAGGAGCCGGTGACGGTTCCCGAGCTGACCCGCGAGGCGGCCGAGGCGGCGGGCACCGCGGTCGGCGCGCTGGGGCGGGTCACCATGCTGCTGGAGGCGCACCTGCCGGACCGGGACGCCGCGCCGTCGCCGGAGGCCGCGGACTTCGCCGCGGCGTTGCGTACGGCGCTGCCGCCGGCGGCGGACGCGGTACGCGAGGCTCGGCCGCTGGATTGGGGGCCGGTGGACGAGGCGCTGGAACGGTGGCAGGAGCGGGCGGGGGAGCGGCCCGGGGTCGCGGTCCGCGGGGCGGAACTCCTGGCGGAGGCGCTGGGGGAGGCGGCGGCCGCGCTCTGACCGGGCCGCGCCGCCCCCCCCGGACCGGTCTCCCCAGACCGGCCTCCCTCAGACCGGTCCCCCCAACCGGCTCCCCCAGACCGGCCCCCCGGACCGGTCTCCCCCGTCCCTCCCCCGTGGACTTACGGCCTGCCGCCGCGCAGCGTGGCCCGCATGTACTCCCGGTTCATCGTGGAGATGGACTGGAGCGGAATGCCCTTGGGGCAGGCGACCGCGCACTCACCGGTGTTCGTACAGCCGCCGAAGCCCTCCGCGTCCATCGTGCCGACCATGTCCAGCACCCGCGACTCCCGCTCGGGCGCGCCCTGCGGCAGTACGTTCAGGTGGACCACCTTGGCCGAGGTGAACAGCATCGCCGAACCGTTGGGGCACGCCGCGACGCAGGCCCCGCAGCCGATGCACTCGGCGTGCTCGAAAGCGGTGTCGGCGACCGGCTTCGGCACCGGCGTGGCGTGCGCCTCCGGCGCGCTGCCGGTCGGCACCGAGACGTAGCCGCCCGACCCGATGATCCGGTCGAACGCCGACCGGTCCACCACCAGGTCCTTCACCACCGGGAACGCCGCGGCCCGCCACGGCTCGACGTCGATGGTGTCGCCGTCCTCGAAGTGCCGCATGTGCAGCTGGCAGGTGGTGGTGCGCTCGGGCCCGTGCGCCCGCCCGTTGATGACCATGCCGCACGCGCCGCAGATGCCCTCGCGGCAGTCGTGGTCGAAGGCCACCGGCTCATCGCCGCGCAGGATGAGTTCTTCGTTGAGCGTGTCCAGCATCTCCAGGAAGGACATGTCCGGGGAGATGCCGTCGACGGTGTACAGGGTCATGGCGCCGGGCTCCTCAGGTCCGCGCTGGCGCCAGATCCGCAGGGTGAGCCTCATGCGTAACTCCGCTGGGTGGGGTGGACGTACTCGAAGGTCAGCGGCTCCTTGTGGAGGACGGGGGCCGCTCCCGTACCCGTGAACTCCCAGGCCGCCGCGTATGCGAACTCCTCGTCGCGGCGGGCCGCCTCGCCGTCGTCGGTCTGGCTCTCCTCCCGGAAGTGCCCGCCGCAGGACTCCGCGCGGTGCAGCGCGTCGAGGCACATCAGCTCGGCCAGCTCCAGATAGTCGACGATGCGATTGGCCTTCTCCAGGGACTGGTTGAGCTCCTCGCCGGAGCCCGGCACCTTGATGCGGCGCCAGAACTCCTCGCGCAGCGCGGGGATGCGCTCCAGCGCCTTGCGCAGACCGGCCTCGTCGCGGGCCATGCCGCAGTGGTCCCAGAGCAGTTCGCCGACCTCGCGGTGGAAGGAGTCCGGGGTGCGGTCGCCGTCGTTGGCCAGGAGCCGGTGCAGCCGGTCCGTCACCTCCGACACCGCCTCCGACACCGCCGGATGGCCGGGGTCGACCTCGTCGTGCGGGTGCCGGGCCAGGTAGTCGTTGATGGTGGACGGCAGCACGAAGTAGCCGTCGGCCAGGCCCTGCATCAGCGCGGAGGCGCCGAGCCGGTTGGCGCCGTGGTCGGAGAAGTTCGCCTCACCGATCGCGAACAGCCCGGGAACGGTGGTCTGGAGGTCGTAGTCGACCCACAGGCCGCCCATCGTGTAGTGGATGGCGGGGTAGATGCGCATCGGCACCTCGTACGGGTCCTCGGCGGTGATGCGCTCGTACATCTCGAAGAGGTTGCCGTACTTCTCCGCGACCTTCTCCCGGCCCATCCGCCGGATGGCGTCGGCGAAGTCCAGATAGACGCCCTGCCCGCCGGGGCCGACCCCCCGGCCCTCGTCGCAGACGTTCTTCGCGGCCCGCGAGGCGATGTCGCGCGGCACCAGGTTGCCGAAGGACGGATAGATCCGCTCCAGGTAGTAGTCGCGCTCGTCCTCGGGGATCCGGCCCGGCGGCCGGGTGTCGCCCTTGGCCTTGGGCACCCAGATCCGGCCGTCGTTGCGCAGCGACTCGCTCATCAGCGTCAGCTTCGACTGGTGGTCGCCGGAGCGCGGGATGCACGTCGGGTGGATCTGGGTGAAGCAGGGGTTGGCGAAGTACGCGCCGCGCCGGTGCGCCCGCCAGACGGCGGTGGCGTTGGAGTTCTTGGCGTTCGTCGACAGATAGAAGACGTTGCCGTAGCCGCCGGAGGCCAGGACCACGGCGTCGGCGACGTACGTGCCGATCTCGCCGGTGACCAGATCGCGGGCGACGATGCCGCGGGCCCGGCCGTCGACGACGAGCAGGTCCAGCATCTCGGTGCGCGCGTGCATCTCGACGTTGCCCGCGGCGATCTGCCGGGACAGTGCCTGGTAGGCGCCGAGCAGCAGCTGCTGACCGGTCTGGCCGCGGGCGTAGAAGGTACGGGAGACCTGCACGCCGCCGAAGGAGCGGGTGTCCAGCAGCCCGCCGTACTCCCGGGCGAACGGCACGCCCTGCGCCACGCACTGGTCGATGATCTCCACCGAGACCTGCGCGAGCCGGTGCACGTTGGACTCGCGGGCGCGGAAGTCGCCGCCCTTGACGGTGTCGTAGAACAGCCGCCGGATCGAGTCGCCGTCGTTGCGGTAGTTCTTCGCGGCGTTGATGCCGCCCTGCGCGGCGATGGAGTGGGCGCGGCGCGGGGAATCCTGGTAGCAGAACTGGACGACGTGGTAGCCCTGTTCGGCGAGGGTGGCGCCCGCGGCGCCGCCCGCCAGGCCGGTGCCGACCACGATCACGGTGTACTTGCGGCGGTTGGCCGGGTTGACCAGCTTCGCCTCGAAGCGGCGGCGGTCCCAGCGCTCCTCGATGGGGCCGTCGGGCGCCTTGGTGTCGGTGACGGGCGCACCAGTGGTGTAGTCGCTGTAACCGGTGGGTTCGGTGGGTTCGGTACGGGTGGTCATCTCAGCTCACGACTCCGGTCATCACGCCGACGGGTATGGAGATGAAGCCGCAGGTCAGCACGGCGGCCAGGCCGTTGGCCACGGCCTTGAGCGCCCGGTCGCGGCGCGGGCTGCCCGCGCCCAGGGTCTGGGCGGCGCTCCAGAACCCGTGCCGTACGTGGAACCCGAGGGCGACCATGGCGGTGATGTAGATGGTGTTGCCGTACCAGGTGGAGAAGGTCGCCACGAGGTTCTCGTACGGATGGCCGGGCTCGGCGTGCTCGTTCACCGTCAGCGTCGTCAGGTCCAGGATGTGCCAGACGATGAACAGGCCGAGGATCACCCCGCCCCAGCGCATGGTGCGGGTGGCGTAGCTCGCGCGCCGCCGCTGGTGGACGTAACCCTGCGGGCGTGCGGCCAGGTCGCGGCGGCTGAGCTGGTACGCGGCGGTGCCGTGCAGCACCACCGCGGTCACCAGCGCCACGCGCGCCAGCCACAGGAACCACTCGTGGTGCAGGAACGGTTCACCGATGGTGCGCAGCCACCGCCCGTACGCGTTGAACTCCTCGGGACCGAAGAAGACCTTGAGGTTGCCCAGAAGATGGGCGACCAGGTACGCGAGCATGATCAGGCCGGTGACGGCCATGACCGCCTTCTTGCCGACGGTCGACCGCCAGACGTAGCCGATGAGGGACGGCCGCCGGTCCGGCCGCGTCGCCAATGCCATGGGCACGACGCTAAGGACTGCCGTGGCAATCCGTCCAAGACATGAAGCAGCTCGTTTCGATAGGCACTCACTATCATAGGTGCGTGCAACTGCAACAGCTCCGCTATTTCGCCGCCGTCGCCGACACCCGGCACTTCACCCGCGCCGCCGATCTGCTGCACGTCGCCCAGCCCTCCCTCTCCCAGCAGATCCGGGCCCTCGAACGGGAGCTGGGCGCCGACCTGTTCCACCGCGCCCGCGGCAACATCACGCTCACCGACGCCGGGGAGGCGCTGCTGCCGCTCGCCAGGCAGATCCTCGCCGACACCGAGACCGCGCACCGCGAGGTGCAGGAGGTCGCCCAGCTGCGGCGCGGCCGGGTCCGGCTCGGGGCGCCGCCCAGCCTGTGCGCCAGCCTCGTCCCCGACGTGCTGCGCGCCTTCCACGCGCGCTATCCGGGCATCGAGCTGTTCATCGACGAGGGCGGCTCGAAGGACCTGGTGCGCACGCTGGCCGCGGGCGGACTCGACCTGGCCCTGATCATCACCCCGCTGACCGGCGACGCCCCGGCGCTGGCCACCACCGAACTGCTGGGGGAGGACCTGGTGGTGGTCTCCGCGCCGAGCGCGCCCGCGCCCGTGAGTCGCCGGATCCGGGTCGCGGACCTGCGGGACCGGCCGATGGTGATGTTCCGGCGGGGCTACGACCTGCGCGAGTTCACCACCGCCGCCTGTCACGCGGCGGGCTTCGAACCCGCCTTCACCGTGCAGGGCGGCGAGATGGACGCGGTACTGGGCTTCGTACGGGCCGGGCTCGGGCTCGCCGTCGTTCCCGGAATGGTGGCGGCGCGCTCCGGGCTGCGGGTCACCCGGTTCGCGGCGGGGGAGGGGATGCGGCGGACCATCGCGGTGGCGCACCGCAAGGACGTGGCGCCGACGCGGGCGGCGCGGGAGCTGCGGCGGGTGCTGCTGGAGCACCTGGGTCCGCAGGGCTGAGCGGGGCCGGTCAGCCCCACACCGCCTCGCCCAGCGCGACCCCGGCGAACGCCGCGCCCAGGCCGGCCGCCACACTCCCCACGGTGTTCGCGAACGCGAAGAGCCGGGCGTTGTTCTCGGCCAGCCGCAGGGTCTCGTAGGAGAAGGTGGAGTACGTGGTCAGCGCACCGCACAGGCCGGTGCCGAGCAGCGCCTGGAGCCGGTCAGGGGCCGCCCCCGCGTTCGCCGCACCGGTGAGCAACCCCAGGACCAGGCAGCCCACGACATTGACGGTGAAGGTTCCCCAGGGGAAGACGGAGTCGTGGCGGCGCTGTACCGCGCGGTCGGTGAGATAGCGCAGCGGCGCGCCGATCATGCCGCCGACGACGACGAGGAACCAGTTCACCGATCGCCTCGCGATGCGCGATCGCGACGCGCGTAAAGCAACGTCTCGACCGGGTCGAGCACCACCAGCCCGTCGCCGAGGACCTCGTCCAGCTCGGGGAGGAACGCCCGTACCCGCTCCTCGGTGTCCACGATCACCACGGCGACCGGCAGATCCTCGCTCAGCGACAGCAGCCTGGCGGTGTGGACACGCGACGACGCCCCGAAGCCCTCGACGCCGTGGAAGACGCTGGCGCCCGCGAGCCCGGCGCGGTGCGCGCGGTGCACGATCTCGGTGTACAGCGGCTTGTGGTGCCAGGTGTCGCCCTCGCCCAGGAACACCGTCATCCGCAGCGCGTCCGCGCCCCGTCTCATGCCGGCCTCCCCATCAGGACCCGCCGCGTCGCCGTCGCCGCGAGCCACACGGCGGCCAGCGCAGCCGCCGGCGTGGCCGCCAGATAGAGCACGGCGGTCCCGGCCCGGCCCCGGTCCACCAGCCCGGTCACGTCCACGGCGTACGTGGAGAAGGTGGTGAAGCCACCGAGCACGCCGGTGCCCAGGAACGGGCGGACCAGCGGATGCGCCGTGCGCACCTCGGAGATCAGCACCAGCAGGACGCCGATCGCGGCGCAGCCGGCGGCGTTGACGGCGAGGGTGGTCCACGGGAAGGCGTCCGCCGCGGTGGGCCACAGCCGCGAGGCGCCGTACCGCGCCGCCGCGCCGGCCCCGCCACCGAGCGCCACGGCGCCGACGATCCGACCCTGTGCCGTTTCCATGCCCTCGCCACGCCTCGTTCCGTTCCGCGGTCTCAGGCTAGCGCCGACCGGTCCGTACGGCCGTACGAGGCGGCGCCCCCTCCGGTTTTCCAGGGCCGCGTCCCAGTCGTGCGAGGGCGGCGCCCCGGCCTCCCGGGGCGCGGCCTTCAGCCGTACGCGGCGGCGGGGGCCGGTCGCGCGGCCCCCCAGCCCTACGAGAGCGGCGCCCGCGCTGGGGCGCCCGCCGCCCACGGCGGGCGCGCCTGCTACCTGTCGCGGTGGACCGCGGCCTCGGCCATCGCGTGCAGCTCCGCCGCCCACTCCTCGGGCAGCGCCGCGCTCACCGCCTCCTTGGCCACCTTCAGCCGCTCCTCGATGACCGCCTCCACCCGGTCCCGTATCCCGGTACGGATGAGCAGGGCGTGCAGGGCGTCGGGGTCGGTGCCCGGGAGGTCGTCGCCGACCAGGGCGCGTACCTCGGGCTCGTCGCCGAGCGCGAACGACATCAGCAGCGTCATCTTGTGCTGCTTGAAGTCCAGCCGGACCGGCTTGCCCGTGACCTCGGAGCTGCCGAACGCGTCCAGCAGGTCGTCCCGCAGCTGGAACGCCTCGCCCAGCGCCAGGCCGTACTCCTCGAACGCCGCCAGCAGCTCCGCGGGCGCCTGCGCCAGGCTTCCGCCGACCGCCAGCGGGCGGGAGACGGTGTAGCGCCCGGACTTGAACAGCGCGATCCAGCGGGCCAGGCCCGCGTCCGGCCGGAACCGGGCGGCGGCCCGGACGTCGAGGAACTGCCCCACCATCAGCTCGGTGCACAACTCGCCCCACGTCCGGCGGCCCTCCGCCGAGCACGCCGACATCAGCCGCTCCGCGTACACCAGGGCGAGATCACCGGCGAGCACGGCCACGCTCTCGCCGTAGCGCTGGGCGTCGCCGTGCCAGCCGCGCTCGCCGTGCAGCGCGGCCTGCCGTATGTGCGCGGTCGGCTCGCCCCGGCGCAGCTCCGAGGCGTCGAAGACGTCGTCGTGCAGCAGCGCGGAGGTGTGCAGCAGCTCCAGGGCCGCGGCCGCCTCGACCGCCTCCGACGAGCAGGGGGCACCGCCCGCCGCGAGGTACGCGGTGACGCAGAAGGACGGCCGCAACCGCTTGCCGCCACTGGCGACCATCTCCGCGACGATGTCCACGAGCTCCACCGCGTCGGGGTTCAGCCCGGCCCAGGCACGCCGCTCCTCGGCGAGGAACCCGGTCAGCCGCTCTTCCACGCGCGCCAGCATGGCGGTGCGCAGCTCGCGCGGTGCGGCCGCCGGGGCGGCGGCCGGCGGGTGCTCGGTGACAGTCACTGCGGGGCTCCCTGGCATGGCGAGGACGAGGTCCTCGACGGCGGTGGTGATGGCCTCGACAATAGGCGGTCCGCCGTGGGTCCCCGGATCCAGCCAGGATTCCGCCCCCGCGGCCGGCGCCTCACGACGCCCGCGTACAGGGCTCCGTACGACGTACGTCCCGGCACATGCTCCCGCACGACGTCCCGGCCCGGCCGCCGTCACGTCTCCCGACCAGCGGGGGGCTCGGTGGTCGTGCCGGGAGGGCTCAGGGGCCGCCCCGAACGACCTCAGTGGTCGCGCCGGGCCACGAGGTCGCACAGGGCGTGCAGCGCACAGGTCGCCGGCCCCTCCGGCAGGCCCTCCAGGGCCGCCCGCGCCCGCGCCAGCCGCGCGTACGTCATCGCCCGCGCCTCGGCCACCGCCCCCGTGCCGTACAGCAGGTCCAGGATCCGGGTGACGTCCCGGGGCCCGGCCGGTCCGGCCGTACCCCGCGGGCCCGACAGCAGCGCACGGAGCTCCTCGGTCTCCCGGCGCCGGTCCGCAAGCGCGATCACGGCCGGAAGCCCGGCGGCCCCGGTCGGCGTCCCCAAGGCCGCGTCGACGAGGTCGTCGGACATCCGGAGCGCGAGGCCGAGCTGCTCGCCGTACTCCGCGAGCGCGGCGCGCGTACCGGAGCCGGTCGAGCCCGACCGTACCGCGCACAGCTGCAGCGCCATCGAGGTCAGAGCCGCGGACTTCCCGGCCGTCACCTCCGTGTAGTGCGACAGGAGGTCCTCGCCGTCCATCGGGCCGACCAGCTCCCGCATCTGGCCCACCGCCAGCCGGTCGGCGGTCCGGTCCCGCAACCGCACCACCTCGGGTCCGAGTTCGGCCGCCACCGAGGCGGCTTTCATCAGCAGCCGTTCGCCGGCGTACGCGCGCGCCGTCTCCTCGTCTCGTGCACGGGCGTGGGGCACGCGCGGTGCGTCGGCCCAGGTGCCGGCCCCGGCCATCACGTAGTCGTGGAAGGGCGAGGCGACATGCAGCAGCTCCGCCAATGCCGCGGCCTTGACCGCGCTTTCGGTGTCGCAGTCGCCGAACTCCGCGCCGATCAGTGCCAGCAGCGGGTGAAGGCGCGTTCCGTCCGCCGGCATGAGGAGACGTCTCGCGGCCTGTGCGACACAGGGGTCCCGGAGCTCGGTGGCACAGTCCCGCAGTCGTCTCTCGGACGCTTCCAGACCGTGTGCGAGACGGGCCTCGAGATCAGGATCGCTGAGGGCGAGTTCCGTCGTCAGTGAGTCCCTGTGCGCGGGTTTTGCGAAGGAGACCATGAGACGGGACGTTAAAGGAAAAGCAAACCGTGGGCCATACATTCTGGCAGGAAGGTGCCATCGCCTTCCCGGCGCCGCCCACGGCACCGGCCGCGTGATCGGCCGGGCACTCGTCGTTCACCCCTCCTCGCGTGGCAGCTTGCTGCCGGTCCCGTTCGCCGACCGGCTCGACCGCGATGGAGTACGCGGATGTGCCCGTACCCCACGACGCGGCCGTGAGCAGGCAGGAAACTCCGCCGGAGCCGACGGGCTCCTGAACACCCAAGGCTCCCTGCGCCGCCCCCCCCCCGGCCAGGGAACGCCGGACGTTCCGCGCACGACGGAGCAGCCGGCGAAGGGAATGCAAGTGCGACGAAAGGAAGGAACAGAGATGACCGACCGCGAATCCACTGCCAGGCCCATCGAGACGGAGATCTACGAGCCCCCGATGCTGCTCGAGGTGGGCGAGTTCTCCGAGGACACACTCGGGTTCGGCAGCCGTTACACCGACGTCCTCGGCGAGCAGGGCTGGGGATGAGGTGAATGACCACCGGCTTCCTCGTCCTGCCTGACCTGCCGGAGGCATCCCTCCTCCCCGTCCAGGCGCCATGCGCCGTATCACACCGGTCGGGGCGGCCGTGGATCGTGGGCAGTTGGCCCTCGGACGAGCTGGTGCAGGCGGACGCGGGACCGGTGCGGGTGGCGGTGATCGGGTTCTGCCGGGTCACCGCCGCCCGGCTGACGGAACTGACCCGTCAGGTGCGCACGATCGCGGACGCCGACGTCCTGGCCCGCGCGCTGCCGGGCAGCTTCCACCTCGTCCTGTGGGCGCACGGCCGGCTCAGGATCCAGGGCACCCTCACGGGATTGCGCCAGGTCTTCCACACCCGGCTGGACGGCCTGCCCGTCGCCGGGGACCGGGCCGATCTGCTGGCGGGCCTGACAGCGGCGTCCGTGGACGAACAGGCCCTGGCCGCGCGCGTCGCGTGCGGCGGCGCGCTCCCCCCTCCGCTGAGCGAGCGGAGCATGTGGACCGGGGTGTCGGCGGTCCCGCCCGACCACAGTCTGATCATCGACGGCGACCGGACGCACGAGGCCAGGCGCTGGGACCCGCCGGCGCCGAGTCAGCCCCTCGCGCCCGGCGCGGCCGGCGTACGGGACGCCCTGCTCTCCGCCATGACCGGCGCCCGCACATCGGGAGGCCGGTTGAGCACGGACCTGTCCGGCGGCATGGACTCCACGGCGCTCTGCTTCCTCGCCTCCCGCGACGACCCCGCCCTGCTCACCTTCCGATGGGAGGAGGCGGAAGCCGGCAACGACGACGCTTTCTACGCGCGGCACGCGGCGCAGGCGCTCGACCGGGCCCAGCACCTGGTCGTACCGCAAAGCCGGCTGCCGGAGATCTTCGCGGACCCGGCGGCGCGGTCCGACGCCGAGCAGCCGTACCTCTTCACCCGCACCCTCGCCCGTATGCGCCGTACCGCCGAGATCCTCGCCGAGCACGGGTCGCGGCGGCATCTCGCCGGACACGGCGGGGACGAGCTCTTCACCGGCTTCCCCGGCTATCTGCACCGGCTGATGCGCCGCCGCCCACTGACGGCGATCCGCCATCTGCGCGGCCACCGCGCCCTCAGGCGCTGGCCGTTGGCCGCGACCCTGGCGCAGCTGCTGGCCGCTGACACCGCCGCCGCCTGGTGGCGCGCGCAGGCGGACCGGCTCACCACACCCCCGTCCCGTGGCCGGATCCCCCCTGTCGGCTGGGGCGTGCTCCCCGTCCACGCCCAGCCCTGGGTCACCGGGAAGGCCCTGGACGCCACCCGGGCCGCCCTGCGCGGGGCAGCGGGAGAGCACGGCCCGCTCGCGGAGGACCGGGGACAGCACCAGACCCTGATGGCGCTGCGCACCACCGCACCGGCCTACCGCCAACTGGCCCGGATCTTCGCGGCGCACGGGGTCCGGCTGCACCAGCCCTACCTCGACGATCACGTCGTGGAAGCCGCCCTCTCCGTACGGCTGCACGAGCGCGCCACCCCCTGGCGCTACAAGCCACTGCTGGCCGAGTCCATGACCGGCCTCGTCCCGGACCTGATCCTGAGCCGGACGACCAAGGGCGACTTCAGCCAGGACCTACGTGTCGGCCGACGACGCAACCTTCCCGCCCTCCTGGACATGTTCGCCGATTCGGCCATCGCCGAACTGGGCCTGATCGACCGGGACGTGCTGCGCACCCGGCTCCTCGCACCTCAGGCGGATCTGACCAGGGACATCGCGCTCGAGCAGCTGCTCGGCTGTGAGACCTGGCTCCGTGCCGCCCGTTCGATCCGCATCCCGTGGGAGAACTGATGCCTGTGCCCCCGCCCCCTGCCGTGCCCGCCCTGGACCCGGATGTCTCCCTCGCCGAAACCGACGACGGCGCGGTGCTTCTCCATCAGCGCACCGGTCGTTACTGGCAACTCAACCGCACCGGCGTCCAGGTGCTGCGCCGCCTGACCGAAGGCTGGCCCGCCGAGCGCATCGCCGCCGAACTCGCCACCCGTCACCAGATCGACACCGATGCGGCTCACGGCGACGTGACGCGCCTGATCGAGGGACTGACCTCCGCCCGGCTGCTGAGGATGCCGTCATGAGCACTCCGGCCGCCCTGACCGAACGGCGCCGCCTTCCCCTCCACCGGCGCCTCGTTCCCCTGTGCGCCGTGGCCGTCGCCCGCGTCCTCGCCAAGCTTCCGCCGGTCCGCCTCCGCAAGGTCCTCGAACTCATGCGCCGCGGCGCCACCAGTGCCACCTTCGATCGGACGAGTGCCGCCCGGCAGGCCGTGATCTCGGTAAGCCTCCGCTGTGCCGGCCAGGCCTGCCTGCAACGTTCCATCGCCATCGCGCTCCTGTGCCGCGCCCGTGGAACCTGGCCCACCTGGCACACCGGCGTCCGTGTCAATCCCTTCGCCGCCCACGCCTGGGTCGAGGCCGAGGGCCGCCCTGTCGGCGAGCCCTTTCCCAAGGGCCATTACCACCCTCTCCTCACGGTCCCGCCCGTCTGACGGAAGCGGGCGGTCTGCGGCCGGGTAGCGAGGCGGTCCCGGAGGATGTGAGCCAGGGGCCGCCTTCCGCCTTCATCGCGTACCTTGGGCCACGGCCGTCGACGACGGCCGCCGGACACCGGGGAAGGAGCGACGTCGGCCGTGGCCTTGACCTCCAGGGCGCACAAGCAGCCCCGCAAGAAGGACCTGAAGAAGGATCTCAAACATCTGCGGCGGGCTTCGGAAGCGGTGCTGACACGCCTGGACCTGCCCGACGGATGCGACATCGCCGCGCTGATGGAGCGACTCAGTGCGGACCGAGGCCGCCCGATCCAGCTCGTGTCGCTCCCTCTGGGCGCGAAGGCCCCCTGCGGTATGTGGCTGGCGACGGACACCTTCGACGTCATCGTCGTCGAGGCGGACACCAGCCGTCTGCACCAGGACCACATCATCGCCCATGAGCTCGCGCACATGCTGTGCGACCACCGCGACTCGGCGGGATTCGACGAGGCGGTGATGGGGAGCCTGCTGCCGAATCTCGATCCACGGCGGGTGCGGGAGATGATGGGACGCACCGGCTACTCCACCGAGGAGGAACAGGAGGCGGAGACCGTCGCCTCCCTCATCCTGGAACGCGTCACCCGGCCTCCGGTGGAGTCGGTGTGGTGTGTTCCGTCCGCTGACGCCGAGACGGTCGCGCGTATCGAGAGCTCGCTCAATCCGGGGCTCATCCCGGGGTCCAACCTGGGGCTCAACCCGGGGCCGGGATCCCATGCGCGGTAGGTGTCGTCGTGCGTCGTCGGCCCACGGGCCGACGGGACGTCTCATGACTGGTGTGGACGTCTCATGACCGGCGTGAAGGCCGTCGTCTTCCCCGCGTGCGCCGCCCTCTGCGTACTCGCTCTGCTCTACAAGCTGCGCGACCTGCGCCATCAGAGAAACGATCCGGCACTGCTCGCGCTGCTCGTCGCGTTCTTCTGCAAGGGGATCTCCTTCACGCTCTCCACGCCCTCCGTCTCACAGGCCGTGGACGCCCGCCTGGGAGTGGCCGACCTCGGTGCGCTCGGCATCCACCTCTTCGGCGGCGTCGCGTCCAGCGCCGCCTTCCTCACGGCGATCGTCTACTGGGTGTACCCGCCCGAGACCGCCCGGCGGCACGCCGTCGTCCGGCTGCTCATCGCGGCCCTGTGCGCGGTCGCCATGCTCACCCTGTGGGCGGCGGCGGGAACGGGCGCACAGCAGCGCAGCGCGCACTATCTGCTGCAGAACGCGCACCGCCCGCTGGTGGCCGCCTATCTGCTGCTCTACGTCAGCGCGTTCGGCGCCGGAATGATCGAGATCATCCGGCTGTGCCGGCGCTACGGGCGGGTGGCCGGGCGGCAGTGGCTGCGAAGGGGCCTGTACAGCACGGCGATCGGCGCGAGCGCGTGCCTGGTCTACTGCCTCAACCGCCTGGCCTCGCTGATCGCGGTGCAGTGCGGACTGGACCCGCTGGAATGGGAACTGCTGACGCCGGTGGCCAATGGGACCGGCATCTTCTTCCTGGTGGCAGGGCTCACCATGCCCTCCTGGGGACCGGGTGTCTCCAAGCGGCGGCGCCTGGTCCGCAACTTCGTCACCTACCAGCGGCTGCATCCCCTGTGGAGCGCGCTGTACGCGGCCGTTCCGGACATCGCGCTCAACCCGCGCCGCACCGGCCGCCTCGCCCGCTTCCTGCCCGGCGACATCAGCTATCGCCTCTACCGCAGTGTCATCGAGATCCAGGACGGGCTGCTCGCGCTCCGGCCGTACATGGACCCGGCCGTGGCCGCCGGCGCCCGGAAGGCGGCCGAGGAGGCAGGGCTGTCGGGCGACCGGCTGCACGCCGTGGTGCAGGCCAGATCGCTGGAGTCGGCGCTGCGCGCGAAGCACGACAACCGTCCGCCCGTCCGGACGTCCACGGTGCTCGTCCCGGAGGCCGCCAAGGGGGGCCGCACCGCACAGGCCGAGCCGGGCTACACCGAAGAAGTCGCGTGGCTGCTGCACGTCGCCCGCGCCTACACCGCTCTTCGCCCTACTGATCTTCGGCCCACCGCTCTTCGGCCTACTGATCTTCGGTCCACTGAGAGGAACGTTCGATGAAGTACCGCAAGCTGGGCGACAACGGCCCCGAGGTGTCCGCGATCGGCCTGGGCTGCATGGGCATGTCGATCGCATACGGCGTTCCGGACGAGGAGGAGTCCCAGCACACGCTGGACCGCGCCCTCGAGATGGGCGTCACGCTGCTGGACACCGCCGACGCCTACGGGCGGGGTGACAACGAGGAGTTGGTCGGCCGCTGGCTGCGCCGGCACGCTCACGAGCGGGACCGGGTCGTCGTGGCGACCAAGTTCGGGCTCCGCCATGACGCGGCGACGGGCCGGGTCGGCGACGTCGACACCTCCGCCGACTACGTTCCCCTCGCCTGCCGGGCCTCACTGCGCCGCTTGGGTGTTGAGTACATCGACCTCTACTACGCGCATCGCCGCGACCCCGCCACGCCCGTCGAGGAGACGGTCGGGGCCATGTCCCGGCTGGTGGAGGCCGGGCTGGTCCGCCACATCGGACTCAGCGAGGTCAGCCCCGCCACACTGCGCAAGGCCCATGCCGTCCACCCGGTCAGCGCGATCCAGGTGGAGTACTCCCTGTTCACCCGCGGCGTGGTGGAGGGCGAACTGCTCGCCACCTGCCGCGAACTGGGCATCGCCGTCGTGGCCTACTCCCCGCTCGGGCGCGGGATGCTCACCGGAGCGGTCTCCTCTCGCGACGACCTGGTCCCCCAGGACAACCGCCGGCGCTGGCCGCGGTTCGCCGACGAGAACATCCAGCACAACCTGGCGCTCGTACAGGCCGTACGGGACGTCGCCGAGCGGATCGGCTGCTCGCCGGCTCAGGCCGCGCTGGCCTGGCTGCTCGCCCAGGGTGAGGACATCGTGCCCATCCCCGGCACCAAGCGCCGCCGCTACCTGGAGGAGAACGCCGCCGCAGTGGCACTGACCCTGACCGAGACCGACCGCGAACTGCTGCGCCAGGCCGTGCCCGAGAAGGCGGTGGCGGGCGAGCGGTACCCGGCACAGGCCCTGGAGCGGCTGGGCCACTGAGCGCCGACCGGAATCCGGCACTGAGCGCCGGCCGGAATCCGGCCGCCGCGCCCCCTGCGCCCGAACGGTCCGCCAGTCCCTCGAAACCGCTCCTGACCAGCAAAAAGACCCTCCCGTAGGAGGGTCATGCGTGGAGCGCCCCCGGCAGGACTCGAACCTGCGGCCAAGTGCTTAGAAGGCACCTGCTCTATCCACTGAGCTACGGGGGCCGGTGGTGGTGGCCATGACCGCCGCGACGCCCCGGTTGCCTGCGGTACCGACCGTACGGGCCGTGTTGCCGGTGGCCGGGCTTCGGGCGGATCCGTGACCTTGCCGGGGACAAGAATAGGGGTCCGTACACCTCGTCCCGGTTGCTTCACCTCCGTGGCACGTTGTGGAGGTTCGGTGAAGCGGTCCTGATAATCGCAGGCAGGTACGAATCCTGCACCGTTTTTCACGTCCCAAGGGGCGGGTGTTGTGTACTCGTTATGCCTGAGTCTCCGTCGCGATCACCGCTCCATGCCCCATCTGGGGTGATCCGGGTGGGTCTGATCGTCGCGTGTGCCCGGCCATACGCTTCAAAAAGCGGACAAAATTGTGCATTCTGCACCCGTGGCGATCATGGACGTACGGCCCCGACTGCTCGACACGCTGTCCGCACTGCGCGGCAGTGTCGACGCCGCACGTTTTCCGCTGCCTCTCCCCGGCGCCGCCCGCGCCCGCAGAAACCGTGCCGAGCTTCTCGCCCAGCTCGACGACTACCTCGTGCCCCGCCTGCGCAACCCCGAAGCGCCGCTGCTCGCCGTCATCGGCGGCTCCACCGGCGCGGGCAAGTCCACGCTCGTCAACTCACTCGTCGGGCGGCGGGTCACCGAGGCCGGGGTGCTGCGGCCCACCACCCGTACGCCCGTACTGGTCTGCCACCCCAGCGACCACCCCTGGTTCGCGGGACAGCGCGTCCTGCCGCAGCTCACCCGCGTGTGGGTGCCCCCGCAGGGCGACACCGACCAGGACCCCGAGGACGACGAGACGGCGGATGACGGGGTCGTCCACCTGCGGATCGAGAGCGACCCGGCGCTGGAGCCCGGGCTCGCGCTCCTCGACGCACCCGACATCGACTCCCTCATCACACGCAACCGCGACCTGGCCGCCGAGCTCATCTGCGCCGCCGACATCTGGGTGCTCGTCACCACCGCCACCCGCTACGCCGACGCCGTGCCCTGGCACCTGCTGCGCACCGCCAAGGAGTACGACGCCACCATGGTCACCGTTTTGGACCGGGTGCCCCACCAGTTCGCCGCCGACGTCTCACGCCAGTACGGCGCGCTGCTCACCGCCGCCGGACTCGGGCAGGTGCCCCGCTTCACCATCCCCGAACTGCCCGAGTCCGCGGGCGGCGGCAGCGGGCTGCTGCCCGCCACCGCCGTCGCCGCGCTGCGCGACTGGCTCATCCAGTGCGCGCGGGACCCCGAGACCCGGGCCGCCGCCGCGCAGCGCACCGCCGCCGGCGTCCTCGCCTCGATGCGCTCCCGGATGCCCGCGCTGGCCGGAGCCGCCGCCGCGCAGCACGCCGCCGCGGTACGGCTCGTCCAGCGGGTGGAGGACGCGTACCAGGGCGCCATCGAGCGGGTACGGAGGGAGATCGCCGCGGGCGCGGCGCTCGCGGGCGGCGCGCTCACCCACTGGCACGGATACCCGGCCGACAGCACCCCCGCCGAACTGCTCACCGCCCTCACGGACTCCCTCGCCACCCTGCTGCGCGGCGCGGCCGCCGCCGCCGACGAGGAGATCGCCGCCGGCGCCGAACGGGAACCGGCCGCCCGGGTCGGGCTCGCCCCGCGCGACGCGGGCGGCGCGGGCGAACGCATGGGCGTGGCGGCCCGCCGCTGGCGGCGCCATGTCGAGGAGCTGACGGAGGAGGAGGTGCGAGGGCTGCACGTCACCGAGCGCGGCGGCGGCCCGGACCCGGAAGCCGTCGCGGCGCTGCTGGTCACGGCGCTGTTGGGCGGCCGCCGGGCCAGGTCCGCGGGCGAGACCCTCGCCGAGACGCTCGGCGCGCACGGGGTCCTGGGCCTACAGGACCGGGGCGGGCGACTCCTGGGCACCTACGTCGAGCGGGCGCTGGAGGCCGAGCGGGATCGCAGGCTCGCCCCGCTCGACGCGCTCGACGTCGCCCCCGACCACCAGGTCCAGCTGATCGCGGCGCTGTCCGTACTGCAGAAGGAGAGGTGACCGCGGTGACGGCGACGGGACACGAGGGGGAGCGGTACGGCAGGGAGCGGTACGCGGGCGAGCGGTACGACGGTGAGCGGTACGACGGCGAGCGGTATGGCAGGGCGCAGCGGTACGACGGCGAGTGGGCAGGCGAGCACCCGGCCGGGAGAGCGGGCGCCCCGGACCGCACGCCGGCGGCACCGCCGAACAGTCGCGGCGGCGGAACGGAGACGGCACGCACGGCGCTTCTCCTGGGTACGGCGCCCCTGCCGGGTACGGCTCCTCTTCCGGGTACGGCGCCCACGCCGGGTACGGCTCCTGCGCCAGGCATGGCGCATACGGCGCGTACGACGGGTACGGCGAGCTTCGCGGGCACCGCACCTCCGCGGAGCGGGGACGCGTCGCACCCGTACGGGACCGTCGGCGCTCCGGCCGACAACGGATGGCGCGGTTCCGGAAGCGCTTCGCGGCACGGGTCCGTATCCGGTGCAGGATCCGGTGCCGGGCGGGACTCCGGCGCCGGACGCGGCTCCTGGGCGGCGTCCCCCGACCGCGGCGCCGACTGCCCGTACCCCCGAGGCGGGGCCCCGCGCACCCTGCGCCCGCGCCTGGACGCGCTGCGGGACCTGGTCGGGCTGTCCCGCAACCGACTGGACCGGCGCGCGCTCGCCGAGGCCGGCCGGGTGCTGGACGAGGCCGCGGCGCGCGGGCGCCACTCCCTCGGGCACACCGTCGTCGCACTCGCCGGAGCCACCGGAAGCGGCAAGTCCACTCTCTTCAACTCCCTCGCGGGCACCGAGCTCTCCAGGGCAGGGGTGCGGCGGCCGACCACCGCCGAACCGGCCGCCTGCGCCTGGACCGATCACGCCGACGGGCTGCTGGACCGGTTGGACATCGCACCGCAGGCCCGCCACCGGCCGGTGGACCCCTACGACGGGGTCCTGCGCGGGCTCGTCCTGCTGGACCTGCCCGACCACGACTCGGCGGCCACGGGCCACCGGGAGCGGGTCGACCGGCTGCTCGGACTGGTCGATGCGGTGGTGTGGGTGGTGGATCCGGAGAAGTACGGGGACGCCGTGCTGCACGAGCGCTATCTGCGGCCGCTGGCGGGCTACGCGGAGGTGACCTTCGTCGTGCTCAACCAGGTGGACCGGCTGCCGGGCGAGGCGGCCGACCAGGTGCTGGACGACCTGCGGCGGCTGCTGGACGAGGACGGACTGGCGCTGGGCGAGCACGGCGAGCCGGGCGCGACCGTGATGTCGGTGTCCGCGCTGACCGGCCAGGGCGTCGGCGAACTTCGGAAGGCACTGGGCCGGTTCGTGGGCGAGTGCGGCGCCGCCGAGCGGCGGCTGTCCGCGGACGTCGACGGCGCCACCGAGCGGCTGCGTCCGGCGTACGTGGGGGACGGCGGGGGTGCCGGCCTGGCCAAGGAATCGTGCACGGACTTCGAGGACCGGCTGGCGGACGCGGCGGGAGCGGAGGCCGTCGGACAGGCGGCCGAGCGGATGTGGGTGCGCGAGGCGAGCCGGGCGTGCGGGACGCCGTGGGGGCGGCTCGGCCGCGGCGGTGTACAGGAGGCGGGCGGACCCATGGCGGCGGAGCCGGTGACGGCGCGCCCGGCGGTCGACGAGGCGGTACGGATCGTGGCGGACGAGGGCGCGGTGGGACTGCCGGCGCCGTGGGCGCAGGCGGTTCGCGAGACGGCGCGGCGGGGTGCCAAGGGGCTGCCGGAAGCGATGGACGAGGCGGTGGCCGCGGTGGCCCCGTACGGAGGCCCGCCCCGGCCGCCGTGGTGGTCGGCCGTGGCGGTGGCCCAACTGGCGCTGCTGGTCCTGCAGATGGTGGCCATGGGGTGGCTGGTCGGCGCGGTGGTGGGCCGGCTCGACTACGAGTGGTGGAAGCCCGCGCTGCTCCTGGCCGGCGGGGTGCTCAGCGGCCCGGCACTGGCGTGGGGCTGTGTGCTGGTGTCGCACGGACCGGCCCGGGCGTACGGGCAGACGGTGGAGCGGCGCATGCGGGAGGCGGCCGCGGGGTGCGGACGGACCCGGGTGCTGGAGCCGGTGGCGGCTGAACTGACGCGGTACCGCGAGGTGCGGGAGAAGTACGCGGTCGCGGCCGGCGGGTCCGGTTGAGGAGCCGTCACTTCGGTCAGGGGAGCCGTCACGTCGGCCAGGAGGAGCCGTCACGTAGATCGGGAGGAGTCGTCACGTAGGCCGGGAGGAGTCGTCACGTCGACCACGCGCCCCGATCGGGTGACCGGGTTGTCCACAGGCCGGTGCTTGTCCACACGCCTCAGCGGATTTCGGCCGGCCGGGGCAGCATGAGGACACGGCACGAGAGATGAGCGGCAGCGGGGGAGGCTGGTCCGAATGAACGAGACCTTGGTGACCTTGGTGGGGAACGTGGCGACACGGCCGGAGTTCCGGGAGACGGCGTCGGGGGTGCCCGTGACCCGGTTCCGGCTGGCGGTGACGGCACGGCGCTGGGACCGGGCGCGCGAGGTGTGGCAGGACGCGCACACGAGCTTCTACACGGTGTGGGCGTGGCGATCGCTCGCGGCGAACGTGGCCGCGTCGGTGACCATCGGAGAACCGGTGGTCGTGCAGGGGAGGTTGCGGGTCAGGGAGGAGTGGCGGGACCTGGGAGACACTCCGCAACCAGGGGGCGCCCAGGACCCGAGGGACGCCCGGGACCCGAGGGCTGTGCTGGACCCGAGGGGGGTTCAGGAAACCCTGGACGCGGGGCCCGGACACATGGGTGCCGGTGGCGCCGAGGGCGGCCGGGGCCGGGGCCACGAGAGCGATCGGCGGGTCTCGGTGGAGATCGACGCGCTGGCGGTGGGGCACGATCTGGCCCGCGGCACCGCGGCGTTCAGGCGGGTCTCCCAGGCCAAACCGCAGCTGACCGGGGCAACAGCCCCATGAAGACCGGAGATTTATCGATATCGCCAGGTCACGGATCGGTCCTGGCGATAACGATTCCGATTCGGATCGCTTAGCCGTGCACATTCAAGGGGACCGGGGTGAGCCGAGCTCCTTAGGATCCGTGCCCACGGGGGTTTCCTGAGTTTTGAGTTCGCCGGCGAGACGCCCCTCGATGACCTGTGCTCGCCCGAAGGGGAAATCATGATCTCTGCAAAGAGGCGCGGTGCTGCCCGCCTTGCCGCCGCTGTCCTGGCCTCCGGCCTGGCCGCGGTCGGCGCGATAGCCGTCGCGGGCCCCGCTGTTGCGGATGACGCGACCTCCGGCCAGGGCGGCGCGACCGCCACGCTCACCGGCCTCAGAGTCTTCGACCAGGCGGTCATCCACGGGAACGGCGAGGATCAGGAAGTCGGCGCCGGCCTGTTCGAGATGACGGTCGACAACGGCGGCACGATTCAGACGTACTGCATCGACATCCACAACCCGACGCAGCAGAAGGCGCGGTACCAGGAGAAGCCCTGGGACGCGACCTCGCTGCACAACAACCCCGACGCCGGCAAGATCCGCTGGATCCTGCAGAACTCCTATCCGCAGGTGAACGACCTGTCGGCGCTCGCGGCCAAGGCCGGCTCCGGTGCCCTCACCGAGAAGACCGCCGCCGCCGGTACCCAGGTCGCCATCTGGCGCTTCTCCGACAAGGCCGACGTCGAGGCCGTCGACCCGGCCGCGGAGAAGCTCGCCGACTACCTGGAGAAGAGCGCGCAGGGGCTGGAGGAGCCCAAGGCGTCGCTGACCCTGGACCCGCCGGCGGTCTCCGGCAAGTCCGGCGAGCGGCTCGGCCCGATCACCGTGCACACCAACGCCGCCCGGGTCGCGGTCACCCCGGCCGCCGGGGCCCCCGCCGGTGTCAAGGTCGTCGACAAGAACGGGAAGCCGGTCACCAGCGCCGCCAACGGAAGCCGGCTGTACGTCGACATCCCCGCCGGCGCCGCCGACGGCTCCACCACGTTGACCGCCCAGGCCGCGACGAAGGTCCCCGTCGGCCGCGCGTTCGCCAGCGAGAGCAAGAGCCAGACCCAGATCCTGGCCGGTTCCAGCGAGAGCACCGTCTCCGCCACCGCCACCGCCACCTGGGCCAAGAAGGGCCCGATACCGGCGCTGTCCGCCGAGAAGAACTGCGCCAAGGGCGGCGTGGACGTCACCGCGGCGAACAAGGGCGACGAGCCGTTCACCTTCGAGCTCGCGGGCAAGGAGCACACCGTCGAGGCGGGCAAGTCCGAGACGATCACCGTCCCGGTGCGGGAGGACCAGGCCTACAAGTTCACCATCACCGGTCCGAACGGCTTCGAGAAGACGTTCTCCGGCGTCCTCGACTGCAAGACGGCGGGCAGCGGGGGCGGCCAGGACACCCCCTCCAGCAAGCCGAGCCCGGCCTCGGCCGGCGGCACCACCGGTGGTGAGACCACCGGCGGCGACCTCGCCGAGACCGGCAGCAGCAGCAACACCCCGATGATCGCGGGCATCGCGGTCGCGCTGGTCGCCATCGGCGGCGGAGCGGTCTTCTTCCTCCGCAAGAAGAAGTCCGGCGCCGCTGAGTGAGGGCGAGGTGACCGTCTGAGACGGTGAGCCTCTCGCGGCCCCGGGGGCGCCATCGGCGCACCGGGGCCGCCGTGCCACCGGCCGCGGCGCGCCGGAGGCCCGCCGCGCTGACGGCCACCGACTGGGTTTCCGCCGCGGCCTTGTCGTGCGGCAAGATGGGGTGTATCTGCCCGCACGCGGCCCGGTTGGCTCGGCCGCGTATCGACACCTATAGATGCCGGACGGTTTCTCTTGGCTGAGTACATCTACACCATGCGCAAGACGCGCAAGGCGCACGGTGACAAGGTGATCCTCGACGACGTGACGCTGAGCTTCCTGCCCGGCGCCAAGATCGGTGTCGTGGGCCCCAACGGCGCCGGTAAGTCCACGGTGCTGAAGATCATGGCCGGTCTTGAGCAGCCGTCGAACGGTGACGCGTTCCTTTCGCCCGGCTACTCCGTGGGCATCCTGCTCCAGGAGCCGCCGCTGGACGAGTCCAAGACCGTTCTGGAGAACGTCGAGGACGGCGTCGCCGAGGTCAAGGGCAAGCTCAACCGGTTCAACGAGATCGCCGAACTGATGGCGACCGACTACTCCGACGCGCTGCTGGAGGAGATGGGCAAGCTCCAGGAGGACCTGGACCACGCCAACGCCTGGGACCTGGACGCCCAGCTGGAGCAGGCCATGGACGCCCTGGGCTGCCCGCCCGGCGACTGGCCCGTGACCAACCTCTCCGGTGGTGAGAAGCGCCGCGTCGCGCTGTGCAAGCTGCTGCTGGAGGCCCCCGACCTGCTGCTGCTGGACGAGCCCACCAACCACCTGGACGCCGAGTCCGTGCAGTGGCTGGAGCAGCACCTGGCCAAGTACGCGGGCACCGTCGTCGCGATCACCCACGACCGGTACTTCCTGGACAACGTCGCCGAGTGGATCCTCGAGCTCGACCGCGGCCGCGCCCACCCGTACGAGGGCAACTACTCCACGTACCTGGAGAACAAGGCCGCCCGCCTCAAGGTCGAGGGCCAGAAGGACGCCAAGCGCCAGAAGCGGCTCAAGGAAGAGCTGGAGTGGGTCCGCTCCAACGCCAAGGGACGGCAGGCCAAGTCCAAGGCCCGTCTGGCCCGGTACGAGGAGATGGCCGCCGAGGCCGAGAAGACCCGGAAGCTGGACTTCGAGGAGATCCAGATCCCGCCGGGCCCGCGCCTGGGCAGCGTCGTGGTCGAGGTCAACAACCTCTCCAAGGCGTTCGGCGAGAAGGTCCTCATCGACGACCTGTCCTTCACCCTGCCGCGCAACGGCATCGTCGGCGTCATCGGCCCCAATGGTGCCGGTAAGACGACCCTGTTCAAGATGATCCAGGGCCTGGAGCACCCGGACGCCGGTGAGATCAAGGTCGGCGAGACCGTCAAGATCTCCTACGTCGACCAGTCCCGCGCCAACATCGACCCGAAGAAGACGCTGTGGGCCGTCGTCTCCGACGAGCTGGACTACATCAACGTCGGCCAGGTCGAGATGCCCTCGCGGGCCTACGTCTCCGCGTTCGGCTTCAAGGGCCCGGACCAGCAGAAGCCCGCCGGTGTGCTCTCCGGCGGTGAGCGCAACCGCCTCAACCTGGCGCTCACCCTCAAGCAGGGCGGCAACCTGCTGCTCCTCGACGAGCCGACCAACGACCTCGACGTGGAGACCCTGTCCTCCCTGGAGAACGCGCTGCTCGACTTCCCGGGCGCGGCCGTGGTCGTCTCCCACGACCGCTGGTTCCTCGACCGCGTCGCGACCCACATCCTCGCGTACGAGGGCGACTCCAAGTGGTTCTGGTTCGAGGGCAACTTCGAGTCGTACGAGAAGAACAAGATCGAGCGGCTCGGCCCGGACGCCGCCCGTCCGCACCGTGCCACCTACAAGAAGCTCACCCGGGGCTGACGTGGCCCGCCACCTCTACTCCTGCCCCCTGCGCTGGTCCGACATGGACGCGTTCGGCCACGTCAACAACGTGGTCTTCCTCCGCTACCTGGAGGAGGCGCGCGTCGACTTCATGTGGCGGCTCGCGCCGGGGGACGGCAGTGACGCGTTCACCGGCGGCGTCGTCGTGTCCCGGCATGAGATCGACTACCTCAAGCCGCTCGTCCACCGGCACTCGCCGGTGACGATCGAGACCTGGGTGACGAAGATCAGCGTGGCCTACCTCACGCTCGCGTACGAGATCAAGGACGAGGAGGCCGTGTACGTGCGCGCCTCCACCGTCCTCGTGCCGTACGACTTGGCGGCGGGCCGTCCGCGCCGCGTCACGCGCGAGGAGGAGAGCTTCCTGCGGCAGTACCTGGAGGCCGGACCGTCGCGCGGCGGGCCGGCCGGCGGCTCCGGCGGCGCCAGGCCGGACCCGGAGCCGGAAGGGGCCGTCGCCGTATGACGGTGCCCGCGCTCCACTTCGCCGACGACCGGGAGGCGGCGGACATTGCCGCCTTCCTGGCCCGGCTGCTCCATTACGACCGTGCGGCGGCCGTGCGGCTCCAGGCGGGCGGCGGAGTGCTCGCGGTCTTCGGCCGTCCGCCGTCCTTCGAGGTGCTCGCGATCCGTACCGCGCGGCTCGCCGACGGCCCGTCCCGGCTGGACGTCACCGTCTCCGCCGGGCAACTCGCCGACGCGCTGGACGCGGCGCCGGCATCCGACCGGGAGAGTGCGCCCGGCGGGCGGACCGTCGCCGTGCCCGAGGCCGTCACCGGCCCGCCGTGGGCCGGGGTGCTGCCGCCGCGCGGCGGCTGGCGGCGCGTCGAAGGCGTCCCCGGCCAGGAGGAGATGCGTACGGCGGTGGCCGCCGCCGTGGCGGAGTTCCGGGCGCGGGACGAGGCGCTGCCCGCGGAGCGGCGCACCCGCGCCGAGCGCGATCGCATCGGCCGCGAGATCTGGTCCCGCACCCTCGGCGAGACCGGGCTGCCGCTGCGCGCCGTCCACGCGGCGCAGTCGCTGGGCTTCCTGCGGCCGGTAGGGGTCAGGCCCGCGACCCCGGCAGTGCCGGCCGGGGCACCGGCTCCGGCGCGCGCCGCGGCCGGGGCGACGGCGGTCGCGGAAGAGCCCATCGCGCTGCTGGCAGCGGCCGGCTGGCTGCGGCTGCGTACCCCGTACGGATCCATCGCGGTCCGTACCGGCGGGCTGTCCGCCCTGTCGGTCACTCCGGCCTGACCCGGCCGCCCCGTCCGTCAGGGCGCGCTACCGGGGCGCGCGCCCCATGCTCGGTGGGTGTCACGGGGCCCGGTGGGTGTCACGGGCTCAGCGCCCGGGGCGACCTGCTCGGCGCCCGGGTCACCGGCCGCCTTCGTCGGTCCCGGCTCAGTCCGGGGTGTTGATCATGCTGGCTGCGGCGTAGGTGAGGTAGTTCCACAGCTGCGTCTCGTGCTCCGGCGCCAGACCGAGCTCATCGACCGCGTCGCGCATGTGGCGCAGCCACGCGTCGTGGGCCGCCCGGTCCACCGTGAACGGCGCGTGGCGCATCCGCAGCCTGGGGTGGCCGCGGCCGTCGCTGTACGTACGCGGACCGCCCCAGTACTGCATCAGGAACAGGGCCAGCCGTTCCTCGGCCGGGCCCAGGTCCTCCTCCGGGTACATCGGCCGCAGCAGCGGGTCCTCCGCGACTCCCTGGTAGAAGCGGTGCACCAGGCGTCGGAAGGTCTCCTCGCCGCCCACCTGCTCGTAGAACGTCTGCTCCTGAAGGGTGCCGCGCGGAATCTCCATCACCCACCCATGGTCTCAGATGCCCGGACGAGGACCGCAGACGTAGGGCGGCGGCCCCGGCCGCGGGCACCCAGGGTCGCCGTCGGCAGACAGCACGGCGGCCGCGTGCTCGTTGACGCACGCGGCCGCTCTCCGCACCACGGCACCGTCAGCCGCGGCGCACCGTGATCGTCGTCCAGGCGCCGACGTGCACCCGGTCGCCGTCCTGGAGCGGCACCGGCACATAGGGCTGGATCGGCTCCTCGGAGCCGTTGATCGTCGTGCCGTTGGTGGAGTTCTGGTCCACGACCGCCCAGGTGCCGTCCGGCTGCTGCACCAGGACGGCGTGCTGGTGCGAGACGCCCGGGTCCTCCGGCGGGCGGGACAGATCGATGTCGGGGGACTCGCCCGTGCTGTGCCGGCGGCGGCCGATGGTGACCTGGTGGCCGGTGAGCGGCAGTTGCTGCTCGGGGGAGTACGCCGGGAGGTTCAGCCCGGCGGCCTCGGGGCCGCTGCGGTGCATCATCGCCATGAAGTACTCGCGGTCCGGCGCGATCACCGCGACCCAGCCCGCGGGCGCGGGCGCCGGGCCGGCCGGGTACTGCGCGGGCTGCACCGGCTGCGGGTGCGGCACGGCGGTGCTGGGGAAGTCGTCGTTCCCGAACGGCGGTCCGACGGGTGCCTGCGGCGGGTACGGCATCGGGCCAGGGCCCGGCCCCGGCGCGCCCAGGCCCGGAGCGCCAGGCCCCGGCGCGGGGTGCGCGGGCGGCGCGAACGGGGCCTGCGCGCCCGCCGGGGGAGCCGTGGGCGCGGGTCCGCCCGGAGGGGGCAGCGTCCAGTCGTCGTCGGAACCGAACCCCTGGCCCGGGGCCTGGCCGGGAGCGTGGCCCGGAACCCCCGCAGCCGCCGGCGCCTGGCCGGGCGTCTGCCCCGGTATCTGGCCCGGCAACTGCCCGGGCAGCGGCGTCCCGGCGGCCGGGGAAGCCGCGAACGGCTCAGCCGGGTGGTTCATGTGCGCCGGCCCCGCCCCGGGGAACCCGCCGCCCTGCGTGCCCTGCGGCTGCTGAGGGGTGAGCGACGGGGGCTGGAAGCCGCCCGGCGCCGGTGGCGGCGGCGGGGAGTACGGCGTCGCGGAGTGCGTCAGGAAGTTGTACCGGCACTCCTCGCAGAACGGCGTCTGCGCCTCCCGTGGCGTACGGCACTGCGGGCACAGCTCGGCCTGGAACGCGTGCTTCGGCTGCGGGGCGGGGTAGCCGTAGCCACCCGGCGGCGCGCCCGGCACTCCGGGGCCGCCCGGCGGTGGCGCGCCCATCATGGGCGGCGGTGGCGGCGGGGCACCGGGAGGCATGGGCGTCCCCGACATCCGGTGGCCGCACACCTCGCACCAGTCGTCAGCCGCCGACTGGTGGCCGTTCGGGCAGGTCGCCATGTCGGAGATTCCCCCTCTTTTACTGTCTGCTGGCTTTGCTGTGCGCGCAGCGCTGTCCGCTGCGGCTGTCCTGCTACTTCTTCACACGAACCGTCTTGGTGGAGCGGGTTTCGAGGGTCATCTCGTCCGCCTCCGCGACCTTCGCCTTCAGTCGCACAGTACCTGTCCGCGCGTCCACGACGTCCACCACCTTCGAAAGGAGTTTCGCCGTATCCTCGTTCCCCGATGCGCTGGCGAGCTGGACGGCACGGCCGAGTTTCGCCGTCGCACCGCTCCAGTCGCCCGCTTTACGCGCGTCAAGCCCCTGCTGGATCACCTGCGCCAGCTCGGCCTGGCCCGTGTAGTGCGCGACCTGCGGGTTGATCGCCGTCGAGGCGGCCATGTCGTCGGTCCACACGGCCCGGACCAGCCCCGGGCGCAGCGGCGCCGGGGAGCCCTCGCCGGAGTCCGGAAGCACCAGGCCCACGCGGGCCGCCAGCATCTCCTGTCCGATGCCCGCCGCGGGCACCCGTACGCACACGTGGTAGTCCCGGGACTCGTCCCCCCACGAGCCCGTCGGATAGTCCCCGGCGCGCGGCCCCGCCGCCACCCGCCGGTCGGTCAGGTCCTCCACCGTCGGAGCGACCTGCTTGACGAACCGCACCTCGGCGCCCTGCGGCGTCCACAGCCGCAGCGCGACGTCCGCGACCTCCTTGCCCATCGCGTGCTCCATCATCCGCGTGAAGTCCGCGGTGAGCTCGGACGGATCGGCCACGATGTCGGCCGTGCCCAGCAGCGCGGAAGCGATCCCGGTGACCTCCTTGACCTCCCAGTCGGTGCCGACTCCCCGCGCGTCACACGTGAAGCGGCCCGCGCACGCGTCCAGCGCCGCCCGCAGTTCCTCGGGCGTCTCGTGCTCGTTGCGGCCGTCGGTGAGCAGGATGCCGTGCCGGATCGCGACGTCGGAGGAGGCCAGCAACCGGTCCGCCAGCCGCAGCCAGGTCCCGATCGCCGTACCGCCGCCCGGGCTGAGCCTGCGCAGGGCGTCCTTGGCCCGGGCCCGGCTCGCCGGGTCGGCGGGCACCGGCCGGCCCTCCCCGGGGAAGATCTCCACCGCTTTGTGCGTGCCCGCCACGACGGCGAAGGCGACCCCGTCGCGGACGGTGTCGATCGCGGCGGCCGTGGCCTCCCGCGCGTTGCGCATCTTCGTCGGCGGGTAGTCCATGGAGCCGGAGCAGTCGACCATGATCACCACGGCGGCGGTGGGAGCGGGCAGCCGGCCCGTCGTACCGCCACCGGTGGCGGTGACCGTGACGATCGCGTTCACCTCCCGGCCCCCGTCGGGGAGGTACTCGTTCTGGTAGACGTCGACCGAGAACCGAGGACCGGTCGACTTGGAGAAGTTGGCCATCTGTCGCGCTCCTTGGCACTCCGCGTGGACTTAACCATGAACGGGCGCACAGACGCGTGCCCCGCGTGCGCTCCGTGCCGTCGGGCACGCGCGCACCGCCCCCCCTCGGGCCTCAGGCCGATCCTGCCCGCCCCGGCGGAGCCGGGAACGGGAGGACCGCCACTGTTACGTTGTCGTGGCCGCCGCCGTCGAGCGCGTGGTCGACCAGCGTCCGGGCGCTGTCCAGCGGCCGCGACCGGGCGTCGGCCGGGATCGCCGCGGCCATCTCGTCCGCGGACTCGGCGTAGTTCCACAGCCCGTCGGTGCAGACCACCACCACGCCGGGCCGGTCCGGCTTGAACGAGGCGGTGTGCGGTTCCAGTTCGTACGCGTCCGCGCCGAGCCAGCCGGTGATGGCGTGGGCGCGCTCGTCCGCGTACGCCTCCGCCTCCGACATCAGGCCCGCCGCCACCATCTGCGCCGCCCAGGAGTCGTCCTCGGTGAGGCGGGCCGTGGGGGCCGTGCGGTCGTCGGGTACCCAGTACGCCCGGCTGTCGCCGACCCAGCCCACGGTGAGGATGCCGCCCGCGACCACGGCACTGACGATGGTGCAGGCCGGGGCGTTCTCCTGGCGGTGGTGCTCCGGTACGGACGGGGGCTCCAGGGCCAGCGCGTTGACCGCCTCGGCGGCGGCCATGATCGCCTCGTGCATGGCGTGCTGCGGGTGCGTACCCCGCGGGAGGGCGGTGACCAGCGCCTCCCTGGCGGCGTTCGCCGCCGCCTCGGAGGCGTCGTCGGGCCGGGTCGCGGAGGACACGCCGTCGCACACGACCGCGACGACGGCCGGTGAGCCGTCGGGCAGCGCCGTGGTGGACACGCTGAACGCGTCCTCGTTGCGGTGGTGCCGCAGCCCCCGGTCGGTGGCCGCCGCGACGCCGGTCGTCTCGTGCTCCATGTGGTCCCGTTCTCGGGGCTGGGCGTGCCCGCAGTGCTCGCAGTAGCCGTCCTTGTCGATAACGCCCGCCCGGCACGCCGCGCACGCCCTACCGCCGCCCGTCGGGGCGCCGGTACCAGCCGTGGCGGACGCCGATGGGGGCGCGGCCGCGTCCGCTGATGCCGGGGCCCCGAGCGCGGTGCGCGGATCGGCGACGGGGGCTTGGGCGGGCGCGGGGGCCGGTACCGGGGCCGACGCGGCCTCGGGGGTGCCGATGGGGCCGCCGGGCCCGACGGGGCCGACTCCGGCGGCGGAGAGGGCCGTCGCGGGTGCCGGTGCGGGCGCTGGCAGCGCGTAGTCGTCAGCGGGCCCAGCCTGGGTGGCGGCTGGGATACCCGCAGCCGCCCCGGCGGCCTGCACCGGCCCGTCGACGGCGGGGCCGCTCCCGACCGCCGCCGCCCCGGCAACGGGGCTGCTTGCGGGGGCGGGTGCCCCGGCGATGGGGCTGTTGCCGGGCGCGGGTGCCCCTGCGGTGGAGCCGCTCCCGGCCGCTGCCGCCCCGGCAGTGGGGCTGCTTCCATGCACCGGCCCGTCTCCCGCCGCTCCGGCTCGGGCCACGGAGCCACCGGCTCCGGCCGGCGGTTCGGCTCCGGCCGGTGGTTGGGCGGCGGCGCCTGCCTCGGCCGCGGGCTCGCCGAACCCGGCCGCGGGCACCGGCTCTCCGGCGACGGGCGCCGGCTCTCCGGCCGCCTGGGCGGCCGCTCCCGGTGTCTCCCCGGCCTCGCCCGCCGGTGCCCGTCCGCCGGCCGCCTGGCTCGCGGCGCGCGAGAGGCCGTTCAGGGAGAGCGTCGGGTGCGGGTCGTCGCCGGTCATGGCCGCCGGGGGCGGCGCCGACAGGTCGGCGCCGCAGCCGCCACAGAAGTTGTCACCCGATTCCAGCGGCTCGGCACAGCTCGGGCAGGCGGACAGCTGGGGCAGCTGCGGCATCTGGGACATCGATCACACCCACGTCCTGGGGCGGAAGCGGTTGGCCCGCTCCACCAGTTCGATCCTCTCCTCGCCCCGCTGCGTGAGCCGGGCGAGCATGCGGTACGAGCGTTCGAGACCGAAGCGCAGCCCACGCTCGTCCAGGCTGCTGCCGAGCAGGACCACCCCCGTGGGGGCGGTGCCGCCGGTCGGGCCGGGCGCGGCGGCCGGTGGCGCGCAGTCGCCGCCCGACAGGACCCAGTCCAGCGCGCTGCCCAGTACCTCCGCGCACAGCCGCTCGCGCCGTACCGCGTCGAGCCCGAAGTCCCGCAGCCGTTCCACCTGGAGCGCCGCTGCCGTCAGGTCGCCGAGGAACGTCCCGGGGGCGCCGCCCCACCGGCCCTCGGCCTCGGCGGACCCCGGCCGCAGCCGGGCGCGCACGGCCGCGACCCGGGCCGCCGTGTAGTGGATCGACGACTCCGGTACGGACTCCAGAGCCCGCACGGCGCCCGTACGGTCGCCCGAGCACAGCCGCACCCGGGCGAGCCCGAAGGCCGCACTGACATAGGCGGGGTCGGTCGCCCACACCAGCCGGTAGTACTCGGCGGCGTTGTCCAACTGCCCGAGGATCTCCGCGCACACGCCGAGCGCCAGCTTCGGCGGGGCCTCGCCGGGGAACGCGTCGTACACGGCGTCGAAGGAGGCGGCCGCCATCTCGTGGTCGCCCGTGGTCAGCGCGTGCAGTCCCCGGTACCAGACGATGCGCCAGTCCTCCGGGTACGCCGCCTCCAGCGCGGCCAGTTCACCGGCCGCCGCCCGCTCCTCGCCGAGTTCGAGGTGCGCGCGGACCCGCCGCAGGCGCAGCTCGGCGGAGTCGGCCGGTGCGGCCTGGAGCGCCGCGTGCAGCTCGGCGGGGGCCGAGGTGGCCAGCAGGCCCGCCAGGAAACCGGCGTTGGGGTCCGCGGGGTCGACCCGTGGCACCGGCAGTGCCAGCGCGGTGAGCCGGGCGTCGAACGGCCGGACAGCGGGCAGTCCCTTCGTGCCCGGCCCAGGCAACGGCTGAGGCGCCCCGGCGACCGCGCCGCTCGTCCCGGCGACCGCGCCACTCGGCCCGGCGAGCGCGCCACTCGGCCCCGCGACCGCGCCGCTCGGCCCCGCCGGTGTCCGGGCCGCCCCAGCGACCGCACCGACCGCCGTCCCGACCGCCGTCCCGGCCCCGGTCCGGGCCGCATCCCCGGCCGCCGGCCCGTCCGGCGTGCCGGCGGTGCCCGCCGCCCCGAACGCGGCCGCAGCCGTCGCCCGCGGCTCCTTCCGCCCACGGCCGAGCAGCCCGCCCCGGCCACTGCGCGTACCCCGGCCGCTTCGCCCGCCGCCGGCGCCCCGTGCGCCCAGCGCCGACGGATCCCCGGTCGGCTCGGCGAACAGCTCCGTGTCCACCACCCGCAGCTCCGGCCCGAACAACGTGGACAGCGCCGGTCGCGGGCGTCCGGACTGGAGCGCCACGACCTCCCGGAGCACCCCCGTCAACTGGTCGGACATCTCCTGCGCGGAGGCGAACCTGCGCCCCGGATCAGGGTCGGTGGCCCGAACCAGCAGCCGGTAGAACGACTCGTAGTTCCTGAAGACCTCGATGTTGTCCGGGTCGGGCAGGCTGTCCACGAAGACGTTCGTGTAGCCCTGGAAGTCGAAGGTGAGCACCGCCAGCGTCCGCGCCACCGTGTACAGGTCGGAGGCGACCGACGGGCCCGTCTCGGCGACCTCCGGCGCCTGGTAGCCGACCGTGCCGTAGATCGCGCTGTCCTCGTCGTCCATCCGCCGGACCGCGCCCATGTCGATCAGCTTCAGCTGGTCCTGCTGCTGGATGGCGTTGTCGACCTTGAAGTCGCAGTACAGCAGGTTCCGGCTGTGCAGATGGCCGAGCGCCTCCAGCGCCTCGATGCCGTACGCGCACGCCTGCTCCACCGGCAGCGGATCGCGCTTGCCGTCCGCGGCGCGCCGCTCGTTGGCGATCTCCTTCAGCGACTTGCCGCCGACGTACTCCATGACGATGTAGCCGTCGAGGCTGCCGGTGCGCTGGTCGAGGTGCTCGACGAAGTTGTAGATGCGCACGATGTTGGAGTGCTCGATCTCGGCGAGGAAGCGCCGCTCCGAGACGGCCGCCGACAGCGCGTCCTCGTCACCGGTGTCCAGCAGGCCCTTGAGCACCACCCAGCGGTCCGACACCGCACGGTCTATGGCCAGGTAGATCCAGCCCAGACCGCCGTGCGCCAGACAGCCCGCCACCTCGTACTGCCCGTGCACGATGTCGCCCGGGTTCAGCTTGGGGACGAACGAGTACGGGTGGCCGCACTTGGTGCAGAAGCCCTCGGTGCGGCCCGGTCGGCCGCCACGGGCCCGGCCCACCGGCGCCCCGCAGTCGCTCCGGCTGCAGAACCGCTTCCGCTCCGGCACTTCGGGGTTCGCCAGCACCGCCGTACGCGGGTCGGGGCGCGGCACGTCGGGCACGCTGACCAGGCCCGCGCCCAGCCGGTTGCGCCCCGAGGCGGAGGTGGTCGAGCGCGAGCTGCGCACCGACACCGACCGCGAGGACGTCCGGCCCGACACCGACCGCGACAGCCGCCCGGACACCGAGCGCCGCGAGGACCGGGAACTCTGCGAACGCGCCGAACCCCGGGAGGAGCCACGGGACGAGCCGTGCGAGGACGACCCGCTGCCGCGCCCCGAACCACCGCGCCCCGAACCAGCACCGCGCCCCGACCCGCCGCCGCCCTGGGCGGTCACCCCGGTGGGCGGCGAACCGACCATCCGGTTGTGCGACACCACCGGCGCAAGACCGCAGGTGTCGCAGTACAGCTCGCCGCCGCCCACGTCCTCGTACGCGCCGCCGCAGCCCGGCCGCTGGCACCCCTGGTCGGCGCCGCTCATGAACGTTCCCCCCGGTCGCTCGGCTCACTCGGCTCGGTCCGGCGCGCCTCGACGGCCTCGGCCGCCGCCCGCTGGTAGCGCACCACGGCCTGTTCGGCGGCCCGCAGGTCGCACGGCGCGCTCCACAGCATGCGGCGTGCCACGTCGTACCGCTCGATCAGCAGCGGATCCTCCGCGAGACCGTGCCGCGCGACCTTCGCCTTGTACGCGTCGAGCCGGCCGCGCAGCTCCGCGCGGACCGCCAGCGGCGCCGTGACCGCGGTCAACGACTCGCGGGCCCGCAGCAGTTCGTCCTCGGCCCGCTGCTCCAGGCTCTCCAGCAGCGGGGACAGCCGGTGCCACTGGGCGCGCCTGCGGTACTCGGCCGCCGCCGCCAGCTGCTCGTGCAGCGCCGTCGCCGGACCGCTGACGGCGGGCACCTCCGACGCCGCGATCTTCGCCAGCACCTCGCCGCGCGCCTGCCGCGCCTCGGTGAGCGTACGGTCCGCCCGCGACAGCACGTCGCGCAGCCGCATCAGCCGGGTCTCGGCGTCCTGCCGTACGTCCAGCACCGCCTCGATCTCGCGCCGTACGTCATCCAGGGCGCGGGCCGCGCTGTCGTAGCGCCCGGTGTCCGGACGGCCGCCGCCGGGCGCGGAACTCCCCGTCGCCGGGGCCCAGAAGGCCAGCGGGTCGCGGACCACCTCGTCGCGCAGCGCGGTGAGTTCGGCGGTGATCCGCTCCAGGTCGTCGCCGGACGGGTGCTCGCCGGGCCGCACCCCGACGGAGTGCGCGAGGGAGCGGGTGCGTCTCAGCTCCGCGGCGAGCATGTCGATCCGGGCGGGCAGCGCGGACCACACGGCGTCGGCGGTGACGATCACGTCCAGCGCCTCGGCGTACCACCGGTTCATCCGCGTGACCAGCTCGTCCAGCGCCAACTCCTCGCTGAGCAGCGGCGTTCCGGTGAGCGTGCCGCTGCTGGGCAGGGTGACGGCGGCACCGCCCAGCAGCTCACCGAGCTCCGCCAGCTCGCCGGGGGTGGGCCAGCGGTGCCGGGCGCGCAGCTCGCGGGCGGTGTTCAGCGCGTCGGTGTACGCGTCGAAGTACGTCCACAGCAAGGAGATGGCCTGCTCGGTGGTGGCCCAGCGGTCCCGGGTGACCCCGGTCAGCTCGGCGCCTTCGAGGAGCCGGCGGCCGGCGTGGTCCTGCAGGGCGAACAGCGAGGTCTCGATGGCCTCGTGCTCCGCCCCCAGGCGCGCCAGCGCGCGGTCCACCTCCTCACGGCTCATGGCCGTTCCCTGAGGTTTCCCCGCGGCGCTGGGGAAGGGTCCCGCGGCCCCCATCGATCACCTCTCCGCGTGCGTGTGGCGTACCCGAGGTACGTGGTCGGTCCTTGCCTGTGTGGCTTGCGTGGTCAGTTGTACGTGGTCGGTCCCTATGTGTGTGATCAGTCCCGGTACTTGGGGTCGGGCAGGGTCGGATTCTCCTCGCCGAGGTCCTTGGCGAGCCACTTGTCGTACGCCCGCATCCAGCGGCTGCCCTTCCCGCCCCTGCGGTAGTCGTCCAGCACCTTGTTGACCCGGCGTACCAGGTCCTCGTCGCTCTTGTTCATCGCCACGCCGTACAGCTCGGTGGTGAACGGCTTGCCCTTGAGCTCGACGGCCGGGTCCTGGGCGGCCTGGCCGGCGGCGAGCGCGTTGTCCGTGATCACCGCGTCCACCTCGCCGAGCTGGAGCCTCACCAGGCAGTCGAGCTGGTTGGGCAGCGGGGGCACAACCGTCGCGCCGTGGCTGTCCTCCTTCAGCGCCGCCTCGGCGGTCGAGCCCTTGGCCGTGCAGACCTTGCGGCCGCGCAGGGTGTCGTCGTATCCGGTGACCGGCGACTCCTTGGGAGCCAGCACCTGCTGCCCGGCCTGGAAGTAGGCGGTGGAGAACGCGACGTCCTCGATCCGCTTGCAGTTGATCGTCATGGTGCGTACGACGACGTCGACCTTGCCCTCTTTCAGCGCCGGAATCCGCTGGTTGGTGGGGATCGCGCGGTACGTCACCGCGTCGGGGTCGCCGAGGACGTCGGCCGCGATGGCCCGCACCAGGTCGATGTCGAAGCCGGTCAGCCGCCGGGTGGCCGGATCGCGGTAACCCCAGCGGAAGCTGTTCTGGTCGACGCCCGCGATCAGCCGCCCGTTCTTCTTGATCCGTTCGATGGCGGCGCCGCTCGCGCCGGACGGCCGCAGGCTCGCCTCGGGGGTGTCGCAGGTGTCCGCGGCCGCCTGCGACTCGTCCGCCGCGGTCAGCTCCCGGTGGCCCGCGCCGCGCGTCCCGCCGCCGTCGCCGCCGCGTCCGCCGTCCCCATCGGACAGGGCGGCGGGCACCAGGAACGCCGCTGCCGCCGTCAGCGCGACGGAAGCCGCCACCGCGCCGGACCGGAACCCTCGCATCCTCATGCCCCCCATCACCGGTACTCCGACAGCCTGCGGCCGATGCCCAGCAGCGCGCCGACGGCGCCCAGGACGGCCAGTACCCCGGCGCCGACGGCCAGTCCGGTGAACGCTCCGCGCCCGTCGTCGGCCGCCTGCCTGAACTCCCGCTGCTCGTGGGCGAGCGCGCGCGTCAGCGCCTTGTCCACCTTGTCGAACGCCTCACCCGTGCTGCCCTTGCCGCCGATCACCTTCTGCAGCGCGTCCTCGTAGTCGCCCTTGTCGTCGGCCGCCCGGGCGACCGCATGCCGGCTCTGCCACTCCCGGACGTTTTCCAGCGCCCGCGCCACCGGTGCGCCGCCCTCGCTGTCGTCCGCCAGCGCGTCGGCCCGACCGAGCAGGCTGCTGCGGTGGGCGGCGCCGCCGCCGTCCTCGCCGACCAGCCGCTTCATCTGCTCCGTGTAGCTGACCTCGTACGCGTCCTTGTCCCCGTTCTTCCCCGCCGTCACCGCGCCGCGGGCCACCAGCGTCAGGTTCTCGTCACCGCGCGCCTGCAACGCGCTGATCTGCGCCTCGTTGAGCACCCGGAGCGACCGCGCGCCGTGTTCGTCGGAGTCGCCGAGCTGGACGGCGGCGACGCTGTGCCCCACCACCAGCCACAGCAGGGCCACCGTGCAGGCGGCGGAGGCGCCCAGCATCCCGTGGTTGAACACCCGGTTCGTCCGCAGGTAGTTGCGGCGCTGCGCCCAGCCCAGGGCGCCCAGCGCCAGGACTCCGGTGGCCAGCGCCACCCACGGCCATGCCTTCGCGTCCTCGTAGTCCTCGCCGAGCCGGGCGGACTCGGTCTCGTACAGCGCGCGGGCGGCGGGCAGCAGGGAACGGGTCATGGTGTCGTTGGCGTACCGCAGATACGCGCCGCCCAGCGGCAGCCCCTGCCGGTTGTTGGCGCGGGCCGCCTCGATCAGGCCCGTGTACACCGGGAGCTTCTCGTTCAGCGCGGCGATCTGGCGGCGGGCAGCCGCCGACCCGTCGGTGTTGGCCGCCGCCTCCGCCAGCCGCTGCGAGGCCTCCGCGATGTCCGCCTCGTAGCGTTCGCGCACCTCCCGCGGCTCCTGCCCGCCGGCCAGGAAGCCGCTCGCCGCGGTGGTGTCGGCGTCGGCGAGCGAACGGTAGATACGGGCGGCGTCCGCGCTCAGCGGCTGGCTCCGCTCGACCACCGCGTCGGCGGACGCCTGCCGGTCCGAGACCTGCCATGCGGTCGCCGCGCCGAACAGCAGCACCAGGCCCGCCAGCACCGCGCCGATGATGCGCAGCCGACCGGGCTCGGTGACGGCGGCGGCGCGCAGCCGGTCGACGCCCTCGCGCCAGGCGGTCTGGCGCGGGCCGGTACCGGGATCGGTGCCCGGCGCCGATGGGGAGGGGGATACGCCAGGGCCCCCCGGCACACCTGGCGCCGACCCGGGTCCCGCTCCCGCATCCGGTGTCACCGGTGCGCCCGGTGGTGCACCCGGTGCCGGTGGACGCGGTCCGGGCAGCGCGGGCTGCGCCGCCGCGGTCGGCCCGTTCCCGGGCAGTCCGGCTCCGCCCGTGGTCGGCGGCTGTGACACGAGACCTCTCCCCCTCGGTCGCTGGCGATGGCCCGTCGCCCGGCGCGGCAAGGGACGAGTACCGGGCAGCAGTATGGCCGCAGCTCCTGGCAATCTCACCGGTATTGCCCGGATCTTGTTCGGATCGCGATCTTCGCCGACGGGCGGGCCGACCTCCTGCCAGCCATCACGCACTCGCGGGCCGTTCGGTTCCCGTACGTGTGTTCCGGGGACGGGCCGGGCCGGGGGGCGTCGTTCCCGGCGGAAAGGCAGACAGGCGGGGTCGATTGTGGGGGCTAGGCTCAGCCCATGGCTGAGCCTTTCGTCAGCGGTGATGCGCACCATCTCGCGTGTGGCATCTGCCCATCCCGCCGACTTCCCGTCGGCGAGTTCGACGTGTACGAGCGCCCGACCAAAGAGTGCCCGTTCAATCCTGCCGACGGGCATCGATACGACTCAAACGGCGTACCGGTCTGTGTCCACCCGGACAAGGTCGGGCTACCCGCAGCCAGGTACAAGAGCGATGGTGCCCCGCTGGTCGCGAAGCTCGCACTTCCCGCGACGGAGGCTGAGCTGGTGCCGTACCTGCGAGAGGCGCTGTACGGCGCAGCGCCGTGCCTGCTCGACGACCTGCTCGAACAGGCGCACGCCGAGATTCCCCGGACGTTTCCGGGCATCGACGTGCTGGCGACGCTGCGCCGCGCGCTCAACTAGCCAGCCGTGGCGAACCCAGGGGCGAACCGCCGGCCGCCATACGGCGGCCCCGGCGCCCGTCTGACGGGGTATTCGGGCCCTACGGGCGGGCGGCGGCCATTACGTGGGAGCGCAGGGGCTCGGCCGTCAACATGTCGGCGAACTGCCACGAGTAGGCCGTGACCTCTTCCTCTTGCAGGTCGACGATCTCGGCCGTGGTCCGGAAGAGGTACCGAAAGTCGAAGTGCTGGTGTGCGTCCTCGCCTTTGTCGGGGTTGGCCGGGATCGGGTGGGCGTCGATGTGGAGCGGCACACCGCTGACGGGCTCGACCCGGTCCCGGCTGATGCCGGTCTCTTCCTCCAGTTCCCGAAGAGCGGCGTCGAGCAGGGTTGCATCGCTCGTCTCAACGTGACCGCCGGGCAGCAGCCACTTGCGAAGCGCGCGGTGTTCGATGGTCAGTACGCGGCCGTCGGGGCGGAGCAGGGCGGCCCCGGCTGTGACGTGTCCGCGGTACTCCTTGCGCGAGGCGATCGAGTCGCCGGCCTCGTCGAGCACTTCGGAGAGCACCGACAGGGCGTCTTTCTCGTCCGGGTGGTCGGCGAGGTAGGCGTCGAGGGTCTCGCGCACATGCTGTGCCGTGATCGGCATGAGGTCCTGTCTCCTAGCGGTTGAAGTAGTTGAGCCACGTTGCCGCGATGGTCTTCCGGTCGACGGTGTCCACCTCGTGCATACCGTGTCCGAGGTCGCCGCGGGTGAGCATCCGGATTCCGGCGAGTATCTCGGCCTGTACGAGGAAGATGAACGGTCCAACGGACGCACCGTGCAGGAAGTTGACGGCGTTCCCTCCGTTGAGCAGATAGAAGTAATGGCCTGTCGTCGCGTACCGCGTGACGTGCTCACCGTTCGGGGTGCGCTGGTAGACCCCGGGCAGGGCGTCGAGGTCGAGTTCGTCCTCACTGCTCGTGACAGTGGCGACGTAGGCGCCGTTCCGCAGGCTCGAAAAGTCCTCGCCGCGGAGCGACACGGCGCCGGTCGCGCACAGGACCAGTCCAGCGCCGTGCAGGGCGGCGTCACGGTCCCGGGCTACTGCGAAACCCTGCGAGAGGGCCTGTGCCTGCCGGACGGGGTCGACGTCGTGCACGGTGACCTGTACGCCCTTGGCGTGCAGTAGTCGGGCGATGCTGGACCCGAGCTTGCCGAATCCGATCACGAGTGCGGGGCGGCCGTGAAGGATGTCGCCGCGGTTGCGCATGAGGGCCTCGGCGGAGAACACGACCGACTGCCCAACGAGGAAATCCTCGGGGTCCTTGAGCGGGGAGCGAGCGACGGAGACGACAGGGCAGGGCAACTTGTCGCGGTCGGCGTAGCGTTTGTGGCCGTTCTCGGTGTCCTCGACAACGCCAAGGATGCGCCCGGAGTATCGGTCACACAGGGCGTCGAGGGAGGGGGCGAAGTAGCCGCCGACGTCGAGCAGTACGACGGCCTCGCCGGGGGCGCGTGCCTCGATGTAGTCGAGCGCGGTGTCGTCGTCTTCGAACATCTCGCGCGTCAGGGTGTCGCACGGGGTCGCCTTCTCGACCGCACGTCGGGCGGTGGCGTCGATGGACTTCGGCTTGGGCAGCACCGCGCGCAGGTTGCTGCTCTTCCCTACGGCCCCGACGAACGAAGGGCGTTCGGGCAGTAGGTGCGTGATCAGGAAGGACGACGGGCGCTCGGTCGAGGCGAAGTCGTCGGCGACGCGCGCGAAATAGGAGTCGAGGCGGGCGCGCTCGAACTGTTCCATGGACTCACTTCCCTTGGTTGGGGCGGTGGTTCTGGACAGGTGGTGACCGTCCCCGCGTCCGGGGGAACCGTTGTCGATGCGGGGGCGGGGTTCATCGGGGGAAGCGCCAGCGGCGGGGCTTCCGGTGGTGTCCCGCTTCCGCCGGGGCGTAGGTGCGATATCCGGCGGAAGTGGGAGACTGCGACGGCCTGCGAGTGGGCAGGGCGTAGGCGCGCACGGAGTACCGGGCGTCGTAGTCCGTGACGCCGAGGGCGAAGGTGTTGCCGGACCTGAGGACACGCAAGACGTGCTCGTACCGCTTGTCGCTACTGGCCCATGCGAGCAGGTCGTCATCAGGCCGGGGACAGGTGGGGCCCGCGGCAACGAGCAGTACCGACCGAAGGTGCGGCGCGGTCGGCTCAGGGGCGAGCAGGCGGGCGAGGCGCTGCGCCTCGGCGCGCATCCATCGTGCGGCGAGACGCGGGGACGCGGCTCGGTAGTAGGCGAGGACGATCTCGCGGGAACCGCTCAGACCGTAGGCGGTCACCTCACAGCGGAAGGCGACGGCGGCGTGTTTGAGGGGGAGTGCGGCGACCGGCGGGCGGTACCTCATGAGGGCCCCGCCCCCGGCTCGCGTTGCCGGGCCTTCTCCCTGCGCTCGATGAGCTGTGCGAGTTGCAGGTGAAGCAGCTCAACTTCCGACGGGGTGAGGATGAGCACCGCTTCCGAGGTGCCCCCGTCCTCATGGTGGATGGTGACGGGTAGGGCGCTCTGCTGCGCCCGGGCGTCGTACACCACGTCGCGCCGTTGGGGCGTGACGTGCCTGACCGGTACGGCCACGGGGCGCAGAGTGGTGCCGTCCGCTCTCGCGCGCCAGTCACCCCCGCCCCCGGGCAACCGCAGGTGGTACGACTTCGCGCTGTCGCTCGGCAGGTCGACCACGACCCCGATCTGCCCGCCCTTGGCGAGGTCGAGGGCGAGGTCGCCGAGCCGGGGGTGAAAGGGGGAGCCTGCGCCTAACTCGACGCCACATATGGGGAGTTGCTTCGAGGTGTGTTCGGCCATGCTTCGAAGCTAGGAGCGGGCTACGGGCCGAATATGAACCGGAGGAATATCACCCTTATCCGTCGAGGTGAAAGCGGTCTGACATGCGGCGCAGCTTCTCGCGGGTGGCCGATCGTTCGGCGTAGACGATGCTGCGAAGGGTTGACCGGGCGATGGGATGGTTGCGGATGAGCTGCGGCGCGATGCGCTCGGCGGTCTCCAGTTCCGTCAACGCCTTGTCGCGGTTCCCGTCCCACAGCCACGCTCGGGCGAGGTCCATGTGATGGTGCCCCTGCCGGGAGTTGGGGAGCGCGGCGACCAGGTCCTGGGGGGTGCGCCGGTTTATGGCCAGGGCCTTGCGCTGCTCGCGCATCTCCAGTGCGACGCTGATTGCGTGGATCTGGACGTTGCCGGGGGAGAACGTGAGCGAATGCCGGTCGTAGATCGGCGGGCCGATATGCTCGCCCAACCGGTCGGCGGCCGTCCGCGCGTAGCCGATACGGTCCTCGGCTTCCGCCGTGCGTCCGCCCCGCGCTGCGGACACGGCCGCGCGAAGCTGGAGAGATCCCCACGCGCGCACGGCGAGCGGCTCGCCCTGGTCGTATCCCTGCTGAACGCTGCCGATGGCTCGATCCGAAAGGGCGACTGCGTCCGTCCAGTCCGCAGTGGCCCACATGTCCCATACTCGCATCCAGTCCGCCACGGCTGGCATGACGGAGTCGCCGGACAGGCGGGCCGACCAGGCGGCGCGTTCGCAAGACATGGCGACCAACTCGGGGTGTCCGAGGGCGTGCGCAGCGGTGTGCGCGAACTTGCAGCACACGGCGTAGATGGCGAACGCTTCCTCGCGTTCATGGCCGGTGGAGACCTCGGCGAGGGCGCGAGCTTCCCGGAACAGGTCGGGAAGTACCTGCATGATCGCTACGTTCGCGGCAGCGTCGCGCAGGCGGTGAAGCCGGGTTGTCTCCTGCCAGAGTTGCCCCGACGGCCGGGGGGTTCCCTCGAACACGGGGGCGAGGTCGTACCGCCGCATCTCGCGCAGGATGGACGCTGCGGCAACCTGCCACTGGTTCTCGTTGGGTGAGCTGTTGTACGGGCGGCCGATCAGGTCGTTGGGGTGCACGTGCAGCTCGGCGGCAACCTGGTTGAGCAAGCCGACGCGGTCAAGCTCGATGAGGCCGCGTTCCATCTTCGACACCCACCCCTGCGACTTCCCCAGGGCGACGGCGAGGTCTGCCTGCGGCATCCCAAGCCGGAGTCGTGCGCGCCGCGCGCGGCGGCCGATTTCCTCGGCTTCCTCCAACATTAGTGCGCCCCCCTTACGGTGAGGGGCCGGCGGCTTACAAGCATTCGGCGAGGCATCCGTGCTCCATCCGTCGGACCTATGTCCATGACGGTACAGAGCGCACACGGTACGCGTGGAGGGCTACGGGTTCAGGAAGTGCCCCGGAGACGACAAAGGGGCCCCGCACCGGCGCGATGCCGGGCGGGGCGCTGCTCGGGGCAAGGTACTCGCCGATCACGTGACGAGTGCAGGTGGGTGCTTGGTTATGTGTTCTCGACCGTGGTCGAGGGCTGTCCGGGGGCGGAGACGAACGCGCCGCGCTGCGGGACGACGAACACGGTCCCCTCGTCGGCCAGCACACGGACGGCTTTGCGGGCGGTCATGCGGGCGACGCCGAATTCGTCGGCGAGGCGCTGCTCACCCGGCAGGGGGCGTAGCGGCTGCCAGTCGCCGCGCTTGATGCGGGCGCGCAGTACCCCGGCGATCTGCACGTATACCGGCACTGGCCCGCCGTGGACGATCTCGTCATCCGGCCCGTAATCGCTCATGGCACAGAGGGTAGGGCGCTAGCTTCCAAGCTGCCCCGCTCTATACGTCCAGTCTCTGGACTGTACGACTAGAGACCACTGGTATAGCTTCGTCTACGAGAAAGCCCCGGCAACGACGGGCTAGGTCGTCACCGGGGCGGAAGCCCATCAGCTGTGAAGGAGCTGACGAACGTGGCCGACCTTATCGCGCGCATCGTGGCGCGCCTGCTGTGCGCGGTGCTGTTCCCCGACAACGGAAAGCACCGCGCCGCCCCCGCGTCGGAACCGGCGCTCGCCCCGGACCCGCAGCCCGGCGCCCGCTGCCGGAACACATGAGTCTGTACGCCCGCGAGGCGGCTGAGCGGCGGCCGTTCGAGGACGCGCTCAACCCGGTACGCCCCTACGCGCTCACGCCGCCGCGCAGGCTCCCGGACGACGCCAAGCGGCGGGCGCAGGCTGAACAGCGCTGGGCGCTGGAGATGGCGCTGCGCGGTATCAACGTGGGGCCGACCGTGATTCACGGGGTGCACGTCCAGGCGGGCGCCCGTACGGTCCGGGTGGCGGTGGGAGCGTGACCGGCGTCGCCTGCTGCCGCTGCGAGCGGATGACGGTCGCCCCGGTGGCGGTGCGCTACGTCGAGCGGGCGAGCGGCTCCGGCGTGACGCTGTACGCCTGCCCCGACTGCGCGCCCCACCTGACCCCTGGTCCCCTTCCCGCAGAGACCGCCCCGCCGACGCGCGGCTGACTCGCTGCCGACGCCTTGCCCCGTCCGGAGCCGCTTGAGTTCTCGTGGTCGTCGCAACACCCCAGCTCAAGGGGGGCAACGGGGCCGGGGTCTGGGCGGCGCCCCGTTACGCCACCCCGTACTGCGCGCGCAGCCGTACGTAAGAGGACGGTGGCGCCCCCGCGTGGTCCAGGGCCAGCAGGGCCGCGCCGAGGACCGGTGGGGCCGTGACGAGGCGGGGGACGGCCTTGGGGGCGCGGGCCGCCAGGAGTGTGCGGATCCGGTCGTCCAGCAGGGGGTGGCGGGCCGCCAGTACCCCGCCGCCCAGAACCACGGGCGTCTCCTCCTCCAGCAGTTCCAGCCGCGCCAGGGCGGTCACCGCGAGCGCGACGACCTCGTCGGCCTGCCGGGCGACGATGCGGCGCGCGATCCGGTCGCCCGCCTCGGCCACCGAGAACAGCACCGGGGCCATGTCGTGGCGGCGCTCTCCGGGGATCCGGCCCAGGTGCAGCGCCTCGATCAGCTCGTACATCCCGGCCAGCCCGAAGCGCGCGGGCAGCGCGGCCGCCAGCGCCGTCGGCTCGCCGCGCCCGTCCGCCGCGCGCGCCGCCCACCACAGCGCCTCGTCCGCCAGGAACGCCCCGCCGCCCCAGTCGCCGGAGATCCGTCCGACGGCGGGGAAGCGGGCCGTACGCCCGCCGGGGGCCAGCCCCGCGCAGTTGATGCCCGCGCCGCACACCACGGCGACGCCCACCGGCTCGCGGCCGTCGCCGAGCCCGGCGCGCAGCAGCGCGAAGGTGTCGTTGGCGACGGTGGCCGTCTCGCCCCAGGCGCGGGCGGTGAGTTGTTCTGTCAGACGCTGCTCCTCCGCCGGCAGGTCGGCGTTGGCCAGGCACGCGGACACGTGCCGCACCCGCGTCGGTCCGTCCCCGCCCGCCCGCGCCGCGGTCTCGGCCACCAGCGGTGCCAGTGTGGCGACCGCGCGTTCGGCGCCCACCAGGTGCGGGTGGAAGCCGCCGCCGCGGGCCGTGGCGAGGACGGTGCCGTCCACGCCCACCAGCGCGACATCGGTCTTGCTGTTGCCCGCGTCGATCGCCAGTACGGCGCTCTGCGGCACCGCCGGGTTCAGGCCCACGCGAGGTGCTCCCTGTTGTGCGCCAGCAGTGCGTCGGTCAAGGTCTCCGCCTGCTCCAGCTGGCCGACCAGCGGATGGGACAGCAGTGCCCGGAAGACCCGCTCCCGGCCGCCCTTCAACGCCGCCTCCAGCGCCAGGTGTTCGTACGCGGTGACGCCCGCGACCAGCCCGGCGTACAGCGGTTCCAACGGGGCCTGCGGCAGCGGTCGGGCGCCCCGCGCGTCCACCGCCGCCGGGACCTCGATCACCGCGTCGTCGGGAAGGAAGGGCAGCGTGCCGTTGTTGAGGACGTTGGCCACCTGCACGTCGCCGGTGCCGGTCAGCAGGGAGGAGGTGAGGGCGACCGCCGCCTCGGAGTAGAAGGCGCCGCCGCGCTTGCCCAGCAGGTCCGGCTTGCGGTCCAGCGCCGGGTCCGCGTACAGCTCCATCAGCCGCCGTTCGATGGCGGCCACCTCCGCCGCCCGCGACGGCTTCGCCTTGAGTTCTCGTACGACCTCGTCGTGGTGGTAGTAGTAGCGCAGGTAGTAGGAGGGGACGACGCCGAGGCGGTCCAGCAGCGCGCGCGGCATCCGCACCTGAGCCGCGATGGCGTCGCCGTGCTCGGCGAGCAGCTTCGGCAGCACGTCCGTGCCGTCCGGGCCACCGAGCCGCACCCCGCGCTCCCACGTGAGGTGGTTGAGCCCCACATGGTCCAGCGCGATCTCCTCCGGCGCGGTGCCCAGCAGCGCGGCGAACCTGCGCTGGAAGCCGATCGCCACGTTGCACAGCCCGACGGCCCGGTGCCCGGCGGTCAGCAACGCGCGGGTCACGATGCCCACCGGGTTGGTGAAGTCCACGATCCACGCGTCCGGGCTGCGGCGGCGGACCCGTTCGGCGATGTCCAGCACCACCGGGACCGTGCGCAGCGCCTTCGCCAGCCCGCCCGCTCCGGTCGTCTCCTGCCCGACGCAGCCGCACTCCAGCGGCCAGGTCTCGTCCTGGTCGCGCGCCGCCTGCCCGCCCACGCGCAGTTGCAGCAGCACCGCGTCGGCGCCGTCCACCCCCGCGTCCAGATCGGCGGTCCAGGAGATCCGCCCGGGATGGCCCTGCTTGGCGAAGATCCGCCGGGCGAGGCCGCCGATCAGCTCCAGCCGGTCCGTGGCGGGGTCGACCAGGACGAGTTCCGCAAGGGGCAGGATGTCGCGCAGCCGCGCGAATCCGTCGACGAGTTCCGGCGTATAGGTGGAGCCGCCACCCACGACTGCGAGCTTCAACCCTTGACTCCTGTCTTCGACCGTTCAGGTTTCCGTTGACAGTGCGGGCAGTCCTGAAACCGGCCGAACCGGCCGAACCAGCCGAACCGGCCGGCACAGGCTCAGGCGGTGTCGAACACGGCGTCGCGGGCCGCGGCGAGGGCGGTGCGCAGTGCGCCGATGAGGATCGGGGACTCCTCGACGGTGCTCAGCCGCAGTTGCGGCCGGGGCAGCGCGAGACCGGTGAACTCGGCCTCGACCAGCTCCAGCAGCCGCGTCCCGCCGGCCTGCGGGACCTTCCCGGAGAGCACCACCAGCTCCGGGTCGACCACCGCGACGACCGAGGCGAGACCGCTGACGAGCCGCCGCGCCAGCTCGGTGAGGACCGCCTCACCGGCGCCGGGGGTGCGCAGCGCCTGGGCGAGTGCCTTGGCGGCGGTGGGGGCGACGATGCCGTGGTCGCGGGCGAGTTCGACGATGGCGGGCGAGCTCACCAGCTTCTGGAAGCCGCCGCCGGCGTCGGGCCGGGCGGCGGCGTCCGGCCCGCCGCGTGCCAGCGGGGCGCCCGGCAGCGGCATGTACCCGATCTCGCCCGCCCCGCCGGTCGCGCCGCGCAGCGGCCGGCCGCCGAGGACGACGGCGGCGCCGATGCCCTCGTCGACCCAGACCAGCACGAAGTCGTCGAAGTCCTGGGCGGTGCCGAGGTGCTGCTCGGCGACGGCGGCGAGGTTGACGTCGTTCTCGATCACCACCGGCGTGCCGAGGGCCGCCGCGAGGTCGTCCCGGAGCGTGCGGGATTGCCATCCGGGCAGATGAGGCGCGTACCGCAGCTCACCGGAGCGCGGGTCCAGCGCGCCGGGGGTCCCGACGACGGCCTGGTGTACGTCCCCGGTCCGCAGCCCCGCCGCCGCCAGCGCGCCGTCGGCGGCTTCGGTGACGATCCCGGTGGTCCGGTCGCGCGCGTCCGTGCCGGTGGTCGCGGCCACCCGGTACTCACCCAGCACCGCCCCGGTGATGTCGGCGACGGCCGCGGTGACCCCGTCGTGGTCCACCGCGAGGGCGAGGACATGCGCCGCGGCCGGATTGATCTCGTACAACTGGGCATTGGGCCCCGGCCGCCCGGCGGCGGTCCCGGTCACGCGCACGAGACCCGCGGCCGCCAGCCGCCCCAGCAGCTGCGACGCGGTCGGCTTGGACAGCCCGGTCAGCTCGCCCAGCCGGGTCCGGGTGAGCGGCCCGTGCGCGACCAGCAGTTCCAGCGCGGCCCGGTCGTTCATGGCCCGCAGCACCCGTGGTGTACCGGGTGTCCCGGCGGCACCGGTCATCGCTTCTCGCCCCCGCCCCACTCTGTTAATAAACTTTCCTATTGGTGGGCAGGACGCTACGGGGGCGGGGCGCACGGGTCAAGGGCCGCGCGCCCCTCCAATGGCAGCCGGCCCCGTCAACGGCAGCGAGCCCCGCCAATGGCAGCGGGCCCGCGCCACCATGATCGGCGGCGCGGGCCCGCGTCGTGCGTTTCGGTCACTTCTGAGGTGGATCGGTCACTTCTGCGGCGGAGCGGAGGGAGCCTGCGGCGGTATCAGCGGGCTCGCCGCCTGGGCCCGGGGCGACAACGGGTCGGCCAGTGCGGACGGCGCGGCGACGTTCGCCGTCGGGTCCGGTGCCTCCTCGGCCTCCAGATCCGGCTCCGGCGGGCGGCCGACCTGGCGGATGCCCGCCGCGTCCAGGGCCCGCTTGAGCCGCCAGCGCAGCTCCCGCTGGACGCCGAGCGCCTTGCCCGGCATGGTCTTGGCCGAGACCTTGATGATCATCGAGTCCAGATAGACGGCGTCCAGCCCCAGGACCTCGACCGGCTCCCACAGCCGCTCGTTCCACGGCTCGTCCTTGGCCATGTCCTCGCCGGCCGCCGTGATCACCGAGCGCACCCGGTCCAGATCCTCGTCGGAGCGGACCTGGACGTCGACGGTGGCGGTGGCCCAGCCCTGGCTGAGGTTGCCGATCCGCTTGACCTCGCCGTTGCGTACGTACCAGATCTCGCCGTCCGCGCCGCGCAGCTTGGTCACCCGCAGTCCGACCTCGATCACCTCGCCGGAGGCGACGCCCGCGTCGATGGAGTCGCCGACCCCGTACTGGTCCTCGAGGATCATGAAGACGCCGGAGAGGAAGTCGGTGACCAGGTTCCGCGCGCCGAAACCGATGGCCACGCCCGCGACCCCCGCGCTGGCGAGCAGCGGCGCGAGATTGATCTTCAGGACGGACAGGATCATCAGTCCGGCCGTGCCCATGATCAGGAACGACGCCACGCTGCGCAGCACCGAACCGATCGCCGCGGAGCGCTGCCGCCGCCGCTCGGCGTTGACCAGCAGGCTTCCGAAGGCCGTGCCGTCCACGGCCTGGGCCGTGCGGTTCATCCGCTCGATCAGCTTGGTGATGGCGCGGCGCACGATCGTCCGCAGGACGAACGCGATCACCAGGATCAGCAGGATGCGCAGCCCGATACCGAGCCAGGTGGACCAGTTCTCCTCGACCCAGCCGGCGGCGCTGCTGGCGTTCTGCTGCGCCTCGTCGAGGGTGGTGGGGCGGGGCGTCGAGTCTGCGGCCAGGGCAGCGGACCAGAACACAGAGAGTAACCCTTCGTGTGACACACCCGCGCCGAGAAGGCACGGGCAGACTCACCACACTAACGGGGCACAGGCGATGCCCCGCTGCTCTGTTCGAGAGATAACCGCGTATCCGCGGGGGATGAACGGACTGTGGTTGAAAACACTCCCAGGCCGTTACCCGGTGATGGTGGCGCGTCCACCAGGGATACGGCGACACTATGGGGAGATCGTCCCGGCGCGAGCCACGCGCCGCCGGCGTATTAGGAGGCAGTACCGTGCCACACGTCCTGGTCCTCAACGCGTCGTACGAGCCGCTCGGCGTCGTACCGCTCCGCCGCGCGCTCGTACTCGTCCTCAACGACAAGGCCATCAGCCTTGAGGACTCAGGCGCCCTCATGCACAGCGCGACCCACGTCATACCCGCCCCGAGCGTCGTCCGACTCAAGCGCTTCGTGCGGGTGCCCTTTCGCGGCCCCGTCCCCCTGACCCGCCGTGCCCTGTTCGCCCGCGACGGCGGACGCTGCGCGTACTGCGGTGGCGTCGCAACCAGCGTCGACCACGTCATCCCGCGCAGCCGCGGAGGCCAGCACACCTGGGAGAACGTGGTGGCGGCCTGCCGCCGCTGCAACCACGTCAAGGCCGACCGCCATGTCGCGGAGATCGGCTGGCGGCTGCGGCATCAACCCGCCCCGCCGTCCGGCCTGGCCTGGCGCATCATCGGCACCGGGCATAGGGACCCGCGCTGGCTGCCATACCTGCAGCCGTACGGCGCGGAGGACGCGATGGCCCGGATCGACGGCGTTTCCGCCTGAGAACCGGGCCATTGTCGTATCCGGGTGCTGGCCGGGGGTGCTCCCGGACAGCACCCGGATACGCTCCGAGCGGTGCTGTCAGGGACCCGCCGGCGCCGGGCCGCCGGTCACCGCGTACGCCTCGACCGACCACAGCGAAACACCGAACCGGGTCGCGCGCTGGACGCTCTGGATCCGGACGAACCGGGTCTGCGGAGCGTCCATCCGCACCGTCTCCCTGCCGCCGTGCCCGTCCGCCACGGTCGCCGCCGTGCGCCAGGTGCGGCCGTCCGCCGACACCTGCACCCGGTAGCGCGACGGATGGGCGTCCTGCCAGTGCAGGTCCAGCCGGCCGAGCCGAACCGGGCGGGGCAGCTCCAGCTGGAACCAGGCCCCGTCCTCGGCGGCGGAGGACCAGCGGGTGGCCGGGTTGCCGTCGATCGCGGCGGACGCCGGGAAGTCGGCGGACTCGTCGCCGGAGGACGTGGCCCGTACGCCGTGACCGCGGGCCAGGTCCGGACCGCCGGTGGGCGGATAGGCCCGTACGGTCAGCACGGCCTCTTCGGAGCCGAAGTGGACCGGGACCCGGTACGTGCGCGCCGTGCCGCCCGCCGGAACGGACAGCTGGATCCGGGCCGTGGCCACCTCGCCGCGCGGGGCCGTGACCTCGGCGGGGGCGCTGACCCTGACGCCCGCCGGCGCCTTGACGGTCAGATCGCCGTGGACGTCACCGGGGCGGCGGGTGGCGAGCCGGACCGCGACGGTGGTGGGGCCGCCGCCGATCTCCGCGTCCACCACGTTCTGCGACAGCCGCAGCTCGGCCGCCGGGGTGTCGGTGAACCAGGGGGTGATCTCGTGCACGGCGGGCGGCTCGCCGCCACCGGACCACACCAGCCGTATCGCGTCGGCCCGCATGCCCCTGCCCGGCGCCTGCGTCCAGCCGGTGCCCGAGACGGCGCTCAGCCGCCGCCAGCCACGGCCCGGCACATGCGCCTCCAGGGCGCCGAGTTCCTCGGGGCCGCGGCCGGTGAGCGCGGTGACGGCACTGAGCGGCCGGGTGCGGCCGAAGCTCAGCACCACCGGCTCGGAGGAGCTCAGCGCGGTGACCGGGTCGCCGTCCGCCGCCGTCCGCTGGCCCGGCTCGGTCCGCGGCGGCTTCTCGGCCGTCTCGTCCACGCCCGCCCAGGCGTCGGACCGCGCCAGGGCCGTGGCCAGGAACGGGGTGAGCACGCCCTTGCCGACGGTGGCCGGGCTGGCGGCGATCTCCTTGCGCAGACGGTGCAGCTCCAGCCGGTGCCGCCAGGCCGCGGCGCCGTCGCCGCGCTCCTGCGCGAGCAGCATGTCCACCGCGTGCAGCCCGCCCTCGCCGTACCGGCCCAACTGCTCCAGCCAGGGGCCCGCCTCGTCGCCGAACGCGGTCTTCAGCCGCTCCGGCGCGTCCCGCATGGTGCGGAAGGAGTCCTTCAGCCGGGCGGCGGCGCGCTCCGGGGACACGGCGGTGCCGTCCTGCGCGCCCGTGCCGTCCAGCGCGGCCCACAACGCGTCGATCCGGGGCGCCAGATACGCGGACTCCTTGTCGCTCAGCACCGAGGAGGCGTCGTTCCCGGCGAGCGCGCGGAGCGCCGCGCGGGTGCCCTCGTCCGGCCCGGCCAGATCGTCGATGGCCGCCAGCCAGGAGGCGTGCGGCCGATACCCGCGCGGGTTCCAGGCGAAGTCGGCGGCGGTGAAGAGCGGGATGCGGGAGACCTTCGGCTGCTCCATGGCGTTGGCGAGCAGCGCGGTGGAGCCGGTGGCCACGGCCGGGTCGCGGCCGGTGTACGGGCCCAGGAAGATCCGGTCCTGTGCGTAGTCGTTGACCGGGTAGTTGTCCATGGTCAGCAGTGGATGGCCGAAGGCCTCGCGGGCACCGGCCAGTTCACCGCCGGTGATGGTCCGCGGCACCACACCGACGCCGGTCCAGGCCACCTCGACCCGGTCGTCGAGCCGCTCCGCCAGCGCGCGCCGGAAGTCGGTCGCCCCGTCCTGGTAGTACTCCGTCGGCAGCAGCGACAACGGGGCGGCCCCGGCGTACCGGTCGGCCAGATGGGCGGCGACAACGTTGGCCACCCGCGCCTGGGCCTCGGCCGCGGCCCTGGGACCCGACCCGTACACCGAGCGGTCGTTCAGGCAGTGCCACTCGGTGTAACTGATGTCCTGGAACTGGAGCTGGAAGCCGCGCATCCCCAGCGCCCACATCGCGTCGATCTTGCGGGTGAGCGCCTTGACATCCTTGTCGGAGGAGAAGCAGAAGTTCTGATCGGGCGCCACGGCCCAGGCCATCGTGACGTGGTTGCGGCGTGCCCGGTCGGCGAGCGCGCGGAACTCGTCGCGCCGCTCGGCGGGGTACGGATCGCGCCAGCGGGCCTGCCGGTACGGGTCGTCGCCCGCCGCGTACAGATACCGGTTCTGCTTGGTCCGCCCCATGAAGTCCAGGTGGTCCAGCCGCTGCTGACGGCTCCACGGGTCGCCGTAGAACCCTTCGGTGGTGCCGCGTACGGCCGCGCTGGGCCAGTCGCGGACCGACACCGCGGGGAAGCCGTACGAGCCGCCCTGCCGCACCAGCAGCTGCCGCAGCGTCTGGACCGCGTGGAACAGGCCGTCCTCGCCCACTCCGGCCAGCGCGACCGTGGGAGCTCCCTGCACCGTGCCGACCGCCAGCCGGTAGCCGCCGCCGGGCAGATCGCCGCGCGCGGGGGCCCGCAGCGCGCGCAGTGCCTCCTCCGCCTGCCGGCCCTGTACGCGTACGACCAGACCGCCTGCCGGTGTGCCGGCCGGGGCCGCGCCTGGGGGCACCTCCCGGACGGAGTCTGAGGGAGGACCGCCCGCACCCGGGCGGCCGGCGCTCGCGGGTTCGTCCGTGATCTCGGTGACGGAGCGGGCGCCCGCGTCCCGCAGGAGCGCGCGCAGCACGTCGAGCGCGTACGGATCGGCGTCCCCGTCGGCGACGAGCGTGACGGCCTCGCCCACCGGCACCTGACCGCCCTGGGCCTGGAGCGACTGGGGGCGCGGCCAGACCGGTGGCAGCCCGGTCGCGTCGACCCGGTCCGTCGCGGTCGCGCCTCCGGCGCCGGGTTCCGGCTGGGCGGGCGCGGCGACGGCGCCCGGCGCACCGCCGAGCAGCCCGCCGATGACCGCGGCGGCGAGCGCGGTGGCTCCCGTGGTCCTCGGCTTGTTCGACCGGATCCCCGGGAACTGCACGGCACACTCCTTGTCCCTGTCGGTCCGTCCCAGTCGGGTGGTTCTGGCCGCGTGAACGCGCCGCTGACAGCCGATAGGCGACGAGCCCACCACCCGGCCGGTGAGAGTGTCAACGGCGCTGACCGAAGTGCCGGTATTGCGTTGCGGGCGGGAGGCGGGCCGTGGTGTCCGCCCCCGCAAGTCTGCCGCTGGGATGTCCGTTTCGCCCGTACGCTCTGTGTCGCCGGTCCGGGATGGCCGCGAAATCGCCCGCGGGCGACGGATGTGACCTGGGGCACGTTCCCGGATTGGTGACGTCTGCCTCCGCCCCCAGTGGGTAGGGCTGGACGTATCCCACTGCCGAGACCCCCACGGAGGCCCTTGTGGCCGCATCCGCCCAGCTTCTGCTCGCCGCGCTGTCCAAACCGGCGCGCCCCCTCGACGACAGCGTGGACCGCGCCGACGGCGACGACCGCGCCGGCCATGCCCCGGACCTGTTCGCCGGAGTCTCCGATCCGGACTCCGGACTGGACGGGGCGGACTCCGCCGGTGCCGTGGAGCCGCCGCTGACCAGCGAACCTCCGCTGGCCGACGCCGCCCCCCTGACCAGCGAACCGCCGCTCGCCACGGAGCTGCCGCTGACCAGCGAGCCGACCGCCGTCGGCCTGGGCGCGGGAACGGGTATGACCTCGACGGAGTTCTGAGCTTCCGACGGAGTGCCGAGCTCCCGGGAGATCTGGGGTGACCTGAGGAGATCTGAGGAGATCTGAGGAGATCTGATGGGCAGAGCGCGGCTCGCCGAACTGCACGGTGTCGCCACGTCCCACGAGCCCGAACCGGGCCGGACCGTCCAGGTGCCCGATGACACCGTGGTGGCCGTGCTCGCCGCCCTGGGAGTCGACGCGTCGACTCCCCGCGCGGTGCGCGCCGCCCTGGAGCGGCACGCGCACGGCGAGGCCACCCGGCTGCTGCCGCCCTGCGTGGTCGTACGCCCCGGCCGGCCGCCCCGGCTCCACCTGCCCGCGGGCACCGCGCTGCGTGTGGAGACCGAGGACGGCGAGACCCGCGCCTGGGGTCTGGAGGCGCCCGACAGCCGCGCTCGGAGCCTGGAGGCGCCGGGCGGTGCTCGGAGTCTGGGGGCGCCCGGTGGCGCTTGGGGCCTGGAGGTGCCCGGCGGCGGCGCGTCGGACCCCGCCGCCGCGTTACCTCTGGGTTGGCACACGCTGCGCGCGCACGCCCCCGACGGGCGCTCGGGGATCGCCACCCTGGTGGTCGCCCCGGACCGGATGCCCGCGCCCCCGGCCCGTACCCACGGGTTCATGGTCCAGCTGTACTCCCTGCTGTCCGCCCGTTCGTGGGGCATGGGCGACCTCGGCGACCTGGCGGACCTGGCGGCCTGGTCCGGGCGGGCGCTCGGCACCGGGTTCATCCAGATCAATCCGCTGCACGCCGCCGTCCCCGGCACCCCCACCGATCCGTCCCCGTACCGCCCTTCCTCGCGCCGCTTCCCCGACCCCGTCTATCTGCGGGTCGAGGACGTGCCCGAGTACGCCCAGCTGCGCGGCCCGGCCCGCGAGCGCGCCGACGACCTCCTCGCCCAGGCCGCCACGCTGCGGGCGGCCGTGCTGGACCAGGGCGCGTTGATCGACCGGGACGCGGTGTGGGCCCTCAAGAGCGAGGCGCTGCGGCTGGTGCGGGCCGCACCGATGAGCCCCGGCCGCCGTGCCGCCTACTGCGACTTCCTCGCCGCCCGCGGCCAGGCCCTGGACGACCACGCCACGTGGTCCGCCCTCGCCGAGGTGCACGGGTCCGACTGGCGTCGCTGGCCGACGGGGCTGCGCGATCCGCGCTCCGCCCGCACCGCCCGCGCCCGCGGCGAGCACCTGGAACGCGTCGACTTCCACTGCTGGCTGGCCTGGCTGATGGACTCCCAGCTCGCCGCCGCCCAGCGCACCGCGCGCGAGGCGGGCATGGCCGTCGGGCTCGTCCACGACCTGGCGGTCGGGGTGCATCCCACGGGCGCCGACACCTGGTCGCAGCAGGACGCCTTCGCCTCGGGCATGTCGATCGGCGCCCCGCCGGACGCGTTCAACGCCCGCGGCCAGGACTGGGGACTGCCGCCCTGGCGCCCGGACGCGCTGGCCGCGACGGGCTACGCCCCGTACCGCGATCTGCTGCGCGGCCTGCTGCGGCACGCGGGAGCGTTGCGTATCGACCATGTGATGGGCCTGTTCCGGCTGTGGTGGGTGCCGGAGGGCCGGGAGCCGACCGAGGGCGCTTACGTCCGCTACGACGCGGAGGCGATGCTCGGCGTCCTGGCGCTGGAGGCGCACCGCGCGGGGGCGGTGGTGATAGGGGAGGACCTGGGCACCGTCGAGCCGGGGGTCCGGGAGGCCCTGGCCGGGCGCGGCGTGCTGGGCACGTCGGTGCTGTGGTTCGAGCGGGACTACGGTGCGGTGGCGGAGCCCGCGGAGCCCGCGGAGAACGTCGAGGCGGTGGAGGACGTTGAGGCGGTGGCCGCGCCCGCGGGGAACATCGGCGCAGTGGCCGCGCCCGCAGGGAACGGCGCCGCGGTCGCCGATGGCGAACCCGCCCCCGCCGACGGCGAACCCGTCCCCGTCGCCGACGAATCCGCCTCCGCTTCCGCCCCCGTGGCCGTACGGGCCCGCCCGCTGCCGCCCGAGGCGTGGCGGGCGGACTGCCTGGCCACCGCCACCACGCACGACCTGCCCAGCACCGCCGCCCGCCTCACCGGAGAGCATGTCGAGCTGCGGCACCGGCTGGGGCTGCTGACCCGGCCGCTCGCCCAGGAACAGGCAGAGGACACGGCGGAGGCGGCCGAGTGGCTGGCGCTGCTGGGGCGGCTGGGCCTGCTTCCGGAGGGCCCGGGCGACGAGGAGGGCGCGGTCAAGGCGGTGCACCGGTTCCTGGTGCGCACCCCGGCCCGGATGGTGGGCGTGTGGCTGCCCGACGCGGTCGGCGACCGCAGACCGCAGAACCTCCCCGGGACGTGGGGCGAGCAGTACCCGAACTGGCGGCTGCCGATCGCCGACGCGCGAGGGCGCCCGATCACCCTGGAGGAACTGGCCGCGTCCCCCCGGCTGCACGCGTTGATGGAGGAGGTCCGCGCGGGCCTGGCGGGCCGGTGACCGCCCGCGGCGGACCCCGCGACGGACCCCGGCACGGAGCCGCGCATCGACACGGCGCCGCCCGGTGCCGGGGCGCCTGCCGCCCGCCGCGGGCGGCCGGGCGTGTCCGCGGCCGCGCCGCGCGGGCCCCGTACGGGCACCCCGGCCGCGCGGTGCGTTCCGGGGTTCGCTAGTTTGGGAGCGTGGTCAACAAGAACGCCCTGCGCGCCGGTGCCGTGTCCGCCGGAACGACGCTGATGATGCTGCTGATGTCGTCCCCCGCGTCCGCGCTCGTGCGCGACGACGGCGACGACCCGGGTCCGGGTCTGAGTGTCGCCGCGACGCTCGGCCTCTACGTCGCGCTCCCGATTGTCTCCTTCCTGGTGATCACCGGGCTGGTCATGATCGGCGACAAGTCGCGCAAGCAGAGCGGCTGACGAGACTTCCTCACGAGGGCGCCCATCGGCTGTACGAGCCGGTGGGCGCCCTCGTCGCGTCCCGTCGCCTCCCGCCGCGTCTCCCGCCGAGCGCGCTCCACGTCCGTGCCGCTCCGCTGGATAGCGTTCGCGCATGGCCGACTGGGACATCAGAAAACTCCGGGTACTGCGTACGCTCGGCGAGCTGGGCACCGTCACCGCCACCGCCGAGGCGCTGCGGCTGACCCCGTCCGCCGTCTCGCAGCAGCTGTCCGGGCTGGCCAAGCAGCTCGGCGTCCCGCTGCTGGAGGCGCAGGGCAGGCGGGTGCGGCTCACCGCCGCCGCCGAGCTGGTGCTGCGGCACGCCGACGCGGTGTTCGCGCAGCTCGAGCGGGCCGATGCCGAGCTGGCCGGATATCTGCGGGGCGAGGCCGGCCGGGTCCGGGTCGGCGCGTTCAGTACAGCCATCCCGGCGCTGGTGGTGCCCGCCGTCATGGAGCTGCGGCGCACCCGCCCCGGCCTGGCGGTGGACGTGACGGAGGCCGAGGCCGCCGAAGCATGCGAGCTGCTGGCCGACGGAGCCGTCGATCTGGCCCTGTCGCTTGCCGCGCACGCTCCCACGGCCCGCGACCCGCGATTCACCCGGGTACCGCTGCTGGCCGACCCGCTGGACGTGGCGCTGCCCGCCGGGCACCGGCTCGCCGGTGCGCCCGGTCTGCGGCTGGCCGACCTCGCGGGCGAGCCGTGGATCTTCGGCAGCAGCGGGCCGTGGTCGCGGATCACCACGACGGCGTGCGAGGCGGCCGGATTCGTCCCCGAGCAGGCCCACGCGGCGGCCGACTGGCACGCGATCCTCGCCATGGTCGCGGCGGGCATGGGCGTGGCGCTGGTGCCCCGGATGGCCATGGCGGTGGTGGCGCCCGGGGAGGGGGAGCGGGACGGGCGGATCGCGGTGCGGGCGCTGCCCGAGGACGCACCGCGCCGGCATGTGGTGGCGGCGGTGCGGCGCGGTGCGGAGGAGGCGCCGGGTGCGGCCACGGTGCTGGACGCGCTGCGCGGGGCGGCGCGGGCCCGCAACCCCGATTCCGTTCAGTTGAACTGAAAGGAATCATCAAAAAGTTTCGATGGACCTGACTGTTCGTCCTCTGTGACAGTCGGTGGCGGCGGCACCACCGCCGCCGTCCCGCACAGAGAGGCGAACATGACCGACCCGCACGCCCACGACCCCCACGCCAACGACGCCGCCCCCTACGCCGGCGGCGATCCGTACGCCGACTACCGCTCCGGCGCCTTCCCCTTCACCGGCCTCGTCGACCTCGCCGACCGCCGCCTCGGCGCCGGGGTCGTCGCCGCCAACGACGAGTTCTTCGCCGAGCGCGAGAACCTGCTCGTCCCCGAGCGGGCCGTCTTCGACCCGCAGGCCTTCGGCCACAAGGGCAAGGTCATGGACGGCTGGGAGACCCGCCGCCGCCGTGGCGCCGACGCCGACCACCCCTTCCCAGCCGACGAGGACCACGACTGGGCGCTGATCCGGCTGGGCGCCCCCGGCGTGCTCCGCGGCGTGGTCGTGGACACCGCGCACTTCCGGGGCAACTACCCGCAGCGGATCAGCGTCGAGGCCGCAGCCGTCGACGGTTCGCCGAGCCCCGAGCGGCTGATGTCCGCCGACGTGAGGTGGGAGGAGATCGTCCCGCCGACGCCCGTACGCGGCCACGCCGCCAACGGCTTCACCGTCACCGACCGGCGCCGCTGGACGCATCTGCGGCTCAACCAGCACCCCGACGGCGGCATCGCCCGGTTCCGCGCGTACGGCGAGGTCGTGCCCGACCCGGGGTGGCTGGCTCTCCTCGGCACCATCGACCTGGTGTCCGTCCTGTACGGCGGTGCGGTCGAGGACGCCTCCGACTGGTTCTACTCCCCGCCCGTCAACATGATCCTCCCCGATCTGTCGCGGAAGATGGAGGACGGCTGGGAGAGCCGCCGCCGACGCGATCGGGGTCATGACTGGACGCGCTTCCGGCTCGCCGGGCACGGCGAGATCCGGGCCGTGGAGATAGACACCGGCTACTACAAGGGCAACGCGGCGGGCTGGGCCGCTCTCGAGGGCTGTGACGCGACCACCGCGGACCCGGGGGATCCGGCCGCCTGGACGCGGCTCCTGCCGGCCGTGCGGCTGGAGCCCGACACCCCGCACCGCTTCGCGCTCCCGACGTCCGCCGCCGTGACGCATGTGCGGCTCAACACCTACCCCGACGGTGGCGTCGCCCGACTGCGCCTGCACGGCAGCCTCACCGCGCGGGGCATCGCGGAACTGCGCTCCCGCCACGCGCGCCCGGCCTCCTGACCGCCCTGCCGCCGGGGCCGGTTGGGCGGTCGGCCGACTCGGGCCGGGCTTCGTCGACGGCCTCCTTATTTTCGCTTTAACTTACGGTGGCGTAACCTACGGGGCCGTAGCCGAACCCTGCCGCTCTACGTCCCCAGGAGCTCGCCCGTGACCACCGCCCCGCCCCTCATTCCCAGCCAGTCGGAGTGGAGTGACCGCAAGCTCCTGTACGCGCTCGAAGAGGCCGTCGAGACCGAGCTCAACCGGCACCTGAAGGTCGCCAAGGAGTGGATGCCGCACGAGTACGTGCCCTGGAGCGACGGCCGCAACTTCGACGGCGTCATGGGCGGCGAGCCCTGGGCACCGGAGCAGTCCAAGGTCTCCGACATCGGCCGTACCGCGCTGGTGGTCAACCTCCTGACCGAGGACAACCTGCCCAGCTACCACCACGAGATCGCCACGCTCTTCGGCCGCGACGGCGCCTGGGGGACGTGGGTGCACCGCTGGACCGCCGAAGAGGGCCGGCACGGCATCGTCATGCGTGACTACCTGCTCACCTCGCGGGCCGTCGACCCGGTCGCGCTGGAGCGGTTCCGCATGGCGCACATGTCGGAGGGCTTCGAGTCCGACAACCGGCACAGCATGCTGCACTCGATCGCGTACGTCGCCTTCCAGGAACTGGCCACCCGCATCTCGCACCGCAACACCGGCCACCACTCCGGCGACCCGGTGTGCGACCGGATGCTGGCCCGTATCGCGACCGACGAGAACCTGCACATGGTCTTCTACCGGAACCTGCTGGCCAAGGCGTTCGAGCTGGCTCCCGACCGGACCATGGCCGCCGTCCGCGATGTGGTGGTGAACTTCCGCATGCCAGGGCACGGCATGCCCGGCTTCGAGCGGGCCGCCGCCCAGATGGCCATTGGCGGGATCTACAACCTGCGGATCCACCATGACGACGTGCTGCAGCCCGTGCTGCGCTTCCTCAAGACCCTGGAGCTGGGCGGGCTGCGCGCCGAGGGCCGCCAGGCGCAGGAGGAACTGGGGCTGTTCCTGGGCGGACTGGATGAGCAGGCCACCAAGTTCGACGAACGCCGTGCGGCCCTCCTGGCCCGCCGCGCCGCCCGCGCCGCCAAGGCCTGATCCCTCCGCTGGCGGTCTGATTCCCTCCGTCAGCGATCTGACCCCTCCGCCAGCGGTCTGCGCTCTCCGTCAGCCCCGCGCCCGGCCCAAGCCCCGGCGCGGGGCTGACGGCCGCACCCGCGCCGGGGCATCGCACGCGGCCGTACCTTGCCCGCCCGACCCGAGGAGGACGGGCGGGCCGGGGGAGACCCCGCACCGCGGGCGTCGCGCCGCGGGCGCGGTCACCGCGGGGCGCGGGGTGCCCCGTACGCGATACCTCAGGCGGTAGCCGAGTCCGCGGCAGCCGCGTCCGCGGCCTGTGCCTTAAGCGCCCGCTCGACGCCCGAGCGCGACTCCGAGATCAGCCGCCGCAGCGCCGCGTTCGGCTCGGACGTGGCCAGCCAGGCGTCCGTGGTCTCCAGCGTCGCCCGCTCCACCTGGAGCGACGGGTACAGACCCACCGCGATCTGCTGCGCCATCTCGTGGCTGCGTGTGCCCCAGACGTCCTTGACCACCGCGAAGAACTTCTCCGCGTACGAGGCCAGCAGCTCGCGCTGGTCGGCCTGCACGAAGCCGTTGATGACGGCCTCCTGCATCGCGTTCGGCAGCTTGTCGGACTCCACGACCGACGCCCATGCCTCCGCCTTGGCCTCGGCCGTCGGCCGCGCCGCTCGCGCCGTCGCCGCGTGCCGCTCGCCCGCCGCCGTCTTGTCCCGCTCGTACTCGCCCGCGATGGCGTCCTCGTCGGCGCTGCCGGTCGCCGCGAGCCGCTGCAGCAGCGACCAGCGCAGCTCGGTGTCCACGACCAGGCCCTCGATGGACTCGGTGCCGGCCAGCAGCCCGGCGAGGAGATCGAGCTGCTCGGCCGTCCGCGCGGTCGCGGCGAAGGCACGGGCCCAGGCCAGCTGGTGGTCGCTGCCGGGCTCCGCGGCGCGCAGGTGCTCCAGGGTGGCCCCGGTCCACGCCGCCAGCCCCGTCTCGCGCCACTGCGGGTCCGCGTACAGGTCCAGCGCCAGCTTCACCTGGCGGTGCAGCGACTGCACGACGCCGATGTCCGACTCCCCGGCGATACCGGAGAGCACCAGCTCCAGGTAGTCGCGGGTGGCCAGTTCACCGTCGCGGGTCATGTCCCACGCCGACGCCCAGCACAGGGCACGCGGCAGGGACTCCGTGAAGTAGCCCAGGTGCCGCTGGACCGTCCACAGCGACTGCTCGTCCAGCCGCACCTTCGCGTAGCTCAGGTCGTCGTCGTTGAGCAGCACGACCGCCGGGCGCTTCCGCCCCACCAGGGCGTCCACCTCGGTCAGCTCACCGTCGACGTCCAGCTCGATGCGGTCGGTGCGGACCAGCTTGCCGTCCTGGTGGTCGTAGAGCCCGATCGCGATCCGGTGCGGCCGCAGCACAGGCTCGCCCTTGGCACCCGCCGGGAGCGCCGGGGCCTCCTGCCGCACCGCGAAGGCGGTGATGACTCCCGAGGCGTCGGTGACGATCTCCGGGCGGAGCACATTGATCCCCGCCGTCTCCAGCCACTTCTTCGACCACGTCTTCAGGTCGCGGCCGCTGGTCTCCTCCAGCGCGCCCAGCAGGTCCGACAGCCGGGTGTTGCCGTACGCGTGCCGCTTGAAGTACGCCTGCACGCCCTTGAAGAACGCGTCCATGCCGACATACGCCACGAGCTGCTTGAGCACGCTGGCGCCCTTGGCGTACGTGATGCCGTCGAAGTTGACCAGAACGTCGTCCAGGTCCCGGATCTCCGCCATGATCGGGTGCGTGGACGGCAGCTGGTCCTGCCGGTAGGCCCAGGTCTTCATGGAGTTGGCGAACGTGGTCCACGAGTGTGGCCACCGCGACCCCGGCGCGTACGCCTGGCAGGCGACGGAGGTGTACGTGGCGAACGACTCGTTCAGCCACAGGTCGTTCCACCACTCCATGGTGACCAGGTCGCCGAACCACATGTGGGCCAGCTCGTGGAGGATGGTCTCCGCGCGCAGCTCGTACGAGGCGTCCGTCACCTTCGACCGGAACACGTACTGGTCGCGGATGGTCACCGCGCCCGCGTTCTCCATCGCGCCCGCGTTGAACTCCGGCACGAAGAGCTGGTCGTACTTGGCGAACGGGTACTCGTAGTCGAACTTCTCCTGGAACCAGTCGAAGCCCTGCCGGGTCACCTCGAAGATCGCGTCCGCGTCGAGGAACTCGGCCAGCGACGGGCGGCAGTAGATGCCCAGCGGCACCGACCGGCCGTCGCCCTCCCAACTGCTGTGCACGCTGTGGTACGGGCCCACGATCAGCGCCGTGATGTAGCTGGAGATCCGCGGCGTCGGCTCGAAGTGCCAGACGTTGTCCTTCGGCTCCGGCGTCGGCGAGTTGGAGATCACCGTCCAGCCCTCGGGCGCCGTCACGGTGAACTGGAACGTCGCCTTCAGATCCGGCTGCTCGAAGGAGGCGAACACCCGACGCGCGTCCGGCACCTCGAACTGTGTGTACAGGTAGGCCTGGTCGTCCACCGGGTCCACGAAGCGGTGCAGACCCTCACCGGTGTTGGTGTACGCGCAGTCCGCGACGACCTTCAGCTCGTTGGGCCCCGCCAGCAGCCCCGGCAGCGCGATCCGCGAGTCGGCGAAGACCGCCGCCGGATCCAGCGCCTCGCCGTTGAGCACGACCTCGTGCACCTCGGGCGCGATCAGGTCGATGAAGGTCTCCGCCCCGCCTTCGGCGCTGTCGAACCGCACGGTGGTCACGGAGCGGAACGTCCCGCCCTCCTGCGCGCCGCTCAGGTCGAGATCGATCTCGTACGCGTCCACGGTGAGCAGGCGCGCCCGCCGCTGCGCCTCTTCGCGGGTCAGATTCGTGCCAGGCACGTGGGCATCTCCTCGGTATGTGACGTTTTTCGCCATCCTTCCACGCCCCGGCCGCCTGTCACATGGCCTTCGGGGCCCGTCCGAGCCGATCTTCCCACGCCCGCCGTCACCGGGCGGGGGCGTTTTCCACAGACCGCCCCCGCCGGTATGACTTATCCCAGCTCGGCGGCGACCAGCTCCGCGATCTGCACCGCGTTGAGCGCCGCGCCCTTGCGGAGGTTGTCGTTGGACAGGAACAGCGCCAGGCCGTTGTCCACGGTCTCGTCCACCCGGATCCGGCCCACGTAACTGGCGTCCTTGCCCGCGGCCTGGAGCGGCGTGGGGATCTCCGACAGTTCGACACCGGGCGCGTCCTTGAGCAGCTCATAGGCGCGCGCCACGCTCAGCGGACGCGCGAAGCGCGCGTTGACCTGGAGGGAGTGGCCGGAGAAGACCGGGACGCGCACGCAGGTGCCGGAGACCTTGAGCCCGGGGATCTCCAGGATCTTGCGGGACTCGTTGCGCAGCTTCTGCTCCTCGTCGGTCTCGAAGGAGCCGTCGTCGACGAGGTTGCCCGCCAGCGGCAGCACGTTGAAGGCGATGGGGCGCTTGTAGACACCCGGCTCGGGGAACTCCACCGCCTCCCCGTCGAAGGCGAGCTGGTCCGCCCGCTCGGCGACCTTGCACGTCTGGCCGTGCAACTCGGCGACGCCGGCCAGGCCGGAGCCGGACACGGCCTGGTAGGTGGTGGCGACCAGGGCGGTCAGCTCCGCCTCCAGGTGCAGCGGCTTGAGCACCGGCATGGCCGCCATGGTGGTGCAGTTCGGGTTGGCGATGATGCCCTTGGGGCGGTCCTTCACCGCGTGCGGGTTGACCTCGGAGACCACCAGAGGGACCTCGGGGTCGAGCCGCCAGGCCGAGGAGTTGTCGATCACCACGGCGCCCGCCGCGGCGACCTTCTCCGCGAGCGCCCGGGAGGTCGCGCCGCCGGCGGAGAACAGGACGATGTCGAGGCCGGTGTAGTCGGCCGTGGAGGCGTCCTCGACCGTGACACCGTCGATGACCGTGCCGGCCGAGCGGGCGGAGGCGAACAGCCGGAGCTCGGTCACCGGAAAGTTCCGCTCGGCGAGGATCTTGCGCATGACCGTGCCGACCTGACCGGTGGCTCCGACGATTCCGACCTTCACGGTGTCTCCTTCGTGCGTTGCTGGCGAGGCGGGTGCCGCCGCCCATGATGCGTATGTCCCCGGTCGTCTTGTCCAATCCATTCCATTATTCGAGGCCCGGGCACGAGAAGGGGCGGGTGCCCGGGAGAGCACCCGCCCCATGCCGTACCGGACCGGTTACGGCGTGACCTTCTCGATCTTCACGCTGCCGCCGCCGGTCACCGTCCCGGAGGCGTTGAGCAGCTGCACCTCGCCGAAGAAGGAGCGGCCCTCAGGAGCCGCGCCCGCCACCTCGACCTTGGCTGCGACCTGGGCGGACGCGCCGTTCGCCAGCTTCACCGCCGCCGCGTCGTCCACCTTGACGGTGCCGAGCGAGGGGGCGAAGTACACGTCGCGGTAGTCGTACTCGGTGCTGCCCGCCGGCACCCCGTATCCGACCACCTCGATGGTGTACTTCCCGGCCTTCGGCTTGGCCAGGCTGACCGCCTCGTCCGAGTCGCCGTCCGCCGAGGAACCGACGACCTTGCCGTCCAGCAGGACGTTCAGGTCAAGGTCGGCCTTGGTGTCCGAGACCCCGCCGATCGCCACGTCGAGGCGCGAGACGCCCTCACCGAGGGTGACCTCCGTGGTGTGGGTCTCACCTTCCTTGATCGTCGGGCGGGTGGTCTTGGACGAGCCCAGCCCGCCGCCCTTCAGCTTGCCGTCGATCGCGGCGTAACCGTTGGTGACCTTCCACTCGACCGGCGCGGGCGTGCCGACCTTGGCCTCGGGCACGGTCTGGGTCTCCGGCTCGAAGGTGGTGCCCAGCGCGGTCGCGGTGACCGTGTACGGGTTGTCGAGCAGCGGCGAGGTACGGCGCGACTCGACCTCGATCTCCCACACGCCCGGAATCGGGTTGGCGTAGGAGCGCAGGTCCGGGCGGCAGGTGTTGGCCGGGTTGCTGTAGTTCGGGTAGCAGTTGATCGTCGACGTCGGGTCGGCCGGGACGCCGTACGGGTTGATGGCGATCCAGCGCGTCTGGCTGCCCGTACCCAGGCCGTTGGTCTTGACCTCCAGGGACTTGGCGCCCTTCGGAACGGTCACGAAGTAGGACTTGGTGCCGTTGCGCTGCACCGAGCCGGAGGCCCCGTACGCGTGGTGCGGCTTGACCAGCGGCTTGGCCACGACGACCGTGGACAGGATCTGCTTGTCGACGCCCTCGGTGCCCGGGTCGTTCACGTCGAGGATCGCGGTGTGGATGCCGGCGGCGCGGGTCTTCGCCGTGACCTTGACGGTGACCGGCTTGTCCAGCGGCAGGCTGACCGAGTCCTCGGCCAGGTCGAAGGTGCCGTCGTTGTTCCGCAGCGCCAGCTCGTGCCGCACGTCGCTGTCCGGGCCGGTGGTCCGGGTGATCGTGACGTCGTACGTCCGGGACTCGCCGGTCTTCAGGCCGCCCTCGCGGTCGTAGATGCCGGCGCCGAAGCCCGGGGTCTTCAGGTGGTCCGACAGCGCGGTCTTCACCGGTGCCTTGACCGTGTACTCATGGGCGGTGGCGTTGTCGCGGATCGCGTCCCACGCGCCGATGACGTCGATCAGGCCGGAGCCCTCCACATACGCCTGCACACCGGGGATGTGCTTGGCGGTGCTGGTCAGCGCGGTGCGCAGCTCCGCCGGCGGCAGGTCGATGTCCTCCTGCTTGGCGGCCGACAGCAGCAGTGCCGTGGCACCCGTGGCCTGCGGGGAGGCCATCGACGTGCCCTGCAGCATGCTGTAGCCGGGCGGCAGCTCGTACCCGGCCTCCTTGACCGGGCCGCCGGGCAGCCAGGTCTGGGTGGTGTTGATGGAGGCACCCGGGGCGGAGAGCGTCGGGGTGAAGCCGCCGTCCTCGCGCGGGCCGCGGGAGGAGAACGGCATCATGTCGTACTTTTTGGTGACCACCGAGCCGTAGTTCGCGGCCCAGGTCTCCTTGGAGACGCTCGCGCCGACGCTGACGACCTTGTCGGCCAGGGCCGGGTCGCCGATGGTGTTCGTGCCGGGGCCGCTGTTGCCCGCGGAGATCACCAGCTGCACGCCGTAGGTGTCGATCAGGCGCGTGTACAGCTCGGCGCGGGCGTTGTTGCCGTCGTTGAGCGCGGGCAGGCCGCCGATCGACATGTTGACGATGTCGACGTGGCGGTTGACCACGAGGTCGATCATGCCCTCGGTGAGCGCGACGTTGGTGCAGCCGCCGGTCCAGGTGCAGGCCCGGGACGAGACCAGCTTGGCGCCGGGCGCCGCGCCGTTCATCTTGCCGCCGAAGAGGCCCTTGGCGGCGGTGATGCCGGCCACGTGGGTGCCGTGCTCGGACTCGATGACGCCGATGTTGACGAAGTCGGACTTCTTGCCCACCCAGCTGCCGCCCAGCGGGTCCATCGGGACGTCCTTGCGGATCTCCACGACGAACGGGATCCGCTCGGCGACCGGGGTGGCCGGGTCGTCCTTGCCGAAGTAGCCGACCTGGAAGCCGTCCCGGTACGGCTGCATGACCTCGTCGTCGCCGAAGTCGCCGTCGTTGTCGAGGTCGACCCGGACGGTGCCCTTGGCGGCGTCGTAGAGCACGCCCCAGGAGTCGGTGGTGTCCCCGTCCCGGTTGAGGTCGCCCTTCATGTCGCCGCCGGCCGTCGCGCTCTCCTTGAAGACGCTGACGCCGTAGGAGCCGGCCGGGGCGGTGTAGGTGCGGCCGTTGTAGCTGAAGCTGGGACCGGAGACGGTGGTCACCATCGGCCGCCAGGTGCCGTCCTGGTCCACGATCGGGTCGGTGGCCGTCACCCAGTCGACGATCTTGCGCTCGCCGGTGGTGGTCTTCTGCAGCGCCGGGTGGCCGAGGTCCACGCCGGAGTCGAGGATGCCGATCGTCACGCCCCGGCCGTCGGCCTTGGGGTGGTTCTTGACGAAGTCGACGGCTCCGGTCTCGAACGACGGCTGGTACGGGTTCTTGGCCGGGGTGTCCTTGCCGGGCGCCGGGTAGCTGCCCGCCTGCGCGGTCTTCGCGCCCTCGGCGCGGTCCGCGCGGGGGGTCGGGTCCGGCAGCCGGATCTCCTGGCGGAGGTCGATGCCGTGGACGGAGGAGAGCTTCTCCGCCTTGGCGATGGCGGCGTCGGCCTTGCCGGTGGGGACGGTGGCGCGGACGTAGCCGAGCTTGTCGTAGGTGCGCCCCACCGAGGCGCCCTTGACCGCGTCGAGCTGGTCGGCGACCTGCTCGGTCGCGCCCGGTGCGGTGGCGATCATCATCGTGACGTGCTTGTCGCCGTCCGCCTTGGCCTCGGCGAGCAGACCGGCGTCCGCGGCGCCGAGCTTGTCGGAGGCGGACTTCGGCCGGCTCTCCGGCTGGCTGGAGGCCGTCGGCTCGTCGCCGTGGGTGGCGGCGACGGCGGGGGCGGGGCCTGCGGCCGCGAGGGCGGCCACCAGGCCCGCGCCTATCGCTATGCGGGCCGTGCGTCTCACGCCGCGTGCGGGTCTCGCTTCAGGTGATGGGGACATGGGCATCCTTGTTCGGAATACGGTGCCGTCGGTCCGTTCACCTTTGTGGAAGTGACTGACGTTTGGGGAGAGTTGCCCGACCCTGATTCCACCGATGGCACATTCCCGCCATACGCCATCGAGGACAAAGCGGTACTCATGTCGTCAACCGGGAGCCTCGCCCCCGGCTACCCGTTCGGGTGAACTCCATATGAGCGCCGGCGGGCCGGCAGCCGTAGCCCGGATGGCGATTCGCCCCGGATCCGCCCGCGACGGACCGATGTGCGGATCTCGGTGGCATGCGTTGCCACGGCGTTCACGCATCGGCCATCCCCGCTGCCAACCATCCCCAGTGACAGGGCGGTTCTCCGCCCGCCGCCATACGGTTTCCACTCGGGGAGACGAGCGCATGTCCCGCATACGGTCCGCCGCCCACGCTCTCGACCGCCGTACGCTGCTCACCGCCGTGGGCGCCGCCGGAGCGGCCACGGGCCTGGGGGTCGCCCTCGGGCCCGCCTCAGGTTCCGCCACCGCCTCGTCGGCCGCGCCGCACGGCTCCGCGCACGGCTCCGTGGCCGCCCAGCGGGTCGCCACCGCCCCCCTCGCGCCGACCACGGCCGGCACCACGCTGCGGACGGTCGCCGCCCCGCGCGGCAGCAGTGGCTACCGGCGGCTCGCCGACGGCCCGGGCTGGGCCCGTGTCGTACGCACCGAACTCGCCCCGGCCAAGGGCGGCCGGGAGCGCCGGCGCACCGCGCTCGCCTCGTTCGTGCAACTCACCGACCTGCACCTGACCGACGTCCAGCACCCGCTGCGCTACGAGTTCCTGCGTTCGGGGCGGGTGGGCGCCTGGCGGCCGCACGAGGCGCTCTCGGTGGCCGGCGTGGTCTCCCTGATCGAGCGCGTCAACCGGCTGCGCGGCGGACCGGTGACCGGGGCCCCGCTCTCCTTCGCGATGACCACCGGGGACAACACGGACAACAACTCGCGGATCGAGCTGGACTGGTTCCTGACCGCGATGAGCGGCGGCCGGATCACCCCCAACACCGGCGACCCGCGCCACTACGAGGGCGTCCAGGACAGTGGGATCAAGCACTTCTGGCACCCCGGAAGCGCGCTGCGCGACAACGACAAGCGGGTCGGCTTCCCGCGCATCGACGGATTCCTCGAAGCGGCGCTGCGTACGGTCAACAGCCCCGGCCTGAACCTGCCCTGGTACTCCACCATCGGCAACCACGACAGCCTGTCCGGCGGCGTCTACGCGTTCGATCGCGGCTACCTCACCGAACTCGCCACCGGCGGCCGCAAGCTGGAGATCATCCCGGCCGCGGAAGCGGAGAAGATCTACGAGGGTGAGCGGGAGGGCGCCGACCCCAAGGGCACGCTCATGAAGGACGTGCTGCGCAGGCACGCCCGCGAGATGCGCTCGGTCACCCCGGACGAGCGTCGCGCGCCGGTCACGGTCCACGACTACCTGACCGCGCACCTGGCCCCTGGACACGCCGGTGCCGGCCCCGTGGGGCACGGCTACACGCGGGAGAACCTGGAGAAGGGGACGCTGTACTACACGTTCCGGATCTCCGACGACGTCATCGGCATCAGCCTGGACTCCACAGACCCCGGCGGCCACTACACCGGGTCCGTCGGCACCGCCCAACTGCGGTGGCTGGAGCGGACCCTGAAGGCGCACAAGGACGACCACATCCTGGTCTTCAGCCACCACTACAGCCGGAGCATGAAGAACTTCAACCGCGACCCGGCGCGCCCCCACGAGGCCCGGCACGGCGGTGACGAGCTCGTCGCGCTCTTCAAGCGCCACCCGCAGGTGCTTGCCTGGATCAACGGCCACAGCCACAAGAACGAGATCACCGCCCGCGGCACCTTCTGGGAGGTCACCACGGCCTCGCACATCGACTTCCCGCAGCTGGCCCGGGTCGTCGAGGTCACCGACAACCACGACGGCACGATCTCGCTGTTCACCACCCTGGTGGAGTCCGCCGCCCCGCACCGCACCGACTACGCCGACCTGTCCCAGACCGGCCTCGCCGCGCTCTACCGCGAACTGTCCTTCAACGCCCCCGGCTCCCGCGGGACGCTCGCCGGGCAGCCCGACGACCGGAACACCGAACTGCTGCTGCGCAAGCGCTGATCCCGGTGGAGCGCGCGAGGCGATCCATACCCGCCCGTCCTCACCGCGGCATCCTCACCGCGGCAGTACGAGGACGTAGGCGGCCGGGTCGCGGTCGGCCGCGGCCATCAGGGCGGTGCGGACCACGGCGGCCTGGTCCCCCGGGGCGTGGCGCAGCCGGTGCGGCGTGGCGTACACCACCGTGATGCCCAGCCGCTCCAGCCGCTCCCGCAGCGTCGTCTCCTCGCTCCGGTCCCCGGTGGCCGGCGCCGGCTTCTCGTACTGCGGCAGCCGCGCGTCCAGCACCAGGGCCACGGCCTGGTCCGGCCAGTAGGCGTCCACACCGCCCAGTCGCGGGCCACCCGGCATCCGCAGCTCGACGTTCCACACCGGCTCGGGCAGCCCGTGGCCGCGCACCATGGCGTACAGCTGGCCCTCGGCGGCGCAGCGGGCCTCGGCGAGCAGGGCGTCCACGGCGTCCGCCACGTGCGGCCGGGTCAGCAGCCGCGCCGCGGTCAGCTCCCGCACGATCGCGGTCGCCTCGCAGTGTGCGCCGCGCACCGCCTCGACCAGCAGCCGGCGCACCGACGTCGCGTCCCGGAGCCTGGCCACCGCGTCCGCCAGCGCCCGGGCGACGGGGGCGGTCGGCACTCCGGCGATGTCCACCGGTTCGGGCAGCGGGTGCCCGCGTACGACACGCACATAGCCGGTGGAACGCGTGCGCCGGGTGCGCGGCACCAGGACGTCGACGTGGTCGAGGGAGAGCAGCGGGGGAGCGGCGGAGAAGTGGTGCAGGGCGAGCGCGGCCAGCCCGGTGATCATCACGGGCTCCGGCCCCGCGGTGGCGCCGGTCCGCGCGGGCGTACGGCCGACGGTGTAGAGCAGGGCGGCGTGCAGCAGCTCCTCGCCGGTCGGCGGGCCGGGGTGGAGCAGGTGGACGCCCGGCAGCAGCTGCCGCCACGGCCCGCCGGCGCGGCTGCGCTCGGCGACGGTCGCGGCGGTCACACCGTGCGCACGGAGCTGGCGTGTGGTCAGAACCAGGCGCCGTACGTCGGAGAGGTGCCGCAGGGGGAGCGGGGAGAGCGGGGTGGGGATCTCCCCGCCGGGGGAAGTGTGGTTCATGCCCCGGCCATTCCCGCGCTCTCGCCGCTCCCTAACCGCTGTTACACGTTCGTCGACGAATCAGGACAACACCGTCCTAAAGTACGGACGTTCGAGCGCCGAAGGGCGGTGCGCCATCTGGCGGGCCCGTACGGCGCGCCTGGGTGGTGCGCCGCGTCAGCGGGCGGCCCGCGCGTCGCACTCCTGGGCGCGCAGCGCCCGGGCCAGGTCGTCCCGCGCCTCGCTGACCAGACGGCGCAGCGCGGGCGCCGCGTCCGCGTGCTCCGCCAGCCACGCGTCCGTCGCCTCCAACGTGCCGGGGTCGTCCTGGAGCGCCGGGAAGAGCCCGCGCACGATCGCCATGCCGATCTCGATCGACCGCTCCCGCCACACGCTCTCCAGCGCCGCGAAGTACCGCTTCGCGTACGGCGCGAGCAGCTCCCGCTGGCCCGCCTGGCAGAACCCGGCGATGGTGGCCTCCACCAGCGCGTTGGACAGCCGGTCCGACTCCACCACCGACGCCCACACCGCGGCCTTGACCTCCGCCGAAGGCCGGGCCGCCAGGCAGCGGATCTGGTGCCGCTTTCCGGACGCGGTGTCGTCCCTGGCCAGCTCCGCGGCGATCAGCGACTCGTCCGCCACGCCGTGCGCGGCGAGCGGTTCCAGGAACGTCCACCGCAGCTCCTGGTCGACATCGAGTCCGTCGATCCGCGCCGTACCGTCCAGCAGCCCGCGCAGCAGCCTCAGTTCGCAGTCGGAGTCGGCGTTCTGAGCGAAGAACCGTGCCCACGCCAGCTGGTGGCCGCTGCCGGGCTCGGCGAGCCGAAGCTCGCGCAGCGCGCTCTCGGCCACCTCGTCGCCCGCCTGCTCCCGGTTGTCGGGCGCGCTGTAGTGCGTCAGCGCGCTGCCGGCCCAGGACTGGACCATCTGCAGCACGCCGATGTCCGTCTCGGCACCGGCGAACCGCCGCACCAGGTCCAGGTAGTCGCGGGCGGGCATCAGCCCGTCGCGGGTCAGGTTCCACAGCGCCGACCAGCACAGCGCGCGGGCCAGCGGGTCGGTGAGGTCACCCAGGTGCCGGCGCAGGGTGGCGAGCGAGTCCGCGTCGAACCGCACCTTGCAGTACGTGAGGTCGTCGTCGTTGACCAGGATCAGCTCGGGCCGCTCGGCGCCCGCCAGCTCGGGCACCTCGGTGCGCGGCCCGGTGACGTCGACCTCCACCCGGGCGTACCGCACCAGCGCGCCGTCGGCGTCGCGGCGCCGGTACAGGCCCACGGCCACCCGGTGCGGCCGCAGCGTCGGGTGGCCCCCGCCCGCCTCCTGGAGGATGGACAGCTCCGTGATCCGGTCGGCCGCGTCGTACGTCGCCTGCGGGGTGAGCACGTTGACCCCGGCCGTCTGCAGCCAGGCCCGCGACCAGGCGGTCATGTCCCGCCCCGAGGTCTCCTCCAGCACCGACAGCAGATCCGCCAGCCGGGTGTTGCCGTACGCGTGCCGCTTGAAGTAGCGCCGGGCGCCCTCCAGGAACGCGTCCCGGCCGACGTACGCCACGAGCTGCTTGAGCACACTCGCGCCCTTGGCGTAGGTGATGCCGTCGAAGTTGAGCTTGGCGTCCTCCAGGTCATGGATGTCGGCCGTGACCGGGTGGGTGGACGGCAGCTGGTCGGCGCGGTACGCCCAGGACTTGCGCCGGTTGGCGAAGGTGATCCAGCCGTCGGTGAACCGGGTGGCCTCCACCAGCGAAAAGGCGCCCATGAAGTCCGCGAAGGACTCCTTGAGCCACAGGTCGTCCCACCACTCCATGGTGACCAGGTCGCCGAACCACATGTGCGCCATCTCGTGCAGGATGACGTTCGCCCGGTGCTCGTACGACGCCTGGGTCACCTTGCCGCGGAAGACGAACTCCTCGCGGAAGGTCACACAGCCCGGGTTCTCCATCGCGCCGATGTTGTACTCCGGCACGAACGCCTGGTCGTACTTGCCGAACGGGTACGGGTAGTCGAAGTGGTCGTGGAAGAAGTCCAGGCCCTGCTTGGTGACGGTGAAGATGTCGTCCGCGTCGAAGTGCTTGGCGAGCGAGGCGCGGCAGAGCGCCCCCAGCGGGATCTCCAGCACCTCGCCCTCCGGCAGCGCGCGGCGGTAGTGGTCCCGCACCACGTGATACGGCCCGGCGACGACCGCCGTGATGTACGTCGAGATCGGCTTGGTCGGTACGAAGCGCCAGGTCGCCGCGGCGTCCCCGGCGAGGACCGGGTCACCCTCCCGCTCGCCGTTGCTCAGCACGGTCCAGTCCGCGGGAGCGGTCACGGAGAAGGTGAACGACGCCTTCAGATCCGGCTGTTCGAAGTCGGCGAACACCCGGCGCGCGTCGGCCGGTTCGTACTGCGTATAGAGATAGACCTGGCCGTCCTCCGGGTCCTCGAAGCGGTGCATGCCCTCCCCGGTCCGGCTGTAGGCGCACTGGGCGTCCACCACCAGGACGTTCTCCGCGGCCAGGTCGTCCAGCGCGATCCGCGCGCCGTCGAACACGGCGGCCGGGTCCAGCTCACGTCCGTTCAGCACCACTGAGCTGACGCTCGGCGCGACCAGGTCGGCGAAGGTCGACGCGCCCGGCTCGGCGGCACGGAAGCGGATCGTCGTCGTCGAGCGGAAGGTGCGGGGCCCGGCACCCTCGGCGGGATCCACCGCGGACCGCAGATCGAGCGCCACGTCGTAGGCGTCCACGGTCAGCAGCCGGGCCCGCTCCTGGGCCTCGTCACGGGACAGATTCTCACCGGGCACGACACGACTCCCTCGTCTTGTGTCACACGCTTCTCGAATATCGGACACCGCGCATCATGACACGGGCCGTCCGAGGCGGGAATCGAGGAATGGAACCTGTGGATAACCGCGTTACCTGAAGAACGCGTACCCAAGCCATTCCTTCGAGGAGCATCCGTGACCGCGACAGACGCCGCGACCGCCACCCCCGCCACGCCCGCCGATTTCTGGTTCGACCCGTTGTGCCCGTGGGCCTGGATGACCTCTCGCTGGATGCTGGAGGTGGAGAAGGTCCGCCCGGTCGAGGTGCGCTGGCATGTGATGAGCCTCGCCGTGCTGAACGAGGACAAGCTGGACCAGGTCCCCGAGGAGTACCGGGAGATGCTGCGCACCACGGCCTGGGGCCCGGTGCGGGTCTGCATAGCCGCCGAGAAGAAGCACGGGAGCGAGGTCCTGGGCCCGCTCTACACGGCGCTCGGCACCCGCATCCACCACCAGGGCCTGGCGCCCGACCACGACACGATCGTCGCGGCCCTGGAGGAGGCGGGCCTGCCCGTCGAGCTGGCGGACGCCGCCCGCACCGACGCCTACGACGCCGAACTGCGCGCCTCCCACCAGGAGGGCATCGGCCTGGTCGGCGAGGACGTCGGCACCCCGGTGATCGCCGTACCCGGCGCTGAGGGCGACCGGATCGCCTTCTTCGGCCCGGTCGTCACCCCGGCGCCCAAGGGTGAGGAGGCGGCCCGCCTGTGGGACGGCACCCTGATGGTCGCCTCCGTCCCCGGCTTCTACGAGATCAAGCGCACCCGGACGACCGGCCCGATCTTCGAGTGACGGCGAAGCAGAGAGGAGGGCCCCCGCGAGTCATGTCCTCGCGGGGGCCCTCCGCTATTCCGCCTGCCACGTGAAGGGTGAGAAGACGATCACGAGCAGGACGTCGGGGGTCTGGGGGAGAGCCCCCCAGAAGGGAAAAATCTTCCTCTTACGGAGCGAGCAGCAGGTTGTTCGCGCGCTCCTTCGCGGCGGCGTACCGCTTCGCCACGTCCTGCCAGTTGACGACGTTCCACATCGCCTCGATGAAGTCCACCTTCTGGTTCTTGTACTGAAGGTAGAAGGCGTGCTCCCAGGCGTCGAAGACCAGGATCGGGACGGAGCCCTGGCCGACGTTGCCCTGGTGGTCGTAGACCTGCTCCACGATCAGACGGCCGCTCACCGGCTCGTACGCCAGCACGCCCCAGCCCGACCCCTGTGTGGTGGCGGACGCCTTGGACAGCTGCGCCTTGAACTTCGCATACGAGCCGAAGCTCTCCGCGATGGCGTCGGCGAGCTCGCCGACACCGTCCTTCTCCAGCGGCTCACCGCCGCCGTCGCCGGTCATGTTGTGCCAGTAGATGCTGTGCAGGATGTGGCCGGACAGGTGGAAGGCCAGGTTCTTCTCCAGGCCGTTGATGGCGCCCCACTGGTCCTTGTCCCGGGCCTCCGCGAGCTGCTCAAGGGTGTCGTTCGCGCCCTTGACGTACGCCGCGTGGTGCTTGTCGTGGTGCAGCTCGATGATCTCGGGGCTGATGACGGGCGCCAGCGCCGAGTAGTCGTACGGAAGTTCAGGAAGTGTGTAGATGGCCATGCCGAGCCCTCCGACCGCTTATTGCAATTAACTTGCAAGTGCACGCTACCAGCAGGAGTGCGCCATCCCGGGGCGGAGGGGGGCGGCTCGGTCCAAAGAAGTAAGGCGGGGTGGGTCCTTGGACTTAAGGACCCACCCCGCCTCACGGGGAACGCTTCGAGCGGTCAGCGCTGCTTGGCGTTCGCCTTCTGCCGTATGAGGCCGACGATGGTCAGCGCCACCGCCAGACCCGTCGAGTAGTACAGCTGCTCACGGGTGTCGTCCTGGCGGGCCATCAGGGCCAGGAAGGTCACCACACCGGCCAGCGCCACCCAGGTGAGATAGGGGAAGAGCCACATCCGCACCACGAGCTTCTCGGGCGCCTCACGCTCCAGCCGCCGCCGCATCTGGAGCTGGGAGACCGCGATGAAGCCCCACACGATGAGCACGACCGCGCCGATCATGTTCGCCACCCAGACGAACACCTTGTCCGGAGACCAGTAGTTCAGCAGCACGGTGACGAAGCCGAAGACGCAGGACGCGGCCACCGCCAGCCGGGGCACGCCTCCACTGACCTTGCCCAGGAAGGCGGGACCCTGGCCGCGCGCCACCAGCGAGTACGCCATCCGGGAGGAGCCGTAGATGTTGGCGTTCATCGCGGACAGCAGCGCGGCCAGCACCACGAACTTCATGATCTCCCCGGCCGCCGGGACGTCCAGGACGTTCAGCACCGCGACGTACGGGCCGTCGCCGACGACCTTCGGGTCGTTCCACGGGATCAGCATCACGATGACGAACATCGAGCCGATGTAGAACAGCGCGATCCGCCACATGGCGGTGCGCACGGCGTTCGCGACGCCCTTGACCGGGTTCTCGGACTCGGCGGCGGCGATGGTCACGGTCTCCAGACCGCCGTAGGCGATGACCGACGCGACCAGGCCGACCACGAGGCCGTCGACGCCGTTGGGCATGAAGCCGTCGTGGCCGGTGAGGTTGTCGGTGCCCGGCGCATCCGTGCCCGGCAGGACGCCGAAGATGGCGAGCGCGCCCAGCACCAGGAACAGCCCGATCGCGGCCACCTTCAAGGCGGCGAACCAGAACTCGAACTCACCGAAGTTCTTCACCGAGGCCAGGTTGGCGCCGAGGAAGACGACCATGAAGGCCAGGACCCACATCCAGGACTCGGTCGAGGGGAACCAGCCGGTCATGATCCCGGCCGCGCCGAGCCCCTCGACGCCGACCGCGAAGGTCAGCAGCGTCCAGTACATCCAGCCGGCCGTGAAGCCCGCCCAGGGGCCGAGCGCCCGCTCCGCGTACACCGAGAAGGAACCGGAGGCGGGGTTGGCGGCGGACATCTCACCGAGCATCCGCATGACCAGCATCACCAGGAGGCCGGACAGCGCGTACGCCAGGACGATGGAGGGACCGGCCGCCGCGATACCGAGACCAGAACTCACGAACAGTCCCGCGCCGATCACGCCACCCAGGGCGATCATCGACAGATGGCGCTGCTTCAGGCCATGGGACAGGGGAGTGCCGTTGCCCTGAGCGGTCGTGCCGGTGTTCTCGGCAGCGCGCTCCGGCGCGGCGGACGCGGGTGTCCGGTTCATTGGCTTTTGGTGTCCATTACGTGTGGGTGGAGGGGTGCTGAGCGCCCTCAGTGTGTGGTCCGTGTCCGCTGAGGACAACACTTGCGTCAGTGATGTCTGAATATCGGACACCGGTATGACCGTACGTAGCCGACCGATCGTCAGTTCGGAAGGGTGGCGCCGGTCAGCCGCGGGCCCGCAGCTCCCGCAGTCCGGCCACCGCCAGTACCGCGCCCGTCGCACCCGCCGACCACAGAAGCTGCGGGCGTGCCTGATCATCCGTCAGCATCAGCACCAGAACGCCGGCCATCGCGATCAGGGAAGCCCAGGTCAGCCAGGGGAACGCCCACATGCGCAGGGCTGGCGGCTCCGACGTCTCCCGCTCGATACGGCGGCGCAGCCGCAGTTGGGAGGCGGCGATCAGTGCCCATACGAACAGCAGTACGGCACCGACGGCGTTGAGCATGTACTGGAAGATCGAATCCGGCCACTTGAGATTGAGCAGGACCGAAAGGAATCCGAACGCCACCGAGGCCAGCACCGCGCGGCGCGGCACCCCGCCCGGCGACATGGCCAGCAGCGACCGCGGCGCCTCCCCGCGCTCGGCCAGCGAGAACACCATCCGGGAGGAGCCGTAGAGATTGGCGTTGAGCGCGGACAGCAGCGCCACGAACACCACGATGTTCATGATCTGCCCGGCCTTCGGCACCCCGATGTGGTCCAGCACGGCCACGTACGGGCTCTGCCCGGGCGCCATCGAGGTCCACGGCAGCACCGTGACGATGACCAGCATCGAGCCGACATAGAAGAAGAGGATGCGCCACATGGCGCTGCGTACGGCGCGGCCGACCGCCCGCGCCGGGTCGTCGGACTCCGCCGCCGCGATCGTGACGACTTCCAGGCCACCGAAGGCGAAGAGGACGGCCAGCACCCCGGAGACCACGCCGCTCCAGCCGTTCGGCAGGAAACCGCCCTGCCCGGTGAGGTTGGTCAGGCCCACCGGGTCGGTGTCCGGCAGCGCCCCGAAGGCCGCGAGCAGGCCGAGGGCGAGGAAGAGCACGATCGCGCCGACCTTCAGCGTCGCGAACCAGAACTCGAACTCGCCGAAGTTCTTCACGGCGGCCAGGTTGGCGGCGGTGAAGACCACCATGAACAGCAGGACCCAGGCCCACTGCGGCACCGACGGCACCCAGCCGTGCGCGATCCCGGCCGCCGCCGTCGCCTCCACGGCGAGCACGACCACCAGCAGGAACCAGTACAGCCAGCCGACGGTGAAGCCCGCCCAGCGGCCGAGCGCCCGCTCCGCGTGCACCGAGAAGGCGCCCGACGCGGGCATCGCCGCCGACATCTCGCCGAGCATGCGCATCACCAGCATCGCGAGCGCGCCCGCGAGCAGGTACGAGACGACGATGCCGGGCCCGGCGACGGCGATCCCCGCGCCGGAGCCCACGAACAGCCCCGCGCCGATGACTCCGCCCAGGCCGAGCATCGTCAGGTGGCGTTGTTTGAGTCCGCCCGCGAGGGGTTCGGCGGGTGCGGCCGGTTCGGCGGGCGCGGCCGCGAGCTCGTCGGCGGGCGGGGCCTGGTGCATGGTGCGGGATCACTCTCGGCTCAGCGCCCGGACGGCGGCGCTTTGGTGGGACTCCACAGTGTCCCCATGCCTGCCCGCCCGGCGCAAAACCGTTTCCCGGTACCCCGGGTCATGGTGACGAGCATCACGTGACCTGCTGGAACGGGGTGATTCACGGAGCCGGGTCGTGCACGGGACCGGCCAAGGCGGCGCCGCCGCCTTTGTCGCCCGTCGACGGTGATCGACGATCAGTGCTGGGCTAACGTCACGGTGTCCTTCACTGATCTCACCTCGGGGAGATACCGATGAGCTCCGCCTCCGTCTCCGCCGCCGGGACCCGTACGGTCCTCGCGGACGCCCTGTTCCCCGCCCGCCAAGTCCTCGCCCGTGACGCGGCGCTCGTCGTGGGCGGCGCCGTGCTCACCGGCCTGGCCGCCCAGATATCCGTGCCGGTGCCCGGCTCCCCGGTCCCCGTGACCGGGCAGACCTTCGCGGCGCTGCTGGTCGGCACCTCGCTGGGGGCCGGCCGCGGCTTCCTCTCCCTGGCGCTGTACACGCTTGCCGGCATGGCCGGGATGCCGTGGTTCGCCGAGGGCACCTCCGGTGCGGTCGCCCCGTCCTTCGGTTACGTCCTGGGCATGCTGCTGGCCGCGACCGTCGTGGGCGCGCTGGCCCGCCGCGGCGGTGACCGCGGCGTGCTGAGCACGGCCGGGACGATGGTGCTCGGCTCCGCGGTCATCTATGCGGTCGGCGTGCCGTACCTGGCGGTGGCCGCGGATCTCTCGCTCAGCGCGGCGGTCGCCGCCGGACTCACCCCGTTCCTGCTCGGGGACGCCCTCAAGGCGGCCCTGGCGATGGGCGCGCTGCCCACCGCGTGGAAGCTGCTGGGCGGCCGCGAGCACTGATCCCCCGTACCTCCGGGCCCACGCGGACGGGCCGGGACCCGCACCCCCTTCCCTGGTGCGGCGTCCCGGCCCGTCCGTCGTACGGCGCCGGTGTGCGGCCGTCAGGCCGCGCGCTTGGCCAGCCGGTCGCGGACCACCGCCACGGTGAGCACCACGGCCGCCACCAGCAGCGACAGGCTCACGACCTCGCGGTTGGCGTCGTCGTAGAACATGTAGCCGACCACGAACACGATCATCGCGGCGGTCGCCCACGTCAGATACGGGAACAGCCACATCCGGACGATCAGCTTCTCCGGGTTCTCGCGCTCGATGATCTTGCGCATCCGCAGCTGGGTGAAGCAGATCACCAGCCAGACGAAGAGCGCGATCGCACCCGAGGAGTTCAGCAGGAACTGGAAGACGGTGTCCTTCCACTGGTAGTTGAACCAGACGGCGATGAAGCCGAAGACCACCGAGCCGAGGATGGCCGCCTGCGGGACGCCCCGCGCCGTGGTCTTCGCGAACGCCTTGGGCGCGTCACCGCGCTGGCCGAGCGAGAAGGCCATCCGGGAGGCGGTGTACAGACCGGAGTTCAGACACGACAGCACGGCCGTCAGCACGATGACGTCCATGACGTTGCCGGCGTGCGGGATGCCGATGGAGTTCAGCGCGGCGACGTAGGAGCCGTCCTCGGTGATCGCCTTGGAGTCCCACGGCAGCAGCGTCAGCACCACGAAGATGGAGCCCAGGTAGAAGACGCCGATCCGCCAGATCACGCTGTTGGTGGCCTTGGTGACCGCGCGCTGCGGGTCCTCGGACTCACCGGCCGCGAGGGTGACGATCTCGCTGCCCATGAAGGAGAAGACGACCATCAGCACGCCGGTGAGGATCGCGCCCCAGCCGTTGGGCAGGAAGCCGCCGGTGTCGGTGAGGTGGGCCAGGCCCGCGCCCTCGTTGTCCGAGCCGGGCAGCAGCCCGAACACCGCGAGTCCGCCGACCACGACGAACGCGCCGATCGCGACGACCTTGATCCCGGCGAACCAGAACTCGAACTCGCCGTAGGAGGAGACCGACGCCAGGTTGGTCGCGGTGAGCACCACCATGACGATCAGCGCCCAGGCCCACTGCGGCACCGACGGCACCCAGCCCTCGAGGATCTCCGCGCCCGCGGTCGCCTCGACGGCGAGCACCACGACCCAGAAGAACCAGTAGAGCCAGCCGATCGAGAACCCGGCCCAGCGGCCCAGCGCCCGGTCCGCGTAGGCGGAGAAGGAACCGGAGGTCGGGTTGGCCGCGGCCATCTCGCCGAGCATCCGCATGACGAACACGACCATCGCGCCCACAAGGGCGTACGACAGCAGAATGGCCGGGCCCGCCTTGGCGATACCGGCACCGGAGCCGACGAAGAGGCCGGCGCCGATGACACCGCCGATGGCGATCATCGACAGATGGCGGTTCTTGAGTCCGGCCTTGAGGCCGTCGGAGGACTCCGGTGTGCCGGAGCCGCCGGACGACGTGCCCGGCGGGGTGGTCACGGGCTGTGCGCTCATGTGCGCGATCCTTTGCACTGGGGTGTCGAGCCAGGCCAGTGAAACCCAGGAGAACGGATAGATGAACCTTTGAATCCGGATCGTTACTTGAGGTTTCCATGAGGTTCCTTGGCATTGCTGGCCCGTGAAGAAAACGCTTCGCCATTGCGAACCACTCACGGTCCGGGCGGAGTCGGCCCGGTGTCTACCCCGCGCGTCCCGGTCGCCCCCGCCGTGTCACACTCGGACCATGCGCGTGTACCTCGGTTCCGACCATGCCGGTTTCGACCTGAAGAACCACCTCGTCGAGTGGCTCAAGGCCAACGGCCACGACCCCGTCGACTGCGGCCCCCACATCTACGACGCCCAGGACGACTACCCGCCGTTCTGCCTCCGCGCGGCCGAGAAGACCGCCGCCGACCCGGATGGCCTCGGCATCGTGATCGGCGGCTCCGGCAACGGCGAGCAGATCGCCGCCAACAAGGTCAAGGGCGTACGCGCCGCGCTGGCGTGGAGCGAGCAGACCGCCGCGCTCGGCCGCGAGCACAACAATGCCAACGTGATCAGCATCGGCGGCCGGATGCACACCACCGAAGAGGCGACCAAGTTCGTCGAGATCTTCCTGAAGACCCCGTACTCGGGCGAGGACCGGCACACCCGCCGGATCGAGATGCTCAGCGCCTACGAGACCACCGGCGAGCTGCCGCCGATCCCGGCCCACCACCCGCAGCAGGACTGATGCCGGAGGGGCACACCATCCACCGGCTGGCCCAGGACTATCTGCGGACGTTCGGCGGCCGGCCGGTGCGGGTGAGCAGCCCGCAGGGCAAGTTCGCCGACGCCGCGGCGCTCCTCGACGGCACGGTCCTCGACGGTGTGGACGCGCACGGCAAGCACCTGTTCCTGGGCTTCGAGGGGCTGGACTGGGTCCATATCCACCTCGGACTGTTCGGCAAGGTCGGCTTCGGCGACGCACCGGCGCCGCCGCCCACCGACACGGTCCGGCTGCGGATCGCGCACGACGACGCGTACGTCGACCTGCGCGGCCCGACGACCTGCGCGCTGATCACCCACCCCGAGAAGCTGGCGATACACGACCGCCTCGGCCCCGACCCGCTGCGCGGCGGCGACGACGGCGAGGGCGCCTGGGACCGGATCTCCCGCAGCCGTACGACCATCGCCGCGCTGCTGATGGACCAGAAGGTGATCGCGGGCGTCGGCAACGTCTACCGTGCCGAGGTGCTCTTCCGGCACGGCGTCGACCCGTACCGCCCGGGCCGCGAGCTGACCCGCGCGGAATGGGACGCCATCTGGGCCGATCTGGTGGAGCTCATGCGCGAGGGCGTGGTGAACAACCGGATCGACACCGTCCGACCCGAGCACACGCCGGAGGCGATGGGCCGTCCGCCCCGGGTGGACGACCACGGCGGCGAGGTCTACGTCTATCGGCGCGCCCGGCAGCCGTGCCATGTCTGCGGCGGCGAGATCCGCACCGCCGGTCTCGCCGCCCGCAACCTCTTCTGGTGCCCGGGCTGCCAGCCCGGCTAGCCCGCCCCGCCCCGGGCCGGATCCGTCAGGCCAGGTCCAGGACCGCCTTGCCGTGCAGGCGCCGCCCGAGCAGGGAATCCACCGCCTCGGCCGCCGCGTCCCAGCCGCCTCGCCAGGCGATCTGCGGATCCAGCTCACCGGCGGCCACCCGCTCCGCCAGCCAGGTCAGGTCCGGTGCGAGCCCCGTACAGGCGAGCAGGAAGAAGGTGGCGACCGAGCGGTCGTGGCGGCCCTGATCGCCGAAGAACGTGCCGTACGGGAAGTGCTCGCCCTCTCCCGTGGCGTGGCCCACGGCCACCAGCGTGCCCCGCTCGGCGAGCCTTTCGTACGCCGCCACCAGCTGCCCGCCGCCGACCATGTCGAGCACGCCGTCCACCGGCGCGCCGACCTCTTCCGGCCCCTTGACGACCTCGTGCGCGCCCAGTGCGCGCAAGCCGTCACCGTGTGCCTCCGGGGCCCCGGTGGAAGCGATCACGTGGGCGCCGCCGAGCCGCGCGAGCTGGACGGCGTACCGGCCGACGCCACCCGTGGCCCCGGTGACCAGCACCCGCCTGCCCAGGATCGGGCCGAGCCGGTGCAGGGCGCGCAGCGCGCTCGCGCCCGCCACCGGCACCGTGCTGACCGCGCCGGGATCGGCGCCGTCCGGGACGCGGCCGATCAGCTCGGTGTCGACGGCGCGGAGCTCGGCCCAGGCGCCGTCGGCACCCAGCGTCACCACCGGGGTACCGACGGCGGGCCCCGAGCCGTCGGCGGCGGCCCGCTCCACCACCCCTGCCGCGTCCCAGCCCAGCACGGTCCCCTGGGGGGCGTCCGCGATCCCGAACCTGACCTCGCCGTAGTTCAGGGACGTCGCGGTCACGCGGATCAGCGCCTGGTGAGCGGTGGGCTCGGGGTCGGGGGCGGCGCCGAGGCGCAGCCCGCCGGGAGCGGAACGGTCGACAAGCAGAGCACGCATGGGTCAGGGCCCTTTCGGCGGTTCGTGGTGCGCATTCAGCGCGGCATGAAGCTCCTCAGGGGCTAGTGCCACTGAGTGGCATAAACGTACAAGAGGCATGTGCGCCCGCGCTACACTCCGGCGAATGAGCCCCGTGCCCCCGCAGTCCCCGTCCTCCAGCTCGGACCAGCGGCTGCCGCTGCGGGTCCGCAAGAAGCTGCGCACCCGCCAGGCGCTGATCGACACCGCCCTGCGGCTCTTCACCGAGCAGGGCTTCGACGGCACGACACTCGACCAGCTGTGCGACGCGGTCGAAGTGTCCAAGCGCACCTTCTTCCGCACCTTCACCAGCAAGGAAGACGTGGCGATGGCGCCCACCCAGGACATGTGGGCGGCCTTCCTCGATGACCTCGAGACCCGTGATCCGGGCGGCGGCCCCGTCGCGGACATGCTGCGGGACGCGCTGCTCGCCGCGATCCGCGCGATGACCGACGAGGGCTGGGCGGAGCGGGTGCGGCTCAGTAGACGACTGGCCGCCGAGACCCCGTCGATGGACGCGCACGGACTGCACTTCTGCGACCGCACCACGCGGGCCGCACTCTCCACGCTGCACCGCCGGCTCGATCTCGCCGACCCCGCGGACCTCCGGCCGAGGCTCGCCCTCGACCTGCTCGTCGCCGCGTTCCACTGCGCGCTGGAGCGCTGGGCCGCCACGCCGGGCCACCCGACCCGCGACGACCTCGCCGACCGGCTGCGCGAGGCGTGTGCGGCCGTACCCGGCAGCCTCACCCTGAGCGCGGAGCTGCGCGCCGAAGGGTGATCAGAAGCCGTGCGGCAGCCACGGGGCCGCGTCGCTGCGGAACGCCGCCGACGCCTGCGCCAGCGCGCCCGGCCGCAGCTCCGCCACCCGTCCGGCTCCCGCCAGCGCCGTCAGCGTGACACCACCCAGGTAGGCGGCGCCCAGGTCCCGGACGCCCAGCCGCAGATCCGCCGGTGCGCCGTCGTCCGTACGGACACATGTGGCCCTCTGGGCGTCGCCCGTCAGCCGCCAGCGTCCCTCGTTCCAGGGACAGAACGCGTCCCGCACATCGAGGACGAGATCCACCGGGGCGGCGTACGTGCGCGCTTCAAGCGCCGCGCCGACCTCGACCAGCCGCACGTGCAGCGCGTCGCGCACCCGCACCCGGCAGCGCCGTATGTCCGAGACCATGTGCTGCCACGGGGCGTCGACCGGACAACTGCGCACCTTGACCGTCGAGGTCAGATCGATTTCGAACAGGAACCGCCACAGCGCGGCGTACGCGTCGGGGGCCAGCGCCTCCATGTCGCGCAGGATGACCGTGCCCCTCGGCCCGGCCATGTCCCAGTCCGGGCGCACGGCGTACCGCGCGTACCCCAGCACCTCGCCGCCGTCCGACTCGGCGAGGACGCACTGCATCGGAGAGGCCCCCGCACGCTCCGCCGGCGGGTCCAGCGGCGCCAGCCGCTCCCAGCCGGGCGCGCGCGCCAGCATCCCGGGCCGGGAGGCGACCCGTGCCGCGTACACCGCCTCACACGCCGCGAGCGCCTCCGCCGACTCCGCGGGGCGGGCGATCCGCAGCCGGACGGCGTCGGTGCCCTCGGGGGTGTCCAGCCGCACCCGGTCCGTGTCGATCTCGGCGAAGAGATCATGTGTCGCGATGCCGTAGCCGAAGCGGCCGTAGATCTCCGGCTCCGAGGCGGTCAGCACGGCGAGCGGCTCGCCGAGTGCCCGGACCTCCGCCAGCTGCCGCCGCATCATGGCGCGCAGCACCCCGCGCCGCCGGTGGGTGGGCAGCACCCCGACCATGGTCACCCCGGCGGCCGGCACCAGCGCCCCGCCCGGCACCGTGATCCGGAACGAGAACGCACCCGCGCTCCCGACCATCCGGTTGCCGTCCCAGGCGGCGAGCGACCGCTCCGGCTCGGTCAGCTCCCGCCACAGCGCGCGCTCCTCGGGAGCCTCCGCCACGCCTCCGAACGCGAGCTCCAGATTCCCGTACCACTCGTCCCAGTCGCCCGGGCGCAGCGGCCGCAGCTCAGTCGTCATACGCCCATGCCTACCAGCGGCCCCTAGGACAAGCGACCGTATTTCGCTTCCGTTTACGAGCCCTTGAAGGGGGTTCGAGGGGCCGCGAATCGACGCGCGTCCGAACGGGTGGGTAGGGTCCCGGTGCAATGACTGGCGGCGGAGCAGACACGCTGACGGCCCGGGTGCGCAAGGCACTGCACCGGGTCCGCACAGCCCTGCGCAAAGCCGGGGTCGACTACTTCCGCGGCGACGGCTCCGACTGGCTGGCGCTGGCCACCCTGCTGCTCGCCGTACCGGCCATCGCCCTGGGCACCATCGCCCAGCCCGACTGGTGCGCGCCCGCCGCGCTCGTCCTGCCGATCGTGGCGGGCGGGCTGCTGCTGCGGCCCGCGAGCCTGCTGGCCCTGTACGCGGCGGCGGCCGCGGCGCTCATCGTGGAGTCCGCGGTCCTTGGCCCGTACCCGGACGGACCGGACCGGGTCACGCCCGGCACCATCCTGGTGGTGGCCGCCGTCGGCTTCTTCGGGCTGCTGATCGCGCAGTTCCGCAGCCGGGTCGGAGTGCCCTGGCGGCGCGGCGGCACGATGCTCTTCGACCTGCGCGAACGCATCAGAGTCCAGAGCAAGCTGCCGCGGCTGCCGCGCGGCTGGCACCGGGAGATGGCGCTGCGTCCGGCCGGCGGCCAGTCCTTCTCCGGGGACTTCGTCGTCGCCGCCCGTACGAACGGCGGGCGCACCCTGGAGGTCGTCCTCACCGACGTCTCCGGCAAGGGCATGGACGCCGCCTCCCGCGCCCTGCTGCTCTCCGGTGCCTTCGGCGGGCTGCTCGGCTCGCTGCCGCCGCACGGCTTCCTCCCGGCGGCCAACGGCTATCTGCTCCGCCAGGACTGGGACGAGGGCTTCGCCACCTCCGTCCATCTCGTCCTCGACCTGGACAGCGGCGACTACGAGCTGCTGTCGGCGGGGCATCTTCCCGCGCTCCAGCTGCACGCGGGCAGCGGCAAGTGGGAGGAGAAGGCGGCGGACGGCCCGCTGCTGGGCGTGTACGACGGGGCGCAGTTCGACCCGGTGAAGGGCACCCTGCGGCCCGGCGACGTCCTGATGCTGTTCACCGACGGGCTGGTGGAGACCTCCGAACGCGATATCAGCGAGGGCATGGACCGGCTGACGGGCGAGGCCGACCGGTACGTGGCGTCCGGCTTCTCCGGGGCGGCCTGGCACCTGATCGAGGCGGTCGCGAGGGACGTCAACGACGACCGGGCACTGCTCCTGATCGGCCGCGACTGGAGCTGATCCGCCGCGGCTGGGAATGACCGATTTCAGCCGCCCCGAGGTCGCCCCGGACCCGTGGTCGCCCCGGACCCGCCGCCACCGTGGCCGTCGGCACAGCCGCCTCCATACATGAGTGAGTCCCCCGGGTATCCCGGGGGACTCACTCATCGTGGCGGGGCGGAGCGCCTGCTATGCCCTGACGGCGCGGTGGCGGCGGTCCTGCTCCGCCGGGTCCTTGCGGAACGCCCAGGCCATCTTCGGCTCCATCGACCAGCGGAACGCCCGCTGCACGGGCGGCGTGCACAGGGCGGTGACCACGACAGCTGCGATGACCGTGACCGTGATCTCGCCGAGCGGCTCGTGCAGCCAGGGGTACGCGTCGAACCAGCCCCAGAAGCGGGAGCCCTTGGCGAGGAAACCGTGCAGCAGGTAGCCGTACAGCGTTCCGGCGCCCAGCGCGGTGAACCACATGTGCCGCCGGGGCACCCAGGCGAAGAAGCAGGCGACGAGAACCATCGAGCAGCTGAAGAGGGCCGCTGTCATCAGCGGGCCGGTCCACGGGGGAGCGCCCAGCTCCTGGACGCTGTCGCGGTGGTAGAACCAGGCGGAGTTCATCCGCGGACCCGCCCAATACCCGACCAGCAGGGCACACGCGAAGACCGGCACCGACAGGATGCGCACCGAGCGCCGCCGCACCATCTGGAAGTGCTCCGGCTTCATGTGCAGGCCGATCACGAAGAACGGCAGGAACTGGAGCACCCGCTGGAGGTCCAGGTCGTCACCGATGTCGGGGGAGACCGCGGCGAGCGTGGCGATGGCCAGGGAGAGCGGGACGGGCCAGCGTACGAGCTTCCAGATCGGGGTGGTCATGCGCCATACGAACAGCGCGACGAGGAACCAGGTGAGATACCAGGGGTCCAGCAGGCTGAAATCGTAGGTCGGATCGTCGTCCGCCCACCGCTTGAAGAACGTGTACGCCGTCTCGAAGAGCACATACGGCACGGCGACGCCGGTGATCAGCCGTTTCAGCCGGTCCGGCCGCATGTCGAAACTGCGCGAGAAGTAGCCGGAGATCAGGATGAACGCCGGCATGTGGAAGGTGTACACGGTCATGTACAGCGCTTCGGCGGTCCGGCTGTGGTCGGTGAGCGGTTCCCAGGAGTGCCCCATCGCGACCAGCACGATCGCGAGGTACTTCGCGTTGTCGAAGAACGCGTCACGCTGCTTCGGCCGCTGTCCGCCCTGCGGGGCGGGCTGGGCGGGCCGGTCCTTGGCGGTGTCGTGGCGTGCGGTGCGGCTCTCCGGCGCGGGTTCCTGGGCCGGCGGGAGGGGGGACCGCTGGAAGCCGTGTGGATGCAGGGAGTTCGTCACAGCCCCTCCCACCAAGAACCGGGGGCAAGGACTTGGGACCGCCGCACTGCGCTTACGGGGATGGGGGCAGCGTGGAACATCTGAGGCACGATAGCGCTCAAACCTGTATTGCGTAAAACCTCGTTCCGCTTCTCCGTTTCCGCTGGTCTCATCCCTTTAAACGGGGCATATGCCCCACGGGAGGCCAGGGTGAAATGTCCGAATCAATGGCCTTTTGTATGATCGCGGGATGGTCTCGCGATAAATTCAGAATTCCGTCCGAGATTCACGATCAGGGACCAATTCGGGTGCGGGTTGATGGCACGATGGATGCCGCGTGGGGGGTTGCGGGACAGCGTCCCTCCCGGGGGTGGTGACACGTGTGGCGACCGAGGGTGCGTGATTGAGCCGTGATCATTTCCGTGTCGTTGGTTCTGCTGGTGGGGATCTGGGCCGGGCTGCTGATCCGGAGGGGCTCGCTCCGGCTGGGCGGGGCGCTCGTCTCCGCACTCTTCGGGTTCCTGCTCGCCTCTTCGAAGATGGCTCCCGGAGTCCAGGACATACTCGACCACCTCGCCCGCGAGATCACCGAAATCGACCTCTGACGACGTGCCGCTTCCGACGGCCTGCGGCGGCGGCGCGGAAGACGGGGAAAAGGAAACGGCCCGGCCGGGGAGGAATCCCGCGATCCGGGCCGTAGCCGGTGCAGTGGAGCGGGCGACGGGAATCGAACCCGCGTAGCCAGTTTGGAAGACTGGGGCTCTACCATTGAGCTACGCCCGCGCGCGCCATCGACCGCCCCCGAAGAGGCGGCGCGTCGGCACGAAGTGCATCGTAGCGGGTCTGACCCGTCTCCCGCACACCCCCGCCCGCCAGCGGAAAAGCGGCGGCCAGGGTGCCTCCGGCCATGTACTCTACGTGTCGCACTGACGGGGTGTGGCGCAGCTTGGTAGCGCGTCCGCTTTGGGAGCGGAAGGTCGTCGGTTCGAATCCGGCCACCCCGACCATCACCACCGCAAGATCGCGTTGTGGGGCTCATCCCGCGTCCGGTTACTATGCAAGCTGCGCGTCTGTGTCTCTCTACCGGGCGCGATTGCTGATCCGCTGGACCTCAGCGGCAGCACCGACCGAGACGTCAGCCCCCAAGGAGACCGAACCGTGAAGAGCGCCGTGGAGACCCTGAACCCGACTCGGGTTCGGCTCACTGTCGAGGTGCCCTTCGAGGAGCTCAAGCCCAGCCTCGACGCGGCGTACAAGAAGATCAACCAGCAGGTCACCGTGCCGGGCTTCCGTAAGGGCAAGATCCCGGCCCGCGTCATCGACCAGCGGTTCGGTCGCGGCGCCGTGCTGGAGGAGGCCGTCAACGACGCGCTCCCGAAGTTCTACACCGAGGCTGTCAACGAGGGGGAGCTCAACCCGCTCGGCCAGCCTGAGGTCGACATCACCGAGCTCAAGGACAACGAGTCCCTGACCTTCACCGCCGAGGTCGACATCCGTCCGACCGTCGAGATCCCGGACTACTCCGGCATCGAGGTCACCGTGGACGCCGTCGAGGTCTCGGACGAGGACGTCGAGAAGTCGGTCGAGCAGCTGCGTGAGCGCTTCGCCACCACCTCCGCCGTCGAGCGCGCCGCCGCCGAGGGTGACATCGTGACGGTCGACCTGGAGGCCAAGGTCGACGGCGAGGTCCTGGAGGACGGCGTCGCCCAGGGCGTCAACTACACCATCGGCTCCGGCGAGCTGCTGGAGGGCATCGACGAGGCCGTCACCGGCCTGGAGGCCGGCGGCACCGCCACCTTCACCTCCGAGCTCAAGGGCGGCTCCGCCCAGGGCAAGGAGGCCGAGGTCAAGGTCGACGTCACCGAGGTCAAGGCGCGCGAGCTGCCGGAGCTGGACGACGACTTCGCCCAGCTGGCGAGCGAGTTCGACACCCTGGACGAGCTGAAGGCCGACAGCCGCAAGCGGCTGGAGCGGTCCCGCGCGTTCGAGCAGGCCACCCAGGCGCAGGAGAAGGTGCTCGACGCCCTCCTGGAGCTGGTCGAGGTGCCCCTCCCCGAGAAGCTCCTCGAAGAGGAGGTCCGCACCCGCAAGCACAACCTGGAGCACCACCAGCTCGGCCAGATGGGTCTGACCCTGGAGGCCTACCTGAAGATCCAGGAGAAGACCGCCGAGGAGTTCGACGCCGAGCTCCAGCAGCAGGCCGAGAAGGGCATCAAGACGCAGTTCGTCCTGGACGAGCTCGTCAACAGGGAGAAGCTGTCCGTCAGCCAGGAGGAGCTCACCGAGCACCTCATGCGCCGCGCGCAGTCCTCCGGCATGAGCCCCGACCAGTTCGCCCAGGCCGTCGTCGAGGGCGGCCAGGTGCCGATGCTCGTCGGCGAGGTCGCCCGCGGCAAGGCTCTCGCGGTCGTCGTCGAGGCTGCCACCGTCAAGGACAGCAACGGCGAGGTCGTCGACCTGGACGAGGAGGACGAGGTCGAGGCCGCCGTGGAGACCGTCGAGGCCGCTGAGGGCACCGAGCAGGAGTCCGCGGAGAAGTCCGAGAGCTGACCCCAGCCCTCCCCGCCCTGCCGGCGCGCCGGCAGGGCACGCCCCCGTGGCTCGTACGAACGGGTCCGGACGCCATCACGCGTTCGGGCCCGTTCGCGGTCCCGGGGCCGCCCCGGCCCTCCGGTGGAGGCGCTCCCAGTGGTGAACCTGCGCTCAGAGCGAACAGTTCCTGATGCGGGATGGCGCCCGCCCACCAGCGCGTTAGGGTCCGTAGATACGAGGGCAGGGGAGTCCCCGTAAGTGCAGGGTGTCCCCGTAAGCCCCGCGGTAGAACCCGACGAAGATGCTGAGACGGCGCGTCGCCGTCAGAGACGAGCAGGTGGACACGTGACGATTCCGATGCCTTCCGCCGCCAGCGAGACCAACCTCGGTGGCCTCGGCGACCAGGTCTACAACCGACTTCTCAACGAGCGGATCATCTTCCTCGGTCAGCCGGTCGACGACGACATCGCCAACAAGATCACCGCGCAGCTGCTGCTCCTTGCCGCGGACCCGGACAAGGACATCTACCTCTACATCAACAGCCCCGGTGGCTCGATCACGGCCGGCATGGCGATCTACGACACCATGCAGTACATCAAGAACGACGTGATCACCATCGGCATGGGCCTGGCCGCGTCGATGGGCCAGTTCCTGCTCAGCGCGGGCACCCCGGGCAAGCGCTTCGCACTGCCGAACGCCGAGATCCTGATCCACCAGCCCTCGGCGGGCCTGGCGGGCTCCGCCTCGGACATCAAGATCCACGCGGAGCGGCTGCTGCACACCAAGAAGCGGATGGCGGAGCTCACCGCCCTCCACACCGGCCAGACCGTCGAGCAGATCACCAAGGACTCCGACCGCGACCGCTGGTTCTCCGCCGAGGAGGCCAGGGATTACGGCCTGATCGACGACGTCATGCACACGGCCGCCGGCGTTCCGGGCGGGGGCGGCACCGGGGCCTGAGCCCCGCCGCACAGCTGCCCTCCAGCCCACTGCTCATGACCAGGACGGTGAACACCCACATGAACAACATCCCCGGCTCCCTCTCCGGTGGCGGCCTCTACACCGGCCCCACCGCCGAGTCGCGCTACGTCGTGCCGCGCTTCGTGGAGCGCACCTCCCAGGGCGTCCGCGAGTACGACCCGTACGCGAAGCTCTTCGAAGAGCGTGTGATCTTCCTCGGCGTCCAGATCGACGACGCCTCCGCCAACGACGTCATGGCGCAGCTGCTGTGCCTGGAGTCGATGGACCCCGACCGCGACATCTCGATCTACATCAACTCGCCCGGCGGCTCGTTCACCGCGCTGACCGCCATCTACGACACGATGCAGTTCGTGAAGCCCGACATCCAGACGGTCTGCATGGGGCAGGCGGCGTCCGCCGCCGCCGTGCTGCTCGCCGCCGGTACGCCCGGTAAGCGGATGGCGCTGCCCAACGCCCGTGTGCTGATCCACCAGCCGTACAGCGAGACCGGGCGCGGCCAGGTCTCCGACCTGGAGATCGCGGCCAACGAGATCCTGCGGATGCGCTCGCAGCTGGAGGAGATGCTGGCCAAGCACTCCACCACGCCGATCGAGAAGATCCGCGACGACATCGAGCGGGACAAGATCCTCACCGCCGAGGAGTCCCTGGCGTACGGCCTGGTCGACCAGATCGTGTCGACGCGTAAGACCTCTGTGGGCCTGGGGTGACACGCCTTTGACGTACCCCCTTGGACCGAGTCGGTCCAAGGGGGGCCCGCACACCGGGCCCGGCAGGGTACCGTCATAGGGCTGGGGGCCTGGCCCCCGTGAAGCGCAGCGCAAGCACCCGGGTCCGCGGAGCAAAGCGGATCCCAGGCGAAGGGGAAGCACCTCGTGGCACGCATCGGTGACGGCGGCGACCTGCTCAAGTGCTCGTTCTGCGGAAAGAGTCAGAAGCAGGTGAAGAAGCTCATCGCAGGTCCCGGTGTCTACATCTGCGACGAGTGCATCGACCTCTGCAACGAGATCATCGAGGAGGAGCTCGCCGAGACCTCCGAGGTGCGTTGGGAGGAGCTGCCCAAGCCCCGCGAGATCTACGAGTTCCTCGAGGGCTATGTGGTCGGCCAGGAGGCTGCGAAGAAGGCTCTCTCCGTGGCCGTCTACAACCACTACAAGCGGGTCCAGGCGGGCGAGAACGGCGGCCACAACCGCGACGACGGCATCGAGCTGGCCAAGTCCAACATCCTGCTGCTCGGTCCCACCGGCTCCGGCAAGACCCTGCTCGCCCAGACCCTCGCCCGGATGCTCAACGTCCCCTTCGCCATCGCCGACGCCACCGCCCTCACCGAGGCGGGATACGTGGGCGAGGACGTGGAGAACATCCTCCTCAAGCTGATCCAGGCCGCCGACTACGACGTCAAGAAGGCCGAGACCGGCATCATCTACATCGACGAGATCGACAAGGTCGCCCGTAAGAGTGAGAACCCGTCGATCACCCGTGACGTCTCGGGCGAGGGCGTCCAGCAGGCGCTGCTGAAGATCCTGGAGGGCACCACCGCCTCCGTTCCGCCGCAGGGCGGCCGCAAGCACCCGCACCAGGAGTTCATCCAGATCGACACCACGAACGTGCTGTTCATCGTGGGCGGCGCGTTCGCCGGTCTGGAGAAGATCATCGAGTCGCGGGCCGGCGCCAAGGGAATCGGCTTCGGCGCCACCATCCGCTCCAAGCGCGAGATCGAGGCCAGCGACCAGTTCCAGGAGGTCATGCCGGAGGACCTGGTGAAGTTCGGGATGATCCCGGAGTTCATCGGCCGACTGCCCGTCATCACCTCCGTGCACAACCTCGACCGCGAGGCCCTCCTCCAGATCCTGGTCGAGCCGCGGAACGCACTGGTCAAGCAGTACCAGCGGCTGTTCGAACTCGACGGCGTGGAGCTGGACTTCGACCGCCCGGCCCTGGAGGCCATCGCCGACCAGGCGATCCTGCGCGGCACCGGAGCCCGCGGCCTGCGCGCCATTATGGAAGAGGTCCTGATGTCGGTGATGTACGAGGTGCCGTCCCGCAAGGACGTCGCCCGCGTCGTCATCACCGCCGACGTCGTCCACTCCAACGTCAACCCGACGCTGGTGCCCCGCACGCGCGGTGGCGAGCCGGGGGAGCGGCACGAGAAGAGCGCGTGACACGCCGCTGACACACGGAAGGGGGCGCCCGGCGGCAGGCCGGGCGCCCCCTTCCGTGTGGGAACGCTCCGTGAGTGGCGGAAGCACCGCGCTTTACGCGGGCTTGCGGGTGTCCTTGTAGATGCCGGCGACCACCTTGGCAAAGGCGTCCACATCGACGTCGCTCACGTCGATGTGGTCCGCGTTCAGGTCCAGCACCATCGCGGCGTCGGACTTCTCCGCCCACGAGCACAGCGGCGCGTAGTACTGGTCGAACATCTTGACGACCTCGCACTCCAGTGACGGGCCGTCAGAGCCGTTGGGCTGGTAGGACTTCCGCTGCTTCTCGACCTTCGTGTTCTTGTCGGCGCCCGCGTAGGCCTTGAACATCTCGTCCTGGACCTTCTTCGGGTCGCTGAACTCCCCGTACACGCCGGAGAACGACAGACCGGAGTTCTCGTCGTCCGCCTGCTTGTAGCTGGCCAGAACCGAGGTGGCACCCTCCGGCAGGCCGTCCTGAACGCTCTTGCCGTCCTTCTTGAGGTCCTCGGTGCCCTTGTCCAGCTTGTAGGTGCCCTTGTCCAGCTCCTTGGGCGTGACCAGCTTCATCGCCTTCACGTCCTCCTCGCCCCCGCCGGTCAGGAAGACCGCGCCGACGACGATCGCGCCGACGACCACCACACCGGCGGACGCGATCGCGATCACCTTGGTGCGGTCCTTCCGGCCCCCCGGTGCCGCCGGCGGGACCGGCGGCTGACCGGGCTGGCCCGGCTGCGCGTAGCCACCGGGCTGCGCTTGCGGGTATCCGTAGCCCGGCTGAGTCGGCTGCTGCGGGTACCCGTAGCCCGGCTGCGGCGGCGACTGCTGCGGATAGCCGTAACCCGGCTGCTGCGCATACGGGTTGGGGGTGTCCGCCGGAGGCTGCTGCGCTCCGCCGTACGGGTTGGGCTGACCGCCCCCGTACGGACCGGGCTGAGGCGGCGGCTGGTTGTAGCTCATGGGTCCCTCTCGGGTCGCCGGGGTCGGGTGGCTGGGCTGCCTGCGCTGCTCGGTGCCGTTACGAGGCGGGTACGCGGGCCTCTTGGCGGATCTTGGTGGTCAGCGCGGCGACGCTCTCGATCGTCAGGGCGTTGCTCTTCTCTGGAGTCGCAGCGAAGATCGTCACCTCACCCGCCGTGGTGGAGTCACCCCAGACGCAGATCGGGATCTGACCGGCGCTGGAGCCCGCCTCGACCTTGAAGATCTGGCACTTCATCAGCGTGCCGTCGAACCCGTCGGGGGTGACCTTCTCGGGGGAGCCCACGGGCTTGAACTTGACCTTCCCGGTCGCGGACTGCTGCTGCATCCGCCTGGCCTCCTCGGAGAACACCGCGTCTACGGTGGTCTCGGGGGACGACACCTCCCCGTACGAGCCGGTGAACCTGAGCTTCGCGCCGGAATCGCTGCCGGAGCCCTCGTAGTCCGCGCCCACCGGGTGCGATTCGGTCATGCCCGGAAGCGTTCCCCCGCCGGTCTGCTTGGGAGCGCCATCACGGTTCCAGGTCCCGGCCAGGGTGAGTGGGGTCGTCACCTTGTACTTCTGGTTGTCGGGCGTGGGCGACTGGCTGGGCGCCCCGCTGTTGCCGCCGCTCGCGCCGGGCACGGTGACCTTCGGGCCGTTCTTCTTGCCCTTGGCGCCCTTCTTGCCGTCATCGTCGCCGCCGGTGAACAGCAGCACGCCGCCGATGATCGCGCCTATGACGACCAGGGAGCCGACCACGAGGGCTATCGTCTTGTTCTTGTTGCCGCCGTTCGGCGGCACCGGCACCGGCGGCATCGGCTGGCCGTAGGGACCGGGCTGGCCCGGCTGCTGGCCGTACGGGTCCGGCTGGCCCGGCTGCTGCGGGAAGCCGTAGCCCGGCTGCTGCTGCGGGGGCTGCTGCGGCTGGGCGTACGGATTCGGCTGCGGCGGCGGGTAGCCGTACCCCGGCTGGCCGGCCGCGCCGCCCTGGCCGTAGGGATTGGGCTGCTGCGGCTGACCGTAGGGGCCCGGCTGGTTGTAGCTCATCTCAGTCCTCGTTCTCTGTTCTTTGTGCCGGCTGCTACTGGTCGATCTCGACGCGGGCGTCGTTGCGGACCTTGGCCGTGAGTTCCGCCGCATCCGGAAGGGACATCCCGGAGCCCAGCACCGCTGCGGCCGGGTCCGCCATCACGAGGACACCGAGGGTGTCCTCATCGCCCCAGACGCAGATGGGCGCGTCCGCGGATCCCTGCGGCGTGGTGAACTTCATGCTCTGGCACTTCAGCACATCGCCGTCGAAGTTCCCCGGAGTGAACTCCTCGGCGGTGCCCTGGGACTCGGCGTTGCCCCCGTCCTCCAGCGACTTGATGAGGACGGCGAGTGCCAGATCCGCCCCCCGCCGCGGGTCGGTGACTTCGCCCCAGACCCCGGTGAGTTTCATCATCTCCTTGCCCGACGTCTGGTAGTCGGCCGTCACCAGATGCGCGTCCTTGACGACGGGCACCTTCTGCAACTGGCCCTTGCCGGAGTCGGACAGATCCTTGTCGTCGGTGCCCTCGCCCTGCCGCTCGTACTTCTCGGCGACCGTCTTGGGCGTGGTCAGCTTGTACCGGCTGTCCCCGCCGCCCATGACCAGTACGAGGGTGGTGACCGCCGCCGCCACCGCGGCCACCGCGCCGATGGCTATGCCGATCTTCCTGCCCTTGCCGGGGCGGGGCGGGGGCTGCTGTCCGTAGGGGCCGGGGAAGCCGGGGCCGGGCTGCTGGGGCTGCCCGTAGCCGCCGGGCTGTCCGTAGGGACCGGGCTGAGCGTAGGGGTTGCCCTGCTGCGGGTGGCCGTACCCCGTCTGCTGCGAGGGGTAGCCGTAACCCGGCTGCTGGGCGTAAGGATTCGGCACCTGTGGCTGCTGGCCCGCGCCGTACGGCCCCGGCTGTCCCCCGTAGGGGCCGGGCTGCGGCGGCGGCTGCTGGTAGCTCATGGTGCCTCTCTTCGATGCGTCTTCGTTGCGCGCGGCATGTTCGCAACATCCTTCCGGACGTGCTGGGGTCCCCTCACCCCGGGAGGGCAACGGGTTCGTAACGGAGTGGCCGGGGCCCGTAGACTGACCGTCGTGACCGAGAACACTCAGCAGAGCCCCGCGAGCGGGCCGAACAGCCACCCCGAACTGCCGACCCAGTACACTCCGGCCGACGTAGAGGGGCAGCTGTACGAGCGCTGGGTAGAGCGCGGTTACTTCGAGGCCGACGCCAAGAGCGACAAGGCGCCCTTCACCGTCGTCATCCCGCCGCCGAACGTCACCGGCTCCCTCCACCTGGGCCACGCCTTCGAGCACACCCTGATCGACGCCCTCACCCGCAGGAAGCGGATGCAGGGCTTCGAGACGCTGTGGCAGCCCGGCATGGACCACGCGGGCATCGCCACCCAGAACGTCGTCGAGCGCGAGCTGGCCAAGGAGGGCAAGTCCCGCCACGACCTGGGCCGGGAGGCGTTCGTCGAGCGCGTCTGGCAGTGGAAGGCCGAGTCCGGCGGGCAGATCTCCGGCCAGATGCGCCGGCTGGGCGACGGCGTCGCCTGGTCGCGCGAGCGCTTCACTATGGACGAGGGCCTGTCCAAGGCCGTCCAGACCATCTTCAAGAAGCTCTACGACGACGAGCTGATCTACCGCGCCGAGCGCATCATCAACTGGTGCCCGCGCTGTCTGACCGCCATCTCCGACATCGAGGTGGAGTATCAGGACGACGACGGCGAGTTGGTCTCCATCCGGTACGGCGACGGCGACAGCTCCATCGTGGTCGCCACCACGCGCGCCGAGACGATGCTCGGTGACACGGCGGTCGCCGTCCACCCCGACGACGAGCGCTACCGGCACCTGGTCGGCACCGAGATCGAGCTGCCGCTCACCGGCCGCCGGATCCCGGTCGTCGCCGACGAGCACGTCGACCCCGAGTTCGGCACCGGCGCGGTCAAGGTCACCCCGGCCCACGACCCCAACGACTTCGAGATCGGCCAGCGCCACGGCCTGCCGAACCTCACGATCATGGACGAGCACGCGGTGCTCACCGTGCACGGCCCGTTCCAGGGGCTGGACCGGCTGGAGGCGCGCAGCGCCATCGTGGGCGCGCTGCGCGCCGAGGGCCGCATCGTCGCCGAGAAGCGCCCGTACACCCACTCCGTGGGCCACTGCTCGCGCTGCAAGACGACGATCGAGCCGCGGCTGTCCCTCCAGTGGTGGGTCAGGACCGGCCCGCTGGCCAAGGCCGCAGGGGACGCGGTTCGCGACGGCCGGGTGAAGATCCACCCGGAGGACATGTCGAAGCGCTACTTCGACTGGGTGGACAACATGCACGACTGGTGCATCTCGCGCCAGCTGTGGTGGGGCCACCGCATCCCGATCTGGTACGGGCCGGACGGCGAGGTCGTCTGCGTCGGACCGGACGAGGAGCCGCCGAGCGGCGAGGGCTGGACGCAGGACAGCGATGTGCTGGACACCTGGTTCTCCTCCGGCCTGTGGCCCTTCTCCACCCTGGGCTGGCCCGAGCGGACCGAGAGCGTCGAGAAGTTCTACCCGAACGCCGTCCTGGTCACCGGCTACGACATCCTGTTCTTCTGGGTCGTCCGGATGATGATGTTCGGCCTGTACGCGATGGACGGCACCCCGCCGTTCCACACCATCGCCCTGCACGGCATGGTCCGCGACCAGTTCGGCAAGAAGATGTCGAAGTCCTTCGGCAACGCGGTCAACCCGCTGGACTGGATGGACAAGTACGGCTCCGACGCCCTGCGCTTCACCCTGGCCCGCGGCGCCAACCCCGGTGTCGACGTGCCGATCGGCGAGGACTGGGTCCAGGGCTCCCGCAACTTCGCCAACAAGATCTGGAACGCCACGCGCTTCGCGCTGATGAACGGCGCCACGGTCGAGGGCGAACTGCCGCCCGCCGAGCAGCTGCGCGCCGAGGACCGCTGGATCCTGTCCCGGCTGAACTCGGTCGTCGCCGAGGTCGACGCGTACTACGAGGACTACCAGTTCGCGAAGCTGTCCGACACGCTGTTCCACTTCGCGTGGGACGAGGTCTTCGACTGGTACGTCGAGCTGTCCAAGACCACCTTCGCCAAGGGCGGCGCGGCGGCCGACGCCTCGCGCCGGGTCCTCGGTGAGGTGCTGGACGTCACGCTGCGGCTGCTGCACCCGGTGGTCCCGTTCGTCACCGACACCCTGTGGACCTCGCTGACCGGCCAGGAGTCGGTCGTCATCGCCGCGTGGCCCACCGACAGCGGCTTCCGCGACCCGGCCGCCGAGCGGGAGATCGAGACGGTCCAGCAGGTGGTCACCGAGGTCCGCCGGTTCCGCTCCGACCAGGGCCTCCAGCCGGGCCAGCGGGTCCCGGCCCGGCTCGACCTCACCGGCACCGCGCTGGCGCCGCACGAGGACGCGATGCGTTCGCTGCTGCGTCTGCAGCCCGCGGGGGACGGCTTCACGGCTACCGCGTCGCTGCCGGTCGGGGGGGCGACGGTCGCGCTGGACCTGTCCGGCGCGATCGACGTGGCGGCCGAGCGCAAGCGGTTGGCCAAGGACCTCGCCGCCGCCGAGAAGGACCTGGCGCAGACCACGGCGAAGCTCGGCAACGAGGCGTTCCTGGCCAAGGCCCCCGACCACGTGGTGGAGAAGATCCGCACCCGGAAGGCCGCCGCCGAGGCGGACATCGAGCGGATCTCCGCCCAGCTGGCGGCTCTGCCGCAGGGCTGACGCCACAGGCTCACCGGGCTTGGCCCGGGAGCTTGTTCCGAAGCGCCGGACAGACTGGAACCCCCAGCCTGTCCGGCGTTGTCAGTAGGGGCTCGTAGACTTGACGGCGTGAGCGAGCCCCCACGAAACGACGCCCCCGACTCCGTCCCCGACCCGTTCGAGGAGATGATGGAGGAGGAGACCACCCGCGACCCCGACCTCGCCGTCATCGAGGCCGGCAGTCGAACGCTGCGCACCCAGGCCGGGCCTCCGCAGGCGGACGTCCCCGGCCGTCCGGAGGACCCGGAGGTCGACCGGGCGCTGCGCGAGGTCGAGACGGAGCTCGCGGGCCGCTGGGGTGAGACGAAGTTGGACCCGTCGGTGCAGCGCATCGCCGCCCTGATGGACGTCCTCGGCTCGCCGCAGCGCGCGTACCCGTCGATCCACATCACCGGTACGAACGGCAAGACCAGCACGGCCCGCATGATCGAGGCGCTGCTGACCGCCTTCGACCTGCGCACCGGCCGTTACACCAGCCCGCACGTGCAGACGGTGACCGAGCGGATCAGCCTGGACGGGGCGCCGGTGTCCGCCGAGCGGTTCATCGAGACGTACCAGGACATCAAGCCGTACGTGGAGATGGTCGACGCCCAGCAGGACTACCGGCTGTCCTTCTTCGAGGTGCTCACGGCCATGGCGTACGCGGCGTTCGCCGACGCGCCGGTGGACATCGCCGTCGTCGAGGTCGGCATGGGCGGCACCTGGGACGCCACCAACGTGATCGACGCGGACGTCGCCGTGGTGACTCCGATCGCGCTGGACCACACCGACCGGCTGGGCACCACTCCGGAGGACATCGCGGCCGAGAAGGCCGGGATCATCAAGAAGGACGCCACCGTGGTGCTGGCCCAGCAGCCGGTGGACGCCGCGTCGGTGCTGCTCAAGCGGGCGGTCGAGGTGGACGCCACGGTCGCGCGGGAGGGGCTGGAGTTCGGGGTCCTCAACCGCGAGGTCGCCGTCGGCGGGCAGCTGATGACACTGCGCGGTCTCGGCGGGGAGTATCCGGAGCTGTTCCTGCCGCTGCACGGTGCGCATCAGGCGCACAACGCGGCGGTGGCGCTGGCGGCCGTCGAGGCGTTCTTCGGCATCGGCTCGCGGCACGCCCGCACGCTCGACATGGACACGGTCCGCTCCGCGTTCGCCGCCGTCACCTCGCCGGGTCGGCTGGAGGTCGTGCGCCGCAGCCCGACCGTGGTGCTGGACGCCGCCCACAACCCGGCGGGCGCCCTGGTGGCGGCCGAGGGGGTCACCGAGGCGTTCGGCTTCAGCCGGCTGATCGGGGTCGTGGGGACCAGCGAGGGCAAGGACGTGCGCGGGCTGCTGGAGGCGTTCGAGCCGGTCCTCACCGAGGTGGTCGTCACGCAGAACTCCACCTACCGGGCGATGAACGTGGACGAGCTGGCCGCCCTCGCGGTGGACATCTTCGGCGCGGAGCGGGTCCAGGTCGAGCCGCGGCTGGACGACGCCCTGGAGGCGGCGATCACGCTGGCGGAGGAGGAAGGCGAGTTCGCCGGGGCGGGCGTGCTGGTCACCGGCTCGGTGATCACGGTCGGCGAGGCGCGGCTGCTGCTGGGGAGGGGCTGAGATGCGGACGCTGTGTGCGAGCACGCTGATCGGCGAGGTGCTGGTGATCGGCTTCGCCGGGCTGGTCGCGATGAACACCTCCGATCTGTCGACGGGGACGGTGTGGGCGGTCAGCGGCGTCGCCATGCTGCTGTGTGTGCTGCTGTGCGGTGTGCTGTCCCGGCCGGGGGCGATACAGGTGGGCTGGGCGCTGCAGATCGCGCTGATCCTCAGCGGTTTCGTGGTGCCCGCGATGTTCGTCCTGGGCGCGGTCTTCGCCGGTCTGTGGTGGGCCTCGGTGCACTTCGGCCGGAAGATCGACGAGGCGAAGGCACGGTTCGCAGCCCAGGCGTCGTCGTAACGTAAACGGGACGTCGCCGAGGCGCCATGACCGGCGCCTGATGATGGCGGTGCCGGATTCGGGGCCCGCTCAGGGCCCATGTAGCCTCGGGCGCACTGCACCCGACCGCTTGTGAGCCTCGGGCGCGCAGCCCCCGACTGCCCTCATGCCTCCAAGGAGCCGCACCATGACCCAGCGCACCCTCGTCCTTCTCAAGCCCGACGCGGTCAGGCGGGGCTTGGTCGGCGAGATCGTCGGCCGGATCGAGCGCAAGGCGAACTGGTCCATCACCGCGCTGGAACTGCGTACCCTCGACCGCGGCACGCTGGAGCAGCACTACGCCGAGCACGTCGGGCGCCCGTTCTACGAGCCGCTGATGGAGTTCATGGCCTCCGGTCCCGTCGTCGCGCTGGTCGTCGAGGGTGAACGGGTGATCGAGGGCGTGCGGGTGCTGGCCGGTCCGACCGACCCGATCCAGGCGCCCAGCGGCACCATCCGCGGGGACTTCGGCACCATCACCCGGGAGAACCTGGTCCACGCCTCGGACTCGGAGGAGTCCGCGCAGCGCGAGATCAAGATCTTCTTCCCGGGTCTCGCCTGACGTCTTCGGGCCTTGCCTGACACTTCCGGGTTTGCCGGGCACTTCCGATTTGTTTGACACTTCCGGGTTTGCCTGACGCGCCCCGAGCCTGCCTGACGCTCTGTCATACAAAGACCCCCTCCGACCGGGGGTGGCCGTATTTTTCCGGCTGCCCCCGGCATGTGCGGGCCGATCGGGGGAACGCGACACCCCGACACGACGTCACCATGGTCGGGGGCGGGGACGTGTTCTGCTGACAATGGCGGAGGACCCTCGCGTCGTCACCGAGCGACCGAGACTACGATGAAAGCTTCCGCGCGCGCAGCGCACCCATCCTGCCGACCTCAAGTAAGCATTCGCTCCAGTTGGGAAGGCCAGACGTATCCTCATGGGGAACAACATGTCGTTCATCGGCCGTGACATGGCTGTCGACCTCGGCACCGCCAACACGCTGGTGTACGTCAGGGGCCGCGGGATCGTCCTCAACGAGCCGTCAGTCGTCGCCATCAACACCAACACGGGCGGGATCCTCGCCGTGGGCGCCGAGGCGAAGAAGATGATCGGCCGGACTCCTGGCAACATCGTCGCCGTCCGCCCGCTCAAGGACGGTGTGATCGCCGACTTCGAGATCACCGAGCGGATGCTCCGCTACTTCATTCTCAAGATCCACAAGCGGCGCTACCTCGCCCGCCCCCGGGTTGTCGTCTGCGTGCCGTCCGGCATCACCGGCGTCGAGCGCCGCGCCGTCATCGAGGCGTCCACCCAGGCGGGCGCCCGCCAGGTGCACATCATCGAGGAGCCGATGGCCGCCGCGATCGGCTCCGGCCTGCCCGTCCACGAGGCCACCGGCAACATGGTCGTGGACATCGGCGGCGGCACCACCGAGGTCGCCGTCATCTCCCTCGGCGGAATCGTCACAGCACAGTCCATCCGGGTGGCCGGCGACGAGCTGGACAACGCGATCATCCAGCACGTCAAGAAGGAGTACAGCCTCCTGCTGGGCGAGCGCACCGCCGAGAACATCAAGATCACCATCGGCTCCGCGTACGAGAGCGAGGACGAGGAGCACACCGAGATCCGCGGCCGCGACCTGGTCAGCGGCCTCCCCAAGACCGTGGTGATCTCCGCCGCCGAGGTCCGCAAGGCCATGGAGGAGCCCGTCAACTCCATCGTGGACGCGGTCAAGACCACCCTCGACAAGTGCCCGCCCGAGCTCTCCGGCGACGTCATGGACCGGGGCATCGTCCTCACCGGCGGCGGCGCGCTGCTCCGCGGCCTGGACGAACGGCTGCGCCGGGAGACCGGCATGCCGATCCACATCGCCGAGGACCCGCTCGACTCCGTCGCGCTGGGCTCCGGCAAGTGCGTCGAGGAGTTCGAGGCGCTGCAGCAGGTGCTGGACGCCCAGCCCCGCAGATGACCCCGAGCGGCTGACCCGAAGCAGATGACCAGGAAACAGATGGCCCGGCGAAACTGACCCGGCGTCAGCCCTCGTTCCGCCGCCGGGTGCCGGTGACATCCGCCGCCGGAACGCTGATATACCCCCATAAGGTCCGACTCCTACGAGGAAGGCTCGTCGCCGCACGTGAGGGACACACGAGAGAGCCGGCTGCTGCTGGTGCTGCTGGTCGCCATCGCGTTCGCGCTGATCACGGTGGACATCCGAGGCGGCGACGACTCGCCCCTCGACGGTGCCCGGGAGACCGCGGCCGACGTCTTCGGCCCGGTGGAGAACAGCGTCGCCGGGATGGTCGACCCGGTCGGCAACGCCATCGCCGCCGTACGGGACTCCGACAAGCGGCACGACCGCATCAGCGCCCTTGAACGCGAGAACGCCGAACTCAAACAGCGGCTCGGCTCGGACGTCCGCAACCGCGCCCGCCTCATCGAGTTCGACCGGCTCATGAAGACCGCGGGAGCCGGCCGCTACGGCGTCACCGGCGCCGAGGTCATCGCCATCGGCAACACCCAGGGCTTCTCCTGGACCGTCACCATCGACGTCGGAGCCAAGGACGGCATCCGCCGCGACATGACGGTCATCAACGGCGACGGCCTGGTCGGCCGGGTCACCACCGTCGGCCACTCCACCGCCACCGTGCTGCTCGCCAGCGACCCGGACTTCACCGTCGGCACCCGGATGGAGAAGACCGGGGAGATCGGGTTCGCGTCCGGTCAGGGCGACCGCCCGCTGCGCGTCCAGCTCCTCAACGGCAAGGCGAAGGTCAAGAAGGGCGACCGGCTGGTCACCTTCGGCTCCCGCGCCGACCGCCCGTTCGTCCCCGGCGTGCCCGTCGGCGAAGTGGTCCGCGTCGACCCCTCCGACGGCGGTCTCACCCGCACCGTCCAGGTCCGCCCGTTCGTCGGCTTCACCAAACTCGACATCGTCGGTGTCGTCACCCGGCCGCCGCGCGAGAACCCGCGCGACTCCGTCCTGCCACCCAAGCCGGAGAAGCCCAAGCCGACCCCCACGGTCACCGTCACGGCCACCCCGCCCGCGAGTGACGGCACCGACGTCGCCACCAGGAGCTGACCGATGCTGCGCCTCAACCGGATCCTGCTCTCCACCCTCCTCGTCCTCGTCGCGCTCCTCGCCCAGGTGTGCGTCCTGGCCCGGCTCAACCTCCCGGGTGCCGTCCCCGATCTGCTGCTGCTCGTCGTCCTCGCGCTCGCTCTGGTCTACGGGCACACCAGCGGCGCGCTGATCGGCTTCGGCGCGGGCCTGCTCGCCGACTTCGCCCCGCCCGCCGACCACGCCGCCGGGCGGTACGCCCTGGTGCTGTGCGTCATCGGCTACCTCGCGGGCCTGGCCAAACCCGAGACCGGCCAGCTCCGCTCCGCCACCGGCCCCATGCTCGTGGTCGTGGCGGGCGCGATCGGCTCCGCCCTGCTGTACGCGGGCGTCGGCTCCCTCGTCGGCGACGACGCCGCCGGCCACCCCGGGCTCGTCAAGCTGCTCGTCACCGCCGCCCTGTACGACCTGCTGCTGGCGCCCTTCACCGTGCCGCTGATCATGGCGCTCGCCCGCCGCACCGACCACGATCCGGTCGTGGACGCCTCCGGCGGCTCCGGAGGCGGCGGCGACACCTCGTACGGCTGGATCAGCTCCGGCGGGACCTCGCTCCGCCCCGGTCGGCTGAGCAAGGCCGCCCGGATCGGAACCCAGAAGGCCGGACGCGTCAAGGGAGTCAAGGGCGTCAAGAGCGTCAAAGGGGTGAAGCGCCTGTGAGTAACATCCCCGAGACCGGGCGGACCACCCGGGTCACCGTCCGCCTCGTCGCCATCCAGATCCTCGTCTTCTCCCTCCTCCTCACCCTCGGCGGACGCCTCTGGTACCTCCAGATCCGCAACGGCGACGAGTACAGCGACGAAGCCGCCAGCAATCACGTCCAGCAGGTCATCCAGCCCGCCACCCGCGGCTCGATACTGGACGCGCGCGGCATCCCGCTCGCCGACAACGAGACCCGCCTGGTGGTCTCCGCCAGCCGCACCGACCTGATGAAGATGAAGGACGACGGCAAGGCCGTCCTCACCCGGCTGGCCGGCGTCCTCGACATGACCCCCAAGGAGGTCATGGACAAGGTCCGGTTGTGCGACTCCAAGACCCCGCAGCCCTGCTGGAACGGCTCCCCGTACCAGCCCATCCCGATCACGGACGAGGCCACCACCCAGCAGGCCCTCCAGATCCGCGAGCGCGCCGAGGACTTCCCCGGTGTCAGCGCCGAGCCCACGCCGGTGCGCCGCTACGCCGCGCCCGCCGAGTCCAACGCCGCCCAGGTGCTGGGCTACCTCTCGCCCGTCACCGACGACGAGATCAAGGAAGCCGAGGACAGCGAGTCGCCGCTGCTGCGCTCCGACCAGGTCGGCCGCTCCGGCCTGGAGCGCGCCTACGACGCGCAGCTGCGCGGCAAGGCCGGCGTCACCCGCTACGAGGTCGACAACCTCGGCCGGGTCATCGGCCAGCGGGAGAGCGACAAGGCGCAGCCGGGTGCCAACCTGGTCACCAGCATCGACTCCCGGGTCCAGGCCGTCGCCGAGAAGGAGCTTCACCTGGCGATGAAGGAGGCCCGTAAAGTGCACGACAAGAACACGGGCACCAACTACAAGGCCGACGCGGGCGCGGTCGTGGTGATGGAGGCCAAGACCGGCCGGGTCGTCGCCATGGCGTCCAACCCGACCTACGACCCCAATGCCTGGGTCGGCGGCATCTCCGCCAAGGACTACAAGAGGCTCACCGGCAAGGACTCCAACTTCCCGCTGCTGAACCGGGCCATCCAGGGGCAGGCCGCCCCCGGCTCGATCTTCAAGGTGATCCCGACGGCCGCCGCGGTCAACGCGGGCTACCCGTTCAACGGCAGCTACCCGTGCCCCAGCTCGTACAGCATCGGCGGCCAGGTCTTCAAGAACTTCGAGTCCAAGGGGCACGGCAGCATCAGCCTCGGCCAGGCGCTCGAGGTCTCCTGCGACACCGTCTACTACGGCCTGGCGCACAAGCAGTGGCAGAAGGACGGCGGGATCGACCCCAAGAAGAACCCGGCGGACTGGTTCTACAAGACCGCCCACCAGTTCGGCCTCGGCAAGGAGACCGGCATCGACCTCCCCAACGAGGTCACCGGCCGCGTCCCGGACCGCCAGTGGAAGAAGGACTACTGGAAGGCCAACGAGAAGGCGTGGTGCAAGGACGGCAAGAAGGACGGCGACTACGCCGAGCGCATCGCCTATGAGAACTGCCTCGAAGGCATGAAGATGCGCGCCGGTGACGCCGTCAACTACTCCATCGGCCAGGGCGACACCCTCGTCACCCCGATCCAGATGGCCACCATCTACGCGGCCATCAGCAACGGCGGCACCCTCTACGACCCGACCGTCGGCAAGGCCATCGTCAGCTCCGACGGCAAGAAGGTCGAGGCGATCAAGCCCAAGTCCCACGGCAAGCTGCCCATGGACGTCAAGACCAGGAAGCTGATAGACGATGCGCTGGCGGGCGTCGCCACCCGGGGCACCGCGGCCTGGCGGTTCGGCGGCTGGCCGCAGGACAAGATCCCGATGCACGCCAAGACCGGTACGGCCGAGGTCTACGGCAAGCAGACCACCTCGTGGTTCGCGACGTACACCAAGGACTACGCGATCGTGATGACGATCGCGCAGGGCGGCACCGGCTCCGGCGCCTCCGGACCCGCCGTCCGGAACATCTACAACGCGCTGTACGGCATCGACAAGGACGGCAAGATCGACAAGAAGAAGGCCTTGCTGTACACGCCGCAGGCCAAGCTCCCCAAGATCGAGGCCGACGGCACCATCGACGCCCAGCCGGTCGGCAAGCCGTACGTCGCGGTCGGGCTCGGCGGACGGCGGGAGGACCAATGAGCGCCTCCAGCCCCGGATACGTCCGCCGGTACACGCCCGAGCGCGGCATGCTGGGCAAGCTCATGGCGCGCGACTCCGTCGTGCGGCGGCTGGACTGGATACTGCTGCTGTCCGCCCTCGCGCTGTCCGCGGTCGGTTCGGCCCTGGTCTACTCCGCCACCCGCAACCGCACCGAGCTCAACCAGGGTGACCCGTACTACTTCCTCTTCCGGCACGTGCTGAACACCGGCATCGGGCTGGCGCTGATGGTCGCCACGATCTGGCTCGGCCACCGCACCCTGCGCGGCGTCGTGCCGGTCCTGTACGGGCTGTCGGTGCTGCTGGTGCTTGCCGTGCTCACCCCGCTCGGCTCGACCATCAACGGCGCCCACGCCTGGATCGTGATCGGCGGCGGATTCTCCCTCCAGCCCTCCGAGTTCGCCAAGATCACCATCATTCTGGGGATGGCGATGCTGCTGGCCGCGCGGGTGGACGCGGGCGACCGGGCCTTCCCCGACCACCGGACCGTCGTCCAGGCCCTGGGCCTGGCCGCGCTGCCCATCGCGATCGTGCTGATGATGCCCGACCTGGGCTCCGTGATGGTCATGGCGGTGATCGTGCTCGCCGTGCTGCTCGCCTCCGGCGCGTCCAACCGCTGGGTCGCCGGCCTGATCGGCACCGCCGTGCTCGGCGCCGTCCTCGTCTGGCAGCTCGGGATACTCGACCAGTACCAGATCGACCGGTTCGCGGCCTTCGCGAACCCCGCCCTGGACCCGGCCGGAGTCGGCTACAACACCAACCAGGCGCGGATCGCCATCGGCTCCGGCGGCCTCACCGGCAAGGGCCTGTTCGAAGGCACCCAGACCACCGGTCAGTTCGTGCCCGAGCAGCAGACCGACTTCGTCTTCACGGTCGCGGGCGAGGAGCTGGGCTTCCTCGGCGCGGGCCTGATCCTCGTGCTCATCGGCGTCGTGATGTGGCGCGCGTGCCGCATCGCCCGCGACACCACCGAGCTGTACGGCACCATCGTCGCCGCCGGGATCATCGCCTGGTTCGCCTTCCAGGCGTTCGAGAACATCGGGATGACGCTCGGCATCATGCCGGTGGCCGGGCTCCCGCTGCCCTTCGTCTCCTACGGCGGCTCGTCGATGTTCGCCGTGTGGATAGCGGTGGGGCTGCTCCAGTCGATCCGGGCGCAGAAGCCCATAGCGGCCTGAGCGGTCGAGTCCGCCCGCGCGCCTCCCGGGGGACTGTCCCGGGAGGCGCGACGCGCACTATGTTCGAGGCATGGCGGACACCGTGCGGGAGATCGAGCGGAAGTACGAGGCCACCGACGGCGCCGCGCTCCCCGGCCTGACCGGAGTGGCCGGAGCCGCGGCCGTGGTGGACCAGGGCGTCACCATCCTGGACGCCACGTACTACGACACCCCCGCACACCGGCTGGCGGCCGACGGCGTCACACTGCGCCGCCGCACCGGAGGCGGCGACGCCGGGTGGCATCTGAAACTGCCGGTCGGCCCGGACACCCGCGACGAGATCCGCGCACCCCTGTCCGACGTCCCGCCCCCCGAACTGCTGGCACTGGTCCGCTCCCGCACCCGCGGTACCGGCCTCGTCCCGGTGGTGCGGATGCTGTCCGAGCGTGCCGTCACCCACCTGGTGGACCCCGACGGCGCGCTGATCGCCGAGGTGTCGACCGACCAGGTCACCGCGAGCCGCCTGCCGGAAGACGGCGAACCCGGTGCCGGTGAGCCGGTCCTGTGGTCGGAGATCGAGGTGGAGCTGGCGCCGGGGCGCGACGCCGCGCTCCTCGACGCGATCGAGGAGCGGCTGACCACGGCCGGGCTGCGGCGCGCAGGCAGCGCGTCCAAGCTCGCCCACGCGCTGGCCGCGACCGCTCCGCGGAACGCGCGGGGCAAGCGCGAGAAGAAGGGCGCCACGGAGCGGGCCGAGGAGGGGAAGAAGCCCGGCCCGAAGCGGGCGAAGCAGGGGGAGAAGCCCGGCACCAAGCGGGGGGAGAAGCGGGCCGCGCCCGGCACGGCCGGTGACACCGTGCTGGCCTACGCCCGCCGTCAGATCGCCGCCATCGTCGCCCTCGACCCGGCCGTGCGCCTCGACGCACCCGACTCCGTCCACCAGATGCGGGTGGCCACCCGCCGACTCCGCAGCGCCTTCCGCTCCTACCGCACCGTCCTGGACCGGGCCGCCACCGACCCGGTCGGCGAGGAGCTGAAGTGGCTCGCCGCGGAGCTGGGCGTGGACCGCGACCGGGAGGTGCTCACCGAGCGGCTGGCCGAGCGGCTGGCGGAGCTGCCGGACACCCTGCGCGTCGGCCCCGTACCCGAACGGATCGAGACCTGGTCGCGGGCCCGCCGCAGCGGCTCCCGGCAGTCGATCGCCGCCGTCCTGGACAGCGACCGCTACCGCGCCCTGCTCGACACCCTCGACGCGCTGGCCGCCGACCCGCCGCTGCTGCCCGCCGCCGCCCGGAAGCCGCGGAAGGTGATCCGCAAGACGGTGCTGCGCGAGCACGAGCGGCTGGCCGGCCGGATCGCCACCGCCCTCGACGCCCCGCCAGGGCCCGATCGCGACCCGGCCTTCCACGACGCCCGCAAGGCGGCCAAACGCGCCCGGTACGCCGCCGAGGTCGCCCGCCCCGTGCTCGGCAAGCCCGCCAAGCGCTTCGCCCGCCGCGGCAAGGACCTCCAGGACCTGCTCGGCGACCACCAGGACAGCGTCGTCGCCCGTGAGACGCTGACCAACCTGGCCGCGCAGGCGCAGGCCGCGGGGGAGAGCGCCTTCACATACGGAGTGCTGTACGGGCGCGAGGAGGCCCGCGCCGCGGCCCGCGAAGGCGAACTGCCGGAGGCGTGGGCGGCCGCGTCCAGGCCGAAGCTGCGCAAGGCGCTGGGCGCCTGAGCTGATCGCCGTGCGGGGTGTCGCCCGGAGCCGGGTACGCTTGAGGGTCACCCCTGTCAGCTCACGAAGGTAACTCTCCGATGCCTGTCGAGTCGGTCTTCCCACAGCTTGAGGCCCTGCTCCCGCATGTGCAGAAGCCGATCCAGTACGTCGGCGGCGAGCTCAATTCCACGGTCAAGCCGTGGGAGTCCTGCGACGTCCGCTGGGCGCTCATGTACCCCGACGCCTACGAGGTCGGCCTTCCCAACCAGGGCGTCATGATCCTGTACGAGGTCCTCAACGAGCGCGAGGGCGTGCTCGCCGAGCGCACCTACAGCGTCTGGCCGGACCTTGAGGCGCTCATGCGCGAGCACGGCGTGCCGCAGTTCACCGTGGACTCGCACCGGCCGGTGCGTGCTTTCGACGTCCTCGGCCTGAGCTTCTCCACCGAGCTCGGCTACACCAACATGCTCACGGCTCTGGACCTGGCGGGCATCCCGCTCAACGCGGCGGACCGCACCGTCGACGACCCGATCGTCCTCGCGGGCGGTCACGCCGCCTTCAACCCCGAGCCGATCGCGGACTTCATCGACGCGGCGGTCCTCGGCGACGGCGAGCAGGCCGTGCTGGAGATCACCGAGATCATCCGCGCCTGGAAGGCCGAGGGCAGGCCGGGCGGCCGCGAGGAGCTGCTCCTCCGCCTCGCGAAGACCGGCTCGGTGTACATCCCCGGCCTCTACGACGTCGAGTACCTGCCCGACGGCCGTATCGGCCGCGTCGTACCGAACCGCTCCGGCGTCCCGTGGCGCGTGTCCAAGCACACCGTCATGGACCTCGACGAGTGGCCGTACCCGAAGCAGCCCCTCGTCCCGCTCGCGGAGACCGTCCACGAGCGGATGTCCGTCGAGATCTTCCGCGGCTGCACCCGCGGCTGCCGCTTCTGCCAGGCGGGCATGATCACCCGCCCGGTGCGCGAGCGCAGCATCACCGGCATCGGCGAGATGGTGGACAAGGGTCTCAAGGCCACCGGTTTCGAGGAGGTCGGCCTGCTGTCGCTGTCCTCCGCCGACCACAGCGAGATCGGTGACGTCGCCAAGGGCCTGGCCGACCGGTACGAAGAGGACAAGATCGGCCTGTCCCTCCCGTCCACCCGCGTCGACGCGTTCAACATCGACCTGGCCAACGAGCTGACGCGCAACGGACGCCGGTCCGGGCTCACCTTCGCTCCCGAGGGCGGCTCCGAGCGCATCCGCAAGGTCATCAACAAGATGGTCTCGGAAGAGGACCTGATCCGGACCGTGTCCACCGCCTACGGCAACGGCTGGCGGCAGGTGAAGCTGTACTTCATGTGCGGTCTGCCCACCGAGACCGACGAGGACGTCCTCCAGATCGCCGACATGGCGACCAAGGTCATCGCCAAGGGCCGCGAGGTGTCGAGGTCCAACGACATCCGCTGCACGGTGTCGATCGGCGGCTTCGTCCCCAAGCCGCACACCCCGTTCCAGTGGGCGCCGCAGCTGTCCGCGGAGGAGACCGACGCCCGGCTGGAGAAGCTGCGCGACAAGATCCGCGGCGACAAGAAGTACGGCCGCTCCATCGGCTTCCGCTACCACGACGGCAAGCCGGGAATCGTCGAGGGCCTGCTCTCGCGCGGCGACCGGCGCATCGGCGCGGTCATCCGGGCCGTGTACGAGGACGGCGGCCGCTTCGACGGCTGGCGTGAGCACTTCTCGTACGACCGCTGGATGGAGTGCGCCGGGAAGACGCTGCCGGAGTTCGGGCTGGACGTCGACTGGTACACCACGCGTGAGCGCACTTACGAGGAGGTCCTGCCCTGGGACCACCTGGACTCCGGTCTGGACAAGGACTGGCTCTGGGAGGACTGGCAGGACGCGCTGGACGAGACCGAGGTCGAGGACTGCCGCTGGACCCCGTGCTTCGACTGCGGTGTCTGCCCGCAGATGGACACCCACATCCAGATCGGCCCCACCGGCAAGAAGCTGCTGCCGCTGTCGGTGAAGTGACTCAAGCGGCCCCGCACGGTCCCGACGGCCCCGGCAGCGCACCGCTGCCGGGGCCGTCGGCGTGCGGCCGGGCGCCGGTCGATACCCTGTACGGATGAGCGGGTACACGACAAACGCAACACGCCGCGACCCTGGTGAAGGGTGCCTGACCAGGGCCGTCCTCCTCCCGGTACGCATCGTGGCGCTGATCGTCGTCGTACCCATCCGCCTGGTCTGGGACGCTCTGGTCGCGTGCGCCAAGGCCGTGTACCGCTGGATCCTGACGCCGCTCGGGCGGGCGCTCGCATGGCTCTGGAAGATCTTCGTCGTCATCCCGCTGCGCGCGGTCGGCGCGGTGCTCGCCTGGCTGGGCCGCTACCTGATCGTGGTGCCGGCGCAGTGGCTCTACCGGGTGCTGCTGACCCCGATCGGGCACGGCCTGGCCTGGCTGGGCCGGTATCTCCTCGTCGTACCGATCGTCGCCTTCTACCGCTATGTGCTGACCCCCGTCGGGCACGCCATCGCCTGGGTGGCGCGCGGGATCTGGGCCGTCGTCACCTTCGTCGTGCGCTACACGCTCGTCGTGCCGCTGACCGCGCTGTGGCGGTACGTGCTGGGGCCGGTGGTCCGCGGGATCGCGGCGGTGTTCGGCGCGGCGTGGCGGGTCGCCGGTCATGTCAGCCGCTTCGTATGGCGCTGCGTCAGCACCCTGTTCCGCTGGGTCTTCGTGATCCCCTTCGGGTGGATCTGGCGGACGCTCGTGCGCCCGGTCGCGCGCGGCTTCCGTGACTACCTGTGGCGGCCCGTCGCGAACGCCGTGCGACAGGTGTACGGGGAGGTCCGCCGCGCGCTGTTCGGCGCCCCGCGCCAGGCCCCGCCTCCGGTGCCGCCGCCGGCACCGTCCGTGACCGGCGCGGCGACGGGGCGGCACCAGGACCGGCGGAGCCCGGCGGGAACTCGACCGACCGGAGACACGTACTCTAGGTAGCAGTACGACGGCACTCACGAAGGACTGAACGACACTGGGCAAGCGACAGCCCGAAGGCCCGCCACCCGCTCCGGCGGTGCAGCGCATCCGACTGCGCTACACCAAGCGCGGCCGCCTCCGGTTCACCAGCCACCGCGACTTCCAACGCGCCTTCGAGCGGGCGTTGCGTCGTGCCGAGGTGCCCATGGCGTACTCGGCCGGCTTCACCCCGCACCCCAAGGTGTCGTACGCCAATGCCGCACCCACCGGCACCGGCAGCGAGGCCGAGTATCTGGAGATCCAGCTCACCGAGGCGCGCGAGCCTGACACGCTGCGTGCGCTCCTCGATGAGTCGCTGCCCGCCGGTCTCGACATCACCGAGGCCGTGGAGGCCCGCACGTCGGGTCTCGCCGACCGGCTCCAGGCGTCCGTCTGGGAGATCCGGCTGGACGGGGTGGAGCCCGTCGAGGCTTCGACGGCCGTCGTCACGTTCCTCGCGGCCGAGACCGTCGAGGTCGAACGCCGCACGAAAAACGGGTTGCGGACCTTCGACACCCGCGGTGCGGTGGCCCGCCTCGAGGCGTCGGCCCCCGCGGCCGATAGGCCTGGCGACGGTGCCTGTGCGATACTGCGGCTGGTTGTACGGCATGTGACACCTGCCGTGCGACCCGACGACGTCCTGTCCGGCCTCCGCGCTACGGCCGACCTGGCGCCGCCGGTCCCCGCAGCGGTGACCAGGCTGGCGCAGGGGCTGCTCGATGAGGAGACCGGCACGGTGACCGACCCGCTCGCACCCGACCGCGAGGCAGTCCCGGCCGCCCCACCCATGGCCGTCGGCCTGACCGCCGCGACGGGCGTACCGCCCACTCGCGGAGGAGCGCCGGAAGGTTCCGCGTAGGGCCGTCGTCGACGCGCCGCCGAAGCACCAGGGAGCCACCCGGGTCCGGCAGGCGCACTGACCAGGAGACTTTCGCCGGTGCCGCAAGAGTCGGCGTCGGCGAGCGAGACAACAGCTCCCGAGCGGCGCCCGCGCCCCGGACGGCGGTACCGCAGTCATCACGCGGTACCTGACCGGAACCGGACGCGGCGCCCGGGGGCGTGACGGGAGAACCGCCCGCATGCTCGAACCAACTGAGCCCAACGAGACTCAGGACCGGACGGAAACGCAGGAGCAGGCCGCGCCCAGCGCTGCCGCCCCCGCCGCCGGAACTGAGAACAACAGCCCCAGTGACACCCTGCCGCCGCGCCGTCGCCGCCGGGCGGCGACGCGTCCGGCCGGTCCGCCGGCCGGCACGGTGCGGGGCGAGGCCGCGGAAGTGACCGCGGCCGCGACCCCGGCCATACCGACGGCGCAGCTCGCCGACGAGGCAGCCGTCGCCGAGGCCGAGGAGGAGACCGAGGCAGTGGCGGCCGCGGCCGTATCGCCTGCGCAGCAGGTGGCGGACGAGGCCGAGCCCGCCGCTGAGGCGAAGCCCGCGCGTACGCGTCGTCGTGCCACCCGTAAGGCCACGGCCCCGGCCGGTGCGCCCGCGGCCGCGGAGCCGGTCGCCGCGGAGACGGCGGTGTCCGAGACCGAGGTGTCCGAGTCGGCCGCGTCCGAGCCGGTCGCCGCCGAGCCGAGTGAGCCCGCCGCTGAGGCGAAGCCCGCGCGTACGCGCCGTCGTGCCACCCGTAAGGCCACGGCCCCGGCCGGTGCGCCCGCGGCCGCGGAGCCGGTCGCCGCGGAGACGGCGGTGTCCGAGACCGAGGTGTCTGAGTCGGCCGCGTCCGAGCCGGTCGCCGCCGAGCCGAGTGAGCCCGCCGCTGAGGCGAAGCCCGCGCGTACGCGCCGTCGTGCCACCCGCAAGGCGACCGCCCCGGTTGGTGCGCCCGCGTCCGAGGAGTCCGCCGCCGAGCCGGTGGCGGTCGAGGCGGAGTCCGCCGCTGAGCCGGTGGCTGAGGCCGAGCCCGCCGCCGAGGCGAAGCCTGCCCGTACGCGCCGTCGCGCGACCCGTAAGGCGACCGCTCCGGTCGGGGCGCCGCGCGCGGCGGACGAGGCCGAGTCGGCCCAGGCCGCGCAGCCCGCCGCCGAGCCGGCCGCCGCCGAGACCACCGCGGCCGAGCCGAGTGAGCCCGCCGCCGAGGCGAAGCCCGCGCGTACCCGCCGTCGGGCCACGCGTGCCGTGACGGCTCCCGCCGGCGCCCCCGCGCCCGCTGCCGAGGCGCCCGAGACCGCGCCTGAGGCCGAGCCCGAGGCCGTGGCCGTGACCGCGGTCGTCGAGGAGCCCGAGGCCGAGACCGCCGCGCCGGAGGCCGCTCCGCGCCGTACCCGCCGCCGTGCCACCCGCAAGGCCGCCGCGGCCGTGACCGCGGAGCCCGAGGCGTCCGCGGTTCAGCCCGCCGGACCGGCCGACACCGCCGACACCGCCGCCGCGCCCGGCACCACCGGTCGCGCCGAAGCCGAGGCCCAGGCCGAGGCCGTCGAGCCGCAGGCCCCGGGCCGGACGCGTCGGCGCGCCGTGCGGCCGCCGAGCGCCGTGTTCCAGGCTCCGGTGTTCACCGAGCCGATGTTCCAGACGCCGGAGACCGCGGCCGCCGCTGCCGCCGCCGAGGCGGCGGACGTGGCCGAGGAGGAGCCGGAGGACGAGGAGTCGCTGCGGCCCGCCGCGACCGGCGGCCGTCGCCGGCGCCGCCGGCGCGGTGAGCCGGTCGAGGACCGCGCCGAGGTCGAGGAGACCACGGAGGTCGCCGAGCCCGGCGAGGGCGAGACCGAGGAGGCCGCCGAGGTCGAGGCCGAGCCCGGGGACGAGGAGTCGGGCGAGCGCCCGTCGCGCCGCCGTCGCCGTGGTGGCCGTCGCCGCCGCCGTGGCGAGGCGGCAGAGGCCGAGGGCGAGGGGTACCCCGCCGAGGAAGAGGCCGAGGAGGCCGGTGAGGCCGAGGCCGAGGAGGTGTCCGGCGAGGAGGAGCCCGCCGGGGCCGGCTCGAGCAGCAGCCGTCGCCGTCGCCGCCGCCGTCGGCGCAGCGGTGAGGCGCTGGAGGCGGAGGCCGCCGAGGAGGAGGGCGTCCGTACGGTCGTCAAGGTCCGTGAGCCGCGGCCGAAGCCCGAGCCGTCGGACGAGGTGCAGTCCATCAAGGGCTCGACCCGTCTGGAGGCGAAGAAGCAGCGTCGCCGGGAGGGCCGTGAGCAGGGCCGCCGCCGGGTGCCGATCATCACCGAGGCGGAGTTCCTGGCTCGCCGCGAGGCCGTCGAGCGGGTGATGGTCGTGCGCCAGAGCGGCGAGCGCACCCAGATCGGCGTGCTGGAGGACAACGTCCTCGTCGAGCACTTCGTCAACAAGGAGCAGGCGACCAGCTACGTCGGCAACGTCTATCTGGGCAAGGTCCAGAACGTGCTGCCGTCGATGGAGGCCGCGTTCGTCGACATCGGCAAGGGCCGCAACGCCGTCCTGTACGCGGGCGAGGTGAACTTCGAGGCGCTGGGGCTCTCCAACGGGCCGCGGCGGATCGAGACCGCCCTGAAGTCCGGGCAGTCCGTCCTGGTCCAGGTCACCAAGGACCCGATCGGCCACAAGGGCGCCCGGCTGACCAGCCAGGTCTCCCTCCCCGGCCGCTACCTGGTGTACGTGCCCGAGGGCTCGATGACCGGCATCAGCCGCAAGCTGCCGGACACCGAGCGGGCGCGCCTGAAGCAGATCCTCAAGAAGATCGTCCCCGAGGACGCGGGCGTCATCGTCCGTACGGCCGCGGAGGGCGCGAGCGAGGAGGAGCTGGCGCGTGACGTCAGCCGCCTGCAGGCGCAGTGGGAGGAGATCCAGAAGAAGGCGAAGAACGGCGGCGCCCCGACGCTGCTGTACGGCGAGCCGGACATGACCGTCCGGGTCGTCCGCGACATCTTCAACGAGGACTTCTCCAAGGTCATCGTGAGCGGTGACGACGCGTGGGAGACCATCCACGGGTACGTCTCGCACGTCGCGCCGGACCTCGCCGACCGCCTGCAGCGGTGGACCTCGGATGTCGACGTCTTCGCCACGTACCGGATCGACGAGCAGCTGATGAAGGCGCTGGACCGCAAGGTCTGGCTGCCCAGCGGCGGCTCGCTCGTCATCGACCGGACCGAGGCGATGGTCGTGGTCGACGTCAACACCGGCAAGTTCACCGGCCAGGGCGGCAACCTGGAGGAGACGGTCACCAGGAACAACCTGGAGGCGGCCGAGGAGATCGTGCGCCAGCTGCGGCTGCGCGACCTCGGCGGCATCATCGTGATCGACTTCATCGACATGGTGCTGGAGTCCAACCGGGACCTGGTGCTGCGGCGGCTGCTGGAGTGCCTGGGCCGGGACCGTACGAAGCACCAGGTGGCCGAGGTCACCTCGCTGGGTCTGGTCCAGATGACCCGTAAGCGGGTCGGCCAGGGGCTGCTGGAGTCCTTCTCCGAGTCGTGCGTGCACTGCAACGGCCGCGGCGTGATCGTCCACATGGACCAGCCGTCGGCGGTCGGCGGTGGCGGCAAGCGCAAGAAGAAGCGGGGCGGCGAGCGGCAGGCCGAGGCCGAGCAGGTCGTGGAGGCGGCGACCGAGATCGCCGCCGAGGCGGAGACGGCGGCCGAGGTGGCCGCGGAGGTGGCGGAGCCGAAGGCGCTGCCCGAGCCCGCGTTCGCGCCGGACGAGGAGCTGTACAGCAGCGCGGCGGAGGCCGAGGCCGCCGCCGGCCGTGGCCGTACGCGCCGCCGGGCGACCCGCAAGGTCTCGGCCCCGGCGGGCTCGCCGAAGGCGGCCGCGAAGGCGGAGCCGGTCGTCGTGGTCCCGGCGGAGGAGCCGAAGGCTCCGCTGCCCGACGGCCGGGCGCCCGAGGCGGCCCCGGCGGAGGCCCCGGCACCGGTTGGGACCGAGGCCGCGGCTGAGGCCCCGGCACCGGCCGCCGAGCCGGCCCCGCGTGCTCGCCGCCGGGTGACCCGCAAGGCCACGGCCCCGGCGGGCTCGCCCACGGGAGCCGAGGAGGCCGCGGTGGTGGTCGTCGGCACGGCGCCGACGCCGGAGCCGGAGGTCGCCGCCGCGGAGCCCGCGCCGGAGGCTGAGCCGGAGGCGGAGGTCCCGGCGAAGAAGACGGCCCGCAAGGCCGCCAAGAAGGCCCCGGCGAAGAAGGCCGCCGCCAAGAAGGCCACGGCGAAGAAGACCGTGGCGAAGAAGGCGACGGCCAAGAAGACGGCGGCGAAGAAGTCGACGGCGAAGAAGTCGGCCGCCAAGAAGACCACGGCGGCCGCGGCCCCCGCGGAGGACTGACCCCGCCTCGCACCACGTCGCCCGCCTCGGCACCTGTGCCGCGGCGGGCGACGCGCGTTCCGGCGCGGAGTCCCCGTTACGGGAAGGGGCGGGGCGGGGAAGGGCCACCGGATGCGGCGAGGCGGGGCCTGCGGCGCGGAGTGGCCCCACGGGGAGCGGCCCGGCGGCCCGGTTTGACCCCCCGACCGCCGCCCCGTAATCTTGACCGTCGGCGTCTGTACGCCACACCCCTGAGCAAATCCCTCCCGATTCCTCTTCGGGAGAGGCCGCTCGTCCTCACGGATGAAACAGGACCTCACGGTCCTGTGAGCGGCTGGCATCAGAGGTTCCGTTCTGAGCGAGAGAGAGTTCCGCGTGTACGCGATCGTGCGCACCGGCGGCCGCCAGCAGAAGGTGTCCGTTGGCGACGTCATTGAGGTTGACCGTATTTCCACCAGCAAGGTCGGCGACACCGTCGAGCTCTCGACCCTGCTCGTCGTCGACGGCGACTCGGTCACCAGCGACCCGTGGGTCCTGGCCGGTGTGAAGGTCCACGCCGAGGTTGTGGACCACCACAAGGGTGCCAAGATCGACATCCTGAAGTACAAGAACAAGACCGGCTACCGCAAGCGGATCGGTCACCGTCAGCTGCACACCGCGCTGAAGATCACCAAGATCGACGCGGCTGCGAAGTAAGGGACTGAGGAGAGATGGCACACAAGAAGGGCGCATCGTCCACCCGGAACGGTCGCGACTCCAACGCTCAGCGGCTCGGCGTCAAGCGCTTCGGCGGCCAGGTCGTCAACGCCGGTGAGATCCTGGTCCGCCAGCGCGGCACCCACTTCCACCCGGGCACGGGCGTCGGCCGTGGCGGCGACGACACGCTGTTCGCGCTGGCCGCCGGTGCGGTGCAGTTCGGCACCCACCGTGGCCGCAAGGTCGTGAACATCGTTCCGGTCGCCTAGTTCATCGCGATCCTTCGCGAGAGCTCGGCTCCGTAGAGCGATTTCAGAGGGCGGACCTTCCTTCCCGTGAATACGGGAAGCAGGTCCGCCCTCTGCGTGTTAGGTACTAAGACAATCCCGGATGTACTGGAGGCTCCAGCAATGACCACCTTCGTGGACCGCGTCGAGCTGCATGTCGCCGCGGGTAACGGAGGCCACGGCTGCGCCTCCGTACACCGTGAGAAGTTCAAGCCGCTCGGCGGCCCCGACGGCGGCAACGGCGGCCGCGGCGGTGATGTGATCCTGGTCGTCGACCAGTCCGTCACCACGCTCCTCGACTACCACCACAGCCCGCACCGCAAGGCGACCAACGGCAAGCCCGGCGAGGGCGGCAACCGCTCCGGCAAGGACGGTACGGACCTGGTGCTGCCCGTCCCGGACGGCACCGTCGTGCAGGACAAGCAGGGCAACGTGCTCGCCGACCTGATCGGCGAGGGCACCACCTACGTCGCCGCGCAGGGCGGCCGGGGCGGGCTCGGCAACGCGGCCCTCGCCTCGGCGCGCCGCAAGGCCCCCGGTTTCGCGCTGCTGGGCGAGCCCGGCCAGGCCGGGGACATCGTGCTGGAGCTGAAGACCGTCGCGGACGTGGCCCTCGTCGGCTACCCGAGCGCCGGCAAGTCCTCGCTGATCTCGGTGCTCTCGGCCGCCAAGCCGAAGATCGCCGACTATCCGTTCACCACGCTCGTCCCCAATCTCGGTGTGGTCACGGCCGGTTCCACGGTCTACACCATCGCCGACGTACCCGGCCTCATCCCCGGCGCCAGCCAGGGCAGGGGCCTGGGCCTGGAGTTCCTCCGCCACGTCGAGCGCTGCTCGGTGCTGGTGCACGTCCTGGACACCGCCACGCTGGAGTCCGAGCGCGACCCGCTGTCCGACCTGGACGTCATCGAGGCGGAGCTGGCGGAGTACGGCGGCCTGGAGGACCGGCCGCGGATGGTCGTCCTCAACAAGGTCGACATTCCCGACGGCAAGGACCTCGCCGACATCATCCGGCCGGAGCTGGCGGCCCGCGGCTACCAGATCTTCGAGGTCTCGGCCGTCGCCCGTACGGGGCTGAAGGAGCTGTCGTTCGCGCTCGCCAAGATCGTGGCCGAGGCGCGCGCCGCGAAGCCGAAGGAGGAGGCGACCCGGATCGTCATCCGGCCCAAGGCCGTCGACGACGCGGGCTTCACGGTGACGCGGGAGGAGGACGGCCTGTTCCGGGTGCGCGGCGAGAAGCCGGAGCGCTGGGTGCGGCAGACCGACTTCAACAACGACGAGGCCGTGGGCTACCTGGCCGACCGGCTCAACCGCCTCGGTGTTGAGGACGAGCTGATGAAGGCCGGTGCCCGGGCGGGCGACGGCGTGGCGATCGGAGCCGAGGACGACGCGGTCGTCTTCGACTGGGAGCCGACCATGGCGGCGGGCGCGGAGATGCTCGGCCGACGCGGCGAGGACCACCGCCTCGAGGCCCCGCGGCCCGCGGCGCAGCGCCGCCGGGACCGGGACGCGGAGCGCGACGACGCGGACCGCGAGTACGACGAGTTCCGCCCGTTCTGAGATGTGGGAAGGCCCCCCGGATACTGTCCGGGGGGCCTTCCCACATCTGGGGTCCGGGGCGGAGCCCCGGTGACGACGCCTACGCCGTCACCGACTCCTCCGCACCCGACTCCTGCTCCATCTCCTCCGCCGCGTCGAACGCCTCACGCTGCGACGGCAGCTCCGCGGCCAGGCGCGTCTCCATCCGCTCGCGCCGCTGCTCCGCCGCCGCGCACAGGTCCAGCGCGGCCTGGTTGAAGCGCACCAGCGACGGCGGGTCGGACGGGCCGAGGAGGTGCTCCTTCAGCTCGGCGCGGGCACCGGCGAGCGTGTCCTGCTCGGGGTGCCGGACCGCCGCGAGCAGTTCCGGGACGCCGGTCGCCTCCGGGGTGAGGATCGTGGCCGCGCGCACCGTCGGGAAGCCGGCCCTGAACTCCTCCTCCGACATCCCGCTGGTGTTCGCCACGGCGTACGGCTTCTCGCTGCTCAGGTAGTCCGAGACGACGCTCGACACATCGCTGATCAGCAGGTCGGCCTGGTTGAAGCAGTTGAAGATCGCCGGGCGCGGGCCGGTGACGATCTGGTGCTCCCACTCCGGCAGCGATGCCCAGAAGGCGGCCTCCCAGGCGGTCGTCGCCTGCTCGACCCGCTCGGCGCGGCCCGGCTCCGGGGCGCCCTGCAGCCGCATCCGCTCGATCTCGTCCGCGCTGGCCCGGAAGGAGCTGGTGGTCAGGGCGGTGAGCTCCTCGGCACGGCGGGCGAGCTCGGCCGCCGCCTCCGGGCCCGGCCGGGCGCCACTGCGCTTGCTGTTGGCCTCGGTGATCATCGCCATGATGCGCTGGTTGGCGGCACCGGCCGCCGGTACGACGGAGCCGGTCATCGGGTGCGGCTTGTAGATCAGCCGCACCGCCGGGTCGGCCAGCAGGGCGCGCACGATGTTCTCGCCCGCGAGCATGACCGAGGTGTTGCCCGGGTTGCCGTCCCAGCCCTCCCAGGTGGGCGCGTACAGCACGTCCACGAACTGGGCGGTCGGTGCGCCGGAGTACGGACGGATGGGCGCCAGCTGCGGGCGGCCCACCTCCACCACGTCACGGTCGTCGACGCCGATGTCGGCGAGCTGGTAGCGGTCGCGCGCGGCCGGTCCGGCCACCCACACCTCGTCGTACGCCTTGGCGTACGGGTTGCAGCTGGAGAGCTTGTCGCTCTCGCCGTGGTTGGTGAACGCGTGCTTGATCGACGGGATGCGCAGGACCTGCGAGGTCTTGCCGGAGTTGGCCGGGTGCAGCAGCACGCTCAGCGTCGAGTGCTCCAGCCGCATCAGGTTGGCGACCTTCGGGATGCACACGATCGGGATGTCCGTCGCGTCGATCTTCTGCACCATGAAGCGCTCACGGAGCACGATGATCGGGTTGCCGTCCAGCGCGGCGAGCGTGGAGAGCCACATGTTCGCCTGGTACGCGGACGAGGTGCCGCCCGAGAAGTACATCCCCACGGTCGGCTGGTACTCCGCCAGCCACTTGTCCAGCCACTCCAGCGCCTTCTGCTCGCTGAGCACGCGCTTGCGCGGCAGCAGCCAGGTGGCCAGGTGGACCGTTCCGGCGGTGATGGCGAGCACGGCGATGCCGATCCCCACGCCGCCCCACCAGCCGCTCTCGGTGACCGCGCTGATCAGCAGACCGGCGGTGACCGGGACGGCCAGGCGCAGCAGCCGGCGGCCGTGCTGGCGGGCGAAGAGCCGCGGCGGCGCGTCGGACAGTCGCAGCGCCGACGCGTCGATGTTGCGGGTCACGAACGGCAGCTGGCGGGTGCGCCGGACCATCACCCCGGCGGCCTGGCAGGCGAAGTGCATGACGTAGAAGAGCAGCAGGCCGATGGTGAGCGGCGCGTGCTCGTGCAACGGGTCGATGCCGTCTATGCGCAGCAGCCCGACCACGATGAACATGTCGCGGAACAGCTGCCGCACCACGACGTCGAAGCGGATCTTGCTCAGCAGTGAGAGCAGGCCGGGCTGCTGGTGCTGGAGATAGAGGTCGAGTGCGAGGCCGCCCGCCGAGGCGGCGACGAGGAGCGGCACGTTGGGCAGGACGGCACCGATGAGCTGAGTGGTGAAGAACACCACCATCGCGAGCAGTGCCGCCAGCTGTACGGCTCGGCGGGAGGAGGTTCCGGCAGAGGGCACGGGGTGGGCTCCTGGCAGGAGATGCGACGGATTGAGGGGTCTGTGGTGTGGGGGTTGGCCACCTGTTCCACGTACAGACGCCTGAGGGACGACTGAGGTTATGGAACGGGCCGACCACTGACCGTATGACGCCGCGCGGCCCGGTGACAATCTGCGGTGACGCCAATCACGCCGTACCGGATCAAAAGGGTACCGGAGTTTCGCGGGTCGGAATGCCGCGGCGAAGGCCCGCACGGCTGGCGTACATTTCACACGACGGCACGAGACGTGTACGAAACGCACAAGCGGCGGCAGTGAAAGCAGGGGAACGGGCGTGGCAGCGCAGGACGGGAGTCTGGGGGAGGCACGGGACGAGGTGACCGCGGCCCGCCGGATCGTGGTCAAGGTCGGTTCGTCCTCGCTCACCACCGCGGCGGGCGGCCTGGACGCGGACCGGGTGGACGCCCTGGTCGACGTCCTGGCCAAGGTGCTCGACCCAGGCGACAGGGAGATCGTGCTGGTCTCCTCCGGCGCCATCGCCGCCGGACTGGCCCCGCTCGGGCTGGAGCGGCGCCCGCGCGACCTCGCCCGCCAGCAGGCGGCCGCCAGTGTCGGCCAGGGGCTGCTGGTGGCCCGCTACACCGCCTCCTTCGCCCGCTACGGCCGCCGGGTCGGGCAGGTGCTGCTGACCACGGACGACACCAGCCGCCGCGCCCACTACCGCAACGCCTACCGCACCCTGGACCAGCTGCTGGCCATGGGCGCGGTGCCGGTGGTCAACGAGAACGACACGGTCGCCACCGACGAGATCCGGTTCGGCGACAACGACCGGCTCGCCGCCCTGGTCGCCCACCTGGTCAAGGCCGATCTGCTGGTGCTGCTCTCGGACGTCGACGGGCTCTACGACGGCGACCCGAGCACCCCCGGCACCTCGCGGATCGCCGAGGTGCGGGGCCCGGCGGACCTCGACGGCGTGTCGATCGGCAGCGTCGGCCGGGCCGGGGTCGGCACCGGAGGCATGGTCACCAAGGTCGAGGCGGCCCGGATCGCCGCGGCCGCGGGCATCCCCGTCGTCCTCACCGCCGCCAGCCACGCCGCCGACGCCCTCCAGGGCCGCGACACGGGGACGTACTTCCACCGCACCGGCCGCCGCTCCCGCGGCCGTCTGCTGTGGCTCGCGCACGCCTCCGCCCCGCAGGGCGCCCTCGTGCTGGACGACGGCGCGGTCCACGCCGTGGTCGAGCGGCGCACCTCGCTGCTCCCGGCGGGCGTCGCAGCCGTGGAGGGCGACTTCACCGCGGGCGACCCCGTCGAACTGCGGGACGCCGCCGGGCGGGCCGTCGCGCGCGGGCTGGTCAACTTCGATGCCAAGGAGATCCCCAGGCTGCTCGGGCGGTCCACCCGCGACCTGGCGCGCGAGCTCGGCTCGGCCTACGAGCGCGAGATCGTGCACCGTGACGATCTGGTCGTGCTGCACCACTGACGGCCGTCGCCTCGGGCTCGTGCGGCACGACTGGCGGTCATCGCGACGGTCTCCTGCCGCACCACTGACGGCCGTCACCAAGCCGTCACGGTCACCAGAGAAAACCCACAAGTCCCGCGATTCCCGCACGCCGCGGCCGGTCGTGCCGGAAGACCTTCCGGAAAACCGCCCCGCGGCAGCCCGCGGGCTGGTCAACTTTGTTGCGGCGGTGCCGCACGTGAGGCGGTTCCGCCGTGGCAGAGGCACCACGTGATCAGGAGGCCGCCGGTGAGACGAGGGCGTCCAGAGGCGCTGCCCCGGACCGGGGGCACCGCCCGTGTCCGCAGGACGAAGGCCGGGGCGGGGGAACCCACGCTGACCAGCGTCGGGACGGGTGACGACACCGGTGGCGTGCGCCGCGAGGTCTCCCGGCTGTGGCACGTCACGCTCAGCCTGTCCGGGCCCGAGGCGCCGCTGAAGGAGGTCAGGCGTGCGCTGGAGCAGCTGGCCCACGACCACCCGTTCCTGCTGACCAGCCGGTATGCCAACGACCACGCGGAGATCCGCTACTGGGAGGAGGCGCGCGACCTGCACGACGCGGCGGCGGTCGCGCTGCGGCTGTGGGGCGAGCACCGGTCCACCGCACAGTTGCCGCCGTGGGAGATCGTCGGCCTTGAGGTCATCGACCGGGAGACGTACCACCAGCGGATAGCTGAGGGGTACGGCCCGGCGCCCGCGTCCCCGGTCGGAGCCCACCCCTTCTGACGGCTGTGCGATGGTGTGCGCGTCCGGCATGGCGCGTGTGCGTTCCGCATGGCGACAGCGCGTTTCCGTATGCCGGTCGGCGCGTCTCGAAACGCGGAATACCGGATGGTACGGCGCCACCGGCTCAGTAGGCTGCTGACATGACCAGCGCACCGACCTCGCCTCTGGCCAACCCCTGGCCCAAGTCTCCGGTTCTCCAGGCCGCCTACCGGGCCCGCGCCGCGGCCACCGACCTGGCCCCGCTGCCGCGCGCCGCCAAGGACGACGCCCTGCTGGCCATCGCCGACGCGCTGGAGGTGCGCACCAAGGAGATCGTCGCGGCCAACGCCGCCGACGTGGAGCGCGCACGCGCCGCCGGCACCAGCGAGGCGATCGTCGACCGGCTCACCCTCACCCCCGAGCGGGTGCGGGCCATCGCCGCGGACGTGCGCCACGTGGTCGCGCTGCCCGACCCGGTCGGCGAGGTGGTGCGCGGCTCCACCCTGCCCAACGGCATCGACCTGCGCCAGGTCCGGGTCCCGCTCGGCGTCGTCGGCATCATCTACGAGGCCCGGCCCAACGTCACCGTGGACGCCGCCGCGCTCTGCCTGAAGTCCGGCAACGCCGTGCTGCTGCGCGGCTCTTCGTCCGCGTACTCCTCCAACAGCGCGCTGGTGAAGGTGATCCGCGACGCCGTCGGCGGAGCCGGACTGCCCGCCGACGCCGTGCAGTTGGTGCCCGGTGAGAGCCGCGAGTCGGTGCGTGAGCTGATGCGCGCCCGCGGCCTGGTGGACGTGCTGATCCCTCGTGGCGGCGCCTCGCTGATCCGTACGGTCGTGGAGGAGTCCACCGTTCCGGTCATCGAGACCGGCACCGGAAACTGCCATGTGTACGTGGACGCGCACGCCGACCTCGACATGGCCGTCGAGATCCTGGTCAACTCCAAGGCGCAGCGGCCGAGTGTGTGCAACGCCGCGGAGACGCTGCTGGTCCATCAGGACATCGCCGACCGGTTCCTGCCGCGCGCGCTCCAGGCGCTGGCCGACGCGGGGGTGACCGTGCACGGCGACGAGCGGGTGCTGGCGCTGGCCGAGGGCTCCACGGCGACCGTCGTCCCGGCCGCGGTCGAGGACTGGGAGACCGAGTACCTCAGCTACGACATCGCGGCGGCGGTCGTGGAGTCGTTGGACGCCGCGGTGGCGCACATCCGGCTGTGGTCTTCCGGCCACACCGAGGCGATCGTCACCGGCTCGCAGGCCGCGGCCCGCCGGTTCACCCAGTTGGTGGACTCCACCACGGTGGCCGTGAACGCCTCGACGCGGTTCACCGACGGCGGCCAGTTCGGCTTCGGCGCGGAGATCGGCATCTCGACCCAGAAACTGCACGCCCGCGGCCCCATGGGGCTGCCCGAGATGACCTCCACCAAGTACATCGTCACCGGCGACGGCCACACCCGCTGACCGCCCCCGGGTTTCCTTCCGCCCTGCCCAAACCGACCGCTCCGGTCTACGCTGATGGGGTGCCGGACGACGTGGGGGGCAGGCCGTTCCCGGACGGCGACGAGCCCGACGAGCGCAGCCACGGGGACGCGGAGGACGCCTTCGCCGCCGTGGTGTTCGACGAGGAGTTCGTGCGGTCGGCCGAGATCCACGAACCCACCGCCACCGAGCGGATGCTGGCCGCCGCCCAGGCGCGCGCCGACGCGGAGGCGTCGCGCCGGCGCGGCGGCGCCGCCGAGGACGAGTTCTACGAGGACGGTTACGGCCCGGACGGCGAGTTCGGGTACGACCCGGAGGACGACCGCGACCCGGACGAGCGGTTCGGCTCCGTCCATGACCAGGACTTCGGTCCCTACGGCCGCTACGGCAGCGCCGGGCGCCCCTACCGGGGCCACGTCCGCTGGCACCGCCCGGTCGCCTGGCTGCTGGCCGTACTGATGGGCATAGGCGTGGTCGCGCTCGCCTTCACCGCCGTCTACCGCGGCGCCTCCGGCGGCCGCCAGGACCCCGCTCCGCCGCCCGCCACCACCGGCCTGGACAGCGGCCGCGAAGGGGACCGCGAGAACCCCCTGCCCTCCGCCCCTGCCGGTTCCCCGACGGCCTCCCGCACCCCGGCCGCCTCAGGCGCCCCGCAGTCCCGGTGACGGCCGGCGAGGGCCCGCCGACCGCTGGAACGCGTCGCGCATCTCCGCGTTTACCGGGGCCGTTCCAGACCTACCCTTGAGGTATGGCCGGGCCTGGAGACCCACCCGAGGGGACCCCCGAGGGCGTCCCGGGAGGTGGTGACGACGAACTCCGATCCGTCGTCTTCGACGAATCGTTCGTGCGTGCTGCCCGCCTCCAGGAATTCTCGGCACAGGAGCGGATGGGCGACCACGCGCCCGCGGTCCGCAGCCGCCACGCCTGGTCGCGCAGCAGCCCCTCCCGGCAGGCCGTCGTCCTCGTCGCGCTGATCGCCTTCGCCTTCGCGGCCGCCGTCTACATGGGCATCCAGCATCCGTACCAGCAGCCCCCGCAGCCCGTCGCCGAGCCGCTGCGCAGCACGGTGGTCCCGCTCGCCCCGACCGGCCCGGTCCCCGGGGGGCAGGCCGCGGACCTTTTGCGGCACAGCCCGGCGGCGGAGTACGGCGTCGGCGCCGACGGCGTCACCCTGCCCGGCGCCGGGCGCACCGAGAACTTCTCCGAGAGCCAGGTGATGTCCGCCCTCACCACCGCCAAGGACTATCTCGTCGCCTCGGGCATGGACCGCGCGGTGCTGTCCGGTGACGACACCAAGCGGGTACGGCTGCTGCTCGACCCGGGGCAGTTCGACCAGTACGACCGCAGCCTCAGCCGCCCGGCCTCGGACGGCCGGCACCTGGCCACGGGCTGGCTGATCCGCTTCGACCCGGCCCGGGTCGCGCTCGCCGACGAACCGGTACGCGTGCGCGGCACGCTGGACGTCGTGGAGCGCACCTCGGGCACGCTGGAGGTCACCGCCGACCACACGTACGTGTACGCGGTGCGGGCGGCCGGCGAGAAGGGCGCGGACGACGCCTCGCTGTTCACCGTCCGGCGCGAGGTGCGGTTCCACCTCGACCGCGAGGACCTGCGCGATCACCGCGTGGCGCTGGTACACAGCGCCGTGCGGGCCGGGCCGCAGGCGTGCGCGGCCGACACGTCGGGCTACCTGCGGCCGCTGCTGGCGGGGCAGAGCGCGAAGGGCGACGGCCCTGCGGCCACCGACCCGTACGCCTCCGGCCCGGCGGACGCCGCGGTCTGCGGCGTACTGGCCCCGGACGCCCAGCCGAGCCCGCCCGAGTAAGCGCTCAGGGCGCCTCGGTGCCGTCCCCGGGAGGGGTGTCCTTGGGCGGGGTCTCCGTCGACGGGGTGTCCTTGGGTGAGGTCTCCGTCGGTGAGGTGTCCTTGGGTGGGGTCTCCGTCGGAGGGGCGTCCGCCCCCGGCGGGTTCGCGCCGCGCCCGCCCCCGGTGAACCTGTCCCGCAGCCGACCGCCCAGGTCCCCCGCTCCGCCCGCGACATCCCGCACGAACGCCATCAGCGGGTCCTTGCTGCCGCGCACCGTCGCGGCGTAATGCGACGCGGACTCCTTGAACGACTCCGACACCGACGTCTCCGGGTCGTCCGCGCGCCGGGGATAGTGGCCGTCCATGATCCGCTGGTAGTCGCGCCCGGCGGCCCACTTCCTCAGCTCGGCGGCCCGCACCGTGGTGAACGGGTGGCTGCGCGGCAGCACGTTCATGATCTTCAGTACGGAGTCCCGCAGGTCGCCGGAGCTCTCGTACTCCTCGGCCTGCTCCAGGAACGCGTCCACGTTCATCTCGTGCAGATGGTGGCCGCCCGCCAGCTTCATCAGGCCGCGCATCGACGCCTGGAGGTCCTGTCCCACCAGCAGCCCGGCCCGGTCGGCGGACAGCTCCGACTTGCGGAACCACTCGCGCAGCGCCGTCACGATCGCCGTCACCGCGATGTTGCCCAGCGGGATCCAGGCGACCTTCAGGGCGAAATTGGTGAGGAACAGCAGCACCGTGCGGTAGACGGAGTGCCCGGACAGCGCGTGGCCGACCTCATGGCCGATGACCGCGCGCATCTCCTCCTCGTCCAGCAGCTCCACGAGCCCGGTGGACAGCACGATGATCGGCTCGTCCAGGCCGACGCACATCGCGGTGGGCTTCGGGTCCTGGGTGACGTACATCGCCGGGACCCGCTCCAGGTCCAGGATGTAGCAGGCGTCCCGCAGCATCTCGTGGAGATGCGCGAACTGCCGGTCGCTCACCCGCACCGAGTCCGACAGGTACAGCAGCCGCAGACTGCGCTCGGGCAGCAGTCCGCTGAGCGCCTTGAAGACGGTGTCGAATCCGCTCAGCTTGCGCAGCGCCACCAACGCGGAGCGGTCCGCGGGGTGTTCGTACGCGCGCGACGAGATGCCGGCGAACCGGCGCCGCGACCGCTCCGGCGGCCTCTCGCCACCCAGGTTCGTGCTGTCACTCATCGAGACCCCCTCGTGGTGCTGGTCATGCCCGTCCCCCGGACAGCCCCCAGCCTAGGTCCTCGGATCGGGGTGGCTACGGTGGAGACATGCCCCATATGACTGGCCTGACCACCGAACTGCTCGCCGCCAACGCCAAGCACGACGGACCGGGCGTGCTGCTGCGCACCATCATCGTCGTCGGCGTAGTGGGAGCCGTACTGCTCGCCTGGTTCCTGCTGCGCGGCTACGGCGGACAGGACTGAGGGGTCCGCACGGGTCCGGACGCCGACCGCGGCGGGTCCGAACCGCAGCCGTACCCAGTCCGAACCGCGGCCGTGCCCGGTCCGAACCGCGCCCCGGCGGCGCGTCGAGGATCACCCCGCATACGATGTCGCTGACGAATCGGCCCGCTCACATCCCGGATAGGTCCTGGCGACGATGACCGCTTACAGCACCGCGCACACCTTGGCCACCCTCGCCTCCGAGGGCGGCGAGCACGGCGGCAACCACGAGAGCATCAGCCCGTACATGACCGGTGGTGCGGCCCTCTTCATCCTCCTGCTGCTCCTGTGGGTCACCACGCGCTTCAACCGCGACCGCTGACCCCCGACGGCACGTCGGGCACACCTAGGGCCCCGGTGTTCGACCCGGCGCAGTAGGGTCTGCACGCATGGGAGAGCAGAAACCGTCCGCGAAGCGGCGGCTCGGCGTGATGGGCGGGACCTTCGACCCGATCCACCACGGTCACCTGGTCGCCGCCAGCGAGGTGGCCGCGCAGTTCCACCTGGACGAGGTGGTGTTCGTACCGACCGGGGAGCCGTGGCAGAAGAGCCACCGGAAGGTGTCCGCGGCCGAGGACCGCTACCTGATGACGGTCATCGCCACCGCCTCCAACCCCCAGTTCTCGGTCAGCCGCATCGACATCGACCGCGGCGGTCCCACGTACACCACCGATACGCTGCGCGAGCTGCGCGCGCTCAACGCCGACACGGAGCTGTTCTTCATCACCGGCGCCGACGCCCTCAGCCAGATCCTCACCTGGCGGGACACCGAGGAGCTGTTCTCCCTCGCCCACTTCATCGGCGTGACCAGGCCCGGCCACATACTGGAGGACCCCGGGTTCCCCGAAGGAGGGGTCTCCCTGGTGGAGGTACCGGCACTGGCGATCTCCTCGTCGGACTGCCGGGCGCGGGTCGCGGCGGGCGAGCCGGTCTGGTATCTGGTGCCGGACGGTGTCGTGCGCTACATCGACAAGCGCGACCTGTACCGGCACGACTGCTAAGGGGTACGCGTGAACGACGGACAGGACCCGTACACGCAGGATCCGTATGACCCGCAGCCGCAGGTGTACGGCTACGACGCCTACGGCCGCCCGGTGTACCAGCAGCCGCAGGCGGTGCAGCACGACGAGTACGGCTACGCCTACGACCCGTACGGGCAGCAGGCGCCCCCGGCCCAGCAGCAGCCATACGACACGTACGGTCAGCAGCAGGACACGGGGTACGACCTCTACGGTCAGCAGCAGCCGACCGGAACGCAGCCCGTGTACGACCCGTATGCCGCTCAGCAGCAAGCCCAGCAGACAGGCCTCCAGCAGCCCCAGGGCCGGCCCCAGCAGCCGATGCGGCACGTACCGCACCAGCAGGACTACGCCGCGTACGACGACACCGATGCCCAGCACGGCGGCCCCGGCGCGCAGCACGGCGACCCCGGCGCGCAGCACGGCGACCCCGGCGCGCAGCGCCTCGTGCCTCCGCAGCGCGAGCGCGAACAGGCCGGGACGGCACCGGCGCGGCCGCAGCGCCGGCCCGCACCGGAGCGCGGCGAGGAGCCGCAGGACGGCCAGTACCGCACGGAGCAGTTCTCCTTCGTCGAGGAGCCCGACGAGGACTCCGAGGACGTCATCGACTGGCTGAAGTTCGCCGAGACCCGCACCGAACGGCGCGACGAGCGGCGCCGCAGGACCCGCAACCGCCTGATCGCGCTGGCCGTGGTGCTGGTGCTCGCCGCCGCGGGCGGCGTCGGCTACCTCTGGCACGCCGGCAAGCTGCCCGGGATGTCGGGCAGCGCTGAGGAGCAGGCGCAATCCGGCGGCCCGCAGCAGCGCGACGTGATCGTGGTGCATCTGCGCGAGACGCGCGGCGGCGACAGCTCCACGGCGCTCCTGGTCGACAACGAGACCACCAAGAAGGGCACCACCGTCCTGCTGCCCAACGCGCTCGCCGTCGCCAGCGAGGAAGGCGGCCCCACCACGCTCGGCAAGCTGGTGGAGGGCGAGAGCTCGGACGCCACCCGCGACGCGCTCGGCACCCTGCTGGGCTCGAAGATCGAGGGCACCTGGCGGCTGGACACGCCCTACCTGGAGAACCTGGTCGAACTGGTCGGCGGCATCACCGTCGACACCGATGTGACCGTGCCCGCGAAGAAGGGCGAGGAAGAGCTGGTCAAGCGGGGCAAGGAGCAGACCCTGAGCGGTCAGGCGGCCGTCGCGTACGCCACCTACCGGGCTCCCGCCGAGGCCCAGACCAAGCAGCTGGCCCGGTTCGGCCAGGTCATGCGGGCCGTGCTGAACAAGATGCCCAGCGACGCGGACGACGCGACCAGGACCGTCGAGGCGCTCGTCCAGATCCCGGACCCCTCGCTCAGCGAACGGGACCTCGGCTCGTCGCTGGCCGACCTCGCCGAGCAGGCCAAGACCGGTGCGTACGACACCACGCTGCTGCCCGTGCAGCAGGACGGCACGCTCAGCGAGCGCGCCACCGAGCGCGTGGTGAAGGACATCCTCGGCGGCACGGTGAAGAACACCGACCAGGGCGGGGCGACGCGGATCAGCCTGCGCAACGCCTCCGGTGAGGAGAGCGCGGCGGGCGCCGCGCAGGTCACCCTGGTGAACGGCGGCTTCACGGTGGTCGGCGCCAGCGCTGAGCGCACCGCACAGGCCACGTCCCGGGTGACCTACGCCGACGACCGGCACGCGGCGCAGGCCGAGGAGGTCGCCAAGACGCTGGGCCTGCCGACGAGCGCGGTGCGCAAGGGCAAGGGCGCGTTCAACGCGGACGTGACCGTCGTCCTGGGCCGGGACTACAAGGGCTCGGTGGGCTGACGGGCCGGTCGGAGGGCCTGGCCAAAACTCCTGGCGGAGGTGTCGGTGGGGCGTGAGACCCTTGAGGTGTCACGTCCCCGACCCAGGCTGCTGTCGTGTGGGGACCTCGGATGACGCAGATGATCCTGACCCCGACCGGAAAGTTCCGCCTGTGACCGCCACGGACCGCTCCATCGAGCTCATCAACGCCGCCGCCCAGGCGGCCGCGGACAAGCTCGCGCACGACATCATCGCGTACGACGTCAGCGACGTGCTGTCGATCACCGACGCCTTCCTGCTGGCCTCGGCGCCCAACGACCGCCAGGTGAAGTCGATCGTCGACGAGATCGAGGAGCGGCTGACCAAGGAACTGGGCGCCAAGCCGGTGCGCCGCGAAGGCGACCGCGAGGCCCGCTGGGTGCTGCTGGACTACGTGGACATCGTCGTGCACGTCCAGCACAGCGAGGAGCGCGTCTTCTACGCGCTGGAGCGGCTGTGGAAGGACTGCCCGCAGCTGGAGCTGCCCGCCGACGCCGTCGCCACCCGCGGCAAGGCCGCCGAGTACGCGGCCGCACAGTCCGCGTCCGGGGACGGTGAACTCAGCTGAACGGCTCCAAGACGGGCCGTGGCCGCCGCATAGTCATGTGGCGGCACGGCCAGACGGCCTGGAACGTGGAGCGCCGCTTCCAGGGTTCGACCGACATCGTCCTGACCGAGACCGGCTTGGCGCAGGCGCGCCGCGCCGCCCGGTTGCTGGCCGCGCTCAAGCCGGACGCGATCATCGCCTCCGACCTGAAGCGGGCCGCGACGACCGCCGCCGAGCTGTCCGCGGTCACCGGGCTGGAGGTCGCGCATGACGCGGGCCTGCGGGAGACCTACGCCGGTCAGTGGCAGGGCCTCACGCACGAGGAGATCATCGAGCGGTTCGGCGAGCAGTACGCCGCGTGGAAGCGTGGTGAGCCGGTGCGGCGCGGCGGCGGCGAGCTGGAGACCGAGGTCGCCGAACGGGCGGCGCCGGTGGTGCTGGGACACGCCGACAAGCTGCCGGACGGCGGCACTCTCGTGGTGGTCAGCCACGGCGGCACGATCCGCACCACGATCGGGCGGCTGCTCGGGCTGGAGTCCCGGTCCTGGGAGGCGCTCGGCGGCCTGTCCAACTGCTGCTGGTCGGTGCTGGGCGAGGGCGCGCGCGGCTGGCGGCTGCTGGAGCACAACGCCGGGACCCTCCCGGAGCCGGTGCTCGGCGACGACGACTGAGCCGATTTCCCATTCGGGCAGGTCACAGGCTAAGGTTCTTCTTGTTCGCAGGGCGGCGGGGAAAACCCCGGCCGGACTGAGAACAGCGGGGCTATAGCTCAGTTGGTAGAGCGCTTGCATGGCATGCAAGAGGTCAGGAGTTCAATTCTCCTTAGCTCCACAGCCCGGACGATCCCGTTCCCCTTCCGTGGGGGAGCGGGATCGTTGCGTTGGCCCGGCATGCACCGCCGGCCCGGCCAACTCGGTCCGGCCACCCGGCCGCTGGCGCGCCGTCAGGCCCGACTCGTCCCGCTGACCTGTGCCGCTTCCCGTGGCAGAATCGTCTCCGCCAGTCCACGACCACCTCAGGAGCGCGGTAATGGGGGCACACAGCCGCAAGTGCGACTGGTGCGGCAGCGGCACGCCGATCGTCCGGGACATGGAGCCGGTCAACCCCGAGTACCAGTACTGGTGCGCGGAGTGCGCGCGGGCGCTGATCATAAAGGGCGACCCGATCGAGACCTACCGCGAACTGGAGGGCGAGCCGATCTACGGCCGCCTGCTCGACGAGCACTGCACACTCAAACGGTTCTACTCCTTCGCGACGGCATGACCGCCGTCGGGCGGCCGGCGCGGAACCGATTTGGCAGAAGGCGGGGCTCTCCGTGTAATGTAGGCGATGCCGCCGCGGGGAACCGGAAAAACCGGGGAAACGAGCGGTGCACAACCTGGGGCTATAGCTCAGTTGGTAGAGCGCTTGCATGGCATGCAAGAGGTCAGGAGTTCAATTCTCCTTAGCTCCACTCCCAGCAGACAGCGGGTCGTCCGATACGGACGGCCCGCTTCTCGTTGTCCACAGGCGCCCCCAGATGCACGCCGCCGCTTCACCCGCTGCGGTAACCTGACCCCATGCGTGCCGTACGCCTTCTGCTTAGCGGGCCGCGCTGATCAGTACCGACCGGTGACACACCAGGTCGGCATCGGCGCGGCGTCCCCTCCTGTGCGAGGGGATTTTTCGTTTCCACCGCTGACAGAGACGATCGATGGAGCTTAGAGGACGATGAGCGAGACCAACACTGCTGCCGAGGTGGCCGCGCCGCACCGCTACACGGCCGCGCTGGCCGCCGACATCGAGGCCCGCTGGCAGGACGCGTGGGACGCGGACGGCACGTACGAGGCACCCAACCCGAGCGGCGACCTGGCGGGCGACCCCGACGTCGTCGCACGGCCCAAGAAGTTCATCATGGACATGTTCCCGTACCCCTCGGGCGCGGGACTGCACGTCGGCCACCCGCTGGGCTACATCGCCACCGATGTCTACGCCCGCTTCCACCGCATGACCGGCCACAACGTCCTGCACACCCTGGGCTTCGACGCCTTCGGCCTGCCCGCCGAGCAGTACGCCGTCCAGACCGGCACGCATCCGCGGGTCTCCACCGAGGCCAACATCGTGAACATGAAGGCCCAGCTGCGCCGGCTGGGCCTGGGCCACGACAAGCGCCGCTCGTTCGCCACGATCGAGCCGGACTACTACAAGTGGACCCAGTGGATCTTCCTGCAGATCTTCAACAGCTGGTACGACGAGACGGCGGACAAGGCCCGGCCGATCGACGAGCTGATCGAGCAGTTCGCCTCCGGTGCGCGGGCCACCCCCGACAGCCGCCCGTGGGGCGAGCTGACCGCCGCCGAGCGCTCCGACGTGCTGGGCGGCTACCGCCTGGCGTACGCCTCCGACGCGCCGGTCAACTGGTGCCCCGGCCTGGGCACCGTCCTGGCCAACGAGGAGGTCACCGCCGAAGGCCGCTCCGAGCGCGGCAACTACCCGGTCTTCAAGGCCAATCTGCGGCAGTGGAACATGCGCATCACCGCGTACGCGGAGCGTCTGCTGGCGGACCTGGACGCGCTGGACTGGCCGGAGGCCATCAAGCTGCAGCAGCGCAACTGGATCGGCCGCAGCGAGGGCGCGCGCGTCGACTTCCCCGTCCACGGCGCCCACGGCGAGGGCGACAAGAAGATCACGATCTTCACCACCCGCCAGGACACCCTGTTCGGCGCCACCTACATGGTGCTGGCCCCCGAGCACGAGCTGGTCGACACCATCGCCCCCGAGGCGTGGCCCGAGGGCACCCACGAGGTGTGGACCGGCGGGCACGCCACCCCGGCCGACGCCATCGCCGAGTACCGCAAGTTCGCGGCCGCCAAGTCCGACGTCGAGCGGCAGGCCGACGCCAAGGAGAAGACCGGCGTCTTCACCGGCGCCTTCGCCGTCAACCCGGTCAGCGGCGCGCCGGTGCCGGTCTTCATCGCCGACTACGTCCTGATGGGCTACGGCACCGGCGCGATCATGGCCGTCCCGGCGCACGACAGCCGTGACTTCGCCTTCGCGCGCGCCTTCGAGCTGCCGATGCGCTGCGTCGTGGAACCCGCCGACGAGCGTGGCACCGACCCGTCGACGTGGGAGGACGCCTTCGACTCGTACGAGGCGAAGATCATCAACTCCTCCGACGACACGATCTCGCTGGACGGCCTGCTGGTCCCCGACGCCAAGGCGAAGATCACCGCCTGGCTGGCGGCGGAGGGCATCGGCGAGGGCACGGTCAACTTCCGGCTGCGCGACTGGCTGTTCAGCCGCCAGCGCTACTGGGGCGAGCCCTTCCCGATCGTGTACGACGAGGACGGCGTCGCCCACGCGCTGCCGGAGTCGATGCTGCCGCTGGAGCTGCCCGAGGTCGAGGACTACTCTCCGCGCACCTTCGACCCGGACGACGCCGACACCTCCCCGGAGACCCCGCTGTCCCGGAACGAGGACTGGGTCAACGTCGAGCTGGACCTGGGCGACGGCGTGAAGCGCTACCGCCGCGAGACCAACACCATGCCCAACTGGGCCGGCTCCTGCTGGTACGAACTGCGCTACCTGGACCCGCACAACAGCGAGCGGCTGGTCGCCCCGGAGACCGAGCGCTACTGGATGGGCCCGCGCGAGGGGCAGCCGCACGGCGGCGTCGACCTGTACGTGGGCGGTGCCGAGCACGCTGTGCTGCACCTGCTGTACGCCCGCTTCTGGTCCAAGGTGCTGTTCGACCTGGGGCACGTCTCCTCGGCCGAGCCGTTCCACAAGCTGTACAACCAGGGCATGATCCAGGCGTACGTCTACCGGGACAGCCGCGGCATTCCGGTCCCGGCCGCCGAGGTCGAGGAGCGCGACGGCGGCTACTTCTACGAGGGCGAGAAGGTCACCCGTCTGCTGGGCAAGATGGGCAAGTCCCTGAAGAACTCGGTCACCCCGGACGAGATCTGCGCCGAGTACGGGGCCGACACGCTGCGCCTGTACGAGATGGCGATGGGTCCGCTGGACGTGTCGCGGCCGTGGGACACCCGCGCGGTCGTCGGCCAGTACCGGCTGCTGCAGCGGCTGTGGCGCAACGTCGTGGACGAGAACACCGGCGAGGTCACCGTCGTCGACACCGAGCCGGACGAGGCTACGCTGCGCGCCCTGCACAAGGCGATCGACGGCGTCCGGCAGGACATGGCGGGGCTGCGCTTCAACACCGCCATCGCCAAGGTCACCGAGCTGAACAACCACGTCACCAAGGTGCGTGAGGTGCCGCGTTCGGTCGCCGAGCAGATGGTGCTGCTGGTCGCGCCGCTGGCCCCGCACATCGCGGAGGAGCTGTGGCGGCGGCTGGGGCACCAGGGCTCGGTGGTGCACCAGGAGTTCCCGGTCGCCGATCCGGCGTACGTGGTGGACGAGACCGTGACCTGCGTCGTCCAGATCAAGGGCAAGGTCAAGGCGCGGCTGGAGGTCGCCCCGTCGATCACGGACGAGGAGCTGGAGAAGCTGGCACTGGCCGACCCGGCGGTGGTGGCGGCACTGGGCGGCGCGGGCATCCGCAAGGTGATCGTGCGGGCGCCGAAGCTGGTCAACATCGTCCCGGCGTGACGGCGTCCCGGCGTGACGGCGTGACGGGGTAGGCCGCTCCCTCAGGGGCTGGTTTCCGGGCGGGGCGCGGGTTCTGCGGAACTCGCGACCCGCCCGTCGCCGTTTACCGTGGGGACACGTACGCCGACTGCGAGGGGACCTCCATGGGAACCGCGATCCTGATCCTGGTGCTCTTCTTCGTGGCGCTGATGGCACTGGGGGTGTACGTGGGCGTCAAGGCCGTCCGCGCGGCCAAGCGCGGTGTCGACCGTACGATCACGCAGGCGCGGCGCACGGTCGAGGAGACCACTCTGCGGGCCAAGAGCTACGGCCAGCCGGGGCCGGCGGGGGAGCTGGCGCAGTTGCGGCTGGCCTTGCGCACGTCGATGCGGGCCACGCGGGAGGCGCTGGACGCGGGTGCGGCGGAGGACGCCTCGCTCAAGGAGTCGCTCGCGCTCTTCGAGCGGCTCAGCCTGCACGAGCGGGAGCTGGACGAGGAGCTGAAGCGGGCGGAGCGGGAGCCGGACAAGGGGCGGCTCGCGGCCGTGCTGCCGGAGCTGCGCGAGCGCACGGAGCGGATCAGGCACGCGGCCGACTCGCTGCGCTGGGCGGTGCAGGAGCGGGGGCGGCGGTTCGCCGAGGACGACCTGGCGGATCTGGGGCGGCAGATCGAGATGGAGGCGGGGGCGCTGCGGCACTGGGCGCCGGCCTCCGACGGCCCCGCGCGGGAACCGGCGGAACCGGTCCCGGGACACGGGGCGCAGGCGGGAGCGGGGTCGGGTGCGGGTGCGGGTGCGCAGGACGGTCCGCGAGCGGGGGCGCAGGCCGGGGCGGGCGCCGGGGCGGGGGAGCCGCCCGCGATTGATGCGACGCCGGAGCAGCCCTGGCAGTCGGGCGCGGCATGGCGGGAACCCTGGCGCAAGGCCACCCGTCCCGAAGGCCGCGGCTGAGCGGCATGCCCTCCGGAACGGGCACGCGGCTGAGCGTGAGGGCCATGGCCGGGACATGCGTCTGAGCGGTACGGTGGGCAGCGAAGCGGACGCCCGCCCTCCGGGCGGAGGGCCCGCGCTGTCGGCCCCGGACGTCCCCCGATAACCTCCAGTCATGTCCCGCCATGTCGCCATCGTGACCGATTCCACGGCCTATCTTCCCCCGCAGGCGATGGAGCGGCATCGCATCGTCTCCGTTCCGCTCACCGTGGTCCTCGGCAGCCAGGCGCTGGAAGAGGGCACCGAGATCTCGGCCCGCTCCGTCGCGCAGGCGCTGCAGAAGCGCAAGTCGGTCACGACGTCCCGCCCGGCCCCGGAGATGTTCGCCGCCGCCTATCGCGCCGCGGCCGCGGCGGGGGCGGAGGGGATCGTGTCCCTGCATCTGTCCGCCGAGTTCTCCGGGACCTACGACGCGGCGGTGCTGGCCGCCAAGGACGCTCCGGTGCCGGTGCGCGTGGTGGACAGCGGCATGGTCGCCATGGCGCTCGGCTTCTGCGCACTGGCGGCGGCCGAGGCGGCGGACAGCGGCGGGGATCTGGACGAGACGGTCGCCGCGGCCGAGAAGCGCGCCGAGGGCACCTCCGCGTACTTCTACGTCGACACCCTCGACTATCTGCGGCGCGGCGGCCGGATCGGGGCCGCGCAGGCCCTGTTCGGATCGGCCCTGGCGGTCAAGCCACTGCTGCAACTGGACGGCGGGCGGATCGAGTTGCGGGAGAAGGTCCGCACCGCGTCGAAGGCCATCGCACGGCTGGAGGAGATCGTCGTGGAGCGGGCCGGCGTCGGCGCCGTGGACATCGCGGTGCACCATCTGGCGGCGGAGGAGCGCGCGACGGCCCTTGCGGAGCGGCTGCGGGAGCGGGTGCCGGGCCTTGCCGAACTGTACGTCAGCGAGGTCGGCGCGGTGATCGGGGCACACACCGGACCGGGGCTGCTGGGCGCGGTGGTGGCACCGAAGTAGTCCTCGGTCGCCGGACGGGCTTTCCAACCCGTCCGGCGGCGAGGGCCCGGGATCAGGCGAGGGCCCGGGATCAGTAGCGCATGGCGTAGGCGATGCGGCGCCGCCAGGACTTGGCACGCTGCGCGCTGTGGAAGCGCGCGTCGTTCTCCAGTACCTCGGTGGCCTTGCGGACGCGTTCCTGGGCGATGGTGATCGCGTCGTCCAGCGGCATCACCAGCGGCAGGTCGAAGAGTTCGACGATGCGTGCCACCCGCTCCCGTACCGTGCCGCCGACCACGTGATACGGGATCTCCATCTCCTCCAGCGTCTCGATCAGCAGGTCGTCCGACAGCTTCCGGAACGGCTCGGACACCGGCCGGTGTCCGTCGGCCCGCATCGTGAACTCCACCGGGAGGTGGACGTACCCGTCGTAGATCCGCTTGGCGCGCGCCTTGGCGATCTCCCCGTAGGCGTGCATGTACTGCCGGTAGAAGGGCTTGGCGGGCAGGCCCGCGGCCTTCTTGACTGCCCGGAGGAGGATGTTCGCGCCCGGGTTGATGCCCGCCCGCATCCGGGCCTCGCCGTAGATCCACTCGTGGATCACCGAGCCGTCGGAGACGAACGAGCCGGGCAGCGCCTCGTGGTGGATGCGTTCCTCCAGCCGCCGGAGGCCCAGCATCAGCAGCTCGTTCGCGGACAGCTCCTCCAACTGCTTGCCGGGCACCAGGTCGAGCAGGATCTCCCGCGCGGTCATGGCGTGGGTGCGCCGGATGCCGGTCGCGACCGACACCGCCTCGGTGGTGGTGCTCTTGCCGCTGGAGTAGGTGCCGGAGATGGCGAGGCGGATCACGCGCTCGCTCGGCGGCGGAGTGGGGGCGGCGGGCGGTGCGGCCGCCCGGAGGAGCGGCGGTTCGTGCGTGCTGTTCTTCATCCCCGTGTCCTTCTGGTGTGAGTGTGCGTCTGTGTGGTGGTGGGCGGGCCCGGGCAGCGCCGACGGGGCCGGAATTGAGGGCTCCGGGGGCGTGGGCTCGGGAGGCGCGGGCTCTGGACGCGGCGGCAGGCTCATCCGCCCAGCCCCAGGCCGCCGCTCACCGGCAGCATCGCGCCGGTGACGTAGCGGCCGGAGTCCCCGGCCAGATAGCGCACCGCCTCGGCGACGTCCTCGACGCTCCCGGAGCGGCCCAGCGGCGTGATGCGCAACAGCTCCGCGCGGCGGCGGTCGGTGATCTTCCGGCTCATGTCCGTCTCGATGAGGCCGGGCGCGACGACGTTGACGGTGATGCCCCGGGAACCCAGCTCCCAGGCGAGGGAACGGGCGAAGCCGAGCAACCCGGCCTTGGACGCCGCGTAGTTGGCCTGGCCCGCCGCGCCGTAGGCGGAGACCATCGAGGAGATCAGGACGATGCGGCCCCAGCGGGCGCGGATCATGCGTGGCGCCGCACGTCGGACCGTACGGAACGCGCCGTTGAGGTTGGTGTCCACGACGTCCACGAAGTCCTTCTCGCCCATGCGCAGCAGGAGCGCGTCGCGGGTGATGCCGGCGTTCGCCACCAGGACCTCCACCGCGCCGAGTTCCGCCTCGATCCGCGCGTAGGCCGCGTCGATGCTGGCCGCGTCGGTCATCTCGGCACGTACGGGGAACAGCCGGTCGTCGGGCGGTTCGACGCCGCGATAGGTCACGGCGACCCGATGGCCGTCGGACCGCAGAGCGCGCGCCACGGCGAGCCCGATACCGCGATTGCCGCCGGTCACGAGCACGGTCCGGGGGGTCATGCGGCCCTCCCGTGCTCAGACGTGAGCGCCGTGGCACTCCTCGCGTCGTCGGTGCCCTGCGCGTCGTCGGCCGGGTGCGGGGGCAGGGGCCGGTTGTGGGACAGGCCGATGGTGACGGCGGCGGCGATCTCGGTGAGCAGCTCGACCTGGGTCGGCAGGGCGACGGCCGGACCCGCCGCCCCGGCCCGTGCCCTGGTCCGTACCCCGGACCGGTCTCCGGGCCGGTCTCCGGGGCGGGGCGGGTCCGGGGTCACCGCTCGGCCCCCGTCCGCGTGATGCGCGGGGCTGCCGACACCGCGGGCACCACGGTCGCGGCAGCCGCCGAGGCCGTCGACACCGCCGATGCGCCCAGGGCCGCCGGGCACATCGCGGCATGGCCTGCCCCTGCATGGCAGGAGTCGAAGATGTGGCGCACGGCGGCGGCCATGCGAGCGGGCGGCAGCGCGCCGGGCAGCAGCCGCCGCGCGAACCGGATCCGGGGGCCCTCCGGCGGCTGCTCCTCCTCGTCGAGGAGGAGGGGAGGGAGCAGGGCCAGCGGGACCCGGGAGAGCACCTCCCTGGTCCGGGTGAGGAAGGCCGTACCGCGCCCGCGATGGAGCTCGGGCAACCAGTCCAGGAACGGAAGTGTGAACTCCAGTAGCTCCGGGGCCTCCTGGGGCTCCGGAACCTCCCGCAAGCCCCGCAGGGCGGTACGCAGCGCCTGCGGAGCCCGTTCCCACTCCTCACGCAGCAGAGGAACGGTGTCCCCGGCGCCGTCGAGGACGACGAGTACGGGACCGCGGCCGTCCAGGTGCTTGCGGAGCTCGGCCCGGTGCACTTCCTGCGGCCAGAGGCCCTGCGGGATCCAGGTGCCGCCGCCCGCGTCGTGCCAGATGATCCGTGCCGGGCCTTCGAATACGACGAGCACTTCACCGAAGCGCATCGCCGGTGTCGATGTCATTTCGCTGTTTCCCCCGAGTTTCTTTTCGAGTGCGACGACATGCGGCAGGCATACCGACTCATGTCGCCGTGCATGTGATTTCCGCAGGAAGTAAGCGAACCGCGGCCCGCGCATATCGCGAACCGAGCTGTGTGCGGAAATCCCTGCGGACGCATACTCGCGTACGCGAGTGAAAATGCGTGGGGGGTTGGGGAAGACGTAAGGCCGGCGCCGTGCTGTCGGCCGCCGTGCCGCCGTCGCCGTGTTGTCGTCGGCGTATCGCTGTCGACGGGATCTTTCTCAGGTGTCGACGGGATCTTGTTCAGGCCGCGCTGTGGGCGGGCAGTCGGTGCGCTATCGAGCACCAGCCGTGAATGCCGCAGAAGTCGTCGACTCTGAGATCGGTGGCCCGCCACAGCTCGCCGTCGAGGCTGATCAGCCGGTTCTTGGTGGTGTACGCGGCGGCGTCGAACGGCGCGTCGGCGGGGCGCGTCGGGGTGTCCGCCTCGATGACCATGCGCCGCATCCACAGCGTGTCGCTGCGGCCGCGGGCCAGGTCGTCCTGCGCGTACAGCAGCGCCTGGGCGAGCTGGGCGATGCTGACCAGCGCGTCGACCATGGACACTGACGGCGCGTAGGCCGCCTCGGCGCCGCGCCGGGCGCCCGGCCGACCCTGTCCAGCCGGTTCCATCCGATCGTCGGGATGGAGCGCGAGCTGCTGCCGGGCGTGCACCCGCTGTCCGGCCAGGTCGACCGCGACGTCGCGGGCGGTCTGCCGGTGGGCCTTGTAGCCCTCGCCGTAGACGCGGACCTGTGCCGGGCCGAGCGCGTCCGCGACGGAGTTGAAGACATGGCAGGCCGGATCGCCGTCGGCGGTGCGCGCGCCGGGTTCATGGACGAAGGCGCACCTTGCCTTGAGCCCTCCGACACGGCAGTCGTACGTGCTCCGCAGCAGGCCGGCGCCCGCTCCCTCGGACTCGGTCGCCACCAGGCGGGCGCGGACCGGGAAGTCGGTCAGGTCCTCGTGCGGGCGGTTGCTCGCCCGGATGTCGACCGACCGCAGCCAGGTGCGGCGCTGCTGCTCGGGAGTGAGCCGGTGCCCGGTGTTCAGGTGCACCTCGGCCAGTGATGCGGCGAGCACCAGAACGTCGATGCTGCTGACATGCGGGCGCAGCTCCCGCGCGGACGATTTACGGGACCAGTCCCGTGGATAGCTGAGCGAGGCCCATGCGTTGACCTCCGCACCCGGTGCGGTGGAGCCGTCGGCCACGATGTGCCGCAGATACTGGCCGACGCGCTTGTAACCGGCACCGAAGAAACGCGATTCCTGTGGGCCGAGACAGGCGTCGAGTGAATCGAACAGTAAGAGATCTTCAGACATTCCCCCGTGGTCCTTCCTGCGCTGCGGTAATCCGCACGTATGGACAGGACGGTAATGCGTGCTGCGAGCAGGCTAGCACAAAGGAAAGATCCACACGGGTGTGATGTGTTTCATTTTTCTACGGGCGGGTAACGGAAATCGCGGAATGTTTCATTCGATGTGCCAGGGGGTCACGGAATCCGGATTCTCGGATTCCGTGGGGTGAATTCGGTGAATTCCTGGGTGCTGAAACGTGTTCGATCTTTTGTGTCGATCATTCTTCGCACGCGACGACGCGGGGCCAGTGATCCGCGAGCACCCCGCCGAGGATCTCCCGCAGCCGCTCCTGGTCCTCCTCCGGCACGGAGGCGAGGAACGCGCGCTCCACTCGGTCCACCGCCTCGGCGGCGGTGGCGACCACCCGCCGTCCCTCGTTGGTCAGATGGAGGATGTAGCGCCGGCGGTCGGCGGGGTTGCGCCGTCGCTCGACGTGGCCGTTGTCCTCCATCTCGTCCACCAGCGCGACCATGGTCGTCGGATCCAGGTTCAGCAGTCTGCTCAGATCCTGCTGGGACAGGGCGTGTCCGCCTTCGAGCGCGGCGAGTACGAAGTAGTAGCGCATGCGCAGCCCCTGCGCCTCCAGCGCCTGGTCCGCCTCGTGCAGCAGCAGGATCCCCGCTTTGTGGAGGAGGTAGCCGGTTCTGCGGACCAGCGGGAAGTCGAACGTCGCGGCGCCCTGGCGGGCGGATGCTGAGCTACGTGACATGGCGGGCCGATCCGGGGCGGTAGGGGGTGGGGGCGCTCATTATCGCTGGGTGTACGACTTGAGGCCCAGCGCGGGGTGGCGCGCTGGGCCTGTCCGTGACCGGAGGTCAGTGCACTGGTGCCGCGTCCGGTGCGATGGCGCTCTCCTGGTGGCTGTCCGCGCCGGAAGTGTCGTCATGTGCGGCGAGGGCGCTCTCGTGCAGGTCCTGCGTACGGATGAACGCGAAGGCGATGAGCGCGCCGAGTGCGGCCAGCGCGGCGCACACGAGCATGACGTCGTTGAGCCCGTCTGTGAAGGCGGTGCGTGCCGCCTGATCCAACTGCGCGGCCAGCTCCGGCTGCCGGATGCCGGCGGCCGCCTCCGTGCCGCCCCCCGCCGCGACCGCCTCGCCGAACTCCTCGGCCCGGCCCCCCAGCGCCTGTCCGGCCGCGGAGTCCACGAACAGGTGGGTGACGCGCGCCTGGAACAGGGCGCCGAAGGCGGCGATGCCCACCGCGACGCCGACCTGCTGGAACGTCTCCCCGATGCCGGAGGCCATACCCGCCTTCGACGGCTCCACGACGGCGATGGAGAGGGAGGCGCGGGGCGGGTTGAACAGCCCCATGCCCAGGCCGATTCCGAACATGCTCGGCAGCAGGGCCGTCCACGCGCTGTCGGCGTCCACCATGGTGACCAGCGCCAGGCCGACGGCGATGGAGGCCAGGGACAGCCCCACGAGCACCCGCTGGGGCATACGGGTCGTCAGACTGCCCGCGACGGCCGCCGCGACGAAGAGGGTCAGGGTCAGCGGCAGGAAGCGCACGCCGGTCTCCCAGGCCGAGAAGCCGAGCACGTTCTGGACGTAGGAGATCTGCAGGAAGATCGCCGACATCGTCGCCGCCGCGCACAGCAGGGTGACGATCGAGATGCCGTTGAACGTCACGTTGCGGAACAGCGCGAGCTGGAGCATCGCCCGTTCGCCGAGCCGCCGCTCGATCAGCCAGAAGACGGCGAAGAGCACTGCGGAGAAGGTGAACATGGCCACGATCGGGGTGCTGCCCCAGCCTTCGGCCTCGCCGCGCAGGAAGCCCAGTACCAGCAGGCCGAGCGCGCCGGAGAACGTGGACAGTCCCCACCAGTCGACGCGCTGGGCCAGCGGGTCGCGCGACTCGCGCATCCGGAGCGCGCCCATCAGCAGTGCCGCCAGTCCGATCGGAACGTTGACCAGGAAGATCCAGCGCCAGGTGAGGCCCTCGGTGAGGGCGCCGCCGATGAGTGGACCGAACGCGATGGCGAGTCCGACCACGCCTCCGAAGACGCCGAAGGCCCACCCGCGGTCCTTGCCCCGGTACTCGTGCCCGATCAGCGCGGGTCCGATGGCGAACAGCACGGCCCCGCCGATGCCCTGAACGCCGCGGGCGACGGACAGGAAGAGCGCGTCCGGAGCGATGCCGCAGGCGAGGGAGGCGAGCACGAAGATCACGAATCCCGCGTTGAAGACCCTCTTGCGGCCGAGCCGGTCCGCCAGCGAACCCGCGGTCAGCAGGAACACCGCCAGGCCCAGGGCGTAGGCGTCCAGGACCCACTGGAGTTCGGAGAACGAGGCGTCGAAGTCCGTGCGCATGTCGGGCAGCGCGACGTTCACCACGGTCAGGTCGAGCATCAGCATGAACGTCGCGACGCAGACGGCGGCGAGTGTCCAGCCGCGGCCCGTGTTCCTGGCTTCCCTGTCGGTTTGCTCGGATTGCTCGGGCATGGTCTCCCCCGGTTCTGCATGATCGATCTATTTGGCAAATCATCGGAATCGCAGATTATTTGAGACCGTATCATGTGAGGCGCCGATGATGTGAGATTGCGTGCAGTCCCTCGTGTGGGTGGCCAAGTTGTCCACAAGTCACCGGTAGTCCCCAGGGATTGAGGGGGGACCGGCAGGGCGGCGGCGGTCTGTCTACCGTCGGCATATGGGAGTGCGATCACGGAACGTCACCAGCTCGGCGCCGCCTACGGCCTTGGCCTCGGCCTCGGCTGGCGCACGGTCGGCGCATGGGCGCGCGGCGGAGTTATTGGGCGAGGCCGGTTCGGCGTCTGGTGCGGGTGCGGGTGCCGGTGCCCCGGCTGATGCCGTGTCGGACGATGCTGTGCCTGACGTCTCATCTGGTACGGGGCGCGACCGCGAGCTTGAGGGAAGGCATGGCAGCGGGACGCGTGACGACGGCGGCGTCGAGGGTGGTGATCGCTCTGACGGCGGCTCCGGTCGGGGCGCCGTGTCGCGACGGGAACGGCTGCGGCTCGCCGTCCAAGAGCGGTTGCCACTGTGGTGGCAGACCAGATGCGGTGTCGAGCCACGCGCGGTCGCGGCGGTCGCGATCGTGCTGCTCGTGGCTGCGGGCTTCGCCGTCTATCACTTCTGGGCCGGGCGGCCGCAGACCGTACGGGCTCCGGCCCCCGAGCCGCTCCGGGCGGCGTCGGCCCAGCCGTCGGCCGACGGGAGCGCTGCGGCCGGGGCCGCTCCGACGGCGGCCGGCGTGCCTCCCGCGCCGTCGGCGGGCGGCGGCCGCACCGTCGTCGTCGACGTGACGGGCAAGGTCCGGGATCCGGGGGTACGTCGGCTGCCGCTGGGGGCACGGGTCGGCGACGCGCTCAAAGCAGCCGGGGGAGTGCGGCCGGGCACCGACGTCAGCGGCCTGAACCGCGCCCGGGTGCTGGTGGACGGAGAGCAACTCGTCGTCGGCGCGCCACCGGGCCCCGCCCCGGGCGGCGGCGTCCCGGGCGCCTCGGCTGCCGGGACGGGTGGTGGACCGCCGGCCGGCTCCCCCACCGGGACAGGTGGCGGGGCGTCGGCACCGGCCGGACCGGTGAGCCTGAACTCCGCCACGGCGGAGCAACTCGACACCCTCCCCGGAGTCGGCCCGGTCCTCGTCCAGCACATCCTGGACTACCGCGCCCAGCACGGCGGTTTCCGCTCCGTCGACGAACTGCGGCAGGTCACCGGCATCGGCCCCCGCCGCTTCGCCGACCTCCGCCCCCTGGTCCGGCCATGACGGACACGGACACGGACACGTCGCGGGCTCGGGCCGCCGGTGCCGTGCCGGACGCGGGTTCTTCGCGGGCTCGGGTTGATGGTGCCGTGCCGGACGCGGGCCCTTCGCGGGTTCGGGTTGATGGTGCTGTGCCGGATGCGGACTCGGGGCGGGCTAGGGGCCATGGTGCTGTGCTGGACGCGGACGTCGCGCGGGCTGGGGCACGCGGTGCTGTGCTGGATGCGGACTTGGGGCGGGCTGGGGTCCACGGTGCTGTGCTGGACGTGGACGTCGCGCGGGCTGGGGCACGCGGTGCTGTGCTGGACGGGGACTTGGGGCGGGCTGGGGTCCACGGTGCCGTGCCGGACGCGGACTCTGCGCGGACCCGAGCCCTGGTCCACGCGGCGGCGGCCTCGCCGCGCGGCGCCGCGAACCCCCGGCAGGAGGGCCCGGCCGACCTGCGCCTGGTGCCACCCGCCTTGGCCGCGTGGGCCGCGGCGGCCCTCGCCTTGGACGCCCCCGGCCCGGTGGTGGCCGCGGCCTGCGCCGGGGCGGTGCCGGCGGTGGGCGTACTGCTCTGGGCGGCCGGCCGCCGGGGCGCGACGCGGCGACGCGAGGGCGGCCCCCGACGCGTGGCGGCCCGGATGCCGGGGCGGAACGGCGGTGTCCTCGTCGCCATCGCCATGGCGTTGCTCTGCGCCGCCGCTGCCGGAGCTGTGGCCGGGCTGCGGGCGGCCGAGTCGCATCGGGGACCGGTGCCCGAACTGGCTCGGCGGTACGGCGAGGCCACCGTGCAGGTGACGGTGACCGGCGATCCGCGCCGCGCCCGGCCCCATGTTCGCGGTGCCGCCCAAGCTCCGGCGACGGTGGTGTTCGCGGCCGAGGCCACCCGCGTCACGGCACTCGACGGCACGGTCACCACGGGGCGGGTGCCCGTCATGGTCACGGTCCATCCACGCGGCGGAGCCCAGGACGCGTGGCTCGCCCTGCTGCCGTCCACCCGCCTGCGGGTCTCCGGACGGCTGGCCCCGCCCGTGCGGACCGCGGACAAGGCCGGCGCCGTCATCCGCGTCGTGGACGGGGGCCCGCCACGCGTCACCGGTGCGCCCACCGCCGCACAGCGCGTCGCGGGTCGGCTGCGGGCCGGGCTGCGCACCGCCACGGACGGGCTCGACGCGGACGCGCGGGCGCTGCTGCCGGGACTGGTGGTCGGGGACACCTCGCGGGTGCCATCGGAGCTGGAAGAGGCGTTCCGGGCCACGGATCTGACGCACCTCCTGGCGGTCAGCGGCAGCAATCTGACCTTGGTGCTCGCCCTGCTCATCGGCCCACCGCGGCTCGCGGGGCGCGCCGAGCGGCGCGGCCTCGCCGCCCGGCTGGGTGTCCCGCTGCGTACGACTGCCCTGGTCGGGGGCGGGCTCACCCTCGCGTTCGTCGTGGTGTGCCGGCCGGAGCCGAGCGTGCTGCGGGCGGCGGCCTGCGGGCTCATCACGCTCCTGGCGATCGGTACCGGACGCAGCCGTTCCCTGCTCCCCGCGCTCGCCGCCGCCGTACTCGTCCTCGTGCTCTACGATCCGTGGCTCGCCCGCAGTTACGGGTTCCTGCTGTCCGTGCTGGCCACCGGTGCCTTACTGACCCTCGCGCCCCGCTGGACAGCCGCCCTGTGCCGTCGCGGGTGGCCGCCTCGCCTGGCGCAGGTCCTGGCGGCCGCGGCGGCCGCCCAGGCGGTGTGCGCGCCGGTGGTCGTGGTGCTGGCGGCCAGGGTGAGCCTGGTGGCCGTCCCCTGCAATCTGCTCGCCGAGTTCGCGATCGGACCCGCCACGGTCCTCGGCTTCGCCGCACTCGCCGCCGCGCCGTTCGCGCTCCCCGTGGCCCGGGCGCTGGCGTGGCTGGCGGCCTGGCCGGTGGAGTGGATCGCGGCCGTGGCCCGCACCGGGGCGGCACTGCCCGGCGCGGAGGCCGACTGGCCGGGGGGCTGGTGCGGCGCGCTGCTGCTGGCCGCGGTAATTGGCGTGGCCGTGCCGGTGGGGCGCCGGCTGCCCGCCCGTCGATGGGCCTCTGTCGCCTGCGCGCTCCTGCTGCTGGTCGTGTTGCTGCGCCCGCCTCCGCTGACCCGGTTCGTCACCGGCTGGCCGCCGCCCGGCTGGCGGATGGTGGCCTGTGACGTGGGCCAGGGAGATGCCCTGGTGCTGTCCGCCGGGGACCGTTCGGCCGTGGTCGTGGACACCGGGCCCGAGCCGCGCGCGGTCGACCGGTGCCTGCGCGCCCTCGGGGTCGACCGTATCCCCTTGCTGGTGCTGACCCACTTCCACGCGGACCATGTCGCTGGGCTGGCGGGGGCGTTGCGGGGCCGTGCCGTCGGAGCCATCGAGACGACCGCCTTGCGGGAACCGCGCGGCCAGGCCGAGTCGGTGCGCCGGCTGGCCGGCGCCGCCCGGATCCCGCTGATCACCGCGGTCCCGGGGGAGCGGCGCCGGGTCGGCCCGCTGTCCTGGGAGGTGCTGTGGCCGCCCGGGGCGGCCGCGCGGCTCCCGGTGGAGGGGCCGAACGACGCGAGTGTGGCCCTCCTGGTCCGTAGCGCCGGGCTGACCCTGCTGCTTCTCGGCGACCTCGAACCCCCTGCCCAGCAGGGGCTGCTGGCCGCCCATCCCGGGCTGTCACAGGTCGACGTCGTCAAGGTCGCCCATCATGGTTCGGCCTATCAGGACCCGGAGCTGATACGCCGTCTGAGCCCGAGCCTGGCCGTCATCTCCTGCGGCGCGCGGAACCCCTACGGGCATCCGTCGCCCCGCACGGTCGCCGTGCTGCGGGACGCGGGAGCGGCCGTGGTCCGTACCGACACCGACGGCGCGGTCGCCGTCGTCGGCTCGGGGGCCGGGCTGCGGGCGGCGGTCAGGGGCGGCAGGCGGAGTCCGCCACGCTCCGCCGGTCGGCGCAGGGCACGTGCTTGTACATCCGCATCAGGTTCTTCGCGGTGTCGCTGTTCATGAAGGCCAGGAACTTGGCTGTGAGGGAGCCGTCCTCCGGCCGCCCGTAAGTGTAGAGGTACTCGACCGCCCAGAAGGGATAATCGCGTTGCCTGCCCCACTCGATGTCCGGTTCGTGGCCGTCCAGCCGGACGGTGACGACGTCGTGGTGCTTGGTCGCCGCGTACGTCTCGGTGTAACCGATCGCGCCCGGCACCCGGTTGACGGTGTCGAGCAGATCGCCGGTGCTGTTGACCTCGCAGCGGGTGACGCGTGCCCGCCGGTCCCGGTCCCTCGTGGCGCAGTCGAAGGAGGAGACCACGGCGGTCTCCGAGCGGTCCAGCACCCTCGTCTCGAAGGTTCTGCGGGTGCCGGACCGGCTGTCGCGGCTGACCAGGCGTATCGGCTGGTCGGTGCCGCCCAGTTGCCGCCAGTCGGTGTACGTGCCGTCGTAGATCTTGCGCACCTGGGCGAGCGTGAGGTTGTCGACGCCGTTGCGCCGGTTGGCCACCAGGCTGAGCAGGACGACGCCGACCGGCTGCCGACCGTCCAGGTCGCGGTACGACGCCGGGGCGGGGACGTCCGACATGGCGATGAAACCGGGGCTGCCGCCGCGTGCCGCCCGCCCGGCGCGGTCCAGATTCCCCAGGCCTGCCAGGCTGCCGTTGCGGTGCACGGTGATCTCGGCGCCCGGGCACTGCTTCTCGTACGCCTTGCCTATCTCGGCCATGGGCGGCGCGAAGGCGGTGGAGCCGTCGATGGTCAGCCGGCCGGAGGCACAGGCGGTGGCGTCGACCGTGCGCCCGGGGCGGCTCAGCAACAGCCCGCAGAGCAGGCCGACCAGGATGATGAAGACCCCGCCGAGGGCGAGATGCGGGGTGCTCGGACCGCGGCGCTGGGCGTTGCGTCTGATACGGCCGCCGCTGATGAAGCCGTCCACAGTGACCTGGTCGCCGGGTCCGGAGAGCAGGACGAGCAGCTTGAAGTGGTCCCGCCGGTTGAGCGGCACCTTGGGGACGACGAGCCTGCTGCCGTCGGGCCGAAGCCCGTTGTTGCGGGTCAGCATCGCCTGGAGGGTCGGCGGGTTGGCGTCCGGCACCTCGACCCCGACGACCGTCCGGCCGGGGAAGGCGACGGTCAGCGGCTCCTGGTAGTCGTGCCGGACGATGTCCTTGCTGCCGTCGTTCTCCACGCGCAGCAGCGCCAGCGTCGCGTCGGCGACCTCCTGGTTCTCCCGCAGCAGCCGCAACTGCACGATGGTGTGGGCCGCTTGGGGGTTCATACCGATCGCGGTGTCCATCTGCACCCGGTAGCCGATGCGCTTCCGCCCCGGGAGGAAGCGCTCCACCGCCCAGACCGCGCCGGTGGCCACCAGTCCGGCGGCGGCCAGGATGGTCTCGGTGTCAGGAAGGGCCACGGCCACCTCGCACACATGGTCGTTTACGGACGCCAGAAATCTATGGAGGACGCGCGCCCTCCGGTCGCGCTTGGGCGGCCCGTCACCAGAGGTTCATCTACCGGTCCCCGGCCCCCGGACCGCGGCGTCGGTCGCCTGCCGCGAGCACCTCGGTGCAGACGAGGAGGAGGCGCGCGGAGTCAGCGGGCCACCGTGCCGGCCTCAGACCGTGCCGGCCCCAGCCGCGCCGGCCTCAGACCGCGCCGGCGTCAGACCTTGTCGGCCTCAGACCGCGTGGTCCTCCAGCCACCCCTCGTACTCCTCGGCCAGCTCGTGCAGCTTCCCCGCGTCCAGACGTCCCGCCGCGTCCTCCACGACCACCAGCCACTGCGCGTCCTCGGCGTCGTCCTCGCCCGCCAGCGCATCCCGTACCAGCCGCGGCTCCTCCTCCAGCTCGAAGTGCTCGGCCAGGTTTTCGGCCAGTTCTTCGGCGGCATCGCGGTCGGGGAGCACCAGGACGTGTCGTTCGTTCACCGGATCATTGTCCGACAGCCGGGAGTGTCAGTGGCCCGTGGGATGCTGGTCGGTGATGGCCAGGAAGAGTACGACCGACGACCCGCTCGCCCCCGTGACCCTCGCCGTGGGACAGGAGGACCTCCTCCTCGACCGCGCCGTGCAGCAGGTCGTCAGGGCGGCCCGAGCCGCCGACCCCGACACCGATGTGCGCGACCTCACCCCCGACGCGCTGCAGCCCGGCACGCTCGCGGAGCTGACCAGCCCTTCGCTGTTCGCGGAGCGGAAGGTGGTGGTGGTCCGCAACGCCCAGGACCTCTCCGCGGACACGATCAAGGACGTCAAGGGCTACCTCGGCGCGCCCGCCGAGGAGATCACCCTGGTCCTGCTGCACGCCGGGGGGGCCAAGGGCAAGGGGCTGCTGGACGCGGCGCGCAAGGCGGGGGCGCGTGAGGTCGCGTGCCCGAAGATGACCAAGCCCGCCGACCGGCTGGCGTTCGTGCGGTCGGAGTTCCGGGCCATCGGCCGGTCCGCGACCCCGGAGGCGTGCCAGGCCCTCGTCGACGCCATCGGTAGCGACCTGCGGGAGCTGGCCAGCGCCTGCGCCCAACTGGTCGCCGACATCGAGGGCACCATCGACGAAGCCGTCGTCGCCCGCTACTACACGGGCCGGGCCGAGGCGTCGAGCTTCACCGTCGCCGACCGGGCCGTCGAGGGCCGCACGGCCGAGGCGCTCGAAGCGCTCCGCTGGGCGATGGCGACCGGCGTGGCACCGGTGCTGATCACCAGCGCGCTCGCCCAGGGTGTGCGGGCCATCGGCAAACTGGCCTCCGCCCCGCGCGGGGCACGGCCCGCCGACCTGGCCCGCGACCTGGGCATGCCGCCGTGGAAGATCGACCGGGTGCGGCAGCAGATGCGCGGCTGGTCGGCGGACGGAGTGGCGGTCGCGCTGCGCGCGGTGGCCGAGGCGGACGCGGGCGTCAAGGGCGGCGGGGACGACCCGGAGTACGCCCTGGAGAAGGCCGTGGTCACCATCGCCCGGGCAGCCCGCGCGGGCCGCACCCGCTGACCGCCGCGCGCCCGTCTAGTCGTCAACCGTCAGCGGGTCCGCCGTCAACCGTCAGCGGGTATCAGCCGTCAGCCGTCAGCCGTCAGCCGTCAGCCGACTCGCCGGAGCGGAGCTTCGCCAGCGTCCCCCTGGCGCTCTCCGTGATCATCTTCTCGGCGTCCTCGACGGACACCGGCGTCTCGGTCGACGAGGTGCCCACGTACTGCGACCAGGTGATGGAGTACGTCATCCAGCCGTCCCGCACACCGAGGATCAGGTACTCGCCGTCGTTGCGGTTCTCGCCGTCCTCGCCCTTCTCCGACTGGGTCACGAGATAGGCCTCGTCACCGATCCCCGTGACCGCCTTGACCGCGTAGCTGGTCTTCGAGGTCCCCTGGTCCGCGTACTCCCGGTAGCTCGCCTCGAACTCCGGAGCCGGGTCCGTCTTCTTGTGCAGGCGCGCCGAGCTGCTGGTCCAGACGTTGGAGTAGTCGGAGTCGGAGGAGGACTGCGACTTCAGGTTGACGCTGCATTGCATCGAGGCGAGCGCGGGCCGCTCGCCCCCGCTGGACTCGGGGTTCTCCTCGTCCTCCTCCGGCTCCTCGACTTCGAAGCCCCTGTCCTTGAACGGCTTGAGCTCGGTGGCCGCGCACAGGTCGTCGGTATACCGGTAGCCCGCCAGGTCGGCCTTCTCCTCGCCGTCGAAGGCGCCGGTGGCGAAGAGCACGCCCGCCCAGACCGCCGAGGCGACGACCGCCCCGCCGAGGCCCCAGAGCCAGCCCTTGCTCCGACCGGCGCCGGTCGGCGGCGCCGCGGGGGGCGGGGTGGCGGAGCCGAAACCGCCGGGCGCGGGGAGCGGCGTCCCCGGCAGCGTCGGCTGCGCGTACGGACCGGGCGCGCCGGGCTTGGCCACGGGCTGCTGCGGCGGCACCTGCGAGGCGTACGGGTTCGGCTGCCCATGTTGCGGCTGCGGTGGGCCGTACGGCTGCTGGGCGTATGGGTTGGGCTGATCCCCCGGTATCGACATGCACGAAGCGTACCGGAGCGTGTACATGACGCGAGGCCCGACGCCGTCCTGGGGAAGGACGGCATCGGGCCTCGTGGTGAAGCTGTGGTGCGCCGCACCCGCGTGGCGAACGCAGGCCGCGTGCGGCGCGATGCTGCTGTGCAGGAGGCTCCTGCGGGCCGCCGGTCGGAGCGGGTGAGAGGGACCGCTGTGTGCCCGTCCCGGCGAGGGGCGCTGACGCCCCGGGGTTGCGGTCAGCCCTTGAGGGAGGCGACCTGCTGCGCCAGCGCCGACTTCTTGTTGGCGGCGGCGTTCTTGTGGATCACGCCCTTGCTCGCGGCCTTGTCGAGCTTCTTGGTGGCCTCGCCCAGGGCGACGGCGGCCTTCTCGACGTCACCGGCGGCCACGGCCTCACGGGTCTTGCGGATCGCGGTCTTGACCGAGGACTTGACGGCCTTGTTGCGCAGGCGCGCCTTCTCGTTGGTCTTGTTCCGCTTGATCTGGGACTTGATGTTCGCCACGAATGAGCCTTTTCAGGTTCGATTGGAATTGCTTCTTGATCAGCTGTTCGACAGCTGTGCGCCTCGGACTGAGAGGGCACGAGACACAGTGGTCCAGGCTACCAGCAGGCCCTATCGCGTCCCAAACCGAAGGGCGGCGCCCAGTCATGGGACCATAGAGGGAAATACACCGAGTCCCGCCTAGACACAGGACGCTGCGTGCCCGCGACCCCTACCCATGTGCCGGAGCCAAGCCGTACCGACCCGGCGCTCATCCGCAACTTCTGCATCATCGCGCACATCGACCACGGCAAGTCGACGCTCGCCGACCGGATGCTCCAGCTGACCGGCGTGGTCGAGCAGCGGCAGATGCGCGCGCAGTACCTCGATCGCATGGACATCGAGCGCGAGCGCGGCATCACGATCAAGTCCCAGGCGGTCCGGCTGCCCTGGGCGCCCACGCAGGGCGAGGCCGCGGGCAGCACCCACATCCTCAACATGATCGACACGCCGGGCCACGTGGACTTCACGTACGAGGTCTCGCGTTCCCTCGCGGCCTGTGAGGGCACCGTCCTGCTGGTCGACGCGGCCCAGGGCATCGAGGCCCAGACCCTCGCCAACCTCTACCTGGCGATGGAGAACGACCTCACGATCATCCCGGTCCTCAACAAGATCGACCTCCCGGCCGCCCAGCCGGAGAAGTTCTCCGAGGAGCTGGCCGGTCTCATCGGCTGCGATCCCGAGGACGTCCTCAAGGTCTCCGCGAAGACCGGCGTCGGCGTGGACGCGCTGCTGGACCGCGTCGTGGAGCGGATCCCGGCCCCGGTCGGCGTCGCCGACGCCCCCGCCCGCGCGATGATCTTCGACTCGGTCTACGACTCCTACCGTGGCGTCGTCACCTACGTCCGGGTGGTGGACGGCCAGCTGTCCAAGCGTGAGCGCATCCGGATGATGTCCACCGGCGCCACCCACGAGCTGCTGGAGATCGGCACCAACTCCCCGGAGATGCTGTCCGCCGACGGCCTCGGCGTCGGCGAGGTGGGCTACCTGATCACCGGTGTGAAGGACGTCCGCCAGTCCAAGGTCGGTGACACCATCACCCAGCAGTCGGGCGGTGCCACCGAGGCGCTGGGCGGCTACAAGGATCCCAAGCCGATGGTGTTCTCCGGCCTCTACCCGCTGGACGGCTCCGACTACCCGGACCTCCGCGAGGCCCTGGACAAGCTCCAGCTCAACGACGCGGCCCTGGTCTACGAGCCGGAGACCTCCGCGGCGCTCGGCTTCGGCTTCCGCGTCGGCTTCCTCGGCCTGCTCCACCTCGACGTGATCCGCGAGCGCCTGGAGCGGGAGTTCGGCCTCGACCTGATCGCCACCGCCCCCAACGTGGTCTACCGCGTGCTCATGGAGGACGGCAGCGAGCACACGGTCACCAACCCGAGCGAGTTCCCCGAGGGCAAGATCGGCGAGGTCTACGAGCCGGTCGTGCGCGCCACGATCCTGGCCCCGAGCGAGTTCATCGGCTCGATCATGGAGCTGTGCCAGACCCGTCGCGGCACGCTCCTCGGCATGGACTACCTCTCCGAGGACCGCGTCGAGATCCGCTACACGCTGCCGCTGGCCGAGATCGTCTTCGACTTCTTCGACCAGCTGAAGTCCAAGACCCGCGGCTACGCCTCGCTCGACTACGAGCCCACCGGCGAGCAGGCGTCCAGCCTGGTCAAGGTCGACATCCTGCTGCATGGCGACAAGGTCGACGCCTTCTCCGCCATCACGCACAAGGACGCGGCGTACGCGTATGGCGTACGGCTCGTCGCCAAGCTGAGGGAGCTCATCCCCCGGCAGGCGTTCGAGGTGCCGGTCCAGGCCGCGATCGGCTCCCGGGTCATCGCCCGCGAGACCATCCGCGCCATCCGCAAGGACGTCCTCGCCAAGTGCTACGGCGGCGACATCTCCCGTAAGCGGAAGCTGCTGGAGAAGCAGAAGGAGGGCAAGAAGCGGATGAAGATGGTCGGCTCGGTGGAGGTCCCGCAGGAGGCGTTCATCGCGGTGCTGTCCAGCGACGAGTCCGGTGGCCAGGGCAAGGGCAAGAAGTAGGCCCCGGTCGCATACGCCCCCGTACGGCCCGGCGCGTCTCGTGCCGGGCCGTTACGTTCGCCTGCGGAACATAGCGGTACGTAGTCGATCGATTACGCTTTCAACAACGTCCGGCCAGACCCTTATCAAGCAGGTGTCCGGCCCTTACCCTGATCTCGCTCGAAGGTTACTCGTGAGTCAACAAGGGCTGAGGCGGGCCCTGCGGAGGATGCCGTGACCGACACACAGAAGCTGCTCGACACCCGGCCGGCGTCCCTGGCGACGCTCTTCCTCGAACGCGTCGAAGAGACACCGGACACCGAGGCGTACCGCTACCCGGTGCCGTCTTCCCCCAAGCGGGCTTCGCTCGAGCAGGGAGGTGCCCCCACCGGAACGGGCCCCGACGACTGGCGCTCGCTGACCTGGGGGCAGACCGCCGACCGGGTCTTCGCCATCGCCGCCGGACTCGTCGACCTCGGGCTCCACCCCGAAGAGCGGGTGGCGCTGGCCTGCAGCACCCGCGTCGAATGGATCCTCGCCGACCTCGGTGTGCTGTGCGCGGGGGCGGCCACGACCACCGTCTACCCGAGCACCAACGCCGAGGAGACGGCGTTCATCCTCGCCGACTCCGGCAGCCGGGCCCTGATCGCCGAGGACGCGGCCCAACTCGCCAAGGCGCGAGAGAAGCGCGCCGAGCTGCCCGAGCTCCGCCATGTCGTGGTGATCAAGGCCGAGGACGCGGTGCCCGCCGAGGGGGACCCCGACGGCTGGGTGCTCTCCCTCGACGAGCTGGAGAAGCGCGGTGCGGCGTACCTGGCCGAGCACCCCGACTCCGTACGGGAGCGCATGGACGCGCTCCGCTCCGACCAGCTCGCGACGTTGATCTACACTTCCGGCACCACCGGCCGGCCCAAGGGCGTCCGGCTCCCGCACGACGCCTGGTCCTACATGGCCCGCGCGATCCAGGGCACCGGCCTGGTCCGCAGCGACGACATGCAGTACTTGTGGCTGCCGCTGTCGCACGTCTTCGGCAAGGTGTTGACCGCGCAGCAGATCGCGCTCGGCCACGCCACGGCCGTGGACGGCCGGGTCGACAAGATCATCGAGAACCTGCCGATCGTCCGGCCCACCTACATGTGCGCCGTACCGCGCATCTTCGAGAAGGTCTACAACGGTGTGGCGGCCAAGGCCCGCGAGGGCGGCGCCGCCAAGTACAAGATCTTCCTGTGGGCCGCCGACGTGGCCCGCGAACACGCCAAGGTCTCGCAGGACACCTTCCGCCGCACCGGCCGCGCGGACGTCCCCTTCGGCCTCAAGGCCAAGCACGCCGTCGCCGACAAGCTCGTCTACGCCAAGCTGCGCGAGGCGTTCGGCGGCAGGCTGCGCGCCACCGTCTCCGGCTCGGCCGCGCTCGCCCCCGACATCGGCTACTTCTTCGCGGGCGCGGGCATCAACATCCTGGAGGCGTACGGCCTCACCGAGTCCAGCGCCGCCAGCTTCCTCAACCCGGAGAACTACCGCACCGGCACCGTCGGCAAGGCGCTGCCCGGCCTGGAGGTGCGGATCGCGGAGGACGGCGAGATCCTGCTGCGCAGCCCGGGCGTCATGCAGGGCTACCACGGTCTGCCGGAGAAGACGGCGGAGGTGCTGGAGCCGGACGGCTGGTTCCACACCGGGGACATCGGCGAACTGTCGCCGGACGGCTACCTGCGGATCACCGACCGCAAGAAGGACCTGATCAAGACCTCCGGCGGCAAGTACGTGGCACCCGCCGAGGTCGAGGGGCGGTTCAAGGCGGTCTGCCCCTTCGTCTCCAACATCCTGGTGCACGGCGCCGACCGCAACTACTGCACCGCGCTCATCGCCCTCGACGAGCCGACGATCATGGGCTGGGCCGAGGAGCACGGCCTCGCCGCCACGACGTACGCCGATGTCGTGGCCACCCCCGAGGTCAACGAGCTGATCGACGGCTACGTGCGGCGCCTCAACGAGGGGCTCCAGCGCTGGCAGACGATCAAGAAGTTCCGGCTGCTGCCGCGTGACCTGGACGTCGAGCACGGCGAGCTGACCCCGAGCCTCAAGCTCAAGCGGCCGGTGGTGGAGCGGGAGTACAAGGACCTGATCGAGGAGATGTACCAGGGAGCGCGCGAGGCCTAGCCTCCGCGAGCCGTACGGGCGGGGCCTCCGCTCAGCCCCGCCCGTACCCGCCCCGGAGCCCGTCGGGCCCGCTCCGGCGATGCCGGACAATGGGACGTATGCCTTCCGTACTGCCCGATGGTGAGCCCGTGCCGGACGACGGGGCGCTGCCCCACCACGCACTGGACGGTGCCGCCGGGCGGCCCCTCGGCTTCTATCTGCACGTCCCCTACTGCGCGACCCGCTGCGGCTACTGCGACTTCAACACGTATACGGCCAGTGAGCTGCGCGGCTCCGGCGGCGCGCTCGCCTCGCGCGACAACTACGCCGACACGCTCGTGGAGGAGGTCCGCCTGGCCCGCAAGGTGCTGGGCGACGACCCGCGCCCGGTGGAGACCGTCTTCGTCGGCGGCGGCACGCCCACCCTGCTCCCCGCCGCGGACCTGGGCCGGATGCTCGCCGCCATCAGGGACGAGTTCGGGCTCGCCGACGGGGCGGAGATCACCACCGAGGCCAACCCGGAGTCGGTTGATCCGCGCTACCTCGCCGAGTTGCGGGAGGGCGGCTTCAACCGGGTGTCGTTCGGCATGCAGAGCGCCCGGCAGCACGTGCTGCGCGTGCTGGACCGCACCCACACCCCCGGTCGCCCCGAGGCCTGCGTCGCCGAGGCCCGGGCCGCCGGGTTCGACCACGTCAACCTCGATCTGATCTACGGCACGCCGGGCGAGAGCGACGACGACTGGCGGGCCTCCCTGGACGCGGCGCTCGGCGCGGGCCCGGACCACGTCTCGGCGTACGCGCTGATCGTCGAGGAGGGCACCCAGCTCGCCCGGCGCATCCGGCGCGGCGAGGTGCCGATGACGGACGACGACGTGCACGCGGACCGGTATCTGATCGCGGACGAGACGCTGTCGGCGGCGGGCTTCCACTGGTACGAGGTCTCGAACTGGGCCACGTCGGAGGCCGGGCGCTGCCGCCACAACGAGCTGTACTGGCGCGGCGCCGACTGGTGGGGCGCGGGCCCCGGCGCGCACAGCCACGTCGGCGGCGTGCGGTGGTGGAACGTGAAGCACCCCGGCGCGTACGCGCAGGCCCTGAGCGAGGGCCGGTCACCGGGCGCGGGCCGCGAGGTCCTGGGCCAGGAGGACCGCCGCGTGGAGCGGATCCTGCTGGAGCTGCGCCTGGTGGACGGCTGCCCGCTGGATCTGCTGGCCCCGGCGGGGCTCGCGGCCTCCCGCCGCGCCCTGTCCGAGGGCCTGCTGGAGCGGGGCCCGTACGAGGCGGGGCGCGCGGTGCTCACGCTGCGCGGGCGGCTGCTGGCGGACGCGGTGGTGCGGGACCTGGTGGACTGAGCTTTCCCGGGGCTCCGCCCCGGACCCCGGTCCTCAATCGCCGGACGGGCTCGATTTTCGAGCCCGTCCGGCGATTGAGGACAAAATCGGGAAGGGGCGGGTAGGGGAAAGAACCGCCGGAGGCGGATCAGGCCGGCGTCGTCACGAAATCGATCAGCTCCTCCACCCGCCCCAGCAGCGCGGGCTCCAGGTCCTTATAGCTGCCCACCGAGCCCAGGATCCGCTGCCAGGCCGCACCCGTGTTCTCCGGCCACCTCAGCGCCCGGCACACCCCCGTCTTCCAGTCCTGCCCGCGGGGAACCGACGGCCACGCCGGGATGCCGACCGACGACGGCTTCACCGCTTCCCACACGTCGATGTACGGGTGGCCGACCACCAGCACGTCGTCGCCCGTCACCTCCGCCGCGATGCGTGACTCCTTCGAGCCGGGTACGAGGTGGTCCACCAGGACACCCAGCCGGGCGTCCGGACCGGGGCCGAACGCGTCCACGATCGCCGGGAGGTCGTCGACCCCCTCCAGGTACTCGACCACCACACCCTCGACGCGCAGGTCGTCGCCCCACACCTTCTCGACCAGCTCGGCGTCGTGGCGGCCCTCCACATAGATGCGGCCCGCACGGGCGACCCGCGCCCGCATGCCGGGGACCGCGATGGAGCCGGAGGCGGTCAAGCGGGGGCCGGTGCGGGCCGCAGCCGCCGGGCGGACGAGGGTCACGACGCGCCCCTCCAGGAGGAAGCCGCGCGGCTCCATCGGGAAGACCCGGTGCTTGCCGAACCGGTCCTCCAGCGTCACCGTCGGGCCCTGCGCGGTCTTCTCGCACCGGATCACCGCGCCGCAGAAGCCCGTGGTGACCTCCTCGACCACGAGATCGGGCTCCGCGGGAACCTCGGGCACGGGCGCCTTCCGCTTCCACGGAGGAGTGAGATCGGGGTTGTACTCTCTGCTGCGCACCGGCCGACGATACGAAGAAATGGCAGGTCGTGGCTACGAGGCAGGGCTACGACACGCCGAAACGCGCCGCCAGCTCCGCGCGCTGGGCCCGGACGAATCCGGCATCCACCACGGCCCCGTGCCCCGGCACGTACACCGCCTCATCGCCGCCCAGCGCGAGCAGCCGGTCCAGCGCGGCGGGCCACCGGCCGGGGACTGCGTCCCGCCCGGCCTGCGGTTCCCCCGACTCCTCGACCAGGTCGCCGCAGAAGACCACCTCGGGCGGACCGGGGACCAGCACCGCGAGATCGTGACCGCTGTGGCCGGGGCCGACGTTGGCCAGCAGGACCCGCCGCCCGCCGCCGAGGTCGACGGTGAGCTCCCCGCAGACCGCGTGCCGCGGCCGTACGAGCAGATCCGCGGCCTCGGCCGCGTCCTCGGCGTCGACACCGTGCCGTACCGCGTCCGAGCGCAGCTCGTCCCGCTCGCGCGCCAGCAGCTCGTCCAGACCGACCGCCCCGTACACCTCGCAGCCCGAGAAGGCGGCCGTGCCCAGCACATGGTCGAAGTGCGGATGGGTGAGCACGATGTGGGTCGGGCGGCGGCCGAAGAGCGCGGTGACCTCGCGGCGGATCTCCGCCCCCTCGGCGAGCGTCGCGCCGGTGTCGACCACCAGCAACCCGTGCTCGCCCGCGATCGCGCCGGTCGTCGCGTCCCAGCCCGGCAGCCGCCGCCGGGCGACGCCCGGCGCCAGCCGTTCCCAGCGGGCCGGTTCCCCGTTGCTGTCCATATGTCAGACGCTAGCGCGCGATGTCTGACCCCAGCGTGCGGCGGCGCGGCCCAGGGTGCCCGGGCGGGTCCGCTCCCGGTCCGGTGTGGTTGTCCACAGGGCCGGGACGGGCCTTGCCCAGGCCGTGGCACCCGGCCGTACACTGGCTCAGGAAGATCTGGCACTCATGACAGCTGAGTGCCAGGGGACAAGGCCCGGGAATCGGCCGGACTGGAGGTGCGCGCGATGCTGAGTGAACGCAGACTTGAGGTGCTGCGCGCCATCGTCCAGGACTACGTGGGCACCGAGGAGCCGGTGGGCTCCAAGGCGCTCACGGAGCGGCACCGGCTCGGCGTCTCACCGGCCACCGTGCGCAACGACATGGCCGCCCTGGAGGACGAGGGGTTCATCGCCCAGCCGCACACCAGCGCGGGCCGGATCCCCACCGACAAGGGCTACCGCCTCTTCGTGGACAGGCTTGCGGGCGTCAAGCCGCTGTCCCCGGCGGAGCGGCGCGCCATCCAGAACTTCCTGGACGGCGCGGTGGACCTGGACGACGTGGTGAGCCGCACGGTGCGGCTGCTGGCGCAGCTGACCCGGCAGGTCGCCGTCGTGCAGTATCCGTCGCTGACCCGTTCCACGGTGCGGCATGTGGAGCTGCTCGCGCTCGCGCCCGCCCGGGTCATGCTGGTGCTGATCACGGACACCGGCCGGGTCGAGCAGCGCATGGTGGACTGCCCGGCCCCCGTCGGGGAGACGTCGCTGGCCGATCTGCGGGCCCGGCTGAACAGCCGGGTCGTGGGGCGGCGCTTCTCGGACGTTCCGCAGCTGGTGCAGGATCTGCCCGAGTCCTTCGAGGCAGACGACCGGGGCACGGTCTCCGCCGTGCTCGCCACGCTGCTGGAGACCCTGGTCGAGGAGACCGAAGAGCGGCTGATGATCGGCGGCACCGCCAACCTCACCCGCTTCGGACATGACTTTCCTCTCACCATCCGGCCCGTTCTGGAGGCGCTGGAGGAACAGGTCGTCCTCCTCAAGTTGCTCGGCGAGGCCAAGGATTCGGGCATGACCGTACGCATCGGGCACGAGAACGCCCATGAAGGGCTGAACTCCACGTCCGTCGTCGCGGTCGGCTACGGTTCTGGCGACGAGGCGGTCGCCAAACTCGGCGTGGTCGGACCGACCCGCATGGACTACCCCGGAACGATGGGAGCGGTACGCGCAGTGGCACGTTACGTCGGACAGATCCTGGCGGAGTCGTAAGTGGCGACTGACTACTACGCGGTCCTGGGCGTGCGGCGCGATGCCTCGCAGGACGAGATCAAGAAAGCGTTCCGGCGGCTGGCGCGCGAGCTGCACCCGGATGTGAACCCGGACCCGAAGACCCAGGAGCGGTTCAAGGAGATCAACGCCGCTTACGAGGTCCTGTCGGATCCGCAGAAGAAGCAGGTCTACGACCTCGGCGGCGACCCCCTGTCCAGCACGGGCGGCGCGGGCGCGGGTGCCGGCGGCTTCGGCGCGGGCTTCGGGAACTTCTCCGACATCATGGACGCGTTCTTCGGGACCGCGTCGCAGCGCGGACCGCGCTCCAGGACGCGGCGCGGCCAGGACGCCATGATCCGGCTCGAGGTCGAGCTGAACGAGGCGGCCTTCGGCACCACCAAGGACATCCAGGTCGACACGGCCGTGGTCTGCACGACCTGTAGCGGTGAGGGCGCGGCCCCCGGCACCTCGGCCCAGACCTGCGACATGTGCCGCGGCCGCGGCGAGGTCTCCCAGGTGACGCGGTCCTTCCTGGGGCAGGTCATGACCTCCCGTCCGTGCCCGCAGTGCCAGGGCTTCGGCACCGTCGTGCCGACCCCGTGCCCGGAGTGCGCGGGCGACGGGCGGGTGCGCTCCCGGCGCACGCTCACGGTCAAGATCCCCGCGGGTGTCGACAACGGCACCCGGATCCAGCTCGCCGGGGAAGGCGAGGTCGGCCCGGGCGGCGGCCCGGCCGGCGACCTGTACGTGGAGATCCACGAACTGCCGCACCCGGTCTTCCAGCGCCGCGGCGACGATCTGCACTGCACGGTCACCATCCCGATGACGGCGGCGGCCCTCGGCACGAAGGTGCCGCTGGAGACGCTGGACGGCCTGGAGGAGGTCGACATCCGGCCCGGCACCCAGTCCGGCCAGTCGATCCCGCTCCACCAGCGCGGCGTCACGCATCTGCGCGGCGGCGGCCGGGGCGACCTGATCGTGCACGTCGAGGTGCAGACCCCGACCAAGCTCGACCCGGAGCAGGAGGAACTGCTGCGCCGTCTGTCGAAGCTCCGGGGCGAGGAGCGCCCCATGGGCGAGTTCAAGCCAGGGCAGCAGGGGCTGTTCTCGCGCCTGAAGGATGCTTTCAACGGACGCTGACGCGGCTCCCCGCCAGGCTCCGCTTGGCCGCCCCCGGACCGGGTCCGGGGGCGAATAGGGCGAACCGGTGCCTGTCCGGCCGCCGGGCGCCGACGCGCCCGAGGCCGGTACTGCTCGGTGCCGCCGACGTGACACGATGTGTTCATGTCCTCCGCGCTGACCGATCTCTTTCGGTATCCGATCGTGCAGGCCCCCATGGCGGGTGGCGCCTCCTGCCCCAAGCTCGCCGCAGCCGTCTCCGATGCCGGTGGCCTCGGCTTCCTCGCCGCGGGCTACAAGACGTCGGAGGCGATGTACCAGGAGATCAAACAGCTCCGCGGGCTCACCGACCGCCCCTTCGGCGTGAACCTGTTCATGCCGCAGCCGCTCACCGCCGACCCCGCCGCCGTAGAGGTCTACAAGGAGCAGCTCGCCGGAGAGGCGTCCTGGTACGAGACCCCGCTCGGCGACCCCGACTCGGGCGGCGACGACGCGTACGAGGTCAAGCTCGCCATCCTGCTGGACGACCCCGTACCGGTGGTCTCGTTCACCTTCGGCTGCCCCTCGCGGGCGGTCTTCGACGCGTTCGCCAAGGCGGGCACCCGTACCGTCGTCACCGTCACCTCGCCCGCCGAGGCCCAGGCCGCGCAGTGGGCCGGCGCGGACGCCGTCTGCGTGCAGGGGATCGAGGCGGGCGGTCACCAGGGGACCCACCGGGACGACCCGCAGGCCGACTGCACCGGGGCGGGCCTGGGGCTGCTGTCCCTGCTCACCACCGTCCGCGAGACCGTGCAGATCCCGGTCATCGCGGCCGGCGGGCTGATGCGCGGAGCGCAGATCGCCGCCGTGCTGGCGGCGGGCGCGACCGCCGCCCAGCTGGGCACCGCCTTCCTGGTCTGCTCCGAGTCCGGTGCCCACGCGCTCCACAAGCGGGCGATGACGGACCCGCTGTTCGGCCGGACCGAACTGACCCGCGCCTTCTCGGGCCGCCCGGCCCGCGGCCTGGTCAACCGCTTCATGCGCGAGCACGGCCCGTACGCGCCCGCCGCCTACCCCCAGGTGCACCACCTCACCTCCGGGCTGCGCAAGGCGGCGGCCAAGGCGGGCGACCCGCAGGGCATGGCGCTGTGGGCGGGGCAGGGCCACCGGCTGGCCCGCGAGATGCCCGCGGCCCGCCTGGTCGAGGTGCTGGCCGCCGAACTGGACCAGGCGGTGGCCACCGTCGCGCAGCCGCGGGGCGGTGTGGTCTCGTGACCGCTCCCGTCTTCGTCGTCGAGACCGTGCCGGGCAACGGCGAGTTCGTCCTGGACGGGCCCGAGGGACGGCACGCCGTCTCGGTGCGCCGGCTGCGTCCCGGTGAGGAGATCGTCCTGACCGACGGGCACGGCGGCTGGGCCGAGGCTGTGGTGCTCTTCGCCGAGGGCAAGGACCGGCTGGTGGTCCAGGTGACCCGCGCGGCCGTCGAGGACGAGCCGGCACCGCGTATCACCGTCGTCCAGGCGCTGCCCAAGGGCGACCGGGGCGAGCTGGCCGTGGAGACGATGACCGAGACCGGCGTCGACGCCATCGTGCCGTGGGCGGCGTCCCGCTGCGTCACCCAGTGGCGCGGCGACCGGGGCGCCAAGTCGCTGGCCAAGTGGCGCAGTACGGCCCGTGAGGCGGGTAAGCAGTCCCGCCGGGTGCGGTTCCCCGAGGTCGCGGACGCGATGACCACCAAGCAGGTCGCCGCGCTGCTCGCCCGGGCGGACTTCGCGGCCGTCCTCCACGAGGACCGCGCCGCGGGCGGCGCGCCGCTGGCCACCGCCGAACTCCCCGCCGACGGCGACATCGTGCTGGTCGTGGGGCCCGAAGGCGGGGTCTCGCCCGAGGAGTTGGCGCTCTTCGCCGAGGCGGGCGCGAAGCCGTACCGGCTGGGGGCGAGCGTGCTGCGCACCTCGACGGCGGGGACGGCGGCGACGGCGCTGCTGCTCGGGCGCACGGGCCGCTGGTCCTGAGCCTGGCCGCAACCTAGGCCTGGCCGCAACCTAGGCCTGGCCGCATCCTGAGCCTGGCCGAAGACGGTCTTCCCCGCCGCCACCGCCGATGGCAGCCTGATCGTCATGGGGGTATGGAGGACTCTGCGGCGGCGCGGCGCGCGGCTGCCCGTGATCGCGGCGGTCGTCGTGACCGTCGGCGGCCTGTCGGCGTGCGAAGGCGGTTCCGACCGTGGGCTCAGCGCGGTCCGCGCCGCGTACACCACGGACCGGGTCGCCACCAAGGCGCTGGAGAAGGGCGGCATCGACGTGCGCTGGATGAGATGCACCGGTGACGCCAAGGGCGACGAGAAGAAGCCCAGGTCCGGCAAGCGGGAGTCCAGGCCCCCGGTCCGCGAGGTGTCCATCGACTGCGAGGGCCTGGCCGGGAAGAAGCGCAGAGCCGACATCCGGGTCACCGGCATCGTCACCTTCGTGCGCGAAGGCCGGTGTGTAAAGGGCGACCTCAAGGGGAAAGTGGCGGGCCGCCAGGTCTTCCACGCGAAGGTCATCGGCGACTGCGACAAGGACCCCGACCGGGACACCGATCGCCGCCCGACCAAGCACGCCTCCTACCCCGTGCGCCTCTGACAGCGCCGCCGCGCCGCCCGGGTCGTCCCGAGCCGACCCGGGCGGCGACGGGTGCCCACGACGGGGTCCGGGCGGCGATCGTTGCCCACGATCCGGCCCGGGCACGCCGTGGCGCGCCATGATCCGCTACGTCCCGGTAGCATCCGTCACCGTAGGAACCGACGACCCGAGGAGCCAACCGGTGGCGGGAGAACCGCAGGCCGACTGCCTGTTCTGCAAGATCGTGGCCAGAGAGGTGCCGGCGACCGTGGTCCGCGAGACCGGGACCACCCTCGCCTTCCGCGACATAAACCCGCAGGCGCCCACCCACGTTCTGGTGGTCCCCAAGGTGCACCACCCCGACGCCGCCTCCCTGGCGGCCGCCGAGCCCGCCATCGCGGCGGACGTGCTGCGGGAGGCCGGCGAGGTCGCCGCGGACGAGAAGGTCGACGGCACCGGCTTCCGGATCATCTTCAACACCGGTGCGGGCGCGGGCCAGACCGTCTTCCACGCCCATGCGCACGTCCTCGGCGGCCGCGGCTTCAACTGGCCGCCCGGGTAAGTCCGTTGTCCGTACGAGAACTGGTCGTCCTGGGCACCGCCAGCCAGGTCCCCACCCGGCACCGCAACCACAACGGCTATCTGCTGCGCTGGGACGGCCAGGGCATCCTCTTCGACCCCGGCGAGGGCACCCAGCGCCAGATGCTGCGGGCCGGCGTCGCCGCGCACGACATCCACCGCGTCTGCATCACGCACTTCCACGGCGACCACTCGCTGGGCCTGGCCGGGGTGATCCAGCGCATCAACCTCGACCGGGTTCCGCACCCGGTGACCGCCCACTACCCGGCCAGCGGGCGGCGGTTCTTCCACCGGCTGCGGTACGCCACCGCCTACCGGGAGACGGTCGACGTGGGCGAGCACCCGGTGACGGAGGACGGCACGCTGGCCGAGACCTCCGGCTACGTCCTCGAAGCCCGCAAGCTCTCCCATCCGGTCGAGTCCTACGGCTACCGGCTGATCGAGCCGGACGGCCGCCGGATGCTGCCGGAGGCGCTGGCCGCGTACGGCATCTCGGGACCCGACGTCGGCCGCCTGCAGCGCACCGGGGCCGTGGCGGCGGCCGGGCGCACGGTCACCCTCGACGAGGTCAGCGAGGTGCGGCGCGGCCAGCGGTTCGCGTTCGTGATGGACACCCGGCTCTGCGCGGGCGTCCACGCCCTGGCCGAGGACTGCGACCTGCTGGTCATCGAGTCCACCTTCCTCGACGAGGACGAGGCGCTCGCCGTCGAGCACGGCCATCTCACGGCGGGACAGGCCGCCTCGGTCGCGGTGCGGGCGGGCGTACGGCACCTGGTGCTGACCCACTTCTCGCAGCGCTACGGCGACCCCGCCGAGTTCGAGCGCCAGGCGCGCGTGGCGGGCTTCGACGGCGAACTCACCGTCGCCCGCGACCTCATGCGGGTCCCGCTGCCCAGGCGTCGTCCGGCTCCTCCTCCGGCAGCCGGGTGACGAGGAACGACACCACCTTCCCCGTGGGCGCGGGCTCCGAGCGCAACGCGGCCACCATCGCCTGGAGCAGGATCAGCCCGCGGCCGGTCTCGGCGTCCCACGCGACCTCGGCCGGGACCGCCATCCGCGGGCTGTCGTCGTGCACCTCCACGAGCACGCCCTCGGGGCGCTCGGTGAGGGTCAGGGTGCACGGCGCGCCGTGGCCCACGTGCTTGTGGACGTTGGTCAGCAGCTCGCTGATGCCCTGGGCGACGACCTGCCGTACCTGTTTGGGATGGCCCCACTGGCGCAGCCGCTCGTTCGCCTGCCGCCGCACGTGCTGGATCTCCTCCGGGTGCGCGGTCACCGCCGTCACGCTCACCCGCTGCCCGCAGGAGCTCAGCGCCGTCTGTTCTGCCAAGGGGAACCCCTTCGGGGTGTTTCGGGGGATGCCAGAGTGGACCGCAAAGCCCCTGGTGCGCAAGCGTGTTGAGCGACACAGGTGACATGCTGCCGTCACACTGAACACAAGGCGCATCGCGATGATGAAGGATGAGAGTCAGGGAACGACCGGGGAGCACACGGTGACCACACACGACGGCCAGCAGCCCACCGCCGACGCTGCCCTCCTGGACCCCCTGGCCGCCCTGAGGACCCCCGCCGACCCGCCCTGCGACGTCTATCTGACCGGGACGGTCTTCCTGGACATCATCTTCACCGGACTGGATTCCGCGCCCGTCCGCGGCACCGAGACCTGGGCGCGCGGGATGGGCTCCAGCCCCGGCGGCGTCGCCAACATGGCCACCGCGCTGGCCCGGCTGGGCCTGCGCACCTCCCTCGCCGCGGCCTTCGGTGACGACATGTACGGCGACTACTGCCGCGACGCCCTCGACCGGGGCGAGGGCATCGACCTGACCCTGTCGCGCACCGTGCCCGGCTGGCACTCCCCGGTGACCGTCTCCATGGCGTACGAAGGCGAGCGCACGATGGTCTCGCACGGGCACGAGGCGCCGCCGCCGGAGTCCGCCTTCGACGGCGAGGCCGCGCCCGAGTGCCCGCCGCCGGCCCGCGCCTGCGTGGCCTCCCTGGTCCCCGGCCACCGTGAGGAGTGGATCGGCCACGCCGCGCGGCGCGGCAGCCGGATCTTCGTCGACGTCGGCTGGGACGACAGCGGCCGCTGGGACCCTGCCGACCTCGCCGACCTGGAGCACTGCGAGGCGTTCCTGCCCAACGCCGTCGAGGCGATGCGCTACACCCGCACCGACTGCCCGCGGGCCGCCGCCCGCGCCCTGGCCGAGCGGGTGCCGCTGGCCGTGGTCACGCTCGGCGCGGAGGGCGCGTACGCGGTGGACGGGCGCACCGGCGAGACCGCCGAGGTGCCCGCCATCGCCGTGCGGGCGCTGGACCCCACCGGCGCCGGGGACGTGTTCATGGCCGGCTTCGTCACCGGCACCCTCGCCGACTGGCCGCTCGCCGACCGGCTGGCCTTCGCCGGGCTGACCGCCGCCCTGTCGGTGCAGGAGTTCGGCGGCTCGCTGTCCGCGCCCGGCTGGGCCGAGGTCGCGGCCTGGTGGCAGCACATGAAGGCGTACGCGGGCACCCCGGGGGACGCGGCGGCCGCCCAGGACCCGTCGGCGCTGCACCGCTACGACTTCCTCGACGGGCTCGTCCCCACGGCCCCGCGCCCGTGGCCGCTGCGCCGGGCGGTCCCCACCATCGGCTTCCGGCAGGCCTGAGGGAACCCCGGAAAAGCGCTCGGGTCTTGTCGGTGCCCCGTCGTACCCTTGACCTACAAGGACGCCGAGCAGGCTGACACCTGCGCGAGGAGGTTGAGCAGGCCCCAGAGCCGGCCCATGACGCAGACACCCACAGGACGGCAGTCGCACGCCCAGTTCACGGTCCCGAGCAAGCACCCCATGGTCACGGTCCTTGGTTCCGGGGACTCGCTGCTGCGCGTCATAGAGACGGCGTTCCCGTCGACCGATATCCATGTACGGGGCAATGAAGTCAGCGCGACCGGAGACCCCAAGGAAGTCGCTCTGGTCCAGCGCCTGTTCGACGAGATGATGCTGGTGCTCCGCACCGGACAACCGATGACGGAGGACGCGGTGGAGCGCTCGATCGCCATGCTGCGAGCAGCGGAGAACGGCGAGACGGGCGCCCCGGAGAGCCCCGCCGAGGTGCTCACCCAGAACATCCTCTCCAACCGCGGCCGCACCATCCGCCCCAAGACCCTCAACCAGAAGCGGTACGTCGACGCGATCGACAAGCACACGGTCGTCTTCGGCATCGGCCCCGCCGGTACCGGCAAGACCTATCTGGCCATGGCCAAGGCGGTCCAGGCCCTGCAGTCCAAGCAGGTCAACCGGATCATCCTGACCCGGCCCGCGGTCGAGGCGGGCGAGCGTCTCGGCTTCCTGCCCGGCACGCTCTACGAGAAGATCGACCCGTATCTGCGGCCGCTGTACGACGCGCTGCACGACATGCTCGACCCCGACTCCATCCCGCGGCTGATGGCCGCCGGGACGATCGAGGTCGCGCCGCTGGCGTACATGCGCGGCCGGACGCTCAACGACGCGTTCATCATCCTCGACGAGGCGCAGAACACGAACCCCGAGCAGATGAAGATGTTCCTCACCCGGCTCGGCTTCGACTCCAAGATCGTGATCACCGGAGACGTCACCCAGATCGACCTCCCCGGCGGTACGAAGAGCGGACTGCGACAGGTGCGGGAGATCCTGGACGGCGTCCCGGACGTGCACTTCTCCATGCTCACCAGCTCCGATGTCGTCAGGCACAAGCTGGTCGGCCGTATTGTCGACGCGTACGAGCAGTACGACAGCCGCAACGGGAAGCAGTAGCACAGCACCATGGCGATCGACGTCAACAACGAATCCGGTACGGACATCGACGAGCGGGCGATCCTGGACGTCGCCCGCTACGCCCTGGCCCGGATGCGGATCCACCCGCTCTCGGAGCTCTCGGTGATCGTCGTCGACGCCGACGCCATGGAGCAGCTGCACATCCAGTGGATGGACCTGCCGGGTCCGACCGATGTCATGTCCTTCCCGATGGACGAGCTGCGTCCGCCGGCCAAGGACGACGAGGAGCCCCCGCAGGGGCTCCTCGGCGACATCGTGCTCTGCCCGGAGGTCGCCAAGCGGCAGGGCGAGGAGGCGCCGACCGGCCACTCCATGGACGAGGAACTCCAGCTGCTGACCGTGCACGGCGTCCTCCACCTGCTCGGCTACGACCACGAGGAGCCGGGCGAGCGGGCCGAGATGTTCGGCCTCCAGGCCGCCATCATCGACGGCTGGCGCGCCGAGCGCGGCATCGAAGGCCCCTCTCCGGCCCCCACCACGCGATGACCGGCCAACTGATCGCGGCGGCCGTCCTGCTGGTGGTCGTCGCCTGGCTGGCCGCCTGCGCCGAGGCCGGCCTGGCCCGCACCACCCGCTTCCGCGCCGAGGAGGCGGTACGGTCCGGACGGCGCGGCAGCGCCAAGCTGATGGCGGTCGCCGAGGACCCCACCCGCTACCTCAACGTCGCCCTACTGGTCCGCGTGGCCTGCGAGATGGCGGCGGGCGCCTTCGTCACCTACGCCTGCGTCCGCGCCTTCGACGTGACCTGGGAGGCGCTGGCCATCGCGATCGGCGTGATGGTGCTGGTCAGCTATGTCGCCGTCGGGGTCTCCCCGCGCACCATCGGCGCCCAGCACCCGCTGAACACCGCGACCGCCGCCGCGTACGTCCTGCTGCCGCTGGCCCGCATCATGGGCCCGATTCCGCAGCTGCTGATCCTCCTCGGCAACGCGTTCACCCCCGGAAAGGGCTTCCGCAAGGGGCCGTTCGCCTCCGAGGCGGAGCTGCGCGCGCTGGTCGACCTCGCGGAGAAGGAGTCGCTGATCGAGGACGAGGAGCGCCGGATGGTGCACTCGGTCTTCGAACTCGGCGACACGCTCGTGCGCGAGGTGATGGTGCCGCGCACCGACCTGGTGGTCATCGAGCGCTACAAGACCATCCGCCAGGCCCTCACCCTCGCGCTGCGCTCCGGCTTCTCCCGGATACCGGTGACCGGCGAGAACGAGGACGACGTGGTCGGCGTCGTCTACCTCAAGGACCTGGTCCGCAAGACCCACATCAGCCGGGACGCCGAGGCGGAGCTGGTCTCCACGGCGATGCGGCCGGCGACCTTCGTCCCCGACACCAAGAACGCGGGCGACCTGCTGCGCGAGATGCAGCAGGAGCGCAACCACGTCGCCGTCGTCATCGACGAGTACGGCGGCACGGCGGGCATCGTCACCATCGAGGACATCCTGGAGGAGATCGTCGGCGAGATCACCGACGAGTACGACAGGGAGCTGCCGCCGGTGGAGGAACTGGGCGAGGACCGGTACCGGGTGACGGCCCGGCTGGACGTCGGCGACCTCGGCGAGCTGTACGGGCTGGAGCTGGACGACGAGGACGTGGAGACCGTCGGCGGACTGCTGGCCAAGTTCCTCGGCCGGGTGCCGATCGCGGGCGCCACCGCCGAGGTCCCGCTGACCGAGGAGAACCCGCACCCGGAGCTGGCGGCGCTCCGGCTGACCGCGGAGTCCCCGGCGGGCCGCCGCAACAAGATCGTCACGGTGCTGGTGGAGCCGGTGCCGCACGCCGTCGAGCAGGGGGAGGACTCGGCAGCGTGACACGGCAGGAGGGGCGAGCGTGACACCGCAGGAACTGAAGGCGTACTGCCTCGACCAGAACGGCGCCGTCGAGGACTTCCCGTTCCCGGGCGCGCCCGAGCTGTCGACCTTCAAGGTCGGCGGCAAGATCTTCGCCTTCTGCGCGCTGGACGAGGAACCCCTGCGGGTGGCCCTGAAGTGCGACCCGGACGAGGCGATCCGGCTGCGCGCGGCGCACGCGGCGATCGCCCCGGGCTACCACCTCAACAAGCGGCACTGGAACACGGTGACGGTGGACGGCACCCTGCCGGACCGGATGGTGCGCGAGCTGATCGAGGACTCGTACGACCTGGTGGTGGCGGGCCTGCCGAAGGCGGAACGGCTGCGCCTGGACCGCGCGTAGGCGAGCCGTACGGGGGCGTCCGGACGCCCCCGTACGGGCGGTCACGCGGAGTCGGAGCGGCGGCGCAGGCCCGCGCCGATCAGCAGCGCCGCGACCACCACGATCGCCGCGTCCACCCCCAGCACCAGACGCACGCCCGACAGCAGGCTGTCGCCCGTGGTCGCGAGCACGCCCAGCAGCGGGATGCCGATGGTGATGCCCACCTGCTGCGTACTGGTGACCAGCCCTGTCGCCAGCCCCTGCTCCTCGTTCCGGACACCGGAGGTGACGGTCACCCCGTAGGCGACGATCGCGCACAGATGGAACATGCTCGCCAGCGACAGCGCGGCCGTCGCCGGCCACACCGACCAGCTCGCGGAGCCCGCGCCCAGCAGCGCCGCCCCGAACAGGCCCTGGCCCAGCAGCCCGCCGACCAGGGTGCGGTGGGCGCCGAAGCGGCCGATCACCTTCGGCGCGTACGAGCCCGCCACGGCCGAGGCCACCCCCTGCACACCGAAGACCAGACCGGTCTCGAACGACGACAGCTCCAGCACCTCCTGGAGGTACAGCGTCAGCACGAAGACCACCGTGGTCATCATCGAGATGGTCACCAGGCCGCCGACGTTGCCCCACGCCACCGTGCGCCGCCGCAGCATGGGCAGCGAGACCAGCGGCTGCTCCGTACGGGACTCCACGATCACGAACGCGACCAGCAGCGCGATGCCCAGCACCAGCGTCACCAGCACGTCGGCGTCGCCGAAGCCGCGTTCGCCCGCTGTCGACAGGGCGTAGATCAGGGCGAGCAGACCGCCGGTGACGGTGACCGCGCCGGGCAGGTCCAGCCGCGGCCGGTCCGGGGTCCGGGACTCCGGCAGCAGACCCGGCGCCAGCGCCAGTATGAGCACGGCGGCCACCGCCAGCAGCCCCATCGTGGAGCGCCAGCCGAGGGTGTCGGTCATCCCGCCGCCCAGCACCATGCCGACGGTGAAGCCCAGGGACATGAGCGTGCCGCTGATGCCCAGCGCCCGCTCGCGCTCCGGGCCTTCGGCGAACGTCGTGGTCAGCAGCGACATGCCGGTCGGCACGATCACTGCCGCGCCCAGCCCCTGGAGCGCCCGCCCGGCCAGGAATGCCGCCGGGTTCCAGGCGAACGTGGCCAGCACCGAGGACAGCGCGAACAGCGCCAGCCCGGCGAGGAACAGCTTGCGCCGCCCGTACAGGTCGCCGATCCGGCCGAACAGCAGCAGGAAGCCGCCGGACGGGAGCGCGAACGCGGTGACGGCCCACTGGAGGTCGGTCTGCCCCATGCCCAGGTCGGCGCCGAGCGCGGGCAGCGCCACGTTCAGGATCGAGAAGTCCAGCGCGACGATGAACTGCGCGGCGCACAGCACCATCAGGATCAGCTTGGCCCGCGCGGACATCCGCACGGGGGCGGGGGAGTCGGAGGGGGAAGGGGCCGGTGCGGGGCCCGTGTCGGGAACAGCAGGGGAATCGATCGCCATGCTCCACAGGTTCTGACGACCGAAAAGGGTGTGGGGAGCGGGAACTTATCCTGGTGGCCGCACCACCAGTCAGCGCGGAAGAAGGGGAGAGAGTGGCAGAGACCGTCGCCACGAGCGCGAAGTCACGGCGCAGGCAGGAACTGCGGGAGTTCCTCATGAGCCGCCGCGCACGGGTCAGCCCCACCGACGCGGGCCTGCCCGACGGCGGGGCCCGGCGCCGCACCCCGGGCCTGCGCCGTGAGGAGGTCGCCGTCCTCGCCGGTGTCGGCGCCTCCTGGTACCAGTGGTTGGAGCAGGGCCGGGACATCACGGTCTCGCCGCAGGTGCTGGACGCCGTGGCCCGCGTCCTGCGGCTCGACGGCACCGAGCGCCGCCATCTGTACGTCCTGGCCGGGCTGAACCCGCCGCAGCCGGAGTCCGAGTACGACACCGACTACCTGTGCGACGGGCTGCACCGGCTGATCGACGGCTGGATGCCGTTCCCGGCGCACATCATGGACCGGTACTGGAACGTGGTCGCGTACAACGAGGCGGCGACGCTGGTCCTCGGCTTCCGGCCCGAGATGCCGCAGAACTGCCTGGTCACCTTCTTCGCGGACCCCGTCTACCGGGCGCGTGCCAAGACCTGGGAGCGGATCGCGCCGGTGGTCGTCGCCCAGTTCCGCGCCGCCTGCTCCGAGCACCCGGACGACGAGGGCTTCGCGGCGGTGATCGCCGAAGCCGCCGAGCTGAGCGAGGAGTTCGCCGTGCTGTGGGCGCGCGGAGACGTACAGGCCGGTGGCCAGCTGCCCAAGGAGCTGGAGCACCCCAGGGTCGGCGCGATGTTCTTCGAGAGCACGCAGTTGCGCGTCCCGGCCCGCCCGGACCTGACGATCGTGCTGCACAACCCCATGCCGGACACGGACACCGCGGCCAAGCTGGAGCGGCTCACCTCGCCCGAAGGGCGGCGCGACCGCATGTACTCGGTGGCGGGCTGACCGCCTCCGCGGCCGTCGGCGCGCCCGCATATCCTCATCCCCATGAGCGAAGCTGCCCCGCTGGACGCGGAAGACCTCAAGATCATCACGCTCGCCCGTGCCACGCGCGCCCGCAACGGCGTCCCCGAGGGCGCGGCGGTGCGCGACGAGACCGGACGCACCTACGTCGCCGGCACCGTCGCGCTGGACTCGCTGCGGCTGAGCGCCCTGCGCACCGCCGTCGCGATGGCCGTCGCCAGCGGGGCCACCTCCCTGGAGGCCGCCGCCGTGGTCTCCGCCGCCGAGTCCGTCTCCGACGAGGACCGCGCCGCCGTACGGGACCTGGGCGGCCCCGGCACGCCCGTGCTGCTGGCGGGCCCGGACGGCGCGCTGCGCGGCACCGTCCAGGCGTGAGCGGACCCCGCCCGGGCACGGGTGGGGGCACTGCCCGGGCGTGAGCGGACCCCGCCCGGGCGCGAGCGTGGGGGCACCTCCCATGCCGTTCAGGCCATGGGGGAGGGAGCCCGCCGTGGATCAGGGACAATGGGCGCCATGAGCGCTCGTACCCCGCAATCCTCCGAGTCCGCCGCACCCGGTGGCACCGACGCCCCGCACCGCGCGGGATTCGCCTGCTTCGTGGGCCGCCCCAACGCGGGCAAGTCCACCCTCACGAACGCTCTGGTCGGCACCAAGGTCGCCATCACCTCCAACCGGCCGCAGACCACCCGGCACACCGTGCGCGGCATCGTGCACCGCCCCGACGCCCAGCTCGTCCTGGTCGACACCCCCGGGCTGCACAAGCCCCGCACGCTGCTCGGCGAGCGCCTCAACGACGTCGTGCGGACCACGTGGGCCGAGGTCGACGTGATCGGCTTCTGCCTGCCCGCCGACCAGAAGCTCGGTCCCGGCGACCGCTACATCGCCACCGAGCTGGCCGGGATCAAGAAGACCCCGAAGGTCGCGATCGTCACCAAGACCGACCTGGTGGACTCCAAGCGGCTCGCCGAGCAGCTGATCGCCATCGACCGGCTCGGCCAGGAGCTGGGCATCGAGTGGGCGCAGATCGTCCCGGTCTCGGCGGTCGGCGACAACCAGGTGGGCCTGCTGGCCGACCTCCTGGTCCCGATGCTGCCGGAGAGCCCGGCGCTCTACCCCGAGGGCGACCTGACCGACGAGCCCGAGCAGGTCATGGTGGCCGAACTGATCCGGGAGGCGGCGCTGGAGGGCGTACGGGACGAGCTCCCGCACTCCATCGCCGTGGTGGTCGAGGAGATGCTGCCGCGCGAGGACCGCCCCGCCGACCGCCCGCTGCTCGACATCCACGCGAACGTGTACATCGAGCGCCCCAGCCAGAAGGGCATCATCATCGGCCCCAAGGGCCGGCGCCTGAAGGAGGTCGGGACCAAGTCGCGCAAGCACATTGAGGCGCTGCTGGGCACCCCCGTCTTCCTCGACCTGCACGTGAAGGTCGCCAAGGACTGGCAGCGCGACCCCAAGCAGCTGCGCAAGCTGGGCTTCTAGCCCGCGTTCCGGCCCGCGTTCCGGCCCGGGGTCACGCGCCTTCCTTGAGCACCGTACGGACCAGCTCGCGCTGGGCCTCGCTCAGGCGCGGGTCGGCGCAGTGCGCCGTACGGCCGTCCACGGTGATCTCGTAACGGAAGCCGTCGGGAACGCCGCGCGGCGACGCGCCCTGGTCGGTCTCCAGGGCCTGGTGCGCCAGGGCCTCCACATGGCGGGCGTCGGGCCGGCCGGTGGTGTCCAGCTCGGCCCGGCGCGTGATGCCGGCGAAGCCGCCGGAACGGATCACGGTGATTCGCATGGCTCCATCCTCACTCCGTCCCGGCGCCCCCGCCGCTCGTACGTGCCTACTCGGCCGGAACGCCCACCGCGCGCCACGCCTCGAGCACCGCCCGCTGCTCGTCGCCCTCGCCGTAGCGGGCCGCGGCGGCGGCCACCGTGAGCTGGGCGAAGTCGGTGAACTCGGCGTTCGCGGCCAGCTCGCCGCCGGTCAGCACGTCGTACCAGATCTGTCCGGCGCGCTCCCACGCGTGGCCGCCGAGGGCGTCGGCGAGCAGGTAGAAGGCGTGGTTGGGGATGCCGGAGTTGATGTGCACCCCGCCGTTGTCCTCGCTCGTGTCCACGAAGTCGTCCATGTGGCCGGGCTGCGGGTCCTTGCCCAGCACGTCGTCGTCGTACGCCGTGCCCGGCTCCTTCATCGACCGCAGGGCCTTGCCGTTGACGCGCGGGGCGAGCAGCCCGGCCCCGATCAGCCAGTCCGCCTCGGCGGCGGTCTGGCCGAGCGCGTGCTGCTTGACCAGCGAGCCGAAGACATCGGACATCGACTCGTTGAGCGCGCCGGACTGGCCGGAGTACTCCAGGTTGGCGGTGTGCTGGGTGACGCCGTGCGTCAGCTCGTGGCCGATGACGTCGACCGGGATGGTGAAGTCGAGGAAGATCTCCCCGTCACCGTCGCCGAAGACCATCTGCTGGCCGTCCCAGAAGGCGTTGCCGTAGTTCTCGCCGTAGTGGACGGTGGCGTCCAGCGGCAGCCCGGCGTTGTCGATGGAGTGGCGCCCGTACCCGGACAGGAACAGTTCGAACGTGGCGCCCAGCCCGGTGTACGCGCGGTTGACGGTCTCGTCGCCGGAGGCGTCGTCGCCCTCGCCGCGCACCTTCTTCCCGGGCAGGTTCTCGGTGTGCTGGGCGTCGTAGACGGTGCGCTTCGGCCCGTCGGCGGGCGCGGTCGCGAAGGGCCCGTGGTCGGCGAGCACGGTGGTACGGCGGCGGGTGCGGTGCACCGCGTCCCGCTCCAGGGTGCGGCGGGCGGGCTCGTGCAGGACGGGGTCGTCGGCCTGCGACAGCTTGTCCAGCACGTGCGGCGGGACGATCGTGCAGAAGACCGGATTGCATGTGGCGTCGGTGTCATCCATACGACGCAATGTGGCATCGCGTGACCGGAGTGTCACTGCTCACATCAGGGATTCCTGAATTCGAGTGGTCCATCACTTTTGAGCCGTAACCGACAGCCATCCCGCATACTGAAACGCGATGACCATCCCTCGGCGCACTCGGCTATCGTGCTGCACATCATGCGTTTCGGGCTGCTTCTCCTTAGCTGCCGCGGCGAGGGCCTGTAGTCAGAGGCCGACCCCCTCCCCGCGGAGTCCGGTGTTGCCCACCGTCGGCCGTCGAAGCCCTTTCGACAGGAGCCCGCGCAGATCATGACCTCCACGCCTGAGAACACCGTCGGCCGCCCCACGCCCGTCACCGCCGTGACCGTCACTCAGCGGCCGTCCGGGATGCCGATCCACAAGTACGGCCGGTACGAGGCCGTCGACATCCCCGACCGCACCTGGCCGGACAAGCGCATCACCGCCGCCCCCCGCTGGCTCTCCACCGACCTGCGCGACGGCAACCAGGCGCTGATCGACCCGATGTCCCCGGCCCGCAAGCGCGAGATGTTCGACCTGCTCGTACGGATGGGCTACAAGGAGATCGAGGTCGGCTTCCCCTCATCGGGCCAGACCGACTTCGACTTCGTACGGTCGATCATCGAAGAGGGCGCGATCCCCGAGGACGTGACGATCTCCGTCCTGACCCAGGCGCGCGAGGAACTGATCGAGCGGACCGTCGAATCCCTGCGCGGTGCGCACCGGGCGACGGTCCACCTGTACAACGCCACCGCCCCGGTCTTCCGCCGCGTGGTCTTCCGCGGCTCCCGCGAGCAGGTCAAGCAGATCGCGGTCGACGGCACCCGGCTGGTCATGGAGTACGCCGACAAGCTGCTGGGTGACGAGACCGCCTTCGGCTACCAGTACAGCCCGGAGATCTTCACCGACACCGAGCTGGACTTCGCGCTGGAGGTCTGCGAGGGCGTCATGGACGTCTGGCAGCCGGAGGAGGGGCGCGAGATCATCCTCAACCTGCCCGCCACCGTGGAGCGCTCCACCCCGTCGACGCACGCCGACCGCTTCGAGTGGATGTCGCGCCGCCTGTCGCGGCGCGAGCACATCTGCCTGTCGGTCCACCCGCACAACGACCGGGGCACGGCCGTCGCCGCCGCCGAGCTGGCCGTCATGGCGGGCGCCGACCGGATCGAGGGCTGCCTGTTCGGGCAGGGCGAGCGGACCGGCAACGTCGACCTGGTCACCCTGGGCATGAACCTGTTCAGCCAGGGCGTCGACCCGCAGATCGACTTCTCGCAGATCGACGAGATCCGCCGTACCGCCGAGTACTGCAACCAGATGGAGATCCACCCGCGCCACCCCTACGCGGGCGACCTGGTCTACACCGCCTTCTCCGGCTCCCACCAGGACGCCATCAAGAAGGGCTTCGAGGCCATGGAGGCCTCGGCGAAGAAGCAGGGCAGGACGGTCGACGAGATCGAGTGGGCCGTCCCCTATCTGCCGATCGACCCCAAGGACGTGGGCCGGTCCTACGAGGCGGTCATCCGGGTCAACTCGCAGTCCGGCAAGGGCGGTATCGCCTACGTCCTGAAGAACGACCACAAGCTGGACCTGCCGCGCCGGATGCAGATCGAGTTCTCCAAGACGATTCAGGCCAAGACCGACGCCGAGGGCGGCGAGATCACCCCGGCCCAGATCTGGGACATCTTCCAGGACGAGTACCTGCCGAACCCGGACAACGCCGAGGCCCGATGGGGCCGCATCCAGCTGCGGACCGGGCAGACCACCACGGACACCGACGGCACGGACACGCTGACCGTCGAGGCCGTCGTGGACGGCGTCCCGACGGTGCTGACCGGCTCCGGCAACGGTCCGATCTCCGCGTTCTTCGACGCGCTGGCCGCCATCGGCGTCGACGCCCGGCTGCTGGACTACCAGGAGCACACGATGAGCGAGGGCGCCAGCGCCCAGGCCGCCTCGTACATCGAGTGCGCGATCGACGGCAAGGTGCTGTGGGGCATGGGCATCGACGCCAACACCACGCGCGCCTCGCTCAAGGCCGTCGTGTCGGCGGTCAACCGGTCGGAGCGCTGACGCCCGCGACGCCGGCCGAGGGTCCGCTCCGTTAACCCGGTGCGCCGACCGGCGTTCACTCGTACGGGGCTCCTGCCCGCCGCGTCCGGCGAGCAGGGGCCCGGCGTTTGGCCTGTTGTCTCCGTACGGGGTACTGACGGCACAACAACGATGTGGCTAACATCACGTCAACGCGGCGACGTTGCCGAATCGTGATGGAGGTGCGACGTGGTGCACGCGGAAAGCCGGCACACCCGCGACCTGTGCGTCGTGGGTGTCCGCACGCTCTGGAGGACCGTCGGCGACGGCGAGTTCTTCTGCACCGGATGCGGTGGTGACCGCAACTACCGCCGCCGGACCGGCCGCCGCCGCATCGTGGTCCTCGGCATCCCGCTGCTGCCGCGCGGCCAGGTCGCGCCGGTCGTGGAGTGCACCTCGTGCCGGAGCCGGTTCGGCACCGAGGCCCTCGACCACCCCACCACCACCCGGTTCTCCGCGATGCTGCGGGACGCCGTGCACACCGTGGCGCTCGCCGTGCTCGCCGCGGGCGGCACCGACGCCCGCCCGGTGCGGCAGGCCGCCGTCGGCGCGGTGCGCGCCGCGGGCTTCGCCGACTGCAGCGAGGAGCAGCTGCTCGCCCTCATCGAGGCGCTCGCCGCCGACACCGGCCGGCTGCCCGGTATGTGCGCCCAGAACCCCGGGGTCGGAGCCGGGCCCCTCGACCCGTGCGGCACCGCGCTGGCCATAGAGCTCCACGAGGCCCTGGAGCCGCTGGCGCCGCATCTGGCCCCGGCCGGGCGGGAGAGCATCCTGCTCCAGGGCGCGCGGATCGCCGTCGCCGACGGACCGTACCGGCCCGCCGAGCGCGCGGTGCTGGAGACGGTGGGCCGGGCGCTGTCGATCTGCCCCGACGACACGGAACGGCTGCTGGCGGCCATCCGCACGCCGTCGTAAGGACCAGGAGGCCACGGGGCGACGGGGCCACGGGGTCACGGGACGGCGGTCGGCCGCGCGGGACGCGTGGACCGGTCGCGGCCGCCCGCGACCGTGCCGCGCCCGCGGCCGGGCGTACTCCCCGGGGAGTAACCGGTCCCGCCGGGCATCCGGGGCAGTAGCGGCGATCTCCCTCGCCGGCCCGACGATCCGCGTCCCGCCGCCCGGAAGTCTGGTGCGCATGAAGACACCCAGCGCGCCCAGCAGACGGGCCACCACCGTGCCCTGGGCGTTCCTCGCCCTGTGGATCGCCGTGCTGGCCCTCGCCCTGCCCTTCGCCGGAAAGCTCGCCGATGTCCAGCGCGACAAGGCCGTCGACTACCTCCCGGCCGGTGCCGACTCCACCCAGGTCGCGAAGGTCCAGGAGGCCCTGCCCGGTGGCGAGTCCACCGACCTGGTCATCGTCTACCACCGCGACGGCGGGCTGACCGCCGCCGACCGGCAGACCGCCCGCGAGCAGACCGACCGCATCGCCGGCACCTACGAGCTGGCCGGCCCGGCCGGAGACGGCCGTCCGCGCGGCATCCCGGCCAAGGACGGCGCGACGCTGATGTACCCGCTGTCGCTGACCGGGCTGCCCGAGGAGGACCAGCGCACCGAGGCCGTCGACGACATCCGGGCCGCGGTCGACCGGCACCCGGACGGGCTGAGCGTCGAGGTCGGCGGCCCCGGCGCGCTCGGCTCGGACGCCAAGGAGGTCTTCGAGTCCATAGACGGCACGCTCATGATCGCCACCGTCGCCGTCGTCGCGGTGCTGCTCATCCTCACCTACCGCAGCCCGTTCCTGTGGCTCGTTCCGCTGCTGGTCGTCGGCGTGGCCGCCCTCACCGCGCGGGCCGTCGTCTACGCCCTCGTCCAGGGCTTCGACCTCACCGTCACCACCCAGAGCGCGTCGATCATGACCGTCCTGGTCTTCGGCGCGGGCACCGACTACGCGCTGCTGCTCGTCGCCCGGTACCGCGAGGAACTGCGCCGCCACCCGCGCCCGTACGACGCGATGAGCGCCGCCGTGCGCGGCTGCGGCCCCGCCGTTCTCGCCTCCGCGGGCACCGTGACCGCCGGTCTGCTGTGCCTGCTGGCCGCCGACCTCAACAGCAGCGCCGGACTCGGGCCGGTAGGCGCGGTGGGCGTCGTCTGCGCGCTCGCCGCCATGACGACGCTGCTGCCCGCCGTGCTGGTGCTGTGCGGCCGACGCGTGTTCTGGCCGCTGATCCCCGCGTACGGCAGCGAACCGCGCACCCGGCGCAGCCTGTTCGCCGCCATGGGGAACTCCGCCGGGCGGCGGCCGGGCGCGGTCCTGGCCGGCGGCGCGGTGCTCCTGGGCGCCCTCTCGCTCGGCGTCCTCAACCTGCCGGGCGACCTGAAGGACGAGGACACCTTCACCAAGAAGCCCGAGTCCGTGTCCGCGATGGAGACCCTCGCCGACGCCTACCCCGAGCGCGGCAGCCAGCCGATCGACGTACTCGCCCGCACCGACCACGCCGACGAGGCGCTGCGACGGGCCCGTACGACGGACGGGGTCGCGGGGGCGGAGCGCGGCCGAAGCGGCGGCGGCTGGACCGAGATCTCCGTGGTCGCCGCGGACGCCCCCGAGACGGCGGCCGAACTGGACACGATCCGCAGGCTGCGCACCGGACTCGACCGGATCGACGGGGCCGAGGCGCTGGTCGGCGGCCCCAGCGCGCAGAAGCTCGACCTGGCGGAGACCAACTCCCGCGACCGGGCCGTGGTCGTCCCCCTCGTGCTGGCCGCCGTCCTGCTCATCCTCGTCCTGCTGCTGCGCTCTCTGGTCGCCCCGCTGATGCTGGTCGCCGCCGTCGTCGCCGTGTGGGGCGCGGCGCTGGGGCTGGGCGGCATGGTGTTCGAACCGGTCTTCGGCTTCCCCGGCATGGACTCCGGGCTGCCGCTGCTGGCCTTCGTCTTCCTGGTCGCGCTCGGCGTCGACTACGGCATCTTCCTGATGCACCGGATGCGCGAGGAGTCGCTGCGCGGCGCCGACGTCCCGGAGGCGGCGGTCACCGCGCTGCGCACCACCGGCGGGGTCATCGCCTCCGCGGGCGTGGTGCTGGCCGCGACCTTCGCGGTCCTGGGGACGCTGCCGCTGGTGATGATGGTCGAGATGGGCTTCGTCATCGCGGTGGGCGTGCTGCTGGACACGTTCCTCGTACGGACCTATCTGGTGACGTCGGCGAGCCTGCTGCTGCGGCGGTGGGTGTGGTGGCCGGGCGCGCTGTTCCGCGGCGCCGGTGCGCGCGGTACGGGGGTCCGCGCGGCCGAGGCTGACGCGGCGCCGGGCGAACCCGCGACCGAGGTTGATGCGGCGCCTGGCGAAGCCGCGACCGCGGCCCCGGGCGAACCCGCGACCGCGACCGGCCCGCGCCCGGTGGCCGACCGGACCGGAGCCCGGTGAGGGACCGTCCTGACGCCCCGCCGACCCGTACGCTCACCGGCTCCGGTGCGCGTACGGGCGGCGGTGCGCGCACGCGGGCCGATGGGCACACGCGGACTGACGCGTGTACAGGGGCGGGACCGGAGGCTGACGGGCGTAGGGGCGCATGGCGCGGGCCCGGTGCCGTCGCGGAGGATGGGGCGGTGACCGCCCAGCCCACGACCGAATCCGCACCGTCCTGGCCGCGCGGGGCGCTGGACAGGGCCCTCCGGGTCCTGCACGGCAGCTCCCGCGGCGGCGCGCACGCGCGTACGCGGACCGACGCCGTGCTCGCCGCCGCCGTGCTCACCCTCCAGTGCGTCCTGGCGTCGGTCCTCCCGGAGAGTGAGGGGCACCGCCCCGGAATCCTGGGCTGGCTGCTGCTCGTGGCCAGCGCCACGGCGCTGGTCGAACGCCGCCGCAGTCCCATGCTCGTCACCGTCGCCGTCGTCCTGCTCGTCGGCCCGTACCACGCCATGGACAACGTGCACCTCGCCGTCGTCCCCGCCGGGATGGTCGCCGTCTTCACCCTCGCCGTCATCGGGCCGCCGCTGCGCGCGTACCTCACCGTCGGCACCGTCATCGGGATCATGGTCACGACCATGGCGACGGGTGAGACACCGCACGCGGGCGTGGACATGCTGCGCAGCTCCGGCTGGGTACTGGCGGTGGTGGTCCTCGGGGACGCGGTCCGTATCCACCGCCGGTACATCGCCGCCATCGTGGAGCGCGCCGAGCGCGCCGAGCGCACCCGCGAGGAGGAGGCGGCCCGGCGGGTCGCCGAGGAACGGCTGCGGATCGCGCGCGACCTGCACGACCTGCTCGCGCACAGCATCACCCTCATCGGCGTCCAGACCTCCGTCGCCGCCCACGTGCTGATCGCCGATCCGGAGCGGCTCGACCGCGCCGCGCTCGCCACGGCACTCGACGGCATCGCCGACACCTGCCGCGACGCGCGCGCCGAACTGCGCACGACCCTGCGGGTGCTGAGAGCCGGGGACGCCCCCGGCGGCGACGGCCGGGACCCGCTGCCCCACCTCGACGGCCTGCCGGACCTGGCCACCACCGCGCGGGCGGCCGGCGCGGAGGTCGACCTGGCGGTCCTCCCCGGCGACCCGGAGCCCGCCCCCGTACCCGCCGCGGTCGGCGCCGCCACGTACCGCATCGTCCAGGAGTCCCTCACCAACGCGGTACGGCACGCGGGCCCCGACGTACGGATACGGGTGCGGGTCGAACGGACCCTGCCGCCCGGCGCCTTGCGCGTCACGGTCACCGACACCGGCCCGGGCCACGGACCGGCCGAGCAGCCCACCGGCGGCGGCTTCGGCATCGCGGGGATGCGGGAGCGCGCCCGCAGCGTGGGTGGCACCCTGGACGCCGGGCCGCACGAGACCGGAGGCTTCCAGGTCACCGCGCTGCTCCCACTGGACGCCGGCTCGCATCACGAGGAGAAGCCATGACCACCACGGGGCTCACGCGGCACACGCGGCCGGAGGGCGCACCGATCAAGGTCCTGCTGGCGGACGACCAGACCCTCGTCCGCGCCGCGTTCGCCATGCTCGTGGACTCGGCCAAGGACATGACGGTGGTGGCCGAGGCGGGCACGGGGCGCGAGGCCGTGGCACAGACGCGTGCCACCCGCCCCGACCTCGTCATCATGGACATCCGTATGCCCGACCTGGACGGCATCGAGGCCACCCGCCGCATAGCCCGGGACCCCGACCTCGCGGACGTCCGGGTCCTGGCCCTGACCACGTACGACACCGACGAACACATCGTGGAGGCGCTGCGCGCGGGCGCCTCCGGCTTCCTGGTCAAGGACACCCGCCCGGCCGAACTCCTGGACGCCATCCGCACCGTGGCAGCCGGCGAGGCCCTGCTGTCCCCCGGCCCCACCGCCCGCCTCATCGCCCGCGTTCTGCGCCTGCCCGCCGCCCCACCCCTGTCGGCCCCGCCGGCCACCGCCCTCGCCACCCTGTCCGAACGCGAACGTCAGGTCCTCACCCTGGTCGGCCGCGGCCTGAACAACGCGGAGATCGGCGAGGCGCTGAGCCTGAGCCCGCTGACCGCGAAGACGCACGTCAGCCGCATCATGGGCAAGCTCGCCGCCCGGGACCGCGCCCAACTGGTGGTGGCGGCCTACGAGTCGGGACTGGTGACCCCGGCGTCGGCGGGGCCGACGGAAGACCAGTCGTCCATTTCGTGACATGTGTTGCCGGGCGGGCATTCCTGGCTTGAAAGTCTCTGTCGCTGAACCAATTTGATCTGGATCGTTTCTCCAGAGCATTCCGCGGGTTGACGATTCCGGGGAGGTGTGGGCGATTACCAGTTCATGGCGGAACGCCTTGGACGAGTGGGCCGCGGTGCCCGCGAATCGACAGGGACACAAGTGCTGATCTTGCTGGACCACCCGGTTCCGGCTGATACTCAGTCCCTGGTTTCCGTTCCCGGCATCAGATATCGGCGCGAATTGTCCGGGTCGGCGGGGAGCGAACGCGGGGTCGCGCTGGCCCGGTACCGCCCGGACGTCTTGATCACCCGATCGGAACTCGATCACAACGAGGCGCGGAAATGGCGTTCGTCGGCGGGCAGCGGGCCGCTGGTGGTCATCGTGATCGGGACGCGGAAGGCCGACCGCGCCGGGGAATCCTGCGCATCCCCAGGCGCCGAGTCCACCGCCGCCGCGACCGCCGATACGGGCCTGGTCTACCGCCGGGTCGTGGCCGGCGCCGAACCCGACCGCGAGCTGTACCAGAGCGCGCTGGCCCTGGCGGAGCGCACGTGGTTGACGGCCGTGGCCGGTCCGGCACTGGCCGGGCGGCTGGCCGGGGTCCGCGCCCGGGGCAGGTCGGTCGCGCTGGTCGGCGCGGGCGTGGTCAACCTGATCACCGCCCTCCGGCTGCTGCGGGACGGCTACGAGGTGGCCGTCTACGACGCTTCGCCGGATCCGCGGAACGCCGCCCCCTGGACGGCCTACGGTTGCAGCAGGGGCGGCGGCGACGCGCGGATGTTCACCCTCACCGAGGCCGACGGCTACCACTGGCCGCCGGGATCGGGGCCCGTTCCCTTTCACAGGCCGGTGAAGGAGTCCGGCTGGCGGATCGCGACTCCCGCCACGCTGTCCGCACAGGATCTGGACTGGGCGGAGGACAGCGCGGGCATCCCGCCCTGGCTCGCCCGGTCCTATACCGAGGACGTCCTGCTCTTCAATCAGGTGGCGCGCGACCTGTGGCGAGAACTGGCGTGGCGTGAACCGGCGCTCTTCGACGACGTCGGGCTGCGCGAGGGAATACTGCGGCTCTACACCGACCCGAACAGGCTGCGGGCCCAGGTCGCCCGGCAGCGCCGGCTGGGGGCCGCGCGGGCGGTGCTGTCCCCGGATGAGGTGGCCGAGCGCTACCCGGCTCTCCGCGATGCCTGCGCGGCGCGTGCCTTGGCCGGAGGCATCGAGGTCGTCGGTTTCACGGTCCAGGTGCACAGGTTCCTCGCGGCCCTGGCCGATCTGCTGGAGCAGGCCGGTGCGCGGCTGCACTGGGACTGCCCGGTCACCGGGCTGAGCAGGGATGCGCACGGCCTGCCCGACGGGCTGATCCGCGCCGGCGGAAGAGTGCGCGCCGACCATTACGTGCTGTCCCCCGGGGCATACGGAGGGCAGTTGCTGCGCGGCACCGTCTCCCAGGGACTGATCCACGGGGTGTTGGGGGCGTGGCTCAGCCTGCCGAATCCGGCTCCGCGACTCGAGAACTCCCTGAAGATCAGCTTTTCCGGGCACATCGCCGAGGACGCCAACGTCACCGTGGTGACCGCTCCGAACGGGGAGTCCCGCCTGGTGGTCGGGTCCGGTTACGGCTGGACCGGATCTGATCCGGAGAACATCGACCCCGGTGAGCTCGACGCCCTCTACGGCGCGATCGAGGACACCGCGGCGAGATTCTTTCCGGGCCCCTTCGAGGAAGCCCGCGACGCGGGGCTGGCAAAGGAGAACAGAAAGCACTGCGTCCGGCCGTGGACGGCATCGAGTCTGCCCGTCCTGGAAATAGCGAACGCCGCCGGCGGACTCCTCGTCGTGACCGGAGGGCACAACACCGGCGGCTTCGCGCAGGCTCCGGCGGTCGCCCAGGCGGTGGCCGACGCCCTGGCCGGTCAGGCTCATCCGATGCATGTCCGCTATCACCCCGACCGCCTTCGCCTGTTCTATCGGCATCGATGAATGCGAGGTAATTCCGCATGACACGAGCACAGTCCTGGCAGCAGCGCGGAACGTCGTTCGGGCGTGGGGTCGAGAGTTATGACCGCACCCGGCCCGGCTACCGCCCGCAGAGCGTCGAGTGGATATTGGGAGACCGGCCGCTTTCGGTGCTCGACCTCGGCGCCGGCACCGGGATCCTCGCCCGCACCCTCCTCGCCTGCGGCCATCGCGTCACCGCCGTGGAGCCGGACGACGCCATGCGCGCCCGGATCGCGGAGGTCGCGCCCGCCGCCACCGTGCTCGCCGGCGGCGCCGAGTCCATCCCGCTGCCCGACGCGAGCGTCGACGCGGTCCTGGTGGGCCAGGCGTACCACTGGTTCGACCCCGAGCCGGCCCATGCCGAGATGGCCAGGGTGCTGCGGCCCGGCGGGGTGCTCGCCGCCCTGTGGAACCTCCGCGACGAGGACGTACCCTGGTCGGCGGAGCTGTCCCGCATCCTCCGCGACGAGGACACCGGGACGGACCCGCGGACGCCTGCCGCGATCATGCTCCACGGCGCACTGGCCGCGCTGCGCGGAGATGCCGGAAGCCAGCTGTCCGGATGGCTGAAGAACCCCTCGTTCGGACCGCGGTTCGGTGCCATTGAGCGCGAATTCTTTCCGAATTCGGCGACCCATACCGTAGAAACACTCACCGAACTCATCGCATCGCGATCGTATTATCTGACGGCCGGCCCGGAGAGGCAGGCCGAGCTGGAGGAGCAGATCCGGAAACTCGCCGCGACCCACCCCGATCTGGCGGGTCGAGAGGAATTTCAACTACCCTATGTAACAGTCGTATTCCGGTCGGTCAGGGCGGAGTAGTCTCCGGCCCCGGCACGCCGGTCGCACCACCCCGCTCAGAGCTCAGAAAAGGGGCCGCCGTGCTCGTTCCCGTCCCTCCGTCCGACGTCCGGCTGCCGAGCGGCGGAGAGGTCCGCTGGGCGGGCTTCTTCACCGGGCACCGGGTCCTCGACGAGCGGGAGGTGGCCGCTTTCGCCGACCGACTGCTCGGCATCGACTGCTCCCTCGTGCCCGCCGCGGCCGAGCGTGAACTGTCGCCCTATTACGCGGGCCCCGGCGACCACCCGCCCGCGCTGCTGCTGCACTCGACCACGTCGACCCTGCGCGCCTTCGACGGCGATGTCGCCGACCTGGTGGCCGGCCGGAGCCCCCATGACGTGGCCACCTACGTGGAGGCGCGCTCGGCCTTCCTCGGCACCGCGGCGGACCTGTCGGTCGGCCGTACCGCGCCGTGGGCCGAGGCCGTCGAGGTCAGGGGAGTGCCCGCCGTCGACATCGGGGACCGCGAGCACTACTACCTGAGCCATGCGCTGCTGGTCATGGCCGACGAGCACGAGCGGGGCAAGAAGACACCGCTGGGCCGGATCATCGACTGGCTGCGCGACCGCCCCGACGCCGTGATCCGGCTGTACGCCCTGGACCTGGAGACGCAGATCTTCCTGCTGTGGCTGCGCCGGGTAGCGGGCCCGCTCCGGCTGGTCACGGACGCGAACAGCCCTGCCGTGGCCACCAGGTGGAACCGCAAGCGCCATGTCCACCCCGCCGTCGCCGCCGCCGCGCGGCTGGACGCGGACGCACTGTCCGTGGACGAACTCCTCGCCGCCGAGCAACGGCTCAGCGAGGCACACGAGCGGCTGGGCCTGACCATCCCGGTGCTCCCCGGGTACCTGGTGCCGCGGGCCAACACCGGACGGGACGCCTTCGTCGCCGACGTGCTGCACGCCGCGGAGCTGCTGCGGACCCGCTACGGCCTCACCACCGCCGCGCTGAAGCCGAGCGAGGCGGGCGACGGAGCCCGGATCGTCGGAAACCTCGACCTCGCCGACGCCGACCGTCTCGTGGCGGCGGCCGAGGACGCCTACCCGATGGGCGACGACTATCTGCTGGAAGCCTGGACCACCTTCCTGTCGGTGCCGCTGGACGGAAGCGCCCTTCCGGTGGTGCCGTCCGGTCACTTCCGTTACGGGCAGGTGGCCGACGGCGTCACCCTCCAGGCCCTCAACGGCTATTCGTGGATCGGGAACACCTACCTCGACGAGGCCGCCTGGACAGGGCTAGGCCTGCCGGACGACGCCTACCGGACGATCCGTGCGTCACTCGACGCCATTCGCGCCGCCTTCCTCAGCCCGCAGGCCCGGCGGGACGGCAGCTATCAGGGCCTGGCCACCGGGGGAGTCGACTTCGCCGTCGGCCGGCTCGGCGGCCGCTTCGGCGACCGGCTCGTCGTCGGCGCCATCGACTTCAACCTCTCCTCGCACGGCGCCGAGTACGTACGGACCTTCCAGGACGAGGCGTCCCGCCTCGGCATCCGCGAACGCTATGCGACCACCCGGGTGTTCCGCCCCGCCGCCCGGGCCACCCTGCGGCGCTTGGAGGACGTCGCGGGCGCCCTGTCCCCGGCCGGCGGTCTGATGCGGGCCGTCGCCTGCGTACCGGAACGCTGGGGAATGATCGCGGCCACCGGAGCGGACCCCGGCACGGCGGTACACCGCGCGACCCGACTGCTCGACGCACTCGCCGGCGAGGGGCTGACCGCCGAGCCGGTGTGAGGCCCCGCGCCCCGCGGTCTGAGTTACCCCGGCGTCGGCGGGACGTGTGGGGACGCGGGTGGGCCCGAGCGACCGTCGCCGTTGATCAGAAACGTCCAGCGCCCGTTCTCGCAGACATACGTGACGGCTTTGTCGTGGTCCACATGAATGCCGCCCTCGAAGTCGCAGGACTCGCCTTCCGCGACGTCGCCGGGGCCGATGGTTCCGTGAAAGGTGAAGCGGGAGCTGGGAATCACCACGGCCGGGCTGGAGACGGCCGGGCTGGGGCTTGCGGTCGTGGTGCCGGGGCGGTCGGCGGTATCCGGTGAGCTTTCGCCGGCGCAGGCGGTGAGCACCAGAGCGGCGACGGCGGTCGTGGCCACGGCCACGCCCGCTCCGGGGCCTATGAGAGGCCCAAGGGCTCTGAATCTTCGGTGGGTTCCGGTCATGCGCGGACCTTACAACCGCCCCCGATTCCGCTATACAGGACGCCCGCGAGGGGAGTCGGAGGGCAGCGGTGGCGGACGGCAAAAGCGGGGAGTTACTGGCCAGGGTCGGCCTCGCGGCGGTGAGCGTGGTGCCCCCGGCGGTGCTCGGCGCCCGGTTCTGGCCGTCGGTGCGCGAACACCCGGTCGGCGCCCTGCTGTTGCTCCTCGCCTACGCGGTCCTGATCGCCGCGGTCGGCTTCTGCGTGAAGGTGTACGCGAACGTCGCGGACCGCTGGGTCAAGCGGGCGGCCGACGGGGTCGACCGAAGGCTGCGCTGGCGGATCTCCCGCTTCGAGCGGGGCTACCGGGCGTACGTCCTGAGCCACCACCGCTTCATCGACCTCAAGGGCCTGGCCACCCGTGGCGACTTCACCCCCGGTCTTGAAGAGGTGTTCGTCGACGTCAGCCTGGTGCCGAGGCCCCCGCACGCGGCGTCGCAGGAGTCCCTCGCCGGTACGGTCCCCGTGGCCGACGCCTCCGTACGCCAGTCGATCCACGACTTCCTGGGCGGATCCGACGGCACGGCGCTCGCGGTCATCGGCGCCCCGGGCACCGGCAAGACGACCCTGCTCAAGCACCTGGCGCTGCGGCTGGCGCGCGAGCCGGGAAAGCGCGGCTCCCGCGACCTCCCGATCCTGCTCTTCCTCCGCGACCACGCGGCGGCGATCGCGGAGAACCCCGGGATCACCCTCCCGGAGGCCATCGGCGCGTCCCTGCGGCGCCTGCGCGAGGACGAGCCGCCCGGCTGGTTCGACCGGCAACTCCAGGCGGGGCGCTGCGTGGTGCTGCTGGACGGCCTGGACGAGGTGGCGAGGGAGGAAGACCGGCGCAACGTCTCGAAGTGGGTCGAGGAGCAGATCGAGAGCTACGAGACCAACGACTTCGTGCTCACCTCCCGCCCCCACGGCTACCGGACCGCACCGGTCAACCGCGCCCGCGTGCTCCAGGCGCGTCGCTTCACGGGGGAGCAGATCACCCGTTTCGTACAGGGCTGGTACCGGGCGATCGAGCGGCTGAGCACGGGCGCGGACGACACGGCGGTCGCGGACCGGGCGGCGGAAGAGGCGGAGGACCTCCTGAGCCGCCTCCGCGCCCGTCCGGTCCTCTACGACCTCGCGGCGAACCCGCTCCTGCTGACCATGATCGCCAACGTCCACCGCTACCGGGGCGCCCTGCCGGGCAGCCGCGCCGGGCTGTACGCCGAGATCTGCGAGGTGCTGCTGTGGCGCCGCCAGGAGGCGAAGGGGAACGTGGCGGCGCTGCCGGACGAGCTGACCGGCGCGAAGAAGGAGGCGGTGCTGCGGGAGCTGGCGTACGTGATGATGTGCGACCGGCAGCGCGACATCGACTCCGTCCGCGCGGCGGAGATCCTGGGCCCGGTCCTGTTCCGCGTCGGCGCGGCGACGGTCCCGGTGGAGGACTTCCTGGCCGGGATCGTCGCCAGCGGGATGCTGGTGGAACGGGAGCGCGGGCTGTACGCGTTCGCCCACCTCACGCTCCAGGAACATCTGGCGGCGCTGCACATCCAGCACCGGGGCCTGGCGGAGACCCTCGTCGCCGGTGTCCAGGACGACTGGTGGCGCGAGACGACGCTGCTGTACGCGGCGCGGGTGGACCCGGCGCCGATCGTCGAGGCGTGCGTCGACTCCGGCACCGTCACGGCCATCGCCCTCGCCTTCGACTGCGAGGAGGAGGCGGCGGAGTTCGCCCCGGAGACGAGGAGGCTACTGGAGGGCCTGCGCACCGACGCGCTGCGGACGGGGCCGGACATGCCGATGGGGCGGCTGATGACGGCGGTGACGGTGACGCGTGCGCTGCGGCAGACGGTGCGACTGGGGCAGGACACACTGGTCTGCGCGAGCCCGGTCTCTGAGGAGCTGTACGGGCTCTTCACCGGGGAGCCGCGAGCGGGCCACGGGACCGCGACGGGCATGACCGGACGCGAAGCGGCGGCGTTCACCCAATGGGTGAACGAGCTGCTGCCCGACGGCCCGCGCTACCGGCTGCCCACGGAGGCGGAGGTCGCGGACGAGGGGTTCCGCATGGTGGCAGCGGATAGCCCGGTCTGGTACGCCCCGGACGCGCAGACCCGGCTGTGGGTGCCGGAGGGGGCGGAACACCCGTGGTCGGTCCCCATGGACCCGGAGTCCCAGGACTGGCTGGGCCGTGATGACGGGGATGAGCGCGTCCTGGAACTGGGGAGCCGCGGCCTGGCTCTCGTACGCGACTTCGCCTACAGCTCGGGCCTCGCCGCCTCTCCACCTCCCGGACGTGTCGTCGCCACTCGCGGGACCGGCGTCACCGTCGCATCTCAGGCGCGTCGTGACGCCCAGGCCTCCCGTGCCGCTGCCCGCGTCCTGAGCATGGCCCTCGACGCGGACCTGGTGCGTGACATCGTCCCCGACCCTGAGCGCGCCAGAGAACGCGCGGGTGCGGCCGACCCGTCGCCTGGTCTCCACCGCCTCATGAACCTGGTCGGCGTTCTCGACTTCGGCCGCGACGTCGATCTCCGCCTTCCTCCGGACGTCGATGAGCGCGTCGACCAACTCGCGGAGGCGACCAGACTGGTCGCTCTCCTCCGCATCGTCGCCGCACGTAAGGACTGGACCTTGGCGGGCGTCCTGCGGGCGGTCTCGTTCTCGGACCGAGGCGTCATCGACCCTGACCCCGCAGATGTGGGTGACATGGCGAAATGGGCGACGGTATTCCTCTGGCGCGACGGCCGCGCGCTGCCGGACCTGGCCGATATCTCGCCCAACCTCCCTGGTGCCGTGGGCCAGTTGGCCGACCGCCTTGTCGAGGCGCTGATGCCGCCCGAGGCGCCGGATCCGGCCGAGGCCCCGTACCTCCGCCTCACCGCACTGACGTTGGCCGCGGTGGCGGATCACTTGCTGAACGTCCCCGAAGCGGGCTATGGGTACCGGCAGACCGCCAGAGGCGTCGTGGTGCGGTGCGGGCGCGCCGACGGCACGATGCCGAAGCCGGAGATGATCGTGCTGGTCCGCGCGTGATCACTCGTCCTTCTCCGGGGCCAGGTCCGCCTGCGGCGCGCGCACCTCGAACCAGATCTGCTTACGGGTGGGCTCAGGGCTGCCGAGTAAACGGACGCCCCACTTGTAGGCAAGCCTCTGCATGAGGACCAGGCCGCGCCCTGCCTCGTCGCCGGCCGTCGCCTGGCGCGGCAACGGATGCCGGCTCGGCTCGTTGTCCTTGACGGTGATCAGGGCGGCGCCCGCCTGCGCGAGCACGGTGATGTGGATCATGCGGGTCGCGGTGGCGTGCCGGTGCACATTGCTCACGGCCTCGGACACGAGGAGCCGCGCCGTCTCCGTCAACTCCTCTGCCTCGCCTTTGGCATGGAGCAGGGCGGCGATCGCGTCACGACAGACGCGGGGGCTGGTGGGGTGGTTGGGGGCGCTGAATCGGAAGAGCGGGGGGATGTTGGCGGTTTCGGTTTCGGGCATGGCTGTGCCTCTCCAACGCGGTGCGTAGTGGGTTCGCTGCGCTGTGCGTCTCCGACGATAGGACAGCTGACTGCACATGTGCAGTCGGTTCCCTCTAACGAGTGCGTTGATTGGACGCCTGTGTAGTGTCGCCGCGACACTGTGCTACGGAACGAGGAGGGGGCACATGTCATCGAAGCCGGCTCCGAGCGCCCGGCAACGGCGCCTGGGTGTGGAGCTGCGGAAGATGCGCGAGCGCGCGGGCATGGGTGTGGCGTTGGCTGGCGAGCATTTGGGCGTCGATCGAACGCACATCAGCAACATCGAGGCCGGGCGCCTCGGTGTCAGCGAAGAGCGCATCCGGACGCTCGCCGACATCTACTCGTGTGTGGATCACTCCTATATCGACGCACTCGCAGCCATGGCTGCCCAGCGAACGCGCGGCTGGTGGGAGGAGTATCGGGGGCAGGTCGCGGTCGGGGCGCTGGATCTGGCCGAGCTTGAGCATCACGCGGTGGCCATGCGGGCCGTGCAGATCATGCACATTCCGGGGCTTCTTCAGACGGAGGCATACGCGAAGGCGCTGTTCGCTGGCACCGAGCCCGAACCCACGCCCGCCCAGCTTCGACGCCGTCTGTCCTACCGGTTGAAGCGCCGCGACGTGTTGGACCGGAATGACCCGCCGCAGTGCACGTTCCTCGTCCACGAGGCCGCGCTGAGGATGGAGTTCGGCGGCCCGGAGGTGGCTCGGGAGCAGCTCGAACACGTCGTGGACGCGACCGAGCGGGATAACGTAACTGTCCGGGTCATCCCGTTCTCCGCTGGCGGGTTCCCGAACGCGGGGAACTCCACTCTGTACCTGTATGGCCAAGTCTCGCAGCTGGACACCGTGCAGCTCGATGGCTCGACGGGCTCAACTCTCCTGGACGCCGAGGTGCATCTCGCCAACTATCGGCGAGTCCTGGAGCGGACCGAGGCGAAGTGCCTCACGCCAGAGAAGACGCGCGATTTCATTCGCGCCATCGCCAAACACCTGTGAGGGCTGAGACATGGACGAGATGCGCTGGCGGAAGTCTTCCTACTCGGAGGGGGGGGAGGACAACCACTGCATAGAGCTCGCCTGCGGGTGGCAGAAGTCGTCGTACTCGGCGGACGGCGAGGACAACCACTGCGTGGAGCTCGCCCGCACCGCGGGCCCCGCCGTGCTCCTCCGCGAGAGCGACGACCCGCAGCAGATCATCGCCACCGGCCCCGCCCCCCTGCGCGGCTTCCTCCGGGCCGCCAAGGCCGGGGCCTTCGACGCCGTCGCCCGGCACCCGTGACGGAGCCGCCCAACGGGGGCGCCCCCAAGGGCCTGTCCGCCGGAGCTTCGCGGCGTCCCGGCCACCTATGCTGAGGCGGCCACTCCGGCCACCTCAGCCCACTCAAGGAAAGACCCGTTGACTCCGCATTCCCTCGCGTTCTACGTGGACGTGGTCGCGTCCGGAACGGTGCTCGGCGCCAAGCCGGCGGACGGTCCCGACCGGGTCACCGCCATCCTGGGCTCCGACTTCGCCGAGAACTCCTTTGACGACCACAGCATGTGGCGCGACTACGGAATGGTCGAGTTCTTCTGGGGCCGGACATCGCCGGACCACCCGTGGGAGGGCCACCACTTCACCTTGCAGGTGCATCGCCTCGCCTGCTGGGGCGGGAGCATTGTCAACAGGGCGATTCGCGACCGGTACGGCCGCTTCGACCGCCATCTCCGCTTCGACAAACTGGAGCGGCTGCTGGCGAAGCGCGGCGTGCGCATGGAGGACGTCCCGGACGCCAACGCTCCGGCCTTCAGCCTGCACTGGCAGCCTGCTTCCCACGTGTCCGTCATGGCGTTCCGGGCCCATGAGTGGGGCGAGCGTCGGCGCGGCGATGAACGTGTCGGTGACGTGTATGCCATCTCTTCATCGGTGAGTGCCGAGTCAGTGGCATGGAACAGAGCGCGCTACGGCCGTCAGGACGCCTAAGGACTGTCCGACGGGCCATCTGCGCCATGCCTCTCAGCGGGTAGTCAACTTTGACTACCCTGGGCTAGGGTGGCGCTATGGCTGAGAAGACGATTCCGATCCTGCCGTGCCGGACCATCCAGCCCGTTCTCGACTTCTACACGGCCCTCGGGTTCGAGGTGACCTTCCAGCAGAAGAGTCCCAACCCCTACGCGGCCGTCCAGCGCGGCGGCATACAGCTCCAGTTCTTCGGGATGAAGCACTACGAGCCGGCTGAATCGTTCAGTACGTGCTATGTCGTGACCGATGACGTCGATGCGTTGCACGAGGCATTTCGGGCCCGGCTCAAGGCGGCGTACGGGAGGATCCCGACCCGCGGACTGCCGCGCATCGGGCCGCTGAAGGACACGTCATACGGCATGCGGCAGTTCCTCATGACCGATCCTGGCGGCAACTGCATCCGCATCGGACAGCAGACGAGCGACGACCAGCGCCACCGGCCCGCGCCCGAAGAGACCTTCTCCCGGGCCCTGCACCACGCCTCCCTTCTCGCGGACTCCAAGGAGGACCTGGCGGGGGCTGCGAAGATCATCGACCGGGTGCTGCGCCTTCCGGACGAGCGGCCCACGCCTGTGCAACTGCTTCGCCTCCTCGTGCTGCGGGCGGATGTCGCCGGGCGCCTCGATGACGAGGGGACCGCGACGTCCGCGCTCGCCAAGGCCGCCGCGGTCCACCTCACCTCGGCGGAGCGGGAGTCCGTACGCGACGACCTTGAGCGTCTTGAGGAGCTGCGGGGCTAGGGATCGGCGGGTCGTCGACGAGGGGAGGGGCACGGGCACGGGCACGCGGCGCGAGAGACACGGGAGCCGTACGGGACAATGTCCCCATGACCCTGTTCCGCGACGACGGCATCGTGCTGCGCACCCAGAAGCTCGGCGAGGCGGACCGGATCATCACGATGCTCACCCGCGGCCACGGCCGCGTCCGCGCCGTGGCCCGCGGGGTGCGGCGCACCAAGTCGAAGTTCGGGGCCCGGCTCGAACCCTTCAGCCACGTCGACGTGCAGTTCTTCGCCCGCGGCAGCGACCTCGTCGGGCGCGGTCTGCCGCTGTGCACGCAGAGCGAGACCATCGCTCCGTACGGCAGCCGCATCGTCGCCGACTACGCCCGCTACACCGCCGGCACCGCCATGCTGGAGACGGCCGAGCGGTTCACCGACCACGAGGGCGAGCCCGCGGTGCAGCAGTATCTGCTCCTCGTCGGGGGGCTGCGCACGCTCGCCGCCGGGGAGCACGAGCCGCACCTCGTGCTGGACGCGTTCCTCCTCCGCTCCCTCGCCGTCAACGGCTACGCGCCGAGTTTCCGCGACTGCGCGAAGTGCGGCATGCCTGGTCCGAACCGATTCTTCTCGGTCGGAGCGGGCGGTGTGGTCTGCGGGGAGTGCCGGGTGCCCGGTAGCGTCGTACCCTCGGCGGAGTCGCTGACGCTGCTCGGCGCGCTGCTCACCGGGGACTGGGAGACGGCGGACGCGTGCGAGCCCCGGCACGCCCGGGAGGGCAGTGGGCTCGTGACCGCGTATCTGCACTGGCACCTGGAGCGGGGACTGCGGTCCCTCCGGTACGTAGAGAAGTAACGACGACGTGGAGACGTCACGGATCACACCGATCGCACCGATCGCACTGATCACGGCGTGACCGATCGCGACGTCACCGATCAAGGAGACGAGACACCCGCATGGCAGTACGCGGAATACTGGGCCGTCAGCGCCGCGAGTACCGGACCCCTGACCCGCACCCGTCCGGTGCCCAGCCGCCGAAGATCCCCGGCGAGCTGGTCCCCAAGCACGTGGCGATCGTCATGGACGGAAACGGCCGCTGGGCGAAGCAGCGCGGGCTGCCGCGCACCGAGGGGCACAGGGTCGGCGAGGGCGTCGTCCTCGACGTGCTCAAGGGCTGCCTGGAGATGGGCGTCAAGAACCTGTCCCTCTACGCCTTCTCCACCGAGAACTGGAAGCGGTCCCCGGAAGAGGTCCGCTTCCTGATGAACTTCAACCGTGACGTCATCCGCCGCCGCCGCGACGAGATGGACGAACTGGGCATCCGCATCCGGTGGACGGGCCGCATGCCCAAGCTGTGGAAGTCCGTGGTGCAGGAGCTCCAGGTGGCGCAGGAGCAGACCAAGGGCAACGACGCCATGACGCTGTACTTCTGCGTGAACTACGGCGGCCGGGCGGAGATCGCGGACGCGGCGCAGGCGGTGGCGCGGGACGTGGCCGCGGGCCGGCTGGACCCGTCGAAGGTCAACGAGAAGACCCTGGCCAAGTACCTGTACTACCCCGACATGCCGGACGTGGACCTGTTCGTGCGGCCGTCGGGGGAGCAGCGCACCTCGAACTACCTGATATGGCAGAGCGCCTACGCCGAGATGGTCTTCCAGGACGTGCTGTGGCCGGATTTCGACCGCCGGGACCTGTGGCGGGCGTGTCTGGAATACGCCTCGCGTGACCGCCGCTTCGGCGGCGCGATCCCGAACGAGGAACTGCTGAAGAAGGACGGCACGCCCGCCACGTCGGGCTGAGCGCGCGCAAAGAGTCACGGGCCGCGGCCGCCACGCCCCCGAGGCGCGGACGGTCGCGGCCCGTCACGTACGTGGTCCGGCTATGCCTTGTCCGCCGCCGCGCAGTCGCCACACGTACCGAAGATCTCAATGGTGTGCGCCACGTCCACGAAGCCGTGATCGGCGGCGATCGAGTCGGCCCACCGCTCCACGGCCGGGCCCTCGACCTCGACGGCCTTGCCGCAGGACCGGCAGACGAGGTGATGGTGGTGGTCGCCGCTGCTGCACCGGCGGTAGACGGCCTCGCCGTCGGTGGTGCGCAGGACGTCGACCTCGCCCGCGTCCGCCAGCGACTGGAGGGTGCGGTAGACCGTGGTCAGACCGACCGAGTCACCTCGGTGTTTGAGCATGTCGTGGAGCTCTTGCGCACTGCGGAACTCGTCCACCTCGTCCAGCGCGGCGGATACTGCCGCGCGCTGCCTGGTGGACCGGCCGCGTACTGGGGGATTCGCGGTCGCCACAGTTGCCTCCTTAAAGCTCGCCCGCTCGGTAACCGTCCCGTCACCGTTCCGGTTTGCCCGGCCATTGTGCCAGGTGGCACTTGAGGCGCGGGCGCACACGGTTGGACTCGGGGCCCGGGACCGATGGACTCGGGGCCCGGGACCGACCTGTGGGCACAGGGGCCGACCCGTGGGCAGGGACCGGACCCGTGGGCCGGGGCCGACCCGTGGGCCCGGCTAGACCTTTACGTCGTCCTCGGTGGACCGGCTGCCGGGAAGGGCCACCGAGTCCAGGGTGCACGACGCGTCGGGCGCGGCGGTCTTTCGCGCGCGTTTTCTGGCCAGGGGCGTGGCGATCGCGGTGAGCACCGCGAAGACGCCGATGGCCAGGACGACGATGCTGGCGCCGGGCGGGACGTCCTCGTAGAAGGAGAACACCGTCCCGGAGAGGGCGACGGTGACGCCGATGGCGATCGACAGCACCAGGGTCATCGCGAAGCCCCGGGTGACCTGCTGGGCGGCAGCGACCGGGACCACCATCAGGGCGCTGACCAGCAGCAGGCCGACGACGCGCATGGCGACGGTGACGGTGACGGCGGCGGTGACGGCCAGCAGCAGGTTGAGCAGCAGCACCGGCAGGCCGGTGACCCGGGCGAACTCCTCGTCCTGGCAGACGGCGAACAGCTGCCGCCGCAGCCCCAAGGTGATCAGCATCACGAAGCCCGCGAGGATGCTGATCGCGGTGACGTCCTCCGGCGAGACGGTGGTGATCGAGCCGAAGAGATAGGTGGTGAGGTTGGCGTTGGAACCGGTCGGCGAGAGATTGATCAGCAGCACGCCGCCGGCCATGCCGCCGTAGAAGAGCATCGCCAGGGCGAGGTCGCCGCGGGTCTTGCCGTAGGAGCGGATCAGCTCCATCACGATCGCGCCGAGGGAGGCGACGGCGACGGCGGTCCACACCGGATTGGTGCCGGTGAGGAAGCCGAGCGCGACACCGGTCAGCGCGACATGGCCGATTCCGTCGCCCATGATCGCCTGGCGGCGCTGGACGAGGTAGATGCCGACGGCGGGGGCGGTGATGCCGACCAGGACGGCGGCGATCAGGGCCCGCTGCATGAAGGCGTAGTTGAGGATCTCCATCAGCTCAGCAGCCCTGTCCGGATCGGGTGGGCGTCGAGGCCCTCGTGCGGGTGTACGTGGTCGTGGCCGGGCAGGGCGTGCTGGCCGACCGCCTTCGGCGGCGGGCCGTCATGCACGACGCAGCCCTCGCGCAGCACCACGGCGCGGTCGATCAGTGGCTCCAGCGGGCCGAGTTCGTGCAGCACCAGCAGCACCGTGGAGCCGCCCGCGACCTGGGCGCGCAGAGTGTCCGCGAGCACCTGCTGGCTCTCGTGGTCCACGCCCGCCATCGGCTCGTCCATGATCAGCAGCTCGGGTTCGACGGCCAGCGCGCGGGCGATCAGCACGCGCTGGTGCTGGCCGCCGGAGAGCGCGTTGACCGAGTCCTTGGCGCGGTCGGTCATGCCGACCAGCTCCAGAGCACGGTCGACCGCGGCCCGGTCCGGCTTGCGGGGCAGCCCCAGCCTGGTGCGGGCCAGCCGGCCCGCGGAGACCACCTCGCGGACGGTCGCGGGCACGCCGCTGGCGGCGGTGGTGCGCTGCGGTACGTACCCGATACGGGACCAGTCCCGGAAGCGGCGGCGCGGGACGCCGAACAGTTCCAGCGTGCCGCTGGTGAGCGGGACCCGGCCGACGACCGCGCGGACGGCGGTGGACTTCCCGGAGCCGTTCGCTCCGAGCAGCGCGACCACCTCGCCCTTCCGAACGGTGAGATCAACTCCTCGCAGCACGGGCCGTGATCCCAGCGAGGCCGTCGCCCCGCTCAGGGATATGACCGGCTCCTTCATGCTTGCCGCCTCCGTCGTCTTCCGGTGTCGCTGGTCGCCGCTTCCGGCGCTGCCTGGCGCCTGGTGTGCCCGGCGCTTCCCCCGCTACTTCGCGCCGAGCGCCTGCTGCAGGGCCTTCAGGTTCGCCCGCTGGACGCCGAAGTAGTCGTCGCCCTTGGACTTGTCGCTGATGCCCTCGATGGGATCGAGTACATCAGTCTTCAGATGGAGGTCGCCCGCCAGGGTCTTGGCGGTCTTGTCGCTGGCCAGCGTCTCGAAGAAGACGGTGTCGACCTTGTCCTTCTTCGCGACGTCGTGCAGTTCCCGGATCCGGGCCGGGCTGGGCTCGGCCTCGGGGTCGAGGCCCGAAATGGCCTCCTGCTCCAGGCCGTACCGCTCGGCGAGGTAGCCGAAGGCCGCGTGAGTGGTGATGAAGGTGTCCGACGTGCGCTTCTTCAGCCCGTCCTTGAAGTCCTTGTCGAGTGAGCCGAGCTCCTTGACCAGGGCCGTGGCGTTCTTCTTGTAGTCGGCGGCGTGGTCGGGGTCGGCCTTCTCCAGAGCCTTGGCGACGCCCTTGGCGACCTCGGCGTACCTCACCGGGTCCAGCCAGACGTGCGGGTCGGCGGCGGCATCCTCGTCGTGGCCAGCTTCCTCGTGGCCGTGCTCGTCGTGGCCGTGCTCTTCCTCGCCGTGCTCTTCCTTGCCGCCGTGGTCATGGCCGTGGACGGCGGTGCCGTGGTTCTCCAGCGTGGTGAACGAGGTGGCTTCGGCCACATTCTTCGGGTCCGCCTGGTCGATGGCCTCGTCGACGGAGGGCTGGACGCCCTTGAGGTAGACGACGAGCCCGGCCTCGGTCAGCGCCGCAGCCTGCTTGGGGCTGATCTCCAGGTCGTGCGGCTCGACGCCCGGCTTGGTCAGACCGGTGACGGAGACGTGGTCGCCGCCGATCCGCTCGGCCAGGAACTGCATGGGGTAGAACGACGCCATGACCTTGAGCTTGCCGTCTTTGGTCTTCCCCGAGCCGGCGTCGGAGCAGGCGGTGAGGGTGGTTAGGCCGAGGGCTATGGCTCCGGTGACAGCGGCGGCGGGTATGAGGCGGCGTACGTTCATGACTCCCATTTTCAACAAAACTGGAAACCATTGTCAACAAGGGGGTCGCCGGGCTTGTTCTCTCCATTCGATTTGATCCGAGGGGTGGCCGCGCCGGTAACCTGAAGCATTCGCTTCGTCGTCATCAATGAAGAGAGCACCGTGGCCGCCGACAAGATCGACACCATCGTCAGCCTGAGCAAGCGCCGTGGCTTCGTCTACCCCTGCAGCGAGATCTACGGTGGACAGCGTGCCGCCTGGGACTACGGCCCGCTCGGTGTGGAGCTGAAGGAGAACATCAAGCGGCAGTGGTGGCGCTCCATGGTCACCTCGCGTGACGATGTCGTCGGCCTCGACTCCTCGGTGATCCTGGCCCGCGAGGTCTGGGAGGCCTCCGGCCACGTGGCCACCTTCACCGACCCGCTGACCGAGTGCACCTCTTGCCACAAGCGGTTCCGCGCGGACCACCTTGAGGAGGCGTACGAGGCCAAGCACGGCAAGGCCCCGGCCAACGGTCTCGCCGACGTCAACTGCCCGAACTGCGGCAACAAGGGCGGTTTCACCGAGCCCAAGCAGTTCTCCGGTCTGCTCTCCACGCACCTCGGCCCGACCCAGGACTCCGGTTCGGTCGCCTACCTGCGCCCGGAGACGGCCCAGGGCATCTTCACCAACTTCATGCAGGTCCAGCAGACCTCGCGCCGCAAGCCGCCGTTCGGTATCGCCCAGATCGGCAAGTCCTTCCGGAACGAGATCACGCCGGGCAACTTCATTTTCCGTACCCGTGAGTTCGAGCAGATGGAGATGGAGTTCTTCTGCAAGCCGGGTGAGGACGAGCACTGGCAGCAGTACTGGATGGACCAGCGCTGGAACTGGTACCGGGACCTCGGCCTGCGGGAGGAGAACATCCGCTGGTACGAGCACCCGAAGGAGAAGCTGTCCCACTACTCCAAGCGCACCGCCGACATCGAGTACCGCTTCAGCTTCGGCGGCTCGGAGTGGGGCGAGCTGGAGGGTGTGGCCAACCGCACCGACTACGACCTCAAGGCGCACTCCGCCGCGTCCGGCCAGGACCTGTCGTACTTCGACCAGGAGGCCGGCGAGCGCTGGACGCCGTACGTCATCGAGCCGGCGGCCGGTGTGGGCCGGGCGATGCTCGCCTTCATGCTCGACGCGTACGTCGAGGACGAGGCGCCGAACGCCAAGGGCAAGATGGAGAAGCGCACCGTGATGCGCCTCGACCCCCGACTGGCCCCGGTCAAGGTCGCGGTGCTGCCGCTGTCCCGTAACCCCGAGCTGTCCCCGAAGGCCAAGGGGCTCGCCACGGACCTGCGCAAGCTGTGGAACATCGAGTTCGACGACGCGGGCGCCATCGGCCGCCGCTACCGCCGCCAGGACGAGATCGGCACGCCGTTCTGCGTCACCGTCGACTTCGACACGCTTGAGGACAACGCGGTCACGGTGCGCGAGCGCGACACGATGAAGCAGGAGCGCGTGTCCCTGGACCAGATCCAGGCGTACCTGGGCGGCCGCCTCATCGGCTGCTGACGTCGCCTATTCGCGGCGGCCGCGAGGCGCGGAGCGCGAGCCCCGCGCACGCCGCCGCCAGCGGCAGCTCCGCACAGAGCGCCATCACGACGGCCGTGGCCAGCTCTTCGCTGGTCGCGGCCGTCGTCGTGTCGAACCAGGCGTCGACGACCAGGAGTGCGGCGGTGGCCGCCGCGGTGAGGCGCCAGCGGTCATCACGGCGGCGGCGCAGCAGCCCGGTGGAGAGCAGGCCGAGGGAGAGCAGGGCGTCCAGGCCCACCCACGCTATGTTCCAGTGGACGACCTCGGTGGTGGCGGGCAAGGTCGTCGCCAGCACGAACATCCACGGGACGAGCGCCGCGCCGGACGCGAGAAGCACCGTGTCAGGGCGGGGAAGCGCGCGCCGCCAGCCCGTCCGGGATCCGCGTGTACGTGTGCGGCGCGGGCGGGAGTAGGAACAACGGGCAGGCGGGAGAAGCGTGGTCATGGTGCTGACATCCTTCCGAGTCGGCTGATCGGGCACGTCCATCAGCCTCCTCGCCGCGAAGGCCCCAGTCGTTAGTGCCTGTTGCCGTCTTGGGGTGGAGTTAATTGCACCCCCGATCCGGATACTGGCTCCAGCGTGCCGCCGACTCGCGAAGATCTACGCTCATCGCATGCAATCGCAACTCCCCGCCTTCCTGTGGCGTGCGCTCGGCCACGCCCGGCGTTCACCGGAGCTCGCTCGAGCGCGGCGAAACGCGCTGGTGGGCGCTGCTGCCATAACCGTGCAGTTCCCGCTGCTGCTGGCGCTGGCGATGCCCTGGCTGGTGTACAACGCGAACGCCGTGCCGGGCATCCTGCTCAACGTCATGCTCCCGCTGGTCGTCCCGGCCATCGCCGCGCCCGTGCTCACGGTCGTGCAGCGACGCAGGTTCAAGGCGCTGCTGGACGTGGACATACCGCTGGGCGGCCCCTGGCGGCGTCAGTTGCTCTATCACCTGTTGACGGGACCGGCCGCGGCCTTCGGTGCGGCGCTGGCCTTCGTCCTGGGAGCGGTCGGGCTGGTGGCCGCGACCGTGTACATATGGATTTGGGCTCTGCCGGTGACCTGGCGCGTGGAGCACTACGGTTACTCGACGCAGGCCGCATATGTCACTGCCGGCGGGCTGGCGCTGACAGCGCTCGCCGTCTGGCTCCTGGGCACCCTCGTCCGTCTCGACACTCGTGCCGCCACCATGTTCCTGGGCCCCGACCCGGCCACGGCCTTGGAACGTCGGGTGGAGAATCTGCTCGACAGCCGCGCGGGCGCGGTGGAGGCGGCCGACGCCGAGCGCCGACGGATCGAGCGCGATCTCCACGACGGCGCCCAGCAGCGGCTGGTGTCCATGGCGGTCAACCTGGGGCTCGCCAAGGCCACGCTCAAGGACCTGCCGGACGATGCCCGCAAGGTGATCGACGAGGCACACCGGGAGGCCAAGGAAGCCATCGATGAGTTGAGTAATCTGGTGCGCGGGCTGCACCCGGCCGTCTTGGATGAGCGCGGTCTGGACGCCGCGCTGTCCGGTGTCGCCGCACGTGCCACAGTGCCGGTGCGCCTGCACGTCCATACACCGGAGCGGGCCGCGCCCACCGTGGAGGCCGTCGCCTACTTCGTCGTCTGTGAGGCCCTGGCCAACATCGCCAAGCATGCGCGGGCGACGAAGGCGGACGTGACGGTCGTGCGGACGGGAGACACCCTGCGGGTGACCGTCTCCGACGACGGGGTGGGCGGTGCTGACCTGGGCGAGGGCAGCGGCTTGATCGGCCTTGCGGGACGAGTGGGGTCCGTGGATGGGACATTCGAGGTCAGCAGCCCAGTCGGGGGCCCGACCGTGATTGCTGTGGAGTTGCCGTGCGTGCTGTGATCGCCGAGGACTCGGTCCTGCTGCGGATCGGTCTGGTCAAGGTCCTGCAGACCGCGGGCTTCGAGGTGATGGCGGAGACCGGCGACGCCGACGGTCTGCTGGCGGCGGTGGAGGAGCATCAACCGGACCTCGCGCTGGCAGACGTGCGGATGCCGCCGGGCTTCGCCGACGAGGGGGTGCGTGCCGCGCTGCTCATCCGGCAGCAGTGGCCCAAGACGGCGGTGCTGCTGCTTTCGCAGTACGTGGAGGAGCGGTACGCGGCGGATCTGCTGTCCGCCAACACCAGCGGGATCGGCTATCTGCTCAAGCAACGCGTGGCGGACGTTGAGGAGTTCATAGGCGCGCTGCACCGGGTGGCGGGCGGTGGCACGGCTCTGGATCCGCAGGTGGTGGCGCAGTTGCTCGTGCGTCGCCACAGCGATCCGCTCGACCGGCTGACGGCACGCGAGAGAGACGTTCTGAAACTGATGGCGGAGGGGAGGTCCAATGCGGGGATCGCAGAGGCGCTGGTGGTGAGCGAGAGCGCGGTCGCCAAGCACATCAGCAGTATCTTCACCAAACTCGATCTGCCGACGGCCGAAGCCGATCACCGGCGGGTGCTGGCCGTGCTGCGCTTCCTGGGGGTGGGTTAGCCCCGGGGGGTAGACCTAGATGGCCGTGGTTGGGGTCTGCGTACGCGGGCTCCGGCTCAGCCGCGGAGCCCCCGCAGGATCAGGTCGCAGACCGATGTGAACGCGGTGTCGATGCCCGGCGCCGACCACTCCGCCGCGTACACCGGGTCGTGGAACCGGCCCGTCGCGTCCCAGATGGCGCGGGCCGCCCGTGCCGGATCCGACGCCGCGAACTCGCCCCGGGCGACGCCGCTCTCCACGATCGCCGCGATCTGGTCGACCATCGTGTCGATGTGGCGGGCCACCGTGCCGCTGTTCTCGCCGACCAGGGCCATATACGTGGCGAACAGCTCCGGGTCGTCGCCCGCCTTGCGGCGCTTGGCCGCGAACAGGGCGGCCAGCCAGCGCCGGAGGCGCTCCGGCGCCGGTCCCTCGGCGGCCGCTATGCCGGACAGCTCGTCGTGTGCCTGGTCCAGCCAGCGTTCGGTGACCGCCTCGCGCAGCGCGGCCTTGGTGCGGAAGTGGCGGTAGACGCTGCCGTGGCTGACCCCCAGCGCCCGTGCCACGTCCACCACGGTGGCCTTCGCCGGGCCGTAGCGGCGCAGCACCTCCTCGGTGGCTTCGAGGACGCGTTCAGGGGTCAGGGCCTCGGGCGGCATCGGGTCGTTACTTCCTCTCGCTGTCGAGGTGTGCCATCTGCGCGGCCGGGTAGCGCTCGCCCGCGGCGGCGCCCGCCGGTACGGCCTCCTCGATGGCGGTCAGATCGTCCGCGTCGAGAGTAACCTCAAGCGCGCCGAGCGCTTCGGCCAGCCGGTCCCGGCGGCGGGCGCCGACCAGCGGGATGATGTCCGCGCCCTGGGCCAGCACCCAGGCGATGGCGATCTGCGCGACGGAGACGCCCTTGCCGTCGGCGACCTTGCGCAGGGCGTCGACGAGGGCGAGATTGCGCGCGAGGTTGTCGCCGTTGAACCGCGGGCTCAAGCCGCGGAAGTCGTTCGCGCCGGGCTTGCGGTCCCGGCTCCAGTGGCCGCTGATCAGGCCGCGGGACAGCACGCCGTACGCCGTGGTGGCGATGCCCAGTTCGCGGGCGGCGGGCAGGATCTCGTCCTCGATGCCGCGCGAGATCAGCGAGTACTCGATCTGGAGGTCGGTGATGGGGGCGACGGCGGCGGCACGGCGGAGGGTTTCGGCGCTCACCTCGGACAGGCCGATGTGCCGCACATGCCCGGCCTCGACCAGCTCGGCGATGGCGCCCACGGTCTCCTCGATGGGCACGTCCGGGTCAACCCGGGCGATGCGGTAGACGTCGATGTGGTCGGTGCCGAGCCGCTGGAGGGAGTAGGCCGCGAAGTTCTTCACCGCCGCCGGGCGGCCGTCGTAGCCGGACCAGCCGCCGTCCGGGTCGCGCAGGGCGCCGAACTTCACGCTGGTCAGCGCCTGTTCGCGGGCGTGCGCGGGGGCGCTGCGCAGGGCCTCGCCGATGAGGATCTCGTTGTGGCCCATGCCGTAGAAGTCGCCGGTGTCCAGCAGTGTGACGCCCGCGTCGAGGGCGGCGTGGAGGGTGGCGATGGACTCGGCCCGGTCGGCGTCGCCGTACAGGGCGGACATGCCCATGCAGCCGAGGCCGAGGGCGGAGACCTGGGGGCCGGTGGTGCCGAGTGTGCGGTGCAGCACGGGAGCTCCTCGCAAAAGGGTGTGGGACAGGGAGGTGCCCTTCGTCGGGCTCCTCCAGAATGACCCATGGACTGACAGATTTCAATATCTGTCAGTCCATGGGTGTCGGGCGGTGACGGAACTACGCCACGCCACGCGGCAGCCGCAGGCTCAGCCCCACCGTCACCACGACCGCCGCCACCTGCACGGCCAGCGTGGTCACCAGCGCGTTCCGCATCCCCACCGACGACTCCAGTGCCAGGAAGAGCGTGCCGAGCGTCGCCACCCCCAGCGCCAGCGACGACTGCTGGGTGGTCACCATCACCCCGCTGCCCACGCCGGCCCGCTCGGCAGGCACGTCCGCCAGCACGATCCGGAACAGCACCGGAAGCTGAAGCCCCTGCCCGAGCCCGGCGATCGCCAGCCCCGGCAGCAGCTCCCAGAACCCCAGGTCGGGCCAGTCGCGCAGCACCGTCACGGCCAGCAGCGCCAGACCGGCGCCCTGGATCAGCCCGCCGACGGTGACCACCGAGCTGCCGAACCGGTTCACCAGCCGCGGCCCCGCCAGCGACACCACGAAGAACGCCAGCGCCATCGGAACCAGCGCCAGCCCTGCCGCGACCGGACCGAACCGCAGCCCCTGCTGGAGCGCCACCGCCACGACGAACATGAAGCCGCCGAAGCCGGTGGAGAACGGCACCACCAGCGCCAGACCGCGCCGCAGCCCCGGCAGGGCGAACAGGCTCGGCGGCACCAGCGGGATCCTGCCCGCCCGGTCCGCCCGCCGCTCCACGGCGAAGAACGCCGCCGCCGCGAGCGGGAAGGCTCCCAGCGACACCCACGTCCACACCGGCCAGCCCGCCGCCCGCCCCTCGGTCAGCGGCAGCAGCAGCGCGACCAGGGACACCGCCAGCAGCAGCGTGCCGGGGATGTCGACCGGCGCCGGCCGCTCCGACCGGGTCTCCGGGACCGTACGCGCCGCCAGCACCAACCCGAGCAGCGCCACCGGAACGTTCACCAGGAAGACCGCGCGCCAGCCGGTCCCGGCCAGGTCCGCGGCGACCAGCAGCCCGCCCAGGATCTGCCCGACGACCATGGCCAGACCGGCGGTCGCGCCGTACATGCTCAGCGCTCGCGCCCGGCCCGGTCCGCTCGTCGTGGCCTGGATGGTGGCCAGCACCTGGGGCAGCAGCAGCGCGGCCGCCGCCCCCTGCGCCACCCGCGCCGCCACCAGAGTCCACGCGTCGGGGGCGAGCCCGCAGGCCAGCGAGGTGATCCCGAAGGCCGCCATGCCCACGAGGAACAGCCGGCGGCGGCCGAAGGTGTCGCCCAGCCGGCCGCCCAGCACCAGCAGTACGGCGTACGCGACGCCGTACCCGGCCACGACCAGCTCCAGCACGGCCGGGCTCGCATGCAGGTCCCGGCCCATGGCGGGCAGCGCGACATTGACGATGAAGAAGTCGATCATGGGGAGGGCGGCGCCGAGCAGCACGGTGGCCAGCCCCAGCGGGGTGAGTCCCCCCGCCGCCGCGGAGACCGGCGGACCAGATCGAGTGGCAGCGGATCCAGCGGTAGCGGATCCAACGGACGGAGCGGACGGAACGGATGGCACGGATCGGGTAGGCACTCGGGTATCACTCACGGCATTGACGATCCCGGACCGTTCAAACGGGTACCAGAGTCTCCTTATCCTGGTAGTAGGAATACCTGGCAACAGGCTGAGTGCTCCGGCACGCTGGCATCATGACCACCGCAGTCCGCCCGGCCCGCCCCGACGCGGTCGACGTACGGCGCGCCGCCGTCGACGTACGGCGCGCCGAACTCGCCGCCTTTCTCCGCAGCCGCCGTGAGCGCATCACCCCCGAGCAGGTCGGCCTGCCGCGTGGCAGACGGCGCCGTACGCCCGGCCTGCGGCGCGAGGAGGTCGCCCAGCTCTCCGCCGTCGGCGTCACCTGGTACACGTGGCTGGAGCAGGGCAGGGACATCCATGTCTCCGCGCAGGTCCTCGACGCGCTCGCCCGCGCCCTGCTGCTCGATCCCAGCGAACGCGCCCATCTGTTCGCGCTCGCGGGGACGGCCGACCCGGCCCCCGAGACGCAGTGCCCGGCGGCGACGCCCGCGCTGCGGGCGCTGCTGGAGCAGCTGGAGCCGGTGCCCGCCTACATTCAGAACAGCCGGTACGACATCCTCGCCTACAACCGCACCTACGGGCGGCTGCTGTGCGACCTCGACGCCCTGCCCCCCGAGGACCACAACGCCATGTGGCTGGCCTTCACCAACGCCGACTGGCGGGCGGCCGCGGTGGATCTGCCGGAGGTGCACCGCACGATCGCGGCGAAGTTCCGCGCGTCGATGGCGGAGCATCTCGCCGAGCCCGCGTGGAAGGCGCTGCTGACCCGCCTCGAAGCGGCGTCCGAGGAGTTCCGCGAGGTGTGGGCACGCCATGAGGTGGTGTCCCATGTCGCACGGACGAAGTACATCCGCAACGCGCAGGTGGGGCTGCTGTATGTGGAGCACACCAACCTGTGGCTCGGCCCGGCCGCCGGTCCGCGACTGGTGACGTACGTCCCGATGGACGACGAGTCGCGGCTGCGCCTCGAGAGGCTTCAGGCCCTGGCACTCGCGGAGGGCTGAGGCCGCTCGGTCGCGAGTCGGGCGGCGGTGCGCCGTGCGGTGGCCTCCGCCCACGTGCCCGTGGTCAGCGCGCCGAGCACGGTCACCGTGGCGCCGCAGCCGGCGATGATCCACCACGCGGGGCGGGCGGCGTCCGCGAAGGCGCTCGCCGAGGTCCCGCCGCCGTCGGCGCCGCCGACGGAGACCCCGGCGGCCAGCACCGCGCCGATGACCGCGACGCCCAGCGACGTGCCGACCTGGCGGCTGGTGGAGGAGATCGCCGCCGCCACCCCGGCCTGGGCGCGCGGCATCCCCGACACGGCCGTGTCGGTGATGGGGGCGTTGACCAGCCCGAAGCCGATGCCGAAGAGCACATACCCGGCGATCAGCCGTCCATCGTGGGACTGGGCGTCGAACCCGGCGAACAGCACCCCGCTCGCCCCCATCGCCGCCCCGGCCGCCAGCAGCGGCAGCCGGGGGCCCCGCGCGGCCACCAGCCGCCCGGACAGCGGGGCGAAGACCAGGCACATCGCCGCCATCGGCAGCATCCACAGCCCGGCGCGCAGCGCGGACAGCCCCCGTACGTCCTGCAGATACAGGGCGTTGACGAACAGGAAGCCGCCGAGCGCGGCGAAGGCGCACACCGCCGCGACCGTGGCCCCGCTGAACGGAGCCGAGCGGAAGAACCGCAGCTCGATCAGCGGTTCCGGCCGACGGCGCTCGTACCGGAGCAGCCCGAGGAAGGCGGCCACGGCGACACCCGCGCACACCGGGAGCACCGACGAGCCCCCGCCCGCGCCCGGGGCCTCGATGATCGCGTACGTCACCGAGCCCAGCAGCGCGATCACCAGCAGTTGACCGACCGGGTCGGGACGGCGCGGGCGCGGGGCGCGCGACTCGGGCACGTACCGCGCGGTGAGCGCCAGCGCCGCGAGACCCACCGGCAGGTTGATCCAGAAGATCGCGCGCCAGCCGACCGACTCCACCAGCAGCCCGCCGATCAGCGGTCCGGCCGCCATGCTGATGCCGACGACCCCGCCCCACACACCGATGGCACGGGCCCGCTCGCGCGGGTCGGTGAAGGTGTTGGCGATGATCGACATCGCCACCGGGTTGAGCATCGAACCGCCGACCGCCTGCACCATCCGGAAGGCGACCAGGGCCTCCAGGCTCGGCGCCATGCTGCACAGCGCGGAGCCGAGGGTGAAGACCACCAGGCCCGCCTGGAAGGTGCGCCGCCGCCCGATCCGGTCGGCGGTGGAGCCCGCGAGCATCAGCAGGGAGGCGAGCACCAGCGTGTAGGCGTCGATGGTCCACTGCATGCCGGAGACGGAGGTGTCCAGGTCCCGTCGCATGGTCGGCAGCGCGATGTTGAGCACGGTGTTGTCGAGGCTGACCAGCAGCAGGCTCGTACAGCAGATGGCGAGCACCAGCAGGCGCCGCCGACGGCTCGGTTCCGGCATGGCTGAACGCTACAGCGATCCCGCCCGCCCCGGCCCGGGGCGGGCCCGGCGCCGGGTGCGGGACAATGGGAGGTCCGCCCGCCGTCCATCCGCCACGTACACGCGGACACGTCCGTACGTAGCCGGTACGCACCCGAGGAAGCCGACTCCATGACCCTGACGCCGCTGCAGATCGGACCGCACACGGTCCAGCCACCGGTCGTGCTCGCGCCGATGGCCGGGATCACGAACGCGCCGTTCCGCACCCTTTGCCGTGAGTTCAGTGGCGGGAAGGGGCTGTTCGTCAGCGAGATGATCACCACGCGGGCTCTGGTCGAGCGGGACGCCAAGACCATGCGGCTGATCCACTTCGACGGGTCGGAGAAGCCGCGGTCCATCCAGCTGTACGGGGTGGACCCGGGCACCGTCGGCAAGGCGGTCCGCATGATCGTGGACGAGGACCTGGCCGACCACATCGATCTGAACTTCGGCTGCCCGGTGCCCAAGGTGACCCGCAAGGGCGGCGGCTCCGCGCTGCCGTACAAGCGGAACCTGCTGCGGGCGATCCTGCGCGAGGCCGTGACCGGGGCGGGGGAGCTGCCGGTGACGATGAAGATGCGCAAGGGCATCGACGACGACCACCTCACGTACCTCGACGCGGGCCGGATCGCGGTCGAGGAGGGGGTGACCGCCATCGCCCTGCACGGGCGTACGGCGGCGCAGCACTACGGGGGCACGGCCGACTGGGAGGCCATCGCGAGGCTGAAGGAGGCCGTGCCGGAGGTCCCGGTGCTGGGGAACGGCGACATCTGGTCGGCCGACGACGCGGTGCGGATGATGCGCGAGACCGGCTGCGACGGGGTGGTCGTCGGGCGCGGCTGCCTGGGGCGGCCCTGGCTCTTCGGCGACCTGGTCGCCGCGTTCGAGGGCACGGGTCCGGCCGCGGCGCCCACCCTGCGGGAGGTCACCGCGGTGATGCGGCGCCACGCGGAGCTGCTCGCCGAATGGCTGGAGGACGAGGAGCGGGGCGTCATCGACTTCCGCAAGCACGTCGCCTGGTACACCAAGGGCTTCTCGGTCGGCTCCGAGATGCGCAAACGCCTCGCGATCGCCTCATCTCTGGATGAATTGGACGCTCTGATGAGCGAGCTCGAACTCGACCAGAAATGGCCGGTCGGCGCGGACGGCCCGCGGGGCCGCACCTCCGGCAGGAACCGCGTCGTCCTGCCGGACGGCTGGCTGGCCGATCCGTACGACTGCGCTGTGGTCGGCGCGGACGCGGAGCTGGACACCTCGGGCGGCTGAGTCGGGCAGCTCAGGCGGCCGAGCCGGACGGCTCGGGTGGATGACGGCTCCGTTACGTGGCCGTTTCGGGTCCGGATGCTGGGATCCGGCCATCCCGCGCCGCGTGATTCTCGCCACGCCTGATGCATGGGCGGCTCATATGAGCGCTTCGAGGGCGGGTGCATCTTTCGTAAGGGTGGCACTGCGTGCCACCCTTACGTCTTTCGAATCACCCATCCGCTTGTCACTCTCCGTATAGATTTTCCGACTCCGAGGTGACATAATGTGCCTGTCCGTTCGACTCTTGAAGAACTGGCCTGATTCCTGCGTAGGGGTAGAGGACTTTCGATCTAGCGGCGGACGAGTGGTTACGCCCGTATGACGGCCGAGTGGACGTACCCAGACACCTTCGATCTGGGTATGTTCCTCGCCGTCAGGGCAGCCGTCCGGAGGAGTTCGATTCCCGTGTCGGAAACACAAAGTCAGCAGAAGTTCGTTTACGACTTCACCGAGGGCAACAAGGACCTGAAGGACCTGCTCGGCGGGAAGGGTGCCAACCTCGCCGAAATGACCAATCTGGGCCTTCCCGTCCCTCCGGGCTTCACCATCACCACCGACGCGTGCCGGGTCTACCTGGACAGCGGTGAGGAGCCCGCGGCACTCCGTGACGAGGTGACCGCGCACCTCGAGGCCCTCGAAGCGAAGATGGGCAAGAAGCTCGGCCAGGCCGACGACCCGCTGCTGGTGTCCGTCCGCTCCGGCGCGAAGTTCTCCATGCCCGGCATGATGGACACCGTCCTCAACATCGGGCTCTCCGACGAGTCCGTCACGGGGCTCGCCGCGCAGGCCGGCGACGATCGCTTCGCCTGGGACTCCTACCGCCGCCTCATCCAGATGTTCGGCAAGACCGTGCTCGGCGTCGACGGCGAACTCTTCGAGGACGCCCTGGAGGAGGCCAAGCGCGCCAAGGGCGTCACCGTGGACGTCGACCTCGACGCCACCGACCTCCAGCAGCTCGTGTCCCGCTTCAAGGACATCGTCGCCAAGGAGACCGGCCGGGACTTCCCGCAGGCTCCGCGCGAGCAGATGGACCTCGCCGTCCGGGCCGTCTTCGACTCGTGGAACGGCGACCGCGCCAAGCTCTACCGCCGCCAGGAGCGCATCCCCGGCGACCTGGGCACCGCGGTCAACATCTGCTCCATGGTCTTCGGCAACCTCGGCCCCGACTCCGGCACCGGCGTCGCCTTCACCCGCGACCCGGCCAGCGGCCACCAGGGCGTGTATGGCGACTACCTGCAGAACGCACAGGGCGAGGACGTGGTGGCGGGCATCCGCAACACCGTCCCGCTCGCCGACCTGGAGGGCATCGACAAGGCGTCGTACGACCAGCTCATGGAGATCATGGAGACGCTGGAGACGCACTACAAGGACCTGTGCGACATCGAGTTCACGATCGAGCGCGGCAAGCTGTGGATGCTCCAGACCCGGGTCGGCAAGCGCACCGCCGGCGCCGCCTTCCGGATCGCCACCCAGCTGGTCGACCAGGGTCTGATCGACGAGGCGGAGGCGCTCCAGCGCGTCACCGGCGCCCAGCTCGCGCAGCTGATGTTCCCGCGCTTCGACGAGAACGCGACCACGGAGAAGATCGGCCGCGGCATCGCCGCCTCGCCGGGTGCCGCGGTCGGCAAGGCCGTCTTCGACTCGTACACCGCCGTGAAGTGGTCGCGCTCGGGGGAGAGGGTCATCCTCATCCGCCGCGAGACCAACCCCGACGACCTCGACGGCATGATCGCGGCCGAGGGCATCCTCACCTCGCGCGGCGGCAAGACCTCGCACGCGGCCGTCGTCGCCCGCGGCATGGGCAAGACCTGTGTCTGCGGCGCCGAGGAGCTGGAGGTCGACACCAAGCGCCGCCGGATGACCACCGCCGACGGCACGGTCATCGAAGAGGGCGACGTCGTCTCCATCGACGGCTCCTCCGGCAAGGTCTACCGCGGCGAGGTGCCGGTCGTGCCCTCCCCCGTCGTGGAGTACTTCGAAGGCCGGATGCACGCCGGCGCCGACGACGCCGACGAGCTGGTCAAGGCCGTGCACCGGGTCATGGCCTACGCGGACCGGGTCCGCCGGCTGCGAGTACGGGCCAACGCCGACAACGCCGAGGACGCCGCCCGCGCCCGCCGCTTCGGCGCCCAGGGCATCGGCCTGTGCCGCACCGAGCACATGTTCCTCGGCGAGCGGCGCGAGCTGGTCGAGCGGCTCATCCTGGCCCACACCGACGACGAGCGCGGCGAGGCGCTGGACGCCCTGCTGCCGCTCCAGAAGGGCGACTTCGTCGAGCTCTTCGAGGCCATGGACGGGCTGCCGGTCACCGTGCGGCTGCTGGACCCGCCGCTGCACGAGTTCCTGCCCGACATCACCGAGCTCTCGGTGCGGGTGGCGCTCGCCGAGGCCCGCCACGAGTCGCACGAGAACGAGCTGCGGCTGCTCCAGGCCGTGCACCGGCTGCACGAGCAGAACCCGATGCTGGGTCTGCGCGGCGTCCGGCTCGGCCTGGTCATCCCCGGCCTGTTCACCATGCAGGTACGGGCCATCGCCGAGGCCGCGGCCGATCGGCTGGACGCCAAGGGCGACCCCCGCGCGGAGATCATGATCCCGCTCGTCGGCACGGTGCAGGAGCTCGAGATCGTCCGCGAGGAGGCCGAGCAGGTCATCGCCGAGGTCGAGGCCGCCCGCGGGGTCAGCCTCAAGCTGACCCTCGGCACCATGATCGAGCTGCCGCGCGCCGCACTGACCGCCGGTCAGATCGCCGAGTCCGCCGACTTCTTCTCCTTCGGCACCAACGACCTCACCCAGACCGTGTGGGGCTTCTCCCGCGACGACGTCGAGGCGAGCTTCTTCACCGCCTACCTGGAGAAGGGCATCTTCGGGGTCAGCCCGTTCGAGACCATCGACCGGGACGGCGTCGGCTCGCTGGTGCGCTCCGCCGCCCAGGCCGGCCGCGCCACCCGCCCGGACCTCAAGCTCGGCGTGTGCGGCGAGCACGGCGGTGACCCGGAGTCGGTCCACTTCTTCCACGAGGTGGGTCTGGACTACGTCTCCTGCTCGCCGTTCCGGATCCCGGTGGCGCGGCTGGAGGCGGGCCGGGCGGCGGCCGAGAGCAAGGGCAGCGACAGCCGCTGACGCCGGGCCGGAAGGTTCTTTCCCAGGGGGCTCCGGCCCCCTGGGGCACGGGGGCTCTGCCCTTGAGGCCCTTGGGTCCGCATGCCACCGGAGTCGTCGCGGGGGAACCTCAACCCTCACCCCAGGCGCGACTTCGGCTTGTAAGGGGGCGGCACTCTGTGCGGAGGTGCCGCCCCCTCTCACTCCCCCCACGGGAGCTGTCGCCCGCTCGCATCGGCCCGAGCGGGCAACAGAAGTGCTCAGCGGCCGGTACGCACTCGTCACCCCCCACGGGAACGAGCAATCCAGGTCCTGAGCACGTCCTGTTGAAATGCGGACGTCCACCGCTGGTTCTGCGGTGTTTCCCCGCGCTTTCCTGGTGACAAGCATTGCGGTTGCAACATGCGCTCCGCGACCCGTTTCAAGTGTGGCCAAAAGGGCGTGGTGACTGGCTGTGTTAGTGTGCATACTCATCCGTGATCGGGGGGTGGCCACGGATGTCACTTTGTGGGGGTCTGGTGCTACGTGTTCATTTCACAGAACTCGATCTGGCACGGGTGCGGATGGCGAACCGCCCCGACGCACTGTGGGAAACCGTTCTAAGTTTCCACCGGCTCCGCGACAAACAGGCGGAGATGGTATACGGCGATTGGCGAGCGGAAACGCGCACACGATTGAACGGTGAAACGCGGCTGCTGGCCCCGTTGATTCCGTTGCGCGGGTATTTCCCGGACTTCCTGACACCCGCCGAAGGCATAATCGGGGCGGACGCCGCGATGGAGGCGCTACGCGCGACTCCCGGTGCCCGCCTGCACGCCGAGGTCGCCCGGCTCTCGGCCGACCGCACACTCCCCGCCTGGATCCAGGACCTGGCCCAGGGCGCCAGCCCCGCGTTCGACCGGCTGCTGGGCGCGCTGCGCGCCTACCACGCCGCCGCCGTCGCCCCGTACTGGCCGTACCTCCAGGCCCGTGTCGAGGCCGACCGGGCCGGTCGGGGCCGCGCCCTGCTGGACGGCGGGGCGGACGGGCTGCTGGCCTCGCTGCCGCCCACCACGCGCTGGCGCCCGCCGGTCCTGGAGGTCGACTATCCCGTCGACCGGGATCTGTTCCTGAACGGCCGCGGGCTGCTGCTCCAGCCGTCCTTCTTCTGCCGCCGTACGCCGGTGACGTACCGGAACGCGGAGCTGACCCCGGTGCTGGTCTACCCGGTCGAACACGCCGGCGAGTCCGCTCCGCCGCGGCCGCTGCGGCAGCCCGTCACCGCTTCCACCAAGGCCCACTGGCTGGGCAAGCTCGTCGGGCAGACCCGCTCGGCGGTCCTCCAGGGCGTGGGCGGCGGCTGCACCACCAGTGAACTCGCCCGCCGGGTCGGGGTCTCGCTGGCCTCCGCCAGCCAGCACGCCAGCGTGCTGCGCGAGGCCGGACTGCTGCTGACGCTCCGCCAGGGCGGCGCGGTGCTGCATACGCTGACTCCGCTGGGCGCCGCCCTGTTGCGGGGCGGCACACCAGCGGAGCGGGTGCCGGAGCAGGGCCCCCGGCTGACAGCGGAGCACGGCCCCCGGCTGACGTCCGAGCAGAGCCCCCGACTGACTACGAGCGGAACGGACCCGTCACCTCGTAGGTGATGCCGCCCGACGAACTGCCGGTGGTGCCGCGCTGGCTGGAGAAGTACAGCCGCGTGCCGTCAGGGGAGAACGCCGGGCCGGTGACCTCCGAACTCGACTGCCCGGTGATCCGCAGGAACGGCGCGACGACATCGTCCGGGGTGATGATGCAGATCTCCATGTTGCCGCCGTCCTCGGCGACGAACAGGTCGCCGGAGGACGAGCCGGTGACGTTGTCGACGCCGGTCAGCGGGGCGGGGCCGGGGTTGACCAGGTTGTCGTCGTAGGCCAGCTCGTAGGTGCTGTTGGCCAGGTTGATCTGCCAGACGCGGTTGTCGCCCTTGGTGGTGAACCAGACGGTGTCGTTGGCGTAGTGGCAGCCCTCGCCGCCGTTGAAGCGCTTGGCCCCGGAGACCTGGTTGCGGGTCGCGGTCGGGGAGCCGTCCGGGTCGGACACCGTTCCCCAGGTGAACGAGCCGGAGGTGCCGGTCCCGGCCTTGAGGGCCTGCAAGGTGCCGGAGGACAGGTTGCCCCAGGTCGACGGGAGGAAGCGGTAGAAGCAGCCGTCCCCCGCGTCCTCGGTCAGGTAGATCGCCTGGCGCGTCGGGTCGGCGGCGGCGGCCTCGTGGTTGAAGCGCCCCATGGCGTCGCGGCGCGTGGCCGCGTTCACGCCCCACGGGTCGGTCTCGTAGACGTAGCCGAGTGACACCTCCTCACAGGAGAGCCAGGTGTTCCACGGTGTGGCGCCGCCCGCGCAGTTGCGATTGGTGTTGGACAGGATCCGGTAGGCCCCGGTGATGGTGCCCGAGGAGTTGAACTTGACGGCACCGGCGCCACCCGTGGACGAGATCTCCGAGTTGGAGACATATATCCAGCCGCTGCCGTCGGCGAAGCAGGCACCGCCGTCGGGGGCGTCGTGCCAGGTGTACGAGGTGCCGGACACGGTCTGCCGGGACCGGGCGATCACTCTGCTGGTGAAGCCGCTCGGCAGCTGGATGCCGTTGGCGTCGGCGGAACCGAGCGCACCGTACGGGCCGGGGCCGTTCTGGGCGGGGGCGGCGTACGCGGCGCCACGCGAGAGGGCGCCGCCGAAGACGGCGGCCGATGTTCCGAGGACTGCTGCGCGCAAGAGGCTGCGACGTTCCATGGTCACTCCACGGAGGTTGTGACGTCCCCGCGGCCGGTCGGCGGCGAGGGAGGGGGGCAGCGCTGAGAAACATAGGAGTGGCGAGTTGACGGTGCATCAACAAAACATGAAGCGGAGCGGGCAGATCCGCAAGCTGCAGGTTCAGTCGTCGATGCCGGAACGTTCCACCCCGGCCACGATGTAGCGCTGGAGGACCAGGAAGACCAGCAGCAGCGGCAGGATCGAGACGGCCGCGGCGATGAACAGCTCATGGATGCGGACCGTCTGGGCGGTGGTGAACGTCGACAGCGCCACCTGCACCGTCCACGCGTCCCGGTCCTGCCCGATCACCAGCGGCCACAGGAAGGAGTTCCACGCCCCGATGAAGACGATCGTGCCGACCGCGGCGAACACCGGAGCTGAGTTCGGCACCACGACCCGCCAGTACGTACGCCAGTAGCCGAGCCCGTCCACCCGCGCCGCGTCCTCCAACTCGCGCGGGAAGCCCAGGAAGAACTGGCGGAAGACGAAGCACGCGAAGGCGGAGAAGAGCGTCGGGACGATCAGGCCGCGCATCGTGGAGATCCAGCCGAGCGAGGACACCAGCACGAAGCTCGGTACGAACGTGACCGCGGCCGGCACCATCAGCGTGCCCAGGATCCAGTAGAAGACGGCATTCGCGTAGCGGTACGGGATGCGGGCCAGCCCGTATCCGGCCAGCGACGCCAGCAGCAGCGTGCCGGCCGTGGTGGCCACCGCGATCACCGAGGAGTTCAGCAGCGCCCGCGCCATCGGGACGTTCGGATCGTTGAACAGCTCGGTGACGTTCGACCATTGGACATCGCGGGGGAAGAACGTCCAGTCCGCCGCCGTGATGTCCTCCTCGCGCGCCAGCCCGTTCCGCACCAGGAGGTAGAAGGGGATCAGGAACAGCAGCGCGAGCGCGATCAGCAGCACCAGCCGCAGCGCCCGGCCCACCCGCACCAGACCGTCGTGCGTGCCCGTGGAGTTCCGCATCCGTCTCAGTCCTCCTTCCGGCCGAGGCCGAACCAGCGCGCCTGCGCCACCGTCACCACCGCGATGATCAGCGCCAGGATCACCGCGCCCGCGCTGCCGAGCCCCAGGTTCTGCTCCTGCCCGAGCGCCGTGTAGTAGAGGTAGACCAGCGGCGGCCGGGCGTACGGCGGATAGCCGCGCGCGTCCGACAGCAGGTTGTAGAACTCGTCGAACGCCTGGAACGCGTTGATCACCAGCAGCAGCGCCACCGCCACCGACGTCGCCCGCAGCTGCGGGAAGGTGATGTGCCGGAAGGTCTGCCAGCCCGGCCGCGCGCCGTCCACCGCCGCCGCCTCGTACAGCCGGGGCGGAATGCGCTGCAACCCGGCCAGGAACAGCACCATGTAGAAGCCGGTCTGGAGCCACAGCCGCACGGTCACGATCACCAGCCAGTACCAGGGCGGTTCGGTGGTCGACAGCCAGGCGACCTGGTCCGCGCCGAACCAGCCCAGGACGGTGTTCGCCAGGCCGAACCGCACCCCGTTGAAGATCGACATCTTCCACACCAGCGCCGCCACGACATACGAGCACGCCACGGGCAGGAAGAACACCGACCGGAAGAACGCCTGGGCCCGGCGCAGCCGGTTGACCATCAGCGCCAGCGCCAGCGACAGCGCGAAGGTGGCCGGGACGATGATGGCGGTGAACACGGCGAAGGTGGCCAGGCTGTCGGTGAACGCGTCGTCCCGCAGCATCGCCGTGTAGTTGTCGAGCCCGACGAAGTCCGTCGGCGAGACCGTGTTGTGGGCGTCGAAGAAGGAGAGGTAGACGCTCCAGCCCAGCGGTACGTAGGTGAAGACGGTGAGCCCGATCACGAAGGGTCCGACGAAGATCCAGAACCACAGATTCCGGTTCTGTGGGCCGAACAGCCCGCGCGGCGCGGCCGGGCGCCGCATCAGCTCTTCTTCTTCACACGCCGCAGCTCCGCTTCCGTCTTGCGCACCACCGACCGCAGTTCGCCATCCGGGTCCGCCCCGTCCTTGATGATGCGGCTGAGCGCGTCCTTGTACGCGGTCTGGCTCGCCGTGGTCCACAGCAGCGGCTGGGCGTACCCGTGGTCGGTGGCGAACCGCACCGCCTCCGCCGCCGCGCCCTCCTTCAGCTTCTCCGCCTTCTTCGCCAGCGAGATCCGGGCCGGGATGTGGAAGCCGTAGGAGAGCGCGAAGTCCTCCTGGTACTCCGTCTTGTCCACCCACAGCCACTTCAGATACGCCTTGGCCTGCTGCTGGTGCTCGCTTCGGGCACTGACCGCGGCCCCGTACGCGCCGACCTGCACCGAAGGGGCGCCGTCCGGACCGTCCTTCGGGAACGGCAGCACCCCGAAGTCGTCCCCCAGCTCCTTCTTGATCTGCGGCAGCGCCCACAGCCCCGACCACTGCATCGCGGTCAGCCCCTGGAGGAACGCCGACGGGTCCGACCAGTCGCTCGGCGCGCCCAGCAGCAGCGACTTGTCCTTGTACGGCCGGCGCAGCTTGCCGAGCGTACGGGCGGCGGCCGGGTCGTCGAAGCCCACGGCGCCGTCGTCGGTGACGGCCGACAGGCCCGCCGCGTACAGCGGGGTGGCCATCAGCACGCCGGGGCCGCCGTCGTTGCCCCAGAACAGGCCCTTGACGTCCTTGGTGGTGAGCTCCTTCGCCGCGTCGATCAGCTCGTCGAGTGTGCGCGGCGGCTCGATCCCGGCGTCGGCCAGCATGCTCTTGCGGTAGTAGAGCAACTGTGCGTCGATGACCTGCGGAATGCCCCAGACCCTGCCGTCGTGGGTCTTCGTGGCGAGCACCGCCGGGTGGAAGTCGTCCCGCACCCCGGCCACGAGCTCGGTCAGATCCACCACCTGCCCGCCCAGGATCTGGTCCAGGGACGGGCCGTTGACCTCGAAGACGTCGGGGCCGGAGTCGGTGAGGAGCGCGGCGGCGGTCTGCTGGTCGTAGTTGCCCGGCCGCCACTGCACCGTGACGTCGGCCTGCGCGTACGCGTCGGCGTACCGCTTGACGGCCTGCGCGGTGCCCGGCTCGCCGTACTGGTGGTACCACTGCTCGATGGCCGGGCCGTCGCCCGAGCCGCGGCCGGTGTTGGAGCCGCACGCGGCGGCCAGCGCTCCTGTCAGAGCGATCCCGGTACCGGAACCGAGCAGTCGTCTGCGGCTGATGGACATGGGGCGCCCCCTCGCTCATGCGGCCAGACTGTGCATCTTATGAACCAACGATCAAGGGTGGCGTTGGATTACGAAAGACGTGTTGCCGTCATATGTCGGCCTGGCCGGAGGCGAGTTGGGGCGGGCGCCGGACCCGGGTGGACGGGGTGTGCCGGGCCCGGGCGGAGGGGGTGTCCCGGGCCCGGGCGTACGGGATGTGCCGGACCCGGGCGGACGGGTGGCGGGCACGTCCGCCCGGGTCCGGGCTCAGGCGGTGGTCGTCAGCCGGAACCGCAGCCGGCAGATCACCGCGTCCGTGTCCCGGCGCACCGCGTGCGCCATGACCGCGCCGCGCTGGTTCTGCAGCAGCCGCTGCCACAGCCGGGCGGGCTCCACCTCCGGGATCAGCACCGTCACCCGGGTGCCGGGGTGCTGCTCGGTCAGGCGCCGGACCAGCGCCGCCACCGGCCGCCCCACGGTGCGCGTCGCGGACGGCACCTCCAGGAGGTCCACGCCCGGGTTCCACAGCTCCCAGTCGCGGCGCAGCGCGGCGGCCGCCTCCCGGTCCTCGGGGTCCTGGTAGGTGACGGTGATGGCCAGCACCTCGTCACCGAGCGACGCGGCGGCGGTCAGCGCCTCGCTGGTCAGCCGGGACATCCCGGAGACCGGCACCACGACCAGCGAGTGTTCGCGGTGCGGAGCCTCGGGGACCCGGCCCAGGCCCAGGGCGTCGCCGATGCGCCCGTACGCGCGGTGCACGGCCTCGAAGCACAGCACGAGCAGCGGCAGGGCGACGACGATCAGCCAGGCGCCGTCGTGGAACTTCGTCGCCGTCACGACGACCGCGCTGACGCCGGTCAGCAGGGCCCCGAAGCCGTTGAGGAGCGCCTTGCCCCGCCAGCCCGGCCCGCGCTGCTCCCGCCAGTGGATCACCATGCCGGTCTGGGCGATGGTGAAGCCGACGAAGACGCCGATCGCGAAGAGCGGTACGAGGGTGTTGGTGTCGCCGCCGGAGAAGACCAGCAGCAGCGCGGAGACGGCGGCCAGCGCCAGCACGCCGTGCCGGTGCACCTGGCGGTCGGCCTTGAGCCCGAAGACATGCGGCAGGTAGTTGTCGCGCGCGAGCAGCTTCAGCAGCACCGGCAGGCCGCCGAACGAGGTGTTCGCGGACAGGGCCAGCAGCGTCATGGTGGCGAACTGGACGAGGTAGAAAGCCCAGTTGTGGCCCAGCGAGGCGTCCGCGAGCTGCGCCAGCACCGTGACTCCCTCCACCGGCTTGAGGTGGAAGCGGGAGATCAGCACGGACAGGCCGATCAGCATGATGCCCAGGATCGCGCCGAGGGCGATCTCCGCCCGCTGCGCGCGCTTGGCCGCCGGGGCGCGGAAGGCGGGCACCGCGTTGGCGATCGCCTCGACTCCCGTCAGCGCGGAGCAGCCGGACGCGAAGGCCTTGAGCAGTAGGAGCGCGCCGACCGTGGTGGCGTTGTCGGAGAGTACGGAGGCGTGCCCGGCCGATGCCTCCGTGCTGACCGGCGCGGACCGGAACAGACCGATGACGATCAGTGTGCAGATCGCGAGGATGAAGATCACCGTGGGCGCGATGAAGGCGCGCGCCGAGTCCACGATGCCGCGCAGGTTCACCGCGGTGATCAGCACCAGCACGCCCAGGCACAGCCACAGCCGCGTGTCGTACAGCTCGGGGAAGGCGGAGGTCAGCGCGGCGACCCCGGCGGTGACCGCGACGGCGACGTTGAGGACGTAGTCCAGTACGAGGGAGGCGGCGGCGACCAGGCTGGTCCGCTTGCCCAAGTGGGTCTTGGCGACGGCGTACGAACCGCCGCCGTCCGGGAACGCCGCGATCACCTGGCGGTAGGAGGCGACCAGGACCGCGAGCAGCGCGGCGATCGCCAGGGTGACGGGGAGGGTGAAACCGAGGCCGTGCGCGCCCGCCGCGGCCAGGACGAGGACGATCGCCTCCGGTCCGTAGGCGACCGAGGCCATGGCGTCCAGGGACAGTGCGGCGAGACCGGTGACAGTGGTCAGCTTGTGCCGCGAGTCGTGCTCCGGCTCGTGCCGGAGGTCGTGCTCCGGTCCGATCCCGGAGTCGTGCTCCGCTTCCGCCTGGGCCCGCGCCGACGAGACGGCCAGGGCCGCGGCCCGGATATCAGGCGGCTCCTCGTCGCTCGCTACGGCGGCGGGCGAACCCTGGTCCTTCGACGACATCGACATGATTGGTACGTACCTCCGCTGGTGCATGGGGGAGGCTTCAGCGTGGAGGCGCTTTCCGTATGCCGCGCGCCGTCTTTGCGTGCTCTTGGCGCCGAGATCTGTGATCCATACACCTTCTTGACGCTGGGGCGGGTCCGTGTCAGAGGCGCGTCAAGTTTCGACAGCGGGGAGTCAGCGGCGCGTCAACGCCCGGTGCGGCGACCGGCCCCGGACCTAGCGTCGGGAGCATGGCACGTGGAAACGGTGACGACGGGCGGCCGGTGCTCGCCCACGACAGCCGGTGGGTCCCCGATCTGCGTACCGCGGTGTGCGCCGCGGCGGCCCTGCTCGCCGTCATGCTCCTGCTCGACTCCGCGGACCACCACCTGGCCCCGCCCCGCGCCGCCGCCTGGACCGGCGTCGCACTGCTGCTGTTCGCCGTCCTGTGCCCGCGACGCGTGACCGCCGGCGACGGCTGGCTGGCGTCCCGCGGCGCCGTGGGCGGCGAGCGGCGCGTACGCACCGACCTGCTCACCAGCGTCACCCGGGTACAGGGCACGGCGCCCCGGCTGATCCTGCGCGACGTACTGGGCCGCCGCGTGGAACTCGACCCGAAGGTCCTCACGGGCAACCCGCTGCTGTGGCACGAACTCGACCGCGGGGTACGGCTCTCCCGCGCACGCGGGCTGTTGCGCAACGGCGAACGGGAGTTGCGCGTCCTGGCCGACCACATCGACGGCGACGGCGCCCGCCGCCTGCTGGAGGCGGCCGGGGTGATCCCGCCGAGCCCCGGCCCCGGGGCCGGCGTCTGACGGCGCCGACCCGTGTCGGGGGGCTCCTTCCGAGGAACTCCTTCTCAGGAACTCCTTCCGGGGAAGAGGCGGGTCAGGGGACAAGCGGCCGGCGTCAGCCCGCGGCGCCCGTACGGACCTGATAGGCCCGCACGCCCACCGACTCGTCGTCCAGGCACCGCCCCGTCACCAGGTCGAACCGCTGCTTGAGCAGCGGCGACGCGACGAACGCCCGGCCGCCCGCCGCCGAGCCGAGCAGCCCGCGAGAGAGCACGTACGCGCCCGAGAACGGATCGCGGTTGTCGATCGCGTACGCCTGCCCCGCCCGGTCCAGGAACACCGCGACCTGCGTGCCGTCCGGCAGCAGCGCGGCCACGCCCCGCCCCGGGGCGAGGTCGGACAGCTCGCACACCGCGAACCAGCTCTGGTTCACGAGCAGTTCGACGCGAACGGCGGTCGCCTCGGGCCCGGCGGGCCCGGCGGTCTTCTGCGGCGCCATGGTCATCGGCTGATGCTCCCTTCGAGGGTGCGGACGGGGATCGTGGGACCGGCCAGGATCGTCAGATCCGGCTTGACCTGGTCGCGCTCGGGTACGAACCGCACCGTCGGATCGGGCGAGCCGGGCGCGTTGACGAAGGAGACGAAGCGCCGCAGCCGCTCCGGGTCGGCGAGCGTCTCGGCCCACTCGTCGCGGTAGTGCGCCACGTGCTCGGCCATCATCGCCTCCAGCTCCGCGCACAGGCCGAGCGAGTCGTGCACCACCACGTCCCGTACGTGGTCGAGCCCGCCCTCGATCCGCTCCAGCCACGCCGAGGTGCGCTCCAGCCGGTCCGCGGTGCGGATGTAGAACATCAGGAAGCGGTCGATGACGCGGATCAGCTCCGCGTCGTCCAGGTCCTGGGCCAGCAGGTCGGCGTGGCGCGGGTCGGCGCCGCCGTTGCCGCCGACGTACAGGTTCCAGCCGTTCGAGGTGGCGATCACCCCGAAGTCCTTGCCGCGCGCCTCCGCGCACTCCCGGGCGCAGCCGGAGACGGCCGACTTGAGCTTGTGCGGGGAGCGCAGGCCCCGGTAGCGCAGCTCCAGGTCGATGGCCATACGGACCGAGTCCTGCACCCCGTACCGGCACCAGGTCTGCCCCACGCACGACTTCACGGTGCGCAGCGCCTTGCCGTAGGCGTGCCCGGACTCGAACCCGGCTTCCACCAGCCGCGCCCAGATCTTCGGGAGCTGGTCGACGCGGGCGCCGAACAGGTCGATCCGCTGCCCGCCGGTGATCTTCGTGTAGAGCCCGAAGTCCCGCGCCACCTCGCCGATGACGATCAGCTTCTGCGGGGTGATCTCGCCGCCGGGAATGCGCGGCACGATCGAGTACGAGCCGTTGCGCTGGAGGTTCGCCAGGAAGTGGTCGTTGGTGTCCTGGAGCGCGGCCTGCTCGCCGTCCAGGACGTAACCGCTGGCCCCCACGGTCGGGGCGAGCGAGGCGATGATGGAGGCCACGGCGGGCTTGCAGACCTCGCAGCCGTCGCCGCTGCGCGCCTCCTCGCGCCCATGGCCGTCCAGGAGCTGGGCGTAACTGGTCAGCCGCAGCGTTCGCACGATCTCGTACAGCTCGGCGCGGGTGTGCGCGAAGCAGCCGCACAGGCCCTTGTCGACGCTGACCCCGCTCGCCGTCAGCTCGTCCTCCACCAGGGAGGTGAGCGCCTTGACGCAACTGCCGCAGCCGGTCCCCGCCTTGGTGCACTTCTTCACCGCGGGGACGGTGGTGCAGGAGTGCTCGGTGACTGCGGCCCGGATGGTGCCCTTGGTGACGTTGTGGCAGTTGCAGATGACCGCCTCGTCGGGGAGCGCGGACGGGCCGAGGGCGGCGGGTGCGCCCACCCCCGCGGGGAGGACGAGCTGTTCGGGCGCGACCGGCGGCACGGTGCCGGTCAGCGGCCGCAGCATCCCGTACGCGTCCGCGTCGCCGACCAGCACCCCGCCCAGCAGCTCGCCCTCGGCGCCGATCACCAGCTTCTTGTAGACCCCGGCCCGGGAGTCGGAGTAGACGACGTCGAGGCAGCCGGGCGCGGTGCCGTGCGCGTCGCCGAAGGAGGCCACGTCCACGCCGAGGAGCTTGAGCTTGGTGGAGGTGTCGGCACCGGTGAAGCCGTCACCGGCCGCCTGGTCCGTGGTGGTGTCGGCGTCCGCGATGGCATCGGCGTCTCCGATGATGTCGGCGTCCGCGATGGTGTCGGCGGCCACCTCCGCCATCTCGTAGCCGGGCGCCACCAGTCCGTACACCCGGCCGTCCGCGGCCAGCGCGCACTCGCCGATGGCGTACACGGACGGGTCGCTGGTACGGCACCGCTCGTCGACCGCGATCCCGCCGCGCTCGCCGACGGTCAGCCCGCAGTCCCGGGCGAGCTGGTCACGGGGCCGTACGCCCGCCGAGAAGATCACGAGGTCGGTGTCGATGGCGGACCCGTCGGACAGCAGCATCGAGGTGACGGCACCGTCCTCGCCGGCCGTGATCTCCTTGCCACCGACGCCGGTGTGCACGACCAGCCCCATGTCCTCGACGGTGCGGCGCAGCGCGGCGCCGCCGCCCTCGTCCACCTGGAGGGCCATCAGCCGCGGGTTGAACTCCACGATGTGCGTGGTGAGCCCGAGCCCCTTGAGCGCCCCGGCCGCCTCCAGCCCGAGCAGTCCGCCGCCGACCACGGTGCCGGTGCCGCGGCCCTTGGCGTACTCCTCGATGGCCAGCAGGTCCTCGACGGTGCGGTAGACGAAGCAGCCGGTGGCGTCCTTGCCGGGGACGGGCGGCACGAAGGGGTACGAGCCGGTGGCCAGGACGAGCGCGTCGTACGCGATCGTCACCCCGGCCCGCGAGGTGACCGTGCGCGCCTCGCGGTCGACGGCGACGGCCGGGTCGCCCACGTGCAGCTCGATGCCGTGCCGGGCCATGAAGCCGTCCTCGACCAGCGACAGATCGTCGGGGGTACGGCCGGAGAAGTACGAGGACAGCTGGACGCGGTCGTAGGCGGGACGGGGCTCCTCGCAGAACACGACGACGCGGGCGGCGCCGGTGATTCCCCGGTCGGCGAGCGCCTCGAGGAACCGCTGGCCGACCATCCCGTGGCCGATCAGCACGATCGTCCGCGGCGTCGACTGCGTTGACCCGGTCGGCTTCGTCGGCGTCGCCGACGCTATCGGCTTCGTCATGGTCAGGAGCCTCCATCGTTGGTGAGCAGGTGGAGCAGCGGGGCGGCGGGCAGCGGCGCGTCGCCTTCCCAGGCGCGGGCGAGCGCGCCGACGGTGCCGAGATCGCCGAGCAGGATCCCGCCGACGAGCCGGTCCTGACGCACGACGACCTTGCGGTAGGCGCCACGGGTCGCGTCGGAGAGCTGTACGACGTCGTCACCGGGCGCGGGGGTGGCCTCGCCGAACGTGGCGAGATCGAGCGGTCCGCCGGCCGCGGCGTCGGCGGCGGTGGCGGTGGCCGAGAGGGCGTCGGCCGGGGCATCGGCCAGGGCATCGGCGGCGGGTGGAGCGGCCGCCGGGGGAGCGGAGAGGGTGAGCCGGGTCAGGGCACGGGTACCGCGGTAGCGGTGCGCGGCGGCGTCGCCGCGCTGGTTCCCGACTTGGTTCCCGGCCTGGTGCGGGCCGGGATCCCGCAGCCGCGCGGCGATCGCCCGCGCGAGGACGTCCGCCTGCTCCTGCGCCGGACCGGCGAGGCCGTACACGACCCCGTCGTGCTCGGCGCAGTCGCCGATCGCGTGGATGTAGGGGTCAGAGGTGCGCAGCTCGTCGTCGACGAGGACACCGCGCGCCACGTCGAGCCCGGCGGCATGGGCGAGCCCGACACGCGGCCGCACCCCGCAGGCGAAGACGACGATGTCGGTGTCGAGCGCGAATCCGTCGGCGAGCACGACGGCACGGACGGCACGCGGGGCGGGGGCCCGCCCGGCGCGGGGCGCGCGGTGGCCGCGGTCGGCACCGCGGGCGGGCCGCGGGGCGTCGGCCGCGTCGGCGGGCCGGGCGTCGCCCGTGTCGGTGGCCGTATCGGCGGGCCGGGTGCCGGATGTGCCGGTGGCCATAGGGGCGGGCTGGGCCCCGGCCGGGTCGGCGCAGGCCACGAGGTCGGTCCGCAGTCCGCGTACGCGGCACTCCGTGTGCACCTCCACGCCCATGGCCTCAAGGTGCGTGCGCAGCAGCCCGGCCGCGTGCGCGTCGACCTGGCGTTCCATCAGGTGCTCGCCTTGGTGGGCCAGCACCACCTGGGCGCCGCGCTGGGCCAGGGCGCGCGCGGCGGAGACGCCGAGCAGCCCGCCGCCGATGACGACCGCGCGGACCCCGGGCCGTACCGAGGCCGCGAGCGTCAGGCAGTCGTCCATGGTGCGGAAGGCGTGCACGCCGTCCGGCAGCTCGCGTCCTCCCCCAAACCTGTCCCCCAGCACGGCCGCTGGGCGGTGCCCCCAGGAGGTGCCCCCAGTCTCGAACAGGCCGCGCAGTGGCGGCAGGACCGGGTTGGAGCCGGTGGCGAGCACCAGTGTGTCGTAGGGGACGAGGCGGCCGTCGTCGCAGTGCACGGTCCGCGGACCGCGGTCGATACGGACCGCCCGAACCCCGCGCAGGTGGTGCGCGGCGGGCGTGGGGAGGGCGACGACCTCCGGGGCGTACCGCCCGGCGAGCACCTCGGCGAGCAGTACCCGGTTGTACGGGGCGTGCGGCTCCTCGCCGATGACGGTGACCGCCGGGGCCGCCGCGGCCCCCGCGCCCGCCGCCTCGGACGCCACCGCCAGCTGCTGGGCGAGCCGCGCCCCGGCCATGCCGCCGCCGATCACCACCACGCGGTGGCGGCCGTCCGGTTCCTTCTCCGACTCCGAGCTCATACCGGGAAGCGTGCGTGGTGCCTGTTACCCCACCGCATCCCCTTCGTTTCCGCCGGGCAACGCTGCCCTCAGCGGGCCGGAGGGACGGGTGTGAGACCGGCCGCCGGGACGGACGGCGGGCCGCGCTGTCCGCCGCCGCCCGCGAGTGACGACCGCCGGCGTCCGGCGTCCGGCGTCCGGCGATCCGCCGGGCCGCCCGCCAGGCCCGCCACGGGCGGCCGCTAGGGTCGCGATCATGCCTGACATATCCCTGACGACGGTGATCCTGTTGTGCGTGGCCGCCGCGGCGGCGGGCTGGATCGACGCCGTCGTGGGCGGCGGCGGCCTCCTCCAGCTCCCGGCCCTCCTGGTGGGTGTCCCCGACCTGCCGCCGGCGTACGTCCTGGGCACCAACAAGGCGGTGTCCGTCGTCGGCACCTCGGCCGCGGCCGTCACCTACACCAGCAAGGGCCTGGTGGACGTGGGCTCGGCCGCCCGGATCGGGCTGGCCGCGGCCGGGGGCTCGCTCGCCGGGGCGTTCTTCGCCGCCGGGATCGACAGCGCCGTACTCCGCCCGCTGATCATGGCCGTACTCCTCGCCGTACTGGCCTTCGTCCTCCTCCGCCCGGCCTTCGGCACCGCCCCGGCCACCGGCCCGGTGACCCGCCGCCGGGTCCTGGCGGGCATCCTCGTCGCGGGCCTGGGCATCGGCTTCTACGACGGGCTGATCGGCCCCGGCACGGGCACCTTCCTCGTCATCGCGCTGGTCGCGACGCTCAGGATGAACCTGGTGACGGCCTCCGCAACCGCGAAGGTGGTGAACGTCTGCACCAACCTCGGCGCGCTGCTGACCTTCGCCTACCAGGGCACGGTGCTGTGGCGGCTGGCCGCGCTGATGGCCGTCTTCAACTTCGCGGGCGGCATGGCGGGCGCGCGCATGGCCCTCAAGCGCGGTAGCGGCTTCGTGCGGGCGGTCCTGGTGGTGGTCGTGGTCTCGCTGGTGTGCAAGCTGGCGTACGACCAGTGGCTGGCGCGGTGACGTCCGACCCGGCCGGGGCACTCGCACGCCCTCGCGCGGTGAAGTCCGACCCGGCCGGGGCACTCGCACGCCCTCGCGCGGTGACGTCCGACCCGGCCGGGGCACTCGCATGCCCCTCGCCGGCCGCACGTGTGACCTGACCGCCGCTCGCCGGTCGGACGCCCGGCCTCGGCAGGTCAGGCGTGCCACGCCCCCGTGTCCGCGGTGCGCTCGGCGAACCCGGCGAAGTCCCGCGGCTCCCTGCCCAGGGCCCGCTGGACGCCGTCGGAGAGATAGGCGTTGCCGCCCCGCGCGATGATGCCCAGCAGGCCGTCCACGACGGGGGCCTCTTCGGCGGTGAGACCGGCCTGGAGCAGATCGGCGATGAACTCCTCCGAGGAGATCGGGGTGTATCGGACATCCCGGCCCGTCGCCTTGGCGATCAGAGCGACCGCGTCGCCGAAGGTGAGCAGCCGGGGCCCGGACAGCTCGTAGACCTGGCCCGAGTGTCCGTCCTCGGTAAGCGCGGCGACGGCGACGGCGGCGACGTCCTCGGCGTCGATGAACGGCTCGTGCCCGTCGGCGGTGGGCAGCCGCAACTCCCCACCGAGGATCGAGGGCAGGAACATGTCCTCACTGAAGTTCTGCGCGAACCACGTGGGCCGCAGGATCGTCCAGTCGATCCCGGCGTCGCGCACGGCCTGCTCGGCGGGGTGGGCCGCGTCCCAGCCGCGCGCCGAGAGCATGACGACCCGCTCGACCCCGCGCGAGGCGGCGAGCCGCAGGAAGTCGCGGATGTGCGGGGCGGCGTCGGGGTGTCCGAGGTCCTGGAGGTAGACGAGGTAGACGGCGCGTACGTCGGCGAGAGCGGGCTCCCAGGTGGAGCGGTCCAGCCAGTCGAAGGGGGTTTCGCCGGTGCGAGAGGCGGATCGCGTGCGGATGTCACGGGCGGTGAGTTGCTCGATGACCCGGCGCCCGGTCTTGCCGGTGCCGCCGAGGACCAGAGTCGTGGTGTTGTCTGCCATGTGCTCCAGTGAACGCGGGGACGGGCCGCCCCGACCATGCGCGGGAGGCTCGCGTTCATGTGTGTGCGTCCAGGGGTTCCAGGGCTGCGTCCAGAGGGCCGGGGCGCTGCCTCGTACGAAGGGGCTATCCGGGCCGACGGACCGACTCGAACCGACGGGCCTACCTGGGCCGACGCAGGTGAAGCGCCAGCGCGCAGGAGGCGTGGGCGAGCCATCCCGCGGTGAGCGCGACCGGCTTGCCGTGGCTCTGCAGCGCGTGGCAGGCGCCGAAGAACGCCACCAGGCCGATGCTGTTGCGGGTGAAGTGCCGCGCGAACTGCGCCAGGTCGCGGCGTGCCTCGATCACGACGAGGACGCCGGCGTAGGGGAAGGTCACGACCAGGCCGCTCAGATACCGTCCGATGGCGACCATGAGCAGCCCGCCGCTCGCGGCGGCACCCAACTTCGCCAGGGCCCCGGGCCGTGCCGCGGGCTCGGCCGGACGGCTCGGCGCGGGCGGCGGCAGGAGCACGGCGGCCGCGATCCACGCCACGGACACGGCGGCCAGTACCGGTACGAAGGGGACCGGCGCGAGTACGGCGACCAGCCTGCTCAGCGCGAGGTAGGCGACCACTCCGGCGAGGTCGGCCAGGACGATGTGCCACCCGCGGCGCCCGTGCAGCCAGGCGGTGACGGCGAAGAAGAGGTTCAGCGCGACCACGCCGAGCACCTGGCTGCCGTCCACCTCGACCGGGGTGGTGGCCAGGACCAGCGTGATCGGAATCGGGAGGCTGTAGACGAGCGCCCGCCATCGGACCGGGCGGATCAGGCTGACGCCCCATACCGTGAGGGTGACGGCCGTGAAGGCCATCAGCAGCGAGGCCACGCTTCAGCGATCCGCCAGCACCAGTCGGCGGAAGAGTTCGCGGCGGCGGCTCACGTCCTGCTCATTGACCATGAACAGGTGCGCCACCGTCTCTCCGTGGGCGTTCATGCGGGCCTCCCACGCCTGTCGGCCGTCCCACACGACGATGTTCACGTGCAGCCCGGGATCCTGGTCCCGGCGCTTGACGATCACTTCCACGCCCGCCTGCCGCTGCCGCTCCATCAGCTCCTCCAGCTCACTGCTGGGCCGGTCGGTGAGGAAGACCCGCGTGATGCGCACTCCGCGGGCGAGGGCGTCGAGGTTGGCCTGCCAGTACGCCGTTCCGACGTCACCGCGCCACCAGGTGGGCTCGTCGGCGACGTTGGTCACGGCCTCCAGCCGGTCCCGGCAGGCGCGGGTGGCGGCCAGCAGGTGCTCGCCGTCGTCTCCGGGCCGCTCGATGCGGCCCCGGCTCAGGTCGTCGAACTCCTCGGCCAGCCGCCGCAGCCGCTGCCGGGCCTCGGCCTCGATCGCGCCGCCGGGGTACTGCTCGACGATCCGCTGGGTGGCGGCTGCCACGGACGTCACCGAACCGGCCAGCCAGTCGGTCGTCTGCACCAACTGCCGTAACTGGAACCTCCGTTCCGCACGGGCCGAGGCATCCAGGACGAGCGAGAGGATGGTGAGCATCAAACCGGCGAGCAGGGACTCGACTCCGCTCGCGGCGCCGGTGACGTCCAGGCAGACGGACAGGACGAGGGCCAGGGATATGCCGACCAGCGCGATGGGGTCACTATGGGTGATCAGATGGGTCAGGCTGCCTCGCGACCGTCGGCCGGGTCTGCGAGGGCGCGGCGTGTTCGTCACCCGGTAGAGCATATGCCGTACGGGTTCGGCGACTTGGGCGTTTCGCGTAGGCCGCGCCTTCCTCGCTGAGGTCGGGGGTTGCTTGCTGTGTGCGGGCGGCGCGGGTGCATGTGTGCGCGTGCACGGGGTGGGTTGTGATCTTGGAGGTGCAAGTTCCCGCAAGTTCGTGGCGGTCACGGTGTGTGGAGGGCAAGGTGTGTCTCAGTGATCGCCGAACTGAGCGGGAGGCTCGCATGGCATTGACGTTCCTCGGCAAGGACCCTTGTGAGGAGGACGAGTGCCGCCATGTACGAACAGACTCTGCGGGCTCTGCGCGAGTTCGCCGTGTACGGGGCGGAAGCCCGAACGTTGATCACCTCAGCTATCGACGCCCTGGGGTGACCCCGAGAGGAGAGACTTGCGCCCGACGAGACATACGTACCGTGGAGCGCCGTAACCCAGACGGGCCTTGGTGACCTCCAGCAATCCGGTGTACCGCAGTACGAGCGTACGCGGCAGTTCCGCGTCTACGAGCCAGGTGTCGTACCCGGCCTGCTGCAAACCCAGGGCTACGCCACGGCGCTGATGGGCGTGATCATCCCCTTCTACGGCATCCCCGATGACACCGAGGCGGCCGTCGCCGGGCGTCTGCGGCGGCAGCAGGTGCTCCACGAAGGCGAGCGCGAGTTCCACATCCTGGTGGAGGAGTGGGTCCTGCGGTCGCGTATCGGCGGAGCCGACGTCATGGCCGAACAACTCGACCACCTGCGGGACGCTACGTCGCTGCCCCGAGTGCGCTTCGGCATCGTCCCGATGAGCGCCGACCGCGCCATGTGGCCGACGACGGGCTTCTACCTCTTCGACGACGCGGAGGCGAAGGTCGAACTCCCCGATTCGGAGGTCACGGTGACCCAACCGGCCGAGATCGAGATCTACGCCCGGACCCACGCCGGACTCGCCGCGATGGCCGTGTACGACGCGCACGCGCGTGCACTGATCGAGGACGCCCGCGCCGCACTCGGGTGAACCGCACGCAAGTCCCCGCAAGTCCGTAGAGACCGCCCCACCGCGCTCCCTACCGTCCTGCTCACCGCGGCACGGCCACCGCATACGGCCGTGCCGCCCGAGCAGGAAGGGGTCACCCATGCGTGACACGAACCTCTACGAACTCGACCTCACCGGCGCCGAGTTCACCCGCCCCGCCGCCTGCGGCGGGAACCCTCCGGACGCCCCGGAGACGTGCGTGACCCTCGCGCCGATCCCCGGCGCCGATGGCGCCTACGCGCTGGGCGACAGCAAGCGACCCGACGCGGAACCGCTCCGCTTCACGGCGGCGGAGTTGCGCGCGGCGGGCATCGACCCGGCCCGGTTCGGCCTGTCCGCCTGACCGGCGCGGCAGGCCAGGCCACTGTGCCGCACTACCACGCGTACTCCTGGTCCGGCCCCAAGCCGGACTTCGACCGGGAACGCGACCGCCGCCCCGAGGGCCCCGGCTTCGACGCCTCGGACCTCCCGCCCCTCCAGGTCGCGCACTGGCTCCGCAAGCCGCGAGGGCTGATCCGGGCCACGTACGACCACCCGAAGGAGGCGGCGGACTGGCTGGCGGAACGGGTGGGTGAGGCCGTCACCCTCAGCGCGCTCCAGCCGCCGCTGGAAACGCAGGTCGCGCTGGCGGTGGACACGCTGGGGTGGGGCGGCGACGTGTCCTGGGGCTGCTATGGCGCGGGGACGCGGTTCGTCTCGCTGGCGGTGGTGTGCTGTCCGAACCGGGCGGACCCCGCGGTGGCGTGCCCGCTGAGTTAGGGCTTGGGTCGTGTCCGTACGCAGAGGGAGCCCCCGCCGTCCTGGCGGGGGCTCCCTCTCCGCGTGTGCGCGTTGTCCGCGCTGGTTACTCGAACCGTCCCGCCGTGACGGCCGCCGTGAACTTCGCCCACGCGGCCGGTTCGAAGCGGAGCACGGGCCCGTGGGGGTTCTTGGAGTCGCGTACGGCGACGGTGCCGGGCACGTTGATTGCGACCTCCACGCATTCGCGTTCACCGTTGCTGTAGCTGGACTTGTGGTACTCAAAGTCAGGCATGGCTCACAGTTCCTCGCTGATGCGCTTGATGAACGCCTGTGAATCGCCCTCGCTGAGGGCCTGCCTGGCGATTGTCTCGAACAGTTCTACGTGCTGTGCAGCCCCTTCTCCGCCCTCGATCCACAGCCGGGTGAAGGGAACCTCCATGTACACCACGTCCATCGCCCCCGGTTCGGCGAACGACATGATGTTGAAGGCCGAGTCCATTTGAGGGTGAGACCCCGCGCTGAACGGGCGCACCTGCACAGTGATGTTCGGCCTCGTGGCAACGGCTGCCAGGTGGGTCAGCTGCTCCTTCATCACCTCTGCGCCACCCACGAGGTTCCGCAGCGCGGCCTCGAAGATGACGACCCGCAGGGCAAGGGGAGTCGCTTCCGTGAGACGCTGCTGGCGCGCGAGCCGAGCGGAGACGAACTGTTCATCGCTGTTCAACGCGCGGATGTAGGCAGGGGTCTGGAGCAGCCCCGGCACGTAGGCGACTTGCCACATGGTGACGGTGGTCGCCGCGCTCTCCAGGGCTACGTACTCGTGCATGTCACCAAGCCTGGAGAAGTCGTTCCACCAGCCCTTCGCCTTGCGACGCTCACGGTCGATGCGCGCCAACTCCAGCAGGCCGCCGACTGCTGCGGGATCCGACACCCCGAACCGCTCACACAGTGCGCGGATGTCCGGCTCCCGCATGGGAACCCACCCGCGCTCCATCTTCGCGACCTTGCCGGTCGACGCCGTGATGGCCTTGGCCGCCTCGCCCTGTGTGAGCCCGGCCGCCAGGCGCAGTTGCAGCAGCTCGCCGCCGAGCTTGCGTCCCAGGACCGTTGATACGCGGTTGTCCTGCGCGGCCTGATCGTCTGTCACGTCCACCCTCCAACATCGGCACGTTCAGTGTGGAGTCGAGCACGCCCCGCACGCAAGAACGGGTGAAATTCTCCCCGAGTCGATTGAAAGGATCTTGGGCTGCGGGCTACGTTCCGCGAAGAGCCGGTCGCGAACCGCAAGACACGCGACCGGTACGGCACCCGTTTGCCTGCCTGGAGGTACGCAATGGAACGGCCCCAAGACCCCGCCCCGGTCCGCTACCTGGACCGCCTCAACTACACCCCGTATCCCGGAAGCATCCCGATCGCCCGCAAGCGCACGGCACGCCTCGTCGGCGAGTGGGGCCACAAAGGCCTCGCCGAGGACGCGGCACTCGTGCTCGCCGAGCTGCTCACCAACGCGCTGCTGCACGGCTCCTTAAAGGGGCAGCTCATCCCCGTTCAGCTCACCCTCACCCCACGAACCCTGCGCATCGGCGTCGCCGACCCGCGTGGCCATCGCGTACCCAGCATCCGTATCGCCGCCGACGGCGACCAGTTCGGGCGCGGGCTGCTCATCGTCGACAGGCTCGCCGCCCGCTGGGGTGTACGGCCATGTGCCGTCGGCAAGGAGGTCTGGGCGGAACTCGACCTCTCGTGACCGTCGACCCGCCAGGCAGCCCCTAGCCGCCCTAGTAGGACTGCAACTCCACAAGCGTGCCGTCCGGCGTCCTCAGGTGGGCGGTACGCAGGTTGGGGCCCCAGTCGGGGCGGTCCTGGGCGTCGGCGAGCACGGACGCGCCGTGCCCGCTCAGGCAGCGCGCCGCGGCGGCGACGTCGTCGACGCGCAGGACCAGCATCGCGGCGTCCTGGGCCGAAGCGGCCGAAGCGGCCGAAGCGGCCGACGGCAGGCCGCCGGTGCCGACGGCCTCGGCGACGGCCTTGCGGGAGAACAGTGCGAGGACGGCTTCGCCGTTCAGGTCCCAGTTGGCGTAGCCCGCCGCGAGTATCACCTTGACCGGTTCGACGCCCAGGAGATCGCGGAGCGCCGCGGTCCAGAAACGAGCGGCAGTGTCGAAGTCCTCGACGAGCAGGCGGGGATACATGGCATCCATGCGCGTGATCGTATTCCTGCGGTGTTTCGGCAGGCCGGGGCCGTCGATCGGCCGGACTGAGGCCCAGGTCGGCCGGAGATCATCCGGTGCCCAGCTCCGCGACCACGACCTCGCGGAATCTCCGCGCCGCCGCCGACAGGTACGCGTCCGCCTGCCACACCAGCGTCAACGTCCGTACGCAGTCGGTGGCGTCGACGTGCAGCCAGGCGACGTCCGCGTCCGCTTTGGCCTGCCGCGCCATCGCGGGCATCAGGCCGATGCCGAGGCCCGCGCTGATCAGGTCCAGGACCGCGCCCGGTTCGTCGCCCTCGCAGGTGATGACCGGGCGGATCCCCTCCGCCGCGAAGAGCCGGTCGAGCAGGGCGCGTTGCCAGTTGCCCGGCTGGGTGGTGATGAAGGGTTCGCGGGCCAGCTCCGCGATCGCCACCCGCTCCCGCCGCGCGAGCGGATGCGCGCTGGGCACCGCCAGCAGCACCTCCTCTCGCACCAATGCGATCTCGCGCAGCGCCGGGCCCGGCAGCGGCAGCGGCTGCGACGCGAGACAGAAGTCCACCTCACGGGCCTGGAGGCGCCGCGCCATCTCCTCGCGTTCGGCCTGGCAGAGCCGGACGCCGATGCCGGGGTGCGCGGCCCGGAGCGCCGTGAGGGTGCCGGTGAGCGGCAGGAGCGTCTCGGCGGCGACGGCGACGGTGCCGTGGTCGAGACCGGCGGCGTCGGCGAGTTCGCGCCGTCCGTCGTCCAGTTCGGCCAGGGCGCGGTCCACGCGGCGCAGGAACGCGGCGCCGTAGCGGTTGAGGCGCACCTGGCGGCCCGTACGGTCGAAGAGCGGCACTCCGAGTTCGGCCTCCAGCCGGGAGATCGTCCGGCTCACCGACGGCTGGGCGACGCGCAGTTCCTCCGCCGCCCGGCTGATGTGCTCGCGGCGCGCGACCGCCTGGAAGTACCGCAGTGCCAGCAGATCCATCCCAGACCTCGTCTCAGCTCATAACCGACGAGGCATGATTTCATGGCTTGATTGGTCGTGGAAGGTATGAGTGATTCCGCCTAGCGTCGTCCTCATGACCGAACAAACCTTCGTGAGCTATGTGGAGTTGATCCTCGACCGGCTCGCCGACGACCCCGGGCGGACGATCCTGACCGCCGACGACGGCCGGCGGATCCCGGCCGGGGAGTTCCACGACAGCGTCCTGCGGATGGCGGTCGAGCTGGCCGACCGCGGCGTCGAGCGAGGCAGCACCGTCGCCGTCTTCACCGGCAACCGGCCGGAGGCCCTCAGCGCCCGCTACGCGGCCAATCTGCTCGGCGCCCGCGCGGCGTTCCTGTACGAGGGGATGGCCCCGGCGACGCTGGCCACCATCGTGGCGAGCCTCGAGGCGGCGCTGCTGCTCGTGGACCCCGACGCCGGGGAGGCCACCGACGCGCTCGTCGCCCGGCTGAGGAAGCGGGGCGAGGGGGCCGCGGACCGGCCCGCCGCCCCCACCGTCCTCTCCTTCGGGCCCAGCCCGCTCGCCGAGGACCTGATCGCCTGCGCCGCCCGGCACCCCGTACGGCGGTCGGCGGGCGCGGCGCGTCCGGAGGACGACTGGTCGATCCGGTACACCGGTGGCACCACCGGGATTCCCAAGGGCATACGGATGGCACACGGGCCGTACCGCGACCTGTGCCTGCGCGCGGCCGACCCGGACGCCCCGCCCCGCCTCCTGGCCTGCACCTCGCTCGCCCACATGGCCGGAATCCTCGCCGACGCCACGCTGCTCGCCGGCGGCCATGTGGTCCTGCGCCGGGCCTTCGACCCGCGCGACGTACTCGCCGCGGTCGAGCGGGAACGGATCACCGACGTGTTCCTGCTGCCGCCGCTGCTGTACCGGGTAATCGACGCGCTCGACAAGGACGGACCCGCCCGCACCGACACCTCCAGCCTGCGCCGGCTCATCTACGCCGGTTGCGCGGCGTCACCGACGCGGCTGCGCCAGGCCGCCGACCTGCTGGGTCCCGTACTCCACGGCTGGTACGGGCAGTCGGAGGCCGGGTGGATCAGCGAGGTCCTGCCGCACGAGCACACCGTGACGGGACACGCGGGGCAGATCACCGCCGGCCGCGCGATACCCGGGGTGGAGATCGTCGTCCGCGACGAGGACGGTCGCGAGCTCCCGCCCGGGGAGGTGGGGGAGGTGCACGTCCGCTCCGCGCAGGCGATGAGCGGCTACTGGAAGCAACCGGAGCTGACGGCGCAGGTGCTGCGGGAGGACGGATGGCTCCACACCGGCGACGCCGGCTACCTCGACGAAGCGGGCCATCTCTTCCTCGTGGACCGGCTCAAAGACATGATCATCGTCGTCGGCGGCCATGTCTATCCGGCGGAACTGGAGGAGCTGCTGCTGACCCACCCGGCGGTGGCGCACTGTGCGGTGTTCGGCGTACGGCGGCCGGACGAGAGCGAGGAGGTACACGCCGCGCTGGTCCCGGCGCCGGGGCACCGGGTGGACGACGAGCTGGCCAAGGACATCGGGGAGTTCGTCACGGCGCGCATGGGCGCGATGTACGCGCCCGCCGCCCTGCACGCCGTGGACCACATCCCGCTGACCGACGTGGGTAAACCGGACAAGAAGCTGCTGCGCGCGCGGGCCGGGACCGGAGCGGAGGCCGGAGCCGTCCGGTAGCCCGGGGCCGGGGCCGGGGCCGTTTGGTAGTCCCGGTCCGGGGCCGGGATCATCCGGCAGGCGTGGGGCGCGGCCGGGCTCACTCGGCGGGCGTAGGGCAGCCCGTCGTCGCCGTGACCGCCGTGAGCAGCACCGCCGAGTCCGCCACCGCCACCAGGCCTTGCCGCTCCGGCGGGAGCACCTGGACCTGCCCCGCGATGAGGTCCTGGTCGGCGCCGCCGACGGTGGTCAGCCGCACGTGGCCGTGGAGGACCTGAAGGCTCGCCGCCGGGGGCGCGTTGTGCTCGGACAGCTCCGTGCCCGCCGTCAGCGCGATCACGCTCTGCCGCAGCGGACCGCTGTGCAGGAACAGGTGGGCGCTGCGGCCGTGCGGATCGGTCTTGGCCTGGTCAAGATGGTGGCGGGCGAGCGCGGTGAGGTCGTCCATGGGCTTGCTCGCTTCGCGTCGTACGGTCGGATCGGTTGTACGGTCGGATCAGCGGTACCTCTCAATCCTCACCGGCTAGCGTGGACCGCGCCAGTCGCAGCACCGCGCCAGCCGCACACCGCGCTCGTCGCAGCACCGCGCCAGGCGCAGAGAGGACACACCACCATGGCGGACACGGACTTCCTGACCGTACTGACCACCACCGACACCCCGGAGAAGGCCGAAGCCCTGGCCCGCGGGGCCGTGGAGTCGCGGGTGGCGGCCTGCGCGCAGATCAGTCAGCCGGTCACGTCCGTCTACCGCTGGCAGGGTGTGGTCGAGACCGAGTCGGAGTGGCAGGTGCTGTTCAAGACGACGGCCGCGCGGTACGAGGAACTGGAGGCGCACATCCGGGAGGCGCACGACTACGACAACCCGGAGATCATCGCGACGCCGGTGACACACGGGAGCGACGCGTACCTGGGGTGGGTGGTGGAGCAGACCACCATCAGCTAGCCGGGCCGGGCCCGGGAGGACCACAAGGCGGTCAGGGTGCCGCCAGGGCCTCCGCCACGCCCCGCTCGCGCGGTCCCAGGAAGCGCGGGTCCGGCCGGAACGTCGCGTCCAGCGCCGCCTTGCTCGCCGCGGCCAGCTCGCGCAGCCCCCCGTACACCCACGTCGCGTCGTGCGGCTCGCCCACCCCGACGCCGTACGCGTCGATCCCCGCCGCCTCGCACAGGGCCAGCGCCCGCCGGATGTGGAAGCCCTGGCTCACCAGGATCGCCCGGTCCACGCCGAAGACGCGCCGGGCGCGGGCGCAGGAGTCCCAGGTGTCGAAGCCCGCGTAGTCGCTGACGATCCGCCGGTCCGGGACCCCGTGGCGTACGAGATACGCGCGCATCGCGTCCGGCTCGTCGTAGTCGTGGCGGCTGTTGTCGCCGGTGACCAGGACCACGCGGACCTTGCCGCGCTCGTACAGCTCGGCGGCGGTGTCGAGCCGGTGCGCGAGATACGGCGACGGCTTGCCCTGCCACAGGCCGGCGCCGAAGACCACCGCGACCGGGGCGGAGGGGACGTCCGCGGCCGTCCGTACGCGGGCGTCGGTGGTCAGCCGCAGCCAGGTCGCGGGCACCAGCGCGAGAACGCACAGGAGGACGGTGACCTGGACGGCCCGGCGCTGCCCGCGCCGGGTCCGGGGTAGCCGCAGCCATGACGGGAGCCGCGCCCAGGACGGGAGCCGCAGCCAGGACGGCAGCCGCAGCCATGATGGAAGCCGCAACCGCCGCATCCACGGCAGCCCATCCGTACGTCTCGTACGCCGCATCTCGCCCCCCCCGCGTCAGCCTGAGTCAGGCGATCATCGTCGCCTGCTGCGACGCGCGTGACGCGCACAGGGTTGCGCGGCCCCGGTCAGGCGGTGAAGCGCCGGTCCGTGTCGAGGGCTTCGGCGGCCTCGTACGCCTCCCACTCCACCGCGAACAGGGCGCGGATACGGGCGTCACGCGCGACGGCCTCCATCGCGGCGCCTTCGATGTACGCGGAAACGGTCAGGCCACGCCGCCGCGCCGCCTCCCGTATGGCAGCGGCGTGTTCCTGGTCCACGGAGAGGGACAGACGGGTCTGCGCCATGAGCCGAGGGTATCGCGACAGGGGTGAACCCGGTGCATGCCCGTTACCCTGGACGCCCGTCGAGTCAGCCGATCAGCCGACCAGAGCAGGTGGGACCCGCCATGCCCCCCATTCCCAAAGCAGAACTCCACCTCCATATAGAGGGCACTTTGGAGCCCGGGCTGGCGTTCGCGCTCGCCGAGCGCAACGGCGTCCCGCTGCCGTACGCCACCGAGGACGACCTGCGTGCCGCCTACTCCTTCTCCGACCTCCAGTCCTTTCTGGACCTCTATTACGCGCTGATGGCGGTCCTGAGGACCGAGGACGACTTCGCCGAGCTCGCCGACGCCTATCTGGTCCGCGCCCAGCGTCAGGGCGTCCGGCACGCCGAGATCTTCTTCGACCCGCAGGCGCACACCTCGCGGGGCGTGCCGATCGGCACCGTCATCGGCGGGCTGACACGGGCGCTGGACGCGGCCGAGCGGACGTACGGCATCAGCACCCGCCTGATCATGTGCTTCCTGCGGGACGAGAGCGCGGAGTCGGCTCTGGAGACCTTCGAGGCCGCCCGCCCCTACCTGGACCGGATCACGGCGGTCGGACTGGACTCGGCGGAGGCCGGGCACCCGCCCTCGAAGTTCCGTGAGGTGTACCGGCTTGCGCGGGAGGCGGGGCTCAAGTGCGTGGCGCACGCGGGCGAGGAGGGGCCGCCCGCGTACGTATGGGAGGCGCTGGACATCCTCGGCGTGGACCGGATCGACCACGGTGTGCGCTGCCTGGAGGACGAGGCGCTGGTGGCCCGGCTGGTCGCCGACCAGGTGCCGCTGACGGTGTGCCCCCTGTCGAACGTCCGGCTGCGCGTGTACGACCAGTTGGCGGACCACCCGCTGCCCGCGATGCTGGACGCGGGCCTGCTGGTGACGGTCAACTCCGACGACCCGGCCTATTTCGGCGGGTACGTGGACGACAACTTCACCGCTGTACGGGACGCCCTCGGCCTGGACGAGCAGGCGCTGCGCACCCTGGCGCGCAACTCCTTCCGCGCGTCCTTCCTGGACGAGGAGACCCGCGCCGCGTACCTGAAGGAAGTCGACGCCCACCGTCCTTGACTTCAACCTTTGTTGAACTTCTACGTTCGTCCGCATGGAGTATTCACACAGCGACACCGAACTGATCAAGCAGCCCATCGGCTACTGGAGCTGGGCCGCGCACAAGGCGGTGGTCACCCGGACCCGGGCCGCCCTGGCCGAGCTGGGTACCACCCAACCGCAGTGGTGGGTGCTGGCCCAGGTCGCGCTGGGCGAGGACGGCAAGGCCCGCGCCGAGGTGACGGAGATCCTCAAGGGTTACCTGGGCGTGGGGGAGGCCATCGGGCCGGAGATCGACGCGACGATCGCGCGGGGCTGGCTCACCGAGGACGGGGAGGGCCGACTGCGGTTCACGGCGGAGGGGAAGGCATTCCACGCCAAGGGCGCCGCCCTGCAACGGGAGCTGTGGGCCGAGCGGCACGCGGGCGTCTCGGACGAGGAGTACCTGACGACCCTCAAGGTGCTCCAGCGCTTCATCCACAACACGGGCGGGCGGGCCTGGCATCACTGAGCCGGTGACTCCTCCACCCGCTTTGGTTCTCGTTCCAGCTCCAGCCGCACCGCGCACACCTTGAACTCCGGCATCCGCGAGGTCGGGTCGAGGGCCGGGTTCGTGAGCGTGTTGGCCCGGCCCTCACCCGCCCAGTGGAAGGGCATGAAGACCGTGTCGGGCCGGATGTCGCCACTGATCCGGGCCGGGGCGACGGCCCGGCCGCGCCGCGAGACCACCGCGACCGGGTCGCCCTCGGACGCCCCCAACTGCCGCGCCAGAAGCGGGTGGAGCTGGACGAACGGCCCGGGCGCGGCCGCGTTCAGCTCGGCCACGCGCCGGGTCTGCGCACCGGACTGATACTGCGCCAGCACCCGGCCCGTCGTCAGCAGGACGGGGTACTCGGCGTCGGGCTCCTCGGCGGCGGGGCGGTGGCTGACGGCCACGAAACGCGCGCGGCCGTCATCGGTGGCGAAGCGGTCGAGAAACAGCCGCGGCGTACCGGGGTGCGGGGCGCCTTCGGCGCGGGCGTCGAGGAAGGGCGCGGCGGCGTCGGCGCCGGACGCGGTGTCCGTGCGGCCCCCGCCCGCCCGGGCCCCCGCCCCGACCGGCGGCGGACCGTCCGGCACCGGCTCGACCGCGAACGCCGCCGCGGCTTCCGGCTCCCCTGCCGCCCCGGGCGCCGCCGCAGCTCCTCCGGGCGCCTCAGGCGCCCCCGGGCACGGCCAGAAGACGCCGTCCTCGTCCGCGATCCTGCGGTACGTGATCCCGGAGTAGTCTGCGGGGCCGCCCGCCGACGCGCGGCGGAGCTCCTCGAAGACCTCCTCCGGGTCCGTGGGGAACCCCTTCTCCAGGCCGTCCGCCAGCCGGGTCGCCAGGCCGTGCAGGACCTCCAGGTCCGTACGGACACCCGGCGGCGGCGTCAGGGCGGCGCGGCGCAGGAGGACCCGGCCCTCCAGGTTCGTCGTCGTCCCGGTCTCCTCCGCCCACTGCGCCACCGGCAGCACGACGTCCGCCAGCGCCGCGGTCTCCGACAAGACCACGTCCGCCACGGCCAGGAAGTCCAGCGAGCGCAGGCGGCCCTCCACATGGGCCGCGCGCGGGGCCGAGACCACCGGGTTGGAGCCCATGAGCAGCAGCGCCCGTATGCCGCCGCCGTCCGCCGGGCCGCCGAGCGCGTCCAGCAGTTCGTACGCGCTGCGGCCCGGCCCTGGAAGCGCGTCGGGGTCGACTCCCCACACCCCCGCGACATGCGCGCGCGCCGCCGGGTCGGTCAGCTTGCGGTAGCCCGGGAGCTGGTCGGCCTTCTGCCCGTGCTCGCGGCCGCCCTGACCGTTGCCCTGGCCCGTCAGGCAGCCGTAGCCGGACAGCGGGCGGCCCGCGCGGCCGGTCGCCAGGCACAGGTTGATCCACGCGCCCACCGTGTCCGTCCCCTTGGACTGCTGCTCGGGTCCGCGCGCCGTGAGCACCATCGACGATTCCGCATCGCAGAACATCGTTACCGCAGAGCGGAGTTCGGGGACCGGCACGCCGGTGATCCGCTCGACCAGCTCCGGCCAGTGCGCCATGGCCGCCGCCCGCGCCTGAGGCCATCCGCTCGTACGCTCCGCCACGAACCGCTCGTCCACCCGGCCCTCCGCGACCACCAGGTGCAGCAGGCCGAGCGCCAGCGCCAGGTCCGTGCCCGGGCGCGGCGCCAGATGCAGATCCGCCTGCTCGGCGGTGCGGGTGCGGCGCGGATCGACCACGATCAGCTTCCCGCCGTTCTCCTTCAGCTCCGTGAGATAGCGCAGCGCGGGCGGCATCGTCTCGGCCAGGTTCGAGCCGACCAGGATCACACAGCCCGTACGGGCCACGTCCGCCAGCGGGAAGGGCAGCCCGCGGTCCAGTCCGAACGCCCGCTGGTGCGCGGCGGCCGCCGACGACATGCAGAACCGGCCGTTGTAGTCGATCTGCGAGGTGCCCAGCGCCACGCGCGCGAACTTCCCCAGCGCGTACGCCTTCTCGTTGGTCAGCCCGCCGCCGCCGAAGACCCCGACCGCGTCCGCGCCGCACTCCGCGCGGGTACGGGCCAGGCCCTCCGCGACGGCGTCGAGCGCCTCCTCCCAGGTGGCCGGTTCGAGCCGCCCTGACGCGGGGCGACGGATCAGGGGCTCGGTCAGTCGGACCCGGGAGGAGAGCACGGCGGGCGCGGTACGTCCCTTGCCGCACAGGGCGCCGCGGTTCACGGGGAACGCGGTGCGTTCCAGCACCTCCACGCCGACCCCACTGGCGCCCGTGCCGTCGGGGCGCGGCGCGCGCAGCGTCATGCCGCACTGCAGCGAGCAGTACGGGCAGTGGGTGTCCGTGGCGGCGGTCTCACTCATGCCTGAGAGCGTGCTACGCGCGTGTTACGGGCCGAGCCCCCCGTGCGTTACGCCTCTGACAACCGGGACTCAGCGCGCCCCCGCCCGCGCTGTGAAGCCGGCGAAACCACCCTTCACCGCGCCGCAACGGCAGGGCAACACGCCGCTGCCACCCTCGGTTCATGACGGTGTCGAGACCCCCGGCCCCGCCGGTTCCGCCGGATCCGGACCCTTCGACAGTACGGCGCAGCTCATGGACCGCATCACCGCACAGCTCACCTCCCAACTCAGCCGGGTCACCCTGCGGGGCAGGCCCCGCCCCTCCTCCGTAGTGCGTCGCGCACGGGAGGTCCCCCCCACCCTCGTCGCCGTCGCGCACGGCAGCCGCGACCCCGCCGCCCTGCGCACCGTGACCGCCCTGCTGGCCCGGGTCCGGGCGCTGCGCCCCGGGCTGCCCGTCCACCTCGGGCACATCGAGCTGAACGCGCCCCTGCTCGGCGACACCCTCGCCACGCTGCGCGGCGAAGCCGTCCTCGTGCCGCTGCTGCTGGCACCCGGCCACCACGTCAAGCACGACCTCCCGGCCGCGGCCGCCGCCGCCCGCCATCTGAGCGTCCGGATCGCCGCGCCGCTGGGCCCGCACCCGCTGCTCGCCGACGCCCTGTACGAGCGGCTCGCCGAGGCCGGATGGGACGGTGCCGCGCGGGCCGGATCCGGGGTCGTGCTGGCCGCCGCCGGTTCCCGCGACCCCGACTCCGCCGTCGGGACCGCCCGTACCGCCGCGCTGCTCAGCGCCCGGCTCGGCGGGGTGCCCGTCCTGCCCGGCTACGCCTCGGCCACCGGGCCCGGCGCGCCGTCCGTCGCCGAGGCGGTGCGCGCGCTGGCCGACCACGGCCGGAGGCGGATCGCCGTGGCCCGCTGCTTCACCGCGCCCGGCCTCTTCGCGGGGCGCTGCGCGGCGGCCGCCCCCGGTGCGGTGTCCGCCCCGCTCGGCGACCATCCGGCGATGGCGCGGCTGATACTCCACCGCTACGAGCAGGCCCTGGCCTTGGCGCCGGTGCCCCTCCCCGCGTCACACCCGGTGCCACGCCCGAGTTCCACCTCGCTGTCACACCCGGCGGCTACCGTCGGTGTATGAACGGGACACCACCGACCGCACCCGACCCCGCAGTACGAGCCACTACAGGACGAGCCACCACAGGGCGATCCGTCGCGGGACGGGCCCCCGCCGAGCCCTTCACCGCGGGACCGTCCGCCGCACCGCCCTTCCCCGTCGACCCCGAGGTCCCGCCCGCCCCCGGCGCGGCCGCCCTCCCCGGCTACCACGCCTCCGACGTCGAACGGTGGGCCCCGGAGCCCGACAAGCGGCCCGGCCGCACCGCCTTCCAGCGCGACCGCGCGCGCGTGCTGCACTCCGCCGCCCTGCGCCGACTGGCCGGCAAGACCCAGGTGGTCACCCCCGGGACCAGCTCCCACTCCTGGGACGCCTCGCCCCGTACGCGCCTGACCCACTCCCTCGAATGCGCCCAGGTGGGCCGGGAACTGGGCGACGCGCTCGGCTGCGACCCGGACCTGGTGGAGGTGGCCTGTCTCGCCCACGACCTGGGGCACCCGCCCTTCGGGCACAACGGCGAACTGGCCCTCAACGAGGTCGCCGCGCCCTGCGGCGGCTTCGAGGGCAACGCCCAGTCGCTGCGCCTGCTGGCCCGGCTGGAGCCGAAACGGTTCATCGCCGACGCCGATACCGGCGAGCAGGTCAGCGTAGGCGTCAACCTCACCCGCGCCGCCCTCGACGCCGCCACCAAGTACCCCTGGCCGCGCGGCGGTCACCCCACCGACCCCGCGTCCCGGAAGTTCGGGGTCTACGAGGACGACCTGCCGGTCTTCGCCTGGTTCCGGCAGGGCGCCCCCGGCCACCGCACCTGCTTCGAGGCCCAGATCATGGACTGGTCCGACGACGTGGCGTACTCGGTGCACGACGTCGAGGACGGGCTGCACGCCGGACACCTGGACCCCGCCTGCCTGCTGGCCGAACCCGAGCGGCGCGAGGTGTTCGCCGTCGCCGCCGACCGGTACGCCCCCGGTGCCGCCCCCGACGAACTCGCCGAGGCACTGGACCGGCTGCTCGACCAGGAGTGGTGGCCGCACGGCTACGACGGCACCGCCACGGCCCAGGCCCGGCTGAAGGACGCCACCAGCCAGCTCATCGGCCGGTTCTGCCTCGCCGCCGAGGGCGCCACCCGGGCCGCGTTCGGATCCGGCCGGCTCACCCGCTACCGCGCCGAACTGGTCGTCCCCCGCGCCACGCGCCTGGAGTGCGCCGTTCTCAAGGCCGTCGCCGACCGGTACGTGATGCAGCGCGAGGACCAGGAGCTGCTCCGGGCCGACCAGCGCGTGGTCATCGCCGAACTGGGCGAGGCGCTGACCGCCCGCGCTCCGGACGGACTCGACCCGCAGTTCCGCACGCTGTTCGCCGAGGCGGCCGACGACACGGCGCGGCTGCGGGTGATCGTCGACCAGATCGCGGCCCTCACGGACGCCTCGGCGCGCTCCCTGCACGCACGCCTCACGCGGCCGCGATGACCCCGCTGCCCACAGGCAGGCTTGAAAACGAGCCGGTCCGGCGGGACGCTCGCCTATGGCGCACGTGACCAGCGGGAAGCCGGACGCAGAACCCTGCGCGGCGGCGAGGAGGAGCCAAGTGGTCGACGCACACCAGACGTTCGTCATCGTCGGAGGAGGGCTGGCCGGGGCGAAAGCCGCGGAGACCCTCCGCGCGGAGGGGTTCACCGGCCGGGTGATCCTCATCTGCGACGAGCGTGACCACCCCTACGAGCGGCCGCCGCTGTCCAAGGGCTTCCTGATCGGCAAGAGTGACCGCGACAGCGTCTTCGTCCACGAGCCCGCCTGGTACGCGCAGGCCGACGTCGAGCTGCACCTCGGCCAGCCCGCCGTGCGCCTCGACCGCGCCGCCAAGGCCGTCACCCTCGGCGACGGCACCCGGATCCACTACGACCGGCTGCTGCTGGCCACCGGCGCCGAGCCGCGCCGCCTGGACATCCCCGGCACCGACCTGGCCGGCGTCCACCACCTGCGCAGGCTCGCGCACGCCGAGCGGCTGCGCGGCGTCCTCGCGTCGCTCGGCCGCGACAACGGCCAGCTCGTGATCGCCGGAGCCGGCTGGATCGGCCTGGAGGTCGCCGCCGCCGCCCGCGGATACGGCGCCGAGGTCACCATCGTGGAACCCGAGCCCACCCCGCTGTACCACGTCCTCGGCCCCGAACTCGGCACCCTCTTCGCCGACCTGCACCGCGAGCACGGCGTCCGGTTCCACTTCGGCGCCCGGCTCACCGAGATCGTCGGGCAGGACGGCATGGTGCTCGCCGCCCACACCTCCGACGGCGAGGAGCACCCCGCCCACGACGTCCTCGCCGCGATCGGGGCCGCCCCGCGCACCGCCCTGGCCGAGCACGCCGGGCTGGCCCTGGCCGACCCCGATGACGGCGGCGGCATCGCCGTCGACGCCTCGCTGCGCACCTCCGACCCCGACATCTTCGCCGCGGGGGACGTGGCCGCCGCCGACCATCCGCTGCTGGGCACCCGGCTGCGCGTGGAGCACTGGGCCAACGCGCTCAATGGCGGCCCCGCGGCCGCCCGCGCCATGCTCGGCCAGGACGTCTCCTACGACCGGGCGCCGTACTTCTTCTCCGACCAGTACGACGTCGGCATGGAGTACTCCGGATACGCCCCTCCCGGCGCCTACGACCAGGTCGTATGCCGCGGGGACGTGGGGAAGCGGCAGTTCATCGCCTTCTGGCTGAGCCAGGGCCGGCTGCTGGCGGCCATGAACGTCAACGTCTGGGACGTGGTCGAGCCCCTCCAGCGCCTCATCCGCTCCGGCACCCGGCTCGACCCCGACGCCCTCGCCGATCCGGCGGTCCCGCTGGCCTCGCTGATCGCGGAATGAGTGTCACAGGCCCACCGTAGAATTCACGCGTGGCAGGCAGGATCAACGATGACGACGTGCGGGCGGTCCGGGACGCGGTCCCGATCGACGCCGTCGTGTCCGAGTACCTCCAGCTCCGCAACGCCGGCGGCGGCAATCTGAAGGGCCTGTGCCCCTTCCACGACGAGAAGTCCCCGTCCTTCCAGGTCAGCCCGGGCAAGGGCCTGTTCTACTGCTTCGGCTGCCAGGAGGGCGGGGACACGGTCGACTTCATCATGAAGATCGACCACCTCTCCTTCAGCGAGACCATCGAGCGGCTCGCCGCGCAGGCGGGCATCACGCTCCGGTACGAGCAGGGCGGCGCCGGCCCCAGCGGGCGGCAGCAGGGGGAGCGCACCAGGTTCGTCGAGGCGCACAAGGCCGCCGCCCAGTTCTACGCCGAGCAGCTGGCCGGGGCCGAGGCCGAGATCGGCCGGGTCTTCCTCGCCGAGCGCGGCTTCGACCAGGCCGCCGCCGAGCACTTCGGCGTCGGCTACAGCCCGGCGGGCTGGGACCACCTCGTCCGCTTCCTGCGCGGCCGCGGCTTCACCGACAAGGAGCTGATCGTCTCCGGCCTCGCCCAGGAAGGCCGCCGCGGCCCCATCGACCGGTTCCGCGGCCGCCTGATGTGGCCCATCCGCGACATCTCCGGCGAGGTCGTCGGCTTCGGAGCCCGCAAGCTCCGCGACGACGACAACGGCCCGAAGTACCTCAACACCCCCGAGACCCCGCTCTACAAGAAGTCCCACGTCCTGTACGGGATCGACCTCGCCAAGAAGGACATCGCCAAGACCAGCCGGGCCGTCGTCGTCGAGGGCTACACGGACGTCATGGCCTGCCACCTGGCCGGGGTCACCACCGCCATCGCCACCTGCGGCACCGCCTTCGGCGGCGACCACGTCAAGATCCTGCGCCGGCTGCTGATGGACAACTCCCGGGCGCGGGTGATCTTCACCTTCGACGGCGACGCGGCCGGACAGCGCGCCGCGCTGCGCGCCTTCGAGGACGACCAGAAGTTCGCGGCGCACACCTCCATCGCCGTCAGCCCGGGCGGCATGGACCCGTGTGAGCTGCGTCTCGCCCACGGGGACGACGCGGTGCAGAAGCTCGTCGAGACGAGCACGCCGCTGTTCGAGTTCGCCATCCGCTCGGTGGTCGGCAGCCACGACGTCGCCTCGCCCGAGGGCCAGGCCGCGGCCCTGGAGGAGACCGCGCCGATCGTGGCGCAGATCAAGGACTCGTCCATCCGCCACGGGTACGCGGTGACACTCGCCGGCATGCTGGGCATCCTCGACACGCAGTTCGTCGTCCAGCGCGTCGGCCAGCTCGCCCGCTGGGCCCGCGAGCGCGCCGCCTCCGCGGGACCGGGCGGCCGACCGGCCCGTACGCAACCGCGCCAGTCCGCCCAGGCCCCGCAGCAGCCCGCGGCCCCGGCCACCCCCCGCGGCCCCGCGCTGAACCTGCGCAGCCCCGCCCACCGCGTCGAGCGCGAACTGCTCAAGCTCGCGCTCCAGCGCCCCGACCTGGTCTCCCCGGCGTTCGACGCGTACGGCGTGGACGAGTTCACCGCCCCGCCGTACGCCGCCGTGCGCCGCGCCATCGAGGACGCGGGCGGCGCCACGTACGCCGACGCCGACTACCTGGCCCGGGTCCGCGACATCGCCCCCGACGACACCGTCCGCGCGATGGTCACCGAGCTGGCCGTCGAGCCCCTGCACACCCGCCGCGACCCGGACGAGGCGTACGCGGGCGTCCAGCTGGTGGCCGTCCGCCTCGCCGCGGTCAACCAGCGGGTCACCGAGGTGCGCGGCACGCTCCAGCGCCTGGGGCAGCACGCCGACCCCGCGCAGCTCGCGGCCGTACAGAACGAACTGTGGGTGCTCCAGCAGTACGGCCAGGCCCTGCGCGAGCGCGGCGCCGCGGCGCTGTGACGGCGCTGGTGGCGGCGCCGCGCGGCGGGAACCCGGTGACGGCGAACGCCGGACGGTAGCCGTCCGATCACCGCGCGCTGAGCAAAAAGTGCTCGCACGCCCCTCGTGGCCGGGCTGTGTCGTACCCCACACTGGAGGGCGGTGCCTGAGTCCTCGGAGCGCGGCGGTGCTGGCCAGGTCGGGCCGGATTCCCCCGCCGATCCACTCACCGAGTACGGGACGGATGGCGGCGCGGCCGCCGGAGCCGTACCCGATCGTCCTGCCGCCTCAAGCGCGATCACCCTGGAGGTCGCCCTCGTGCAGACCCAGACCCTCACTCCCGACACCACCGCGGCGGCCCCCGTGGTGCCGCAGCAGAGCCTGGCCCCGCTCCACCCCGAAGCCGTCGCCCCGCCGCAGGCGCCCGCGCCGGACGCCGAGCTCCCCGAGCCCGTCGCCGTGCGGCTGGACACCGGCGGCCCGTCCTCCGACCTCTTCCGGCAGTATCTGCGCGAGATAGGCAGGATCCCGCTGCTGTCCGCGGTCGAGGAGGTGGATCTGGCCCGGCGGGTGGAGGCCGGGCTGTTCGCCGAGGAGAAGCTCGCCGGCACCCCCGACCTCGACACGCGGCTCGCCCTCGACCTCGACAAGCTGGTGGTCCTCGGCCGCATGGCCAAGCGCCGCCTCATAGAGGCGAACCTGCGCCTCGTCGTCTCCGTGGCCAAGCGCTACGTCGGCCGCGGCCTGACCATGCTGGACCTGGTCCAGGAGGGCAACCTCGGCCTGATCCGCGCCGTGGAGAAGTTCGACTACGCGCGCGGCTACAAGTTCTCCACGTACGCCACCTGGTGGATCCGCCAGGCCATGTCCCGCGCCCTGGCCGACCAGGCGCGGACGATACGGGTCCCGGTGCACGTCGTGGAACTGATCAACCGCGTGATCCGCGTCCAGCGCCGCATGCTCCAGGAACGCGGCTACGAACCCACCTCCGAAGAGGTGGCCGCCCAGCTGGACCTGCCCCCCGAGCGGGTCTGCGAGGTGCTGCGACTGGCCCAGGAGCCGGTGTCCCTGCACGCACCCGTGGGCGAGGAGGAGGACGTCGCGCTCGGCGACCTGATCGAGGACGGCGACGCGACCTCACCCGTGGAGTCGGCCGCGTTCCTGCTGCTGCGCGAACACCTGGAGGCGGTGCTCTCCACCCTCGGCGAACGCGAACGCAAGGTCGTCCAACTCCGCTACGGCCTGGCCGACGGCCGCCCCCGCACCTTGGAGGAGATCGGCCGCATCTTCGGCGTCACGCGCGAGCGGATCCGCCAGATCGAGTCCAAGACGCTCAACAAGCTGCGCGAGCACGCCTTCGCCGATCAGCTGCGTGGCTACCTGGAGTGATCTGCCCGATACGCTACCCTCCAACTCGGCTGTCGCAAGCCCGAGTTGATGTTCATTGGGGGAAGCGTGTCGTTCCGGGAAGAGTGGGCCAGGGCCCGCGCTGAAGCCGCGACCCGCACGCGGCTCGATCACGCCGACGGCGTCGCGTCCAGCGGAGGCCCGAGCGATCTGATCGTCCGCCAGGACGACCTGGGCCGGATCGGGCACGCGGCGTTCATGCTCCACGGCCGGCTCAAGAAGGCCGGAGACATCACGCGCGGGGCCGAGGACGAGGGAGCGACGGCGAAGGCGGCCGCCGCGCTCACGTCGCACAACTTCGCCATGGGCGCCGCGCTGACCACCACGGCCACGGTGTGGGGCGACCAGCTTCGGACGCTCCTGCAGGCGTGCGCCCACGTCTCGAACCACCTCGACTACACCAAGCGGTCGCACGCCGCAGAGGACGCGAAGATCGCCGCGTCCCTGGGTCATCGTGACGGCAGCGCCGTGTCCGTATCCGAGATCTCCAAGTACTACCGGTAAGGGAACGCGACATGGCGAAGCTGACCTTCGACGACCTCTACCAGGTCTCCTTATCCAGCCTCGGCTCCGCGGCGGACGACTGGAAGGAGATGGTGGGCCAGCTCAAGGATCTTCTCGACGACGCCGCGGGAATGGCGCGGAAATCCGACGCCGCACGCTGGGCCGGAGTCAACGCCGACGTCACCAAGCCGTTCGTACGCAAGACCGCCGGAGAGTTCCAGGACGCGCACACCGAGGCGACGAGTATCTGGAGCGTGCTCCGGGACGCCCATACCGATTTGGCCGCCATCCAGACGAACCTGAAGAAGCTCGTGGACGTCGAGGCGAAGAGCAAGGGCATGAGAGTCCAGGGTCGAGAAGACGGCACGGTCGCATGCGTCTTCGTGGCCGACCGCAGCGATGGCGACGGGCCGTCGCAGCAGGAACTGGACGCCCAGCGGAATCTGGAAAACCGCATCAACGGCCTGATCGCCCAGGCCGAGGAGATCGACGGCTCTGTCGTCCGGGCGCTACGCAAAAGCCACGGCGGTGACGTCCACGACTTCGGCCACGCGAAGTACGACTCGCTGGACGATGCGCAGGCCGAACGGGCGGTGGAGCTGGCCAAGAAGAGCATCGACCGTTCCCAGCACGACTCCGAACTGAGCACCACGGAGCTGGCCGAGTTCAGGCAGCTACTCGCGGGCAATGCCAAGAGCCCGGAATTCGCGGCCGACTTCTACCGGGCGCTGGGGCCCAAGGACGCACTGACCTTCGAAGCGCAGATCGCCATTGACGCCTCGACGCGCGGCGACAAGGAGCGGCTGAGGCTGGCACGCAGCATCCAGGAAAACATGGGCGTCGCCCTGGGAGCGGCCACTCAGCCGCACAAGGACAACCGTGACACGGCCTTCCGCGAGGACAAAGACTATCTAGGGAGGGCGTGGGTGGACGACCTCAAACGGGTCGGCCGTCAGCAGCTCGCCCTGAACATCGGAATGGACCACGCGCAGCCGACCGGCCACCAGGTGCTTTCGTCCTTGCTGCACTACGGCGATTACGGCAAGAACTTCCTTGTGCCCATCGGTGAGGACATGGTCGCCTTCGAGCGAAAGGGCGGTAGTTGGCCGATCCCGGATCCCTATAACGGCTCTGACGACGTCAGCCTCAACCTCGACGGGAAGGGCGAGCCCGGCTGGGACCCGATGACGGGTTTCATGGAAGCCCTGGGCCGTGATCCGGAAGCGTCGACCGCGTTCTTCGGCGGATCTACTGGCGGTGGTGAAAGCGGTTTGAGAAAGCTCAGCAACCTCGATTTTTCCTCGGTGACGAGGAGAGGAAGAACGCTCGCGAATGGCTCCCGGACAAGACGAGCGGCCGCATCATGCCGGACGAGGAGAGCAGAGTCCCGGGTAAGGAGGCCCTGGGGCACGCGCTGGAGTCGGCGACGTCGGGACGGGCGTACGACAGCGACGTGCCTGCCTCGGTGAAGCACACGCGGGCACAGGCGGAGATCTTCCACGACGTGGTCAGCAGGTTGGGAGCGAACCCCGAATTGATCCGGCATGACGGCGAACTTGCCGCGATGGCGGACAGCCTGGGCAACATGTCGGCTGAATACATGAACGACATTCAGCGGGCGTTCGCTGGTGGGGATGAGAGAGGCTATACGGCGGATACGGGAGCCAAGGCCAATCTCAGGGGGCTTGAGACCTATGATGGCCTGATTGACTTCCTTCGGGCAACGGCTGAAGACCCCGACGCCTACGCGACCATCACGCACGCCCAGCAGGCCGTGACCACCGACATGATGCGGGAAGCGCTGACGGACCCGGGGGACAATCCCCTGTCAAATGTCGCTGAAGTGGCCGCGAAGCCTGGAGGGGTGATCTCGGGCATCACGGCTGAAGGAAGAGCCGAGGCGATTGCCGCAGCGGACGACGGGGTGGAGAAGTCTGAAGAATTCAACAGTAGAATGGCGACGCTGGATGAATACGTGACCAAGCTCGTGGACATGACCGTCGCTCAGGTGCCCGTTGGCGGAGACGCCGCCGGTGCGGTGATCGGAAAGATCCAGGAGTCGGTGTTCGGTCATTTCATCCAGGACCCGGAGGAGGCTGCGCGGGAGATCGAGGAGAATCGCAAAGACTACCTCGAGGGGCAGCGTGAGAGGGCCGCGCAGGCCTCGAAGCGAGCGGTGTTCGATGGCGCCGAGCGGGCGGGGCTCTCTCGCGAGAGTGATGATGTCAAACTCGCGGCCGACGCGGTGTACCAAGAGGTGAACGACAGCTACGCCGATGGGAAGGGCCGTTGATCAGAATGCCTTCCTTGAAGCGTGGGCGGATACTCGTGATCGCTGCTGCCGTGTTGCTCATCGGAGCCGGGACGTGGTGGGGGCTAGCGGGGCCTTTAGCGGACGACGAATCCATCAAGATTCCGGAGAGGGTGTGCGGCGACCGCATTCCGGGAGAGAGCGTCGTACCCTTGCTTCCCGCTAAGGGGAAGCAACTACAGGAGGACACCTACGAGCTCGAGGTGATGCGGTCGTACGGAGTCTGTTCTCTTGAGGTCGGCGGAGAAGAGGTGGGCTTCGAGTTCCACTACATCCCGGGTGCCACATATTCGCGCGACCGTGTGCAGCGAGAGGGAACTCCGGTGTCTCTGGGAGCCGCATACGGATACGTCGTGTCAAGCGGGGATATAAGGCTTTATGTGCCGTGTCGCTGGAGGAAGGAAACGGACCGGCTCATTGTCACCACGGGGGCCTCTGTGGTGGAGGGCAAGGGAGCGGCCGTGCGAAAGCTGGATGTCTCCGACAAGGAGGTCCGGGCCTTCGCCGAATTCGCCGCCGACGTGACGCGGAGCCTGGCCCGAGGAGGGAAGAACTGGCACACGTGCCCCGGGGCCGACCGGCTGCCCGACGGCCCCGTCACCCTCGACCGTCGGAGCCGGAAGAAGTAACTGGCTACCGAAGCGAGCCGGCTATCCGGCGCCGCCCGGCTCGAAGGCACCCGGATGGGTCGCCTCCCGGACCGCGATGTACTGCTGCCGCACCGCCTGGCCGACGGCCAGTTCCTCGCCCGGTTCGAAGATCTGGCTGGCGGCGGACGGCCACGGCGGCGGCTCGTGCGGGGACTGGGTGCCCCGGGCGGCGCCCAGCGACCAGGCCGCCTGGCGGGCGGCCCCCAGGGCCGCGTACTCCGCGGGCTGGGGGACGACGATCTGGGCGCCCAGCAGGGCGGGGGCGATGGCGCGGACCGCCGGGAGGCCGGCCGCCGGGCCCAGCAGGAAGACGCGGCGCACCTCGACCCCGCGGCCGCGCAGCACGTCCAGCGCGTCCGCGAGCCCGCACAGCATGCCTTCGAAGGCGGCCCGGGCCAGATGCTCCGGCTTCATACTCTCGCGGCGCAGCCCGCTCAACGTCCCCGCCGTGTGCGGCAGATGCGGGGTCCGCTCGCCCTCCAGGTAGGGGAGGAGGACGAGGCCGTACGAGCCGGGCGTGGACTTCAGCGCCAGCGCGGACAGCTCGTCCAGGTCGCAGCCCAGCATCTCGGCCGTGCCGCGCAGCACGCGGACCGCGTTGAGCGTGTGCACGACCGGCAGATGCAAGCCCGTCGCGTCCGCGTACGAGGTGATCGTGCCGGTCGGATCGGTGAGGGCCTCGTGGTGCACGGAGAGGACCGACCCCGAGGCGCCCAGCGACACCACCGCGTCCCCGACGCCGACGCCCAGGCCGAACGCCGCCGCCATGGATTCGCCCGTGCCCGCCGAGATCAGCAGCCCCTCGGGCGTGCGCCCCGCCGGTTCGGAGGGCCCGATGACCTCCGGCAGCCGCACCTGGTGGCCGAGCGCCAGCTCCACCAGGTCGGCGCGGTACTCGCCGGTCGCCGCCGACCAGTAGCCGCTGGCGGACGCCGCGCCCCGGTCGGTGGTACGCCGCGCGGGGCGGCCCAGCAGCTGCCACACCAGCCAGTCGTGCGGCTGGAGCAGCTCGGCCACCCGGCGCGCCGCCTCCGGCTCGGTACGGGCGAGCCAGCGCAGCTTCGCCACGGGCAGCCCGCAGTGTGGTACGGACCCGACGGCCTGGGCCCACGCCGTGCGCCCGCCGAACGCGTCGATCAGATCGGCGGCCGCGGCCTGGGCCCGCTTGTCGCTGCCGGTGAGCGCGGGGCGCACCAGCACCCCGCCCGCGTCCAACATGAGCAGGCCGTGCTGCTGCGCCGAGACGCCGATGGCCTCCACGCCCTCCAGCAGCCCGCCCTCGGCGGCCTCGCCGAGCGACAGCAGCCACGCCTGCGGGTCCACGTCGCTGCCGGTGGCCGGGTGCGGCGCGTATCCCTGCTTGAGTACGGCACCGGTGTCCGTGTCACAGACGACGATGCGTGTGCTGTCGGCAGAGCTGTCCAATCCGGCGACTATCCCCATAGCACCTGATGATGCCTTATCGCGGGCGTGTCGGCGGCCGGGCGCGCGCCGCGGACTCTCGGCGGGTCGGGCCGCCGCGTCCCGGTCAGGTGTCAGGTGTTGCTGGTGCCCCAGTCGTCGTCCTCCACGGCGCGCTCCTCGCGCCGCGACCGCACGCGATCCGCCACCGGGCCGGGCAGCCGATCCCCGATCTTGTCGAACGCCCTGGTGGCGGCCTTGCGCCCGTTGAGGGCGGCCGACTCCACGGTGTTGCGCACCGCCGGGTTCTGCGCGACCCGCTGCGCGCTCTTGCGCAGTTGCTCGTACCGCTCGCGCCCGGCGCGTGCCCCGAGCACGTACCCCACAGCCACTCCGGTGATGAACGTCAGCCGGTAGCGCATCGCTCTGCCCTTCCCGTAGGAAATCCCGTCGGACCTCGCCTCGTGTGCCGCTGGGACCGTGCCGCCCGCCTACCCGCCGGGCCCGGAGATCACCCGCGGGCGACTCGCCGCTGACCGGTGGGGATACCGATTGGCGGAGCACCCCCCTGCTTGCGCTAATGTATGTGTCGCAGCGAGGGCGCGCCGTCCGGGGACACCGGAGGGTGGCGCAATCGAGGCACACGGAGCAATCCCCTGTAGCTCAATTGGCAGAGCAGCCGGCTGTTAACCGGCAGGTTACTGGTTCGAGTCCAGTCGGGGGAGCTCGGTCCCCTGTAGCTCAATTGGCAGAGCATTCGGCTGTTAACCGGAGGGTTACTGGTTCGAGTCCAGTCGGGGGAGCAGAAGGAAGAGGACCCCGCAGGGGTCCTTTTTCGTTTTCGGGGGAACCAGATCAGCGTGATCGAAGTCCTTCAGGGCAGGCGTGGTCCACTCGTCGCGCCCCCCTGGGGCAACAGATCGTATGAGCGGCTATGCTGCGGCAGACGGCGCGCACAGATGTGCGCGACGCGCCGATACGGGGCGGTAGCTCAGCCGGTTAGAGCAGCGGACTCATAATCCGTCGGCCGTGGGTTCGAGTCCCACCCGCCCCACCGGAAGGCGTTCGATAAGAACGTTCTGACCTGCGGAAACGCGGGAAAGGTGCCGTCACGCACGTCGTGGCGGCACCTTCGCAGCCTCTAGATCAAGACCCAGGGGCCCTCCAGGGGCCCGGAGGGCGCCAGTCGAGTCGCGGAGGACCTCCGCCCTCACCCACTGGATCGCGGCCAGGTGCCGTCGCGGGCGCGGACAGCATCGCGCTGCGGGCGCCGTCGACCTTCTGCGAGACGTACGCTCCTGACCTTGCCGCGGGATCAGCGCCCTGCCGGGGGTCCTGCCAGCGGCGGACCGACCGGGTGGGGCCAGGGGAGGCCGAGGTCATCCCGGGCGTGGCGGTCAGATCAGACGTGATCCACGAGTCGCGCGAAGCCCTTCTCGCGCGCGCAGTGCGCGCAGCAGAAGAATTGTCCGTCCGCCTCGAGGCCGTGGCCGAGAATGCGGCACTGGCAGTTGTCGCAAATCGGTGCCATCTTCTGGGCGGCGCACTCGATGCTGTCGAAGGTGTGGACGGCTCCCGCGGCGCGCACCTCGAACGCCATCTCGTAGTCGTTGTTGCAGACCTCGCACACGGCCATGACTGATCAGCTCCTGTTTGACGCATGGACAGGCTGGGCGCTTACGGTCGGCCCTCCTGGAAGTTAACGACAAGACGCGGCGAACCTCCGGCGGCGCGTTCAGGCGGGCTCGGCCCGGGCACATGAATCACTCAGCTGGGCGCGGATCGGCGGTGGCCGGCGGTTACGGCGGAGCCCCGGACGGAGCGCGGGCGTACCCGTACGGCGTAACAAAGGAAGCCCCGCGCGCGCATACGTGGAGGACTTGACCGAGGGGGCGTCGGTGCCGGCATGGAAGAAGAGGAGCGATCGATGCGCCGCAGTCTCGTGGTTGGAGCAGTTCTCGGGTTGCTGGTGACGGCTGGTGGAGCCGCGCAGACGGCCATGGCCGGGGCGGCCGCCGTCGACCCGGCCGCCGCGTTGTGCTTCGGCCGACCGGCGACGATCACCGGAACGTCCGGAAACGACCGGATCAACGGCACGCCGGGGCCGGACGTCATCATCGCCGGTGGCGGCGCCGACGTCGTCAACGGCCGCGGCGGCGACGACAGCGTCTGCGGCGGCGCGGGTGCCGACGATCTCTACGGTGACCAGGGCGACGACCGGATCGATGGCGGCCGTGGCAACGACTCCCTGTGGGGCGGCGAGGGCGACGACGAGCTCGTCGGCGGCGAGGGTGACGACAGCCTGTTCGGGGGCGCCGGCGGGGACCGTCTCGACGGCGGTGCGGGCACGAACTTCCACGACGGCGGCCCCGGTGCCAATGTCTGCGTCCAGCCCGCCGAGGGGCGGGGCTGCCCATGAGAACGCGTCGCGCCGTCTGACGCGTCGCGCCGTCTCGCCCGCCGGACGGCTCTCCGCTGTCGAGGCTCCGGCCGTCAGGTGGCCAGCGACACCTCTGTCGACTTGATCAGCGCCACGACCGGGGAGCCGGCGGTGAGGCCGAGGTCGCCGATCGCGTCGTGGGTGACGGCGGCCGTCAGCTCGCCGCCGTCGACCGCGACCTTCACCGCCGCCATGGCGTCGCCGGTGGTGATCCCGGCGACCGTGCCCGGAATCCGGTTGCGAATGCTCAGCCCGGTGACGGGGCCGGTGGCCAGCGACACCTCGGTCGACTTCACCAGGACGCGCACATCGGTGCCCGGCGCGATCCCGAGGTCCTCCACGGCCTCACGGGTCACCGCCGCGACGATCTCCTGCCCGCCCGTGAGGCGCACCGTCACGGTCGCCATCGCGGCGCCGGGCGTGACGGCGGTGACGGTGCCGGGGAACCGGTTGCGGATGCTCAGGGCCATGGGATCGCCTCGCGGGGAGTCCTGGTGAGCGGCGTTGCCGCGATCTCCTCCGCACTGTAACCACAGAGATCGCGCGCAAGGCGGCAGAAAACGCCCACGCCTGTCCTGGTGTGACGCCGCGCGACTCGTTTGGAGCTTCTCCGCCGACGGCCGCGCGCGGGTGCGGCCGCCCACGCGCGGAGCCCCCGTCTCATCGATGCCATCGATCGATGAGACGGGGGCTCCAGGAACGGAAATCCCGACGTCGGCCTAGCAGAACGTCACTTGTTGATGCAGATACCGCCGAACGAGGGGTTCAGCAGCGCGATGACGTCAACGGTGTTGCCGCACGCGTTGATGGGCACGTTGATCGGCACCTGGATGACGTTGCCGCTGATGGCGCCGGGCGACCCGATGGCCTTGGCACTGGCGGAGGAACCCTTGCCGTGGCTGTGGTGGTGCTTCTTGCCCTTGCCCTTGCCGTTGGTCTTGGCGGCCTTGGCCTTGACATTGACCCTGTGGCCGTCGACCTTCATGCCCTTGACCTTGATGGCGGCGGTCTTGCTGGTGTTGGCGCCGTTGTTCTTGCTGATCTTCTGCTTGGTGATGACCACCTCGTCGCCACCGCCCGCCGCGGCCGCGCCACCGGCGCTGCCGAGGGCGACGGCACCCGCCGTGATGGTCAGAACCGCAGCCTTCGAGATGCGCTTCAAGAGTCGTGTCCTTTCCCTGATCATTTGGCTCGGGGCCTGACCAACGACTCGTACGGTCCGCCGATACGCCCGGTCACTCGAATGCCCGCGTTTACGGCCGGGACCAGCGACGATTCCCGGACGGCCGACTCCGTGGCCGGTGGGGCCGGATGGCCTAGCAAGCCATGCCGATGATCGCATTCGTCGATAGCAAGGACATGTTGAGACCGTCTCAGCGCCACCATGCAGTGAGGATCCCCCATGCGTGTGTCCTTGTGCTGGGTGACTGCGGCTGCCCTGGTAGCCGCGGTACCCGCGACGTCAGCCCTCGCCTCCGACGCCGAGGACCCGAGTCCCGTGTCGGCCAGGTCCGCTCCCGCGCCCCTGTATCGGATGAAGGGCGCGATCCCCGGGCAGTACATCGTCTCGCTGGCGTCCGACATCAGCCCCTCGGCCATGGCGGACCGGGTCGGTATCAGGCCGATGTTCACCTATACGCGTGTCCATCACGGCTTCGCCGCCAAGCTCACCACCGCCCAGGTCGACATGCTCCGGAACCAGCCCGGGGTGAGCGCCGTGGAACAGGACGCCCGACTCAACGTGCCGCGCGTCACGGGCTCTGCCATGACGCGTCCCGCCCGCAAGCCCCTTGCCGCGGCCCCGCGTCGGAAGGCCGAGCCCGTGCCCTGGGGCCTGGCCCGGATCAACCACCGGGAGAACGGCGCGACCGGCTACTCCATGAAGGCCACCGGCGCCAAGGTCAACTCCTACATCATCGACACCGGGATCCAGCTGGACCACCCGGACTTCGGCGGCCGGGCCGTGGCCGGTCACAGCTTCGTCGACGACGGGCGCGGCACCCGCGACTGCAACGGGCACGGTACCCATGTGGCCGGCACCGTCGGCGGAACGACGTCCGGCGTCGCCAAGAAGACCCGGCTGGTGGCCGTGCGGGTCTTCGACTGCTCCGGTGTGAGCGCCAACTCCACCGTCATCGCGGCCGCCAACTGGGTGGCCGCCCACGCGAAGAAGCCCGCGGTCGCCAACCTCTCCCTGGGCGGCCCGTACTCCGCCGCCCTGAACCGGGCCCTTGAGGGCCTGGCGGTCGCCGGGGTGTTCCCGGTCGTCGCCGCGGGCAACGAGAACGGCGACGCCTGCGCCAGCTCTCCGGCCAGCTCCCCCGGTGCCCTCACCGTCGCCGCCACCGACCAGAAGGACCGCAAGGCGCCGTTCAGCAACTGGGGCCGCTGCGTGGACATCAACGCGCCCGGTGTGGACATCCGTTCCGCCTACCTCGGCGGCACCTTCCGCGAGCTGTCCGGCACCTCCATGGCCGCGCCGCACGTCACCGGCGTCGCCGCGCTCTACAAGGACACCTACGGTGATGCCTCCTTCAAGTCCGTGGCGTCCTGGCTCATCGGCTACGCGACGCCCGGCGTCGACACCAGCAACAAGGGCGCTCCCACCGGAACGCCCCCGCGGCTCGTCTACACCGGTCGGATGTGACCGCGTACACCGGTCGGATGTGACCGCGGAGTCGGCAGGAATACCGCCCGGCTACGGTTGGTTACCGTAGCTGGGCACCGCCGATCCGACCGGAAGCAGGCAGTCAGGCATGAGCACCGTTGAACTGACCAAGGACAACTTCGACGAGATCGTCTCGTCGAACGACTTCGTCCTGATCGACTTCTGGGCGTCGTGGTGCGGTCCGTGCCGGACGTTCGCGCCCGTGTACGAGCGGGCGGCCGAGCGCCATCAGGACCTGCTGTTCGGCAAGGTCGACACCGAGGCGCAGCCGGAGCTGGCCGCCACGTTCCAGATCCAGTCGATCCCCACCCTGATGATCGTCCGGGAGAACATCGCGGTCTTCTCCCAGCCCGGTGCGCTGCCGGAGCAGGCCCTGGAGGATCTCATCGGGCAGGCGCGCGACCTCGACATGGACAAGGTGCGCGCCGCCATCGCCGAGGCGGCCGGGTCCGGGCCCGACGGCCAGCACCCGGACACCGATGGCTGAACCCGCCCGCCGGCACAGCCCGGCTGGTGCGCCGCACCCAGCCGTACGCCGCACGTAGCCGCACATTACGCATAGCCGTACGCCGCACATGACCGCGCGGCACGCATGGCCCCGTACGCCACACACAGGAGGCATCCCGCATGGCAACGACGCGCACCGCGCACACCGTCTGGCAGGGCAATCTGGCCCAGGGGACGGGCACCGTCACCTTCGACTCGTCCGGCATCGGGGAGCAGCCGGTGTCCTGGCCGTCCCGCGCCGAACAGGCAGGCGGCAAGACCAGCCCGGAGGAGCTCATCGCCGCCGCGCACTCCAGCTGCTTCTCGATGGCGCTCTCGCACGGGCTGACCCAGGCCGGTACGCCGCCGACGCAGCTGCGCACCCAGGCCGACGTCACCTTCCAGCCCGGCACCGGCATCACCGGGATCCACCTGACCGTGGAGGGCGCGGTGGACGGTCTGGACGAGGTCGCGTTCGTCGCCGCCGCCGAGGACGCCAAGAAGAACTGCCCGGTGAGTCAGGCGCTGACCGGTACGGAGATCACCCTCACGGCGAAGCTGGTCTGACGGTCTCCACTCGCTGCAAGAGCCCCCAGGTGAACTCCGCGACGCGCGGAAGGCCCGGGGGTTCGGCGTCGCCGTCGGGTGCGGTGAAGGCGAGCCGCCACCGGGTGGGGGCGGTGCCCTCCATCGGCCGCACCGGCGCGAAGGCCCGCGCCACTTCGTCCACGGTGCACGACCAGGGCTGGAGGTCCGCCGCCGTACGGAGCACCGGGCCGGCGGCGCCCGGGGCGCGGACCAGCCATTCGTGCCATACGGCGCCGCCCGGCGCGACCAGCACCTCGAACCGCAGATCCGGCCAGAGCGGCACCGGCCAGCGCAGCGCCTCGCAGCTCAGATCCCCGACGCGGTGGGTGGTCACCGTTTCCGGCGGGCCGAGTACGGACTGGTAGCGGGCGGCCGCGGCGCGCCGCCGGGGTGAGCGCTGCATGGCCTGCCACCGCTTGTTCGCCTCGCGCATCTGGGCGCGGCTGAAGCCCAGTTCGCGCAGCGCGTCCTCGACCAGCGCGGGGTGGTGGTCCGCCATCCGGCGCAGCAGGACGAGGATGAACGGGAAGGGGGCCGGGAAGGCGTCGGGCGCCCCGAGTGCGGAACTCATGTCCCCATCGTGCCGCCCCACGGGCCGGCGATCCCCATCGTGCCGCCCCACGGGCCGGCGATCCCCATCGTGCCGCCCACGGGCCGGCGAACGTGCCGCGCGGGGGCAGGTCGACACAGCGCCGCGTGGCACACGGATACGGCCGGGAGGGGCGCGGGCGCGGGGTTCTGCACACGATCCTCACAACCGGCGGTATCTCGACTATGTGCGGGTCACATAACCTGCCCGCGAAATGGATTACTGCCCTCCGTGCCGTCGGTATCTCAACGGCGCGCTCTCCTGTCCGGGGTGCGGGACCCCCGCCGAAGAACTCCCGCCCTCCTCGCCCGAGTCCGGCGCGGCCGCCGAGCCGCCCTCGCCGGGCGAGGGTGGTACGCGCGCGTCCCGGCGCGCCGCCGCCCAGCGCGGAACCTCCCGCCGGAAGCCGCGCCGCTCCGTCAGCCGGGCGCGCAGGGCGCGGCGCGGCCGCGGCCGCAGGGTGGCCGTCGTCGCGGGCGTCCTGGGGCCGGTCCTCGCCGCGCTGTTCGTCGCCGAGCTGGCCACCGAGGGCGGCATCTTCCAGCCGGAGGAGCCGCGCCCGGGCACCCAGCAGCCGGTCGCGGACCGCAGCCCCGGTACGGACGGCGACGGCACGCCCGCGACCGGGGCGCCCGGGGCGGACCCGTCGACCGGTTCCGGCCGGGACGGCGAGCGCGGATCCGCCGACTCGGACGGGGACGGCGAGAAGGGCGAGCGGGACGGCAAGAAACGGGACAGGGACGGGGACGGCCAGAAGGACGGCGACCGGAAGGCGGACGACGGCTCTCCGGAGCCGGACGCGACCCCCTCCGGTGGCGGCGAGCCCTCGCCCACCGCCCCGGCCCCCGGCGGCGGGGGCGCGCCCAGCGGCGGCCCGTCGTCCCCGGACCCGGATCCGACGCCGACCCAGCCACCCACACAGCAGCCCGAACCCGAGCCGACCTGCGACCGGTTCCTGTGGTTCTGCACCTGACCGCTCCGCCACCGTTCCGTCTGCGCGGCCGGTGAGGCGGTGGCGCCGAAGGCGCGGGGCGCCGTGATGCGGGGGATCCCCCGGACGGACCGGGGATCGGGAGAGCCCTCCGACGGTCCCGGGACCGGGGGAGTCCCAGGATGGACCGGAGCGGGAGTCGGAGCCCCAGGTCAGCCGGTCGCCGGTGCGTCGCCCAGCATCCGCTGGAGCAGATCGCGCAGCACGGTGCGCTCCGCCTCCGACAGCGCGGCCAGCGGCTCCCGCGCGAAGCTCAGCGATCCGCGCAGCCGGGCCGCCGTCTCCTGGCCCGCGTCCGTCGCGGCGGCGAGCTTGACCCGGCGGTCGGCCGGGTCGGTGCGCCGCTCCACGAGCCCGCGTGACGCGAGCCGGTCGACGATCCCGGTGATGTTCGACGGCTCGCACTTCAGCGTCTGCGCGATCCTGCGCATCGGTACGGGCTCGCGGGCCAGCAGCCCCAGCACCCGCGCCTGGGCGCCGGTCAGCGCGTGCTCGGCGGCGGCCGCCTCGTACTCCTCGTAGTAGCGCGCCACGACGGCGCCGATGAGTTCGACGACCTCTTGGGTCAGTGGATCGGTGCGCGGTGTCATGCCCATCACTCTACCCATTTGCTTGACAATATGAAATATCGACGCGCATGATTGTTTCATCTCATGAAGCTTTTGGAGGCACCTGTCATGTCCGTCATCCCCGCCACCAGCCGCGCCTGGCACCTCACCGCACGCCCCCAGGGCTGGCCGAAGCCGGAGGACTTCGCCCTGCGTGAGGAGGCCGTGGCGGCCCCCGGACCGGGCCGGATACTGGTCCGCAATCTCTTCATGTCGGTCGACCCCTACATGCGCGGCCGCATGAACGATGTGAAGTCGTACATCCCGCCGTTCCAGCTCGACCAGCCCATGGACGGCGGCGCGGTCGGCGAGGTCATCGCCTCCGAGGCGGACGGCATCGCGGTGGGCGACCACGTCCTGCACGGCCTCGGCTGGCGCGAGTACGCCACCGTGGAGGCCCAGCACGCCGTCAAGGTCGACCCCGCGGCCGCCCCGCTCTCCGCCTACCTCGGCGCGCTCGGCATGACCGGCCTGACCGCCTACGCCGGACTGCTGGAGGTCGCCTCCTTCAAGGAGGGCGACGTGGTCTTCGTCTCCGGCGCGGCGGGCGCGGTCGGCAGCCAGGTCGGCCAGATCGCCAAGCTCAAGGGCGCCTCGCGGGTCATCGGCAGCGCGGGCTCGGACGAGAAGGTCCGGCTCCTCGTCGAGGAGTACGGCTTCGACGCGGCGTTCAACTACAAGAACGGCCCGGTCGCCGACCGGCTCAAGGAGGCCGCCCCCGACGGCATCGACGTCTACTTCGACAACGTCGGCGGCGAGCACCTGGAGGCCGCGATCAGCAGTCTCAACGTGCACGGCCGGATCACCGTCTGCGGCATGATCGCCCAGTACAACGCCACCGAGCCGCCCGCCGCCCCGCGCAACCTCGCGCTGGTCATCGGCAAGCGGCTGCGCATACAGGGCATGCTCGTCAACGACCACAAGGCGCTCCAGCAGCAGTTCGTCGAGGAGGTCGGCGGCTGGATCCGCGAGGGCAAGCTGCACTACCGCGAGACGGTCGTCAAGGGCATCGAGCACGGCGTGGACGCCTTCCTGGGCATGCTGCGCGGCGAGAACACCGGAAAGATGATCGTCGGCCTCGGCGGCTGACACCGGGGCAGGGCCACTCGGCGCGCACTCGCTAGGCTGCGGCCCATGCGTGATCTCGCCGCCGGGTTCGGCTACTTGCTCAAGGGGCAGCGCTGGGTCGCCCGGCACGGTCGGTGGTGGGGGTTCGGGATGATTCCCGCCCTCATCACCCTCGTCGGCTACGCCGCGGCGCTCATCGCGCTGTTCTTCTGGACCGACGACATCGTCGCCTGGGCCACCCCCTTCGCCGACGACTGGCACTCTCCCTGGCTCGGGATCTTCCGCGGCGCTCTCGCCGTGCTGCTCTTCGGTACCGGCCTGATGCTGGCGCTGGTCACCTTCACCGCGATCACCCTCCTGGTCGGCCAGCCCTTCTACGAGTCCCTCTCCGAACAGGTCGAGGTCTCCGTGGCCGGCAGCGCCACCGAGTCCGGGCTGCCGCTCTGGCGTGAGCTGCTGATCTCGGCCAGGGAGAGCGTCGCCGTCGTCATCCGGGTCGCGGTCTGGAGCATCCTGCTCTTCGGCCTCGGCTTCGTCCCCTTCATCGGCCAGACCGTCATCCCCGCCGTCGGCTTCTGCGTCTCCGGCTTCTTCCTCGCCGAGGAACTGACCGCGGTCGCCCTCGCCCGACGCCGGGTGGGGCTCAAGGAGCGGCTGCGGCTGCTGCGCGGCCGCAGGATGCTGACCCTCGGCTTCGGCGTGCCGCTGGCGCTGCTGTTCCTCATCCCGCTGGTCGCGGTGTTCCTCATGCCGGGCGCCGTGGCGGGCGCGACGCTGCTGGTCCGCGACCTGCTGGGCGAGGACACGGAAGGCGCGGAGGACACGCACGGCGCGCCGGCCGACGGCCGCGCCGACGGTGAGGGTGCCGGTGGCGGTCAGGAGGGCGGCCCGGGGCGGCCCGCGGCCGCGCTCAGCGGGGCGTAGGGCGCGCCAGGCGGGGCCGGACCTCGGCGACGGCCCCACCGGGCTCCGCCCCCGAGGCCCGCGCCAATTGCCGGGCCGCCCGTGCCGCGTCGGCCTCGATGCCGCCGGGTAGGGGGGAACCGCGCCGCTGAGATGGTCACGGGTCCAGCGTGCCAGCCGCCACTGACAGCACGGACCGCACCTGCGCGGTGATGGCCTGCCGGTCGCGGACGAAGTCCGGGTCGGTGATCCGGCCGTGCGCCGGGTCGGTGTTGCCCTCGCCGAACCGGAGCACCGGCGTGTGCAGATGGCCGCCCGGTGCGCGCAACCCGACCGCGTCGCGCAGCAGCGTGGCCCGGTAGGCGATCTCGTTGGACAGGTAGTCGCCGCCGCCGCCCGCACGGGCGGTGGAGCCCGGCGTCGGGCCCTCGGGCCGTTCCACCGGCTCGGTCCCGCCCGCCGGGATCTCGGTGACGGCGGTGTTGTCGTACACCGGGAACGGACCGGTCGGCGCGGCGGTGATCCGCTCGTACGGCAGCGTGGTGCCCGTCCACTGCGGCTGCTCGGCGGGCGTGGGCACCCCGGAGGGCACCGGCACGGTCCCCGTCCGCGAGACGTTGAGGTTGTCCGGGAAGCCGCCGCGCCAGGCGCCGTTGGTGCGCTCGACGTCGAACCGCCCCACCCGGCCCTGGCTGACGGTCATGAACAGGTCGGCACGGCGCGGCCCGGACCGGAAGTGCGGCAGCAGCGTGCGCTCCACCGTGCCGTCCGCGAAGTCCGCCCAGCGCACGGGGAAGACGGCGGTCTCGATCCGCGCGAGGCCCGACGCCGTACGGATCACGGTGCCGTCGAGGGCGAGCGCGGCCGCGCCCGACGGATTGCTCCGGCGCACGTCCGCGTCGAGCTGGAACGGATCGAAACCGGTCACCACGATGCGCCGGATGTGCCGGCCCGCGGGCAGCTCCACCGAGTCCTGGCCGCGTGAGGACCGCTCCAGCGTGGCGAGCAGCGCGGCGCGCCGGTCGTCGTCGAGCGGGAACGCGGGCCGCCACTCGCGCAGGGCGCGGGTCATGCCCAACCGCGCCCAGTACAGCGGACGGTCGTCGTCGCGGCTGAGGTCGCCGCTGGCGGGACCGCGTCCCTGGGCCCGGTCCACTGCCCGTCGCCACAGCCGCCCGCCGTGCCGCGCCACGACCCGGTCGGCCTGCTCGGCGGACCGCGCGTCCGCCAGCGCCTCGGCGAACTCGGCCGCCACGCAGTCGAAGCCGCCACGCCGCAGGATCTCCTGGGGGACGGGCTGCGTGAGCCGCAGCTCCTCCACGGTGGGGGGCGGCCCGGCGGTGGCGGCGCCGGGACGTGCGTCGGCGGCGGCCGGGGCGGCGAGGGACAGCGGGGCGGCGGCGAGCAGCGCGGCGCCCAGCGCTCCGAGGCGGGCACGTATCGGTCTCATGCCGAATCCTTCCGGTCGGGATGATCACATTGGGGACCGAGAGCGCAGTATTCCGCCCGGGGGTGATCCGGCGCTACGGAGACGGCGGCGAGAGGGACGGGTACGCGGTACGGGCACGCGGCATGGGCACGCGGTACGGATGCCTGTCGCGCCGGATGCGCCGTACGCCCGCTGACACACCACGTCCCGGTGACGGTCCCGCCCGGTGCTGCCCTGGCGAGGTACGCATACGGGGCCGAAGCACTCCGTTCCCCTGCGATGTGGAGGTCCGCGCATGCGTATCCGATTCCGTCGCGCCGCCCTGGCCGTCCTCGGCGCCGCGCTGCTGGCCGCCGCCGCGCCTCTGCCGGCCGGTGCCGCTCCGGGGCGGCCGGCCGCCCCGGCCCCTGAGCGGGGCTACGAGCTGACGATCGACCCGCGCGGCTATCTCGGGCCGAACGGCTCCGTCAGGCTCTCCGGCACCTACCGGTGCGTCAAGGGCGGCGCGGTCGGGCTCACGTTCATCAGCTCCACCCTCGAGCAGGGGGACCAGCAGCGCGGCATCGGCGGTACGGCCGCCGACTGCGACGGCAAGATGCACCGATGGACCAACACCGACAGCGCGGCCTGGCTCGTGGGCGAGGCGTATACCCCGGGCAAGGCCCAGGTGAAGGCCACGATCCTGCGCCTGAGCATGGAGTCCGGCCTGCCGCTGCCGGACGTGCTCACCGCCGAGCGCCAGGGCGTCCAACTGGTGTCCGGCACCGGCTCATAGCCCCACCGCGCTCCTCGCGCGCTCACTCCCCGGCCGGACGCCCGCCCAGCAGGGAGACGAACGCGCGGAACAGCTCCGGCATGTCCACCGCCTCCGGGTCGTGCAGCCACTGGTACTGCAACCCGTCCAGCACCGCCACCAGCAGCGGAGCCGCCTGCTGCGGGGTCAGGCCGCCCGGCAGGCGGTCGCCGAACTCGCCGCGCAGCGTCTCCTCCATGTCCGCGCGCACGCTCTCGTAGCGGCGCCGGAAGTAGTCCCGGGCCGGGTGGTCGTCGGTGACGCTCTCGCCCAGCAGGGCCGAGAAGGTCTGGACGATGCCCGGCCGCATCGCGTTGTATTCGACCAGCGCGGCGAGCAGGTCCAGCGGCCAGGGCCCGCTCCGGTCGCGGCGCGCGGAGCCGGTGTCCCATTGGTCGCGTTCCTTCAGGACGGCGATGAGCAGGGACTCCTTGGTGGGGAAGTAGTGGAGCAGGCCCTGCTGGGTGAGGCCGACGCGCTCGGCGACCGCGTTGAGCGTGGCGCCCCGATAGCCGCGTTCCGCGATCACTTCCAGGGCTGAGCGGACGATCTCCGCGCGCCGTGCCTCACTGCGTCTGCTGCCGGTGGTCCTGCTCATCGCCGGTCCCGCCTTCCGGTCGTGCACTTTCCCTGCGCCCGTGACCTGACCGTACGATATTCGTTCATAACGTAGAGGTAACAAAGCCTACCGATGTACAGGTTGGGCGGTTCAGGATGGAGGGCCCCAGCTGCCGCTGGAAGGCGCCCGGCGGGCTTCGACGAGGAGGTACGGCTGTGGTCCAGGGAGACGAAGCGAGAAGGAGCGACGCCGTGGAGGAGGCGCTGGGCCGGCTCGGCCTGGACGCCAAGACGCGGCTGCTCGCCGGGCAGGACATGTGGTCGCTGCCCGCCGCGCCCGAGGCGGGGCTCGGCTCCCTGGTCATGTCGGACGGGCCGGTCGGGGTCCGCGGTGTCCGGTGGACCGCCGACGACCCCTCGGTCGCGCTCCCCAGCCCCACCGCCCTCGCCGCCACCTGGGACCCGGAGCTCGCGTGCCGGGCCGGGCATCTGCTCGCGCAGGAGGCCCGGCGCAAGGGCGTCCATCTGCTGCTCGCGCCGACGGTGAACCTGCACCGCTCGCCGCTGGGCGGCCGGCACTTCGAGGCGTACAGCGAGGATCCGTATCTCACGGCCGAGATCGGTGCGGGCTATGTCACCGGGGTGCAGGAGGGGGGAGTGGGCGCGACCGTCAAGCACTTCGTCGCCAACGACGCCGAGACCGACCGCTTCACCGTCGACAACGCGGTGTGCGCGCGTGCCCTGCGCGAGCTGTACCTCGCGCCGTTCGAGGCGATCGTCAAGAAGGCCCGCCCCTGGGGCGTCATGGCGGCGTACAACTCCGTCAACGGGTTCACCATGACCGAGCACCGCTTCCTCCAGCACGAGGTGCTGCGCGGCGAATGGGGCTTCGACGGCGTCGTCGTCTCCGACTGGCTGGCCGCCCGCGACACCGTGCGCGCCCTGCTGGGCGGCCTGGACATTGCCATGCCCGGCCCTCGTACGGTCTACGGCCCCGCGCTGGCCGCCGCCGTGCGGGACGGGAGGGTCGCCGAGGCGGACGTGGACGCGGCGGTGCGGCGGGTGCTGCGGCTGGCCGCCCGCGCCGGAGCGCTGGCCGGCGCCCCGGCGGCGGTCCCGCCCGCCGAGCTGCCCGTCGCCGTCGACGGGCAGGCCCTCGCCCAGGAGATCGCCCGGCGCTCCTTCGTGCTGCTGAGGAACGAGCACGGCGCGCTGCCCCTCGACCCCGCCCGCACGCCGCGCATCGCGCTGATCGGCGCCGCCGCCCGCGACGCCCGGATCCTCGGCGGCGGCTCCGCCCAGGTCTTCCCCGAGCGCGTGGTCTCACCGCTGGACGGGCTGCGCGCCGCACTGCCCCCGGCCGCCACCCTGACCTACGCCGTCGGCGCCGACCCCGGCGGCGAACTCTCCGTCGCCGACCAGGGGTTCACGCTGCGGGCCGTGGTGCGCGCGGCGGACGGCAGGTGGCTCGGTGAACGGCGGCTGCCGGGCGGCGAGCTGCGCTGGCTCGGCGGCGACCTCCCCGCCGGCGTGACCTTCGAGGAGCTGCACACCGTCGAGACCACCGGCACCTTCACGCCGCGCGTCGGCGGTGTGCACTCCTTCGGCACCAGAGGACTCGGCGGCTTCCGGCTCGTGGTCGGCGGCGAGGTGCTGTACGACGGGCGGCAGACGCCCGAGCCGGGCGACCCCTTCGAGTCGTTCTTCGGCAGCCCCGTGCCGCGCGGACGCATCGAGCTGACCGCCGGGCAGCCCGTCGAGATCAGCCTGACGTGCGTCGTCCCGACGATCGAGGACGCGCCGATCCGGGCCGTCGGCTTCTCCCTGATGCACCGGGAGCCCGAGAGGGACCCGGAGGAGCTGATCGAGGAGGCCGTCGAGGCGGCCCGGGCGGCCGACGCCGCCGTCGTCGTGGTCGCCACCACCGAGCGCGTGGAGAGCGAAGGCTTCGACCGGGCCGATCTGCGGCTGCCGGGCCGCCAGGACGAACTGGTCGCCCGGGTGGCCGCCGTCAACCCGCGGACGGTCGTGGTGGTCAACTCCGGTGCGCCGGTGGAGATGCCGTGGCGGGAGGAGGCCGCCGCGGTGCTGCTGAGCTGGTTCCCGGGCCAGGAGGCGGGCGGGGCCCTGGCGGACGTGCTGCTGGGGGCGGCGGAGCCGGGCGGCAGGCTGCCCACGACCTGGCCGGCACGGCTGGCGGACGCACCCGTGCGGCGGGTCGTCCCCACGGCAGGCCAACTCTCCTACGAGGAAGGGGTGTTCATCGGCTACCGCGCGTGGGAGCTGTCGGGCACCGCCCCCGCCTACTGGTTCGGGCACGGCCTCGGATACACGGACTGGGAGTACGAGGCGGCCCGGTTCACCCAGGCCGCGCCGTCCGCCGCGGAGCCGGGCGATGAACTGGGCACCGTCACGGTCCGGGTCCGCAACACCGGCGGGCGCGCAGGGCGAGAGGTCGTCCAGGTCTACCTCGCCGCGCCCCGCACGCCGGGCGGCGCCGCTGCCGACTCCGTGGAGCGGCCCGCCCGGGTGCTGGCGGGCTTCGCCACTGTGCGGGCGGAACCGGGCCGGAGCGTCGAGGCGGTCATCGCGCTGCCGCGGCGTGCCGCGGAGATATGGGACGAGGACGGCGGTTGGCGGCTTCTGCCGGGGGAGTACGCGGCGGAGGCGGGCCGCAGCGTCGCCGACCGGCGCCTGACGATCCCCGTCCCCGTGCCCGCTCCAGCGCCCGCCGAGTGACGCGCTCCGGGGCTTGCCAGGGGGTCCGCTCCAGCGCGCCCGCTCCGCTCCCCGCCGGCCGGGACGCGCCTACGCGGTGGGCTCCTTCCGAGTGATTTCGCGGTACGCCATGTCCGCGAGCGCCTTCTGCCCCTCCTTGTTCGGGTGGAACCAGTCCCACTTGCTCAACTCGTCCGTGGTGAACTGGTAGTTGTGTACGGCGTCGTCATAGCGGCACCGGGAGTCCTTGCCGCAGACGTCCTTGAGCACGGCGTTGTACTCGTCCACCCGGTTCTCCACCTGGTGGCGGCGCTCCACCGACGCGGCGTCATCCGCCGTGGAGTCCTTCAGCATCGACGGGCAGATCCCCAGCTTCCAGACCTGCCGCCCGAAGAGGTTGTTGCGCCCCTGCGACCACAGCCTCTTCAGGTCCGGCACGCTCGCCACGTACACCTGGGTCTTCGGCAGCTCACGGCGCAGGGACGTCAGGGCGGTGGTGAAGTCGGCGCGGAAGTCGGCCGCGGTGGTCATGTCGCCGACGGAGTCCTGGCAGGCGTCGTTGGCGCCGATCAGCACCGTCACCAGCTCCGGCTTGTGGGCCGTGGCAGCCCGCATCTGGGCCGGCAGGTCGGCCATCACCGCCCCCGTCTTGGCGTGGTTCCAGCTGCGGACCCCTTCGCTGCCGGAGGGACGCAGCCGTCGGGCGAGGCTGTCCACCTCCGTACCGGTGGCCCAGGACACTTCCGGGCAGTCCCTCAGCACGGAACAGGCGTCGAAACCGCGGGAGATGGAGTCGCCGACGGACGCGAGGGAGCGGGGCCGGGTGTCCCACGGTGGAGTGGCCCTGGGGGAGGGGCGCTTCACCGCCTGGTCGCTCCCGCCGTCCCCGTCGCCCCCGCCGGAGCCGAGGGTGCAGCCGGCCAGCAGGACGGTGGCTGTGAGCAGGGCGCCTGCGGTGGTCGCGGTGGTGCCGGTGGTCGGGCGGCGGCGCAGATCGCTCCCGTACGAGCCCCGCATGACTGTTCCCCCTCCGACTGATGGGTGATATCTATCCAGGACCGACGGTACGTCACTCGCGTGTCGGCGCTGCACGGTAGCTTTTCCCCATGCTGGTCGGGCTCCGGCCCAGCGGAGGCGCAATCCGGCACCAGAGCATTACGCAGCGTCAAATCTCGTCCGTTTTGGCGGGTATTACCAGCGGTAGCGTTTACGTCAGGTAACCTCGGGAGCTGGTGCGGGCGTGATCATTGGGGCAGAATGTCTCTTGCTGTCCGCGGGCGCGACCGGTACGGAGGCGAGGCCGCTGGGGAAGGCGAACCTCGAACCGCACTGGAGGTCCCGGTGACGACACGTGGAGTTCTGTACGTGCACTCCGCCCCGCGCGCGCTGTGCCCCCATGTCGAATGGGCCATCGCGGGCGTCCTCGGCGTGCGCGTCACCCTCGACTGGATCAAGCAGCCCGCCGCGCCCGGCACCTGGCGTGCCGAATTCTCCTGGCAGGGCCAGGTCGGCACCGCCTCCAAACTCGCCTCCGCACTCCGCGGCTGGCACCTGCTGCGCTTCGAGGTGACCGCCGAGCCCTGCGCCACCGCCGAGGGCGAGCGCTACAGCTCCACCCCCGAACTCGGCATCTTCCACGCCGTCACCGGGATCCACGGCGACATCCTCATCCCCGAGGACCGGCTGCGCGCCGCGATGGCCCGCTCCACCCGCGGCGAGACCGAATTGGCGGACGAGGTCGCCAAACTGCTGGGCAAGCCCTGGGACGACGAGCTGGAGCCCTTCCGGTACGCGGGTGAGGGCGCCCCCGTCCGCTGGCTGCACCAGGTCGTCTGAGCCGCGCTCAGCTCTCCGACACAGACGGCGATACGGCTGAGGCCCGCCCGGTCACTGACCGGGCGGGCCTCAGCCGCGTACGGGAATGCGAGGTCAGACGGTACGCAGCGCCAGCACCACGTTGTGGCCGCCGAAGCCGAACGAGTCGTTCAGCGCCGCGATCGTGCCCTGCGGCAGCGGGCGGGGCTCTTCGCGCACGATGTCCGCGTCCGCCTCCGGGTCCAGGTTGGTGATGTTGATCGTCGGCGGAGCCACCCGGTGGTACAGGGCCAGGATCGACGCGACGGTCTCCACACCGCCCGCGCCGCCCAGCAGATGGCCCGTCATGGACTTCGTGGCGGAGATCGCCATGTGGTCGACGTCGTCGCCGAACACCTTGCGGAGCGCCTTGATCTCCGCGATGTCGCCCTGCGGGGTCGAGGTCGCGTGCGCGTTGACGTGCACGACCTCGGCGGGCTTGAGGTCGGTGGAGTCCAGCAGGTTCTGGAGCGCGTGCGCGATGCCGTTGCCGGACGGCTCGGGCTGCGTGATGTGGTGGGCGTCGGCCGAGACGCCCTGGCCGACGGCCTCGACGTAGACCCGCGCACCGCGCTGCGCGGCGTGCTCCGCCGACTCCAGCACGATCATGCCCGCGCCCTCACCGAGGACGAAGCCGTTGCGGTCGACGTCGTACGGACGCGAGGCGCCCTGCGGGTCGTCGTTGCTCTTGGACATCGCCATCATGTTGCCGAACGCGGCGATCGGCAGCGGGTGGATGGCCGCCTCGGTACCGCCCGCGACGACCACGTCGGCGCGGCCGGTGCGGATCATCTCGATGGCGTAGCCGATGGCCTCGGCGCCCGACGCGCAGGCGCTGACCGGAGTGTGCACACCCGCGCGGGCGCCGACCTCCAGGCCGACGTTGGCCGCCGGGCTGTTGGGCATCAGCATCGGCACGGTGTGCGGGGAGACCTTGCGGGCGCCCTTCTCGCGCAGCACGTCGTACTGGTCGAGCAGCGTGGTCACACCGCCGATGCCGGAGGCGACGACGGCGCCGAGCCGGTCGGGGTTCACGGACCCGTCCTCGCCCGCCTTGCCGGTGAAGCCGGCGTCGGCCCAGGCCTCACGGGCCGCGATCAGCGCGAACTGGGCCGAGCGGTCCAGCTTGCGGGCCTGTGGCCGCGGAATGATCCCGGCCGGGTCCACGGCGACCCGCGCGGCGATCTGGACGGGCAGCTCGGCCGCCCAGTCCTCCTCCAGCCGGCTGACGCCGGAGCGTCCGGCCAGCAGGGCCTCCCAGGTCGATGCGCTGTCGCCACCCAGCGGTGTGGTTGCGCCGATACCGGTGACGACCACGGTGCGATTGGTCGAGTTCACAGGAATTCTTACTCCACGTGTAGAGGGGGCTGTACCTGCCACCGCTGGGGTGGCGACAAGCGCTTCGGCTCAGGCCTGGTGCTTGAGGATGTAGCTGGTCGCGTCGCCGACGGTCTTGAGGTTCTTGACGTCGTCGTCCGGGATCTTCACGTCGAAGCGCTCCTCGGCGGCGACGACGACCTCGACCATGGACAGCGAGTCGACGTCCAGGTCGTCGGTGAAGGACTTGTCCGTCTGGACGTCCTCGACCGGGATGCCCGCGATCTCGTTGACGATCTCCGCGAGACCCGCGACGATCTCTTCCTGCGTGGCGGCCATTGCGGCGCTCCTTCTTCGGTGTGTTGCGTTGGAGTGCGCAGCGTCCGCCATCTGCGGGGCTGCGTGGGATCTTGCCTAAGGGAGGGTAACGACCGTCGCTGCGTACACGAGACCCGCCCCGAAGCCGATGACGAGCGCGGTGTCACCGCTCTTCGCCTGCCCGGTCGCCAACAGCCGCTCCATGGCGAGCGGAATGGAGGCTGCCGAGGTGTTGCCGGTCGTCTCCACGTCACGGGCGACCGTGACGTGCTCCGGCAGCTTGAGGGTTTTGATCATCGAGTCGATGATCCGCATGTTGGCCTGGTGCGGGATGAAGACGTCGAGGTCCTTCGCCTCCACCCCGGCCGCGTCCAGCGCCTGCTGGGCGATCTTCGCCATCTCGAACACCGCCCAGCGGAAGACCGCCTGGCCCTCCTGGGTGATGGCCGGGTAGCGCACGTCGGAGGTGGACTCCGCGTCGCGGTACACGTCCCAGGGCAGCGTCTGCATGATCGTGTCGGCCTTGTCGCCCTCCGAGCCCCAGACGGTCGGGCCGATGGCGGGCTCCTTGGCGGGGCCGACGACGACCGCGCCCGCACCGTCACCGAACAGGAAGGCCGTGGCACGGTCCGTCAGGTCGGTCAGGTCCGAGAGCCGCTCCACGCCGATGACCAGCACGTATTCGGCGCTGCCCTCGACCACCAGGCCCTTGGCGAGGGTGAGGCCGTAGCCGAAGCCGGCGCAGCCCGCGGAGATGTCGAACGCGGCCGGCTTGCCCGCGCCGATCAGATGCGCGATCTCGGTCGCGATGGCCGGGGTCTGCTTGAAGTGCGAGACGGTCGAGACGATGACGGCCCCGATCTGCTCCGGGGTGATCCCGGCGTCGGCGATCGCCTTGCCGCCCGCCTCGACGGACATCGAGGCGACGGTCTCGTCCGGGCCCGCCCAGTGCCGGGTGGCGATACCGGAGCGGGTACGGATCCACTCGTCGGAGGAGTCGATGTGCTTGAGGATCTCCTCGTTCGGCACCACCCGGGTCGGCCGGTAGCCGCCGACACCCATGATGCGCGCGTACGGGGAACCCTTGCCGGGCTTGATCTTCGCGGTCATGCGCTTCGGGCTCCTATTCGGCCGATTCGGCGTGCTCGGCGATCAGCTCGCGGGCCGCGTCGAGGTTGTCCGGGGACTTCAGGGCGAGGGTCTTGACGCCGGGCAGGGCGCGCTTGGCCAGGCCGACCAGCGTGCCGCCCGGGGCCACCTCGATGATCGCGGTGACGCCCAGCTCCTTGAAGCCCTCCATGCACAGGTCCCAGCGGACCGGGTTGGCGACCTGGCCGACCAGCCGCTGGACGACGTCCCGGCCCGAGGAGACGACCTGGCCGTCCTTGTTGGAGACGTACCGGGTGTGCGGGTCGGCCACGGTCAGCTCGGTGACCGCGGTCTCCAGGGCCGCGACGGCCGGGGCCATGTGGTGCGTGTGGAAGGCGCCGGCCACCTTGAGCGCGACGACCTTGCGGGTGCCCTCGGGCTTGTCCTCGGCGAGCGCGGCCAGCTGCTCGGCGGTGCCGGCGGCCACGATCTGGCCCGCGCCGTTCACGTTCGCCGGGGTCAGGCCCAGCTTCTCCAGGTGTGGGAGGACGATCTCCGGCTCGCCGCCCAGCAGCGCGGACATGCCGGTCTCGGTGACCGCGGCGGCCTCGGCCATGGCCAGGCCGCGCTTGCGTACGAGCCGCATGGCGGCCTCTTCCGGCAGGACGCCGGTCAGCGCGGCGGCGGCGAGCTCACCGACGCTGTGCCCGGCGGCGGCCCCCACGAGGCGGGAGAAGTCCTCCGCCGTCGCGAAGAGCTGCCGGGCGGAGACCAGGGACGCCGCGACCAGCAGGGGCTGGGCGACGGCGGTGTCGCGGATCGCGTCCTCGTCGGCCTTCGTGCCGTAGTGGACCAGGTCCAGGTCGATGGCGGCCGACCACTCACGGAGCCGGTCTTCGACGCCGGGGAGGTCGAGCCAGGGGGTCAGGAAGCCTGGCGTCTGAGCGCCTTGGCCGGGAGCGACGAGTACGAGCACTCTCACACTCTCTCTTGTGGAGGGTCTGGCCCGCCCGTGAGGACAGGGACGAAGAACCGATGAGGGAATTGTTGGTGTCCAACAAAACGGCTAACTCTGGGCGTCCCCATCAGCGAGACGGCCCAGGATGAGCGCGATGCGCAGAGTGAACGCCGACCGGACATCGGAGGGTGACCATCCGGTGACGTCGGTCACACGTCGCAGCCGGTAGCGGACGGTGTTGGGGTGGACGAAGAGCATCCGGGCCGCGCCTTCCAGGCTGCTTGCCTGCTCCAGATAAACGCTGAGTGTCTCCAGCAGCGCCGAGCCCGCTTCCTCCAGCGGTCTGTAGATCTCCTCTACCAACTGCTCGCGCGCGGCGGGGTCGCCGGCCATCGCGCGCTCCGGCAGCACGTCGTCCGCCAGCACCGGACGCGGGGCGTCCGGCCAGGCCGCGCACGCCTTGAGCCCGGCGGCCGCGGCCCCCGCGGAGCGGGTGGCGGCGAGCAGGTCGGACACCACGGGACCGGCCACCACCGGGCCCGGCGCGAACGGCCCGATCAGCGCCTTCGCGGTCTGCAGCGGATTGTCCGAGCCGCCCGCGATCACCACCAGCCGGTCCCCGAGCACTCCGGTGAGGACCTGGAGCTTGGCGTGCCGGGCGGCCCGCCGGATGGCCTCCACGGTCAGCTCGCTGTCCCCGTCCGGGGCCGTGCCGAGCACCACGATCACATGCTCCGGCGAGTTCCAGCCCAGCGCGGCGGCCCGGGACAGCGCCCCCTCGTCCGCCTCGCCGGACAGCACCGCGTTGACCACCAGGGACTCCAGCCGGGCGTCCCAGGCGCCGCGCGCCTCGGCCGCCTGCGCGTACACCTGGGCGGTGGCGAACGCGATCTCCCGCGCGTACACCAGCAACGCCTCGCGGAGCACCGACTCGTCCCCCGGAGCCGCCACGTCGTCGATCGCGGACTCCATGACCTCGATGGTCGTGCGGACCATCTCCACGGTCTGCCGCAGGGTGATCGCCCGGGTCAGCTCGCGCGGCGCCGTGCCGAAGACGTCGGTGCTGATGGCCTGCGGCGCCTCCGGATGCCGGAACCACTCCGTGAAGGCCGCGATACCCGCCTGGGCGACCAGTCCGATCCAGGAGCGGTTCTCCGGGGGCATGGCGCGGTACCACGGCAGCTGCTCGTCCATGCGGGCGATGGCGCTGGCGGCCAGCTTTCCGGAGGACTTCTCCAGGCGGCGCAAGGTCGCGGAATGCGGGTGATCGGGCTTCGCTGCGGGTTCAGGCACGAGGACAAGCCTGCCTTATCGGATGGGGTGCTTGTGGGGGTACCCCTGGCCGAGCCGGGTTACCGTGGGCGCGTGATCTGGGTTCAGCGGGCCGATGAGCGCTACCGGGGCGGTGACGAGGCGGGCACCGAGACCCGCCACGCCTTCTCCTTCTCGGGCTTCTACGATCCCGACAACGTGCGGTTCGGGATGCTGGCGGCGTGCAACGAGGAGCGGCTCGCGCCCGGCGCCGGGTTCTCCGAGCACCCGCACCGCGACGTGGAGATCGTCACGTGGGTCATCGAGGGCGAGCTCGCCCACGAGGACTCCACCGGCCGGCGGACGGTGGTGCGCCCCGGCGACGTGCAGCGGCTCAGCGCCGGCACCGGGGTCCGGCACATGGAGCGGAACGCGGGCACGGCGCCGCTGCGGTTCGTGCAGATGTGGCTGACACCGGCGGAGTTCGGCGGGGAGCCCTCGTACGACGTGGTGCGCGGCATCCCCGACGACACGCCGTACGCGGTGCCGCGCGCGGAGGCGGTGTTCCACGTGCGGCGCCTGCCGGACGGGACGCGGACGGCGCTGCCGCTCGCGCCGTGGGTGTACGTGCACGTGGTGCGCGGCACCGTCGGCATCGCCGGCGAGCGGCTCGGCCCGGGCGACGCCGCGCGCATCGACGACGCGGAGGGGCTGGACGCGGTGGCGGTCGGCGACGCGGAGTTCCTGGTGTGGGAGATGCACACCGAGCCCGTGTACGGCTGACCTCCGGTCCCGCCCGGGAGCGGCTACCGCCCGCGCAGCTCGGCCAGGACCGCGTCCGTGAACGGGGGCCACGCCTGGATCGCCCACGGGCCGAAGGCCCGGTCCGCCAGCGCCACACACGCCGCGCCCGCGTCCGGGTCGACCCACAGGAACGTACCCGACTGCCCGAAGTGCCCGAACGTCCGCGGCGAGGACGCAGCACCCGTCCAGTGCGGCGACTTCCCGTCGCGGATCTCGAAGCCCAGGCCCCAGTCGTTCGGCTTCTGGTGGCCGTAGCCGGGCAGGACGCCGGTCAGCCCGGGGTGGACCACCGAGGTCGCCGCGGCGACCGTCTCCGGGGCCAGCAGCCGCGGGGCCTGGAGTTCCGCCGCGAAGCGGACCAGGTCGTCGACGGTCGAGACGCCGTCCTTGGCGGGTGATCCCGGCAGCGCGGTCGCGGCCATGCCGAGCGGCTCCAGGACGGCCTCGCGCAGATACTCGGCGAACGGGATGTCCGTCGCCTTGGCGATGTGGTCGCCGAGCACCTCGAAGCCCGCGTTCGAGTACAGCCGCCGGGTGCCCGGCGCGGCCATCACCCGGTGCTCGTCGAAGGCGAGGCCCGAGGTGTGGGCGAGCAGATGCCGCACGGTGGCGCCGTCGGGGCCGGCCGGTTCGTCCAGCTCCACCGCGCCCTCCTCGACGGCGACCAGCGCGGCGTACGCGGAAAGCGGCTTGGTGACCGAGGCGAGCGGGAAGCGGTGCGCGGTGGGACCGTACGATCCGGCCACGGTGCCGTCCGCCGTCACCACGGCGGCCGCCGCCGTGGGCACCGGCCAGTTCTCGATCAGTCGCAGGCTCTCCATGCGCACGAGCCTAGCTCGTACAAGAGTCCGTCAAATCTCCGCTTGCTTGGAGTGGACTCCAAGTCTCTAGCGTTGAACGGGTCGTGAGGGATCAAGACCCGCCAACGCGAAGAGGTGAAAGCGGTATGACCGTGCTCGAGACCGCGCCGGTGCCGTTGAGTCTGTGCCTGACGCCGACGCCGCACCCGCGGCCGGCCGGGCAGGACCGCTACACGATCAGTGAGGTCGCCGAGCACACCGGACTGTCGGCACACACCCTGCGCTGGTACGAGCGCATCGGGCTGATGCCGCACGTGGACCGCAACCACACCGGACAGCGCCGCTTCACCAACCGCGACCTTGACTGGCTGGCCCTTGTCGGCAAGCTCCGGCTGACCGGGATGCCGGTCGCGGACATGGTCCGCTACGCCGAGCTGGTGCGCGAGGGGAGGCACACCTTCCCCGCGCGTGAGGAACTGCTCACCGCGCACCGCGACGCGGTGCGGCAGCGGATCGCCGAGCTGCAGAGCACGCTCGACATCCTCGACTACAAGATCGACATCTATGCTGACGCCCGCCGGGCGTCGGAGAGGGCCTGACCGCAGATGAGCAACGAGATGATAGCCACCGCCCGACTCGGCACCAACGGCCCGGAGGTCGGTGTGCAGGGGCTCGGCTGCATGGGCATGGCCCACGCGTACGGGCCGACGGATGAGGCGGAGGCGCGGGCGACGCTGGAGCGGGCCCTGGAGCTGGGCGTCACGCTCTTCGACACGGCGGACATGTACGGCTTCGGGCGGAACGAGGAGTTCCTCGCGCCCTTCGTGCAGGCGCACCGGGACCAGGTGGTCCTGGCCACCAAGTTCGGCATCGTCCGGCGCGAGGACGATCCGTACGGCCCCGCGGAGATCCGCAACGACCGCGCCTACGTCCGCCAGTCGATCGAGGGCAGCCTGCGGCGGCTCGGCGTGGACCACGTCGACCTGTACTACATGCACCGGCGCGATCTTGAGGTGCCGATCGAGGAGACCGTCGGCGCCATGGCCGAGCTGGTCACCGAGGGCAAGGTGCGGCAGCTCGGGCTGAGCGAGGTCTCCGGCGGCGAGCTGCGCGCGGCCCACGCGGTGCACCCGATCGCGGCCGTGCAGTCGGAGTGGTCGCTGTTCAGCCGGGACGTGGAGGAGAACGCCGTGGCGGCGGCCGGGGAGCTGGGCGTGGCCTTTGTGCCGTACTCCCCGCTCGGCCGCGGCTTCCTGACCGGCACGTTCACGGACGCCGCCAAGGACCTGGGCGCCGACGACTTCCGCAGCACGCAGCCGCGTTTCACGGGCGACAACGCCGCCGCCAACGCGGCGCTGCTGGCGCCGGTGCGGCAGGTCGCCGAGGCGCACGGCGCCTCGCTCGCGCAGGTCGCGCTGGCCTGGGTGCAGCAGCGGGCAGAGGTGCACGGGCTGACCGTGGTGCCGATCCCGGGCACCCGCAAGCGGTCCAGGCTGGCGGAGAACAGCGCGGCGACGCGGCTGCGGCTGACCGAGGAGGAGCTGGGGCTGCTGGAGCCGGTCGCGGGGAAGGTCGCGGGCGGTCGCTACGCCGACATGGGCTTCACCTCGGCGGGCCGCGAGTAGCCCCGTCCCGGGCGCCCGGTGCGGAGCTCCCAGGGGTCAGAGCTCCGCCAGCAGCTCTGCCTTCTTCGCGCTGAACTCGTCGTTCGTCAGCAGCCCCGCCGAGTGCAGCTCCCCCAGGTGGCGGATGCGGTCGGCGATGTCGGCCGGGTCGCGCCGGGGCGGGGTGGTCACCAGTGCGGAGGGCTGGTCACCGGGGGCCGGGGCGGCGGCCGGGCCGGCGGCGCGGACCGCTTCCAGGACGGCCGCGGCGAACGGCAGCGACTCGTGGACCAGGCCGTATCCCATGCCGAAGACGACGGCGGCGGGGTCCTGGTCCGCCGCCCCCGGCTGCTCGCCGAACGCGCGGCCCAGCAGGCGCAGGTGCCCGTTGCCGTCGTCCTTGGCGGAGCCGCTCCCGGACTTGGCGGAGCCGTTCGCGGATTTGGTGGAGCCGTTTCCGGACTTGGCAGAGCCGTTTCCGGATTTTGCGGAACCGTTCCCCGACCCCCGGCCCTCCGGGGAGCGCCATTCGACCCCGGCCAGCTCATCGACGCTGAAGCGCTGGTCTCCGGCCTTCCACTTCGCGGACGAGGCGCCGGTCCAGAACCAGCGGAAGGACACCGCCTTGCCGTCGAAGGAGGCCTTGCCGTCGTACGCCTTGAAGGCCATCGGGGGCGCGGGGGCGGCCACCAGGTGGTCCTCGGCGGGGGTCGCGGCGGCCGGGCCGAGGGCGGTGCGTATCTCGCCGGCGTAGTACTCGGCGAGGGCCTCGCGCTCGCCGGGCAGGACCAGCCGGTAGGGGTCGTAGGCCTCCTTGAGCTGGCCGTCCGCGGCCTCCATCAGCGGATCGGCGCCCGGCCGCGGCACAGCCCGCAGCACCACCGTCCCCCGCTTGCCGGGAGTGAGCTCCACGGCGGTCAGCGCTTCGTAGGGGATACGGCGCTCACCGAGAGCCTGGAGCAACTTCGGTGTACGAATCCCCCGTTCGAAGCGGATGAGCACGGAGTCGGTGTCAAACTCCCAGACGGTGTGGAAACCGGCCAGCACATCACCCATGCGGCTCATCGTATGCGGCGGTCGCCCGCCCGTCCCCCTTTGCTGCGCTACGCGCGTCAAACCTCTGATGGGCCGATCAGGCCGGCCTTGAGCTGCAATCGTCGCCGTTCGCGCAGGTCACCGCGTGGATGTCGCCCACGCCGAGCCTGGCGAAGTTGGCGAGGCTCTCGGTGCCGGGCACGAAGTAGCCGGAGTGCCCGTGGGCGCCGTCGGCGGAGAGCACCCGCGCGCCGAAGCCCGGGGAGACCGGGTCTGCCCCGTGCCCCAGGCCCCCCACCTCCAGATTCGGCACGTCCTCGATCCAGTCCCCGGCATCGCGCATCGCCCACACCCGGGCCGTCGTGCCCAGGTCCGAGGCGTGCTCGGCGCGCATCCCCGGGCTGCCCGCCACCGCGATGTCGGTGACCTTCGGGGACAGGTCGCGGGCGGCCACGCCGCACACCACGGAACCGTAGCTGTGGCACAGCAGCGCGACCCGGGAGCGCTCCGGAAGGCCCTTGACCAGGGCGCGCAGCCGCAGGGCCCCCTCCGAGGCCCGCTTGCCGGTGGCCGACTCGAGGTTGGTGCCCTCGGGTGCGGTGTAGTCCGCCCACGCGATGACCGCGTTGGCACCCCCCGGCCGCAGGGACCGCTCGGCCCGGTGGACGGCGCGGGCCATCCCGACCACGGAGGTCTCGGCCCGCCGGGTCTTCTGGAAGGTGAGGATGTCGGTGTCCACCCCGGGCACCACCACCGCGACCCGCCGCGCGTGGGCGAGGTCGCCGAAGACCTCGGCGGCCCGGCCGGACCCCGCCGGGTCGAAGGCGAGGATCTGCCGGCCGGGGCTCAGCAACGACTCGTACCGATGCATCCGGCGACTCGCGTCGGACCGGCCGTACGGGGTGAGCGCGCTGTTGTGCGTCCGCCGCTGCTCCACGTCCCGCGCCTGGATGAGGGCGCGCCGGTTGGCCTGGTAACGCAGGCTCACGGGAGCGCCGTTGAGGTTGCCGACGACCAGCGGGTAGCGGAGCACCAGCCGGGTCTGCTCGGCCGGGGTGAGCGACTCGAAGAACCCGGCCAGCTGCCGGGGTTCGGTGGTCGGGTCGGGCAGCGGACGTCCGCTGATGGAGCCCTGCCGCCAGGCGGAGAGCTCCTCGGCGCGCGGGTTCATGGTCCCGTTGTGGTGCCGGATTGCCGTCCAACCGGTGATCGCGAGCAGCACGAACACCACAGTCAGCGCGAGCAGCGTGCGCCAGGCCGTGGTGGAGGGAGAGGAGGAACCGAGCCCCGGGAAGGAAGTCACCGCGGGACACCCTAGGAGAAGGGTGCCGCTACCCGCCAAATGCGTGATCTATCTCACGTTATGAAACGCTGAATTGATCCTGTTTGTACTTTTATGCCGGCTTTTGCCAGCTCTCCACCAGCGCGGGGCCGATCTGGTCGAGGTAGGCGATGGTGAGATCGCGAAGGGCCTCCAGGGTGTGCGCCGAGCCCTCGTTCCACAACCGGCCGGCCATCCGGACCGCTCCGCCGAAGGCCGCCACGATCAGCCGGGGACGGGGGTCCGCGTCCACGTCGAGGCCCTCGCGGCGGGCGATCTCGCGCGCCATCCGCTCCTCCAACTCGGCGGTGCGGCGCAGATGGACGGCGAGCAGGGCCGGGGTCGACTCGATCGTCCGGTACATCCGCAGATGGAGGTCGATCGGCACGATCTCCTCGATGGCCGGCTCCATGGCCTGCCAGGTGGCCGCGGCGGCGCCGCACAGGACGGCGATGGGCGTCTCGTGGGCGGGCCGTTCGCACACCGCCGCGTGGACCCGCGCGTCCACCACGGCCTGAACGGCGAAGGCGGCCTCCTCCTTGTTGGCGAAGTAACGGAAGAAGGTGCGCTGCGAGACCTCGACGGCGGCGGTGATCTCGTCGACGGTGGTCTGCTCGTATCCCTGGGCGGTGAACCGTTCGAGTGCCGCGCGCACCAGGGCGTCGCGGGTCCGCTGCTTCCTGCGCTCGCGCAGCCCTGCGGGCGGCGCTCCGTGCTCTGGGTGCACCTGGTGGCTCGCTTCCTGGCGCGTTCGGGCGGATCACGATACCGGCGGGGGATACGGCGGGCGGTGCCCTTGCCGCCGCGCGCCCCCTATCAGGGTGGACCTTGATCGACTCCCTTGAGCGCCACCGGAACCCGCCACCAGGCTGGCCCCCGTTCGCAACGGCGAATCATTGAGACGCCCGACACGGGGGAGCGATCCATATGCGCGAGACCATCACCGCCGCGGCAGCCGCCACCGTCCTGGCGGCCACAGCCGCCCTCTTGGCCCCGGCCCAGGCCGCCGCCACCGCACCGCAGGCCCGGTCCGGCGCCTGCGCCACCGGCCAGCTGTGCCTGTGGCGCGACGCGGGCTTCAGCGGCGCCCGTACGACCCATGAGCTGTCCGGAACCGACATCGAGAGCTGTGTCCCACTGCCCGACGGGGCCACCGCGGCAAGCCTGGCCAACCGCACGGGGCGCCCCGTCACCACGTACCAGAGCGCCGAATGCGGCGAGACGGGCGAGTTCGACACCTACCCGTCGGGCTCCTGGGCGCCGGAGTCGCCGTACCAGGTCCGCGCCTTCAAGATCTGGGAGAACTGACCGGCGGCTCGCCCGTCCGGGCCTGCGGCGCCACCGCGGGCCCGGACGGGCCGCACGGCCGCGCCCGCGGCGGTACAGCGGGCCTGGACGCCTCGGAGAGGCGGGAGGGCGCCTCCGGCGGCGCCGCGGCCGGGCGGCCCTGGCCCGTACGCGGCGTGGCGGACAGTTCGGCGAGCTCGGCACGGAGCGCCCGCACCTCGGCCGTCAACACCTCGATCGCCGCCGTCTGGCGGCGCTCCTCGGCGTCGTCGCGCTCGAACCGCGAGATGAACCACGCGGCGATGTTCGCGGTCACCACACCGAGCAGGGCGATCCCGGAGAGCATCAGCCCCACCGCGAGCAGCCGGCCCAACCCGGTGGTGGGGGCGTGGTCGCCGTAGCCCACGGTGGTCATCGTGGTGAACGCCCACCACACGGCGTCGTCGAGGGAGCGGATGTTCGACCCGGGGGAGTCGCGCTCGACCTCCAGGACGGCCAGCGAACCGAACATGAGCAGACCCAGGACCGCGCCCGCGACATAGGTCGTGAGCCGCACCTGCGCCGCGATCCGGGCGCGCTGCCCGGCGAGCAGCAGCGTCGCGACCACCCGCAGCAGCCGCAGCGGCTGCACCAGCGGCAGCACCACCGCCAGCAGGGCCAACGGCTGCCCGCGCACGAAACTCCTGCGATCCGGCGCCCAGTACAGCCGCAGGGCGTAGTCGAGGGCGAAGGCGCCCCACACCACCCACTCCACGGCCGTGCACGTCCGGCGCAGCAGCGGTCCGGCGTTCGGCTCGATGATCGGGACGGCGTACGCGATGGCGAACGCGAGGGCGAGTGCCAACAGCGGTGTCTCGGTGCGCCGCTCCCACCACGCCTGCGCCGGATGCTCGGTCATGCCCGGCATTCTCCCAAGCGCTGACCGGGCACGGATGGAGCCACCGGCCCCTTCGGGGCCAGAGATCGGGGCGGGACACCCCGCGGACATGGCTGGGCCCCGAACCACACTGCGGTTCGGGGCCCAGCCATGATCCGTTCGGCTCAGCGCCTGTCGTTACTTACGCGTCGCCGCCCGCCGCGCCCGGGTCCGCCGCCGCGACGTCCAGCAGCTGGTAGCGGTCGATCGCCTGCTTCAGCGCCGAGCGGTCCACCTTGCCCTCCTTGGCGAGCTCGGTGAGCACCGCCAGGACCACCGACTGCGCGTCGATGTGGAAGAAGCGGCGCGCCGCGCCCCGCGTGTCGGCGAAGCCGAACCCGTCGGCGCCCAGCGACTGGTACGTACCCGGCACCCAGCGCGCGATCTGGTCCGGAACGGCCCGCATCCAGTCGGACACGGCCACCTTCGGACCCTCGACACCGGTGAGCTTCCGCGTCACGTACGGCACGCGCTGCTCCTCCTCCGGGTGGAGCAGGTTGTGCTGCTCCACCTCGACGGCGTCACGGCGCAGCTCGTTCCAGGAGGTCGCCGACCAGACGTCGGCCTTGACGTTCCACTCCTCGGCGAGGATGCGCTGGGCCTCGACGGCCCACGGCACCGCGACCCCGGAGGCGAGGATCTGCGCGGGGATCGCGCCCTTGTCGCCCTCCTTGAAGCGGTACAGGCCCTTGAGGATGCCCTCGCGGTCCACGTTCTCGGGCTCGGCCGGGTGCAGGATCGGCTCGTTGTAGACGGTGAGGTAGTAGAAGACGTCCTCGCTGTTCTCGCCGTACATCCGGCGCAGACCGTCCTGCACGATGTGCGCGATCTCGTAGCCGAACGCCGGGTCGTACGCGACGACGGCCGGGTTGGTCGAGGCGAGCAGCTGCGAGTGGCCGTCCGCGTGCTGCAGGCCCTCGCCGGTCAGGGTCGTACGGCCGGCGGTCGCGCCCAGCACGAACCCGCGCGCGAGCTGGTCGGCCATCTGCCAGAACTGGTCACCGGTGCGCTGGAACCCGAACATCGAGTAGAAGACGTAGACCGGGATCAGCGGCTCGCCGTGCGTGGCGTGCGCCGAGCCCGCCGCGATCAGCGAGGCGGTGCAGCCCGCCTCGGAGATGCCGTCGTGCAGCATCTGGCCGGTCGGCGACTCCTTGTACGCCAGCAGCAGGTCGCGGTCGACCGCCTCGTAGGTCTGGCCCAGCGGGTTGTAGATCTTCGCGGACGGGAAGAGCGAGTCCATACCGAAGGTGCGGTACTCGTCGGGCGCGATCGGCACGAAGCGCTTGCCGATCTCCTTGTCCCGCATCAGGTCCTTCAGCAGCCGGACGAACGCCATGGTGGTGGCGATCGACTGCTGGCCGGAGCCCTTCTTGACCGCCGCGTACACCTTGTCGTCCGGCAGGTTCAGGGGCTTGGCCCGCACGACACGGGTGGGCACATAGCCGCCCAGCGACTTGCGCCGGTCGTGCATGTACTGGATCTCTTCGCTGTTGGGGCCCGGGTGGTAGTACGGCGGCAGGCCGGACTCCAGGTCCTTGTCCGCGATCGGCAGGTGCAGCCGGTCCCGGAAGCGCTTGAGGTCGTCGACCGTGAGCTTCTTCATCTGGTGGGTCGCGTTGCGGCCCTCGAAGTTCGGGCCGAGGGTCCAGCCCTTGACGGTCTGCGCCAGGATCACGGTCGGCTGGCCCTTGTGCGCCTTGGCCGCCGCGTACGCCGCGTAGATCTTCTTGTGGTCGTGGCCGCCGCGCCCCAGGTGCTGGATCTGCTGGTCGGTCATGTTCTCGACCATCTTGCGCAGCCGCTGGTCGTCACCGAAGAAGTGCTCGCGGATGTACGCGCCGGTCTCGGTGGCGTACGTCTGGAACTGGCCGTCCGGCGTGGTGTTCAGCTTGTTGACCAGGATGCCGTCGCGGTCCTGGGCGAGCAGCGGGTCCCAGGTGCGGTCCCACACCAGCTTGATCACGTTCCAGCCGGCGCCGCGGAACTGCGACTCCAGCTCCTGCATGATCTTGCCGTTGCCGCGCACCGGGCCGTCGAGGCGCTGGAGGTTGCAGTTCACCACGAAGGTGAGGTTGTCCAGGCCCTCGCGCGCCGCCAGCGACAGCTGGCCGAGCGACTCGGGCTCGTCCATCTCGCCGTCGCCCAGGAACGCCCAGACGTGGCTGCGGGAGGTGTCGGCGATGCCGCGCGCCTCCATGTAGCGGTTCATCCGCGCCTGGTAGATCGCACCGAGCGGGCCCAGGCCCATGGAGACGGTCGGGAACTCCCAGAAGTCCGGCATCGACCGCGGGTGCGGGTAGCTGGACAGGCCGTAGGGAGCCTTCGACTTCTCCTGGCGGAACGCGTCGAGCTGCTGCTCGGACAGCCGGTCCAGCAGGAAGGCGCGGGCGTAGACACCGGGGGAGGCGTGGCCCTGGAAGAAGATCTGGTCGCCGCCGTCGCCCTGGTCCTTGCCGCGGAAGAAGTGGTTGAAGCCCACGTCGTAAAGGGAGGCGGAGGAGGCGAACGTGGCGATGTGGCCGCCGACACCGATCCCCGGGCGCTGGGCGCGGGAGACCATCACCGCGGCGTTCCAGCGGGTCGCGTTCAGGATCTTGCGCTCGATCTCCTCGTTGCCGGGGAAGAACGGCTCGTCCTTGGTGGCGATGGTGTTGACGTAGTCCGTGCTGCGCATCTCGGGCACGGCGACCCGCTTCTCGCGGGCGCGCTCGATCAGGCGCAGCATCAGGTAGCGGGCACGTTCCCGGCCTCGCTCATCGACGGCTGCGTCGAGCGAGTCGAGCCATTCCTGGGTCTCTTCGGGATCGAAGTCCGGGACCTGGCTGGGAAGGCCGCCAATGATGATCGGGTTGCGATCGGATGCGGAAGCCACGCTGTTCCTTCGCTGTTTCGGTCGTTTTTGTGCGCTGCACGCGATCGTGCCGTGCACACAAACGGTTGGTGCTCTGCTGATGTCTGATGTCGCGCCGCATCCATCGTGTACCTCGCGTATGGGGTACGTCATCTCTACTGAGTGGTAACCACCACTTTGTGAGATGGGCGCCGCGCGGCCGTCCGGCTGTCGACGGCCAAATCGCAACCTTACGCCCACGGCGGAGGTCCCCCGCGTACGGCCGTTCGGCCCTGAACGACGTAATCTGGCGACACAAGTCCACAAAAGCCTTGAATCACTGTGGCGTGAATCACGGTGGGCTCGGGCGGCGGGATGCGAGTTGCGGTGACACCGCCCCATCCGTCACCGTTTCGGCGGTCTCGGAGGCTGGGTACTTGCGCGATCCGCCCGGCCCGTGTGGACTACGCCCAATGCCCTCGCGTGCGCGCGGGGTGCGCAACGCATTCATGAACGTGACAGGAGGACATCCGTGAGCGCGACCGCGGACCACGCGGAGGAGCGGACCAACCCGGCGGCGAAGCTGGGGTTCGAGCCCGGACAGGTGGTCCAGGAGATCGGCAACGACGACGACGTTGATCAGGAGCTCCGCGAAGGTATCGAGGCCCTGATCGGCCAGGAGCTCGTCGACGAGGACTACGACGACGTGGCCGACGCCGTCCTGCTGTGGTTCCGTGATGACGACGGCGACCTTACGGACGCGCTGGTGGACGCCATCGGCCTGATCGACGAAGGCGGCCAGATCTGGCTGATGACCCCCAAGACCGGGCGTGACGGCTACATCGAGCCGAGCGACATCAACGAGGCCGCACAGACCGCCGGCCTCTCCCAGACCCGCAGCATCAACGCCGCCAAGGACTGGACGGGCAGCCGTATGGTCACGCCGAAGGGCCCCAAGCGCTGAGGCGACCGGGCAGACACTGCATGAGAGCCCCCCTCCGGGTCGAACCGGAGGGGGGCTCTGCGCGTAGGGTGGTCGCGATCTGTCGAGCTGATGCGAAGGGATGTCTCCTATGGCGATAGAGGTCGGTACGAAGGCCCCGGAGTTCGAGCTCAAGAACCAGCATGGCGAGACGGTCCGGCTCGCCGACTTCCGCGGTGAGAAGAACGTCGTGCTGCTCTTCTACCCGTTCGCCTTCACCGGCGTGTGCACCGGTGAGCTGTGCGCGCTCCGCGACGAGCTGCCGAAGTTCGTCAACGACGACGTCCAGCTGCTCGCCGTCTCCAACGACGCGCCGTTCTCCCTGCGCGTCTTCGCCGAGAAGGAGGGCCTGGAGTACCCGCTGCTGTCGGACTTCTGGCCGCACGGCGAGGTCAGCCGCGCCTACGGCGTCTTCGACGAGGAGAAGGGCTGCGCGGTGCGCGGCACCTTCGTCATCGACAAGGAGGGCGTGGTCCGCTGGACGGTCGTCAACGGCCTCCCGGACGCCCGCGACATCAGCGACTACGTGAAGGCGCTGGAAACCCTGTAACCAAGGCGCCGGAAACCCTGTACCCAGGGGAACCGCTCACTAGGATCAAATCGTTGATCCGATGGCAACCGCAACACAACAGGGGGCACACCGTGCTCCTGACGAACCTTTTTGGGAGGACTCGTGGGAGTCAGCCTCAGCAAGGGCGGCAACGTCTCGCTGACCAAGGAAGCCCCGAACCTGACCGCTGTCATCGTCGGTCTGGGCTGGGACGCCCGTACCACCACTGGCACTGACTTCGACCTCGACGCCAGTGCCATCCTGACGAACACCGAGGGCAAGGTCGCCAACGACCAGAACTTCGTGTTCTTCAACAACCTCAAGAGCCCCGACGGCTCCGTGGAGCACACCGGCGACAACATCACCGGTGAGGGCGAGGGTGACGACGAGCAGATCAAGGTGAACCTGGTCGGCGTCCCGGCCGATGTCGCCAAGATCGTGTTCCCGGTGTCGATCTACGACGCCGAGACCCGCCAGCAGAGCTTCGGCCAGGTGCGCAACGCGTTCATCCGCGTGGTGAACCAGGCCGACAACGTCGAGCTGGCGCGCTACGACCTCAGCGAGGACGCCTCGACCGAGACCGCCATGGTCTTCGGCGAGCTGTACCGCAACGGGGCGGAGTGGAAGTTCCGGGCCATCGGCCAGGGGTACGCCTCGGGCCTGCGCGGCATCGCGCAGGACTTCGGCGTCAACGTCTGACCCGCTAGTTCGTCCGTACCTCGGTACGCAAGGATCCGGCGCCGCACACCTGACAGGAGTGCGGCGCCGGCCGCGCTTGCGGACGGGACACCGCGGGACGACGACGCAGAACACATCTCAGGACACATGACATCGGGGAGGAAAACGCATCATGGGTGTCACGCTCGCCAAGGGAGGCAATGTCTCCCTCTCCAAGGCCGCGCCGAATCTGACGCAGATCCTGGTCGGCCTCGGCTGGGACGCGCGCTCCACCACCGGGGCGCCGTTCGACCTCGACGCCAGCGCGCTGCTGTGCCGCTCGGGCCGGGTGCTGGGCGACGAGTACTTCGTCTTCTACAACAACCTCACGAGCCCCGAGGGCTCCGTGGAGCATACGGGCGACAACCTCACCGGCGAGGGTGACGGGGACGACGAGTCCCTCCTGGTGGACCTGTCCAAGGTCCCCGCGCAGGTCGACAAGATCGTTTTTCCCGTGTCGATCCATGACGCGGATGCCCGTGGCCAGACGTTCGGGCAGGTCAGTAATGCTTTCATCCGTGTGGTGAATCAGGCCGACGGCAATGAGCTGGCGCGCTACGACCTGTCGGAAGACGCCTCCGGCGAAACCGCGATGATCTTCGGTGAGGTCTACCGCTACAACAGCGAGTGGAAGTTCCGGGCCGTTGGGCAGGGGTACGCGTCGGGGCTGCGAGGCATCGCTCTAGACTTCGGGGTCAACGTTTCGTAAAGCCGCGTACAGGCGCGGGGGAGACCCCTCACGAAGAAGGATTGGGTAGCCAGTGCTGCTGAAAACCTTTGGTTGGTCGTTCGCCGCTACGGTGGCCGGCCTGGCCTTGGCCGGAATTTTGTGGTCGTGGGAGGGGCTAGCGATCGTCGGGATCCTGTCGATCCTGGAGATCTCGCTCTCGTTCGACAACGCCGTCATCAACGCCGGCATCCTCCGGAAGATGAACGCCTTCTGGCAGCGGATCTTCCTGACCATCGGCATTCTGATCGCCGTCTTCGGCATGCGACTGGTCTTCCCGGTCGTCATTGTCGCCATCACGGCGAAGATCGGGCCGATCGAGGCGATCGATCTGGCGATCAACGACAAGGACCAGTACGAGCACCTGGTCACCGCCGCCCACCCGGCGATCGCCGCCTTCGGCGGAATGTTCCTGCTGATGATCTTCCTCGACTTCGTCTTCGAGGAGCGGGAGATCAAGTGGCTGGCGTGGCTGGAGAAGCCGCTGGCCAAGCTCGGCAAGCTGGACACGCTCTCCATCGTCATCGCCCTGGCCACTCTGCTGGTCACGTCCGAGATGCTCGCGGGGGACGTGGCGCACGGCGGCGGCGACAAGACCGCCACGGTGCTCCTCTCCGGTGTCGCCGGTCTGGTGACGTATCTGATCGTCGGCGGTGTCTCCGGCTACTTCGAGGAGAAGCTGGAGGAGTCCGAGGAAGAGGACGGCGAGGAGTCGGAGGGATCCGCGAAGGGCGCCGAGGCCGAGAAGAAGGGCGGTCCCACGGTCGTCGGGCTCGCCGGCAAGGCCGCGTTCGCCATGTTCCTCTACCTGGAGGTCATCGACGCGTCGTTCTCCTTCGACGGCGTCATCAGCGCGTTCGCCATCACCAACGACATCTTCATGATGGCGCTGGGTCTGGGCATCGGCGCCATGTACATCCGGTCGCTGACGGTCTTCCTCGTCCGCAAGGGCACCCTCGACGAGTACGTCTACCTGGAGCACGGCGCGCACTACGCCATCGGCGCGCTCGGCCTCATCCTGCTGATCACGATCAAGTACGAGATCAGCGAGGTCATCACCGGCCTCATCGGTGTGGTCCTGATCGCCGCCGCGTACTGGTCCTCGGTGGTCCGCAACCGGCGCGAGGCGGCGGACGGCGGCGGCTCGGAGAGGACGGAAGTCTCCTCCGGAGTGTGACCCGGGGGCGATTGAGGAACGCTGAAAAGCGGGGCGGCCGGAGGAGAAACCTCCCTACGGCCGCCCCGTGGCAGTTGGGCGGATGGCGACCCGGCCGGACGCGGTCGGCGGTGGGGGTGGTTGACGGTGGGCTTCTGGAGCAACTGGGGGCGGGGCGCGCAGCAGTTCGACAGCGGCGACGCCACCGGCGTGGTGGAACTGACCAAGCGGCGCGCCGCGATCTCGCTGACCAAACAGGGCGCCGCCGGGGGGAACCTGCGCGTCAATCTGTCCTGGCGGATGCGGACCTCGGACTTCGGCGGCAAGCGCGGCTGGGACCAGAGTCTGCTCCGGCACCCCCTGCGGATGTTCAAGCCCGAGATGGTGCAGGCCCAGGGCCCGGCGATGGTCAACGTCGACCTCGACCTGGCCTGCATGTACGAACTCCAGAACGGCGCCAAGGGTGTGGTGCAGCCGCTGGGCGACTTCTACGGCAGCCTCAACACCGCGCCGTACGTCCAGCTGAGCGGCGACGACCGGTTCGGATCGGGCTCCGGCGAGACGGTCTTCGTCAACCTGGACCACAAGGACGACATCAAGCGGCTGCTGGTGTTCGTCTACATCTACGACGGCACGCCCGCGTTCGACCGTACGCACGCCTTGGTGACGCTGTATCCGAGCAACGGGCCGCGGGTCGAGATCTCCCTCGACGAACGGGCGCCGGAGGCCCGCTCCTGCGCCGTGGTGATGATCGAGAACATCAAGGGCGAGATGGTCGTGCGCCGCGAGGTGAAGTACGTGTATGGCTTCCAGGCGGAGCTGGACCGGCTGTACGGGTGGGGGCTGCAATGGGGGCGCGGCTACAAGAAGACCAAGGTCTGACGGACGACCAAGGCCTGACGGACGACCACGGTCTGACGAGCCTGTCCGTGCCGGCCGGCTACCGCCGCTGGAACTGCGGGCCCTGCGGCGGCAGTGTGAAGGCCGGGTCCGGTATCGGCGGTGGGGCGGTCGGCGGCTGTGCCTGCTGCGGATAGCCGTAGGCCGGGGGCTGCGGGTAGCCGTAGGCGGGCTGCGGTGCGGGCGGTGCCGGGTGCTGCGGATAGCCGTAGCCGGGCGGCGCCTGCGGTGGGGCCGACGGCGGGGGCGGCATCTGCGGGTAGCCGTACCCGGCCGCGGCGGGCTGGGGCGCCGGACCCCAGGAGTCCTCGTCGACCGTCTGCCCGGGCGGAGGACCGGGGACACCCTGCGGCTCCGTCGGCGGAAGGGGAGCGGGCGCGGGCGCGCTGGGCGCGGGCGCGCTGGCACCGGACGGCTCGGGTGCGGGAGCGGCAGGCCGCGCGGGTTCGGGTGCCGGCGCGGCGGAGCGGGCCGGTTCGGGTACGGGAGTGGTGGAGCGGGCCGGTTCGGGGGCCGGCGCGGCGGAGCTCTCCTGCTCCCCGTCGTCGTCGACCGAGATGCCGAACTCGGTGGCCAGCCCGACCAGCCCGGACTCGTACCCCTGTCCCAGCGCTCGGAACTTCCACGCGTCGGCGCGCCGGTACAGCTCGCCGCAGATCATGGCGGTCTCCCGGCCGGTCTCGGCGGTGACCTTGAAGACCGCGATGGGCTCGGTGCCGGCGGGGGCGGCCGCGTCGTGGAGGAGCACGGTCAGGTCCTGGACGCGCCCGAAGGGACCGCCGTCCGCCGACGCGGCCAGCACGACACGGTCGACCCCCGCCTCCAGCGCGGTCAGATCGGCCTCGATGGTGTCCGTGAGCCCCTCCGGCAGCCGCTTCTTGGGCAGGTGCCGGACCAGCCCCGAGGGGTGCCGGGGCTGGTTGTAGAAGACGAAGTCCTCGTCTGAGCGCACGCGGCCGTCGGCGGCCAGCAGGAGCGCGGAGGCGTCCACGTCCGGTACGTCGGCGCCGGGGGCCCAGCGCAGCACGGCCCGTACGGCTGTGGCGTCCAGTGGGATGTTCGATCCCTTCAGCATCGCGTGCGTCATGTCCGCAATCCTGCCTTCCCATAGGGGGCGGGGACAACGCAGGGTAGGAGCGATGTGGATAGCGGGACACGCGGATGATGCGGAGGAGTTACTTGATTTTCATGGGCTTGGGGAACTCTTGACCCAACTTAGGACGTACGATTATCGGCCATGCTCGCAGCCTGCGAGCCCAGGAGAAGCGCCGGCGCAACGGGGAGATTTATGCAGCATTTCGGGCACCTTTCGGCTGCAGTGCGGAAGGAACTGTTCCACCGTGAGCCCGGCGAGTTCACCGCGGACTCGCCCGCGCGCACGCTGGCCATCGCCCTCGGTGCCACCCTCTACAGCCCGGCCACGCGCCCTCGACTCGCCGAGGACATCATCAAACAGGCAGGTCGCGGCGTGGTCTCCATGGTGCTCTGCCTGGAGGACTCCATCGACGACGGCGAGGTCGCCGAAGCCGAGGAGAACCTCGTCCGGCAGTTCGCGGAGCTGGCGGACCGGCATGCGGATGCCGCGCTGCCCCTGTTGTTCATCCGGGTGCGCACCCCTGAGCAGATCGCCGACCTCGTGCGACGCTTCGGAAAAGCGGTCCGGCTGCTGTCCGGATTCGTACTACCGAAGTTCACCGAGGAGCGGGGAGTTCCGTTCCTGGAAGCCCTGATAGCGGCCGAAACGACGCAGATCGCCGAGGTGCTGGGAGGGCGGCGGCTGTATGCGATGCCCGTACTGGAATCGCCCGAACTGCTCCATCTGGAGACCCGCGCCGAGACGCTGGGCGGCATCGCCCGCACCATCGACAAGTACCGCGACCGGGTGCTGGCGCTGCGTCTGGGCGTGACCGACTTCTGCTCGGCGTACGGGCTGCGCCGCGCGCCCGACATGACCGCCTACGACGTGCAACTCGTGGCCGGGGTGATCGCCGACGTGGTCAACATGCTGGGGCGCGCGGACGGCACGGGCTTCACGGTCACCGGGCCGGTGTGGGAGTACTTCAAACCCCACGAGCGGATGTTCAAGCCGCAGTTGCGGCGCAGCCCGTTCACCGGGCGCGCGGAGGCGCTGCGCACCGCGCTGATCGAACACGACATGGACGGCCTGCTGCGCGAGATCGAACTCGACCGCGCCAACGGACTCCAGGGCAAGACCTGCATCCACCCCACCCACGTGGCGCCGGTGCACGCGCTGTCGGTGGTCAGCCATGAGGAGTTCACCGACGCCACGGACATCCTCGGCCCGGAGCGCAGCGGGGGCGGAGTCCTCCGTTCGGCGTACACGAACAAGATGAACGAGGTGAAGCCGCACCGGGCCTGGGCCGAGCGGATCCTGCTGCGCGCCGAGGTGTTCGGTGTGGCACGCGAGGACATCAGCTTCGTGGAGCTGCTGGCCGCGGGGCTGCGGACCGTATGAGCCGTGGCGAGCACGGAACGGAGGCGAGGGCGAAGGTGACGGACGAGGGCACCGGCGGCGGCATGGGCGAGGGCGCGGACGAGGGCGTCGGCGGCGGCACAGGCACGGACAAGGGCACGGACGACGGCATGGTGTGGTCGGGACAGTGGGTGGCGGACCGGCTGGGCGTCGGACTCGACGGTGCCCCGGGCGGGGCGTCCGAGGGCGCGCGAGACGACCGGACACCGGAGACGGCACCTGACGGTGCGTCCGTCGGAGGGCGCCACGGTGCGTCGGAGCGGGGGCACGACGCCGTGTCCGAGGGGGCGCGTGATGCCGCGTCCGAGGGGGCGCGTGCGTCCGACGGGGCGCGTGACGTCGCGTCCGGCGGCGCCAGGCTGCGGGAGCTCCTGGGCCTCGCCCTCCGGCGCAACCCCAAGCGCGCCCATCTGCTCGTCTCCAACGTGCTGGGCAAGCACGTGCCGCAGCGCCCACGGACCGTCTACGAGGCGGGGCTGGGACTCGGCCGCCGGGTACGCGACCTCCTCGGCGACGACGCGGCTGCGCGCGCCGTCGTCCTCGGCTACGCCGAGACCGCGACCGGCCTGGGCCACAGCGTCGCGGACGGGCTGGCCCTCGCCCCGTATCTGCACTCCACACGGCGCCCCGTGCCCGGCGTCCGCGCGGTCGGCGGCTTCGAGGAGGAGCACAGCCACGCCACCTCGCATCTGCTGTTGCCGCAGGACCCGGAACTGCTGAGCGGGCGCGGGCCGCTGGTGCTCGTCGACGACGAGTTCTCCACCGGCAACACCGTGCTCAACACCATCGCCGCGCTGCACGCGCGCTACCCCCGCGACCGGTACGTGGTCGTCGCCCTGGTCGACATGCGGTCGGCGGCGGACCGGGCCCGGCTGGAACGCTTCGCGGCGGACCTCGGCGCCCGCGTGGACCTGATCTCCCTGGCAGCGGGCACGGTGACCCTGCCGGACGGCGTACTGGAGCGGGGGCAGCGGCTCGTCGCCGAACACGAGACGGCGGCGGCCGATGCGGCGACGGCCGATGCGGCGACGCGCGAGGCGGTGGCGCATGAGGCCGCAGCGCACGAGGCCGGGGGACATGACGCGGTAGCGGCGGCTGCCGCGGCCACCGGCCACGAGGCCGGGCAGCCCGTGCGCCGCGTGGAGCTCGGCTGGCCCGAGGGCCTGCCCGACGGCGGACGGCACGGCTTCACGCCCGAGCACCGGGCACAACTGAAGGCCGCGCTGCCGGACATGGCGGCTCGTATCGCGGAGGCGCTGGGACCTGCCCGGAGCCCGGAGCCTTCCCTCACACCGTCCCTTCGCGAACCAGGGGGATCCCCCCGGACCCCCCTTGCTCCTCCGGCACCGGACGGGCCCACTGCGTCTCGCCCCCAGGCCCTTGACGACCGGGGTGCGGGGCGGAGCCCCGGTTCCGGGAAGGTGCGGGGCGGGGGAGAGCCCGCCGAAGGCGCGACGCCGGTGCCCGAGCGCTCGGCCGCGACAGCCCCGCGCCCGGACACGGGGACGGAGCCGTACGCCGGCCCGGAGGCAGATCCCCGCCCGGCGGGTGAGCTGCGCCGTGTGCTCGTCCTCGGCTTCGAAGAGCTGATGTACGCACCCCTGCGGATCGCCGAGGCCCTTCAGGACCGCCTCGACGGGGTCGACGTGCGCTACTCCACCACCACCCGCTCACCCGTCCTGGCCGTGGACGACCCCGGCTACGCCATCCGCACCCGCCTCGCCTTCCCCGCCCACGACGACCCCGCCGACGGCCCCGGCGAGCGCTACGCGTACAACGTCGCTCCCGGCAGCGACCCCGCGCGCCGCTTCGACGCGATCGTCGCCGTGGTCGACTCCGCCGCCGACACCCCCCACCTGCACGCCCCGGACGGGCTGACGGCCCGTCTGGCCGCGCATACCGACCAGGTGCTGCTCGCCGTCGTGCCGTCCTACGTGCCCGCTCCCGCCCCCGGCACAGCCGCCGGCCCAGTCCGCGACACCGCCCCCGCCTCCCACGCCACCCCCGCCTCCCGCTCCGAAACCGAACAGGCGCCGCCCATGCCAGAACCGCTCCGCGGACCCGACTTCTCCTCCTACGCCCCCGAGGAGGTCGGCTGGCTGCTCCAGGACTTCTCCGACGTCACCCTCGAAGCGCCCACCGAGGAACGGGAGGAGGCGATCCAGAGCGGCGGCGCCCACTACGCCGAGTCGCTGCCGGTCGAGTACCAGCCCAGCGAGGCGTACCAGGCGCTGTTCCGGACCGCGCTCGACATCTCCGCCACCCGCATCGCCCGTGCCGTCGGAACCGTCACAGACACCGTGCTCGCCGAGCGGTCCCCCCGCCCCGTCCTGGTCTCCCTCGCCCGCGCCGGCACCCCCGTCGGTGTCCTCATGCGCCGCTGGGCGCGCCACGCGCACGGGCTCGACCTGCCGCACTACGCCGTCTCCATCGTGCGCGGCCGCGGTATCGACACCGCGGCGCTGCGCTGGCTGGCCGCGCACCACGACCCGGCCGACGTCGTGTTCGTGGACGGCTGGACCGGCAAGGGCGCGATCACCCGTGAACTGGCCGCCGCGGCCGCGGAGCACCCGGGCTTCGACCCCCGGATCGCGGTGCTCGCCGACCCCGGCCGCTGCGTGGAGACCTACGGCACCCGCGACGACTTCCTCATCCCCTCCGCCTGCCTCAACTCCACCGTCTCCGGCCTGGTCTCCCGCACCGTGCTGCGTGCCGACCTCGTCGGCCCCGGCGACTTCCACGGCGCCAAGTTCTACCGCGAGCTGGCCGGCGCCGATGTCTCCGGGCTGTTCCTGGACACCGTCGCCGCCCGGTTCGCCGACGTCGCGGCCGACGTCGCCGCGGACGTCAAGGAACTGGCGGCCGCCGACCGCACCCCCACCTGGGAGGGCTGGGCCGCCGTCGAGCGGATCAGCGAGGAGTACGGCATCCACGACGTCAACCTCGTCAAGCCGGGCGTCGGCGAGACGACCCGTGTGCTGCTGCGCCGCGTCCCCTGGAAGATCCTCGCCTCTCGCGGCGCGGGCGCGGATCTCGATCACGTACGGCTGCTCGCCGAGCAGCGCGGTGTACCGGTGGAAGAGGTCGACGCGTTGCCGTACACCTGCGTGGGACTCATCCACCCGCGCTACACGAAGGGCGCGACCGGCGCCGACGGAAAGGCGGTTTCCAGATGAGCGTGCTGGTGGCGAGCGATCTCGATCGCACCCTGATCTACTCGGCGGCGGCCCTGGGCCTCGACATGCCGGACGCCGAAGCGCCGCGCCTGCTCTGCGTCGAGGTGTACGAGGGCAAGCCGCTCTCCTACATGACGGAGGAGGCCGCCACGCTCCTCGCCGAGGTGGCCCGCACCTCGGTGTTCGTCCCGACCACGACCCGCACCCGGGAACAGTACGGCCGGATCCACCTCCCCGGCCCCGCACCGCGCTTCGCGATCTGCGCCAACGGCGGCCACCTGCTGGTCGACGGGGAGTCCGACCCCGAGTGGCACGCGACGGTGCGCGCCACCCTCACCGCCGAGTGCGCGCCGCTGGACGAGATCCGTACGCACCTGAACCGCACCGCCGACCCTGCGTGGCTGCTCAAGGAGCGCGTGGCGGAGGACCTGTTCGCGTACCTCGTCGTGGACCGGAGCCTGCTGCCCGACGGCTACGTCAAGGAACTCGCCGAGTGGGCCGGGCCTCTCGGCTGGACCGTCTCACTCCAGGGCCGCAAGATCTATGCCGTTCCCAAGCCGCTCACCAAGAGCGCGGCCGTCGCCGAGGTCGCCCGCCGCACCGGCACCGACGAGGTGCTGAGCGCCGGTGACTCACTGCTCGACGCGGACCTGCTGCTTGCCGCCGACCACGGCTGGCGGCCCGGCCACGGCGAACTGGCGGACGCGGGCTGGACGGCACCGCAGGTGACGGCGGTGCCCGAGCGGGGCGCGGCGGCGGGCGAGGCGATCGTCCGGGCCATCGCCGAGCACGCCTCCGTCACGCGCGCGAAGGCCCGCATCGAGGTCATCCGCGCCGTCTCCCGGGGCCGCGCCTGACGACGCGCCGTAGCGGCGGTCGGCTCCGCGACGACGCTCACCGGCAGCCACGCCCGACGAGCCACGGCCGACGAGTCAGGGGCCGACGAGCCCCGGCCGACGAGCCGCGGCGGACACTCCGGGAGCCGGCGCCGACGGGTCGTACGGTGAGTCAGCCGCGGCGCCTGCCCCGCCCCGGGCTGAGCAGGCGCACGGCGACGAACCCGGCGACCGCGAGCCCGGCGGCCGCCAGCACCACCTTGGAGTAGACCCCGACGTAGTCCGTGACGTCCTGCCAGTTGTCGCCGAGGCCGTAGCCGGCCAGGACGAACACGGAGTTCCAGATCAGGCTGCCCAGCGTGGTCAGGCCGAGGAAGCGCGGGAGCGGTATTCGCTCCACCCCGGCGGGCACCGAGACCATGCTGCGGAATATCGGCACCATGCGCCCGAAGAAGACCGCTTTGGTGCCGTGTCGGACGAACCACCGCTCGGTCCGCTCGATGTCCGCGGCCTTGACCAGCGGCAGCCGCGCCGCGAGCGCCAGCGTGCGGTCGCGGCCCAGCAGCGCGCCCACCCAGTACAGCGCGAGCGCCCCGACCACCGAGCCCACCGTGGTGCACAGCAGCACCGCGTACAGGTTCATCCGGCCCTGTCCCGCCGCGAACCCCGCCAGCGGCAGGATCACCTCGCTGGGCAGCGGCGGGAAGAGGTTCTCCAGGGCGATGGCCAGGCCCGCACCCGGCGCCCCGAGGCTGTCCATCAGGCCGGTGGCCCAGTCGGTGATGCGATCACTCATGTCCACCACGCTAGAAAGCGGGCGAGCCCGCGGCCATGAAGCCCGTACCCGACTTCACCGGGTACCCGTGCCACCCCGCAAACTGCGGAAATCCTCAGTGTCACCAGCCCGCCGCCCGGCTAGCGTTGGGCATCATGCGTGGATGGATTCGGCACGGGCTGCGGCTGGCGGCCGGGCTGCTCATCGGCACCTGCACCGCCGTCATCGAGCTGCTGTACGTCGCCGCGGCGGGCGTGGCCCTGCTCAGTGTGACGGCGTGGCCGACAACCCGGCAGCGGGTGCTGCGCCCGGTCACCGCCGGGGTGCGGTGGCTGTGCGAGGCGGAGCGGCGGCGGCTTGCCCGCTGCGCGGGACACGAGATCGCAGCCGACTACGCGGACCGGCGGGCCCTGCAGTATCTGGCGGTGCGCTGGGCGCTGGGCCTGCTCGGCGGACTGGTCCTGCTCTCCCTGGCCGTCGGCGCGCTGTACCTGAGCTTCCTGTTCTGGGGCTGGTTCATCATGTCCCGTGACACAGTGGTGATCGTTCTGTCCTCCGGCACCGGCGGCATCCTGCTGACCTTCCTCGGTGTCCAGGGCGTCATCGGCGTCGCCACGCTGGAAGGGCACCTGGCCAGGCACTTCCTCGGCCCCAGCCAGCAGGAAGTGATGGAGCGGCGGATCCGGCAACTGGCCAGCAGCCGCGCCGGCGTCGTGGACGCCGTCCACGACGAGCGCCGCCGTATCGAACGCGACCTGCACGACGGGGTGCAGCAGCGCCTCGTCGCCCTGGGCATGCTGCTCGGCCGCGCCCGCCGCAGCCACGACACCGAGAAGATCACCGCGCTCGTCGCCCAGGCGCACGCCGAGAGCCGCCAGGCGCTGACCGACCTGCGCGAGGTGGCCTGGCGGGTCTATCCGACCGTGCTGGACGAGGCCGGCCTGCGGGCGGCGCTGGAGACGGTCGCCGAGCGGTCCCCGATCCCCGTGCGGCTGGACTACGCGTTGCCCGCCGAACCCGCCATGGCGGTGCGCACCGTGGCGTATTTCGTGGTGTCCGAGGCCGTCACCAACGCCATCAAGCACTCCGCCGCCGACGCCATCGGCGTCGAACTGACCGGACACCGCCCCGACGGCCTGCGGGTCCGGATCACCGACGACGGCACCGGCGGTGCCGACCCGGCGGGCAGCGGACTGCTCGGGCTGCGCCGCCGCGTCGCCGCGCTCGACGGCCACCTCCGGGTCGACAGCCCGCCCGGCGGACCCACCACCATCACCGCGGAGCTGCCATGCGCCTGATCCTGGCCGACGACTCGACCCTGCTGCGCGAGGGGCTGATACGACTGCTCGCCGAGGAAGGCCACGAGGTGGTGGCCGCGGTCGGCGACGCCGAGGCGCTGCTGGCGGCGGTGGCCCGGCACCCGGACGTCGACGCCGTCGTGGTGGACGTACGCATGCCGCCCACGCACACCGACGAAGGGCTGCGCGCCGCCCTCAAGATCCGCGCCGGCCATCCTGACGTGGGCGTCCTGGTCCTGTCCCAGTACGTCGAGAAGCGGTACGCGACCGAGCTGCTGACCGGCGCGGGCGAGGGCATCGGCTACGTACTCAAGGACCGGGTGGTCGAGGTCGACGAGTTCCTCGACGCGCTGGACCGGGTCGCCGCCGGAGGCACCGCGTTCGACCCCGAGGTCGTCCGCCAGCTCCTGGTCCGCAGCACCCACACCGACCCCCTCAGCCGCCTCACCCCGCGCGAGCGGGACGTCCTCGACGCCATGGCCCAGGGACACGCCAACACCGCGATCGCCGAGCGGCTGCACGTCTCGCGCAGTGCCGTCGAAAAGCACATCAACGCGATTTTCGAAAAGCTCACTCTGCCGAGCAGTGCGGGTTACAGTCGCCGAGTGCTGGCCGTACTCCGTTACCTGGGAAGCTGAGAGGCACCGTGACCGAGACCAAGAACCCGCCGCTGACCCCCGAGTTGTACGACTACGTACTGGCGCACAACCCGCCACTGGACCCGGTCCAGCGTGAACTCGTCGACGTCACGCACCAGCGGCTCGCCGCGGAGGCCGGGATGCAGTCCGCGCAGGAGCAGGGCCCGCTGCTGGCCTTCCTGGTCCGGCTCACCGGCGCCCGGCTCGTCGTCGAGGTCGGTACGTTCACCGGCTTCTCCGCCCTCTCCATGGCGCAGGCGCTGCCCGCCGACGGACGGCTCATCACGTGCGACGTGTCGGAGGAGTGGACCGCGTACGGACGCGAGGCCTGGGCCAAAGCCGGTGTCGACGACCGCATCGACCTGCGGATCGCCCCCGCCCTGGACACCCTGCGCGCGCTGCCCGCAGAGCCGCACATCGACCTCGCCTACGTCGACGCGGACAAGGAGAACTACGTGGCGTACTGGGAGGAACTGGTCCCCCGCATGCGCCCCGGCGGCCTCATCGTCGCGGACAACGTCCTCTTCGGCGGCAAGGTCACCGACCCGGCGGCGACGGGCAATCCCGCCGCAATCCGCAGGTTCAACGACCACGTGGCCGCCGACGCCCGGATGGAGTCCGTGATGGTCACGGTGGCGGACGGTCTGACGCTGGCGCGCCGCCGGGCGGAGTGAGCGGAGCGGCGTGGGGGCTGTAGACCTGCCGCGCGACCTCCTCCGGTGACACCGCGCCTTCGTTGAGGGCCTTTCGCAGGGCCTCGGCGCGGGCGCGGGCGTCCGTACGGGCCTCGCGCGCGGCCTGGTCGGGATGGCGGGCGCGCCAGTACGGATTGTCGTGCCCGAGGGTCATGCTCACCCGCCCGTACATCCCGAAGATCATGAGCATGATCCCGACGGCAAAGCTGAACAGCACGTTCTGGATGCGGAACGCGAGGAAGTTGAGGTCGGTGCGCAGCAGCGCCAGATTGACGAATCCGCTGAGCAGAAAGCCGACGGCCACGACGCAGTTGACGGTGGAGGCGACGTTGCCGCCGATCACCATGCCCGCGAAGAGCAGCAGACCGACGGCGATGGAGAGCACGCTCAGCGCGCCGTTGGTGTTCAGACCGGAGACGGTGTCACCGCGCGTGTCGAAGAAGCCGACTTTGTCGATCAGCCCGAAGATCCCGAAGGCGAGCAACACCAGCCCCATGAGTCCGGCGCCGACGCGGTAGACCTGGCTCAGCCGGTGATCGAGGGGCAGATGCTCGTCGAATCTGATCCGCCGCGGCTTGGCGGGACGCGGCCTGGGGCCGCCGCGGAGACTGTGATCGCCGATGACCATGGACGGCCTCCCTTGGCGTGCACAGGCGTACGTAGCTCAAGCATCCGCCGCCCCGCCGCACGGCTCAACCGCAGCAGCCGCCTCCACAGCATCCGCCACCGCCGCCGCCCCCACCCGAACGCGGCGCGGAGGCGGTACCGCCGACGGCGACGGCGGAGAGCAGCTTGACCGTGTCGTCATGCCCGTCGGGGCAGCTGGCGGGGTCGGCGGAACGGGCCATGGGCCGGTCGACCTCGAACGTCGTCCCACAGGCGCGGCATCGGTACTCGTAACGTGGCATGCGAGGCAGCATAACCAGCCGAGCCGCAGGTCAGGCAGGGGTCCGCGGCGACGGACACAGGCGCGGCACGATGCGCACGGGCATGGCAGCACGCGCGCGGGGGAGCGGCACGACGGACACGGGCATGGGGTCACGCACGCGGGCGCGGCACGACGGACGCGGGCATGCGGTCACGCACGTGGGCGCGCCACGCGCGACGGACACAGGTATGGGTTACGCACGCGGGCGCGGCGCGGCGGACACAGGCATGGCACAACGCGCACAGGCGCGATGTGCGGCTCAGTGAGCGCCGCTGCCGCTGCCCCGCTCCTCGCGGATGACCTGGACGACGGCGGCCACCGCCTGCCGGACGGACTCCATCTCGGCCAGGAACTGCCACCAGTCGGGATGGCGCCCTTCCAGCGCGGTGACGGCACGGTCGACGCGGTCGACCGCGGCGTCCAGCGGCTGGGCGTGCCGGGGGTCGGGCGTGCTGCGCCCGGCCATCGCCAGCCGCTGCGCGTCACGGATCGCGAAGCGGGTGCGTTCGATCTCCTGCTGGGGGTCGAACGACACCTGGTCGAGTCGGCGCAGCCGGTCGCCGGCGGCCGAGACGGCCTCGTCGGTGGTGTTCAGCAGCGCGCGGACCGTGCTGAGCAGGGCAGTGGCGTCCGGCCATCGCTGCTCGTCGCGGGCGGTCTGCGCCTCCTTGAGCTTCTCGCGGGCGAGCGCCACATCGCGCGCGGCCTGTTCCGGCACAGGCTGGAGATCCTGCCAGCAGGCCAGGCTGTACCGGCGGCGCAGCTCGCTGAGCACCGGATCGACGCCGGAGGCGCGGGTGGTGATCGCCTCAGCACGGGTCCGCAGCGACACCAGCCGCCGGTCGGTCTCCGCCGCCCGCTCCGGCAGCCGATCCGCCTCCAGCCGCAGCGCCTCCGCCCGGCGCAGCACGTCGTCGGCGCGGCGGATGGTGTCCTGGACGCCGTGCTGGGCGGCGCCCTGGTTGAGCTTGGTCAGCTCGGGCGCGAGCGCGGCCAGCCGCGATGCGAGACCGTCGGCCTTGAGGCCGGAGGCGCGTACCGCGTCCAGGGCGTTGCTCGCGGCGAGCAACGCCTGCCGGGCCCGCTCCACGGCGGGTGCCAGCCGGGCCAGCTGCCCCTCGGCACGCCGCAACAGCGGCCCGAGGCCCTCCTCGAACCGCCGCAACTCGGCCTTGGTCCGCTCCAGCTCCTCACGGGCCCGTACGAGTTCGGCGCGGGCACGGGCGGCGGTTGCGGAGTCCAGGTCGTCGCGGTCGAGGTCATGGGCGTCCACCGCGGTGATGTAGGCATGGCTGACCTCGTCGATCCGCCGCCCCAGCGCGTCGAAGTCGGCCACGGCCTTCCGCCCGGCGGGGGAGTCGTCGACGGCGATGATCGTCTCGATGGAGATCCGCAGGTCACGCTGGGCCGTGTCGAGTTCGTAGAACGCGGCGGCGGCGGCATCCTTGGCGGCCTGCGCCTCGGCCCGCTGCCCTTCCCCTCGCCCGAACCACCGCCGCGTACCGCCCCCGGGGAACCCCGTCACATCCCTCTCCCGACCTCTCCCGCCAGACCGCCCCGGACCAGCCCCGGACCCGGATGTCATTCTCCCACCGTCAGGGACGAACCCGGGGAGGAGATCAGTTGCGCGGAACCACCGCCCTGACAGGGCCGCCGGGGTGCCGGTACGGCCCCGTCGGTGGTTTGCGAAGCCGGGGTAGGGGCCATGTAGGCTGTCAGCTCATGCCAGGGCGCATAGCTCAGCGGTAGAGCGCTGCTCTTACAAAGCAGATGTCGGCGGTTCAAATCCGTCTGTGCCCACCAGCGCGAAGGCCCCCAGTTGATCATGGCTGGGGGCCTTTGACATCCACTTTTGACATCAACGCGGACGGTCAGTCCCGGTCGACGCGCCTCCTGAGCAGCCGGTCCATATGGCTCACGGCCTCGCACTGGGTGTCCTGGACGACGTGGGTGTAGACGTTCATGGTCACGGCGATCTGGCTGTGCCCCAGGATCTCCATCACCACGCGCGGCGCCGGCGGCGGTGAGCAGCGTGGCGCAGCCGTGCCGGGCGTCGTGCACCGGATCACCAACAGCTCGGCGATTTCGGCGACCCGGGCGAAGGAGCGGTACACGTTACGCGGTTCCATCGGGCGGCTGGCGCGCGCGTGGTCGTTGCTTTACCGGACAAGTCCATAGACTGCCCGACGCGCTGGAAGCTCACGGGGCCATGATCTCTCGCCCCAAAGCAGCTCCAGCCCAAAGCTGCTCCGCCGACCTCACGGTTAGTCTCAAGCGCACCGTGGCTCCGCTGTCAGTGCCAGTCGTTAGCATGTCGCCATGACTGGCAGTCGACCTGCAATCCCGCGCGAGCTTCGACGGCGTGTTCTGATTGAGGCTGGCCATCGTTGCGCAATTCCGGCGTGTCGAGCCACGCCCGTGGAAATTGCCCACATAGCCCCATGGGTGAAGGTGAAAAAGCATGAATTCAAAAACTTGATCGCCCTGTGCCCCACTTGTCACACGCGATTCGACGATCCGCATAATCCATTGGATCGCAAGGCCATGCGGCAATATAAAGCCAACTTAAATCCCCTCCTGTCGCTAGAAGTCGACGGAAAAGGGGATCAGGTGAGGCGGATTGCCGCCTATCAAGACTTTCGGGCCCAGTTCGGTGCATGGGTGCGAAGCTTGCAGGAATTCGGTGCGGTCAAGTCCAAGCGGAAGGCAACCCCGGAGGATGCCGAACGCGCCAGGCATGTGACAGCTGACACTTTTGCAAGTGCACTTATTTCCGCACTAGACTTCCAGAATCGCTGGAAAGGCACCCGAGCTGACGACATCGCCAATGCGATTTTTTACCACGTGGCCGACTGGGCCGACGAGCTAAGTGCTAGCGAATTTCCTGCGCCCCGAAGCTTGGGTAGGCGCGATATCGCAGATGAGATTTCGGAGGCCTCCATCGACCTGCATCTAGCCGTGTGCGTGGACGTTGGGATTTTAGGCCCAGAAGACGTCTAATCGAACCCCACATACTTATGCCGTCAGGGCCTGTGTGCCGCCCGTGGCCATAGCAGTAGCAGGCGGAAAGCCGGGTGCGGTGCAGCAACCCCAGCAACTGGCCACGTCCTACAGCATCCTTGTGAAGCCGTAGCGCAACCGGTATGACCCTCACCCACCGATCCACATAGAGCTACGGATCAGAAGGCTTCTGACATGCACGGCTGACATCAACGACACGGGACAGAGGTGTACACCAGCATCTCTGTCCGGTCGCCTACCGCAGCCGGAGCGGACTCGGATCGAACTTACAAAGCAGATGTCGGCGGTTCAATTCCGTCTGTGCCCACCAGTGCGAAGGCCCCCAGTCGATCATGGCTGGGGGCCTTCGGCGTTCAGATGTTCAGGGTCTGGCCGGCAGGGGCTGGCGTCGGGTGTGTGCGGCGCTCTGTGAGCAGCAGGCCTGCTGTCAGGAGGACGACGGCGGCCGCCGAGACGTGCACGCTCAGGGCTGTTGCGATGGTGCCGCCGTGTGTGGCGACCGCGAGGGCGTCGCCCAGTGGGATGGCGGCGTCGACCAGTACCACCCATCCCAGGGCGCGGCGCTGGCCCAGCGCGAGCAGGATGAAGACGGTGGAGCCGACGGCCAGGTCGCGTACGCCCTTCACGACGAAGTAGCCGTCGGCGTTCCCCTGCGGCCAGGGTTCGATGCCGAAGCCGGTGGGCGCGCCGTCCGGGTTCAGTAGGAAGGTGAGCCCGAAGAACATGACCGCGGCGCCGGTGAGGAGCGTCAGAACATTGGTGACGCGCTGCTTGGACATGAGTCCCCCGTGGGAGTCGTCGGGCCGAGGGCCCGGCTGTATCTAGGGTTGCGAGCGATGCTAGCCCTAGCGATGCTCTTGCGTCTAGCGGTGCTAGAATCTGCTCATGGCGGTGCAGCGGCGCCGAGAGCGCGAACGAGCGGAGCGGCACCGGTTGATCGTCGAGGCGGCCCGTGAGCTCGCCAAGGCCGAGGGGAGGGGCGCGGTGACCACGCGCCGTCTGTCTGAGCGTGTCGAGTACAGCCAGCCGGTTCTCTACAGCCACTTCGCGTCGAAGGGCGCGATCGTGGCGGCTGTCGCCGTCGACGGGTTCGGCGAGCTTGCCGCCGCTCTGCGCGGCGCCCGGGCGGCCGGCGCCGACGCGCCCGCGGTCTTGCGTAGCCTGGCCGACGCTTATCTGGAGTTCGCCAGGGCCCGGCCCGCGGTCTACGCCGCCATGTTCGTCCGAGAGGTCGATGTCGAGTTCGGCACCGAGGCGTCGCCCGCCCCCTTGAAGCGGCCTTCGGTGAGTTCCTCAGTGCGCTGGAACCCCTGGCGGCCGTTCGCGGCGACGACCCGGAGACCCTCGCCGAAGTCGTCTGGAGCACCCTTCATGGGCTGGCCGCCCTCACCGCGGGCCACCGTCTTCGCCCAGACCAGCACGGCGCACGCGTGGAGCTGCTGATCGGCCAGGTCGCCGCGCCGCCGGCCGGCTAGCGCCGTTCGCCGGAGCCTGTGTGCGACCTAAGTCGCTTTGTTCAGGGGGCAGTTCATACCTCCGTCGTGGATGCGCAGACCATCGGCTGACGACTCGGAGTGCCGCCGCCGGCCAGACTGGGAACCACAGCGCGGCACGGTGAGACCGCGAGAGGTGGACGCACAGACGGGGAGGCGCGGTGCGGGGTGAGGGGATCAGCCGGGCGCGGTTCCTGGGCGGGGGTCGTGAGGCGGAACCGGTCACGCGAGCCTACGGTGGTGTGAGAGCGCACCGAGTGGATCAGCCGGTCAGCCGGTCGGGAGGAGACCGTGATGGAGGAGCACTTCGTCTGGATGACAACGCGCCACATCAAGCCGGGCATGCTGGACGACTTCGAGAGGGCGTGGCGGCCGGCGCCGTACCCCGAGGGGCTTCGCCACGCCTACGCGTACTGGTCCGAGGACGGGCGGGAGATCGTCGGGGTGTCGTTCTGGGACTCCAGGGAAGCGTGCGACGCCTATCGAGCGTCCGACGCGGAGACGCAGCGGCGCGCGGCCATGGCCCGCTACGTCACCGACGAACGGGACGCGTTCTATCGCGGCCGCGAACTCGCCATCCCTGTGCGGTAGCCACTGCCGTCCTGCCGCAGGGGCGCAGGCGGTGGAGGGGGCCTGCTCGTAGCGGGCGGCGAGCGACCTCTCGTGCTGATTTGACGTGTGTCAACATAGAGATATGTCGAATACCGAGGCGCTGCCGGTCCAGGAGTCGGAGGTCGTGCCGTGCTGCCCGCCGCTGACCGAGCGCCCGCTGTCGGCCGAGGAGGCCGAGCGCACCGCCGCGATGTTCAAAGCGCTCGGCGATCCCGTCCGGCTGCGGCTGTTCTCCCTGGTGGCCTCGCACGCCGGCGGAGAGGCGTGCGTCTGCGACATCTCCGATGTCGGAGTCTCCCAGCCGACCGTCTCTCACCACCTGAAGAAGCTCAAGGAGGCCGGACTGCTCACCTCTGAGCGGCGCGGCACCTGGGTGTACTACAGGGTGGCTCCTCCGGCCCTGGCGGCCATGGGGCAGATGCTCGCCGCCTGGCGGTGACCGCCCGCCCGTTGCCTGGAGGCGATCCCCAGCGCGGCCGGGGGAGGGGGGAACGGATGTGTCGCTGAGCGATGAGTTTTCCGCTGGGACGGAGTCTGAGTATCTGAAGCCACTTGGACCATCATGGAACGGAGCACGCCATGGCGAAGCTGACGCTCACCGCCTTCCTCTCATTGGACGGGGTCGTGCAGGCCCCAGGAGGGCCCGGCGAGGACACCAGCGGCGGTTTCGAGTACGGGGGCTGGGTGGTCCCGTACGCCGACGAGGACATGGGGCGGATCGTCGTCGAGTGGTTCGGCGGGGCGAGTGCCTTTCTGCTGGGCCGCCGTACGTACGAGATCTTCGCCGCCTACTGGCCACGGGTCACCGACGAACAGGACCCCATCGCCACGCGCCTCAACACCCTGCCGAAGTACGTCGCCTCCACCACCTTGGACTCGCTGGACTGGCACAACTCCACGCTGCTCGGCACGGACGTGCCGCAGGCCGTGGCCAAGCTCAAGAGCGAACTGGACGGGGAGCTCCAGATCCACGGCAGCGGCGCCCTGGCGCAGTCCCTGATGGCACACGACCTCATCGACGAGTTCCGGCTGCTGGTGTACCCGGTGGTCCTGGGTACGGGGAAGCGGCTGTTCGCCGACGGCGCCGTGCCGACAGCGCTTCGGCTGTTGGACAGCAGGACCACGGGCGCCGGAGTCGCGGTCCACACCTACCAGCTCGCGGGGCGCCCCACGTACGGCTCGTTCGACCTCCCGGACTGACTCCGCACGGCCGGGTGGTGCCTCGCTGGGAAGAACCCTCGGTTGGGTGGTGCCTCGTGGGGGGAGCTCGGCCGGGTGGTGCCTGGCTGGGGGAAGCTCGGCCGGGTGGCGCCTCGCCGGGTGACGGCTCGCCAGGCGGCGTGGTCGTGTGACGTTCTGCCGTTCCCCACCCGGCCACCGGGGCGACGTCCGGCCATCCATCGAATGCCCGTACGCTGCTGCCGACTTGACCCCACGGAACTCAAGGCGGCACACGTATGCAGAAGTCCCGGCTCACGAGCGGGGCGGCGACCCTCGCGCTCCCCACGGCAGTCATAGCGGCCCTCGCCGTACCCGCACCCGCGCACGCGGAGCCGGAGCGGGCCGCGGCCGCGTACTCCGAGACCACCGGAGTCGGCGTGCACAACGCGTATGAGCAGGCAAAATACCCCTACCTCGCGGACGCGCTCGACTCCGGCGCCGGGCTACTGGAGCTGGACGTATGGACCAACTTCACCAGCAGCCGATGGCGCGTCTCGCACAGCAACCCGATAGGCAACACCAACAACTGCGAGAACGCGGGCTCCGCGGCCGAGCTGCGCACCAAGTCGCGCAACCAGAGCCTGGACGGCTGCCTCGCCGACATGCGGGCCTGGCACGATGCCCACCCCGGCCACCCTCCCATTCTGGTCAAGGTCGAGATGAAGGACGGCTTCAACGACCGAAGCGGCCGGGGCCCGGACGAGTTCGACGCGCTCGTCAACGCCAAGCTGGGCGACGCCGTCTTCCGCCCGGCCGACCTGCTCGGGGGGCACGCGACGCTGGACGACGCGGTGCGGGCGGACGGCTGGCCGGGCAGGGACGCGCTCGCCGGCAAGTTCCTCTTCGAGCTGCTGCCCGGCACGGTCGAGGAGAACAATCCCTTCGACTCGCTGTGGACGGACCGCGAGTACGCCACCCGGCTCCGGGACCTGGCCGCCGCCGGACAGCTGCGGCAGGCGACCGCGTTCCCCGCCGTCCACAAGGCGGAGCCTGGCGATCCGCGCCGCCGGTACGCCGACACCTCCCTGCGCCCCTGGTTCGTCGTCTTCGACGGGGACGCGTCGGCGTATGTCCAGAACGGCATCGACACCGCGTGGTACGACCAGCGGCACTACCTGCTCATCATGACCGACGCGCACAACGTGTCCCCGGAGATCGACGCGACCCGGCCAGCCGAGGCCGATGCCCGGGCCCGTGTGGAGCTGCTGGCGGGCAAGCACGCCAGCTTCGCCACGGCGGACTGGTACCCGCTGCCATCCGTGCTGTCGATGGTGGTCCCGCGCGGCTGACGTGTTCAGCGGCTGGTCGTTGCCGTCGTTGGTCTGGACCGGCACCCTGTTGTCCGGCGTCAGAGTGAGAGGTGGGACGGACATGGGTGAGCCGCATCCCGAGCTTGCCGGGACTGCCGAGCCGCGTCCTGCCGGAGCCGCCGAGCCTGGCTCCGGTGGACCCGGCGGTGTGCGGCCTGTCTATCTCGGCTCGTTCGGCGGCGGGATCACCATCGGGACGTACGACACCGCGAGCGGCGCGCTGACCACCACCGGTGTCTGCGACCGCGTCACCGATCCGTCCTTCCTGGCCCTGGCCCCGTCCGGCCGGGTGCTGTACGCGCTGGACGAGCGGCCCGGCGGCACGGTGTCCGCCCTCGCGATCGGTGCAGATGGGGCGCTCACCGCACTCGGCCGTGCCCGGTCCACCGGCGGCGATGGACCCACCCATCTGGCCGTGCACCCCGGCGGACGTCATCTGTTGACCGCAAATTACGGCTCTGGAAGCGTCGCCGTGCACCCCATCCGTCCCGACGGCGCGCTGGGTGAGCGTACGGACCTCGTACGGCACACCGGTTCCGGGCCGGATCCGGTGCGGCAGGAGGGCCCGCACGCGCACCAGGTCCTCGCCGACCCCACCGGCCGCTTCGTGCTCGCGGTCGACCTCGGCACCGACACGGTGTACACCTACCGGCTCGACGCGGCACGCGGGCGGCTGGCACCCGTTTCGGAGGCGAGGGCCGCCCCGGGCGCCGGTCCCCGGCATCTGGCCTTCCACCCGGGGGCGCGGTTCGCGTACGTCCTCGGCGAGCTGGACAGCACCATCACGGTCGCGGCCTATGACGAGCGCTCTGGCGAACTGAGCCCGCGCGACGCGCGGCCGACGCTGCCCGACGGCGCGGAGCCGGACGAGCGCAACTACCCGGCGGGGGTGGTGGTCTCGGCCGACGGGCGGTTCGTGTACGTGTCCAACCGGGGCGACGACAGCGTCGCGCGGTTCGTGGTGACCGACGGCGGTGCCGGGCTCCGGCTGCTGGACACGGTGCCGTGCGGTGGGGCGTACCCGCGGCACATCGTTCTGTCGCCGTCCGGCGCGCTGCTCTTCGCCGGGAACCAGAACGCGGGCACGGTCACGGTGTTCCGGGTGGACCGGCGAACAGGTCAACTCACGCCGTCAGGGGAGCCGTTCGCCGCACCCGCGCCCGTCTGTGTACTGCCGCTGTAGCGGACGCCCCGTCCTGTCGGCCCGCCCATCCGCTCGTCCGCCCGCCCGTCACCCCCCCCCCGTTCCGTCGGCCGGCCTGCCCGCCCCGTCCGTCAACCCGCCCGCCCTGCCTGACGCTCCGCCCTCCGCCGTGCCCGCCTTCCCCTCCGGATTCCGGTGGGACGCGAGGTGCGCACGATGTGGCCGGTATTACGCTCCCGAACGGCCCAGGCGGTCTTCCGCTGTCACACCCGGCCCGTAGCCTTGTCCCATGCCCCTGTTAGCTCCGACCTCTGACGCCGCGTGCCCTGCCGAGGACGACTCCGCGGAGGGCGAGTTCGTCGACCCCGATCACGCCAACGAGGCGATCCGGTCGTTCCTGCGGGCGCGTACGGCGCGGCCGCTGCTGCCCGAGGAGCGGGTGGAGTACCGGCGGCTGCTCGGGGTCTATCTGGGCGCCATGCGGCGTGAGGTCGGCACGGCGGCCTAGGAGCGGCGGCCGGACGTCCGGACGACCCGAAGACCCGGACGACCCCAAGGCCCGGACGCCCCGAAGGATCTGAGGACCCCCGGAGGATCTGAGGACCCGGGAGCCCGGGAAGCCCGGGTCGGCGGCGCCCCACGAGCCCGGGGAAAAGAAACCGCCGTCTGGGTGGCGCATATGCGCATCGGGCTTGCCGTACTCCCCAGTTGCGGTCACCGTTGTGCGCGCGGGCGTACCACGCGCGCCCGTATCCGACTGGACCGGAGGCGCTATGGGAACCGTCGTGCCACCCCGTGTTACACCCTTCGTTCCACCCTGTGAACTGGTCGGCAGCGGCCCGCACGGAGTCATCGCCGTGCACGGCTGGTTCTCCGACCGTGCCGCGTACGCCGCGGTCATGCCGCACATCGACCGGCGGGCCTTCACCTATGCGTTGCCCGATCTGCGCGGCTATGGCGAGGCACGTGACATTCCCGGGGAATACACCACCGCGGAGGCGGCCGGCGATCTGCTCGCGCTCGCCGACCACCTCGGATGGGACCGCTTCTCCCTCGTCGGCCACTCCATGGGCGGGGCCGTGGCCCAGCGCGTGGTGGCCGCCGCCCCGCAGCGCGTGCGGCGGCTGGTGGGGCTCGCTCCCGTACCGGCGAGTGGTGTGCCCCTGCAGGGCGCTCAGTGGGAGCTGTTCGCGGGCGCCGCCGAACACCCGGAGAACCGGCGCCGGATCATCGACTTCACCACCGGCAGCAGGCATCCCGACGCCTGGCTGGATCTGATGGTGCGGCACTCGCGGGAGCACAGCGACGTCAAGGCGTTCCGGGCATGGCTGGACTCCTGGGCCCTGGAGGACTTCCACGAGGAGATCGAGGGCGCCACCGTCCCGGTACGGGTCGTCGTCGGCGCGCACGACCCGGCGCTGACCGCCGAGGTGATGCGGCAGACCTGGCTACGCTGGTACGTACGCGCCGAACTGGTGGAGCTGCCGTGCGCCGGGCACTATCCGGCCGACGAGACGCCGCTGGAGCTCGTCCGGGCCGTCGAGGACTTCCTCACCGAGGCTGAGGCCGAGGACTGATCGACCTCCACCGAGGCTGAGGCCGAGCCCGAGGGCTGATCGACCTCCAACCGCGGCCGGGGCCGAAGTCTGACCGACCTCCACCGAGCCCGAGGAATGACCGGCTCGTCAGCGCGCAGACGAGCCGGAAGGCGACGGAGCGCTGGAGGCGTGCTCCGCCTCACTCTTCTCGTACTTCGGCAGCAGATCGTTCACGATCCGGTCCACATAGCCGCGCGTCTCATCGATCGCGGGAATGCCCCGGGCCTTGAGGACCGCGCCCGGACCGGCGTTGTACGCGGCGAGGGCGAGCTCGGTGGGGTCACCGGGCACGTCCTTCACCACCTTGTACAGATGGCACATGTACCGGGCCTGCGACGGGATGGCGTCCTTGGGCTCCCAGACGTCCGCCTGGCCGTCGCCGTCCCCGTCCCGGCCCCATTCCGACCAGGTGACCGGCGAGAACTGGGAGATGCCCTGGGCGTGCCCGGAGTCCGCGTCCGGCTGCCAGCGGCTCTCGGCGTGTATCTGCGCGGCCATCAGCGGCACGTTCAGCCGCGGGCAGGTACGGGCGGCCGACTCCACCGTGGATCGGTATTTGTCCGGAATGGTGGGCAGGCCGGGGCCCGAGCCGGTCAACTGCCGTACGACGACGACCGCGGCGACGGCGAGCAGCGCCGTGGCGGCGACGGCCGCCCCGACGAACCGCCCGCGACGGCTCACCATGCCATGCCCGGGGTGGTGGTGGAGATACGCATGGAGGGACGGTAGCCGCAGTGGTGGGCCAGGCCGCAATCGGGGTACCGGCGCACCTGTTACGCGGCCTGCTCGCCGCCCGCCGCCGGGGCGGCCGCGGTGGCGCCCGGCCGCTTCACCACGTACACCGCGCCCGCGCCCGCCGCGAACAGGGCGAGCACGGAGACGCCGGCGCTCAGCCAGGTCGCGCCGAGCCACTGGCCGCCGAAGTACCCCAGGCTCACGCTGTACGCGGCCCAGGCCAGTCCGGCCGCCGCCGACCACGGCAGGAACTCGGTGACCCGGCGGTGCGCGGCGCCCGCGCCCAGGCTGACCACGGACCGTCCGGCGGGTGCGAACCGTGCGACGACGACCAGCGGGCCGCCGCCGTTGTCCAGGGCGGTGCCCAACTTCTCCTGCGCGGCGGTGAGTCGGCGGGAGCGGGCGATGGCCCGGTCGAGCCGGTCGCTGCCGCGCCAGGCCAGCCGGTAGGCCACCATGTCGCCGACGACGGAGGCCGTCGCCGCGCACAGCACCAGGCTGAGCATCTCGGGCAGCACGCTTTCGACCTGGGCGGCGCGCGCCGCGCCGACGACATCGGCCGTGGTGCCCGCTGCGGCGGTGGCCGCGGTGATGACCAGCACTCCGCTGGGCAGCACGGGCAAAAAGACATCGAGGAGCACTGACAACCCGATGAGGGCGTAGATCCATGGGGTATTGGTCAGTGACCCCACATGTTCCAGCAACGCGTCTCCCGATCCCGTTCCCCCGCCGTGACATTGCCGGGAGCGGCAGGTACGGCCTGTACAGCCGTACAGCGTACGCCTGCGGGTTCCGAGGATAGCGATCAGGGCGCGGCGATGTTGTTCGAATTACGTGTATACGGGGCCCAGGGCCCCGTATCACGTGATCAACGCCTCATCCAGGCGGCGTTCAGGGGCGGTTCACGCGCTGGTCGACCGGTGCTTCACGCGCCGGTGTGCGTGGTGCTTCAGACGCCGGTCGTCTGGCGCGCCGCCCCGCTCGTGCGGGCCGTCTCCTTCGAACCGCCGAGGAACCGGTCCAGCGCCAGCGGGCCGGAGCCGGTGAAGACCAGGAGCAGGAGCGCCCAGCAGAACATCGCGGACGCCTCGCCGCCGTTCTCGATGGGCATCAGCTTGTCCATCGTGTGGTGCTCGACGAAGTACGCGTACGCCATCGAACCGGAGGATATGAACGCCGCGCTGCGGGTGCCGAGGCCGATCATGACGAGCCCGCCGCCGACGAGCTGGATCACCGCGGCGTACCAGCCCGGCCAGGTGCCGGCCTCGACCGTGGCGCCCATGCCCATGAGACCGCCGAACCAGCCGAACAGCGAGGCCGCGCCGTGGCAGAAGAAGAGCAGGCCGACGACGATCCGGAACAGGGACAGCACGTACGGGCGCGTCGCGTCGAGGCGCTCGGTGAGAGCGGAGAAAGGAGACATGAGAGGGGGACCCTCGTTTCGGTTCCGGGGACGAGAAACAACGAGGGGGACAGGTTAGGGTCGCCTCTGCTTTTGTTGCAAGTTCAAGTTCATGCCATCTTTACATCGGAATAGGGGTTGCGGAGTCCGGCTCCCGATGTATCCGGGCCGCGGGCACACCCGCCCCCGCCGCCGCGCGCAGCGCCGCCCGCGCCACCGCGTCCGTGTCGCACAGGGTCACCGAGTTGACCCCCGGACGCGCGCCCGCCGCCGTCACCCAGTGCACGCCCTCGGTCGGCACGCCGACCGCGAAGCGGCGCGGATGCGCGCGGCCCTGACCGTCGATCACCCGGTACGGGCTCGGCGTCACATCCAGCCCGCCCGTCTCGTAACCGTCCACGCGGTGCGGACGGGCCCCTCCGGTACGCAGCAGGTGCGCCAGCAGCTCGTCCGCGGTCCGCCGCACATCAGGCTCCGGCAGCCGCGCCTCGATCAGCGTGGTGGCCACCACTGGCGGGCCCGGCACCCGCGCGGAGCGGGCACGGAACCCGAGGCCGCCGTCCTCCGCACTGTCGCAGGACGCCTCGTCGCAGGGCTCCTTGCCGTAGATCACCTCGCCGCAGGTCACCTCCAGGCCCGGCCCCAGCACCTGGAGCACGTCCGCCTCGATCAGCGCGGCCATCTCCTCGATCCTGCGGCGCGGTGGGCCGATCGACAGGAACGCGTTGAGCGGCGTGTACCAGCGATCCAGATGCGCCCGGCGGGACGCGCCCCGCAGTCCCCGGTGGTCCACGATCTGCCGCAGCTCGTTCCGCAGATCGCGCAGCACGTCCAGCGCGGCTTTGACCGGCCCCGCCACGTTGCCCAGCCGCGCGTGCGCCACGTCCTCCCGCAGATGCCCCAGCAGCCAGCGCCGGAAGTCCGCCGCGTCGGCGAACTCCCGGTCGTGGTACGGGTGCGCGAGGTCCTCCCAGGACCAGCGGTCGGCCGCCGGGATGCCGAACGAGTCCAGGACGGCGGCCTCTTCGGCGCTGCCGTGCTCCGTCGCCAGGAACCGCTCCCGGAAGCGGCCGTCATCGCCCGCGCGACCCGTCCGTTCCGAGCGCCTCAGCAGCGCCTCGTAATAGACCGCCTCCGTCTCCTTGGCGACGAGGGGCCACACGTCCAGCAGGAAGTCCGGGGCGTCACCCGCCTCCGCGCGCTTGCGGAACAGCGCGATCACCTCGGGCGTCAGCAGCAGCGGTTCGTGGCGGCCGCACGCGCCCTTCGCGTTGTCGCCGCGCGCGTGGTACGGGATGCCGCGCCGCGACCCCGCGTACAGCTTCGGCTCGCGGCCCGAGGGGAGGTACGTGAGCGTGCCGTGCGCGTCCCGGGTGAACGCCCCGCCCCGGCCGCGGGTCAGCAGCGCCATGTGGTCGAAGAAGTTCAGGCCCAGTCCGCGCAGCAGCACCGGCTCGCCGGGCGCGATGGCGGACAGGTCGAGGTCGGCGGGGTTGGCGGGCGGGTAGTAGCGCAGCCCGTGCGCCGCCGCGTACCCGGAGAAGCGTTCCTCCGCCTCGTCGGGGACCGCCGGGAGGTGGCCCTGCGCCAGGACCACCGCGGACACCCCGGCCAGCCGCCTGCCGTCGTCCAGCGTGAGCAGCTGCTCGCCGCTCTCCCGTTCCTCCAGCCGCACCGCCCGCGCCGCGTGGGTGCGCACCGTCACGCCGTGCGGGGCGTCCCGTACCACCCGCGCGAAGACCCACTCCAGATAGCGGCCGTACAGCGCGCGGGTCGGGTAGTCGTCCGGGGCCAGCTCCAGACCGTGCCCGGCGGCCCACTCGTACAGGCTCGGACCGGGGCGCACCGGCCCGGCGCAGTCGACGCTCGCGTCCGTGAACAGGGTCACCTGCGAGGCGACGGTGTTCATCAGCAGCTCGTCCGACTGCGTGGTACGCCACACCTGACCGGAACCGGGCGGCGCGGGGTCGACCACGTGCACGGTCAGCCGGGTGCCGGACGCCAGCTCGGCGGCCGAGGCGCACAGCCGCTCCAGCACGCTGGTGCCTCTGGGACCGGACCCGACGACGGCTATGGCGTGGTGCTCTCCGGCCAAGGTGGCGTCTCCCGGGGACGGATGGAGCCTGCGGCGGTGGCAGGGCGGGGCTGGGGGTCCCCCGGACGGGGTCTGGGGGGAGCTCCGGCCCCGAGGGGACAGGTGGGTGCCGGGCGGAAACCATCATGCCGGTCTGGCCGCCCTATGCGACCCCCGGAATGGAACAAGTGGCTCCGTTGTGGCGTGGATCACGTTGCGGGTGCGGCGACCGGCTCCACAGCCCTGGGGCCACGGTCGGCGGCGGCTACGTCCTCAGGTGCCGTGGCCGGGCGGCGGTTACTTCCCTTGGGGCTATGGCTGGGCAGCGGCTACGTCCCCCGTGGCCAGTCCTCTCGCAGCACCGCGACCAGCCGGTCGTCGCCCGGTCCGGCGGCGCGCGCCTGGTCCAGCCGCAGCTGCCCGCCGCGTCCGGCCAACGTCAGCGTCATGATCTGGTTGCCGAACCACGGCCCGCCCGTGCGCCGCCACCGCAGCCCGGTGGGCCGCAGCCGCCCGTGCCGGGCGAACACGCGCCCGGCCCAGCGCCCCACGCGACTCCAGCCGAAGCGGAATCCGAACCGCATCGAGGCGGGGATGCTGTTGTGCACGGGGGAGCAGGTGAGCTGCCGCACTCGGCTGCGGGGCGGGCGGGAGAAGCCCGACCAGTCGGGTTCGGCGACGTACGCGTGGTGCACGTCACCGGAGAGCACGCTGATCGTGGCAGGCGCCCCGGGACCGCCGCCGGCCTCGGCGATCAGCTCGGTGAGCGCGTCGAACGAGGCCGGGAACGCCGCCCAGTGCTCCAGGTCGCCGCGCTGCCGCAGCGCCTCGCCCCAGCGGGCCCAGCGGCGTCCGCGCGTGCCCGCGCACACCGCCGCGTTCCACCGTTCCACGTCGTGTACGAAATGCGGCAGCAGCCAGGGCAGTGAGGTGCCGATGAGCAGGTGGTCGTAGGCGCCGGGCTCCAGCACCTGCCGCCGCAGCCAGGCGAACTCCTCGCCGCCGAGCATCGCCCGCGCGTCCTCGTCCAGCACGCGTGCGGCCCGGGAGTCGACCATCACCAGCCGTGTCCGCCCGAAGTCCCGCCGGTAGCTCCAGCGGGTGTGCGAGGGATCCATGTCGACCTGCTCGGCGAACTCGCGCAGCAGCTCCGTGCCGTCCTCGGCCTCGCACACCGCCCGGTAGAGCTTGTCGGCGGCCAGCTCGGCGGGGGAGAGGTTCCCCAGGTGCTGGTGCACCCAGTACGACATCAGGCCGCTGAGTATTCGCTCCCGCCACCACGGGGTGGCCCGCATCCGGTCGAGCCAGGCCGCGCTCGTGTTCCAGTCGTCGATCACGTCGTGGTCGTCGAAGATCATGCAGCTGGGGGCGGTGGACAGCAGCCACCGCACCTTGGGGTCCAGCCATGATTCGTAGTAGAGCCGGGTGTACTCCTCGTAGTCCGCGACCTGCGGTCCCGGCGGCTCACTCAGATCGCGGCGCCCGGCGAGCCAGCGCCGCGTCTCTTCCGACGTCTCGTCCGCGTACACCTGGTCGCCCAGCAGTACCAGCACGTCGGGACGCTCGGTCGAGGGGTCGTGGGCGATGGCCGCCGCGAGGGTGTCCAGGGCGTCCGGGCCGATGGGACCCTGGCCGCGGTCGCCACGGCGGCCGGGGGCGGTGGGCGGCGCGGACCAGCGGCAGGAGCCGAAGGCGACGCGTACGGGCCGGTCCGGGTCGGGGTTGGGTGCGGGTGCGGGTGCGGGTGCGGGGCCGGGGCCGGGGTTGGGGACGGGGTTGGGGTTGGGGCCCGGGCCGGGTTCGGGGGCGAGGTCGGGGTCCGGGTAGGGGTAGGGCGTACGGATCGTGCTGTCAGGGAACTCCGAGCCGGGCAGCGGCCAGACCTGCTCGCCGTCCAGCAGCACGCGGTAGGCCGTCTCGGTGCCGGGCCGCAATCCGGTGACGGTTATCAGGGCGTAGTGGTGCCCCGCGATCCGCCAGGTACGCGCGGCCCCGCCCGCGCCGATCTCGGCTTCGGAGCCGTCGGCGCTCTTGAAGCCGTCGGCGCAGACGACTTGGGCCAGGCAGGAGCCGTCGGTCTCGACCCAGACGGTGGCGGTGCCCCCGGTCGCATCCGCCTCGACATGCCGCAGCAGTGGCCCCAACCGCAGTCCGGCCATCCGGCCCCCTCCGTCGCTTCGTCGGTCTCGTACGGTACGGAACGCGTGCACTGACCGGAACGACGGGGCGGAGCAGGGGAGTTCCGCTCTCCGCTTGTGGCAGAGTCAGCCGCGGCCGACTGGCTCGATGTAGCGGCGGAAGCCTTGGGCCAGCGCTTGGAAGTCGCACGATGCGTAGAAGGTGTGCACGTATTCTTCGTCGGCCGCCAGCAGTTGCGCCTTATAGCACCCGGCGGACTCGCCCAATCGAATGGCGGCGTCCATGAGTTGGCGTCCAACGCCGTGCCGACGGAATGTGGAACCGACGACCACGTTCTCTACGAAGAGGATGGGGCGGCCGCCGCGCGTGAGATTCGGCATGACCAGGCAATCGGCGGTGCCGAGTACGGATCCGTCGTGGTCGGCAACCAGCACAGTGCGACCTTGCTGTGCGGCGATGGCCGCCCATATCGCGTCAGCCGAGTCCTCGGGCAGTGGTGCGTCATCCGGGTTCAACTCGCCGTAGAGGGCGAGTAGCGAGGGCAGGTCGGCTTCCGTGGCTGGGCGCACGGTGATCTTCATGAGCGGAAGCCTAGGGCGTGTCCGGTGGGGGGATCTCTCCCGGGGGTTGTGCCCCAGGCCCCCAGGCCCCCAGGCCCCCAGGGACCGGGGCCTCTGGCACGCGGCGGATTGGGGGCGGTGGGGGTGGGTTGATCGCCGTTGTCGGGTGCCGGCGGCTGGGGCCTCCGGGGCGGGTCCTGGAGCGTCTATTTACGGCGCGTGCGCGGTGAGGTCGGCTTCTGGGTGCTTACGCCACAAATACACGTGGCCTCCAGAACCCGCCCCTGCGGCCCCGCCGCCTCCCGTCGCGTCGGTCCCGGCCGCCCGTGTCCGTCGCGGGGTGTCCTTGTGGGCCTACCTGCGGGTTCCGCCCGCCTGGCCTGATCGCGGGCTTGGCGGCGGGCAGGCTGTCCATGCTGCCCTGGTGACTGAGGCCCTTGTCGGCCGGTCGGGCGAGCTCAAGGAGACCCTGGACTACGACGGGGACGACCCGGAGTGGGAGGTGGGCGACAGAATCGTGGTCATCAGCGACCCGGAGGGTTGTCCCGCTGGAGGCGGCCTCCGACGTCGATCCGGGCCGCCAACTGGGCACTCTCGTCATAGGCGTCGTCGGATGGACGGGCATCACCCTGCTGGCCGGGCGGCGCGGTTTCGTACGGCACACCGTCTACGTCAAGGTCAGCGATGAGGGGCGGCCCGGACTCGTGCGTCTCGGTGACGTCTCGGGTGACCCCTTCGCCGGTGAAGGCGCGGCGTCGGCGGCAGGACTGGCCACCGACGCCGCGCCCGGCGTCAGCTGCAGCCGTTGAGGACCGAGCTGAGCGCCGACTTCTCGGCCGAGTCGACCGTCAGGTCGTAGGTGTGCTTCACCGAGACCCACATGCGGGCGTACATGCAGTGGTACGAGGACAGCGGCGGCATCCACTCCGCCGGGTCCTTGTCGCCCTTCGCCTGGTTCACGTTGTCCGTGACGGCGATCAGCTGGGAGTGAGTCAGGTCGTTGGCGAGGGCCTGGCGCTCCGCGGTGGTCCAGGAGCTGGCGCCTGAGCGCCAGGCCTCGGCGAGCGGTACGACGTGGTCGATGTCGAGGTCGGAGGCTACGGTCCAGGTGTCGCCGTCGTACGGCGAGTACCAACTGCCGCTGACGGCCGCACAGCTGGAGTCCTGCTCGACGTCGGTGCCGTCCCGCTTGAGAACGACCTCGCGGGTGTTGCAGGCACCGGACTGGGTGATCCAGTGGGGGAACTTGTCGCGGCTGTAACCGTCCGAGCTGCCTTCCGCGCTGACGGTCAGTGACGACAGCTGGGTGCGGGCTTCGGCCGCGCTCGGTGGGGTGGGCGGGGCGGCGTTGGCGGTGGTCGGGCTGGTCAGGGCCACGGTGCCGAGCAGGGCCGTGAGGCCGCCGACGATCGAGGCGCGACGCGCGTAGACGCTGCGCCGTACGGAGTTTTCGCGCGGTCGGAACATGTGAACTCCCGTGGGGAAGTGGGGGGAAACATGGCCGGTGGTGCTCGGCCATGGTTGCGGCGCCGGGTTGCTGTGGGGTTGGCGCCAGGTAACAGCGTGGCGACGCGGGCATGTCAAGGCAAGAGGGTGTCCGATATTTCCGTGTTGCCATGCACGTTCCTGTGCGGGTGCCGTGACGCCTCGTAAGGTTGCCGGGTGCCGCTCGCCGCCCCTGCCACCCTCGCGGACGAGGCCCTGTTGCCGGTCAACGCCACGCTCGGGGTCGTGCTCGGCGTGCTGCTGGCGGCGGCGGTCACCGTTGTGGCCGTCGCCCGCCTCTCCGACCAGGAGGGGCATGGGTACGCGCGGGCCGTCGCCACCGCCGGGCTGCGCGCCGCCGCCCAGCTCGCCGCCGTGTCGTACCTGATCGGATGGGTGGTGCGCGCCGTACCGCTGCTGCTCTGCTTCGTCGCCCTGATGTTCGCGGTCGCGGTGCGGACCGCCGGGCGCCGGATCACCGGGAACCGCACCTGGTGGTGGACCGCCGCGCCGATCGGGGCCGGGGTGCTGCCGGTGGTCGCGGTGCTGCTGCTGACCGGGCTCGTCCCGGTCGAGGGCATCGCGCTGATCCCGGTCACCGGCATCCTCATCGGCGGCGCGCTCACCGCCACCGTACTGAGCGGCCGGCGCGCCCTGGACGAGCTGCGGCAGCGGCACGGCGAGGTGGAGGCGGGTCTCGCGCTGGGGCTGCTGGACCGGGACGCCCGGCTGGAGATCGCCCGCCCGGCGGCCTCCGACGCGCTGCTGCCGGGCCTGGACCAGACCAGGACCGTGGGCCTGGTCACCCTGCCGGGCGCGTTCGTCGGCATGCTGCTCGGCGGCGCCTCGCCGGTGCTGGCGGGGGCGGTGCAGCTGTTCGTGCTGGTCGCGCTGATGGCCGTACAGGCGGTGGCGGTCACGGTCGTGCTGGAACTGGTCGCGCGGGGGCGGCTGCACCGGGGCTGAGGCCACCGGGACTGAGGCCAGGGCGTGGAATGAGCGGTCCGACTGGCCGGTCCGGGGCCTGGCCACCGCCCCCGCGGCGGCGGACCAGGCCCGTGAGGATCCGGGTGGAGCGGGTCAGCCGACCGGGATGTTCGCGGCCGAGGCCGAGGGGGTCTCGCCGTCGGCCTCCTGCCGGACCCGCTCGGCGAACATGGCCGACAGCCCGGTCAGCGTGGGGGGAGTCGCCGCGGCGTTCTGCGCGGTGACGTAGCTCACCTCGCCGATGTACTTGCCCTGGCGGAACACCGTCTCATGGCGAACCTTCATCCCCGCGTCCACGTCCGCCTCCGCGAAGGCGATGTGCTCGACGCCGATCGGCTGGTTGATGGTCTCGACCCGGAACCCGTTGGAGTCCGCGTTCACATAGCGGTCCCACGAGCGGTAAGCGCGCTTCGCGGCCGTCTCGTTGCGGTAGACGGTCACGTCGAACTTGGCGGTGTGGCTCCTCTGGGCGTCGGTCTTGTACATCACGTAGCCGTGGGCGTTGGCGCCGTTGCACTTACCCGATGGTTTCCGGCAGTCGACCGGCGCCTTGGCCCTGCTGACCGGCTCGCCGTCCAGCATGCTCAGCGCGCCCGGCATCGCCTCACGATTCGGCAGCATTTCCTCGGCCGCCATCGCACCGCTCAGCGACCTGCCCGACGAGGCCGTCGCATGCGACCGATTGTGCTTTTTGCTCTTCTTTCCGCACCCCGTGAGGGAAATCGACAGTACAAGCACCGCGATTCCCATTCCCTGCACCGTTCGCCCTGGCTTCAACCGCACTGAGGCACCCTCCTGTTGATCGTGACACATCAATTACTACCAGGGGGGAGGACACCCTTCCGGTGCGGGTGGTTCCGGTCGCGGAGGGGTTTCTCGGCGCGGGGTCAGTCGGCCCCGGTCGCGTATGCTGGGCCATCTGAAGGGGAGTAGCTCTTCGCCGGACCGTCGACATACTGCCCGCCCTGGTGGCGGGCCGGCGCCCGGAGCCCGGTGTGTGCCGCCTGTGCGCGCCGTGCCAGCGAGACCTTCGGCCGCAGTGTCCATGACGCTTGTCCATGGTGCTGCCGTGCCGAAGCGACCCCGTTTCCAGGCGGCTCCCTCGCGGCGCGGACAGCCCGGCGGACAGCCTGACCGAACGAGGTATCCAACCCCGTGTTCGACATCACCGTCGCCGCCGTCGTCTTCGGCGTCGTCTTCCTCGCCGAACTGCCCGACAAGACCGCTCTCGCGGGACTGATGCTCGGTACCCGCTATCGGGCGTCGTACGTCTTCGCGGGGGTCGCCGCCGCCTTCGCCGTCCATGTCGCGCTGGCCATCGCGGCGGGCAGCGTGCTGACGCTGCTGCCGCACCGGGTGGTGCAGGCCGTGGTCGGCGTGTTGTTCCTCGCCGGTGCCGTGATGCTGCTGGCGAAGAAGGACGACGGGGACGAGGAGCCCAAGAGGCCCGCCGACCAGTCCTTCTGGAAGGTCGCGGGCGCGGGTTTCTCGCTGATCCTGGTCGCCGAGTTCGGCGATCTGACCCAGATCATGACCGCCAACCTGGCCGCCCGCTACGACGATCCGCTGTCGGTGGGAGTGGGCGCCGTGCTCGCGCTCTGGGCGGTGGCCGGGCTGGGCATCGTGGGCGGCCGCACGCTGATGAGGTTCGTACCGCTGAAGCTGATCACGAAGGTCGCGGCGCTGGTGATGCTGGTGCTGGCGGGCTTCAGCCTCTACGAGGCGGTGGCCGGCTGACCGCCGTGCCGCCGCCGTGAGCGGGGTTCGGGTCCGCTGACCGCCGTGCCGCCGCCGTGCGCGGTTCGGGTTCGCTGATGGCCGTGCCGCCGCCGCGGGCGGTTCGGGCGGGCGTGCGTCAGCCGGCTATGTGCAGGCGCAAGGTGCCGTCCGGGAGCGCCTCGACCCGTACCTGCTCCAGGTCGCGCACCAGCGCGTCCGGGGCGTGGGACGCGGCGCGCGGGCCCACGCCCACGACGCGCATGCCGGCCGCCCTGCCCGCCGCGATGCCGACCTCCGAGTCCTCGAAGACCACGCAGTCGGCGGGCGCGAAGCCCAGTTCGGCCGCGCCCTTGAGGAAGCCCTCGGGGTCCGGCTTGCTCGCGCCCACGCACTCCGCCGTGACCCGGACGGCGGGCATCGGCAGCCCGGCGGCGTTCATCCGGGCCGTCGAGAGCGCCCGGTCCGCGGAGGTGACCAGGGCGTGGGCGTGCGGGAGGCCGACGAGGGCGGCCATGAAGGCGGGCGCGCCCGGTACCGGCACGACGCCCTCCATGTCGGTGGTCTCCTGCTCCAGCATCCGCCGGTTGTCGGCCAGGTTCTCCGCGTGCGGGCGGTCCGGCAGCAGCACCGCCATCGTGGCGTGGCCCTGCCGACCGTGGACGACCTTGATCACGCTGTCCCCGTCCAGTCCCTGCTCGGCGGCCCAGCGCCGCCAGCAGCGCTCCACGACCGCGTCGGAGTTGACCAGGGTGCCGTCCATGTCGAGCAGGACGGCGCGGGCGTCGAACGTGGCGGCGGGGGCAGTGGGCATCTGCGGGCTCCTGACGGGCCGGGGGAAGGAAGCCTGGAACATGCACAAGCGGCCCCGCCCGCCGGTCAGGGAGTGCGGGCGGAGCCACTTTGTTTCTCTACGATACAAAGCGGGTCCGGGGACGCGCCAGGCCCCCCCTCGGAATTCCTCGCAGGAGTTCTCGGAGCCGGACGGACCCACCCGGCGGGCCGCGCCCCGGCACAGGGGTGACGATGGGATGGCGGCGCCACACGAGCACCCGAGTCCACCGAGGGGAGACGCGATGGCGCAGGACCCCGCGCACCCCGGGCCTCCGGGGAGCCCCCCGGCCGCCGTCCCCGGCGCCGGGCAGCCCAGGCGCACCCTGTGGATGGCCATCGGCGCACTGATGCTGGGCCTCCTGCTCGCCGCCCTCGACCAGACGATCGTCTCCACCGCGCTGCCGACGATCGTCAGCGACCTCGGCGGCCTGGAGCACCTGTCGTGGGTCGTCACCGCCTACCTGCTGGCCTCGACCGCCGCCACCCCGCTGTGGGGCAAGCTCGGCGACCAGTACGGCCGCAAGAAGCTCTACCAGCTCGCCATCGTGATCTTCCTGGTGGGCTCCGCGCTCTGCGGCCTGGCCCAGGACATGCCGCAGCTCATCGCCTTCCGAGCCCTGCAGGGACTGGGCGGCGGCGGGCTGATCGTGCTGTCGATGGCGATCGTCGGCGACATCGTGTCGCCCCGCGAGAGGGGTCGCTACCAGGGGCTTTTCGGCGCCGTCTTCGGTGGTACGAGCGTGCTCGGCCCGCTCCTGGGCGGACTCTTCGTCGACCACCTCAGCTGGCGCTGGGTCTTCTACGTCAACCTGCCGGTCGGCGCCGTCGCGCTCACCGTCATCGCCACGGCCCTGCACATCCCCCGGCGCCGCACCCGGCACACCATCGACTACCTCGGCACCGCCCTCATCGCCGCCATGGCCGCCGCCCTGGTCCTGATGACCTCGCTCGGCGGCGTCAGCTACGCGTGGGGCTCCTGGCAGATCGTCGGGCTCGGCGTCCTCGGCGCACTGCTGCTCATCGCCTTCGTACGGGTGGAGCGGACGGCCGTGGAGCCCGTCCTGCCGCTGAAGCTCTTCCGCACCCGCACCTTCGTGCTCTGCTCGGTGATCGGCTTCGTCGTCGGCTTCGCGATGTTCGGCAGCATGACCTACCTGCCGACCTTCCTCCAGGTCGTCCAGGGCGTCTCGCCGACCATGTCCGGCGTCCACATGCTGCCGATGGTCCTCGGCATGCTGCTGTCCTCCACCGGCTCCGGGCAGATCGTCAGCCGCACCGGCCGCTACAAGGTCTTCCCCATCGCGGGCACCGGGGTCACCGCCATCGGCCTGCTCCTCCTGCACCGGCTCGACATGTCCAGCTCCGACGCCGTGATGAGCGGCGCCTTCTTCGTCTTCGGCTTCGGGCTCGGCCTCGTGATGCAGGTACTGGTGCTGATCGTGCAGAACGCCGTGGGGTACGAGGATCTCGGTGTGGCCACCTCGGGCGCCACCTTCTTCCGCTCCATCGGCGCCTCCTTCGGCGTGTCCATCTTCGGCACGATCTTCGCCAACAAACTCGGGCCGCGGATCGCCGACGCGCTCGCCGGGGCACCGCTGCCGCCCGGGGTCGACCCCGCAGAGCTGAGCGGCGACCCGCGCGCCGTCTCCCGGCTCCCGGCCGGCGAGCGGGCCGGGGTGCTGAACGCGTACGCGGTGTCCATCACCGACGTCTTCCTCTACGCGATACCGGTCGTCGCCGTCGCGTTCGTCCTGGCCTGGTTCCTGAAAGAGGAGCCGCTGCGCGGCTCCGTCACCGCCCCCGACACCACCGAGGTCCTCTCCTCCAACCCCGTCGAGCGCTCCTCGCACGACGAGTGCGCCCGCGCCCTGTCACTGCTGGGCAGCCGGGAAGGCCGCAAGCGCGTCTACGTCGACATCACCGAACGCGCCGGACTCGATCTGCTGCCCGCCGCCAGCTGGCTGCTGCTGCGCATGGACCGCCACGGCTCCGTGGAGCCGCCCGCCCTGCTCGCCGAACGGACGACCGTGCCGCTGCGCGCCATCACCGAGGCGGCGCGCCAGGTCGAGGCGCGCGGGCTGGCGGTACGCGACGGGCTGCCGCTGACCCTGACGGACCGGGGGCGCGAGACGGCGGCGCGGCTGCTGCGGGCCCGTGAGGAGACCCTCGCCGACCTGCTCGGCGACTGGTGGTCGGCGGCGGACCGCCCCACCGACCTCGTCGAGCTGGTACGGGAGCTGAACCGCGAGCTGTCCGGCTCCGACGCGGAGCAGCCGCGCCCCGACCGGGAGCGGTGACCGGGGGAGCCGGGCGTCAGCGGGGGAGCCGGGCGTCAGCGGCCGGACGGGCCGGGCACGCCGGAAGCTTTGGGCTCCAGCTCCTTGCCGAAGAAGCACTCGGTGTACGGGTCCTGCTTGTACGGCTCGATCTCGGCGTAGCCGTGCCGCGCGTACATGGCACGCGCCTCCACCAGGTCAAGCCGGGTGTCGAGGATCACGCGCCGCATGCCCAGCTCGCGGGCGGTCCGCTCCGCCGCGGCCAGCAGCGCCCCGCCGCCGCCCAGTCTCCGCTTGGTGGGCCGGACGAACATCCGGGCCAGCTCGGCGGTACGCGCGTCGAGCAGCCGCAGCCCCACACAGCCGCCGGGCTCGCCGCCGTGCCGACCCACCAGCAGCAGCCCGTACGGCGGGACGAGATCGTCGCTGTGGTGCTCAAGGAGCCCGCTTTCGATCTCCTCCGGCGTCGAGCGGCGGCCGTGGTGCAGCTCGAACCAGCGGTCGGAAACCTCGATGAAGTACTCGCGCAGCAGGGCGGACGCCTCGGGGGAGTGCACGGGCTGCGCGGCGACGGTCCACAGCGGACCCGCGGCGGCGGCTGACTCGGTCATGCGGCGCATCCTGGCAGGTCGGCCGGACGCGCCGCACGCGCATATCCGTACGCGGGGCTGCGCCCGGGGGCTACGCGGGGCTGCGCCCGAGGGCTACGCGGACTTGCCGCCCTCGTCCCCGCCCTCCCTGGTCCGGTCCGTCCCCTCCTGGCCCACGTCCGTGTACTTCCCGACGGTGCCGGTGTCGCCCTGCCCGGGCGCCGACTTCTTGCCGGCGCCCTCCTGACGGGCCTTGTCGGCGTGCCGCTTCGCCGCGCCGAACGCTTCCTTGAGGTGCTGAATGCGCTCCTTGTAGCCCATGGGAACCACTCTTCTCGCTCGGGCGGACCTTCCCTCACAGCGTTCGCCGGGGCGAACGGGTGGGCGAACGCTGTTAGCCCGAACGGGTGATGGCGGCCGTCAGGCCTGCTTGGGCGCGGCCTGCTGCACCACCTCGAACGACCACAGCGTGGACCCGGCCGCCGCCGGCCGCTGCTTCGGCGCACCCTCTCCGCCGCCCTGGTGAGCCGCCTTCATCGGGCCCTCCATCCACGCCTGGAAGTCCTCCTCGCTGCGCCAGCGCGTGTACACCAGGTACTGGTCGGTGCCCTCGACGGGCCGCAGCAGCTCGAACCACTCGAAGCCGTCGGAGTTCTCCACCGCGCCGGCGCGGGCGGCGAACCGCTGCTCCAGCACCTCCCGCTGCTCGGCGGGCACGGTCAGCACATTGATCTTCACGATGCTCATGCGCCCATCCTGCCGTACCGGCCCTGGAGCCCTTCGCGCGGCGGGGGGCGGAGGTGCGGCAGGATGGGGCCCGCGCGCCGACCGTGCGGCACTCCTGGTGAAATGGGACAGGACGCCGCGGACCACGTTCCGGCGGCAGTCAGGTGAAGTCGGGGTGTTCCGCGTCTGAGTACAGGGCTCAGTAAGGTCACTGACTCAGACATACGGAAGCGGTGGACGAGCGAGTGGGGGAGCAGCCGGGCGTGGCGGACGCGGAGCGGAGCGGACTGGGGAACACCCCGGGCTCGGGGTCGGAACCCGGTGTCTCCGGGTCACGGTTGTCACGCAGTGGCATGGCGCTCGGGGCCCTGTGGCTTCTCGCCGGACTGCTGGGGGTGCGTCAGGCCGCGGCGGTGCTGCGGCTGCCACCCGACGAGCGGCTCACCGACCTGGAGACGTGGCTCGGTGAGAACGGAGTCCTGCACGTCAAGGGGTCGCTGTACGACGGCGACGGCGCCTTCACCGGCACCCCCTTCGCGGGACTGGCCCTCAAGCCGCTGACCCGCGCCGCCGAGCAGAGCCTCGGCGTCGCCTGGACCTTCGGCACCCTGCTGCTGGTCGTCGCACTCGGCCTGGTCGTGGCGCGTACGCTGCCCCGTCCGGTCTCCCGCAACACCAAGCTGCTCGCCGCGCCCGTGGCCCTCTGCCTGATGGCGCTCTCGCTGCCGGTCCGCAACACCTTCACGCTCGGTCAGACCAGCATCATCCCGGTCCTGTTGGTGCTGCTCACGCTGCTGCCCCGGACCTCGCAGCGGCAGGCCGGTGTCCTCACCGGCCTGGCCGCGGCGCTCCAGCCCGCCCTGCTGCTCTTCGCGGTCGTCCAGTGGCTGACGGGGCGTCGCCGGGCCACCGCGTTCGCGGGCGGCACCTTCGCCCTGTGCACGGTACTGGCCTGGGCCGTGATGCCGCGGGACTCCCAGACGTACTGGCTGCACCACATCGGCGGCGCCGGGCTCGGCGGCTCCGCCGACGGCCTGGCCAACCAGTCCTTGCACGGCCTGCTGTTGCGCATCGGGCTGTCCGGCCCCGCCGAGCTGGCCCTGCTGGCCGTACTGGCGGTGGCGGTGGCCGTGCTCGGACTGCGGCGCGCCGTGCACTACGCCAAGGACGGCCAACTGCTGCTCGCCGCCGCCATCACCGGCTGTGTCGCGCTGGCCGTCTCGCCCACCTCGTGGCAGTACCAGCAGCTGTGGATCCTGCTCGCCGTCGTCGGCCGGGTGGGCAGGCGCAGCTCCGACCGGCTGGTGTGGCCGGTGCTTGTGGTGCTGGTGATGACGCTGAACCGCACCGCGCTGATGCCCGACATCGAGTCCCTCGGACACATCGCGTACAACGCCCCGCTGCTCGCCGCGCTGGCCGCCGCGCTCGTGGTGCCGTTCCTGTCCCGCACCTCCCCGCTGTGGAACAAGCCGGTGGAGACCGCGTACGCGGACCCCGCGCGGAGCCGGTTCCGGCACGTTCCGCTGCTGCGCCTCTACCGGCGCCCGCTGACCAGGCCGAACGTGCTGCTGGAGCTGATGCTCATCCGCGTCGGCTACTTCGTGTACTCCTACATCCGGGCGCACGCGCCGGACGAGCGGAGCCTCGCCGAGGGCCACGGCCGCCAGATCCTCGACCTGGAGGGCTGGCTGCACATCGACATCGAGCACTGGTTCAACCACATCGTGGCGGACACCCCGTGGCTCAAGGACAGCATGGGGTTCTACTACTCCTCGCTGCACTTCTTCGTCCCGATCACCCTGCTGGCCTGGCTGTACCTGACCCGGCCCGCGGCCTACCGGTGGGCGCGCACCCCGCTGGCCCTCACCACGCTGCTCGCGCTGCTCGGCTTCTGGCTGTACCCGCTCGCCCCGCCGCGCCTGATGCCGGGCCTCGGCTACGTCGACACCGCGCACGGCCCGCAGGACCTGGAGAACCCGGACTTCGGTGCGCTGACCAAGCTGTCCAACCAGTACGCGGCCATGCCGTCCCTGCACGTGGGCTGGTCGCTGTGGTGCGGTGTCATCATCGCCCTGGTCGCGCCGAAGCTGTGGATCAAGATCCTCGGGCTGATGTACCCGGTGCTGACCACCGCCGTGATCGTCGGCACCGCCAACCACTACGTGCTGGACGCGGTCGGCGGCGCGGTGGTCGTGGCGGCCGGGTTCGCCCTCCAGTACGTGCTGACGGGCGCCGGGAAGGTGCCGCCCAAGGAGATCGCCGCCCCGGGTGGTGGCGCGGCGGCCCTGGCCAGGCTGCGGACACGTCTCGCGGTGCGCGGGCGGGGGGCCGCGACCGGGGTCGCGGGCGCGTCTTCGGCGGCGCCGGGTGGCATGGAGCCGTCTGCCGCCGGGGCCGAGGGCGGGGAGCCGCCCGCCGCCGAGCCCGCTGCCGCGGAGCCTGCGGACGCCGCGCGCTAGGTGCGGCCGGTGGGGGAAGTGCCAGACGTGACCGACGGCGGTTCCGTCGAGGGCATCCGGGCCGCCTCCCGGCGCCTGGTCGCGCTGGACAACGACCCGGCCGCGCGGCCGGCGGGCGCGCGGTCCGCCGTTGACCAGGCTGCCGCCGCCTTCGCCGTCGTACGGCACCGGCTGCGTGAGGGCCACGACGGCCGGGGGCGCAACGGTCCCGGCGAGCGCGCCGAACGGCGCGAACGGCTGGCTGCCGCCGCAGAACTCGCCGAGGTGGCCGGTTGGCTGCACTTCGACGCCGGGCGGTACCGGGCCGCCGCCCGGCTGGAGACCGCCGCGCTGACCTGGGCGCGGCGCGCCGGCGATCGCGCCACCGAGCTGCTGACCCTCCAGAACGCGGCCCTCCGCGCGGGCTGGATCGGCCACCCCCGCACCGAACTCGCCATCGCCCGTGCCGTACTGGACCGGCGCCGGCTGACCCCGCGCCTGGAGGCGGTCTTCCGGATCCGGGAGGCGCGCGGCCTCGCCGCGACCGGCCGTGCGACCGACGCGGCCCGCTCCTTCGCCCGCGCCCGCTCCCTGCTGCTGGACGGTGAACGGCCCGGCGACCCTCCCTGGGTGTGGTGGGTGACGGCCGACGAGATCGACGGCCACCAGGGCGGGACGTACCAGAAGGCCGGCGACTGGGCGCGGGCGATCCCGCTGCTGCACCGGGCGGCGCTCCAGCAGTCCGGGGTGACCGTCGGCTACAGCGGGATCTTCGGCGCCCGGCTGCTCGCCGCGTTCCTCGGCGCGGGCGCCTGGCGGGAGGCCGTACGGACGGTGGAGGAGCTGGTTCCCACGGTGGCCGGGACCGGTTCGGGGCGGACGCTGGAGCTGCTGCGCACCGCCGCCGCGTACACCGGGCGGCTGCCGTCCGCGGCGCCCGCGCGGATGCGGGACGCGCTGCACTGGCTGGGCGGGACGCTGCCCCCGGCGGCCCCTCAGAGCGACCGAATGCGATCCTCTGTTCCCGTTCCCCCGGTGGGGCCGCGCCTGAACCGCTAGCGTTTTCACGGCAGTTCGGACCGTGAGAGGGAAGTGAGAGATGTCGTTGGCGACGACAGCCCTGGCCGTGTCGATGGCCTCCGCGTCGGCCGTGAGCGGGGTGCAGTGCCCCGTGGCGTTCGTACACGAGCGGTATGCCGCGGTGGCCGAATCCAGCGCCTACGAGGCGGTGACCTACGACACCGCGGCGGTCCCGTCGGGCAGCGCGGTCACGGTCCTGGCGCACCCGGTCGCGGGCGGCGGTACGCGCGTCGTGCTGCGGGTGCACGGCGTCGAGGCGCACCGTACGTTCGGGGCCCATGCGCACACCAAGGCGTGCGGTGCCCGGCCCGCCGACTCCGGGCCCCACTACCAGGACGTGCCGGACCCCGTGCAGCCCTCGACCGACCCCGCGTACGCCAACGCGCGCAACGAGGTCTGGCTGGACCTGACCACCGACGCGCGCGGCAACGGCCGGGCCGAGGCCGTGGTGGACTGGCGCTTCCGGGCCCAGGGGGCGCGCTCCGTGGTGGTCCACGAGCACGCCACCGATACCCACGAGGGGCATGCGGGCACCGCGGGCGCCCGTCTGGCCTGCGTCAACGTTCCGTTCGCGTAGGCGGTGCACGGACCGGGGCGGGCGGGGCCGCCGCCCGCCCCGGGTGGATCGCCGCCCTTCCATGGTCGGGCCGGTGGGTGGCCGCCGCCACCCGAGCGGTCCCGGCCGGGCGGCCGCCGTCAGCCGGTGACCGTGATCTGCGAGGCGGGGTCGGTGGCGTCGGTGACGTCGTACGCCACGGTGAAGGTGGAGCTCGTGGCGGTGGTCGGGCAGCCGAAGCCGCCGACGACCTTGACCGGTACCGAGGCGCCGTTGACGGCGAGCTTGGACGGTGCGCCGTTGGTCCACTGGCCGGTGACGGTCGCCTCGGCGGTGGGCGCGGCGGTGACCGTGCAGCTCGCCAGACCGCTGGTCTTGAGGACGAAGCCGCCGGTCGGGATGGTGAGGTTGGCGGCGACCGGGGAGCCGTTCTGGACGGAGACGCCCCAGTCGCCGGTGGTGGTGATGGTGGCGGTGACGCCCGGGATGCTGACGGTGCAGTTGCCGTACGTGGGCGCGCTGAGCGGGCCGCCCACGGGGCCGTCCGCGTTGCTGTTGCCCGGGGCGGGCGGCACCTGGTTCTTGGTGTCGGTGCCGGTGGGCGACGTCGGCTCGGAGACGGAGGCCGAGCAGGTCACCGTGACCGACCCCGCCTTGAAGGTGGCCTTGCCGGAGAGCGCGGCCTTGAAGTAGTGCCCGGCCGGGGTCACCGTCGTCGATCCGGCGGCGGCGGTAGCGGCGGTGGGGTGGGCGGTGGCCGAGCCGGTGAGGGCCAGGGCGGCGGCGGTGGCGAGTCCGGCGCCGGCGGCGAGCAGGGCGCGGCTGGGTAACGTACGGCGCATCGTGCGGCTCCTTCGTGGGGTGGTGGGGAGTGCGGCTGACCGGTTCGGGTGCTGCCCGGATCAGCTGTCGTGCGTGAGGGGGGTCGGTTCGGCCGCGCGGGCCTGAACCGTGCCGCCGTCAGGTGCGGCGGCGTCGGGCATGCCGGTGTCAGGTGTGTCGCCGTCCGACGCTTCGGCGTTGTGTGCGCTCGGTTCGGGGCCGGCTTCCGGCAGCGGCTGCCAGCCGAAGATCAGGCTGCCGCCGATGACTCCCAGGATGGTCCCCAGGAAGAAGCCGCCGAGGTTGGACAGGACGAGGGCGGCCGCGGCGACCATGACGGCCAGCACGCCCGCCAGTCCCCGGTAGTGGGGTGCGAACCAGGCGCTCAGCCCCATCAGGACCAGGACGAGGCCCAGCAGCACCGACACGATTCCGGTGACCCCTTGCAGGACCATGACCTTCATCGGCGCCAGCGGGATGGCGGCGATCTCCGCGCCCGCGGCGGTGGTGACCAGGCCGCCCCAGAAGGGCCGGCCCCTGCGCCATCGGCGCCACCTGGGAAGCACGCCCTTCAGAAGCATTCCTTCTTGCCCTTGCTGATCTTCATGCTCAGCCCGTTGAGCTTGAAGGTCCCGGCGGTGGTGGCCCAGGCGACCGTACGGAGCTTGGACATGCTGATGTCGTCGGCCTGCTGCGCGAACAGGTCCTGGAGGCCCTGGGCGCCGTCGGGCCCCTTGTCGAGGGTGGAGGCGTCCCGGCCGATCTCGATGTTGTTGAAGCTCGCGTCGCCGGACATCTGGGTGGCGTCCATGTACAGGTCGCTGGCCTCGACGGGCTTGCCGCCGCCGCCCGCGGACAGCTTGAGCGAGATGTCTCCGATGATCGGCAGGTGGGTGACGACCGACTGGCAGAGGTTGTCGATCTTCGCCTTTCTGATCGCGGTCACGGCGACCGGCAGGATGTCGCCGCGGGCGTTGGTGTCCACGCTGCCGTACTGGGCGAAGCCCTCGCCTTGCAGCTTGTCGGCCGAGACCTTGAACTGCTGGCCCGACACGGCGAAGGACGCCGCGATGGCGCCGTTGGCCAGGGCGACGGCCAGGGCGGCCGTCGCGGCGAAACCGGGGACGGAGAGCGCGGCGAACCGCCGCCACCTCACCCTTCCCCTGACATATGTGCCGTGCTCATCCCTCATGATGAAATATCCCCTTTGAGAGAGCGTGAGGAGTCCCATGGCGTGCTGGGGGAACGTGTGCGGCGCTTTCGGAAGCGGCTCGGCTCGATACCGCACATGATTGAATCGAACATGTCAACGATGCTCGACTTACCCGAGAGTAGGGACGCTGAAGAGCACTGACAAGCGCAGAGGGTGGGCGCTTTTCGGTCAGGAAATGACGGCTTGTCAGCGCTCAGGGAGCGAAGGGTGTGGCGAAGGGGGTAGCGAAGGGTGTCAGGCGTAGCTGACCCGCAGCTCCTTGATCCCGTTGAGCCACGCGGACCGCAACCGCCGCGGCTGCCCCGCCAGCCGGATTCCCGGCAACTCGTCCGCGATGGCGTTGAAGATCAGCCGGATCTCCAACTCGGCCAGGCTCTTGCCGAGGCAGAAGTGCGGACCGCCGCCGCCGAAGCCCAGGTGCGGGTTCGGGTCCCGGCCGATGTCGAAGACCTCGGGGTGCGGGAAGACCTCCGGGTCGTTGTTGGCGGACGCATAGAAGAGGCCGACCCGGTGGCCCTTCCTGATGGGCTGTCCGCCCAGCACGGTGTCCTGGGTGGCGGTGCGCTGGAAGGAGACCACCGGGGTCGCCCATCGCACGATCTCGTCCGCGGCCGTGGCCGGGCGCTCGCTCTTGAACAGCTCCCACTGCTCGGGGTGGGTGAGGAAGGCGTGCATGCCGTGGCTGATGGCGTTGCGCGTGGTCTCGTTGCCCGCGACAGCCAGCAGCAGCACGAAGAACCCGAACTCGTCGGCCCCCAGGTTGCCTTCGTCCTCGGCGGCGACCAGCGCGCTGACGATGTCCCGGGCCGGGCACGCCTTGCGGTCCGTGGCCAGGTTCATGGCGTACGAGATGAGTTCCGTGGCCGACTGGGTGCCGATCTCCTCGGTGATGGCCAGCTCGGGATCGTCGTACGCGACCATCTTGTTGGACCAGTCGAAGATCTTGGCGCGGTCGCGCTGCGGGACGCCGATCAGCTCGGCGATGGCCTGGAGCGGCAGTTCGCACGCGATGTCGGTGACGAAGTCCCCGGTGCCGCCCTCGCGGGCCCCGGCCACGATGCGGGCGGCGCGGTCGCGCAGCGCTCCCTCCAGGGCCCGTATGGCGCGCGGGGTGAAGCCGCGCTGGACGATCTGGCGGACCCGGGTGTGCTCGGGCGGGTCCATGTTCAGCATGATCAGCTTCTGGACGTCGATCTGCTCACGCTGGATGTGCTCGTTGAAGCGGATGATCGCGGTGTTGAGGTGCGAGGAGAAGAGCTCCGGGTGGGTGGAGACCTCCTTGACGTCCGCGTGGCGGGTGACGGCCCAGTAGCCGTCGTCGTCGAAGCCCGCCGCCCCGTGCCGCTGCGCGTTCCACCACACCGGCGCGGTGCGCCGCAGCCGGGCGAACTCCGGGAGCGGCACCCGCTGCCGGTACAGGTCGGGGTCGGTGAAGTCGAAGCCGTCCGGTAGCTCGGGGCGGGACATCGGCGCCACTTCCTTCCTGACGCACCATCAGAATTGCTGCGGAAGGTAGTAACGGGTTCTACAAGTCGCAAGGGGCGGGGCCGGATTCGTTGCGGTTACCTGCGGTACAAGCGCGGTGCACGCCCCTTGCGCGGCCCCCGCGGCGCTCAGCAGACTGAGGGCGGACTAGAACGCGTACTACTTCCGTCGCTGGACGCCGTCGCGGGCTCGAGTCGCGGGCGCGAGGAGAGGACGAGTCATGGCCGCCGAACCCGTCATCGTCGAAGCGGTACGCACCCCCATCGGCAGGCGCGGTGGCGCGCTCGCCAACCTCCACCCCGCCTATCTGCTCGGCGAGACCTACCGCGAGGTGCTGGCCCGCACCGGCATCAAGCCCGACTGCGTGGAGCAGATCGTCGGCGGTACGGTCACGCACGCGGGCGAGCAGGCCATGAACCCGGCGCGCAACGCCTGGCTCGCCATGGGCCTGCCGTACGAGACCGCCGCCTCCACCGTCGACTGCCAGTGCGGCTCCTCGCAGCAGGCCAACCACATGGTCGCCAACATGGTCGCGGGTGGCGTCATCGACATCGGCATCGCCTGCGGCGTCGAGGCGATGTCCCGGGTGCCGCTCGGCAGCGGCTCCAAGCACGGCCCCGGCAAGCCGTGGCCGGACGAGTGGAACGTGGACCTGCCCAACCAGTTCGAGGCGGCCGAGCGGATCGCGCGCCACCGGGGCCTGACCCGCGAGCGGGTCGACGCGCTCGGCCTGATCTCCCAGGAGCGCGCCGCGCGGGCCTGGGCGGAGGAGCGGTTCAAGCGCGAGACCTTCGCGGTGCAGGTGCCCACCACCGAGGAGGAGCAGCTCGCGGGCCAGGGCATGTGGCGGCTCGTCGACCGCGACGAGGGGCTGCGCGACACCAGCATGGAAGCCCTCGCCGGACTCAAGCCGGTCATGCCGACCGCGGTGCACACCGCCGGCAACTCCTCGCAGATATCGGACGGCGCGTGCGCGGTGATGTGGGCGTCCAAGCGGATGGCGCGCGCGCTCAGGCTCCGGGCGCGGGCCCGGATCGTCGCGCAGGCGCTGGTCGGCTGTGACCCGCACTACCACCTGGACGGGCCGATCGATGCGACGCAGACGGTCCTCGGCAAGGCCGGGATGACGCTCAAGGACATCGACCTGATCGAGGTCAACGAGGCGTTCGCGTCGGTGGTGCTGTCCTGGGCGCAGTTCTTCGGCCAGGATCTGGAGAAGGTCAACGTCAACGGTGGCGCCATCGCCCTCGGCCATCCGGTCGGCGCCACGGGAGCCCGGCTGATCACCACGGCTCTGCACGAACTGGAGCGTGCGGACAAGGAGTTCGCGCTGATCACCATGTGCGCGGGCGGCGCGCTGGCCACGGCGACGATCATCCAGCGTCTCTAGGCCGACCAGGGCTGTTCGGTGCCTGGAGCGCCAGGGCTATCCAGCGCTTGTAGAGCAACCATGTCCGATATGTGAAGCCCGCCAGGGCTTCAATACCAGCCCTTGGATCGCCAGAACGCCCACGCCTCGCACGGGCTCCCGTACCGGTCCTTGATGTACTCCAGGCCCCAGCTGATCTGCGTGGCCGGATTGGTCCGCCAGTCCGCGCCCGCCGACGCCATCTTCGAGCCCGGCAGTGCCTGGAGTAGACCGTACGCCCCGCTGGGCGAGGTCACCGTGACCCGCCAGCCGCTCTCCCGCTCCACCAGATTGCTGAAGCACTTGAACTGCGTCCTGTTGGGGATCATCCGCCGGGCGATGTCCCGGGCCTCGCCGCCCAGCGGAAAGCCCGCGGCCGCATCGGCCGGTGCGGCGGCCAGCGCCACACCGGCGGCGCTCAGAGCCGCCACGGAGCACAGGAGCGCGGACTTCCGACGGGGCGTGGTGCGACAGGAGAGCGGGTCACCGGACACGGGACGTACCTTCCGTCGAGGACAGGGCGCGCCGCCCGGCGCGACCGTGCCACCCGGCGACCCCTTCACTGTTGACGCAGCCCCAGGGGACCGCAATGCCGGGAGGTACTACTCCGGATCGGAGAGCGGCACCGGCCGTCCTCCGGCGACGGCCCGTCACGGTGCGGACCCGTCGCGGCGCCCCGCTACGAAGCGCGGTCGTACCCGGCCCGCGCGGGCGTGACGCCGCTTCACACGTACGAGTCGCTCGGCTGCGTCCGCTCAGCGCAGCTCCCCCGCGCCCCGGGCGGGGCCGGGGCCGGGCGCGTCGAACACCGCGGAGGCGTCGAAGGCCGCCCGGCGGGTGGCGCGGCGCAGCGCCTTCAGGACGGGGCCGCCGAGGGCGAGCGTGAGCACGACGGTGAGTACGGCACGCGGCAGGTCCCAGCCGAGGGAGGTGGCCAGGCAGTACGCCACGAATCGGGCCAGGTTCTCATGGAGCGGGTCGCCGGGGGCGAAGGACACACTCGACGTCAGCTGGCCGATGTACGGCCACCCTTGCAGGTTCATGACCGTGCCGTACAGCAGCGAGGCGACGGCCCCGTACCCGGCGAGCAGCACCAGCTCGCCGCGGCCGCGCAGTTGTTCAGGCCTCGGCAGTAGCCCGGCGCCCATCGCCACCCAGCCCATGGACAGCATCTGGAACGGCATCCACGGGCCCACCCCGCCCGTCAGCAGGGCGGACGCGAACATCGACACCGCACCGAGGACGAAGCCGAAGCCGGGGCCCAGCACCCGCCCGGAGAGCACCATCAGGAAGAACATCGGCTCGATGCCCGCCGTGCCGCCGCCCAGCGGCCGCAGCGCCGCGCCCGCGGCGGCCAGTACGCCCAGCATCGCCACGGCCTTGGGCCCCAGGCCGGTGTCGGCGATGGTCGCCACCACCACGGCCAGCAGCAGCGGCAGGAGCGCCGCGAACAGCCACGGCGCGTCGGAGGAGTGCGCGAGCGAGGAGCCGGGCGCCGCCAGGAGCGGCCAGCCGAAGGCCACCACGCCCACGGCCGAGACCAGAACCAGGGCGGCGATCGACCGCGGGCCCAGCCGCACGGCGCGCACCCGCCGACCGCCGCGGCTCTCCCGGCCGCGCTCCTCGGGGCCGGACCGGCGCCCGGGAGCTGTCGCGGGCGTACGGGCGGCGCTCACCGGGACACCTCCGGAGTGCGGGCGGCACCAGGCCGGAAACCTCCGGGGGGGGGGGGGGGGCGGCAACAGGCCGGGAACCTCCGGTGCGGGGGGCGGCACCAGTCCAGAAGTCTCCAGCGCGGGGGGCGGCAACAGGCCGGGAACCTCCGGTGCGGGAGGCGGCACTCATCCGGACACCTCCAGCGCCCGCCGCACCTGCGGCACCGTCAGCCAGGGCAGCGGCGCGAGCACCTTGGCGACCTGCGGGGCGAACGCGGGGGAGGAGACGACCACCTCCGCCGTCGGGCCGTCCGCCACCACCTCGCCGTCGGCCAGGATGACGACGCGGTGGGCCAGCTCGGCCGCCAGCTCCACATCATGGGTGGCCAGCACGATGGCGTGCCCGTCCGCCGCGAGCTCGCGCAGGACCTCGGCCAGCCGCGCCTTCGCCGCGTAGTCCAGGCCGCGGGTCGGCTCGTCCAGCAGGAGCAGCGGCGGCCGGGCCGTGAGGATCACCGCGAGCGCCAGCGCCAGCCGCTGACCCTCCGACAGATCACGCGGATGCGTGGTGTCGGGCACGTCCGGCAGCAGCCGCCCGACCAGCACCCGGCAGGTGCCCGCGGGCGCCCCCGCGTCCTGGTCCGCCGCCGCGCACTCGGCCGCGACCGTGTCCGCGTACAGCAGGTCCCGTGGCTCCTGGGGCACCAGCCCCACGCGGTGCAGCAGCTCGGCGGGCCGGGTGCGGTGCGGGACGGCGCCGTCGACGCGGACGGTCCCGGCGGCGGGTTCGTGCAGCCCCACGAACGCGGACAGCAGAGTGGACTTTCCCGCGCCGTTGCGGCCCATCAGCGCGACCGTCTCACCGGGCCGTACGGACAGGTCGACCGCGTGCAGCGTCTCGACGCGGTCGCGCCGCACCGACAGGCCCACCGCCTCGGCCAGCGGCGCGGCGGGCGCGGGCCCGCCCGCCGGGTCCGGGGCCTGCACGGGGGCTGAGGTGGGCGCCGGGCCCGGGGCCTGCGCGGGGGCTGGAGTGGGCGCCGGGGCGGGGGCCTGCGCGGGGTCCCGGGTGAACGCCGGGCCCGGGGCCGGCGCGCGGTCCGGGGTGAGTGCCGGGGCCGGGCCGGCCGCCGCCAGCCGCTCCCGCAGCGGGCCCGCCTTGCGGCGCGCGTCCCGTACCGACAGCGGCAGCGGCGACCAGCCGGCGAGCCGGCCCAGCGCCACCACCGGCGGGTGGACGGGCGAGACCGCCATGAGGTCGGCGGGCTCACCGGACACCGGCGCCTCGCCGGGACCGGGCAGCAGGACGACCCGGTCCGCGTACTGCACGACCCGTTCCAGCCGGTGCTCGGCCATCAGCACGGTCGTGCCCAGGTCGTGCACGAGCCGCTGGAGCACGGCCAGCACCTCCTCGGCCGCCGCCGGGTCCAGCGCCGACGTCGGCTCGTCCAGGACCAGGACACGGGGGTGGGTGGTCAGGACCGAGCCGATGGCGACCCGCTGCCGCTGTCCGCCGGAGAGCGTGGCGATGGGCCGCTCCCGCAGCTCGGCCAGGCCCAGCAGGTCCAGGGTCTCCTCGACCCGGCGGCGCATGGTGCCGGCGGGCAGCCCGAGCGACTCCATGCCGTAGGCCAGCTCGTCCTCGACCGTGTCGGTGACGAAGTGCGCGAGCGGATCCTGCCCCACCGTGCCGACCACGTCGGTCAGCTCGCGCGGGCGGTGGGTGCGGGTGTCGCGGCCCGCGACGGTGACCCGGCCGCGCAGCGTACCGCCGGTGAAGTGCGGTACGAGACCGCTGACGGCACCCAGCAGAGTCGACTTGCCGACACCGGACGGACCGACCAGGAGGCACAGCTCGCCCTCGGGGACGGTCAGATCGACCCCTTGGATCGCGGGACCGCCGGCGTCGGTGTACGTGACCGACACCTGCTCGAAACGGATCACTGCGAGGGCTCCTCGGGGTACGGATCGGAGGGCGGGGGAGGGGACGAGGCGCATGGCGGGGCGGACCGGCCTACTGGGCTGGGCCGCGGTGCCGGGCCCGGTGGGTCGGCAACCCCGGGGCCGCCGGCCGGGCCAGGCCGGCTGGCTGAGCTGGGCGGTTCTGCGGGGCCTGGGCGGTCGGCTGGGGCGGGTGGCTCTGCCGGGTCCGAGCGATCTGCTGGGCCCGAGCGGTCTGCCGGGGCGGGCGGCTCTGCCGGGTCCGATCGGCGTGGTGTGGTGAGGCGGTTCGACGGGCTGGGCTGCTCTGCCGGGCCCGGCGGGTCGGCAGGCCTCGGGCCGCGCGCCGGGTTCGGGCGGGCCGGAGGACCGGGCCGTTCCGTCCGGTCGGAGCGGCCCGCGGAGCTCGGACCGGACGGTCCGGCCTGCGCGGCAGGTCCGCCGGGCCGCAGCGACCGGCGCGGCGGTGCGGATCGCGGCGGTGCGGATCGGGGCGGGGCGGGCGCGACGAACGCGGGCAGCAGGCCGAGCAGCACCGACAACGCGGGCCACAGCGGCAGTTCCGGCGCCACAAGCGGGACCGCGGGCGGATGGAGCGTCAGCGGCGCGTAGTCGGCAGCCCAGATCATCAGCGCCGCGACGGCCGCGCCCGAGCCGGCGACCAGCCACGCCCGCGCCCCCCACCGGTCGGGCCGGTACCGGCTGCGCACCGACCGGCGGCGCCCCAGCCACAGCCCGCCCAGCGCGGCGGCCAGCCCGCCCAGCAGCACCGGCAGCCCGTACCCCGCGCCCTGATCGGCCAGCAGCCCGTACGTACCGGCGCAGACCCCGAACAGCCCGCCGAGCGTCAGCGCGGCAGTGGTGCGCCGTACGGCGCGCGGCACTTGGGCGGTACGCCCGTACCCGCGCGCGTCCATCGCCGCCGCCAGCGACACCGACCGCTCCAACGCGCCCTCCAAGACCGGCAGCCCGACCTGGAACAGCCCCTTGACGCCCCGGTCGGGGCGGCCGCGCAGCCGCCGCGCCGCGCGCAGCCGCTGGACGTCCGCGACGAGGTTCGGCGCGAAGGTCATGGCGACGACCACCGCGACGCCCACCTCGTAGAGCGCGCCGGGCAGCGACTTGAGCAGCCGGGCCGGGTTGGCGAGGGCGTTCGCCGCGCCGACGCAGATGAGCAGGGTGGCCAGCTTGAGCCCGTCGTAGAGCGCGAAGACCAGCCCCTCGGCGGTCACCGCACCGCCGATCCGCACGCCCTGGGCCCACTCGGGCAAGGGGACTTCGGGGAGCGTCACGAGCACCCGGGTGCCGGGGATGGGCGAGCCGAGGAGCACGGCGAACAGCAGCCGGATCGCGATCACCGCGACACCGAGCCTGAGGAACGCGCCGTAGGACCGGGCCCAGGGCGCGTCCGTGCGGCGCGCCGCCACGACGTAGCCCGCGACGCCGATCAGCAGCCCGAGCAGCAGCGGATTGCTGGTCCGCGACGCGGCGGTCGCCAGCCCGAGCGCCCACAGCCACCAGGCGCCCGCGTGCAGGGCATCGCGCCGCGAGCCCTCCGGAGCCCGCAGCCGCGCCACGGCGGCCCGCATCCGCCGGACCGGGTCGCCGCCGTGTCCGGCCGGGGTCCCCTCGCCGTGGTCCGGCAGCGCACCCGGGTCGCTGTCGGGCCGCCGCGCGTGCGGTCGTTCGGCGGTCATCCGCGCCGGCGGCGGGTCTGCCACCACGCGGCCGCGCCGAGCGCGACCACGGCGGCGGCCCCGCCGATCAGGCCGGTCGACGGCCCTTCGCCGCCGTCGTCATCGCCGTCGGCGCGCTCGCCGGACCGCTCCGGACGGGCCGTGCCCGTCGCCGCCCCGTCCCCGTCCTCGCCTCCGGAACCGGAGCCGTCCGCCTGCTCCGCGCAGCCGGAGCGCGGGTAGTCGGCGATGGCGCACAGCAGCGCGGACGAGTCGTAGCGCAGCGGCTTCGCGACGGCCGCGAGCGCCTCCGCCGCACTCGCCCCACCGCGGACCCGCGCGCATTCGGCACGGGCCGGGGGCGGGGTCTCGCCGCCGCGCGCGTGGGCCGCCGTACCGAAATCGATGACGACGGCGACCCGCTTGGCGCCGCCCTTGGCCGGGGTGCGGGCGCAGATCGCGTCGAAGTCGGGGGCGCCGCGCGGCTGGGCGGCGTTCCCGGAGTCCTCGCTGACGGCGAACCGGAAGCCGATGGTGTCCCCGTCGTCCGGCCGCGCGGTCGACGGCCCCTGGGTGGCGTATGTCCACTCCCCGCCGTCCCGCTCCCAGAACGACCAGTAGCGGTAGCCCTGGGCGTGCGCGGGGGCGGCGCCCAGGACGGCGATCAGCAGCCCGGCGCACAGCGACGAGGCCAGCGCGGCCAGCCGGGCGAGGGCTCCTCGCCCGGCGGGCACCCCCGGCCTGGCCGGGACCCGCCGCCTGGTCGGCGCCGCGCCCCGCCTGAGCTGCGTGCCCGGCCAGGCCGGGATGTCCTGCCCAGCGGGTACGCCCGGCCCGGCCGGTACGCCTAGCTCAGCGGGTACGCCCGGCCCGGCTGGTACGCCTAGCTCAGCGGGTACGCCCGGCCCGGCCGGTGCGCCCCGCCCAGCGGCTACGACCCTCCCGGCCAGCACCCCCGGCCCAGCGGGTACGCCTAGCCCAGCGGCTATGCCCGGCCCGGCGGGTACGCCCAGCCCAACGGGTATGCCCACCCCAGCGGGTACGTCTCGCCCAGCCGTCACGCCCGGCTCCGCCGTTACGCCCCGGCCCTCCGGCGCACGCCGCGCGAGCAGGGCCGCCCGCCCGTACGGACGCCGCGCCACGGACCGTACAGCCATCAGAGCTGCTGCTTCTTCCGGCCGCTGAGCAGGAAGCCGATGCCGATGCCCGCGACGGCGCACACGCCGATGAACCACCACAGGCCGAAGGGGCTGTCGCCCTCGTCCTTCTTCTCGTCCTCGTCGGCCTGCTTCTGCGTGCCGGAGTGGTCCGACGCGGCCGCCGGCTTGGGGCCGGTGGCGTTCAGTTCCCGCACCAGGTCCGTGCCGCCGAAGTCGCTCGGGTCCCCACCGGCCGCGCGGGTGGCCAGGACCAGCTTGGCCAGCGCGCCCGGGTCGCCCTTCGCCCACGCGACCGCCCCGCTGTCCTTGCTCTGGAGCCAGGCGAGCGGCTTGGCGGCCGCGGTCCGGTGCTCGCCCGCCGCCAGCGCGAGGACCGCGTCCGCGGTGCCGCCGAGGTCGGGCGCGGGGTCCTGGCCGGGCATGGCGGGGGCCATCAGGTGCTGGTCGTTCCCGGCCAGCTTGGCGGCCAGGTACGCGTCGGCCGCGTCGGCGGCGTCCTCCGCCGCGTCCGCGCCCTTGGCCTTCGTGTCGCTCTTGTCGGCGTCCGCCCCGCACTCCAGCGGCTCGACCGCCTCGTCGTCGTCCCTGCCGACCGGCTCGAACACGAAGCCCTGGCCGGTGGCGCCGAGCGCGGCGGCCACGGTGGCCACGTCATTGGGCTCCAGTTCGCCCTTCTTGGGCTGGTACGCGAACGCCCCGCGCGCGTCCTTCTTCGCGTCGCAGCCCAGCCGCAGCGCCAGCAGCGCGTCGTACGGGGTCTTCCCGCCCTTCGCTGAGGCGGTTTTCGCCGGGTCCTGCCGGGCGGCGGCGAACGCGCCGATGGCCACGGCCGTGGAGTTGGCGTCGCTGGGGCTGCCGGGGTTCACGCCCCAGCCGCCGTCCTCGTTCTGGTTCTTCTTCAGCCAGCCGATGCCCTTCTCGACGGCCGCGCCGTGCCCACCGACCGCGGCGAGCGCCTGCACGGCGGCCGCGGTGGCGTTGCTGTCGGCATTCTTCGCCGCGCACGGGGTGGCGGTCTCGTGCCGGAAAGACACAAAGCCGCCGTCGGCGCACTGCTGCCCGGCCAGCCACTTCACGCCCGACGCCGCCGGGGTGACACCGACCGCGTCCTGGGCGAGCAGCGCCAGGGACTGCCGCCATACACCGTCGTACGTGGGGTCCTTGGTCCCGTACAGGCCCTGCGGAAGCGCGGACGGCTTCGGGGAGGGCGCGTCGTCGGCGAACGCGGCCGGGGCGGTGGCCGCGCCGAGGACGACGGAGACGGCCAGGGCCGCGGCGCTGCGGCGTACGTTCATGGACGGTGCCTCTCGATGTGTGTTCGGGGGTGTTCCGCACGCAGCTGGGGGCACGGTCCTCCACCCGCGCGCGACACGCACATGGTGGCACCGGGCTCAGCTCCGCAGACCTCGACGGTGCCGCGCACCGGTCGCGGCGGCCACCGGTGCGCAGGAGCCTTCGTCGTGGCCGACGGGTGCTCCGGCTCGTACGGCAGGCCGGCCGTCACCGGCGGACGCGGGCCGTACTCACGGTTGCGGGTCAGCGCCGGAATCGCACCGGCTTTCCCCGATCGGTCACGGATGAAGTTGTGCACGCCCACCTTAACGGGCGCCTCATCCGGGGCGCGGTGGGGCATCCGGCGGCGGGCGGGGCTCACCGCGCCTGGTACGCGACCGGGTCGGTGCCCGGCACCGCCGCCGCCCGCCCCCGCTTCACCAGGTGCCGCAGGTGCGCCTCCGCCTCCGCGACCGCGATGTTCCGCGAACCGTACGGGATGTCCGCCCAGGGGCGGTTCCAGCGCATGCGCTCGGCGAGCTGCCAGGGCGTGTGCGGGGTGGCCAGCAGGTTCCGTACGCCGTCCAGGCGCGCGGCGTGGTGGTCGAGCAGTTCGCCGACGCGGCGGGCGGCGCCGGTGAACGGGTGCTGGTGGGCGGGGAGCACCTCGGCCGGGCCGAGCCGGCCGACGCGGCCGAGCGAGTCGAGGTAGTCGCCGAGGGGGTCGGCCTCGCCGGCGTTCGCGCCGTCGTCCGGGTCCTCGTAGAGGCCGATGTGCGGGGAGATGCCGGGGAGCAGGTGGTCGCCGGAGAAGAGCCGGCCGCTGCCCGTCGCGCCCGCCGGGTGCCGCTCCTCTAGGTGCAGGCAGACATGGCCCGGGGTGTGGCCCGGTGTCCATACGGCCCGCAGTCTGCGGCCGGGCAGATCGAGGAGGGCGCCCGGGGTGATGTGCCGGTCGGGCAGCGCGGCGGCGAGTCCGGGAAGGGCGCCGGCGTGTCCCGCGGCGCGGGCGGCGCGCAGCGGGGCGAGGTGGTCCTCGGGTGCCCCGGCGGCGGTCAGCCGGTCGGTGAGGTAGTCGAGCCAGTGGCCGGGCGCGGCGGCGCAGGTGCGACGCACCACGGCCGCGTCGGCGGCGTGCATCGCCAGCCACGCGCCGGACGCCTCGCGCACCCGGCCCGAGAGCCCGTGGTGGTCGGGGTGGTGGTGGGTGAGGAGGACGCCGTGGATGTCCGACACGGCCGTGCCGCAGGCGGTGAGGCCGGTGGTGAGCGCGTCCCAGGCCGCCGGATCGTCCCAGCCGGTGTCGATCAGGACCGGGCCGCGATCGGTGTCCAGGAGGTGGACGAGGGTGTGGCCCAGCGGATTGTCGGGGATCGGGACCGGGATGCTCCACACGCCGCCGCCGTGCGAGGTCACCCGGCGGGCCTCCGGTCCGTCGGCCCGCCATCCCGCCCGCCCCGCCGCTTGCCCTTCCGCGTGTCCGGTCACCGAACCCCCTGTCGCCGCACGGCCGTTGCCCACTATAGCGAGAACTGGTATCAGTTCTGACGCAGCGTCAGTTATTGTCGAAGCCGGAGCCGGGCGACGGCCGAATCCCTGGAGGTTCCCACCATGACGGACCCCGCGACCGGTCGTGTCGAGTACGGCCACCTCGTCATCGGCGGCGCCCCGGCCGAACCCGCGGGCCGGGACGTCATCGAGGTCGTCTCACCGCACACCGAGGCGGTCATCGGCCGCGTACCGCACGCCACCCGCGAGGACGTGGACCGGGCGGTCGCCGCCGCGCGCGCCGCCTTCGACACCGGCCCCTGGCCGCGTACCGACCCCAAGGAGCGGATCGCGGTCGTCACCCGGATCAAGGACGCGATCGCCGCCCGGCACGAGGAGATCGCCCGGACCGTCACCGCCCAGAACGGCAGCCCGTACTCCTGGAGCGTCCTCGGCCAGGCGCTCGGTGCGGTGATGGTGTGGGAGGCGGCCCTAGCGGTCGCCCGTGACGCCGGCTACGAGGAGCGCCGAACCGGCATCCTGGGGCCGCTGCTGGTGCGGCGCGCGCCGGTCGGGGTGGTGGCGGCCGTCGTGCCGTGGAACGCCCCGCAGTTCGTGGCCGCGGCCAAGCTCGCGCCCGCGCTGCTGGCAGGCTGCCCGGTGATCCTCAAGCCCTCCCCGGAGGCCCCGCTCGACTCGTACCTGCTCGCGGAGATCGCCGCCGAGGCGGGGCTGCCGGACGGCGTGCTGTCCGTCCTGCCCGCGGGCCCCGAGGTCGGCGAGTACCTGGTGGGTCACCCGGGCGTCGACAAGGTGTCCTTCACCGGGTCCGTGGCGGCGGGCCGGCGGGTCATGGAGGTCGCCGCGCGCCACCTGACCCGGGTGACGCTGGAGCTGGGCGGCAAGTCGGCCGCCGTCATCCTGCCCGACGCCGATCTGGACGCCGCCGTCGCCGGAATCGTCCCCAACGCGTGGATGAACAACGGCCAGGCGTGCGTCGCCCAGACCCGCATCCTCGCCCCGCGCGGCCACTACGCGGAGATCGCCGAACGCCTCACGGCCGCCGCCGCCGCGCTGGTCGTGGGCGACCCGTTCGACCCGGCCACCCAGGTCGGCCCGCTGGTCGCACGGCGCCAGCAGCAGCGCTCCCTCGACTACATCGGCATCGGGCGGCGCGAGGGCGCCGAACTGCTCACGGGAGGCGGCCGCCCGCCGTCCCCGGAGACCGGCTGGTACGTCGAGCCGACACTCTTCGGGAACGTCCGCAACGAGATGCGGATCGCCCGTGAGGAGATCTTCGGCCCGGTCATCTGCCTGCTGCCGTACGAGAGCGAGGAGGAGGCGGTACGGATCGCCGACGACTCCGACTACGGGCTCTCCGGCAGCGTCTGGACCTCCGACGTCGAACGCGGCATCGGCGTCGCCCGGCGCATCCGCACCGGGACGTTCTCCGTGAACACCTTCAGCCTCGACATGCTCGGCCCGTTCGGCGGCTTCAAGAACTCCGGGCTGGGGCGGGAATTCGGCCCCGAGGGGTTCGCCGCGTACCTGGAGCACCAGACGATCCACCTGCCGGCCGACTGGGAGGGCTGAGGCGATGGGGGACCGCTGGCGGGTGGCCGTCGACCGCGGGCTGTGCGTCGGCTCGGGGATGTGCGTCCATACGGCGCCCGGGGCGTTCCGGCTCGACTCGGCCCGGCGGTCGCGGCCCGTCGACGCCGAGGTGCCGGCCTCGGACGCGGTGCTGAGCGCGGCGGAGGGCTGCCCGGTCGAGGCCGTTCTGCTGCGCCTGAGCGACACCGGCGAACCCGTCTTCCCCCCGGAGGACTAGGCCGTTTCCCCCGGGTGCGGACCCGCGGCCCGATCACGGCGGCCCGCTCAGGGGGCACCGTTGAATGATCAAAACGGCGAGGGGGTTAGCATATGAGCGCCGCCTAGCTCGAAAGATATCCACGTGACTGTCAACGACGACTCGTTCACCAACTGGAAGAACCGCGAGGAGATCGCGGAGTCGATGATCCCGATCATCGGGAAGCTGCACCGGGAGCGGGACGTCACCGTCCTGCTTCACAGCCGCTCCTTGGTGAACAAGTCGGTGGTCAGCCTCCTCAAGACCCATCGGTTCGCCCGGCAGATCGCCGGCGAGGAGCTCTCGGTCACCGAGACGCTGCCGTTCCTGCAGGCCCTCACCACACTCGACCTCGGCCCGTCCCAGATCGACATCGGCATGCTCGCCGCGACGTACAAGACCGACGACCGCGGTCTGTCGGTGGCGGACTTCACCGCCGAGGCCGTCGCCGGCGCCACGGGTGCCAACAAGATCGAGTGCCGCGAGGGGCGTGACGTCGTCCTCTACGGGTTCGGCCGCATCGGCCGGCTCGTCGCCCGCCTGCTCATCGAGAAGGCCGGCTCCGGCAACGGCCTGCGGCTGCGCGCCATCGTCGTCCGCCAGGGCGGCGACCAGGACATCGTCAAGCGCGCCTCGCTGCTGCGCCGCGACTCCATCCACGGCCAGTTCCAGGGCACGATCACCGTCGACGAGGCGAACAGCACGATCATCGCCAACGGCAACGAGATCAAGGTGATCTACGCCAACGACCCGTCGGAGGTCGACTACACGGCGTACGGCATCAAGGACGCCATCCTCATCGACAACACCGGCAAGTGGCGCGACCGCGAGGGCCTGTCCAAGCACCTGCGCCCCGGCATCGACAAGGTCGTCCTGACCGCGCCGGGCAAGGGCGACGTCCCCAACATCGTCCACGGCGTCAACCACGACACGATCAAGCCGGACGAGCGGGTCCTGTCCTGCGCGTCCTGCACCACCAACGCGATCGTCCCGCCGCTGAAGGCGATGGCGGACGAGTACGGCGTCCTGCGCGGCCACGTGGAGACCGTCCACTCGTTCACCAACGACCAGAACCTGCTGGACAACTACCACAAGGCCGACCGCCGGGGCCGCTCGGCGCCGCTCAACATGGTCATCACCGAGACCGGTGCCGCCTCCGCCGTCGCCAAGGCGCTGCCCGACCTCAAGGCGCCGATCACCGGCAGCTCGATCCGCGTCCCCGTCCCGGACGTCTCGATCGCCATCCTGAGCCTGCGCCTGGGCCGAGAGACCACCCGCGACGAGGTCCTCGAGTACCTCCGTGACGTCTCGCTGAACTCGCCGCTGAAGCGCCAGATCGACTTCACCACCGCCCCCGACGCCGTCTCCATGGACTTCGTCGGCTCGCGCCACGCCTCGATCGTCGACGCCGGCGCCACCAAGGTCGACGGCGACAACGCGATCCTCTACCTCTGGTACGACAACGAGTTCGGCTACTCCTGCCAGGTCATCCGCGTCGTCCAGTACGTCTCCGGGGTGGAGTACCCGACCTACCCGGCCCCGCTGGTCTGATCCAGCCGCCGGCAGCGCGTCCCGGACGGGCCGAGGAATCGAGCCCGTCCGGGACGCGGACGCGTGCGGGACGGGCCGGCGAGGGGGTCAGCGCGAGGTCGCGGCCCCCGGCGCCGTGAGGTCGATCAGCTGGCACACCGTCTCGATGTCGATCTTCACCTGGGCGATCGACGCCCGCCCCGACAGCCAGGTCACCAGCGCCGAGTGCCAGGTGTGCTCGATCACCCGCACCGCGGACAGCTGCTCCGCCGTGGGCGGCCCCTGAAGCCCCATCGCGTCCAGGATGATCGCCGTGGTCAGCCGGGAGACCGTGTCCACCTCCGGGCTCACCGAGCGGTCCGCGAACGTCAGCGCCCGCACCATCGCGTCCGCCAGGTGCGGCTCCCGCTGGAGGGCGCGGAAGGCGCGCATCAGGGTCTGGGCGACCCGGGCCGCGGGCTCCCGCTCGGTGGGCGGCCGCTTCCGCAGCGCCTCGTGCATCTGCTCCAACTGGTCCTGCATCGTCGCGACGAGCAGATGCACCTTGGAGGGGAAGTAGCGGTACAGCGTGCCGAGCGCCACGCTGGACAGCTCCGCCACCTCGCGCATCTGCACAGCGTCGAAGCCGCCGCGGCTCGCCAACTGGGCGCTGGCGTGCAGGATCCGGCGGCGACGCGCCTCCTGCCGCTCGGTCAGCTGCAGGGAGGCTGGCTTGGCTTCTGCGGTCATGTGTCCTACTTCGGTGCGTTCCGTCTGCAGGCTGCGGACTCCGTGCATGATGGCAGGGCCAGGGGGGTGGCGCGAGTCGTCTCGGTGAGCCGGCCGACGACGGCCGCCAGTGGTGCGGATCACCTGCCGTGCCCCGAGGGAAGGTGTCATGGGCAGGTATCTTCGAGACTTCTCCGGCGATCCGTAAGTGAAACTTGTTCTAGCCGTTTGCTTGCGGATACGCTCCCGCTGAACTGCACCGAGAAGGGGGCCGCGAGTGACCGGCGACAGGCCGCTGCGCATCGCGCTGCTCACCTACAAAGGGAACCCGTTCTGCGGTGGCCAGGGCGTCTACGTACGCCATCTGTCGCGCGAGCTGGCGCGGCTCGGCCACACGGTGGAGGTCATCGGCGCGCAGCCGTATCCCGTCCTCGACGACGGCGTAACCCTCACCGAGCTGCCCAGCCTCGACCTCTACCGGCAGCCCGACCCCTTCCGCACCCCGCGGCGGGACGAGTACCGCGACTGGGTCGACGCCCTCGAGGTCGGCACCATGTGGACCGGTGGCTTCCCCGAGCCGCTGACCTTCAGCCTCCGCGCCCGCCGCCATCTGGCCGCCCGGCGCGGTGAGTTCGACGTCGTCCACGACAACCAGACCCTCGGCTACGGGCTGCTCGGCCTGGACCGGATCGGCTTCCCGCTCGTCACCACGATCCACCACCCCATCACCGTGGACCGCCGGCTGGAGCTCGACGCCGCCGCCACCTGGAAGCGGCGCCTGTCCGTGCGCCGCTGGTACGGCTTCACCCGCATGCAGAAGCGGGTCGCCACCCGGCTGCCCTCGGTGCTCACCGTCTCCGGCTCCTCCCGCCAGGAGATCGTGGAAGACCTCGGCGTGCGCCCGGACCGGATCCACGTCGTCCCCATCGGCGCCGACACCCGGCTGTTCTCCCCGGACCCCACCGTCCCCGAGATACCGGGCAGGATCGTCACCACCTCCAGCGCCGACGTCCCGCTCAAGGGGCTGGTCCACCTGGTCGAAGCGCTCGCCAAGGTCCGTGCCGAGCGGCCCGACGCCCACCTCGTCGTCGTCGGCAAGCGGCCCGAGAAGGGCCCCGTGGCGGGCGCCATCAGCCGGCACGGACTCGACGACGCCGTCCAGTTCGTCAAGGGCATCAGCGACGCCGAACTCGTCGACCTCGTCCGCGGCGCCCAGGTCTCCTGCGTCCCCTCCCTCTACGAGGGCTTCTCGCTCCCGGCGGCGGAGGCCATGGCCACCGGCACGCCGCTGGTCGCCACCACCGGCGGTGCCATCCCCGAGGTCGCGGGCCCCGACGGCGAGACCTGCCTGGCGGTACGGCCCGGCGACGCGGACGCGCTGGCCACCGCGCTCGGCCGGCTGCTGGGCGACGCCGACCTGCGGCGCAGACTCGGCGCGGCTGGCCGGGAACGCGTCCTCGCCCGCTTCACCTGGGAGCAGGCCGCCCGGGGCACCGCCGAGCACTACCGCGCCGCCATCGAGGCGCGGCGCACCACCGCCCGCGCCGGGACGCCGCGACCGGCCACCGCCCCGCCACGGCAGCTCACCTGACCTTACGGAGGGACCGCGCCCCGCCGTATCGTTCCAGCCGCCCGCCCTCTCCCGAACCGCCCGATCCGCCGGACGAAAGCAGACCCCCTTGCTGACCGTCGACTTCTCCCGCTTCCCGCTCGCCCCCGGCGACCGCGTCCTCGACCTGGGGTGCGGCGCGGGGCGGCACGCCTTCGAGTGCTACCGGCGCGGCGCGCACGTCGTCGCGCTCGACCGCAACGGCGACGAGATACGAGAGGTCGCCAAGTGGTTCGCCGCCATGAAGGAGGCCGGTGAGGCCCCCGAGGGCGCCACCGCCACCGCCATGGAGGGCGACGCGCTCGCCCTGCCCTTCCCCGACGACAGCTTCGACGTCGTGATCATCTCCGAGGTGATGGAGCACATCCCGGACGACAAGGGCGTGCTCGCCGAGATGGTCCGGGTACTCAGGCCGGGCGGCCGACTGGCCGTCACCGTGCCGCGCTACGGCCCGGAGAAGGTCTGCTGGACGCTGTCGGACGCCTACCACGAGGTCGAAGGCGGACACATCCGCATCTACCGAGCCGAGGAGCTGCTCGCCAAGATGCGGGAGGCCGGACTGCGCCCCTATGGCACCCACCACGCGCACGCCCTCCACTCGCCGTACTGGTGGCTCAAGTGCGCCTTCGGCGTGGACAACGACAAGGCCCTGCCCGTCCGCGCGTACCACAAGCTGCTGGTCTGGGACATCATGAAGAAGCCGCTGGCCACCCGGCTCGCCGAGCAGGCGCTCAACCCGCTGATCGGCAAGAGCTTCGTGGCCTACGCCACCAAGCCGCACCTGCCCGCGCGGGACACCGCGGCCGACGCGACCGGTCGGGCGGGGGCATGACGACGCCGGGCCGTACCGAACGCCTCGTCCTGCCCGGCGTCCTCACCGCCGACCAGGCCGCCCGCACGGTCGCGGGCATAGCGTCCGTACAGCGCGCCGACGGTGCCATACCGTGGTTCCGCGGCCACCACCTCGACCCCTGGGACCACATCGAGGCCGCCATGGCCCTCGACGCCGCCGGTGAGCACGAGCGCGCCGAGGCCGCCTACCGCTGGCTCGCCGCCCACCAGAACCCCGACGGCTCCTGGTACGCGGCGTACCCCGACACCCCGGACGGCGTCGACGCCGCCCACCCCACCGACAGCGGCCGCGAGACCAACTTCTGCGCGTACATCGCCGTCGGCGTCTGGCACCACTACCTCTCCACCGGCGACGACGCCTTCCTCGACCACATGTGGCCGACCATCGTCGCCGCCGTCGAGTTCGTCCTGGCCCTCCAGCAGCCCGGCGGTCAGATCGGCTGGCGGCGCAACGCGGACGGCGGCGCCGACACCGACGCGCTGCTGACCGGCAGTTCCTCCATCCACCAGGCGCTGCGCTGCGCCCTGGCCATCGCCGAGCACCGAGAGGAACCCCAGCCCGACTGGGAGGTCTCCACCGGACTGCTCGCCCACGCCATCCGCCACCACCCCGAGCGGTTCCTGGCCAAGGACCGCTACTCCATGGACTGGTACTACCCCGTGCTCGGCGGAGCCCTCACCGGCGCCGCGGCCAAGCACCGCATAGAGGAGGGCTGGGAGCGCTTCGTCGTCCCCGGCCTGGGCGTGCGCTGCGTCATCCCCAACCCCTGGGTGACCGGCGGCGAGAGCTGCGAACTCGCGCTCGCGCTGTGGGCGATGGGCGAGTCGGACCGCGCGGTCGACATCCTCCAGTGGATCCAGCCGCATCTGCGCGCCGAGGACGGGATGTACTGGACGGGGTACGTCTTCGACGACGGCGCCGTCTGGCCCGAGGAGCGCACGACGTGGACGGCCGGCTCACTGCTGCTGGCGGTCGCGGCGCTCGGCGGGGACGAGGCGACCACGGCGGTCTTCGGCGGGGAACGGCTGCCGACGGGCCTGGAGTCGGGCTGCTGCTAGCTCCGGGGCTCACCGGCCGCCGCCGGCGCTGCCCCGGACGTGCGTTCCCCGCGGCCCCGCGCCGACGGGTTGTCAGTGGCAGCGCCTACGCTTGCGGCCATGACCTTCCAGGGACCTGACCGCCGTTTGGGCCACGACCGCTACTGCGCCGAAATCCTGGCGCAGACCGACCAGTTGCGCGCCGACCTGGCCGGTGCCGATCTGTCGGTGACCGTTCCCACCTGCCCGGACTGGAGCCTCGCCGACCTGGCCCGCCATGTGGGCGGCGCGCACCGCTGGGCGGAGACCATAGTGCGCACCCGCGCCACGGCGTTCGTACCGCCGGACGAGGTCCCGGGGACGCCCGGGCCCGGCGACGCCGACCCGGCGGCCCTGGACGCCTGGCTGGCCGAGGGCGCCGCGCTGTTGACCGAGACGCTGCGCGCCGCGGGCCCCGACACCCTGGTGTGGACCTGGACCCCGGCGGGCACCGCAGGCTTCTGGGCCCGCCGGATGACCCACGAGACGCTGGTGCACCGGGCGGACGGCGCGCTCGCCGCGGGACGGGAGTTCGCCGTCGACCCGGAGGTGGCGGCCGACGCGGTCGACGAATGGCTGGAGATCCTGGGCGGCCCGGCGGGCCCCGTGATCTCCCCGCGGCTGTCCGGGCTGCGCGCCGCCGCCGGCGGCAGCATCCACCTCCACGCCACCGACGCAGCCCCGGAGACGGCCGCCGAGTGGACGATCGCGCTGGACGGCGAGGGGTTCGCCTGGAGCCGGTCGCACGAGAAGGCCACGGTCGCGCTGCGCGGACCCATGGCCGATCTGCTGCGCGTGTTCTTCCGGCGGCTCCCCGCGGACAGCGACCGCGTCGAGGTGCTGGGCGATGCCGAGGTGCTCGCCGTGTGGATGGAGAACGTCAGCTTCGGCTGACGGGCGGCGCGGGTCCGGGGCGGCGTCAGCAGCGGAGCCGTCAGTAGCAGCTGAGCATCAGTGGCAGCTGAGCGTCAGTGGTTGAGTTCGGCGAGCACCCGCAGTGTGTCCGGGTCCGGGGCGGTGACCAGGAGGTCCGTCACCGGGCCCGCACGCCACAGCGCCAGCCGCTCCGCGATCCGCTCCCGCGGCCCGACCAGCGAGATCTCGTCGGCGAAGACGTCCGGCACCGCGTCCACGGCCTCCGCGCGGCGGCCCTCCCGGAACAGCCGCTGGATGCGCCGGGCCTCGTCCTCGAAGCCCATCCGGGCCATCAGATCGGCGTGGAAGTTCCGGGCGGTGTGCCCCATGCCGCCGATGTAGAAGCCGAGCATCGCCTTGACGGGCCGCAGCCCTTCCGCGACGTCGGCGCAGAGCCGCGCCTGGGCCAGGGGCGCGACGAGGAAGCCGTCGGGCGCGGCCGCCAGCGCCGCCTCGTGGAGGTCCGCGCGATACGGCGACCAGTACAGCGGCAGCCAGCCGTCCGCGATCCGCGCCGTCTGCGCGATGTTCTTGGGCCCCTCCGCCCCCAGGAGGACGGGCAGGTCGGAACGGAGCGGGTGCGTGATCGGCTTGAGCGGCCGGCCGAGCCCGGTGCCGTCCTCGCCCGCGTACGGATGGGTGTGGAAGCGGCCGTCCAGCCGCACCGGGCCCTGACGGCGCAGCACCTGCCGTACCACGTCGACGTACTCCCGGGTCGCGGTCAGCGGACTCGCCGGGAACGGCCGCCCGTACCAGCCCTCGACGACCTGCGGCCCGGACAGCCCCAGCCCGAGCATGAGCCGGCCGCCGCTGAGATGGTCCAGGGTGAGGGCGTGCATCGCCGTCGCGGTCGGGGTGCGCGCGGCCATCTGCGCGACCGCCGTACCAAGCCGGATCCGGGTGGTCCGGGCGGCGATCCAGGTGAGCGGGGTGAACGCGTCGGACCCCCAGGACTCGGCGGTCCATACGGAGTGATAGCCGAGTTCCTCGGCGTACAGGGCCAGTTGGAGATGGCGCGGGTCGGGGCCGCGCCCCCAGTATCCGAGCGCCAGGCCGAGCCGCATGCCGCTGCCTCCGCAAAGATGTGACGGTACGTCAGCTAAGGGGGTACGGACTGTACGGACCCGGCGCGGGAATGGCAACGGCCCCTCGTCCGCGATCGGACGAGGGGCCGGGGCTGCGCTATGAGGTGATCAGCCGCGCTGGATGCCTGTGGTGTCCTGGAGCACACCGCGACGGCCGTCCTGGGTCTGGGCGACGAGCGCCTGACCGCGCTGCTCCACCGCCAGGTACCAGGTGCCCGGGGCCAGCTCCGCGATGGTCGTGGAGGAGCCGTCCTCGGCGTACAGCGGGCGGGCCACCGGAACCGCGAACCAGAACGGCGCGAAGTCCGCGGAGCCACCGGCCGCCGGAGCGGGCTGCGCGGCACCGGCACCCGGACCGGGCTGCGCCGGCTGGCCGCCGAAGGGCTGCGGCTGCTGCTGGGCGAACGGGGACGGGGCGCCCTGCTGCGCGTTCGGGTAGCCGTAGCCGCCCTGCTGCGGGGCGGCGGGGCCGCCGTAGGGCTGGGGGGCGGGGGCGGGGCCGCCGGCGCCGAGGAGCGGGGCCTTGAGGGCGGGGACCATCAGGGAGGCGATAGCGCCGCCGGCCATGGCCAGGGTGGCGATCAGGGAGAGGATGAGACCGATGCCCGCGTCCAGGCCGTCGCCGGCGCCCTGCAGGTTGTTCACGCCGCCCGACGGGTCGAAGATCTGCCCGAGCGCGCTCCACGCGGCGAAGACGGTGAAGGCGGTGCCGAGAGTGGCGAGGTCGATGCCCGCGACCTTGGGAGCCTGCGGCAGCCCGCGGCCCAGGACGATGCAGGCGGCGCCGATGATCCCTGCCAGGGTGACGCTGAAGAGCAGCGGTCCGCTGTCCCACGCGGTCGTGAGATCCATGCTGTCCGGTGCGTCGTCAATCGCGAAGACATCAAGGAACGAGGCGATGAACAGCAACACCGCTGCTCCGATCACCACGCCGTCGCCTCGAGTGAGAGAGCGGATGTTCAACGTTTGGTCCTTAGTCGTCTCGTTGGTTATCGGGTTGCTGTCGCCGGTACACGAGGTGCTTGGCGCGGGGGTGGCTCCATCGTACGGGGGAATCTTTCGGCGGACCCGCCGGGTCGTCCTCTCGGTATCTCCCCGTTACGGTGCCGTTTCGCACCGCGGACGTAATGGCCCGCCCTACCCCCGCAAGAAGTCCGTAATGCCCTGCGCGATCCCTTGCGCCGCCCGCTGGCGCCACGCCGCGTCGGTGATCAGCTTCGCGTCCTTCGGGTCGCGCATATTGCCACACTCGATGAACACTTTGGGAATCGTGGAGAGGTTGAGTCCGCCGAGATCGTCGCGGACGGTCAATCCGGTGCCTCCGCCGAGATAGTTGGCGGGTTCGGTGCCGGTCGCCTCGCCGAACTCCCTGACGAGGTGCCGGGCGAGGGTGTGGGAGGGGGCGACGATCGCGGAGGTGTCGGCTTCGCCGCCGCGCACGGAGGCGGGCGCGATGACGTGGAAGCCGCGGTTCCCGGTGCCGGAGCCGTCCGCGTGGACGGACACGGCGGCGTCCGCGTGCGCACGGTTCCCGATCTCGGCCCGCTCGTCCACGCACGGGCCGTAAGGCCGGTCGTCGTCCTGGGTGAAGGTCACTTTCGCGCCGCGCGTTTGCAGGATCTCGCGGACGCGCCGTGAGACGTCGAGAGTGAAGGACGCTTCGGCATAACCGGAATTAGTGGCCGCACCGGTGGTGTCGCATTCCTTCTTGTTCGTGCCGATATCGACAAGGCGGGCGATCTTGGCGGTGTGCTCGCGATTCCGCGGATTGTGGCCCGGGTCGATCACGATGACCTTGCCTTTGAGGCTGCCCTTGCCCGAGGCGTCGGAGTTGTCGGAGTCATCCGGGTTGCTGGAGTCATCCGAGTCGTCAGAGTTGTTTGAGCCGTCGGCGTCCTCCGGAGCCGTCGCTCCGTGGCTCACCGCGGGCCGGGCGCCGTCGTCGTCCCGCCCGCCGTGGTCGCCCACGGTGGACCAGACCAGCCAGCCCGCGCCGCAGGCGAGCGCCAGGGCGATCAGGGCGACGACGGTGCCGCGCAGGCGGCTGGTGGTGGGGGGAGTGCTGCCGTTCGACACCCGGGCGATGGTAGTCGCCGCGCCGACGCGGCCGCGTGAGGGTATCGGTGGCACGGCCCGGTGCCCGTCAGACGGCCGTCCCCGGCACCCGGCGCAGGACATGCAGCGAGCGCGTCGCCGACACCTCGGTGAACGCCCCCGAATCCAGGGCGCGGCGGTAGATCCGGTACGGGGCCTGGCCGCCGTCCGCCGGGTCGGCGAACACGTCGTGGATGACCAGCAGTCCGCCAGGCGCGACATGCGGGGCCCAGCCCTCGTAGTCGGCGGTGGCGTGCTCGTCGGTGTGCCCGCCGTCGATGAAGACCAGGCCCAGGGGCGTGTTCCAGACGGCCGCGATCCGCGGCGACCGGCCCACCATGGCGATCACGTGCTCTTCGAGGCCCGCGGCGTGCAGGGTGCGGCGGAACGTGGGCAGCGTGTCCATCAGGCCGACGTCGGGGTCGACGACGGTCGGGTCGTGGTACTCCCAGCCCGGCTGCTGCTCCTCCGAACCCCGGTGGTGGTCGACGGTGACGGCCATGATGCCGGCCGCCCGCGCGGCGTCGGCCAGCAGGATCGTGGAACGGCCGCAGTACGTGCCGACCTCCAGCAGCGGCAGCCCGAGCGAGGCGGCCGCCTCCGCCGCCTCGTACAGGGCCAGGCCCTCGTCTGCGGGCATGAAGCCCTTCGCCGCCTCGAAAGCGGCGAGGATCTCAGGCTTGGGGGCCATGTCTGTTCCTCCTGGTCCAACGGCTCGCGCCCATGCTGCCGTACGGTCCGCGGCGGCCCGACGGCGGCCCGGTCCGGCCCGCCGCGGTCGGAGTGCTAGGCATGGCGTACGCGCCGCTGCCGGGTGGACCGCACCCGCGGCCGTAGAGACGGGAGAGCAGCCATGAACCCATTCCCTGACGCCGGGACCTCCGACGCCGGGACCTCTGGCGCCGGGACCCCTGGTACCGGCTTTCCCGGTACCGGGCGCCGGGTGCTCGTCAGTGGCGCGTCACGCGGGGTCGGCCGCGCGGTGGCGCGGGCGTTCGCGGCCAACGGTGACCGGGTCGCGGTCCACTTCGGCACCCGCAGGGACGAGGCCGAGGCCACCCTCGCCGCGCTGGAGGGCACCGGGCACGTGCTGCTGAGCGCCGACCTGGCGGACGCGGGGGAGACCGCGGGGCTCGTGGACGCGGCGGCGGACGCGCTCGGCGGCATCGACGTGCTGGTGAACAACGCCGCGGCCGCCGCGCCCGCGCACCCGCCGGCCGACACCCCGTACGAGGAGTGGACGGCCGTCTGGCAGCGGCAGATCGCGGTCAACCTGGTGGCGACCGCCAACCTCAGCCAGCTCGCCGCACGCCGCATGATCGACCAGGGCGGGGGCGGCCGGATCGTCAACGTCGGCTCGCGCGGCGCCTTCCGGGGCGAGCCGGACCACCCGGCCTACGGGGCGACGAAGGCGGCCGTGCACGCGCTGGGCCAGTCCCTGGCGGTCGCCCTCGCCCCGCACGGCATCGCGGTCACCTCGGTAGCGCCGGGCTTCATCGACACCGACCGGGTCGCCCACCGGCTGGGTGGCGCGGAGGGCGAGGGCATCAAGGGGCAGAGCCCGTTCGGCCGGGTCGCGCGGCCGGAGGAGGTCGCGGCGGCCGTGCTGTGGCTGGCCTCGCCGCAGGCGCAATGGAGCTCGGGCACGGTGCTGGACCTCAACGGAGCCTCGTATCTGCGGACGTGAGGCTCCGGCCGGTCCATGGCGAGGCGACTGGCCCGTGGTGAGGCGGCTGGTCCGGGACGGGCAGGCCGCGACCGGGACGAGAAGGACGCCGACTGGGACGGGAAGGCCGCGACCGGGCCGCGGAGAGCAGCGGCGTCCGCCAGCTGACTGACGCATCGTCAGGAGCCTTCCCACTCCCGGGGTGATGGGCTATACATGGGCCATCGGCTAGAACGCGTTCCAGTTGTGCGCGGGCAGGCCGACCGATCACGACCCCGGCACGGCCGACGGTGCGGACGGGCGGGCCGGGGTCTTCGGACCCGTACCCCCGGCCAAGGAGCGCCTACCCGATGCCCATCGACGCCGCCAAGGCCATCGCGGCCGACCCCCGTAGCACCGAGATCGCCTGGGACCACAAGGACGTCCAGCTCTACCACCTCGGCGTCGGCGCGGGCGTCCCGGCCACCGATCCGGCCGAGCTCCGCTACACCCTGGAGAGCAGGCTCCACGTGCTGCCCAGCTTCGCGACGGTCGCGGGCGGCGGGATGGCCCTCGCGGGCGGGCTGTCGGCGCCCGGGATCGAGGTCGACCTGGCCGCCGTCCTGCACGGCGGCCAGCGCGTCGAGCTGCACCGGCCCATCCCAGTCAAGGGAGCCGCCACCCAGAGCTCCAGGGTCGCCGCCGTCTACGACAAGGGCAAGGCGGCGGTCATCGTGCTGCGCAGTGCGGCCGCGGACGCCGACGGGCCGTTGTGGACCTGCGACACCCAGATCTTCGTCAAGGGAGAAGGCGGCTTCGGAGGCGAGCGCGGCCCCTCGCAGCGGCTCGACCTCCCCGCCCGCGAGCCCGACCACACCCTGCTGCGGCCGATCCGCGAGGACCAGGCCCTGCTGTACCGGCTGTCCGGGGACTGGAACCCGCTGCACGCCGACCCCGGATTCGCCGCGCGCGCGGGCTTCGACAAGCCGATCCTGCACGGCCTGTGCACGTACGGCATCGCGCTGAAGGCCGTGGTGGACACCGTCCTCGACGGGGAGGTGGCCCGGGTCCGCGCCTACGCCACCCGGTTCGCCGGTGTCGTCTTCCCCGGCGAGACCCTGCGGCTGCGGCTGTGGCGGGACGAGGGCCGCGTGCAGGCGTCCGTCACCGCGGTGGAGAGGGACGACGCGCCGGTCCTCGCCGACACGGTGGTCGAGCACACCTGATGTGAGGTCCGTACGCAGGTGATGTGAGGTCCGTACGCATCCGCAGGCATCCGTACGAGAGGAGCGCACCGTGCGCGCAGCCGTACTGCACGAGACAGGGCAGGACAAGCTCGAAGTCCTCGACGACGTGGAGCCCACGGGCTTCGGCCCCGGCAAGGTCAGGCTGCGCATACGGGCCACCGGGCTCTGCCACTCCGATGTGTCCGCGATGAACGGGGTGCTGCCGCAGCCCGTCCCCTTCGTCCCCGGCCACGAGGGCGCGGGCGAGATCGTCGACGTCGGCGACGGAGTGACGGGCCTGAGCCCGGGGGACCGGGTACTGGTCTGCTGGCTGCCCGCCTGCGGCGGCTGTCCGGCCTGCCGACGCGGCCAGACCCACCTGTGCCTGACCGGGTTCATGAACGCCGGAACGCCCAACTTCAGGCGATCCGGCGGTGAGGCGCGCTCCCGCGACGTCTTCGGCTTCGCGGGCACCGGCACCTTCGCCGAGGAGATCGTGATCGGCGCGGGCTGCGCCGTACCGATCCCCGACGATGTCCCGTTCGACATCGCGGCGCTCATCGGCTGCGGGGTGACCACCGGCCTCGGTGCCGCCCTCACCACCGCGAAGGTCGAGGCCGGTTCGTCCGTCGCGGTCATCGGCTGCGGCGGCGTGGGCATCAGCACCATCCAGGGGGCGAGGGCCGCCGGTGCCGCGCAGATCGTCGCCGTCGACCCCGTCGAGTCCCGGCGCCAGGCGGCCCTGCGTTTCGGCGCCACCGAGGCCGTCGACCCCGACGGGCTGGCCGACGCCCGCACCCGGGTCACCGCGGGTGAGGGCTTCGACTACGTCTTCGAGGTCGTCGGCACCTCCGCCACCGCCCGCACCGCCTACGACGCCACCCGGCGCGGCGGCACCCTGTGCGTCGTCGGGGCGGGGGCGCTGGACGACTTCCTCCGCATCAGCATGTTCGAGCTGTTCTTCGACGAGAAGCGCATCCTGCCGTCGCTGTACGGCGGCGGGGACGTGCTGCGGAGTTATGAGCGGGCCATCGCGCTGTGGCGCGCGGGCCGGATCGACCTGGCGGGGCTGATCACCCACCGGGTGCGGCTGGCCGAGGTCAACGACGCGATCGGCCAGATGCGGACGGGTGCGGCGTTGCGCACCTGCATCGAGATCTGAGGGAGGCACTGGTGCGAGGAGAAGCCGTGTCGCAGGGTGCTGTGCCGCGAGGAAAGGCCGTGCTCCAGGGCAAGACCGCGATCGTCACCGGCGCCGGACGCGGCCTCGGCCGCGCGGAGGCGCTCGAACTGGCCCGGCTGGGCGCCCATGTCGTCGTCAACGACCACGGTGTGCCCGGGCGCGACGGTTCCGGCGCGGCGTCGTCCGCGCCCGCCGAGGAGGTCGCGGCCGAGATCCGCGCGGCGGGCGGCAGCGCGCTGGCCCACGCGGGCGACGTGGCCGACTTCGCGCAGGCCCGCGCCCTGGTGGAGTTGGCCGTCGATACCTACGGCGCACTCGACATCCTGGTCAACAACGCGGGCATCCTCCGCGACCGGATGGTCTTCTCGATGTCCGAGGAGGAGTGGGACTCCGTCATCCGCGTCCATCTCAAAGGCCACTTCAACACCATCCGCTTCGCCGCCGCACACTGGCGGCAGCGCGCGAAAGAGGCGGGCGGCCCGGTCTACGGCCGAATCGTGAACACCTCCTCCGAGGCGTTCCTGGCCGGATCGCCGGGACAGCCCAACTACGCGGCGGCCAAGGGCGGCATCGTGGGTCTGACCACCTCCACCGCCGCCGCGCTCGCCCGCTACGGAGTGACGGCGAACGCCATCTGCCCGCGCGCCCGCACCCGGATGACCGAGGACGTCTTCGCGGCCGTTCCGACGGGCCGGGCGGGGGAGACGGGCGGGCCGGACCCGCTCGCGCCCGAGCACGTCGCCCCGCTCGTCGGCTATCTCGCCTCGCCCGCGGCGGCGAAGGCCAGCGGCCAGCTGTTCGTGGTCCACGGCGGAATGGTCGCCGTGCTGGAACGGCCCAAGGTGGCGGCCAAGTTCGACACCGCCAAGGACGTCTTCACCGTGGAGGAACTGGACGAGCTGCTCACTCCGTACTACGACGCGCGGCCGCCGGGGGAGTCGTTCGCCGCGGCGGACGTGCTGGGCCTGACGCGCGGCTGAGGGAGGCCGCCCTCAGGAGACCCGCGTCTGGGCGGGCCGCCGGTGCCTGCCGAGGACGGGCGCCTGTGCGTCCTCGGACGCGGCCTGGTGTCCGCGGTGGCGTCCCGCTCCCGCGGGCACCGGCGCGGCCGTCTGCTGAGAGCGCGTCGCGGTGGTGGCGTCGGCCTGGGCTTCGGACATGGGAAGTCGCTCCGTCACATCGGTCGTCCTGCTGGGCGCGGGAGGCCCACCACGACGCATGTCACGCGCCATCGGACAGCCCTGTGACACACCGGTGCAGCACCGATGGCGAACAGAACGTATGGCCGCACAGCCCCCCGCAGGAGTGTATCCGCGCGGGTGATCGCGAAGCGACTTCACAGTGTGCTCCGGTGCCGAGCCCGGGCTATAGGGCCTGAGCCATGGGCGCTTGCTGGAGGGGTACCGGCCGTGCTGTGCCGACCGGCTCCGCGACGGCCGGATGCGCGTCCTCCGCACCCGCCGCTTGACCACCTCCCGTACCCGCCGCCTCCCCGTGCCCCGCACCCGCCTCCGGTACCGCCAGCGGGACGGCCGGCGCCGCGGGGGCGAACGGGGCGACGGCGTCCCACCCACCCGGCTGCCGCACCCCAACGGCCGGCGCCGCTCCTGCGCTTGGGGCCTGCCGGTCCGTACCCACCGGGCCGCCCAGGTCGGTAAGCACCGGGGCCTGCCGGTTCGTGTCCGGCGGGGCCTGCACGGCCATACCCGCCGGGGTCTGTACGGCCATACGCAGCGGGGCCTGCACAGTCACACGCAGCGAGGTCTGCCGGTCCGTACGCACCAGAGTCCGCCGAGCCGCGCGGACCGGGGTCTGCCGAGGCGCGCGGACCGGAGTCTGCCGACGGGCGCGGGCCAGGCCGCACGGCACCGACTCCGTCGCGTACGGCAGCCGCAGTTCGCCCTCGCGGGTCCACAGCCCCGCGCCGGCCAGCCATCCGGCGGGTGGCGCGAGCCGCCGTAACCGCCGTTCGGCGGGGCGCCACAGCCCGATCCACGACCCGTCGGCGCCGTCGACGCGGAAGGCCACCGCACACCGCTCGGGCGTCAGCACCTGGCCCGGCTGCACGGCGAACGGCGTCGCCGCCGCGTCCGCCAGCCGCAGGCACTCCGGGAACCGCACCGGAAGCGTGCTGCCCAGCACACCCCACCCCAGCCGCTCGTCGCCGGGTGCGTCGGACCGTACGAGCAGCAGGCCGCTGTCGGGGTCGGCCAGCAGCAGACGGTCCTCGCTGCCCTCCGTGATCTGCAGCAGCGGGGTGGTCCGGCCGCCGCGCCGTAGATCGACGGCGACGGTCTTCGTACGGCCGTCGAGTTCGCGGTCCAGGGCGAGCAGCCCGCCGGTACGGTCCAGCCAGGCCCCGCCCGTACAGCGCCCGGGGACATCGGCCACGCGCTGCGGCTCCCCGCCGTCGTGCACCAGCCACACCGAGGTCGTCTCCGCGCCGTGCCCGAGCGCGAACGCCACGCTGCCGCACGGCGTGGGCGGCAGCAGCGACACCTCCGCGCAGTCGATGGCGCCCAGGGGCCGCTCGCCGGTGTCCGGCCCGGTGGGGTAGAGCAGCGAGAGCGTGTTGCGGTCCGCGACCCGGCGGCGGATGAGCACCCGCCCGTCCGCGAGCGGCTGCACCTCGCTGTCGGGCTCCTCGGGCTGCGTACCGGGCAGGGGCACCGCGTAGGGTTCCGGGCCGCCCAGGGTCCAGCGTTCCGGATACCGGTCACCGGTGGCGCCGCTGAGCGCGAGCCGGGCGGCGTACGATCCGTCCGCCGTGATCGTGAGCCCCGGGCGCGGCGTCAGTCCCGGGCGCGGCGTCCGCGTGGGGCCGCCGCTGCTGTCCGGGGCGGTCTCGATGGCACAGGCCGTCATGGTGAACGTCACCTCCGGCAGCAGAACGTAGTTTTCGCACTTCCAGGCGAACCACGCAAGTTGCGGGTGTTCACACATAAGGGTGGCCACCGCCCGATTCGCCTGAAGTGGGCGCGACGTTTGTGCTCCGCGCGAAACCCGTGGTCACAGGCGCTCGGGTGGGGTCGGGGGGCGCCTGGGAGTGCGAAATACGGTGAGCCGACAGTAAGCCTGCCCCGGCGGCCCCGTTTCACTCCGGTCACTCCGGGGCACCGCCCGGGCGTCAGGCGGTGCCGGGGCCGCCCGGGCAGCGGGCGGTGCGCGGGCGCGGGCGTGAGCGGCGAGCGGAGGCGGCCGGGAGGTAACCTCTGACCCGTGCCCGCACTCATCGACGTCCTCGCCGCGCTCGACACTCTCTGGCCCCCCGAGCGGGCGGAGCAGTGGGACGCCGTCGGCACGGTCTGCGGCGACCCGCAGGCCCAGGTCGGCCGGGTGCTCTTCGCGGTCGACCCGGTGCAGGAGGTCGCCGACGAGGCGATCCGGCTCGGCGCCGACCTGCTGATCACCCACCACCCGCTGTATCTGCGCGGTACGACCACCGTGGCGGCCGACACCTTCAAGGGCCGCGTCGTGCACACCCTGATCAAGCACGACATCGCCCTGCACGTCGCGCACACCAACGCCGACCGCGCCGACCCCGGCGTCTCCGACGCCCTCGCCGGCGCGCTCGATCTGCGGATCACCGGCCCCCTGGTCCCCGACCCGGGCGACCCGGCGGGCCGCCGCGGCCTCGGCCGTATCTGCGAGCTCGAAGTCCCGCATACGCTCGCCGAGTTCGCCCAGCGGGCCGCCGAGCGGCTGCCCGCCACCGCGCAGGGCATCCGCTTCGCGGGCGACCCGGAGCGCGAGGTCCGTACGGTCGCCGTCTGCGGCGGATCCGGCGACAGCCTCTTCGACGAGGTGCGCGCGGCGGGCGTCGACGCCTACCTCACCGCCGACCTGCGCCACCACCCCGCCTCCGAGGCCAGCCAGCACAGCCCGCTCGGGCTGGTGGACGCCGCCCACTGGGCCACCGAGTGGCCCTGGACCGAGCAGGCGGCCGCCCAGCTCGACGAGATCTCCGACCGGCACGGCTGGGGCCTGCGCACGCATGTCTCCCGTACGGTCACCGACCCCTGGACCGGCCGCACTGCTCACGCGGTGTCCTCTGTCCCCACCCACACACCAGGAGCCCCACACTGAACGCCGCGCCCGCCGACCAGATCCGCCTCCTCGACGTCCAGGCTCTGGACGTCCGGCTCTCCCAGCTCGCGCACAAGCGCAGGACCCTGCCCGAGCACGCCGAGATCGAGAGCCTGACCGCCGATCTGACGCAGCTGCGCGACCTGCTGGTCGCCGCGCAGACCGAGGAGAGCGACACCGCCCGCGAGCAGACCAAGGCGGAGCAGGACGTGGACCAGGTCCGCCAGCGGGCCGCCCGCGACCAGAAGCGTCTCGACTCCGGCGCCGTCACCTCGCCCAAGGACCTGGAGAACCTCCAGCACGAGATCGTCTCGCTCGCCAAGCGCCAGGGCGACCTGGAGGACATCGTCCTGGAGGTCATGGAGCGCCGCGAGTCCGTCCAGGAGCGGGTCACCGAGCTGACCGGCCGGGTCGAGTCCGTCCAGGCGAAGGTCGACGACGCCACGGCCCGGCGGGACGCCGCCGCCGAGGAGTTCGACGCCGAGACCGCGACCGTCACCAAGGAGCGCGAGGTCATCGCCGGCACCATCCCCGACGACCTGCTGAAGCTCTACGACAAGCTCCGCCAGCAGCAGGGCGGCGTCGGCGCGGCCCGGCTCTACCAGCGCCGCTGCGAGGGCTGCCGCCTGGAGCTGAACATCACCGAGGTCAACGAGGTGCGGGCCGCCGCCCCGGACGCCGTGGTGCGCTGCGAGAACTGCCGCCGCATCCTGGTCCGCACGCCCGAATCGGGGCTGTGATGCGGGAGTTCGTCGTCGAGGCGGACGGCGGGTCCCGGGGCAACCCGGGGCCCGCGGGCTATGGAGCCGTCGTCCTGGACCCGGCGACGGGCGAGCCGCTCGCCGAGGCCGCCGAGTACATCGGCACGGCCACCAACAACGTCGCCGAGTACCGCGGGCTGATCGCGGGGCTGCGCGCCGCCCACGCCCTCGACCCGGAGGCGCGGGTGCGGGTCCGGATGGACTCCAAGCTCGTCGTGGAGCAGATGTCGGGCCGCTGGAAGATCAAGCACCCGGCGATGCAGCCGCTGGCGGCGGAGGCGAGGACCGTCTTCCCGGCCGGTCAGGTGACGTACGAGTGGATCCCGCGCGAGAAGAACAAGCACGCGGACCGACTCGCCAACGAGGCGATGGACGCCGGGCTGAAGGGCGGCCAGTGGCGGCCCAGGACGGCGGTGCCGAGCGCGGCGGGTGCGACGAGCGCGTCGGGCGCGGCTGCGGCGGCTGGGGCCGCGGGCATAGGCACCGGCGCCAGGACAACCGCTTCCGGTGCCGTGCCGACCGCCGTCTCGGACGCCGGGACAACCGTCGCCGGTACCGCCGACGTACCCGAGCAGGCGCCCGCGGCCCCGCCGGTGGGCTGGGCCGCCCCCGCCGACCTGGGCGCGCCCGCCACGCTGGTCCTCCTCCGGCACGGCGAGACGGCGCTCACCCCGGAGAAGCGCTTCTCCGGCAGCGGCGGCACCGACCCCGAACTCTCGCCCGCCGGCCGCCGCCAGGCCGAGCAGGCCGCCGCGGTCCTCGCCGCGCGCGGCACCGTCCAGGCCGTCGTCAGCTCACCGCTCCGGCGCTGCCGTGAGACCGCGGAGACCGTGGCGGCCCGGCTCGGGCTCGACGTCCGGATCGACGAGGGGCTGCGCGAGACCGACTTCGGCGCGTGGGAGGGCCTGACCTTCGCGGAGGTACGGGAGCGCTACCCGGACGACCTGGACGCCTGGCTCCGCTCGGCGAAGGCCGCCCCGACCGGCGGCGGCGAGAGCTTCGCCGCGGTGGCCCGCCGCGTGGCCCTCTCCCGCGACAAGCTCATCGCGCGCTACGCGGGCAAGACGGTGCTGGTGGTCACGCATGTCACCCCGGTGAAGACGCTGGTCCGGCTGGCCCTCGGGGCGCCTCCGGAGTCGCTGTTCCGGATGGAACTGGCGGCGGCGTCGCTGTCGGTGGTGGCGTACTACAAGGACGGCAACGCCAGCCTGCGACTGCTGAACGACACGTCCCACTTGCGCTGACGAGCCTGACGTCCGGATGAGCCTGGTGCCCGGACGAGCCTGACGCCTGGCTGAGTGTCCGCTGGCGGGGACGACGTCCCGCCGACGGTCGCGCAGCCGGGCGTCAGCGCGTCCCGGCCGCCGCCAGTGGATCCGGTTGGCGCCAGGCCGAGCAGGCCGCCGCCAGTGGATCCGTTGGCGCCAGTGGATCAGGTCGGCGCCGCGGATCCGGTCGGCGGCAGCGGAATCGCCGGAACCGGAGGAATCCGGCAGGCGCGGCCGGAGCTGTCGGAATCCGGCAGGCGTCGGCGGGAGTTGGCGGGAACCGGCAGGTGCCGACGGAATCCGGCAGGCGCCAGCGGGAGTTGGCGGGAACCGGCGGGAGCGACCGGAGCCGCGGCTCAGCGGGCGGCGCCGCGCCGCAGTGCCGCCGCCGCGCGGGCCAGTCCTTCGGCGCGCGTCCAGTCCCGCGCCCGGATCGCGTCGCCGGGCAGCATCCAGGTGCCGCCCACGCAGCCGACGTTCGGCAGCGCGAGGTACGAGGGGGCCGAGGCCGAGCCGATTCCGCCGGTCGGGCAGAACCGGGCCTGCGGCAGCGGCCCGGCGAGCGACTTCAGATACGCGGTGCCGCCCGCCGCCTCGGCCGGGAAGAACTTCATCTCAGCCACCTCGCGCTCGAGCAGCGCCACCACCTCGGAAGCCGTCGAGACGCCCGGCAGGAACGGCACCCCCGACGCGCGCATCGCCGCCAGCAGCCGGTCCGTCCAGCCGGGGCTCACCAGGAAGCGAGCCCCGGCGTCCACCGCCGACGCCACCTGCGCGGGGGAGAGGACCGTACCCGCGCCGACGACCGCTTCGGGCACCTCCCGGGCGACGGCCCGGATCCCGTCGAGCGCGGCAGGGGTGCGCAGGGTCACCTCGATCGCGGGCAGCCCGCCCGCCACGAGCGCCCGCGCCAGCGGGACGGCGTCAGCGGCGTCGTCGAGACGACGACCGGGACGACGGGGGCGCGGCCGAGGAGAGAGAGGGCGGACACGGCGCCATCCTGCGCGCCTCGGTCGCTCACTGCAATGGACGGTGCGCATTGTGCAACGCGGCGGCGAGGGCCAGGCCCGCCGGATGGGCTTCAGGCTCCGTGAGTCCTGCCGGACGAGCTTCAGAGCTCCGCGAGGCCTGCCGGACGGGTTCAGAGCTCCGTGACGACGACGTCCAACGCCCAGGCCGCACCCGACCGCGCCGGAGCGGTCGCCTCCACGGCGTACCCGAGTCCGCGCAGCACGTCGACCAGTTCCGCGGGATCGGCCGGAGCCGCGCCGGCCAGCAGCAGATCCCGTACCAGCCGCCCCTTCGTGGCCTTGTTGAAGTGACTGACGACCGTCCGCTTCTCCACGCCGTCCACGATCTTGGACTGGAGCACCCGTACCGTCGCCGTCCGGCCCGCGACCTCGCCCTTGGGGCGCCAGGCCGTCGCGTACGCCGCCGAGCGCAGGTCCAGCACCAGGCCCCGGCCCGCCGCCCCCGGCAGGACCTCGGCCATCGGCGCCCGCCAGTACGCGCCGAGCGCCCCGAGGCCCGGCAGCTTCACGCCCATCGAGCAACGGTAGGACGGGATGGCGTCGCCGATCCGCACCGCGCCCCACAGGCCCGAGAACACCAGCAGCGACCGCTCGGCCCGCCGCCGCGCGGCGGCGTCCAGCGTGGCCAGGCCCAGCGCGTCGTACAGCACCCCGGTGTAGATCTCCCCGGCGGGCCGGGTCGCGGCGGTGCGGAGCGCGGCGTTCTTGCCGACCTCGCCCCGCAGCCCCTGGCTGAGCCCCAGCACCTCGGCGGCCTTGTCAGCCTGGTCCCCGTCTCCCGTGCACAGCGACACCAGTTCGTCGAGGACCCGGGCCCGTGCCTCGCCCAGCTCGGGCAGCGACAGCGAACCGAGGTCGAGTGGGCTCCCGGACCCCTCCGCGGCCTTCCCCTCGGACGGCGGCAGCAGCACGAGCACGTTGGACTCCTTCACACACGGTACGGGCGCGGGTTCACACACGGTACGGACGCGGGCCGACGGCCCCCGGGCAGCCTAGGCCCTCGCCCGAGCCACCACCGAACCCCGCCCGGCCCCCGAGACGCCCCCGGCCGCCATCCCCGGCCGGTCCCCGAGACGCCCCGGCCCCGCATCCCCGGCCGCCACGCGCTCCACCCCGCCGCGACGCCGGCCCGCGCTCACCCCCCCCCGCCGAGACGCCGGCCACGCGCTCACCCCCGCCGCGACGCCGGCCCGCGCTCGCCGTGCCGGGTGGGCGGCTCGCGCCTACGCTCGGAGCCATGCCCCGCCGACCGATGCGCCTCCCCGAAGCGCAGGGCGCCGAGCTGCGCGCCGCGCTGCGCGCGCTGCGCGGCGAACTCGGGCTGCTCGGCGCGTTCCCGCCGCCGGTGCTGGCCGAGGCCGAGGCGGCGGCCGCCCGTCACCGGCCGCTCCCCGACCTGGTCGACGCCACCGACATCCCGCTGTTCACCATCGACCCGCCGGGCTCCATGGACCTGGACCAGGCGATGTTCCTGGCCCTCCGCCCGGGCGGCGGCTTCCGGATCCACTACGCCATCGCCGACGTCGCGGCGTTCGTCGTCCCCGGCGGAGCCCTCGACACCGAGGCGCACCGGCGCGTACTGACGTTCTACTTCCCCGACGGCCGGGTCCCTCTCCACCCCGACGTCCTCAGCGAGGGCGCGGCCAGCCTGCTCCTGGACCAGGACCGGCCCGCGCTGCTGTGGCAGTTCGATCTCGACGACTTCGGCGAACTGGTCTTCGCGCACGTGCGGCGCGCACTGGTGCGCAGCCGGGCGCGGCTGGACTACGCGAGCGTCCAGCGCGAGATCGACAGCGGCGCCGCCGAGGAGCCGCTGTCCCTCCTGCGCGACGTCGGCCTGCTGCGCGAGGAACTGGAGCGGGCGCGCGGCGGCATCTCGCTCGTCGTCCCCGAGCAGCGGATCGAGCCGCACGGCGACGGCTACGCCCTGGCCTACCGGGCGCCGCTCCCGGCGGAGTCGTGGAACGCGCAGCTCTCCCTCATGACCGGCATGGCCGCGGCCGACCTCATGCTGACCGCGGGCACCGGCATCCTGCGCACCCTGCCGTCCGCGCCCGGCGGCGCCGTCGGGCGGCTGCGGCGGGTCGCCGCCGCACTCGACGTGGACTGGCCGCACGGCACGTCGTACGCCGAGGTCATCCGTTCCCTCGACCCGGCCCGCCCCCAGCACGCGGCCTTCCTCCAGGAGTGCACCACGCTGCTGCGCGGCGCCGGATACACCGCCTTCGACGGCGACCCGCCCGACCGCTCCCGCGCCCAGCACGCCGCACTCGCCGACGACTACGCCCACTGCACCGCGCCGCTGCGCCGACTGGTCGACCGCTACACCGGCGAGCTGTGCCTGGCGGCCGCGGACGGCGCCGAGCCACCCGAGTGGGCCCGCGCCGCCCTCGACACGCTGCCGGCCGAGATGGCGGCCGGGGCGGGCCGCGCCAACGAGGCGGAGCGCGAATCGGTGGACCTGGTGGAGGCGGCGGTGCTGCGGAACCGGGTGGGTGAGGTCTTCGACGGCTACGTGGTGGACGTACGGGAGGACGAACCCACCCGGGGCACGGTCCACCTCTACGACCCCGCGGTGGTCGGCCGCGTCGACGCCGACCCGGCGGGCCCGCCGCTCCCGCTGGGCCGCCCGCTGCGGGTCAGAGTGCTGGCGGCGGACCCGGGCCGGGCGAAGGTCCGCTTCGCACCGGCGTGACCGCACGCCGACCGCGGCCGTGCGGCCCGGTCCGATCCGCCCGCTTCCTGCGGGTAGCATGGTCGACACGGCGGACGAGCCGGCCGGGCGGCCGCGTCGGGGTGCAGACCCCGCCGAGGAACGTCCGGGCTCCACAGGGCAGGGTGGTGGGTAACGCCCACCCGGGGTGACCCGCGGGACAGTGCCACAGAAAACAGACCGCCGGGGGCCGCGAGGCGCCCGGTAAGGGTGAAACGGTGGTGTAAGAGACCACCAGCGTCCGAGGTGACTCGGACGGCTCGGTAAACCCCACCCGGAGCAAGGTCAAGAGGAGCCGTCGGCTGACGGCTCTGCGCGGACGATCGAGGGCTGCCCGCCCGAGTCCGCGGGTAGACCGCACGAGGCCGGTGGCAACACCGGTCCTAGATGGATGGCCGCCTCCCCACGGGCCGCAAGGCCCATGGGAGACAGAACCCGGCGTACAGGCCGACTCGTCCGCCGCCGATCTCGATCGCCCTTCGGGGCCGCGTCGGCTCAGCTCAGGATGTGCAGCAGGAACCACGCGGCGAACCCCGTCCACGCGACCGCGAACAGTGCCCGTCCCGGCCGTGTGTGCGTGCGGAGCCAGGCCCGCACGCGCTCCGAAAGCGTGTCTCCCGACGTCCGGTTGGTCAGCGCCCACACCTCGAACACGGCCCCGGTGACGAGGAGACCACCCCACACCACGTTCGCCAACTCCACCGCGGTACCTCCTTTCTCTGGCTGCTCCGTCGCCGGTCCCGCACCCGTGGCTCCCCACGGGTGCGGGACCGGCGCGGTGCACGGGCAGCGGTGGGGCCTCAGCCCGTCGCCTCGGCCGTGCGGGGGGTGTGCGGGGCGGCGTAGCCGCTGAGGAACGTGATCAGCGGCGGGGCGACGAGAGTGATGGCGTACTGGAGCACCGAGGGCAGCGAGCCCATCAGCTCCGCGTCGCCGACGGTCGCGTTCAGCAGGGTGACGGCGGCACCGGCGGCGAGACCGCCGACCGTTGCCCATGTGACCTTGCGCTCCACCTTCTTGGCCATGGAGGGACCTCCCTACGGGGGTGGGATCGGTTGGGGGCGTGACGTGCGCGGTGAGCTGCCGGAGGCGCCGCGGGACCTGGCCGGGCGCAGGCGTCGCCGCGCCAGGTCAGGGTGGGGGAGTCGCGTGCGAACCGCGCGTCGTAGCACGTCAGTTGCCGTGTCAGGGGTATACCCGGCTCCGCTCCCGCTGGAACGGTCCCGTCCGGAGGAACTGGCCCGGGAACGAGGGCGCGTCAACTGGCCCGGAAACAGGGGCGCGTCGCCGCGGTTGGTCAGTGGAGCGCCTTCAGGGCCGTTCTCGCCGCGGTGAGCGCGCCCTCGCGGATCACGTCCGCGCCCGGTGCCTTGCCTGATTCGAAGTCGCTGCCGTTGTATGTCACCGTCACCACCGCGTTGCCCAGGTGGACGACGACGACCGCCTCGCGCGTCTGCTGCCCGTCGTCGGTGGTGACGCGCTCCCTGACGGTCGCGGTGTCGCCCAGGTCCGGCACCGGCTCGCCGCCGTCGCCTCCACGGCTTGCGCCGTCGCCCTGCGGCCTGATGTCGTACGTGACGTCCAGCCAGCGGTAGTCGTAGCCGTGCAGCGCGTGCCAGGAGCAGCCGGTGCGGCGCTCGGCGTCGGTGGTCTTCAGCACGGAGCCGCCCGGCTCGGCGCCCGGTACGAGCTCCTTGACGGTTCCCGCCGGGACCGCCGTGCACGGGTCGCCGGGTGGAGCGGTCCAGCGGGCCTCGGGTGCGGGCTCGCTGGTCGGGGGATGAGGCGAGGAGGCGGGCTCGGGGTGCGTGTCGGAGTGGCTGTCGGTGGTCATGGCCAGAGCGGCGGCGACGAGGACGGCGACGGGCAGGAGCCGGGCGCCCAGCGTGAGCGGCAGAGATCGCACGGCGGTCTCTCTTCGGTCGTGAGGAGGACGGCGAGAGGATGACCATGCCATATGAAGAGGGCCGGGAACAGGCCGGGGCGGCGCGGCCCTCCGGCAGCCCCTGGGACACCGTCGACCGGCTGGTCGCCTGGCTGGACGGCAGCAGCTCCGGCCCGCCGGAGCAGGAGCGGCTGCTGCGTCTGCTGAAGGTGTCCGAGGAGGTGGGGGAGGTGGCCCAGGCGGTGATCGGGGTGACCGGTCAGAACCCCCGCAAAGGGGTCACGCACTCCTGGGACGACGTCCACGCCGAGCTGTGCGACGTCATCATCACGGCGATGGTCGCCCTGGCCTCCCTCACTCCGGACGCGCGCCAGGTCTTCGCCGCACACCTGCGGCGCGTCGCCGAGCGCTGCTAGGGGATACGCGTCCCGGCGCCGGTCACCCTGACCCTCGGGTCGTCGGCGCGCAGCTCCACCTCCAGCAGGCCCGGACGCCCGAGGTCGTGCCCCTGGTGGAGGGTCAGCGTGACCGGCGCGGTGACCAGGCCCAGTTCCCGGGCGTACGCGCCGAACGCGGCGGCCGCGGCGCCCGTCGCCGGGTCCTCCACGACCCCGCCGACCGGGAACGGGTCCCGGACGTGGAAGACGGTCTCCGACTCGCGCCACACCAGCTGGACCGTGGTCAGGTCCAGGGCGCGCATCAGCGCCGCCAGCCGGTCGAAGTCGTAGTCCAGGTCGGCCAGCCGCTCGCGGGTGGCGGCGGCGAGCACCAGGTGGCGGGCGCCCGCGTACGCGATGCGCGGCGGCAGCGCCGCATCGAGGTCGCCGACGGCCCAGCCCAGGGCCGCCAGGGCCTCGGTGACCTCGGCCTCGGCGGCCGGCTCCACACGGGGCTCGACGCTGGTCAGCGTGGCACGCAGGACGCCGTCGGCCGCGCGCACCGCCACCTGGACTGTGCCCGCCTGCGTGGCGAAGACGAAGTCGCCGGGGCCCACACGCTCCGCCAGCGCGACGGCGGTGGCGACCGTGGCGTGCCCGCAGAACGAGACCTCCGCGAGCGGGCTGAAGAAGCGGAGGGTGTACGCCCGGTCGGGCTCGCCGAGGCCCTCGGGGGCCGCGCTGAGGAAGGCCGATTCGGAGTAGCCGACCTCGGCGGCTATCGCCAGCCGTGTCTGGTCGTCCAGCCCGCCCGCGTCCAGCACGATGCCGGCCGGGTTGCCGCCGGCGGGGTCGGTGGAGAAGGCGGTGTACCGCAGTACCTCGGGTGCCTGGTGCGTCGTCATGATCGCCCCAACAGGGTGCCGGCCCACGGTTATTCCCCGACTGGTCCGGGGTGCGGCGCCTGCGGCGCGGGGCCGGGCGGAGCCGCGACCGACGGCGGGAGGCGGCGGGGCCGCAGGGGCGGGTTCTGGAGGCCACGTGTATTTGTGGCGTAAGCCCCCAGAAGCCGACCTCACCGCGTACGCGCCGTAAATAGACGCTCCAGGACCCGCCCCGGAGGCCCCAGCCGCCGGCACCCGACAACGGCGAGCAACCCTCGGCCCGCCGCCGCCCGGCTCCCCTCAGCCCCGCCCGATGTACGGCATCGTCGTCGCCATCACCGTCGCGAACTGCACATTCGCCTCAAGCGGCAGCGACGTCATATGGCGGATCGTGCGGGCCACGTCCGCCACGTCCATCACCGGCTCCGCCGCGATCTGCCCGTTGGCCTGGAGGATGCCCGCGCTCATCCCCTCCGTCATGTCCGTCGCCGCGTTGCCGATGTCGATCTGTCCGCAGGCGATGCCGTACGGGCGGCCGTCCAGCGACAGCGACTTCGTCAGTCCCGTCACCGCGTGCTTGGTCGCCGTGTACGCGATGCTGTGCGGCCGGGGCGCATGGGCCGAGATGGAGCCGTTGTTGATGATGCGCCCGCCCCGCGGATCCTGGGCGCGCATCATCCGGAACGCGGCCTGTGCGCACAGGAACGCCCCGGTGAGGTTGGTGTCGACCACCGCCTGCCAGTCCTCGTACGCCAGCTCCTCCACCGGGACCCGCGGCCCGAAGCCGCCCGCGTTGTTGAACAGCAGGTCCAGGCGGCCGAAGCGGTCCCGTACGGTGGCGAACAGCGCGTCCACCTCGGCGGGCCGGGCGACGTCCGCCGGTACCGGCAGCGTGCCCGGGCCCGCCAGCCGTGCGGTCTCGGCGAGAGGTTCCGCCCGGCGGCCGGCCAGCGCCACGGACCAGCCCGCCTCGGCGAGTTCCAGGGCCACCGCCCGGCCGATCCCCGAGCCCGCGCCGGTCACGATCGCGACCTTCGACAAAATGTTGATCTGGCTCATGGGGCGGCAGCGTACGCGACGCGAGCGGGCGGGGTGCTCCCTCGGTTCGGCGGATTGCGCCGAATGCCCTTTGCGGATGCACAGCTCACCTCCGTGACATATCTGTGTCGTGCACGGGTCAATACTTCGCCGCTCCTCTCGACTCCAATTCCCCTGTCACCTCACGTCAGGGGAAGGCCACATGGGACAGATGGCACACCAAGCTGACCGACACGCCGCGCACCACCTGGGGGCACCCCCGGACGAAGTTCGGGGGAGGATCAGGGCCGCCGCCGCCCGCCTGGGCCGCCGGCGCTTCCTGACCGCCACCTCAGCCGCCGCCGTACTCGCCTTCACCACCAACCTGCCGCGGGCCCACGCCGCCGAAGTGTCTCCGCGTGCCCTCGCCGACGACCCGTTCACGCTCGGCGTGGCCTCCGGCGACCCCCTCCCGGACTCCGTGGTGCTGTGGACGCGGCTCGCCCCGCGCCCGTACGAGCCTGGCCACGGTCTGCCGCCCACCGGCGTGGTGCGCGTGACCTGGGAGATGGCGCACGACGAGCGGTTCGCCCGGGTCGCCCGCCGGGGTACCGCCCTGGCCCACGCCGAGTTCGACTGGACCGTGCACGTCGAGCCGGGCGGCCTCGCCCCCGACCGCGTCTACTGGTACCGGTTCCGCGCCGGCGACTGGACCAGCCCGGTCGGCCGCACCCGCACCACGCCCGCCCGCGGCATCCGCGTCGCCGAGGCCCGCTTCGGCCTGGCCTCCTGCCAGGCGTACCACGACGGGTACTTCACCGCGCTCCGCCACCTCGCCGAGGAGGACCTGGACGCCGTCTTCCACGTCGGCGACTACCAGTACGAGTACGCGGTCGACGCCGTCGGCGGGGCCCGCCGCTACACCGACCGCACGCTGCCCGACCTGTTCAACCGGGAGACGGTCACCCTGGAGGACTACCGACTGCGCTACGCCCTGTACAAGACCGACCCCGACCTCCAGGCCGCGCACGCCGCCTTCCCCTGGTACGTCACCTGGGACGACCACGAGACGGAGAACAACTACGCGGGCGGCACCGACGAGAACGGCAACCGGCCGGAGGAGTTCCTGATCCGCCGGGCCGCCGCCTACCGCGCGTACTGGGAGAACATGCCGCTGCGCATGCCGCAGTGCCCCTACGGCCCCGACATGCGGCTCTACCGCCGCTTCCACTACGGGCGGCTCGCGCAGCTCGACATCCTCGACACCCGGCAGTACCGCTCGGACCAGGCGTACGGCGACGGCTGGCAGTACCCCGGGCCCCAGTCGGAGGACCCGGCCCGCACGATGACCGGCGCCACGCAGGAGCGCTGGCTGCTGGACGGCTTCCGCCGCTCCACCGCCACCTGGAACCTGCTGCCGCAGCAGGTCGTCTTCTCCCGCCGCAAGAACACCACCGAGGCCAGCTCCAAGCTCAGCATGGACGCCTGGGACGGCTACCCGGCCTCCCGTGAGCGGATCCTGGCGGGCGCCGAGCAGGCGGGCGTGGCCAACCTCGTCGTCCTCACCGGCGACGTGCACGTCGGCTACGCCATGGACATCAAGAAGGACTTCGACGACCCGGCCTCGCGGACGGCCGGCGTTGAGTTCGTGGGCACGTCCGTCAGCAGCGGCAAGGACGGCGCCGACAAGCCCGCCAACTGGGCGACGATCATGGCGGCCAACCCGCACCTGAAGTTCTACAACGGCCGCCGCGGCTACACCGTGGTCACCCTCGACGGCGAGCAGGCCCGCGCCGACTACAGGACCGTCTCGGCGGTGACCGCGCCGGGCGGCACGCTGAGCACCGCGGCATCCTTCGCCACCGAGGCCGGAAACCCCGGGCTGCGGCAGGTCTGACGTCGGAGGTTTCCGCCGTCGACCAGTGCGCCGACCAGTGAGCTGAGAGCATGGGGCGGATCCCCCGACGTACGGAGAGCTGCCCCATGCCGGAGACCGGCCACCCGACCACACCCGATGACATATCCGGGCCCGGCGACGTATCCGAGCCCGGCGACATACCCGGGCCCGGTTCGCCGGGCCCCGCCCCCGCCTCCGCTCCCGCTCCTGCCGCGCCGCGGGCCGCCACCCGCCGTACCGCCTGGCTCACCACACTCGTCCTCGGCGGGCTCACCGCGCTGCCGCCGCTCTCCATGGACATGTACCTCCCGGCCCTGCCGGAGGTCACCGACGCGCTGCACAGCCCCGCCGCCACCATCCAGCTCACCCTCACCGCCTGCCTCGCGGGCATGGCCCTCGGCCAGCTCCTCGTCGGCCCGATGAGCGACAAGTGGGGGCGCCGCCGGCCGCTGCTGGCCGGGATGGTGATCTACGTCCTCGCCACCGCCGCGTGCGCCTTCGCGACCACGGCCGGACTCCTCGTCGGGTTCCGGATCGCGCAGGGCCTGGCCGGCGCCGCCGGGATCGTGATCGCGCGGGCCGTGGTCCGCGACCTGTACGACGGCGTCGCGATGGCCCGGTTCTTCTCCACCCTCATGCTGATCTCCGGCACCGCGCCGATCATCGCGCCGGTCATCGGCGGCCAGGTGCTGCGGATCACCGACTGGCGCGGCGTCTTCGTCGTCCTGACCGTCGTCGGGGCCCTGCTCACCGTGCTGGTCTGGCGCTGCCTCGACGAGACACTGCCGCCCGGGCGGCGGCAGAGCGGCGGCCTCGGGCCGGCGCTGCGCACCATGCGCGAACTGCTCGCCGACCGGGTCTTCACCGGCTACATGCTGGCCGGCGGCTTCGCCTTCGCCGCGCTGTTCGCGTACGTCTCGGGGTCGGCGTTCGTCGTACAGGAGATCTACGGCGCCTCGCCGCAGACCTTCAGCCTGCTCTTCGGCCTCAACTCCATCGGGCTGGTCGCCGTCGGACAGCTCAACGGCAAGGTCCTCGTCGGCCGGGTCAGCCCCGACAAGGTGATCGCCGTGGGCCTGACCGCCATCACCGTGGCGGCGAGCGTGCTGCTGGTGCTGGCCTCAGGGGTGTTCGGAAAGGCCAGTCTGGCCGGGATGGCCGCGGGGCTGTTCGGGCTGATGTCCGCGATGGGCCTGATCATGGCGAACACCAACGCGCAGGCGCTCCAGCGGGCCGGGCACGCCGCCGGGTCGGGGTCGGCGCTGCTGGGCACCAGCTCCTTCCTGGTCGGCGCCGTCGCCTCGCCGCTGGTCGGGATCGCGGGCGAGCGGACGGCCGTGCCGATGACCCTGGTCCAGCTGGGGTGCGCGCTCGCGGCGGTCGGGTGCTTCGTGGGACTGTGCCGTCCATGGCGGCGGAACGGGGAACGGACGGACTGAACGGGTCGGCTGGGCTCGGCGGGGTGGATCAGCTCGTACGGGGCGTGGCCGCGCTCACCGAGGGCCAGCGGCCCTGGTGCGCGGGCGCGGTCGTGCTCGCCGGACACGGCGCGGACACGCTCGCCCACGAAGCCTTCGGCTGGGCCGTGCGCTACGCCTCGTACGACGAGGCGGCTGACCGGGGCGTGGAGCTGCCCCGCGAACGGTGGGTGCCCGCGCGCCGCGACACGGTCTTCGACCTGGCGTCCCTGACCAAGCTGTGCACCGCCGTGGTCGCGGTGTGGTGCGTCGAGCGCGGGGCGCTGGAGCTGGACCGGCCCGTCGCCGCGTACGCCCCGGAGTTCACGGCCGCCGCCGAGCACGGGGTCACGGTGCGGCAGCTGCTCACCCACACCTCGGGGCTGCGGCCCGAGCTGCCGCTGTACGAGTGCGCCGGGACCGCGCGGATGCTGGAGCTGCTGCGCGCCGAGGCGCCGCTGACCGCGCCGGGCGGCGCGCGGTGCTACTCGGACCTGAACCTGCTTATCCTCCAGCAGGTGCTGGAGCGGATCACGGGGCGGCCGCTGGACGAGCTGGTACGGGATGTGGTCACCGGGCCGCTGGGGATGCGCGACACCTGCTTCCGCCCCCACGCCGCGCTGCTGCCCCGCGTCGCCGCGACGGAGGACCAGCGGCGGCCCTGGGCGAAGCTCGACCGCGGGATGCTGCGCGGTGTGGTGCACGACGAGAACGCGTACGCGCTGGGCGGGGTCGCCGGGCACGCCGGGCTCTTCGGCACCGCCGGGGATCTGGCCAGGTTCTGCGGGGCGCTGCTGGGCGGGGGCGCGTACGAGGGCGTACGGATCCTCGCCGCGGACTCGGTGGATCTGCTGCTGGCCGCGCCGGGGCTGGGCTTCGAGGTGGACCAGGGGTGGTTCATGGGGGAGTTGGCGGGGCGCGGTGCGGCGGGGCACACCGGGTTCACGGGGACGAGCCTGGTGCTGGACCGGGCGACGGGGGCCTTTCTGGTGCTGCTGGCCAATACGGTGCACCCGCGGCGGCGGGCGAGTGGCAGCGCGCCGCGTGCGGCCGCGGCGACGGCGCTGGCCCGGGTGGTGCGGGTGGCGCGGGCGGGGGCGGGGGCGGGTTGAGCGTCGTTGTCGGGTGCCGGCGGCTGGGGCCTCCGGGGCGGGCCCTGGAGCGTCTATTTACGGCGCGTGCGCGGTGAGGTCGGCGTCTGGGTGCTTACGCCACAAATACACGTGGCCTCCAGGACCCGCCCCTGCGGCCCCGCCGCCTCCCGCCGTCGGGCCGCGGCCGCCCCCGTCCGTCTCGGGCTGCCCTTGAGGGGCTGGTGACGCCCGGGGGTCCGGGGGCGGAGCCCCCCACGCGGCGGAGCCGCATATTGGACGCAGCCGGGACGCCCAGCGGTGGCCGGCGAGGGTGGGGACCGCGCGCCGTAGAATCGGTGCAATGCACGCCCCCGAAGCCGTATCCGCCGGTGACACCCTCCCCGCCGCGCTGGCGCAGCTCCTGGACGGTCTGCCGCCCAAGCAGGCCGCGCAGTCCGTCGAGCGGCTGATCGCCAACTACCGGGGGCGGACGCCCACCGACGCGCCCGTGTTGCGGGACCGGTCGGATGTGGCGGCGTACGCCGCCTATCGGATGCCCGCGACGTTCGAGGCCGTGCGGGCCGCGCTGGGTGCTTTTCGCGATGTGATGCCCGCGTTCACGCCCGCGTCGCACGTCGACGTCGGCGGGGGTACGGGCGCCGCGAGCTGGGCCGTCGCCGATGCCTGGCCGGGGGCGGACCGTACGACGGTGGTGCTGGACTGGGCCGAGGCCGCGCTGGCGCTCGGGCGGGAGCTGGCCGGGGCGTCCGGCGACCCGGCGCTGCGGGCCGCCGAGTGGCGGCGGCAGGTCATCGGGGCCGGGCTGCGGATCCCGGACACCGAGCTGGTGACCGTCTCGTACGTCCTGGGTGAGCTCACCGACGAGGGGCGGCGCGCGGTCGTGGCGGAGGCGGCCCGCGCGGCGCGGGCCGTGGTGGTCGTCGAGCCGGGGACGCCCGAGGGCTATCTGCGGATCCGCGAGGCCCGGGACCGGCTGGTGGCCGCCGGGCTGCGGGTGGTGGCCCCGTGCCCGCACAGCGGGACCTGCCCGATCGAGCCCGGGACCGACTGGTGCCACTTCGCGGCGCGGGTGAGCCGCTCCTCGCTGCACCGGCAGGTCAAGGGCGGGTCGCTGCCGTACGAGGACGAGAAGTTCAGCTATGTCGCGGCGGTGCGGGACGAAGGTGCCGCGGCGGCCGCGCGGGTGGTGCGGAAGCCGCAGATCCGCAAGGGGCAGGTGCTGCTCGAACTGTGCACGGCGGAGGAGGGCTTGCGCCGGGAGACCGTCACGAAGCGGCACGGTCCGCTCTACCGTGCCGCCCGTGACACGGGCTGGGGCGACGCCTGGCCGCCGCCCGAGGAGGGCTGATCGGGGCGTCAGCAGGCTGATCGGGGCGTCAGCCCGGTCAGTCCGACGGGCCCGTCAGCCCACTGGCCGGTCAGCCCGACCGCCGGGTCGGCGTGTTCAGCCGGTCAACGCAGTTCCTGCGTGCAGCACTTCACGCTGCCGCCGCCCTTGAGTAGTTCGCTCAGGTCCATGCCGATCGGCTCGTACCCCCGCTCCCGCAGCGGGCCGAACAGCCCGACCGCCGCCTGCGGCAGCAGCACATGGCGTCCGTCACTGACCGCGTTCAGGCCGAGAGCCGCCGCGTCCGTCTCCTCCGCGATGATCGCGTCGGGGAAGAGCCGGGCCAGGACGGCCTTGCTGCCCGCGGAGAACGCGCCCGGGTAGTACATGACCTCGGTGTCGGTGGAGTCGTCCAGCACGCACAGCGCCGTGTCCAGGTGGTAGTAGCGCGGGTCGACGAGGTCCAGGCCGATGACCGGGCGGCCGAAGAACTCCTGGGCCTCGGGATGGGAGAGCGGGCTGCTGCGGAAGCCGCGGCCGGCCAGCAGCCATGAGGCGGTGACGGCGAAGTCGCCCTCGCCCTCGTTGATGTGCTCGGGCTCGTACACGTCCGCGTAGCCGTGGGCCCGGAACCAGGCTCGGTGCGCGGCGGCCTCGGCGGTCCGCTCGGAATGGGCGAACCGGGCGCCCAGCACCCGGCCCTCGACGACGGTGGCACCGTTCGCGGCGAACACCATGTCCGGGAGTTCCCGGTGGGGTTCGAGCTCCTCGACGGTGTGGCCCAGGTCGCGGTACCGGTCCCGCAGGTCCTCCCATTGGGCCAGGGCCAGCGGCAGGTCCACCGGCTTGGCCGGGTCCATCCAGGGGTTGATGGAGTAGGTGACCTTGAAGTGGGTCGGCGGACACATCAGATAGCGGCGCGCGGTGGCACGGCGCGCAGCGTTGCGCAAGGACAACGATGGCTCCTCACGGTGGTGTTGACCGTGTACGGGGTTGTCGTACACGGATCAAATAGTCCACCCTGGCGCACCGCTGTACATGAACCTTACGGGTGAAATCCACATACTGAGACGATACGTATCGACTCGCATGCCGGTAGATTGGGGCCATGGCCAACAAGACAGCCCCCGACGCCAGTCGCCGCAGCGAGCGCTCCCGCCGGGCGATTCTCGACGCCGCCCTCGAACTCGTCGGCGAACTGGGGTATCCGAAGCTCACCGTCGAGGCCATCGCCGCCCGGGCGGGCGTGGGCAAGCAGACGATCTACCGCTGGTGGCCCTCCAAGGCGGCGGTCCTGCTGGAGGCCTTCGCCGCCCCCGGCGAGGGGGCCGCGGCGGAGTCGGGCGGTGGGTACGAGCTGCCGGACACCGGCGACCTGGAGGCCGACCTCAAGCTGGTCCTGCGGGCCACGGTCGACGAGATGAACTCGCCCAAGTACGACCTGCCCGCCCGCGCGCTGACCGCCGAGGGAGTGGTCGATCCGGAACTCGGCGCCGAATTCGTCTCCCGCCTCCTGGAGCCGCAGCTCCAGCTGTACGTCAAGCGGCTGCGCGCCGCCCAGGAGGCCGGCCAGGTCGACCCGGACATCGACCCGCGGATCGCTCTGGAGCTGCTCGTCGGGCCGATCGCCCACCGCTGGCTGCTGCGCACCCTGCCGCTGAGCCATGAGCACGCCGACGCGGTCGTGGAGATGACGCTGCGCGGGCTGGCCCCGCGCTGACGGACGGGCGGCGGGTCAGGGGCGCGCCGGGAGACTCACGGCCTCATCGGCCGGACTCGCGGGCTCGTCGGCTGGCTCGCGGGCTCATCGGCGGCTCACGGCCTCACCGGAGTGCGCACCATCAGTCCCGGCGCGTCCGTGATGACGCCCGTGCAGCCCAGCCGCAGCATCCGGTCGCGCTCCTGGGGGATGTTCACCGTATGCGCCCACACCCGGCGGATCCCGGACTTCACCGCCCGCCGCACGTCCGCGTCCCGCGCCCGGTGCTCCACGTCCAGCACGTCGACGTAGCCGCGCCACGCGGCCGGGTCGTCGTCGCGCATCTGGGCGTGCGAGCGCCACAGCTGCGTGAGCAGGCCCAGGTCGTGCGCCTTCCGGGCGACGCCCGGCGCGTTCGTGTTGATGTACACCGAGCGGGTCAGCCCCCGGTCCCTGATCATCCGGGCCAGGGCGGGCAGTCCGGCGGGGTCCTTGAGCTCCACGACCAGTTGCGTGTGTCCGCCGAACCGCTCCAGCACGTCCTCGACCGTGGGCGGCGGCTCCGGCCGCCAGGGGCCCGGCAGCGACGGGTCGGGCCGCAGCAGCACCTTGCGCCACTGCGCCAGCGTGAGTTCCGTCACCGCGCCCGTCGCGTACGTGGTGCGGTCCAGCGTCGAGTCGTGGATCACCGCGAGTGTGCCGTCCCTGAGTACCCGGCTGTCCACGTCGAGTACGTCGGCCTGCCCCCGCTCGAAGGTGGCGACCAGCCCGGACATGCTGTTCTCGGGTACCTCCAGGGCGCCGCCGCGGTGCGCCGTGTACGTGACCTTCGCGAGCCGCGCAGGGGCGGGCGGCCTGGCCGCGCCGGACCGCTCGGCGGGGGAGGTCGCGCCCGTCGTGGCCGTGGAGAGCGCGACGGTCAGCATCGCCGCCATGAGGGATCTTGAGGCCATAAGGGAACGCTAGACCGAAGCGCCAAATTATGCGCGGTATGTCTGGAAATGGCCGCCGCGGGCGGGGGGAGCGCGGACCCCGGATGCGGACACCGGCCACGCCGGGAGCAGGATGGTGGCAGCATTGATCGGGTAACCGGCGATATCGCGAGTCGGCCGTGAAGCGAGGCGATAGATGGAACGCAAGAGCAGGTTTTCCCAGTGGCTGCGCCGCCCGAGGAGCGGAGCGGACGGCGAGTCGCGCACGGGCGCGGGCGCGGCAAGCGCGCGCGAGGACCTGCTCCTGGCCGCCGCGGCCGCCGGATTCCCGCTGGCACCGGCCGCCCACCCGGCCGGATACGGCTGTTCGTGTGACCGCATCGGCTGTCCCACGCCCGCCAGGCACCCGGTCTCCTTCGCCTGGCAGACCCAGGCGACCACCGACCCGCAGAAGGTCGCCCAGTGGGTGAGCGGCCAGCCCGAGGCGAACTTCATCACCGCCACCGGCATCACCCACGACGTGCTGGACGTGCCCGCCGACGCCGGGCGGATGGCCCTGGATCGGCTGGGCGCGGCGGGTGTCGAGGTCGGCCCCGTCGCCACCAGCAGCGCCGACCTCCACGAGAGCCGGATGCTGTTCTTCACCGCCACCCGCGGCACCCCGGAGGACGAGGACGAGTGGTGGCCGTGCGAGCTGGACTGCCACCCCGAGACGATGGACGAGCATCCCGGGCTGCGCTGGCACTGCCGGGGCAGCTATGTGCTGATGCCGCCCGCCCGGCTGCCCGGCGAGGGACATGTGGCCTGGCTGCTGGGCCCCGAGCGGCCGCTGCCGGACCCGCTGACGCTGCTGGAGACGCTGACGGACTCGTGCGCCCAGTACGCGGGCGCCACCGACCGGGAGCACGGCGCCGCCGCCTGGCCCATGGGCCGCTGAACGCGCCTCCGGAAGCGGACGCGTACGGACCGGCACACCGTGGGGCCGATCACTCGCCCTTCGCGGCCGTCACACCCTCGAGCCGGTTGAGGAAGACCACCCGCGGGTCCGCGGCGTCCCCGGCCGGAACCCGTACTGCCGCCTCCGACACCTTCGTCAGCGTGAGCGCCTTCTTCGCCTCGCCGGTCATCAGCGCCTTCTCGTTCGGCTTAGGGGTCGGCTTGAGGCCCTTGGCCATCGTCTGCTTCTGATGGTGGTGCGCGGTGAAGAAGACCAGCGCCCCGCCGTCCTCCAGCCGCAGCCCCACCGGGGCGTACCGCGCGCCCTGTGCCGGAGTGTCGATGTACTCCGTCCAGTACCTGGGCGTGTTCCGCTCCTTCTTGCGCTCCGCCCGCAGCGCCGACGTCGGGCCGCCGTCGGCGAACGCCTTCCCCTTGCCGGTTCTCAGGTAGTCCGCGTACGCCTTGCTCAGCCCGTCGGGACCGACCGCCAGACGCGACGCCGCGCCGGCCGGGACCGCCCGCGCCCAGCCGTCCTCGTCGGTCGCGAACCGCGGCACCTCGTCCCGGCTGAGGATCGACAGGTACGCCACCCGCCACGGCTGGTCGGCGCTGTCCCGGGTGAACACCAGCAGCCAGCGCGTACCGGTCTCCACCGCCTCGCGGTTGCTGCGGGTGTCGGCCACGAAGAACTTCGGCCAGCCGACCTGCTTGGGCACCAGATAGCGGGCGTCGGTCAGCTCCAGGGCGCCCCAGCCCGGATTGCCCCCCGGCTTCAGCTTGTGCTGCGCCGTGAGGTCGGCGGTGTTGAGCGCGTGCAGCGCCCCGGTCTCGACCTGGTCCAGCAGCGCCGGGTCCAGCTCCCGGTACGCCTTGTTGTACCCGTTCAGGAACTGCTTGAGGGCGGCGGGCGCCTCAGCCTTGTCCACCGACGGGATGTTCTCCCGCTCGCCGTGCACCGTCACGCATCCGGTCAGCGTCGGCGCCAGCATCAGCAGCGCCGCGGCTGCCAGCGTCGTGAGCTGCCGACGGGGCGACCTGCGTGTCATGGGGCTCCGGCTCCTTCGGGGCTGCTGCGATCGGCGCAACCCTACCGGGGATGAGGAAGTAGGCGAGGGTGGGGACCAGGTACAGCGACCAGACCGCGATCTGCAACCAGGTCGGGTCCGGCTGGAAGTTGAAGACGCCCTTCAGCAGCGTGCCGTACCAGCTGTCCGGCGGGATCGTGTCGCTGATGTCGAACGGCCGGGCGTACAGGCCGGGCAGGAACCGCGCCTCCTGGAGGTCGTGGAAGCCGTACGCCAGCACCCCCGCCGCCACCACGACGAGCATCCCGCCGGTCCAGGTGAAGAACTTCGCCAGGTTGATCCGGAGCGCGCCCCGGTAGAACAGCCAGCCCAGCAGCACCGCCGTGAGCAGCCCGAGCAGCACCCCGAGCAGCGGCTGGGTGCTGCCGTCGCTGCTCGTGTGCACCGCCGCCCAGACGAACAGCGCCGTCTCCAGGCCCTCGCGGCCCACCGCCAGGAACGCCGTGACCACCAGCGCGCCGGTGCCCATCGCGAGCGCCGCGTCCAGCTTGCCGTGCAGCTCCGCCTTCAGATGCCGGGCGGTGCGCCGCATCCAGAAGACCATCCACGTCACCAGGCCCACGGCGACGATCGAAAGCGAGCCGCCGAGCGCCTCCTTCGCCTCGAACGTCAGCTCCTGCGAGCCGAATTCGAGGGCGGCGCCGAAGCCCAGGCTCACCGCGACCGCCACCGCGATGCCCAGCCAGATCGGCAGCAGCGCCTGGCGGCGCTCCGTCTTGACCAGGTACGCGATGAGGATGCAGACGACGAGGCTGGCTTCCAGCCCCTCGCGCAGCCCGATCAGATAGTTACCGAACACCAGGTCCGACCTCCCTCAGGACAGCAGCGTCCGGCCCCACCAGTCGTCCTCGTCTCGGACGCCCGGCGGGACGGCGAACACGGCCGAACCCACGTGCTGGATGTATTCGTTGAGCGCGTCGTCGCGCGCCAGGGACTGCTGTACGGGCACGAAGCCGTCCCGCACGTCCCGCTGGTACGCGAGGAAGAACAGCCCCGCGTCCAGCCGGCCGAGCCCGTCGGTGCCGTCCGTGAAGGAGTAGCCGCGGCGCAGGATCGTCGCCCCGCCGTTGCTGTCCGGGTGCGCCAGCCGGACGTGCGCGGTGGGCAGCATGGCCTTGAGGTTGGGCTCGTCGCGCTCGCGCTGCCTGCCCACCGGGGCGCCCTCGCCCTTGTTCCGGCCGAAGATGTCCTCCTGCTCCTGGAGCGAGGTGCGGTCCCAGGTCTCGATGTGCATCCGGATGCGCCGGGCGACCAGGTACGAGCCGTCGACCATCCAGTCGGGCCCGTCCTTGGCCGAGACCCACACATGCTTCTTCAGGGCGGCGGTGTCGGTGCCCGAGACGTTCCGGGTGCCGTCCTTGAACCCCATCATGTTGCGCGGGGTCTGGGCGTCGGGGGTCGTGGAGGAGGTCTTGCCGAAGCCCAGCTGTGACCAGCGGATCGCCACCTTGCCCATGCCGATCCGGGCCAGGTTGCGGATCGCGTGCACGGCGACCTGCGGATCGTCGGCGCACGCCTGCACGCACAGGTCGCCGCCGCTGCGCGCCGCGTCGAGGTTGTCGCCGGGGAACGCGGGCAGGTCGATCAGGGCCTCGGGCCGCTGCTTCCTCAGCCCGAAGCGGTCCCGGCCCTTCCGGTCCTGGAAGAGGGTGGGGCCGAAGCCGACGGTGAGGGTGAGCCGGGAGGGCTTGAGGCCCAGCGCCTCCCCGGTGTCGTCCGGCGGCGCTTCGGCGAGCCCGCCGACCGCGCCCTCGCCGACCGCGTGGCCCGCCGTCATCCGGGCCGCGGCCTTCGTCCACTCCTTGAGCAGGGCGATCAGCTCGTCCCGGTCGTCGGTGGTGACGTCGAAGGCCGCGAAGTGCAGCCGGTCCTGGACGGGCGTGGCGATACCGGCCTGGTGGCCGCCGTGGAAGGCGACGGCGGCCCCGGCCTCGGCGACGGGCTCGGCGTCGTCGCCGTGCCGCACGGCGGCCACGGTCCCGCCCGCGGCGGCGGCACCGAGCGCGAGCCCGGCGCCGCCCCAGCCGATCAGCGCGCGGCGCGACGGACGCTGCCGCTCCGGCTCCCGCTGCTCCGGTGTCTGCTCTGCGGTCTCGTCAGTGGACATCAGCCGATCCCCTCGCGGATGACGCGGATCACTTCGTGGTGCTCGGCACGACGGCCGCGGCGAGCTTGGACAGCGGCTCGGCCAGGGCGTTGACGATGTCCGACAACTCCTTGCGGTCCTTCTTGCCGACCTTGTCGTACGACACGAAGCCGTCGCCCTCGCGGTAGGTGCCGAGGTGCTTCTTCACGGCGGTGAACTGCTTGTCGAGCTCCTTGGCGAGCTCCGGGTTCCGTTCGGCGGCGACCGCCTTGAGCAGGGTGTACGACTTCTCGGCACCCTCGACGTTGGCCTGGACGTCGACCAGGTCGGTGTGGCTGTAGCGCTCTTCCTCGCCGGTGACCTTGCCGGTCTGCACCTCGTCGAGGAGCTCCTTGGCGCCGTTGGCCATGCCGGTGGGCGTCAGCTCCGCCTTGCCGACCCGCTTCTGCCAGTCCTCGAGGTCCGTCAGCAGCTGCTTGGCGAGCTTCTTGTCCTCAGCGGTGATCTTCTTCTCCACCCACAGGGACTTCTCCAGCCGGTGCCAGCCGGTCCACTTGGTGCCCTTCTCCACCCCGTCCTCGCGGACGTCGACCTTCGGGTCGATGTCGCCGAAGGACTCGGCGACCGGTTCGGTGCGCTCCCAGCCGACGCGGGACGGCGCGTACGCCTTCTTCGCGGCCTCCAGATCGCCCTTGACTATCGCGTCGGTGAACTTCTTCACCAGCGGCAGGGTCTCGTCCGCCTGTTCCTGGACGTAACGGCGGTACTCGGCCACGGCCTTGTCCAGCCGCGGGTCGCGCTTGGCGGCCGGGGCGCCCTTGCCGGACGCGGTGACCTTCTGCCGGATGCCGTCGCCCTTCATGCCCGGCTTGCAGGCGATCTCGTACGAACCGGCCTTCACCTCGGCGGTGATGGTGGCCTTGGTGCCGGAGAGGATGTTCTCCCGCTCGGTCACGATCCGGTCGCCCGGGGCGTAGACGTACACCTCGGTGACCTTGGAGCCCTTGTTCTCGACGGCGAGCGTGACGTGCCCGGCGGGGAACGTCTTCTTCGAGACCTCGCAGGCATTGTCGGATGCGGTCACCTTGATGGCGTCGGAGTCGTTGGCGTCGGACTTCTCCGCGCAGCCGGCGACGGCGGCGAGCGCTGCCGCGGCGAGGGCGGCGACGGCGGAAGAGCGAGCGGCTCTCATGTGGGGCTCCAGACAGGCTCGGGCAGGGGACGGGGCCACAGGGGACGGGGCCACAGGGGACGGGGCCGCATCAACTTAGCTGAGGCTTGCCTGAGCAGCTCCTGCGTAGGGTCAAGAATCTGTCATGATTCCGTCATCGCTGGGCAAAATCCCCGCCATCTCGGTGCGGCAGCACGAGTGGATCACCGGTGCGCGGATGCCGCAGCACCTCGACCGGCTGCCGGTAGACCCGGGAGAGCAGCTGGGCGCCGAACACCTCGGCCGGGGCGCCCTCGGCCGCCACCCGCCCCTCGTGCAGCACCACGACCCGGTCGGCGTACGCGGCGGCGAGCCCCAGGTCGTGCAGCACCACCACGACCGCGTCCCCGGCAGCCGCCCGGTCCCGGCAGATCCGCAACACCAGCTCCTGGTGGCGCAGGTCGAGCGCGGCGGTCGGCTCGTCCAGCAGCAGGAGCCCGGTGCGCTGCGCGAGGACGCGGGCGAGCGCGACCCGGGCCCGCTCGCCGCCGGAGAGCGCGGAGAAGGGCCGCGCGGCGAACCCGGTGACCTCGGTGGCCGCCATGGCCGCGCGCACCGCGGGCTCGTCCTCGTCCTCGCGCGGCGTGCCCGACCACGGCGCACGCCCCATCCGCACCACTTCCTCGACGGTGAACGGGAAGGAGAGCGCGGCCGACTGCGGCAGCACGGCCCGGCGCCGGGCCAGTTCGCGGGGCGGCCACCCCGACGCCGGCCGACCGTCGATCCGTACCGTGCCGGAGGCGGCGGGCACATCGGCGGCGAGCGCGGCCAACAGGGTGGACTTGCCCGCCCCGTTCGGCCCGACGAGCGCGAGCACCTCACCGGCCGCCACCGACAGCTCGACGCCGCACAGCACGGCGCGGCCCGCCAGCCTGACCTCCAGGCCGGTGACGTCGGCGACCACCGCGCCGGGGGCGGCCGGCCGCGGCGGCACGGCCGTACGAGGCGCGAACAGCGCGCGCGGAGTGAGCACCGCCCGGGACGCGGACAGCACCTGGGAGAGCGGCCGTCTCATGCCCACCCCCCTTGCCTGCGCCGCGTCCTGCGCAGCAGCCAGAAGAAGAACGGGCTGCCGACGAGCGCGGTCAGCACCCCGAGCGGCAGCTCGGCGGGCTGCGCCACCGTACGGGCCGTCAGATCCGCCGCCACCAGCACCAGCGCGCCGCCGAGCGCGCTGCCCGGGATCAGGAACCGGTGGCCGGGGCCCGCCGCCATCCGCAACACGTGCGGCACCAGCAGTCCGACGAAGGTGACGACCCCGGCGACGGCGACCGCGGCGGCGGTCAGCAGCGCGACGAGGAGGACGACGGCGAGCCGGAGCCGTTCGACGTCGACTCCCAGGTGGTGAGCGGGCCGCTCGCCGAGCGCCAGCAGGTCGATCCTGCGGGCGAACAGCGGCGCCAGCAGCAACCCGGCCGCCGCGCACGGCAGGACCGCCAGCACCTTCGGCCAGGTGGCCTGCGCGAGCGAGCCGAGCTGCCAGAAGGTGATCTGGGTGAGCTGGGCGTTGTCGGCGAAGAACACCGACAGTCCGATGAGCGCGCCCGCGAACGCGTTCACCGCGATGCCGGTGAGGATGAGCGTCACGACCTCGGTGCGGCCGTCCGACCGCGACAGCGCGTACACGAGGGTGACGGTGACCAGCCCGGCGGCGAACGCGCAGGCGGTCACCGTCCAGTTGCCCAGGAAGTCCAGGCCGAGCGCGATCGAGCCGACCGCGCCGACGGCGGCGCCCGAGGAGATCCCGATGACGCCGGGTTCGGCGAGCGGATTGCCGAACACGCCCTGCATGAGCGCGCCCGCGCAGCCCAGCGACGCGCCCACCAGCAGGGCGAGGACGACGCGCGGCAGCCGCACGTTCCACAGCACGCTCTCGCCGACCCGGTCCAGCGCGGAGCCGCCGAGCCCGGCGCGGTGGCGGAGCGAGCCCACGACGTCGCCGACGGGGATGTCGTAGGCGCCGACGCTGGTGGCGAGCACGGCGAGCACGACCAGGGCGGTGGCGAGGCCGGTGGCGAGCAGCGCGGTGCGGGCGCGCCGGACGGCCGCACCGCTCGCCGGGCCGCTCGCGCCGCCCGCGTCGTCGTACGGCAGGTGGCCGGACGCCTTGTCGACGGCCGGATCCGCGGCAGGTTCCCCGTCGGCGGGACGGGCGCCGTCGGCATCCGTCCGGACGGGTGCGCCCGCGGGCGCCTCGCGATGCGGCGCGCTCACCGGTCCCCGGTCCCGTGCAGCTGGTCGGCGATGCTCCGCAGCACCTCGTCCGTGCGGGGGCCGTAGTTGAGCAGCACGCCGTCCTCGACGGTCACGACGCGGCGGTCGAGCCCGGCGGGCGTCTCGGCGACGCCCGGCACCTTCAGCAAGCCGTCGATCCCGCCCACCGAGTCGAGCCCCTTCGCCATCACGAGGATCGCGTCGGGCTCGGCCTTGACCAGCGCCTCGCTGGTGATGGGGGTGAAGTCCTTCGTCAGCCCGGACTCCTTGCCCGCGTCGATCGCGCCGACGGCTTCCAGGAGCGAGCCCGCGCCGGAGTCGGCCCCGCCGAGCAGGTAGACGGAAGCGGAGCCGCGTACGTAGAGGAAGGCGACGCGCGGCCGCTTCTCCCTGCCGGGGATGGCCTGACGTACCTTCTCGACGCGCTGCTCGGTACGTTGGCGCAGCCGGTCGCCGGCCCGGGTGACGCCGAGCGCGGCGGCCACGGTGTCGATGCGGGGCCCGACATCCGACAGCTTCTTGGCCGGGTCGAGGACGACCAGCGGGATGCCCGCGTCCCGGATCTGCGCGATGGCCTCGTCGGGGCCGGTGAGGGACTCCGCGAGCACCAGGGTCGGCTTGAGGGACAGCACGCTCTCGGCGGAGACGTCGTGCCCCCTGGTGACCACGGGCAGCTTCCTGGCCTGCTCGAAGGTGGCGGTGATGTCGCGGGCCACCACCTTGTCGCCGAGGCCGAGGGTGAAGACGATCTCGGAGAGCGCGCCGGTGAGCGGCACCACGCGGTCGGTGCTGCGGACGGTGACGTCGCGCCCGTCGGCGGACCGGACCGTGGCGGGCAGCCGGGGCGCGGGCGGTGCGCCGGTGAGCGGTTCGACGCGGTCGGCGGGCTGTCCGGCGCCGTGCCGCGAGCCGGCTCCCGACGTGGCGCCGCCGGAGTCCCCGGAGCCGCCGCAGGCCGTCAGGCCCAGCAGCAGGGCCAGGACGGCGAGAAGGCCGCAGAGCGCGCGCGGGCGGCGCAAGTGCCGGTCCGCCGACTGCCGTTGATCCACTGTCAGGCCCTTCCACGCGGTCGCGTCGGTCGTGTCGCTCCGGTCGCGCCGGTTCCACTCTGGCCGATCCGGCGAGATGTAGCTTAGGTTAGCCTTACCTTCGAGATCGCGACAGGGGAGGGGTCATCGATGCTGCCGTCCAGACCGGTCCGTGCCCGTGCCGTCATGCTCCTGACGGTGCTGGCGGCGGCCCTGCTCCCCGCCGCCGGGGCTCGCGCGGAGGGCCACGCGGTCTCCGGCGGGCGGCTCGACTGGGGCGTCAAGGCGTCATTCCAGAGCTACGTGACCGGGCCGATCGCCAAGGGGAGTTGGACCCTGCGGGGCGGGGCGGCGACGGCGGGGGAGAGCGACTTCCGGTTCCACTCCGCCAAGGGCGCGTACGACCCGGACACCGGCGCCTTCGAGGCGCGCTTCACCGGAGGCGTGCGGTTCACCGGCCACGCGAAGCCGGACGGCGGCCATGAGCTGGACCTGACCATCGCCGACCCTGTGGTCCGGATCAGCGACGGCCGCGGCACCCTCTACGCCGACATGACCAGCAAGGCGCGCGGCAGCGGCACGGTCACCTCCGCCGCGCGCGTCCCGCTGGCCGCACTCGACCTGACGGGGGTGAACATGCGGGGCGGCGGCGCGGCGGTCCGGCTGGACGCCGTCCCCACCCGGCTCACCGCCGACGGCGCGCGGGCCTTCGCGGGCTACTACACCGAGGGCACGGCGCTGGACCCGCTGAGCCTGTCGGTCGATGTCACCTCGGAGCCCGCGCGGCCGGAGGGCACGGGCACGCCGGCGCCGAACCCCACCACGAAGCGGCCCGGTCAGCCTGCCAAGGCCCCCGCCAAGGGACGGTTCGAGAACGCGGCCGTCGACTGGGGCGTCCGCCGGACCTTCCGCGAGTACGTCACGGGCTCCGTCGCCCAGGGCGCGTGGCGGCTGTCCGAGGGCGCCCAGGACGGCGGGGCGCTGTTCCGGTTCTCCGCCGGGCACGGCACGTACGACACGGACCGGGGCACGCTGGAAGGCAGGTTCGCCGGGACGTTGCGGTTCACCGGCAAGGACCTGGACCTCACGCTGAGCGGGGTGTCCGTACGGATCGCGGCGGACGGCACGGGCACGCTCTCGGCCGACGTACGAGACGGCGGCGGTGGCGGTGGTGGCGAGGACCGCGATGTCCCGCTGGTCACCTTCAAGGCCGGTGAACTGCGGCCCCGCGACGGCCTGATCAGCGTCACGGAGGCACCCGCCGAACTGACCGCCCGGGGCGCGCGGGCCTTCGGCGGCATGTACGCGGCGGGCACCGAGATGGACCCCGTCTCCCTCGCCGTGGCCCTCGACGACTCCGCCCGGCTCCCGGCCCTGCCCGACCTCGGCGACGCGACGTCGGCGTCGCCGAAGCCCGCGGCGCGCGAGGCCGAGGGGGGTTCGTCGTCTTCGTCGTCGGGCACGGCGCTCGTGGTGGCGCTGTGCGCCGCGGGCGCTCTCGCCGCGGCCGCGGCGGCTGCTGTCGCCCTGCGGCGCAGGCGCCACACGGCCATCGCCTCGGCGGATGCCTCCGGGTTCGTACCGGTAGGCAGCGACGACACCGCACCGGCGGACAGCGACGACATCGCACCGGCAGGCAGCGACGACACCGCACCAGCGGACGGCGACGACACCGCACCGATGGGCAACGACGACATCGCACCAGCGGACGGCGACGACACCGCACCGGTCGGCGACGCCGCGCCAGGTGACCAGACCGCACCACCCCGCGCGCCCGAAGAGGGCGACGACTGACACCAGGGCCGCGCCGCCCGACCGGCGCGCCCGTCCCATCCCCACCGTGTGCCGCCCCGTGCGGCCGCCAACCCAAGGAGACAGCCGACCATGACGGCTCCCTCAACCACGGCTCGCCCGACCCGCCGGACAGGCGCCCGCCCGCTCGCCCTCGCGGCGGCGGTCGCCTCCGCGGCCGTCGGCGCCGCCGTGCTCGTCCTGCCCGCGCACGCCGCCGAGGGCGGTGCGGCGCCGAAGCTGGAGATCACCGACGGAACCCTGGACTGGGGCGTGAAGGAGGGCTTCCGGAAGTACGTCACCGGCCCGATCGCCCACGGCGCGATCGAGGTCGCGGACGGCGCCCGCCAGGCGGAGGGGAACGGCTCCTTCACCTTCACCGGCGGCAAGGGGACGTACGACACCTCCACCCACGCCGTCGCGACCACCTTCAAAGGCAGCGTGCGCTTCACCGGCCACGGCGGTGAACTCGACCTCAAGCTCAGCGATCTGAAGGTGCGTACGGAAGGGACGAAGGGCGCGATCACCGCCGACGTCACCGCCTCGGGCAAGACCACCGACGACGTCGCGCTCGCCTCGCTCGACCTCACCGGGCTGAAGCCGGGGGCGGGCGAGGGCGGTGCGGTCACGTTCGCGAAGATCCCGGCCGCGCTGACCGCCGACGGCGCCAAGGCGTTCAACGACATGTACAAGGAGGGGCAGGAGCTCGACCCGGCCACGTTGACGGTGAAGGCGGGCGGCCCGGCCACCAAGCCCGCGACGACCCCGCCCCAGAGCCCGCCCCAGACCCAGACGCAGTCTCCGTCCCAGCCGCCGACCGGCACGCCCACCCGGCCGCACACCGGCTCGCCCACCCCGCGGCCCACGGGCGACCCCACCGCCACGCCCACGTCCCCGGCCGGCTCGCCCGGACAGCGGCCCCAGGGCGGCACCGTGGTGGACGGCAGCCTCGACTGGGGCGTGAAGAAGTCCTTCCGCGACTACGTCACCGGGCCCATCTCGCACGGCAAGATCACCGTCTCCGGCGGTGCGAAGAAGACCGACGGCGGCTTCCGCTTCCCCGGTGGGCAGGGCACGTACGACGAGAAGTCCCGCACCCTGAACGCGGCGTTCGACGGCACCGTCCGCTTCACCGGCCACGGCGGCGATCTGGACCTGAAGTTCAGCGATCTGAAGGTGCGGGGCAAGGGCGCGAAGGGCTCGCTGGTCGCGGACGTGTCCGCCAAGGACCGGGAGACGGGCAAGGTCACCGAGTCCGACGACCTGACCGTCGCCGAGCTGAAGCTGCCCGCCTCCTACGGGCCCAAGGGCGAGGTGGTCACCCTCACCAAGGTCCCGGCCACCCTGACGAAGGGCGGCGCCAAGGCGTTCGGCGGCTTCTACCACTCCGGCGACGCCCTCGATCCCGTCACCGTCTCCGCCTCCCTCGACGAGGGCGCCGCTCTGCCCGGCGGCGGATCCGGCGGCGCGGGCTCGGAGCCGTCCTCGTCCGGCGGCAGCGGCGGGGTCGTGGGCGGCGGCACCGGATCGCTGGCCGCCACCGGCGCCGGAGTCCCGTCCGCCGCGCTGCTGGGCGGTGCCGGACTGCTGGCGGCGGGCGGCGCGGCCGCGGTGTTCGCGGCCCGCAGGCGCACGGCCCAGTGAACCACTGCCCGACCAACCCTCCACCGGCATCAGCAGACTGACACCCTGCCAGGCGCCGCCCCCCACACGTCCGCGCTCACCGGTCCTGTCCCCCGGTGGGCGCGGACTCGCGTGTATCCCCGCCGGGTCCGCCCCGTCTGCCTGTCCGACTGGCGGAGCGGCGCGGCGCGGTGGCGTGGGGCTACGCGCTGAGCGGGAACTGCTCGCCCAACTCCCGGAAGACCGCCGTGTTCAGCGCGAACGCGCGCTTGCACTCCTCGACCACCCGGTGCTTCTCCAGGTCGTCGACCGGCAGTGCGTCCAGCAGCTCGCGGTAGTGCCGCTTGAACGCGGCCGGGTTGGCGATGTCCTCGAAGACGTAGAACCGCACGCCGTCGCCCTTGCGCTCGAAGCCCCAGGTCTTCTCCGCCGTGCCGCGGATGATCTGGCCGCCGGAGAGGTCGCCGAGATAGCGGGTGTAGTGGTGGGCGACGTAGCCCGCGGGCCACGTGCGCGCGCACTCCACGACCCGCGCCGCGTACGCCGCCGTCGCGGGCAGCGGCCGCAGGCCCGTCTGCCAGTCCGCGCCGCCGAGGTGCGCGAGGTCGCGCTCCAGTTCGGCGGTACGGGCCAGCTCGGGCTGTATGAACGGGCCCGCGACCGGATCGGCGGCGAGCTCCGCGGAGCAGGACTCCAGGGCGCGGTAGACGAACCACAGCTGCTCGGTGTAGCGCCGGTAGGCGTCGACGCCGAGCCTGCCGCCGAGCATGTCGCTCATGAACGTGGAGTTCTCGGCCTCGGTGTGCTGCTCGTGCGAGGCCGTGCGGATGAGCATGGAAAACGGCGTGAACGGCGTCGGGCTGGCTGCTGCGGCGTCCAAGGCGGCCTCCGGGTACCAAGAGGGGACGGGAAGGCAATTATGGTTACTTAGGTTTGCCTAAGTCAAAGCCTTCCCGACGCGCTGTCGGTAAAACCCTACGGCAGCGTGAGAATCTCCGCACCGGTGTCGGTCACGACCAGGGTGTGCTCGAACTGGGCTGTCCGCTTGCGGTCCTTGGTGACGACCGTCCAGCCGTCCTCCCACATGTCGTACTCGTGCGTCCCCAGGGTCAGCATCGGCTCGATGGTGAAGGTCATCCCCGGCTTGATCTCGGTCGTGTGGTGCGGGCTGTCGTAGTGCGGCACGATCAGGCCGGAGTGGAACGCCGAGTTGATGCCGTGGCCGGTGAAGTCGCGCACCACGCCGTACCCGAACCGCTTGGCGTACGACTCGATGACCCGGCCGATGATGTTGATCTGGCGGCCCGGCTTCACGGCCTTGATCGCGCGGTTCAGGGACTCCCGGGTGCGCTCGACCAGCAGCCGGGACTCCTCGTCCACCTCGCCGCACAGATAGGTGGCGTTGTTGTCGCCGTGCACGCCCCCGATGAAGGCGGTGACGTCGAGGTTCACGATGTCGCCGTCGCGCAGCACCGTGGAGTCGGGGATGCCGTGGCAGATGACCTCGTTGATCGACGCGCACAGCGACTTGGGGAAGCCGCGGTACCCCAGGGTCGACGGATAGGCGCCGTGGTCGCACATGAACTCGTGCGCCACCCGGTCCAGCTCGTCGGTGGTGACCCCCGGCGCGATGAGCTTGGCGGCCTCCGCCATGGCCTGCGCGGCGATCCGCCCGGCGGTCCGCATCCGCTCGATCGTCTCGGTGTCCTGCACCTCAGGCCCGGTGTACGGGGTCGGCGCGGCCTTGCCCACGTACTCGGGGCGGGCGATCGAAGCGGGGACGGAACGGGCGGGGGAGAGCGTCCCCGGGACAAGAAGCGACTGGCCAGACATGTCTGCGAGTGTATCCGGGGGCCATCGGGCAGCATGGCGACAAGGCGATGAGCGAGGACGGAGACGGGGATGGCGCTGTTCAAGAGACGGACCGAGGGCAAGCCCGGCGAGTGGTACTACTGCCTCAAGCACGAGAAGGTCGAGGAAGGTCCCGAATGCCGCGCCGCCGACCGCTTCGGCCCGTACACCACGCGTGAGGAGGCCACGCACGCGATGGAAACGGCCCGCGAGCGAAACGTGGAATGGGAGACGGACCAGCGCTGGCGAGACGACCGAACCTGACCAGGTTGTGGGCAATCGTCCCGCAGGGCTGGGGGCACCTCCCAGCGGCCGCGCTGGGGGAGGGTGGGCACAACCGACCACCGGCCCGCAGCCGCGTACGGCCCGCAGGCGGGAACGGCTTAGGCGAGGGCGCCCCTACGGCACCGGTGCCGCAGTCTGCCCCGCGCGCTCCGCGCGGACGCGGGCCGCGTGCTCGTCCGTACGCGCGTCATACGACATGAGCCTCGGCAGGCTCAGCGCGAGCAGCCCCACCGCGCCGACGCAGGCGAGGCCGCCGGACCAGATGGCGGTGCGTACGCCGGTCAGGCCGGCCATCGTGCCGGCGCGGACCTGGCCGAGCTGGGGGCCGACGGTGTACGAGAGGACCTCGATGCCGGCGAGCCGGCCGCGCAGCTCGTCGGGGATGGTCTGGTTCCACATGGTGGACCGGAACAGCCCGCTGACCATGTCCCCGGCACCCGCGACGGCCACGCACAGCAGCACCAGCCAGATGTTCGTCATCTGCCCGGCCGCCGCCATCGCCAGCCCCCACACCGCCGCCCCGAGCGCCACCATCCGCCCGTGCCGGTGCACCCGCGAGGTCCACCCGCTGGTCGCGCTCACCACCATCGAACCGGCCGGCATGGCGGCGTAGAGCAGGCCCAGTGCCCAGGGGGCGTCCAGGTCATCGGCGAGGAAGGGATAGATCGCGGTGGGGAAGGCGAAGAACATCGCGGCCATGTCGACCACGTAGGTGCCCAGCAGCTCCTTGCGCCGCCAGGCGTAGCGCGCGCCCTCCGCTATCGCGCGCAGCGAGGGTTTCTCCGCATCGTGCGCGGGTGGCGCGACGGTCAGCCGCAGGCTGAGCAGCACGGAGCACACGAAGGTCAGCACGTTCAGGCCGTACGCCAGCGGCAGCCCGAGGTAGGCGACGATGACACCGGCCAGCGAGGGGCCCGCCACGGCCGACGTCTGCCAGCGCAGCGCGTTGAGCGCGGCGGCCGCGGTGATCTGGTCATGCGGCACGATGCGGGCCACCACGGCGTCGATCGCCGGGCGCTGGAGTCCGGTGAGCGCGCTGGTCAGCGCCGCGACCACGTACAGCGGCCAGAGCATGGGGTGCGGCAGCAGGCTGTTGATCAGCAGCACCACTGCCAGCAGGCCGAGCCCCGCCTCGGTGAGCAGGATGACCTTGCGGCGGTCCACGGCGTCCGCCAGCGCCCCGCCGTACAGCCCGAAGACGATCAGCGGCACCAGCTCCACCGCGCCGATGGCGCCGACCGCGAACGCCGACCCCGTGAGCTCCTTGATCTGGAGCGGCAGCGCCACCAGGGCCAGGAAGCTGCCGAAGGAGGTCACCAGGCCGGCGACCCACAGCAGGCGGAAGTCGCGGGAGGAGCGCCACGGGGACAGGTCGGGCAGCAGGGCGCGCAGCCGGGAGCCGCGCCGGTCGCGCCGGGGATGGTCGTCTTCGATCACGACGTCCCATCGTCCGGTCGGTCCGGTGTCGGCGGCAACCGGATTTCCGCGGCGACCGGACTTCCACCGCAACCGGAGCTCCGTGGCGGCGGCCGCATCCCGCCACAGCCACCGCTCCCATGGGCAGACGCCGGCGCGGGCCGGCGTCATCGGACCGGACCGCCGCAGGGGCCGGGCGGGGTGCTGGTCGCCGGTCCCGGCGGGGCGGCGACGAGGATCCGGTCCCGGCTACCAGCGCGGCGGCGGCGGGGCCGTCAGCCGCTCCGCCAGCCGGGAGAGCCGGTCGCGGAAGCGGTGCCGGCCACGCCGCGGCGGCAGGCTGTTCTCCCCGGCGGCCGCACTCACCAGGTGCTGCACGGTCTCCAGGTCCAGATCCGCGCCCGCCGGAACGGCCAGCGCGTCATGGGCCAGCGCGTGCAGACACCGGTCCCCGCCGTCGAGGGCGAGCACCGTCGCGCCGCTCCGGCGCGCGTCGTGGACCCGCTCCAGCAGCCCCGCGCCCGGGCCGTCCGGAGCCACCACCAGCAGCGTCTCCCCGCGCCCCGCCGCCTCCAACCGGCCGAGCCCCACCGACAGATGCGCCGGGACCCCGTCCGGCACCCGGTGCCGTACGAGGGTCGGGGAGAGCTCGGGGAGGCCGGACCAGGCGGCCTCGTCATCCAGATGCGCGGCCAGGTGCCACGGCTCGTACACCTCGCTGCCGACCAGCAGCAGCCCGCCGCCGCGCGGGCCGACCGCGGCCCGCAGCGATCCGGCGAAGCGGCGGGTGGCCGGCAGCCACTCGGTCCCGGCGAGTACTTCGCGCAGCAGCGCGACTCGTACGGCGTCCATGCGCCCGCATCCTGCCCTCGACCGACGGCCCGGCAGGCCGGATTCCGGATCCGGTCACCTCTTCGGGCGGTGTGCCCGTCCGGGGGCTGGCGCGTCGCGGCCCCAGCCGTCGCACCGACTGCACCCCGGGCCGACGCACCAACTGTTCATGTGCCGTGCCTTGACGCTCCGTAAGGCGATATCTATGGTCACCGCACACAAGGGACGTCCTACGTCCGGACGTTCCACGTCCAGTGGGCCGGCAGCAGCGCTCGATCGCGATGGGGCATCGGGAGGTCTGATGGCAAGCGGAGTCGCGGCGCGTACCTACGAGGTGTCCGTACCGTTCCGGGCCGGGACCGGCGGCTACGCCAGCTACCGCATCCCCGCCGTGGTGGCCGCGGACTCCGGCGACCTGCTCGCCTTCGCCGAGGGCCGGGTGGGGTCCTCCGCCGACACCGGCGACATCGACGTGGTGCTCAAACGGTCCACCGACGGCGGCCGCACCTGGGGCCGCCTACAGGTCGTCGCCCGGAACGGGACCGGCACCGCCGGGAACCCGGCGCCCGTGGTCCTCGACACCGGCCGGATCGTCCTGGTCCATGTCCGCAACGGCGCCGCCGCGAGCGAGTCCGCCATCCGGCGCGGCGAGGTCCCCGCGGCCGACGGGCGCCGGGTGTGGGTGCAGCACAGCGACGACGACGGCCGGACGTGGAGCTCGTCGCGCGAGATCACGGCGCAGACGAAGAAGCCCGCGTGGCGGTGGTACGCCACCACCCCCGGCCACGCCCTCCGGTTACGGCACGGCCCGCACGCCGGGCGCATCGTGATCCCCGCCAACCACTCGCTGCCTCCGGCCGGTTCCGACGACGCCACCTCGGGCCGGTACAACGGCGGACACGACCTGCTGAGCGACGACGGCGGCCGGACCTGGCGGATCGGCTACATCGACGACAACCCCGACGGCTACGTCAACGTCAACGAGACCACCGCGGCCGAACTCCCCGACGGCCGCGTCTACTTCAACACCCGCACCGACGCCAACGCCCCGGGCAACCGCGCGGACGCCTACTCCCGCGACGGCGGCGCGACCCTGGTCAAGCCCTTCCGGCCGCAGGCCGGGCTGGTCACCCCCGTGGTCGAGTGCAGCGTGCTGCACCTGGGCGAACCGGACGTGCTGCTCTTCTCCGGCCCCGCCGACCCCGGGTACCGGGCCCTGATGACGGTCCGGGCCAGTGACGACGGCGGCGTCACCTGGCGGACGGCGCACACCGTCGACGGTCTGCCCGCCGCCTACTCCGACCTCGTCCGGATCGACGACGACACGGTCGGACTGCTCTACGAGACCGGCGACTTCAGCGCCTACTCGACGATCACCTTCCGGCGCATCCCGGTGGAGGAGCTGGTATGAGCGAGAACCCCGACGAGACCTTCGGCCACGGCCACCTGCCGCACCGCCGCACCCTGCTGGGCGGCGCGGCGGCCGCCGCCGCGGGCCTGGCACTGGCCGGCTGCGGCTCCGACGATGACGGCGACGGCGAGCCCAAGGGCCGGAAGAAGGGCGAGAAGGCCACGCTGACCTTCTGGTCCTGGGTGCCGGGCATCGACAAACCCGTCGACCTGTGGAACAGCCAGAACCCCGACGTGCAGATCAAGCTGGAGAAGGTCTCGGCGGTCAACGGCGCGCAGTACGCCAAGATGCACGCCTCCATCAAGGCGGGCAACCCGCCGGACCTGGGCCAGATCGAGTACCCGGTCGTCCCCAGCTTCCTCCTCGACAACGGGCTGCTGGACCTGGCGAAGTACGGCGTCCAGAAGCACAAGAGCAAGTTCGTCGGCTGGCAATGGCAGCAGTCCGTCTTCGGCGAGGGCGTCTACGCCGTCCCGCAGGCGTCCGGCCCCATGGGCCTCTTCCTGCGCCAGGACCTGTTCGACAAGTGGGGCATCGAGCCGCCCGCCACCTGGGACGACTACGCGGCCGCGGCCAGCGCGGTTCGCAAGAAGGGCGCCTGGATCGAGACCTTCTCCGCCACCAACGGCAACCGCTTCGCGGGCCTGGCCTGGCAGGCCGGGGCGAACTGGTTCGGCACCTCAGGCGACGCCTGGACGGTCAGCATCGACGACGAGCCCACCCGCAAGGTCGCCGACTTCTGGGAGGACCTGGTCAAGCAGAAGCTGATCAAGACCATCCCGGACCGGCAGAACGCCTGGTACAAGGACATCCAGACCGGCGACATGGCCAGCTGGCTCGGCGCGAGCTGGGGAGACGCGCTGCTGGTCGGCAACGCCCCCAAGACCTCCGGCAAATGGCGGGTGGTCCCCATGCCGCAGTGGAAGAAGGGCGCGGGCGCCTACGCCAACTGGGGCGGCTCCACCACCGCCGTGTTCGCCAGGACCGACTACCCCGAGGACGCGCTCGCCTTCGCCGTCTGGCTCAACACCGACCCCGAGTCGATCGGGCTGCTCATCGAGGGCGGCTACGGCTTCCCCGGTGCCAAGCAGGGCTTCGCCGCCTCCGACCTCGATGTACACAAGGACTTCTTCGGCGGGCAGGCGTACAGCGAGGTGTTCGAGGAGGCGGGGAAGGGGGTGGACACCAGCTGGCGCTGGGGCCCCGCCGTCGACACGCTCTACCAGCGGCTCGGCGACGCGTTCACCGAGGCCCTCGGCGACGGCGGATCCTTCCGGTCCGTCCTGGCGAAGGTGCAGCGCGAGACGGTCCAGGACCTCAAGGACAAGGGCCTGAAGGTGGAGACCGGGTGAGGCGCCGAGGGAAGGGCGCCCCCGTACGCCGCGGAAAGGGCGCCCCCGCACGGCGCTGGACCCGCACCGAAGTCCGCAACGCCCGCGCGGCGGCCGGCTTCCTGCTGCCGTTCCTCGCGCTGTTCGTCCTGTGCTTCCTCGCGCCCATCGGCTACGCCGTCTACGAGAGCCTGCTCAAGGTCGAGCGGACCGGGCCGCTCGGCCTCGGCGGCGAGACCAGGGAGGTGTGGGCGGGCTTCGCCAACTACACGCACGCGCTGGAGGACGACCGGTTCGTCTCCGGCTTCGGGCGGGTGCTGCTCTTCGGCGCCGTGCAGATCCCGGTGATGATCCTGCTCGCGACGGGGCTGGCGCTGCTGCTGGACGCCGCCTCGGCCCGCTGGGTCGGCTTCTTCCGCACCGCGTTCTTCCTGCCGTACGGGGTGCCGGGCGTCATCGCCTCCATCCTGTGGGGGTTCCTGTACGTGCCGGGGATCAGCCCGCTGGTGGAGATGGCCCACTCGGCGGGCTGGGAGGTGGACTTCCTCGCCCGCGACACCGTGCTGTGGTCCATCGCCAACATCATCACCTGGCAGTTCACCGGCTACAACATGCTCGTACTGATCGCCCAGCTCAAAGCGGTCCCCGAGGAGCTGTACGAGGCCGCGAGGATCGACGGGGCGAACGCGTGGCAGGTCGCCCGGCACGTCAAACTCCCGCTCATCCGGCCCGCGCTCGTCCTGACCACCGTCTTCAGCATCATCGGCACGCTCCAGCTGTTCGCCGAACCCATGGTGCTGCGCGGGCTGGCCAGCACCATCGACTCCGGCTACACCCCCAATCTGCACGCCTACAACGAGGCGTTCACCAGTAACAACCAGCACATCGCGGCGGCGGAGGCGGTGCTGCTCGCCGTCGTCGCGTGCGTGCTGTCGTTCGGGTTCCTGCGGCTGGTGGGAGGCGGCGCGCGGCGGCGCCGAAGGGAGGACGGCGGATGAGCCGGGCCGACACGCTCAACAAGGCCGGAGAGCCGGACGAACCGGGCACAGCCGACCGCACCGCTCGCGCCGCCGCACGTACGGCTCCCACGGCCCGTACGCGCAGGGGGCGCGGACGGCCGGGCGCGTCCGCCCGGCAGCCGCCGCTGCGGCACCGCATCGTCACCGTCTCGCTGCTGACCGTCGCCGCGATCTACTTCCTCACCCCCGTCTACTGGCTCGCGGTCTCCGCCACCAAGTCCAGCGGCGACCTGTTCGGCACGTTCGGCTTCTGGTTCGCCGACCCGCACCCCGTCGACTACCTCGGCGACGTCCTGACCTACGACGACGGCATCTACGTGCGCTGGTTCGCCAACAGCCTGCTCTATGCGGGCATCGGGGCCGTCGCCGCCACGCTGCTGTCGGCGGCGGCCGGATACGCGCTGGCCAAGTACTCCTTCCCGGGCCGGGAGGCGATCTTCAACGTGGTGCTCGCCGGGGTGCTGCTGCCCGGCACCGCGCTCGCCCTCCCGCTGTATCTGCTCTTCAGCGAGATGGAGCTGGCCAACACGTACTGGGCGGTGCTCATCCCCAGCGTCGTCAGCCCCTTCGGGGTCTATCTGTGCCGCATCTACGCCACCGCGGCCGTCCCCGACTCGCTGCTGGAGGCGGCCCGCATCGACGGCGCGGGAGAGCTGCGGATCTTCGCCACGCTGGGACTGCGGCTGATGACGCCCGCGCTGGTCACCGTCTTCCTGTTCCAGTTCGTGCACATCTGGAACAACTTCTTCCTGCCACTGGTGATGCTCTCCGACTCCGACCTGTATCCGATCCAGCTGGGCCTGACCTCGTGGCAGGGGTACGCGGACCGGCAGCCCGAGCTGTACCAGTACACGGTCGGCGGCGCGTTCCTGTCCGTACTGCCGCTGATGGTGCTGATGGGCGTACTCCAGCGGTACTGGCGTACGGGCCTGACGGAGGGCAGCGTCAAGGCGTGACGAGCGGCGCAAAAGGTGGCGTAAAAGGGTGACGGACGGCACGGCGAAGGTCCGGCCCGGGCGTGACAGTATCGCTGTCATGACGACGACGAACGATGCGGCTGCCGCAGCGAAGAAGGCCCCCGCCAAGGACCCGTGGGACCTGCCGGACGTGTCCGGCCTGGTGGTGGGCGTCCTGGGCGGCACCGGCGACCAGGGCCGGGGCCTGGCCTACCGGCTCGCCAAGGCCGGCCAGAAGGTGATCATCGGCTCGCGCGCCGCCGACCGGGCGCAGGTCGCCGCCGCCGAGCTGGGCGCCGAGCTCGGCGTCGAGGGCGCTGACAACGCCGAGTGCGCGCGGCGCAGCGACATCGTGATCGTCGCCGTGCCGTGGGACGGCCACGCCAAGACGCTGGAGTCGCTGCGCGAGGAGCTCGCGGGCAAGCTGGTCGTCGACTGCGTCAACCCGCTGGGCTTCGACAAGAAGGGCGCCTACGCGCTGAAGCCGGAGGAGGGCAGCGCCGCCGAGCAGGCCGCCGCCCTGCTGCCGGACTCGCGGGTCACGGCCGCCTTCCACCACCTGTCGGCAGTCCTGCTCCAGGACGAGTCGATCGACGAGATCGACACCGACGTGATGGTGCTGGGCGAGTCGCGCGCGGACACCGACGTGGTGCAGGCGCTGGCGAGCCGGATCCCCGGGATGCGGGGCGTCTTCGCCGGGCGGCTGCGCAACGCGCACCAGGTGGAGTCCCTGGTCGCCAACCTGATCTCGGTGAACCGCCGCTACAAGGCGCACGCGGGGCTGCGGGTCACGGACGTCTGACGGCCGGGGCCGGCGGACGCCTGACGGCGAGGGGCGTGGGGGCGGCCGGGGGCCATGGGGGACAATGGCCCGGACTGCTACACCCGGACAGGAGCCGACCCCATGCCCCGCCTCGCTCTCTACTCCCTGATCGTCTGCGCCCTGGCCGTCGCCGCGGCCGTCGTGTCTTTCGCGCAGGGGCTGTGGCTCGGCATCGTGTGGATCTTCGTCGCCGGAATCTCGTCCAACATGGCGTGGTTCTACCTGCGGAAGGCGAAGCTGGAGCGGGAGCAGCGGGAGCGGGAGCAGCAGCAGGCAGAGCAGGCCGGATAGACCGAGCAGGGGGACAGCTCTTGATCCGTACGGTGTTCTACGAGGACTGGGAGATGGAGTGCTGCGGCACGCCGTTCTCGGTGGGGGACAAGGTGACGTGGAAAGTCGTGCGCAGCACCTTGCCACCGGGGAAGCGCCCGGCCCCGGTGGACGCCGGGGACGGCGCCGGTGAGCTCTTCGTGTTCACTGCGCACTCCTCGCAGACCGGCACGCCGGCCACCCTCACCGGCCGGGTCCGCCGTATCCAGGTGGTCATCCAGGGCTATCGCGCCTCCCGCCGCGAGCCCGACTCGTTCTCGCCCGTGCCGGGCGACTTCCGGTTGCGCCCGGTGGACGCCTGCCCGAAATGGTTCGAGAACGGCGTGGGCGGGCAGCTGCCGCCACGCGAAGGGCGCGCGTACCGCCGGGACGAGACGGGCGTGCTGGTCGAGTTGGAGGACGCGGCGGAGGGGTGACCCGGTGACGGGTTCTTACGTTCGCGGGCGGGGGACATGACGACGGGCATGGGCGAGGGACCACGGCGCGATGGGGACGACGGCGCGACGCGGGCGGACGAGGGAGCGGGGCCCGAGGGCAAGGACGGGCAGCCGCGCTACGGCATCCTCGGCACCACCCAGGCCCAACGCCCCGACGGCACCGCGGTCGCCCTCGGCGGTGCCCGGCTGCGCGCACTCCTCACCGCGCTGGCCCTGTACCCCGGACGCGTACGCACCACCGATGTGCTGATCGCCGAGGTCTGGCCGGACGAGCCGCCGCGCGACCCGCACGCCGCGCTCCAGGCACTCGTCGCCCGCCTGCGCCGGGCCCTCGGCAAGGACACCGTGCGGTCGGCACCCGGCGGCTACCGGTTGTCCGCCGACCCCGAGGCGGTGGACCTGCACCGCTTCGAGCGCCTCGCCGATGACGGGGCACGCGCTCTCACGGGCGGCGATCCCGCCACGGCCGCCGCCCTACTGGACCAGGCGCTCGCACTGTGGCGCGGCCCGGCGTGCGCCGACCTCCCGGACCGTACGGCACCGGCCGCGCGCGCCGACGCCCGGCACCTGGCGGCGCGCCGGGACCGGGCCGAGGCCGATATCGCACTGGGCCGCGCCGAGGAGGCGGTGCTGGCGCTCACCCAACTCAGCGGCGACCACCCGCTCGACGAGCCGCTGCACGCCGCCCGGATCCGCGCTCTGCGCGCGGCGGGCCGCCCGGCGGAGGCCCTCGCCGCGTACGAGGCGGTGCGCGAGGACCTCGTGTCCCGCCTGGGCACGGACCCGGGCCCGGCGCTCCGGGCCCTCCACGCGGAACTGCTGGCACCGCCCGCCGCGTCCGACACGAGCCCACCGGCGCCGCACCGCCCGGCTGCGCCGCACGACCCGCCCGCGCCGCACCGCCCGGCCGCGCCCACCGGCCCGGGGCCCGGCGCCATCGGCCCTGGTCCGGCCGCCCCCGGTCCGGCAGGGGCCGCCGCCGCTCCCGGTACGGCCGGGCACGGCAATCTGCGGGCCCGGTTCACCAGCTTCGTCGGCCGCGAGGACGACCTCGCCGCACTCCGCGGCGACCTCGCCGCCCACCGGCTCGTCACGCTGCTCGGACCCGGCGGCGCCGGAAAGACGCGTCTGTCGCAGGAGGCCGCCGACGCCGTCGCCAGGGGCTGGCCCGACGGCGTCTGGTTCGTGGAACTGGCCCCTCTGGACGACCCCGGAACCGTCCCCGAGGCGGTCCTCACGGCACTCGGCGCGCGCGAGACCGTCATCCGCGGCACCGCCGCCGAGGGGCTGCGCGCGGCCGCCGACCCCGCCGAGCGGGATCCGTACCTCCGGCTCGGCGAGCACTGCGCCGCACGCCGCATGCTGCTCGTCCTCGACAACTGCGAGCACCTCGTACACGCCGCCGCGCACCTCGCCGAGTGGCTGCTCGCGCACTGCCCCGGCGTCGCCGTGCTGGCCACCAGCCGTGAACCGCTGGCGGTTCCGGGGGAGTTGGTCCGCCCCGTCGACCCGCTGCCGGACCCCGTCGCCCTCCGGCTGCTCCAGGACCGTGGCGCGTCCGCCAGGCCGGGGTTCCGTACGGACGACGATCCGACGGCCTGCGCGGAGATCTGCCGCCGACTCGACGGGCTCCCGCTGGCCATCGAACTCGCCGCCGCCCGGCTGAGGTCACTCACTCCGCGCCAGCTCGCCGACCGGCTGGACGACAGGTTCCGGCTGCTGACCAGCGGTAGCCGGACCTCACTGCCGCGCCAGCAGACGTTGCGCGCGGTCGTCGACTGGTCCTGGGACCTGCTGGACGAGCCTGAGCGCGTCGCGCTGCGCCGCCTGTCGGCGTTCGCGGGCGGCTGCGATCTGACCGCCGCGGAGGCGGTCTGCGCGGACAGCCCACCGCCCGGTTCCCCCGCCCACGTGGACCCCCGCGACGTGGCCGCACTGCTCGGGTCACTTGTCGACAAATCTCTGGTCGTCGCCACACCCCACCCCGATCCCGACGCCGTCGGTGGCGGGATGCGGTATCGGCTGCTGGAGACCGTCGCGGAGTACGCGGCCGAGCGGCTGGACGCCGCGGGGGAGCGGGAGGCGGTGGAGCGGCGGCACCTCGTCGCGTACCGGGAACTCGCCCGTGCCGCCGACCCCCTGCTGCGCGGCCCCGCGCAGCGCGTCTGGCTGGACCGGCTGGAGCTGGAGCATGACAACCTCCGTACCGCGCTGCGCCGCGCCGTCGCGGCGGGCGACGAGCAGGAGGCCCTGTGCCTGGTGCTCTCGCTCGGCTGGTTCTGGCAGTTGCGCGGGCACGGATCCGACGCCCGGCACTGGTCGGCAGCCGCCGCCCGGCTCGGCCCGAGTCCGCTCCGGCCGCCCGTCACGCCCGCGCCGCCGCTCTCCGTCTCGCCGATCGACGCACCGCCGCCGATGCCTCCCGAACTGCTGCAAGAGGCACGGCGCGGCGTCCGGCTGATCTCCCTGGCGAACATGGACGGCGACATGACGGTCCTGGACGAGCAGCAGGAGGAGCTGCGCGACGGGCTGGTGGCGGCCTACCGCCCCGGGCTGCCGCAGACCTGCCGTACGCCCGGGGTCATGTGGTTCTACGCGGTGATCCTGACCGGCGACTTCGAGCTGCTGCGGAAGGCGGTCGACGGGGCGGTGGCCGCCTCCCGGGAGCTGGGGTTGGCGTGGGAGCTGGCGTTCGGCCTGCACCTCCGCGCCAAGATGGTGCGGGACACCGGCGGGACGGGCTCCCACCACGCGGACGCGGACGAGAGCCTGCGGATCTTCACCGAGGTCGGTGACGCCTGGGGCGCGGCCGAGGCGCTGTCCGCCCGGGGCGAGCTGTTCGAGGCGGTCGGTGAGTACGAGGCGGCCGCCGCCGACTACCGGGCGGCCATCGGTTACGCCCACGAACTCGGCGCCCTGGCCCAGGTCGAGGTGCTGCGCGCCCGGCTGGCCGGGGCCCAGATCGAGTCCCCGGACCCGGCCGAGGCCGAGGAGGGCGAGCGGGTGCTGCGGGACGTGAGCGCGGGCGAGCGGCACATCGGCGTCGACGCGGTGGCCTACGCCCAGCTGCATCTGGCCCTCCGGTACGGAGGAACCGGCCGCACCGACGCGGCGCGGGCCGAACTCCGCCAGGTCATGCAGCAGTTCCACATCCGTGAGCTGCAGATGTTCCAGGGGGTGGTGGAGGGGCTGTACGCCTGGCTGGACGTGCAGGACGGGCGGGCCGAGGAGGCGCTGGCCCGGGTGCGGGTGGCGCTGCCGAAGGTGCTGCACCCGGTGGCGCGCGTGGTGGCCCCGCAGCTGCCGACCGTCCAACTGCTCACCGCCGCCCGCACGTTCGCCGCCATCGGCGGCGCCGGCGACGCCGCGGCGGCCGGGAGGGCGACGCGGCTGATCGGTGCCTACGACGCGCTACGGGGCGCGTTGCGGGACCGGGTGCGGCGTCTGCCGTTCATGGAGCAGCAGACCCGGACGGCGGCGGAGGACCTGGCCCGGGCCGAGCTGGGCGATGCCGCGTACGAGCGCCACTACGCCGAGGGGCGCGGCATGACGCTGGAGGACGCCATCGCCCTGGTCCAGGCCGCGCCGTAGACCGCCGGACCGGCCTGACCCCCGCCTGGGCCCGTCCGGCGGTCGTGTGGCTCACGTCCGGTCGCGGAACTTGCGTACCGCCAGGGGCGCCGTCACCGCCGTGATTGCCACTGCCCACGCCAGACAGCCCAGCACCGGCGAGGCCACCGCTCCGTGGCCCTGGGTCAGCGCCCTTGCCGCGTCGGCGAGCTGGGACAGCGGGTTGTAGTCGGTGAACGACTCCAGCCAGCCCGGCATGGTGGTGGGCTGCGCGAAGATCGACGAACCGAACTGCAGCGGCATCATCACGAGGAAACCCATCCCCTGGACGGCCTGCGCGGTCTTCAGTGACAGGCCCAGCAGCATGAACACCCAGGTCAGCGAGGTGCCGAAGAGCAGCGACAGGGCCACCGCGGCCAGCAGCTCCAGCGGTCCGGTCTTCACGTCGAACCCGATGGCGAAGCCCAGGGCGAGCAGGATGACGGTGGAGACCAGCATCCGGCCGCCCTCCACGATGAGCTTGGCTATCAGCACCGAGGACCGGGCGATCGGCATCGTGCGGAAGCGGTCCATCACGCCGTTGTTGACGTCCTCGTTGAGGCCGGTGCCGACCCCCATCGCGATCTGGAGCCCGCCCATCGCCATCATGCCGGGGATGAAGTAGTCGATGTAGGCGTCCCGGTCGCCCGCCGCGACGGCGCCCCCGAAGACGTACACGAACAGCAGCGTCAGGATGACCGGCATAAACACGGCGTCGAACATCGATTCCGGGTCCTGCTTGATCTTCAGCGCGTTGCGGCGCACCAGCGCGCCGATGTGCCGCGCGTTGTCGCGCAGCCCGATCCGGCCGTCGGCGGGCAGGGCGGCAGGCTTCGCGGGCAGGGCGGTGGCCGGTTTCGTGGTGACCGCGCTCATGCGGCGACCTCCTCAAGGCTGGTGCTGCCATCGTCGTCACGAGATGCCTTCTGGCCGGTCAGGGCCAGGAATACCTCGTCCAGGCTGGGCAGATGGGTGTCGATACCGGCGATCGCGAAGCCGCGCTCGCCCAGCAGCCCGACGATCGCGGTGAGCTGCTCGTCGCTGATGACCGGGACCTGCACGACGCCCTCCGCGGCGTCGGCGGTGGCGCCCCCGACGCCGTCGAGACCCGCCTGGGCGATGGCGCCGACCAGCCGGTTCAGCTCGCCCGGGTCGGCCGGGCGGATCCGCAGCGTGCGGCCGCCGACCTTGGCCTTGAGGTCGTTGACCCGGCCCTCGGCGATCACCCGGCCGCGGTCGATGACCGTCAGCTCACTGGCGAGCTGCTCGGCCTCCTCCATGTACTGGGTGGTGAGCAGCACCGTGGTGCCCTCGGTGACCATCCGCTTGACCTCGTCCCACACCTCGTTGCGGGTGCGCGGGTCCAGACCGGTGGTCGGCTCGTCCAGATAGAGCACGGCGGGGCGGCCGATCATCGAGGCCGCCAGGTCCAGCCTGCGGCGCATCCCGCCGGAGTAGGTGTGCGCGGCCCGCCGGGCCGCCTCGGCGAGGGAGAACCGCTCCAGCAGCGCGTCCGCGCGCCGCCGCGCCTCCTTGCGGGGCAGATCGAGCAGCCGCCCGATCATGTACAGGTTCTCCCAGCCGGACAGCTTCTCGTCGACCGAGGCGTACTGCCCGGTCAGGCCGATGACGCGGCGCAGCTGCCGGGGCTGGCGTACGACGTCGTAGCCGGCCACGGTTGCGGTCCCGGCGTCGGGCTTGAGGAGGGTGGACAGGCAGCGTACGAGCGTCGTCTTGCCAGCGCCGTTGGGGCCCAGCACGCCCAGGACGGTGCCCTCCCGCACGTCCAGGTCCACGCCGTCGACGGCCTTGGTGGCACCGAAGTGCTTGACCAGTCCGCGCACCTGGACGGCGTTCCCCTCGCTGGGGTTCGTCTTCGTTTCCGTCATGCCGCAGACGATGGCAGCCGTCACCGACAGCCCACCGACAAGCGGCAGACAGCCCGCCGACGGGGGAAGATCGGCGGGCTGTCGGTGTGCCGCGATGGCTTGACGGGTGCCGCTGCGGCTCAGCGGACCAGTGGCCGGCGGATCAGCCGCCCACTGGTCGGTGGGTCAGTGGAACGAGTGCTCCTCCGCCGGGTAGGCGCCCCCGACGACGTCCTCGGCGAACGCCTTGGCCGCGTCGCCGAGGGTCTGCCGCAGCTGCGCGTACTGCTTGACGAAGCGCGGCACCCGGCCGCCGGTCAGGCCCGCCATGTCCGTCCACACCAGCACCTGCGCGTCGCACTCCGGGCCCGCGCCGATGCCGACGGTCGGTATGTGCAGCGAACGGGTGACCTCGGCGGCCAGCTCGGCGGGCACCAGCTCCAGGACGACGGCGAAGGCGCCCGCGTCCTGGACGGCCTTGGCGTCGCGCAGCAGCTGCTGCGCCGCCTCCTCGCCGCGGCCCTGGACCGGGTAGCCGCCGTAGGCGTTGACGGACTGCGGGGTGAGGCCGACGTGCGCCATCACCGGGATGCCCGCCTGGACCAGCAGCTCGATCTGGTGGGCGGAGCGCTCGCCGCCCTCCAGCTTCACCGCGCCGACGCCCGCCTCCTTCACCAACCGGGTGGCGTTGCGCAGCGCCTGCACAGCGCCTTCCTGGTAGGCGCCGAAGGGCAGGTCTCCGACGATGAGGGCGCGCTTGGTGCCCCGTACCACGGCGGCGGACAGGATGGTGATCTCGTCCATCGTGACGGGCACGGTGGACTCGTAGCCCAGGTGACAGTTGCCCATCGAGTCGCCGACCAGCATCACCGGGATGCCGGCCTCGTCGAAGACGGAGGCGGTCATCGCGTCGTAGGCGGTGAGCATGGGCCACTTCTCGCCGCGCTCCTTGGCGGCGGAGATGTCACGGACGGTGATGCGCCGGGAACCGGTTCCCCCGTACAGCGCCTTGCCGCTGCCGTCGGGTTGTTTCCGCGCAGCCGTCGGGGCATGGCTGACGTGCGTCATTGCGAACGCTCCTTTGTCATCTCGAAGCACCCTCACGGTGTCTCCGGACCACACCCATGCTGGCACGCGCTCCCAGCGCCGCGAAAGTGCCCTCCCGATCGGGGTCGGGACCACGTGATCAGCCCCACGGAGACGGCGGAACGCGCGAACTCGCCCGGGTCACTTTCGATACGAGACGGCTTCGTATCGGAATTGATTTAACGTGGGTCACATGGCGACCACTTCCGAGACCGGATCCGAGGGCGTACGGGGCGTCCCGGAGAGCGTCCACCGCAGGCGGTGGGCGATCCTGACCGTCCTCATGTTCAGCGTCATCGTCGTGGTGCTGGACAACTCCATCCTCAATGTGGCGATGAAGACGATCGCCTCGCCCGAACCCACCGGCCTCGGCGCCCGGCAGAGCGAGCTGGAGTGGGCGATCAACTCCTACACGCTCGTCTTCGCCGGGCTGCTGTTCACCTGCGGGCTGCTCGGGGACCGGCTCGGCCGTAAGAAGATGCTGCTCAGCGGCATGGCGGTGTTCGGGATCGGCTCGGTGCTCGCCGCCTGGTCCAGCTCGCCCGGCGACCTCATCGCCTACCGCGCGCTGATGGGCCTCGGCGCCGCGCTCGTGATGCCCGCCACGCTGGCCATCCTGGTCAACGTCTTCGACCGCGCGGAGCAGCCCAAGGCCATCGGCATCTGGGTGGCCTCCGTGGGCCTGGCCATCGCGATCGGCCCGGTCACCGGCGGGCTGCTGCTGGAGCACTTCTGGTGGGGCTCGGTCTTCTTCATCAACGTCCCCATCGTGATCGGCGGGATCATCGCGATGGTGGCGCTCATCCCGGAGAGCAAGGACCCCGACCCGGGCCGCCTGGACCCGCTGGGCGTGGTGCTCTCCATGATCGGGCTCAGCCTGCTCGTGTACGGCATCATCAAGGGCGGCCAGCAGGCCGACTTCGGCAACGCGGAGGTCCTGGGCACGTCTGCGGCCGGACTCGCCGTCCTGGCCTGCTTCGTCCTGCACGAGAAGCGCAGCGACCACCCGGCCATCGACATCGGCTACTTCCGCAAGCCGGCGTTCTCCGCCGCCGTCACCGCCCTCGGGCTGATCTTCTTCGCCCTCATGGGCGTCACGTTCTTCATCGCCTTCTACACCCAGAGCGCGCGCGGCTACAGCGCCCTGCAGTCCGGTCTGCTGCTCCTGCCGATCGCCGCCACCCAGCTGGTTTTCGCGCCGCGCGCCCTGCTGGCCGTCGACCGCTTCGGCGCCCGCGCCGTCTGTACGACGGGAATGCTGCTGATCGCCTGCTGCATGGCGGGCTTCCTGCTGATGGACCGCGACTCGCCGATCTGGTGGCTGGAGGTGCTGTTCTTCCTCCAGGGCTGCGCGATGGCGCACATCATGCCGCCCGTCACGGTCACCATCATGCACGCGCTGCCGCCCGAGAAAGCGGGGTCCGCATCGGCGCTGAACAGCACCTTCCGGCAGCTCGGCGGGGCCCTCGGCGTCGCCGTACTCGGCTCGCTGCTGTCCGCCACGTACCGCCGGGGCGTACAGGACGAGCTGGCGGCCCTGCCCGGGCTCCCCGACTCCGTGCGCAAGGCGGCGGGCGAGTCCCTGGAGGCGACCCTCGGCATCACCGACAAGATGGGCCCGGCAGGCAAGGGACTGGCCGCCTCGGCGGAGGCGTCCTTCGTCCACGCCATGCACATCACGGCCCTCAGCGCCTCGGCCGTCGCGCTCGCCGGTGCGCTGGTCGTCTGGTTCTTCCTGCCGGGCAAGCGGGCCGCGGGGGAGGAGGCCGGGGCCCCGGCGGAGCCGCGGCAGACGACCTCGGAGCGTGGTCGATGACCGGCGCGCGCCCCGGGCCGCGACCGCCCGCCGGCCCCCCGGGCCGGCCGCCCGGCCGGCCGCGCAGCGCCGCCGCCGACACCGCGATCATCGAGACGGTGCTGCGGCTGCTGGAGGAGGGCGTCGGCATCGGCGAGCTGTCGATGGAGCGGATCGCGCGCGAGGCGGGCGTGGGCAAGGCGACCGTCTACCGCCGCTGGCGCGGCAAGGAGGCGCTGATACTGGACGTCATGCGGTCCCTGGACGAGCCGAGTCCCGAACCCGCCGGCGTCTCGGTACGGGACGACCTCGTCACCATCGTGGAGTTCATCCGGCGGCGGGCACTGGCCAAACGCCACTCCGCCCTGCTGCGCGCCGTCGTCGCCCACGTGCGGGCCAACTCCGACCTCTGGCGGGAGTACCACGAAACCGTCATACAGGCGCGGCGCGAGACCCTGCTGGCCGTACTGCGGCGCGGTATGGCGACCGGCGAGATCCGCAAGGACGAGGACCCCGAGCTGCTCGCCGAGCTGTTCGTGAGCCCGATACTCGCCCGGTCGATGCTGCACGAGTGGAAGGACCTGTCCGAGGGGCTGGCGGAGCGCATCGTGGACACGGTGCTGGAGGGGGTCCGGCCTTAGAGCCGGGAGGGGTCCGGCCCTGGAGCCGGGAGGGGTGGACCCGTGAGGGAGCCCCAGGCCCGTGAGAGAGCCGTTGGCCCGTGAGGGCGCCCCAGGTCCGTGAGAGAGTCCTTGGGCCCACCCCCCGATCGGGCGGTTGTGCCCGTTCTGTCACAGCTGCCCCGCTGCCGCCCGAATACGGAACCCGCCCCGCCCACCCCACGTCCTCCCCTTCGTGGGGCGCCCGCGGCGGCGCCGGAAAAGCCCTGGTCATCGCCTATGGTCATGCCGTAGACGAAGGTCATCGGGCAGACACACAGGTCCGGCAGTGAGGAACAGCGAATGGCGCAGGCGCACACGCAGGAGACGGAGCGGGACGGGGAGCCCCCCGTTCAGCGGACCGGCTCCCGGGCCCGGAACCTGTGGGGCCGCTTCCGGAACCTGTGGGACAGCTGGCGCACTGACCGCGGCATCTGGCGGCGCGGCATCGTCCTCGCCGCCTGCGCCGTGCTGCTCTCCCTGGTCATGATCTTCCACGCGCAGGTCCCCAACCGGGTGGGCAACCTCGGCAGCCTGGTGGAGACCTTCCTGCCGTGGCTCGGGCTGTTCATCCCGCTGCTGCTGGTCCTGGCGCTGGTGCGCAGGTCGGCGACGGCGCTGCTCGCGCTGGTGCTGCCGGTCGCTGTGTGGCTGAACCTGTTCGGCGGCCTGATGTTCTTCGACAAGTCGGGCGCGGGCGGCGACCTGACCGTCGTCACCCACAACGTCAACGCCGGCAACTCCGACCCCGAGGGGACGGCGCGGGACGTGGCCGCGTCCGGTGCGGACGTGGTGGCGCTGGAGGAGCTGGGCGGCGACGGGGTGGGCACCTACGAGAAGGTGCTGGCCGGGACGTACCGCTACCACACGATCCAGGGCACGGTCGGGGTGTGGAGCAAGTACCCGCTGCGCGACAGCGGGCCGGTCGACATCAAGCTGGGCTGGACGCGCGCACTGCGCACCACCGTCGCCACTCCGGACGGCGACCTGGCCGTGTACGTGGCACACCTGCCCTCCGTCCGGGTGAAAATCGAGGCGGGATTCACCGCCAGCCAGCGCGACGACAGCGCCGAGGCGCTCGGTCAGGCCATCGCCGCCGAGCGGCTGGACAAGGTCATCCTGCTCGGCGACCTGAACGGGACGATGAACGACCGGGCGCTGGCGCCGGTCACCTCGCAGCTGCGCTCGGCACAAGGCGCGGCGGGCGACGGCTTCGGGTTCAGCTGGCCCGCCTCGTTCCCGATGGCGCGGATCGACCAGATCATGGTGCGCGGGGTGGACCCGGTGTCGGCGTGGACGCTGCCGAGGACGGGGAGCGACCACCTGCCGGTGGCGGCGTCGGTCGACTTCTGAGGCACGGCGCGTCTTCTGAGGCACGGCGCGCCGCGCGGGCGCGGGTAGGCGCCGGGCGGGGGTGGGCGCCGGGCGGAGCCAGGCGCGCCGGGTGAAGCCGGGCGCCGGGTGAAGGCGGGTGCGCGCGGAGGGCGGACGCGGAGAAGCCGGCGCCCCGGCGGAGGTGGGGCCCGGGTGGCCCACCCGCTGTTCACCTCGGCGATTCCCATGGGAAGCCCAGCCCATGAGAGACTTTGTTCCGCTCGGGAACATAAGCGCCCCGGCCGCCGCCCCCGCCCCGCCCAGTGAAAGGTCACGTCATGCCCCTCGCCCTGCTCGCCCTCGCGATCAGCGCATTCGGCATTGGCACCACGGAATTCGTGATGATGGGCCTGCTGCCCAACGTCGCGGACGATCTGGGCACCTCCGTGCCCACCGCCGGCTACCTCGTCTCCGCGTACGCCCTCGGCGTGGTCGTCGGCGCCCCGCTGCTGACCGCGCTGGGCTCCCGCGTCCCCCGCAAGCGGATGCTGATCGCGCTCATGGCGCTGTTCACCGTCGGCAACCTGGCCTCCGCCCTCGCCCCGAACTTCGGCCTGCTCATCGCGGGCAGGCTGCTGGCCGGACTGCCGCACGGCGCGTTCTTCGGCGTGGGCGCGGTGGTCGCGGCGCGGCTGGTGTCCGAGGGCCGGCAGGCGCGGGCGGTCGCCACGATGTTCCTGGGCCTCACCGTCGCCAACATCGTCGGCGTACCGGCCGCGACCCTCCTGGGCCAGCACCTCGGCTGGCGGGCCACCTTCCTCGTCGTGACCGGCATCGGCCTGGTCGCCATGGCCGCCCTCGCCCGACTGGTCCCCCAGATCCAGCAGGAGCCGGGCGGCGGCGGTCTGCGCGGCGAGCTGAACGCACTCCGCGACCGCCAGGTGCTGCTGGGTCTGCTCACCGCCGTCTTCGGCTTCGCGGGTGTCTTCGCCGTCTACAGCTACCTCGCCTCGATGATGACCGAGGTCACCGGCTTCGCCGAGTCCTCCGTGACGATCGTCCTCGCCCTGTTCGGCATCGGCATGACCCTGGGCGCCCTGGCCGCGGGCCCGCTGACCGACCGCGCCCTGCGCCCCACCCTGTACGGCTCGCTGGCGGCGCTCGCGCTCGTACTGGTGGTCTTCGACTTCACCGTGCACGTGAAGTGGGCGGCGATGGCGACCGTCGTCGTCCTCGGCGCCGTCGGCTTCATGACCACCACCCCGCTCCAGATGCTGGTCATGAACAAGGCCCGCCACGCCCCGACCCTCGCCTCCGCCTCCAACCACTCCGCCTTCAACCTCGCCAACGCGGGCGGCGCGTGGCTGGGCGGCGCCGCCATCGCGGCGGGCTGGGGCTGGACCTCCCCGACTCTGGTCGGCGCGGCCCTGGCGGCAGCGGGCCTGGCCATCGCGGTGACCGCGGGCCTCATGGACCGCGCGCCGTCGAGCACCGGGGAGCCGTCCCGGGTGGTGGCGCGCGGCACGGAGCCGGTCCCGTCGTCGGAGCACGTCGGCCGCTGATGCGCCCGGTGTGACCTGGCGCGGTGTCACGGGGGCGCGCACATGACACGCGGTAGGCCGTACATAAGATCATCGACTGACGCCGGGACTGGGCACCACGCCAGTTCCGGCGTCAGTCCTGCTCCACCCGCACCTTGGAGGACGCATGCGCACCAAGCGCACCCTCGTCACGGGCCTGCTGGCCACCGCCGCCCTCGCCGCCTCGGTCCCGGCCGCGGGCGCGGTCCCGTCCGCGCCCGCGTACCGTACGGACTGCCCGCAGCTCGACACGTCGCTCAAGTGGTACGGCGACAACCGCGCCAAGCTCCAGCAGATGATCGACGAGCGCGGCAGCTGCTCCGGCACCGGCGGTCCCCGCCCGGTCGCCGCGTTCGACTGGGACAACACCGTCGTCAAGAACGACATCACCGACGCCACGCTCGCCTGGTCGCTCAAGCACGACAAGATCCTCCGTCCCAAGAGCTGGCGGGACACCAGCGCCTGGCTGACCCCGGCCGCCGACCGCGCCCTGACCCAGGCGTGTGGCACTTCCGTCCCCGTAGGCAGGCCGCTGCCCACCTCCGACAACGCCGCCTGCGCCGACGAGATCATGGAGATCCGCGTCACGGCCAAGACGATGAGTGGCGAGGAGGCCTTCGCCGGCGACTGGAACCACCGCCGCACGGTGCCCGAATACGCCTGGATACCCCAGCTGTTCGCCGGGCACAGCCCGCGGGCGCTGAACTCGTTCGCCAGGAAGGCCCGCGCCGAGAACCTCGCGGCTCCCATCGGCAGCACGCAGACGGTCGGCACCCACAAGCTGGCCGGGTACATCCGCTACTACGACCAGCAGAAGGACCTCATCCGCACCCTCAAGGCGGCCGGTTTCGACGTCTACATCGTCTCGGCCTCCTCCGAGCCCATCGCCGAGGCGTGGTCGGGCGGCGTCGGGCTGGACCGCGAGCACACCATCGGCATCCGCAACCTCACCCGGCACGGCAAGCTGACCACCGGCATCCGCGGCTGCGGCGACGTCGACGACGGCCGCGGCGACGCGCTGCCGTACATGGACGGCAAGCGCTGCATGATCAACCAGGAGATCTTCAAGATCAAGGGCGCGGACGCCTGGGAGCGGCAGGACCCGGCGCACCGCCTCGCCTTCGGCGCGGGCGACGCGGACACCGACGTGACGTTCGTCGACGACGCCACCGGCGCCCACCTCGCCATCAACCGCAACAAGTCCGAGCTGATGTGCCGCGGCTACGACAACGCCGACGGCCGCTGGGTGGTCAACCCCATGTTCATCGACCCCCTGCCGCAGAAGCCGGGCGCATACCCGTGCGCCACGGCAGGCGCCACCGCCGCCGACGGCTCGCACGTCCCGGTCCTCCGCGCCGATGGGACCGTGATCCCGGACCAGGCCGACGGGGTCTTCGGCGGCTAGTGCTGCTACGCCTGTCCCCGTGCGCGGTGCCGCTTTGCGTACGACCAGGTCACCGCGGTCATCAGGGCCGGGATGGCGAACAGCGGGGCGAAAACGAAGCCCCAGAACAACGCCGGGGCGGGCAGCCACACGCCCGCTCCGGCGTTTGTCCTGCTCCATCCGCACCTTGGGGGACGCATGCGCACCAAGCGCACCCTCGTCACGGGCCTGCTGGCCACCGCCGCCCTCGCCGCCTCGGTCCCGGCCGCCGACGCGCCCGCGCAGGCGCCCGCGCGCTCCTGCGCTCTCGGGGACGGGGTCGGGCATCGCGGTCGGAGCGGGCGGGGGCGGCCACGGCAAGGGGGGCGGCAATAGAAAGCATGATCGCGGTCCTGCCGCCGGATAGGTTTAGTCCCTATTTGGTCAACGATAGCCCTTTCCGGACAAGATCGACTACGAGCTGCCACCGACTGTTCTCAATGCGTAATTATCAGGCCGTGCCCGGCTCTGACGTGAACCGGGTAAACGGGAGGAGATGACTATGCGTTTGATGAAAAGTGCGGCTCTGGGGATGTGTGTCGCGGCGCTGGCGGCAGTGCCCGCCATAGCGGCGCCAGAGGCTGGGGACGAGAACGTCACGGTGCGTGTGGCCGGTGAGGACCTGCGCGTCCCCCCCGCCGTGGCCGACAAGCTGAACTCCCCTGAGGGCTGGGGGGAGATGTCCCTTGAGGAATTGGAGGCTGCAGGCGTCAAGCCCGGCATGTCCGAGCCCGGCTCTGGGGAGTTCGCACCGATTCGAGCAGAGGTTGAGGTCACGACGGGTGCCGTCGCGGACCAAGAGCAGGACCATATACGGATGGATAGCATGTCCGGCCGGAACAAGAACGTTCGCATCACCCTCAAGGGGAGAAAGCTCAAGGTCGATCAGTGGAAGTCGATCGGCTATCACCCCCTTACGGGCCGTATGTGCACCTTCGCGGCGTACTGGCGAAACGGGCGGATCATCGGCACGAGCCGCACCCTGTGCGGTGATGACATCTTTCAGAGCTGGGCCGTGAACATGCCTATGCGCTTCCCTGACCAGACCAAGCTGTGCAACACCTGGGCCAACATCGCGGGTAAGCCCTGCGGCACCGTCCACGACTGATCGATGTCAGGGAAGCCGGCACACAGGAGGCCAGGACATGCGGAGCAAGCGGCATCGACGCCAGGTGGCGCAAACCGTCGCGCTGCTGAGAGACCCTGTCGAGTCGGCCAAGCTGAGTCGCAGGGAAGTGGAGCGGTTGCTCTTCGACCAGGATGTGTGGAAGGAGATGACCATCGATGACCTGACCCGGCTGGGCTTCCCTCCCGGTAGCGGCGACATCAACATCACCACGACCTAGGTCCGGCCGCCTGTTGGGAGGCACCTGACCGGCTCAGACGCCAGTGCGGCACCCCGCGCCCAACCAGCCAGTGCGATCGTTCCGTCCGACGCAGCCCTCAGAGTCAAGGTCACGGGGTGCCGCACTAGACGCCTTGCGGGCCGAACGAGGTGGACAGGGCAGCAGAGATCCTGCAGATGGCGCCCGTCTGGACTCGAATGCCGATGCGGGTAAGTGGGGGAGCGCCCGCGCCGCCCTTCCTCGCCGGTGCCGTGCAGCGCCCGCTCCACGGTCCGGTCGTCCAAGGCCAGCCCGTTCCAGCCGGGGACCGCCGTGAGGGGAAAGCCCACCCGTGCTGGATTGAGGACTCACGTTCACATGCGGTGTTCCCCGGGCGCGACCGCTGCCATCCAGTGGGCCGCTCCCCTACGTACGTGCCTGGGGCTGATAGGGCCGTTTGAGCCCACGGCACACGGTCCGTTCGTCACGCGTACGTGGCGAACGGACCGTGTGCCGTGCGAGCCGATCAGTCCACGAGGCCGTGATCCCAGGTGCCGGAGCGGACTTCGGCGACGAAGGACGCCCAGGCGGCGGCGGGGATGACCAGCGCGGGGCCGGTCTTGTCCTTGGAGTCGCGGATGCCGACGCGGCCGGTGGGGGTGAGGTCGGCGACCTCGACGCAGTTGGTGCCGTTCTCTGAGCTGTAGGAGGACTTGAGCCAAGCGTCTTCGAAGGCGACGTCGGGTGCCGTGTCGTGGGTCATGAGTCAGATCTCTCGGGCTAGTCGTTGCAGGAAGGCCGGTGTCTCGCCCGGGGCGAGGGCGGCCGCCCGCAGGGCATCGAACCTGCGGGTGAAGGTCCAGATCTCCGTGTCCTTGTCCGTGAGGTCCGCGACCTTGTGGGTGTCGATCTGGACGACCGTCGGAAGCGGGGAGCCGAACTCCAGCAGGGCGAAATTGAAACTCGACCAGTAGGCAGCCATGGCCATCGGCAGGATCTGCACCGTCACGTTGTCCTGCTGGGCGAGCCTGACGATCTCCTCGTACTGCTCGCGCATCACGTCCGGGCTGCCGACCGTCCGCCTCAGCGCAGCTTCGTCCAAGATGGTCCACAGCTCCAGCGGGCCATGAGGACGGTGGAGAACCTTCTTGCGCTCCATGCGGAGCTGGACGTTGCGCTCGACGAACGCGGTCGTCGTCTCATCGACTGGCTTGGCCGTCAGGAACATCTCGCGGGCGTAGCGCTCGGTCTGGAGCAGGCCGTAGACGACGTTCGGCTGCCAGGCGCGGATGCTGCGGGCCCCGCTCTCCAGGCCGACGAACATCGACATCCCGGACGGCATGACGTTGCGGAAGACGGACCACCAGCCCCGGTTGACCGAGTCCCGGTGGATCTCGACCAGGAAGTCGATGTCCTCGTCGGCGTCGACGCCGTAGCGATCCAGCAGTATCCGCAGGTCAGCGGCGGACTTGAGGGCGGTCAGGCCGTTTTCCGTGCGGTAGAGCTTGGTGACGGAGAAGGGGAGTCCTTCGACTGCCTGCTCCAGGGTGAGTTGGGACTTCTCTCGTAACTTCTTGAGCTCCCAGCCGAGTTGCATGCGTCGGACCGTGGGTCCGGTGGGTGCTGCCACGAGTTCGCCTCCTCGGGCGTCGAGTCTGCCATGTCGCGATGACAGCCCCAAGTGTGCTGCGGCTGGTTCGGCTTGTGCAGCCATTGGCTCGAACCGACGCATGTGCCAATTCTTTTGAGTTTTCGCGTTCGATTGTGTTCGCAGTTTTCGCGGCCCGAAGCTGGTTCCGCTACACCGGCCCCCGCGAAGCGGCATCAATGGAGATGGCCATGCCACAGCGAACTCCCCAAGAGGAACCACGTCCCCCGTTCCAGCTCGGTGACCATGTACGCGGCATCTCGTACGTGGCCCCGGAACGGCTTCGTTGGGAACGGCCCGAGTCGTTCGAAGGCGTCGTGGTCCAGGTCGGCAGCGGCTGGGCGGGGGTGGACGCCGAGCAGGCGTACGTGTGGTCGCGGTTAGAGGACCACACCGAACGCAAGTCGCTGGTGACGGAGACGCAACTGGTGCGGCGCGCTCAGGGGGGCCACGGTGGACCACACCGTCATCAAGGGCGCTGAGTGGATGCTGAGCCCCGAGACCGCTGAGGGCGCACCCCAGGGGATCTACGGCGCCCAGTGCCTCACCTGCGCGGAAGAATCCGGCTTGGTCGATGACGACACCCGCCCTGTCGGGGCATGGGCGATCGCACACACGCGGGACAACCCGACGCACCGACAGTTCCTGGTCACGACACACAAGCCCTGGCGGGTCGACCCCGTTCCCGCCATCCCCGCCGCCGAACCCGAACCCGATCAACCACCCCAGACCCCAAGGGCTCACGTGAAGCCGCGCACCCCACGGTTACCCCGCGCGCTCCGATCCGCGTTACGCCGCGCCCTGGCCTACTCGGGCCTGCTCTTCCTCGTAGGGATGTCCGTCGCCTCCGGCGTCGTCGTCGGCATGACTCTCGCCACGGCCTAGAACGCCCGTCGGCAACCCAAACGCGGCGCACGTGCTTACGGCCGGTCCGGGGCGGCCCGTGGCGGAACCGCGCAGGCGTCGGCGATCGCCGCGGTGTCCCAGTAGAAGGGGTGGACCTTGGTGATCCGGCCGTCCATGACCTTGATCGTCTGAAGAATCGGGAACGTGAGCTCGCGGCCGGTGGCACGGGCGCGGGCGTGGATCCGGGTGAGGACCACCGCGGTCTCGCCCGTCGCGAGGAACTCCTGCTCCGCCATGTCGAAGGATTCCCACACCTGGCTCATCATGAGGAAGAACCGTTCCATGCCCGCGTGTCCACGCCAGGTTCCGCCATAGGGCAGAGCGTCGGCCTGGTGCAGCACGACGTCGGGGGCGAAGAAGGGGGCGAGCAGGGCGAACGGGGCCCTGCCCGGCCCTCCGGCCGCCAGGTATTCCGCCTCCGCCGCATACATGCCGGTCAGGACGGTGGTCGAGTCAGTGGTGGGTTGAGTGGTCATGCCGCAAGTGTGATCAGCTGCGATAGACGGCGCTGGCGGCAATCAGACGTCGACATGTCTCTGGGGCCAGTCGCTGCACAGGTGGAGCTTCAGAGAAGTCAGGAGCGGGCCTCGTCCAAGAATTCGACCACGGCGGCCAGCTGCTGCACCGCGTGGAATGCTCGCCGTCAGACAACCCGCGAGACCTTGTAGGCGATCCCGCCCTCGATCAGATATCCCGACCCTACGCAGACGATGTCGTTCAGCCACGCATAGCGCTCCGCACCCGTTTCGAAGAGCGGGTTCGTCCGGAAGTAGTAGTGGGCAGGGTCGACTTGGTATCTCCTGACGGGGTCGGCGATATCGGATCGCCATTCGGGCGGGGTGATCCAGCGGCCGCCGTACGTCATGTGCACCAGAGCGCCGTCGTGGGTGCGCAGCGTCAGTCGGACATCCAGGGCCATCGATCCGTCGGGGCGGAACAACGCCCAGTCGCCGCCGCCCGGCAGCACGTCGCCGTAGAGGCTCGGGCCTTCGAACGAGCCGCCGGCGGCGCCGAAGAGGGTTCGCCGGCCGAATGGGCCGTCACCGAAGGTCAGGCGCGGATTCAGATCGATGACGATGTCGAAGAGGTGCTCCGTCCTCATCTCGCCGAGGGACTTCACTCGTGGGTCTGATGTCATGCGTGATCGCCTCCGAACAGTTTTCTGCGGACTGCGTCCGTCGAGACGCCCGATTGGGCACAGAGTTCCGACAGGTCGAAGTGGAACCACTCGCCGGAGATCAGGTCGTCCTGGAAAGAGAAGCGGATGAACACCGGTAGTTCGGCGCGCCTGCCGTTGGGGAGCGCGCCGAACCGGTCGCCGGTCATGGTCATCCGCGCCGTCCCCCAGCAGGCCAGGATGTCGCCGTTGGCGGCGTGGCCTTGCAGGGTGACGTCGTAGTCCGGGAATGACGCGAAGAACCGGGTCAGGGCCTCCTCGTTCTGCGCCAGGCCGTGAGCCGTCGTCCCGAAGGCCGGGGCCTCCAGCGCCATCTCCTGATGAAAGAGCTTCATGGCCGCGGGTACGTCCCGCCGGCTTTTGGCGGCGGCAAGCCCTTCCGCCAGTTCGACCATGCGATGGCTGTCCATGTGTGCCTCCTTCGGCTGCGCGCCCCGCGCCGTCGAACTAAACGTACGATCGGTCGTACGTTTAAGCAAGGGTGTGGCAGGATGGAGGTGATGGTGATGAACGAGCATGCGCGGCAGTCGGGTTCGGACGCGGAGGCCCGGTCGGCGGAACGAGTCGACGCGGGGGTGTCCGACCAGCGGCTCCTGCGTGGCGCGCGGGCCAGGCGGGCCATCGCCCGCCATGCCGTCGACGTCGCCTCGCTGGAAGGGCTCAACGGGCTCAGCATCGGCCGGCTGGCCACCGACCTCGGACTGAGCAAGAGCGGCGTCCAGACTCTCTTCGGGACGAAGGAGAACCTGCAGCTCGCCGCCGTGGAGGCGGCACGTGAGCAGTTCACCGACGCGGTCGTCGATCCCGTACAGGCCGTGCCGCGGGGCGCTGTCCGGCTACGCGCGCTGGTGGCACGCTGGATCTCGTACGCCGAGGCCCCGCTGTTCGCCGGCGGCTGCTTCTGGGGGGCGAACCTCCCCGACTTCGACAGCCGGCCGGGGAAGGTTCGCGACGCGCTGCTGCGTCAGCATCGGAACTGGCTCGCCCTCATCGCCGGCGAGCTGCGGCACGCCGTCGAGGCAGGGGAGATCGCCGACCTGGACGCCGACCTCGCGGCGTTCCAGATCGACGCCGTGCTCACCGCGGCGAACACGGCGATGCGCCTCGGCGACCACGGCGCCGTGGACAAGGTCCGCCGCGTGGTCGACGGAGTGCTCGTGTCTCCTTCCCGCTGAGCCGCGGTCGGCCCCGAGCAGCTGTGGCGCGTATCAGCCCTGGCGGACTCCGTCGAGGAAGTCCCGCATGGTCGCCAGCCACTCCTCGGTGCGCTCCGCGAACGGCAGGTGTCCGGTGGCGAGTTCGGTCAGGCGGGCGCCGGGGATGCCGTCGGCGAGTTCCCGGTGGTGGAAGGGCGTGACCAGGCTGTCGTGCGTCGTCGAGACGACGAGCGCCGGCACCGTGATCCCCGCGAGGTCGCCGCGTACGTCGACGCGCTCGACCAGGTCGAGGTGATCCGCTGTGCCGGGCGGGATGGTCGTCGCGGCCTGCTTGAGGGCGGTGTCGAGGGTGTCCTGGGCGAGGGCGTCCAAGGCGGGCGCACCCATGCCGATCAGGGCCGCGAAGCCCGCCATCCGCTCGGTGTCACCGGCCTGGAGGAGCTCCCGCCACAGCCGCACCGCGAGGCGGAGGCGCGGGTTCGGCCGGGCGAAGCCCGCGGTGAGGACGAGGGCCGTGACGCGTTCGGGGTGGCGGGTGGCCGCGCGGACGGCCACGGCCGCGCCCAGCGAGTATCCGGCGATGGCGAACGACTCCAGGCCCTCCTCCACGGCGGCGGCGACCAGTTCGTCGGCCAGCCCGTCCAGAGACAGCGGAGTGCTCGCCCGTGGGGTGCGTCCCGTGCCCGGGAAGTCCGGTCCGACCACGGTGTGGCGCTCGGCCAGACCGTCCAGTACCGGGCCGTAGTTGGACTCGATTCCCCCGCCCGCGCCGTGTGCGAGCAGCAGGCCGGGGCCCATACCTCGGACGACGCGGCCGAGCGAGGAGGACGGAACGGCAGGGGTGGACGTGGACATGCGCGTCTCTCTTTCGGTTACGGGGGACTTCCGCGAGAGGGACGCTAGGGCCTGACATCCATGTGAGGGTCAACTCGGGGAGCCGGACGCCCGCGGTCGTCGCGTCACCCCGAGCGCAGGAGTTCCCCGATGACGTGGCGCGCGTGCGCCGCCATGGCCGGATGCGTGTCCCGGTAGTACGACAGCTCCATGAGCGCGATCGACAGCGCCCAGCCGCGGCCTCGCGCCCACATCGCGTCGTCGGCATCCAGAGCCGCGCGGTAGACATCGCGCGCGTCGGCGGGCAGGACGTACCACGCCGCGATCAGGTCGACGGCGGGATCGCCCACACCCAGGCACCCGAAGTCGATGACGGCGCTGAGCCGTCCACGGGCGACCAGCAGGTTCCCGGGTTGCAGGTCCGCGTGGATCCAGACGGCCGGGCATGGCCACGCGGGTGCCCCCAGAGCCGCCTCCCACAGGGCGGTGGCCGCGCCGGAGTCAACGATCGCGCGCAGCTCCTCCAGCGCGGCGCGCGTCGCGGTGTCGCGTGCCGCCAAGGGTTCGCTGCGGTACGCGGGAGGCGCGTCCGCGGGGTCGATCCGGCGCAGCGCGGTGACGAACTCCGCCAGATCACCCGCCAGATCCCTTGCGAGCGGGCCGGATTCCGCGACGCGGTCCACGGTCGCCGGCTCGCCCTCCAGCCAGCGGTAGACGGACCAGGGCCAGGGATAGCCGTCGGCGGGCACGCCCTTGCCCAGCGGTACGGGAATGTCGACCGGAAGCGGCGGGGCGAGCCGGGGCAGCCACCGGTGCTCCTTCGCCACGTCGGCGGCGGCCCCCGCGATGCGGGGGAGTCGCACGACCATGTCCGGGCCGAGCCGGTACATGGCGTTGGAGGTGCCGGCGGAGTCGACCGGCGTGACGGGCAGGTCCGCCCACCGCGGGAACTGCGCGGTGAGCAACCGGCGTACGAGGGGTATGTCGATGTCCGCCTCGTCGGGGTGCATCCGGCCAGCGCTCATGAGCACAGGCTACAAAGCCCGGATCACGGCGACGCGGCAGGCGGCGGATTCCCCGGAGGCGGTCCGCCGGGCCTGGAAGGAGGCGGTCGGCCGGGCCTGGAAGGAGTGCGGTCCGTCGGGCCTGGCAAGGGGCCGGGCCCGCACACCACGCGCGGGCCCGGCCCCTGTTCCCGACCCGCGGGCCGTCAGGCCCTCACGCGTGCTCGCGCCACCGGTTGGTGATGGGCAGGCGGCGGTCCTTGCCGAAGCCCTTCGCCGAGATCTTGGTGCCCGGCGGGTACTGGCGGCGCTTGTACTCGGCCGTGTCCACCAGCCGCAGCACCCGCGCGACCAGCTCCTCCTCGAAGCCCGCCGCCACGACCTCCGCGCGGCCCTTGTCCTGGTCCACGTACAGCTCCAGGATCCGGTCCAGGACGTCGTAGTCGGGGAGCGAGTCGGTGTCCACCTGGCCGGGGCGCAGCTCCGCGCTCGGTGGCTTGGTGATGGAGTTCTCCGGGATGGGCGGGGTCTGGCCGCGGTCCCGCGCCGCCTGGTTGCGCCACTTGGCGAGGCGGAAGATCTGCGTCTTGTACACGTCCTTGATCGGGCCGTACGCGCCGACCGAGTCGCCGTAGAGCGTCGAATAGCCGCAGGCCAGCTCGGACTTGTTGCCCGGGGCGAGGACGATGTGGCCCTCCTGGTTGGAGATGGCCATCAGCGTCGTGCCGCGCAGCCGGGACTGGAGGTTCTCCTCGGCCAGGCCGGTCAGGCCCAGCGACTCCATGTACGCGTCGAACATCGGGGCGATCGGGACGGTGCGGAAGTTGAGGCCGGTGCGGCGCGCCAGTTCGGCGGCGTCGTCCTTGGAGTGCTCGGAGGAGTAGCGCGACGGCATCGAGACGCCGTACACGTTGCGAGCGCCGAGCGCGTCGCACGCGATGGCCGCGACCAGTGCCGAGTCGATGCCGCCGGACAGGCCGATCAGGACGCTGCGGAAGCCGTTCTTGGCGGCGTACGCGCGCAGGCCCACGACCAGCGCGGTGTACACCTCCTCGTCGTCGCCGAGCCGCTCGGCCTCGCCGCCGGCCAGCTCCGGTTCGCACGTCGGCAGCGGATCGGCGGACAGCGTGACGTGGTCGATGCGCAGGCCGTCGTCCACGGTGCCCGACGGGATCGCGTCCGGCGCGGCGGGCAGGTCGAGGTCGAGCAGCACGCAGCCCTCCGCGAACTGCGGCGCGCGCGCGATCACTTCGCCGTCGCGGTCCACGACGATCGAGTCGCCGTCGAAGACCAGCTCGTCCTGGCCGCCGATCATCGCCAGGTACGCGGTGGTGCACCCGGCCTCCTGGGCGCGCTTGCGGACCAGGTCCAGCCGCGTGTCGTCCTTCTCGCGCTCGTACGGGGAGGCGTTGATCGACAGCAGTAGACCGGCCCCCGCGGCGCGGGTGGCGGGCACCCGGCCGCCCTCCTGCCACAGGTCCTCGCAGATCGCCAGCGCCACGTCCACGCCGTGTACCCGGATGACGGGCAGCGTCTCGCCGGGGACGAAGTAGCGGAACTCGTCGAAGACGCCGTAGTTGGGCAGGTGGTGCTTGGCGAAGGTGAGGGCGATCTCGCCGCGGTGGAGTACGGCGGCGGCGTTCTGCGGGGCCCCGGCCGGCTGCCCGAACCGGGGCTGGGCCTGCTCGCTGCGATCGAGATAGCCGACGACCACGGGCAGCTCGCCGAAGCCCTCGTCGGCCAGGCGGGTGGCGAGCGCGCGCAGCGCGGCACGCGACGCCTCGACGAAGGAGAGGCGCAGCGCCAGGTCCTCGACGGGGTAGCCGGTCAGCGCCATCTCGGGGAAGGCCACCAGATGGGCGCCCTGCTCGGCGGAGTGCCGGGTCCAGTGGACGATCGTCTCGGCGTTTCCGGCGAGGTCGCCGACGGTCGAGTCGATCTGGTTCAGAGCGAGGCGAAGGTGAGGCACGCGGCCAGTGTAATCGTCTGTCTGACGCAATGGGGGTGTGGCGGGTGTGGGCCGCCCCACGTCGGGAGAGTCGGGAGAGTGGGGTGCGGGGCGGGCTCGAACCCGGGCCCCGCACCCCCTCCGTTCCGCCGCTACTTCTTCGACGCGTCGACCTTGAAGATCTTCGCCATGTCGTCCAGCACCATGTGCGCGCCCTGCACCGAGACCGACGTCATCCAGGTCTCGTCGTTCACCTGGTGCACGTTGCCCTTCTTGACGGCGTTCAGGCGCTTCCACAGCGGGTTGCCGAGGAACTTCTTCTCGCGCTCCTCGCCGCCGGAGAAGGTGGTGTAGAGGATGACGTCGCCGTCGGCCTGCCCGATCTGCTCCTCGCTGATCTCGATGTTGAAGTTCTTCGGATCACGCTGGTTCTTCGGCCGGGCCAGTCCCATGTCGGACAGGATGATGCCGCTGAAGGTCTTGGGCAGGTAGATGCGCGTGGGGCCGTCGACGAAGCGGACGATCGACACCTCCGGCTTGTCCGCCTTGGCGTTGACCGCGTCGCCGATCTTCTTCGCCCGCGTCTCGTACGAGGTCAGCAGCTCCTTGGCCTTGTCCTCCTTGCCGAGGGCCTTGCCGAGGAGGGTGAGGTTGTCCTTCCACAGCGGGCCGGTCGTCTCCACGAAGACGGTCGGCGCGATGTCCGAGAGCTTGTCGTACAGGTCCTCGTGGCGCACCGTCGCCGAGACGATCAGGTCGGGCTTGAGCGCCGCGATCGCCTCCAGGTTCGGGCTCTCCAGCGGGCCGACGTCCTTGGTGTCCTTGACCGCGTCGCCGAGGTACTTCGGGAACCCCTTCTGGTCGCGGTACGAGCCGATGCCGCCGCACAGCGGCCGGTCCAGCGCCACGACGGCCTCGACCAGGCTGTTGTCGAGGGCCACGACGCGCTTGGGCTGCGCCTCGATCTCGGTGCTGCCCTTGTCGTGCTTGACGGTCCGGGGGAAGCCCGCGGCCGACTCGGAACCGGCCTCGGACGACGAGCAGGGGCCGGACGCCTTGCTGTTGCTGTCGGAGTCGCTGCCGCAGGCGGTGGCCCCGACGGTCAGCGCGGCGGTGAGGACGAGGGCTCCGATTCGGCCACGCCAGCGGCGCCTGTCGATGTGCAGCACGGTGTTCCTTCCGGGGGAGCGGACAATACGCTGACAAGTTCTGCCAAGGTCTGCCAAGGTGATTAGGCAAGGCTTGCCTGCCTAAAGGCTGCGTAAGGTTAGCTGCCCGGCGTGCGCGGATCCACACGGGGGGTGGCCGAAAAGAGAAGGTTAGGCATGCCTTAACGTGTGCGCGTGCCCACGAAGCCCGCCCCCGCCGCCGCGCAGGATCCGAAGGCGACCGCCCCGCCACCCCGGCGGGCCTCCGCGCGCCTCGCCGTGCTGGTCGTCCTGCTCGCGCTGCTGGCCGTCGCGGGTTGCGCCTCGCTCGCCATCGGCACCAAGCCCGTTCCGCTGTCCGACGTCTTCGCCGCACTGGGCGGCAGCCGGGAGGGCGACGCGCTCGTCGTACGGGAGCTGCGCATGCCGCGCACGCTCCTCGGACTGCTCGTCGGCCTGGCCCTGGGCGCGGCGGGCGCGGTCGCGCAGGACATCACCCGCAACCCGCTGGGCGACCCCGGGCTCATCGGCATCAGCGCCGGAGCCTCGTTCGCCGTCGCGGCGAGCATCGGCGCGCTCGGCCTGACCAGCTCCCACCAGTACATCTGGTTCGCCTTCCTCGGCGGGGCGCTGGCCGGTCTGCTCGCGTACGCGGTCGGCGGCACCGGCTACGGCGGCGCGACCCCCGCCAAACTGGCCCTGGCCGGGGCCGCCGTCACGGCCCTGCTGGACGCCTGCACCAACACCCTGGTGCTGCTGGACGTCCGCACCCTCGACCAGTACCGCTTCTGGGCGGTCGGCTCCCTCGCCGGCCGCGACGCCGACCTGGTCTGGCAACTGCTGCCGTTCATCGCGGCCGGGCTGCTGCTGGCCCTCGGGCTGAGCGGACGGCTCAACGCCCTCGCCCTCGGCGACGACCTCGCCAGCACCCTGGGCACCCGGGTCCGCACCACCCGGGCGCTCGGCGGGCTCGCGGTCATCCTGCTCACCGGCGCGGCCGTCGCCGCCGCCGGCCCCATCACCTTCGTCGGCCTCGTCGTCCCGCATGTCGTACGGGCCTTCACCGGCCCCGACGCGCGCTGGCTCGTCCCGTGCTCGGCGCTCGGCGGGGCCGTCCTGCTGATCGGCGCCGACGTCATCGGGCGCATGGTCGTCCGCCCCGCCGAGCTGCAGGCCGGAGTGGTCACCGCGCTCGTCGGCGCACCGTTCCTCGCCCTGCTGGTCAAGCGCGGCAAGCTCAAGGAGCACACGCGATGAGAGTGGAGTTCGGGCCGGTCGGCGTACGGCTGCGCCCCAGGATCGCCGTCACGGTCGCCGGGCTCGCGCTGGCCGGCTTCGCCGCCCTCGTCGCGTCGGTGTCGATCGGCACGTTCCACATCCCCCTGCGGGACGTGCTCGGCGCCGTCCTCGGCTACGGCGACGGCGACGCCGACCTGATCGTCCACCAGCTCCGGCTGCCGCGCGCCCTGACCGCTCTCCTGGCCGGGGCCGCCTTCGGCGTCGCCGGCGCGATCTACCAGGCCGTCACCCGCAACCCCCTGGCCAGCCCCGACCTCATCGGCATCTCGGCCGGGGCCGGGGTGGGCGCCGTCACCGCCATCCTCGTCGGCGGGGTCACCGCGGCCGGCGCCGGGACCTTCGGCGCGGTGCCCTTCGGGGCGCTGGCCGGGGCGATCGCCACCGCCGCGGTGATCTACCTGCTGGCCTACCGGGGCGGCACCATCACCGGCTACCGCTTCGTCCTCGTCGGCCTCGCCGCGAACGGCGCGCTGGTCGCGCTCACCCGCTGGCTGCTGACCCGCGCCGACATCGACCAGGCGTCCCGTGCCATGGTCTGGCTCACCGGCAGCCTCAACGGGCGCGGCTATGAGCACGTCCGCTGGGCCGGGTACGCGCTCCTCCTCCTGGTCCCGCTCACGCTCGCCCTGGCCCGCCCCTACCAGCTGCTGCAGTTCGACGACGACACCGCCCTCAGCCTCGGCATCCCGCTGGCCCGGGCCCGGATCGCCCTGCTGGTACTGGCCACCTGCCTGACCGCCGTGGCCACCGCCGCCGTCGGCCCCGTGGCCTTCATCGCCCTGGGCGCCCCGCAGATCGCCCGCTGGCTCGCCGGAACCGCCGGGATCCCCCTGGTCATCAGCGGAATGGTCGGCGCCGTCCTGCTGCTGCTCGCCGACCTCGCCGCCCGCCAGGTCTTCGCCCCGACCGAGCTGCCGGTCGGCATCATCACCGGCGCCATCGGCGCGCCCTACCTGCTGCTGCTGCTCGCCCGCGCCAACCGGGCCGGAAAGGGAGGCTGACCATGGCCGACATGGCCGATACGACGGGCGCCCCCGGCTCGGCGGACCCGCACGGTGCGGCGAAGACCGCCGGGGCGAAGAGCGCTGAGGCGGGCGCGCCTGGCGCCGTGCTCGGCGGCACCGGGCTGCGCCTGGCGTACGGCGACCGTGTCGTCGCCGACGGACTCGACCTGGAGATCCCCGCGGGCCGGGTGACCGCCCTGGTCGGCCCCAACGCCTGCGGCAAGTCCACCGCGCTGCGCGCCCTGGCCCGCCTCCTCAAGCCCGCCGCCGGGGCCGTCCACCTCGACGGCCGGGACATCGCCGGGCTCTCGGCCCGCGACCTCGCCCTCCGGCTCGCCCTGCTGCCGCAGAGCCCCGCCGCGCCGGACGGGATCACCGTCCGGGACCTGGTCGCCCGTGGCCGTACCCCGCATCAGCGCTGGTGGCGGCAGTGGTCCTCGACCGACGACGCCGCGGTCGACGCCGCGCTGGAGGCCACCGGGGCCGCCTCGCTGGCCGACCGCTCCCTGGACGAACTCTCCGGCGGCCAGCGCCAGCGGGTGTGGATCGCGATGGCGCTGGCCCAGGACACCTCCGTACTCCTCCTGGACGAGCCCACCACCTACCTCGACCTCGCCCACCAGGTCGACGTCCTGGAGCTGGTCAGCGAGCTCAACCGGTCCGACGGCCGCACCGTCGTGATGGTCCTGCACGAGCTCAACCTCGCCTGCCGCTACGCCGACCACCTGATCGCCATGCGCGACGGCCGGGTCGCCGCCGCCGGTCCGCCCGCCGACGTCGTCACCCCGGACCTCGTCCACGACGTCTTCGGCATGCGCGCCGCCGTCATCGAGTGCCCCGTCGCGGGCACCCCGCTCGTCATCCCCGAAGGCGGTCGCCGTACGACCCGCTGAGCACGGCCACCACGTGTCCCGGGTGCGCGGCCGTCCGGGAGTCGACCACATACGCACCAACAGGCAATATGGGCAGCACAGCGGTACATCCGTACGAGGTGAGGCGCAAGAGCCGCGTCTCGACCCGTGTGCGCAACCCACGCGTAACGGTGTGGTGGGATGCTCAGGTGCCCCCGATGTGCCCCGCGGCCTGGGAACGGGCGGCCTGACCTGCGAGGATGGGTGGATATGGATAAGCAGCAGGAGTTCGTGCTCCGCACGCTCGAAGAGCGCGACATCCGGTTCGTGCGGCTGTGGTTCGCCGATGTGCTCGGCTTCCTCAAGTCCGTGGCGGTGGCCCCCGCCGAACTGGAGCAGGCCTTTGACGAGGGCATCGGCTTCGACGGCTCCGCGATCGAGGGCTTCGCCCGCGTCTACGAGTCCGACATGATCGCCAAGCCGGACCCGAGCACCTTCCAGATCCTGCCCTGGCGCGCCGAGGCCCCCGGCACCGCCCGGATGTTCTGCGACATCCTGATGCCGGACGGCTCCCCGTCCTACGCCGACCCGCGCTACGTCCTCAAGCGCATCCTCGCCAAGACCTCCGACCTCGGGTTCACCTTCTACACCCACCCCGAGATCGAGTTCTTCCTGCTCAAGGACAAGCCGGTGGACGGCTCCCGGCCGGTCCCGGCCGACTCCTCCGGCTACTTCGACCACACCCCGCAGAACGTCGGCATGGACTTCCGCCGCCAGGCGATCACCATGCTCGAATCCATGGGCATCTCGGTCGAGTTCTCCCACCACGAGGGCGCCCCCGGCCAGCAGGAGATCGACCTGCGGTACGCCGACGCGCTCTCCACCGCCGACAACATCATGACCTTCCGCCTGGTCATGAAGCAGGTCGCGCTGGAGCAGGGCGTCCAGGCCACCTTCATGCCCAAGCCGTTCTCGGAGTTCCCCGGCTCCGGCATGCACACCCACCTGTCCCTCTTCGAGGGCGACCGGAACGCGTTCTACGAGTCCGGCGCCGAGTTCCAGCTCTCCAAGGTCGGCCGGTCCTTCATCGCCGGTCTGCTGCGGCACGCCGGCGAGATCTCCGCCGTGACCAACCAGTGGGTCAACTCCTACAAGCGCATCTGGGGCGGCGCGAACCGCACCGCGGGCGCCGGCGGCGAGGCGCCCTCGTACATCTGCTGGGGCCACAACAACCGCTCCGCGCTGGTCCGCGTCCCGCTCTACAAGCCCGGCAAGACCGGCTCCACCCGCATCGAGGTCCGGTCCCTCGACTCCGGCGCCAACCCCTATCTGGCGTACGCGGTGCTGCTGGCGGCGGGCCTGAAGGGCATCGAGGAGGGGTACGAACTCCCGGCCGGCGCCGACGACGACGTGTGGGCCCTGTCCGACGCCGAGCGGCGTTCGCTCGGCATCGAGCCGCTGCCGCAGAACCTCGGCGAGGCCATCTCCCTGATGGAGCGCAGCGAACTGGTCGCCGAGACCCTCGGCGAGCACGTCTTCGACTTCTTCCTGCGCAACAAGAAGCAGGAGTGGGAGGAGTACCGCTCCGAGGTCACCGCCTTCGAGCTGCGCAAGAGCCTTCCGGTGCTGTAGCGGATCCCGCCACGGCGGTTCGGCGGATCCCGCCCCGGCGGTTCCTCGGCGGGGCGGGATCCGGCCGCCGGGCCGCCGCCGCGCCGCCGGGGCTAAGCTCGCAGGCGAGCGATCATGAGGCAGGCAGTGGAAGGCGGTGCGCCGTGCTGCACGGGCGACGGGACAGCCGGTTCGGGCGACTGCTGCGGTACGGGTTCAACGACCCGGCGGCGGCCGAGCGCCTGCTCGATCTGCCCGAGCTGGCCGGGGTGCGCGGCGACCCCGTGCTGCTGGACGCGCTCGGCGGCACCGCCGACCCCGACATGGCGCTGCGCGGACTCGTGCGCCTGGTGGAGGCGCTGCCCGGCCCCGAGGACGCCGGCGGCACGGGGCGCGAAGGCACCCGGCAGGCGCTCCTCGACACGCTCGTCACCGCCAAGCCGCTGCGCGACCGGCTGCTCGGCGTGCTCGGCGCCTCCGAGGCGCTGGGCGACCACCTGGCCCGCCACCCGCGGGACTGGCAGTCGCTGGTCACCTACGAGGCGGCGGACCTGCACCCCACCACCCCGGAGTTCGAGCGGGCCCTCGCCGAGGGCATCTGGGGCTCGTCCGGCGCCGACCGCCCGCGGCCCGACGCGCTGCGCGCCGCCTACCGCCGCGCCCTGCTGGGCATCGCGGCCCGCGACGTCTGCGGCACCATCGACGTCGTCCAGTCCGCCGCCGAGCTGGCCGACCTCGCCACCGCCACCCTCCGGGCCGCCCTGGAGATCGCCTCGGAGGAGCAGCCCGCGGACGCCGCGCGCTGCCGGCTCGCGGTGATCGGCATGGGCAAGTGCGGCGGCCGGGAACTCAACTACGTCTCGGACGTGGACGTCATCTTCGTCGCCGAGCCCGCGGTGGAGGACGGCGGACGGGAGGGCGAGGAGGCCAAGGCCCTCCAGGCCGCCACCCGGCTGGCCTCCCGCATGATGCGGATCTGCTCCGACGTCACCGCCGAGGGCACCATCTGGCCCGTCGACGCCAACCTCCGCCCCGAGGGGCGCAACGGGCCGCTGGTCCGCACCCTCTCCAGCCATCTGGCGTACTACCAGCGGTGGGCCAAGACCTGGGAGTTCCAGGCCCTGCTCAAGGCCCGGCCGGTGGCGGGCGACCCGCGGCTGGGCCAGGAGTACGTGGACGCCGTCGCCCCCCTGGTGTGGCAGGCCGCCGACCGGGAGAACTTCGTCCCCGACGTCCAGCAGATGCGCCGCCGCGTGGTGGAGAACATCCCCGCCGCCCAGGTCGACCGCGAACTCAAGCTCGGCCCCGGCGGCCTGCGCGACGTGGAGTTCGCCGTCCAGCTGCTCCAGCTCGTGCACGGGCGCACCGACACGACCCTGCGCAGCGGCACCACCCTCGACGCGCTCGCCGCACTGGCGGTCGGCGGCTATGTGGGCCGCGCCGACGCCGCCGCGCTGGACACCTCGTACCGCTTCCTGCGCTCCATGGAGCACCGCATCCAGCTCTACCGGCTGCGCCGCACCCATCTGGTACCCGAGGGCGAGGCCGAACTGCGCCGCCTCGGCCGTTCGTTGGGCTTCCGTACGGAGCCGGTCAGCGAGCTCGGCAAGGTGTGGCGGCAGCACGCGCGCGAGGTCCGGCGGCTGCACGAGAAGCTGTTCTACCGGCCCCTGTTGGACGCCGTCGCCCGGCTGGAGCCCGGTGCCGCCCGGCTCAGCGCCGAGGCGGCCGTCCAGCGGCTGGTGGCGCTCGGCTATGCCGACCCGGCAGGCGCTTTGCGCCATCTGGAGGCGCTTGCCTCAGGAGTCACCCGGAAGGCGGCGATTCAGCGTACGCTGCTGCCCGTGCTGCTGGGCTGGTTCGCCGACTCCGCAGACCCCGACGCGGGCCTGCTGAACTTCCGTAAGGTGTCCGACGCGCTGGGCAAGACGCCGTGGTATCTGCGGCTGCTGCGGGACGAGGGCGCCGCCGCGGAGAATCTGGCGCGGGTGCTGTCCGCCGGACGGCTCGCTCCGGACCTGCTGCTGCGCGCCCCCGAGGCGGTCGCCCTGCTCGGCGACCCGGGGGGGCTCAGACCCCGCGGCCGACCAGCCCTGGAACAGGAGATCCTCGCGGCGGTCGGCCGCGCCGACGGCGGTGAGCAGGCGGTGGCGGCGGCCCGCGGCGTACGGCGGCGCGAGCTGTTCCGTACGGCCGCGGCGGACATCATCGGCGCGTACCGCAACGGCGGGATCCACGTGGGCGGCGGCGGGCTGCACCGCAACGGCGCGGCCGGGCCCGCGCCGGGCGGTCTCCTCCAAGGTGTGCCCGCGAGCGGTCCGGGTGGCGCGACGGCGGCTCCCGGCGCACCTCGCGGCCTCTCCGGCGGTGCGTCGGCGCGTGGTTCGGGCGGCGGTGCGGTACGGGGCCCGGGCGGCGGCACGGCGGCAGGCGGCCCCGGCGCACCCGGCGGCGTGTCCGGACGCGGTGCACTCCGCGGCCGTGGCGCGGCCGGCGGCGCGCAGGCGGGCGGGACCGGCGGGACCGGCGGCGCGGCGGCCCGGCCCGGCGGACTCCGGCCGGGCGCGTCAGGCGCGTCCGCTCCGTCAGGCACGTCCGCCCTCGGCTCCGGTGGCTTGGGAGCCGGTGCCGCCCTGTCCTCCCCGGACCCCGCCCACGACGACCTCGGCGCCTCCGTCGACCTGGTCGGCGGTGCCGTCTCCGACATCAACGCCGCCACCCTCGCGGGCGCGCTGCGCGCCGCCGTACGCGACGCCTGGGGCGACACGCTGCCGACCCGCTTCACGGTCATCGGCATGGGCCGCTTCGGCGGCCACGAACTCGGCTACGGCTCGGACGCCGACGTGCTCTTCGTCCACGAGCCGCGCGACGGCGTCGAGGAGCAGGAGGCATCCCGGGCCGCCTTCGCCGTCGCCAACGAGATGCGGCGGCTCCTCCAACTGCCCACCGTCGACCCGCCCTTGCACATCGACGCCGACCTGCGCCCGGAGGGCAAGTCGGGGCCGCTGGTGCGCACCCTCGCCAGCTACGCCGCCTACTATCGGCGCTGGTCGCTGGTCTGGGAGAGCCAGGCGCTGCTGCGGGCCGAGCCCGTCGCCGGCGACCTGGAGCTCGGCCGCCGCTTCACCGACCTCATCGACCCGCTGCGCTACCCGGCCGAGGGCCTGGGCGAGGACGCGGTCCGGGAGATCCGGCGGCTCAAGGCCCGCATGGAGAGCGAACGGCTGCCGCGCGGCGCGGACCCGACCCTGCACACCAAGCTGGGCCGCGGCGGGCTCTCCGACGTGGAGTGGACCGTGCAGCTGATCCAGATGCGGCACGGCTGGGCCGAGCCGGGGCTGCGCACCACCCGTACCCGCGAGGCCCTGGCCGCCGCGCACGCGGCACGGCTGATCGACACGGAGGACGCGCAGACCCTCGACGAGGCGTGGGTGCTGGCGACCCGGGTGCGCAACGCGGTGATGCTGGTGCGCGGCAGGCCCGGCGACACCTTCCCCGGCGGCAGCCGCGAACTCGCCGCCGTGGGCCGGTATCTCGGGTACGAGCCCGGCCACGTCGGCGAGATGCTCGACGACTACCGCAGGATCACCCGCCGCGCCCGCGCCGTGGTGGAACGGCTCTTCTACGGCGGCTGAGCGGGTCCACGACGTGTTCCGGTGCGGGGGCTTCCCCTGTCCCTCCCCCTACGCCCTGGGGGCGTGGGGGGACCCCCACCTTCCCGGCCGCGCCCGATATGCGGCTACCGCCGCGTGAGGGGCTCCGCCCCAGACCCCGGGGTTCCAGGGGCGGAGCCCCTGCCACGCGGCGGAGCCGCGCATGAGACGCGGTGCCGCGTGGCACACCGGAGAGGCCCTACGCCCGCGGCCGGGCGGGAGGGACCGCGGCGCGCTGCCGTACCAGGTCAGGGCCAAGGGCGGAACCGCCGCCGCCCCGCGGCGCCGGCGCGAACAGCTGCTCCAGGACCACCGCCACCCCGTCCTCGTCGTTGCGCGGCGCCACCTCGTGCGCGACGGCGCGCAGGTCCGGGTGCGCGTTGCCCATCGCGACCCCGTACCCCGCCCAGGTCAGCAGCGGGATGTCGTTCGGCATGTCACCGAAGGCGATGGTCTCGGACGGGGTGAATCCCAGCCGCTCGGCCGCGCGCCGCAGCCCGGCCGCCTTGGTGACCCCGGCGGGCAGCACCTCGACCATGCCCTTCTCGGAGTGCGTGACCGACACGTCGGCCCCGCCGACCCGCGCCGCCGTCTGGGCGACCAGCTCGTCCGGCAGCTCCCGGTGGCACAGCAGCACCTTCTCGATGGGCTGGGCGAACAGCTCCGCGGGGTCCTCGACCCGACCCCACTCGGGCCGCATCCGGTCGGTGAAGCGCGGCGTGATCACGAAGCGGTTCACGGGCGCGGCCGTGACCACCGCCAGCTCCAGCCGCGTCCCGCCCAGCGCCCGCTCCGTACGGTCCACCACCGAGCGGGCCAGGTCCCGGTCGAGCTCGGCGCTGCTCAGGAGCCGGTCCGCCGTCGCGTCGTACAGCTGCGCCCCCTGCCCGCACACCGCGAGGCCCTGGTAGCCGATCGCGGTGAGGAACGGCCGGCAGGAGGCGGCGGGCCGCCCGGTGACCACGATGTGGCGCGCCCCGCCGTCCGCGGCCAGCGCGAGTGCCGCGCGGGTACGGGGCGAGATGGTCCGGTCGCTGCGCAGCAGCGTGCCGTCCAGGTCCGTGGCGACGACGGATAAGCGGGACCGTGCCGGGCGGCGCGGCGCCCCCACGCCCTGCCGCGGGCCCAGGGTGCATGACATGTCGGGTTCCCTCCCATGACGGGTCGCACCCGCTGGTCGGTGCGGATGCGATCAAGGAACCTTAACTGGTGTGGCGGCTGGGGCTCCGGAGACCGTCGGGGGTGGACGCCCCGGGCTCCGCGATCTCTCCCGCCGGTACCTTCGGCAGCCGGTAGCAGAGCCCGCCGTACCAGAGGAGCGACAGCGCGAAGCCGAAGCCGAGGCAGAGGATGCCGCCGGCCGCGTCCAGCCAGAAGTGGTTGGCGGTGGCCACGATGACCACCAGGGTCGCCGTCGGGTAGAGCAGCCCGAGCACCTTCACCCACACCGGGCGGGCCAGCATGGCGATCGTCAGCCCGCACCACAGGGACCAGCCGATGTGCATCGAGGGCATGGCCGCGTACTGGTTGGACATGTTGGCCAGGTTGCCCGACGCCATCGAACCCCAGGTGTGGTGCACCACGACAGTGTCGATGAACCCCTCGCCGGGCATCAGCCGGGGCGGGGCCAGCGGGAACAGGTAGTAGCCGAGCAGCGCGACGCCGGTGGTGGCGAAGAGCACCAGGCGGGTGGCGGCGTACCGGCCGGGATGCCAGCGGTACAGCCACACCAGCACACTGATCGTCACGATGAAGTGCAGCGTCGCGTAGTAGTAGTTCATGGGCACGATCAGCCACCCGACCGAGTCGACCGTGTGGTTGACCGAGCGTTCGAAGGCGAGCCCGAGGGTGCGCTCCCACTCCCAGATCCAGTCGGCGTTGCGCAGTGCTTCGTGGCGCTGCGCGGGCACCGCGTTGCGGATCAGGGAGTACGTCCAGTAGCTGATGGCGATCAGCAGGACCTCGAACCACAGCCGGGGCCGGCGGGGGGTGCGCAGCCGGGTCAGAAGCGTAGGCGGGGAGGAGGGGACGGCCTCGATCTCGTCGATGGGTGACGAGGTCGCCGTCCGGCCTTCAGGGGTCCTCAGGATCGCTTCACCCATAGGGCAACAGTCTGCCAGATAGCGGGCTGCGCCAGATCATCCAGAGGGACGGTCTTCGCCAGTTCTGTCCCGCTTCTGGACGGACCCTCGCCCTCCGGGTACGGAGGCGGTTGAACCTCGAACCACCAGTTCGGGGAGGAAGACGAACTCGCTGTGCGGGGCCGGGGTGCCGCCGATCTCCTCCAGCAGCGCCCGTACCGCCGCCTGCCCCATCGACTGCACCGGCTTGCGGATGGTGGTCAGCGGCGGATCGGTGAACGCTATGAGCGGGGAGTCGTCGAAACCGACCACCGAGATGTCGCGCGGGACCGCCAGTCCCCGCTGCCGGGCGGCGCGGATGGCGCCCAGCGCCATCATGTCGCTGGCACACACCACCGCCGTGCAGCCCCGGTCGATCAGCGCGGACGCGGCGGCCTGCCCGCCCTCCAGGGTGTAGAGCGAGTGCTGGATCAACTGCTCGGACTCCTCGGCGGACAGCCCCAGCTGCTCGGCCATCCCGCGCTGGAACCCCTCGATCTTCCGCACCACCGGGACGAACCGCTTCGGGCCCAGGGCCAGCCCGATCCGGGTGTGTCCCAGCGACGCCAGGTGGGTGACGGCCAGCACCATCGCCGCCCGGTCGTCGGGGGAGATGAACGGCGCCCGCACCTTCGGCGAGAAGCCGTCCACCAGCACGAACGGCACGCCCTGGCCGCGCAGCTGGTCGTAGCGGCCCATGTCGGCGCTGGTGTCGGCGTGCAGTCCGGAGACGAAGATGATCCCCGCGACGCCCCGGTCCACCAGCATCTCGGTGAGCTCGTCCTCGGTGGAGCCGCCCGGGGTCTGGGTGGCCAGCACCGGGGTGTAGCCCTGGCGGGTCAGCGCCTGGCCGATCACCTGGGCCAGCGCCGGGAAGATGGGGTTCTCCAGCTCGGGGGTGATCAGCCCGACCAGCCCGGCGCTGCGCTGCCGCAGCCGCACCGGCCGCTCGTACCCCAGGACGTCGAGTGCTGCCAGGACGGACTCGCGGGTGCCCGCGGCCACGCCCGGCTTGCCGTTGAGCACGCGGCTTACTGTGGCCTCGCTGACCCCCGCCTGGGCTGCGATGTCAGCAAGCCGTGCGGTCATGGGGTTGGACTGTACCGGTCGCATGTCACATTGCCCACCACGCACAGGAGTCAGCGGGAAGACGCACCGTGTCGCCCTCGGTGGCCGGCTCCGCGGAGGACAGCAGCAGCCTCCCCGGTACGGGGAGTTCGACGGCGTCACCGCAGGTGTTGAGGACGCACAGGAAGCCCGGCCGAGACAGGGCGAGCACGCCCTCCGGCGCGGGGCACCAGGACATCGGACCGTCGCCGAGACCCGGCACCTCCCGGCGGAGGGCGAGTGCGGCGCGGTACAGCTCCAGGGTGGACCCGGGGTCCCCGGTCTGCGCCTCGACGCTGAGATCGGCCCAGCTCTCGGGCTGTGGCAGCCAGCTCGGACCGCCCGGCGCCGGCCCGAAGCCGTACGGCGCCTCCGTACCCGACCAGGGGATAGGCACCCGGCAGCCGTCCCGGAAGCCGTCCTGGCCGGACGCGTCGCCGGTGCGGAAGAAGGCCGGGTCCTGGCGTACCTCGTCGGGCAGGTCGGTGACCTCGGGCAGGCCGAGCTCCTCGCCCTGGTAGATGTACGTGGAGCCGGGCAGTGCGAGCATCAGCAGCGCGGCCGCGCGCGCCCGCCGCAACCCCTGCTCTGGACTCTGATCCGCATAGCGGGTGGTGTGCCGCACGACGTCGTGGTTCGACAGCACCCACGTCGTCGGCGCCCCCACCGAAGCGGTGGCGGCCAGTGACTCGTCGATGACGGCCCGCATCGCGGCGGCGTCCCACGGACAGCGCAGGAAGTGGAAGTTGAACGCCTGGTGCAGCTCGTCGGGGCGGACGTACAGGGCGAGCCGCTCGGCGCTGGGCGCCCACGCCTCCGCGACGCCGATCCGGTCGCCGGGGTAGGAGTCCAGCAGCCGCCGCCACGAGCGGTGGATCTCGTGCACACCGTCCTGGTCGAAGAACGGCAGCACCTGCGCGCCGATGAGTTTGGCCTGTTCCTTGCGGCCGATGTCGGGCAGCCCGGCTGCCTTGACCATGCCGTGCGCGACATCGATCCGGAAGCCGTCCACGCCCAGGTCCAGCCAGAAGCGCAGCACGGAGTCGAACTCCTCGCGCACCTCGGGGCAGTCCCAGTCCAGGTCGGGCTGCTCGGGCGCGAACAGGTGCAGATACCACTCTCCCCCAGTCTTCGACTGGGAGGTGCCCCCAGGCGTGCCGTCCGGATCCGTGGTCCGGGTCCAGGCCGGGCCGCCGAAGACCGACTCCCAGTCGTTGGGCGGCAGCGCGCCGTCCGGGCCCCGGCCGGCGCGGAAGTGGTAGCGGGCGCGGGCTGGTCCGCCGGGGCGGTCCGCCAGCGCCTCGGCGAACCACGGGTGCCGGTCGGAGGTGTGGTTCGGCACCACGTCGACGATCACCCGCAGCCCCAGCTCATGGGCGGTGCGCACCAGGTCGTCGGCGTCCCGCAGATCCCCGAAGAGCGGGTCCACGGCGCGGTAGTCCGCCACGTCGTAGCCGCCGTCGGCCTGCGGCGAGGCGTAGAACGGGGTGAGCCAGACGGCGTCCACACCCAGCCGGGCCAGATGCGGCAGCCGCTGCCTCACCCCGCGCAGATCGCCGATGCCGTCGCCGTCGCTGTCCGCGAACGACCGCACGTACACCTGATAGATGACCGCGTCGCGCCACCAGCCGTCGCCGTACGGCGCCGCGGCGGTCCCGGGGCGGGGAGAGGGGGCGGAGGTCGTCGTCAGCTCTTGCGTCATGGGCAGCTCCTGCGTCATGGGCGCTCTCTGTCGAACCGGCCGGGCGGCTTAACCGGAACGTAACAGCTTTGCAAGACTTGCGGAAGAGCTTGCAGAATCTGGCCCGGGCGCGCCGTCTACGCCCCCGCCTCGCCGCTGTCAAGCGCCCCATCGGCAACCGCCAGGACACGCCGATGTAACGATCCCCCGCTCTTGCAGAAATTTGCCGCAAGGTCTTTCGGCGCCTTTGCATCCCTGTTACGTTCCTCGACAACTCGGCGCCGCGATGGCGCGGCCGGCTTCGAAGGAGTTCACATGCGACGTGGCATAGCGGCCACTGCGCTCGTCGCGGCGATAGCGCTCGCGGCGACCGCCTGCGGCGGTGACGACAGTGACAGCGGTAGCAAGTCCCCCGGAGAGATCTCCGGCACCGTGACCTACTGGGACACCTCCAACGACGCCGAGAAGGCCACGTACGAGAAGCTCGCCAAGGACTTCTCCCAGAAGTACCCGAAGGTCAAGGTCAACTACGTCAACGTGCCCTTCGGCGAGGCGCTGAACAAGTTCAAGAACGCCGCCGGCGCCGGCGGCTCCGGCGCCCCCGACGTGCTGCGCGCCGAGGTCGCCTGGACCCAGGACCTCGCCAACATCGGCTACCTCGCCCCGCTGGACGGCACCCCGGCCCTGGACAACGAGAAGGACTACCTGCCCAAGGCATTGGCCAGCACCAAGTTCAACGGCAAGACCTACGCCGTACCGCAGGTCATCGACACCCTGGGCCTCTTCTACAACAAGAAGATGCTCAAGGACGCGGGCGTCGAGCCGCCGAAGACCCTCACCGAGCTCAAGGCCGCCGCCAAGAAGATCAAGGAGAAGACCGGCAAGACCGGTCTGTACCTGCGCGGCGACGACGCCTACTGGTTCCTGCCCTTCATCTACGGCGAGGGCGGCGACCTGCTCGACACCGAGGCCAAGAAGGTCACGGTGGACGACGAGCCCGGCGTCAAGGCGTTCGCCTCCGCCCGCGACCTGGTCAAGTCCGGCGCGGCGACCACCGATGCCACCGATGGCTGGGACAACATGCAGAACGCCATCAAGAACGGCGACGTCGCCATGACGATCAACGGGCCGTGGGCGATCGAGGACACCCTCGCGGGCAAGGCGTTCAAGGACAAGGACAACCTCGGTGTCGTCCCGGTCCCGGCCGGCAGCGCCGGGCAGGGCTCCCCGCAGGGCGGCCAGAACCTCACCGTGTACGCCGGCTCGAAGAACCTCGACGCCTCCTACGCGTTCGCCAAGTACATGAGCTCGGCCGAGGTCCAGATCAAGACCACCGAGAAGCTCAGCCTGCTGCCCACCCGCGCCTCGGCCTATGAGAACAAGGCCGTCGCCGCCAACCAGAAGGTGAAGTTCTTCAAGGCGGCCGTGGACAAGGCCGTCGAGCGCCCCTGGATCCCTGAGGGCAACAGCCTCTTCCAGGCGATCCTCGTCCAGTTCCCCAGCGTGGTGACGGGCAAGACCTCGCCCGAGGACGCCGCCTCCGAGGTCGGCGACGAGTACCGCAAGCTGCTCAAGGGTGACTGGAAGTAGAGGGAAGTAGGGGACTGACACCGATGGCTGTCGACACCAGGCAGTCGGCGGGATCGGCCGGGGGCGCGGACGGCGCCCCTGGCCGGGTCCGCAAGACTGCCACGAAGAACGGCGGACGGCCCGGCCGGATCCGCCGCGCACTGGCCACCCACTGGTACGCCTGGGCCATGGTCGCCCCCGTGGTGATCGTGATCGGCGTGATCGTCGGCTACCCGCTGGGCCGCGGCGTCTATCTGTCGCTGACCGACGCCAACGAGGCCAACGTCGAGCGGCACATCGGCGTCAACCACCTCCCCGCCACGTACAAGAACGTCGGCCTGGACAACTTCACCGCGATCCTCCAGGACGAGGTCTTCTGGGACCGGCTCGGCTGGACGGTCGTCTGGACCGTCTCCTGCGTCGCCGTGTCCTTCGCGATCGGGCTCGGTCTGGCCGTCATGCTCAACCGCCAGTTCAAGGGCCGCACCCTCTACCGGTCGCTGCTGATCCTGCCGTGGGCCGTGCCCGCCTTCGTCTCCGTCTTCGCCTGGCGGCTGCTCTACAACGAGAAGAACGGCATCCTCAACAAGATCCTCGACGGCGGCGGCATCGACGCGGTGCCGTGGCTGAACGACCCCACCATGGCGAAGGTCTCCGTCATCGCGGTCAACGTCTGGCTGGGCGTGCCGTTCATGCTCGTCGCGCTGCTCGGCGGCCTGCAGTCCATCCCCGGCGAGCTGTACGAGGCCGCCGAGATGGACGGCGCGAGCCCCTGGCAGCGGTTCCGGCACATCACCCTGCCCGGACTGCGCTCGGTCAGCAGCACGGTGATCCTGCTCAGCACCATCTGGACCTTCAACATGTTCCCGGTGATCTTCCTGCTCACCCGGGGCGGTCCCGGTGACAGCACGGAGATCCTGGTGACGTACGCCTACCGGCTGTCGTTCGTGAACAGCCCGCGCGACTTCGCGGGAGCCTCCGCCTGGGGCGTGATGATCCTGCTCATCCTGATGCTCTTCGCGGTGGTCTACCGCCGTTCGCTCCGCAAGCAGGGAGAGGTGTGGTGACCATGGCCACCGCCAAGACCCCGGCCAAGACCCCGGTCCAGGCCCCCGCCAAGACCTCCGGCCGCCGCGGCAAGCGCTCCCTGCCGGCCTCGATCGCCCTGCACGCGACGCTGCTGATCGCCTCCGCCGTCGCGGTCTTCCCGCCGCTGTGGCTGCTGGTGACCTCGTTCAAGCCCAAGACCGAGGCGTTCAGCACCGATGTGGTCAAGAGCCCGACGCTGGAGAACTACGACCACGTCCTCAACGACACCGAGTTCCTGAGCTGGTTCGGCAACTCGCTGCTGATCGTCGCCGTCACCACCGTGCTCGGCGTCCTCATCGCGGCCACTACCGGATACGCCGTCAGCCGCTTCCGCTTCCCGGGCATGCGCCCGCTGATGTGGCTGCTGCTGATCACCCAGATGTTCCCGATGGCGATCCTCATCGTGCCGCTCTACAACATCATGTCGAAGCTCGGCTGGCTCAACCAGCCGGTCTCCCTCATCGTCACCTACCTCACGATCGCGGTGCCGTTCTGCGCGTGGATGATGAAGGGCTACTTCGACACCATCCCGGTGGAGATCGACGAGTCCGGCCGCGTGGACGGGCTGAACCCGTTCGGCACGTTCTGGCGGCTGATCCTGCCGCTGGCCAAGCCGGGCATCGCGGTCACCGCGTTCTACACCTTCATCACCGCCTGGGCCGAGGTCGCCTACGCGTCGGCGTTCATGACGGGCGAGGAGAACCTCACGCTCGCCGCCGGCCTGCAGACCTTCGTCAACCAGTACACGTCCGACTGGGGTGCCATGACCGCGGCCGCCGTCATGATCGCCGTCCCGGCCGCCCTGGTCTTCTCCTGGGCCCAGCGGCACCTGGTCGCGGGCCTCACGGCCGGCGCGACGAAGTCCTGACCAGGCGCGTCCTGATCCGGGCATCCACACCCATACGAGAACCAGGAAGACATGACGCAGCATCTCGCTGACCCCGCCGTCGACACGGCAACCACCCCCGAACGCCGCGGCGGCGGCCGCGACTGGTGGAGAGACGCCGTGATCTACCAGGTCTACCCCCGCAGCTTCGCCGACGGCAACGGCGACGGCATGGGCGATCTCGAAGGCGTACGCGGCCGGCTGCCGTACCTCAGGGACCTCGGCGTCGACGCCGTCTGGCTCAGCCCCTTCTACGCGTCCCCGCAGGCCGACGCCGGATACGACGTCGCCGACTACCGCGCCATCGACCCGATGTTCGGCACCCTGCACGACGCCGACGCCGTCATCCGCGACGCGCACGCCCTGGGCTTGCGCGTCATCGTGGACCTGGTGCCCAACCACTGCTCCGACCAGCACGCCTGGTTCCGGCAGGCGCTGCGCGAAGGCCCGGGGTCGCCGCTTCGCGAGCGGTTCCACTTCCGCCCCGGGCGGGGCGAGCACGGCGAAGAGCCGCCCAACGACTGGGAGTCCATCTTCGGCGGCCCGGCCTGGACCCGCGCCGACAACCCCGACGGCACCCCGGGGGAGTGGTACCTGCATCTGTTCGCCCCCGAGCAGCCGGACTTCAACTGGGAGCACCCGGCCGTCCGCGACGAGTTCCGCTCGATCCTGCGGTTCTGGCTCGACATGGGCACCGACGGTTTCCGCATCGACGTGGCGCACGGCCTGGTCAAGGCCGAGGGGCTGCCCGATCTCGGCCGCGGCGAACAGCTGAGGCTGCTGGGCAACCAGGCCATGCCGTTCTTCGACCAGGACGGTGTGCACGAGATCTACCGCAGCTGGCGCGCGATCCTCGACGAGTACTCGGGGGAGAGGATCGGGGTCGCCGAGGCGTGGACGCCCAGCCCCGAGCGCACCGCGCTCTACCTGCGCCCCGACGAGCTGCACCAGGCGTTCAACTTCCACTTCCTGGGCACCCCCTGGGACGCGGAGAAGATGCGCGCGGTCATCGACGAGTCGCTGGAGTCGATGCGCCCGGTGGGGGCGCCGACGACGTGGGTGCTGTCGAACCACGACGTCGTGCGGCACACCACCCGCTATGCGGAGGAGAGTCCGGAGCAGGGGTTGCGGCGGGCGCGTGCCGCCGCGCTGCTGATGCTCGCGCTGCCCGGTTCCACGTACATCTACCAGGGCGAGGAGCTCGGCCTGCCCGAGGTCACCGACCTGCCCGACGAGGTGCGCCAGGACCCCTCCTTCTTCCGGGAGAACGGGCAGGACGGACTGCGCGACGGCTGCCGGGTGCCGATTCCGTGGTCGGGTACGGAGGCGCCGTACGGGTTCGGGCCGGTGCCGGGCGGTCCGAGCTGGCTGCCGCAGCCCGAGAGCTGGGCTGATCTCAGCGTCGAGGCCCAGACCGGGGACCCCGGGTCCACCCTGGAGCTGTACCGCTCCGCCCTCGCCCTCCGCCGGGACCACGCCGACCTGGGCGCGGGCGAGTCCGTGGAATGGCTCGACGCGCCGCACGGCGTCCTGGCCTTCCGCCGCGGCGACTTCGTCTGCACCGTCAACACCACCAAGGCGCCGGCATCGATAGCCGTACCGGGCCGGGTGCTGCTGGCCAGCGGCGAACTGCCCGATCCGGACGGCGCGTTCGAGCTTCCCGCGGACACCGCCGTGTGGTGGGCCGGGTGAGCGCACCGCCGTCACGCGACGACGGTCCGGCGGGTACGCCCCGGCTGGCCGACATCGCCGCCCAGGCGTCGGTGAGCGAAGCCACCGTCAGCCGGGTGCTGAACGGCAAGGCGGGAGTCGCAGGCAGCACCCGGCAGCGGGTCCTCGCCGCGCTCGACGTGCTCGGCTACGAACGCCCGGTGCGGCTGCGGCGGCGCAGCGCCGGTCTGGTGGGGTTGGTGATCCCTGAGCTCACCAACCCCATCTTCCCCGCGTTCGCGCAGGTCATCGAGCAGACGCTGGCCGGGCACGGCTACACGCCCGTGCTGTGCACGCAGATGCCCGGCGGTGCGACCGAGGACGAACTGGTCGAGCAGCTGGAGGAGCGCGGGGTCACCGGCATCGTGTTCCTTTCCGGCCTGCACGCCGACACCACCGCCGACGCCACCCGGTACGCGGAACTCGCCGCGCGCGGCGTCCCGTTCGTCATGATCAATGGATACAACCCGCGGGTCACGGCACCGTTCGTGTCCCCCGACGACCGGGCGGCGGCGCGCATGGCCGTGGCGCATCTGGTCGCGCTGGGGCACGAGCGGATCGGCCTGGCCGTCGGCCCCGCCCGGTTCGTACCGGCGCAGCGCAAGACGGAGGGCTTCGTGGCGGCCGTCGGGGAGGCGCTGGGCACCGGCGCCGAGGAGGCCCGTTCCCTGGTCCAGCACACCCTGTTCACCGTCGAGGGCGGCCAGGTCGCGGCGGGCGCACTGCTCGACCAGGGGGTCACGGGCATCGTCTGCGGCAGCGACCTGATGGCGCTCGGCGCCGTACGCGAGGCGTGGCGGCGCGGGCTGAACGTGCCGCGGGACGTCTCGGTCGTGGGCTTCGACGACTCCCCGCTCATCCCCTTCACCGACCCGCCGCTGACCACGGTGCGGCAGCCGGTGCAGGCCATGGCCACCGCCGCCGTGGGGGCGCTGCTGGAGGCGGTCGAGGGGAATCCCGTGCAGCCCACGGAGTTCGTCTTCCAGCCCGACCTGGTGGTACGCGGCTCGACGGGGCAGGTACGCCGGGGCGGTTGACCGGGGACGTACGCCGGAGGGGGGCGTACGTGTGGGCTCCTCCCGCCCGAGGGCGGGCAAGGAGGACCGGTCCGGCCGGCCGGGCGCGTGGGGTCCGCGTCGTGTGACGCGGCCCCCCGGCCGGCCGGACCGGCGGCGTCGAACGTAACACCGTCGCAATCCTTTGCGAAAGGTCTTGCAACAAACAACTACCGGGGATACGGTCCGGTAACCGCGAATGAGCGATCGGCCGCTCGTTCGTCAGGACCCTTCACTGGCCTTACGGGCATGGCGCGTTGCCGTACGAGGCTGAACGTCACCCCAAACTCCTTCCCCCCACGGAGGAACGATGGCCATCAGAACGCGTACCGCTGCCCTCGCCACCGCCCTCGCGGCGGGCGCCGCGACCCTGTGCACCCTCCCCGCACCGGCCCAGGCCACCCCGCCCGGCGAAAGGGACGTCACCGCCGTCCTGTTCGAGTGGAAGTTCGCTTCGGTGGCCAAGGCGTGCACGGACACCCTGGGCCCGGCGGGCTACGGCTACGTCCAGGTCTCGCCGCCCCAGGAGCACGTCCAGGGCAGCCAGTGGTGGACCTCGTACCAGCCCGTCAGCTACAAGATCGCGGGTCGGCTCGGGGACCGCACCGCCTTCAAGGACATGGTCGACACCTGCCACGACGCGGGCGTCAAGGTCGTCGCGGACACCGTCATCAACCACATGACCTCGGGCTCGGGCACCGGTACTGGCGGCACCTCGTACACGAAGTACGACTACCCCGGCGCCTACTCGGCCTCCGACATGGACGACTGCACGTCCGAGATCACCAACTACAAGGACCGCGCCAACGTCCAGAACTGCGAGCTCGTCGGCCTGGCCGACCTCGACACCGGCGAGGACCGGGTACGCGACCGGATCGCCGCCTACATGAACGACCTCCTCTCGCTCGGCGTCGACGGCTTCCGTATCGACGCGGCCAAGCACATGCCCGCGGCCGACCTCGCCGCCATCAAGTCCCGGCTGAGCGATCCGAACGCCTACTGGAAGCAGGAAGCCATCTACGGTGCCGGGGAGGCCGTCTCGCCCAGCGAGTACCAGGACACCGGGGACGTCCAGGAGTTCCGGTACGCCCGCGACCTCAAGCGGGTCTTCAACAGCGAGAACCTCGCCTACCTCAAGAACTACGGTGAGGGCTGGGGCTACATGGCTTCGGCCAAGTCCGCCGTCTTCGTCGACAACCACGACACCGAGCGCGGCGGCGACACCCTGAACTACAAGGACGGCGCCAACTACACCCTCGCCAACGTCTTCATGCTGGCCTGGCCGTATGGATCGCCCGACGTGCACTCCGGCTACGAGTGGAGCGACAAGGACGCCGGACCGCCCAACGGCGGCACGGTGAACGCCTGCCACAGCGACGGCTGGAAGTGCCAGCACGCCTGGCGCGAGATCTCCTCGATGGTCGCCCTCCGCAACACCGCCCGCGGCCAGGCCGTCACCAACTGGTGGGACAACGGCAACGACGCCATCGCCTTCGGCCGCGGCGACAAGGCGTATGTCGCCATCAACCACGAGACCGGCGCGCTCTCCCGCACCTTCCAGACGTCGCTGCCCCAGGGCACGTACTGCGACGTGCAGTCGGGCCGCAGCGTCACGGTGAACGGCTCCGGTCAGTTCACCGCGACCCTGGGCGCCAACACGGCGGTCGCACTGCACACCGGGGCCCGCACCTGCTCCGGCTAGCGGCCGGTACCCCCGATCGGCCGCCCGGCGAACCACCCCGCCTCGCCGGGCGGCCCACCCGTACCCATCCTGACGAGGAGACGCAGTTGATCCGCTCACCGCGCCGGACGGCGATCACCATCGCCGTCGCCCTGGCCATGGCGGTCCTCCCCGCCGTGCCGCACGCCCTCGCCGCCCCGGCCCCCCGCTCCGCCGACCGGCAGCAGCCGACGGCGGCCCCGCCCATCGACCTGGCCACGGCGAAGGCGCAGTGGATCGACCGCGACACCGTCGCCTGGCGCACCGACGGCGCCGACGCCACCGGCCAGACGCTGGCGTACGCGCCCGACGGCGGCATCGCCGTCGACAACGGCCGCCTGACCGGCGCGGTCGGCCGGCTGCGCCTGATCCCCGTCGACGGCGGGCTCACCGACGCCCAGCGCGCCGCCTACCCGCACCTGAAGGACCACCCCGCCTACCGGATCGACGCGCGCGACCGCGACCAGGTCCGCCAGGCCCTGCGAGGGCAGCTCGTCGCCGCGCGCACGGGCGCCGACGGCACCCTCATCGCGGCCACCGGCGTCCAGATCCCCGGCGCCCTGGACGACCTGTACGGGGACGCCGCCACCCGCGCCGCGCTCGGCCCCGTCTTCCGCGACGGCCGTCCCACCCTCGCCGTCTGGGCCCCCACCGCCCGTACGGTCGCCCTGGAACTGGACGGCAGGACCGTCCCCATGCGCCGGGACGCCGACAGCGGCGTCTGGCGCGTCACCGGGGACCGGAGCTGGCGCGGCAAGCCGTACCGCTACGCCGTCACCGTCTGGGCTCCCAGCGTCCGCCGGATCGTCACCAACAAGGTCACCGACCCCTACTCCACCGCCCTGACCGCCGACTCCGCCCGCAGCCTCGTCACCGACCTGCGCGATCCGGCCCTGGCCCCCCGGGGCTGGTCCGCGCTCGGCAAGCCCGCGGCCGTACCGTCGCGCGACGCGCAGATCCAGGAACTGCACATCCGCGACTTCTCCATCGCCGACCGCACCAGCGACCACCCCGGCGGCTACCTGGCCTTCACCGACTCCGGCTCGGACGGCATGAAGCACCTCGCGCGGCTCGCCGCGTCGGGCACCTCCTACGTCCACCTGCTGCCCGCGTTCGACTTCGGCACCGTCCCGGAGAAGCGCGCCGACCAGGCCGAACCCGACTGCGACCTGGCCGCGCTGCCCGCCGACTCCGAGCGGCAGCAGGAGTGCACCGGCGCCGTCGCCGCGAAGGACGGCTTCAACTGGGGCTACGACCCGCTGCACTACACCGTCCCCGAGGGCTCCTACGCGACCGATCCGGATGGTCCGGGCCGCACCCGCGAGTTCCGGCGGATGGTCCAGGGCCTCAACCGCGCCGGCCTGCGCACCGTGATGGACGTCGTCTACAACCACACCGTGGCCGCCGGGCAGGACGAGAAGTCCGTACTCGACCGCATCGTGCCCGGCTACTACCACCGGCTCCTCGACGACGGCGGCGTCGCCACCTCCACCTGCTGCGCCAACACCGCGCCCGAGCACCGGATGATGGGCAAGCTCGTCGTCGACTCCGTGGTGACCTGGGCCAAGGAGTACAAGGTCGACGGCTTCCGCTTCGACCTCATGGGGCACCACCCCAAGGCCAACATCCTCGCCGTACGGAAGGCCCTCGACGCCCTGACCATCGAGAAGGACGGCGTCGACGGCAAGGCGGTCATCCTCTACGGCGAGGGCTGGAACTTCGGCGAGGTCGCCGACGACGCCCGCTTCGTCCAGGCCACGCAGCGCAACATGGCGGGCACCGGCATCGCCACCTTCAGCGACCGGGCCCGCGACGCGGTGCGCGGCGGCGGCCCGTTCGACGAGGACCCGCGCGTCCAGGGCTTCGCCTCCGGCCTGTACACCGCCCCCAACGGCGCGCCCGCGAACGGCGATCCGGCGCAGGCGAAGGCCCGCCTCCTCCACTACCAGGACCTGATCAAGGTCGGGCTGAGCGGCAACCTGAAGGACTTCACCTTCACCGACACCCGCGGGCAGCGCGTCAAGGGCTCCGAGGTCGACTACAACGGCTCCCCGGCGGGCTACGCCGCCGACCCCGGCGACGCCCTCGCCTACGCCGACGCCCACGACAACGAGACCCTCTACGACGCCCTCGCCTTCAAGCTCCCGCAGGGCACGTCCGCCGCCGACCGCGCCCGCGCGCAGGTGCTGGCCATGGCCACCGCCGCGCTCTCCCAGGGCCCGGCGCTCAGCCAGGCCGGCACCGACCTGCTGCGCTCGAAGTCGCTGGACCGCAACTCCTACGACAGCGGCGACTGGTTCAACGCCCTGCACTGGCGGTGCCAGGACGGCAACGGCTTCGGCCGCGGCCTGCCCCCGGCCGCCGACAACCGGCCCAAGTGGCCGTACGGCAAGCCGCTGCTGGCCGACCCGGCGCTGCGGCCGGGCTGCGCGGAGACCACCGGCGCCTCGGCCGCGTACCGGGACCTGCTGCGCATCCGTACGAGCGAGAAGGCGTTCAGCCAGGCCACGACCGCGGGGGTGCAGTCCGCGCTGTCCTTCCCGCTCTCCGGCACGGACGAGACCCCCGGCGTGATCACCATGCGGCTCGGGCGGCTCGTCGTGGTCTTCAACGCCACCCCGGAGCGGCAGCATCAGACGGTGCCCGCCCTCGCGGGGGAGCGGTACGGGCTGCACCCGGTGCAGGCGGCCGGCGCGGACGCGGTGGTGAGGACATCCTCGTACGAGGCGGGTTCGGGCACCTTCACGGTCCCGGCCCGCACGGTGGCGGTCTTCGCGCGCGGCTAGACCGCCGGGTTCAGGAGGCGGGCTGCGGGATGAGGCCGAGCAGCCGGGCCGCCAGGTCGGCGAGCGGCCCGTCCGGCGGCTCCTCGGCCATCATCCGCCGCAGCAGCTCCGCCATGTCCTCGTCGTACGCGGCGCTGACCGCCGTCAGCGCCGCGAAGTCGTGCACCAACTGCCGCTCCAGCTCCCCGCGCGGCACCCGGCGGCCGTCCAGCCACAGCAGCGCCGTGGTCTCCGCGTGCGACACCCATGAGCGGACCAGCAGCTCCACGCGCGGCGAGGGCTCCGCGATCCCCAGGTGCCGCAGGATCTGCTCGTACCCTTCCTGCCGTACCCGCTCGATGATCGCGCTCGTACTGCTGCTGCCCACCGCCGGGCCGCCGCGCATCAGCGCCGAGAAGCCCGGCCCGTGTTCGTCCACGAAGTCGAAGTACCGGTGCGTGACGCGCAGCAGCCGCGCGCCCAACGGGCCCTCCTGCGGCTCCTGGAAGCGGCGCTCCAGCTCCTGCGCCGCGCGCCGCACCGCCGCCTCGTACAGGCTCTGCTTGCCCGGGAAGTAGTGGTAGACCAGCGGCCGCGAGATCCCCGCGGCCTCCGCTATCTCGTCGATCGAGACGTCCTCGGGCGCACGGTGGCTGAACAGCTCCAGCGCGACCGAGATCAACTGCTCGCGCCGCTCCTGAACGCCCATTCTCCGGCGCATTCCGCTCGTCATGCGCCCACTCTAATGACCGAAGATGAACGGGCCCGCGACGCTACGGCTCACAGGTCCAGGACGAGACGGTCCCCGCAGGCGCGTGAGACGCAGATCAGCATCGAGTCCGCGCGCTCCGCGTCCGTCAGCAGCTCGTCGCGGTGATCGATCTCGCCGGAGACCACCCGCTGCCGGCAGGTGCCGCAGAAGCCCTGCCGGCAGGAGTACGGCACGTCCGGCAGCGCCTGTTCGCGGATCGCGGCCAGTACGCTCTGCCCTGCGGGCACCGCCACCGTGCGGCCGCTGCGCCGCAACTCGACCTCGAACGGGCGCTCCCCGCCCGCGCCCGGTGCCACCGGCGTGAACCGCTCGGTGTGCAAGTCGAGTCCCTCCGGCAGCAGTTCGGCGACCGCCGCCATCAGCGGCTCGGGGCCGCAGGTGTAGACCGCGCAGCCCGGCGGCGCCTCGGCGAGCGCGGCGGCCAGATCCGGCAGCCCGTCGGTGTCCTCGGCCACGACGCGCAGCCGCCCCGAACCGGCGCTCCCCGAACGGCCCGAACCCGCGGCTCCCAGCTTCTCGACCTCGTCCAGGAACGGCATCGTCGCCCGCGACCGCCCCCCGTAGAGCAGCGTCCACGGCACGCCCGCCGCCTCGGCCGCCCGCAGCATCGGCAGGATCGGGGTGATGCCGATGCCGCCCGCGATGAACAGGTAGGCGTGGCTGGGCACCATCTCGAAGCGGTTGCGCGGACCGCGCACCGTCACCGCCGTGCCCTCGTGCAGCTGTTCGTGCACCTCCCGCGAACCGCCCCGCCCGTCCCCGATGAGCCGGACCGCGACGGTGTACGAGGAGCGGTCGGCCGGGTCGCCGCACAGCGAGTACTGCCGCACCGCGCCCGACGGCAGCACCAGGTCGACATGCGCGCCCGGCTCCCAGCCCGGCAGTTCCTCGCCCTCCAGCCGCAGCCGCAGGACGCCGTCCGCCTCCTCCACGCGCTCCGCCACCAGCAGCTCGCGGCTGTCGCCGGTCCGCCGCCCCACCCCGGACACGGGTTCCGGCAGCGCGGGCAGCGGCCAGAGCGGAGACGCCTTGATCCGCCGCCGCAGGGCCCGCCGCGCCAGCAGCGCGGTCCCGGCGACCAGCAGGGCCGTGCGGGTGCGGGGCAGGGGCATGTCAGCAACCTCCGGTGGTACGGGCGCCGTCGCCGGGGGCGGCGGTCCGGGCGTCGGCGGCGAGCGCGGCGGGTGAGCCGGCGAGGTAGGCGATGGCCTGCGCCGAGCTGCCGTGCCGCGACGGGTGGTACGAACGGCTGAGGTACTGCGGGATCGAGCGCGCCATGGCGCCGGGCGTCGGCAGCACGCCCTCCCGTCCGGCGCGCCGCAACTCCTTGAAGCTCGCCCTGCCGTCGGCCAGGGTCGGATCGTTCTCCATGAAGAAGCGCACCCCGCGCTGCCATAGGAAGACCAGCGTGCCGAGCGCGGTGGCCCAGGCCCGCACCCGGCGCCGGTAGCCGCCGTCGACGTGCATGAACAGGTCGAAGGCCACCGAGCGGTGCTCGACCTCCTCGGCGCCGTGCCAGCGCAGCAGGTCCAGCATCATCGGGTCGGCGCCCTTGCGGTCCAGCGCCTCGGCGTTGAGCACCCAGTCCCCGAGGAACGCCGTGTAGTGCTCGACCGCCGCGATGATCGCGACCCGCTCCAGCAGCCACCACCGGCTCGCCCGGCCCGGCGGCAGCGTCCGGTCCCCGAGGAGCTTCTCGAACATCCAGTCCACCTGCGCGGTGTACGGAGTCGGGTCCAGGCCCAGCTCGCGCAGGTGTGGCAGCACGTCGTCGTGCGCCTTCGCGTGCATCGCCTCCTGGCCGATGAACCCGATGACGTCCTCGCGCAGCGCGTCGTCATGGATGAAGGGGAGGATCTGCTTGTACACATGCACGAACCAGCGTTCGCCCGCCGGGAGCAGCAGGTGCAGCACGTTGATGGTGTGCGTGGCGGTCGGGTCGCCCGGAATCCAGTGCAGCGGCGTGTCTGCCCACGCGAAGGAGACGTTGCGGGCGCGCAGCGGGGTGTGCTCCGACGCTATCGGAGCGGGCTGCGCCTTCGCCTTGTTAGACATGATGTCAATGTACTGGCCGGTTCTGTTCTGGCAACAGCCTCGTGCACGGGTTGGTTGACGGGGCGCGGGCCGGGCCGGCCGGGGGGCCCGGCGCGAGTCCGCTCAGCGCAGCGGCCTGATCAGCCTGCCGTCCGCCAGCCGGGCCCGCAGCTTCGGGCGGGCCCCCGCCTCGGCGGGCAGCGCCAGCACCCGCCCCGCCTCCGCGCCCGTCACCGCGCCGGTGGACGCGATCGACGTGACCTGGCGGCTGCCCGCCGCCATCACGTACCACTGCCCGCCCTGCGCCTTCCACAGCACGCCCGCCAGCACCCGCGGCTCCCTTGGCCCGCACGCCGCCGTGTCGTCCGCCACCGCCGCGACCATGCCCGGCGCGCTCGGCCTCGCCGCCGGGGGCTGGAACTCCGCCAGCACGCTGCTGCCCCTGCCCCGCCAGGTCTCCGCCCGGACGCACGCCCACGCCCCGCTGCCGGTCCCGTCGGGCAGCGGCTGCGCCGCGAACCGCCAGGAGTTGACGCTGCGCACCCCGCGCGAGGTCACCGCCGACAGCTTGCACGCCGTACGGGCCCAGCTCGCCCGCGCCTCCGCGCCCGCCGCCTCGCCCGGCGCACCCGGCGGCCCGTACGTCAGCCGGGCCGGGATCAGGTCCCCGAGGTCGGTGACCACATACCGGCCGAACTGCAGCGCGCGCCAGCTCTCGCAGCCCCCCGAGCGGGCCGCGGGGCTGGCCACGGGCGCCGTCACCCCGTCCGCCGAGCGCGCCAGGGCCCGGGCGGGCCCGGCGGGGCGCAGCAGGTCCCGTACCGCCGCGTGCCGCACCCAAGGGGCGGTGAGGAAACGGACGTCGCCATCGGCCCGGTCGACGACCAGCGCCGTGGTGGAGGCCGCGTTCCCGGCGTCGGCCCGCGCGAGGTCCAGCGCCGCGCCGCCGCCCGCCACCTCGGCGTACCGCACCACGCGCAGCCCGTCGTACAGCAGCACCACCGCCGTACCGTCCACGTCACCGGCGAACAGCAGCTGCGGCGGCCCGGCCGGCGGCCCCGACGAGGTGCCGGGCGCCGTCGTCACCCGCACCCCACCGCCCGGCCGCGCCCACACCGACAGCGCACGGCGCAGCAGCGCCGTGTCGGCCACCCGGCCGCCGCGCGCCGGCCACACCGCGAAGTCCGCGCGGGTCGCCTCCCGCCACGCGGTGGGGGAGACCCGGGTCAGCCGCGCCGGATCCAGGGCCTCCTCGACCGCGGGATAGCTCGCGTACCGCCCGACCATCCGGCCGCCCGGCCCCCAGCCCTCGCCCGGCACCCCGAGCAGCGCACCGCACACCACCAGCGCCACGCCGCCCACCAGCGCGGCCCGCACGTGCTGCCGTCGCCGCAGCAGATCCGTCGGCCGCGCCTGGAGCAGGCACGGGTCGAACTCCGCGGACTCCAGCGGCGACCCGTCCCGGCTTCCCGCCGGGTCGCGCACCGTGTCCGCCTCGGCCAGCGCGGCCCGCGGATCCCCCACCCCGGCCGCGAACAGCACCTCCCGGACCTCGGCGTCGGTCAACTCCTCCAGCCCGCGCAGCACATAGGCGGCCCGACCGGCCCCGGACAGCGCGGACAGCGCCTGGTCCAGGGCGAGTTCGTCCGCCCCACCCGAGCGCGGGAACAGCCGAAGCCCCCACACCTGCGGCAGCAGCGGCGGCAGTTGGGCACGCCGCGGCAGCCGCCAGAACCGCCGCGCCCGCCCGGCCTCCAGCGCACCGCGCACCACCCGCAGCCGCACATACGCGTACGCGGGATCGGCGGGCAGCCCCTCGGCCGTCCGCTGCTCCGGCAGATACACCTCGCCGCCACCGGGCCGAAGCCGCGGCAGCGACCGCTGCGTCAACGCGTGCGCCGTCAGCACCCGGCGATTGCGCGCCGTACCGGGCGGCAGGATCAGATAGCCGAGCCGCACCAGCCGTGGGTAGTGCTCGACGATGGCGGTTTCGGCCTGCTCGACGTCAACGGGCCCGAAGGGTCCGGGGAGGAGGGGGGCTGTCGCCTGCTGCTGATCCACGGCCCGTAAACGAGTGATGAGGTGAGATGGTCACCTTGTCCCGTTCGGGCCGGTGTGCGACTCCCCGGCCCCCGCCCACGGCCACGCGGTCGCACGGCCGCCGTCGGACACGTCTCGTACACGCCATTGCTCCGGACCGTGGCCGTGGTTAACGTGCCGTGCGCACAAGACCGTTGGCCTTTGCCTGGAGGGCACACGTGAGTGATCTGACCAGACGTACGCTGATCGGAACCGCCGGGGCCTTCGGTGCCGGGGCCGCGCTGGGGAGCCGTACCCCGGCGGTGGCCGACGAAGACGACGGCGGCTCCGGTGCCGCCGACGCCGGTCCCTTCGACACCGGGCCCGCGCGGGCCGCGCTGGAGCGGCTGCTGCCCGAGCACGCCGACCAGTTCCGGCTGCGCGCGCTGGACGGGGAGAAGGGCGGAGGCGAGCGGTTCCGGGTCACCGGGGCGCCCGGGCGGATCACCGTGGCCGGGACCAGTCCCGCGGTGCTGCTCACCGGCGTCCACTGGTATCTGAAGTACACGTGCCGCGCCCACATCTCGTGGTCCGGCGACCAGCTCGACCTGCCGGGGAAGCTGCCCGCGCCGGACCGCGCCGTGGAGCGGGCGACATCGCTGCCGCACCGTTTCGCGTTCAACGACACCCATGACGGGTACACCGCCCCGTACGCCGACTGGGCCCGCTGGGAGCACCTGATCGACGTCGCCGCCCTGCACGGCTGCAACGAACTCCTGGTCACCACCGGTCAGGAAGCGGTCTACCACCGGCTCCTGAAGGACTTCGGCTACTCCGACGAGGAAGCGCGCGCCTGGCTCCCCGCCCCGTCCCACCAGCCGTGGTGGCTGCTGCAGAACCTGAGCGGGTACGGCGGCCCGGTGAGCCCGGAGCTGCTGGCCAAGCGCACCGATCTGGGCCGCCGAATAACCGGCCGGCTGCGCGAACTGGGCATGGCGCCGGTCCTCCCCGGCTACTTCGGCACCGTTCCGGACGGCTTCGCCGCGCGCAATCCCGGCGCGCGGACGGTCCCGCAGGGCGAGTGGCACGGATACAAGCGCCCGGACTGGCTCGATCCGCGCACCGGGGCCTTCCGGGACGTGGCCGCCGCCTTCTACCGGCACCAGCGGGAACTCTTCGGCGACGTCGACTTCTTCAAGATGGATCTGCTGCACGAGGGCGGCAGCGCGGGCGACGTGCCGGTCGCGGCGGCGGCGCGGGCCGTCGAAGCGGCCTTGCGGGCCGCCCGTCCCGGCGCCACGTGGGTCATCCTCGGCTGGCAGGAGAACCCCCGGCGCGAGCTGCTGGACGCCGTGGGCCACGACCGGATGCTGGTGGTCGACGGGCTGTCCGACCTGGAACGGGTGACGGACCGCGAGAAGGACTGGGGCGGGGTGCCGTACGCGTTCGGCACCATCCCCAACTTCGGCGGCCGCACGACGATCGGCGCCAAGACGCACATGTGGACCGAGCGGTTCACCACCTGGCGGGACAAGCCCGGAAGCAAGCTGGTGGGCACCGCGTACATGGCGGAGGCGGCCGAGCGCGACCCGGCGGCGTTCGAGCTGTTCAGCGAGCTGGCGTGGCGCGAGGCGGCGGTGGACCGCGCGGAGTGGTTCGAGGAGTACGCCGACGTGCGGCTCGGCGGGCGCGACGAGCGGGCGCGGGAGGCGTTCGCGGCGCTGCGCGACACCGCGTACGAGATCAGCAGCCGCGACGGCCGCCCGCACGACAGCGTCTTCGCCGCCCGCCCGAGCCTGACCGCGCGCTCGGGCACCCACTACGCCACGCACACCCCCGCGTTCGACCCGGCGGCGTTCGACGCCGCGCTCGCCGCGCTGCTGAAGGTACGGCCCTCGCTGCGCGGCAGCGACGCGTACCGCCACGACCTGACCGATGTCGCACGCCAGGCCCTGGCCAACCGCTCCTGGCAGCTCATCCCGCAGCTCCAGGCCGCCTACCAGCGCAAGGACCGGCAGACCTTCGCCGCCCTGTCCCGGCTGTGGCTGAAGCTGATGCGGCTGAGCGACGAGATGGCGGGCGCCCACCGCCGCTTCCTGCTGGGCCCGTGGCTGGAGGACGCCAAGCGGCTGGCGTCCGGGGAGGCGGAGGCGGCGCTGCTGGAGCGGACCGCGCGGATCCTGCTCACCACCTGGGGGGACCGGGCGACGGCGGACGCCGGAAGGCTGATCAACTATGCCAACCGCGACTGGAACGGCCTGATCGCCGACTTCCATCTGCCGCGATGGCAGCGCTATCTGGACGAGCTGGAGGACGCGCTCGCCGAGGGCCGGGAGCCGCAGGCCTTCGACTGGTACGCGATCGAGGAACCGTGGACGCGCGAGCGCAAGACGTACCCGGTACGGCCGACCGCCGACGCCCACCGCACCGCGCGGCGGGTGTTCGAGACGCTGGCGAAGGCCCCGTACCAGGGAGCGGTCACGGTCACCGCCGAGCCGGCCGCGCTGCCGCCCGGCGGCAGCGGCACCCTGACGGCGGCGTTCCGCAACGTCAACGGGCTGCGCGCCACCGGCGCCGTGGACTTCGACGTGACCGGCCTGGAGGCCGTGCCCCAGGGTTCCGCGACGCTGCCGGGCGTCGAGGCGGGCGGCAGCGGCGAGGTGCGCTGGCGGGCCACGGCCCCCGACACCCCGCTGGAGTCACCGCTGAAGCCGCTGCCGTACGAACTCGCCGCGTCCTACGGGCCGCGAGGCGAGCGGCGGGTGCGGGTGGTGCGGGAGGAGAGGCTGTGGGTGGCGGGCCCGCTGGAGTCGGGGCTGCGGACGGTGACCACCAACGCGGCCGTCATCGGGCAGTCGGGCGGCCGGTTCGCGATCGACGGCGCGGGCCAGGACCTGTGGAAGGCCACGGCGGAGTTCGGCGCGGTCTACCGGGAGGGCGCGCTGGCCGCCGGGTCGCAGGTGACGGTACGGGTGGACGCCCAGGCGGCCACGGGGCCGTGGGCGCGGGCGGGCATCGTCGTACGGGACCGCCTGGCCACGGCCGGGTCGACGGGCTTCGTGAACCTGGCTGCCACCCCGGCCAACGGAGTGGTGCTGTCGTACGACGCCAACGGCGACGGAACACTCGACACGTACAAGCGGATCACGGGGGTCAAGGCCCCTGTGTGGCTGCGTCTCACCCGGACCGGCGACGCGTCCTACACAGGGGAGCTCGCCACGGACCGTGACGGTACGGCGTGGCGGACGGTCGCGACGGTCACCGTCCCCCGCACCGCCGCCGCCCAGGACGCGGGCCTGTTCATGACGGCGGCGAACGGGGGCGACGGGGCGCGCGGAACGGTCGAGTTCAGCGGCTGGCGCTTCGGCTGACGGAGGAGCGGGCGGGCGGGCCTGCGGCATCGGGGGGTGCCCGGAGCCCGGCCCGTCAGCCCCGGTCGAGGTAGGCCAGGACGGCCAGTACGCGGCGGTTGTCGTCATCGGACGGCGGCAGGCCGAGCTTGCCGAAGATGTTCGACGTGTGCTTGGCGACCGCCCGCTCGGTGACGACCAGCTGCGTGGCGATGGCCGCATTGGACCTCCCCTGGGCCATCAGCTCCATGACCTCCCGCTCACGCGGGGTCAGATTCCCCAGCGGCTCGTCCTGGGACCTGCGCGTGAGCAGTTGCGAGATCACCTGCGGATCCATCGCCGTGCCGCCCGCCGCCACCCGCCGCACCGCGTCGATGAACTGGTCGGCGTCGAAGACCCGGTCCTTCAGCAGATAGCCCACCCCGCCGCTGCCGTCCGCCAGCAACTCCCGTGCGTACAACTGCTCCACATGCTGGGAGAGCACCAGCACCGGAAGCCCTGGTGTGGCACGCCTGGCGGCCAGCGCGCACTGGAGCCCCTCGTCGGTGAAGGAGGGCGGCAGCCGGACGTCGACGACGGCGACATCCGGCTTCAGCTCGGCCAGCGCCCGGGCCAGTTCCGGGCCGCTCTCCACGGCGGCGGCGATCTCGAAGTCGTACGCCTCCAGCATCCGCACCAGGCCGTCCCTCAGCAGGAAGAGGTCTTCGGCGAGGACAACGCGCACGGCAGCTCCAGGAGATCGGGGACGGGGATTCGGCGACTTCGGAACGCGTCGAATGTAGCGCGGTACCGCCGGAAACCCTGGTGCTGCCCTGCCTCTTCCCGGCTCCGAGTGATGTGCGCCGCGTGGGGGGCCCGCCCCGGCCCCCCGTCCTCGACCACCGGACGGGCCGGGGCAGCCGGGCTTCGCGCCGGGCCCTGGTTGCCGATCGCCGGACGGGGGGAGGGGAGGGCTGGGGCTTAGCGGCAGTTGTCGAGCCTCAAGCTCCCCGGCGAACTCCCCCCCGACTAGGACCGAGGATGCCCCCAGAGGTCAGGCCGCCCCGGACGGGCGGGGGCTCCCGGAGAATGCGCACGGTATCTCCATCGTCACCATCGTCGGGCCGCCCACCGGGCTGTTGACCGCCAGCACCCCGTCGAACGCGCCGAGCCTGCGCTCCAGCCCGCGCAGCCCCGAGCCCGCCGTGATATCAGCGCCACCCCGGCCGTCGTCGGTGACCGCGATCCGCAGCGACCCGTCCGCGTACGTCACATCCAGCCAGACCCGTTCCGCGCCGGAGTGCTTCGCCGCGTTGGCCAGCGCCTCGCTGATCGCGAAGTACGCGGCCGATTCGACCGGCTCCTCGGCCCGGCCCGGCAGCTCCACCTCGACCTCCACCCGCAGCGGCATCCGCAGCGCCAACGCCCGCACCGCGTCGCCCAGTCCGCGCTCGGCCAGCACCGGCGGATGGATACCGCGCACCAGGTCCCGCAGCTCGGCCAGCGCCTCGGCGGAGTCCGTCCGTGCGGCGGCCAGCAACTCCTTCGCCTTCGCCGGGTCCTTCTCGATCAGCGCCTCGATCGTGCCCAGGCTCATGCCCATGGCGACCAGTCTGGCCTGCGCGCCGTCGTGCAGATCCCGCTCGATCCGCCGCAGTTCCGCGGCCGAGGTGTCCAGCGCGTCATGCCGGGTCACCGTCAGCCGCTCGACCCGCTGCGACAGGGACATCCGCGGGGTCGGGGCCAGGAAGGCGCGCGTCAGCAGGAAGTGCCCGCGCAGCATCGCCGGGCCGAAGGCCAGCGAGATCGCGATCCATATAGTGCCCAGGCCCGCCGCGAGGAACGCCGTGGCCTGACTGTCGACGGGGACGAACGCGTACCAGTACGTGCCGTCGGCGTCGTAGATCGGCTCCCACACACCCGACGCCAGCACATAGCCGAACAAGCCCTCGGCGAGCAGCCCGGGCGGCAGGATCGCCGTCACGCATCCGGCCGTCATGTCTATCTGCAGCCACAGCAGGTCGCGCCAGGTGGCCGGGTCCTTCAGCAACAGCGCGCAGCGCTCCACCTGCCCGACGAACCCACCCCGCAGATCCGGGGGCAGCGGGCGGTACGGCTGAGCGATCCGCACTCCGCCCCACTGATGGGCCAGCCGGCGTCGATACGTGGCGTACCTGCGCAGCGCGGCGACCATGTAAGGCGTGGTGACGATGCCGAGCCCGACCGGTATCAGAGCGATCGACAGCACCGTGAACACGGACAGCGTGATCGAGCACACCAACGTCATCAGCGCCAGCATCTGACCCCGCACGGCGGCCCGCAGCGCGCTGCCAACCCTCATTCCATGACCCCCGTTGCCTCGCTCCGCGCCGCCCGGACCTCGGGCGACGCAACCAGTGTGCGGTCCACGACCATGATCGGTCACTGGCCCCCGCCCCCGTCTCGGGGGTGTAGCCAGCACCACCCCCCAGGGGGCCTTTCGTCACGGCCGATCGGGGTGCTCGGCGGCTGGGGGCGAGAGCCGCCGATTCCTAGCGTCGAGGACGTGACGCATCCAGTCCCCACTCATCCGGTCTCCGGCCACACGGCGGTCGCCGCACATCGACACTTCGGGGGAATCCTGACATGAGGCAGAATCTGGCGGCGCGGCTCGGCGGATGGAGCACTCGCCACCGCAAGACGGCCATCATCGGATGGCTGCTGTTCGTCGTGGTGGCCGCCGTGGTCGGCGGCATCACGGGCAGCAAGGAGATGACCGACTCCGAGGGCGGCGCGGGCGACTCGGCGCGGGCCGAGAAGATCCTGGAGGACGCCCGGCTCGACACGCCCGCGGCCGAGACGGTCATGGTGCGCAGCGCCGAGCCCGACGGCTGGCGGGACGCCGCCCGTGAGCTGGCCGTACGTCTGGAGAAGACCGGCGAGGTGCGGGGCCTGCAACCGCCGGTCCGCTCCCGCGACGGCCACGAGGCGCTGATCGCCTTCGAGATGAAAGGCGATTCCGGCACCGCGGCCGACCGGGTGGGGCCCGTGCTGGAGGCGGTCGAACGCACCGCGTCCGGCCACGACGGCCTGAAGGTCTACCAGTTCGGCGACGCCAGTGCGGAGAAGTGGCTGGGCGACCTGCTCAGCGACGATCTCAAGAAGGCCGAGTTCACCGCTGTGCCGCTGGCGCTGGGCATCCTCCTGGTCGTCTTCGGCGCCCTGGTCGCCGCCCTGCTGCCGGTCTTCCTGGCCGTGACCGCCTGCGTGGCCACGTTCGGACTGCTCGCCCTGGTCAGCCACCAGCTGCCGCTGTTCGAGACCACCAACTCGGTGATGTTCCTGATGGGACTGGCCGTCGGCGTCGACTACTGCCTGTTCTACCTGCGGCGCGAGCGCGACGAGCGCGCCGCGGGCCGCGACGCCGGCACCGCGCTGCGTATCGCCGCGGCCACCAGCGGCCGGGCCGTGCTGGTCTCCGGGCTCACCGTGATGGCGGCGATGGCGGGCATGTTCCTGTCCGGGCTGACGCTCTTCAAGGGGTTCGCGATCGCCACCATCCTCGTCGTCGCGATGGCGATGCTCGGTTCGGTGACGGTGCTGCCCGCGATGCTCTCCTGGCTGGGCGACCGGACGGACGCCGGCCGGGTGCCGTTCCTCAACAGGCGGAGGAGGAAGGGCGCCCACGAGGGCGTCCGCGAAGGCCTCCACGAGGGCGTGCGCGAGGGCCTCCACGAGGGCGTGCACGTCGGCGGCGGCCTCTCCGGCGCGCTGATGAAGCCCGTCCTGGCCCGCCCGAAGCTCTTCGGCGCGGCCGCGGGCCTGCTCCTCCTGGCCCTGTCCGCCCCCGCGCTCGGCATGAAGGCCGAAAACCTCGGCCTGGAGAAGCAGTTCGGCTCGGACGCCGCGCTCACGATCGCGTACCAGGAGATCAACGAGACCTTCCCCGGCGGGCCCGCCCCGGCCCGGGTCGTGGTCCGCGCCGACGACGTCACCTCGGCCGGCTTCCGCGCCGCCGTCGCGGACTTCAGGAAGGAGACGGCGGCCGCCGGCGTCTTCGGCCGGCCCGTCGACGTCACCCTGCACAAGGCGCGAGGTGTGGCGCGGATCGAGGTCCCGCTCACCGGAAGCGGCTCGGACGGCACCTCCAAGCGGGCGCTGGAGACGCTGCGCGACCTCGTCCCGCGGAGCTTCGGCGCGGTCTCCACGGAGGCGTACGTCACCGGTGAGCTGGCCGAGTCCGTCGACTTCACCGATCAGCTGGGCGACGACATCCTGCCGGTCTTCCTCTTCATAGCGGCCGTGACCTTCCTGCTGATGCTGGTCTGCTTCCGGTCCCTGCCCATCGCCATCGCCTCGATCGTCCTCAACCTGCTGTCGGTGGGCGCCGCGTACGGCACGATGACCGCGGTCTTCCAGCACGGCTGGGGCGCGGAGACGCTCGGCATGGAGAAGGCGGGCGCCATCGAGAGCTGGATGCCGCTGTTCGTCCTCGTGGTGCTCTTCGGCCTTTCGATGGACTACCACGTCTTCGTCGTCTCCCGGATCCGCGAGGCCCACGACCGCGGACTGGCTACCCGGGAGGCCGTCCGCGAAGGCATCCGGACGACGGCCGGGTCGATCACCGGCGCGGCCGCCATCATGGTCACCGTGTTCGCGGTCTTCGCGCTGCTGCAGATGCAGGACATGCAGCAGATGGGCGTCGGCCTCGCGGTCGCGGTCCTGGTGGACGCCACGCTCGTCCGCATGGTGCTACTGCCGTCCGTCATGGCGCTGCTCGGCGAACGCGCCTGGTACCTGCCGCGCTGGCTGCGCCGGCTGCCGGACCTCAGCCACGGTGAGGAGCCGCGGGCGGCCGACGGACCGCCGCGGGTGCCGGCGAGCCGCTGAGCCCCCGCTCGTTCCGCCGCGGGTGCCAGTCAGCCGTTGATCCCCGCTCGTTCCGCCGCCCGGCGCGCCGTGTCAGGCCCTGGCCTGCCGCTCGGCGCGGCGGGCGGTCGCGCGCAGCAGTTCCCACCGGATCAGGGCCGCCCCGCCCGCGATGAGCACCCAGTACGCGGTGAAAGCGGCACGGGAGCGGCCGTCGGTGCACAGGACCCGGGTCTCGGCGCTCAGCACGCTGCCGTCACCGTCCGGCACGACCTGTACGCCCATGGCGGCCTTGGCCCAGCCGGGCTCGCGCAGTTCCCGGAACGCCTCCGGGTCGCGGTGGGATATCCGGGCGGCCGGTGCCCGCAGCCGCCAGTACTTCGCGGCCCGGCCCCGTACCTCCTCGTACGGGCCGATGGTCAGCCGCGGCACCGGGAACGCCCGGGAGACGGGCCCGCGCAGCCGCACCCGGCCCAGCCCGCGCACCCGCATCAGCGCCCGCAGGAAGGGCAGTTCCTCGGTGGTCAGCTCCTGGTAGGCGCGCCACGTGGTGTCCGGGTCGGCCGCGACGCGGCGCTGGAAGCGGGAACGGAAGTGGTACGAGGGCAACAGACGGTCGAGTTCCACGGCGCACTCCTCGGCCAGGTGACGGCGGACGCGGCCCGCAGGGCAGCGGCGTCACGATATACCGGCGTTCCCGAACGCAATCCGCCGCCCTTTGGAGCCACTTGGCCGGTCTGTCGGCGCGGTTCAGCCTGTTCTTGCGAGGAACCCCGGGCGTTCACGCCCGGGAGGAATCGCATCCTGGGGCGAGCAGTGCGGAGCACCGCGGCGGCATCCGGTACGGAGCACCGGGACGGCTTTGCGGGAACCAGAGGAGATGTTCTGTGTTCGAATGCGGAAGGTCCGGGGGTCGGATAGCGTCGCGGGTGTGAAGCTGGTGGTGCAGGTGAAGCTGCTGCCGACACCCGCACAGGTGAGGGCACTTGAGGCGACCCTGCGCGCCTGCAACGAGGCCGCCACCTGGGCCAGTCGGGTCGCTTTCGAAAAGGATGTGAAGAAGAACTTCGCGCTGCGTCGCCTCACCTACGACGAAGTGAAAGCACGGTGGAACCTGGGGGCGCAGGCCGCCCAGCACGTGATCAAGAAGACGTGTGACGCGTATGCCACGCTCCGGGCCAACCTGAGGGCCGGGAACTTGGGCAGGCCCGGCTCGAAGCGGTACCGGAAGGCGACGGGGAAGCCGATCGGGTTCCGCCCGGAGGGTGCACAGCCCTATGACGACCGGATGCTGTCCTGGCAGATCCCCGAGCGTCGCGTGTCCATCTGGACGGTGCGCGGTCGGATGAAGGACGTGGCGTTCACCGCGAGCCCGGAGCAGCTGGCCACCTTGGCGCTGTACCGCAGGGGCGAGTCCGATCTCGTCTGCTGGGATGGCATGTGGTTCCTGCTGGCCACGTGCGAGGTCCCCGAGGCGCCGCCGAACACCGATCCGGTGGACTTCCTCGGTATCGACCTGGGCATCGTCAACATCGCCACCACCTCGGACGGCGAGATCATGGCCGGGCGTGAACTCAACCGCATCCGCGCCCGGGAGCGTGGTCTGCGCACCAGGCTCCGGAAGAAGAACACCCCGTCCGCGAGGCGGCGGCTGAAGAAGCGCCGCCGTAAGGAAGCACGGCGGGCGAAGGATATCAACCACAAAATCGCGAAACATGTGGTGGTCGAGGCAGAACGCACCGGTCGCGGAATCGCCCTGGAGGACCTCACGGGCATCCGCGAGCGGGTACGGCTGAGGAAGCCCCAACGGGCCACCCACTCCAGCTGGGCCTTCGCCCAGCTGGGGGCGTTCATCGCGTACAAGGCCCGCCGGGCAGGAGTACCGGTGGTGTACGTCGATCCGGCGTACACCTCCCGCACCTGCGCCGAATGCGGACACATCGACAAGGCGAACCGGGTCTCGCAAGCCTGGTTCGCATGCCGGTCCTGCGGCGTCGTTGCGCACGCAGACCGGAACGGCTCCCGCAACATCCGCGCCCGCGCGTGGGAGTTGTGGCGACGTGGGGCCCAGTCAACGGCCCCTGCCCCACCACCGCGCCAGCGGGGCGGGGCTGGACGCAAACGCAGCATCACCGCCAGTGATGCCCGTTGCGCAAGCCCGGCGCTTTAGCGGCGGGTAGTTGACGAGATCGGCACGTACTTGTACCCGACCCGCCGGACCGTCACGATGGCGCCCCGGTTCTCGGCGCCCAGCTTCCGGCGCAGCCGCGCGACATGGACGTCCACGGTGCGGCCGTCGCCCACGTGTCCGTAGCCCCAGACCGTCGTCACCAGCTGGTCCCTGGTGTGCACCCGGTGCGGATGGGCGACCAGATGCGCGAGCAACTCGAACTCCAGATACGTCAGATCGAGCAGCCGGTCCTTGACCCACACGGTCCGCTGGTCGGGGTCGATCCGCACGAGCTGGTCGCCCTGCGCTGCCGGTGCCACGGGAGCTTCGGTCGCCCCGGGTGCGTCGGTCGCCCCGGGTGCCGGAGCCACCCGGTCCGCCGGTACGAGCACCAGGTAGCCGACCATCGGCGGCTGGCCGGGCAGCACGGGCACGGTGTGCGCGGGGGCGGGGAGCCAGGTGGCGCCGGAGTGCAGCAGTTCGGCGACCGGCGGCACCTCGTCCGCCGTGACGGCGCGCAGCCGCTGGCGGTGCGCATGGGGGTACGAGTGTGCGTGGGGGCGCTGGTACGGATTCGGCCGCGGCGCGGTGGCCGAGGTGCCGGCGGGAGTGGCGGGGGAAGGAGTGCCGAGAGAACGGACGTTGGCCATGGGAGAGTCAGCTTCTTTCGCGCAGGAGTCGTCAGGACGTCGTGTGCGCGGGACGAGCCGCCGAGGCTGAGAGCCGACCGGACGCGAGAAGTGGCGTCAGCCGTGCGAGCGGGCCCGCGCGTGGGACGCGCGGCAACACTCGCGGTCGAAGTGGTGCGCCTGCCGGGACGGCCAGAACGGCTCGAGGTCGAAGCGACCCGTCGCGGTGCCGTGGTCGTGGAGGCTGGCCATGCCCCTATTGAAGCAGACACCCGAGCCGCGCGGACCGCCCCGTGCTGCGGATCACCTTGATCACCTGGATCACCTGGATCCCCGGGGCGGACCTCGCCGCGGACGAACGCGCATGCGCGGACGGTGCGGACGGCGGCCGCGCGCCGCCGTCCGCACCGTCACGGGGTCGGGAACCGGCCCCCCGCATCGGGAACCGGCCCCCCGCGTCAGGAGCCGACCCACCGCATCAGGAGTCGGCTTGCCACGTCAGGAGTTGACCTGCTGCGTGACCAGGCTGGAGAAGGTGGTCAGACGGGTGTAGATGCCCGGCACACCCGGGTCCGCGCAGCCGTCGCCCCAGGACACGACGCCCGCGAGCCGGCCGTTGATCATCAGCGGGCCGCCGCTGTCGCCCTGGCAGGTGTCGACGCCGCCCTCGTCGTAGCCCGCGCACACCATGTCGGAGGCTATGAAGCGGCCGCCGTACGCGTTGGCGCAGTAGCTGTCCGAGGTGACCGGAACGGTCGCGGTCTTCAGCCGGTTGGAGGACTGGCCGCCCGAGCTGGTGGTGCCCCAGCCGACGATGCGGGCGGTGGCGCCCTCCGCGTAGATGCCGGTCTCGGACGAGGACACGTACTTGGCCGTGGTGTACGGCATCGCCGTCGACAGCGTCAGCACGGCCACGTCGTCGCCCTTGGTGACGGTCTGGTACGACGGGTGGACCCAGATCTTGCTGACCTTGGCGACGGTGCCGTTGGTGCCGTTGCGGTAGGTACGGCCGCCGACGACACGGACGTTGGCGGGGGAGTCGCCGTTCACGCAGTGCGCGGCGGTGACGACCTTCGTCGGCGTGACGAGCGTGCCGCCGCAGAACTGGTTCTCGTCGGCGTCCGTGATCTGCATGACGTACGGGTAAGCGCTCGCGGTGGTGTTCGTACCGCCGACGATCGGCTGCGGGGCGGCCTGGGCGGTGGTGGCCGACAGACCGACGGCGGCGGCAGCGGTGGCGGCGGCCGCGGCTGCGACGGCCTTGACACGGCGGGGGAGTGCGAAAGACATGAATCTCCTCAGAGCGTCATGGTGGGGGGCTTCCGCCGGTGGTGGGGGGTGACGCACCAGATGCGTCACATGCACCGGGCGGGAGACTGATCGACTTCGTCGTCGACTGGCCGTCAGGCTAGAAGCCGCACCGCCCCGGACCAATGAGGGGTGTCCCTCGTATCCGGACATAGGGAGAACCCCATGTCCGTGCCCCTATAAGGCCCTTCGTCGGCGCGCTGTGGCCGCCCGGTCACTCCCCGCCGCGCGATGCCAGCCGCACGATGTCGACCCGCGAACGGATACCCAGCTTGCGGTAGACCCTGGTCAGCGTGGCCTCGACCGTCTTGACGCTGATGAACAGCCGCTCGGCGATCTCCCGGTTGGTCGCCCCCTCCAGGACGAGGGCGGCCACGCGCCGCTCCATCTCGGCGAGGATGTCCAGCATGCGGGGGGCCGGCGGGGCGTCCGCGCCGCTGCCGGAGAGCTCGGGCCGGGTCTCGCTGCCCGTGGCCTCCGCCTCCGGCCCCAATGCCGCGCCCCCCACCGCGCCCACTCTCAAGCCCACGCCTGCCCCTACGCCCACGCCCACGCCCGCACCCACGCGCAAGCCCGGGCCCGCGTCTGGCACCACGTCCGATCCGGCGTCCGGTCCCGGTGTACGGCCCGTGTCCGGTCCCGGCGTATGGTGCGCGTCCGGTCCCGGCATACGGCCCGTGTCCGCGAGGCGCGCGCGGGCCGCCGACGCCTGGTCCAGCCACGGCAGGGCCTTGGCCCGGCGGAAGACCCGCGTCGCCTCCTCGTACGCCGCCGCGCCCGCCGCCGGCTCGCCGCGCCGCGACTCCACCAGGCCCAGCGCCAGCCGCGCCCGGCCCTCCTCCACGCGACAGCCCAGGGCGCCCAGTTCGCGGGCGGCCGTCCGCAGTTGCGCCGCCGCCCCGTCCAGGTCCCCGTACCCGGCCCGTACCAGCGCCTCGGCGCGGTTCAGCACGGCCAGCACCCCGGCCCTGCGCAGCCGGGTGGCGGCGGCGCGGGTGCTCGCGACGAGTTCGCGGGCCTCGGCGAGTTCACCGACCCGTACCAGCGCCTCCGCGAGATCGCCGTGCCACCGGCCCCGGGCCGGGTCGGTCACCCCCTGCCCGTGCTCCATGTCCCGGACCCGGCGCAGCGCGGCCACCGCCCCCTCGGCGTCGCCGCCGGTCAACCGGGCGTGGCCGAGCGCGGCCAGACCGCGGGCCAGATAGATCAGGTCCCCGTCCTCCTCCGCGCTGTGCACCGCCTCCTGAGCCAGGGCCAGGGCGCGCGGCACGCTCCCACCCGCCGCCTCGGCGAGCGCGGTCAGATGCAGCACGGGCCCCTCGCCGACCCCGGCGTCGCGGGCCAGCCGCAGGCTGTCGTGCGCGTGCGTCAGCGCCACCGCGCAGCGCCCGGCGCGCAGTTCGGTCTCCGCCAGCCCGCGCAGGAACAGCAGCTGGCTCTCGACCGCGCCGCGCCGAGCGGCCAGCCGTACCAGTCCGCTGATCGCGGCCCGCGCCTCGTCCAGCCGGTCGCTCATCAGGAGCAGACGGAACCGGATGGCGACGGGCCCGTTGTGGTCGCAGGTCACCCGTGGGTCCTGCGGCTCGGCCAGCGCCGCGGCCAGCGTGCGGTCCGCGTCCTCATGCCCCGTCACCGCCTCGGTCAGCGCTTGCAGGGACAGGGCGAGCAGTTCGGTGCGCCGGTCGGCGGCCTCGGCGGCGAGCGCGGCGGCCCGCGCGGCCTCGGTACGGGCCCGCGGCGGCGAACCCCCGGCCAGCAGGGCGTGCCACGCCAACTGGTAGCGCAGCGGCGCCAGCAGCCGCGGGTCGTCGCCCGCGTCCGCCAGTGCCTGGGGGAAGACGTCGTCCACGTCCGCCATCGCCTGCCCCGCCGAGTCGATCACCGCGATCCACGCCCGTACCCGGTCGGCGGGGCGCGAGGCCTCGGCGAGCACCTCCTGCGCGGTCTGCTGGGCCAACTCCGGCTCGCCCGCCACCAGCGCGTCCTCGGCCGCGTCCAGCCGCCGGCCGGTCGCCGCCGCGGTGTCGTGCGAGGGGGTGCGCTCGGCGGCGAACAGGCCCAGCCGGGCGGCCGCGCCGGGCGCGCCGCGCTCGCGCGCGACGGCCGCGGCCCGCGCGAGGGTGGCGGCGACCTGTTCGTCGGGGCCGGGGGTGGCCAGCGCCAGGTGGCGGGCGCGTTCGATGGGGTCGGTGGAGGCGCGGGCGAGCGCGATGTGCGCGGCCCGCCGGTCGTGCGGGCCCGCCTCGGCGTAGAGCGCGGCGGATATGAGCGGATGCGCGAACCGTACGGTCAGGTCGTCGCCGGTCCCGGCGATGCCCAGGGCGGCCGCCGCGGCGAGCTCCGCCTCGGCGTCGGGGCGGTCGGCGTCGCGCAGCAGGGCGAGGCTGGGGCGGGCGCCCGCCGCGGCGATCAGCAGGGTGCGGCGCGCCTCGGACGGCAGCGCGCGGAGCCGGTCCAGGACCAGGCTGCGCAGGCTGGTCGGTACGGGCAGCGGGTCGCCGGGGCGCGGCGGGGTGCCGCGCTCGGCCAGCGCGCGCCCGAGCTCCAGGGCGAACAGCGGGTTGCCGCCACTGGCCCGGTGGATCTCGCGCAGCACGGCGCCGGGCAGCGCCGGGCGTCTTCGTCGGCGCAGCAGTTCCGTCACCTGGCCGGGGCTGAGCGGAGGGACGGGCAGCACCCGGGCCGGCGGCGGCAGCACCCGCAGGGCGCGTCCGAGCCCCTCCGCGCCCTCGCGGTCCCAGGACTCTCCGCCCACGCCGCCGTCCCGGTACCAGGGCTCTCTGCCCTGGTCCCATGGCGCGCCGTCACGGTCCCACGGCTCCGCGGTGGCCGCGGTCCGTACCGCGCCGATCACGCGCACGGGCAACTCGCCGACCCGCCGCGCGACGAAGGCCAGCAACTCCGCGCTCGGCTCGTCCATCCACTGGAGGTCGTCGGCGACCAGGGACACGGGCGTACGGGCGGCCAGCGCGCGGAACACGGAGAGCACCGCGAGCCGCAGCGCCAGCCCGTCGTGCTGCGCCACCCCGCCCGGCCGGCCCGTGAGCGCCGCGTCCAAGACAGCGTGCTGGGCGGCGGGGAGGGCGCCGGAGACCTCGGCCACGACCGGGCCGAGCGCGTCGATCAGCGCCAGGAAGGGCAGCTGGGACTCGGACTCGGTGGGGGAGCAGCGCAGCAGCAGATGGCCCTGCGCCGCGTAGTCGTCGGCCAGCGCCGCCAGCACGGTGGACTTGCCGATTCCGGCGGGTCCCGGCAGCAGCAGGCCGCCGCCGCGCGCCAGCAGGCCGCGGGCTCGCGCCAGCAACCCGGCTCTGCCGACCACGGCTTCGTGTCGATCTCGCTCCACAGGTCATCGCCCCCCCTGTGCCCTACGTACGCCCACCCCTCAGCACGGAGTCCGACCAATCGGACATCTATCTATAAACCCGGGCTAGGGGCACAATGGTCATGGCGGTGCTTCATCGCATCGCTCGGTCAGACTTCCATGATCGAAGGAGGCGAGTCGCAATGGCCGACGTCTCGCATCGCAGTGATATTACGGGCCATCCCGATGTTTCCGAGATGCGGGAACGGTACGCCCGGATGACCGGTGGCAGGGATGTCGTCTTCCTGGACGGTCCGGTGCTGCTCGCCGGTGTGTATCTCGCGGCCTCCCCGTATGTGGTGGGATTCGCGGGCAACTCGGACATGAGATGGCACAACCTGATCATCGGCCTCTCCGTCGCCGTGCTGGGTCTGGGGCTGACGCTGGCGCCGCAGCGCATGTACGGCCTGAGCTGGACCCTGATCCCGACCGGCCTGTGGCTGGTCATCTCCTCCTGGGCCATCCTGGGCTCCCCCACCGTCGGGATCATCTGGAGCAACGTCGTCGTCGGTGCGGTCACCTGCGTGCTGGGTGTGGCCGCGGCCGCCCTGACGCTGAGAAGCACTCGCGGTACCGGTACCAGGGCCGCGGCGCCATGGACGGAGACACCACGCACCACCGCGACCTGAACCATCGGTAGGCCGCCGACCGCGCCTCCCTGCCGAGGGAGGCGCGTACGGCGGCCTACGCACACGAGTCGGCGTCCTGCGCACGGAGTCCTACGCACATAAAAGTGCGTACTTGTCCCCGCTCCCGTACCCGCCAAGACTCTCTGATCAAGGAAACGGCAGATCAAGGGAGTCGAAGATGAGTACCACCTCCGCGGCGTCTCGGGACGCGGACAGCGCGCCCTCCGTAGCGGTCCTCGGACTGGGCGCCATGGGAACGGCCCTGGCGGACGCCCTGCTCGCGCGAGGGCACAGGGTGACCGTCTGGAACCGTACGCCCGCCAAGGCCGCCGGGCTGGTGGAACACGGCGCACGCCACGCGGAGTCGGTCGCCGCGGCGGTGGCCGCCGCCGACCTGGTCATCGTGTGCGTCCTCGACTACGCGGGGGTCACCGACCTGCTGGAGCGGCAGGCCGGAGACGCGCTCAAGGGGCGCGTCGTCGTGAACCTCACCAACGGCGCGCCCGAGGACGGCCGCGCCATGGCCGAGCGGGTCGCGGCGCTGGGCGCCGACTACCTCGACGGCGGCATCATGGCCGTTCCCGTCATGATCGGCGGGCCTGACGCCGTCCTGCTGTACAGCGGCTCCAGCGCGGCGTTCACGGCGCACCAGCCGGTGCTGGAGGTCTTCGGGCGCAGCGTCTTCGTCGGTGAGGACCCCGGTCTCGCGCCGCTTAACGACCTCTCGCTGCTGGCCGGGATGTACGGGATGATCGGCGGCTTCCTGCACGCGGCGGCGCTGATGCGCTCGGCGGGCCGGCCCGTGGAGGAGTTCACGTCGACGCTGCTGGTGCCGTGGCTGCACGCCATGAGCGCGTCGCTGCCGCAGATGGCCGCCCAGATCGACTCCGGCGACTACTCCGCGACCGGGTCCAACCTCGCCATGCAGGTCGCGAACGACAGCATCGGCGACGTGAGCCGTGCCCAGGGCGTCAGCGCCGAGCTGTTCGCTCCGCTGCACGCGCTGATGAAGCGGCGGGTGGCGGACGGCCACGGGGCCGAGGACATGGCCGGTGTCGTGGAGTTGCTGCACGCGCGCTGAGCGTGACCGGTTCGACCGGGGCGACCCGTGGGCGGGCACCGGTTCGACCTGGGGTGACCTGTGGGCGGGCACCGGTTCGAGCCGGGGCGGGCCGGGGCGGGCCGGGTCTCCCGGGGCGGAGCCCGAGCCGCCCCGGGAGCCCTGCCCGTATCGGCACACGGCGGTGCCATTCGCCACACGGTGGTGCCATCCCGCGGTGTCGCGTCGTGCTGGCAAAATGGCGGGCCCCTGCGAAGGAGCCCTGTATGTCGATGGTCGGCACCCTCCGGAAAGTCGCGCGGCTGGCGGCTCCGCGCCGCCGCGTGGATCTGAGCCATCCCGCCCGCTCCCCGCTGGGCAGCGCGGTGGTGAACTGCGTGACGTACCGGGACGGCGCCCGGCAGCCCGGATGCGACTCGGTGGTGGAGGCGGTCGAGTACGTACGCAAGACCGGCGACGGATTCGTCTGGCTCGGGCTGCACGAGCCCACCGAGCGGGAGTTCGCCGGGATCAGCGAGTTCTTCGGGCTCCACCCCCTGGCCGTGGAGGAGGCGGTCCACGCCCACCAGCGGCCGAAGGTGGAACGGTACGGCGACACGCTGTTCGCCGTGTTCAAGACCGTGTGCTACGTCGAGCACGAGGAACTGACCGCGACCAGCGAGGTGGTGGACACCGGCGAGATCATGGTGTTCACCGGCCGTGACTTCGTCATCACCGTACGACACGGTCGGCACGGTTCCCTGGGCCCGCTGCGCGAGGACCTGGAGTCCGCACCCGAACAACTGGCCAAAGGCCCGTCCGCGGTGCTGCACGCGATCGCCGACCATGTCGTCGACGGCTATTTGACGGTCACCGACGCGGTACGGGCCGACCTCGACCAGGTCGAGACGGACGTGTTCGCCGCGGACGGCGGGCGGGGCGCCGACCCCGCCCGTACCTACCAGCTCAAGCGCGAACTGCTGGAGCTGAAGCGGGCCGTGGCCCCGTTGCACCAGCCGTTGCAGATGCTCGCCACCCGGCCGATACCGGTGGTGGCACCGGCGATCAGGACGTACTTCCGGGACGTCTCCGACCACCTGACCCAGGCCACCGAGCAGATCGCCGCCTTCGACGAACTGCTGAACTCGATACTCCAGGCCCAGCTGGCGCAGGTGAGCATCGCCCAGAACGAGGACATGCGCAAGATCACCGCGTGGGCGGCGATCCTGGCCGTACCCACCATGGTCTTTGGCGTGTACGGGATGAACTTCGACCACATGCCCGAACTCCGCTGGACCTACGGCTACCCGCTCGTCCTCGGCCTCACCGCGCTGGCCTGCGTCGTCCTCCACCGCTGCTTCCGGCGGAACGGGTGGCTGTGACCTGCTGGACGGCGCGGTAGCGCGGCGGTCAGCGCTTCGCGCCCCGCGGTACGGCGAACCGCACCAGCCGCGCGCGACCCGGCGCGAGCTGCGACCACGTGCCGTGCCACGCCAGCACCGCGATGGCGGACGTGGGGAACTTCGCCTCAGCCCGTTCCAGGGCATCGCCGACCGCATCGCCGGCGAGCCGCAGCGTCAGCTCCTGCATGCCCGGGTTGTGGCCGATCAGCAGCAGCGTCCCGAGGGCGGCCGGGGTCTCGCGTACGACGTCGATCAGGGCCGGGGCGGTAGCGGCGTAGAGCCGCGGTTCGTAGCTGACCGGCGGGGCGGCGGCGCCGAATTCTTCGGCGGCGGGCTCCGGGCTGCCGGGCGGGGCGGCAGCGCCGAATTCTTCGGCGGCGGGTTCCGGGCTGCCGGGCGGGACGGCCGGGCCAAGTCCGCCGACGACGTGCTCCGGGCTGCCAGGCGGCACGGCCGGACCGAGTTCCCTGGCGGCGAGTTCCCAGGTCTCGCGGGTGCGGCGGGCCGGGGAGCAGATGGCGAGATCCGGCACACGGCCGACGTCGCGCAGCCACCGGCCGGCGGCTGGGGCGTCCCGGCGGCCGCGCGGCGCGAGCGGCCGCTCCTGGTCGTCCACGCCGTCGGGCCACGCGGACTTGGCGTGCCGCAGGAGGACCAGCCACCGTACGTCCGCTTCGTCCACCTCTTGCACAGCTCCCAGTCTTCCGCCCGGACCACGGCCCTACAACCGGGCCGCCCGGACCACGGCCTTACAACCGGGCCGACCGAACCACCCCCGTCACACCCCTATCGCCCCGTCGATCCGCTCACGGAGCAGGTCGGCGTGCCCGTTGTGCCGGGCGTACTCCTCGACCATGTGGATGAGCACCCAGCGCAACGACACGGGTCCGCGCCACGAGTCCTCGCGCACGAGGTCGAGGTCGGGGGCGTCGGCGACGAAGGCATCGGCGAACGCCACCTCGGTACGCCACGCGTCCCAGGCCGCGGCGACGACCGCGGGATCGGCCACCGCACCGTCGAAGTCCTCGTCGGGGTTGGCCTCGGAGGAGAAGAGGGGCGGCGCGTCCTGTCCGGCCATGAGCCGCCGGAACCAGCGGCGCTCCACATCGGCGAGGTGCCGGACCAGTCCGAGGAGTGAGAGCGTGGAGGGCGCCACGGCCCGCCGGGACAACTCGGCCTCCAGGCCCGAGCACTTCAGCTCCAGCGTCACGCGCTGAGACCGCAGGAAGCCGACGAGCATGCTTCGCTCGTCGCCGGTGGCAGGAGCGCTGAGCCGGTCATCACGCCCGGTGCTGATGAACATCTCCGCTCGTCTGCGTGGGCTTGTCATACCGCCATCATTGATGATCTCCGCTCGCCGTGTGGAGGATTTCCGGGATCACGCATGAGCGGAAACCCACAAGGAGCCGCCTCTGGCGGGAGGTTGGGCGGCCGAGCTGCTGCTGGGCGGCATCATCATGATGGGTGCGTCCGTGCAGTGGCTGACGGGGATGGGGTTCGCGCTCATCGCGGTACCCGCTCTCGTCCTGGCGCTCGGCCCCGCCGAGGGTGTCGTCCCCGCCAACTGCGGGGCCGGAGCCATCAGCATGGTGGGGCTCGCGGGCGGCTGGCGGCGGGTGCGCCCCAGGGCGATGGTTCCGCTGGTCGTCGCGTCCGCGTGCACCGTCCCCGCCGGCACGTGGGTGGCCGCCCGGCTGCCGGAACCCGCGCTGCTGGCCGGAATGGGCGCACTGGTAACCGCAGCCGTGCTGCTGGTGATGCGAGGCGCCCAGGTGCCCGCCCTGCGCGGGACCAAAGGAGCCCTGACCGCGGGCGCCGTGGGCGGCTTCATGAACTCCTCGGCCGGGGTGGGCGGGCCACCGGTCTCCCTCTACGCGGTGAACGCCGGCTGGACGGTCCGGGAGTTCGTGCCCAATGCCCAGTTCTACGGGGTCATGGTCAACGTCTTCTCCGTCGCCACCCACGGCGTTCCGCGACTCGGCGGCTCCGTCTGGGGGCTGGCCATAGCCGGAATGGCGGTGGGCGCCGCCATGGGAAAGGCACTCGCGGAGCGCATCCCGGAGAAGACGGCCCGACTGCTCCTCCTCTTGCTCGCCCTGGTCGGCGGCTTCTCCACGATGGCCAAGGGCTTGTGGGGCCTGTGACGTCGCCGTGCTCGGAAGTAATGCAGGTCTGGCCCTCTGATCTGTCATCACTCGCAGCCGACGCCGTCATTGTCCGCATCCAGGTGTGGTCCGTAACCCGGGTCGCCGCTCCGCACGGGTGCTGCGCCAGCCGCACGGGCTGCATCGCAGTTCTCGTAGAAGAAGGTTGCCCCACCCCCTGGGGCGGTCTGCGTCACTGTCTCGGTCACGGTGGCCGCGGGCGCTGCCGACGCAGTTCGTGTCACTGTCACGGTTGCTGTGGGCGCTGTTGTGCGGGTCACTGTTGCCGTGGCGGTGGCTGTAGGTGCCGGTTCGCCCCCATCGGGTTCCTCGTCCTGCCCCGCGAGTCCGATGCCTACGCCGATGAACAGGATTGCGAGGCCACCCAATATGGCCAGCGCAATCTTGACGGCGCGTGGTCTGTGCCGCCGTGACTCTGGCTCGGGCCGCGGCTGCTGCGGTGGCCAGTCCGGCATGGTGGCCTCCCGGCGTTTGCGGGTTGTACGTCTTTCCAGCGTGGGGCGGGATGACTGAGACCGCCATTCGGGGGCGCAGCACCGGGGAGGGCGCAGGTTAGCCGTAACGTGCGAGTGCCCCGCGGGCGCTGTGCTGCGGGGCCTGTCTCACTTCGGCGGGGCGGACCCGCCCCGCCCTCACGCCTACTGGCGGCGCGGTACCGGAGCCCATATCTGTGTTTTAGGGGCCGGCGCGATTCAGAACATGATCCCGGCCCGCTTGGCAATCTTCGTCAGGCGCGGGTCGCTCCTCTTGTGGAGTGACACCAGCACTCGCATAATCTCCAAACTGGTCGGGTGCACGGCGGCCATTTCTGGTGCGACGTCCCATGCCTTCTCCAGGGATTCCAGGGCGCCGTCTCGGTCCCCGAGTGCAAGCTGTGAGCGTCCCAGGTTCATATAGAGTGGTGCAACTCGGGTTGCGGGAAGAGCGAGGCCACCGCGAATGAGGTCATCGCCCGTTTCAAGGGCGATTCGGTGTTGCTCCATGTCGGATGACGTCGAAATGACGTGTGTTGCGGTGTTTTGCGGCCCGAAGTGGATACCGTGTTCCGCGATGTCTTCCGAGAAGCCCTCCGCTACGCGCCATGCCGCCTGAATGTGCCTGCCAGTGGTTTGCTTGTCCATAAGGCGCCCAGCGAGTGTCAAGCCGCGCAGATGCAGGATTCCAAGGCCGAAAGCGCGCTCTCGTCCCGTCAGTGTTGATTCTGCTTGCACAATAGCGCGGTCGATTACCGCGAGCCCCCCAGAGAAATCTCCGGAGTTGAGGAATGTTCCGGCGTCATCACGCGCCGCCACGATAGCCGCGATCGGATCGGCTCTCTCGGCAGCCATGTGCTGTTTCATCGTGGCTAGTTCAGCGAGATGCATCCAGCGATACCGAGCGGCAAGCCAATAGACCACACCATAGATGTCTGCTACGAGTGTCCACGCGCGCGGAGATCCCGATGCATGGGCGTGATTGGTTGCCCGCGATAGCAACGACGGAAGCTTCGCCAGCACCTTCGTAAGTTCAGTATTCCATCGAAGGTTGTTCAGCTCATCGACTTCCCGCTGTAACCGTTCGGGCTCGGCTGGTGGTTCTCCTGGGATATCGAAACGGCGAATTGCGTGATTAAGGTCCGAAAGATTGGCCTCAGGTGCTCGGCCTAGCAACTCGTCGAGCGTGAGGCCCATGGCGCGGGCGAGTGATGCGGCCACGCCCTGAGTCAGAGCACGATCACCAATTTCGATCTTGCTCAACAGTGAGACAGACACGCCCGCTCTCCGGGCGAGCGCCACCTGACTCAGCTCGTGTTCCTTCCGTACCTTCGCGACGTTCGTACCAGGACCGGGAACCGTGCCGTTCATGCCCTCCAGGCTGCCATGAGCGATGTGCGTCACGCACGGCATGTGTGCAAGAAGTGTGCAAGTGGGCGCGTCCATTACGCCGTTGACTGGACACGAGAGACCCCGGCGACCGTCCTACCGGCCCCGGGGCGTGGCCAACGCTGACAAGGAGCGTCGACATGCAACACCTATCACATGCCCTCGAATGGGTGAGAGTGGTTCTGTTAGGGCCGCGTACGCCCGGCAGGCACAGGCGCGGCTGCGCAGCGGCTCCCGCTCGCCGGGCACCGATGTGCCACCGGGAGGCGGTCGAGCTGTCCGCGGTGGACGGCGACGCGCTCGCCCTAGTGCGCCCCTACCGCGTGGCGCATGAGGAACGGCAGCAACGGCGGAGGCCCCGCCGCGCGCTCGTGATGGCGACCACGGGAGTCGACTTCCTGCCGGAGGTGCCCCGGTGAACGCCCAAGAAGGCTCGCAGGCGCCGGAGGTCGGGGCGTTGGCTCTGGACGTCCAGCGCAACCTCGTAGGCGTCGTCATGGCCCGTACACACGGGTGGGTGTGGCTCCGCCCGCGCGGCGGCGGAAAGGAATGGACCGTACCCGTCGGCGACGTCCAGCCGTACACCGAGGCCAACGCGCTGCGCGCCAAGGTGGCCGACGCAAACCGACGGAGCAGGTGGGCGCTGTGACGCGTTCGATCATGAGGGCTGCCGACTGGGCTCTGGGCCCGGAAACTGGCGAGGGCGCCCCGGAGGCGATCTTCTCCGCCGTCTGTGTGTCCTGCGGTGAAGCGTCGGACGCATCCGACAACTCCCGTGTCCCTGTGGAGGTGTGGGCGCTCAAGCACACGGGCCGCAACCCTGGTCACCGGCAGTTCAAGGCCACGGCCGAGACGTTCTGGCGCGTGACCCCGGCGCCCGGCAACCCATACAGGGAGATCGACGCCCAAGGCGCGCAGGCGCCCGCGTAGACGCCCGCTCCGGCTGTGCTCTGCGCCTGCGGGTGCCCGCAAGGCCATCGACGCCGTGTTCGGAACGGTTGCAGGGGACGACGGCGCGGCGCCGGTCGCGGCCTGAACGCCGCCCACAGAAAAGGCCGTCGGCCGCGCCTTCCAAGAACGGAAGAACACGGCCGACGGCCCACAGGCGGACCAGGGGAGCGGAAACCCGCCCTGACCTGCGGCGATCGCCTTCGGAGCCGTTGCCGAACTCGCTTACCTCGCCGGATGGAAGCACCACGACCTCGGCCAAGAAGGCGCCGCCCAGCGTTACTACCAGGTCGGCTACCAACTCGCTTGCGAAGCCGACCCGCGCGGTCGCGCCGCCTGGATGATGCGCGCCCTCGCCCACCAAGCCCTCAGCCTCAAACAGCCCCACTACTGCGCCGACCTCGTCGAAAGGGCCCTCACCCGCGGTCTGGGCCACGTCGATGGCCCGACCGAGGCACTGCTGCACATCACTCACGCCCGCGTATACGCTGCCGTGGGTGAGAGGCCCGCGGCGGCCCGTGCCCTGCTCGCCGCTGAGGATGCCCTCCTGCCTGAGGGCGGCCCCCAGCCCAGCTACTCCCGAGTCAGTGGCCCCGCGGCCGGCACCGTCGCCAGCCACACCGCCCGCACCCTGACCGACCTCGCCGACCACGTCGGCACCGAACAACAACATCGCGACGCCCTGGTGCGCTGGGACCCCGAGAAATACAAGCGCGTTCACGCCCTCACCTACGCCGACCTCGGTGACAGCCTTGCTGCCCAGGCCCGAGCCGACGAGGCCGTAGCCGCCTGGTCACAGGCCCTGACCCTCATGGAGGGCATGACCTCCGACCGCACCCGCAAGGCCATCACCTCGCTCCGCTCCACCCTCGCTGTCTACCAGCGTCGCAAAGTGCCCGGAGCCGCCGAACTCGCCCGCCGCGCACGCGAAGCACTGGCCTAAGCTGCCCACCAACCGGCCGATGAAGGGACACAAGCCGTGGCTCAGCGGACAACCGACGACCAGCCCAAAGCCCTGCCGCCCGCCCTCGAATCCATGACCCTCCTGGTCGCCGCCGTCATCGTCCACGACCAGGCCACCAACCGCGTCGTCCTCCTCCAGCACAGTCAGGACGCCAAGTTCGCCCAGGGCATGTGGGACCTCCCCGTCGGCAAGAGCGAAGCCGGCGAGCCCATCACAGAGACGGCAGTGCGGGAGTTGTACGAGGAGACCGGTCTGGCCGTGAAGCCGGAAGCCCTGAAGGTCGCCCATATCATCCACGGCGCCTGGGGCGTGGAGGCCCTCAACGGCTTCCTCACTGTCGTCTTCACCGCCCACGAATGGACCGGCGAACCCGAAAACCGCGAACCACGCAAACACTCCCAGGTCTGCTGGGTCGATGCCGACGCCATCCCCGCGGAGTTCGTGGACACCACCGCCAGTGCCCTCCACCGCTACCTCGCGGGCGGTCCGGAAGTCTCCCTCGACGGCTGGCAGTAGGAACGCCGGTACCCTCATGGGCTGCGGGTGTTGAAGTTCCTCCTCCACTTTTATGCGATTCTACGGAGCGATTCCCAGATCGCGTCGCATAACGGCTCTCATTTCACCCAGCAAGTCCCACGATCTCACGCGTCGAGCTTCAGCTGCTTCAATCGTTTCATCTGCGTTTGCAGTGCCAAGGTCAATGCCCTTCAAGGTTCCGTAGAACTTCCCGAGGTTCCCGTTGACAGCGCCAGCCGCTTCAAGCACAGAGTCAGGCACCACCATCTGGGCTTCAGCATGACGAGATCTGTGCTCTCGTCGCATTTCGTCTACATCGGTACGTATCTCATCGGTCACGGCACCAGCGCGAATGGCAACAAGGTAGTTAGTTAGTGCTGTCTGATATAAACGGGCGGCGATGTTGAGCGCGACATAGCAGGAACGCCGGGCCTCTATTGCTGCTTGCTCGGCTTGGTAGGCACGGTCTTCTCTGCGCTGCTCGTCGATCCTTTCAAGTTCTCGTATCTTGCTGCTGTTGGCGCTGCGTTGGGTGAGGAGCGCCGAAGTGAGCGTGCCCGCGATGCCAACCAAGGCAATGACCAGAGCACTTGTTGACGGACTCAAAATTCCCCCGGAAGTCACCCCGACTATGCGAACGGATTGTCGTTAGCCGGCGACATCGGCTCGTAGTCTCGCTTAATCTTGAAAGTGCTCAGTGATGCAGCATCCATCTTCAGGTGGAGCTTGTCCTGTGCGAAGCGCTCGATCTCGTCGTCCCGGTCGATGCATCGCTTGTTGGGGACGTCGAGCACGATGCAGGTCTCGCCTGTCACGGCAGACGTGTACATCAAGCCGCTTACGTCACCTTCCTCGCGCTCGTGCACTTTGAGGAGGTACTCCACCAAGATCTGAGTGGGCACGTAGTCGATTTGTTCGTAGCTCTCCCGGATCGGCTTAGTCAGATCCTTGATAAAGTCCCTGAGGAACAAGATTCGGTGTCGCTCAGTAAACCGTTCGATATCGAACTCTGAGGGTACCGGGGGGATCTTACTTCCAGTCAGGTCGACGACGGTGAAAGGTTGTGTTGTCTGGAACGCAGCAACACTGACGTGCGTGTCAGAGGTTCGGACGAGGCTTTCCCTGACTGCAGTGTCTGCGTCTTCGGCACCATAGAACATGGGGATGCCAGCCGGGCTCATTCTGTTCGCTTGCTTCGCATGCTCACGTCCGGCCGTTCCGAGGTCCTTTGCTCCCCAGGCAGCTCCAGCACCCGTACGTGTACGGGCTCGCCAGAAGGTCTTGCCTACTTCAATGGTGCGGTACAGCTCGTGCTTATCTATGTACTCACTGAGGGCTTGCAGTACCTTGGCTGGGTGGACACCGTCGGCGTCGTAATCCTGGCCTTGCCAGTCCTTGCGAAGCCAGAAGACATAGCGAGATTCATACATGACGGCTTCGCGGAACCGATCCCAGCCAGCACTAAGCGCTTCGCTTGGCGTATAATACCAGAAATCATTATCAGTCCATATTCTTTCGATAATAGACTCGCGCACGGCCTCTAGGAATTCTGGTTCAACGAAGATGTCCCCGTATTCCTCAGTGACCAGCTCCGCCGTGCTGAAGGTGTTGCCTAGGTACTCGCCCGTTTCCGAGTCGTAGCGGTGCTCGTTATCGGCATCCTCGTAACGGCGTGTGACTCCATTCATAAATGCTTCGATGAAGACGTCTAGCTCGGCAGCCGGGCTTTCATCACAGAAGCTGCATGCCCTCTCGGGCGAGGATGCCTCTTTAACCTTGCTTGCCAGGAAGGGCTCAGCAACACACTGCTCACACACCCACTGGTCTCTGCTGGCGTACCAACCGCGGTCTTGAGCTTCCATCCAGTGCCGCTTGGCAAGTCCCATGTGGTCCCGTCGATTTGCAGGTTTGCGTGCTACTTCGCAGTGATCGCTTCAGGTTCAGGGGCGGAGAGCCCCCCCGCACCAGTTCGGCAGCGTCAAGTTGCAGGCGTCGGCAGTCTTGAGGGTAACGCCCTACCAGGACACCTCAACAAGATCCCGTTACGAGCTCTGAGGTCACTTCTATGGACGGAGTTTCTCCGTGGCCGTGTCCGGGGATCCCCGGGGCGGAGACCTCCGCGGTGACCTACCGCTACCCCACGCGGAACGATCACTTGATTCACGAGAAGTGATCTTCAAGGCACTGAGTCGTGCCCTATCAGACCCACTCGTGAACCGACTCGATTGCCCCCTGTGCCCGGTCCGCACACAGTCCGCAAGACACTCGCTAATGACCGTCGCACCCCATCGCCACCAATCGCCAAAAGGCCAGGTCAGCGCCCCACAGGAAAGATCCCCGCAGGTCACCGACCTGGCCCATTGCTAGGAGACGAAGAAGCCTCCTGCCGCACACAGAGCCTGTATGAGCCAGCGAGGGCCGCTACCCCGACTATGGGGTAGCGGCCCTCGCAGGTAGCTATCTGACATCAGGTCAGGGAAATGGCTGGGCGGTGCACACGCGGTGCACAAGGGGGTGGAAAACAAGGGGGATCAGCGAGAACTACTGAGAAGAGTTTTCGCAGGTCACGGCCTGTTTCCAGGGCTCCCGTCCAGGTCACCCGACCCCGCTCTTTAGATGTCGAAGTACAGCTCGAACTCGTGCGGGTGCGGACGGAGCTGGATCGGGGCGATCTCGTTCGTGCGCTTGTAGTCGATCCAGGTCTCGATGAGGTCCGCGGTGAAGACGCCGCCGGCCTGCAGGTACTCGTTGTCCTCTTCCAGGGCGTCCAGGACGGCCGGGAGGGAGGTCGGGACCTGGGGGACGCCCGCGTGCTCTTCGGGGGCGAGCTCGTAGAGGTCCTTGTCGATCGGCTCGGCCGGCTCGATCTTGTTCTTGATGCCGTCCAGGCCCGCGAGGAGGAGGGCCGAGAAGGCCAGGTACGGGTTGGAGGACGGGTCCGGGGCGCGGAACTCGACGCGCTTGGCCTTCGGGTTCGAGCCGGTGATCGGGATGCGCATCGCGGCGGAGCGGTTGCGCTGCGAGTACACCAGGTTGACCGGGGCCTCGAAGCCGGGGACCAGGCGGTGGTAGGAGTTCACCGTCGGGTTGGTGAAGGCCAGCAGCGACGGGGCGTGCTTGAGGATGCCGCCGATGTAGTAGCGGGCGGTGTCCGACAGGCCCGCGTAGCCCTGCTCGTCGTAGAAGAGCGGGTCGCCGCCGGTCCAGAGGGACTGGTGGACGTGCATGCCCGAGCCGTTGTCGCCGAAGATCGGCTTCGGCATGAAGGTCGCGGTCTTGCCGTTGCGCCAGGCGACGTTCTTCACGATGTACTTGAAGAGCATCAGGTCGTCGGCCGCGGCGAGCAGCGTGTTGAACTTGTAGTTGATCTCCGCCTGGCCGGCGGTGCCCACCTCGTGGTGCTGGCGCTCGACCTGCAGGCCGGCCTTGTTCAGCTCCAGGGAGATCTCGGCGCGCAGGTCGGCGAAGTGGTCGACCGGCGGGGCCGGGAAGTAACCGCCCTTGTAGCGGACCTTGTAGCCGCGGTTGTCCTCCCGCGCACCGGTGTTCCAGGCGCCGGCCTCGGAGTCGATGTGGTAGAAGCCCTCGTTGGCGCTGGTCTGGAAGCGCACGCTGTCGAAGACGTAGAACTCCGCCTCCGGACCGAAGTACGCGGTGTCCGCGATACCGGTGGACGCGAGGTACGCCTCGGCCTTCTTCGCGATGTTCCGCGGGTCACGGCTGTACTGCTCGCCCGTGATCGGGTCGTGGATGAAGAAGTTGATGTTGAGGTGCTTCTCCTGGCGGAACGGGTCCAGACGGGCCGTCGAGAGGTCCGCGCGGAGCGCCATGTCGGACTCGTGGATCGCCTGGAAGCCGCGGATGGACGAGCCGTCGAACGCCAGCTCCTCGTCCGGGTCGAACGACTCCACCGGGACCGTGAAGTGCTGCATGACACCGGGAAGGTCGCAGAACCGGACGTCGATGAACTTGACGTCGTTGTCCTTGATGAACTTCCGAGCGTCGTCGGCGTTCTGGAACATCCAACTCCTCCTAGGCCCGGCCGCGGGGGGTCGGGGGTTGCTTCGATGGCGCAGTCCATGTGCGGTGGCGCGCTGGGGCCGACACTAGGGAGCCGGGATTTCCCGAGCATGACCCATTTGTTTCGCTGAGGTTAACCGGCACGCGGGGGCGGGGACGGCTTTGTGTGAGCCTTTCGGGGAGTCGCGCCGCGCCCGTGCCTTCGGGGTCGTCCTCGCTGGTCGGGTGGGGTGCGGGGGGGCGTCTGTTCCCAGTGTCGCACCGGTCGGGTCCTTCGGGGGTGGCGCCGCGAGGCAGTCCCGGGGCGGGTCGCCGGGCCGTTTCCGTGGTGGGGCCGCCGGGTCGTTTCGTGGTGCGGCCGCGGGGTCGTTTCGGGGTGGGCCGCGGGCGGTTCCGCCGCCCCGCCCGGTGGGAAACGTATGCGGTCGCATACCGTGGTGGGGTGGACAAGAGGCAAGCAATCGGATCGTGGCTCTCCGGGCCGCGCGCGGCCGCCGAGGACATGGGCGTCGACTTCGGCTACCGGGGCGAGCGGCTCGGGCTGCCCCAGGAGGGACCGGGATCGATCGCCCCGCCCGGACGGCGCATCGCGGCCATCCTCGTCGACTGGGGCCTGTGCATGCTCGTCTCGTACGGCCTCATCGCCCGGGGCGACAACGCGCAGGTCGTCGCCAACTGGGCCGTCGGCGTCTTCTTCGTACTCAGCGTCCTGACCGTCGGTACGGTCGGCTCGACGCCCGGCAAGCTGCTGCTGCGGCTGCGCGTGATCGGCGACCAGGGAGACCGGCTGTCGCCGGTCCGCGCGCTGTTCCGCGGTGTGCTGCTCCTGCTGATCATCCCGGCGGTCGTCTGGGACCGTGACACGCGCGGTCTGCACGACCGGCTCTCCGGTGCGGTCCAGGTTCGGATCTGACCGCGCCGGGACCCGCACTGAGACCCCTAGGGTCGCACTAAGACCCTAGGGTCGCACTGAGACCCAGTGTCGCGCTGAGACCAGGGCGCTGAGACAGAAGCGGGATACAGAAGCGGCATACAGAAACGGATACAAAAAGCGGATACAGAAGCGGCCCGGAACCCTCTCGGTTCCGGGCCGCTTATCTCTGCGCGGTGAGCCTCAGCGGCCCTTCGGCATCCGCATGCCCTTCGGCAGCGGGCCCTTCGGAATCGGCATGTTCTTCATCAGGTCGCCCAGCGCCCGCAGCCGGTCGTTGACGACCGTCACCTGCGCGCCCGGGAGCACCCGCGGCAGCTTCAGCAGCGTGGTGCGCAGCTTCTTGATCGGGACCTGGCCCTCTTCGGTGCCCACGATGATGTCGTGCACCGGGACGTCGGTGACGATCCGCGCCATGCGCTTCTTCTCGCTGGCCAGCAGTGCCTTGCAGCGGTTCGGGTTGCCCTCGGCGACCAGCACGATGCCCGCCTTGCCCACTGCGCGGTGCACCACGTCCTGGTTGCGGTTCATCGCGACCGCCGGCGACACCGACCAGCCGCGGCCCACGTTCTCCAGCACGGCCGCCGCGGCGCCGGGCTGGCCCTCCAGCTGTCCGAAGGCCGCTCGCTCAGCCCGGCGCCCGAAGACGATCGCCATCGCGAGGAAGGCCAGGACGAAGCCCAGGATGCCCAGGTAGATCGGGTGATCGATCCACAGGCCGAACGCGAGGAAGGCGCCGAAGACGACGATGCCGACGGCCGCGACCACCAGGCCGACCTTCTTGTCGACCTTCTTGGTCATCTTGTACGTCAGGGCGATCTGCTTCAGTCGCCCCGGGGTCTCGGTTGATTCCTGCCTCGCCATGTAGCGAAGTTTACGTGGCCCGAGGAGTCCCGGCGGACGCGGTCTCCAGGACGTACTGGGCCTCGCGGCGGTCCTTCGCGCGGCGCCGGTCCTCCAGCACCGCGGTCCAGGCGTTCCGGCGCGCGGTGCGCTGCCCGCGGCCGAACAGCAGGCCCTCGATCATCAGCAGTGCTTTGGTGACGGACGGCGGGCGTACAGGCGCGGCCTGCATGGCGGTGTCCCCCTCGGGAGCGGGCGGGGCGGGAGCGCGCTCGGCGCGCGCTCAGGGTGTGCCTCAATCGTTACCCAAAGGTGTTACCAGTGCGTGACCGGCGGGTCAAACGCCGATGAAACGCCAGCGCGGCCCGTACACCGCCTCCCACCTGGGGAGCTGTACGGACCGCGCGACCTCGCCTGTGCTGGTGTTCACACCGCCTGACGGGTGACCTCCGCCGCGTCCGGCCCCGCCGCGCCACCGGCCCGGCGCTGCTCGATTGCCTGCTGGTACAGGCGCCCGGCGCGGTACGAGGAGCGGACCAGCGGGCCCGACATGACGCCCGCGTACCCGATCTCCTCGGCCTCCTCCTTCAGCTCCACGAACTCCTGGGGCTTGACCCAGCGCTCGATGGGGTGGTGGCGGACGGACGGGCGCAGGTACTGCGTGATCGTGATGAGCTCGCAGCCCGCGTCGTACAGGTCCTGGAGCGCCTGGCTGATCTCCTCGCGCTCCTCGCCCATGCCCAGGATGAGGTTGGACTTGGTGACCAGGCCCGCCTCGCGCGCCCGCGTGATGACCTCCAGCGAGCGCTCGTAGCGGAAGCCGGGGCGGATGCGCTTGAAGATCCGCGGCACCGTCTCGACGTTGTGCGCGAGCACCTCGGGGCGGGAGGAGAAGACCTCGGCGAGCTGCTCCGGCACCGCGTTGAAGTCCGGGATCAGCAGCTCGACGCCGGTGTCGGGCATCGCCGCGTGGATCTGCCGGACCGTCTCCGCGTACAGCCAGGCGCCGCCGTCCTCCAGGTCGTCACGGGCGACACCGGTGATCGTGGCGTACTTCAGCTCCATCTGCTGCACGGACTCGGCGACCCGGCGCGGCTCGTCCCGGTCCAGCGCCTGCGGCTTGCCGGTGTCGATCTGGCAGAAGTCGCAGCGCCGGGTGCACTGGTCGCCGCCGATGAGGAACGTCGCCTCGCGGTCCTCCCAGCACTCGTAGATGTTCGGACAGCCCGCCTCCTGGCACACCGTGTGCAGGCCCTCGCGCTTCACCAGGCCGTGCAGCTCGGTGTACTCGGGGCCCATCTTCGCCCGGGTCTTGATCCACTCGGGCTTGCGCTCGATGGGGGTCTGGCTGTTCCGGACCTCCAGGCGCAGCATCTTGCGTCCGTCGGGTGCGACAGCGGCCACGTCCGGCTCCCTATGACTTCGATTCCTCGGCGCACACCAGGGTACGCCCGTGATTCCTACGCTTTTACGCCCAGGGCAACCGGTGCCTTCGCGGGCGCATTCCCGCCGACCCCGGTCCGGCCCGCCTCGGCGCTCCGGCCGGGACGGCGGCTCACACCGCCCGCGGCATGGGGACCGACGCCTCCAGGACCTCCCGCAGATGCCTCTCGATCAGCGGGGCGACCTCGGTCACCGGGACCTTCCGGCCCAGCTCGTTCGCGAGCGACGTCACGCCCGCGTCGCGGATGCCGCACGGCACGATCTTGTCGAACCCGGTGTTGTCCGGGTCGCAGTTGATCGAGAAGCCGTGCATGGACACGCCCTTGGCGATCCGCACGCCGATCGCCGCCAGCTTGCGGTCCTCGCGGCGCTGCCCGGCGTTGGACGGGGCGTACTCCGGGCCGTGCAGCCGCGCGTCGAACTCCTCGTCCGTCAGCCGGGGGTCGAAGTCCAGGTTCAGACCGCCCAGGGCCGGGCGCTGCTCGACCGGATCGCCGAGCACCCACACCCCGCTGCGGCCCTCCACCCGGGTGGTCTCCAGGCCCAGCTCCGCGAAGGTGCGGATCATGGCCTCTTCGAGGCGGCGCACGTGCGCGATGACGTCCACCGGGCGCGGCAGCTTCAGAATCGGATAGCCGACGAGCTGGCCCGGGCCGTGCCAGGTGATCTTCCCGCCGCGGTCGACGTCCACCACCGGGGTGCCGTCAAGGGGGCGCTCGTTGTCAGCGGTGCGCCGCCCGGCCGTATACACCGGGGTGTGCTCCAGCAGCAGGCACGTGTCCGGGACCTCGTCCGCGAAGCGGGCCGCGTGCACCCGGCGCTGCTCCTGCCACGCCTCCTGGTAGTCGACGGCGTCCGCCCCGAAACCCAGGTGGACAAAGCGCAGCTCACTCACGGCAGCTCCTCTTCGAACCTTGTTCGCCGCCATGGCGGTGGCCATGGCGACCTTTCGCGCCACAGCCACTGTACGACCGCCGTACGAAACGGCCGCGGGCGGCCGGAGGGCGGCGGCGGGGCGGGAGCGGGTCGGGGCGGCAAGGCGGCGGCGGGCGGCGGTGGGCGGTTCCGGCGGGAACCACGAGGTCGGGACGGGCCCCGGCGGCCCCGTCGCCCGCCCTTGGCCTGTGCTCACACGATCGGATGAATGCGGGTCAGAGGGGGCCAGGAGGCGCGCTGGGACCGCTAAATTCGCGCCGTTCCACAGAGCGATCAGGGAGACCCGCAGGCTGATGACGGAACGATCCCCACAGCGCAACCCCAACCGTCAGCTCGCCGCGCTCATCGCCGAGGCAGGCTTCTCCAATGCCGGGCTCGCCCGGCGGGTCGACCAGCTCGGCCTTGAGCACGGCCTCGATCTGCGTTACGACAAGACGTCCGTGACCCGGTGGCTGCGCGGGCAGCAGCCGCGGGGGACGACCCCGGCCCTCATCGCCGAGGTCTTCACCCGCAGACTGGGCCGGCGGCTGTCCGCGCAGGACCTCGGGCTGGACGCGTGCGCCCCGGTGTACGCCGGGCTGGAGTTCGCCGCGACGCCCGAGGAGGCGGTGGACATCGTCAGCGGCCTGTGGCGCAAGGACTCCGGCAACCACGTCGAACTGCGCAAGATCGCCTTCACCCCGGCCGGTCTGGTGGTGCCCAGCCGCGACTGGCTGATCGGGCGCCCCGACGACCGGGTGGCGCGCGGCGAGCCGGTGCTGCCCCCGCCGGGCCGGGTGCCCGCGCAGGGGCGGCCGGTCGTGCCGCGGCAGCGCCAGATCACCGCCGACCGCGGCCCCGGCCACAGGGTGTCGATGGGGGACATCGCGGCCCTGCGGTCGGTGGGCGAACTGTTCCGGACCCTGGACCACGCGTACGGCGGCGGGCACGCCCGCCAGGCCCTGGTGCGCTACCTGGAGCACGAGGGCGAGCCCATGCTGCGCGGCACGTACGGGGAGGCGACCGGGCGGCGGCTGTTCGCGGCCGTCGCCGACCTGACCCGGCTGGCCGGCTGGACGTCGTACGACATCGCGGCGCACGGACTGGCCCAGCGGTACTTCGTCCAGGCGCTGCGGCTGGCGCAGGCGGCGGGGGACCGGGCGTACGGGAGCTATGTGCTGGTGACGATGAGCCGGCAGGCGGTCTACCTGGGGCACGGGCGCGAAGCCGTGCAGCTCGCCCGGGTCGCCCAGCAGGGCGTGGGCAGCGGGGCGCCCCCGGTGGTGCAGTCGCTGCTGCACGCGGTCGAGGCGCGCGGCCACGCGGTCCTGGGGGACGTGCGGGCCTGCTCGGCCTCGCTGGCGCGGGCGGAGCGGGCGCTGGAGACGGCGCGGCCGGGCGACGAGGTGCCGCACTGGGCGCGGTTCTTCGACGAGGCGCAGCTGGCGGACGAGTTCGGGCACAGCTACCGGGACCTGCAGCAGTACCGGAGCGCGGCGCAGCACGCGGAGCGGTCACTCCAGCTGCGGGGCGCGGGGTACGCGCGCAGCCGGCTGTTCTGCCGGGTGGTGCTGGCCACGGCGCGGCTGGGGCTCGGTGAGCTGGAGCAGGCGTGCGCGCTGGGGGCGGAGGCGGCGCAGCAGGCCTCCGAGATGCGGTCGGCTCGGGCGGTGGAGTACGTGCGCGACTTCGAGCGGCGGCTGGAACCGTATCGGGACGCGGCGCCGGTCCGGGGGTATCGCGAGCGGGTGGCGGCGCTGGGGTGAGGGCCGGCCGGGTGCCGGTGCCGGTACCGGTCGGCGAGTCCTGGTTACGCCGCCGATGGCATCGGCATGTCCGTGGTCGGCGTGAGGCCGAAGTCGCGCAGGACCGCGCGGGCCACGCGGCGGCCCGAGAACAGCGCGCCCTGCACCGAGCTGGTGTCCCGGTGGTCGCCGCAGACGTACAGCCCGCTCAGCAGCCGTACCGGACGGCTCAGGTCGTGCGGGGCGGGCATGGCGGGGATCGCGTACGGGTCGTGGTGGGCGCCCAGCAGCTGCCAGTCGGCGGTGGACGTGCCGTAGACGCCGGAGAGTTGGCGGCGGGCCGCGCGGTCGAGGTCCGTCACGGGGAGGCCGGCGGCGGCCCCGAGCACCGTCGAGGTGATCAACGGGCGTCCCTGCGGGGCGCGGGACGGGTCGACCTCGCTGACCACGGCGGTGTGCGCCAGCGGGCCGCGGCGGTCGGCGGTGAGGATCAGCGAGGGCTCGCGCAGCGGGGAGCACGGGGCCGTGTGGTGCAGCACGGTGACCGGGTGGAAGTCCGGTAGCCGCAGACCCGGCAGCAGTTCGGCCGCGGCGTGGGCGCCGGTGGCCACGATGACGGAACGGCAGCCGAACTCCCCGTGCTCGGCGGTGGTCACCGTGGTGGTGGACGCCGAGGTGACGCGCACCCCGGTACGGACGGTTCCCGGGGGCAGCGCCGCCGCCAGGAGCTCGGGTAAGGCCGACGTACCGCCGACCGGGAGGCAGAGGCGGCCGCGGGCGTAGCCGCGGAGGACGAGGTCGGCGCAGCGGCTGGACGTGGTCAGGCCCGGGTCGCCCAGGAGCGAGACGAGTAACGGGCGCAGAAAGCTTTCGGCAGTGCGGGTGGGCAGGCCGCGTCCGGTGAGGGTCTCGCCGACGGGCCGGTCCGGGCGGGCGAGCAACCGGGCCGGGGGCAGCGCGGCGAGCCTGCCCAGCGCCGTGCTGAGCCGCGCCTGGTCGAGCGCGCCGCCGAGCGGGGCCCGGGCGGCGGTCGCCAGGGCGCGCGCCGTGGTGAACGCGCCCCTTCCGCTCCAGGGCGGGCCGACGCGTTGCGTACGGCCGTCGCCGTGCACCAGTACGCCGGGCGAGAACGGCCGCAGCGTGAGCCCGTTCAGGCCGGGCAGGCGCCGCAGTTCGGGGAAGGAGGTGATGAGCAGCCGACCGGTGCGGTCCAGCCGGAAGCCGTCCACGCCGTCGGTGGCCATCCGGCCGCCCACCTCTGGCGCGGCCTCCAGGACCGTGACCGACACCCCCGCGGATATCAGCTGGTGAGCGGCGGACAGGCCGGCCGGCCCGGCCCCCACGATCACGACGTCTGTGCGTTCCGCGCGCTGGAGCACGTGCCCTCCCCGAGGTCGGTGCGTCGCTCGGGAGCCTCATGCCCCGGGCGGGCGGCCGGGATGCGTCTGACGACGACGGTAGGAGGGAAACCGCTTGTCGACAGTCGCGCACCGACCGGGCACAGGCGCACGCCGGTCGCACGAACCGCACCGGTGTGACCGGAGTCGCTCAGCGGGACGGGGCGGGGGCGCGTGCACACCCCGCGCGCCCCTCCCTCCGCGGCTGTCGCTTCCCGCTCGTGGCGGACTCGCGGCCGAGGCGCTTCAGCCGAGGTGTGTCAGCCGAGGCGCCTCACGAGAAAGCCGGGCATGCCGGCCGCTCACCCCCTGAAGCGGTCCCAGAGCCTGGGGAACCGCTCCGCCAGGGCGTCGTCGTCCTCGAAGTCCAGCACCGTCCCCGCCGGGTCGTCCGCCCGTGCCGGCAGTCCCAGGTCCGGCAGCGGGAGGCCGGTCAGCCGCTCGTACGCCTCGTCGGCCGCGAAGCCCAGGTCCTCGCAGTCCCCGTCCCGCTCCTCGTCGAAGTCGTCCAGCAGATCCGCCAGGTTGTCCGGATCGTGCAGGGCGCCCTCGAAGACCTCCCGGCCCTGTCCGATCAGCCAGTACCGGAAGTTGTCGAAAGCGTCGTCGCTCGCCCCGTACAGCAGCACCGAGGCGGCGCCCCACAGGTCCCAGTGGTAGGCGCGGTTGAACCGCGCCTCGAAGTGCCGGGCGAAGTCCAGCACGGCGTCCGGGTCCATCCGCACCAGCCGCTCGACCAGCAGGTCGGACTGGTCCTCGGGGTCTCCCGCGGCGGCCTCGCGGGTGCTGTCCACCAGCTCCCAGAACTCCGTTTCGTCCATCACGGGACCAGGATCGTGCCTGTGCACCGCCCCCGCACGCGGAGCGGCCCAGACGCGGCTGTCTCTCCGGCGGCCCGGCCTCCCCTGAACTCCTCCCCCCACGGATTCCTGCGAAAAGCGGACAGGAGGTGTCTGCTTTGACTGGGAGCGTCGATACGTCAACCGCACGGCGGACCGAAGGGAAGAGCGGGCGATGAGCACACAGGGCGTACTGGCGGACAAGATCGCGCTGGTCGCGGGGGCGACGCGGGGCGCGAGCCGGGCGATGGCCGTGGCCCTCGGGGCCGAGGGCGCCACCGTCTACGTCACCGGCCGCACCACCCGTGACCGGGTCAGCGAGGTCGGACGGCCGACCGAGACCATCGAGGAGACGGCGGAGCTGGTGACCGCGGCGGGTGGCGTGGGGATCGCCGTGCCCACCGACCACCTGGAGCGCGAGCAGGTCCGGGCACTGGTCGAACGCATCGACAGTGAGCAGGGGCGACTGGACGTGCTGGTCAACGGCATGTGGGGCGGCGACTATCTGTGGATCGGCGCCGGCGGCTTCCACACGAAGAAGATGTGGGAGATCGACCTGGACGCGGGGCTGCGGATGCTGCGACTGGGCGTCGAGAGCCACATCATCACCAGCCACTACGCGCTGCCGCTGCTGGCCCGGCGGCCGGGCGGGCTGGTGGTGGAGGTCACCGACGGCACGGCCGAGTACAACGCGAAGTACCGCGGACAGTTCCACTTCGACCTGGCCAAGTACGCGCCGATCCGGATGGCCTTCGACCTCGGCGAGGAGCTGAAGGACCTGGGCTGTACGGCGGTCTGCATCACGCCGGGATACCTGCGGTCCGAGGCGATGCTCGACACGCACTTCAAGGTGACGGAGGAGAACTGGCGCGAGGCGGTCAAGCAGGACCGGCACTTCTGCATCTCCGAGTCGCCCGTCTACGTCGGCCGGGCCGTCGCGGCCCTGGCCGCCGACCCGGACGTGGCGCGCTGGAACGGGCAGTCGCTGTCCAGCGGGCAGCTGGCCCAGGTCTACGGCTTCACGGACGTGGACGGGACCCAGCCTGACGGGTGGCGCTTCATCATGGACGACGAGGCGGGGAAGGAGCCGCAGGAGGCGGACTACCGGTAGCCGGGCGCGGGTGGGGCACCTTTCCCCGCCCCTTCCCTCACCTGGGGGTGGCTCCACCCCCAGGGGTCCAGCCGTACAGCGCCGCGCTTCGCTCCGCGGCCCCCGCGAAGCGCTCGCGCAGCTCCGGCGGGGCCAGGACCTCCGCCTCCGGGCCGAGCGCCAGCAACTGGGCGTAGGCGACATCCAGCGTCTCGACGAGCAGGGTGACGGTCACCCGCCCCTGCTCGTCGGGGTCCCCGGCCGTCGCCAGCGCCTCGTGTCCGGCGGTCCGGTCCGTGGCGTACGGCAGGCGGCGCGCTCCTTCGGGGCTCAGCCGCAGCACCACCTCGGTGCGCAGGAGCGAGCGGGCGAACGCGGCCGCCCGCTCCTCCCAGAACTCCGGCAGCGCGAACGCCGGGTCCCGTATGAACCGCTCCTCCAGCACGGAGACGGACGCGAACCGGTCCACGCGATAGACGCGCAGGTCACCCGGCTCGGCGAGGTCGCCCACCCGGGCCGCCAGGTACCACACGCCCCCTTTCAGCACGAGCCCGTACGGCGCCAGCTCCCGCTCCACCTCGTCGTCCGCGGTCCGGAACCTGGCGTCCTTGCGCAGATACCGGACGCGGATCAGCCGGTCGTCCCAGACCGCCTCGGCGATGGCGGGCAGCAGCTCGGGCGTGTCCGGCTCCTGGTACCAGCCCGGCGCGTCGAGGTGGAAGCGCTGCGCCGCGCCGTCCGCCGCGTCGCGCAGCTCCGGCAGCAGCGCCGCCGAGACCTTCAGCCGCGCCGCCGAGGCCGCGTCCGCCAACCCCATCTCCCGCAGCGCCGACGGCACTCCGGACAGGAACAGCGCTTCGGCCTCCGCACGCCCGAGGCCGGTCAGCCGGGTGCGATAGCCGCCGATGAGCCGGTACCCCCCGGCCCGCCCGCGATCCGCGTACACCGGCACCCCGGCCTCGGACAGCGCGAGGACGTCCCGCGCGACCGTCCGTTCGGAGACCTCCAGCTCCCGCGCCAGCTCGGCCGCCGTCATCGACAGCCGGGACTGGAGCAGGAGCACCAACTTGATCAGCCGGGCAGCGCGCATGCGTCCATCGTGCACGCTGCCACTGACATCCAGGTCACCGAGCCTGCCGCAGGCTCAGAGCCCGTAGCGCTCCCGGGCCTTCGCCACCATGGCGGGCTCGACCTCGCCCCGCTTGACCAGCGCCGCCAGCGCCGCGACCGTGATCGACTCGGCGTCGACCCGGAAGTGGCGGCGGGCCGCCTCACGGGTGTCGGAGAGCCCGAACCCGTCCGTGCCCAGAGAGGTCCAGTCCTGCTCCACCCAGGGCGCGATCTGGTCGGGGACCGCGCGCATCCAGTCGCTGACGGCCAGGACCGGGCCCGGTGCGCCTGCCAGGGCACGGGTGACGTACGGGACCCGGTCCTCGCCCTGGAGCCGCGCGGCGTCACAGGTCAGGGCGTCGCGGCGCAGCTCGCTCCAGGAGGTGGCCGACCAGATGTCGGCCGCCACACCCCAGTCCTCGGCGAGCAGGCGCTGGGCGTCGAGCGCCCAGTGGATCGCCGTGCCGCTGGCCAGGATCTGGAGCCGGGCGTCTTCGGTGGCGGTGAACCGGTACAGGCCGCGCACGATGCCCTCCTCGACGCCTTCGGGCATCGCGGGCTGGTGCTTGGGCTCGTTGTAGACCGTCAGGTAGTAGAAGACGTCCTCCGCGTCCGGACCGAACATGCGGCGCAGGCCGTCCTTGACGATCACCGCGATCTCGTAGGCGAAGGCCGGGTCGTAGTTCAGCGACGCCGGGTTCGTCGACGCGATGAGGTGCGAGTGGCCGTCGGCGTGCTGGAGGCCCTCGCCGGTCAGGGTGGTGCGGCCCGCGGTGGCGCCGACGATGAAGCCCTTGCCGAGCTGGTCGGCGAGCTGCCACATCTGGTCGCCGGTGCGCTGCCAGCCGAACATCGAGTAGAAGATGTAGAAGGGGATCATCGTCTCGCCGTGCGTCGCGTACGACGTGGCGGCGGCGATGAAGTCGGCCATGGCCCCGGCCTCGGTGATCCCCTCGTTGAGGATCTGGCCGTCCGCGGCCTCCTTGTAGTACATCAGCTGGTCGCGGTCGACCGGCTCGTAGGTCTGGCCCAGGGGCGAGTAGATGCCGGCGGACGGGAAGAGCGACTCCATACCGAACGTACGGGCCTCGTCCGGGACGATCGGCACCCAGCGCCTGCCGGACTGCTTGTCCCGCATCAGGTCCTTGACGAGGCGGACGAAGGCCATGGTGGTGGCCATCTCCTGCTTCCCGGAGCCCTTGTACAGGGGCGCGAAGGCGCGCTCCTCCGGCTCGGGCAGCGCCACGGCGTGGACGCGGCGGGCCGGCGCGGGGCCGCCGAGGGCCGCGCGGCGCTCCTGGAGGTAGCGGACCTCGGGGGAGTCGGGGCCGGGGTGGCCGTAGGGCACCAGGTCCTCGTCCAGCCTGGCGTCCGGGATCGGCAGGTCGAGCAGGTCGCGCATGGCGCGGAACTCCTTGCCCGACAGCTTCTTCATCTGGTGGTTGGCGTTCTTGGACTCGAAGCCGGGGCCGAGCGTGTAGCCCTTCACCGTCTGCGCCAGGATCACGGTCGGCGCGCCCTTGAACTCCACGGCCGCCTTGTACGCCGCGTAGACCTTGCGGGCCTCGTGGCCGCCGCGCGAGGTGTGGAAGCACTCGGCGATCTTCGCGTCCGACAGCACGCCGGCGAGCTGGACCAGCGCCGGGTTCGCGCCGAAGAAGTGCTCGCGGATGTACGCGACGTCGCGGGTGGCGTACGTCTGGAACTGGGCGTCCGGCACCTCGCGGAGGCGGCGGACCAGCGCGCCGGTGGTGTCCAGCTGGAACAGCTCGTCCCAGGCGGAGCCCCACAGCGACTTGACGACGTTCCAGCCGGCGCCGCGGAACTGGGCCTCCAGCTCCTGCACGATCTTGAAGTTGGCGCGGACCGGGCCGTCCAGGCGCTGGAGGTTGCAGTTGATGACGAAGGTGAGGTTGTCCAGCCGCTCACGGGCCGCCAGGGCGAGTGCCGCGGTCGACTCCGGCTCGTCCATCTCGCCGTCGCCCAGGAACGCCCAGACGTGGGAGGCGGAGGTGTCCTTGATGCCGCGGTTGGTCAGATAGCGGTTGAAGCGCGCCTGGTAGATGGCCGAGAGCGGGCCGAGGCCCATGGAGACCGTCGGGAACTCCCACAGCCACGGCAGTCGGCGCGGGTGCGGGTAGGACGGCAGGCCCGCTCCGCCCGCCTCCTGGCGGAAGTTGTCCAGGTGCTCCTCGGTCAGTCGCCCGTCGAGGAAGGCGCGGGCGTAGATGCCGGGGGAGGCGTGGCCCTGGATGTAGAGCTGGTCGCCGGAACCGTCACCCTCCTTGCCGCGGAAGAAGTGGTTGAAGCCGGTCTCGTACAGCCAGGCGGCGGAGGCGAAGGTGGCGATGTGGCCGCCGACGCCGAACCGGGAGCCGCGGGTGACCATCGCGGCGGCGTTCCAGCGGTTCCAGGCGGTGATCCGCCGCTCCATCTCCTCGTCGCCGTCGAAGGCGGGCTCGGCCGCGGTCGGGATGGTGTTGACGTAGTCGGTCGCCACCAGCTCCGGCAGGGCCAGGCCGGCGCTCCGGCCGTGCTCCAGCGTGCGGCGCATCAGGTACTCGGCCCGGTGCGGGCCGGCGGCCTTGGCGACGGCGTCCAGGGAGGCCGCCCACTCGGCGGTCTCCTCGGGGTCCCGGTCCGGGAGCTGGTCGAGCTCGCTCGGCAGAGGGGGTACGAGGTCGGTCATGAAGCGCCGCCTTCCGGACTCGAAGGGGGTGGTGGCAGTAAGCCCTGAAGTTGGCAGGACAGGGCGGTGGGCGGTGGCCCGCCGTCGACTGTAAGCCGCTGATCGATGATCGATCAAAGTGTTGGAATGAAAAACTTCTCCATTGGGCGAAATTGGCATTCCGTGCCGCGAAATAAGGCACGGAGTGCCGGGACAAAAGGGGTGAGTCGGGTGGTGCGGAGGGGCGACGGCGCCCGCCCGCAAGCGGCCCTTACGCGCGCGGCGCGCAGCCCAGTACGTGCGCCTTGACCAATTCGCCGATCCGCGGGTCGCGACGCCGGAACGCCTCGACGAGCGCCTCGTGCTCCTCGGCGTACGACTGCTGGCGGGTCCCCAGCCAGCGGATCGACAGCGCCGTGAACACCTCGATGCCCAGGCCCTCCCAGGTGTGCAGCAGCACGCTGTTCCCGGCGGCCCGCACGAGCTCCCGGTGGAAGGCCACCGTATGGCGCACCTGCGCCTCCCCGTCGCCCGCGCGGTCCGCCTCGTACAGCGCCGCGACCTCCGGCTCCAGGGCCGAGACGTCCTCGGCCAGCCGGCCCACCGCCAGCTCCGCCGCGATCTGCTCCAGACCCGCGCGCACCGGATAGATCTCCTCCAGGTCGGCGGCGGTCAGGTTCCGCACCCGGACGCCCTTGTTGGGCGCGGACTCGATCAGCCGCAGCGCCTCCAGCTCGCGCAGCGCCTCCCGCACCGGCGTCTGGCTGACCTGGAGCTCCACCGCGATCCGCCGCTCCACGATCCGCTCACCCGGCTTCCAGCGCCCGCTGACGATCCCCTCCACGATGTGCTCGCGGATCTGTTCGCGCAGCGAGTGGACGACGGGCGGGCTGGTCATGAAGGGCTCCTCGGCGGCGGCGGGGCGATGCGTAGACAATACGGCGGCGCCCCCGCCCGGAAGGGGTTCCGGACGGGGGCGCCGCTGGTGAGGCTGGTAACAACCGGGCCCTGGGGCCTCGGTGGCCTTACGCCTTACAGGCCGAGCTCGACCTCGAACTCGCCGGCCTCCAGGATCGCCTTGACGGCCGTCAGGTAGCGGGCGGCGTCGGCGCCGTCCACCAGACGGTGGTCGTAGGAGAGCGTCAGGTACGTCATGTCGCGGACGCCGATGACGGTGCCCTCGGCGGTCTCGATGACGGCCGGACGCTTGACCGTGGCGCCGATGCCCAGGATCGCGACCTGGTTCGGCGGCACGATGATCGTGTCGAACAGCGCGCCGCGCGAGCCGGTGTTGCTGATGGTGAAGGTCGCGCCGGCCAGCTCGTCCGGGGTGATCTTGCTGCCGCGGACCTTGCCCGCCAGCTCCGCGGTCTTCTTGGCGATGCCGGCGATGTTCAGGTCGCCCGCACCCTTGATGACCGGGGTCATCAGACCCTTCTCGGAGTCCACCGCGATACCGATGTTCTCGGTGTCGAAGTAGGTGATCGTGCCCTCGTCCTCGTTGATCCGGGCGTTGATGACCGGGTAGGCCTTCAGCGCCTGGGCCGCCGCCTTCACGAAGAACGGCATCGGGGAGAGCTTGACGCCCTCGCGGGCGGCGAAGGCGTCCTTCGCCTGGGCGCGCAGCTTCATCAGCTTGGTGATGTCGACCTCGACGACCGAGGACAGCTGGGCCTGGCTGTGCAGCGCCTTCATCATGTTGTCGCCGATGACCTTGCGCATGCGGGTCATCTTGACCGTCTGGCCGCGCAGCGGGGACACCTCGAGGGCCGGGGCCTTCTTGGCGGCTGCCGGCGCGGCGGCGGCCGGAGCCGGGGCAGCGGCGGCGGCCTTGGCGGCCTCGGCGGCGGCGATGACGTCCTGCTTGCGGATACGGCCGCCGACGCCGGTGCCCTGGACGGCGGCCAGGTCGACGCCGGACTCGGCGGCGAGCTTGCGCACCAGCGGGGTGACGTAGGCACCCTCGCCACCGGCAGCGACGGCCGGAGCGGGGGCGGCCGGGGCCACCGGAGCGGGCGCCGGAGCCGGAGCCGCGGGGGCCGCCGGAGCCGGAGCCGGGGCGGCCGGAGCCGGGGCGGCGACCGGGGCCGGAGTGGGCGCCGGGGCGGCCGGGGCGGGAGCGGCCGGGGCCTCGACGGCGGGCGCCGGGGCCGGGGCGGCCGGAGCGGCCGGGGCAGCCGGAGCCGCGCCGGCGGCGCCGATCACGGCGAGCTTGGCGCCGACCTCGGCGGTGCCGTCCTCGTCGACCAGGATCTCCAGCAGGGTGCCGGAGACCGGGGCCGGGATCTCGGTGTCGACCTTGTCGGTCGAGACCTCGAGCAGCGGCTCGTCGGCCTCGACCGAGTCGCCGACCGCCTTCAGCCAGCGGGTGACGGTGCCCTCGGTGACCGACTCGCCCAGCGCGGGCAGGACGACGTCGGTGCCGGTGCCCGCGGCGCCACCGGCCGGGGCGGCGGGGGCCTCGGCGACCGGCGCCGGGGCAGGGGTGGGCTCGGGCTGTGCCGCCGGGGCCGGGGCCTCGGCGACAGCCTCGGCGGCGGCCGGGGCGGGGGCCTCGGCCGGGGCGCCGGTGCCGTCGTCGATGACGGCGAGCTCGGCGCCGACCTCGACCGTCTCGTCCTCGGCCACCTTGATGGAGGAGAGGATGCCGGACGCGGGGGCCGGGATCTCGGTGTCGACCTTGTCGGTCGAGACCTCGAGCAGGGGCTCGTCGGCCTCGACGCGCTCACCCTCGGCCTTGAGCCAGCGGGTGACGGTGCCCTCGGTCACGCTCTCGCCGAGCGCCGGCAGGGTTACGGAAACCGCCATGGTTTCGGTTGCTCCTAACGATCTGTGCTGATGGGTCGCGCTCGGGGATTAGTCGTGGGAGTGCAGCGGCTTGCCGGCCAGCGCCAGGTGCGCCTCGCCGAGAGCCTCGTTCTGCGTCGGGTGCGCGTGGACGAGCTGGGCGACCTCCGCCGGCAGCGCCTCCCAGTTGTAGATCAGCTGGGCCTCGCCGACCTGCTCGCCCATACGGTCACCGACCATGTGGACGCCGACCACGGCACCGTCGCGGACCTGGACGAGCTTGATCTCGCCCGCGGTCTTGAGGATCTTGCTCTTGCCGTTGCCCGCCAGGTTGTACTTCAGGGCGACGACCTTGTCAGCGCCGTACAGCTCCTTGGCCTTCGCCTCGGTGATACCGACGGAGGCGACCTCCGGGTGGCAGTACGTCACGCGCGGCACGCCGTCGTAGTCGATCGGCACGGTCTTGAGACCGGCCAGCCGCTCCGCCACCAGGATGCCCTCTGCGAAGCCGACGTGCGCGAGCTGGAGGGTCGGGACCAGGTCGCCGACCGCCGAGATCGTCGGCACGTTGGTCTGCATGTACTCGTCCACGAGGACGTAGCCGCGGTCCATGGCGACCCCGGCCTCCTCGTAGCCCAGGCCCTGGGAGACCGGGCCGCGGCCGACGGCGACGAGCAGCAGCTCGGCCTCGAACGTCTTGCCGTCGGCGAGGGTGACCTTGACGCCGTCGGCCGTGTACTCGGCCTTGTCGAAGAAGGTGCCGAGGTTGAACTTGATGCCGCGCTTGCGGAAGGCGCGCTCCAGCAGCTTGGAGCTGTTCTCGTCCTCGACCGGGACGAGGTGCTTCATGCCCTCGATGACGGTCACGTCCACGCCGAAGGACTTCCACGCGGAGGCGAACTCGACGCCGATGACGCCGCCGCCCAGCACGATCGCGGACTTCGGAACGCGGTCCAGGACCAGCGCGTGGTCCGAGGAGATGATGCGGTTGCCGTCGATCTCCAGGCCCGGGAGCGACTTCGGCACGGAGCCGGTCGCCAGCAGGACGTGGCGGCCGGTGTACCGCTGGCCGTTCACGTCGACGGAGGTCGGGGAGGACAGCCGGCCCTCGCCGGTCACATAGGTGACCTTGCGGGAGGCGACCAGGCCCTGCAGGCCCTTGTAGAGCCCGGCGACCACGTCGTCCTTGTACTTGTGCACACCCGCGATGTCGATGCCCTCGAAGGAGGTCTTGACACCGAACTCGGCGCCCTCGCGTGCCTGGTCGGCGATCTCGCCGGCGTGCAGCAGGGCCTTGGTGGGGATGCAGCCGCGGTGCAGGCAGGTGCCGCCCAGCTTGTCCTTCTCGATCAGTGCGACGTCCAGGCCCAGCTGAGCACCTCGCAGGGCTGCGGCGTAACCACCGCTTCCGCCTCCGAGGATCACTAGGTCGAAAACGGTGCTGGCGTCGTTCGCCACGTCACGTCCTCCATGCATGGTGCGCCGGGGCCGGTCGTCGATGACCGGGCGGCGGCTGTTGTTCGGCCGCTATTGCTTCGGCCCTCTGATGGGGGCCCTGTCCTGCCGGGACAACATCTTCGCACTTGTTGGCGGACGGCGGGACGCGGGGCCCGGTGTGTGAGACACCCGTCAACCTCTGTCCAGGGGTTACTCACGCGTAGACCCGCACGGATTTCGTTGAGGGCGAAATCATTCGCACGGGCCGGGCGGTCCCGGACAAAACGCCCGGGACCGTCCTGCGTCGCGGTACGTCAGCCCAGGTCGCCGGCGGCCGTGCGCTCGGCGAGCCGGACCAGCGTACGGACGGCGGAGCCGGTGCCGCCCTTGGGCGTGTAGCCGAACGGGCCGGACTCGTTGAAGGCCGGGCCCGCGATGTCCAGGTGGGCCCAGGTGATGCCCTCGCCGACGAACTCCTTCAGGAACAGGCCGGCGACCAGGCCGCCGCCCATCCGCTCACCGATGTTGGCGATGTCGGCGACCGGGGAGTCCATGCTCTTGCGCAGGTGCGTCGGGAGCGGCATCGGCCAGGACGGCTCGCCGGCCTGCTCCGCGATCTCGTGGATCGCGGTGCGGTACGCGTCGTCGTTGGACATGATCCCGAAGGTGCGGTTGCCCAGCGCCGCGACCATCGCACCGGTCAGGGTGGCCACGTCGACGATGGCGTCCGGCTTCTCCTGCGAGGCGCGGGTCAGCGCGTCGGCGAGCACCAGCCGGCCCTCGGCGTCGGTGTTCAGCACCTCGACCGTCTTGCCGCTGTACATCGTCAGGACATCGCCCGGACGGGTGGCGGAGCCGGACGGCATGTTCTCCGCGAGCGCCAGCCAGCCGGTGACGTTGACCTTCAGGCCCAGCCTGGCGACGGCGACGACGGCGGCGAACACGGCGGCGGCCCCGCTCATGTCGCACTTCATCGTCTCGTTGTGCCCGGCCGGCTTCAGGGAGATGCCGCCCGAGTCGTACGTGATGCCCTTGCCGACCAGCGCCAGGGTCGCGTCCGCCTTGGGGTGCGTGTAGGCGACCTTCACCAGGCGCGGCGGGGCCTCCGAGCCCTGCCCCACGCCGAGGATGCCGCCGAAGCCGCCCTTCTTGAGGGCCTTCTCGTCCAGCACCTCGACCTTGAGGCCGTGCTCCTTGCCCGCATCCTGGACGGCGGCGGCGAACGCCTTCGGGTCCAGCACGTTGGGCGCGGTGTTGATCAGGTCGCGGGCCCGGTTGACCTCGGCGGCCAGCGTGGCGGCGCGCTCGGTCGCGGCCTTGAACGCCTTGTCGCGGGGCTTGGCGCCCAGGACGGCGACCTCGGCCAGCGGTGCGCCGCTGCCGTTGCCCTTCTTGGCGCCGTTGTCGCTGCGGTGCGCGGTGAAGCCGTACGCGCCCAGCAGCGCGCCCTCGGCGATCGCGGCCGCGTCCTCGGCGTCCTGGACCGGCAGCGCGAACGCGCCCTTCTTGGCACCGGACAGCGCGCGGGCGGCGGCACCCGCCGCGCGGCGGAGCGCCTCGGCGTCGAACCGGCCCGCGCCGTCGTCGTCCTTACGGGGTACGTCGCCGAGACCGACCGCCAGCACGACCGGCGCCTTGAACCCGGCCGGGGCCGGGAGCTTGGTCACCTCGCCCTCGGCGCCGCTCGCACCGAGCGTCTCGACGATGCTCGCGAGCTTCCCGTCGTACGCGGCGTCCACGGTCTCGGCGCCGGGTGCGACGACGGGGCCCTTCGGCCCCTTCGCCACACCGACGACGACGGCGTCCGCGCGCAGCGTCGCCGCGGAAGAGGTGCTGAGAGTCAGTGCAGTCACGGTGTTCGGGTCCCTACTTCCGGTAGTTGCTCGGCCGATGGGTGGGTCAGCCGCGCCCGGGGGCATCGTATGCGTCGGTCTCCGGGCCGCTGGGGTGAGGGCCTCCGCGGATGCCGTGGAGCGGGCTTGACTTGGCCATCGCGAGCCTAACTCTGCCTGGCGCCTTCTGCGTTTGTCCGCATTGCCGGGCGGGCCGGCGTCCTTCGGGTCAGCCGAGCGTCAGGGCGATGAGCGCCACCGTGGCGGCGGTCTCGGCGAGCGCGCCGAACACGTCGCCGGTCACCCCGCCGAAGCGGCGGCGGCAGTGCCGCAGCAGCAGTTCGGCGGCGCCGAGCGCGGCCACGGCGGCGAGCGCGTGCCCGACGGCGGCGTACGGACCCCACAGCGCGCCCGCCGCCGCGCACCCGGCGGTCACCAGCGCCGCGGCCACCACCGCGGGCCGTGCGGGAACGGCGCCCGCGACCGCCGCGCCCAGGCCCTCGGGGCGGGCCGCGGGCACCCCCGAACGGGCGGCGAGGGTGAGGGCGCAGCGCGCCGTGCCGCCCGCGACGGCCGCCGCGACCGCGCCGCGCGCCCAGTGGTCCCCGTACAGCTCGGCCACCGCCGCGACCTGGGCGAGCAGCACGAACAGCAGGGTGACGACCCCGAAGGGCCCGATGTCCGACCGCTTCATGATGCGCAGCGCGTCGTCCGCGGGCTTGCCGCTGCCCAGCCCGTCGGCGGTGTCGGCGAGCCCGTCGAGGTGGAGGCCGCGGGTCAGTGCAGCCGGTACGGCGACCGTGGCGACCGCCGCGAGCAGCGGCCCCGCGCCGAGCAGCAGCAGGAGCCCGCCGAGCGCGGCCGCGCACAGGCCGACCACGAGACCGGCCGCCGGTGCGCACAGCATGCCGGTGCGCGCGGCGGGGCGGTCCCAGCGCGTCACCCGCACCGGCAGCGCGGTGAGCGTGCCGAAGGCGAAGCGGAGGCCGTCGCCAAGAGGCGCGTACGGGGGGCGGGGTGGGCGTGCGGGGGACCGTGGCGGCGTGGTGTCCATCGCGGCGCAGGCTATCGCGCTTCGCTGGAGGGTCATGGGGCACTGGTGGGAGCGGAACATCGTGGAGCCCGGCAAGCTGCCGCTGTTCCTCGCGTTGATGTCGTTCATCCTGTCGTTCCTGATCACGCGGACCATCACCCGGATGATCAAGGCGGGGAAGGGGCCGTTCCGCAATGTGACGTCGGAAGGCGGGCTGCACATCCACCACGTCGTCCCCGGCGTCGTGTTGTGCGTGATCGGCGGCTTCGGCGCGGTCGGCAGCGGCACGCACGGCTTCGGGGCACTGGCGTCGGCGGTGCTGTTCGGGACCGGCGCGGGCCTGGTGCTGGACGAGTTCGCGCTGATCCTCCATCTGCACGACGTGTACTGGAGCGAACAGGGCCGGCAGAGCGTCGAGGTCGTGGTGGTCACCGCCGCCCTGGTCGGGCTGCTGCTCAGCGGCTTCGTGCCGTTCGGGGTCAACGACCTGTCAGCCGAGGAGCAGGGCGACCGGGCGACGGTGATGGTGACCGTGTGCGGCAACTTCCTGATCGCGCTGCTGGCCCTGGTCAAGGGCAAGCCGCGGATCGCGGTGGTCGGCGTGCTGGTGCCGCCGGTGGCGGTCGTCGGCGCGGTACGGCTCGCGCGGCCGGATTCGCCGTGGGCGCGGCACGTCTACCGGGCCAGACCGCGTACCCGCGCCCGAGCGCGCGTACGGGCAGACCGTCACGACAGACGCTGGAACGCGTGGCGCCGCCGACTCCAGGACTGGCTCGGCGGATTCTCCGAGTCCACGGGCCCGGACTCGGGGTCCGGCCGGGACCCGCGGACAGGCTCGGACCCGCGGACCGGGTCGGACCCTGGACCTGGCTCGGGCTCCGGGACGGACCCGGACTCCGGGACCGGCCGGGACGCGTGCTCTGGCCGGGACTCGGGCTCCGGTACGTCGGACCGGCCCGACCCGCCGGGTCCGCCGGGCCCGCGCGGTCCCGCGGGCCCGCCCGGCCCCTGACGGCGCATCCGCTGCCGCACCTCGCCCGCGACACACAGCGCCAGCACCGCCACGACCGCGGCCACGTGCTCCTTGCCCGCAAGGTTGGGCTTGACGAACGCCTCGACCACCATCGCGGCGGCCACCACCGCGCAGGTGAACCACGCCCGGTAGCGCCAGCACACGTACACCGCCAGTCCCACCACGGCGGCGGAGGGACCGGTGTCGGTGGTGTGGGCCTCGTGCCCGGGCAGCCCGAGCAGGCCGCCGGGGCCGACCGCGATCCCCAGGCGCGCGTACAACGTCCCGGCGAGCGTGGCCGCGTACGCGACGAGCAGGGTGCGCAGCGGCCCGACACAGATCTCCGCGATGCCGAAGGCCAGCAGGAGCTGGGCGAGCGCGCCCCACACCGGCAGGTCGAGCGCCGGTACGTACAGCGACAGCGGTGTGCGCAGCAGCGCCGACCACCACGGCTGGTCCGCCTGTACGGCGCCCAGGTGCCGGACCGGTCCGAACCCCCAGGGCTGGTTCTGGACGTACTGGAACAGCCCGGTCAGGCAGACGGCGGTCAGCGTGAGGGCGACGGCGGCGGCCTTGCGGTCGCGCAGCCCGTCCCGCAGCGCGCGCAGCAGCGGACCCCATTCGGCCCGTGCGGCACGCCCCAGCGCCGTACGGGCGGTCGGGCCGGCCACGGCCCCGGCGCGGGTCACGGCGCCGTCTCCAGATGGGACCGGTTGAGCCACTTGGGCAGGCCGGGCGCTTCGAGGAAGCCCTCGGCGCGGGCGCTGGCGAGCCCGATGCGGGGCAGGTCCGTGCTCTTCTCGAAGAGCAGGTAGCGGGGTTCCCAGACAGGGCGGTACTTCGCGTTGGCGCGGTACAGCGACTCGATCTGCCACCAGCGGGAGAAGAAGCTCAGCAGCGAGCGCCACAGCCGCAGGACCGGGCCCGCGCCCAGCTTGGCGCCGCGTTCGAAGACCGAGCGGAACATCGCGAAGTTCAACGAGACCTGGGTGACGTCGACCTCCTTGGCGCGCTGGATCAGTTCCAGCACCATGAACTCCATCAGGCCGTTGTCGGAGTCGCGGTCACGCCGCATCAGGTCCAGGGAGAGCCCGCGGGTGCCCCAGGGCGCGAAGCTGAGCAGCGCCCGCGGCCGCCCTTCGGCGTCCGAGCAGACCAGCACCACGCAGCGCCCGTCACGCGGGTCGCCCAGCCGCCCCAGCGCCATGGAGAAGCCGCGCTCGGTCTCGCCGTCCCGCCAGTCGTCGGCCAGGCGCACGAGTTCGGACATCTCCTGGGGCGGTACGTCCTCGTGGCGCCGGATCTCGACGGTGTACCCGGCCCGCTTGACCCGGTTGTACGCCTGGCGGACGGTGCGCATGGCGCGGCCCTCCAGCGTGAACTCGCCCGTGTCGACGATCGCCTCGTCGCCGAGTTCGAGTGCGTCCATGCCGTGCCGGGCGTAGATGGTGCCGCCCTCCTCGCTCGCGCCGATCACGGCGGGGATCCAGCCGTGCTCGCGGGCCTCCGCCAGCCAGCGGTCGATCGCCTGCGGCCACGCCTCCGGGTCGCCGATCGGATCGCCGGAGGCCAGGGAGACCCCGCCCACCACCCGGTAGGTCACCGCCGACTTGCCCGACGGCGACCAGATGGCGCTCTTGTCGTGGCGGAGGGCGAAGTAGCCCAGGGAGTCGCGGTCGCCGTGCCGGTCCAGGAGGGCGCGCAGCCGGTTCTCGTCGTCCTCGGAGAGCGGGTCCACCGCGCGGCGGGCGCGGAACGCCGCGTACAGCACGAGGAGCAGCAGCAGCGTGCTCATCACGTTGATGGTGACGTTGACCCATCCGGGTGTCTCGATGTCCGCGAACGACGAGTCGTCGGCGGCCAGTGAGACCAGCCGCACGACGCCGTAGTGCCAGCGGTCGAGGAAGGACGCGCGCTTCTCGTGCGGGGCGTCGTTGGTGACGGTGACCAGCGCGGCGGCGAGCAGTGAGCCGACGAGCAGCCCGAGGACGCCGACGACGGCCGCCAGCTTCGGGTTCGAGCGGTCGCCCTTGGCGTAGAACTCCCGCCGCCCGACGAGCAGCGCGGCGACGAAGGCCAGCGTGAGGACCACGGAGATCCAGTTTTGCGTGTGTCCGCGGAACTCCGGCCAGCTCATGGCCCACAGGAACAGCACCAGCAGCAGTGTGCCGAGCACCAGGTTCAGGATCCACGCGGCGCGCTTGCGGCGGCGCATGGTGATGGCCAGGAACACCGACAGGGCGCTGGAGAAGAAGCCCGCGGTCAGCAGATACGGAGTGAAGTACTCGTCCGCGTTGTGCCGCTTGATGTCGTTGCCGAAGGACACCCACACCGCGCCGAGCAGGTTGACGAACGCGACGACGCGCAGGTACCAGACGGTGAACGCCGCGCCGCGCCGCGCCCAGGCATGCCGAAGAGTTCCCTCGTGCGGATTCAACCGGACATCTCCCATGAAAGGTGATCTTATGAGGGGAGAACGTTCCGGTGTAAATCGGACGAATCGTTTGCGGGGTCGTCAGTGACCGGCAGCCGGCGGTCGTCGGTGACCGGCGGTCAGCCGCGCTCGGGCAGTTCCGCCGAGAGCGCGGCGGCCGCCTGCACCAGCGGCAGGGCCAGCAGCGCTCCCGTTCCCTCACCCAGGCAGACGCCGTGGTCGAGCAGAGGGTTGAGCGCGATCCGGTCCAGTGCCTTCGCCTGCGCCGGCTCGCCGCTCGCCTGCCCGGCCAGCCACCAGTCCGGAGCGCGGAACGCCACCCGCTGCGCGACCAGCGCGCACGCCGCCGAGACCACCCCGTCCAGAATCACCGGCGTCCGGCGCACGGCGCTCTGCAGCAGGAACCCGGTGATCGCGGTGAGGTCAGCCCCGCCGACCGCCGCCAGCAGCTCGAGCTGGTCACCGAGGACCGGCCGCGCCCGGCGCAGCCCGTCCCGGATCGCGGCGCACTTGCGCATCCAGGCCAGATCGTCGATCCCCGCCCCGCCGCGCCCGGTGACCACCGAGGCGTCGGTGCCGCACAGCGCGGCGATCAGCGTCCCGGCGGCCGTGGTGCCGCCCACGCTCAGATCGCCCAGCACCAGCAGATCGGTGCCGGCATCGGCCTCCTCGTCGGCCACCGCCATCCCCGCCCGGAACGCCTGCTCGGCCTCTTCGGGAGTGAGCGTGTCCGCCACGTCCAGCCGCCCCGAGCCGCGGCGCACCCGGTAGCGCGTCACCTCGTCGGGCAGCTCGGCCGGGTCGCAGTCCAGCGACATGTCGACGACCCGCAGCGGCACGCCGAAGCGGCGGGCCAGGATGGCCACGGCGCTCTCCCCGTCCAGCGCGGCACGCACCAGCGCGGTCGCGGACCCGGCGGGCCGCCCCGACACACCCAGCTCCGCCACGCCGTGGTCACCGGCGAACAGCACCACACGCGGCCGCTCGACCGGCCGCACGGGCACCTGGCCCTGCGCGGCACTCAGCCACTCGCCCAGGTCGTCCAGCCGCCCAAGCGCGCCGGGCGCCGCCACGAGCCGCTCCCGCCGCTCCTCGGCGTCCCGCCGGACCGTACCGTCGGGACGCTCGATCAGGTCGACGAAGTCATCGAGATTCAGACCGCTCACGCCCGAAACCCTATCGCCTCCCGGCGAGGGGCCGTGGGGTGCGTACGGCCTCCTCGCGGCGGGGGCTGTGGGGTCTGCCGCACCGTGCGGGCCGGCCTCCTGGCCAGGGGCTGTTGGCGTCCGACGCGCCGCCGTACGGGGTGCCTCGCGGCGGGGCCGTGGGTGCGTGCCCCGCCACCGGCCCGCAGAACGCCACCGGCACCGCGGCGAACCCGGCGCGATGCCGGCCACCCCAAGGACAGGACACGCGGTCGCCCCGGCGACCGTCAGCGCAGCCGGAGGGCCTGGCCCGCCACGACCAGCAGCACGTGCTCGCATTCGTCGGCGAACGCCGCGTTCAGGCGGCCCAGCTCGTCCCGGAACCGGCGGCCCGCGGCCGTCGCCGGGACCACTCCGGACCCCACCTCGTTGCTCACCGCCACCACCGTCCGCCCGGTGGCCCGCACCGCCGCCACCAGTTCGGCCACCCGCTCCCGCAATGCCTGCTCCCCGGTCGCCGCCCAGGTCGCGTCGTCCCATGCCCCCGCCGCGTCCATGGCGTCGGTGAGCCACAGCGCCAGACAGTCGATCAGCAGCGGCGGCCCCTCCTCCGCGAGCAGCGGCGCCAGGTCGCACGTCTCGGTCGTACGCCAGCTGCCGGGGCGGCGGTCACGGTGCAGGGCAACCCGCTCGGCCCACTCCACGTCCCCGTCGCGCGTGCCGCCGGTGGCCACGTACAGCACCTCGGGGGAGGACTCCAGCCTCCGCTCCGCCTCCACCGACTTGCCGGACCGGGCGCCGCCCAGGACGAGCGTGCGGCGCGGCAGGTCCGGTACGGCGTGGTACTCGCCGACCAGCAGCGTCGTCCCGTCGGGCACCGCCCGGGCGCCCGCCGCCGCCAGCCTGCGGTGCAGCTCGGGGCCGGGCGGCACGGTGTGGTCGAGATGCACCGCGAGCACATCGGTGGTGGCCGCGACCGCGCCCGCCGCCCGCAGCCGGGCCAGCGCGTCGGGGCGGCCGACGACATCCAGCAGCACTATGTCGAAGGGCTGCGCCCCGTGCGCCAGCCCCGCGGGAGCGGCGTTCGGCGGCAGGTACAGCAGCCGGTCGCCGTCCATGCCGGTGACCTCGTACCCCGTGCCCGGCGCGTCCAGCGCCACCGCCCGTACCCGGTGCCCGCTGATCAGCGACAGCTCACGGCCGTCGGGCACCCGCCCCGGCGCGGGCAGCCCCGCCGGGTACTCGACCGGCGGGCCGTCGTGCGGATGCGACAGCAGCACCTGCCGTACGCCGATCAGCGAGTGTCCGGCGCGCGCGGCGGCGAACGCGGGGCCCGGGGTGAGATCGAGGAGCAGCGCGTTGTCGACGAGCACCGCGGTCGACGCCCGCGCCTCGTCGCCGACGGCGGTGGCGCAGGCCGCGCAGGGGCAGCCGTGGCGCGGCAGCCCGTCCGGGGCCCCGGTGCCGAGGAGAGTCAGTTCCACGCCCCGATCGTCTCGCGTCGGCGCGGAGCGGGCGCGCGGGGCCACCGCCGTATGGAGTCGGGCCCCTGCCGGGAGTCCCGCGGGGAGCTCCGGCGGGCGGCCCGGAGTGGTCAAGGCCATCCCGTTCGGAGAGATCAGTCCCCTAGGCTGCGGGCAGACATCGAGGGTGACCGGCGCGAACGAGGAGGCAGACATGGCATGGACGTGGCGGTTCGAGACGTCGGACGGGACGGAGACGGAGCCCGCGGTGCAGCCGGAGGAGTTCTCCACGCAGGGTGACGCGGAGTCGTGGATCGGGCTGTACTGGAAGGAGTTGCTCGACGGCGGCGCCGACCAGGTGCGGCTCTTCGAGGACGGCGATGAGATCTACGGGCCGATGAGCCTGAACGCTTAGGCCTGCCGCCGGACGGGCCGGCGGCACCGGTTCGCGCCACGCGGGGACCGGCGGAGGGGGGCGGAGGGTGCCGTCACGGTTCGCCCCCCGAGGGGGGCGGCCGCTCCAGGCCCCGGAACGGCTCGCCCACGGCGATCCACGCCTCACGGCTCGCCCCCGACGCCCCACGTCCTCACGGCTCGTCCCCGACGGACGGTGCCGTCAGGGCTCGCCACGACGACCTGGGCCATCACGCGGTTCACCACGGCGACCCGGGCCATCCCACGGCTCGCCCCGGCGGCGCGCGGCGCCGTCACAGCTCGCCCAGTGTGACGCGCGCCGTCCGGCTCCGGCCGTCCCGCTCGTACGTCACCGTCGCGCTGTCCCCGGGCTCATGGTCCGCCAGCGCCCTGGACAGCGACGTCATCGAGGTGATCGGGGTGCCGTCCACCGCCGTGATGATGTCGCCCGTCGCGATGCCCGCCCCGGCGGCGGGCCCGTCGTCGGAGACCGAGACCACCGCGACGCCCGAGGGCTCGTAGTCGTCGCCCAGCACGGTCCGCGCGGTGATGCCGAGCGCGGCCTTCCCGGACGAGGTGACCTCGCCGTTCCTGATGATCTGGTCCGCGATGTGGGTGACCGTCGACGACGGGATCGCGAACCCGATCCCGGCTGCCGCGTCCCCCAGGTCCGGGTCCCGCGCGGCCAGCGTCGGCACCCCGATGACCTGGTCGTCCAGATTGACCAGCGCACCACCGCTGTTGCCCGGGTTGATCGGCGCGGACGTCTGCACCAGATCGCTCATCGGGGCCCCGGTCCCGGTCCCGTCCTCCGCGCTCCCCGCGTCGACCGTGCGGCCCACCGCCGAGACGATGCCCTGCGTCACGCTGCTGGACAGGCCCAGAGGGCTGCCCATGGCCAGCACGATCTGCCCGACCTCGACCTTCGAGGAGTCCGCGAAGGCGGCGGGCTTCAGCCCGCGCGGCACGCTGTCGAGTCTGATGACGGCCAGGTCCTGGGCGGGATAGCTGGCGACCAGCTTCGCCGGGTGGCTGCCCCGGCCGGTGGCGAGCGTGACCTCGAAGGTGTCGGCGTCCCCCACGACGTGGGCGTTGGTGACTATGTGGCCGCGGTGGTCGTAGACCACGCCGGAGCCGAGCGTGTCACCCGTGGTGATCTGCACGACCGACGGCAGGACGGCCGCCACGGTCCGCCCGTACCCCTCCGGCCGCTCTCCGCTGCCCCGCGGGGCGGCCCTGGAGTGCGCGGGCACCGACGCCGACGACGACCGATGGGCGGCGGTGTCCGACTCCGCCCGGCCGGCCCCGCCGTGGTCCCCCCAGCCGCAGCCGGCGAGCAGCACCGCCGCGCCCAGCACGGCGGTGGCGCGCGGCGGAAGTCCCCGAAGGCGAGATCCGTCCATGAGCGCAGTGTCCCCGCGACAAGGGAAGACGGCCATGGCTGTCGGCCGTACGGGTCCTTTCCCGCGCATCCGGCGAGCCGGTCCGGGGCGGTGCCTTGCCCGCGCCGGGTTCGCCGCCTCGCCGGTTCGGCGTTCTGCGCGCCGGTGGCCGGAAGCGGCCGAGCACCGCAGCCCGTGTTTGCCGGGCGGCGACCACCTGCTACGCAGTCCCGCCGGGCGGCGACCCACCTGCCACGCAGTCCCGCCGGGCGGCGACCCACCCGCTCGGCAAAGGCGCCCTGCGCGGCGGCGCACCCCCACGGCCCCTCGCCGGGAGGCGGACCGTCAGCCGCCGCCCCGTACGCCGCACAGATGCAGCAGCGCCGCGACCGCGCGGTACGGATCGGTGCGCGCGGCCCGTTCCTCCGCCGCCAGCAGCCGCGCCAGTTCCTCCGGCTCCGGCGGCACCGCGTCGTCGGCCGCCTGGTCGGTGAAGACCCGTACGCCGTACCAGGTGTCCAGCGGTGCCCCGACGCCGGTCAGGGTCGCGGTCAGGTCCGCCAGCCGGTCCGCCCGTACCCGCAGGCCGATGCGGTTGGTGTACGAGGGGGAGTCGAAGGCGTCCAGCGCCGTCTCCCAGTCGCCGGCCAGGCCGGGCCGCATCGCGAGCGCGTCGGCGTTCCGTACCAGCAGGGACAGCAGCCCGCCGGGGGCCAGCACCCGCGCCATCGCGGCCAGCATCGGATCCGGCTCGGGTACGTACATCAGCACGCCGTGGCAGAGCACGACATCGAAGGCGCCGGGCGCGAAGTGCGCGCCGGTGTCCCGGCCGTCGCCCTCGATCAGCCGGACCCGCTCGCGGATGCCCTCCGGCTCGGTCGTCAGCGTCTCGCGCACCGCCGCCAGCATCGCCGGATCCGACTCCAGGCCGGTCACCTCGTGACCGGCGCGGGCCAGCCGCAGCGCCTGGGTGCCCTGGCCGAGGCCGACGTCCAGCACGCGCAGCCGCCGGCCCACCGGGAAGCGGGCGGCGATCCGCTCGTCGAGCTGGCGCGCCACCAACTCCTGCCGGACGGTGTTCCGCAGGCCGCCGAGGCCTTTCAGCCAACCGCTCGCGCCGCCGAGAAAACCGGACGGCTGCGCGCTCAGGGCCGCTCTCCGCGCTTGACCTGGGGCTTGGGCAGCCGCAGTCGGCGCATCTGGAGCGTACGCATCAGGGCGTAGGGCACGGCGCCGCGCAGGTTCTCGTCGGGGAAGCGCTTGCGCAGCGCCCGCTTGAGCTGGAAGGCGAGGACGAACGAGTTGATCACGATCAGCAGGATCACGAGCATCCACAGCAGGAGCACATAGCTCTGCATGGCGCCGGCCTGGACCATGCTCAGGACCAGGATGATCACCGCGAGCGGCAGGAAAAACTCCGCGACCACGAACCGCGAGTCGACGAAGTCCCGCGCGAAACGGCGGACCGGGCCCTTGTCCCGCAGGGGGAGGTACCGCTCGTCGCCGCCGGCCAGCGCCTCGCGCTGGCGGGCGAGATCAGCGCGCCGGGCCTCCCGCTGGCGCCGGGCGGCGTCCTTGCGGTTGCTCGGCGTCTTGGCCAGGCTGCGGCGCTGCGACTGGGCCTCGCTGCGCTTGGGTGTCGGGCGGCCCTTGGGCGCCTGTGGGTTACGGGGCTGCTGTGGCTGGTCCGCGGTCACTTTGGAGGGCGCGGCCTGCTCATCCTTGGAACGGCTTCGGAACACGAAACCCAAGGGTACGGGGTAGCGGGGTGTGGACCCCAGCCCCAGGGGGAACGATCCGGCAACGGCACGTGCCCCACCCGGCCCGGTTCCACCCCCCGGAGGCCGCCTCATCCCTGCGCGGGACGGGCCGCGGGACCGATCGTTCTGCAGGAGGAGCGCGGGGGAGCCTGAACAGTGCGGTAATGGAACCAGGGCCCGTACGCTGGGGTCTGTAGCAGGAGTGCCGGAGTCTCTCGTCCGTCAGAAGGGGGCGCGCGAAGCCCATGAGCGGTGTCATGAAGCGTATGGGGATGATCTTCCGCGCGAAGGCCAACAAGGCCCTGGACCGGGCAGAGGATCCCCGCGAGACCCTCGACTACTCGTACCAGAAGCAGCTGGAGCTGCTGCAGAAGGTGCGCCGCGGAGTCGCGGACGTGGCGACCTCCCGCAAACGTCTGGAGCTCCAGCTCAACCAGCTGTCGAGCCAGTCCGCGAAGCTCGAGGATCAGGGCCGCAAGGCGCTCGCGCTGGGCCGGGAGGACCTGGCGCGTGAGGCGCTCTCCCGCCGCGCGTCGCTCCAGCAGCAGGCCAGCGACCTGGAGGTGCAGCACCAGACCCTCCAGGGCGAGGAGGAGAAGCTGACGCTGGCGGCACAGCGGCTTCAGGCCAAGGTCGACGCCTTCCGTACGCGGAAGGAGACTCTCAAGGCCACCTACACCGCCGCCCAGGCGCAGACCCGCATCGGCGAGGCGTTCTCCGGCATCTCCGAGGAGATGGGCGACGTCGGCATGGCGATCCAGCGCGCCGAGGACAAGACCGCGCAGATGCAGGCGCGCGCGGGCGCGATCGACGAGCTGCTGGCCTCCGGCGCGCTCGACGACCAGTCCGGCGCGGCCAAGGACGACATCACCGCCGAGCTGGAGCGCATCTCCGGCGGCGCCGACGTGGAGCTGGAGCTCCAGCGGATGAAGGCAGAACTGGCGGGCGGCAGCGGCACCCAGCAGGCTATTGAGGGCGGGCAGTCGGACCGTACCGGGCAGCCGCAGGGACAGCACAAGTTCGACAAGCAGTAGCCCGGCGCCTCGCGAAGCGAGATCCCCGAGGAGGAGTCATGATCGTGCGGATCATGGGGGAAGGGCAGCTGCGGCTGGCGGACAGCCACATGTCCGGGCTGAACAAGCTGGACGAGGAACTGCTCACCGAGGTCCAAAGCGGTGATGAGAGCGGCTTCCGGCGCACGCTCGCGGCACTCCTCGACGCCGTGCGCAGCCTCGGCGAGCGCATCCCCGACGACTCCCTGGAGCCCTCGGAGCTGATCCTGCCCGCGCCTGACGCGACCCTCGAAGAGGTGAAGGAAATGCTCAGCGACGACGGACTCATCCCTGGCTGACCGTCCGCGCGGGCCCCGGCACGGTGGGAGGGGCCTCCTTCAGCGCTTACCGTTGGGTGCCGTGACCCCTCTCGCCGTGGCCCGCCCGTACCGCTGGCTGAGCGCGCACCCGCGCGCGATGGACTCCGCGCTGGCCCTGGTCGTCTTCGCGGTGACCCTGATCGGCTCCGCGAACGCCGCGAAGTACACGTCGGCCCCTCCGCTCTCCCCGGTCTTCGTGCTGGCGAGTGCCCTGGCGTCCGGCTCGCTGGTGCTGCGGGGCCGCTTTCCGCGCGGAGTGCTCGCCTTCACCTCCGCTCTCACGCTCGCCGAGCTCGTGATCACCGGGAGCCACAGCCTGCCGCGCAGCGCCATCGCGGTCAGCGTCGTCGTCGCGCTGTACACCGTCGCCTCGCGCACCGACCGGCCCACCACCTGGCGGATCGGCGCGGCCACCGTCGTGGTGATCACCAGCACGGGGATGATCTTCGGCGCCGGCTCGTGGTACGGGCAGGAGAACGTCGGGGTGCTGGCCTGGACGGCTCTGGCCGCGGCCGTCGGTGACGCGGTGCGCAGCCGGCGCGCCTTCGTCGCGGCGATCGAGGAGCGGGCGGAGCGGGCCGAGCGGAGCCGTGAGGAGGAGGCCCGGCGCCGGGTGGCCGAGGAGCGGCTGCGGATCGCCCGCGATCTGCACGACGTGGTCGCGCACCACATCGCGCTGGTCAATGTGCAGGCCGGGGTCGCCTCACACGTCATGGACAGCCGCCCGGACCAGGCCAAGGAGGCGCTGGCGCACGTACGGGAGGCGAGCCGGTCGGCGCTGGACGAACTGCGCGCCACGGTCGGCCTGCTGCGCCAGTACGGGGATCCCGCCGCCCCCACCGAGCCCGCGCCCGGCCTCGGCGTCCTCGACCAGCTCGTCGACGGATTCGTCCGGGCCGGGCTGCGGGTCGAGGTCGTCATGGAGCCGGCGGACGGGCCGGGTCCGCTGGCGGCGACGGTGGATCTCACCGCGTACCGGGTGGTGCAGGAGGCCCTGACCAACGTGCACAAGCACGCCGGACCGCAGGCCAAGGCCGAGGTGCGGATCGTCCGGGGGCCGGGGTGGCTGGAGATCACCGTGCTGGACGACGGGGCGGGGGCGGCGGCGGACGCGGACGGGGATCCGGAAGGCGAACCGGACGGCGCCTCGGACGGCGGCGAGCAGGCCGGCGGTGGCGGCGGCCACGGGCTGATCGGGATGTCCGAGCGGATCGCCGCGCTGCGCGGCCAGTGCGAAGCGGGACCCCTGCCGGAGGGCGGCTTCCGGGTGCGGGCGAGACTTCCGTTGCAGGTCCGCACGGGAGGGGACGACAGATGACGATCAAGGTGTTGCTCGCCGACGACCAGGCGCTGCTGCGCAGCGCGTTCCGCGTGCTGGTCGATTCGGAGCCGGACATGGAGGTGGTGGGGGAGGCGTCCGACGGCGCCGAGGCCGTGGCGCTCGCCCGCGCGGAACGAGCCGATGTCGTCCTGATGGACATCCGCATGCCGGGTACGGACGGGCTCACCGCGACCCGCATGATCAGCGAGGATCCGGACCTGGCCGGGGTGCGGGTGGTGATGCTGACGACGTTCGAGGTCGACGAGTACGTGGTGGAGTCGCTGCGCGCGGGCGCCAGCGGCTTCCTGGGCAAGGGCGCCGAACCCCAGGAACTGCTGGCCGCGATCCGGGTGGCGGCGGGCGGGGAGGCGCTGCTGTCCCCGGCCGCGACGAAGGGACTCATCGCCCAGTTCCTGGCCCAGGGCGGCGGTGAACGGCCGAGCGACTACGACGCGGAGCGCCTGGACGCCCTGACGGTGCGGGAGCGCGAGGTGCTGGTCCAGGTGGCGGGCGGCCTGTCGAACGACGAGATCGCCGAGCGCCTGGCGGTCAGCCCGCTCACCGTCAAGACGCATGTGAACCGCGCGATGGCCAAGCTGGGCGCCCGGGACCGGGCGCAGCTGGTCGTCATCTCGTACGAGACGGGCCTGGTGCACCCGAGAACGGCCTGACCGCCGCTCAGGCCAGACCTCTCCGGGACGACCGGAGCCCCCGGCCGGACCTCTCGGCCCGGGGGCGACGCGACGGAGCCCGGGGTCGCACCTCGTGGTGCGGCCCCGGGCTCTCGTCCGTGGTCGACGCTGCCTACGGCAGCGCCAGCATCCGCTCAAGCGCCAGCTTCGCGAAGCTCTCGGTCTCCTTGTCGACCTGGATGCGGTTGACGACCTTGCCCGCCGCCAGCGACTCCAGCGCCCACACCAGGTGCGGGAGGTCGATCCGGTTCATCGTGGAGCAGAAGCAGACCGTCTTGTCGAGGAAGACGATCTCCTTGCCCTGGTCCGCGAAACGGTTCGCCAGGCGCCGCACCAGGTTGAGCTCCGTGCCGATGGCCCACTTGGAGCCGGCGGGCGCGGCCTCCAGGGCCTTGATGATGTACTCCGTGGAGCCGACGTAGTCCGCCGCCGCCACCACCTCGTGCTTGCACTCCGGGTGCACCAGCACGTTGACGCCCGGTATGCGCTCCCGTACGTCGTTGACGGAGTCCAGCGAGAAGCGGCCGTGCACCGAGCAGTGGCCGCGCCACAGGATCATCTTCGCGGCGCGCAGCTCCTCGGCGGTCAGCCCGCCGTTCGGCTTGTGCGGGTTGTAGACCACGCAGTCGTCCAGCGACATCCCCATGTCGCGCACGGCCGTGTTGCGGCCCAGGTGCTGGTCGGGCAGGAAGAGCACCTTCTCGCCCTGCTCGAACGCCCAGTCCAGTGCCCGCTTGGCGTTGGAGGAGGTGCAGATCGTGCCGCCGTGCTTGCCGGTGAACGCCTTGATGTCGGCGGAGGAGTTCATGTACGAGACCGGGACCGTCACCTCGGCGATCCCGGCTTCGGTCAGCACGTCCCAGCACTCGGCGACCTGCTCGGCGGTGGCCATGTCCGCCATCGAGCAGCCGGCGGCCAGGTCGGGCAGGATGACCTGCTGGTCGTCGCCGGTGAGGATGTCCGCCGACTCGGCCATGAAGTGCACACCGCAGAAGACGATGTACTCGGCGTCCGGCCGGGCCGCCGCGTCGCGGGCGAGCTTGAAGGAGTCGCCGGTGACGTCGGCGAACTCGATGACCTCGTCCCGCTGGTAGTGGTGGCCGAGGACGAAGACCCTGTCCCCGAGCTTCGCCTTGGCCGCGCGGGCCCGCTCCACCAGGTCCGGGTCGGAGGGCGCCGGCAGATCGCCGGGGCACTCCACGCCTCGCTCGCTCCGCGGATCGGCCTCGCGGCCCAGGAGGAGCAGGGCCAGCGGAGACGGCTGGACGTCCAGGGGCTGGGCGGTGGTCACGGGCACGCACCCTTCTTTCTTCGTCTGCTGGAAGCCTCTGACCGGCATGTCATCAGGCTTGTCGTCAAAATGACGCTATATATCATAACCGCTTCGCGTCACGTTGACGATGGCCCTCGCGTCAATGTGACGCATTACGGGTGCTCGGCACGGTGTGCGAGCATGAGGAGCACAGAGCGGCGAGGGAAATCGCCGGGACCCGGAATGAATCCGGGGCGCCGACGGTTCCAGCTGACGGCAAGCAGTCCGTACAACCCGGGAGAGAAGCAGATGTCCGTTCAGGACGAGAAGACCAGCGTGAGCGACGGCATCATCCTGTCGGACGCCGCCGCGGCGAAGGTCAAGAGCCTGCTGGAGCAGGAGGGTCGCGATGACCTCGCGCTGCGTGTCGCCGTCCAGCCCGGCGGCTGCTCCGGCCTGCGCTACCAGCTCTTCTTCGACGAGCGCTCGCTCGACGGCGACGTGGTGAAGGACTTCGACGGCGTCAAGGTCGTCACCGACCGGATGAGCGCCCCGTACCTGGGCGGTGCCTCCATCGACTTCGTCGACACCATCGAGAAGCAGGGCTTCACGATCGACAACCCGAACGCCACGGGCTCCTGCGCCTGCGGCGACTCCTTCAGCTGAGCCGTCTCGGCACACAGCGGTGAGGCGGTGGTCCCGGCCGGGACCACCGCCTCAGTCGTACCCGCGTGTCACTGCTCGGGCACGGCCCTGCCGCTGACCGCGTCCACGACCTTCCGGTCGCCCAGCGGCTTGTCGAGCTCCACCTTCACGTCCTGCTCCTTCGCGATCGCGATGCAGGCACGGCCGGGCCTGTTCCACTTGCCGGTGATCTTCACCTTCACCGTCGAGGACGACTCGTCGGCGCTGGCGGTGTACGTGCTGCACACCCCGCCCGCGAAGTGCAGCGTCAGAGTCTGCCCCTTGTCGGTGTAGCCCTCGGCGCGCTCCGTCATGTCGAGCCGCCCGGGCTTGCGCTCCACCGGGTGGCCGGGCTCGGACCCCGGAGGTGCCTCGCCGGGGGCCTTCCGCTGCTCCGACTGGTCGGCGATGTACTTCGGGGCGATCGCCGGGTAGGTCGTCACCGTCCGCGCCTGCTGCCCCTCGGTGCCGGGCGGCTGCACGGTGAAGATCCACGACGGCACCAGCGCCTGCCGCCCGTCCACGTAGTGCGCCGCCAGCCCGAACACCGACTTCACGATCTTCGACGGCCGGGGCTTCTGCGCGGACGCGGAGCCGGAGAACGAGGTGGGCGCGGGCTCACACGGCCTGGCGGTGTCGACGGCCGCGCCCTCCTCCGTCGCGTCGGTCCGGTCCTGGTGCGGAACCGGCGTCGCGCACTCGCCGGGCTCAGCCGGGACCCGCCACTCGCGCGCCGGCGTGTTCAACTGCTTGATCGCCTCGCCCGCGCCGATGAGCGGGTAGTCGGCGGTCTTCTTCGGAACGGACAACATCCCCTTGCCGCCCACCAGTTGCCCGGCGGCGTCGATCTCCAGCTCCGTCTGCCAGCCGTACGTGGGCAGCCCGTCCAGCACCGGGGACGCGCTGACCGTCCGCAGCGCCCCGTACACCTGCCGCGCGTCCAGCTTCGCGTCGTCCAGTCCGAGGGTGTTGAGCACCGGCGCGGCCGCTCGCTTCGCCGCCTTCTCCGACACGGCCTCGCTGCCGCCCGGCGGCTTGGTCCCGCCCCGGAAGGTGGGGCAGCCCTCGTGGCTCGTCCGCTCCGGCGAACTCGCGCTGTCATCGGGCGAGTCGGCGCCGGGCCGCTCCACACAGGACGTCCCGCCCGGAGCGCCGTAGCGGGTGTACGCCCATCCGCCCGGCCCCTTGGCGTTCACCTCCAGCAGCGGGCTCATGGCGTCCGGCGTGCCGCCGACCTTCCACACGCCGTGGTCCAGGCGCGGTGTGCCGGACACGTCCAGCGCCTCGGCCAGCCGCGCCACCTCGTCCTTGGTGACCTTGCCGGGCGTCAGATACGCGGGCGTCGCGTCCGGGGTGTCCGGCAGCTTCTCCGGGGCCTGGTAGCGGTTGCCGTACGGGTTGTGCTCGCCGACCGCGATGCCCTCATGGCCGCCCTGCCGCTTCCCGCCGTAGCCGTCCAGGGCCAGCGGCTCCGGCGACCCGCCCTGGGAGGCGCCGTCCGAACCGCCGCCGTCGCCCGCCGCTGCCGCCCAGTACGCTCCGCCGCCCCCGGCGAGCAGCACCGCGGCGGCCACCGAGGCGATCGCCAGCGGCGAGCGCCGCCGCCGCGCCGTGGTCTCGCCGTCGCCGTCGTTGTCGGGGGTCTGCGAGGTGTCCTCGGTGCTGGTGCTCACCGCTCACTCCTTCGTACTCCACGCGATTGATCCCGGTACGCCCCTCTGTGCGAGGGACGCCCATGGGACGGAGCGGAGGTGCAAGCGGTTCCCTCGGACAGCGGGACGGGGTTCGAGGACCCCGTCCCGCTGTCCGAAGGGTGGACGCGATGGTGCCTTCAGTCGCCGTAGTCGGACATGCCGTCCAGGAGATGCGCGGAGGAGGCCGGGACCTGGACGCCATGGATGCGCGAGGGGGAGACGCGGGGCGGGGCGGGCGCTACGGTAGCCGCCCAGTGCGGCGCCATGCGGGCGCAGTCGCCGCGCAACTGGGTCAGGGACTCGGGCTCCGCCGCACCCAGGCCGCCGGTCGCGCCGGCCGCCGGGGGCGTCGTACGACTCGCCTTCCCGCCCGCGGCCGCATCCGCGGTCGCGCGCGAGGGGGTGGTGGGGGAGACGTGCTTCGGCATGGAAGCTCCCGTATCCGTCGGGGCCGCGCGGACGCCAGCCCGTATACCCGCACCGTACGCATCGTCCGTTGAGCGGAAAAAGCCCTACTATCGGGTAGTTTCTCGTGTTCGAAGGGGCGGGGCGAACCCGGTAGCGTGAAGCGTCCGTTTTCGCCTCCCTCCGCAGGAGCAGACCCGCCGTGCGTATCGCAGTCACCGGCTCCATCGCCACCGACCATCTGATGACCTTCCCCGGCCGCTTCGCCGATCAGTTGGTCGCCGACCAGCTGCATACGGTCTCCCTCTCCTTCCTCGTCGACACGCTCGACGTCCGCCGCGGCGGCGTCGCCCCGAACATCTGCTTCGGCATGGGAGTCCTCGGCCTGCGGCCGGTCCTGGTCGGCGCCGCCGGGTCGGACTTCGCCGAGTACCGCGCCTGGCTGGACCGGCACGGAGTCGACACCGCCTCGGTCCGGATCTCCGAGGTCCTGCACACCGCCCGCTTCGTGTGCACCACGGACACCGACCACAACCAGATCGCGTCCTTCTACACCGGTGCGATGAGCGAGGCCCGCCAGATCGAACTGCAGCCCGTCGCCGACCGGGTCGGCGGCCTCGACCTGGTCCTCATCGGCGCGGACGACCCGGAGGCGATGGTCCGGCACACCGAGGAGTGCCGCACCCGCGGCATCCCGTTCGCCGCCGACCCCTCGCAGCAGCTGGCCCGGATGGACGGCGACGACATCCGCGTGCTGATCGAGGGCGCCTCCTATCTGTTCACCAACGAGTACGAGAAGGCGCTCGTCGAGACCAAGACCGGCTGGACCTCCGAGGAGATCCTCGGCAAGGTCGGCACCCGCGTCACCACCCTGGGCTCGCAGGGGGTGCGGATCGAGCGCGCCGGCGAGGAGCCGATCCTCGTCGGCTGCGCGCAGGAGGAGGCCAAGGTCGACCCGACCGGCGTCGGCGACGCGTTCCGCGCGGGCTTCCTCTCCGGCCTGTCCTGGGGGCTGACCCTGGAGCGGGCCGCGCAGGTCGGCTGCATGCTCGCCACCCTGGTGATCGAGACGCTGGGCACGCAGGAGTACGAGCTGCGGCGCGGCCACTTCATGGAGCGGTTCGCCAAGGCCTACGGGTCGGAGGCCGCCGCGGACGTCCAGGGCCACCTGGCCTGACCGCCCCCGACTTCCCCGGTCCCCGGTCGCCGGGCCGGCCCGCGCGCCTGCCCGGCGACCGGGGAAGGAGAGGTCACTTCCGGCGGACCCGGTAGGCCGTGCCGCCCTCCGCCGGGCGCTCGCCCAGATAGTCGTGTCCGCGCATCGCGCACCACGCGGGGATGTCCAGCCGGGCCGCCTCGTCGTCGGCCAGTACGGTCACCACCCCGCCCACCGGTACGTCGCCGATCACCTTGGCGAGTTCGATCACCGGAAGGGGGCAGCGCTTGCCGAGCGAGTCGACGACCAGCTCCGGCACGTCGGCGACGGATGCCGACGTCGACGCGGACACCGGCGCGCCCAGCCGTTCCCGTACCTCCCCGACCACTCCCGGCAGCACGTCGAGGAAGCGCTCCACGTCCGCCGCGGCCGTACCCGCCGGCAGCGACACCCGCACGTTGCCCTCCGACAGCACCCCCATCGCCCGCAGCACATGGCTGGGCGTCAGCGTGCTGGAGGTGCACGACGAACCGGACGAGACGGAGAAGCCCACCCGGTCCAGCTCGTGCAGCAATGTCTCCCCGTCGACATAGAGACAGGAGAACGTGACCAGATGCGGCAGGCGGCGGACCGGGTCGCCGACCACCTCCACGTCCGGCACCAGCTCCGGCACTCCGGCCCGGATCCGGTCCACCAGCTCCCGCAGCCGCGCCGCCTCGGCCGCCGCCTCCTGCCGTACGGCCCGCAGCGACGCGGCGGCCGCGACGATCGCGGGCAGGTTCTCGAATCCGGGCGCGCGCCCCGACTCCCGCTCGTCCGCCGGGGAGTGCGCGGCGAACCGCACGCCCTTGCGCACCGCGAGCAGCCCCACGCCCGCCGGACCGCCCCACTTGTGCGCGCTCGCCGTGAGCAGCGACCAGTCGCCCGCGACCGGGCCCCAGCCCAGCGACTGGGCGGCGTCCACGAGCAGCGGCACATCCGCCGCCCGGCACTCCTGGGCCACCTCGGCCACCGGCTGCTCGGTGCCCACCTCGTGGTTTGCGGACTGCAGACACGCCAGCGCGGTGGGGCCCGGCGCGTCGCGCAGCGCGGTCGCGTACGCCCCGGGCGCGACCCGGCCGGCGCGGTCCACCGCCACCTCGGCGACGGTGCCGCCCCCCGACTCATGGGCCGCGGCGGCGTGCAGCACGGCGGAGTGCTCGACGGCGGAGACGATCAGATGGCGGCCCACGCGGCGGCGGCCCGCCAGCGCGCCCGCGATCCCGTCGTGCAGCGCGCGGGTGCCGGAGGGGGTGAACACCAGCTCGTCCGGGCGGCAGCCGACGGCCTCCGCGGCGGTCTCCCGCGCGGCGTCCAGCAGCAGCCGGGCGCGCCGGCCTTCCCGGTACAGCCGCGCCGGGTCCGCCCACCCCTCGTCGAGGGCGGCGAGCAACGCCTGGCGGGCGACGGGATGAAGGGGAGCGGATGAGGCGGCGTCGAAGTAGGGCACGCTTCAACGCTAGTCCCACCGCGTGCCACCCACCGCCGGGCGTGCCCGTCTCGCACGCGGCCGCGGGCCGGTGGCCGCTTTGTACCCACCCTCCCTCAGCGGGAGGAACGCCGCCCGCAAACCCGCGGCAGGTGCCCCCACGGACCGTCAGGGAACCGGCGGAGGGGTCGCTTCCACCCCTTCGGGGAGTGACCCGGCGCGTTGGGCACCCTCCCCGCGCAGCCCTAAAACGCGTCCAGTAGGGTTTGGTCCGCATAAACATCCAAACCCCTGCCCGCACCGGGCCGGCGACCGACCAGCGAGACGGCCGCAGCCGGCCGCGCGGGCGAGACTCTCGGGAAGGCGCTACGTGAGTCCCAACGGCTCCGACCGCTCGTCGCGGCGCCCGGTGCGGCGGAAGCTGCTGCAGGCGCTGTCTGCGGGCTTGGTCCTGGCGACCGCCACCGGTTGCACATCGAAGGACTTCCCCAACCTCGGGATGCCCGACCCCGCCACGGAGGAGGCGCCGCGGATCCTCTCCCTGTGGCAGGGCTCGTGGGCGGCGGCGCTCGCCACGGGCGTCCTGGTCTGGGGCCTGATCCTGTGGAGCTGCATCTTCCACCGGCGCAGCAGGACCAAGGTGGAGGTACCTCCGCAGACCCGGTACAACATGCCGATCGAGGCGCTGTACACCGTGGTCCCGATCATCATCGTCTCGGTGCTGTTCTACTTCACGGCACGTGACGAGAACGAGCTCCTCAAGGTCGACAAGAAGCCCGACCACGTCATCAACGTCGTCGGCTTCCAGTGGAGCTGGGGCTTCAACTACATGGAGAACGTGGACGGCAACGCCGCCACGCCGGGGAAGCCGTACCGGGAGATCAAGAACATCTCCAACATCCCGGACCGCATGCTCGACACCGTGCCCAAGGGCGCCGAGGGCGTGTACGACGTCGGTACCCCCGGCGACCGGAACCCCGACAAGGGCTGGCCGGGCCCGACCCTGTACCTGCCCAAGGGTGAGACCGTCGAGTTCGTCCTGACCTCGCGCGACGTCATCCACTCCTTCTGGGTGGTGCCGTTCCTGATGAAGCAGGACGTCATCCCGGGCCACACCAACCGCTTCCAGGTGACCCCCAACAAGGAGGGCACCTTCATGGGCAAGTGCGCCGAGCTCTGCGGCGTGGACCACTCCCGGATGCTCTTCAACGTCAAGGTCGTCTCCCCGAAGGAGTACCGGGACCACCTGGACGCGCTCAAGAACAAGGGCCAGACCGGCTACATCCCGTCGGGTATTGAGCAGACGGACCCCGCCAAGAACGCGGAGACGAAGCAGCAGTGAGCATCCTCAACGAATCCCAGGGTGCCGAGGCGACCGCCTCGTATGAGGACGAGTTGCCCGTCCGCACCAAGCAGCCCGGCAATGTCGTCGTCAAGTGGCTGACCACCACCGACCACAAGACGATCGGCACGCTGTACCTCATCACGTCGTTCGCGTTCTTCTGCATCGGCGGGCTCATGGCGCTGTTCATGCGCGCCGAGCTGGCCCGGCCCGGCACGCAGATCATGTCGAACGAGCAGTTCAACCAGGCGTTCACCATGCATGGCACGATCATGCTGCTGATGTTCGCCACCCCGCTGTTCGCGGGCTTCGCGAACTGGATCATGCCGCTCCAGATCGGCGCCCCCGACGTCGCGTTCCCGCGGCTGAACATGTTCGCCTACTGGCTCTACCTGTTCGGCTCGCTGATCGCGGTGGCGGGCTTCCTGACCCCGCAGGGCGCGGCCGACTTCGGCTGGTTCGCGTACTCCCCGCTCTCTGACGCGGTCCGGTCGCCGGGTGTGGGCGCCGACATGTGGATCATGGGTCTGGCGTTCTCGGGCTTCGGTACGATCCTGGGCTCGGTCAACTTCATCACCACGATCATCTGCATGCGCGCTCCGGGCATGACGATGTTCCGGATGCCGATCTTCACCTGGAACGTGCTGCTGACCGGTGTGCTGGTGCTGCTGGCCTTCCCGGTGCTGGCCGCCGCGCTGTTCGCGCTGGAGGCGGACCGGAAGTTCGGGGCGCACATCTTCGACGCGGCCAACGGCGGGGCGCTGCTGTGGCAGCACCTGTTCTGGTTCTTCGGGCATCCCGAGGTGTACATCATCGCGCTGCCGTTCTTCGGCATCATCTCCGAGGTCATCCCGGTCTTCTCGCGCAAGCCGATGTTCGGTTACGGCGGTCTGGTCGCGGCGACGATCGCGATCGCGGGTCTGTCGGTGACGGTGTGGGCGCACCACATGTATGTCACGGGCGGGGTGCTGCTGCCGTTCTTCTCGTTCATGACGTTCCTGATCGCGGTTCCGACCGGTGTGAAGTTCTTCAACTGGATCGGCACCATGTGGAAGGGGTCGTTGAGTTTCGAGACGCCGATGCTGTGGGCGGTCGGCTTCCTGATCACCTTCACCTTCGGTGGTCTGACCGGTGTCATCCTGGCCTCGCCGCCGATGGACTTCCACGTCTCGGACTCGTACTTCGTGGTGGCGCACTTCCACTACGTCATCTTCGGCACCGTGGTCTTCGCGATGTTCTCCGGCTTCCACTTCTGGTGGCCGAAGTTCACCGGCAAGATGCTGGACGAGCGACTCGGCAAGATCACCTTCTGGACGCTGTTCATCGGCTTCCACGGCACCTTCCTCGTCCAGCACTGGCTCGGCGCCGAGGGCATGCCGCGCCGGTACGCGGACTACCTGGCCGCCGACGGGTTCACCACGCTGAACACCATCTCCACGATCGCCTCGTTCCTGCTCGGTCTGTCGATACTGCCGTTCTTCTACAACGTCTGGAAGACGGCCAAGTACGGCAAGAAGGTCGAGGTCGACGACCCGTGGGGCTACGGCCGCTCGCTGGAGTGGGCGACCTCCTGCCCGCCGCCGCGGCACAACTTCCTCACGCTGCCCCGGATCCGCTCCGAATCCCCGGCGTTCGACCTGCACCACCCCGAGATCGCGGCGCTCGACCAGCTTGAGAACGTGGACGTCGAGTCCGAAGACAAGGCCCTCGCGGGTGGCAAGGAGGCCGGCAAGTGAAGGTCCAAGGCCGGATGTTCATCTGGCTCTCCGTCTTCGTCCTCGCCATGGCCGTGGTCTACGGCGTCTGGTCGAAGGAGCCGGCCGGTACCACCGCGCTGTTCCTGGCCTTCGGCCTGTGCATCATGATCGGCTACTACCTGGCCTTCACGGCTCGCCGGGTGGACACCGGAGCACAGGACAACAAGAACGCCGATGTCGCGGACGACGCCGGTGAGCTGGGCTTCTTCAGCCCGCACAGCTGGCAGCCGCTCTCCCTGGCCGTCGGTGGCGCGTTCGCCTTCCTGGGCGTCGTCTTCGGCTGGTGGCTGCTGTACTTCTCCGCCCCGATCATCCTCGTCGGCCTCTTCGGCTGGGTCTTCGAGTACTACCGCGGCGAGAACCAGAACCAGTAGCGGAGTCCGCTCCGCGACCGGGGCCCGGTGCACCTACCCAGGTGCATCGGGCCCCTCTTTTGCAGCACTCCGCGCGCCGAACCGGGCGGATCTCCCTAGTTTTGTGGTCATGAGTCAGAGATCTCGGTCCCGGACGGTCCCGGTCTGCGCGCTGCTGCTGGCACCCCTCGCGGCGGCCGCCGCGGGCTGCGGCGGTCCCTCCTCGGATCCGCTGGCCGCCAAGCCGTACGACGCTTCCGGACAGATCAGCTTCGGTGGGGTGGAGGAGGGCCGGAAGGTCGATCCCGACAAGCCCCTCGAGGTGACCGCCAAGGGGGACGGCAGCCGCATCACCGACGTGACCGCCACGGACGCCGCGGGACGGTACGTACGCGGCGAACTCAGGCCCGACGGCAGCCGGTGGCGCAGCACCGCCCCGCTCGCCGCGGGGGCGCATTACACCGTGCGGGTGAGTACCGAGAACCGCCACGGCAGGCAGGGCCGCCGGACCATCGGCTTCGACACCGCCCCCACCGACGGGAAGCTGCGCGTCTCCTTCGGCCCGGACAGCGGTACGTACGGCGTGGGCCAGCCGATCACCGCGGAACTCAGCGAGGCGGTCCGGGACGCCTCGGCCCGCGCCGTCGTCGAGCGCGCCCTGAAGGTCCAGTCCCGCCCCGCCGTGCAGGGCTCCTGGCACTGGGTGAACAACCGGACCCTGCACTACCGTCCGCGCGAGTACTGGCCCACCCACGCCACGATCGACGTCCGCTCCGCCCTGGAGGGCGTCAAGGTCGGCGGCGGCCTCTACGGGGGCTCCTCCAAGCCGCTGAAGCTGCGCACCGGGGAGCGGATCGAGGCCGTCACGGACGCGGTCACGCACCAGATGACCGTGCGGCGCGAGGGCAAGGAGATCCGCAGGATTCCCGTCACCACCGGGAAGCCCGGCTTCGACACCCGCAACGGTGTCAAGGTCGTACTGGCCCGGGAAGCCTTCGTACGCATGCGCGGCACCAGCATCGGCATCCCGGCGGGCTCGGCGGACTCCTACGACCTGCCCGTCTACTGGGCCACCCGGGTCACATGGAGCGGTGAGTACGTGCACGCGGCGCCCTGGTCGGTGGGCTCACAGGGGTACGCCAACGTCAGCCACGGCTGTACGGGCATGAGCACCGCGAACGCCAAATGGTTCTTCGACACCATCCATGTCGGTGACATCGTCAAGGTTGTGGGCACCGGAGGCGAGACCATGACGCCCTTCGGCAACGGCTTCGGCGACTGGAATCTGACGTGGACCGAATGGCAGGAGGGCAGTGCGCTGGCCCAGACCCGGCCGGACGGGAGCGGCCCGGCCGACGCGGCCAGGCTCCGCCCCGAGGTCTGAGCCCGGCGGCCGGCTCAGGCGGCGCCCAGCCGCCTGCCCTTGCGGAGCAGCCCGGCGAGCGCGTCGGCGAACTCCACAGGATCCACCGGATGGGTGACGGCGGCCTCCGCGCGGCTCCAGGTGGCCAGCCACGCGTCCTGCGGGCGGCCGATCAGCAGCAGCACCGGAGGGCACTGGAAGATCTCGTCCTTGATCTGCCGGCAGACGCCCATCCCGCCCGCGGGAACGGCCTCGCCGTCCAGGACGCAGACGTCCACGCCGCCCTCCTCCAGGGCCGACAACACGGCGGGCAGAGTGGCGCATTCCAGGAATTCGACCGGCGGGACGTCGGCGGCGGGGCGCCGCCCGGCGGCCAGCCGGACCTGCTCGCGGATGGTGGCGTCGTCGCTGTAGACCAGCACCGTGGCGGTCGGCTGCATTGTTCCTCCGCGTCGTTGGTTCGGGAACCTTGGCGCGGATGCTACTCCGTCACCCGAGGGGCGGGCAGGGTGTCGTACCGCGCGCGGATGGGCCGTTCGGGCCGCGCACACGGCGTTGACACACCGAACGGCACCCCCCGGAGTGAGGGCTGGATAAGCGACCGACATAATGTCGGTCGTGGCGACAGCAACAGCAGTAGATACCGGGCACGCGCACCCGTCGGTCAACCGGCCGAACCTCACCAGTGTCGGAACCATCATCTGGCTCAGTTCCGAGCTGATGTTCTTCGCGGCCCTCTTCGCGATGTACTTCACCCTGCGATCGGTGACGGGCGCCGAGCACTGGAAGGAAATGGCCGATGCGCTGAACTTCCCGTTCTCGGCCACCAACACCACGATCCTGGTGCTCTCCTCCCTCACCTGCCAGCTCGGCGTCTTCGCGGCAGAGCGCGGCGACGTGAAGAAGCTGCGCATGTGGTTCGTGATCACCTTCATCATGGGCGCGATCTTCGTCGGCGGCCAGGTCTTCGAGTACACCGAGCTCGTCAAGCACGAGGGCCTGTCGCTCTCGTCGGACCCGTACGGCTCGGTGTTCTACCTGACCACAGGCTTCCACGGCCTGCACGTGACGGGCGGACTCATCGCCTTCCTGCTGGTCCTGGGCAGGACGTACGCGGCCAAGAGGTTCACCCACGAGCAGGCGACCGCGGCCATCGTCGTGTCCTACTACTGGCACTTCGTCGATGTCGTCTGGATCGGCCTCTTCGCCACGATCTACATGATCAAGTAATCCGGCTCCCGGGCCCGAGGACCCCTCGCGCCCCGCACCGGAACCACGTCCTTAAAGCATCGACGCAGAAGATCCTGACACCGGGGTAATCCGTGAAAAAGCTCTCCGCACGACGACGCCATCCGCTGGCGGCGGTCGTCGTCCTACTCTTCGCGCTGGCGGTCACTGGGGGGCTGTACGCCGCGTTCGCGCCCGCGGACAAGGCCAAGGCCGACGACGCCTCCCAGTCCCTCACCATCGAGGAGGGCAAGAAGCTCTATTCCGTGGGCTGTGCGACCTGCCACGGAACGGGCGGTCAGGGTACGACCGACGGTCCGAGCCTGGTCGGCGTCGGCTCCGCCGCCGTGGACTTCCAGGTCAGCACCGGCCGTATGCCCGCCCAGCAGCCCGGCGCCCAGGTGCCCAAGAAGAAGAAGATCTACACGGACGCTGAGACCGAGCAGCTGGCCGCGTACATCGCTTCGCTCGGCCCCGGCCCGGTGACGCCCACCAAGGAGCAGTACAACCCCGGGGACGCCAACGCCGCCCGCGGTGGCGAGCTGTTCCGCACCAACTGCGCGCAGTGCCACAACTTCGTCGGCAAGGGCGGCGCGCTGACCAACGGCAAGTACGCGCCGAAGCTCGACAACGTCGACCCGAAGCACATCTACGAGGCCATGCAGACCGGCCCGCAGAACATGCCTTCCTTCCCGGACACGGTCATGCCGGAGAAGGAGAAGAAGGAAATCATCGCGTACCTCGACAAGGTCAACAGCTCCCAGACCGAGACCCCCGGCGGCATGGAACTGGGCGGGCTCGGTCCGGTCAGTGAGGGCCTGTTCGGCTGGATCTTCGGTCTCGGCGCCATGATCGTCGTCACCATCTGGGTCGCCGCCCGGACCGCAAAGGCCAAGAAGTCATGAGTACCCAAGACATTCCAGAAGAAGAGAACCTGCCGCAAGAGCAGGTCGCCAAGGGCAGCGAAGAGGTAGCGGTCCGCGAGAACCCCTTCGCCGACCCCGGGCTGCCGCCGCACGAGCACCGCGTCCAGGACATCGACGCCCGGGCCGCCCAGCGCTCCGAGCGCACCGTCGCCCTGCTGTTCACGCTCTCGATGCTCGCCACGGTCGGCTTCATCGCCTCCTTCGTGGCCTTCCCGGTCGACAAGATCGTCTACATCTTCCCGATCGGGCACGTCAGCGCGCTGAACTTCTCGCTGGGCATCACGCTCGCGGTGGCGCTGTTCTGCATCGGCGCGGGCGCGGTCCACTGGGCCCGCACCCTGATGTCCGACGTGGAGATCGTCCACGAGCGGCACCCGATCGCGGCCACCCCCGAAGTCAAGGAGAAGGTCTTCCAGGACTTCCGGGACGGCGCCGCGGACTCCGGCTTCGGCCGCCGCAAGCTCGCCCGCAACACCATGTTCGGCGCCCTGGCGCTGCTGCCGCTCTCCAGCATCGTCCTGCTGCGCGACCTCGGCCCGCTGCCGGAGGACAAGCTCCGCCACACCAAGTGGGGCAAGGGCAAGCGGCTGATGAACCAGAACACCATGCAGCCGCTGCGCCCCGAGGACATCGCCGTCGGTTCGCTGACCTTCGCCATGCCCGAGGGCATGCACGAGGAGGACCACGACTTCCAGGTGCAGATCGCCAAGGCCGCCCTGATGATCGTCCGCATCCAGCCGGACGACATCAAGGACAAGCGCGAGCTGGACTGGTCGCACGAGGGCATCGTCGCGTTCTCCAAGATCTGCACCCACGTCGGCTGCCCGATCAGCCTGTACGAGCAGCAGACCCACCACGTGCTGTGCCCGTGCCACCAGTCGACCTTCGACCTGGCCGACGGCGGCAAGGTGATCTTCGGCCCGGCCGGCCACGCCCTGCCGCAGCTGCAGATCACCGTGAACAAGGAGGGTTACCTCGAAGCCGTGAGCGACTTCCGGGAGCCCGTCGGCCCGGCGTTTTGGGAGCGCGGATGAGTACGAACGAGACGCCGCGCCGCGGCAAGCCGGCACCCCGCGGGGAGCGGGTCGCCGACTGGATGGACGGCCGGCTGGGCATCTACGGTGCCGCCAAGGCCAACCTGCGCAAGGTCTTCCCGGACCACTGGTCCTTCATGCTGGGCGAGGTCGCCCTCTACAGCTTCATCATCATCATCCTCACGGGTGTGTATCTGACGCTGTTCTTCCACCCCAGCATGGAAGAGGTCGTCTACCACGGCCCGTATGTCCCGATGCAGGGCATGCGGATGTCCGAGGCGTTCGCCTCGACCCTGGACATCAGCTTCGAGGTCCGCGGCGGTCTGCTCATCCGGCAGATCCACCACTGGGCCGCGCTGATCTTCCTCGGCGCCATGCTCGTGCACATGATGCGCGTGTTCTTCACCGGCGCGTTCCGCAAGCCGCGTGAGATCAACTGGCTCTTCGGCTTCCTGCTGTTCGTGCTGGGCATGTTCACCGGCTTCACCGGCTACTCGCTCCCGGACGACCTGCTCTCCGGTACCGGTATCCGGTTCATCCAGGGTGTGTTCCTGTCGATCCCGCTGGTCGGCACGTACATCTCGATGTTCGTGTTCGGCGGCGAGTTCCCCGGCATGGATGTGATCCCGAGGCTGTACTCGGTGCACATCCTGCTGCTGCCGGGCATCATGCTCGGCCTCGTGGTGGCGCACCTGATCCTGGTCTTCTACCACAAGCACACGCAGTTCCCCGGCCCCGGCCGGACCGAGAAGAACGTCGTCGGCATGCCGCTGATGCCGGTCTACATGGCCAAGGCGGGCGGCTTCTTCTTCCTGGTCTTCGGTGTCATCGCGTTCATCTCCGCGATCGCGACGATCAACCCGATCTGGGCCATCGGCCCGTACCGGCCGGACCAGGTGTCCACCGGCGCCCAGCCCGACTGGTACATGGGCTTCGCCGAGGGTCTGGTGCGTGTGATGCCGGGCTGGGAGATCAACCTGTGGGGTCACACGCTCGTCCTGGGCGTCTTCATCCCGATCGTGCTCTTCCCGCTCGTCCTCGTGGCCATCGCGGTGTACCCGTTCATCGAGTCCTGGGTCACCGGTGACAAGCGCGAGCACCACCTGCTGGACCGGCCGCGCAACGCTCCGACCCGCACCGCCTTCGGTGTGGCCTGGCTGACCGCGTACCTGATCATGCTCATCGGTGGTGGCAACGACCTGTGGGCCACGCACTTCCACCTGTCGATCAACGCGATCACGTGGTTCGTGCGGATCGGCTTCTTCGTCGGCCCGGTGCTCGCGTTCATCGCGACCAAGCGGATCTGCCTGGGTCTGCAGCGGCGCGACCGCGACAAGGTGCTGCACGGTCGCGAGACCGGCATCATCAAGCGGCTGCCGCACGGCGAGTTCATCGAGGTACACGAGCCGCTCCCGCAGGACCAGCTGCACACGCTGACCTCGCACGAGCAGCCGCAGCCGCTCGAACTCGGCCCGGAGGTCGACGAGAACGGCGTGCGCCGCAAGGTGACGCGCGGTCAGAAGCTCCGGGTGAAGCTCTCCAAGGGCTTCTACGGCGACGGCACGCAGATCCCCAAGGCCACCGCGGAGGAGTACCAGGAGATCACCAGCGGCCACGGCCACCACTGAGCCGCGCATCCGCTGACGCCACGTCCGAGGGCCTCGGCCCCGCCCCTTCCCGGGGGCGGGCCGGGGCCCTCGGCCATGGGCGGCGGCTGACGGCCGAACGCCCGCGGACGGCCGGCCGTCCGGGGGATGTCCAGTCATCGGGCACGGCGACGGCATCGGGCCGATCCGCCGCTAGGCTGGCGCCGGGGCCCCGAGACGGCCCCGTGCCCATCGTCGGACCCAGGAGCGGACCATGAACGTTGTGACCCCAGCCGGAGGCGACAACCGCGCGACGGCCCGCACCTGGCCCGACGTACTGAAGTCGCTGCTCGCCGGTGCCGACCTGAGCGCCGACGACACCGCCTGGGCCATGGACCGGATCATGCTCGGGGAGGCGACCGACGCCCAGATCGCCGGATTCCTGGTCGCGCTGCGGGCCAAGGGCGAGACCGTCGCCGAGGTGACCGGACTCGTCCGCACGATGTACGCCCACGCCAACGTGATCGAGGTGCCCGGCCGCACCGTCGACATCGTCGGGACCGGCGGCGACCTCGCCAAGACCGTCAACATCTCCACCATGTCCGCGCTGGTCGTCGCCGGCACCGGCGCGAAGGTGGTCAAGCACGGCAACCGCGCCTCCTCGTCGGCCAGCGGCGCCTCGGACGTGCTGGAGAAGCTCGGCGTCAATCTGGACCTGTCCCCGCGGCGGGTGGCCGAGGTCGTGGAGGAGGCCGGCATCACCTTCTGCTTCGCGGTCAAGTTCCACCCGGCGCTGCGCCATGTCGCCCCGGCCCGCCGCGAACTGGCCATCCCCACCACCTTCAACGTCCTCGGCCCGCTGACCAATCCGGCGCGGGTGAAGGCCCAGGCGACGGGCGTGGCGGACGCCCGGATGGCGCCCATCGTCGCCGGGGTGCTCGCCGAGCGCGGCTCCTCCGCGCTGGTCTTCCGCGGCGACGACGGGCTGGACGAGCTGACCACCACCGCGACCTCGCAGGTGTGGGTGGTCCGGGACGGCACCGTCACGCGGCAGTCGTTCGACCCGCGCGACGTCGGGATCGAGTTGGTGCCGGTGGAGGCGCTGCGCGGCGCCGACGCCTCGTACAACGCGGACGTCGCCCGGCGGCTGCTGGCCGGCGAGACCGGGCCGGTACGGGACGCGGTGCTGCTCAACTCCGCCGCCGCGCTGGTCGCCCTGGAGCCGGGCGGCGGGACGCTCGCCGAGCAGCTCGCGGCGGGCATGGCGAAGGCCGCGGAGTCCATCGACTCGGGGGCGGCCCAGCGGGCCCTGGAACGCTGGGTCGAGGCCACCAACGCGTAGCCGTGACGGGGGTCCAGTCGGACCCCCGTTCCGCTATGCGGACGGCTACTTGCGTGTCGGTGATCAGCTGGCATACTGCTCCGCAGGTCACGAGTGACAGCGACTTCGGCCCCGGCCCGCTGTCCGGCAACCCTCCGTCCGTGGCGGGGTGCCCCGGGTGATGACCAGGCCGCAGGCAGCGAGGTCTGCGGCAAGCGCGGACCCCTGCAGCCCCTGGGGTCCTGGTCCTCAAGGGAGCAGTCTCGTGAGCAAGCGAATGCGTTAGGGCCGATCGGCCCGTTCTCCGCACACCCACCCTTTCCCCTGGTTTCGCCTGCTCATTTCCGGGAGTCCGCCATGTCTGCCTCCACCCTTGCCACCGACCCGTCGGTTTGTTCCCCGCTGCCGGTTCTCGGCCGAGATGTCCTCGTGCCGCTCGTGACCGGCGGAGAGGTCACGTACGCCGCCCTCGACTACGCGGCGAGCGCCCCGGCGCTCCAGCGGGTCTGGGACGACGTCGCCGCTTTCGCCCCGTACTACGGCAGCGTCCACCGCGGCGCGGGCTACCTCTCGCAGCTGTCCACCGACCTGTTCGAGAGCAGCCGCGAGGACGTCGCCGCGTTTCTCGGCTGCCGCCCCGACGACCAGGTCGTCTTCACCCGGTCCACCACCGACTCGCTCAACCTGCTCGCCGCCGTTCTCCCGGCCGGCGCCCGGGTCTTCGTCTTCGAGACCGAGCACCATGCCTCGCTGCTGCCCTGGGAGCGCCGGGACGACGTCGAGGTGACCTACCTGGCCGCGCCCCGGTCGCACCGCGAGGCAATCGAGACCCTGGAGCGGGCGCTGGCTGCACGTGAACCCCACGGCCCGGCGCTGGTGTGCGTCACCGGCGCGTCGAACGTCACCGGAGAGCTGTGGCCGGTGCGGGAGCTGACCGCCGCCGCGCACGCGCACGGCGCCCGCATCGTCCTGGACGCCGCCCAACTCGCCCCGCACCACCCGGTCGACGTCGCGGAGTGGGACGTGGACTGGGTGGCCTTCTCCGGGCACAAGCTGTACGCGCCGTTCGGTTCCGGGGTGCTGGCCGGGCGCGCCGACTGGCTGCGGGACGCGGAGCCGTACCTGGCCGGGGGCGGCGCGAGCCGTACGGTGGCGCGCCGCGGCGACGGCGGGGTCGACGTGGAATGGCACACCACGGCCGCCCGGCACGAGGCCGGTTCGCCGAACGTCATCGGCGTCTACGCCATCGCCTCCGCGTGCAAGGCGCTGACCGAGGCCGGGTTCGACGCCCTGGTGGCGCGCGAGCGGCAGCTGATCGAGACGGTCCGGCGCGGGCTGGCCCAGGTGCCCGAGGTGCGCGTGCTGTCGCTGTTCGGCGACGACTCCCCCCGGGTGGGCGTCCTGTCCTTCGTCGTGGACGGCTGGAACAGCTCGCACTTCGCGGCGGCGCTCTCCGCCGAGTACGGCATCGGCGTACGCGACGGCCTGTTCTGCGCCCACCCGCTGGTACGGACCCTGCTGGGCAGCGAGCCGGAGGACCCGGGGGAGTGCGGCGCCCCTGAGGCGGCCCCCGGCGAGAAGTCGCTGAACGCGATCCGGGTCAGCTTCGGCGCGGGCACCCCGGACGAGCACGTGGAGCGGTTCGTACGGGCGGTGCGGGAACTGGTCCGCGACGGGGCGAAGTGGTCCTACCGGACCGAGGACGGCCGCTGCGTGCCGGACCGCGGCTGATGCCTGGCGGGGGTGCTCGCGGAGTACCCCCGCGAAGGGCTACGCGTCCAGGCCGATCGCGAACGCCGCTTCCAGGTCGTGGCTGGAGTACGTACGGAACGCCACATGCGTCTCCGTCGAGGCGACGCCCGGCACCTTGTTGATCCGGCCCGGGATCACGTCCGCGAGGTCGTCGTGCCGGGCCACCCGCACCATCGCGATCAGGTCGTGCACGCCCGTGACGGAGTACACCTCGCTGACCTCGTCCAGGGCGGCGATCTTCTCGGCGATCTCGGGGATCTGGTCGACATCGGTCTTGATGAGCACGATCGCGGTGATCACGGTGGGCTGTCTCCCTCTGTGGGGCGGGCTGCGCCGCTCACTCTATCCCTCCCGTCTCCCGCCACCGCCCTCAAAGGAAGGTGCTCCGCGCCCCTTGGACTCCCGCCCGAAGCGGGCCCACGCGAAGAGGAAGCCGAGCACGAACCCGACCAGGTGGGCCAGGTACGCCACACCGGGCCGGGGGCCCGCCTGCTGGATGGCGAGCCACTGCAGGGCGAACCAGAAGATGAGTACCGCCCAGGCGGGGAACCGCAGCGGCAGGAAGAGCAGGAACGGGAAGAGGCTGGTCACCCGGGCGCGCGGGAAGAGCCACAGGAAGGCGCCCAGCACCCCGGAGATGGCCCCGGAGGCGCCGACCAGGGTCTGGGTGGAGTCGGCGTGCGCGGCGGCGTAGCCGACCAGTGCCAGATAGCCGGTGGCCAGGTAGAACAGGGTGAACTGCAACCGGCCCATGCGCTCCTCGGCCATCGCGCCGAAGACGTACAGGAACAGCATGTTGCCGAGCAGGTGCAGCCAGTTCCCGTGTACGAAGAGCGCGGTGAGCGGGGTGAGGGCCTCGGCCGCCGGGCCGTTCCACAGCGCACCGGGGACCACGCCCCAGCGTTCGAAGAAGGCGGCCCGCGCCTCCAGCAGCGCGCCACCTGAGCCGTATCCGGGGTTGAGGCCGGAGGCCGGACTCACGGCGAAGACCAGGCAGCAGACACCGATGAGGGTGTACGTCACGGTGGGCCGCCCCGGGCCCGCTGACGTATCGATCATGGCCAGATCATGGCGTACCGGGCACAACGTGCACAGAGCGCCTCGCCGCCGCCCGTCGGCGGCGGCCCGGCCCCGGCGCCTCCCACCCTTCAGGCCGTAGGGTTACAGCACGCGGCATGTCGCAGCCTCCCCCGGCTGACGCTGGTGGTGCCCCCAGCCGCGCCCGCCCAGACGCGGCACCCGAGGAAGAGGACAGGACGATGGCCGTTCCCCAGCCGACCGACCGGACCCGGTGGCGTTGCACGCTGTGCGGCAACCTCACCCGCTTCGACGTCACCCGGTCGACCAGGGCCGTGGAGTACGTCCATCTGGACCTCGCGGGGGAGCCCACGGTCGAGGAGCGCGAGGTGCTCGGTGAGACCATCGAGTCGGTGCGTTGCCGCTGGTGCAACGCGGTCGACCGGATCGAGCTGGTGGACCGCCCGGGCGCGGGCGCGGGCGCCTGAGAACGGAGCGGTGACAGGTGGTGGAGCGGACGGACGGGCCCATGGCGGCCGGTGACGTCGACAGCGGCGGCACCGAGGCGCTGGACCGTCCCCTGCCGGAGGGTGTGCGGCGCCGCGTCGTGGCGCTCGTCGCGGATGCCTTCGGCGGCCTCACGGTCACCGAACTCCCACCCCAGTTGCGGCAGTACGCCCGTTTCACCCCGACCCGTCGGGCGAAGTTCGCGGGGAACGCGATGGCCGCCGCGGTGGAGACCGAGCCGCTGTTCCGGCAGCGGATCGGGGCCCGACTGCGCGAGACGCACACCGAGCTTGCCGAGGCCATCGAGGGCGGCTCGCCGCCCGCCGCCGCCGATCCGGTGGATGTGGCGGCGCTGGCCTTCGTGCTGCGCCCGGCGGGCTGGGTGAAGCTCGTCGAGGCGGCGGGCGAGGAGGCCCAGCGGGCGGACGCCGAGCGCGCCGGCGAGGAGGCCGAGCGCGAGCTGCGGCGGCTGCGGGAGGAGTTGACGCAGGCGCGCGCCGCGGCCCGTACGGAAGCGGAGCGGACCCGGGCGGAGCTGGAGGCGGCCCGCAAGGAGGCCGATGGCCTGCACCGGAAGCTGCGCAGCGCGCTCAGCGACGTCAAGCGCGGCGAGGCGGCCCTGCGCAAGGCCGAGGCGGAGCTGGAGTCGGTCCGGTCCGCGGCCGCGGCGCAGGCGGCGACGGTCGACGGGGAGGCCCGACGGCTGCGGTCCCGGCTGGCGGAGGCGGAGTCGGCGCTGGAGGCGAGCCGGCGGGCCGCGCGCGAGGGCCGCAGCGTCGAGGACATGCGGGTGCGGCTGCTGCTGGACACGGTGCTGGACGCGGCCCAGGGGCTGCGCCGGGAGCTGGCGCTGCCGCCGGCCTTCAGCCGCCCGGCGGACACCGTGGACGCGGTCGAGCCGGGCAAGATGACCCCGAAGGACATCGCGCGGCGGGCGCTGTCGGAGACCGATCCCGCGCTGCTGGACCAGCTGCTGGCGCTGCCTCAGGCGCATCTGGTGGTGGACGGCTACAACGTCACCAAGACCGGCTATCCCACGATGCCGCTGGAGAAGCAGCGGCTGCGCCTGCTGGGCGGGCTCGCGGTGCTGGCCGCCCAGACCGGCGCGGAGATGACCTGCGTCTTCGACGGGGCCGAACTGGCCGCGCCGGTGCTGCTCGCGCCCCCGCGCGGGGTGCGGGTGCTGTTCAGCAAGCCGGGCGTGACGGCGGACGAGCTCATCAGGCAGCTGGTACGGGCCGAACCACCGGGCCGACCCGTGGTCGTGGTCTCGACCGACCGGGAGGTGGCGGACGGCGTGGCGAAGGTCGGGGCGCGCCCGGTGGCATCCGCTCTGCTGCTCAGGCGACTTGCGCGCACCTGATCTCGGCACGGTTCATCGGCGTCTCGGCACGGTTCATCGGCGCGATTCAACAGCGCAGCGTCGAACTCCCGTCACCAAACGTGTGATGTTTGTAAAAGATGTGCCTCACGAGCGAGATTTTCGTCAGTGGGATTTGAAGCGATCACGATGAGCTTACTAATCTCAGGCCACGAATCTCCGCGTGGTTGATCGCCCAACCGGGGTGACAGCGGAGGTACCGCCGAGTCCGTGGAGCACGTGCGCGGAGCCGGGGTCTTGAACCCCCACCACCCGGTAGGCGGCTGGAGGAAGAAGGAGATCGCCTTCGTGGCGTCCCACCGTCGACCCAAGCAGCCGAGCCGCACTCGGGTAACCGTGCTCACCGCGACCGCCGCCGCTGCCGTGGCCCTGAGCTCCCAGGCGGCCCAAGCCGCACCCAAGCCGTCCAAGGAAGATGTCAAGGCCAAGGTCGACAAGCTCTACGAAGAGGCGGAGCAGGCCACCGAGAAGTACAACGGGGCCAAGGCCAAGCAGGACAAGCTCAAGGAGCAGGTCGACGACCTCCAGGACAAGGTCGCGCGCGGCCAGGAGGACCTGAACAAGCTGCGCGACGGCCTGGGTTCGATGGCCACCGCGCAGTACCGCTCCGGCGGCATCGACCCGTCCGTGCAGCTGCTCCTCTCCTCCGACCCGGACGAGTACCTCGACAGGGCCTCCACCCTCGACCAGCTCAGCGGCAAGCAGGCCGGCGCGCTCAAGCAGATCGGCGACAAGCAGCGCACGCTCAAGCAGCAGCGCGCCGAGGCCACCACCAAGCTCCAGGACCTCGCCGAGACCCGCAAGTCGCTCGGGGAGAAGAAGGAGGAGATCCAGGGCAAGCTCGCCAAGGCCCAGGAACTCCTGAACACCCTCACCGAGAAGGAGCGCCAGGCACTCGCGGAGAAGGAGGAGCGCGCAAACCGCTCCAACGACCGCGTGGACCTGGGCGACGACGTGCCCGAGTCGCAGCGTGCCGCCGCCGCCCTGTCCGCCGCCAAGACCAAGATCGGCTCGCCGTACGTCTGGGGCGCCACCGGCCCCAGCTCCTTCGACTGCTCCGGGCTCACCTCGTGGGCGTACGCGCAGGCCGGCGTGCAGCTGGACCGCACCTCGCAGGCGCAGGCCAACAACGGCACCCGCATCTCGCAGGACCAGCTCAAGCCGGGCGATCTGGTGCTGTTCTACGACGACCTGCACCACATCGGGCTGTACGCGGGCAACGGCCAGGTGCTGCACGCCCCGAAGCCGGGCGCCAACGTGCGCTACGAGTCCATCAACAACATGCCGTTCATGTTCGGCGTGCGCGTCTGAGGCGCGGCCGTCCGATCCGAAGAACGCGCCGGGAGACGCCCGTTAGGGCGAATCCCGGTACCGTCCGCTGACCCCGCGCCCCGCCGGTGACCTGCGTCTCCGGCGGGGCGTCGCGCTGTCCGCCCGGCACGGCCTTTTTGTACGGTGCGTGTCCGTGCGGCTACTGTCTGCGCGCAGTTCCCCGCGGCCCGGTGTACGGGCCGCGTCCCAGCGGAAGGGAGTGCGGCGTCCGTGGCGTCCCATCGCCGTCCCTCGTCGTCCGGCCTCGACCGGACGAAGCGGGTCACCGTTCTGTCCGCGGCCGCGGCATCCGCGGCCGCCGCACTGTCGGCCGTGCCGGCCGGTGCCCAGCCCGAGGACCCGCCCTCCGACGCGGTATCGGCCCGCGGCGCGGTCGACCGGCTCTACGCGCAGGCCGAGCGCGCCACCGAACTGTTCAACGCCGCGGAGGAGCGCTCCCGGAAGTTGACCGAGGAGGTCGACCTGCTCCGCGACCGGGCGGCCCGCGGCCAGGAGCGCGTCAACGCGATACGGAACGCGCTCGGCGGGCTCGCCGGGGCGCAGTACCGCTCCGGCGGCCTCGACCCGGCCATTGCGCTGGTCCTGTCCGAGAGCCCCGACGGCTATCTGGACAAGGCGTCGGCGCTGGAGCGCATCGGGCAGCGGCACGCGGAGCGGCTGCGCTCGCTGCGGACCGCGCTGCGGGGCCTGCGGCAGCAGCGTACGGAGGCGGCGGGCAAGCTCGTCGAACTCTCCGACAGCCGGAAGGCCGTGGTCCGCCACAAGAGGACCGTGCAGCGCAAGCTCGCCACCGCCCAAAGACTGCTCAACGCCCTGTCTCCCGAGGAGCGGGCGCGGTTCGCGCGCGCGTCGCGGCACGGCCGGCGCGCGGACGGCGGGCTCCTGCCGTTCCCGGACATGACGGGTTCCTCCCCGCGGGCCGCGGCCGCGCTGGCGGCGGCGCGGCAGGCGGTCGGCCTGCCGTACGCCTGGGGAGCGGCCGGGCCGGGCGCCTTCGACTGCTCCGGGCTGACCCAGTGGGCGTACGGTGCCGCGGGGGTGGCCATCCCGAGGACTTCGCAGGCGCAGCGCTACGCCGGGCGGTCCGTGCCGCTGTCCCAGGCCCAGCCCGGCGATCTGGTGGTCTACCGCTCCGACGCGAGCCACGTCGGCATGTACGCGGGCAACGGCCAGGTGATCCACGCGCCGTATCCGGGGGCGGCGGTGCGCTACGACCCGGTGGGCATGATGCCGATCTCCTCCGTGACCCGGCCGTAGCGAGGCCGTGGTCGGCCGGGGCGGGTCCCCGGATCGCGATCGGCCAGCCACGGCGGCGTATTGGCCGAACCGCACGCTCCGCCCCGTTGCCGGGACTCGTACGATCTGACGCGTGGCAGGTCAGCAGCGACGGCGGGCGATCCTCCGGATGGCCGTGGTCGGCGCGTTGGGCGCCACCGCGTTCCCCGGGTGCGGCCGCGTTCCCGTGGACGAGGACCATGGAGAGATCCAGCGGATGCTGGACCGGCGCGCCGCGGCCGTGCGGGAGCGGGACGCAGGCGCGTTCCTGGCCACCGTCGACCGGGGCGCGGTCCGCTACCGCTCCGGCCAGCGGCGGGTCTTCGAGAACCTGGCGGACGTTCCGCTGGGTTCGTGGACGTACCGGCTGGCGGGCACGGGCGGATTCACCCCGGTCGCCGGTACGGGCCGCCGGATCGCCGCCCGCGTCGAACTCCGGTACCGCCTGGTCGGATACGACACCGCGCCGGTCACCAGCGAGCAGTTCCTGACCCTTGTACGGCGCGACGGACGGTGGTACGTGGCCTCCGCCGGAGGGAAGCGCGGCCCCCAGCAGCTGTGGGACCAGGGCGACGTCGAGGTCGTACGCGGCAGACACAGCCTGGTCCTCGGGGTCGGCCAGGACCGCGCCCGGCTGCGCGAGATCGCGGCCACCGCCGACCGCGCCGTGCCCGCGGTGAGCGCCGTGTGGCGGGAGAAGTGGGCGCACCGCGTGGTGATCCAGGTGCCCGCCTCGGTGGAGCGGCTCGCCGGCCTGCTGGGCACGTCCGCAAGCGCCTACCGGGGCATCGCGGCGGTCACCACCGCCGAGCTCGTCCGGAAGGGCTCCGCGCCCGCCGACCGCGTCATCGTGAACCCGGACGCGTACGCGGTCCTCGGCGCCTTCGGCCGACAGGCCGTCATGACGCATGAGACGGCCCATGTCGCGACGCGCGCGTCCACCACGGAGTCCACCCCGCTGTGGCTGTCGGAGGGGTTCGCGGACTGGGTGGGCTACCGCGGCGCGGACCGCCGTCCGCAAGCGCTCGCGCCGGAACTGACCACCGCGGTCCTGGCGGGCCGCCCGCCACACGACCTGCCGGACACCGACGCCTTCCGCTTCGGCACCGATGGGCCCGCGCTGGCCCGCGCCTACGAGGAGGGCTGGCTGGCCTGCCGCATGATCGCCGAACGGTGGGGGGAGCGGAAGCTCGCGGAGTTCTACGGGGCGGTCGGGGCGGGCGCCGGGGGCGAGCGGCGGTCGGTGGACGCGGCGCTGAAGAAGGTGCTGGGGGTGGAGCGGGCGGAGTTCATGGCGGGCTGGCGGTCGTATGTGAAGCGGACCTTGGGCTGAGCCGGGGCTTCGTCTGCGCGGCGGCCCCTGGGCTTCGTCCCGCCCCCCGCTCCAGCTCCGCCAACGCCTCTGCCAGCCACGCCTTCTCCGCCTGGCCCGTGGCCCGCGCGATCCGCAGCATTCCCTGCCGGAAGAGGTCGCCGGCCTCCTCCGCGCGCACCGGTTGCCCGTCGCGGTAGAAGAAGCTCGCCGGGGTGTCCAGGAACGCCTTTCTGCGGCGCAGCACCGTGGCCTGCTCGGCGGGGTCCGGTAGGTGGTGGAGGAAGGCCAGCAGGGTGAAGAAGCGCTGGCCGTCGGTGATCTCGACGTCCTTGGGATCCCGGAGCCGGGCCAGCAGCCGGGCGCGGCCCGCGTCGGTCAGGGACAGGATGCGGCGGGGCGCGGCGCCCGCGCCCGGTTCGGTGCGCTGGTCCACCAGGCCGCTCTTCGCCAGTCTGCTGATCGCCGGGTACAGGGCCCCGTCGCTGACCGGGCGGACGTGTCCGCTCAGGCCCTTGATGCGCTCCTTCAGCTCGTAGCCGTGCAGCGGCTCGTCATGGAGGAAGCCGAGGATGGTCAGTTCGAGCACGCGCGCACTCCGGCGGGTTGGATTCTCGGGCCCTGCCATGATACCTCTCATCGCTGTACATCGATTCGAGGTAATGGACCTGGAGGAGACCACCGTGGCAGCAGACACCCACCGCAGGAGACTCCTCACGCTGGCCGGGCCGGTGTACTGCGAACTGCTCGCCGGGGTACTGGCCGGCATCGTCAACATGGTCTGGGTGGCCCGGCTCGGCGGCGACGCCGTCGCCGCGGTCGCCGTCGCCACCAACGTCGAGAACGTGCTCCTGGGCGTGATCCTCATGGCGGGCTCCGGCACCACCGTCCTGGTCGCCCGCGCCGCCGGGGCCCGCGACCCGGCGGCCGTGCGCTCGGCCGTCCGGGGCGGCTGGGCGCTGTGCGCGCTGCTCGCCCCGCCCGTGGCGATCGGCGGCTGGCTGCTGCGCGAACCGCTCGCCCGGCTGGTGCTCGGCGGGGCGGACGGGCCCGTACGCGACCTGGCCGTCGGCTACTTCGCCGTCTCGCTGCCCGGCATCGCGGTGTTCTTCGCGCAGAACCTGCTCGACGGCGTACTCAAGGGGGCGGGCGACACCCGCACCCCGATGCGGCTCGCGCTCCTCGCCAACGCGCTGATCCTCGTCCTCGACCCGCTGCTGATCTTCGGACTCCTCGGCCTGCCGGAACTCGGCGTCCAGGGCGCCGCCGCGGCCACCGTCGCCGGCCGGACGGCCGCGCTCGCCGCCGGATGCGTGGCGCTGCGCCGCAACCGGCTGCTCCGTCAGGCGCGCGCGGTGCCGCCCGCCGCGCGGACCGCCGCCGCGCTGCGCGCCACCGCCGCCACCGGGCTGCCGATGTCCGGCGACTTCCTGGTGCGGATGGCCGGCTCGCTGGCGCTGGTGGCGATCGTGGCGCGGCTCGGGGTCACCTCGGTCGCCGCGTACGGCGTCGCGACCAAAGCCATGTACGTCGCGACGATGGCGTTCTACGCCGTGCGCCAGGCCGCCGCGATCCACACCGCCCGCACCCTGGGCGCCGGACGGGACGAGCGGCGCGCGATCGGCCGCCAGGCGCTGCTGCTCGGGGCCGGGTTCGGGGCGGCCGCGGCCGTCACGCTGCTGGCCGTCGCGCCGTGGGTGATGCGGGCGTTCGGCGCGGAGCCGGACGTCGCCGCCGCCGGGGCGCTGTTCCTGCGCTGCGTCGGCCCGTATCTCACGCTGCTGGCCTGCTTCATCGCCCTGGGCGGGGTCTTCGAGGGCGGGGGCGGCAGCCCGCTGATGCTGCGGGTCACCGTCGTCGGGACCGCCGTCCAACTCCCGCTCGCCTACGGCCTGTCGGGGCTCGGGCTGCCCGGAGTGTGCCTGGCCATGGGGCTGAGCGCCGCCGTGCAGTGCCTCGCCGTCCTGGCGCTGCACCGGCGCCTGGACCGCCGTCGGCCGCGCGCCGAGGTCCCGGAGCCGGCGGCCCGCCTGTCCTGACCGCGCCGACGCGGGCGGCCCGGTACCGGGGGAGGGCGTCCCGGCCGCCGACGCATGCGGCCCAGGCGGCCCCGGGGGCCCTGCGCAAAGCTCCCCCCGGCTGACGCTGGGAGGTACCCCCAGGGGGAGGCCCGTACCCGGTACTGTCGGCCGCGATGCACAAGACCCTTATCGTCACCAACGACTTCCCGCCCCGCCCCGGCGGTATCCAGTCCTTCCTGCACAACATCGCGCTGCGGCTGGACCCGGAGCGGATCGTCGTCTACGCCTCCACCTGGAAGCGGGGCCAGGAGGGCGCCGAGGCCACCGCGCGCTTCGACGCCGAACAGCCGTACCCGGTGGTGCGGGACCGCGCCACGATGCTGCTGCCCACCCCGCGCGTCACCCGGCGCGCCACCGCGCTGCTCCGCGAACACGGCTGCACCTCGGTGTGGTTCGGCGCCGCGGCCCCGCTCGGTCTGATGGCCCCCGCGCTGCGGAAGGCCGGCGCCACCCGGCTGGTGGCCACCACCCACGGACACGAGGCGGGCTGGGCCCAGCTTCCCGCCTCCCGGCAACTGCTGGGCAGGATCGGCGAGGGCACCGACGCCCTCACCTATCTGGGGGAGTACACCCGCTCCCGGATCGCGGACGCGCTCACCGAGCACGCCGCCGCCCGGATGGTCCAGCTCACCCCCGGGGTGGACGAGAAGGTCTTCCACCCCGGCTCGGGCGGCGAAGAGGTCCGGGCCCGTCTGGGGCTCGCCGACCGCCCCGTCGTGGTGTGCGTCTCCCGGCTCGTGCCACGTAAGGGACAGGACACCCTGATCCACGCCATGCCGCGCATCCTGGAGCGGATCCCGGACACGGCGCTGCTGATCGTCGGGGGCGGGCCGTACGCCAGGGACCTGAAGCGGCTCGCGGAGACCACGGGCGTGGCGGACTCGGTGTACTTCACCGGTGCCGTCCCCTGGGAGGAGCTGCCCGCCCACTACGGGGCGGGCGACGTCTTCGCCATGCCGTGCCGGACCCGTCGCCGCGGGCTGGACGTCGAGGGCCTGGGCATCGTCTATCTGGAGGCCTCGGCCACCGGGCTGCCGGTGGTCGCCGGGGACTCCGGCGGCGCGCCGGACGCGGTACTCGACGGGGAGACCGGCTGGGTGGTGCGCGGCGGCTCGGCCAGGGACTGCGCCGACCGGATCGTGGAGCTGCTCCGGGACCCCGAACTGCGGCGGACCATGGGCCTGCGGGGGCGCGCCTGGGTCGAGGAGCGCTGGCGCTGGGACCATCTGGCGGAGCGTCTGGAGCACATGCTCAAGTAGCCCATGTTCGAGTAGCGCATGCTCAAGTAGCCCATAGGTAAGGGGCGTGCACCCTTGGTGCACGCCCCTTACCCGTGTGCGGAGCCTCAGCCCTGGTAGATGGCCTCGATCTCGCTCGCGAAGTCCTTCGCCACCACGTTCCGCTTGAGCTTCAGCGACGGCGTCACATGCCCCGAGTCCTCCGTGAACTGCGTCGGCAGGATCCGGAACTTGCGCACTGACTCGGCCCGCGACACCGCCGAGTTGCCGTCGTCCACCGCCTCCTGGATCGCCGCCAGCAGCTCCGGGTCCTCCCGCAGCTCCGCGGCCGTGGTGCCGGCCGGCTTGCCGTGCTCGGCCAGCCAGCGGGGCAGGAACTCCTCGTCGATGGTGACCAGCGCGCCGACGAACGGGCGGCCGTCGCCCACCACCATGCACTCCGCCACCAGCGCGTGCGCCCGGATCCGGTCCTCGATCACCGCCGGGGCGACGTTCTTGCCGCCCGAGGTGATGATGATCTCCTTCTTGCGGCCGGTGATGGTGAGGAAGCCGTCCTCGTCCAGAGTGCCGACGTCGCCGGTGTGGAACCAGCCGTCGGACATCGCCTCCGCCGTCGCCTGCGGGTTGTTCCAGTACTCGGTGAACAGGTGGTCGCCGTGCAGCAGCACCTCGCCGTCGTCGGCGATCCGCACCACCGTGCCCGGCATCGGCTGCCCGACCGTCCCGATCTTCTGCCGGTCCAGCGCGTTGAAGGTGGTCGGCGCGCACGACTCCGTCAGGCCGTAGCCCTCGAGCACCGTGAAGCCGATGCCCCGGTAGAAGTGGCCGAGTCGGGCGCCCAGCGGCCCGCCGCCGGAGATGGCGTGGGTGGCCCGGCCGCCCAGCACCGCGCGCAGCTTGCTGTAGACCAGCCGGTCGAAGACCTTGTGCTTGATCCGGAGCCCCAGCGACGGGCCGGACGGGGTGTCGAGGGCCTGGCTGTAGGCGATCGCAACGTCGGCGGCCTTGTCGAAGATCTTGCCCTTGCCGTCGGCCTGGGCCTTCGCCCGCGCGGAGTTGTAGACCTTCTCGAAGACCCGCGGCACACCGAGGATCAGCGTCGGCCGGAACGAGGCGAGCTCGTCGGTGAGCGTCTTGATGTCCCCGACGTGCCCCAGCTTGATCGGCGCCAGCACCGCGCAGATCTCCACCAGCCGGCCGAAGACGTGCGCCTCCGGCAGGAACAGCAGGATCGACGACTCGCCGGTGACGAAGATCGGCTTGAGCCGGGCGACCGCGTTGCCGCACACGGCGAAGAAGCTGCGGTGGGAGAGGACACAGCCCTTGGGGCGGCCGGTGGTGCCCGAGGTGTAGACGATGGTGGCCGGCGAGTCGGCGTTCGCCGCGGAGCTGCGCTCGTCCACCAGCTCGTCGGAGACCCCCCTGCCCGCGGCGGTGAGCTGCTCGACCGCGTCGGTCTCGATCCGCCACACGTGCTTCAGCGCGGGCAGGGCGTCCCGCACGGACTCCACCGCCTCCTCGTGGGCGGCGCTCTCCACGACGCAGGCGACCGCCCCGGAGTCGCTGAGGATCCACTGGATCTGCTCGGGCGAGCTCGTCTCGTAGACCGGAACCGTGACCGCGCCCGCGCTCCAGATCGCGAAGTCCAGCAGTGTCCACTCGTAGCTGGTACGGGACATCAGGCCGACCCGGTCGCCAGGCTGCACACCGGAAGCGATCAGCCCCTTGGCCGCGGCCCGCACCTCGGCGAGGAACTGCGTCGCGGTGACGTCCTGCCACTGACCCGCGACCTTGCGGCCGACGACGGCGACGTCAGGATGCTGGGCGGCGTTGCGGCGGATGAGGTCCGTCAGATTGCCGTCGGCCGGTACCTCATAAAGGGCCGGAAGGCTGAACTCGCGCAAGACTGGCTGCTCCTTGTCGGGCGCCGGCGCCACGACACTGTGGTTGCTCGCGTCGGCTGCGGTCCATGATCAGGCAAAGGGGGGTGGTGGACTGCCCGGACGTTACCCATCGGTATGGCTTCCGGGATAGGGGTTCCCGCCCAGATGTTTTATGCGTCACACACCGCGACACTGCTGCGCGCAGACTAGTCGACGGGCCCGGTGACGCGGAAGTAACCGCAGGTAGACGACCTTCCGATGGCCTACGCCGCCGCCGTAAGGTGATCGGCATGCGAGTCCACGTGGTCAGTGACGTACATGGCAACAGCCAGGCTCTCGGCGCCGCGGGCGACGGCGCCGACGCGTTGATCTGCCTCGGTGACCTCGTCCTTTTCCTCGACTACGCGGACCACTCGCGCGGCATCTTCCCGGAGCTGTTCGGCGTGGAGAACGCCGACCTCATCGTGGAACTGCGCACCGCCCGCCGCTTCGAGGAGGCGCGGGAGCTGGCCGGGCGGCTGTGGGCGGGGCTGGAGGCGCGCGGCTTCACGGAAGGCAAGGAGGCCGCCATCGAAGCCGCCGTGCGCAAGCAGTACGCCGAACTGTTCGCCGCCTTCTCCGCTCCTACGTACGCCACCTACGGCAACGTCGACATCCCCCGCCTCTGGCCCGAGTACGCCGGACCAGGCACCACCGTCCTGGACGGCGAGCGCGTCGAGATCGGCGGCCGCGTCTTCGGCTTCGTCGGCGGCGGACTGCGCAGCCCCATGCGCACGCCCTACGAGATCGACGACGAGACGTACGCCGCGAAGATCGCCGCCGTCGGCGAGGTCGACGTGCTGTGCACCCACATCCCGCCGGACGTCCCCGAGCTCTGCTACGACACCGTCGCCCGGCGCTTCGAACGCGGCAGCTCGGCGATCCTCGACGCCATCCACGCCGTCCGCCCCGCGTACCACCTCTTCGGCCACGTCCACCAGCCGCTCGCCCGCAGGATGCGGATCGGCGCCACCGAGTGCGTCAACGTCGGACACTTCGCGTCCACCGGAACCCCCTGGGCCCTGGAGTGGTGAGTCGCGCACGATAGCCTTCACCGGTAGGGCGCACTAGGCGGCGGACCGGTACGGAGGAGCCACGGCGATGGCCGAACACACCAGCTCAAGCATCACGATCGAGGCGGCACCGGTCGACGTGATGGCGGTGATCGCCGACTTCGACCGCTACCCGGAGTGGTCCGGTGAGGTCAAGGAGGCCGACGTCCTGACCAAGGACGAGCAGGGCCGGCCCGACCATGTCCGGATGGTGCTCGACGCGGGCGCCATCAAGGACGACTACACCCTCGCCTACACCTGGACCGGCGCGGACCGCGTCGACTGGTCGCTGGTCAAGTCGACGATGCTGCGCACCCTCGACGGGTCCTACCGGCTCAGGGCGCTCGGCGGCGACCGCACCGAGGTGACCTACCAGCTCACCGTCGACGTCAAGATCCCGATGCTCGGCATGATCAAGCGCAAGGCCGAGAAGGTCATCATCGACCGCGCGCTGGCGGGGTTGAAGAAGCGCGTCGAGAGCGGCGCCTGACGCTTGCGGCCGTGGCCGCCCTTTGCCGCCCGGGGTGAGCCCGGACCCGGGCGCCACGGGTCGTCCGCCGGACCGTGGCGCCCCTCGTGGCGGGCCCGCACAACGGTGGTGTTGTTCCCCAGCCTCACTCCTTCCCGGCGCTGCCACACCCGACCTCCTGGGGGTCTGGGGGCGGAGCCCCCCACGCGGCGGAGCCGCATATCGGACACAGCCGGGAAGGGGCGGGGTAGGGGACCAGCCCGCCGCAGGCGCACCATCCGCCAGGCCTCCAGCCCGGCACCCGCCCCGCCCGTAACCCCCAGGAGGAACCCCATGCGTATGGTCCTGGTCACCGGACTCGGCGGCGCGGGTCGCACCACCGTCGCGGCCGCGACCGCACTCGCCGCCGCGCGCGAGGGGCGGCACGTCCTGCTGCTGACTTCCGACCGGGGCGCCGTCCCGGACGCGCTGCTCGGTGCGGCCGGCACCGAATCGGTCGGCACCGAGCCGATCAACACCCAGCCGTTCGGCACCGCCCCGGCCGCGGACGGGCTGCCCTGGACCGCGCCGACCGAGGTCGCGCCGGGCCTGTGGGCCGCCCGGATCGCCGCCGGCGAGCATGTCCGGGCGGAGCTGACCGCCCTACAGGACCGCGGCCGCGGCCTGCTGGACATGCTCGGCGCCACACCCCTGGAGGGCGAGGAGCTGACCGAGCTGCCCGGCACCGAGGCGTTCGCGCTGCTGCGCGCGCTGCACCGGGTGCGCGGAACCCTCCCCCCGGTGGCCGGGGCCGCCGGATGGGACCTGGTCGTCGTCGACATGCCGCCGGTGCCGGAGACCCTCGCCGTCCTCGCCCTGCCCGAGCGGCTCCGCCGCTACCTGCGGCGGCTGCTGCCCGCCGAGCGGCAGGCGGCACGCGCCCTGCGGCCGATGCTCGCCCAGCTCGCCGGGGTCCCGGCGCCCACCGAGAAGCTGTACGAGCTCGCCGAAGGCTGGGAGCGCGAACTCGCCGCCGTCCAGGCCGTGATCGACGCGCGCGGCACGACCCTGCGGCTGGTGGCCGAACCCGGCCCGCTGGCCGTCCGCACCCTGCGCGGCCTGCGCCCCGGGCTCGCGCTGCACGGCTGCCGCGTCGAGGCCGTCATCGCCAACCGGCTGCTCCCCACCGCCTCCACCGACCCCTGGCTGGCCGCCCTCTCCGGACGCCAGCAGGAGGCGCTGAAGGAACTCGCCGGGGAGTGGGCCCCCTACGCCCCGATCCATGAACTGCCGCATCTGGGCGCCGACCCGCGGGGCGTCGAGGAGCTGGCCGCGCTCGCCGGACCGTGCGCCCCCGTGGGATCCCCCGACCAGCGGCCGGACAGCCCCGCCCCCGACCCCTGGCAGGTGGACGACCGGCTCGCCGACGACGGCGAACTGGTCTGGCGGCTCCCGCTGCCCGCGGCCGACCGCGAGACCCTCGGGCTGGTACGCCGCGGCGACGAACTCATCGTCACCGCGGGGCCCTTCCACCGGGTGCTGCCCCTGCCGTCCGCGCTGCGCCGCTGCACGGTCTCCGGCGCGGGACTGCGGGACGGCGAACTGAGTGTGCGGTTCACCCCCGACCCCGCGCTGTGGCCGCAACGCCCCTGACCCGCGCCCCTGGCAACCGCTCCGCCCCGTTCCGGTAACGTCGAAGACGAGCCGAGTCGACACCAGCCCCGCCGCAGGAGCCCGTCATGAGCGATGCCACCGAGCGCCCCCACGCCGACGCCCCTCAGGAGGCGGAGCCGGACGCGGGGAACGACCGCATCGCGCACGACGATTCCGCGTACGGCGTCCGGTGCGACGACGACGCGTGGCAGCAGGCCTGCGCGGAGGACCTGGCGGCGGAGCGAGCCCGCCGCCGCGCCCGCGCCGCCGGGGAGCAGCCCGGCAGCGCCGCCGAGGAACTGCGCAAGCTCGCCGAGGCGGTCGCCGAGAAGGTGTCCGCCCTGCAGGCCCCGATCGCCGGGACGGCGGTCCACGGTGCCGTACAACAGTTGATCGCACAGGCGAAGGCGGCCGTAGAGCCCGTCATCGAGCGCAACCCCGAGGTCTTCGACCACCTCGCCTCGGCCGGAAACGAGCTTCTCGCGGCCTACCGAGCCGCCGTCGCCGGACAGGAGCAGCGGTGGACGAAGGGCTCGGACCGTTCGAGTAGTGAACACATCGACCTCGACTGAGCCTCCGTTCTCGCCTTGGAGGGCAGGGGAGGGCCCCCTCTCCGGTACGGTTGTGCCCGGCGGGGTTCGACCTATTAACGAGGGACACATGGGACTCACCATCGGCGTCGACATCGGCGGCACGAAGATCGCGGCTGGCGTGGTCGACGAAGAGGGCGCGATCCTCGACACCAGCACCGTGCCGACCCCGCCGACTCCCGAGGGCGTCATCGACGCCATCGCGGACGCGGTGCGCACCGTCAGCGCCGGGCACGACGTCGAGGCCGTGGGCATCGGCGCGGCCGGGTACGTGGACGACAAGCGCGCCACGGTGCTGTTCGCCCCCAACATCAACTGGCGCCACGAGGCGCTCAAGGACAAGGTCGAGCAGCGGGTCGGGATGCCCGTCGTCGTCGAGAACGACGCCAACGCCGCCGCCTGGGGCGAGTACCGCTTCGGCGCCGGCCACGGCCACGACGACGTCGTCTGCATCACGCTCGGCACGGGTCTCGGTGGCGGCATCATCATCGGCGGCCGGCTGCACCGCGGCCGTTTCGGCGTCGCGGCCGAGTTCGGACACCTGCGGGTCGTGCCGGACGGTCTGCTGTGCGGCTGCGGCAGCCAGGGCTGCTGGGAGCAGTACGCCTCGGGCCGCGCGCTCGTCCGCTACGCCCGGCAGCGCGCCGCCGCCGCACCCGAGAACGCCGCGCTCCTGCTCGGCCTCGGCGACGGCACCCCCGAGGGCATCCAGGGCAAGCACATCAGCGACGCCGCCCGCCAGGGCGACCCCGTCGCCATCGACTCCTTCCGCGAGCTGGCGCGCTGGGCCGGCGCCGGCCTGGCCGACCTGGCCTCCCTCTTCGACCCCTCGGCGTTCATCGTCGGCGGTGGCGTCTCCGACGAGGGCGACCTGGTCCTGGACCCGATCCGCAAGTCCTTCCGGCGCTGGCTGGTGGGCAGCCAGTGGCGGCCGCACGCCCAGGTGCTCGCCGCCCAGCTCGGCGGCAAGGCCGGACTCGTCGGCGCCGCGGACCTGGCCCGCCAGGGCTGACGAAAGCCCGCGGGGGCCGAGCACGATGTGAGATCGTCGGGTGAACCGAGCCCAGCGCACCGCATCGAGCTGAGAGGGGCAGCGACGAAGATGCCCGCGGATCTGCCGGAGTCCCGTACCGAACCGGACGGCGCGGCGGTCGTCCGCGTCCTCAGCTACAACATCCGCTCGATGCGCGACGACACGGCGGCGCTGGCCCGGGTGATCCGGGCCTGCGCCCCGGACGTGCTGTGCGTGCAGGAGGCGCCGCGCTTCTTCCGCTGGCGCAAGGCCGCCGCCCGGCTCGCCCGGGCCACCGGTCTCACGTACACCACCGGAGGCGCCACCACCGCGGGCCCGATGATCCTCACCTCGCTCCGCGCCCACGTGGAGCGTACGGAGGAGGTCCTGCTGCCCCGTACGCCCGGCCTGCACCAGCGCGGCCTGGCCGTCGCCGAACTGCGCTTCGACCCCGGTGTCCGGCTGGGGGTGGTCAGCTGCCACCTCAGCCTGTCCGCCGCCGAGCGCCACGACCAGGCGGGGCTGGTCCTCGACAAGCTGGCCGAGCTGGCGGTACCGCACGCGGTCGTCGCCGGGGACCTCAACGACCGGCCCGAGGGCCGAGCCTTCCGCAGGCTCGCCGGGCGGCTCCAGGACGGCTGGGCGGCCAAGCCGTGGGGCGGCGAGCTCACCAACTCGACCCGCGAGCCCCGCCACCGCATCGACGCGGTCTTCGCGACCGACGGGGTGGAGGTCCTGGGCTGCGGGGTGCCGACCGGGCTGCCCGGCGTCAACGCGGCGGACCTGAGGGCGGCCACGGACCACCTGCCGGTCCTGGCCGCCCTCAGGATCCCCCGCGTCGCCCCGTGATCACCGCCTGACCGTTCAGATCACCGCTTGCCCGCTCAGACGACGGCGCCGCGCCCCGGGTCGTCGTCCTCGTCCTCGTCGCCGTCCCGCATCCGCACCACCAGCGTCGCGAAGCCGCCGAGGAAGCCGCCCACCCCCAGGGTGCTGAGCCACCAGGTCATCTCCCACCGGAAGACGACCGCGAGCAGGAGCAGCAGTGGGCCGCCGAGCACCGCCAGCCAGGCGAAGCGCGCGGTGGTGTCGGCGTGCGGCAGCGGAGGCGGCTCGGGCGGTACGAAATGGCCTTCGTCCGTCTCGTCGAAGTCGTCCTCGGACGCCTCGGCGGGCTGCCAGTCACGCGGGCCGACCCCGGGCGCGTACACGATGAAACCGCCGGGCCGCCCGCCACCGCCGCCCGCGCCGGAGGTGCCGGACGGACCGCCGGCGTCCGCGCCGCCCGCTGCCCCGGACTTCTCGGGCTCCCCAGGCTTCTCCGATGGCTCGGGAGTGTCGTCGCCGTCCGGGCCTTCGGGCCGGGAGGACCCGCCGCGGGCCCCGGACCGGGATGAGCCACCGGGCTCGGCGGTGCCGGCGGTGTCGTCCGGCAGTTCCCGCTGGACCCGCTCGGCGTCCGGCCACGGAGGCACTCCCGGCGGATCCGCGGGCTCCTCGCCGTACGCCGCCACGATCTCGGCGAACGCGGCGTCGTCGTCGCGCGCGTCGGCCTCGTTCGCGTCACGCTCCGCCACTGGCCGCCATCCCTTCCACCCCGGCGCCGGGCGCGAGCCGGTCGATGAACGCGGAGGTCTCAGAGAAGATCAGCTCGGCGTCGTGGTCCAGCGTCGCCACGTGGTAACTGCGTTCCAGCAGCCGCTCGGTCACATCCCGCGAGGAGACCCGGGCCAGGATCCGGGCCGAGTCCACCGGCGGTACGACATGGTCCTGCGGGCTGTGCATCACCAGCAGCGGCTGGGTGACCTGCGGCAGCTCGGCGTCGACCAGGCGGAAGAACCGGCGCAGCGAGTGGGCGGCGTGCAGCGGCACCCGGTCGTATCCGCTCTCCACGGCGTCCGGCTTGGCGATGTCGCTGGCGATGCCCTTGGTGGAGGGCACCAGATGGCGCAGCACGGGCAGCGCCACGGCCGCCCGCTCGTGCATCTTGTTGCCCGGGTTGACGAGCGCGACGCCGCTGATGGCCGCGCCGTGCCGGGCGGCCAGCCGCAGCGCGAGGGTGCCGCCCATGGACAGTCCGCAGACGAAGACCGTCCGGCAGCGCTCGGTGAGCAGGCTCAGCTCGCGGTCCACCTCGGCGTACCAGTCCTGCCACCCGGTGACCGCCAGGTCCTGCCACCGGGTGCCGTGCCCCGGCAGCAGCGGCAGGGACACGGTGTGGCCGCGCTCCGCGAGGTGATCGGCCCAGGGCCGTACCGACTGGGGGGAGCCGGTGAAGCCGTGACAGACGAGGACGCCGATGTCTCCGCCGTCGTGGCGGAACGGCTCGGCTCCGGGCAGGAGCGGCACCACGGATCTCCGTTCGATGAGAAGTGAGAAGTGTCGGTGAGAGATGTCGATGACGGGTCGGTACGAGGTGTCGGTGAGGGGCGGGGCCGGGCGGAGCCCGGGGGAGCCCCGGTGGTGGAAGCGTACGCGGCGCGCCGCACGGCGGGTAGGCAGGTTAAGGTCTCCTCGTCAGACACAGGAGGTCCTCGGTTGTTCTACCGCGCAATGAAGCTGTCCGTCGGAGGGTCGCTGAAGCTCGCCTTCCGCCCGTGGGTGGAGGGGCTCGAGAACATCCCGGCCGAGGGGCCCGCCATCCTGGCGAGCAACCACCTCTCCTTCTCGGACTCCTTCTTCCTTCCCGCGGTGCTCGACCGCAAGGTGACCTTCATCGCGAAGGCCGAATACTTCACCACCCCCGGAGTCAAGGGGAAGCTGACGGCGGCGTTCTTCAAGGGGGTCGGCCAGCTTCCGGTGGACCGCTCGGGCGCGCGCGGCGCGGGCGAGGCCGCCATCAAGAGCGGCATCGAGGTGCTGGAGCGCGGTGAGCTGTTCGGGATCTACCCGGAGGGCACGCGCTCCCCGGACGGACGGCTGTACCGGGGCAAGCCCGGCGGCCTCGCGCGCGTGGCGCTGGCCACCGGTGCGCCGGTCATCCCCGTCGCGATGATCGACACCGAGAAGATCCAGCCGCCCGGCAAGGTCATGCCCAAGCTCATGCGGCCGGGCATCCGGATCGGCAAGCCGCTGGACTTCAGCCGCTACCACGGCATGGACAACGACCGGTTCATCCTGCGTTCGGTGACCGACGAGGTCATGTACGAGATCATGAAGCTGTCCGGCCAGGAGTACGTCGACATCTACGCCACCGCCGCCAAGCGGCAGCTCGCGGAGCAGGCGAAGGCGGAGGCCGAGGCGGCGAAGGCCGCGGGCAAGAAGCACTGACAACGGCCCGGCGGGGAGTACCGCCGGGCGGCGCGTGCGCGCGGGCGGCAGCGGTTGCGGCGGCGCCCGCGCGGGGAGGGCGGGGGAGCCGGATGCCGCGGGAGCCAAGGCGCGAGCGCGTCGTGCGCATGTCCGTGGAACAGCCGCTGTGGCATGCGCTCACCGCCTACCGGGTGCTGACGACGCTGTACGCGCTCGCGCTGTACGCGTTCGCGTACCACCACTACGACCATCCGCTGGGCGCGGGCGCGTACCTGCTCGTGCTGACCGTGTGGACGGCCGTCACCGTGCGCAAGGTCTCCTCGGCCGAGCGCTGCACGATGCGCTTCCTGGTCGCCGATCTCACCATCGCGGTCGTCGGCATCCTGCTGACCCCCGTGGTGGACACCCACGACCGCATCGCCGACGGGGCGCCCACGCTGCCGTCGATATGGACCGCGGGCGCCGTCCTCGGCTTCGCGATCAAGGGCGGCTGGCGGTGGGCCGCGTGGACCTCCGCGGTCGTCGCGGTGGCCAACATCGCGGAACGCCGCGAGTTCGCCCAGGACAGCATCCACTCGGTGGTGCTGGTGTGGGTGGCGAGCGTGGCCATCGGCTACGTCGTCGAGGTGGCCCGGGCCAGTGAGCGCACCCTGGCCCGCGCGCTCCAGATCGAGGCCGCCACCCGGGAGCGTGAGCGGCTGGCCCGGGACATCCACGACAGCGTGCTCCAGGTGCTGGCGATGGTGCAGCGGCGCGGCGCCGCGATCGGCGGCGAGGCGGCGGAACTCGGCCGGATGGCGGGGGAGCAGGAGATCGCACTGCGCACCCTGGTCGCGGGCGGGCTGGTGGGTGCCCGACGTCCGATGGACGACGCACACGCCGCGTACGGCGGACACGAGGCGCTGGAGAAGTCCCGGACCGCGGCTGCTGGGGTCTCGGCCATGGTCCCGGCCACCGTGGCGGCACCGGCCGCCTCGGCCGCGGGCGGCCCCGACGACGCCCCCTGCGACCTGCGGGCGCTGCTGGCCCCGTACGCCGGGTCCCGGGTGACGTTCTCCGAGCCCGGTGCGCCCGTGCTGCTGACGGCAGCCGCCGCGGCGGAACTGGCGGCCGCCGTCGGCGCGGCCCTGGACAATGTGCGGGTGCACGCGGGAGCGGAGGCCCGCGCGTGGATCCTGGTGGAGGACGAGGCGGACGCGGTGACGGTGACGGTGCGGGACGACGGACCGGGCATCCCGGAGGGGAGGCTGGCCGACGCCGAGCGCGAAGGGCGCCTGGGAGTGGCCCTGTCGATCCGCGGCCGGCTGCGTGACCTCGGCGGCAGCGCCGAGTGGTTCTCGGCGCCCGGCCAGGGCACCGAGGTGGAGTTGAGGGTTCCGCGGGGCGGGAAGGTTTAGACGATGAGCGGTACGCCGGAGGACCGGACCGACCGGGCCGTGACGGTGATGGTGGTCGACGACCACCCGATGTGGCGGGACGCGGTCGCCCGCGATCTGGCCGAGGCGGGTTTCGACGTGGTGGCCACGGCCGGTGACGGCCCGCAGGCGGTGCGCCGGGCCAAGGCGGCCGAGCCCGACGTCCTCGTCCTCGACCTCAATCTGCCCGGGCTGCCCGGCGTCCAGGTCTGCAAGGAGCTGGTGGCCGCCGACGCCGGCCTGCGGGTGCTGGTGCTCTCCGCGAGTGGCGAGCACGCCGACGTCCTGGAGGCGGTGAAGTCCGGCGCCACCGGCTATCTGCTGAAGTCGTCCAGTACGGAGGAGCTGCTCGACGCGGTGCGCCGGACGGCCGCCGGCGACGCGGTGTTCACCCCGGGCCTGGCCGGTCTGGTCCTCGGCGAGTACCGGCGGCTGGCCGGCCAGCCCGCGCCCGCCGCCTCCGGCGAGCCCGACGTCCCCCAGCTGACCGAGCGGGAGACCGAGGTGCTGCGCCTGGTCGCCAAGGGGCTGTCGTACAAGCAGATCGCCGAGCGGTTGGTCATCTCGCACCGCACCGTGCAGAACCATGTGCAGAACACCCTGGGCAAACTCCAGTTGCACAACCGTGTGGAGCTGGTGCGGTACGCGATCGAGCGCGGCCTCGACTCTTCCGGGTGAACCCCTCCGCACAACTCCCTTGACTCCCGGTGGAATTCACCTCCCACCCCATCCCGTGTGACCTGGATCACCGTTAGCGTGACCACGAATCGGGTCCTTACGGGATACCGCACGGGAGAAGGGAAGATGCGATGCGGGTCGGAGTACTGACCGGCGGCGGTGACTGCCCCGGGCTCAACGCGGTCATCCGCGCCGCTGTCCGCAAGGGCGTGCAGGAGTACGGCTATGGCTTCACCGGCTTCCGGGACGGCTGGCGCGGTCCCCTCGAAGGCGACACCGTGACCCTCGACATCCAGGCGGTGCGCGGCATCCTGCCGCGCGGCGGCACGATCCTGGGATCGTCGCGGACCAACCCCCTCAAGGTCGAGGACGGCATCCGCAAGATCAAGGAGAACCTCGTCAAGCACGAGGTCGACGCGCTGATCGCGATCGGCGGCGAGGACACGCTCGGCGTCGCGGCGCGGCTCAGCGACGAGTACGGAGTCCGCTGCGTCGGCGTCCCCAAGACCATTGACAACGACCTGTCCGCCACCGACTACACCTTCGGCTTCGACACGGCCGTCAACATCGCCACCGAGGCTATCGACCGCCTGCACACCACCGCCGAGTCGCACATGCGCGTCCTGGTGGTGGAGGTGATGGGCCGGCACGCGGGGTGGATCGCCCTGCACTCGGGCCTCGCCGGCGGCGCCAACGTCATCCTCATCCCCGAACAGCGCTTCGACGTCGACCAGATCTGCGACTGGGTGACATCGCGGTTCAAGATCCGGTATGCGCCGATCGTGGTCGTCGCCGAGGGCGCCATGCCCAAGGACGGCGACGCGGTCCTGAAGGACGGGACCCTCGATTCCTTCGGCCATGTCCGGCTCTCCGGCATCGGCGAGTGGCTGGCGAAGGAGATCGAGAAGCGCACGGGCAAGGAGGCCCGGACGACCGTCCTGGGCCATGTCCAGCGCGGCGGCACCCCCAGCGCCTTCGACCGCTGGCTGGCCACCCGCTTCGGACTGCACGCCATCGACGCCGTACGGGACGAGGACTTCGGCGTCATGGTCGCGCTGCGGGGCACGGACATCGTCCGGGTGCCGCTGGCGGAGGCCACGGCGACGCTGAAGACGGTGGACCCGTCCTTGTACGCCGAAGCCGGCGTCTTCTTCGGCTGACGGATCCCACCCACCCACCCTGACCTTTGGGACGTGGCCCAGCCCCGCCGCCCACCGGTTTGTGGGCATACGTTCCGCGGGGCGATGGGGGCACCTCCCAGCGGTAGCTGGGGGAGGGTGGGCACAAACCGGCCACCGGCCCGCACCCGCGCACGAGCGGCCATGCCCGGCGGGGGGTGGCGCACCGTCGCCGGGTGCGGGCCGGTTTGTGCCCACCCGTTCCGCCCCTGGCGGACGACTGCCCACAAACCGGCCGGAGGTTACACGCGTACGGCTGCGAGCAGCTCGGCGACGATGGCCGAACCGTTCATCGTGAGGACCGACTCGGGGTGGAACTGGACGCCCGCGAACCCCGGCCCCCGCAGCGCGTGGACGTCGCCCGTCACCGCGTCCCGGCTCACCTCCACCCCCCGCAGGCCCAGCTCCTCGGCCACAGCCTCACCGCACCGCGCGGCAAACGTGTTGTAGAAGCCCACCGTCTCCTCACGCCCGAAGAAGTCGATCCGCTCCTGCGCGCCCTGGAACGGCACCGCCTTGCGGACGATGTCCAGGCCGAGCTCCGCCGCGATCAGCTCGTGTCCGAGGCACACCCCCAGCAGACCTTGCCGGTGCCCGCGCAACAGGTCCGCCGCGAGCCCGCGCAACAGCCGCATCTTCGGGTCCCCGGCCTGCGACGGATCACCCGGGCCCGGCCCCAGCACCACCGGGCCCCGGTGCGCCAGCGCGGCCTCCCGTACGCCCGGCTCGTCGAAGCGCCGCACCGTGACCGCCAGACCCGACGTGCGCAGCAGATGCGCCAGCATCGCGGTGAACGTGTCCTCGCCGTCCACCACCAGCGCGTGCCCCGACAGCCGGGCGGACGCGTCGGGGGTCTGCATCCGCAGCCAGAACGGGGCCAGGTCCGCGCGCCGGGCGGCCAGTGCGGCCTGGACCCGCGGATCGTCCGCGAGCGGGGTCGGCACGGCCGGGGCGGGCCGCGCCGGGACGTCCGCCACGCCCAGCGCGGCGAGTACCCCCGCGGCCTTGGCGTGCGTCTCGGCGACCTCGCCGTACGGGTCGGAGTGGCGCACCAGCGTCGCGCCCACCGGCACCCGCAGCCGCCCGTCGCCGTCGATGTCGGCGGTGCGGATCAGGATGGGCGAGTCCAGGGTCTGCGCTCCGCCCGCGTCGCGGCCCAGCAGCGCCAGGGCACCCGCGTAGTAGCCCCGGCCCGCACCGTCCGGCCCGACGGGCTCGTACCGCTCGATCACCCGGCACGCGTTCTGCACCGGCGACCCGGTGACCGTCGCCGCGAACATCGTCTCCCGCAGCACCTCCCGCACGTCCAGCGACGACCGGCCGCGCAGCTCGTACTCGGTGTGCGCCAGGTGCGCCATCTCCTTCAGCCGGGGGCCGACGACCGCCCCGCCCATGTCGCCGACGGTGCACATCATCTTCAGCTCCTCGTCCACGACCATGGACAGTTCCTCCACCTCCTTGCGGTCGTGCAGGAACTCCAGCAGCCCGGCCACGCTCGCCCCGTCGCGCGGATAGCGGTAGGTGCCGCTGATCGGGTTCATCACCACGGTCCTCCCGGTCATCCGGACATGGACCTCCGGGCTGGCCCCCACCAGCGTCCGGTCGCCCAGGTGCACCACGTACGTCCAGTAGGCCCCGCGCTCACCGGCCAGCAATCGGCGGAACAGCGCCAGCGCGTCGGCCGCCGAGAACCCGGGGATCCGCCCCTCGAAGGTCCTCCGGATCACGAAGTTGGCGCCCTCGCCGGTGCCGATCTCGTCCTCGACGACCCGCCTGACGACCTCGGCGTACTCCGCGTCGTCCACGTCGAACGAGCCGCCCTCGACCTGTACCCGGTGGCCGGGCAGTGCCGCCAGCACCTCCGCCAGCGGCAGTTCGTACCTCTCCTCGGGGCGCAGCACCGCCAGCGGCGTGCCGTCGTCGTACGCGTCGAAGCCGCGCTCGCGGATCTGCCGGAACGGGACCAGCGCCAGGGCGTCACTGGACGCCCCGTCGGCGGGGGCGCCGACCGGCAGCGGGATGTCGGCCAGCCGCTCCACCTCGCTCACCGGTCCGACCAGCACCTCGACGATGTCGTCCGGGTGGCCGGGCGCGCGGCGGCGCAGCAGGGCGAAGGGCGGGCAGTCGGCGGAGAGCAGCCGTCGCACGACGGCGGCGGTGTCGTGGTGCATGTGCGGGGTTCCTTCCGGGAGGAGGGAAACGGCCCGCGCAAATGCCGAAGGCCGCCCCTCGGCGGCCTTCGCGGTGTCTTGGTGCAAGCGCGATCAGTGGGCCGCCGGATGAGCGGTCCACCACCAGTCCATGGTCAGTCGCGCGAACATGCCCCGCACCCTACCCGACCCCGCGGCGCAACGGGCCACGCCGAATGGACGAGTTGTCTCACCCATTGGGCATCCGGCTGAACGGGCACCGGGACCCCTTACTGTTGGCAGCGTGACCGTGAATGCCGAAACCCACGCCGGTGGCAACACCTGGCGCTCCCTTCCCGCGGCGCAGCAGCCCGACTGGCCGGACCAAGAGGCTCTGCGCGATGTGATCGCCGAGCTCGAGTCCTATCCGCCGCTCGTCTTCGCGGGCGAGTGCGACCAGCTGCGCGCCCGGCTGGGAGCTGTCGCGCGCGGTGAGGCGTTCCTGCTCCAGGGCGGCGACTGCGCCGAGGCCTTCGACGCCGTCGGTGCCGACCAGATCCGCAACAAGCTCAAGACGCTGCTCCAGATGGGCGCCGTGCTCACCTACGCCGGGTCCGTCCCGGTGGTGAAGGTGGGCCGGATCGCCGGGCAGTACAGCAAGCCGCGCTCGAAGCCGACCGAGACCCGCGACGGCGTGACGCTGCCCACCTACCGGGGCGACTCCGTCAACGGCTTCGAGTTCACCGCCGAGGCCCGGATCCCGGACCCGCAGCGGCTGAAGCGGATGTACCAGGCGTCGGCGTCGACGCTGAACCTGGTGCGCGCCTTCACCACCGGTGGCTACGCGGACCTGCGCCAGGTGCACGCCTGGAACCAGGACTTCGTGAAGTCCTCCCCGTCCGGTCAGCGCTACGAGGCGCTGGCCCGCGAGATCGACCGGGCGCTGAACTTCATGAACGCCTGCGGGGTGGACCCGGAGGAGTTCAAGACCGTCGAGTTCTACTCCTCGCACGAGGCGCTGATCCTCGACTACGAGTCGGCGCTGACCCGCACCGACTCGCGCACCGGGCAGCTGTACGACGTCTCCGGGCACATGGTGTGGATCGGTGAGCGCACCCGGCAGCTGGACGGGGCGCACATCGAGTTCGCCTCCCGGATCCGCAACCCGATCGGGGTGAAGCTCGGCCCGACCACCACCCCGGAGGACGCGCTGACGCTGATCGACCGGCTGGACCCGGACCGCGAGCCGGGCCGGCTGACCTTCATCACGCGGATGGGCGCGGACAAGATCCGCGACCGGCTGCCGAACCTGGTGGAGAAGGTCAGCGCGTCGGGCGCCCAGGTCGTGTGGATCTGCGACCCGATGCACGGCAACACCTTCGAGGCGGCCTCCGGGCACAAGACGCGGCGTTTCGACGACGTGCTGGACGAGGTCAAGGGCTTCTTCGAGGTGCACAAGAGCCTGGGCACCCACCCGGGCGGCATCCACGTGGAGCTGACCGGTGACGACGTCACCGAGTGCGTGGGCGGCGGCGACGAGATCTTCGTCGACGATCTGCACCAGCGCTATGAGACGGCGTGCGACCCGCGGCTGAACCGCAGCCAGTCCCTGGACCTGGCGTTCCTGGTCGCGGAGATGTACCGGGACCAGTGAGGACCTGACGTGGGTGGGGCGCGGATCACAGCGATCCGCGCCCCGTCGCACTTTTGCCCGGCGGCCAGTGAGGGTAAGGTGAGGTTAACCTTACTGATCATCCGGTCCATCCAGGAGCACCGCGTGTACGTCTGCTCATGCTTCGGCATCACCGAGAAGCAGGTGCAAGAGCATGCGGCCTCCGGTGCCTGCACCCCTCGCCAGATAGCCGGCGCGTGCAAGGCGGGCACGGACTGCGGCTCGTGTGTCCGCCGTATCCAGGCGCTGCTCGGCCGGGGCGCGTGCCCCCGCCGCGAGCTGCTCGACCAGGGGGAGTCCGCCGCCGTGCTGGCCGCCGATCCGGCCCCGGCCGTCCCGATCGCCTCCCGGGCCGCCTGACCTGGACCGTCAGCTGCCCGGGGTCGTCTGCTCGATCAGCTGGGCGATGTAGAGCGGCTCGCCGAGCTTCTCGACGAGCTCCAGCTGGGTGTCGAGGTAGTCGATGTGGTGCTCCTCGTCCGCCAGGATGCTCTCGAAGATGTTGGCCGAGGTGATGTCCCCCTTGGCGCGCATCACCTCGATGCCGCGCTTGAGCCGGTCGATCGCCTCCACCTCGACCTGCCGGTCGGCCTGGAACATCTCGGTGAGGGTCTGGCCGATCCGGACGTGGAAGAGCCGCTGGTAGTTGGGCAGCCCGTCCAGGAACAGGATCCGGTCGGTGAGCACCTCCGCGTGCTTCATCTCGTCGAACGACTCGTGCCGGGTGTACGCGGCGAGCTTGGTCCAGCCCAGGTTCTCCTGCATCTTGGCGTGCAGGAAGTACTGGTTGATCGCGGTCAGCTCGCCGGTGAGCTGCTCGTTGAGGAACTCGATGACCTCGGGGTCGCCCTGCATCGAGGGGCTCCTTCCAATCCAGGCGGGGAACGGCAGATTGCGCGCATCGTCGCACCGCCCCCTCTGGAGAGTCCAGTAAGTTCACGCTTAGTGCGGCTTGCCCGAATAGCCCTCCCGTCTCCCACCACCACCCTCAAAGGAAGAATCTCCCTGTCCTGCGCTGGTCACGACCACCCCTCACGGTCTGACACCATGGAGCCATGGGTCAGTCGGAACACCGCGAGGGGGAGCTCGCACTGTTGCCTCCCGGGCAGCGGCTGCAGCGCGGTTGGCCGGTTACGCACTACGGACCGGTCCCGAAGTTCAAGCCGGACCGCTGGGAGTTCCGGGTCTTCGGTGCGACCGCCGACGGGGACAAGCACACCTGGACGCACGACGAGTTCTCCGCGCTGCCGTACACCACGGTCGTGGCGGATCTGCACTGCGTCACGAAATTCAGCATGCTGGGCGCGGAGTGGGGCGGTGTGGCCGCCCGCACGATCGCCGAACTCGCGCCGCCCGCACCCACCGCCACCCATGTGATGGTCTGGGCCGAGTACGGCTACAGCGCCAATCTGCGGCTCGCGGACTTCACCGGCGAGCGCACGATTTTCGCCACCCACAAGGACGGTGAGCCGCTCACCGCCGAGCACGGCTTCCCGGCGCGGCTGATCGTCCCGCATCTGTACGCCTGGAAAGGCCCGAAGTGGGTCAGGGGCGTTGAGTACATGACCGCCGACCGCCGTGGCTTCTGGGAGGAGCGGGGTTACCACAACATCGGCGACCCCTGGCGCGAGCAGCGGTACTCGTATCAGGAGGAGCCGGGCGACGGCCCCGAGCTGTAACCCGGCACCCGGGGCGGCGGCCGCGTCCCGCGGTTCCCCGGCCGCCCTCAGCCGTCGCGCAGCTCCTTGAGCCGGGCCACGTCGGCCGCGTAGTTCTCCTTGGGGCCCGGGGTCTCGATCACCAGCGGCACGCCCGCCGTCGCCGGATGCCGGAACAGCTCACGGAACGGCTGGGCTCCGATGTGCCCCGCGCCGATGTTCTCGTGCCGGTCCTTGCGGGCACCGGCGACATCCTTGGAGTCGTTGGCGTGGATCAGCTTCAGCCGGCCCTCGCCCACCACCGACACCAGCTCGTCGAGGGTCTGCTTCATCCCGCCGGGCCCCGCCAGATCGTGGCCCGCCGCGAAGACGTGGCAGGTGTCGAGGCAGACGCCCAGCTTCGGGTGGCGGTCCAACGCGTCGAAGTACGGGCCGAGATCCGCCACCACGGAGCACAGGGACGCGCCCTGCCCGGCGGTCGGCTCCAGCAGCAGCCACGGGTCGTCGTCGTGATCCAGCTCGTCCAGCAGCGGCAGCAGCAGCGAGCGGACCTGGGCGAGCGCGGTGGCACGGTCCCGCCCTCCGGTCGCGGAACCGGTGTGCACCACGACCCCCAGCGCGCCGATGGCCCGGCCGCGGCGCAGCGAGTGGCGCAGCGAGACCCCGGAGCTGTCGGCCGTGGCCGGGGTGTGCGAGCCGAAGTTGATCAGGTACGGCGCGTGGATGTACGCCGGGATCGAGCGCTCGGCGCAGCGGGCCCGGAACTCCTCGTCCTGGGCGGGGTTGCCGGGCGGGGTCGCCCAGCCGCGCGGGTTGGCGACGAAGACCTGCACGGTCTCGGCGCCGATGTCGGCGGCGTACGGCAGCCCCGTGCCGGCCAGGCCGCGGGCGGCCACCGGCACATGGGCGCCGATCGGATTGCGGGCGCGGTTCACGCTGTCCACGGTGCCCGCCGGACGCTCAGAAGGCACCGTCGACCTCGATGGTGATCGTGCTGCCCTCGGCGGCCTTCTCGCCCGCCTCCACCGACTGGCCGCTGACCTCGTCGCCGGGGAACAGCAGCGGACGGTCCACCTCGACCTTGAAGCCCAGATCCTCCAGCTCCTTCTTGGCGTCGTCGACGTTGTCACCCTCGACGTCCGGCACCTCGATCATCCGCGGGCCCTTGGAGATGCTCAGCGTGATCGTGTCGCCCCTGGCGCCCTTGCCGCCCTCCGACGGCGACTGCTTGGCGACCGTGCCCGCGTCCTCCTGGGAGAACACCTGCTCCTCGGCGTACTCGACCTTGAAGCCCGCGTCCCGCAGGTCCGACTCGGCGTCCGCCACCGACTCGCCGATGACGTCCGGGATCTCGATCCTCTCGCCCTTGCTGACGGTGATGCCGACGGCGGTGCCCGGGCGGCGGGTGCTGCCCGCGCGCGGGTCGGTGGCGAGCACCTGGTTCTGCGGGGTCTCGTCGCTGAACGCCCGGGTCACGGTGCCGACGCTCAGCCCCGCGTCCTGAAGCTGCTTGCGCGCCTCGCTGAGGGGCATGCCGACGACATTGGGCACGTCGGTCCGCGGCCGCCCCTTGGAGACCTTGATCGTCACGGTTCCGGTGTCGCGGATCCGGGAGCCGACCGCGGGCTTGGTGCCGATGACCTTGCCCCGCTCCGTGACGTCGCTGAACTCCCGGACGACCTTGACCTCCAGGCCCTCGTCGCGCAGCTTCTGCTTCGCCTTGGCCTCGGTCATGTCGATCACGCCGGGGACCTTGGTGAACTGGCCGGAGTTGATGTACCACACGCCCGCGCCGATGCCGAGGAGCAGCAGCACGGCGGCGACCATCGTCAGCACCGGACGCGGCGGCAGCCCGCGCCCGGCTCCGCGCCTGCCCCGCCGGGCCGGGGCGGGGGGCTCCGGCGGCAGTTCCAGGCGGCTGGTGTGCTCCATCCTGTCGGCCCCGGCCGCCATCGGCACCGGGCGCGCGATGACGCTCGTACGGTCCTCGGAGTTGTCGTGCGTGTCGGAGGTCGCCCGCGGCGGTACGAGGTCCAGCTGCGCCTCGGTGAGCTCGGCGCGGGCGGCCCGGGCCAGCCCCAGCAGCTCGACCGCGTCGGCCGGGCGGAGCCCCGGGGCGCGGGCCGTGGCGCCCGCCACCAGGCCGTCCAGTTCGGGCGCGAGCCCCGGCACCGCCGCGGACGGCGGGGCGATGTCCTCGTGGAGGTGCTGGTAGAGGACCTGCGCCGGGGTGCCGCCCGCGTGCGGCTTGGCGCCGGTCAGCATCTCGTACAGGACCACACCGCAGGCGTAGACGTCCGCGCGGGTGTCGGCGGTGCCGTGCTCGATCTGCTCGGGCGCCAGATACGACACGGTGCCCATGACCGAGTCGGTGGAGGTGCTGGTGGCGGTGTCCACGGCGCGGGCCAGCCCGAAGTCGGCGACCTTGACCCTGCCGTCGTCCCCGATGAGGACGTTCTCCGGCTTCATGTCGCGGTGCACGAACCCGGCGCGGTGCGCGGCGCCGAGCGCGGCCAGCACCGGCTCCAGGATGTCCAGTGCGGCGCGCGGCTGCAGGGCGCCGCGCTCGCGCAGCACGTCCCGCAGGGTGCACCCCGCGACGTACTCCATCGCGAGATAGACGTAGGTCCCGTCGGTGCCCTGGTCGTAGACGCCCACCACGTTGGGGTGCGCGAGCCGCGCCACGGACTTGGCCTCGCGGATGAAGCGCTCGACGAAGGCGGCGTCGGCGGCGAGCGAGGGGTGCATCACCTTGAGGGCGAGCACCCGGTCCAGCCGGGTGTCCACGGTCCGGTAGACCGTGGCCATGCCACCGGCCGCGATCCGCGCCTCGACGCGGTACCGGCCGTCGAGCACCTGCCCGACCAAGGGGTCCTGGAGGGTCGTATCCACGACAACGCAGTCTACGAGCCGACTCGCACCGGCCATCTACCCGCCGGTCCAGGCCGCCGTACTGCAGCCGAACGGTGACATGGCCACGGCCGGGGACCGGGCCCCCGGCGGCGCGGTCAGAACGCCGGGCGCTCCGGGTCGAAGTCCGCCCTGCCCTCGGTCGGCGACGAGGCGTGCGCGAAGTGCCGGCGCGGAATCCGGCCCGCGCGGTACGCCAGCCGTCCCGCCTCGACCGCGTGCCGCATGGCTCCCGCCATCAGCACCGGCTCCTGCGCCCGGGTGACCGCCGAGGCGAGCATCACCGCCGCGCAGCCCAGCTCCATCGCCAGCGCGGCGTCCGAGGCGGTCCCGGCGCCCGCGTCGAGGATCACCGGGACCCGCGCCCGCTCGGTGATGAGCTGGAAGTTGTGCGGGTTGCGGATGCCCAGACCGGAGCCGATGGGCGACCCCAGCGGCATGATCGCGGCACAGCCGGCCTCCTCCAGCCTGCGGGCCAGCACGGGGTCGTCGTTGGTGTACGGCAGGACCGTGAACCCGTCGTCGACCAGCGTCTCGGCGGCGTCCAGCAGCTCGACCGGGTCGGGCAGCAGGGTCCGCTCGTCCGCCACCACCTCCAGCTTGATCCAGTCGGTGCCCAGCGCCTCACGGGCCAGCCGCGCGGTCAGCACCGCCTCACCCGCGGTGAAGCAGCCCGCGGTGTTCGGCAGCACGCGGATGCCGTGCCGCTCCAGCACGGACAGCACCGAGCCCTGCACGGTCGGGTCGAGGCGGCGCATGGCCACGGTCGTCAGCTCGGTTCCGGACGCGAGCAGCGCCCGCTCCAGCACATCGAGGCTCGGCGCCCCGCCCGTACCCATGATCAGCCGGGAGCCGAAAGCGGTCCCGGCGATGGTGAGGGGGTCGTCCGCCATGGTCAGCCTCCCTGGACCGCGGTGAGGACCTCGACGCGGTCGCCGTCGCCGAGGCGGGTGGTGGGCCACTGGCTGCGCGGTACGACGGTCTCGTTGACGGCTGCCGCGACCCCGCTGGGGGCGGCGGTGAAGGTGGCCACGAGCCGGTCGAGGGTGAGACCGTCGGGGATTTCGCGCGGCTCACCGTTGACGCTGACGGTCATGCGGACTGCTCCTGATCGGATGCGGGGGAGGCGTGGAAGCGCTGCGGGGAGAACGGGCGGGCCTGCTCGGGCAGCGTCCCGGAGGTCAGCACCTCGGCCATCACATCGCCGGTGACCGGGGTGAGCAGGACGCCGTTGCGGTGGTGGCCGGTGGCCAGATGCAGCCCCGGCAGAGCCGTCGGGCCCAGCAGCGGGGCGTTGTCGGGGGAGCCGGGGCGCAGCCCGGCGCTGGTCTCGGTGAGCGGCAGCTCGGTGATGCCGGGCACCAGCTCGTGGGCGTCGCGCAGCAGCTCGTAGACGCCGCCCGCGGTGACGGTGGTGTCCCAGCCCAGTTCCTCGGTGGTGGCCCCGACGACCAGCTCGCCGTTCTCCCGCGGCACCAGGTAGACGTGTCCGCCGCGCACCACGGCCCGGACCGTCCGGGACAGGAACGGCCCGTACGCGGCGGGGACCCGCAGCCGCAGCACCTGGCCCTTGACCGGGCGGACCGGCGGCAGCACCGCCTCCGGCAGCCCTGCGATCCGCCCGCTGTGGCTGCCTGCGGCCAGCACGGTCTGGCCCGCGGCGAGACGGGTGCCGTCGGCCAGCTCGGCCCCGGTGACGGCGTCCCCGCTCATCTCGACCCGGTCCGCCCGCGCGAGGTGGAAGACGACCCCCGCGCGCCGGCACGCGGTCAGCAGCGCCGCCGCCAGCCGCCGCGGATCGGTCTGGTGGTCGCCGTCCACGCGCAGCCCGCCCTGGACGCCGGGGGCCAGCATCGGCTCCAGACGGCGGCACTCGCGGCCGCTCAGCCACCGCGCGTCCAGCCCGCAGTGCTGCTGGAGTGCGTGCAGCTCCCGCAGGTGGGCGCGGTCGTCGGCGTCGAGGGCGACGGCGAGGGTGCCGCAGGCGCGGAAACCGGTGTCCTGGCCGCTCGCCTCCTCCAGCTCGGCCGTGAAGTCCGGGTAGCGGCGCGCGGAGGCGAGATTGAGGCCGAGCAGCGTCTCCTCGCCGTAGTGGAGTTCGGTGACGGCGGCCAGCATCCCGGCCGCCACCTGGGCGGCGCCGCCGCCGGGCGCCGGATCGGCCACCGCCGTGCGCAGCCCCCGCTGCGCCGACCGCCAGGCCGTGACCAGGCCGATGATGCCGCCGCCGACCACGAGGACGTCGTACGGTCTGTCCGTTGCGTGCATGGGCTTTCTCGCCCCTCCCTTCGCCGGCATGACCCGGATCAGGTTCGTACGGTCGGAGGCCGCCTCAGCCTCCCTCTCAGCCCGGTGCGTCCGGGCTCCCGCGAGTGCGTGTGCCGACACCCTAGTACGCCCGCCGAATCGGCCGGAAGGGCGAGCGGAGCCTCCCGGGGAGCTGACGATGTGCCAGAGATCTCCTCGCGCGGTGCTCCGGCCGACCTACGATGATCAGGTGACTGATGGGCTGAGCGAGCGGAAGCAGACCGGGACGGACGGCGGCGGGCCGGGTGTCGTGATCGCCGGCGCCGGGATGGCCGGTGTCCAGACCGCCGTCGCGCTGCGCGAGGAGGGCTGGTCCGGCGCCATCACGCTGCTGGGCGCCGAGCCCCACCAGCCGTACGACCGGCCGCCGCTGTCCAAGGGGCTGCTGCTGGGCAAGGCCGAAGGCGCCACGTTCGACGTGGACTTCGCGGCGCTCGGCGTCGAGCTGCGACTGGGCAGCCGGGCCACCGGAGTGGACCTGGAGCGGCGGCGCCTGCGGACGGACGCCGGTCCGCTGCCGTACGACCACCTGGTGATCGCCACCGGCGCCGAGCCGATCTCCCTGCCCGGCACCGAGCAGCTGCCCGGCGTCCATCTGCTGCGCACCCTCGACGACGCGGAGCGGTTGCGCCCGGTCCTGGCCGCGCAACACGACATCGTGGTGGTCGGCGCGGGCTGGATCGGCGCGGAGTTCGCCACCGCGGCGCGCGAGGCGGGCTGCTCGGTGACGGTCGTCGAGGCCGCGGAGCGGCCGCTCGCCGGAGCGCTGCCGCCCGAGGTCGCCGCGTACATGGCGGGTTGGTACCTGGACAGCGGCGCCGAGCTGATCACCAGCACGCGGGTCGCCGCGGTCGAGGAGGGCGGTGTGCTGCTGGCCGGGAGCGCCGCCCGGGCCGAAGGCCCCGGGGGAGGGCGGCGGCTGCGGGCGGACGCGGTACTCGTCGGCATCGGCGCCCGGCCCGCGACCGGCTGGCTGGCCGGCTCGGGCATCGAACTGGCCGCGGACGGGTCCGTGCTCGCGGACGAGCGGCTGCGGACCTCGGCGCCCGACGTGTACGCCGTGGGCGACTGCGCCTCGTTCCCGTCCGCCCGCTACGGCCGGCGGCTGCTGGTGCACCACTGGGACAACGCGCTGCAGGGGCCGCGGACCGTGGCCGCCAACCTGGTCGGCTCGCAGCGGCCGAACTTCGTCGGCGCGGTGTACGACCCGGTGCCGTACTTCTGGTCCGAGCAGTTCGGCCGGTTCGTGCAGTACGTGGGCCACCACGCCGACGCCGACGAACTGGTCTGGCGCGGCGACCCGAGCGGTGCGGCGTGGAGCGTGTGCTGGCTGCGGGAGGGCGCCCTGATCGCTCTGCTGGCGGTGGGCCGACCGCGTGACCTGGCGCAGGGCCGCAAGCTCATCGAGAGCGGCGCGGAGATCGACCGGGCGAAGGCGGCGGACGCGTCAGTTCCGCTCAAACTCGCGGCGCTGTGAGCCCGGCGGCTCCTGCGGGGCACGCCGCGCGACGCCGTCGGGACCCGGCGGGGCGGCCGGCGGAGTGACTCCGGGGCCGCGGAGCGTTCGCCGGTTGTCAGTCCCGGATGGCAGGCTTGGCCCCGTGACCGAGATTGACGCAAAGACCGATGCTCTCGTGCCCGCCTGGCTCACCCTTCCCGACATCGCGGAACGGCTGGACGTCGAGGTGACCCGTGTCCGGCAGCTGGTCAAGGAAGGCCAGCTGATCGCCGTGCGCCGTGGCGAGAACCGGGTGCTCCAGGTGCCCGCCGACTTCATCGGAGACGGAAAGGTCGTCAAGGGGCTCTCCGGGACCCTGACGCTGCTGAAGGACGACGGCTTCAGCGACGAGGAGATGCTGGAGTGGCTGTTCACTCCGGATCCGACCCTGCCCGGCACCCCCGCACAGGCCCTGCGCGAGAATCGCGGCACGGAGGTGAAGCGCCGTGCCCAGGCGCTCGCCGTCTGATCCGGCACCAGGGCACCTGATCCAGCACTGGCCGCCCGCCGTCCGATCCTGAGAACCCACCGGTGTACGGGCCGGGGCGCCCGGCCCGTACACCGCCTACCCGGGGGGAGCGCACCCATGGCCCTTGCCGCCGACGCAGCACGCCGACAGCTGGCCGACGCCCGGCTGTATCTGTGCACCGATGCGCGCAAGCGCCAGGGTGACCTGCCCGAGTTCCTCGACGCCGTGCTCGCCGGCGGCGTCGACATCGTCCAGCTGCGCGACAAGGCCATGGAGGCGGGCGAGGAACTGGCGCACCTCGCCGTCTTCGCCGACGCCTGCCGGCGGCACGGCAAGCTCCTGGCGGTCAACGACCGGGCGGACGTCGCGCACGCCATCGGCTCGGACGTGCTGCACCTGGGCCAGGGGGACCTGCCGGTCCCGGCCGCCCGTGCGGTCCTCGGCGAGGACCTGCTGATCGGCCGCTCCACCCACGCCGAGGCGGAGGTGGACGCGGCGATCTCCGAGGACGGCGTGGACTACTTCTGCACCGGTCCGTGCTGGCCCACCCCGACCAAGCCGGGGCGGCACGCCCCCGGCCTCTCGCTGGTGCGGTACACGGCGGAGCGCGCCCCCGCCCGCCCCTGGTTCGCCATCGGCGGCATCGACGCCGGCAATCTGGACGAGGTGCTCGCGGCCGGGGCGCGGCGGGTGGTCGTGGTGCGCGCGATCACCGAGGCCGACGACCCGGGGGCCGCCGCCGCGGATCTGGCCAAGCGGGTGCGCGGGGCGGCATCGGATCCGTCCGGAATGTGAGACGCCGCACACGGGAGCACGGGTGACGTGGCCGAATATGGACGGCGAACAGTCCGCAGTTCGGACAGCCGCCGGACAAAGCGGTCATATCGCTCTGGTCGGCTGTGCCTGCGCCACCCCGCTGGCTAACCTGCCGATATGGCCCTAGGGACAGCTTCCACCAGGACAGACCGCGCACGTACGGTGCGTGACCTGCTCGCCTCCGGCGAGCAGTCGTATTCGTTCGAGTTCGCCGCTCCGAAGACCGAGAGAGGCGAACGGACCCTGTGGAACGCCATTCGCCGGATCGAGGCGGTCTCACCCACGTTCGTGTCCGTGACCTACGGCGCGGGCGGCTCCTCGCGGGAGGGCACGGTGCGCGCCACCGAGCGCATCGCCACCGACACCACGCTCACCCCGGTCGCGCACCTCACGGCCGTGAACCACTCCGTCGCGGAACTGCGCAACGTCATCGGCCAGTACGCCGACGCCGGGATCCGGAACATGCTCGCGGTGCGCGGCGACCCGCCCGGCGACCCGATGGGCGAATGGGTGCGCCACCCCGACGGGGTCACCTACGCCGCCGAACTCGTGCAGCTGATCAAGGAGTCCGGTGACTTCTGCGTCGGTGTCGCGGCATTCCCCGAAATGCACCCGCGCTCGGTGGACTGGGAGACCGACGTCGGTCACTTCGTCGACAAATGCCGGGCGGGCGCGGATTTCGCGATCACGCAGATGTTCTTCTACGCGGAGGACTATCTGCGGCTGCGCGACCGGGTGGCGGCGGCGGGCTGCGACACCCCGATCATCCCCGAGATCATGCCGGTCACCAACGTCCGCCAGATCGAGCGGTTCGCCCAGCTCAGCAACGCGGCGTTCCCGCCCGAGCTGGCTGAGCGGATCCTCGCGGTGCAGGACGACCCGGCCGCTGTACGCTCGGTCGGAATCGACTACGCGACGAATCTGTGCGCGCGGTTGATGGCCGAGGAGATCCCCGGGCTGCACTTCATCACCCTGAACCACTCCACGGCGACCCTGGAAATCTACGAGAATCTCGGACTGCACCAGCGGTCCGGATGACGACGGCCGGCGCACGGCGGCCGTCCGGGAGGGGCGCAGATGGGCTGGACGGTCCTCTACATCGCGTTCGGCGTCGTCGCGCTGTGGCTGCTCGCCGAGGTACTGCTACAGCACAAGGCACGGCTGCGCTGGCGGCTGGTCGCGTTCGCCGGCTTCCTCGGTGTGGTGGCCGGTGTGCTCCTCTCGAACGTGATCGTGATCGGGGCGGGCGCGGCGGCCTTCGCCGTCGGCCAGACCTATGTGACCCTCTCCTTCCGGCGCGGCTTCACCGCCGGCTGGGCGATCAACCTCCCGCGCGGCGGGGCCGGGCGCTCCTCGGCCCCGCCGGTCAGCGAGCCGACGCTCCAGGTCTCGGACCTGGAGGCGGTGCCGGCCGCCCCGGAGGAGCCGCCCGCCGCCCCGCAGCAGCCGCCGCTGCCCACGTACCAGCCGGAGCCGCTGCCCGACGACGACACCGGCGGGTACGCCGCGTACCGGGACCCGGAGCCCGCCGCGGCGCAGCCGCCGTACGGGGCGCAGGAGCCCGGCTACGGCGGCTACGACTCCTACGGCGGCACGTACGGCGGTGAGTCCTTCGGGGCCGACTCCTACGGCGCCGCTCCGTACGGCGGCGACCCCTATGGCGGTTACGGCTCCCCGGCCGCCGGGCAGGACGCCGGCCAGGACCCGCTGACCGGCGCCGGAACGCAGGGCTACGCCGCCACAGGCTCCTACGGCTACGACGCCGGGGCGGGCACGTACGCCACCGAGGCGGGCGGGTACGGCGCCTACCCCGACCCGTACGCCGAGGGCCAGCAGCAGCCGTACGGCGGATACGACCAGGCCTACGACCCTTACGCGCAGCAGCAGTACGGCGCGGGGGCCGATGACCACTACGCCGCCGCCCAGGACGGCTATCCGGCGCCCGCGGACGGCGCCTGGGTCCCCCAGCAACGCGACGGCGAGCCCCCGCAGCCCTACCCGTACCAGCAGGGCTACGGCGGCTACGACGAGCAGCACCGCTACTAGGTCCGCGAGCTTCCCCGGACTTCGCGCGGGAGACACCACGGGCCGGCTCCTGGGGGTCCCGGACGGAGTCCGGGGACGGACTCCTCGGCGAACTACGGGGGCGCGGACCGTGGGCCGGGGCGAGGCCCCGGGCCCGAGGGCGTCACTGCGAGCCGCGCCAGTCCGCACCCTCGACGATCAGACCCGCCACCATCGCGCCCGACATCCCGGCGTGGGCCAGTCCGCCGCCCGGATGTGCTCCGCCGCCCGCCAAATAGAGCCCCGGTATCCGGCTGAGGTTGGCGGGCCGCAGGTGCCTGCCGCCCGCTCCGGCCAGTGCGGGAGCGGGCACCGCGCCGCCCTCCGCGCCCGTGTCCGCCGCCGTGTCGTACGGCGTGCGCACCTCCCGCCACAGCACGCGGTCCCGCAGGCCCGGTATCGCGGCTTCGGCGGCCGCCACCATCCGGTCCGCCTCCCGCCCCGCGATGTCCGGGTCCGACCAGTCCACCGGCCCGTGCGCGGCGACGGTCGCGGTGAGGGTGACCGCCTCGTGCTCCCCGTCCGGGCGGGTCCCCGGATCGTCCGGGCGCAGCACCGTCACGGTCCTGCTCCGGCAGGCCGCCCCCGCCCCCTCCCCCGAACCGTCGCCGAAGACGGACGCGAGCTCGGCGCCGCGATCGGCCGCGTGGACCACGGTCCGGTGAGCGGTGTCGCCCGGCCGTGCCCCGCGCAGCGCCAGGAGCACCACGAGCCTGCCGGACGCGCCGCTCGCGGAGCCGCCGTCCGGCGGCTGGACGTCACCGTCCTGCCAGGCCCGCGCCCCGCCGAGCAGCCGCGGCAGCACGGCCGGATCGACGCCGCACACGACGGCGTCGGCGGCCACCGGTGTCCCGTCCGCCAGAGTCAGACCCGCCGCCCGCCCGTCCTTCTCGACGATCGCCGCGACCTCGGCGCCGAAGGAGAACTCCACCTTCCGCGCCCGGCAGCGCTCGTACAGCGCGTCGGCCAGCGCGCGCATCCCCCCGAGCGCGTACCAGCTGCCGAAGGTCTGCTCCAGATACGGCAGCACAGTGGCGCTCGCGGGCGCGGTGCGCGGGTCCAGGCCGTACGCCAGCGCGTAACTCTCCAGCAGGGCGACCGGGCCCGCGTCCCGCAGTTCACGCGAGGCGATCCGCGCCAGGGTCCCGGGCTGCGCGCCGCGGCCCAGGCGCAGCCAGCCGCGCCGGGCCACCGCCGGATACGGATCGTGCTCCAGCGCCTGCCGGTCGGTGCGCAGCGGCTCCTCCAGCAGCGGTCTGCGGGTGGCGTCCCACGCCTCGCGCGCCCGGTTGACCAGGTCGCCCCAGCGCTCGCCCGAGCCCGCGCCGAAGGCCTCGTCCAGGGCCCGGACGACTCCGGCGCGTGACGCGTTGGGCAGCCGCAGATCCGTTCCGTCGGGAAAGACATGCCGGCTGGCCGGGTCCACCTGGGAGAGCTCGACGCAGCTCTCCAGGCTCTCCTTGCCGGTCTTGATGAACAGGTCGCGGTAGACCGCCGGGAGGTGGAGCAGTCCGGGGCCGGTGTCGAAGACGAAACCGTCCCGCGCCAGGCGTCCGACGCTGCCGCCGTGGGTCCGCCCGCGCTCGTACACCGCCACCCGGTGGCCCGCGACGGCCAGCCGGGCGGCGGCCGCCATCGCGCCCATCCCGGCGCCGATCACCGCAATCCGTGCCATGCCTGCGACTTTATCCGCAGCCACTGACAACGCCGCCCGGCACCTGGGGTCGGCACCGGGACCCGCCCCTGGTGATCTCACCTCACGGCTGAGTACGCGTACTCAGGTACCCAGATGAGTAGCCGCGCGGATGGGCCGCCACCGGCCGGCACGGAAGAGTGGTGGCCACGGAAGGGACGCCGCGCCGGAACCGCCGACACGGGGCTGCGGAACGGCGCGGAGTTCCTGACGAACCGGGGGAGACGCCCGCCGGAAGGAGCTATGGGGGCTCCGACGGTGGGCGTACGACGGGGGAAGCAACGGGGGAAGTAAAACCGGGGGAAGCAACGGGGGAGAGAAAATCGGGGGAAGCGCTGTTCCGGTGCGGATCGAGGGGGATCGAGCCGCGCCGGAACAGCGCCGTCACGTGCGGGCGGCGGTCGTCGGCTACGGAGCGTTCTGCGGCAGCGGGCGGCCGCTGACCCTCCCTTGAAGCAGCCGTGACAGCGCGGCGTGCACGTCGTCGATCGAGCGCTCCGGCTGATACGACTGCCAGTCCAGCGCGGCGACCAGCACCATGCCGAACAGCGCGGACGCGGTCAGCGGAATGTCGATCTCCTCGCTCAGCTCACCGGCGGCCACGGCCTCGCGCAGCACGGCCTCGATGACCGCGATGGCGCGCTGCCGGACGATCATGAGGGTGGACTGCCAGGCTCGATTGGTGCGCCACAGCTCCGCGACGTACAGCTGGGTCAGCGACGGATAGCGGGAGATGAAGTCCAGTCCGGCCCGGATCATCGCGTCGAGCGCGTCCACATGGCTGCCGCCGCGCTCGGCGGTCTCGTCGGCGGCGTTCTGGAGCGAGTCGGTGAGCAGCTCGATGCCGTGGCGCAGCAACTCCTCGAAGAGCACGGTCTTGCTGGCGAAGTTGTAATAGACCGTGCCTTTCGCCACCCCCGCGCGATCGGCGATCTCATCGACCGTCGTGGCGGAGAACCCCTTCTCGGCGATGAGCGTGACCGCCGCTTCGAAGAGCTTGCGCCGGGTGGCCTGGCGGCGTGTACTGCTGCTGTCCATAGGGACGATTCTGCCCGCTGAACGGGCCGTTCCGGTCCCGTGCCCCTCTGCCGACCGGGCCGAGGACAGCTCCCCGGACCTGCTGCGGGACCCGTTCCCCGGCCCGATGCGGGGCCCGGTGCCGGTCACAGGCTCAGCTCCGGATGCAGCCGGTCGAGGGACCACACCTGCTTGCGCCGGGCTGACCAGGCGGTGAGCGCGAGCGCCGCCACCGTGAAGGCGGTCAGCACGGTGCACGCTTCCCACACCGGGCCGATACCGCCGCCGGTGATCAGCCGCCGCAGCCCCGCGACGACGTACGTCATCGGCAGGAACGGATGCAGGGCGTTGAAGAAGGCGGGGCTGGTCTGCACCGGGTAGGTACCGCCCGCCGAGGTCAGCTGGAGCATCAGCAGGACGAGGACCAGGATCCGCCCGGCCGGGCCGAACTGGGCGTTCAGCCACTGCACGATGGCGGCGAAACAGGCGGTGACCAGCACCAGGAAGCCGACCGTGCCCGCGGCCCTGGCCATGTGCAGGCCCAGCGAGGACCAGTGCAGGACCGACAGCAGCAGCGTCGCCTGGAGCGCACCGATCGCGGCGACCGGCAGCCAGCCCGCCAGCGCGACCCGCCAGGCGGAGGCGCCCACGGCCAGTGCGCGCCGGTTGAGCGGCTGGATCAGCATGTAGCCCACCATCGCGCCCACCCACAGGGACAGCGGGATGAAGTACGGCGCGAATCCGGTGCCGTAGTTGGGCGCCTTGTGCAACGACTGGGAGGCGAGCCTGACCGGGTCGGCCATGACCTCGGTCCGCGCGTCCCGGTCCCGCTTGCCGTAGTCCGGGATCTTCCCGGCGCCCTTGTGGAGACCGCCCGCCAGCTTCCCGGAGCCGTCGGCCAGCTTGAACAGACCGCCGTCGAGGGTGTTCGCGCCCTCGTGGGCCGTGCCGATGCCCGTGTCCAGGGTGGACGCGCCGCTCTTGGCGGTGGTCAGGCCCGTATGGAGGGTCTTCGCGCCGGCGGCGACCTTGTGGGCGCCCGTGTTGAGCGCCTTGATCTTCGCCACGGCGGTGTCCAGGTCCCCGGCGAGGTTCGGGGCCTTCCCGGCCAGCCAGAGGGCCTTGGTGTGCAGGTCGTCCAGGCGGCCGCCGAGCGTCTCCAGATCGGTGGTGTGGTTCTTCACCAGGGTGTTCACGCTCTGAGCCACATCGGCGGCGGTGTCGGCCGCGTCGGCGGCCTTCTTCAACGCCGGGCAGTCGGCCGCGGGGAGGGTGGCGTCCGTACAGCGCAGCTTGTAGTCGGCGGCGAGCGTGTCGGACGCCGCGCGGGCCTTGGTCGCCGCGGTGGCGGCGGCCTCGGGGAGCTTGTCCAGATCGTCGGACGCCTTCTCGGCGGCGTCGGCGACGAGCTGCGAGACCTGCCCGATCTCCTTTCCGTGCTCCTTGAGGAACGGCCGTACCTTCGCGGAGACTTGGACCGCCTTGTCCGCCAGGGCCTGGGTCCCCTCGGCGAGCTCCCCGGCCCCTGTCTCCAGCGTCTTCGCACCGTTGTCGAGCTTGGTCACGCCGGTCTTGAGGGCACTGCTGCCCTTCTTGGCCTTGGCCAGCCCCTTGGTGAGGCTCTCCGTTCCCTTCTTGGCGTCGCCGATGCCCTTGTCGATCGTGTCGGCGCCCTTGGCGGCCTTCACAGTCTCGCCGTGGATGTCGGAGAAGGAGATGAAGATGTTGTCGTAGAAGCCCCGGGACGCCTTGGTGGACGCGGCCGCGCGCACCTCGGAGAACACCGTCCGGGAGATCTGGCTGACGATGTAGTTGTTGGCGTCGTTGGTCCGCACCCGCAGCGCGCCCGTCTCGGGGTCGCCGCCGGAACTGGAGGCGATCCGCTCGCTGAAGTCGGCGGGCATGGTCAGGGAGAGGTAGTACGTGCCGTCCTCCACGCCCGAGCGGGCCTCGGCGTCGCTGGTCTCGTGCCACTCGAAGGTGTCGCTGTCGAGGAGCTTCCGGGCGATGTCGTCCCCCGCGGTGAGCTTGTGGCCCTGCACGGTGGCGCCCCGGTCGGCGTTGACGAGCGCGACCGGGATCTTGTCCAGCCGGGAGTACGGGTCCCAGAAGGACCACAGGTAGAGCGCGCCGTACAGCAGCGGCAGGAGGAGCAGGGCGACAAGCGCGGCGCGCGGCATCCTTCCCCTGCCGAAGCGCCTCAGCTCAAGCGCGGCCAGCTTCGGTGCCCGCATCGTCGGCCCCCTCCTTGTCGGTCTCGGTGGCGGTCTCGGCCTCGTCGTCCGCCTTCGGCCGCTCGTCGGTCGAGACGACGACCGCTTGCTCGGGAGCCTGGCTGCACACGGCGAGGACGGTGACGCCGTCCGCCGCGACGGCGCGCAGCATCGCCCACGCCTGTTCGCGCTCGGCGTCCGAGAGCTTCAGGTCGACGTCGTCGACGGCGAGCAGCCGGGGCCGACCGATCAGCGCCAGTCCCACCGAGAGCCGCAGCGTCTCCAGGCGTTCCAGGTCGCGTACGGATGTACGCAGCCCCTTGGGCAGCTCTTCCACATCCAGACCGGAGGCATTCAGGGCCGCATCGATCCGTGCCCTGGCCTTGGCCGCCCTCTCGCGGCGCGGCCGCAGCAGGGTGAGCGGCGAACCGCTGAATCTGCGGTCCAGCAGGGCGCGTTCGCGCAGGTGCTCGGCGACGGTCAGGGCCGGATCCAGCTCGCTGACCCCGGGTACGTGGGCGAGCGCGGAGATCCGCCGGACCGCGGACATGTGTCGGGGCAGTCGCAACCCGGCGACCTCGGCGTGTCCGGCGGAGATGCGCATACGGCCCGTGAGCGCGAGCAGCGCGCAGGTGCGGCCCGAGCCGGATGGGCCGGTCACGGCGATCAGCGCGCCGGGCTCCGCGGCGAGGTCGAGGTGGCGGAACGCCCAGCCGCGCGCTCCTTCGACGCCGAGCCCCTCGGCCCGGACCGCCGCTCCGCGCGCGGTGTCCTTCGGCGGGGTGGTGTCCACGAAGCCCTCCCGGTCTCGGAGCGTTCTGGTTGGCTTTTGAACTGACTAGTCAGTTCAAAAGAATTATGCAGCACGGCGCCCAGGCTTCGCGAGGGGGCCTTTCGGGCGAGGTGTTTGCGCAGGTCAGAGCCGATTGTCAGTGGGGTGCCCGACGATGAGGACAGACGGCGGCCACGTCATCGACCGGCGGGTCCGCCTCGCGACGACAGGAGGTTCGTCATGGCCAGGACCGCCGCAGCGCGCCGGCACCGTGCCGCCGGCCCCGCCCCTTCGTTGACCGGACCCGCGGACGACGTCCACCCCGTCCTGCGCCGGTCCGCGGCCCCACCCGCCGCGCTCGACCTTCTCGCCCAGGCCCGTCAGGGCCTGGAGGAAGCCGCTCTGCTCGAAACCGCCAATGAGCGCTTCGCCACCGCCCACCTGGCCGCCCTGCGCACCGCGGCCGCCGTGCTCGCCGTCCGCGGCCGCCCCGAGCCCTCCGCCCGCCGCCGCGCCCGGATCCGCAGCGCCTGGGAGGTGCTGCCGGAGGTCGCGCCGGAACTGACCGAATGGAGCGCCCTGTTCGCCGCCGGGGCAGAGCGCCGGGCCCGCGCGGAGGCGGGCATACCCGGCGCGGCCGGCTGCCGGGACGCCGACGACCTGCTGCGCGCGGTCGGCATGTTCCTGCGCATCGTCGAACGGATGCTGGTCCCGCAACCCGCGCTCCCACGGCGACCGATGGGGGGAGGGGGGGAAGAAGGGCTGAGCGAGAGGAACCACCGGGGCGGCCCGTGCACCATCGGCCCACCGGCGAGGCAATAGGCTGGTGGCGTCGACGTCAGTCACTCGCCGTCACCGCCGCAAGCGGTGCCGACGCCGCGCCGAGGAGCCATCCGCTGTGTCAGACCCGCTGCGCCCCCGTGCGTCCCTCCGTACCGCCGTGGTGTGGGAGGTCCTCCAAGAGGCCCTGGACCGCCGGACCAAGAGCGCGGATCCGGCGTCCGGGGGAGTCCTGGACGTCCTGGACACCGGGGGCGGCACCGGCAAGTTCGCCGTCCCCGTAGCCCGGCTCGGGCACCGCGTCACCGTGGTCGACCCCAGCCCGAACGCGCTGTTCGCGCTGGAGCGCCGGGCCGCGGAGGCCGGGGTCGCCGATCGGGTGCGCGGCGTCCAGGGCGATGTCCACGGACTCTTCGACGTCGTGGAGCGCGCCCAGTACGACGCGGTGCTGTGCCACGGCGTGCTGGAGTACGTGGACGACCCGGCCGAGGGCGTGCGCAACGCCGTGGCCGCGCTCCGTCCCGCAGGCACCCTCAGCCTGCTGGCCGCCGGGCTCGGCGGCGCCGTGCTCGCCCGTGCGCTGGCCGGTCACTTCACCGAGGCCCAGCACGCCCTGACCGACCCCGCGGGCCGCTGGGGCAAGGGCGACCCGGTCCCGCGCCGCTTCACCGCCGAGCAGCTGTCCGAGCTGGTCACCGCGACCGGGCTGGAGGTGGGCGCGGTGCACGGCGTACGGGTCTTCGCCGACCTGGTGCCCGGCGTGCTGGTGGACACCGAGCCCGGAGCCGCGGACGCGCTGCTGCGACTGGAGGCGGCCGCGGCGGAGCTGCCCGCCTTCCACGCCATCGCGACCCAGCTCCACGTCCTCGCCGAGCGCGGCTGACCACCCCCAACGCCCGGCGCGCGCCGCAGGTCGGAGCCGGTGGCGTCGGCCACAGGACGCCCGTCGCGCGCCCTCGCCCCGTATGATCAGGAGACGCCGCTCGGCATGGCGGATCGGCGGGTGGGGAATGCAGGTTTCAGCGCCACTGTCCACCAGAGCGGTACCGGTGGGTGAATTGGCGCAGAGGGGCGGGTTTCACGGGGGCGATTCCCTGCCTATCCTGAAAGGGTCGCACCCGGTCGCACCCCCGCGACCGACGAGTAGGAGGACTCTGTGCCGCTCTCGGAGCACGAGCAGCGCATGCTCGAGCAGATGGAGCGAGCGCTGTACGCCGAAGATCCCAAGTTCGCGACAGCGCTTGAGGGTAGCGGCCTGCGCACGTACACCCGGCGACGGGTCTACCAGGCGGTCGCTGGTTTTCTGGTGGGCATCGCGCTCCTCATGGTCGGCGTGGCTGTCCAGCAGATCTGGGTCAGCGTGGTGGGGTTCCTCGTCATGCTCGGCTGTGCCGTGCTCGCGGTGACCGGCTGGCGCAAGGCGCCCAAGCCGGGTGAGCGGCGGGAACGGGGCGCGGGAGAGGGCGGAGCGGCCCCCGGCCGCCGTCAGGGCCGTCAGCGCCGCTCGATGATGGACCGCATCGAGGAGCGGTGGCAGCGCCGCCGCGACGAACAGGGGCACTGAGACATACGCCTGATCGGTGAGGGGCGGATGCCGCATGGCATCCGCCCCTCACCGCTGTCCGGCCCCGACACGCCCGACCGCCGTCACCTTCGCCCGACGGCGGTCAGCCCTGCTGCCGGGGGCTGCCCTGCCGGACGGGGGGCCGCCAGCCCCCGCCGGACGGCGGCCGTCAACCTCTGACGGGGCCGTCAGCCCCCCGCCGGACGGGGGCGTCAGCCCCCTGCCCGACGGCGGTCAGCCCCGCCCGACGGCCGTCACCCTCGCTGGCGTCGGGTCCGCCGCGGCAGCGAGGACCAGCGCGTCCATCGGCGGGATGCCCGGCCCCAGCGGTCCGCCCAGGTGGACCAGCGCTGCGGCCCCGCCCATACCAGCCGGACCGCCGACCGCGGGGCGAGCAGCGCCCGCCACCGCACACGCCGGCCGGCCGAGGCCCGCAAGCCGGTGATGACCCGCCGCACGTCGTCGGCCAGCCCCGTCACCGGGCGCGGCAGCGGGGCGTACAGCACCTGCTCGACCGCCTGCGCGACTCTGCCCGCCGCCTCGGTCGCCGCCGGGTCCAGTCTCCCGGCCTCGGCGATCCGGTCCACGGCCCTGCGCGAGGTCTGCGCGTCGTCCGGGACGATGCCGTAGTCCCAGGCCGTGTCCACGAGCTCTCGCCAGGCCGCGAGCGTGCGGTCGGCCGCGTCCTCGGGGGTGCGGCCGCCGGAGCCGTTCAGCCGCCGTGTGCGGGTGCGCAGCCGCCACAGCATCGGCGCCAGCGGTATCGCGATCAGCAGACATGCCAGCGCGCCGAACCCCACGATCGTGGCCGTGCGGGAGATCCAGCCGCCGCCCCCCTCCGAGTCGTCGTCGGACGGGGCAGGCGGCGCGGCACCGCAGTCACCGAGCTTGCGCGCGTCGGGCGGGCAGCTGTCCGAGGGCGACGGAGCCGCCGTCGACGGGCGCTCCGCTCCGCTGGGCCGGGGCGCCGGCACCTCGGGATCGTCGTCCGACGGAATCGGCTCGATCGTGTAGTCGGGTTGCGAGCCGCGGCTCGGGGTGGGCTCGAAGCGGGTCCAGCCCACGCCTTCGAAGTACAGCTCCGGCCAGGCGTGCGCGTCCTTGATGCCCACCGACATCGCGCCGTTCGACTTCTTCGTGCCCGGGGTGAACCCGACCGCCACCCGGGCCGGAATGCCCAGCGTGCGGGCCATCGCCGCCATCGAGAACGAGAAGTGGACGCAGAAGCCCTCCTTCTGCTCCAGGAAGCGTGCGATGGCCTGGCTGCCGGTGCCCGCCCGCACCTGCGTGTCGTAGGTGAACCCGCCCTTGTAGGAGAACCAGTCCTGGAGCTTGACGGCCTTCTCGTAGGCGTTGCGGGCCCCGGCCGTCACCTCGTCCGCCGTCTGCCGCACGACCGGCGGCAGGGAGTCCGGCACCTGGGTGTACTCGCGCAGCAGCCGCGAGGGCGGAGCGGGCGCGGCGGCCAGCTGATCGGCGGTCGGCTGCACCCGAAGGCTGGAGACCTGGTAGCGCGCGCCCTTCGTGCTCTGCCCCCGGTCGCCGACCAGCGTGCGGCCTTCCGGTTCGAAGCGCCAGCGGCCTTCGATGTCGACCTTGGTGGCGGGGTAGGGGAGCGGCAGCCAGCTCTGGGCATACCACCGGGCGGCCGAGACGGAGGTGGTGATCTCGGTCGTGCGGATGCCGGAGCCGAGCCCCGGCGGGCGGGGCAGGGTCTCCGGCACATCCGTGACCCGGCGCTCCGACGGCTTCCACGCCGTCCCGTCGAACTGGTCCAGGGCGACGATCCGCAGATACAGATCCTGGGTCGTGTCCGAGGTGGTGCGATAGCTGAGCACCTCGCGGTTCTCCGGCTGGTTGAGGCTGTTCTGCAGCGACACCAGCGGGTTCACCGCCGAGATCGTGCTGCCGCCGCCGCCCTTCTCGCCGTTCCCCCGGCGGTCCAGCAGGCCGCCGTTCAGCGACGGCAGCACCGCGGGCACCGCAAGCGCGATCCCCAGCGCCAGGGCGCCGATCCGGCGGCCGGTGCGGACCGGGGCGAGCGCCGCATCTCCGCCACCCGCTGCGGCCAGCCCGGACGCCATCCGCTCCGGCGAGCGTGGACCGCCACCGGGGAAGAGCCGCCCCCACTGAGAGAGCCGGTCCCGGCCTTCGGCCAGGAGCAGCAGCAGATAGCCGCCCGCGGCGAGCAGGAACCACAGCCAGTCGTGGCCGTCGTCCGACAGCCCGGCGGCCACCGAGAACAGGGCCAGCAGCGGCAGCCCGGCGGGCGCGGCGCTGCGGTACGTGACCGCCAGCGCGTCCACGGCGAGCCCGATCACCAGCACCCCGCCGACCAGCAACAGCCGGATGCCGTCGGTCAGCGGCGCCGGGATCGCGTACCGCCCGACGTCGTCGGCGCCGTCCCGCATCAGCAGGCCCAGTTCCTGGAAGGCCTGCGGGCTGGGGAGCACTCCGCCGAGCGCCTGCTCCCGCGCGAAGACCGCGGTGATCAGCAGCAGTGACACCACGGCCTGGGCCGCCACGGTCAGCGGCCGCGCCAGCGGGACCCGCCGCGCCGCGGTGCCCACCGCGCTCTGCACGCAGACCAGGAGGGCCGCCTGGAACATCCACCGGACCGGATCGACCAGCGGCAGCAGCGCGCACGCGGACGCCAGGGTCGCCACCGCCGCGAAGATCGCCAATCGCGCCCGACCGCTCATGACGCGCCCCCCTCGTTCTCCCGCAGGCTCCTCTCCCAGCGCGGCCTCCCCCGGACTCCCCGAGGAGGAGCGGCCTTCGTGTCCGTCTGCGGCCCGGCGGCCGCGCGTGCCTCGCTCATGACATCCCCGTCGTGCTCGCCGTCGGGGCGGGGCCCGCGTCCGCCCGGTTCCCGCCCCGCGCGTCCGTGTGCCGCCACAGGTGGGCCAGCGGTACCCCGGGCCCGACCAGCAGCGCCGTCCACCCCGCCTCGCGGAGCAGCCGCAGCCGAGCCTGAAGCCCGTCGGGATCGGCCGGCCACACGCCTCGCGTCCAGGCCGTGTTGTCCAGGACGAACGCCACCGCGGCGCCGCCGCGCTGCCGCATCCGCGCCACGATCGCGGCCTGCTCCTCGTCGAGATCGCCCAGGAACGCCACCAGCAGCCCTTCGCTTCCGCCGCGCAGCACGTCGTACGCGGACGAGAGGCTCTCCCCGTCCGAGTGGTCCACGACGGCCAGGGTGTCCAGCAGCATCCCCGCGGTGTCCGCCGACTCCAGGGACGAGCCGGGGTAGCCGCCCACCCCGTCGGGGCCGGGAATCGAACTGCCGGTGTCGGTCAGCAGCCGGACGGCGTACCCCCGCTCCAGCAGGTGCACCGCCGCGGAGGCCGCGCCGGACACCGCCCACTCGAACGCGGAGTCCGGCCCCGCGCCGATGTGCGCGACGGCCCTGGTGTCCAGCAGCACCGTGCAGTGCGCCCGCTGGGGCTGCTCCTCGCGCCGGACCATCAGCTCCCCGTAACGCGCGGTGGACCGCCAGTGGACGCGGCGCAGATCGTCCCCGTGGCGGTAGCCGCGCGGGATCACGTCGTCCTCGCCGGCCAGCGCCAGCGAGCGGTTCCGCCCGTCGCCGTACCCCGCGGCCTCACCCGCGAGCCGCACCGCGGGCAGCGGCTCCACCCTCGGCACCACCGTCAGCGTGTCGTAGGCGCTGAACCCCCGCGCCAGCTCGCACATGCCGAACGGGTCGGTCAGCCGCAGTTGGAGCGGGCCAAGGGAATAGCGCCCGCGCAGATCCGAGCGGACCCGGTAGGACACCTCACGCCGCCCGCCCGGCTCGATCCGGTCCAGCACGAAACGAGGGCGTGGACCCAGCACGTACGGCACCCGGTCCTGGAGCATGAGCAGTCCGGTGGGCAGGCGCGAGACGTTGTCGATCCGCAGGTGCACCCGTGCCTCGGACCCGGCGGGCACCCGCGCGGGGCTCAGCCGCCTGCTGCCCGCCACCCGGTACCGGGTGCGGTACAGCACCAGGACGCACACGATCGGCAGCACCGCCAGCAGCAGCCCGACCCGCAGCAGATCGGTCTGCCCCAGCACGACGCTGCACCCCGCCGCCGCGATACCGGCGGCCAGGAAGGACCGCCCGCGCGTCGTCAGCCCGGAGAACGCGGACCCCATCCCGCCCTCGTCGTCACCGCCGCCCGGCGGCCTCCCCCCGCCGGACATCACACCCTCCGTGCGCCCGGCGGCTGCTGGCCGTACTCCACCGGAGGCACGGCGGGCGGCATACCGGGCGGCGCCGCCGGCGGCATCGACGGCGGCATCGCGGGCGCCGGCCGCGCAGCGGCGCGCGGCGCCGCGGTCGGCACCGGCACCCGGTGCAGGATGTCGGCCACGACCTGCTCGGAGGTACGCCGGTTCAGCTGGGCCTGGGCCGTGGGCAGCAGCCGGTGCGCCAGCACGGGCACGGCCAGCGACTGCACATCGTCCGGCAGCGCGAACTCCCGCCCGGCGAGCGCGGCGGCCGCCTTGGCCGCCCGCAGCAGGTGCAGCGTCGCGCGCGGGGACGCGCCGAGCCGCAGATCAGGGTGGTGGCGCGTGGCGGCGACCACCTCGACCGCGTACCGCCGGACGGGTTCGGCCACATGGACGGCGCGGACGGCTTCGACGAGCTTGACGATCTCGTGCGCGTGCGCGACGGGCTGCAGGTCGTCCAGCGGCGACGTGCCGCCGTGCACATCCAGCATCCGCAGCTCCGCCTCCGGGCTGGGATAGCCGACCGACACCCGGGCCATGAAGCGGTCGCGCTGCGCCTCGGGCAGCGGGTAGGTGCCCTCCATCTCGACGGGGTTCTGCGTGGCCACCACCATGAACGGGCTGGGCAGTTCGTACGACTGCCCGTCGATGGTGACCTGCCGCTCCTCCATCGACTCCAGCAGCGCCGACTGGGTCTTGGGGGAGGCGCGGTTGATCTCGTCGCCGATCACTATCTGCGCGAAGATCGCACCCGGCTTGAACTCGAACTCCTTGCGCTGCTGGTCGTAGATGCTCACGCCCGTGATGTCCGACGGCAGCAGGTCGGGCGTGAACTGGATCCGCCGCACGGAGCAGTCGATCGACCGCGCGAGCGCCTTGGCGAGCATGGTCTTCCCCACCCCCGGGACATCCTCGATCAGCAGGTGTCCCTCGGCGAGCAGCACCGTCAGCGAAAGCCGGACGACCTCGGGCTTGCCCTCGATCACGCTCTCCACCGACCTGCGGACCCGCCCCGCTGTGGTGGTCAGATCTCTGAGGCTCGCTCGCTCGTCATAGGTCGTCACCCGGCCCTCCTCGGCCCTTCCCCAAGCTCACGAGGAGCAGGGGATACCCCAGGGCCGACGCCTTCGATACGGATCGGCCCACCCCGAAACGCGCACACCGGTCCCGCCGCTTCCGCGGCGGGGGGTGTACGTACGCAATCTTGCCGTCACCGCGGCGACCTCGTCACTCGCCTGTGGACAACTCCGGGGCGAAGTGCCGAGACCACCGCGGCGAGGGCTGCCTGATGGAAGCTCAGGCCTGCGGATCGATCTCCCGGAGCAGGCCCGTGTGCACATCGAACACGAAGCCTCGCACATCGTCCTTGTGCAGCAGGAAGGGGGAGGTGCGTACCCGCTGCATGGACTGGCGCACGTCCTTGTCGAGGTCCTTGAACGCCTCCACCGCCCACGACGGCCGCTGGCCGACCTCGGCCTCCAGATCGTGCCGGAAGTCCTCGGTGAGGTTCAGCAGACCGCAGCCGGTGTGGTGGATGAGCACCACGCTGCGGGTGCCCAGCGCTCGCTGGCTGATGGTGAGGGAGCGGATGACGTCGTCGGTGACCACACCGCCCGCGTTGCGGATGGTGTGGCAGTCACCGAGCCGCAGGCCGAGGGCGGCGTGCAGGTCGAGACGGGCGTCCATGCAGGCGACGACGGCGACGCGCAGTACGGGACGCGCGTCCATGCCGGGGTCGTGGAACTCGGTGGCGTAGTGGGTGTTGGCTTCGACGAGACGGTCAGTGACCGTGCCTCCGTCACGGAACACGCTGTCGGCTGAGTTGGGCAGCGGCTGAGGCGCGGATATCGACATGGTTACGAAGGTATGCGGAGCTGCGGAAACTCGCCGCCTGTGAGGTCGGGCAAAACGTGGGTAAAAAGACGCCACGGCGTCTTGTGTGAGGTAACCCACAAGAGTGGTACGGGTGTGGTCGTCCAGGTGGCGGCCGGGATCCGGCGCGCCCACGAGACGCGCTGGCCGGTTGGTTGACCGAAGGGACGAGTGGACTAAAGTGACGCGAAGTGGGAGGCGTGACGCTCCCCTCAGGATCCCGAACACCTACGCGTGCGCGGCGCGTACGTACCACTCGGCCTCCTCCCGCTCCCGGTCGCCTGACGCCTCTTCCCCGGCGCCAGAAGACCGCTTCCCCTTCAGAGCGGGTGGGGACCAGGCGGTACGTACCTGCGCGCCGGACCTCAGAAGGGCGCATGAGCAGCAACGCTCTCCACGTTCCCGTCATGCTCCAGCGGTGCCTGGACATGCTCGCTCCCGCCCTCGCCCAGCCCGGTGCGGTCGTAGTGGACTGCACGCTCGGACTGGGCGGGCACAGCGAGGCGCTGCTCGCCACCTTCCCCGCCGCCCGGCTGGTCGCACTCGACCGGGACCCGGCCGCGCTCAAGCTCTCGGCCGAACGGCTGGCTCCTTACGGCGACCGGGCGACGCTCGTCCACGCCGTGTACGACGAGCTGCCGGAGGTCCTGGACCGGCTGGGCATCCCCAAGGTCCAGGGTGTCCTCTTCGACCTCGGCGTCTCCTCCATGCAGCTGGACGAGGCCGACCGCGGCTTCGCGTACGCCCAGGACGCCCCGCTGGACATGCGTATGGACCAGACGACCGGGATCAGCGCCGCCGAGGTGCTCAACACCTATCCGCCGGGTGAGCTGGTCCGCATCCTGCGCACCTACGGCGAGGAGAAGTTCGCCCGCAAGATCGTGGACGCGGTGGTCCGGGAGCGCGAGAAGGAACCGTTCAGCAACAGTGCCCGGCTCGTGGAGCTGATCCGCACCGCGCTCCCGCAGGCCGCCAAGCGCACCGGGGGCAACCCGGCCAAGCGCACCTTCCAGGCGCTGCGGATCGAGGTCAACGGTGAACTCGCGGTCCTGGAGCGCGCGATCCCGGCGGCCGTGTCGGCCCTGGCCCTGGACGGCCGGATCGCCGTCCTGTCGTACCACTCGCTGGAGGACCGCCTGGTCAAGCAGGTCTTCGCGGCGGGCGCGGCGAACACCGCGCCCGCCGGGCTGCCGGTCGTACCCGAGCGCTACCAGCCGCGCCTGAAGCTGCTGACGCGCGGCGCCGAGCTGCCCACGGAGGAGGAGGTCGCGGAGAACCGGCGCGCCGCCCCGGCGCGGCTGCGCGGCGCCCAGCGCATCCGCGAGGACGTGGCGTGAGCGCGGGCGCCGACGCGGAGGCGGCGGAACGGAGCCCGCGGGGGAACGAGGGGGGATGGGGGGCGTGGTGAGCGTGTCGGGGGCATCGGGCGCGGCGGCCGCCAAACGGACCCCGTTCGTCCTGCTCGTCGTGGCGCTGCTGGGCGCCGGGCTGATCAGCCTGCTGGTCCTCAACTCCGCCCTCAACCAAGGCTCCTTCGAACTCGACCGGCTGGAGAAGCAGACCACGGAGCTCACCGACGAGCGGCAGGCGCTGCAGCAGGAGGTGGACCAGCTCTCGGCCCCCGACGCACTGGAGCGCCGCGCCCGCGAGCTGGGCCTGGTGCCCGGCGGCAGCCCGGTCTTCATCGGCCCGGACGGTACGGTGCGCGGCGTCCCGCAGACGGCCGACGGCCTGCCCGCCACGCTGCTCGCCCCCGCCGCGCCGCCGGTCTCGCTGCTCGCCCCCAGGCCGTCCGCGGGGCCGGCGCCGGTGCTGCCCGCGCCGCCCGTCCCGACACCCGGTAGGTGACGCCGTGCCGCACCCCTGGCCGCTGCCCGCCGTACGCCGGACCACCGATGTGAGCCGGATCGCCGCCGCATGCCGGACGGTCGTGGTACGCCGGATGGTCGCAGTAAGCCGGACGGTCGTGGTACGCCGGACGGTCGCCGTATGACGGCCCCGCGCGACCCCCGGCGCCGGGTCCCCCGCCCCGCACGGCCCCGCGGTGACGGTGCCGCCCGCTCCCGCGGCCAGGCGGCGGCCCGGCGGCGCGGCGAATCGGGGACCGCCCGGCCGCGCCCCGGCGTCCGCCGCCCCGGCCCGCGCCCGGCCCGCCCCAACAAGGGAAGCCAGGCGCTGCGGCTCGGCAGCCCGCGGCCCCGGCTGCGGCTGGTCACCCTCGGCCTGACGCTGGTGATGCTCGCCTTCGTCGTGCGGCTGCTCCAGGTCCAGGCCGTGGACGCCGACGCGTACGCCTCCAAGGCCAACGTCAACCGCTACATCCCGGTCCGGCTCGCCGCCGAGCGCGGCACCATCACCGACCGCTCCGGGGTCGACCTGGCCACCACCGTGGACGCGTACGACATCACCGCCGCCCCGGATCTGCTCACCCGCGACAACACCGGGATCGACGACGCGCCGCAGCGGGCCGCCGCGCTGCTCGCGCCGATCCTCGACGCGAAGGAGGCGGACCTGGCCGAAAAGCTCACCGCCAACCCGCGCTCGAAGTACGTCGTCCTGGCCCGCCAGCAGACCCCGCAGGTCTGGAACCAGATCAAGGACCTCAAGAGCGTCCTGGCGGGCAAGGCGAGCCAGCGCAAGGGCGTGAACGTACTCGCCGGGGTCAACCGGGAGGCGCACAGCAAGCGGGTCTACCCCAACGGAGACCTCGCCGCCGGAATACTGGGCTTCGTCAACGCCCAGGGCCAGGGCGCCGGCGGCGTGGAGCGCCTGTTCGACAAGGACCTGGCGGGCCAGGACGGCAAGCGCGTCTACGCCCAGTCCGGTGGCCGCCAGGTGCCCACCGCCGACGTCCAGGAGCAGCCCGCGGTACCCGGCTCCGACGTCGAGCTCACCATCGACCGCGACATCCAGTGGGCGGCGCAGAGCGCCATCAGCGAGCAGGTCGAGCGGTCCAAGGCGGACCGCGGCTACGTCGTCGTCCAGGACACCCGTACCGGGGAGATCCTGGCCCTGGCCAACGCGCCCGGCTTTGACCCCAACGACGTCTCGGGCGCGGACTCGGAGGCGCTGGGCAACGCCGCGCTCACCGACGCCTACGAACCGGGCAGCGTCAGCAAGGTGATGTCGATGGCCGCCGTGCTGGAGGAGCGCGCCGCGCGCTGGGACACCCCTGTGGAGGTCCCCAACCGGCTGCCCCGCGCCGACCGCGCGTTCGCGGACGACATCGACCACGCCACCTGGTTCCTCACCCTCAACGGCGTGCTCGCCAAGTCCAGCAACATCGGCACCATCCTGGCCGTGGAACAGCTGGGGAAAACCCAGCGGGAGGCCAACCAGGTCCTCTACTCCTACCTGCGGAAATTCGGCATCGGCAGGCCCACGGGACTCCGCTTCCCGGGCGAGACCTCGGGCATCCTGGCCAAGCCGCAGGACTGGAGCGCCTCCCAGCAGTACACGATCCCGTTCGGCCAGGGTCTGTCCCTGAACGCCGTACAGGCGGCCTCCGTCTACTCCACCATCGCCAACGGCGGCGAGCGCATCGAACCGTCGCTGGTACGCGGCACCAAGGGAGCCGACGGCGGGTTCACCCCCGCGCCCGCCCCCCAGCGCAACCGCGTGGTCAGCCAGGACACCGCGAAGACGCTGGCCACCATGCTGGAGTCCGTCGTGGACGACCGGGAGGGCACCGGGGCAAAGGCCAAGATCCCCGGCTACCGTGTCGCGGGGAAGACCGGCACCTCCAACCGGGTGGATCCGCGCACCGGCCGCTACCACGGCTACACCGCCTCGTTCGCCGGGTTCGCGCCCGCCGACGAGCCGCGGGTGACCGTCTACTGCGCCGTGCAGAATCCGACCAAGGGCAGCTACTTCGGCGGCCAGGTCTGCGGTCCGGTGTACAAACAGGTCATGGAGTTCGCACTGAAGACGCTGCGGGTCGCGCCGTCCGGCAAGCCCTCGGCGCGGCTGCCCGTAAGCTACTCCCCGGGCACCTGAGGGGACGCGCCGTGACGACGATCACGCCCCCGCCCGGGAACCGCGGCCCATTTCGCGGCGAGGCGGGTACGCCCGGTACGCTCACCGCCGTGCCCCACGCTGATCAGTCTCAAACCTCCCAGCAGGACGCTCCCGCGGCTCACCCGGGAGCGCCCCGCCCCCGCCAGGTCCGCCCCACCCCGTTCGCGGAGCTGGCCGATCAGCTCGGCGTCGAGGCCCCGGCGGGGAAGCCGGTCACCGGGATCACCCATGACTCGCGGGCGGTACGCCCCGGCGACCTGTACGCCGCGCTGCCCGGCGCCCGGTTCCACGGCGCGGACTTCGCCGCCCAGGCCGCCGACCTCGGCGCCGTCGGCGTGCTGACCGACCCGGCCGGCGCCGACCGCGCCGCCGCCACCGGGCTGCCGGTCCTCACCGTGCCGGACCCACGAGCCCGGATGGGCGCGCTGGCGGCCACGATCTACGGCGAGCCGGGCCAGGACCTGCTCCAGATCGGCATCACCGGCACGTCCGGCAAGACCACCACCGCGTACCTCATCGAAGGGGGACTGCGGGCCGCGGCGGGAGCACGGGGGCTGACCGGCCTCATCGGCACCGTCGAGACCCGGATCGGCGACGAGCGCGTCAAGTCCGAGCGCACCACGCCGGAGGCCACCGACCTCCAGGCGCTGTTCGCGGTCATGCGCGAGCGCGAGGTCCGCTCCGTGGTCATGGAGGTCTCCAGCCACGCCCTGGTCCTGGGCCGGGTGGACGGCTGCGTCTTCGACGTCGCCGTCTTCAACAACCTCAGCCCGGAGCACATGGAGTTCCACTCCGGGATGGACGACTACTTCCAGGCCAAGGCGCAGCTGTTCACCAAGGCCCGCAGCCGCGCCGCCGTGGTCAACTACGACGACGAGTACGGCAAACGGCTGGTCGAGCAGGCCGAGGTCCCGGTCACCACCTTCTCGGCCGAGGGCCACCCGGACGCCGACTGGCGCGCCGCGGACGTCGAGGTCGGCGCGCTCGGCTCCACGTTCACCATCCTGGGCCCGAAGGGTGAGCGGGTCCGGGCCGCGTCCCCGATCCCCGGCCCGTTCAACGTCGCCAACGCGCTCGCCGCCGTCACCGCCCTCGTAGCCGCCGGGATCGACCCGCAGACCGCCGCCGACGGCGTCGCCGCCGTGCCCGGCGTGCCGGGCCGGCTGGAGCGGGTGGACGCCGGACAGCCGTACCTGGCGGTCGTCGACTACGCCCACAAGACCGACGCGGTCGAATCGGTCCTGCGCGCGCTGCGCAAGGTCACCAAGGGCCGGCTGCACGCCGTCCTGGGCTGCGGCGGCGACCGCGACCCGCACAAGCGCGCCCCCATGGGCGCCGCGGTCGCCCGGTACGCCGACACCGCCGTGCTCACCTCCGACAACCCCCGCTCCGAGGACCCCCTCGCGATCCTCGCCACGATGCTCGCCGGCGCCGCCGAGGTACCCGCCCACGAGCGCGGCGAGGTGGTGGTGGACGCCGACCGTGCCGCCGCCATCGCCGCCGCCGTGGCCCGCGCCGAGCCCGGCGACACCGTCCTCGTCGCGGGCAAGGGCCACGAGCAGGGCCAGGACATCGCCGGGGTGGTCCGCCCCTTCGACGACCGCCAGGTGCTGCGCCGGGCCATCGAGCGGGCCAGGACCGCCGACCACGACGCGCTTGATCTTCCCCTCTCCTCGCACCCTCACGACCAGGGATGACAGAACGAATGCGCCCACCAGCCGCCGCCAGGCAGCTCTGTACCGCCGGAGGTGACCAGTGATCGCACTGTCCCTCGCCGAGATCACCGGCATCACCGGCGGACGGCCATACGACATACCGGACCCCGAGCTGCGCGTGACGGGCCCGGTCGTGATCGACTCCCGCGAGGTACGCCCGGGCGGCCTCTTCGCGGCCTTCGTCGGGGAGCGCGTCGACGGCCACGACTACGCGCAGCGCGCCGTCGAGGCGGGCGCGGCAGCCGTGCTGGCCGCCCGCCCCGTCGGAGTCCCCGCGATCGTCGTGGACGACGTCGAACGCGCCCTCGGCGCGCTGGCCCGCGCCGTCGTCGAGCGGTTGGGCACCACCGTGGTGGCCCTCACCGGCTCGGCGGGCAAGACCAGCACCAAGGACCTGATCGCGCAGCTGCTCCAGCGGAACGCGCCCACGGTCTGGACCCCCGGCTCGCTCAACAACGAGATTGGCCTGCCGCTCACCGCGCTCCTCGCCGACGCCGGCACCAAGCACCTCGTGCTGGAGATGGGCGCCCGCGGCGTCGGCCACATCCGCTACCTCACCGAGCTCACCCCGCCGCGGATCGGCGTGGTCCTCAACGTCGGCACCGCCCACATCGGCGAGTTCGGCGGCCGCGACCAGATCGCCGAGGCCAAGGGCGAGCTGATCGAGGCGCTTCCCCCCACCGACGCGGGCGGGATCGCGGTGCTCAACGCCGACGATCCGCTCGTCCGCGCCATGCGGACCCGCACCAAGGCCCGCGTACTGCTCTTCGGCGAGGCCGAGGACGCCGACGTACGCGCCGAGAATGTCCGGCTCACTACGGAAGGTCAGCCCGCCTTCACGCTTCACACCCCCACCGGGTGCAGCGACGTGACCTTGCGCCTGTACGGTGAGCACCACGTGTCGAACGCGCTCGCCGCGGCCGCCGTCGGCCATGCGCTGGGCATGTCCGCTGGGGAGATCGCCGTGGCGCTCTCCGAGGCGGGACAGCTCTCCCGCTGGCGGATGGAGGTCACCGAGCGCGCGGACGGCGTGACGGTCGTCAACGACGCCTACAACGCGAACCCCGACTCCATGCGAGCCGCGCTGCGCGCGCTGGTCGCCATGGGCCGGTCCACCCGGGCTCAGGGGGGTCGTACGTGGGCGGTGCTGGGCCAGATGGCCGAGCTCGGCGGGGAGTCACTCGCCGAGCACGACGCGGTCGGGCGGCTGGCCGTCCGGCTCAACGTCAGCAAGCTCGTGGCGGTCGGCGGCCAGGAGGCCGCCTGGCTCGACATGGGCGCCAAGAACGAGGGTTCGTGGGGTGAGGAGTCGGTGCACGTGTCCGACGTGCAGGCGGCGGTCGATCTGTTGCGCAGCGAGCTGCGCCCGGGGGACGTCGTGCTGGTGAAGGCATCCAGGTCGGTCGGTCTGGAGCGGATCGCGCAGGCGCTGCTCGATGGTGAGGTCGCCGGGCGATGAGGCAGATCCTCTTCTCCGGAGCCATCGGGCTCTTCCTGACGCTGATCGGCACGCCTCTGCTGATCAAGCTGCTGGCCCGCAAGGGCTATGGGCAGTTCATCCGTGACGACGGTCCGCGCAGCCACGGCAGCAAGAAGGGGACGCCCACCATGGGCGGCATCTCCTTCATCCTGGCCACGATCATCGCCTACGCGCTGACGAAGGTGATCACCTCCAGTGATCCGACCTTCTCCGGTGTGCTGGTGCTCTTCCTCTTCGCGGGCATGGGCCTGGTCGGCTTCCTCGACGACTACATCAAGATCGTCAAGCAGCGGAGCCTGGGCCTGCGGGCCAAGGCGAAGATGGCCGGCCAGCTCATCGTCGGTATCGCCTTCGCGATCCTGTCCCTGAACTTCGCGGACGCCCGCAACCAGACCCCGGCCTCCGACCGGCTCTCCTTCACCCAGGACTTCGGCTGGCAGATCGGCCCGGTGATCTTCGTCATCTGGGCGCTGTTCATGATCCTGGCGATGTCCAACGGCGTGAACCTCACCGACGGTCTGGACGGCCTGGCCACCGGCGCCTCGGTGATGGTCTTCGGCGCGTACACCTTCATCGGCGTGTGGCAGTACCAGGAGAGTTGCGCCAACCAGCTCACCGCGGGCCCCGCCTGCTACGAGGTACGCGACCCGCTCGACCTGGCGGTCGTCGCCTCCGCGCTGATGGGCGCCTGCTTCGGCTTCCTGTGGTGGAACACCTCGCCCGCCAAGATCTTCATGGGCGACACCGGATCGCTCGCCCTTGGCGGCGCGCTCGCGGGTCTCGCGATCTGCTCCCGCACCGAGCTGCTGCTCGCCATCCTCGGCGGTCTCTTCGTCCTGATCACCATGTCCGTGGTCATCCAGGTCGGATCGTTCCGGCTCACCGGCCGACGGGTCTTCCGGATGGCGCCGCTCCAGCACCACTTCGAGCTCAAGGGGTGGAGCGAGGTCCTGGTGGTGGTCAGATTCTGGATCATTCAGGGTATGTGTGTGATTGTCGGACTCGGCACCTTCTACGCTGGCTGGCGGGCCACCAAGTGACGCGGGACTCCAAGTGACACGGCAGGACTTCACGGGCAAGCACGTCACCGTCGCCGGTCTCGGCGTCTCCGGGGTCCCCGCGGCACGTGTGCTGCGGGACCTCGGCGCCGAGGTCACGGTCGTCAACGACGGCGACGACGAGCGTGCGCGGGCCCAGGCGGCGGACCTCGCGGCACTGGGCGTCACCGTGCGCCTGGGCGACGGCGACACGCTCCCCGAGGGCACCGAGCTGATCGTCACCGCGCCGGGCTGGAAGCCGGACAAGCCGCTGTTCCAGGCGGCGGCCGCCGCCGGCGTCCCGGTCTGGGGCGACGTCGAGCTGGCCTGGCAGCTGCGCGACCCGGACAAGGCGGCGCCCTGGCTCGCGGTCACCGGCACCAACGGCAAGACGACCACCGTCCAGATGCTGGCGTCCATCCTGAGGGCCGCCGGGCTGCGCACCGCCGCCGTCGGCAACATCGGCGTCTCGCTGCTGGACGTCGTCCTGGGCGACGAGCCCTACGACGTGCTCGCGGTGGAGCTGTCCAGCTACCAGCTGCACTGGGCGCCCTCGGTCCGCGCGCACTCCGCCGCCGTCCTCAACCTCGCGCCGGACCACCTGGACTGGCACGGCTCCATGGCCGCCTACGCCGCCGACAAGGGCCGTATCTACGAGGGCAACCAGGTCGCCTGCGTGTACAACGCCGCCGACCCGGCCACCGAGGACCTGGTGCGCGAGGCCGACGTCGAGGAGGGCTGCCGGGCCATCGGCTTCACCCTCGGCACCCCCGGCCCGTCCCAACTCGGCATCGTCGACGGCATCCTCGTCGACCGCGCCTTCGTGCCGAACCGGCACAAGCAGGCGCAGGAGCTGGCCGAGGTCTCCGACGTCACCCCGGCCGCCCCGCACAACATCGCCAACGCCCTCGCCGCCGCCGCTCTGGCGCGCGCCTTCGGGGTGGAGCCCGCGGCCGTACGGGACGGCCTGCGCGCCTTCCGGCCGGACGCGCACCGCATCGCGCACGTCGCCGACGTCGACGGCGTCCGCTATGTGGACGATTCCAAGGCCACCAACACCCACGCCGCCCAGGCGTCGTTGGCGGCCTACGAGCCGATCGTGTGGATCGCCGGCGGTCTGGCCAAGGGCGCGACCTTCGACGACCTCGTCGTCGCCTCCGCGAAGCGGCTGCGCGGCGCCGTGCTCATCGGCGCCGACCGCGCCCTGATCGCCGAAGCGCTTCGGCGACACGCCCCGGATGTCCCGGTCGTGGACCTCGACCGGACGGACACTGGGGCGATGGCGGCGGCGGTCCGGGAAGCGGCGCGGCTCGCCAGGCCGGGGGACACGGTCCTCATGGCCCCGGCCTGCGCGTCGATGGACATGTTCGTCAACTACAACGCGCGGGGCGACGCCTTCGCCGCAGCCGTGCGCGAGCTGGCCTCCGGCTCCGAAGGCTCCGCCCAGGTTTCGCAGCGTTCGAACGAGCATTGACCCGCCGGTCCCCCCGCGAGGGCCGCTCGCGCGGGGAGCTACGGAGGGATGTGACATGACCGCTGACCGGCCCGCCACGCGGCCGCGGAAGCGTGTGACCGCCGGGCCCGCGGGGCCCGCCCGCGGCCGCCCCGCAGCGGGGTCGTCCGGGCCCCCGAGGGGCACCGCGCTCGGGGGCCTGCGGACGCTGCACACCCGTGCCAGGCGCGCGTGGGACCGGCCGCTCACCGCCTACTACGTGATCCTGGGCGCCAGTCTGCTGATCATCGTGCTCGGCCTGGTGATGGTCTACTCGGCCTCCCAGATCAAGGCGCTGCAGTCCGGTCTGGCGCCTTCGTACTTCTTCCGCAAGCAGCTCTTCGCGGCCGCACTCGGCGGCGTCCTGATGCTGCTGGCGGCCCGTACGCCCATCAAGCTGCACCGCGCCCTCGCCTATCCGCTGCTGGCCGTCTCCGTCTTCCTGATGTGCATGGTCCAGGTGCCGGGGATAGGGGTCGCGGTCAACGGCAACCAGAACTGGATCTCCTTCGGCGGGCCGTTCCTGCTCCAGCCGAGCGAGTTCGGGAAGCTGGCGCTGGTGCTGTGGGGCGCCGACCTGCTGGCGCGCAAGAGGGACAAGCGGCTGCTGACCCAGTGGAAGCACCTGCTGGTCCCGCTGGTGCCCGCCGCCGGCGTGCTGATCTGCCTGATCATGATGGGCGGTGACATGGGCACGGCGATCATCGTCACCGCGATCCTGTTCGGGGTGCTGTGGCTGGCGGGCGCGCCCACCCGGCTCTTCGTCGGCGTCCTCTCCGTCGCCGCGGCCATCGGGATCCTGCTGATCAAGTCCAGCGCCAACCGGATGTCGAGGCTGGCCTGCATCGGTGCCACCGATCCGGGGCCCAATGATCAGTGCTGGCAGGCCGTGCACGGGATCTACGCTTTGGCCAATGGCGGATGGTTCGGTTCCGGACTGGGCGCGAGCATGGAAAAATGGGGCGAACTCCCTGAACCACACACCGACTTCATCTTCGCCATTACCGGGGAGGAACTCGGCCTGGCGGGGACACTGTCGGTGCTCGCCCTCTTCGCGGCTCTAGGCTATGCGGGTATCCGCGTGGCCGGACGCACGGAGGACCCCTTCGTGAGGTACGCCGCGGGAGGTGTGACCACCTGGGTCACGGCGCAGGCCGTGGTCAATATCGGTGCGGTGCTCGGTCTGCTGCCGATCGCCGGGGTCCCGCTCCCGCTGTTCTCCTACGGAGGGTCCGCCCTGCTGCCGACCATGTTCGCCATCGGTCTGCTCATCGCCTTCGCGCGTGCGGAGCCCGGTGCCCGAGCGGCGTTGGCCATGCGGCAGCCTGTCTTCGGCAGGAAGCGGGCTGGGGTGAGATGGAAGACGATGAGACGGCGCGTCAAGAAGCTGCCGTCCGGAGAGCGGTGAATTTCGGTGCATGTCGTACTCGCCGGTGGGGGGACCGCCGGCCACATCGAGCCCGCGCTCGCCCTCGCGGACGCCCTGCGCAGGCAGGACCCGACCATGGGGATCACGGCGCTCGGCACGGAGCGGGGGCTCGAGACGCGGCTCGTACCCGAGCGGGGCTACGAGCTCGGACTCATCCCGGCCGTACCGCTGCCCCGTAAACCCACGCCCGAGCTGATCACCGTCCCCGGGCGGCTGCGCGGCACGATCAAGGCCGCCGAGCAGATCCTGGAGCGCACCAAGGCGGACTGCGTCGTCGGGTTCGGCGGCTATGTCGCGCTGCCCGGCTATCTGGCCGCCAAGCGGCTCGGGGTGCCGATCATCGTGCACGAGGCCAACGCCCGGCCCGGCCTGGCCAACAAGATCGGCTCCCGTTACGCGAAGTTCGTGGCGGTCAGCACGCCGGACAGCAAGCTGCGCAACGCGCGGTACATCGGCATCCCGCTGCGCCGCTCCATCGCCACGCTCGACCGGGCGGCGGTCCGGCCGGAGGCGCGCGCGGCCTTCGGGCTCGACCCCAACCTGCCGACGCTGCTGGTCTCCGGCGGCTCGCAGGGCGCGCGCAGGCTGAACGAGGTGGTCCAGACGGTCGCCCCGTTCCTGCAGCGCGCCGGGATCCAGATCCTGCACGCGGTCGGCCCGAAGAACGAACTGCCGCGCGCGGACAACATGCCCGGAATGCCGCCGTATATCCCGGTATCGTACGTGGACCGTATGGACCTCGCGTACGCCGCGGCGGACATGATGCTCTGCCGCGCGGGCGCGATGACCGTCGCCGAACTCTCCGCCGTCGGACTGCCGGCCGCCTACGTTCCGCTGCCGATCGGCAACGGAGAGCAGCGGCTCAACGCCCAGCCGGTGGTGAAGGCCGGCGGTGGCCTGCTGGTCGACGACGCCGAGCTCACGCCCGAGTGGGTCCAGGGCAATGTGCTCCCGGTGCTCTCCGACCCGCACCGGCTGTACGAGATGTCGCGGCGCGCCGCCGAATTCGGCCGCCGGGACGCCGACGAACTGCTCGTCGGCATGGTGTACGAGGCGATCGCCGCACGCCGCCAGGGGTGAGCGGGCAGGCGCGCCGCCACGGATGCCGCGCGGCGGAAGCCGCGTATTGACGCTGTGTTCCGCCCCGGGGGTGTCCCCCGGGGCGGTGCCGCCGGAAGGAGACGCGGAGCGTGGCCGGACCGACGACCGCCCAGCGCGGTGCCCGAAAGACGGCGCCGTCCCGCCCGCCCCGACGGGTACCGAGGCTCCGGTTCCGCCTCCCCGGCCGCCGCACCGTGCTGCTGACCCTGGTGGCCGCCGTGCTGGTCGGTGGGGCCGGTACGTGGGTGCTCTACGGTTCGAGCTGGCTGCGGGCCGAGCGGGTGAATGTGCGCGGCACCGAAGTCCTGACAGCCGGTGAGGTCGAGAAGGCCGCGGCCGTACCGCTGGACTCCCCGCTGATCTCGGTGGACACCGACGCCATCGAACGCAGATTGCGCGCGCGGCTGCCGAGGATCGCCGATGTGCGCGCCTCCCGTTCATGGCCGCACACCATCAGTCTCGAAGTGGTCGAGCGGAAGCCTGAAGTGGCGCTGCGAACGAACGGAAAGTTCGTCGAAGTGGACGCGGACGGCGTGCGGTTCGCCACGGTCGGGCACGCCCCGAAAGGGGTTCCCCTGCTCGAAATGGACATTGCCCCATCGCCGAGTTCCCGCCGTTTCGGCGCCGACCGGCTGCGCCGCGAAGGCGCCCGGGTCGCGGCGGCTCTTCCCGCGCCGGTCCACCGCGACACTCGCGCCATCCGCGTCCGCTCCTTCGATTCCATTACGGTGGAGTTGACGGGTGGCCGTACGGTGATGTGGGGCAGCGGCGAACGGGGCGAGCAGAAGGCGGCCGCGCTCACCGCACTGCTGAAAGCGGTGCCCGACGCGGCGCACTTCGACGTCAGTGCGCCCGGTGCCCCGGCGGTGTCCGGTCAGTTGACGTAGTCGTATCGGACATCGGGCCAGGTCCGGCACCCTGGTTGGCTACCCTCAGGGGTGATCACATAGGGTGAAAAGAAAAACGGGAGGTTCGGCGTGTTCATTGAACACGCACCACTTGTCGACTTAGTGTCCTGTTCCGAAGAACCCAGAGGACAGCGGCACTAGTAACCCTAAACTTCACCGTTAGGGTTGGGGTCGGCCAAGAGGACCACCCCATTCGGCATCCGTCGGCGCACCGCAGCAACTGCGGGGTGGCGACACGTAAATCGAGGCGAGAGGCCTTCGACGTGGCAGCACCGCAGAACTACCTCGCAGTCATCAAGGTCGTCGGCATCGGCGGCGGTGGCGTGAACGCCATCAACCGGATGATCGAGGTCGGGCTCAAGGGCGTCGAGTTCATCGCGATCAACACCGATGCGCAGGCCCTGCTGATGAGCGACGCCGACGTCAAGCTCGACGTAGGCCGGGAGCTCACCCGCGGCCTCGGCGCCGGCGCCAACCCCGATGTCGGCCGCAAGGCCGCCGAGGACCACCGCGAGGAGATCGAAGAGGTCCTCAAGGGGGCCGACATGGTCTTCGTCACCGCGGGCGAGGGCGGCGGCACCGGCACGGGCGGCGCGCCCGTCGTCGCCAACATCGCCCGCTCGCTGGGCGCCCTGACGATCGGTGTGGTCACCCGCCCGTTCACCTTCGAGGGGCGCCGCCGGGCGAACCAGGCGGAGGACGGCATCGCGCAGCTGCGCGACGAGGTCGACACCCTCATCGTGATCCCGAACGACCGACTGCTGTCGATCTCGGACCGCCAGGTCAGCGTGCTCGACGCGTTCAAGTCCGCGGACCAGGTGCTGCTCTCGGGTGTCCAGGGCATCACCGACCTGATCACCACCCCGGGCCTGATCAACCTGGACTTCGCGGACGTCAAGTCCGTGATGTCCGAGGCGGGCTCGGCGCTCATGGGCATCGGCTCGGCGCGCGGCGACGACCGCGCGGTGGCCGCGGCAGAGATGGCGATCTCCTCGCCGCTGCTGGAGGCATCCATCGACGGCGCCCGCGGCGTGCTGCTGTCCATCTCCGGCGGCTCCGACCTCGGCCTGTTCGAGATCAACGAGGCCGCCCAGCTGGTCAGCGAGGCCGCCCACCCCGAGGCGAACATCATCTTCGGCGCCGTGATCGACGACGCGCTCGGCGACGAGGTCCGGGTCACGGTCATCGCGGCGGGCTTCGACGGCGGCCAGCCGCCGGCGAAGAACCGCGAGAACCGCGACAAGGTGCTGGGTGCGTACAGCAGCCGGGACGACTCCGCCGGCACCGCCGGGCGCGCGTCCGTTCCCGCCGAGCCCAGCCGTCCGTCCTTCGGCGGACTGGGCAGCGTCACCCAGCGGGATGAGGAGCCGAACCCCGAGCCCGCCGCGGTCGCGGAGGTCCCGCCGCCCCCGGTGAGCTCACCGCAGGTCCCGCCGGCCCGTCCGTACCAGGACAGCACGGCCGAGGAGCTGGACGTTCCGGACTTCCTGAAGTAAGCCCCGCCGGAAGTGATAGGACAACAGCACGACGCGAGCGGCGCGCACTTCGCCTTCACCGACCGGTGGGGCGGGGTGAGCGCCGCTCCGTATGACACGCTCAACCTCGGCGGCGCGGTCGGCGACGACCCGGCGGCCGTCCGGACCAACCGCGAGCGGGCCGCCCGGGCACTCGGCCTCGAACCCGGCGCCGTCGTCTGGATGAACCAGGTCCACGGCCGGGACGTCGCGGTGGTCGACGGCCCCTGGGCCGGCGACGAGGTGCCCGCGGTGGACGCGGTGGTGACGACGCGCCGCGGGCTCGCGCTCGCCGTCCTCACCGCCGACTGCACACCGGTGCTGCTGGCCGACCCGGTCGCCGGCGTCGTCGGGGCCGCGCACGCGGGACGGCCCGGCCTGGTCGCCGGGGTGGTTCCGGCGACCGTGGAGGCGATGCTGGCGCTGGGGGCCGAGCCGGGGCGGATCCTGGCGCGCACCGGCCCCTCGGTCTGCGGACGCTGCTACGAGGTCCCGGAGGCGATGCGGGACGCGGTCGCCGAAGTGGTGCCGGAAGCGTGGTCGCGCACCGTCTGGGGAACCGCGGCGGTCGATGTGGCCGCGGGGGTTACCGCCCAACTTGCCCGTTCTGGCGTGGGAATCGGTGGACATTCTCACATCTGCACGCTGGAATCGGCAGATCACTTCTCGTACCGGCGCGACCGCACGACAGGGCGGCTCGCGAGCTATGTCTGGTTGGACGCAGAGCTGTGACGGATCGCAAGACCGAACTGGCCGGCAACCTGGCCCGGGTGGAGGATCGGATCTCGGCCGCCTGTGCCGCGGCCGGCCGCCCCCGGCAGGATGTGACCCTGATCGTGGTCACCAAGACCTATCCCGCGAGCGACGTCCGGCTGCTCGCGGATCTGGGCGTGCGGCACGTGGCCGAAAATCGCGACCAGGACGCGGCCCCGAAAGCGGCCGAATGCGCGGATCTGCCGCTGAGTTGGCACTTTGTCGGCCAACTTCAGACGAATAAGGTACGTTCCGTGGCGAGTTATGCCGATGTGGTGCAGTCCGTCGACCGGAAGCGACTGGTCGACGCGCTGTCCGCGGCGGCGGTCCGGGGCGGCCGGGAGCTGGGCTGCCTCATCCAGGTCGCGTTCGACGCCGAGTCGGGTGGACGGTCGGGACGGGGCGGTGTCGCGCCGGACGGCGTGGCCGAGCTGGCCGACGCCGTCGCCGAGGCCCAAGGGCTGCGTCTGCAAGGGCTGATGGCGGTCGCGCCGCTCGTCGGCCCTTACGCGGACAGACCCGGGGCCGCGTTCGACCGGCTGATGGAAATCTCATCCAGCCTGCGCGCGGTCCATCCTGCTGCCACCATGGTCTCCGCCGGAATGAGCACGGACCTTGAGGACGCGGTGGCGGCCGGAGCGACACATGTGCGCGTCGGTACGGCGGTACTCGGAGTCCGACCTCGGCTCCGGTAACGTCGCCAAGAAGTCGGACCACAGCAGAAAATATGGTCAATTCCCGCCAAGGCGGGCAGGCCACGTGGATCCACGGCACCCGGTGGCGGAGCCGATCCACCACAGAGCGGAGGACGCAGAGAATGGCCGGCGCGATGCGCAAGATGGCGGTCTACCTCGGCCTCGTGGAGGACGATGGGTACGACGGCCGGGGGTTCGACCCCGACGACGAGTTCGAGCCCGAACCGGAGCCCGAGCGGGACCGCAGGCGGCATCAAACCACCCCCGAGCCCCGGCCGGAGAGGGGCGAACCGGTACGAGTCGTCCACCCGCCGGCACAGCGCGAACCCGCTCCGCTCGTAGCGGAAAGCGGACGACCCGCCCGAATCGCCCCCGTGGCGTCCATCACACCTGAACGCCAGAACCTGGAGAAGAACGCGCCGGTGATCATGCCCAAAGTTGTGTCCGAGCGGGAGCCTTACCGCATCACGACACTGCACCCCCGGACCTACAACGAGGCCCGTACCATCGGGGAACACTTCCGTGAGGGCACTCCGGTGATCATGAATCTGACGGAGATGGACGACACCGACGCGAAGCGACTTGTCGACTTTGCCGCCGGTCTCGTCTTCGGCCTCCACGGGAGTATTGAACGGGTGACTCAGAAGGTGTTCCTGTTGTCGCCTGCTAACGTCGATGTCACGGCGGAGGACAAGGCCCGTATCGCAGAGGGCGGGTTCTTCAATCAGAGCTGAGACGCAACACCGGTAGCACCGAGTCAGACAGCGGCCGCGAGGCCGGGTACGAACAGGGGAGAGGGACCCGCGGGATGGACATCGCACTTCAGGTGATCTACATCGCGCTGTACTGCTTCCTGATCGTGCTCATCTTCCGGTTGGTCATGGACTACGTCTTCCAGTTCGCCCGCTCGTGGCAACCCGGTAAGGCGATGGTGGTCGTCCTTGAGGCCACCTACACTGTCACCGATCCGCCACTCAAGCTTCTGCGGCGGTTCATCCCGCCGCTGCGTCTCGGGGGCGTGGCGCTCGACCTGTCCTTCTTCGTGCTGATGATCATTGTCTATGTCCTGATCAACTTCGTGGGTAATGCGAGGTAGGCGTGGACGATGCGGTCTTGCCGATTGCCGATGACTACGTTGAGGTGAAGAAGAGATGCCGTTGACCCCCGAGGACGTGCGGAACAAGCAGTTCACGACCGTCCGCCTCCGAGAAGGCTATGACGAGGACGAGGTCGATGCCTTCCTCGATGAGGTCGAAGCCGAACTGACCCGGCTGCTGCGGGAGAACGAGGATCTGCGGGCCAAGCTGGCTGCCGCGACCCGGGCCGCCGCGCAGAACCAGCAGCAAGGCATGCGTAAACCTCCTGAGCAACAGGAGCGGCCGGGCGCCCCGGTGCCCGCCGCCATATCGGGCCCGCAGCCGGTGCCGCCGCAGCAGCAGCAGATGGGCGGTCCGCCCCAGCTGCCGGGTGGTGCACCTCAGCTGCCTGCCGGTCCTGGCGGCCACGGCCCGCAGGGACCGCACGGTCCGGGCCCGATGGGCGGTCCGATGGGCCCCGGCCCGATGGGACAGAACGGTCCTATGGGTCAGGGTGGGCCTATGGGGCAGAACGGCCCCATGGGACAGGGTGGCCCGATGGGCCAGGGCGGTCCGATGGGCGGCCCCGGTGGCCCCGGTCCGCAGCTCCCGCAGCAGGGTCCTGGCGGCGACAGCGCCGCCCGTGTGCTCTCGCTCGCGCAGCAGACCGCTGACCAGGCGATCGCGGAGGCCCGTTCCGAGGCCAACAAGATCGTCGGTGAGGCCCGCAGCCGCGCCGAGGGCCTGGAGCGCGACGCGCGCGCCAAGGCGGACGCGCTGGAGCGGGACGCGCAGGAGAAGCACCGCGTGGCGATGGGCTCGCTGGAGTCCGCGCGCGCCACGCTGGAGCGCAAGGTCGAGGACCTGCGCGGCTTCGAGCGCGAGTACCGCACGCGTCTGAAGTCTTACCTGGAGAGCCAGCTCCGTCAGCTGGAGAACCAGGCCGACGACTCGCTGGCCCCGCCGCGCACCCCGGCGACCGCCTCGCTGCCGCCGTCCCCGTCGATGGCCTCCGCGGGCGCGAGCCCCATGGGCGGCCACACGATGGGCGGCAACCAGTCCATGGGCGGCCACACGCAGGGCGGCAACGGCCCGTCCTACGGCGGCCAGCAGCAGATGTCCCCGGCGATGACGCAGCCGATGGCGCCGGTGCGGCCGCAGGGCCCGCAGCCGATGCAGCAGGCGCCGAGCCCGATGCGGGGCTTCCTGATCGACGAGGACGACAACTGATCGCTGGACGCGGCGCCGCTCGGCGCTGAGCCGTCATGATCAAACGGGCTGGGCCCCTGGGGATTCCCCAGGGGCCCAGCCCGTTGTCGTGCGCGCCGTCGGCGAACCAACCAGGAGGGTGCGGGCGCCCCCGGCCCCGGGGGCGCAGCCCGCAGCAGCTGCCTGGCGGCCAGCGCCCCAGAGTCCGGCGAGGTGCCCGGGGGCGAGCCCCCCCCACACGGCGGATCCACATATCGGCTACAGCCCGGAAGGTGGGGGTCCCCCGCGCCCCCGGCGGGAGTGGTGCCGGGGACGCGAAGCGCCCGGTTGCCGCCCCCCATCGGGGAACGGCGACCGGGCGCTGTCGGAGAAGGGCGGGTGGGCGGGTTACGCCTTGCGGAGGCGGAAGGCCAGGCCCAGCGCCTCGTCGGTGAACTCCTCGCCGTAGGAGTCGTCCGCCTCGCCCGCCGCCAGGTCCAGCGCCAGCACCTCGTCCGCGATCAGCGCGCTGTGCTCGGACAGCGCCGCTTCCGTCTCGGCTTCGGCCGCGCGCCAGCGCAGCGCGATCCGGTCGGCGACGTCGAGGCCGCTGTTCTTGCGGGCCTCCTGGATCAGCCGGATCGCGTCGCGGGCCACGCCCGCGCGCCGCAGTTCCGGCGTGATCTCCAGGTCGAGGGCCACCGTCGCACCCGCGTCGGAGGCCACCGACCAGCCCTCGCGCGGAGTCTCGGTGATGATGACCTCCTCCGGGGAGAGGCCGACCGTCTCACCGTCGACCACCACCGAGGCCGTGCCCTCGCGCAGCCCGACCGACAGGGCAGCGGCGTCCGCCTCGGCGATCGCCTTGGCCACCGCCTGGACGCCCTTGCCGAAGCGCTTGCCCAAGGCGCGGAAGTTGGCCTTCGCCGTGGTGTCCACGAGCGAGCCGCCGACCTCGCTCAGCGAGGCCAACGAGGAGACGTTGAGCTCCTCGGTGATCTGCGTGTGCAGCTCGGCGGAGAGCGCCTCGAAGCCCGCCGCCGCCACCAGCGCCCGCGACAGCGGCTGCCGGGTCTTCACGCCGGACTCGGCGCGGGTCGCGCGGCCGAGCTCGACCAGCCGGCGCACCAGCAGCATCTGCTGCGAGAGCACGGGGTCGATCAGCTTCTCGTCGACGGTCGGCCAGGTCGACAGGTGCACCGACTCCGGCGCGTCCGGGACGACCGGGGCGACCAGGTCCTGCCAGACCCGCTCGGTGATGAACGGGACGATCGGCGCCATCAGCCGGGTCACGGTCTCGATGGACTCGTGCAGCGTGCGCAGCGCCGCCGCGTCGCCCTGCCAGAAGCGGCGGCGGGAACGGCGGACGTACCAGTTCGACAGGTCGTCCACGAAGGCGGACAGCAGCTTCCCCGCGCGCTGGGTGTCGTAGGCCTCCATGGCCTTGGTGACCTGGTCGACCAGCGTGTGCAGCTCGCCGAGCAGCCAGCGGTCGAGCAGCGGCCGGTCGGCCGGGGCCGGGTCGGCGGCGCTCGGTGCCCAGCCGGAGGTCCGCGCGTACAGCGCCTGGAAGGCCACCGTGTTCCAGTAGGTCAGCAGCGTCTTGCGGACGACCTCCTGGATCGTGCCGTGCCCGACCCGGCGCGCCGCCCACGGCGAGCCGCCGGCCGCCATGAACCAGCGGACCGCGTCCGCGCCGTGCTGGTCCATGAGCGGGATCGGCTGGAGGATGTTCCCCAGGTGCTTGGACATCTTCCGGCCGTCCTCGGCGAGGATGTGGCCCAGGCAGACCACGTTCTCGTAGGACGACCGGTCGAAGACCAGGGTGCCGACGGCCATCAGCGTGTAGAACCAGCCGCGGGTCTGGTCGATGGCCTCCGAGATGAACTGCGCCGGGTAGCGCTTCTCGAAGAGCTCCTTGTTCTGGTACGGGTAGCCCCACTGCGCGAACGGCATCGAGCCCGAGTCGTACCAGGCGTCGATCACCTCGGGGACGCGCACGGCCTCCAGCGAGCAGCCCTCGGCGGTGCAGGTGAAGGTCACCGCGTCGATGAACGGGCGGTGCGGGTCGAGCCCCGACTGGTCGGCGCCGGTCAGCTCGGTCAGCTCGGCGCGCGAGCCGACGCAGGTCAGGTGGTTGTCCGCGCAGCGCCAGATCGGCAGCGGGGTGCCCCAGTAGCGGTTGCGCGACAGCGCCCAGTCGATGTTGTTGCTCAGCCAGTCACCGAACCGGCCGTGCTTGACCGACTCCGGGAACCAGTTGGTCTTCTCGTTCTCGCGCAGCAGCGCGTCCTTGACCGCGGTGGTGCGGACGTACCAGGACGGCTGGGCGTAGTAGAGCAGCGCGGTGTGGCAGCGCCAGCAGTGCGGGTAGCTGTGCTCGTACGCCACGTGCCGGAAGAGCAGCCCCCGGGCGTCGAGGTCGGCGGTGAGCGCCTCGTCCGCCTTCTTGAAGAACTGGCCGCCTACCAGCTCGACGTCCTCCTCGAAGGTGCCGTCGGGCCGGACCGGGTTGACCACCGGCAGGCCGTAGGCGCGGCAGGTCTTGAGGTCGTCCTCACCGAAGGCGGGCGCCTGGTGGACCAGACCGGTGCCGTCCTCGGTCGTCACGTACTCCGCGTTGACCACGAAGTGGGCGTCGTCGATCGCGACGAGGGAGAACGGGCGCTGGTAGGTCCAGCGCTCCATCTCGCGGCCGGTGAAGGTCCGACCCGTGGCCTCCCAGCCCTCGCCGAGGGCCTTCTCCAGCAGCGGCTGGGCCACGACGAGCTTCTCCTCGCCGTTGGTGGCGACCACGTACGTGACGTCCGGGTGCGCGGCGACGGCCGTGTTGGACACCAGCGTCCACGGGGTCGTCGTCCACACCAGCAGCGCCGCCTCGCCCGCCAGCGGGCCGGAGGTCAGCGGGAAGCGGACGAAGACCGACGGGTCCACGACGGTCTCGTAGCCCTGCGCCAGCTCGTGGTCGGAGAGGCCGGTGCCGCAGCGCGGGCACCATGGGGCGACCCGGTGGTCCTGGACCAGCAGCCCCTTGTTGAAGATCTCCTTCAGCGACCACCACACGGAGTCGATGTACTCGGGGTTCATGGTCCGGTACGCGTTGTCCAGATCCACCCAGTAGCCCATACGGGTGGTGAGCTCGGCGAACGCGTCGGTGTGCCGGGTCACCGACTCCCGGCACTTCGCGTTGAACTCCGCGATGCCGTAAGCCTCGATGTCCTTCTTGCCGCTGAAGCCGAGCTCCTTCTCGACCGCGAGCTCGACCGGCAGGCCGTGGCAGTCCCAGCCGGCCTTGCGGTCGACGTGGTAGCCCTGCATGGTGCGGAAGCGCGGGAAGACGTCCTTGAAGACGCGCGCCTCGATGTGGTGGGCGCCCGGCATGCCGTTGGCGGTGGGCGGGCCCTCGTAGAAGACCCACTCGGGCCGTCCCTCGGACTGCTCCAGGCTGCGGGCGAAGAGCTTGCTCTCGCGCCAGAAGTCGAGCACGGCGTGCTCGAGGGCGGGCAAATCGACCTGGGCGGGCACCTGGCGGTACTGCGGCTGCGGACTCATCGGGGTCGTCCTCCGGCGGACACGTCGCTTGTCGTTCCGTCGGAGGGACGAGAGCTGCGCGCTCCCGCGGTACCACCCTCCTTGACCGTGAGCAGCCACGCTCTCGGCCCCCTCATTGGGGTCGCGATGCCGGTTCTACTGGCCCTGGGCGGCCCGTGGGCGGAGCCCACTGCCCAAGACGTTCTTCCGGCGGCTCCGGGGTGATCCTTCACATCGCGCTCGCCCCCGGGCTCGCACCGTCCCCGGGTCGCTCATGGCTGCGTACGACGCTATGCGTCCCCATCCACGCCTTTCGCTGCTCCCCCAAGCTCTCGGCTTCTCCCCCAGCCTTCGGCCGGGAGGTGCCCCCAGAGCAGGGGGTGTCCCCACAGTGTACGGGGCGGTGCCGACAGCGGCCGACCGCTTTTCCGCCGCCGACCGCCGACCGGATTACCGGGCTGGGAGTGGGGCACAACGGATGAGACCGCTTTCCCGTACGAGGAAGCCGGGCGAGTCGGGCGGCGAGCCCCGTTGCCGCGTGCTCGGAGCCGTTTTATCGTTCCGGCACGATTTGCGCGCAAGATCACAATATGTGAAGGGGTCGTGGCCATGGTGGCTAAGAAGACCGCGTCGGCCGAGGAGGCCGCGAAGAAGACCACCAAGAAGGCCACGGCGAAGACCGCTGCGAAGGCTGCTGAGAAGACGGCCGCGACAAAGGCCGTTGCGAGGGCTCCTGGGGAGAAGGCAGCGAAGAAGGCGGCGACGAAGACCGCGAAGAAGGCCGCCCCGGCGAGGAAGACCGCGGCCAACAAGACCACAGCCAAGAAGGCCACAGTCAAGAAGGTCACAGCCAAGACGGCCGCACCCGCCAAGAAGGCGGTGCCCGCGAAGAAGACGGGAGCCAGGACAGTGGCGCTGAAGAAGACCCCGGACGAGTCGGTGGGCACGGACCGCGGCACCGCGGTCCCCCCGGCCCGGGCCGGAGCCGCGGAGCCCGGCGCGCTCGCGGTGCGCCCCGGCGAGGAGCCCTGGTCGGCCGAGGAGGTCGCCGAGGCCCGCGCCGAGCTGAACCAGGACGCCGAGCGGCTGCGCGGGGAGATCCGCGCCTCCGAGGCCGCGGTCGCCGGGCTGATGCGCGACTCGGGCGACGGCGCGGGCGACGACCAGGCCGACACCGGCGCCAAGAACATCACGCGTGAGCACGAGCTGGCGCTGGCCGGCAGTGCCCGCGAACGGCTACGGCAGACGGAACGCGCTCTGGCGCGGCTGGACGCCGGCACGTACGGGCTCTGCGAGAGCTGCGGCAAGCCCATCGGCAAGGCCCGCATGCAGGCGTTCCCGCGCGCCACCCTGTGTGTGGAGTGCAAGCAGCGCCAGGAGCGCCGCTGACCAGTCGTACGGGTGTGCCGTACCCTCGTCCTCATCCAGGCGGCGGCCTGGCACGGACGCGGACGTTGAGGGACTCACGTGACAGAGGCGGAGCAGGCCATCGGTACGCCAGACCCCGAGCAGAGGGACAAGACCGACGAGGCCGGGGCGGCGGGCACCGCCGAGCGGACCGTCCCGGGCGACGCTGACCCGGGCGCGAGCAGGGGCAGGCGGCGCATCGCGGTGCTGCTCGCCGTGGCCGCCTTCGCCTACGTGCTCGACCTGACCAGCAAGCTGTTCGTCGTCGCGGAGCTGGAGCACCACGCGCCCGTCAAGGTGGTCGGCGAGTGGCTCCAGTTCGAGGTGATCCGCAACCCGGGCGCGGCGTTCGGCTTCGGTGAGGCGATGACCATCGTCTTCACGGTGATCGCCACCGCCGTGATCGTGGTGATCGCGCGGCTCGCCCGCAAGCTGTACAGCGTCCCCTGGGCCATCGCGCTGGGCCTGCTGCTCGGCGGCGCCCTGGGCAACCTCACCGACCGCATCTTCCGCGCCCCCGGCGGCCTGCAGGGCGCGGTCGTGGACTTCATCGCGCCCGCGCACTTCGCGGTCTTCAACCTCGCCGACTCGGCGATCGTCTGCGGCGGCATCCTGATCGTGATCCTGTCCTTCCGCGGCCTCGACCCCGACGGAACCGTCCACCGGGACTGAGCGGGAACGGGGCGCCGCCGCCGTCCGCGGGGCCCGCCGCCTGTGGACGGAGGTCCGGGCGGATTCCCCGTTGCGGCATACTCGACGGGTGAGCACGATTCCCGAGATCCGTACCCTGCCCGTGCCCGAGGGCCTCGAAGGCGAGCGCGTCGACGCCGCGATAGCCCGTATGTTCGGCTTCTCGCGGACGAAGGCCGCCGAGCTCGCCGCTGCCGGAAAGGTCCAGGTCGACGGCAGTGTCGCCGGAAAGTCCGACCGGGTCACCGGCGGCGCCTGGCTCGAGGTCGAGATGCCGCAGGCCGCGCCGCCCGTGCAGGTCGTCGCCGAGCCCGTCGAGGGCATGGAGATCGTGCACGACGACGACGACATCGTGGTGATCGTCAAGCCGGTCGGGGTCGCCGCGCACCCCAGCCCGGGCTGGACCGGCCCCACCGTGATCGGCGGACTGGCCGCCGCGGGCTACCGCGTCTCCACCTCCGGCGCCGCCGAGCGGCAGGGCATCGTGCACCGGCTGGACGTCGGCACCTCGGGGCTGATGGTCGTCGCCAAATCGGAGCGCGCGTACACGCTGCTCAAGCAGCAGTTCCGGGAGCGTACGGTCGACAAGCGCTACCACGCGCTGGTGCAGGGCCACCCCGACCCGCTGAGCGGCACCATCGACGCGCCGATCGGCCGCCACCCCACCCACGACTACAAGTGGGCGGTCACGGCGGAGGGCAAGCCCAGCGTCACGCACTACGACCTCGTGGAGGCGTTCCGCGCCGCCAGCCTCCTCGACATCAAGCTGGAGACCGGCCGTACCCACCAGATCCGCGTGCACATGGCGGCGCACCGGCACCCGTGTGTGGGCGACCTGACCTACGGCGCCGACCCCACCCTGGCCAAGCGGCTGAAGGTCTCCCGCCAGTGGCTGCACGCGGTGCGCCTCGGCTTCGAGCACCCGGCCGACGGCCGCTGGGTGGAGTTCGAGAGCGCTTACCCCGACGACCTGCAAGGCGCGCTGGACCGGGTGCGGGCGGAGAGCGCGTAGTGCCGTCCGAGTGCGCCGCCCCGTACGAGATCTCGGTCGTGCGGGACGGCGATCTGGCGGGCTGCCACACCGGCATCGACGGCCGGACCACGGCCGTCCTCGGCCGCCTCGCCGTCGGCCGCGCGGCCCGCGGTACGGGGCTCGGGGCGCTGCTCGTGCGGGCGGTGGAGGCGGAAGCCCGGCGGCTCGGCCTCGCCGAGGTCTACCTGGAGTCGCAGACGCATGCGCTGGGCTTCTACGAGAAGCTGGGCTACAGGGCGTACGGACCGGAGTTCGACGAGGGCAGCGGCATCCCGCACCGGGCGATGCGCCGGACGCTCTGACGGGCGCGCGGTCCGGGGCGCGCGGTCCGGTGGGAGGACGCGCGGCCCGGTGGGAAGTGGCTGTCAGAGGTAGCTGGCACGATGGGATCACGTGCCCCATCGACAGGAAGTGACAGCTGTGGCGGCCTCCGCGAACACCTCGACGATCGTTCTGTTCCATTCCGCTTACGGGCTGCGCCCGGCCGTCCACGCGGCGGCCGACCGGCTGCGCGCCGCCGGGCACGAGGTGCATGTGCCGGACCTCTACGAGGGGCGCACGGCGGACACCGTCGAGGACGGCATGGCCATCAAGGAGGAGATCGGCCAGGAGGAGCTGCTGAAGCGGGCGATCATGGCCGCGGCCCCGCTGTCCGAGCGCGGTGTGGTGTACGCGGGCTTCTCGCTCGGCGGATCGATCGCGCAGAACCTCGCGCTGGGCGATGAGAAGGCGCGCGGTCTGCTGCTTCTGCACGGCACCTCGGACCTCGCGGAGGACGCGGAGACCGACGGCCTCCCGGTCCAGCTGCATGTCGCCGACCCCGACCCGTTCGAGCCGCACGACTGGCTGAACGCGTGGTATCTGCGGATGCGGCGCGCCGGGGCGGACGTGGAGGTCTACCGCTACCCGGGCGCCGGGCACCTCTTCACCGACCCGGACCTGCCGGACTACGACGAGGAGGCCGCCGAGGCCACCTGGCAGGTGGCGCTCGGCTTCCTCGCCGACCTGTAGCGCGCCCGCGTCACGGGGCGGGCCGGTCCGTCCGTCACCGCACGGGCTGGTCCACGCGCTCCACTCGCTGGGTGCCCGACCGTGTGCGGTACGAGCGCGCCCAGGCGGAGGCGGCATCGGGATCGGTCTTGTCCGACACCGTGAAGTAGTCCATCTGCGTCCGCTCGGCGGTGACATCGAGCACGCCGTAGCCGTGCCCGTCCATGTCCAGCCACTTCACATGGCGGTTGGCGGCCTTGATGGCGACCTCCGCGACGCTGGAGAGCGTGTCGGGCGCCACGTGCAGCAGGTCGTCGATGTTGTCCGAGGTCACCGAGGTGACCACGAACTCCGTCGCGGCCGACGCGGACAGCGGGTACGTGGCGGCCTTCACCGGCACGTCGTTGGCCCACGCCATGTGGATGTCACCCGTGAGGAAGACGGTGTTGTCGATGCCCCGCTGGGTGAGATGGGCGAGCAGCTCGCGCCGGTCGTCGGTGTACCCGTCCCACTGGTCGACGTTGATCGCCAGCCCTTCCTTGGGGAGCCCCAGCAACTCGGCGAGCGGGCCGAGTAGATGGGCGGGCACGGAGCCGAAGGCGACCGGCGTGATCATCACCGAGGTCCCCACCAGCCGCCACTTGGCGTCCGACGCGGCCAGCCCCGCCTTCAGCCAATCGAGCTGGGCGCGCCCGGTCATCGTCCGGTCCGGGTCGTCCACCTCGCCGCTGCCTACGGACGCCTGCTCGGAGCGGAAGGAGCGCAGGTCCAGCAGGTGCAGGTCGGCCAGCGAGCCGAACCGCAGCCGCCGGTAGGTGGTGCCCTCGATGGAGGGACGCACCGGCATCCACTCGAAGTACGCCTGCTTGGCGGCGGCCACTCGCCGGGCCCAGTCGCCCTCGGCGCCGTCCGTGTGGTTCTCCGCGCCGCCCGCCCAGGCGTCGTTCGCGAACTCGTGGTCGTCCCAGATCGCGATGACCGGGTGCGCCTGGTGCAGCGCCTGGAGGTCGGCGTCCGTCTTGTAGTGGCCGTGCCGGGTGCGGTAGTCGGCGAGGGTGGTGATCTCGTGAGCGGGGGAGTGGGCCCGGACGGTGTACTTCGCCTTCGGGTACGCGCCCGTGCCGTACTCGTAGATGTAGTCGCCGAGGTGCAGCACGGCGTCCAGGTCGCGGCGCGCGGCCAGGTGGCGGTAGGCGGAGAAGTACCCGGCCTCCCAGTTGGCGCAGGAGACCACACCGAACCGGACGGCGGCCGCGGCCGCGTCGTGCGCCGGTGCGGTACGGGTGCGCCCCGCCGGCGACTGCGTCCCGCCCGCGGTGAAGCGGAAGAAGTAGTCGGTGGCGGGCCGCAGTCCGCGCACATCCGCCTTGACGGTGTGGTCCGAGGCGGCGGACGCCCGCACGGTGCCGCGCGCTACGACCCGCCCGAACGCCTGGTCCTCGGCCACCTCCCACGACACATCGATCTGCGCACCGCGCCCCGACCCGGGCTCGGCGCCGGGCTCCGGGGTGACGCGGGTCCACAGCAGGATCCCGTCGGGAAGCGGGTCACCGGAGGCGACACCGTGCGCGAACGCGGGGCCGGAGCCGTCGGCGCGCGCGGTGGCGGCGCCGGTGGCGAGGGGCAGTACGGCTGCGGCAGCGGCGGCGGCCGTGACGGCACTGCGGCGCGATATGCGCGGTCTGGAGGAGTCGTGGGAGGTCACGGCCGCAGACCTTACTGGCAAGTAAGGGAAGTGAACAGGCATACGGGCGGGCGAACCCCAAGAGTTCGCCCGCCCGTTGCCCAGGCGCCACGAACGGCGCCGGAATGACCTACTTCTTCAGTTCCTTGTCCACCGCGGCGGTGAACGCCTCGGGGGCGAAGCTGTCCAACTTGATCAGCTTGCCGTTGACCTTGAAGTTCGGGGTGCCGCGGATGTCCTTCACCTCGTTGAAGGCGTCGCCCATGGCCAGCGCCCACTTGTCGTAGGTGCCGTTCTTCACCGCCTTCTCGAAGGCCTTGTTGCCCTTGAGGGCCTTGACGTCCTGCGCGATGTCGATCAGCTTCTCGTCGTCGGAGTACTGGTCGTCGTCCTCCGCGGGGTGGTTCTCCGCGGAGAAGAGCGCCTCCTTGTACTCAAGGAACGCGTCCGGGCTGACGTCCAGAGCGGCGCCCAGCGCACTCAGGGCGTTCTTCGAACCCGAGCCCGAGATCTGCTTGTTGTCGTCCAGGAAGGCGCCCATCGTGAACTGCGCCTTGTACGTGCCGTCCTTGATGCCCTTCTGGAGGGCCTCGCCGGACGCCTGCTCGAACTGGGCGCAGACCGGGCAGCGCATGTCCTCGAAGACCTGCAGCGTGTTCTTGGCGTTCTTGTCGCCGATGATGACAGTGGTGCCCTTGTCACCGCTGGTGTTGGCGGGCTTGACGAAGGTCTTCGCCTTCGCGTCGGCCTTCCAGTCGGCGTTGCTCACCTTGACGTTCTTGCTGCCGCTGTTCATGTTGCTGAGCGCGAAGCCGATGCCGCCGGCGACGGCGAGGACCACCAGGATGGAGGCGCCGACCGTCAGCTGGCGGCGCATCTTGTCCTTCTTGGCCTGGGCCTCGCGCTCCGCGCGCAGCCGCTCCCGCGCGGCCTGCTTGTTGGCCTGGCTGTTCCGGTTGCTCATGATCTTCTTCTCCGTCGGAAAGTGGTTCGGTGAGGGGTTAACGCTGTACTCGGCCGGCCGGATACGTCAGATGGCCGGAGCCGGGCACGGCGGACCTCGCCGTACGACGGAGTGCACCAGGAGCGGGAGGGCGCGGGGTGTCCGGGGGCGCCGGATGAAGCCCACGGCGGGACGGCGGGGTGCGACGGCGGCGGAGACCGCCGCCACCGCCACCAGCAGCGGCCGGAACGTGAACGCGGCGATCGCGCCCAGCAGGCGGGCCAGTGCCGCCTCGCCCCGCCGCAGCCAGGCGGCGGCGAGCAGGCCGATCACGACGTGGGCGGCCAGGAGCAGCCAGGGCGACACACCCATGACCGCGCCGGGTACCGCCGTGGGGCTGGAGACATGGGCGAGCGGCCCGCCGACGCTGCCGCCCGAGCAGGCGAGGTCGACGCCGACGAAGCGCAGCGGCCCGGTCACCGGGCCGCCGGTCGGTCCGTAACAGGTGTGCTGGCCGGTGGTGAAGGCCGTGTCGGCGGCCAGCTCCAGCGGCACCAGGAGCGCGGCGATCTGGCCGAAGCCGCGTTCCCGGCCCGCCAGGGCGTAGGCGATCACGAAGACGGCGGCGCACATCCCCGCGACGACGGTCACCGGGAGCGGCATCCCGGACAACAGGACGTGCGACGCGGCGGACAGCGTCATGCACAGCGCGGTGAAGAGCGCCGCGCGTGCCGCCCGCAGGTGAGTCGCCGAGATGTCCATCGGCGCAGAGTGTGCCACGAGAACCTGTAGGCGTCGCGTCAAGATTCGGCATCCGGCGCGGCGCCCGCCCCGGCTCCGCGGCTACAGGCTGGGCCGCACGCCCCTCACAGGCCCGGGATGCGGCCGTTGCGGAACAGGTCCACGAAGAGCTGGTGGTCGGCCCGCGCCCGCGCCCCGTAGGAGTGCGCGAAGTCCACCAGCAGATCGCCGAAGCCGTCCTCGTCGGCGGCGATGACGGCGTCGATCGCCCGCTCGGTGGAGAACGGCACCAGCGAGTGGCCGCTGGTGTCGTCGGCGGCCGCGTGCATCGTGGCGGTGGCCCGCCCCAGGTCGGCGACGACCGCGGCGATCTCGGCGGGGTCGTCCAGGTCGGACCAGTCCAGGTCCACCGCGTACGGCGAGACCTCGGCGACCAGCTGGCCCCGGCCGTCCAGCTCGGTCCAGCCCAGCCACGGGTCCGCGTGCGCCTGGAGGGCGCGCTGCGAGATGACCGTGCGGTGGCCCTCGTGCTGGAAGTAGGCACGCACCTGCTCGTCGGTGATGTGCCGGGAGACCGCCGGGGTCTGCCCCCGCTTCATGTAGATCACGACGTCGTTCTCCAACGCGTCGCTGTTGCCCTCCAGAAGGATGTTGTACGAGGGCAGGCCCGCGCTGCCTATGCCGATGCCGCGGCGGCCCACGACGTCCTTGACCCGGTAGGAGTCCGGCCGGGTCAGGCTCGACTCGGGAAGCGTCTCCAGATAGCCGTCGAAGGCGGCCAGGACCTTGTAGCGGGTCGCGGCGTCCAGCTCGATGGATCCGCCGCCGGAGGAGAAGACCCGTTCGTGGTCGCGGATCTCGGTCATGGTCTCCAGCAGCCCGAAGCGGGTCAGGGAGCGGGCGCTGTGCAGCGCGCCGAGCAGTGCGCCGTCGGCGGTGTCCAGGGTGAACGGCGGCACCTCGTCGTGCTTGGCCCCGGCGGCCAGCGCGTGGATGCGCTCGCGGTAGGCGGCGGCGTACGTCCGCACCAGCTCGGTGATCTTCTCGTCGCTGAGCGCCTTGGTGTAGCCGATCAGCGCCACGGAGGCGGCGAACCGCTTGAGGTCCCAGGTGAACGGCCCGACGTACGCCTCGTCGAAGTCGTTGACGTTGAAGATCAGGCGGCCCGTGGCGTCCATATAGGTGCCGAAGTTCTCCGCGTGGAGATCACCGTGGATCCACACCCGGCTGGTGCGCTCGTCCAGGTAGGGACCGGTGTCGTTCTCCCCGGCCCGCTCCAGGTCGGAGTAGAACAGGCCGGCCGTGCCCCGGTAGAAGGCGAAGGCCGAGGCGGCCATCTTCCGGAACTTCACTCGGAACGCCGCCGGATCGGCGGCGAGCAGCTCTCCGAAGGCGGTGTCGAAGACGGAGAGGATCTCCTCTCCGCGCTGGTCGGCGTCCTTCTCGCGGACGTGCAGGTCCGACATCGCGCGTGGCCTCCTGAGGTACGAGTGCGTGGGACGGGTGTTCCCCCGCTACAACGGGTGAGGCTACCTCCGAGTGCCCGGGCGCTGTCAGTGCGGAGAGGTAGTCTTCAAAGCTGTCTCCCCAGCCGTCATCGAGTGCCCGCCCGTCGCCCGGCCGCCGCCCCTCATCGAGGCGCTTCGCGCCGCACAATCCACCTGGAGGACTTCCGTCGTGGCAAAGAAGCCGTTCACGCACCTGCACGTGCACACCCAGTACTCGCTGCTGGACGGTGCCGCGCGGCTCAAGGACATGTTCCAGGCGTGCAACGAGATGGGCATGACCCACATCGCCATGTCGGACCACGGCAACCTGCACGGGGCGTACGACTTCTTCCAGCAGGCCACGAAGGCCGGGGTGACGCCGATCATCGGCATCGAGGCGTACGTGGCGCCCGAGTCCCGGCGGTACAAGCGCAAGGTCCAGTGGGGCCAGCCGCACCAGAAGCGCGATGACGTCTCGGGTTCGGGTGGTTACACCCACAAGACGATCTGGGCGGCGAACAAGACAGGACTGCACAACCTCTTCCGGCTCTCCTCCGACGCGTACGCCGAGGGCTGGCTGCAGAAGTGGCCCCGTATGGACAAGGAGACGATCTCCCAGTGGTCGGAGGGCCTGATCGCCTCCACCGGCTGCCCGTCCGGCGAGGTGCAGACCCGGCTGCGGCTCGGCCAGTTCGACGAGGCCCTGAAGGCCGCCTCCGAGTACCAGGACATCTTCGGCAAGGGGCGCTATTTCCTGGAGCTGATGGACCACGGCATCGAGATCGAGCGCCGGGTCCGGGACGGGCTGCTGGAGATCGGCAAGAAGCTGGAGATCCCGCCGCTGGTCACCAATGACTCGCACTACACGTACGCGCACGAGGCCGGCGCCCACGACGCCCTGCTGTGCATCCAGACCGGCAAGAACCTCTCCGACCCGGACCGCTTCAAGTTCGACGGCACCGGCTACTACCTGAAGTCGACGGACGAGATGTACGCCATCGACTCCTCGGACGCCTGGCAGGAGGGCTGCGCCAACACCTGGCTGGTCGCCGAGCAGGTGGACACCGCCGGCTGGTTCGACAAGCGCGACCTGATGCCCCGCTTCGACGTCCCCGAGGGCTACACCGAGGTCACCTGGTTCCAGGAGGAGGTCAAGCGGGGCATGGCCCGGCGGTACCCGGGCGGGGTGCCGGAGGACCGCCAGCGGCAGGCCGACTACGAGATGGACGTCATCATCCAGATGGGGTTCCCCGGGTACTTCCTCGTCGTGGCCGACTTCATCATGTGGGCCAAGGACAACGGCATCGCGGTGGGCCCCGGCCGAGGCTCCGCGGCCGGTTCGATCGTCGCGTACGCCATGGGCATCACCGACCTCGACCCGATCGAGCACGGCCTGATCTTCGAGCGGTTCCTCAACCCCGAGCGCGTCTCCATGCCCGACGTCGACATCGACTTCGACGAGCGCAGGCGCGGCGAGGTCATCCGGTACGTGACCGAGAAATACGGCGCCGACAAGGTCGCCATGATCGGTACGTACGGCACCATCAAGGCCAAGAACGCGATCAAGGACTCGGCCCGCGTCCTGGGCTACCCGTACGCCATGGGCGACCGGATCACCAAGGCGATGCCCGCCGACGTCCTGGGCAAGGGCATCCCGCTCTCCGGCATCACCGACGAGAAGCACCCCCGCTACAGCGAGGCGGGCGAGGTCCGGGGGATGTACGAGAACGAACCGGACGTGAAGAAGGTCATCGACACCGCGCGCGGCGTCGAGGGCCTGGTCCGGCAGATGGGTGTGCACGCGGCCGGCGTGATCATGTCCAGCGAGACGATCACCGACCACATCCCCGTCTGGGTGCGGCACTCCGACGGCGTCACCATCACGCAGTGGGACTACCCCACCTGCGAGTCGCTCGGCCTGCTGAAGATGGACTTCCTCGGCCTGCGCAACCTCACGATCATGGACGACGCCGTCAAGATGGTGAAGGCCAACAAGGGCGTCGAGCTGGAGCTGCTCTCCGTCCCGCTGGACGACCCCAAGACGTACCAGATGCTCTGCCGCGGTGACACGCTCGGCGTCTTCCAGTTCGACGGCGGCCCGATGCGCTCCCTGCTGCGCCAGATGCAGCCCGACAACTTCGAGGACATCTCCGCCGTCTCGGCCCTGTACCGGCCGGGCCCGATGGGCATGAACTCGCACACGAACTACGCGGAGCGCAAGAACGGCCGCCAGGAGATCACCCCGATCCACCCCGAGCTCGAGGAGCCCCTGAAGGAGACCCTCGGCCTCACCTACGGCCTCATCGTGTACCAGGAGCAGGTGCAGAAGGCCGCCCAGATCATCGCCGGGTACTCGCTCGGCGAGGCCGACATCCTGCGCCGCGTGATGGGCAAGAAGAAGCCTGAGGAGCTGGCGAAGAACTTCGGCATCTTCCAGGCGGGCGCCCGTAAGAACGGCTACTCGGACGAGGCGATCCAGGCCCTGTGGGACGTGCTGGTCCCCTTCGCCGGATACGCGTTCAACAAGGCGCACTCCTCCGCGTACGGACTGGTCACCTACTGGACCGCGTACCTCAAGGCGAACTACCCCGCGGAGTACATGGCGGCGCTGCTGACCTCCGTGCGCGACGACAAGGACAAGTCGGCGGTCTATCTGAACGAGTGCCGCCGCATGGGCATCAAGGTGCTCCCGCCGAACGTCAACGAGTCCGAGGCGAACTTCACGGCGCAGGGTGACGACGTGATCCTCTTCGGTCTCACGGCGGTCCGCAACGTCGGTCAGAACGTGGTGGATTCGATCATCCGCTGCCGTAAGTCGAAGGGGAAGTACAACTCCTTCCCCGACTACCTCGACAAGGTCGAGGCGGTCGTCTGCAACAAGCGCACCACCGAGTCGCTGATCAAGGCGGGCGCGTTCGACGAGATGGGGCACACCCGCAAGGGCCTCGTGGCGCACTACGAGCCCATGATCGACAATGTGGTCGCGGTGAAGCGCAAGGAGGCCGAGGGGCAGTTCGACCTCTTCGGCGGCATGGGCGACGACAGCGGTGGGGACGACGGCCCCGGCTTCGGTCTCGACGTGGAGTTCTCCGACGTCGAGTGGGACAAGTCGTATCTGCTCGCCCAGGAGCGCGAGATGCTCGGCCTGTACGTCTCCGACCACCCGCTGTTCGGCATCGAGCACGTCCTCAACGACAAGAGCGACGCCGCCATCGCACAGCTCACGGGCGGTGAGCATGCCGACGGTGCCATCGTGACCATCGGCGGCATCATCTCCGGCCTCCAGCGCAAGATGACCAAGCAGGGCAACGCCTGGGCGATCGCCACCGTCGAGGACCTGGCCGGCTCCATCGACTGCATGTTCTTCCCGGCCACCTACCAGCTGGTCTCGACCCAACTGGTCGAGGACGTCGTGGTCTTCGTCAAGGGCCGCCTGGACAAGCGGGAGGACGTGCCGAGGCTGGTCGCGATGGAGCTGATGGTCCCGGACCTGTCCGAGGCGTCCGCCAACGCCCCGGTGACGATCACCATCCCGACGGTCAAGGTCACCCCGCCGCTGGTCGAGAAGCTCGGCGAGGTGCTCACCCACCACCGCGGTTCGACCGAGGTGCGCATCCGGCTGCAAGGAGCGCGCAAGACCACGGTGCTGCGGCTGGACCGGCACCGGGTCACCCCGGATCCGGCGCTGTTCGGCGACCTGAAGGTGCTGCTCGGCCCGTCCTGCCTGGCCGGCTGATCCGCCCCTTTTCCGCGAAAGGAGGGGCGCGCCCGACCCGGGCGCGCCCCTTCAAGCATTCGGCGAGGCCGATCAGTTGTGGCCGAACTTCTTCTGCCGGCCCTTGCGGGCCTGATCCATCGGCGACGGCGACGACGACGGGTCCCCTGACTCCGGCGCCGGGCCCCGGCGCTCGTGCTCGCGGCCCCGCTCGGCGGTACTGCGGGTGGCCGGCTCCTTGCGTTCCCGGTTCTTGTTCTTGGCCATGGCTGTTCTGCCTCCCGGTGAGGTCGGTTCCCCGGAAGACACAGTGACACGACAGAACGTAACGTGCATTTCGGGCAATTACCGTGAGTGAGAGAGGCGCATGACGGGTAGGCCGTATCCGCCACGCCGTTGATCCAGTTCGGACAGGTAACTCCCCTGCGGTCGGGCAGACTCGAAGCGAAGCCGAAGAGCACCGGGCACCGTGGTGCCGGGGGGAGCGCACGTCCGGACGTCAGGGAAGAGGTGGAACGTGGACCGCTGCGTCGTCCTGGTGGACGCCGGTTATCTGCTGGGCGCCGCCGCGAGCCTGCTCGCCGGAGAACCCGCCCGGTCCCGCATCTCCGTCGACCACGCGACCCTCATCCAAGGGCTGCGGGAGCGCGCCGAAGCGGAGACCGAACGCCCGCTGCTGCGGATCTACTGGTTCGACGGCGCGCCCGACCGGGTGCCCCAGCCCGAGCACCGGAGGCTGCGCGTCATGCCGCGGGTCACCGTCCGGCTCGGCGCCCTGACCCGCAGCGACGGACGCTGGGCGCAGAAGGGCGTGGACGCCGCCATGCACGCGGAGCTCACCGAACTCGCCCGCAACCGCGCCTGCTCCGACATCGTGCTCGTCACCGGCGACGGCGACCTGCTGCCCGGCCTGATGGACGCCAAGGAACACGGCGTCGCCATCCACCTGTGGGCCGTCCAGGCCGCCGACGGCGATTTCAACCAGTCCGAGGACCTCGTCGCCGAGGCCGACGAACGCCGTGTTCTGGACCGTTCCTGGATCACCCGGGCGGTGCGGGCCAAGGAGTACCCGGCGCCCTGCACCTCCGCGCCCGGCACCCGGCCCGAGATCGCCGCGATCCTCTCCGCCCCGCTGCCGGAGACGGCCGCCGCCACGGTGCCGGGGGACCAGGGCCCCGCCCGCAACGGCACCGCCCGACCAGCCGACCCACCGGGCACCGCGGAGCCCGGGACCGCCGCCCCCGAGCGCCCCGGCGACGGCACCGACGCGGCCGACGCGACCGACGCGGGCGCGGCGGCGGCCGCGGGCCGCGGCGTACCCACGCCCAAGGACCTGGCCGGCCTGGGCCGCGGCCCCGCCGGGCAGCCCGGGCCGCAGCCCGCCCCCACCGCGACCCTGCGCTGGTCCTCCGACCGGGGCTGGGTCGACCGCGGCGCCGGTGCGGGCGAGCCGCCCGAGACCGCCGCGCTGCCGATGCTCGCCCAGCTCACCACGGCCGAGCAGCGCTGGGCCGACCGCGAGGAGGACATCACCGCCGTCAGCGGCGACCCGTTCGAGGTCGGCCAGGTCTTCGCACGGCGCTGGACCGAGCGGCTCTCCGAGGCCGGCCCGCTGCACCAGCTGTCGACGGAGTACCCGCGCATCCCGCACCGCATCGACGGCGAGCTGCTGCGGTACGCCGCCCGTTTCGGGCTGCTCGCGCACAAGGACGACCAGATCGACGAGCACGACCGGTACGCGATCCGGGCGGGGTTCTGGCGCGAGATCGACAGCCGCACGGCGACGGAGCGCGCTCCCGTGGGGGACTAGCGGCGGCGCGGCGGCGTCCGATGCCGCCGGGGAAGGACACCGCGGCGGAGCGCAACCCATGCCCCGAAGCCGAGCGGTGGCGAAAGGGCGCGTACCCTCGTAGCTCGTGAGGACGGGCGCGAAACAGGCGACAGGCGACGGCGCGGTGTGCAGTGTGCGCGGCCTGGTCAAGACCTACCCGGCCGCCCGGCCCCGCCGCGGCGTCCCGGCCGCGCCCGCCGTGCGGGCCAGCGACGGCATCGACCTCACCGTGGGCCGCGGCGAGGTCTTCGGGCTGCTCGGCCCCAACGGCGCCGGGAAGACCACCCTCGTACGGCAGCTCACCGGCCTGCTGCGGCCCGACGAGGGCAGCGTCGAGGTCCTCGGCCACGACCTGGTCCGCCACCCCGAGCGCGCCGCCCGCCTCGTGGGCTACCTCGGCCAGGAGTCCACCGCGCTCGACGAACTGACCGTCGCGCTCGCCGCCGAGACCACCGCCCGGCTGCGCGGCCTCGACAGCCGTGCGGCCCGCGCCGAGCGCGACGCCGTCCTGGACGAGCTGGGGCTGACCGAGCTGGCGGGCCGCCCGCTGAAGCGGCTGTCCGGCGGCCAGCGGCGGCTGGCCTGCGTGGCGGCGGCCCTGGTCGGGGAGCGGCCGCTGCTGGTGATGGACGAGCCGACCGCCGGCATGGACCCGGTCGCGCGCCGCGCCGTGTGGTCCGCCGTCGACCGGCGGCGCGCCGAGCGGGGCACCACGGTGCTGCTGGTCACCCACAACGTCATCGAGGCCGAGACCGTCCTGGACCGGGTCGCGGTGCTGGAGCGCGGCAAGGTCATCGCCTGCGACACCCCGGCCGGGCTCAAGGCGCTGGTCGCCGACGAGGTCCGGGTCGAGTTGGTCTGGCGCGACCAGCCGCCGCTGCACGTACCCGAGGTCGCCGCCCTGCGGGACAGTGCGCGGGCCGCCGGGCGGCGCTGGCTGCTGCGCCTCGCCCCGGAGGAGGCGCGCGCCGCCGTCGCCGCCGTGACCGGCGGCCCGGCCTTCGCCGCCCTGGACGATTTCACGCTCACCACGCCCAGCCTGGAAGATGTCTACCTGGCACTGGGTGGCCGTACGGAAGGGACGGAGGGGCTGGTGAAGGCGTGATCCGCCACCGGATGATCCGTCGCCGGGCCCAGGGCCCGGGGCCCGGCGGCCGGCCGGTGACGACGCCGTGCGAGGGTATCCGCCGGCGTCGTACCCGTGCGGCGGCCGTCGTGGCCGTGACCTCCCCCCGACTCCGTCCGGGGGAACCCCCTGCGAAGAGGAGCCGCGCAACGTGACTGCTGTGTCCCTGGAGACCGCCGCGCCGCGCGGCGATTCCCGGCCGGGGCCCTCGGACCCCGCAGCGCCCGCCCCGCTCGCGGCCCGCGCGCGACTGCTGCCCGCGCTCGGCGCTGTCTACCGGGCACAGCTGTCCCGGGCCCGGGTGGCCCGGATCCCGCTGCTGTTCGTGGCCACCTTCCAGTCCATCGGGATCATGGTCCTGATGCGGGGCGTGGTGGACGGCGGCAGCGAGGCACGGGCCGTGGTCGCCGGATCCAGCGTGCTGGTCGTGGCGTTCGTGGCGCTGAACCTCCTGGCGCAGTACTTCGGCCAGCTGCGGGCCAGCGGCGGTCTCGACCACTACGCGACGCTGCCGGTGCCGCCCGCCGCCGTGGTGCTCGGCGCCGCCGCCGCGTACGCCTCCTTCACCGTGCCCGGCACGATCGTCACGGCCGTGACCGGCAGTGTGCTCTTCGACCTGCCACTGAGCCACCTGTGGGTCCTGGCGGCGGTGATCCCGCTCTCCGGTGCCGCCCTCGCCGGGCTCGGCGCCGCCCTCGGCCTGCTGGCCCCCCGCCAGGAGCTGGCGACCCTCTGCGGCCAGCTGGGCATGTCCGCCGCGCTCCTGCTCGGGGTGCTGCCCGCCGACCGGATGCCCGCCGCGGTGTCGTACGCGCGCGATCTGCTGCCGTCCACGTACGGTGTGGAGGCACTGGCCCGGTCCTTCGACGCCCAGCCCGACTGGCTCGTGGTCGGTGCCGATCTGGGAGTGTGCGCGGCGGTCGGAGCCGTCTCGCTGGCGGCGGCGACCTGGGCCTACCGCCGGGCGGCGGTGCGGTGACGTACCCCAGTGGCCCTCCTGCCGACCTGCCCACGCCGCCCACCTGGCACGATGACGGGGTGACCGCACCGTTGACGCCGCACGACAAGCCCACGCCCGGACCGCAGCCGTCCGGACCCGAGCCGTCCGGGGGCTCCGCCCGCCCCGCCGCCGGACCGGAGGGTGGCACCGGGGACCGTGGCCGCGCCGAGCTGCTGGAAGCGGTGCTCGTGGCGCTGGCCGTCGCGGTCTCGGGGGTGCTGCTGGGGCTGCTGTGGCTGTGGCTTGCTCCGCGTGTCCCGGCCGTCTGGGACGGCCAGAGCCGTGTCTGGCTGAGGGAGTCCGAGGCCGAGGACGCCATCGGTGCCGACGGCGTCTTCATCCTGCTCGCGCTCGGCATGGGCGTGCTGTCCGCGGTCGCCGTCTTCCTGTTCCGGCGGCGCGGCGGCGTGCCGCTGGTGCTCGGGCTGGCGGTGGGCGGTGTGCTCGGCTCCCTGCTCGCCTGGCGGCTGGGGGTGTTCCTCGGCCCCGAGACCGACGTCGAGAAGCACGCGCGCGAGGTCGGTGCGGGCGTGACGTTCGACAAGCCGCTGGCGCTGGGCGCCAAGGGCGCGCTGCTGGCCTGGTCGGTCGCCGCGATGGCCGCGCATCTGGCGCTCACCGGGCTGTTCGGGCCACGGGACCCGGAGCCGACGGCGCACCCGGCCGCACGGGACGGCATCCCGCCACGGGACGACAGCCCGCCGCAGGGTGGCGTCCCGCCGCGGGACGACGCCCCGCCGCCCGCGAACTGATCGGCAGCCGGCGGCCAGTCCCGGAGCATCGGCCGGGACAGCGTGCGAACTGCTTCAGAAGCGGGCGATCGGCGCGATCACCGCTTCGGTGAGCGTCGCGAGATCGGCCGGGGCCAGCTCGACCTCCAGGCCCCGGCGCCCGCCCGAGACACACACCGTCTGATGGCCGGACGCGGACGCGTCCAGCGCGGTGGGCAGCCGCTTGCGCTGGCCCAGCGGGGAGATCCCGCCCCGTACGTATCCGGTCGTGCGCTCGGCCGCGGCCGGGTCGGCCATCACCGCGCGCTTGCCGCCCACCGCCGCCGCCAGCGCCTTCAGGTCCAGCTGGGCCGACACCGGCACGATGGCGACCGTCAGCGCGTCGTCCACCGCGGCGATCAGGGTCTTGAAGACCCGGCCCGGGTCGACGCCCAGCGCCTCGGCCGCCTCCGTCCCGTAACCGGGAGCCGCGGGGTCGTGCTCGTAGGCGTGCACGGTGAAGGCGGTACCGGCGGCGGCGAGGGCCACCGTCGCGGGGGTGCCGCCCCCGGACTGCTTCTTGGACTTCCTGGCCATGGCGCCGCCCGGTGTCAGTTGGGGCTCGTCGGGTGCTGCGTGTGCTCGGTGAGCGGCAGCGACGGGAGCTTACCGATCACCGCGGTCTCCGCGCGCAGCAGTTTCAGTTCGTCCGCCAGCCGCGACGCGGTGTCCGGCGCCTGGAGCAGCCGCTGCTTCGTGGGGTTGTCCAGCATGGCGGCCGCCGCCACCAGATAGGACAGCACCGACGGCTCACCTGGCAGTTCCTGCTCGGCGGTCAGGGTCCGCTCCCGGGCCCCGGCCAGCCGCTTCTGATACGTACGGAAGGCCCGCAGCACGCCCGCAGCCAGCGCCCCGGCGCCGTCGCCCTCCTCCTCCGGCAACTCCTCGACCTCAGCGGTCAGATAGGGGCCGGAGGAGTCCACGGACAGCAGCCGGAAGCGGGTCGTGCCGGTGGCCAGCACCTCGAACGTGCCGTCGTCGCGCGCGCGGATCGTCGCCGCGTCCGCCACGCACCCCACGTCGTGGAAGGCGCGCATCGGGTCGGCGCCGAAGCCCGCGGCCGCGCCCTGCTCCGGCATGGCGGTCGGGTCCGGCAGGCCGGGCGCGGTCTGCGCGACCTCACGTCCGTCCCGGATGGCGACCACACCGAAGCGGCGCGGCGCGTCCTCGGGCAGCGCCGCCAGATCGCGCATCAGGGCGCGGTATCGCGCCTCGAAGACGTTCAGAGGCAGCACCAGGCCCGGGAACAGCACGGTGTTCAGCGGGAAGAGCGGGAGACGGGGGGAGGTCACGGCCGCTCATCGTAGTGCCCCTTCCCCCGGCCGGGGTTCCTGACCGGGACCTGAGACCCGCGAGCCCGGCCCGCGAAGGCCCCGCTCCGGGCGCAGGACCCGCCCCGAGCCCCCGCTACTGGCGGCGCAGCAGCCGGGACGCGCCCGCCGCCACCGTCGTGGCCAGGATCCAGCCGAGCACGATCAGCATCGCCGCCGCCCACTGGGCCAGGCCGTCCGGCCGCCAGTAGCTGTCCTGGCCGAGGTCGATGACCGGCAGCAGCAGATCCAGGGTGTAGAGGAACGCGTTCCAGTGCGGCGCCTCGCCGGGCTTGATCGCCTCCGGCGGCCGCTGGGTGAAGAAGACCGTGCCGACCGCCCACAGCACCGCCATCCACACGGCCGCACGCCCGGGCCGGTACCCGTACGCCACCGTCCAGTCCTGGAGATATCCCCACAGCTTCGCGCCCACCGGCAGCGTCTCGCGCCGCCGCCGCTGCTTGGCGAGCAGCACCTCGCGGGCGTCCGCGTCCTCCCCGCTGGTGCGCAGGGCGGTCGCCAGCATCTCGTACGGATCGGGGGAGTACTCCGGCGTCGCCGCGGCCACCCACTCCAGGCGCCGCGACAGCGGGAAGTGGCCGCGCGGGATGAGGTGCTCGTACGCGAACCCGGCCATCGCCAGACCGCCGGGGCCCGGCCAGCTCACCGACTTGTCGACGAGGTTGACCACCTTGGCGCCCGACAGGATCACCCGGCCCTTCTCCGGGCGCTCCCCGAGGAAGCGCAGCTCGGGCGTCTGGACCCGGCGCAGCGACACCTCCTGGTCGTTCTCCAGGGTGAAACGGGCCTGTTCGAAGTCGATGGCGTCGCCGAACCGCCCGTCGTCCAGCCGCACCCCGCCCTCGCACTCGAAGCGCTGGATACGGGTGCCGCGGGTGGGCGTGCTGGCGGAGATGCCGTACGGCGGGGTCGTGCCGTTGGAGAACGGCGAGCCGCTGACCCCGGCGGCCGTCAGGTACAGGGTGCGCTCCACCGTCAGCTGCGGGGCGTTCAGCGCCCGCCCTCCATAGGGGTTGCGCAGCCGGCTGCCGCGCAGGCTCAAGGAGACGCCGATCTGCGCGCCGCGCATGCTCAGCTCGCCGTACGACTCGATCATCTCGGCCTGGAAGTCCTGGGCCACGGTCAGCCCGTCGGCGGTGATGGACCGGCCGCGCCGGTCCCGGCGCACCACCAGCTGGTTGAGGAGTAAGTCCGTGCCGATGTGGGCGTCGGTGAGCCGGATGCCGTTCTCCACCACGCAGCGCGGCAGGTGCAGATCGCCCTCGGTGTGCAGCCGGGCCGCCTCGATCCTGGGCACCGCGCAGCCCACCAGCCGCAGGGTGGAGAAGCGGGCCTCGGGGAGCAGCAGCTCCTGCTCGAAGCGGCAGTTGCGCATCTCCACATACGGGTCTATCGCGCCGCCGGCCAGATCCAGCGTGCCGGTGATGTGCACTCCGTTGAGCTTGAGCGCGGCGACCCGGCCGGGCTGCGGCGACGGGCCGTTGAGCAGCAGCAGGGCGACCACCCGGGCGCGCACACTGCGCTCCGGACCCCACGCGTGCGGGCCCGCCGGATCGTTGCGCTGCGGGTGCGGGGTGCGCAGATCGAGGGTGCTGCCGTTGCGGAAGGCCTGCCACATCCCCCATTCGGGGGTCGTCAGATCGAGTCCTTCGGGCGGATCGCCGTCGTGCGGCTCGGTCACAGCCGTGCCCCCTCCCGTACTCCGTACGCCCCGCACGGATCCCCATTCCCGCTGAGTAACCGGTTGAACGCCAGCGGTCAGGATCAACTTAAGGGGTGCGTATCACTGAGTGATACGGGGGACCGGGCTCCGGAACCGGTCTGAGACAATTGACCGCGTGATCTCCCGAATCGATCTGCGCGGCGCTGCCCGTCCCGAGGGTTCTCCCGACGGCGGCATCGATCGCGACCTGCTGCCCCGTGCCGAGCTCGACGTCGAGGCCGCCCTGGAGAAGGTGCGGCCGATCTGCGACGACGTGCATCATCGCGGCACCGCGGCACTGATCGACTACGCGGAGCGCTTCGACGGCGTGAGGATCGACCGGGTGCGGGTGCCCGCCGAGGCGCTCTCGCGCGCCCTGGCGGAGCTGGACCCGGCCGTCCGGGCCGCCCTGGAGGAGTCCATCCGCCGTGCCCGGCTCGTCCACCGCGAGCAGCGCCGCACCGACAAGACCGTCACCGTCGTGCCGGGCGGCACGGTCACCGAGCGCTGGGTCCCCGTCGAGCGCGTCGGCCTGTACGTGCCGGGCGGCAACGCCGTCTATCCGTCCTCCGTCGTGATGAACGTGGTGCCCGCACAAGAAGCGGGCGTCGCCTCGCTGGCGGTCTCCTCGCCGCCGCAGAAGGACCACGGCGGACTGCCGCACCCCACCATCCTCGCCGCCTGCGCGCTGCTCGGCGTGGACGAGGTGTACGCGGCCGGTGGCGCCCAGGCCATCGCGATGTTCGCGTACGGCACCGACGAGTGCCGCCCCGTCCAACTGGTCACCGGCCCCGGCAACATCTGGGTCGCCGCCGCCAAGCGGCTGCTCAAGGGCCGGATCGGCATCGACGCCGAAGCCGGTCCGACCGAGATCGCGATCCTCGCGGACGACACCGCCGACGCGGCCCACGTGGCCGCGGACCTGATCAGCCAGGCCGAGCACGACACGCTCGCCGCCGCCGTCCTCGTCACGCCCTCGGTGGCGCTCGCCGAGGCCGTCGAGGTGGAACTCAAGACGCAGGTCGCGGCCACCAGGCACCGCGAGCGGATCACCGAGGCGCTGGCCGGGCGGCAGTCCGGCATCGTCCTGGTGGACGACCTCGACCAGGGCCTGGCCGTGGTGGACGCCTACGCCGCCGAGCACCTGGAGATCCAGACCGAGAACGCCGCCCAGGTGGCCGCCCGGGTGCGCAACGCGGGCGCGATCTTCGTCGGCCCGTACGCCCCGGTCTCGCTCGGCGACTACTGCGCCGGCTCCAACCACGTCCTGCCGACCGGCGGCTGCGCCTGCCACTCCTCCGGCCTGTCGGTCCAGTCCTTCCTGCGCGGCATCCACGTCGTGGACTACAGCCGCCAGGCCCTGGCCGAGGTCACCCACCACGTGGTGACGCTGGCCGAGGCCGAGGACCTGCCCGCCCACGGGGCGGCCCTCACCGCGAGGTTCGACGGGAAGGTTCCGCACAGCCAGTGACCCGTATCGACGATCTCCCCATCAGGGACGAGCTGCGCGGCAAGTCCCCGTACGGCGCCCCCCAGCTCGACGTGCCCGTACGCCTGAACACCAACGAGAACCCCTACCCGCTGCCCGAGCCGCTGGTCGCCCGGATCGCGGAGCGGGTCGCCGAGGCCGCCCGGCACCTCAACCGCTACCCGGACCGGGACGCGGTGGAGCTCCGCACCGAGCTGGCCAAGTACCTCAGCCGCACCGCCGGGCACCAGGTCGGCATGGCCAACGTGTGGGCGGCCAACGGCTCCAACGAAGTCATCCAGCAGCTGCTGCAGACCTTCGCCGGGCCCGGCCGCACCGCGATCGGCTTCGAGCCCTCGTACTCGATGCACGCGCTGATCTCGCGCGGCACCGGCACCGGCTGGATCTCCGGGCCGCGCACCGAGGACTTCCGGATCGACGTGGCCGCGGCGTGCGCGGCCATCGCCGAACACCGCCCCGACGTCGTCTTCATCACCTCCCCGAACAACCCCACCGGCACCGCCGTCGAGGCGGACACCGTGCTGGCGCTGTATGAGGCGGCGCAGGCCGCCAAGCCGTCGATGGTGGTCGTGGACGAGGCGTACGGCGAGTTCAGCCACCGGCCGTCGCTGCTGCCGCTGCTCGCGGGCCGGCCGCACCTGGTCGTCTCGCGCACCATGTCCAAGGCGTTCGGCGCGGCCGGGCTGCGCCTGGGCTATCTGGCCGCCGACCCCGCGGTCGTCGACGCCGTCCAGCTGGTGCGGCTGCCGTACCACCTGTCCGCCGTCACCCAGGCCACCGCGCTCGCGGCGCTGGAGCACACCGACACGCTGCTGGGCTACGTCGAGCAGCTCAAGGCCGAGCGCGACCGGCTGGTCACGGAGCTGCGCGCGCTGGGCTGCGAGGTCACCGACTCGGACGCCAACTTCGTGCAGTTCGGGCGCTTCCCGGACGCCCACGCCGCCTGGCAGCGGATCCTCGACCAGGGCGTCCTGGTCCGTGACAACGGCGTACCGGGTTGGCTGCGGGTGACCGCCGGGACCCCCGCCGAGAACGACGCGTTCCTCGATGCGGTACGCGCGGTTGTAAAGGAGAAGAGCGCATGACTCGCGTGGGCCGCGTGGAGCGCACCACCAAGGAGACGTCCGTCCTGGTCGAGATCGACCTCGACGGTTCGGGCCAGGTCGACGTGTCGACGGGGGTCGGCTTCTACGACCACATGCTCGACCAGCTCGGCCGGCACGGTCTGTTCGACCTCACCGTCAAGACCGACGGCGACCTGCACATCGACACCCACCACACCATCGAGGACACCGCCCTCGCGCTGGGCGCCGCCTTCAAGCAGGCCCTCGGCGACAAGGTCGGGATTTATCGTTTCGGCAACTGCACCGTGCCGCTGGACGAGTCCCTCGCCCAGGTGACGGTCGACCTCTCGGGCCGCCCGTACCTGGTGCACACCGAGCCCGAGAACATGGCGCCGATGATCGGCAGCTACGACACCACCATGACCCGGCACATACTGGAGTCGTTCGTCGCCCAGGCGCAGATCGCGCTGCACGTGCACGTTCCGTACGGACGCAACGCCCACCACATCGTCGAGTGCCAGTTCAAGGCCCTCGCCCGCGCCCTGCGCTACGCCAGCGAGCGCGACCCGCGCGCGGCCGGCATCATCCCGTCCACGAAGGGTGCCCTATGAGCGGCATGTCGACCGCCTTCATCGTCCTCGGCCTGTTCCTGCTCGGCGGCGTCATCTCCTTCGCCAAGCAGGGCATGTCCAAGAGCCTCATCACGCTCCTGAGCATCGGCGCCGGCATGTCCCTGATCGCCGGGGTCATGCGGCTGGAGGTGTGGGGTTGAGCGCGCGCAAGAAGGTCGTGGTCTTCGACTACGGCTTCGGCAACGTCCGCTCCGCCGAGCGGGCCCTGGCCCACGTCGGCGCGGACGTGGAGATCACCCGCGACTACGACAAGGCCATGACCGCCGACGGGCTGCTGGTGCCCGGCGTCGGGGCCTTCGCCGCCTGCATGCGCGGGCTGCGCGAAGCCCGCGGCGACTGGCTGGTGGGCCGTCGGCTGGCGGGCGGCCGACCCGTGATGGGCATCTGCGTGGGCATGCAGATCCTCTTCGCCCGCGGCATCGAGCACGGCGAGGAGGCCGAGGGCCTGGACGAGTGGCCGGGCACCGTCGAGCCGCTGCGCGCGCCCGTCGTCCCGCACATGGGCTGGAACACGGTCAAGGCGCCCGAGGACTCGCGGCTCTTCGCTGGCGCGGACACCGACGACCGCTACTACTTCGTGCACTCCTACGCGGTGCGCGAGTGGGAGCTGGAGATCACCAACCCGCACATCCGGGCCCCGAAGGTCACGTGGGCCACGCACGGCGAGCCGTTCGTGGCGGCCGTCGAGAACGGCCCGCTGTGGGCCACCCAGTTCCACCCCGAGAAGTCCGGCGACGCCGGCGCCCGGCTCCTGAGCAACTGGCTCGGCACCCTGTAGCCGCGCGGGGCCGCGCCCGGCGGCCCCGTCCCGCGGGTGCTCCCCTCTTCCTCCGCCCTCCTCCCGACCTCCACTAGGACCGCCCGAGATGAGCAAGCTCGAACTCCTCCCCGCCGTCGACGTCCGCGACGGCCAGGCCGTCCGCCTGGTGCACGGCGAGTCCGGCACCGAGACCTCCTACGGCTCGCCGCTCGAGGCCGCCCTGGCCTGGCAGCGCGCGGGCGCCGAGTGGCTGCACCTGGTCGACCTCGACGCGGCGTTCGGCACCGGCGACAACCGCGCCCTGATCGCCGAGGTCGCCCGGGCCATGGACATCAAGGTCGAACTCTCCGGCGGCATCCGCGACGACGACTCCCTCGCCGCCGCGCTCGCCACCGGCTGCACCCGCGTCAACCTGGGCACCGCCGCCCTGGAGACCCCGGAGTGGGTGGCCAAGGTCATCGCCGGTCACGGCGACAAGATCGCGGTCGGCCTCGACGTCCGCGGCACCACGCTGCGCGGCCGCGGCTGGACCCGCGACGGCGGCGACCTCTACGAGACGCTGGCCCGGCTCGACTCCGAGGGCTGCGCCCGCTACGTCGTCACCGACATCGCCAAGGACGGCACCCTCCAGGGCCCCAACCTCCAGTTGCTGCGGGACGTCTGCGCGGTGACCGACAAGCCGGTGGTCGCCTCCGGCGGCGTTTCGTCCCTTGACGATCTGCGGGCGCTTGCGACTCTGGTGCCGGAGGGCGTCGAAGGTGCCATCGTGGGCAAGGCCCTCTACGCGAAGGCGTTCACCCTCGAAGAGGCCTTGGAGGCTGTGTCCTGATGAGCGAAGCCGTGCGGCGTGTGCAGACCGACAGCCCCTGGGACGAGACGATCGGCTCCGCGCGCGCCGTCGCGGCGGGTGACCGGGTCCTGGTCGCGGGCACCATGCCCTTCACGGGCAGGGTGCTCCAGGGCGAGGGGGACCCGTACGAGCAGGCGCTGGCGGCCTTCGGGGGCGCGCTGGAGGCGCTCAAGGAGTTCGGCCTCGGCGCCGAATCCGTCATCCGTACCCGTATGTACCTCACCCATCTGCGCGATGTCGACGCGGTGGGCCGCGCCCACAGGGAGCTGTTCGGCGCCGTGCGTCCGGCCGCGACCATGGTCGTGGTCTCCCGGTTCGTCGACTCCCGCGTGCTGGTGGAAGTCGAAGTAGAAGCATTCAGAGGAGCAGACACCTCATGACCCTGGCGGTCCGAGTCATCCCCTGCCTGGACGTGGACAACGGCCGGGTCGTCAAGGGCGTCAACTTCCAGAACCTGCGTGACGCCGGCGACCCCGTCGAGATGGCCAGGATCTACGGCGCGGAGGGCGCCGACGAACTGACCTTCCTCGACATCACCGCGTCCTCCGGCAACCGCGAGACGACCTACGACGTGGTGCGGCGCACCGCCGAGCAGGTCTTCATCCCGCTCACCGTCGGCGGCGGCGTGCGCACCGCCGAGGACGTCGACAAGCTGCTGCGCGCCGGTGCGGACAAGGTCGGCGTCAACACCGCGGCCATCGCCCGCCCCGACCTCATCCGGGAGATCGCCGAGCGCTTCGGCCGCCAGGTCCTGGTCCTGTCGGTGGACGCCCGGCGCACGCCGGCCGGTTCGTTCGAGGTCACCACGCACGGCGGCCGCAGGGGCACCGGGATGGACGCGGTCGAGTGGGCCCACCGCGCGGCCGAGCTGGGCGCCGGCGAGATCCTGCTGAACTCGATGGACGCCGACGGCACCAAGGACGGCTACGACACCGAGATGATCGCGGCCGTACGGAAGCACGTCACGGTGCCCGTGATCGCCAGCGGTGGCGCGGGCCGGCTGGAGCACTTCCCGCCGGCCATCGCGGCGGGCGCGGACGCCGTGCTGGCCGCGTCGGTCTTCCACTTCGGCGATCTGCGGATCGGCGAGGTGAAGGAGACCCTGCGCCGGGCGGGCCACCCGGTCCGCCTCTGACGACGGGGAGCCCGGGGGCGGCCTAGATCCCCAGCCGGGCTTCGTGCAGCAGGGCGACGGCCTCCTTGTCGCCGTCCAGCTGGACCTTCGCCGCGTCCTGGCGCCCGTACAGGAAGACCACCAGCTCGCCGGGCTCGCCGGTGACCGTGACGACCGGGAGGCCCCGGTGGGCGACGGCTGTGCGGCCGTCGGGGCGGCGCAGGACCAGGCCCACCGGAGACCTGCGACCGAAGACGCGGGCGATGCGTTCGACGCGGACCCACAGGGCGTCGGCCAGGACCGGGTCGACGGGGCGGGGCGTCCAGTCGGGCTGGGCACGGCGGACGTCCTCGCCGTGGACGTAGAACTCCAGGGTGTTCGCCGCCTCGTCGACCGGCTTGAGAGCGAACGGGGACATCCGCGGCGGGCCGGTGCGGATGAGCTGGATCAGTTCCTCGTACGGCTTCGCGGCGAACTCGGCCTGCACCCGCTCCAGGCGCGCGGCCAGCGGTTTGATCAGGAGGCCCGCGGCCGCGTCGGGGCGGCGGTCGCGGACGACGAGGTGGGCGGCCAGGTCGCGGGTGGTCCAGCCGTCGCACAGCGTCGGGGCCTCGGGCCCCGAGCTCTCCAAGAGGTCGGCCAGAAGGAGACGTTCGCGCTTGGCGTGAGTCGACATGACGCCAGCGTACGACCGTGCGGAGCCGACCTGCCACGGCGCCGCGCGGACCGGCACCGGGCCCCCTCCCATGGCGGAGCGGGCCCGGTGCCGGTCGTGGTGGAGCGGGTCAGACCGCCGGACCGTAGTCGGTGCAGGTCGGCCGGAAGGCGGGGTCGTCCGGCCCCAGGGCGTTGAGGACGTTCTGCATCACGGGGCCGTCGAGGAAGACCCCGACGTGGCCGGCCGGGTCGCTGGGGCACTGGTCCTGGAGCGTGACGTTGCGGACGTCGCCACCGCGCAGGAACCCGTTCGTATACGGCGTGACCACCAGGTCGCGGTTGGTCGCGATCACCCGGTAGCGAACGCCGGGCACGGTGTCGCCGTCGGCCCACAGCTCCTTCTGGAACGTGGAGTTCACCTCCATCTGGTGCAGCCCGGGCAGGCCGGTCCAGTCGAAGAGGTTGTTGACGAAGCCGAGGATGCCCATCGCCTCGCCTAGGTTGACCAGGCCGTCCAGCGTGGTGCCGTGGTTGATGGGCGCCACTCCGACGAGGGTGTCCACCTTCGCCGCGCCGCCCAGCCGCTTGAGGTAGTAGTGCGGCATCATCCCGCCCTGGGAATGGCCCACGACGTCGACCTTCTTCGCGCCGGTGGCGGCCAGCACCCGGTCGACGAACGCGCTCATGGTGCGGGCCGAGCCGGCTATGTCGTCCAGGCCGCCGACACGGCCGAGCGAGAGATGGTTCATTCCGTAGTTGAAGGCGAAGACGCAGTAGCCCTCGTTGGCCAGCATGGGGGCGAGCTTGACCCAGTTGGCACCGGTGTTCGCGAAGGTGCCGTGGGCCAGCACCACCGGGTCCGGGTGCTCCGCACTGGGCTTGCAGTCCCAGTCGTTGGCCCCGGCCACGGAGTCCGGGCTGAAGAGGTAGTTGTGGACGGCGGTCTTGAGGTTGCCGACCGGATACGGCTCGTCGTCGGCCTGCGCGGGGGCGGCACCGGCGAGCACGGCGGCGGCCAGGGACAGGGCGATGCCGATGGAGGCGAGTCTCATGGACACTCCGGCTTCCAGGAGCAAAAGGGGGGAATCGCCCGCGCAGTGCCGGTCGCGGAACACGCGGCACGGCTTGACGGGCTGTCAAACGAATGTAAAAAGGCCCGGAGTTCGCCGGAAGGCGGCCGAGTCAAAACTTCCGGCCGGTCCGTTGTTATCCGGCACAACCACCCATGACCGCCCGGTGGGCGACGAGCGCGGCGCGGATCGTCGGCAGATCGGCGGGACGGCTGGTGTCCAGGCCGGTCAGCGCCGCCACCTTGCGCAGCCGGTAGTCCACGGTGTTCGGATGCACCTGGAGCTGGGCGGCGGTCTGCCGCCGGTCGATCGGGCCCGTCATGAACGCGCCCAGGGTGTCCAGCAGTTCCGGTCTACCCGTCAACGGCGACAGCAGCGCGGCCAGTTGGTCCCGAGCCGGACCGGGGCGGGTGAGCTGGTACTCGAACGCCACATCGCCGAGCCGGTACACCCCGGGCGGGCGGCCGAACGTTGTGGCCACCTCGCGTACCTCGGCGGACAGCCGGGCGGCGTCCGCCACGTCCTCGGGCCGCGCCTCGACCACCCCCGCGGTGATCTCGGCGCCGCACATGCGGCTCATATAGCCCACCACCGCGGCCAGCCACTTCCAGTCCTTCGCGGCCAGCGCGTCCGCGGGCGTGTCACGCGGCACCAGCGCCACGCCGCCGTCGACGGAGAGCATGGACAGCACCACACCGACCGCCGGATCCACGTGCCGCTCCAGCTCCACCCGCAGCCGCCGCGCCTTCCGCCGGGCCGCGACCATCGTGTCGACGCCGGGAGCCAGTTCGTCCGGGTGCGGGCCGACCGCCAGGGACAGGACGAGGTAGCAGACGGGCATCCGGACCCCCGCCCGGCCCGCCGCCTCCAGCGCGGGCGCCCCCTCCAACAGCGCCGACAGCAGCGCCTGGCGCGCCGCGTACTCCTCGCCGAACGCGGCCTGGCGCTCCTGCGCGTAGCCCGTGGAGGCCGTCGCCGTCATCCGCTGGAGATACTGCAGCAGCAGCCGGTGGGCGGCCAGCACCGCAGGCAGGTCGCCCGGCTCCGCCTCGGGCGCCACCGCGTCCCAGCAGACCCGCGCCCCCAGGTGGTAGGCGCTGATGACCGCCGCCAGCGGCACCCCGTCCTCCGCGCGTCTGGCCGCCGACTCGCGCAGGGCCGCCAGATGGTCGGGGCCCGGCAGCTCGCCGGTGCTCAGGACCCCGACGAAGGTGCGGATGCTCTGCTCGACGACGGCGCTGATCTCGCCGCGCAACTGCTCCGTGGGCAGGGCGCCGTAGACGGGCAGCTCCTCGACCAGCTCCTCCAGCACCGTGGCCGCCAGATCCCGCACGGAACGGGAGAGGCGCTGCTGAAGTGGAACGCCGCCGAACGAGATCGCGGTGCGCAGGCCTGTCATCGGTCCCTCCCCTTCGGCGCCCATGGCGAGCCGCCGGAGGACAGCTCCCGTTACTTACGAGTAACACGCCGGTCGGGGCAGGCACCAGACGTGTGCAGCAACCTGCCGTGACCGCGCGAACCCCGCCGAGTGGGTCAGCCCGGCAGCGGCTTGGAGAGCTTGGGGCCGTCGACCGAGCCGCTGAGGGTCAGCGAACAGGTCACCTTGTCCGAACCCTGGTACGTGTAGGTGTCGCGGGCCGGGAAGAGCGCGTAGTAGTAGTACGTCCGGCCATCGGATATCCGCTTCATCCGCTTCGCGGCGTCCGTCGCGCACAGCGCCAGCGCCTTGGCCTGGATGTCCTTGTCGGTGGCGAAGGTGCCGGTCAGCGTCTCGTTGGCGATCACCTCGCCGTCGTGCGGACCGTTGCAGGACCGCTTCTCCACCGTCGTCACGCTGCTGTCGAGACTGGGGTGGTCGAAGCACTCGCCCGGCTTGAGGACGACGTACGGCACCACATCCGAGGGCCCCGAGGGCGAAGCGGAGGACGAGGGGTCCGGGTCCCCGGTGGGCGAGTCACCCGGGCCCAGCGGGGCGCCCCTGCCCGGGTCCTCGGTTCCCGACGGCTCCGCGGACGGCGAGGGGGACCCCGACCCCCCGGCGGACGTGCTCTGCTTCGCCGTGGGACTCTCCTTGGCCTTCACCTTGTCCTCGTCGCCGCCGCCGAGTCCCACCACCGCCAGGCCGATCGCCACCGCGGCCGCCACCACCCCGCCGGCTATCGCCGCGATCTTCCCTCCGGAGGGGCCGCGCGGGGGCGGCGGCGGAGCCCCTCCCCCAGCTACCGCTGGGAGGTGCCCCCAATCGAAGGACCCCGGCGCCCCAGGAGTGCCCAAAGGCGCCGGCGCCCCGAACGCTCCCGGTGCCCCGAAACCGCCCGGTTGGACAGGAGGCCCGAAACCCTGCTGGGGGCCGCTCCCGGCGGGGGCCGGGGGAGGCCCGAAGCCACCACCGTCGCGGGGCGGTTCTGGCTGGTTCGGCGGAGTCGGAAACGTCATGCCCGAAGCATGCCCCATGGCGCTGACACCCCGTCCAGCGGGCGGACAACCCGCCCGGGCGACCCGGTACCCGAGGCAGAATGGCCCCATGACCGGCCCCGACAGCCCCGCACGACCGTCGTCCCTCGACCCGGACATCGCCGCCCGCCTCAAGCGCGGCGCCGACGGCCTTGTTCCCGCCATCGCCCAGCAGTACGACACCGGCGAAGTGCTGATGCTCGGCTGGATGGACGACGAGGCGCTGCACCGCACCCTCACCACCGGCCGCTGCACCTACTGGAGCCGCAGCCGCCAGGAGTACTGGGTCAAGGGCGACACCTCCGGGCACGTCCAGCACGTCAAGTCCGTCGCGCTGGACTGCGACGCCGACACCCTCCTGGTCCAGGTGGACCAGGTCGGCGCGGCCTGCCACACCGGCGACCGCACCTGCTTCGACGCCGACGTTCTGCCCGTCGACGCCCCGCAGGGCAAGTAGGGTCGGCGCCATGGATCTTGAGACCTTCCGCAAGCTGGCGGCCGACCGCCGCGTCATCCCGGTCAGCCGCAGGCTGCTCGCGGACGGCGACACCCCGGTCGGCCTCTACCGCAAACTCGCCGCCGAGCGCCCCGGCACCTTCCTGCTGGAATCCGCCGAGAACGGCCGCTCGTGGTCTCGCTACTCCTTCATCGGCGTCCGCAGCGCCGCCACCCTCACCGCACGCGACGGGCAGACCCACTGGCTGGGCGAACCGCCCGTCGGGCTGCCCACCGACGGCGACCCGCTCGCCGCGCTACGCGCCACCGTCGAGGCCCTGCACACCCCGCGCGACCTGGGCAGAGTGCTTGGTGGCGGTCTGCCCCCGTTCACCGGCGGCATGGTCGGCTACCTCGGCTACGACATCGTCCGGCGGCTGGAGAAGATCGGCGACAGCTGCCGCGACGACCTCCGGCTGCCCGAGCTGACCATGCTGCTCACCTCGGACCTCGCGGTCTTCGACCACTGGGACGGCACCGTCCTGCTGATCGCCAACGCGATCAACCACAACGACCTGGCGACGGGCGTGGACGAGGCGTACGCGGACGCGGTCGCCCGGCTCGACGCCATGACCGCCGACCTGGCGCGCCCCGTCCCCACCGAGCCGACCGCCCTGCCGCCGTCCGAACTGCCCGACTACACCGCGCTGTGGGGCGGCCCGGACTACCGAGTCGCCGTCGAGGACATCAAGGAGCGCATCCGCGCGGGCGAGGCCTTCCAGGTCGTGCCCTCGCAGCGCTTCGAGACGCCCTGCACCGCCAGCGCCCTCGACGTGTACCGGGTGCTGCGGGCCACCAACCCCAGCCCGTATATGTACCTGTTCCGCTTCCCCGCCGTGGACGGCACCGCCTTCGACGTCGTCGGCTCCAGCCCCGAGGCCCTGGTCAAGGTCGAGGAGGGCCGCGCGATGGTGCACCCCATCGCCGGTACCCGCCCGCGCGGCGCCACCCCGCAGGACGACGCCGCCCTCGCCGACGAGCTGCTCGCCGACCCCAAGGAGCGGGCCGAGCACCTGATGCTCGTCGACCTCGGGCGCAACGACCTGGGGCGGGTGTGCGAGCCCGGCAGCGTCGAAGTCGTCGACTTCATGTCCATCGAGCGCTACAGCCACGTCATGCACATCGTCTCGACCGTCACCGGGAAGCTCGCCGAGGACCGGACCGCCTTCGATGTCCTCACCGCCTGCTTCCCGGCCGGCACGCTCTCCGGCGCGCCGAAGCCGCGCGCCATGCAGATCATCGAGGAACTGGAGCCCAGCCGCCGCGGCCTGTACGGCGGCTGCGTGGGCTATCTGGACTTCGCGGGCGATTCGGACACCGCCATCGCGATCCGTACCGCCCTGCTGCGCGACGGTACCGCGTACGTGCAGGCGGGGGCGGGCGTCGTCGCCGACTCCGATCCGGCCGCCGAGGACGCGGAGTGCCGCAACAAGGCCGCGGCGGTGCTGCGGGCCGTCCACACCGCCAACCGCCTCGGGGGCACCTCCCCGCGCTAGCCGGGAGGGCCGGGGGCCGGAGCCCCAGGGACGGCACTGTCCCACCCGTGAGGGATAGTGGTACGCGTGAGTGCAGCAGCCGTACCCCAGCCACAGGCCCGCAGCGGGCCCGCCGCCAAGGCCGAGCGCAGCGGCAGGCGAAGTCTCGCCGTCGCCCTGCTGTCGGGCGCGGCCGGAGCCGCGCTGGTCCTCCTGGCCACCAGCCGCACCTGGGCCGAGGGCACCGCGGCCGTCGCCCAGGGCGCGCTCCCGCAGCGCGCCGACGGCGAGGACGTCACCGGGCTGCCCGGTGCGCTCGCGGTCGTCGGACTCGCCGCGCTCGTCGCGGTCTTCGCGGTGCGCCGCACCGGCCGCGTCCTGGTCTCCGCGCTCCTCGCGCTCTGCGGGGCGGGGATCGTCGCCAGCTCGATCGCGGGCGCCTCCGACACCGCGGCGCTCGAGGAGAAGGCGTCCAAGGCCACCGGCCTGGCGGACGGCACCATCCACGACGTGGCGCACACGGCCTGGCCGTGGGTGGCCCTGGCGGGCGGCGCGCTGCTGCTGCTCGCCGGGGTGCTCGCGCTGGGCTACGGCCGCCACTGGCCCGCCATGTCCGGGCGGTACGAGCGCACGGGCGCGGACGGCGCTCCGGCCCGGACCCGCGCCGGGCGGACCCGCCCGGCCCCCGACCCGGACCGCCCCGAAGAGCTGTGGAAGGCCCTGGACCGGGGCGAGGACCCGACCGGGCAGGACGGCGGGCGGGCATCCGCCGGCGGCTGACCGGACACGCGCCCCCGTGACCCCGACCCCCGCGGAAGGATTGACGACGCGTCGGGGAGAATGGGCACGGAGCGTATCCCCCGCGCCCCGCGCCCCGGACCCCGTACCCGGGGGACCCTCCCGGACGCACGTCCCAGGGAGCAGTACAGCAACGAGGAGTACACATGGCGGGTAACAACCACGGCCACACCCCGGCGGCCTGGACCGGCGTGACCATCGCCTTCATCGGCTTCTGCGTCTCCGGTGCGTTCACCGTGCTGGCCAACCCGGTCGGCTTCTGGGCGGGCATCGTGGTCATCGCTCTCGGCGGCGTGGTGGGCATGGTGATGCGCTCGATGGGCATGGGTCAGCAGAAGCGCACGGTCCAGCAGCCGCAGAGCCAGCAGCAGCTGACCTGACCGGCCCTCCGGCCGCCGGACGAGGCGCGGCCAGGATCCGTACGGCGTAGTTCCGGCGGTCCTGGGCTGCGCCTTCGCACGTCCACCGGCAGGCTGGCCGTGTGACGAGCCCCGCACCCGCCGTACGCCGGCCCGCACCCGCCGCCCGCCGGCTGGCCGCCCCGCTGGGTGTGCTCGCCGCGGTGGCCGCGGCCTTCGCGTTCGTCGGCGCGGTGGACCCGGGGGAGCCGGGCCACTACCCGGCCTGCCCGCTTCTGCGGTACACCGGCGTGCTGTGCCCCGGCTGCGGCGGGCTGCGCGGCGCGCACGCCCTCGCACACGCCGACCTGGTCAGCGCGCTCGGCGCCAACGCCCTGGCGTTCGCCGGGTACCTCGCCTTCGCGGTCCACTGGACCCGGTGGCTGACGCGGTCCGCCCGCGGACGCCCCGCCCCGGCCCCACGTCTGCGCGCCGCCCACGGCTGGGCGCTGGGCGGACTGGCCCTGGCCTTCACGATCGTCCGGAATCTGCCCTTCGGAGCGCCGCTCGCCCCCTGATCACGTCCGCGAAGCGTCCTCCGGGAGTCCGGGGAACGTCCAGCCGGTGGACTGAAGCGTCAACCGGATGCGAGACCTCGGCCCCCGGCCGGATACCATCACAAGTGCAGGTGAAGCGGCTCGCCCGCGACACCGGCACCGACCACAAGCTCCATCCCCGTCCAGAAGGGGGGCCGCTCGCGTGAGTGTGCTCGACGAGATCATCGACGGAGTCCGTGCCGACCTCGCGGAGCGGCAGGCACGCGTCACCCTCGACGAGCTCAAGGAGCGGGCCGCCAAGGCGCCCCAGGCCAAGGACGGCGTCGCCGCCCTCAAGGGCGACAGCGTCAAGGTGATCTGCGAGGTCAAGCGCTCCAGCCCGTCCAAGGGCGCGCTCGCCGCGATCGCGGACCCGGCCGGGCTGGCCGCGGACTACGAGGCGGGCGGCGCGGCCGTCATCAGCGTGCTGACCGAGCAGCGGCGCTTCGGCGGGTCCCTCGCGGACCTGGAGGCGGTGCGCGCCAAGGTCGACATCCCCGTCCTGCGCAAGGACTTCATCGTCACCTCCTACCAGCTGTGGGAGGCCCGGGCGTACGGCGCCGACCTGGCGCTGCTGATCGTCGCGGCCCTCGACCAGGAGGCGCTGGTCTCCCTCATCGAGCGGGCCGAGTCGATCGGGCTGACCCCGCTGGTCGAGGTGCACGACGAGGAGGAGGTCGAGCGGGCGGTCGACGCGGGCGCGAAGATCATCGGGGTCAACGCGCGCAACCTCAAGACGCTCGAGGTGGACCGGAACACCTTCGCGCAGGTCGCGCCCGAGATCCCGGACCACATCGTGAAGGTCGCGGAGTCCGGTGTGCGCGGGCCGCACGACCTGATCGCGTACGCCAACGAGGGCGCGGACGCGGTGCTGGTCGGCGAGTCGCTGGTGACCGGCCGCGACCCCAAGGGCGCGGTGGCGGACCTGGTGGCGGCGGGCGCCCACCCCGCCCTGCGGCACGGCCGGAGCTGACCGGCATGCGGGCGTACGCGCGACTGGCCCGGGGCTGCCGGCCCCGGGGCTGCCGTGCGCCCGCGCGGCGCGTTCGCGGGCGCCGGGTGCGCTACCACATCGGGTGTGAGCCCGGGCAGATCAACGGACGTCGATGGCGTGGGGCGGCCGCGCACTGAAGTGTGCGCCGTCACGCGGTCGGCCGCGGCGCGCAGCGCCCGCGGCGGTCCGCGGTGGCAGCGTTGCTGCCACACGTTCCCACCCACCCTTGTTGGGGGCGCCGCCCCCGAGGAGTACGTCGCATGTCGTCTGACTTCTTCATCCCGGACCCGGAGGGTCTGGTTCCCAGCGCCGAGGGATACTTCGGCGCGTTCGGCGGCAAGTTCATCCCGGAGGCGCTCGTCGCCGCCGTGGACGAGGTCGCCGCGGAGTACGCGAAGGCCAAGGCGGACCCCGCCTTCGCCGCCGAGCTGGAAGACCTGCTGGTCAACTACACGGGGCGGCCGAGTGCCCTGACCGAGGTGCCGCGGTTCGCCCGGCACGCCGGCGGTGCCCGGATCTTCCTCAAGCGCGAGGACCTCAACCACACCGGCTCACACAAGATCAACAACGTGCTCGGGCAGGCCCTGCTCACCAAGCGCATGGGCAAGACCCGCGTCATCGCGGAGACCGGCGCCGGTCAGCACGGTGTCGCCACCGCCACCGCGTGTGCGCTCTTCGGCCTCGACTGCACCATCTACATGGGCGAGGTCGACACCGAGCGGCAGGCGCTCAACGTCGCCCGGATGCGCATGCTCGGCGCCGAGGTCATCGCCGTGAAGTCCGGCAGCCGCACCCTCAAGGACGCCATCAACGAGGCGTTCCGCGACTGGGTCGCCAACGTCGACCACACGCACTACCTCTTCGGCACGGTCGCCGGCCCGCACCCCTTCCCGGCGATGGTGCGCGACTTCCACCGCGTCATCGGCGTCGAGGCGCGCCACCAGATCACGCACCGCGCAGGTCGCCTCCCGGACGCCGCCCTCGCCTGCGTCGGCGGCGGCTCCAACGCCATCGGCCTCTTCCACGCCTTCCTGAACGACGACTCCGTCCGCCTGATCGGCTGCGAGCCGGCCGGACACGGCGTCGAGACCGGGGAGCACGCGGCCACCCTCAGCGAGGGTGAGCCGGGGATCCTGCACGGCTCACGCAGTTACGTCCTCCAGGACGAGGACGGCCAGATCACCGAGCCGTACTCCATCTCCGCGGGCCTGGACTACCCCGGCGTCGGACCGGAGCACGCGTATCTGAAGGACACCGGCCGCGGCGAGTACCGCGCGATCACCGACGACGCGGCCATGCAGGCACTGCGGCTGCTGTCCCGTACCGAGGGCATCATCCCGGCGATCGAGAGCGCGCACGCGCTGGCCGGGGCCCTGGAAGTGGGCCGCGAGCTGGGTGAGGGCGGGCTGCTGCTCGTCAACCTCTCCGGACGCGGGGACAAGGACATGGACACAGCGGCCCGCTACTTCGGGCTGTACGACTCCGCGGAGGGGGCCGAGTGAGCGGCAACATCGCACTGCTGGACAACGTCCTCGCCACGGCGAAGTCCGAGGGCCGCGCCGCGCTCGTCGGCTATCTGCCGGCCGGCTTCCCGACCGTCGACGACGGCGTACGGGCCATCTCGGCCATGGTCGAGGGCGGCTGCGACATCGTCGAGGTCGGCCTGCCGCACAGCGACCCGGTGCTGGACGGGCCGATCATCCAGACCGCCGACGACATCGCGCTGCGCGGCGGCGTGAAGATCGTGGACGTGATCCGTACGGTCCGCGAGGTGCACGCGGCCACCGGCGCTCCGGTGCTGTGCATGACGTACTGGAACCCGGTCGACCGCTACGGCCCCGAGCGGTTCGCCGCCGACCTGGCGGCGGCGGGCGGCGCGGGCTGCATCCTGCCCGACCTGCCGGTGGAGGAGGCCGAGGTCTGGCTCAAGGCCGCCGAGCGGCACGGTCTGGCGACCGTGTTCGTGGTGGCGCCGAGCAGCCGGGACGAGCGGCTCGCCAAGATCACGGCGGCGGGCAGCGGCTTCGTCTACGCGGCGTCCCTGATGGGCGTCACCGGCACCCGGGAGTCGGTCGGCAAGGAGGCCCAGGACCTGGTGCGCCGCACCAGGGGCACCACCGAGCTGCCGGTCTGCGTCGGTCTCGGCGTGTCGAACGCGACGCAGGCGGCGGAGGTCGCCGGCTTCGCCGACGGCGTGATCGTCGGATCGGCGTTCGTCAAGCGGCTGCTCGACGCACCGGACGTGGAGGCCGGGCTCGCGGACGTGCGGACGCTGGCGGGTGAACTGGCCGAGGGCGTCCGAGGACGCCCGTCGTCCTGACCCGGCGCCCTCACGCGACCGGCCCTGGCCCGGCCCTCCTGACCCGGCCGTCCTGACACGACACGCCGGATCCCTCCGGTAGCCCCCGGAAGAGTGCTGCCCTGCGGCCGAACGGGCGAAAGCGGGGCGGAGGAGCGCAGCGGTGCTCCTCCGCCTCGTTGTCGGGGGCGTGAGTCAGCGAAACGGTGATGGACGGGACAGCGCTCGCGCTCGGATGCGGGCGCAGCGGCGGCAGGACGAGGCGCGGGACAGGCGCCGGCGCCAGCTGATGATGGCGGTGCTGGTGGTGGCCGTGCTCGGCCTCGCCGCCGGGATCGGGGCGCTGGTCGCCGGTGGCGACGGCGACGGGAACGGCGGACCGGTCACCGCGCCCTCCGCCGCGACCGGCAAGGACGACCTGGTGATCCGGACCGGCCGGGCGGACGCCCCGGCCACCCTCACCGTCTACGAGGACTTCCGCTGCCCGGCCTGCAAGCAGTTCGAGGACAACCTCCGCGGCACCGTCCGCGACCTGGAGGGCAAGGGCCGGGTGAAGACCGACTACCACCTGGTCACGATCATCGACGGAAACCTGGGCGGCAGCGGGTCGCTCAACGCCGCGAACGCCGCCGCCTGCGCCCAGGACGCGGGGAAGTTCGGCGCGTACCACGATGTGCTCTTCGCCAACCAGCCGCAGGAGACGGACGACGCCTACGGGAAGAAGGACCGGCTGATCGAGCTGGCCCGGCAGGTCAAGGGGCTGGACACCCCCGCCTTCCGCCGCTGCGTGCAGAAGGGCACCCACGACGGCTGGGTCCGGAAGTCCGGCAGGGCCTTCGCCGGATCCGGGTTCACCGGCACCCCGACCGTCCTGCTCGACGGGAAGAAGGTCTACGGCGACCCGAAGAACCCGCTCACCCCCGACCGGCTCCGGAAGCTCGTCGACGAGGCCCAGCGGTGACACGCGTTATGCAGCTGTTGCACCGGGCGGGTTGCCCGACTTACCCAGCGGCAAGGTAGCGTCGACCCTGTCATGGACCTCGCTTACATCCCCAGCCCGTCGACCGGCGTGATCGATCTCGGCCCGATCCCGCTGCGCGGCTACGCGTTCTGCATCATCATCGGCGTCTTCGTGGCCGTCTGGCTCGGCGGCCGGCGCTGGGTCGCGCGCGGCGGCCAGGTCGGCACGGTGGCCGACATCGCCGTGTGGGCGGTGCCCTTCGGTCTGATCGGCGGACGGCTCTACCACGTCATCACCGACTACGAGCTGTACTTCGGCGAAGGCCGTGACTGGATCGACGCCTTCAAGATCTGGGAAGGCGGCCTCGGCATCTGGGGCGCCATCGCGCTCGGCGCGCTGGGCGCGTGGATCGGCTGCCGCCGCCGGGGCATCCCGCTGCCGGCGTACGCGGACGCCATCGCGCCCGGGATCGCCTTCGCCCAGGCCATCGGCCGCTGGGGCAACTGGTTCAACCAGGAGCTGTACGGCAAGGCCACCGACGTGCCGTGGGCGCTGAAGATCGACGCGGACCCCGACGCCGGAGTCGCCGGCGGGACCTACCACCCGACGTTCCTGTACGAGTCGCTGTGGTGCGTCGGTGTGGCGCTGCTGGTCATCTGGGCGGACCGCCGCTTCAAGCTGGGCCACGGCCGGGCGTTCGCGCTGTACGTCGCGGCGTACACGGTCGGCCGCTTCTGGGTCGAGTACCTGCGGGTGGACGACGCCCACCACGTCCTGGGCATGCGCCTGAACAACTGGACCTCCATCGTCGTCTTCCTCGCGGCCGTGGCGTACATGGTCATCTCCGCGAAGCGGGCCCCTGGCCGCGAGGCAGTGGTGGAGCCGGTGGCGGCGGAGGCGGCCGTCGAGGCGGCCGAGGGCGGCACGGACGCCGAGGCCGTCGACGACGAGGGCGTTGGCGAGGATGCGGTGGATGCCGCGGCCGACGGCGGCGAGGCCGACGCCGCCGAGGCGCCGGAGCCCACGAAGAAGCCCTGACGGGGGCTGGGGACGGCCCGGCGCAGCGTAAGGGCACCCTCGCCCGGGGGCGCCGGTGGCCCCCGCTCCCTCGTACTTTTCGCCAAGCACTCTGCGTTTCCGCAGGTCAGAGAGGTAAGTTCGGCCTTCCTTGCTGGCGGAGGCCGGTAAATCGTGCGTACCTTCGACTTGGGGGGAGTGGGCGCCAGGCCCGCACCCAGGGGAAGGGAGCACGCCCGGCATGGCCGTCATCGAGACCTCGGCACCGCTGCACATCGCGCACCGCGACAACCACACGCACCGCGACGTCAGCGGCGGGTGGCTGCGCCCCGCGGTGTTCGGGGCGATGGACGGACTGGTCTCCAACCTCGCCCTGATGACCGGTGTCGCCGGTGGCTCCGTCTCCGCGCAGACCATCGTGATCACCGGCATGGCCGGGCTCGCCGCCGGTGCCTTCTCCATGGCGGCGGGGGAGTACACCTCGGTCGCCTCCCAGCGCGAGCTGGTACTGGCCGAGCTGGAGGTCGAGCGGCGCGAGCTGCGCAAGCACCCCAAGGATGAGCTGCTGGAGCTGGCCTCGCTGTACGAGTCGCGGGGCGTCGAGCCCGCCCTGGCCCGCGAGGTCGCGGAGCAGCTGTCGAAGGACCCGGAGCAGGCGCTGGAGATACACGCCCGCGAGGAGCTCGGGGTGGATCCGGACGACCTGCCGTCGCCGCTGGTCGCGGCGGTGTCCTCGTTCGGCGCGTTCGCGCTGGGCGCGCTGCTGCCGGTGCTGCCGTATCTGCTGGGTGCCACGGCGCTGTGGCCGGCCGTCCTCCTGGCTCTGCTCGGGCTCTTCGCCTGCGGCGCGGTGGTGTCGCGGGTGACGGCCCGTTCCTGGTGGTACAGCGGGCTGCGGCAGCTGGCGCTGGGCGGGGCGGCGGCGGGTGTGACGTACGCCCTGGGCACCCTGTTCGGTGCGGCTCTAGGCTGACCCGGCGTCCGTACCGGTCGGTAACGAGTTGACCGCCGCCGTTACCCGGCGGTTTCAATTCCTTAACCGGCGGGCATAAGGACCGGGCGCATGGGCAGCGTCGCCCATGCCTTGATCCCCGCGTCGGCGGCCCTTTCGCCCCTTCGCTCCCCGGTTGCCCTCCGTACCGGCTGTCCGCATGCTGAAACGGAGAATCCGCTTCTCGAGAAGCGGGGCATCATGTAACCTGCACGAAAATTCGCAGAGGGCCAACGTCGTCCCTCGGCACTACCAAATGCCATGACGACGACGGGAGAGCCGATGCGTGCTGCGTCCACTGCGTCTTACCCCGCCCGCCAGGGGATGTACGACCCGCGCAACGAGCATGACGCCTGTGGCGTGGGCTTCGTGGCGACGCTCACCGGTGAGGCCGCACACGCACTTGTCGAGCAGGCCCTGACGGTCCTGCGGAACCTGGAACACCGCGGAGCCACCGGCTCCGAGCCCGACTCCGGCGACGGCGCCGGCATCCTCGTCCAGGTCCCGGACGCGTTCCTGCGCGAGAGCACCGGCTTCCCGCTCCCGGAGGCCGGGGCGTACGCCGTCGGCATCGCCTTCCTCCCGGACGACGCGGACGAGCGCACCGCCGCCACCGCGCACATCGAGCGGATCGCCGCCGAGGAGAACCTGACCGTCCTCGGCTGGCGCGAGGTCCCGGTCACCCCCGAGCTGCTCGGCAACGGCGCCCGGGCCACCATGCCCGCCTTCGCCCAGCTGTTCGTCGGCGACGGTGAGCACACCGGGCTGGCCCTGGACCGCAAGGCGTTCGCGCTGCGCAAGCGCGCCGAGCGCGAGGCGGGCGTCTACTTCCCGTCGCTGTCCGCCCGGACCATCGTCTACAAGGGCATGCTGACCACCGGACAGCTGGAGCCGTTCTTCCCGGACCTGTCCGACCGCCGCTTCGCCTCCGCCGTCGCGCTGGTGCACTCGCGGTTCTCCACCAACACCTTCCCGAGCTGGCCGCTCGCCCACCCGTACCGCTTCGTCGCCCACAACGGCGAGATCAACACGGTCAAGGGCAACCGCAACTGGATGCGGGCCCGGGAATCGCAGCTGGCCAGCGGCCTGTTCGGGGACGAGACCCTGGACCGGCTCTTCCCCGTCTGCACCCCGGACGCCTCCGACTCCGCCTCCTTCGACGAGGTGCTGGAGCTGCTGCACCTCGGTGGGCGCTCCCTGCCGCACGCGGTGCTGATGATGGTCCCCGAGGCGTGGGAGAACCACGCCTCCATGGACCCGGCCCGGCGCGCCTTCTACCAGTACCACTCCACGATGATGGAGCCCTGGGACGGCCCGGCCTGCGTCACCTTCACCGACGGCACCCAGGTCGGCGCGGTCCTGGACCGCAACGGTCTGCGGCCCGGCCGCTACTGGGTCACTGACGACGGCCTCGTCGTCCTCGGCTCCGAGGTCGGCGTACTCGACATCGACCCGGCCAGGGTCGTCCGCAAGGGCCGCCTCCAGCCCGGCAAGATGTTCCTGGTCGACACCGCCGAGCACCGCATCATCGAGGACGACGAGATCAAGGCCGGCCTCGCCGCCGAGCACCCGTACACCGAGTGGCTGGAGAGCGGTCTCGTCGACCTGACCGACCTTCCGGACCGTGAGCACATCGTGCACACCCACGCCTCGGTCACCCGCCGCCAGCAGACCTTCGGCTACACCGAGGAAGAGCTGCGCGTCATCCTCGCGCCGATGGCCAAGACCGGCGCCGAGCCGATCGGCTCCATGGGCACGGACGCCCCGATCGCCGCCCTGTCCGCCCGGCCGCGGCTGCTCTTCGACTACTTCACCCAGCTGTTCGCGCAGGTCACCAACCCGCCGCTGGACGCCATCCGGGAGGAGCTGGTCACCTCGCTGATCTCCTCCCTCGGCCCGCAGGGCAACCTGCTGGACCCGACCCCGGCCTCCTGCCGCAGCGTCACCCTGCCGTTCCCCGTCATCGACAACGACGAGCTGGCCAAGCTCATCCACATCAACGCCGACGGCGACATGCCGGGGTGGAAGGCCGCGACCCTGTCCGGTCTGTACCGGGTCGGCGGGGGCGGCGAGGCCCTGGCCGCGCGGCTGGCGGAGATCTGCGCCGAGGCCGACGCCGCCATCGAGGACGGCGCCCGGCTGATCGTGCTGTCCGACCGGCACTCCGACGCCGAGCACGCGCCGATCCCCTCCCTGCTGCTCACCTCCGCCGTCCACCACCACCTGATCCGCACCAAGCAGCGCACGCACGTCGGGCTGCTGGTCGAGGCCGGCGACGTCCGCGAGGTGCACCACGTCGCGCTGCTCATCGGCTACGGCGCCGCCGCCGTCAACCCGTACCTGGCCATGGAGTCCGTGGAGGACCTGGTCCGCGCCGGCACCTTCCTCTCCGACATCGAGCCCGAGCAGGCCATTCGCAACCTGATCTACGCCCTCGGCAAGGGCGTGCTCAAGGTGATGTCCAAGATGGGCATCTCGACCGTCGCCTCCTACCGCGGCGCCCAGGTCTTCGAGGCCATCGGCCTGGACGAGGGTTTCGTCGAGGCCTACTTCCACGGCACCGCCACCAAGATCGGCGGCGCCGGCCTCGACGTCATCGCCCGGGAGGTCGCCGAGCGGCACGTCAAGGCGTACCCGGTCACCGGCATCCCCTCGGCGCACCGCGCGCTGGAGATCGGCGGCGAGTACCAGTGGCGTCGCGAGGGCGAGCCGCACCTGTTCGACCCCGACACCGTCTTCCGGCTCCAGCACGCGACCCGCGCCCGCCGCTACGACATCTTCAAGAAGTACACCGAGCGGGTGAACGAGCAGTCCGAGCGGCTGATGACGCTCCGCGGCCTGTTCTCCCTCAAGAACGACCGGCCCTCGATCCCCATCGAGGAGGTCGAGCCGGTCTCCGAGATCGTCAAGCGCTTCTCCACCGGCGCCATGTCTTACGGATCGATCTCGCGCGAGGCACACGAGACGCTCGCCATCGCCATGAACCAGCTGGGCGGAAAGTCCAACACCGGCGAGGGCGGCGAGGACCCGGAGCGGCTGTACGACCCGGCCCGCCGGTCCTCGATCAAGCAGGTCGCCTCCGGCCGCTTCGGTGTGACCAGCGAGTACCTGGTCAACTCCGATGACATCCAGATCAAGATGGCCCAGGGCGCCAAGCCCGGTGAGGGCGGCCAGCTGCCCGGCCACAAGGTCTACCCGTGGGTCGCCAAGACCCGGCACTCCACGCCCGGTGTCGGCCTGATCTCCCCGCCGCCGCACCACGACATCTACTCCATCGAAGACCTCGCCCAGCTCATCCACGATCTGAAGAACGCCAACCCCCAGGCGCGGATCCACGTGAAGCTGGTCTCCGAGGTCGGCGTCGGCACGGTCGCCGCGGGTGTCTCCAAGGCGCACGCGGACGTCGTCCTGATCTCCGGCCACGACGGCGGTACGGGGGCCTCGCCGCTGACGTCGCTGAAGCACGCGGGCGGCCCCTGGGAGCTGGGCCTGGCCGAGACCCAGCAGACGCTGCTGCTCAACGGCCTGCGCGACCGTATCGTCGTGCAGACCGACGGCCAGCTGAAGACCGGCCGCGACGTCGTCATCGCCGCGCTGCTCGGCGCCGAGGAGTTCGGCTTCGCCACCGCGCCGCTGGTCGTCTCCGGCTGCGTGATGATGCGCGTGTGCCACCTGGACACCTGCCCGGTCGGTATCGCCACCCAGAACCCGGTGCTGCGCGAGCGGTTCAGCGGCAAGGCCGAGTTCGTCGTGAACTTCTTCGAGTTCATCGCCGAGGAGGTCCGTGAGCTGCTGGCCGAACTGGGCTTCCGTACGCTCCAGGAGGCCGTCGGGCACGCCGAGCTGCTCGACACCCAGCGGGCCGTCGGCCACTGGAAGGCGCAGGGCCTGGACCTGGCCCCGCTGCTGCACGTCCCGGACCTGCCGGCCGGTGCCGTACGGCACCAGGTCATCGCCCAGGACCACGGCCTGGAGAAGGCCCTCGACAACGAGCTGATCGAGCTGGCCGCCGACGCGCTGGCCGCCGAGACCGCCGAGGCCGCCCAGCCGGTGCGTGCCCAGGTCGCCATCCGCAACATCAACCGGACCGTCGGCACCATGCTCGGCCACGAGGTGACGAAGAGGTTCGGCGGCGCGGGTCTGCCGGACGACACCATCGACATCACCTTCACCGGCTCCGCGGGCCAGTCCTTCGGCGCGTTCGTGCCGCGCGGCGTCACGCTGCGGCTGGAGGGCGACGCCAACGACTACGTCGGCAAGGGCCTCTCCGGCGGCCGGGTCGTCGTCCGCCCGGACCGGGGCGCCGACCACCTCGCCGAGTACTCCACCATCGCGGGCAACACCCTCGCGTACGGCGCGACCGGCGGCGAGATGTTCCTGCGCGGACGCGTCGGCGAGCGGTTCTGCGTCCGCAACTCCGGCGCCACCGTCGTCTCCGAGGGCGTGGGCGACCACGGCTGCGAGTACATGACCGGCGGCCGCGCGGTGGTGCTGGGGGAGACGGGCCGCAACTTCGCGGCCGGCATGTCCGGCGGCGTCGCGTACGTCATCGACCTCGACCGGGACAACGTCAACAAGGACCTGGTGTCCGCCATCGAGCCGCTCGACGGCGACGACCAGCGGTGGCTGCACGATGTCGTGCGCCGTCACCAGGAAGAGACCGGCTCCACCGTCGCCGCCGCGCTCCTCGCCGACTGGGGCACCGCGCTCACCCGCTTCAGCAAGGTCATGCCGACCACGTACAAGGCCGTGCTCGCCGCCAAGGACGCCGCCGAGCGAGCAGGACTGACCGAGTCCGAGACCCACGAGAAGATGATGGAGGCGGCGATCAATGGCTGACCCCAAGGGCTTCCTGACCACCGGGCGCGAGGGCGCCACGTCCCGCCCCGTCGGCGAGCGCGTCAAGGACTGGAACGAGGTCTACGTCCCCGGCTCCCTGCTGCCGATCATCAGCAAGCAGGCCGGGCGCTGCATGGACTGCGGCATCCCGTTCTGCCACAACGGCTGTCCGCTGGGGAACCTCATCCCCGAGTGGAACGACTACGCCTACCGCGAGGACTGGGCCGAGGCGAGCGAGCGGCTGCACGCCACCAACAACTTCCCGGAGTTCACCGGTCGGCTGTGCCCCGCGCCGTGCGAGGCCGCCTGTGTGCTGGGCATCAACCAGCCCGCCGTCACCATCAAGAACGTCGAAGTCTCGATCATCGACAAGGCGTGGGACTCCGGCAACGTCACCCCGCAGCCGCCCGAGCGGCTGTCCGGCAAGACCGTCGCCGTCATCGGCTCGGGACCGGCCGGTCTCGCCGCGGCCCAGCAGCTGACCCGGGCCGGTCACACGGTCGCCGTCTACGAGCGCGCCGACCGCATCGGCGGCCTGCTGCGGTACGGCATCCCCGAGTTCAAGATGGAGAAGCGCCACATCAACCGCCGTATCGAGCAGATGCGGGCGGAAGGCACCAAGTTCCGCACCGGTGTGGAGATCGGCCGGGACATCGACGCCGCCAAGCTGCGCAAGCGCTACGACGCGGTCGTCATCGCGGCCGGAGCCACCACCGCGCGCGACCTGCGGGTGCCGGGCCGCGAGCTCAAGGGCGTCCACCAGGCGATGGAGTACCTGCCGCTCGCCAACAAGGTGCAGGAGGGCGACTTCGTCGCCCCGCCGCTCACCGCCGAGGGCAAGCACGTCGTGGTCATCGGCGGCGGCGACACCGGCGCGGACTGCGTCGGCACCGCCCACCGCCAGGGCGCGGCCTCCGTCACCCAGCTGGAGATCATGCCGAGGCCCGGCGAGGAGCGCAGCGCGGGCCAGCCCTGGCCGACCTTCCCGATGCTCTACAAGGTCACCTCCGCGCACGAGGAGGGCGGCGAGCGGGTCTACTCCGTCTCCACCACCCGCTTCGAGGGCGACGAGGACGGCAACGTCCAGTGGCTGCACCTGGTCGAGGTGGAGTTCACCGGCGGCAAGCTGGAGCAGAAGCCGGGCACCGAGCGGAGGATCCCGGCCCAGCTGGTGACGCTGGCCATGGGCTTCACCGGCACCGACCAGGACAACGGCCTGGTCCAGCAGTTCGGCCTGGAGCTGGACGAGCGCGGCAACATCGCCCGTGACGCCGACTTCGCCACCAACGTCGACGGGGTCTTCGTCGCCGGAGACGCGGGCCGCGGCCAGTCGCTGATCGTGTGGGCCATCGCCGAGGGCCGCTCCGCGGCGCGCGGCGTGGACCGCTACCTGGCGGGCACGAGCGCGCTGCCCGCGCCGATCCGCCCGACCGACCGATCGCTGATGGTCTGACACAACCTCATAGTCTCCGCCGTACAACGTCGTACGGACCGGATGCGCGGCGCCTGCCCCTCCCGACCGGGGCAGGCGCCGCGCGGCTTTGTGCTGCCTGACCGCGCCCTGCTTGACCGCGCCCCTGCTCGGCCGCGCTCTGCTTGACAGTGCCCAGCGCAACCCTGCACCATCATTCCACTAACTGATTAGTGAAAGGGTGGTGGATGTGGTCGAGTACCGCATCGACCGGCGCAGCGGCGTCGCCACCTACCTGCAGATCGTCCAGCAGACGAAGCAGGCGTTGCGCCTCGGACTCCTGCAGCCGGGCGACAAGCTGCCCACCGCCAAGGAGGTCGTCGCGGCCACGGCGATCAACCCCAACACCGTCCTCAAGGCTTACCGGGAGCTGGAGCGCGAGGGCCTGGTCGAACCCAGACCCGGCCTCGGCACCTTCGTGAGGCGCTCGCTCGCCCGGCCCGAGGCGGCCGTGGACTCACCACTGCGCGCCGAACTCGCCGCCTGGACGGACCGGGCCCGCGCGGCCGGACTCGACCGCGAGGACGTGGCGGCACTGATCGCCTCCGTCCTCGACGAACGCTTCGACGCCGGCCCGACCGCCGCCGGCACAGACCTGAACGGGGAGAACGGGTGACCGACCAGATAGGCGCCCCGGCCACGGCGGCCGTGGAGGCGACCGGCCTGGGGAAGAAGTACCGGCGCGGCTGGGCGCTGCGGGAGTGCACGTTCCGCCTGCCGGCCGGGCGCGTCTGCGCGCTGGTGGGCCCCAACGGCTCGGGCAAGAGCACGCTCCTGGCCCTCGCCGCGAACCTGCTGGCGCCCACCGAGGGCGCCATACGCCTCTTCGGTGATCCTCCGTCAGCACCGGCTGCCCGCCGGCGCGTCGCCTTCGTCGCCCAGGACAAGCCGCTCTATCCGCGGTTCACGGTCGCCGAGACGCTGCGCCTGGGCCGCGAGCTCAACCCCGCCTGGGACCAGGCCGTGGCCGAACGCGTCGTAGCCGAGGCGGACGTGCCGCTCACGGCCCGGATCTCCACCCTCTCCGGCGGCCAGCGCACCTGCGTGGCCCTGGCTCTCGCCCTCGGCAAGCGCGCCGACTTACTGCTCCTGGACGAGCCGATGTCCGACCAGGACCCGCTGCGCCGCCGCCGGATGATGGGCGCGCTCATGGCCGAGGCGGCCGAACACGGCACCACCGTGGTGATCTCCACCCATGTGCTTGCCGAACTGGACGGCGTCTGCGACTACTTGATGCTGATCGGCGACGCCCGACTGCGGCTCGCGGGCGAGACCGACGCCATCCAGGCCGCGCACAGCCTGGTCACCGGCGTCCACGAGGGCCCTGGCCTGCCGGCCGGGTTCGAACAGCACACCATCGTCGAGACCCGCACCACCGGCCGCCAGCTCACCGCCCTGATGCGTCCGGGTGCCGTGCCGCTCGGCGGCGACTGGATCGTGGGAGAGCCGTCGGTCGAGGAGATCCTGCTCGGCTACCTCCGCGCTCCGGACGCCCCGCCGCTGCTCACCCGCAGCGCGCGAGCCACGGTCGCGGAGGTGGCCGGGTGAAGGGCCTGGCCTGGGTGGTCTGGCGGCAGCACCGGACGGTGCTGCTGATCGGCGCGGCGCTGACCGCGGCCCTCGCCGCGTACATCGTGTACCAGCGCTTCGAGCTGGTGGGCTTCCAGCGGGAGCATGGCATCGCCGAGTGTGAGCGGGGGCAGGGTGTCTGCCACGGCAAGCGAGTGGTGTACGGAGACGGGGACGAGCGCCCCAACGCCCTTGGCGAGGCGCTCATGCGGCTGTACGACGACTACCGGAGCCCGCTGCTCGATACGGGCCGGTTACTGCTCGCGCTGCCCCTGCTGGTCGGCACGTTCCTCGGCGCCCCGCTGCTGGCACGGGAGTTGGAGAGCGGCACGTACAAGCTCGCCTGGGCGCAGTCGGTCAGCCCGCGCCGCTGGCTCGCCGCCAAACTCGCCCTCCCCGCCGTGTTCACCCTGCTGGTCTCGGCCACGCTGACGGCGCTGTACGGATGGTGGTGGCACCCCGGCTACCGGGACTTCGGCGATCTGGCCTGGAACACCGCGGTGCCGTTCCTCACGGCGGGCCCGGCGGCGGTCGCCCTGGCCCTGCTGGCTCTCCTCCTCGGTGCCACGATCGGACTGCTCGTGCGGCGCACGCTACCGGCGATGGTCGCCGCGCTCGCCGCCACGGCCGGTGTGATGTACGTCCTCGACCTATCCCGGCTGCGCGCCGCGCTGTGGCCGGTACGGACCGTGACCAGCCGCGTGCTGCGGGGAAACGGGTCCGCGTTCGACCAGGTCCCCAGGGGCGGCCACGTCCTTGCCGACGGGTTTCTGACGGAGTCGGGGGAGCGGCTTTCCCCTGGGACCTGCGGCGGCGAGCCCGTGAGGAACTGCTCCGCGGGCCATGTGGTCGAGAGATTCGTGGACTACCACCCTTCGAGCCACTTCTGGCCCATGCAGTGGGTCCAGGCCGGCATCTGCCTCGCCGCGGCCGCCGCGCTCGCCGCGTTCTGCGTGTGGTGGGTGGGCCGCTCCGCCCGGGCGGTGACGGCATGACCAAGGGACTGGTCTGGCTCGTCCTGCGGCAGCACCGGGTCGTGCTCTGGGCGGGCGCGGTGCTCGTGCTCGTGGCGGCCGTCTACATGACGTGGCAGCGCGCCGACATGGTCGCGTACATCAATGCGCACGACATCGTCAGGTGCCGTGGCACGGCCAGAGCCGCCTGTTGGTCGGATGAGGAGGGGTTCCGGCCCAACACCGTCTACGCCTTCGAGCGGAAGTACGCGGGCCCGCTGCGTAACGGTGCCCGCGTGTGCGTCGCGGTGCCGGCGCTGATCGGCGTCTTCGTCGGCAGCCCGTTGTTCGCGCGGGAACTGGAGAGCGGCACCCACCGGCTGGTGTGGTCCCAGTCGGTCAGCAGGACGCGCTGGCTGGCCGTCAAGCTCGGCGTCGCCACGGGAATCACGCTGGCCGCCGCCGGGGCGATGGCCGCGCTCTACACCTGGTGGTGGGCGCCTGCCCATGCCGTCTCCACAAGGGCGCACGACGTCATGGGGCCGGCGGAACTTCCCTGGTTCAACAGCGTTCCCTACAACGCCATCGGCCCGGTCGCCGTCGCCTGGGCACTGCTGGCGCTGATGACCGGAGCAGCCGCCGGTCTGCTGCTGCGGCGGACCCTGCCCGCGATGGCGGTGACGCTGGCCGCCACGGTGGGTGCGCAGTTCGGCCTCCGCGCCCTCCGTCCCGACCTGGTGGATTGGGAGTCAGGGTTCGAGCCCATCGGTTCGGTAGCCACGACGATGCAGCTCGGCTACGCCTGGGAGGGCCGCTGGGACTGGATCACCGACAGCGGTCGGATCCAGCCCAGTGGAGTGTGCACGGACGTCGACTGGGACGCCTGCATGGCCCGGCATCACGTCATCGGCCAGCTCCACGATTTCCACCCTCCGAGCCATTTCTGGCCCATGCAGTGGGCCGAAGCCGGGATCTGCCTGGCCGCGGCCGCCGCGCTCGCCGCCTTCTGCCTGTGGTGGATCCGCCGCGCCCCGGCCGTCTGATCCAACCCCCCCACGCTTTGAACGGAGTCCGCGTCACCATGGTTCATCCGCCGCTGGCCGCCAAGGTCGCCGCCGCAGTGGTCATCCGGCCCGGCAGCCCCGTCACCGCGCGGCCCACCCGCCCCCGGATCGGGCGCGTGACGGCCGCGCTGGTCCCCGCCGGCCTGACTCTCGTCATCGGACTGTGGGGCATCCGCCGCCAGGGCAGCATGGGACGGGACGAGTCGACGACCTATCAGGTCACCCACCGCACCCTGCCCGAGATCTGGCACATGCTGGGGAACATCGACGCGGTGCACGGGCTCCATTACCTGCTCATGCACGCGCTGTTCAGCCTGTGGGACGGCGGGCTGCTCGCCCTGCGGCTGCCTTCGGTGCTGGCGATGGCCGCGGCGGCCGCCGCCGTCGGGCTGATCGGCCACCGGCTCGCGGGGCCGCGTGCCGGGCTGCTGGCGGGACTGGTCTTCCCCATGATTCCGGCCATCCAGCAGTTCGCCCAGGAGGGGCGTTCGTACGCCCTCGTCTGCGCGCTCGTGGCGTGGTCCTCGTATCAGCTGCTGCGCGCGCTCGACCGGCCGCACCCGCGCACCTGGACCGGCTACGCGGTGCTGGCGTGCCTGGCCGGTCTGCTGCACGAGTTCGCGGTCATCGCGGTGCTCGCACACGGCGTCACCCTGCTGCTGTCCCGGGTTCCGGCCGCGGTCCGGTGGTCGTGGGGGCTGGCGGCGACCTGCGCGGTCGTCCCGCTGATCCCGCTGGTGATCATCAGCCAGCAGCAGTCGGCGCAGGTGTCATGGCTCGTGCCCCCCACCGGCAGCGAGATCACCGCGTTCGCCGTCTGGGCGCTGGTGGGAACCGTCTGCGCCGCCGTGCCGGCTCCCGCCCCGGGACCGGTCCGGCTGTGGACCCTCGCGCTGCCGCTCCTGGTGCTGCCGTCAACGCTGCTGATGCTGGCGGCGCTGGCCGACCGGCCGCTGTACACCCACCGGTACATCATCTACTCCTACACCGGTCTCGCGCTGCTGATCGGCACGGCCCTGGACCGGGCGCTGCGCTGCGCGGTGCGCCGGGGGCGGGTGGCGACCGTCCTGGCCGTCGCCGTGTGCGTGGCGATCGTGGCCTCGCAGGTGCCGACGTGGGCGCGCATCCGCACCGCCGCCGTCCATCTCGACGACCCCGCCGGTGCCGCGCGCGCCGTACGGGAGATGGCCGCCCCCGGTGACGGCGTGGTGTTCATGCCTTCCGGACGGCGGGAGTCGATGCTGTCCCACCCTCGCGACTTCGAGGGGCTGCGCGACCTGGCGCTTGCTCAGGACCCGGCCTCCTCCGGCACCTTGCAGGGGATCGAGGTCCCGGCGTCCCGCGTCCCCGCGCGGCTGTTGGCCGCCGATCGGATCATCGCGGTCTACGACCCGAACTACCGCGTGAAGGACGACGTCCCCGAGGGCGAGGCCAAGCGGGCGGTGCTCGAGCGGCACTACGACGTGTGCGAGACCAGGAAGGCGCACGGCATCGTGATCAGGCTGTACGCGCGCCCCGGCTCCTGCTGACCGCCGCCCCGCTGACATCCGCCACCAACTCGACCGCATCCGGCCCGTAGGCCCCGGAGTTGACGACCTTCAGCAGCAGGCAGAAGCCGCCGTCGACACCGTACGTCCGCGCCAGGCGGGCGTGCTCCCGGGCCAGATACCGCGCCGCCGCCTGGTTGGCGACCGAGCGCTGCCCGCACACCAGGAACAGCGGCCGCCGCCCCGCGCCCGGGGCGACCTTGGCCAGCAGAACGTACTCGACCACGCCGCGCTCCATACGGTAGGCGGCCCCGGCGACGGCGAAGTCGGCCTCTCCTTCGATCGTGAAGCCCGGCAGCGACGTGGCCAGGTGGGCGGCCATCCGCTGGTTCGAGCCCGGGCCGCCGACGCAGAACTCGGTGCGCTCGCCGATGCCCTGCCGGGTCTCGTCGTGCGCGGCGACCTCGAACCCCGCTCCGCACTCCTTGACCAGCCCGGCGAGTTCCAGCAGTGCGTAGGTGTCGTTGCGCGCCACGCTGTCCGCCGCGCCGCCGAAGTCGCGGTTGACCACGAGCAGACACTCGGCACCGGGCGGCAGCCCGAAGAACCGCTGGGTGCGGCGGAGTTCGCGGCGAAAGAGGAACGTACGGGAGAACCATCCGAACCCCGTGCCCATTGCCGCCGTGACCAGGCCCAGCACGAGGTTCAGCAGTATCTCGGTCATATGCGTGAAGGGTAGCCGCCGCCTCCACGGCACGGACCGGGGCCGCCGTGCCGCCCGCTCGCCGAACCCGTCATGTCGTCGTGCCGTCGATGTCCGGAGTACGAACACATCTGGCCGGAAAACGTGCCTTGTCACGCCCTTCACTCCGTCCACATAATCAATGGCCATGGGTTGGCATGTGCGTGCCAATCAAGCGGTATCCCGCCCCCACGGAAAGGACATCCCCTTGCGGAATTTCCTGAAGCACGTGAAGAGATCGGCGGCGGTCTGCGCGGCCGCGCTCGCCGGGATCAGCCTGTTCCCCGGTACCGCACTGGCCCAGAGCGACGGCTCCCGGGCCGGCCAGAGCGACAGCTCCCGGATCGGCCTGCCGGTCGTCGGCGGCACCCGCGCCGCACAGGGCGAATTCCCGTTCATGGTGCGCCTGTCCATGGGATGCGGCGGCGCCCTGTACTCCAAGACCCTCGTCCTGACCGCCGCGCACTGCGTGAACGGCAGCGGTCCCAACACCTCCATCACCGCCACCGCGGGCGTGGTGGACCTCCAGAACTCCAGCGCCATCAAGGTCAAGTCCACCCGGGTCCTCCAGGCCCCGGGCTACAACGGCACGGGCAAGGACTGGGCGCTGATCAAGCTCGCCCGGCCGATCGACCTGCCCACGCTCAAGATCGCCGACACCACGGCATACAACAACGGCACCTTCACCGTCGCCGGTTGGGGCGCGGCGCGCGAGGGCGGGTCGCAGCAGCGCTACCTGCTCAAGGCCACCGTGCCGTTCGTCGACGACGCCACCTGCAAGAGGGCCGGCGGCAGCTACGCGGGCCTGGTCGCGAACGAGGAGATCTGCGCCGGATACATGCAGCAGGGCGGCGTGGACACCTGCCAGGGCGACTCCGGCGGCCCGATGTTCCGCAAGGACAACGCCGGACAGTGGATACAGGTCGGCATCGTCAGCTGGGGCGAGGGCTGCGCGCGTCCGGGCAAGCCCGGCGTCTACACCGAGGTGAGCACCTTCGCCGGTGCCATCCGGTCCGGCGCAGCCCAGCTCGGCGGCTGAGGCCCCGGACCCGGTCCGTGTGACTCCGTGACCCGTGCGTCGCGCACGGCGTGACCCGCGGCAACTCCGCACCGCGGCAACCAAGAGCAGGCGTCGCCCCGGCCGGGCCTTCCTCCCGGTCGGGGCGGCGCCGCTTCCGGCTGTCGCCGCCCGTCCGTGACGGTGTCTGTCGCCGCTCGTCCGTGGGGGTGTCCGGAGTGCGGACGCCCGTGGCCGGAACTCGACCCTTGCCAGGGCGTCGTATCCGTTCAGATAATCACAACGCGCTACGCGGGCTCATCCCCCACTGGGTCCCGGGCACCTCACGGTGTGACGCCTCCCGTCGACGCCCCATTCCGTCGGAGGCTTCCGGACTTCCTGTTGGCATGGACCTGCTGTGCGTGTCAACCCCCCACGAAAGGAAGTCCGTTGCAGAACTTCATGAAGCAGGTGAAGCGGACCGCAGCCGTCGGCGCCGTCGCGCTCAGCGCGTTCAGCCTCTTCCCCGGCGCCGCGTTCGCGCACGACGACGGCGGCAAGTCCGCGAAGATCGTCGGTGGCACCAAGGCCGAGCAGGGTGAATTCCCGTTCATGGTGCGCCTGTCCATGGGCTGTGGTGGCGCGCTCTACACCCAGGACATCGTGCTGACCGCCGCCCACTGCGTCGACGGCAGCGGCCCGAACACCGACATCACCGCCACCGCCGGCGTGGTGGACCTGGAGGACTCCAGCGCCGTCACGGCCAAGTCCACCGAGGTCCTCCAGGCCCCCGGCTACAACGGCACCGGCAAGGACTGGGCGCTGATCAAGCTGGACAAGAAGATCGACCTGCCGACCATGCCGATCGCCGAGACGGACGCGTACAACAACGGCGACTTCACCATCGCCGGTTGGGGCGCCGACAAGGAGGGCGGCGACCAGCAGCGCTACCTGCTCAAGGCGAGCGTGCCGTTCGTCGACGACGCCACCTGCAAGAACGCCTACAGCAACCTGGTGGAGAAGGAGGAGCTCTGCGCCGGACTCCTCGACCAGGGCGGCGTGGACACCTGTCAGGGCGACTCCGGCGGCCCGATGTTCCGCAAGGACGACTCCGACAAGTGGATCCAGGTCGGCATCGTCAGCTGGGGCGAGGGCTGCGCGCGTCCGGGCAAGCCCGGCGTCTACACCGAGGTGAGCAACTTCGCCGAGGACATCAAGAAGGCCGCGGCCGAGCTCGGCGCCTGATCCGCCGGGTACGCCCGTCGCAGTCTTGAGTGAACGGATGCCGCCCCCGGCCGGGACTCCCTCCCGGCCGGGGGCGGCGCGCGTCGTACACCGGGAACGGCGCCGTCATTCACCGGCCGGCGCCGCCGACGTCCGTTCGCCCACGGCGTGTTCGCGCCCCGCGCAACCGCCTGGCCCCCGCCGCCCACCGGCCCTAGCGTCGCGGGCATGGAGATCACCCACGTCAACGACACCGTCTGGATGCTGCGGTTCCCCGTGGGCCAGGCGTACGCCGTCCGGATCCCGGACGGCTTCGCGCTGGTGGACTGCGGATGGGCGGGCTACGAGAAGCCGATCCTGGACGCCCTCGCCGGACTCGGCGCGTCGGGCCCCGCGGACCTGCGCGAGATCCTGATCACCCACTGCCACAAGGACCATTACGGCTCCGCCGCCGCCCTGGCCGCCGCCACCGGAGCCCGCGTCCTCGCCGGTTCCGCCGACGCCCCCGTGATCAGCGGCGCGCAGCCGCTACCGGACCCGGTGCTCGCCGACTGGGAGATCCCGCTCTACGAGGCCCACGCCCCGCAGGTGCCACCGGCTCCGGCCGTGCCGGTCGACCGGGAGCTGTCCGACGGCGACACCCTCGACTGGGGAGAACCCGCCCGCGTGGTGCACGTGCCCGGCCACACCCACGGCAGCGTGGCGCTCCATCTGCCCGCCTCCGGCGTGCTGTTCACCGGGGACACCATCGCCAACGTCGGACGGCTGATGCCGGGCGTGTTCAACCTCGAACCCGGCCGCATGGCCGACGCCTTCCGCCGCCAGGCCGCCCTGGACGTGGAGACCGCCTGCTTCGGCCACGGCGACCCGCTGACCACCGGCGCGGGCGCGGCCCTGCGCGCCGCCGCCGAGATGCTGCCCTGAGCCCGGCGCCCCCCCCAGCTCCCACCCCCGCCTCACGAGTCCAACATCCGCCGCACTTTTGTCCATGGGCTCAGGCGCCGTCCCGGACCAGGGTTGGGGGGATCACCCACCCAGCGTGTCGGGGACCACCCACCCCGGCGTGTCGGGGGACCAACCAGGCGGCGAGCCGGAGGAGCACGGCGTTGACGAAGCAAGGGGAGCGGCAGGAAGGGCCCAGCCGCAGAACGGTCGTGGCCACCGGCGCGCTGGCCGGGATCGGCACGGCGCTCGGCACCGGCGGCGGCCTCGCGCACGCCCAAGTGGGCAGTGGCGGCCCCGCCCATGCCGACAGCACCCACGCGGGCAACGCCCCCGCGCCCGCCCGTACCGCCGAAGCCGTCATCCGGTCGACGCGGCTGGAGGTCCTGGTCGGCACGGACTTCCCACGCGTGGTCTCGTACACCGACCGCGGCACCCGCGCCGTACTCCACGGCCAGCCGCGGCCCGTCGGCTCGGTGCTCATCGGCGACACCGAACTGACCCCCCAGGTCACCAGCACCGCGCACAGCGACTACATCACCTACACCCTCGCCTTCACCGGCGGCACCCGGATCGGCGTGGAGATCCGGGTGCGGGACTGGCAGGTGCACTGGCGCGTCACCCACATCAGCGATACCGGCGCCCTCCGCGTCGGCACCCTGCGCATCCCCGGCCTCGCCCTGCTCAGCGTCCGCGCCGACCAGCCCGGCGCCGCCCTGCTGGCCGCCCGCGTCGAGCTGGACAAGGCCAAGAGCGGCGACACCCTCGTCCGGCCCGGCGACCCCGCGACCCCGGCGGACGCCGCCTCGCTGGGCTGTGCGTACGCCGTCGTCGCCACCGACGCGCTGGCCGCCGCCGTCGAGACCAACACCGTCTGGGACAGACCCACCACCGCCGCCGGGACCACCTGGGAGAACGGGCGGCTGTGGCGGCAGACCGTCAAGGACGAGGACGGCCGCCTCACGGTGCGCCTGGGCTGCGGCCAGTGGACGCACCGGGCCGCGACCGCCCCGCCGGCCGCCACCGAGCCGCTGCCGTACGCCACCGTGATCGTCACCCGCGACCGCAACGGCGACGGCACCGTCGACTGGCAGGACGCCGCCATCGCGCTGCGCGACATCACGACCGAACCACTGGGCGCCGACCAGCAGCACCTGCGCGTCGTCCCGCACATCGCCTTCAACTTCGCCAGCCAGGCCACCAACCCGTTCCTGGCCACCCTCGACCACGTCAAGCGGATCTCCCTGGCCACCGATGGGCTGCGCCAGTACACGCTGCTCAAGGGCTACCAGTCGGAAGGCCACGACTCCGCCCACCCCGACTACGCGGGCAACTACAACAAGCGCGCGGGTGGCCTGGACGACCTCAACACCCTGCTTCGCGAGGGCAGGAAGTGGCACAGCGACTTCGGCGTGCACGTCAACGTCACCGAGTCCTACCCGGTCGCCCACGCCTTCTCCGAGACGCTGGTGGACACCACCGACGCCCAATGGGACTGGCTCGACCAGTCCTACCGCATAGACCAGCGCCGCGACCTGGTCTCCGGCGACGTCATCAAACGCTTCCAGGACCTGCGGGACCAGACTGATCCGGCCCTCAATACGCTCTACATCGACGTCTTCCGCGAGTCGGGCTGGACCTCCGACCGGCTCCAGCGCGCCCTGCGCGACCAGGGCTGGCACATCACCACCGAATGGGGCCACGGACTGGAACGCTCCGCCCTGTGGTCCCACTGGGCCACCGAGACCGACTACGGACCCGACACCTCACGCGGCATCAACTCCCGCCTGATCCGATTCCTGCACAACCACCACAAGGACGTCTTCGCCGACAAGTGGCCCACCCTGCTCGGCATCCCGCGCACCGGCAACTTCGAAGGCTGGACCGGCAAGACCGACTGGACCGCCTTCTACCGGCTGATCTGGACCGACAGCCTCCCCGCCAAATACCTCCAGGCGTACCCCATCCGCACCTGGCGCGACCACGAGATCACCTTTGAGGGCCCCACCGCGACCTCCGTCACCGACACCGGCGGCGTACGGCGCATCACCACCGACGGGCGACCGGTCTACGACGGCGGAACGTATCTGCTGCCCTGGGAGCCGCGTGAAGCCACCGACCCGGCCAGGCTCTACCACTACAACCCGGCGGGCGGCACGACCACCTGGCGGCTGCCACGCGGCTGGGCGGACCTGCGGACGGTGACGCTGTACCGGCTCACCGACCAAGGACGCGCCGACGCCGTCGAACTCCCCGTCACCGACGGGAAGATCAGCGTCACCGCGCGGGCCGACCAGCCCTACGTGGTCCACAGGACCCGCGCCCCCGCCCAGCCCGCGCCCGGCTGGGGCCACGGCACCCCGGTGCACGACCCCGGATTCCACTCCGGCTCCCTGGACGGCTGGCACACCACCGGCCCGGCCGGCGTCCGACGCAGCGACCTCGGCGACGACGAACTGGTCATCGGCCCCGGCCCGGCCGCCGCCGTGAGCCAGCGGCTGGCCCGGCTCGCGCCCGGCGGCTACGCGGCGTCCGTCCAGGTCGAGGTCGGCGAGCGGGCGGGGGAGCGGCGCCGCGCCGCGCTCACCGTCCGCACCGCGGACGGCATCACCGCCCGAAACTGGACCGAGACCTCCACCGCGGGCAACCACATGGCCGCCGACCGCAAACACGGCACCCGCTTCCAGCGGATGTTCACCTACTTCACCGTTCCCGAAGGCGGCGGACCGGTCGACCTCACCCTCCGCGCCGAGGCGGGGACGGCACGGGTGCGGTTCGACAACGTACGCGTCGTCCCCGCCACCCGCGCCCGCAAGCCCGGCACGCTGCTCCACGAGGACTTCGAGCACGTCCCACAGGGCTGGGGCCCCTTCGTCAAGGGCGACGCGGGCGGCGTCACCGACCCGCGCACCCACATCGCCCAGCGACACGCCCCGTACACCCAGGCCGGCTGGAACGGCAAGGCGATCGACGACGTCATCGACGGCACCGAATCGCTCAAGTCCCGCGGCGAGAACCCCGGACTGGTCTACCGCACCGTGCCGCACACCGTCCGCTTCCGCGCCGGGCACCGCTACCGGATCACCCTCCGATACGAGAACGAGACGGCCGGCCAGTACGCGTGGATCACCGCCGTCGACGAGCCAGCCGCCCGCGAACTGACCCGCACCCCGCTGCCCAGGGCCACCGCCCCCGCCACCCACTCCTACGAGTTCACCGCCCCCGCCACCGGCGAAGCCTGGGTCGGCCTGAGGAAAACCGGCGAGAGCGGAACCTCGGAGTTCACCATGGACTCCTTCACGGTGGAGGAACTCGGCACGCCCGCTCCCGAGGAACCCGGCAGCGCCGCTCCTCCCCGCTGACCGCCGCCGCCCCCTTCTCGCACCACACCCCCCACAAGGGGGCGGCGGCACCGCCCCACGGCCGGCGGCCCCGCACCCGCGCCTCCCGCCGATCCCCCTCGCCGATCCACTCCGCCCTCTGGCGGAGCGCCCGTTCATCGACAACGATCGGGCGTGTCCGGACGGAGGGAGCCCGTGTACCACACCTGGATGCGGTACTTCACGCCCAGCCCGGCCCACCACCGGCTCGGTCTGGTCTGCCTCGGCGTCGGTCTCCAGCACGGCGCCCTGCCCGAAGTCGGCCCGCGCACCCTCGACCACCACGTGGCCGTGGTCATCAGCGCGGGCCGCGGCTGGTACCAGAGCTGCGACGGCCGCCGCCACACCATCACCGCACCCGCCCTGATCTGGCTCACCCCCGGCACACCGCACCACTACGCCGCCGACCCCGGCTGGGACGAGAGCTTCGTCGACTTCACCGGACCGGCCACCACCACCTACACCGAACTGGGCTACATCGACCCCGACCGGCCCGTCGTGCCGCTCACCGACACCGCCACCGCGCGCACCGCCATCGGCCGGATCGTCCGCGCCGCCCGGCCGGGAAACCCGTTCCTGGAGGTGGAGACCGCCGCCGCCGTCCACGAACTCCTCGTCGCGCTGCGCCGCGCCCGCGCCGACACCGGCGGCGACGGCCACCCCGTCCTGCAAGCCCTGGCCCGCGACGCCTGCCGTCCCCTGTCCGTCGCCGAACACGCCGCCCGACACGGGATGACCCCCACCGAACTGCGCGTCGCCGTACGCCGCGGCGCCGGCTGCAGCCCCAAGGACTACCTGCTCGGCATCCGGCTCGGCCGCGCCAAGGAACTCCTCGTCGGCACCGAACTCCCCGTCGCCGCCGTCGCCCGCCGCATCGGCTACGACGACCCCGCCTACTTCAGCCGGCTGTTCACCCGCCGCGTCGGCACCTCACCCGTCCGCTTCCGCGAGCAGCAGGGCCGCACCGTCCCCGGCGGCTGGAGCGACCGCGTACCCGAGCCCGACCGGCCGCCCACCATCGTGCCCGGCTCCCCGGCCGAGGGCCACGCCACATAGGGTCTGCTCATGACGAACCGCGAACCCGCCGACAACGACGCACCCGGCGCCATCGACGAGTCCGTACAAGCCGAGCTGAGCCGGCTGCGCGAGAGCATCGACAACATCGACGCCGCCGTGGTCCACATGCTCGCCGAGCGCTTCAAATGCACCCAGCAGGTCGGCCACCTCAAGGCCGCCCACCGGCTGCCGCCCGCCGACCCCTCCCGCGAAGCGCGCCAGATCGCCCGACTGCGGCAGCTCGCGGAGAGCGCCAACCTCGACCCCGCCTTCGCCGAGAAGCTGCTCAACTTCATCATCGCCGAGGTCATCCGCCACCACGAACGGATCGCCGAAACCGCCCCGGCAGCCCCGGGCGACGCCCCCGCGGCCACCCCGCTCGAGTGACCCTCCAAGCCTTCACGGCCCGGCGCACAGTCCCTCCCGCTAGGAAGGTGCCAGCCCCCCCAAGGAGGACTGGCATGGCGCGTACCCGTATCCGTCTGCGTATCCGAACCGCGATCACGGCCTGCGCGGCGACGACCGCGGCCCTGCTGACCGCACCGACCGCCCCGGCGGCAGCGACCTCCGGCGACACCGTCACCACCACCCTGCACCAGGCCGTCGCCGACCTGCCCATCGCGGCCGAGGACCGCACCGGCTACCGCCGCGACCTGTTCCCGCACTGGACCGACGAGGACCAGGACGGCTGCGACACCCGTGACGAGGTGCTGCTGGAGGAAGCCGTCACCCCACCGGAGACCGACTCCCGCTGCACCCTGGTCGGCGGCGCCTGGCACTCGTACTACGACAAGACCGACCACACCAGCGCGCGGTCCCTCGGCATCGACCACATGGTCCCCCTCGCCGAGGCATGGGACTCCGGCGCCTCGGCCTGGTCCGAGGAAGACCGCCGCGCCTACGCCAACGACCAGGACGACCCCCGGTCCCTGGCCGCCGTGACCGCGGCCGAGACCCGGGCCAAGGGCGACCAGGACCCCGCCCAGTGGGAACCGTCCGACGACAGCGCCGACTGCCGGTACACCGCCGAGTGGCTGGTGGTGAAAGGACGCTGGCGGCTGACGGCCGACCGCGCCGAGGCCGCCGCCCTCGAACAGCTCGCGGGCGAGTGCGAGGACGAGAGGATCACCTACACCCGCGCCCGCTGACCGGACCACACCCCTCGCCACAAGGCAGCCGCTTCGCTCAACGCGGACCTCGCCCCTTACCGCTGCGCCGCCCACATGCCGTACGGCAGCATGTCCCCATGTCCGTACTGAGGCGCGACGAAGCGCAGACCCGAGCCCGCCTGATCGACACCCACCGCTACCACATCGACCTCGACCTCACGCGCGGAGCCGAGCTGTTCGGCTCCACCACCACCATCCGCTTCAGCGTGCGCGAGACGGACACCGACACCTTCGTCGAACTCAGGCCCGAAGTCCTGCACCGCGCCACCCTCGACGGCCGCGACCTGGACCACAGCGCATACACGGACAACCGCCTCACCCTCATCGGCCTCGCCGCGGGCGAGCACGAACTCCGCGTCGAGGCCGACATGCGCTACTCGCACACCGGCGAGGGCATGCACCGCTTCACCGACCCCGCCGACGGCGAGACCTACCTGTACACCATGTGCTGCATGGCCGACGCCAACCAGGTGTTCGCCGCCTTCGACCAACCCGACCTCAAGGCCGTCTTCGAGGTCACCGTCACCGCCCCACCCGAATGGACCGTGCTCGGCAACGGCATCGCCGAACGCGTCGGCGACCCCGCCGACGGCCGCTGGCACATCGCCCCCACCCCACCCATCAGCACCTACCTGATGGCGCTCGCCGCCGGCCCCTACCACTCGGTGCGCACCGAACACCGCGGGCTCCCCCTCGGCCTGCACGTCCGCCGCTCCCTCGCGCCCCACCTCGACGCGGACGCCGACGAACTCTTCGACATCACCAAGCGCTGCTTCGACCGCTACCACGAGATCTTCGACGAGCCCTACCCCTTCGACTCCTACGACCAGGCGTTCGTCCCCGAGTTCAACTCCGGCGCCATGGAGAACCCCGGCCTCGTCACCTTCCGCGACGAGTTCGTCTACCGCTCCGCCGTCACCGACGCCCAGCGCCAGACCCGCGCCATGGTCATCGCCCACGAGATGGCCCACATGTGGTTCGGCGACCTGGTCACCATGCGATGGTGGGACGACATCTGGCTCAACGAGTCCTTCGCCGAGTACATGGGCTTCCAGATCCTCACCGAGGCCACCGGCTACACCGGCACCTGGGCCGACTTCGGCGTCCGCCGCAAGAACTGGGGCTACGACGCCGACCAACGGCCCTCCACCCACCCCGTGGCCCCCGCCCCCGGCCCCTTCACCCCCACCCGCCCCGACCCCGTCCCCGACACCGCCTCCGCCCGCCTCAACTTCGACGGCATCTCCTACGCCAAGGGCGCCTCCGCACTCCGCCAGCTCGTCGCCTGGCTCGGCGAGAAGGACTTCCTCGCCGGCATCAACGACCACTTCGCCCGGCACCGGTTCGGCAACGCCACCCTCGCCGACTTCATCGACTCCCTCGCCCGCGCCTCCGGCCGCGACGTCCACGGCTGGGCCGACCGCTGGCTGCGCACCACCGGCGTCGACACCCTCACACCCGAGATCACCACCGACGGCGACCGCTGGACCGCCCGCATCCGGCACGACGGCAGCGGCGACGGCACCCGCCCGCACCGCATCGCCATCGGCCTGTACGACCAGCGGCCCGCCGCCCCGCACCAGCTCGCCCCGCGCAAACGGATCGAGGCAGACCTCGACGGCAGCGGCCAGAACCTCACCCTCACCTTCACCGGGCACCGCCCCGACCTGCTCCTCCTCAACGACGCCGACCTCAGCTACGCCAAGATCCGCCTCGACCCCGGCTCCTGGGACACCGTCCAACGCTCCCTGTCCGGCCTCCCCGACCCCCTCACCCGCGCCGTGATCTGGAACGCCGCCCGCGACATGGTGCGCGACGGCGTACTCGACCCCACCGCCTACCTCGACACCGTCCGCGCCCACCTGCCGCACGAGACCGACACCGCGATCGTCGAAGGCGTCCTCGGCTTCGCCCGGCTCCACGTCGCCGACCTCTACCTCCCCGCCGAACAGCGCCCCGCGGCCCTGAACACCCTGCTGGCCACCTGCCGGGACCTGCTGCGCCGCACCGAGGACGGCTCGGGACCAGGACTGCGACTGGCCGCCGTACGGACCTACGCAGACAGCGCCACCGGCACCGCCGAACTGACCGACTGGCTGGCCGACGGCACCGTACCCGGCGGCCCCGCGCTCGACCCGGAACTGCGCTGGCGCTTCCTGCTCCGGCTCGCCGTACTCGGCGCCGCCACCCCCGACGACATCGACGCCGAACTCGCCCGCGACCCCAGCGCCACCGGCGCCGAAGGCGCCGCCCGCTGCCGCGCCGCGCTGCCCGACCGCGCCGCCAAGGAGGCCGCCTGGACCGCCCTGTTCGACCGGGACGACCTGTCGAACTACCTGGTCACCGCCACGGCCGAAGGCTTCTGGCAGCCTGAGCAACACGACCTCCTCCGCGGCTACCTGCCCCGGTACTTCCCCGCCGCCGTCGCCCTCGCCGACCGCCGCGGCCCCGCCATCGCCGAGGTCGTCGGCCGGTACGGCTTCCCCACCGGCGCCGATTCCGAGACACTGCGGCTGGGCGAGGAGTGCCTGCGCGACGCCGACCTCCTGCCCGCCCTGCGCCGCCGCCTCGCCGACCAACTGGACGACGTACGACGTGCTCTGCGAGCCCGCGAAGCGAACGCGTCGAACCTGTCCGGGGCAGTCTGAGGACCGGGATCGACCGGGGTCCGGGGTCCGGGGTCCGGGATCCGGGGCTGAGGTCCGGATCCGGGGTCCGGGGCTGAGTCCCCGGAGCGCGGTCGAGTAGTTCGGCCACGGCGTCCGGACGTAGGTCTCATGACCGAACCCGACTGGTCCCGCACGCCGATCCGGCGAGCCGCCCGCCCGCATAGCCTCACGGCACGGGCGGTCAGCCCGCCGGACAACGCGGCACCCGCCGCCCGCAGAAGGAGCGCGCATGATCGTTGTGACCGGTGCCACCGGCAACGTGGGACGTTCCCTGGTGACCCAGCTTCTCGCCGCCGGGCAGGCCGTGCGCGCCCTGACCCGCGACCCCGGGCGGGCCCTGCTGCCCGTCGGCGCCGACGTCGTCGGCGCCGACCTCAGCGAACCCGCCGAGCACGACGCGCTGTTCACCGGCGCCACGGCCCTGTTCCTGAACCTGAGCGCGCTCAGCGGGCCCACCCCGCTCAGCGCCGGGGCCGGCACCACCACAGCACTCCTCGACGCGGCCCGCCGGGCAGGTGTCACCCGCGTCGTCATGCTCTCCTCGGGCATCATCCAGGAGGGGGCCGACACCGCCCATCCCATCCACCGCCACCACGCCGAGCACGAGGCCGCCGTCCGCGACAGCGGCCTGGAGTGGACCTTTCTGCGGCCCAACGCGTTCGCCACCAACGCCTTCCAATGGGCGCCCCAGATCCGCTCCGGCGACACCATCCGCGGCCCGTACCCGGACGCCAACACCGCCCCGATCCACGAACACGACATCGCCGCCGTCGCCCTGACCGCCCTCCTCGAAGACGGCCACACGGGCGCCGCCTACCGGCTCACCGGCCCGGACGCCGCCACCACCGCCGAGCAGATCCACGCCATCGGCACCGCGCTCGGCCGCACCCTGACCTTCCGCGAGATCCCCGCCGACGACGTCGGCCCGGACCTCTTCCCCCACGTGCCCCCGACCATGCTCCCCGCGATCCTGGCCAGCTTCGCCGCGACGGTCGGCGTCACCCCCGAGATCACCACGACCGTACGGGACGTGACCGGCACCCCCGCCCGCGCGTTCACCCGTTGGGCGGAGGACCACCGCGACGACTTCCGCTGACCTGTGCCCGGGCCGCGCGGCCCGGCCCGGACACGGCGAGGCGGCCCCGGCAGAACACCGGGGCCGCCTCAGCGGTTCTCACACAGCGGCGAAAGGCCGCCGACGCCCGCCGACGTCCTACGCTCGCAGGCGAGCCGACGCACCTACGCCGGCGGGCGAGCCGACGCACCTACGCCGGCGGGCGAGCCGACGCACCTACGCCGGCGGGCGAGCCGACGCACCTACGCTGATGGGCGGGCAGACGTTACCTACGCTCGCGGGTCCGCGGACGGCACCTACGCTCGCGGCGAGCCGACATCACCCACGCTGGCGGGCGGGCCGAGGTCACCTCTACGCTCGCAGGCGAGCCGACGTCACCTCTACGCTCGCGGGTCCGCCGACGTCACCCACGCTCGCGGGCGAACTCGTCCAGCGACTCACCGACGATCTTGCCCGCGAGCGTCGTCGCGAGCGCGTCGATCTCCTGGTTCAGCGACGCCTCCGCGAGGGCCCGGTCCGCGTCCAGCTGCGTCCGCGCCGCCGCGACCATCTCCTCACGCTGCCGCTGCCCCTCGGCACGCAGCTCGGCCAGCAGCACCGCGCCCTGCTCCGCCGACTCCTGACGCAGCCGCGCCGCCTCATGGCGGGCCTCGGCCAGCAGCCGCTGGTACTCCTCGTGCAGGCGCTCGGCCTCCGCGCGCGTCTCCCCGGCCCGGTCCGCAACCCCCTCGATCGCGTCCTCGCGCTCCCGCAGCACCTTCGCGATACGCGGCAGGAGCACCCCCGCCAGCAGGGCGAAGACCAGTGCGAACGAGACGAACGCGGCCACCAGGTCCGGCCATTCGGGCTTGAGCGGGCCAATCTCCAAGGACAGTTCCATACGCATCAGGGTACGGGGCCGAAGCGACCACCCCGACCCGGGGAAGCCAAGCGGCCGTACCACGTAAGGGTGGACTCCAGGCGACAGCGGCCCTGGGTGCTCATCCGACAAGTAATTTAGGGCGGCCTTCCCGTACTGACCTCGACCCGAGGGGCACACCCATGCCTGTGCCCGCATCCGGGACCGCCCGCCTCCTCGCCGGAGGCCCCGACGGCCCGCGCGCGCTCCGCCCGATGCTCGACATCGTCCTCGACGCCCTCGCCACCGGCGCCGCCGACCGGGCCGGCCCGCTGCCGTCCGGCGGACCCGGCGCCGTCAGCCACCGCGTCCGCGCCGCCGCCGAACCCGCCCTCCCCACCACCGGCACCGGCGCCCGCGACGCCCTGCACACCCTCGTCCACGCCCTGGCCGCAGGCGCCGCCGACCCCGCGGAACCGCACTGCACCGCCCACCTGCACTGCCCCCCGCTCGCCGTCGCCGTCGCCGCCGACCTCGCCGTCAGCGCCCTCAACCCCTCCCTCGACTCCTGGGACCAGGCACCCGCGGCCGCCGAACTCGAAGCCCTCACCTGCCGCGCCCTGGCGGGCCTCGTCCACCCCGGCGCCCCCGCCCCCGACGCCCTGGTCACCACCGGCGGCACCGAATCCAACCAGCTCGCCCTGCTCCTCGCCCGCGAGGCCGCCCCCGGCCGCCTGCACATCGTCTGCGGTGCCAACGCCCACCACAGCATCCACCGCGCCGCCTGGCTCCTGGGCCTCCCCGCCCCCCTCACCCTCCCCACCCCCACCGGCGTCCTCGACCCCCACCGCCTGCACACCGCCCTCAGCGGACTTCCCGACACCCCCACCCTCGCCGTCGCCACCGCGGGCACCACCGACACCGGCGCCATCGACCCCCTGCCCGAACTCGCCGACATCTGCGCCGCGCACGAGACCCCCCTGCACATCGACGCCTCCTACGGCGGCCCGCTGCTGTTCAGCGACACCCACCGAACCCGCGTCGAAGGCCTGGACCGGGCCCGCACCGTCACCCTCGACCTCCACAAACTCGGCTGGCAACCGGTCGCCGCGGGACTCCTCACCGTTCCCGACACCACCCAGTTCGCCCCCTTGGCCCACCAGGCCGACTACCTCAACGCCGATGACGACACCGACGCCGGATACCCCGACCTCCTCGGCCGCTCCCTGCGCACCACCCGACGCCCCGACATCCTCAAGATCGCCGTCACCCTGCGCGCGCTCGGCCGCACCGGACTCGGCGCCCTCGTCGACCAGGTCTGCGCCACCGCCCAACACCTGGCCGACCTCATCGAAGCCCGCCCCGGTCTCGAACTCCAGGCCCGCCCCACCATCAGCACCGTCCTGTTCCGCCCCACCGGAGCGGACGACACCACCGTCGCCGACATCCGCCGCACCCTGCTGCACCACGGCCACGCCGTCCTCGGCCGCGCCACCACCGGCGAAGGACTCTGGCTCAAAGCCACCCTCCTCAACCCGCACACCCGCCCCGGCGACCTGCACACCCTGTTAGACCTCGTGGAAGGCACTACGGCCCGATGACACCCCCCGACCCCAACCCCAACCCCGATCAGCCGCTCGACCTCGCGGGCATCGGCATCGGCCCCTTCAACCTCTCCCTCGCGTGCCTCGCCCACGGCATCCCCGGCCTGCGCACCGCCTTCTACGACCAGCGCCCCGCCTTCCACTGGCACCCCGGACTGATGATCGAAGGCACCACCCTCCAAGTCCCCTTCCTCGCCGACCTGGTCACCCTCGCCGACCCCACCAGCCCCTGGTCCTTCCTCAACTACCTCAAAGCCCGCGGCCGACTCTTCCCCTTCTACCTCGCCGAGCGATTCCACCTGCACCGCGCCGAATACGACGGCTACTGCCGCTGGGTGAGCGAGCAACTTCCCGGCCTGCACTTCAGCCACCAGATCGACGGCGCCCGCTGGAATCCCGAACGCGCCTTGTTCGAAATCGACTACACCCAGCTCGCCCCCAGCGGCGAAACCCACACCCTCGGCCGCACCTACGCCCGCCACCTCGTCCTCGGCGTCGGCAGCGCCCCCCACGTCCCAGCCCCGCTCCGCCCCCTCGCCCACACCCCCGACGTACCGCTGTGGCACTCCGCCGACTACCTCGACCACCGGTCACAGCTGCTCGCCGCCGGACACGTCACCGTCGTCGGCTCCGGCCAGTCGGGCGCAGAGGTCTTCCTCGACCTGCTGCGCAACCGGCCGCACGGCGCGGAGAGGCTGCACTGGCTGGCGCGCACCCCCGCCTTCGCACCCATGGAGTACAGCAAACTCGGCCTCGAGCAGTTCACTCCCGACTACACCCGCTACTTCCACGCCCTGCCCGAAGCGGTACGCGACCAACTCCTGCCCAGCCAATGGCAGCTGTACAAGGGCATCGACCACGACACCATCGCCGCCATCCACGACGAGCTGTACCAGCGCACCCTGCACGGCGGCTGGCCCGACGCCGTGCTCACTCCCGGTGTCACCGTGCGCACCGCCGGCCGCGTCGCCGCCACCCGCGTCGAACTCCACCTGGAACACATCCAGCAAGGCACCCGCAGCCGACTGACCACCGACGCCGTGGTGCTGGCCACCGGCTACCGCGAGCGCAGCGTCGACACCCTGCTCGCCGCCCTCGCCCCCTACATCCGGCGCGACGCCGCCGAACGCCCACGCATCGACGAACACCACCGGCTCGTCCTCGACCCCACCGTCACCGGCTCGGTCTACGTCCAGAACGCCGAGCGCCACACACACGGCGTGGGCGCCCCCGACCTGGGCCTGGCCGCATGGCGCAGCGCCGTCATCCTCAACTCACTCACGGGCACGGCGACGTTCCCGCTTCCGGCGCGGACCGCGTTCACGACCTTCGGACTCGACCCGCGGCCGGGGCCCGGGAAGCTCCCCGATCAGCGAGACCGTCTGGCGCGTACGCGGACATGACCACACCGCGATCCCGCCCTTGACCTCGGGCTCAAGCGGATGCGAGTCGGGGTGGGCGGGACACTCGGGCCACACGGCGGGCTTGAGCGCCGCGCACAGTGCCTCCACCGCCCAGACCTGTATCTGGTCGGCGACGTGCGCGATGCGCTCGGCGTGGTTCCGGCCGATCCACAGACCTATGCCCGTGCCGCTGCCGTCCCGTTCGTAGAGCACAACGTGCTCTTCACCGTGGTACACCTCTTCGGCGACCTTCGGCTGAACGGCACAGGTGGCGGACAGGTCCCGGAGCACGGGTTCCAGCACGGTGGCGAGCTCTTCGTTCATGCCGCCAGTGTGCCGAACCCGGCCGGGACCCGCCCTCCGTTATCCACAGGGACGGACCGATAATCAGAAGATCGGCGCGCCGTCGCGCGTCAGCTTCCAGTCCACCGACGCGAACGCCGCCACCTCGATCGTCCCCTTCGCCTTCACCCACCCGATGATGGTGTTGCGGATCTCGTCCGAGTCGGCCCACACCTGCTTGGCCGCCGCCACATGGGGGAAGTTGCCGCCACCGCTCGCCCGGTAGTTGTTCACCGCCAGCACGAACCGCGCATCCGGGTCCACCGGCTTCCCGCCGAACGACAGCTTCGCGATCCGCGCCCCCGGCTCCTTGGCGATGTCGATCTCATACGCCAGACCGCTCACCGCGTCGTAGTTGTAGTCCGGAATGGCGTCCGCGTTCGTCAGCTTCGCCGGATCGACCTCGCCGCCCGCCGGAGTCCGCACGTAGTACCGCGCCGAGAACTCCAGATAGTCCTTCAGCTGGGCGCCGGTCAGCACCCGCGCCTCCAGCGTGTTCTCGAACGGATACAGCCCCGCGACCTCCCGGATCGTCACCTCACCCGCCGGGATCGCAGCGGTACGCGAGAAGCACGACGCCTGGGAGAGCACCGGCAGCGCCGCGTACTCCGTCCCTGCCAGCGCCTCCTTCACCGTCTCCGCCTGGACGTGGTTGATGAAGTCGATGATCGGCGTGTCCTTGTACGGCGCCTCGCCGGCCGCCATCGCCGCAGTGGAGGTGCCGATGACCTGGTTGACGTACTCCACGACCTTCTTGTGCTCATCACCGAGCAACCCGACGATCCGAGGGTCCTCCGGGACCGTGTTGGAGTTCAGCACCTTCGCCGACACCGACTCCACACTCCAGCGGCCCTTGCCCCAGACCAGCTCGAAGTCGAAGAGCGTGAGCCGCTGCCCCCACTTCAGGGGCTCCGAAAGCACGACCTGCTTGCCGGTCTCCTTGTTCGTCACCCGGTACTCGGGGATCTCCGTGTGCGCGTGACCCACCAGAATCGCGTCGATGCCCGGCACCTGCTCGGCGATCAGCGCCGCCGCGTTCTCGATGTACGGGAGCTGATCACCGTAGGAAGACGTGCCGCTGCTGCCCGAGTGCGCGGACACGATCACGACGTCCGCCCCCATCGACCGCAGCTTCGGCACCCACTTCGCCGCCTGCTCCTCCAGCCCCGGGAACGTCATCTTCCCCTGCACATGGGCCTTGTCCCAGATCGCGATGCCCGGGTTCGTCAGCCCCAGCACGGCCACCTTCACATCCCGCCCGCACGGGGTGCGCAGCCGCGTCATCCAGTACGGCGGAAAGGCGGGACGCAGCGTCTTCGCGTCCAGCGCGTTGGCCCCCAGCAGCGGAAAGTCGCACTGCTCCTGGAACTTCCGCAGCACCGGGATGCCGTAATTGAACTCATGGTTGCCCAACGCCGCCGCGTCATATCCGATCGCGTTCATCGCCTGAGCCATCGGATGCACCGGGCCGTCCTCGCCCGTGATCGGGTCCACCTTGGCGTAGTAGTACGACAGCTGGGTCCCCTGGATCGTGTCGCCCGCGTCGATGAGGAGGGTGTCGCACCGCCCCTTCTCCCGCCGCACCCGCTCCACCAGCGTTGAGATCTTCGCCAGACCCACATCGTTGTGGGCCTTGTCGTCGAACTCCTTGTCCGTGAAGTAGTCCCAGTTGAACACGTTTCCGTGCAGATCCGTGGTGCCCATGACGGTAAAGGAGTACCGCTTTCGGTCCGGGCGACCGGGCCCGTGCGCCTCGGCAGGCGCGGCCGCCGCCCCCGCCAGCGCGACGCCCGCACCAGTGGCGGCGGAACGGCCCAGGAACGTCCTTCGATCAAGCGGCATTCGAATCTCCCCTGAAGATGGTCACAACGCGCGTAGATTCTGGCGTAAGAGTGAGGAACGACAACACCCCCGAAAGGTTTCGATCAGGTTGCTACGCGGTCATGCTGGAACGATGACCCACCACGTGCTCCGCGTCGCCGCCTACGCCGTCTGCATCCGCGACACGAAAGTCCTCCTCGCCCGATGGATCGGCCCGGACGGCAAACGATGGACCATGCCCGGCGGCGGCATCGAGCACGGCGAAGACCCCTACGACGCCGCGATACGCGAAGCAGCAGAAGAAACCGGCTACACCATCACCATCGACCGACTCCTCGGCATGGACTCCACCCGCCGCAACTACGCACGCCGCGGCCGCGGCCGCACCGACTTCCACGGACTGCGCATCATCTACGCCGCCCACGTCACCGGCGGCGAACTACGCCACGAGACCAACGGCTCCACCGACCGCGCCGAATGGATCGACCTCGACCACATCCCCGCACTGCCCCGCGTCGGCCTGGTCGACATCGCCCTCGCCCTCCACACCAAACGCCCACCACACGGTCGCACCACACCATGAAGCCCGACGGCACCACCACCCCAGTCAGGAGCCACCACCCCATGGACCAGCCACCCCACCCCACCCACAGCGCCACCACCCACCTGCCCTACGGCACCCCCGACAGCCCACGCCTGGCCGTCCGCGGCGAAGCGCGCCTCGAAGTCGACCCCGAAATCGCCCGCCTCAGAATCAGTGTCACCGCCCGCGGCACCGACCGGCGTACCACCCTCGACGACCTCACCACCCGCAACCAGCACACCCTGGAACTACTGAAGTCCTACGGCCCAGCGATAGAAAAACTCGCGACCGGCGGCTTCACCCTCACCCCGCAACTCACCCCGAAAGGCCGAAACGAACGCATACGCGCCTACCACGGCACCGTCCACACCACCGCGGTCATCGCCGACTTCACCATCCTCGGCGAACTGACCACCCGCCTCGCCGACCAAGACCTCACCAGCATCGACGGCCCCTGGTGGGCACTGCGCGCCGGATCCCCCGCCCACCGCCAAGTCCGCCAAAAAGCAGTAAAAGAAGCCGTCCGCCGCGCCCGCGAATACGCCGAAGCACTCGACGCCCGCCTCGTCGCCCTGATCGAACTCGCCGACCACCAAGCGGACACCCCCACCACCGGGTTCTCACGACCAGGCGGAGCACGCATGCGCGGAGCCACCGCAGGCGGAGCAGCCCCCGACACCCCGCCCGCCCTCGACCTCGAACCCCAGCGCCAAACCGTATACGCCCACGTCAACGCCCGCTTCACGATGACGCGTCCCGAACTGTGAGCCGGCCCGTGGCCGCCACCCCAACCACCGCATGCCGAGCCTCCCCGCCGCTCATCGGAGCACCCCCGTGCACGTTTCAGAAGTTGTCAATAGCCCTTAACCCAAAGGCCGTTGGGCAGTAGGGCGTACACCGCTCTCTACCGGCCGGTAAGTCATAGGCTCGAAACATGCGCCGAGCAAAAATCGTCTGCACCCTAGGACCAGCGACAGACTCGTACGAGCAGATCAAGGCACTCGTCGAGGCAGGAATGGACGTCGCCCGCTTCAACCTCAGCCACGGCACCTACGCCGAACACGAGGAGCGGTACCGCCGGGTGCGCAAAGCCTCCAACGAGACCGGCCGCAGTGTCGGAGTCCTCGCAGACCTTCAAGGCCCGAAGATCCGCCTCGGCCGATTCCGCGAAGGCCCCGTACTCCTTGAACGCGGCGACGAGTTCACCATCACCGTCGAGAAGATCGAAGGCGACCGCCACCGCTGCGGCACCACCTACACCGGCCTCGCCGCCGACGTCAGCAAAGGCGAACGCATCCTCGTCGACGACGGCCGTGTCACCCTCGAAGTCGTCAACGTCGACGGCCCCCGCGTCAACACCATCGTCATCGAAGGAGGGATGATCTCCGACCACAAAGGCCTCAACCTCCCAGGCGTCGCCGTCTCCGTCCCCGCCCTCTCCGACAAGGACGTCGAAGACCTGCGCTGGGCGCTGCGCACCGGAGCCGACGTCATCGCCCTGTCCTTCGTACGCAACGCCGACGACGTCATCGACGTCCACCGCATCATGGCCGAAGAGGAACGACGGCTCCCCGTCATCGCCAAGATCGAGAAGCCCCAAGCCGTCGAGAACCTCGACGCCATCGTCGACGCCTTCGACGGCATCATGGTCGCCCGCGGCGACCTCGGCGTCGAAATGCCACTCGAACAGGTCCCGATGGTTCAGAAACGCGCCATCAAACTGGCCAAGCGAAACGCCAAACCGGTCATCGTCGCCACCCAGATGCTCGACTCCATGATCGACAACTCCCGCCCCACCCGCGCCGAAGCCTCCGACGTCGCCAACGCCGTCATCGACGGCACCGACGCCGTCATGCTCTCCGGCGAGACCAGCGTCGGCAAATACCCCGTCGGCACGGTCAAGACCATGGGCCGCATCGTCGCCGCCGCCGAGCAGGACATCCTCGCCAAGGGCCTGCCCCCACTCACCGAACGCAGCAAACCCCGCACCCAGGGCGGCGCCGTCGCCCGCGCCGCAGCCGAAATGGGCGACTTCCTCGGCGCGAAATTCCTCGTCGCCTTCACCCAGAGCGGAGACACCGTCCGCCGCCTGTCCCGCTACCGCTCACCCATCCCCCTCCTCGCCTTCACCCCCGAACCGGCCACCCGCTCCCAGCTCAACCTCACCTGGGGAGTGGAAACCTTCCTCGGTCCAAAGGTCGACACAACGGACGAGATGGTCAAACAGGTAGACGAGGAACTCCTGCGCATCGGCCGCTGCCGCGAGGGCGACACCGTGATCATCACAGCAGGCTCCCCGCCCGGAGTCTCCGGCTCCACGAACCTGGTCCGCGTCCACCACATCGGCGAAGCCGTCTCGCCCCGATAACCCGCGCGCCCCTTTCGAGCCCCCGCTCCGTTCAGCGGGGGCTTAGTGCATGCGGAGTCAGTACTTGGGCCCGATGTGCGCGTCCATGAGCGCCACGGAGGCGCGCCGCGCCACGGAGATGTTCTGTGCTTTGCGGCTCTGGCGAGTGGGCTTCCACTCGACCCCGAGCTTGTCGAGAGTGTCGGTGAAGAGCCGGGTGATGTCCTCGGATGCGTTGGTGAAGAAGTACCGGGGGTACTCGTAGCGCTTGCGCTCACCGCCGATGACGCGGGTGGTCCAGTTGGTGATCCGTGAGCCATCGGAGTGGATCAAGCCACGGACGAACTCCCAGGGGTGAATGTCCACAAGCCTCTGTTGCCAGGGTTCCAGGGCGATAGGGCGCTCGTGTTTCTTACCTGCACCGTGCTGAGGGAAGAGGCAGGATAGGTGCTTGGAGTACACCTTTACGTAGGTGCAGCCCGTACTGCGAACCCTGCATGCCTTGTTGTCGGGGAGGACTGCGCGGACGGCCGCCGAGGCCCTGTCTATGAGTCCGGGCCATGTGTTGCTGCATGCGATGGAGAGGCTCGGCACTCGATGCTTGTGGTAGTGCATGATGTGGCCGTCGCCAAGGTAGAGGCCGAGCAGGTACGCATATGCTGCTTCGTCCAGCGCCCGGCCGTCGCAGCGCGGGCATAGGCGCTCGGGGCTGCCTGGGAGCATGCCTCGCTTCGCGCGGTCGAGGTGAAGCCACGAGCGGACGGTTCCGGGTGGTAGGCCCAATGCTCGCGCGACGTCCGAGCTCTTGCCTCCGGAGCGGAGCAGAGTGAGCGCCTGCCGTCGCACTTCGGTGCCATGTGTACGCATGGGGCAACACTGCGTGATTGGGGTCGCTCGCGGAGGCGGAACGACCAAGGTTCACGAGAAGGCGAGGTTCCGCTTCGTGCGGATCAGGGTGCCCGGTGTGGGATTCGAACCCACATGCCCCAAAGGGCACGGCGGTTTGAGCGCCGCGTGTCTGACCAGTTCCACCAACCGGGCCGGTTGTGCCGCCGTAAGCGTACCCTGTGCCGCCAGGCGCTCGCTGCTAGGTAGGCTCATGGTGCCCCACCTGCCCAGAAGCGAGGAGCACAGTGAGCGCCACTGACGCCCCCGACGCGCAGCCGCACGTCCCCCCGCACACCACCCGCGTCGTCATCGCCGAGGACGAGGCCCTCATCCGCCTCGACCTGAAAGAGATGCTCGAAGAAGAGGGGTACTCCGTCGTCGGTGAAGCGGGCGACGGCGAGACGGCCGTCGCGCTCGCCCAGGAGCACCGGCCCGATCTGGTGATCCTCGATGTGAAGATGCCGGTCCTCGATGGGATCTCCGCGGCCGAGCGGATCGCCGCGGACAGCATCGCACCCGTTCTGATGCTGACCGCCTTCTCGCAGCGTGAGCTGGTGGAGCGCGCGCGGGACGCCGGTGCGATGGCGTATCTGGTGAAGCCGTTCAGCAAGAGCGATGTGGTTCCGGCGATCGAGATGGCCGTGTCTCGGTTCGCGGAGCTCAAGGCGCTGGAGAAGGAGGTCTCGGACCTCTCGCAACGGCTGGAGACGCGGAAGCTCGTCGACCGGGCCAAGAGTGTTCTGCAGACGCAGTACGGGCTGACGGAGCCGGCCGCGTTCCGTTGGATCCAGAAGACGTCGATGGATCGTCGGCTGTCGATGCAGCAGGTGGCGGAGGCCGTGATCGAGGACGCCGAGGAGAAGAAGGCCGCCAAGGACGCCAAGGAGCAGTAGGGCGGCAGTAGGCGCGTACGTACGCGAGCGCAGGGGCCCGCACCGCCGATCCGACGGTGCGGGCCCCTGCGCGTGTGCTGCCGGGGGGGCTCAGTCCTCGCCCAGATACGCCTTCCGTACGGACTCGTCGTGCAGCAGTGACTCGCCCGAGCCCGACAGTACGATCTTGCCGATCTCCATCACATGGCCCTGGTCGGCGAGCGACAGTGCGGCCTGTGCGTTCTGCTCCACCAGCAGGATGGTCGTGCCCTGGGACTTCAGTTCGCTGATGGTTGCCATGATCTTCTGCATCATGATCGGCGACAGGCCCATCGACGGTTCGTCCAGCATCAGCAGCTTGGGCCGTGACATCAGGGCGCGGCCCATGGCGAGCATCTGCTGTTCGCCGCCGGAGAGGGTGCCGGCGGCCTGGCTCCTGCGTTCGCCGAGGATGGGGAAGAGCTCGTAGGCGCGCTCGATGTCCTTGGCGATGCCGTCGCTGTCCTTCCGGAGGAAGGCGCCGAGCTGGAGGTTTTCGGCGATGGTGAGCCGGGGGAAGATGTGCCGGCCTTCGGGGGAGTGGGCGAGGCCCAGTGCGACGATCTTGTGTGCGGGGACTCCGGTCAGCGGTTTGCCGTCGAAGAGTACGCGGCCGCTGAGTGGCTTGAGGAGTCCCGAGAGGGTGCGCAGTGTGGTGGTCTTGCCGGCGCCGTTGGTTCCGATGAGGGTGACGACTTGACCGGTTTCGACGCTGAATGAGATGCCTTTGACGGCTTCGATCTTGCCGTAGGCGACCCGGAGGTCCTCGACCTCAAGGAGTGCGGTCACTGTGGGTCCTCCGTGCGTGCGGTGGTGCTCTGCTGCGCTTCGGCGGCTTCGACTTCTGCTGCTTCGGCCGCGCCGGGCGCGCCTTCGAAGGGGGTGCCGAGGTAGGCGGCGACGACGCGTTCGTCGCCTTGGACGACGCTGGGTGTGCCTTCGATGAGCTTTTCGCCCTGGACGAGGCAGGCGACGCGGTCGCAGAGGTTGAAGATGAAGCGCATGTCGTGCTCGATGACGAGGACGGCGATGCCCTGGTCCCGGATGGCGAAGATGAGTTCTTCGGCGGCCCGGGTCTCCTGCGGGTTCATGCCGGCCGTGGGCTCGTCGAGGAGGAGCAGGCCGGGGTCGCTGGCGAGTGCTCGGGCGATCTCCAGTTTCCGCTGTTCGCCGTAGGGGAGGTTGCGGGAGAGGTGGTCGGCCTTGTGGGCGAGGCCGGTGAACTCCAGCAGTTCCATGGCGCGGCGTGTGGAGGCGGCTTCGGCTCGTTTGAATCCGGGGCCGCGGAGGAGGGCGGACCAGAGGCCTTCTCTGGTGCGGGTGTGCCGTCCGACGAGCACGTTTTCCAGGACGGTCATGTTGGCGAAGAGCCGGATGTTCTGGAAGGTGCGGGCGATGCCGGCCTGGGTGACCAGGTGGGGTTTGGGCGGGAGCACGGTGCCGCGGTAGGACACGGTGCCCTCGGTGGGAATGTACAGCCCGGTCAGGCAGTTGAAGAAGGTGGTCTTGCCGGCGCCGTTGGGGCCGATGAGGCCGACGATCTCGCCGGGGTGGACGGTGAGGTCGACGGAGCGTACGGCGGTGAGTCCGCCGAAGCGCATGGTGACGCCGCTGGCGTCGAGGACGGGGGTGGTGTCCTTGGTGGTGGTCTCGGGCGCTGTGTGCGTCATATCGGTCACGCCTCCGCCTTGGTGACGCCGACGGCTGCGTCGTCCAGGCCCTTGGTGGGCACGTCGAGCTGGTCGGTCTCGTGGTATTCGAGTTGCTGCCGTCGGTTGGGGATGAGCCCTTCGGGGCGGAAGCGCATGAGCAGGATCAGTGCGATACCGAAGGCGAGCAGCTGGTAGTCCTGGAGGAAGGTGAGTTTCTCGGGGATGAGGAAGAGCAGGGCGGCGCCGAGGAGGGGGCCGCTGATGGTGCCCATGCCGCCGAGGATGACCGCGGCGAGCAGGAAGGCGGAGTTGGGTGCCACGGGTCCGGTGAATACGTACTGTTCGGGCACGACGGTGTATTGGGTGTGGGCCCAGACGGTGCCGGCGACGCCGGCGAGGGTGGCGCCGAGGGCGAAGGCGATGAGCTTGAGTCGGAAGCCGTTGATGCCCATGGCGGTGGCGGCGGTCTCGTCTTCGCGGATGGCGACCCAGGCGCGGCCGATGCGGGAGTTTCCGGCCCGGCTGAAGACCATGACGACGAGGACGGTGAACAGCAGCATCAGCAGGTAGTAGTTGGCGAATGAGCCGAGTTCGAAGCTGCCGATGGTGTGGGTTTCGCCGAAGTCGTATCCGAAGATGACGAGGTCGGGGATGTTGGGGACGCCGTTGGGGCCGTTGGTGAGGCTGGGGCCGGAGTCGCCGTCGAGGTTGTTGACGACGATGCGGAAGATTTCTCCGAAGCCGAGGGTGACGATGGCGAGGTAGTCGCCGCGCAGCCGCAGGGTGGGTGCGCCGATGACGACGCCGAAGACCAGGGCGGCGAGGGCTCCGGCGAGGACGGCGGCCCAGAAGGGGAAGTGGACGTCCAGGGTGGAGGCGGTGGATCCGGAGACCAGGGCGGCGGTGTAGGCGCCGACGCCGAGGAAGGCGACGTAGCCGAGGTCGAGCAGGCCGGCGAGGCCGACGACGACGTTCAGGCCGAGCGCGACGGTCGCGAAGATGAGGATGCTGACGCCGAGTTGGAGGTACTGGTCGTCGGTTTGGGTGAAGGGGAATGCGGCGGCGGCCGCGAAGGCCGCGGCGGCGGTGGCGGTCCGGTTGTTCTGGGTGAGGGCGGAGAGGCGGGCGACGAGGCCTGCCTTGTGCAGGGCTGCGGTGCCGAATCCGACGGTGATGAGGTAGCCGATGAATTCCTGGCTCTCTTCGTCGTCGATGTCGACGCCGTAGGTGATCACCTGGAGGGCGATTGCGAAGGCGACGACGATGAGGAGGATTTCCAGCCAGGAGCTGAGCTTCTGGGGCCGCTTGGCCAGGCGGGTGTCGTCGGGGATGAGGAAGGAGGCCGCGGCCGGGATGGTGGAGGCGACGGCTGCGACGTAGCCGCCTGGTTCGAGGTTGACCAGTCCGCCGAGGTCGACGGTGATGGCGATGACGGTGAACCAGGTGGTGGCGAAGGCGCCGAGGGCGGCCAGCCGGATGGCCTGGGTGGCGCCGGTGGGTACCAGCCAGCGCAGGCCCTTGATGTCGTAGGAGGCCAGGGTGAGGAGGGTGGTGGCCAGACCTGCGATGAGGGTGAAGATCTGGAGGCCGCCGGGGTAGCCGTTGATGGTGAGGTTGCCGGGGAAGGCGGCGGTCCAGGTCCAGGCGAGCATGGTGCTGCCCGCGGTGGCCAGGCCGCCGGCGGCGGTGAGGACGCGCCAGAGGTTGGTGCGGGGGGCCGTGGTGGTGGTCTTGGCCGGGGTGGTGGTGTCGGTGCTCATGTGTGTGACTCCCTCACGCCCGGTCCGCTACGCGTTCGCCGAGCAGGCCTTGTGGCCTGAGCAGCAGGACGGCGATGAGCAGGGTGAACGCCCATACGTCCTTCCAGGCGCCGCCGCCGAGCTGCTCCATGCCCGGGATGTGCTCGATGTACTGGATGGCCAGGGCTTCGACGAGGCCGAGGACGACGCCGCCGAGCATGGCTCCGTAGATGTTGCCGATGCCGCCGAGGACGGCGGCGGTGAAGGCCTTGAGGCCGGCGATGAAGCCCATCTCGAAGTTGATCTGGCCGTACTTGAGGCCGTGGGCGGTGGCCGCGACGGCGGCGAAGGCGCCGCCGATGGCGAAGGCCATCACGATGATGCGGTCGGTGTCGATGCCCATGAGCTTGGCCGTGTCGGGGTCCTGCGCGGTGGCTTGCATGGCGCGGCCGGAGCGGCTCTTGGAGACGAACAGGCCCAGGGCCATCATGCAGGCGGGGGCGGCGAGCAGCAGGAAGAGGTCGGCCCGCTGGATGTGCAGGTTGTCGAGGATCTCGAAGGACTTGCCTTCGAACTGCGGGAAGGAGCGGGGGTTCTTGGCGTCGGGGTAGAACGCCCAGATGACCTGCTGGAGGGTGATCGACAGGCCGATCGCCGTGATCAGTGGTGCCAGCCGTGGTGCGTTACGCAGGGGGCGGTAGGCGAAGCGTTCGGCGGCGGTGGCGATGGCGACCGAGGCGACGACGCCGCCTATGAGCATCAGTGGTATCGCCAGGGTCAGCGCGGTGCCGCTGGGGAGCCAGAGGAAGATGGTGAGGGCGCCGAAGCCCCCGATCATGAAGATCTCGCCGTGGGCGAAGTTGATGAGCTGGACGATGCCGTAGACCATGGTGTACCCGATGGCGATCAAGCCGTAGAGGGCGCCGAGGGTCAGGCCGTCGATCAGCGTTTGCGGCAGTTCGTGCACCGCAGGGCCTCCGATGAGCGTGTCGGATGTGAGGCCGCGCGAGGGTGCTGGTGAGCACCCTCGCGCGGATTAGGTCAAGTGGTGCGGGGTGGGGTCGGGGTCAGTCCTTGAAGGTGTCGCTCTTGACCGAGATCCACTTGCCGTCCTTGACCTGGTAGACGGTGAGCTGCTTGTTGGTGGTGTCGCCGTACTCGTCGAAGGCGACCTGGCCGGTCACGCCGTCGAAGGAGACCTTGTTGAGTGCTTCGGTGACCTTGGCGCGGGCGTCGTCGGGCAGCTTGCCGTCGTTGCCTTCGACGACGGTCTTGACGGCCTGGATGATCGCCCAGGCGGCGTCGTAGGAGTAGCCGCCGTAGGCCGCGTACGGGTCCTTGTAGCCCTGGGCGTCGTAGTTCTTGATGAATTCCTTGGCGGAGGGGAGCTTTTCGACGGGGTAGCCGACGGAGGTGGCGAGGTCGCCGTCGTTGCTCTCGCTGGACGCCTTGACGAAGGCGGGGTCGTAGAGGCCGTCGCCGCCCATGGTCGGGATGTCGGCGCCGGCCTTCTTGATCTGGTCGGAGAGCAGACCGCCCTCGGGGTACTGGCCGCCGAAGTAGACCGAGTCGGCTCCGGAGGTCCTGACCTTGCTGGCGATGCCGGAGAAGTCGGTCTCCTTGACGGTCAGGTGGTCGGTGTCGACGACCTTGCCGCCGAGTCGCTTGAACTCCTGGGCGAAGATCGAGGCCAGGCCGGAGCCGTAGGCCTGCTTGTCGTCGATGACGAAGACTTTCCGCTTCTTGGCGTCCTTGTAGTAGTACTGCGCGGCGAAGCGGCCCTGGATGATGTCGGTGGTGGCGGTGCGGAAGTAGGTGGGGAACTGCCGCTTCTTGTCGCCTCTGGTCCAGCCGGGGCCCTGGGTGAGGTCCGGGGTGGTGTTGGCGGGGGAGACCTGGGCGAGGTCGGCCTTGGCGAAGACGCCCTGCATGGACTGGGCGACGCCGGAGTTCAGTGGGCCGACGACGCCGAGGACGTCGTCGTTGCCGACGAGCTTGGTGGCGTTCTGCTGGCCGGAGGCGGGGACGGCCTTGTCGTCGTAGGACTCGACCTTGAAGGTGACGCCGTCGACTTCGTTGTTCTTGTTGGCGATCTTCGCCGCGAGGTCGACGGAGTTCTTGATTCCCTGGCCCAGTGCGGAGAGCGAGCCGGTCAGCGGGGCGTCGACGCCGATGACCACGGTTGTCTTGCCGCCGTCATCGGCGTTCTTGCCTTCGTCCCGCGAGCCACATGCGGACAGTCCGAGAGCTCCGGCGGTGATCGCGGAGGTGAGTATGAGCAAGGAACGGTGTCGCACGGGTGAGTCCTTTCCCTGGCGCGGCTCCTCTGTAGAGGTGCCGATCGCTCGCCGGATGACGGTGGAGCGTGTTGTGAAGATTCGGTGCGCCACTCGGCCGCGTGGTGACTGGCCGTGACTCTAAGCGCGTGTGGCGATTAGAGGCAGAGGTGCAGGCCAGGATGTGACGCTCTTGTTATGCCGAAGGTCACCGGATGGTGTCTGTGTAGCAAAAACGAGGGCGCAAAACCGGCATATCGCTAGTTTTCGATGAGTCCAGATACTGAGAATCTGCAGTTCCGCTAAGAAGTCGTGGCTTGAGTGGACGCTTGTGAGCGGAGGGTGGCCCAGGCCGTCCGGAAAATGCGTGTGGCCTACATCTCACCGCCGAGGAAGATCGCGGAGGAGATCGCGTCGACATTACGGAGTGTTACCTCCATCGTCTCCTCACCTGCGCCTCAGGGGCGGGAGCGCCAGTTCTCGGAACTGCCCGTGGCGCCGCGCTCGGCGGCGCACCGGTGCTTCGCCTGGCGCTTGATGAGCTCTTTCGCGGCCTCGGTGCCCCGCCGCCGGCGCTCGGCGTGTGCCGCCGCCACGATCTGGTCGTGGATCGCCAACTGCTGGTTGGACAGCCCTTTTTGCTCCCAGTCCAGACCTGCCCACCTGCCGCCGGTGAGCGCTTCCTGGGCCCAGTAGGAGATGAGCGCCGCGCAGGTCTCCTCGGGGCTGGAGGGCTCCGGCGCCGGGCCGCGGTCGTCCGCGCCGGTGCTGGAGCCGCCGCAACCGGCCAGCAGGGCGGCGGCGAGGAGGAGGCGGCAGGCCCGGCCGAAGCGGGCCGGCGTACGGGGGCAGGGCTGGGCGTGGGCGCCGGCGGGTGTACGGGGCGAGGCCCTCATGGGCGCACGGTAGAGCCGCGGGCGGCACACGGCAATGGTGCTGTCGCGTGCCGCCGGGCGGGATCAGGGAAGCTTCACGTAGGGCGCGAGGAAGGTGCGGGCGCCGGGAGTGTCCAGACGGTACGTCACATTCGTGGCGTAGCAAGGGGTGTCGCCGGTGATCGTGGTGGCGGCCAGCAGGCGCTTGCCGTCCACCATTGCGAAGTTGGGCCCGCCCGAATCGCCGTAACAGGCGCCGCCGTTACCCTGCGGTGCGGTCATGGCCAGCCGGATCCAGGCGTCGTTGAGGGCGTCGAATGTCACCGGTGCCTTCAGGCGGATGCCGCCCCCGGGGTGGGTGTGGCCGCCGGGTTCGCGCTGGGCTTCCTGCGTGCCGTACCCGGCCACGGTGAAGTCGGTGTCGTTCAGCCCGCGTGCGCCGAGCCGGTCGAAGAGTCCCGCGGTCGGCAGCGTCGCCGGGGTGAAGGACCAGCGGGCCTTCACCTTGTCGGCCGGCAGTTCGATGACGGATATGTCGTGGGTGTCAGCGGCGGGGCCGGGGTAGTCGGGGTGGCTGTGGGCTGTGCCGGGCACCGCGACGGCGGCGGCGACGGCCGCCGGGTCGCCCGGGTGCTGCGCGGCCGCCTTGTCCAGTCCGGCCTGCACGTCCTGGTCGAGTGAGACGTAGAACCGCACGTTCTCGGGCCAGTCGGTGGTGCAGTGCGCGGCGGTCAGGAAGGTGTCGGCGTCGACCATGGTCCCGGAGCAGACCCAGTCGACCCGGTCGGGTGTCGCGGGATTGTCGTCGTTGTCCCAGGTGGCGACGAGGGCGCCGACCTCGGTGCGCTCCGGGGCGGGTGTCGCGTTGTACGAGTTGATGGCGGCGGCCGGGAACTGTGCGGTCAGCGCGAGGGCGGTCGCTGTGGCGGCGACGACGGCGCTCCGCTGCCAGGTGGATCTCAGGCGTATGGCCCGCAATGCGAACTCCTTCATGTCAGGCGTCCGTTGGGGGTCCCCAGGTCGAACGCGCTGGGGAGGTGTCGCCCCGCATTGAAGCGTGCCGACGCGTGCCATGAAAGCCCTGTTGAGGAAGTGACCGTTGTGCTATGCCGTGCCGGTCCGCGGTCTGGGGTGCCGCCCAGACCGCGGCCGTCGGGTCACTGTCCGGCGCCGCCGCGGGCCCGTTCGATGTCGGCCAGCGTCCCGTCGACGTCGGCCTCGCGCAGCACGCAGGTCAGCCGGGCGCTGCACACCCGGCGGTCCTGCTCGTCGCTGATCACGATCTCGTACGTCGCGGTGGAGCGGCCGCGGTGCACCGGCGTGGCGACGCCGGTGACCAGTCCGGAGCGGACGCCCCGGTGATGGGTGCAGTTGAGGTCCATGCCCACGGCGATCTTGCGGCTGCCCGCGTGGAGCATCGCGCCGATGGATCCGAGGGTCTCGGCGAGCACCGCGGAAGCGCCGCCGTGCAGGAGTCCATAGGGCTGGGTGTTGCCCTCCACGGGCAGGGTGCCCACCACACGTTCCGCCGAAGCCTCGATGATCGTCACGCCCATACGGGAGCCGAGCCGCCCGGCGGAGAACAGTGCGGGCAGGTCGACGCCGAGCGCCGCGTACTCGTCGATGACCTCTTGCGGGAACTTCACGCGGGTCTGCTCGCCCATGGGTCCGGCTCCGTTCGTCTGAACTGTCGTGCGCACCGTCTTATCAGGTCACTGACCGAACGCTTAGACGGGGGTGGCGAGTTCCAGGCGGACGATCACGGACTTGCTCGCGGGGGTGTTGCTGGTGTCGGCGGTGGCGTCGAGAGGGATCAGGACGTTGGTCTCGGGGTAGTAGGCCGCGGCGCAGCCGCGCGCGGTGGGGTAGTGGACGACGCGGAAGCCGGGCGCCCGGCGTTCGGTGCCATCCGTCCACTCGCTGACCAGGTCGGTGTAGGCGCCGTCGGCCAGCCCCAGCTCCCGGGCGTCGTCCGGGTGCACCAGCACGACCCGGCGGCCGCCTTTGATCCCCCGGTAGCGGTCGTCGAGGCCGTAGATCGTGGTGTTGTACTGGTCGTGGGAGCGGAGGGTCTGGAGCAGCAGCCGGCCCTCGGGCACGCGCGGGTACTCCACCTCCGCCGCCGTGAAGTTGGCCTTGCCGGTGGCAGTGGGGAAGCGCCGCTCGTCTCGGGGCGCGTGCGGCAGCGCGAAGCCGCCGGGCCGGGCGACCTTGGCGTTGAAGTCCTCGAAGCCCGGTACGACCCGTGCGATCCGGTCCCGGATGCGGCCGTAGTCCCGCTCGAACTCCTCCCACGGGGTGCCGCTGTCCGGGCCCAGGACCCGCCGGGCCAGCCGGCACACGATGGAGGGCTCAGAGAGGAGCTGCGGGCTGGCCGCTTCCAGCCGTCCGCGCGAGGCGTGCACCATGCCCATCGAGTCCTCGACCGTGACGAACTGCTCGCCGCTGCCCTGCAGGTCCCGCTCGGTCCGGCCCAGGGTGGGCAGGATCAGCGCCCGCGCGCCGGTCACCACGTGCGAGCGGTTCAGCTTGGTGGAGACGTGCACGGTCAGCCGGGCCCGGCGCATCGCGGCCTCGGTGACCTCGGTGTCGGGCGACGCGGCGACGAAGTTGCCGCCCATGGCGAAGAAGACCTTCGCCTGTCCGTCGCGCAGCGCGCGGATGGCGCGGACGACGTCGAGTCCGTGCTCGCGCGGCGGCGCGAAGCCGAACTCCTTCTCCAGCGCGTCGAGGAAGGCCGGGGCCGGACGTTCGAAGATGCCCATGGTGCGGTCGCCCTGCACGTTGCTGTGGCCGCGCACCGGGCAGACCCCCGCGCCCGGGCGGCCCACGTTGCCGCGCAGAAGCAGGAAGTTCACCACCTCACGGATGGTGGGCACGGCGTGCTTGTGCTGGGTCAGGCCCATCGCCCAGCAGACGATGGTGCGCTTGGAGGCCAGGACCATCCGCAGTGCCTGGTCGATCTCGGCGCGCTCCAGGCCGGTGGCACGCAGCGTCTCGTCCCAGTCGGCGGCTCGGGCGGCGGCCGCGAACTCCTCGAAACCGTGGGTGTGTTCGCGGACGAACTCCTCGTCCACGCCTCCGTCCGCTTCCAGGACCATCCGGTTCAGCGCCCGGAAGAGGGCCTGGTCGCCGCCGATCCGGATCTGGAGGAAGAGATCGCTGATCGGGGTGCCGCGGCCCAGTAGTCCGCGCGGGGTCTGCGGATTGTTGAATCGCTCCAATCCGGCTTCGGGTAGCGGATTGACGGTGATGATCCGCGCGCCGTTGCCTTTCGCCTTCTCCAGGGCAGTGAGCATGCGCGGATGGTTGGTGCCCGGGTTCTGCCCGGCGACGATGATCAGGTCGGCCTTGTGGAGATCCTCCAGGGTCACGCTGCCCTTGCCGATCCCGAGGGTCTCGGTCAGCGCCGAGCCTGAGGACTCGTGGCACATGTTGGAGCAGTCGGGCAGATTGTTCGTGCCGAACTCGCGGGCGAACAGCTGGTAGAGGAACGCCGCCTCGTTGCTCGTACGCCCGGAGGTGTAGAAGACCGCCTCGTCCGGTGAGCCCAGGGCGTGCAGCTCCTCGGCGATGATGTCGAAGGCGCGCTCCCACGGCACCGGCTCGTACCGATCCGCACCCTCCGCCAGGTACATCGGCTGGGTGAGACGGCCCTGCTGCCCGAGCCAGTAGCCGCTGCGTCCGGCGAGGTCGGCGACGGGGTGCGCGGTGAAGAAATCGGGGGTGACCCGGCGCAGCGTCGCCTCCTCGGCGACGGCTTTGGCGCCGTTCTCGCAGAACTCGGCCTTGGCCCGCTTCTCCGGCTCGGGCCAGGCGCAGCCGGGGCAGTCGAAGCCGTCCTTCTGGTTCACCTTGAGGAGGGTGAGCGCGGTGCGGCGCACGCCCATCTGCCGCTGCGAAACGCGCAGCGCATGGCCGATGGCGGGCAGCCCGACTGCGGCGTGCTGCGGAGCGGTCACCTCGGGTGCGTCCTGCACCGGGTCCCCGGCGGGCGGCTTGGCTGCCATGGCGCTCTCCCTTGAGCGGTCGTCGGCATCGGCGGTCGGGGCGGTGCCCTGCCCCGATCCTTTCACGGCGGACCGGCCCGCGCTGCCGGCGCCGCTCGTGGGCGGGATTGTCAGTGGGGCGTGGCAGGATCGGACGCGTGGCAGAGAAAGCATCGAAGCAGACCGATCAGACCGCGCCGGATGCCGGGCAGGCAGGCTCGGGGGACCGCCCCCGCCTGATGCTGCTGGACGGCCACTCGCTCGCGTACCGGGCGTTCTTCGCGCTGCCTGCGGAGAACTTCAACACCACCACGGGCCAGACGACGAACGCGATCTACGGCTTCGCGTCGATGCTGGCGAACACGCTCCGTGACGAGCGGCCCACGCATCTCGCGGTCGCCTTCGACGTCTCGCGCAAGACCTGGCGCTCGGAGGAGTTCGCGGAGTACAAGGCGAACCGCTCCACGACCCCGGATGAGTTCAAGGGGCAGGTGGAGCTGATCGGCGAACTGCTCGACTCGATGAACGTGCGCCGGTTCGCGGTGGACGGCTTCGAGGCCGACGACGTGATCGCCACCCTTGCCACCCAGGCCGAGGCCGCGGGCTTCGATGTGCTGATCGTCACCGGCGACCGGGATTCGTTCCAGCTGGTCAGCGACCGGGTCACGGTGCTGTACCCGACCAAGGGCGTCTCGGAGCTGACCCGGTTCACGCCGGAGAAGGTCCAGGAGAAGTACGGCCTCAGTCCCCGGCAGTATCCGGACTTCGCGGCGCTGCGCGGCGACCCCTCGGACAACCTCCCCGGGATCCCGGGCGTCGGCGAGAAGACGGCCGCGAAGTGGATCAACCAGTTCGGCTCGTTCGCGGAGCTGGTGGAGCGGGCCGACGAGGTCAAGGGCAAGGTTGGCGAGAAGTTCCGCGAGCATCTGGACGCCGTCAAGCTCAACCGGCAGCTGACGGAGCTGGTGCGGGATGTGGAGCTGCCGGTGGGCCCTGACGCGCTGGCCCGCGCTCCGTATGACCGGCAGGCGCTCTCGGTGATCCTGGACGCGCTGGAGTTCCGCCACCAGAACTTCCGGGACCGGCTCATGGCCGCGGACCCGGGTGAGGTCGTGGAGGAGGCACCGCCCGCCGCCGGGGTCGCGGTGGACGGGGTGGCACTGGGCGCGGGCGAACTGGCGCCGTGGCTGGCGGAGCACGGCGCCGGGCCGCTGGGCCTGGCCACCGTCGCCGTCTGGGCGCTGGGCAGCGGCAGCGTGAGCGAGATCGCGCTGGCGACCGCATCCGGTCCCGCCGCCTGGTTCGACCCGGCCGAGCTCGACGAGGCCGACGAGCGCGCGTTCGCCGACTGGATCGCCGACCCCGGCAAGCCCAAGGTGATGCACGACGCCAAGAGCACGATGCGGGTCTTCGCCGAGCACGGCTGGTCGGTCGAGGGCGTGCGGATGGACACCGCGCTCGCCGCGTACCTGGTCAAGCCGGGGCGCCGCTCCTTCGCGCTGGACGCGCTGTCGGTGGAGTACCTGGGCCGTGAGCTGGCCCCGGCCGCCGTGGACGGCCAACTGGCCTTCGGTATGGACGAGCAGGCCGAGCAGGACGCTCTGATGGTCCAGGCCCGCACGATCCTGGACCTCGGCGACGCCTTCGGCGAGCGGTTGCGGCAGGTGGGCGCCGCCGAGCTGCTGCGCGACGTGGAGCTTCCGACCTCCGCGCTGTTGGCCCGCATGGAGCGGGCGGGCATCGCCGCCGACCGGGCCTGGCTGGACCGTATGGAGCAGCAGTTCGCCGCCGCCGTGCAGCAGGCCGTGCGGGAGGCGCACGCCGCGGTGGGCCACGAGTTCAACCTCGGTTCGCCCAAGCAGCTCCAGGAGGTGTTCTTCGGCGAGCTGGGCCTGCCCAAGACCAAGAAGACCAAGACCGGGTACACCACGGACGCGGACGCGCTCGCCTGGCTCGCGGGGCAGACCGACCACGAACTGCCCGTGATCATGCTCCGTCACCGTGAGCAGGCCAGGCTGCGCTCCACCGTCGAGGGCCTGATCAAGACGATCGCCCCCGGCGGCCGAATCCACACCACGTTCAACCAGACCGTGGCCGCCACCGGACGGCTGTCCTCCACCGACCCCAACCTGCAGAACATCCCGGTGCGTACGGACGAAGGTCGCGCCATCCGGCGCGGGTTCGTCGTCGGCGAGGGCTATGAGTCGCTGCTGACCGCCGACTACAGCCAGATCGAACTGCGGGTCATGGCGCATCTGTCCGAGGACGAGGGCCTGATCGAGGCGTTCACCTCCGGCGAGGACCTGCACACCACGGTCGCCTCGCAGGTGTTCGCCGTCCCCAAGTCCGACGTCGACCCGGAGATGCGGCGCAAGATCAAGGCGATGTCGTACGGACTGGCCTACGGGCTGTCGGCGTTCGGCCTCTCCCAACAGCTGAACATCGCGCCCGACGAGGCGCGCAAGCTGATGGACACCTTCTTCGAGCGGTTCGGCGGGGTGCGCGACTATCTGCAGAGGGTCGTGGAGGAGGCCCGCGCCACCGGGTACACCGAGACGATGCTCGGACGCCGCCGCTATCTCCCGGACCTCACCAGCGACAACCGCCAGCGCCGTGAGATGGCCGAGCGCATGGCGCTCAACGCCCCGATCCAGGGCACCGCCGCCGACATCGTCAAGATCGCGATGCTCAGGGTGGACGAGGCGCTGCGGCACGAGAAGCTCGCCTCGCGGCTGCTGCTCCAGGTGCACGACGAGATCGTCCTGGAGGTCGCCCCCGGTGAAAGGGAACGCGTCGAGGAGCTGGTGCGTCAGGAGATGAGGGAGGCGGTCTCCTTGCGCGCGCCGCTGGACGTGTCCGTCGGGTTCGGCGCGGACTGGGAGTCCGCGGCCCACTGAGTGCCCCGGCGACCGGTAGCTGTGCGCCGGGAGTTGTCGTAATGTCACGAGGCGCTGACGCGTGGGGGGAATGCGCGGCGCCCGACGGGAGGGGAACAACTGATGGCAGCACGGTTCGGTCGGCGGTTCCGCAAGGGAGCGGCGACGACGGCGGTGGCGGCGATCGCGATGGCCGCCCTCACCGCCTCTCAGGCTCCGGGATTCGCCGGCACGCTCCACCACGACCAGGACCGGCAGACCGAGGGTGCGACGGTGGACCCGCCGGCCGGCACACCCATCGACGGCGGCTCGTCGTACCACACCGACCTGCCGCCGCTGCCGACGCCCGACAAGCCGGGCGCCGGCGACGGCTCCGGGGCGGACGACGATCCCGCCATCGGCACCGGGCCCGCCCAGCGGGGCATACCCGCGACCGTCCTCGACGCGTACAAGAAGGCGGAAGCCGAGCTGCGCAGGACCAAGCCAGGCTGCAATCTGCCCTGGCAGCTGCTGGCCGCGATCGGCAAGGTCGAGTCCGGGCAGGCGCGTGGCGGCGCCGTCGACGCCCAGGGCACGACCCGCGCGCCGATCCTCGGGCCCCAGCTCAACGGCAACGGCTTCGCCCGGATCACGGACACCGACGGCGGGGCGTACGACGGCGACACCACGCACGACCGCGCTGTGGGGCCGATGCAGTTCATCCCGTCGACCTGGGCGAACTGGGGCAAGGACGGCAACGGCGACGGCGAGCGGGACCCCAACAACATCTACGACGCGGCGCTCGCCGCCGGCGGCTATCTGTGCGCCGGCGGCCGCGATCTGTCGGACACCACCCACCTGCACCGCGCGATCCTCGGTTACAACCACTCGCAGGAGTACCTGCGGACCGTGCTTTCCTGGTTCGAGTTCTACAAGAACGGCACGCACGAGGTGCCGGACGGCACCGGAGTGCTGCCCTCGGGGACCAGTCCGTCCGGCTCCTCGGACAAGAACAAGGACAAGAACAAGGGCGACGGCGGCAAGGGCGACGGCGGGAACAAGGACAAGGGCGGAGGCAAGGGCGAGAGCGGCAAGGGCGACGACGGCAAGGACAAGCCCCCGAGCCCGAAGCCCCGCCCGGGCGGCGACGGCTCCACGCCTCCCGGCGGCGAAGGCAAGCCCACTCCGGGCCCGACCGACCCCAGCACCCCGGCCCCCGCGCCCGTCACCGGACTCGTCTCCGTGGACGTGGGTGAGCTGACCGCGACGGCGGGCACGGAATTCGCCCGCTCGCCGCAGGTGCGGGCCGAGGACGCCGCGGGCAAGCCGGTCGCCGGCGTCCGAGTCCAGTACGAGATACGCGGCGAGACCGATGCCGTCTTCGCCGGTGACGCGCGCCGCGTCAGCGCCGTATCCGATGCCCGCGGGATCGCCACCGCCCCGAAGCTGCGAGCGGGCGAGCGGACCGGCTCCTTCACCGTACGAGCCACGGTCGTCGGTCGTGACGTCACCGCCGCCGAGGTCACCGCGACCGTCACAGCTCCGCCGCGGCCGCAGGCCGACACCCTGAGCCGGGTGGACCTGACAGTCCACCAGACCACCACGGGCGGGGAGTTCGCCGACCCGGTCGCGATCCTGGCCACCTACCGGGGCAAGGCCGCGGCAGGCGTCCCGGTGACCGCCACCATGATCACCTCGGATCCGGCCAACCCGGTGCCGAACGACCGCGGCCCCTTCTTCAAGGACGCCAAGGACCAGCCGGTCCGCACTCTGACGGGGCTGACGACCGACGCCGAGGGGAAGCTCACCCTCCCGAAGATCTTCGCCGACGACCAGGCCGGCGTCTTCCAGCTGCGCCTGACCACCCCCGAGGGCACGTCCCTCATCGTCAAGCTGGTCGTCACCGCGTCGATCGGCTGAGCGAGCGCTCGCAGCCGCGCCCCGGCTCGGGCCCCGGCCCGAAGCCACGCGCCACACGGCACCACACCGCACCGCCCTCGCGTCTCACCGGACGCGAGGGCGGTGTGACGTGTTCTCATCTCCGCTTCCCATTGCTACGGTTCCCTCGCCAACTGACGAACCATCAGTTCTGGGAGGGGACATGCGCGCCCTCGCCGCCGCGGCCGCCGGACTCGTCGCCGCTCTCGGCCTCGTCCTCACCGTGACCGCCGTCGGCGCGCCCAGCGGGGAGACCTCCCCCGAACCGCTGCTCACCACCGTCCCCGAGCACCCTTGAGCCGAACGGGGCCTCGCCATGCGCCGCAGAGCCAGCCTGGTGCTGCTCGCCTTCGCCGTCTTCTTCGCCGCCCTGGCACCGCTGATCCGCTGGTACGCCTACCCCAGGCTGGCCAAGGTCCCGGCCGACGAGTACCAGACGGCGGTCCTCGAAGCGAAGCCCGCCACCCTTCTCGACTACAGCACCCTGCGGGCCCGGAAAGTCCCCAGGATCACCATCGTCCAGACCCTCCGCGGGAACGTGGCGGCCTCGGAGAAGATCGAACGGACCACCGGCCGCGACGTCGTGGTCTGGGACGCCCTCTCCTACGTCGCGGGCCCCGACGGCAAGATGGTGTCCGAGATCCCGGAGCGCTACATCTTCGACGCCCACACCCAGGACCCCGTACACGCCGACGGCGAGCACGTGGACGGCGACCCGGTCCGCCGCCAGGGCATCGCGTTCAAATGGCCGTTCCTGACCCAGCCGCGCGACTACACCTACTTCGACGCGCAGACCCGCACCTCCGCGCCCATCCACTACAAGGGCACCCGGACCTTCCGCGGCCTCAAGGTCTACTACTTCGAGCAGACCATCCCGTGGACCAAGGTCCCGCTGCCCAGGAAGCTCCCCGTCGGCGGCGTCACCCGCGAAGCGGTCGCCGAAGCGGGCACCACTCGGTGGTACACCACCAAGCGCATGTTCTGGGTGGAACCCACCACCGGGGCCCCGGTCAACGGCGAGGAGATCCACAAGGAGGAACTCCGCGGCGGCACCCTGCTCGGGGACCGCGACCGGGTGACGGCCTTCGCCGGGCACGTCAAGATGCGCGAGGACTACGTCCGGCACGCCGTCGATCTCGTCAGGTCCCAGAGGCAGCTGGTCCTGCTGCTGACCACCTACCTGCCCTGGGGATGTCTGGGTCTGGGCACCGTGCTGTTCGCCCTCGCGCTCGTACTCGAAGCCCGCAGCCGCCGACCCGGAGCCCCGGCCGGTGGGGAGCCCGCGCCGCCTGCCGCCGCCTCGATGTCGCTCAGCCCCTCCTGAACCGCGCCGTGGTGTGCCGGGTCGGCGCGGCCGTCACCGGGTCCTCCGGCCACGGGTGCTTCGGATAGCGGCCGCGCAACTCCGCCCGTACCGACCGGTATCCGTCCTGCCAGAAGGACGCCAGGTCGGCGGTGAGCGCGGCCGGGCGCCCGGCGGGGGAGAGCAAATGGACCAGCACAGGCACCCCCGCCACCTTCGGTGTCTCGGCGAGTCCGAACATCTCCTGCAGTTTGACGGCCAGAACAGGCTGCTCGCCGCCGTAGTCGACACGCACCCGCGACCCGCTGGGCACCTCGATGCGCTCCGGCGCCAGACCGTCCAGGCGCGCCGCCTCACCGGTCGCCCACGGCAGCAGCCGGGTCAGCGCCCGGCCCGCGTCGAGCCGTGCCAGATCCGCCCGTCGGCGGGCCGCGGAGAGCTCAGGCTCAAGCCAGGCCTCCGTGCACTCCAGCAGGGCGGCATCGGATACATCCGGCCACGGCTCGCCTACCGCTCCGCGCAGGAACGCCAGCCGCTCCCGCAGTCGTATCCCCTCCTCCGTCCAGCGCAGAAGTCCCAGCCCCTCGCGGCGCAGACCCGTCATGAGCGCGTTCCGGAGGAGAGCGGGATCCGGCGCGGGCAGCTGCCGTACCCGCAGCTCGATCGCACCGAGCCGTTCGACGTCGCGGGCGACGACGTCACCATCGGTCCAGCCCACCTCTGCACCGGACGAGGCGAGCGCCGCGGCCGCCCTGCGGGCCGTGTCCTCGTCGGTCACGGCGGCGAGCCGCACCCGGGCCGACGCCGCGTTCACCGGCCGGTCCGCGACGGCCACCGCGAGCCATGGCGCGCTCCGCAGCCGCGATCCGTCGGCGAGCTCCGCACCCGTCCCGGACGCCATGAGATACGCCGCTTCGCCACGCGCCCGCGCCACCCGCTCGGGGAAGGCGAGTGCGGCGATGAGGCCCGCCGCGGCGTCGACGCCGGGCGACCCCGCTCCCGCCGCCGTTGAGTCTCCCGCCGTCTTTGAGCCCCGTGACGACGCCGGGCCCTGGCCAGGCGGGCGGGAGCCGTCCCGCGACGGGGGCTCCGATGCGCCCACCGCGTGCTCCAGGCGCCGTACCTCCTGTCGCCAGCGGGCGGAGTAGCCGTCCCCGGCGCGACGCGCCGCACGCCACGCCGCCGCCAGGTCGTCCCCGTACTCGCGCGGCGGCTCCTCGCTGAGCAGCGCCACGACCTCCGCGGCCCGGCGCGTCCCGATCTCGCGGGCGCCGTCCAGCAGGGCGCGCGCGAGCCGGGGGTGGAGGCCCATGCGGGCCATCCGGGCGCCCCGCTCCGTGGCCCGGCCGTCCGCGTCCACGGCGCCGGTCGCCGTTAGCACTTCGCGCGCGGCGGCCATCGCACCACCCGGCGGCGGATCGAGGAGCGCCAGACCGGAAGCCTCCGGGTCACCCCAGCACGCCGCCTGCAACGCGAAGGCGGTCAGGTCCGCGACCGCGATCTCAGGGGCGGGCCAGCGCGGCAGCCGGGCGTCGTCAGCCTCCGTCCAGCAGCGGTAGACCGCGCCCGGGGCCTCGCGCCCCGCACGCCCCGCACGCTGGTCGGCCGACGCGCGCGAAGCCCGTACGGTCGTCAGCGCGCTCAGCCCCCGGGCGTGGTCCACGCGGGGTTCACGGGCGAGCCCGCTGTCCACGACGACCCGCACGCCCGGCACGGTCAGGCTCGACTCGGCGACCGAGGTCGCCAACACGACGCGCCGGCCTGCGCCGTCTCCGCCCGCGAGCACCGCGTCCTGCACCGCGGCCGGAGCCCGCCCGTGCACCTGGAGCACCTCGGCGCCGCAGTCCGACAGGTGCCCCGCCACCCGTGCGATCTCGCCCACGCCCGGCAGGAAGCAGAGCACGTCCCCTTCGCGCTCGGCCAGTGCCCGGCGTACCACGGCGGCCACATGTGTCAGCAGTGCCGGATCGACGCGCATCCCGTGCGGCGGCCGCACCGGCCGGGCGGGCGGAGCCCACACCGTCTCCACCGGGTGCGACACGCCCTGCGCCTCGACCACGGGAGCGTCCCCGCCTTCGTGCCCGAGCAGCCGTGCCCAGCCTGCCGCGTCCGTTGTGGCGGAGGCCGCCACCAGCCGCAGATCAGGGCGCAGGGTGGCACGTATGTCCAGCAGGAACGCGGCGGCGGTGTCGGCGTCGAGGTGCCGTTCATGGCACTCGTCCAAGACCACCGCGTCGACTCCGGCCAGCTCCGGGTCGCGTTGCAGCCGCTGCAACAGGACCCCGGTGGTCACCACCTCCACGACCGTGCCAGGCCCGGCACGCCGCTCACCACGCACCGTGAAGCCCACCCGGCTGCCGCCACCGGTGCCGTCGACGGACTCGCCCAGCAGCCACGCCATGCGCCGGGCCGCCGCCCGTGCCGCGATCCGCCGCGGCTCGGCGACCACCACCCGTCGCACCGGCCGGTCCGCCCCGGGCGGCCTCCCGCCGGGGGCGACCAGTCCGGCCAGAGCCAGCGGTACGAGCGTCGTCTTGCCGGTCCCGGGCGGCGCGCACAGGACGGCGGCGCCGTGGCCGTCCAGCGCCCGCAGCAGGGCGGGCACGGCGGTACGTACGGGAAGCTGGGCGAGCGCGTCGGTCCGGATCGTCACGGGCACCATCCTCGCAGCGGACCGCGTCTCGCCGGCTCGCCTGTGGATAACCGGGAGCGGGCTGGAGGGGAGACGCTTCAGCGGGCTGAAAGAGGACGTCTCAGTCCCGCTCGCACACGAAGACGGCCGTCCCCGGGATCAGATGCCCCCGCAGTGGGGACCAGCCGCCCCACTCCTGCTGGTTCCAGTGCGGCCACTCCGGCTCCACCAGGTCCCTCAGCCGGAACCCCGCGGCCACGACGTCCCGGACCCGGTCGCCGAGGGTCCGGTGATGCTCCACGTAGACCGCCCGCCCCGACTCGTCCTGCTCCACGTAGGGCGTCCGGTCGAAGTACGAGGCGGCGACGCTCAGCCCCTCAGGGCCGGGCTCGTCCGGGAAGGCCCACCGGATCGGGTGCGTCACGGAGAAGACCCAGCGCCCGCCGGGCCGCAGCACCCGGTGCACCTCGCGCATCACCCGGACCGGATCGGCGACGAACGGCACCGCCCCGTACGCCGAGCACGCCAGGTCGAACGACGCGTCCGCGAACGGCAGCGCCGCCGCGTCGGCCTCCACCAGCGGAAATCCGGCTCCGATACGCAGGGCGTGCTGCAACTGCCGATGGGAGAGATCGAGTGCCACTGGCCGCGCGCCCTGGGCGGCGAGCCAGCGCGAGCACTGCGCCGCGCCCGCGCCGATCTCCAGGACGTCCCGTCCCTTCAGCTCGGCCACCGGGCCGAGCAACTGGGCCTCGGCCTCGTCCAGGCCCTCGGGGCCCCAGACGAACCGGTCGTCGCCGAGGAACCCGCCATGTTCGCTCTGGTACTCGTCCGCGTTGCGGTCCCACCAGCCGCGGCTGGCCCGACTGCTCTCCGTGTCATCGGCGACACGCCGTGTGGCCGTGGGTTCGTCGGATTCCGGAAGGCCGTCTTCTTGGATCATCTGGCGTGCCGTCGTACTCTCTGAATCGACCTGTGGCCGCGGGGCACGGTGTGAACCGCGTCGCAGCACGGACATGCAATGCCGGGTAAGGGGCGAAAGTCCCGTCTGCGCATCTTCGCGCATTGACCGTGCCCGGCTGCCCCCGTATGCTACAAGTTGCGTTGCGGGCCTGTGCGCCTCAGACGGAGCAGGCCGCACTCGCATCTGTTGAATGACCCCTCGGTTGTCGAGGCGTATCCGATCTTTCGGAAGGCGCCTCCTAGGCTGTCCGGCTTCGGCGGTGCGATAAGGGTCCACGGCGTAGCAGTACCTACGACTTCATGTCCGTACCGGAGCCCTTTCCCACATGACGAGCAGCACCGAGGCAACCCGCACCACCCCGCAGGTGGCGGTAAACGACATCGGTTCCGAGGAAGCCTTCCTCGCCGCGATCGACGAGACGATCAAGTACTTCAACGACGGCGACATCGTCGACGGCGTCATCGTGAAGGTCGACCGGGACGAGGTCCTGCTCGACATCGGTTACAAGACCGAAGGCGTCATCCCTTCCCGCGAGCTTTCGATCAAGCACGACGTCGACCCGAACGAGGTCGTGGCAGTCGGCGACGAGATCGAGGCCCTTGTTCTCCAGAAGGAGGACAAGGAAGGCCGCCTGATCCTCTCGAAGAAGCGCGCCCAGTACGAGCGTGCCTGGGGCACGATCGAGAAGATCAAGGACGAGGACGGCATCGTCACCGGTACCGTCATCGAGGTCGTCAAGGGTGGTCTCATCCTCGACATCGGCCTCCGTGGCTTCCTCCCGGCGTCCCTGGTCGAGATGCGCCGCGTCCGCGACCTGCAGCCCTACGTGGGCAAGGAGCTCGAGGCCAAGATCATCGAGCTCGACAAGAACCGCAACAACGTGGTCCTGTCCCGCCGCGCCTGGCTGGAGCAGACCCAGAGCGAGGTCCGCCAGACCTTCCTCACCACCCTGCAGAAGGGTCAGGTGCGCTCCGGCGTCGTCTCCTCCATCGTCAACTTCGGTGCCTTCGTGGACCTGGGTGGCGTCGACGGTCTGGTCCACGTCTCCGAGCTGTCCTGGAAGCACATCGACCACCCGTCCGAGGTTGTCGAGGTCGGCCAGGAGGTCACCGTCGAGGTCCTCGACGTCGACATGGACCGCGAGCGCGTCTCCCTGTCGCTGAAGGCGACCCAGGAAGACCCGTGGCAGCAGTTCGCCCGGACCCACCAGATCGGCCAGGTCGTCCCGGGTAAGGTCACCAAGCTCGTGCCGTTCGGTGCGTTCGTCCGCGTGGACGAGGGCATCGAGGGTCTGGTCCACATCTCCGAGCTGGCCGAGCGCCACGTGGAGATCCCGGAGCAGGTCGTCCAGGTCAACGACGAGATCTTCGTCAAGGTCATCGACATCGACCTGGAGCGCCGCCGCATCAGCCTCTCGCTGAAGCAGGCCAACGAGTCCTTCGGCGCCGACCCGGCCTCGGTCGAGTTCGACCCGACGCTGTACGGCATGGCCGCGTCGTACGACGACCAGGGCAACTACATCTACCCCGAGGGCTTCGACCCGGAGGCCAACGACTGGCTGCCGGGTTACGAGAAGCAGCGCGAGGAGTGGGAGCGCCAGTACGCCGAGGCGCAGCAGCGCTTCGAGCAGCACCAGGCGCAGGTCATCAAGTCCCGCGAGGCCGACGAGCAGGCCGCTGCCGAGGCCGGCCAGGCTGCCCCGCAGGGCGCCGGTGCCGGTGCCGGCGGTTCGTACTCCTCGGAGTCGGCCGACCAGTCCGGTGCTCTCGCTTCGGACGAGGCCCTGGCCGCGCTCCGCGAGAAGCTGGCCGGCGGCCAGAGCTGAACCGCTCAAGCGGCTAGGCGATAGCCACTGACAAGGCCCGCCCCCAATGGGGGCGGGCCTTGTGCCGTTTCTTGACCTTCGGATGCAGCCCGTAGCTGCCACTGGCGGTCAGCACCGCCTTCGGGAGCCGGTGAGGGGGATCTGACGCCGAACTCGGAGCACAGCCCGGCTCGTTGGGCGGTCAGCCCACCGGTCGGTCACGACGAAGAAAGCGCGGCTGGACTGGACGCGATCGGGAATGCGCGCCCCTGACTCCGGTGTTCTTGTCAGCGGAACACAAGGAGGAGCGTCAGGTGTTGGATCCGCAGGATTTGTACGCATGGGACCCGAGCGGGCTCGCGGTGGTCGACGCCATAACCTCTCGGGACTCCGCCGGGTTGGTGATGCTGTACCACTTCGACGGATACATCGACGCGGGCGAGACCGGGGAGCAGATCGTCGAGCGGCTCCTCGACGGCCTGCCGCATCAGGTAGTGGCGCGCTTCGACCACGACCGGCTCGTCGACTACCGGGCGCGTCGGCCCCTGCTCACGTTCGAGCGCGACCGCTGGACCGAGTACGAGACGCCGGCCATTGAGCTGCATCTCGTGCGCGACGCCACCGGAGCCCCTTTCCTGCTGCTTACGGGGCTGGAGCCGGACGTCGAGTGGGAGCGCTTCGCGGCGGCCGTGCGGCAGCTTGTCGAGCGGCTCGGAGTGCGTCTGTCGGTGAACTTCCACGGCATCCCCATGGGCGTGCCGCACACTCGCCCCGTCGGTCTGACCCCGCATGGGAACCGTACCGACCTCATGCCCGGCCACAGCGCCTTCTTCACCGAGGCCCAGGTGCCCGGGAGCGCCGAGTCGCTGATCGAGTACCGGCTGGCGGAAGCCGGGCACGACGTCCTCGGCGTCGCCGCCCATGTGCCGCACTATGTCGCCCGGTCGCCCTACCCGGACGCGGCGCTCACCGCGCTGGAGGCGGTCACCGCGGCCACCGGTCTGGTGCTGCCGGGGGTGGCGCACACGCTGCGTACCGAGGCGCACAAGACGCAGGAGGAGATCGAGCGTCAGATCTCGGAAGGCGACGAGGAACTGGTGGCGCTGGTGCGCGGGCTTGAGCACCAGTACGACGCGGTGGCGGGCGGTGAGACGCGGGGCAATCTCGTGGCCGAGCGGGTCGAACTGCCGTCGGCGGATGAGCTGGGCGCGGAGTTCGAGCGCTTCCTCGCGGAGCGGGAGGGCGAGGCCGGAAACTGAGGCCCTGCCGGGCCGGGCCGGACCGGACCGCGACCGGGAGCTGCGCTCCTGCTGGACCGGACCGGACCGGACCGAGACCGGAACTGGGACTGTACCGTCCGGTAGCGTGGCGGCTGACCGGCCCGGTACAGGCGTCGGCGGCCCCGCGCGAGCAGGGCGAGCGAGCGAGTGGAGGAGTGCCATGCTCTCCGTCGGCCTGACGGGTGGAATCGGCGCGGGCAAGAGCGAGGTGTCCCGTCTGCTGTCCTCGTACGGTGCGGTGCTCATTGACTCCGACCGGATCGCCCGCGAGGTCGTCGAGCCGGGTACCCCCGGACTGGCGGCCGTGGTCGAGGCGTTCGGCCCTGAGGTACTCACGGCCGAAGGGGCGCTGAACCGTCCCAAGCTCGGTGCCATCGTCTTCAACGATCCCGAGCGCCGGCAGGTCCTCAACGGCATCATCCATCCTCTGATCCGCGACCGCTCCGCCGAACTGGTCGCGGCGGCCGGACCGGACGCGATTGTCGTCAACGACGTCCCCCTGCTGACAGAGAACGGTCTGGCCCCGCTCTACGACCTGGTCATCGTGGTCGATGCCGCTCCCGAGACCCAGCTCGACCGGCTGGTTCGGCTGCGCGGCATGGCCGAGGACGAAGCACGCGCCCGGATGGCCGCCCAGTCGACGCGGGAGCAGCGGCTGGCCATCGCCGATGTCGTCATCGACAACGACGGTCCGCTGGAGGCACTGGAGCCTCAGGTCAGGAAGGTCTGGGCGCAGCTGCTGGAGCGTGTGGGGCGCACGGCCGAGTAGACGCGCCCCCACGTGCCCATGCGCTCCGTACAACACGGACGCCCCGGGAATGTGCGGGCCGCCCGCTCGGTTGTGCCTCTCGTACCGAGTGCCGCCGGCAGGACGATCAGTTCGACCAGCGGCTACGCGACACCAGCGGCAACGCGACCACGGGAAGGAAGCGGTTGTGCCCGAGCCCACGCCCGAGACCCATGTCATCGACTACCGCGCAGCGGAGCAGTTGCTGGCGGCCCGCGACCCGCACGGCGCCGTGAAACTGCTCGACTCGGTCATCGCCGCCCACCCGGAGAACACCGCGGCGCGGCTGCTGCGGGCGCGCGCCTTCTTCGGCGCGGCTCAACTGCGCCCCGCCGAGTTGGAGTTCCAGATCGTCCTGGAGCGTGAGCCGGACAACGCGTTCGCCCACTTCGCGCTGGCCCGCACACTGGAGCGCGCAAATCGACCTGCCGAGGCCAAGCGCCACTTCCGGCTGGCCGCAGCCCTCGACCCCCGCCCGGATTTCGTGGCGGCCGCGGGCTTCGGTGAGAGCGGCTGAGTCCTGGCGGGGGCGAGCACTGACCCCTTGCACGATGAGCGTCAGGATGCCCTGTCGGCCGGGGCCTGGCTGCTGGGGGCAACGGGCGCGGGTCGCACCAGACCCGCGTCCTGCATCACCGTCCCGGCCACGCCCCGTGTGGCCTGGAGGGCGCCACCGAACGCCCGGCCGCGGAGGCGCACACGCGCCAGGGCGCCCCGGGCGGACCAGCCACCTCGGGCACGAGGACACGCAGACCGGTGCCGGAAACTGCCGCATCCCGGGCCTGCGAGCAGGCACTGCGCGCCGCCCCGGTGATCCGGAGCCGCGGACCCCGCTGATCCGGATCACGGCGACCGGTCCGCGATGGTGGCGCCGACTTCGGACTGGCGCCGCGGGCTGAGGCCGTAGTCCGCGCCTGAGCCGCGGCCCGCGATGGAACCAGGACCGGTGGCCTGCGCTTGGGTCAAGGCCGTGGCCTACGGTCCCGCGTCCGCTGTTCGCTCCAGTGCTCGTCGACCGGTTCGTACGGCGGCACATCGCGGCCCGGCTGGTAGTGCGGGCCCTTCCGGATATGCCGTATGACGACGATCAGGTCCGTGGTGGTGATCGCGATCAGCACTCCGCACGCGACAGCCCAGCCGGTCCTGCCCGCGGCGGCGAACAGCGCAGTTCCGGCCAAGGCCCACAGGAGTCCCCATACGGCCAGCCCGCAGCGCAGCCGCAGGGCGCTGCGGGCGTGCACCGGCTCATCGCCCGTACGCACCATACGCAACATCGCGACTCATCTCCCGAGGCCCCTCTGTCAGACGCTGCCCGAGGGGCCTTCTCTACCGAAACTACTCTTCTCGCGTGGCTCCGGTCGTCCTGATGCGATCATCGTCCGGGGCGAGGCCGAACGCGGGCACTCCCGGCCGCCCGATGACGGAGGCGACGAAGAAGCGGACGAGGAACCACAGTGAACCGTCATTCATGGGATGAGCTCGCCGCACGACGCACCCGTATCCGCGGCTGTCTGCTGGGTGGCGCGATAGGCGACGCCCTCGGCAATCCGGTGGAGTTCCTCTCCCTGGCGGCGATCCGCGCCGCCCATGGCATGGTCGGACTCACCACCCTGGTCCCGGACGCCGACGGCGCCGTGGGCCGGGTCACCGACGACACCCAGATGACGCTCTTCACGGCCGAGGGCCTGATCAGGGCGCACGCCAGAGCCTGGAGCAAGGGCATCGGCGGTGCGGAGACCGCCATCGTCCGGTACTCCTACCTGCGCTGGCTGGACACGCAGAACCATCCCGAGCCACCGCCCGCCGGACCGTCGTACGACCCGGTGCGCTCCGGCTGGCTCCGCCTCCAGCCCTGGTTGTACGCCTGCCGTGCGCCCGGCAACGCCTGTCTGTCCGGCCTGGAGTCCGACCACGTCCCGGCGCCGCACGCCGCGCTCGACGGCACCCCCGGACCGGTGAATCCCCATTCCAAGGGCTGCGGCACGGTGATGCGCTCGGCGCCGTTCGGGCTCACCGGGCACCCCGCACGCCAGTGCTTCGAACTCGCCGCCCGCTGCGCGCAGATCACCCACGGCCACCCGACGGGCTACTACGCCGCGGGTGCCTTCGCCGCGATGATGGCCTACCTGCTGGAGGGCGATTCGCTGGAGGGCGCGGTGCTGCGCGCGATGGAACTCCTCTCTGGCTATCCGGCACATGAGGAGACTCTCGCCGCGCTGCGTTCGGCGGTGTCGCTGGCGACCGAAGGCGACCCGAGCCCGGAGAAGGCCGAGTCGCTGGGCGGCGGCTGGGTCGCCGAGGAGGCCCTGGCCATCGCCGTCTACAGCGCGCTCGCGCCTGCCTCCGCCGACCGCGACCCTGTCCGCTCGGCGCTGCTTCTGGCCGTCAACCACTCCGGGGACAGTGACTCCACGGGTTCGTTGTGCGGCAATCTGGTCGGCGCCCGCCACGGCGACCTGGCCCTCCCCCCGAACTGGCTGGCCCTCACTGAGGGCCGTGCCACGATCGCGGAAGTGGCCGACGACCTGGCCATGGAATTCCACCCGTTCACCGACACCAGGGACGAGCGCGACCCGCACAACGACGCGTTCTTCCCCCGGGACCGCTATCCGCACGGCTGACGGCCTTCCCGACGCCCGCGGATAACTGTTCGAGAGCCTGTGTCGCGCGCTGTTACTGTGGCGACGTGGCGAAACTGAACCAGATCATCGCGGTCGAGAAGGGCGTCAAGGCCAAGACGCAGCAGGACCTGTCGGCGACTCACCACGGGCTCCAGAAGCCCGCCTTGCTCGCAGGCATATCCCGTACGTACCAGCCCAAGGACGAGGAGGGCGAGCAGCTCCCGCCCGAGTCCACCCGTGTGCAGGTCAAGGCGGAGGACGTCCTGCGCGAGACGGCCACGACCCTGACCCGCCTCTTCGACGTCACCGCCACCAAGGACTGGGCCAACTGCACGGCTCGCGCCGATGTCACCGTCGAGGGCCGCGCACTGCTGCGTGACGTCCCGGTCTCCTATCTGCTCTTCCTGGAGAAGCAGCTGAGCGACCTGGGAACCTTCCTCCGCAAGCTGCCGATCCTCGACGCCGCCGAATCCTGGTCCCTGGATCCGTCCACGGACGCGTGGAAGACGGACCCGGTCCGCACCGTCCGTACGAAGAAGGTGCCGCGCAACCACGTCAAGGCGGAGGCCACCGACAAGCATCCGGCACAGGTCGAGGTCTATTACGAGGACATCCCGGTCGGCTACTGGACCACCGTCAAGTTCTCCGGGGCCCTTCCCGCCCGCCGTGTCAACGAGCTCCTCGACCGCGTGGAGAAGCTCCAGCAGGCCGTCAAGTTCGCCCGCGAGGAGGCGAACGCCGTGGAGGTCAGCGACCAGCGCGTCGGCGAGGCGGTCTTCGGCTATCTTTTCGGGTAGCCTCATGAACCCCCGGCCGCTTGTGCGCGGTCGGGGTGCGCGAGGAGCGCAAGCTGAAGCTGAAGCTTGTCGTGACGGCACGGCCCGGTGGCGAACACCGGATCGTGATCAATCTCAGACTCTCGCTCCAGACTCAGCATTCGCCGCCGATCGCCGGACAGACCGGGCCCAGGCTTGGTCGTCGGATGCCGGTTCAAGTCCGGCCCGCGCAGCTGAAGTTCCTCTCCGATGCGCGGTAGTTCAAAGGCAGAACACGACGACATGATGACTGACCTGTGCCCGCAGTGACGCCGGCGTGCGAACTGGGCGGCATCCCGGGGCCCGGGGGCAGGCTACGCCCCCGGGCCCGCTCCCGTTTCTGCGGCTGCCTTCCTACAGCAGGCGCCGGATCTCGCCGCGGACCCGGTAGAAGCCGCCGGAAGCCGGGTGCAGGGCATCGACCACGTAGCGGGCGCCCGCCTCGCGTATGCGGCGGGGGAACTGGACGTTCCACCGTGGGTCATAGCCGTCGGTGACGACGCGCATCCGCAGTCGGCTGCCGTCCTGTATACATTCGATGATCACACCGGCGCCCGGAGTGGGCGCCGCGGTGACGGTCTGGACCGTGGTGGCCGGGGCGTACGTCGGCAGGCCCGCGGCCGACTTGACGTCCAAGGCGGTGGGGAGAGTGCCGCCCTGCGCGGCCGCGATCGCCGCGTCGCTCGCATCGATGCAGACCAACGAGCCGTCGGTGGTGACGATGTAGAGCTTCTCGTCCAGATACTGCATCGACAGCGCCGAGCCGCCGCCGGTGCCGAGCTTCCACAGGCGGGTGCCGTCCTCGGCGAAGCAGTAAACGGACGAGGCGGAGTCACCCGCAAAGACGTAACTTCCGCCGGGCGCGGTGGCGCAGGAGTACACGACGGTGTCGCAGCGGTACGTGGCCTCGGTCCGGCCAGTGGCCTTGGACAGGCGCTGGACGACGCGGCGGTCGGTGCCGGCGTAGACCGCGTCGGCCTCCTGCCAGCCGAACAGCACCGCTCCCGACGTCGGGGTGTGCCACAGCTCTCTGGTGCCGTCGGAGGCATAGGCCGTGACACCCCGCTGGTGGCCGTGGTAGACCGCCTGGTCGTCACGGCGCACCATCCAGGCGTGACCGCCCGTGCTGCTGCGCGACCACTGGAACTCGTCCTCGTGGTCGATGACCGTCAGCCCGCCCTTGCGGTCGGCGACGTTGAGGACGCCCTCATGGATGTCCAGCCAGAAGATGTCGACGTCCGCGGCGATCTCGTAGGCGGCGAAGGGCAGTTTGGAGGACAGGTCGTAGACCGTTCCGTCGTCACAGCCCGCGTAGATCCAGAAGTCGTCGGCGACCAGGCACTTCACCCCGTCGGGCAACTGATAGCAGGCCAGGACCTCGCCGTCGTGGCCGACCGCGTACACGTCCCCGGCCTGGTTGCCGACCCAGCAGCGGTCCTCGCTGATGTGGATGCCGAAGGCGGCGGCGCCGGTGCGGAACCGCCACAGCACCGGTGCGACGGCCCGCGCGGTCGACGGGGCGGAGGAGACCTGGCGGCGGGTGACCGGGCGGGCCGCGCGCTGCCCCTGAACGGCCGGGGCGTAGCCCCTGCGCACCTTCTCGCTGACTTTCTTGTCGGCCGCGGCCCGCGCCCTCTCGGCGGTCGGGAACGTGGAGGTCTGCACCTGCCCCGCCGCGCCGATCCGGCCATAGCGCACCGACACGGTGAGGCCGTCCACGGTCACTTCGTAGAACTTGTGCGCACCGCCGCCCTCTTGCGACAGCTCCAGATACGTCTTCGACCCGGACACGGCAAGCCCCTCCCAAGGTGTCGGTGGTGGGTGACTCCCACTGATCAACACCGTAGGGCCGACCACTGACAACGGGCTGGGACGACGCCTCGCCCGGCTGACAACGGGTTGGGACGACTCCTCCTCCGGCCCCTGCGGTCCACTGACCGGACCTGGCCGTACGGAGCCCATCGGGTTACAGACGCGTGAGTTTGCGCAGTCGCGGGAAGCGCTCCCGCTGCTCGCGCGCGCTGCGGTCCAGCTCCTCCATCAGGCGCTTCGTACGGTGCTCCAAGTCCAGCTCGTCCAGGATCCGGTCGACCTCCGACAGCAGCGCCCCATGCAGCTGCCACTGCTGTGGATGCTGCTGGACGCGTTGGAGCAGCAGGCGTGCCGCGCGTTCGCGGCTGAGTCCCGCTTCCTCCAGTTCGCTCGCCAGCCGGGACTCCGCCTCTTCGGCGTTCTCGCTGATCTGGGTGGTGACCAGCACCGCGAAGCTCTCCACCGCCTTGGCGATGTGTGTGAACAGCTCCTGCAGGGCGTCGGCGACATCCGGTGGGAAGAGCGGCTCGTCCCTGCGGTGCTTGGCCAGGTCCGTAAGGCTGCGGGCCAGCACGCGGAGGACCACCGTGCAGATCTCCAGGGTGTCCAGACCGGTGCGCAGGACGACCCGGTGCAGCAGGCCCTCCTTGACGCGAGGATTGAGGCGCAGACTGTCCTCCGCCTGGCGGAGGGCCGCGTCCACCCGGGCGACGTCGTTGTCCAGGCGGCGGGCCTCGTGGAGGCGGGCGGCGGCGCGTTCGACGGGAGTGTGGGCGCCGAGTCCCTCGCCGATGAGGACCAGCAGGTCACGCAGGCGGCGGGCGAGGTCCTCGATGGACTCGCCGGCGGTGTGCACCCACACCGGCGGGGCGAACAGGAGGTTGAACAGCATGCCCACCGCGGCGCCGATGAGCGTTTCCAGGACCCGGTCCCAGGCCGTGTCCGCCACCTGGGTGACGCCGAGGACGAGCATGGCGCTGATCGCCACCTCGGGGACGAACTCGTCCACCCGCACGAGGTGGCCGGCGGCCAGCGAAGCGAGGATGATCAGGCACAGGCTCCACCACGTCAGGCCCACCAGGGCGCTGAAACCGATGGCGATGAGCACTCCGGCCACCACCGAGTTCACCCTGCGGATGCCCGTGGTCAGGGTCGAGTAGAGCGTCACCTGGACGACGAGCAGCGCGGTGAGCGGAGCGGTCAGCGGGGCCGGTTCGCTGCTGAGCTGGAGCGCGACGACGTACGAGATCGTCGCGGCCACCGTGGAACGCAGTGCCTGCGCGACGACGGGCTGGCGGCCGCGTTTCTTCATCAGCTCGGTCACGGGCTCGGTTACATCACGCACCTTGTGCCCATTCCCGCTCCTGGACGGGGGCAGACACCGCGGGTCCAGGCTGACACCTGCCTGGCGGTGCCCTGAGCTGCCCCCTGCCTCCCCTCTCGCCTCCTCTGCCGCCTCAGGCCGAGTCGGCCAGCGCCAGAAGCCTGGTGACGGTGTTCCAGTTCCGCGAGGTGACCGTGACGCCCAGCCGCATGCCGTCGATCTTTCCGGCGAGCTTGGAGCGGCCGACGCCGTTCGGACACCAGAGGTAGATCTCCCGGCCGATGAGCCGGAACTGGTCCGGGGCGAAGGACGTCACGTCGAGGGCGTCCAGCGGGGCCGGGTCGGCGGGCGCGTCGGACAGGAACGCGACATGCAGCGTCTTCGGCTCGGCGGTCGCCCGCGGATACGGGTTGGCCGCCACCACCGCGGCGAGCTCCTCCCGTGTGCGCACCATCGCGGACACCCGGAATCCGAGGTCGGCGGCGACTCGGTCCTCGATCGCCCGGACGGTCTCCTCGGGCGGGGTGCCCGGATCGGCCAGCACGATGTTGCCCGTCTGGAGGTGGACGGTGACCTGCTCGTATCCCAGGGCGTGCATCATTTCGCGCTGCTCCGCCATGGAGAACTTCCGGTGACCGCCGACATTGATGCCACGCAGCAGAATGATCTGGGCTGCCATTTCCTGGGTCTCCTCGGGAAGCGAGCGCGCGGCCCGGGGCCGGAAGCGCGCCGTGCGGACGGGCATGATGGGGGAGTGCGGTGGGAGGCGATCACCTGGGAACGGCTGAGCGAGGTCCTCGCGGACCGCGTCGCGGGCGCACGCCCGGCCGACGGCGGCCCCTGGCTGCGCGTGGCCGTCGACGGCGCGCCCGCCGCGCGCACCGGCGACCTGGCGGAACGGCTGTCGCAGGCCCTGCGCACGCGCGGCCGCTCCGTGCTGGTCGTGGCGGCGCGCGGTTTCCTTCGGCCCGCCTCGCTGCGCTACGAGTACGGACGGCGGGACGTCGACACGTACTACTCCGGGTGGACGGACACCGGTGCGCTGTGGAGGGAGGTCTTCACACCGTTGGAGCCGGGCGGCACGGGGCGGGTGCTGCCCGACCTGTGGGACCCGGTCGCGGACCGGGCCACCCGCAGCCCGTACACCCAACTTCCGCCGGGTGGAGTGCTGGTGCTGCACGGACCGCTGCTCCTCGGCCACTGGTTCCCCTTCGATCTTTCGGTACATGTGCGGCTGTCCCCGTCCGCACTCGCCCGGCGTACGGACGACGGCGAGCGGTGGACACTGCCCGCGTTCGCGCGCTACGAGGATGAGGTGCGGCCTGCCGAGACCGCCGACGTCGTGGTGCGCGCCGACGACCCCCGGCATCCGGCGTGGAGCGGCATGGACTGAGCGGCGCCGCGGGTGCCGTGAGGTGCTCAGAACAGCGGCTGCGGCAGGACACCCTCCAGCGCGAGCAGGCGTCGCTTGGTCTCGAGGCCGCCGCCGAAGCCGCCTATCCCGCCGTCGCTCTCCACCACGCGGTGACAGGGGACGACGACCGGTAGCGGATTGCTGCCCATGGCCGTGCCGACCGCGCGGGCGGCGCCCGGCTCGGACACCCGGTTGGCGAGGTCCTGATAGCCCACGACAGTCCCATACGGGACGTGGTCGGCGAGCTCACGCAGCACGCGGCGGTTGAAGCCGGCGCTCAGCGACCAGTCGAGGGGCGTGGCGAACGTGCGCAGCTCCCCGCGGAAGTACGCTTCCAGCTCGCGTATCGCCATGTCGAGCGGGCCGCCGCGGTCCGGGTCGGGGGCGGTGCCGAAACGGCGCGTGAGTCGCGACACGGCCTCGGCCGCCGTCGCGTCGTCGGCGTGGAAGACGACCTGGACCAGGCCATGGTCGGTGGCGGCGAGCAGCAGCGGCCCGATGGGGGTGTCGAGCACCGTCCAGGACCACGGGCGCGCCCCGTGCTGCTCAGCCGACTTCTTCGGCTCTGCGTTCGTCACGTCTTCAGACTAGGCGGGGGCACTGACAACCGGGCCTCGGCAGCTCGGGCGCCGGGGCCGCGGGCGGCGCCGGGGAAGGAGCGTCCGCCCCACCCCCGGCGCGCTGTTCGGACCTGCTCGGCCGACCCCCTCCCGCACGCGTCAGTGCCTCAGCGGGAACCCGCCATGATCTCGTGCCCGGCGTCCTCCAGGGCGTCGCGCACGACATCCGGCGAATTGGTGATGATGCCGTCCACGCCCATCCGTGCGACCTTGACCGCGGTGGGTGCGTCGTTCACGGTCCACGTGAAGACCTCGAACGGTTTGCCGTGCGCGCCGTCGACGGCGTGCACCGCCGCGACATAGGCCTCGTCGATTGTCTTGTGGCTCGGGTTGATCTGGTCGGCGAACTCCGCGTACTTCGGCAGATCGGCGACGGACGGCGTGCCCAGGAAGCCGGTCTTCACATCGGGGCGCAGCTTGTGGAGCGTCTGCATGGACGTGGCGTTGAAGCTCTGGATGATCAGCCGGTGCTTGACGTGGTGGTGGTTCAGCCAGCCCTGCCTGCGCAGCTGGCGCAGTGTCTGGTGCTCGATGCCGGGGTAGAGCTCGGGGGCCTTCAGCTCCATCAGCAGGCTCTGCCGGTTGCGCGAGACCCGCTTCATGTACTCCTTTAACGTGGGCACCCGCTCGTCCGCGAACTCGGCGCCGAACCAGCTGCCCGCGTCCAGCCGCTTGATCTCCTCGAGGGTGAAGTCGGAGATCTTCCACGGCGCCCGGCCGGGGAAGAGCTGCTCGACGTCCGTGGTCCGGTTCAGCGTGGTGTCGTGCATGATGATCAGCTCGCCGTCCTTGGTGCGCTGGACGTCGTTCTCGACCCACTTGATCCCCAGGTCATCGGCGGCGTCGACCGCAGCCAGGGTGTTCTCGGGGGCGTAGGTCGAGGCGCCTCGGTGGGCGATGGTGATCGTTCGCTGTGGCTGGTCGGCGGCCTGCGCCGCCGATGTGGGGAGGAAGAGCGCGGACATTCCCAGGAGCGCGCCGGCGAGGGCAGCGACAGGGCGGATGTGCATACGGACTCCTCGCATCGTCTGTCACGGCAGGTCTGTCACGGAGCATTTGTCACATAGCGTCTGTGACAAAGCGTGGGCGATGGATCCTCTTCGGACGCGCTGAGGGTGCCAGCCGAGGTGCACCGGGGGATAGACATCGGACGGACGGATGATGAAATGACAAATTCGCGGGCGTTCGGCCGATCGGGTCACGGGTCCCGTAGCCGGGACCGTTGCCCCAGGTCAGCGACGTGGGCGGGGAACGGTGACGAATCGGCCCCGACACACCGGCCAGGTGCCTCCTGGCACCCACCGGGGCGTCTCGCAGGGGGTGACCCCCCTTCACTCGGTCGCCTGATACGCACGAGGCGAGCCGGGCAGGGGCAGCAGCCGGGCCGTCTGTCAGTGGTCGGTCGTACGGTGGACCCATGCGGCCCGTATCTCAGATCGAACGCAAGGTGGCGCCCTTCGAGGTCGTCAGCCCCTACCAGCCCAGCGGCGACCAGCCGACGGCCATCGCCGACCTGGAGCGGCGCATCCGCGCCGGTGAGAAGGACGTCGTACTGCTCGGGGCGACCGGCACCGGCAAGTCCGCGACCACCGCGTGGATGATCGAGAGGCTCCAGCGGCCGACCCTGGTCATGGCGCCCAACAAGACGCTGGCCGCCCAGCTCGCCAACGAGTTCCGGGAGCTCCTGCCGAACAACGCGGTGGAGTACTTCGTCTCGTACTACGACTACTACCAGCCCGAGGCGTACGTCCCGCAGTCGGACACCTACATCGAGAAGGACTCCTCCATCAACGAGGAGGTCGAGCGGCTGCGCCACTCGGCCACGAACTCGCTGATCACCCGGCGTGACGTCGTCGTGGTGGCCTCCGTCTCCTGCATCTACGGCCTGGGCACACCGCAGGAGTACGTCGACCGGATGGTGCCGCTGAAGGTCGGCGACGAGATCGACCGCGACCAGCTGCTGCGCCGCTTCGTCGACATCCAGTACACACGCAACGACGTGGCGTTCACCCGGGGCACCTTCCGGGTTCGCGGCGACACCATCGAGATCTTCCCGGTCTACGAGGAGCTCGCCGTCCGCATCGAGATGTTCGGCGACGAGATCGAGGCGCTGTCCACCCTGCATCCGCTGACCGGCGAGGTCATCTCCGATGACCAGGAGCTGTACGTCTTCCCCGCCACCCACTACGTCGCCGGACCCGAGCGCATGGAGCGGGCCATCACCGGGATCGAGAGCGAGCTGGCCCAGACCCTGGCCCGGCTGGAGAAGCAGGGCAAGCTCCTCGAAGCCCAGCGCTTGCGCATGCGGACGACGTACGACATCGAGATGATGCGGCAGATCGGCACCTGCTCCGGCATCGAGAACTACTCGCTGCACATCGACGGCCGTGAGTCCGGCACCCCGCCGCACACCCTTCTGGACTTCTTCCCCGACGACTTCCTCCTGGTCATCGACGAGTCGCATGTCACCGTCCCGCAGATCGGTGCCATGTACGAGGGCGACGCCTCCCGGAAGCGCACGCTGATCGAGCACGGCTTCCGGCTGCCCTCCGCCCTGGACAACCGCCCGCTCAAGTGGGAGGAGTTCCTGGAGCGGGTCGACCAGACCGTGTATCTGTCCGCCACGCCCGGTCCGTACGAGCTCTCACGCGGCGACGGCTTCGTCGAGCAGATCATCCGGCCCACCGGACTGGTCGACCCCGAGGTCGTGGTCAAGCCCACCGACGGCCAGATCGACGACCTCATCCACGAGATCCGCACGCGCACCGAGAAGGACGAGCGCGTCCTGGTGACCACGCTGACCAAGAAGATGGCCGAGGACCTCACCGACTACATGCTGGAACTCGGCATCCAGGTGCGCTATCTGCACAGCGACGTCGACACGCTGCGCCGGGTGGAGCTGCTGCGCGAGCTGCGCGCCGGCGAGTTCGACGTCCTGGTCGGCATCAACCTGCTGCGCGAGGGCCTGGACCTCCCAGAAGTCTCCCTGGTGGCGATCCTGGACGCCGACAAGGAAGGCTTCCTGCGCTCCGGGACCTCGCTGATCCAGACGATCGGACGGGCCGCCCGTAACGTCTCGGGCCAGGTCCACATGTACGCCGACAAGATCACACGGGCGATGGAGAAGGCCATCGACGAGACCAACCGCCGCCGTGAGAAGCAGATCGCCTACAACAAGGCGAACGGCATCGACCCGCAGCCGCTCCGGAAGAAGATCGGGGACATCGTCGCCACGATCGCGCGCGAGGAGATGGACACCAAGGAACTGCTGGGCAGCGGCTACCGGCAGCAGGAGCAGGGCGGGGTCAAGGCCAAGGGGCAGGCCAAGGCGCCGGTGCCCGCGCTCGCCGCGCACAAGCCGGGGGCGAAGGGCGGCAAGCCGACCGACCGGCCAGCCACCGAACTCGCCGAACTGATCGAGGAGATGACCGAGCGGATGCGCGCCGCGGCGGCGGAGCTGCAGTTCGAGGTCGCGGCCCGGCTGCGCGACGAGGTGGGGGAGTTGAAGAAGGAGCTCCGGCAGATGCGGGAGGCCGGGCTCGCCTGACCCGAGGCCCCCGCCACGCCGTGCGGTGTGTTGCAAGAACGACACAAAGCCGCTGCCGATTGTCGGTCCGCCCGCGGCAGTGCATAGGGTTTCAGGGAGGGCCGCACCGACGGGCGGCCGCGGGGATCGAGAAATGAGAGTAGGGACAGCACGTGACGGTCAACATGACCAAGGGCCAGTCCATCAGCCTGCAGAAGGCCGACGGCGGAACCCTGACCGCGGTGCGAATGGGACTGGGGTGGCAGGCCGCCGCCCGCCGTGGGCTGTTCGGGTCCCGCACGCGCGAAATCGACCTCGACGCCTCGGCTGTACTGTTCGCCGGACAGCAGCCGACGGACGTCGTCTTCTTCCGCCACCTCACGAGCGACGACGGTTCGGTCCGGCACACCGGTGACAACCTCGTGGGCGGCGTGGGCCAGGGCGGCGACGACGAGGCGATCCTGGTCGACCTGCAGCGCGTGCCGGTGCACATCGACCAGATCATCTTCACCGTCAACTCCTTCACCGGGCAGACCTTCGCCGAGGTGCAGAACGCGTTCTGCCGTCTGGTGGACGAGACCAACGGCCAGGAGCTGGCGCGGTACACCCTCACCGGCGGCGGCCAGTACACCGCCCAGATCATGGCGAAGGTGCAGCGCGCGGGGAACGGCTGGCAGATGAAGGCCCTCGGCGAGCCCGCCAACGGCCGCACCTTCCAGGACCTGATGCCCTTCATCGCCCCGCACCTGTGAGCGGCGCCGGCGGCCGGCTGACCGGCCGCTCGGCTTACGGCATTTGACGGCCCGGCGGCGATGTGCCGCCGGGCCGACGGGCACATGCAACGAACGACGCAACAAGGGAGCGCACGCGATGACGGCCGAGCTGGTCCGAGGGCAGAACCACCCTCTGCCCCAGGCCCGTTTGGAGATCCGGGTCTCGGCCGGCGAGCCGGTCGTGGCCGGGGCGACACTGGGCGATGAACAGGGCACGGTCCGCGGAGCGGAATGGGTCGCGCACCCCGCCGCCCCCCAGCTCCCCGGCATAGAGGTCTCCAAGCAGGCCGCGGCCGACCACCGGCTCGCAGTCGACCTGGACGCGCTGCCCGACGGCGTCCACCGGGTCAGTGTGCTGCTCGCGCTCCCGGCCGGCGTGGGCGGACCCGTCCGGTTCGGCGCCCTGCCGGCGCCGTTCATCGCGGTCACCGGCCTCGACGGAGCCGGCGTCGCCGGTTACACCATCACCGATCTGGACTCCGAGTCCGCCGTGGTCGCCCTGGAGCTCTACCGCAGGCAGGGCGCGTGGAAGGTGCGCGCCGTAGGCCAGGGGTATGCGGGTGGACTGGCCGCCATGCTCCAGGACCAGGGGCTGCCGCAGGCCGCCGAACTCGCCGCGCGGATCAACGACGCCGTCGCTCTGGGCATGGCGCGCTCCGTGGCGCAGCCCCCGCCGCGCTCCGGCGGCTCCGGCCGGGTGCGTACCGCGACGGCCGGTGGCAGTGCCCCGGCCGATGGCGGGCCCGCCCCCGTGCAGCCGCCCGGAGGTGCCCAGCAGTCCCCTGCCCAGCCGGTGGGCGGCCCCGTCAGCTACCAGCACCCCGGCCGCCGCACCTCGGCCCCGCCGCCCCCGGCCCCGACTGCCCCGCCCGCCACTCCGGGGCAGCCCGCCGTGCCCGTCGCGGGCGACGCCTCCGGATGGACCATGGACGAGCGGCTCTACAACCAGGTCTGGGGCATGTTCGAGGACCTCGCGCGTACGACCGCCGCGTACCGCAGCGCCGTCGACTTCGCGGACTCCCGCATGGAGCAGGAGCTGGACCGGGTGCTCTCCGACCCGAGCACCCGCGTCGGTCCGGCTGCCGACTCGGCGCGCGCGGAGGCGCGTGCCAAGCACACTCAGCTCGTCGAACAGGCCCGTGTGGTCCTGGATCGTGACGTGGCGCAGCTCACGGCGGAGGCCGAGGTCGTCGAGCCCGCGCTGCCGCCTGCCTACGCCCGCTGGGACAGCCCGGTATGGCAGGGCTACCAGGTGCCGATGGAGATGCCGATGGCGCTGCGCCTCGGCGATCTGCACCTCCCCGAGAGCGCGGGACTGCACGTCCCCATGCTGATGAGGCTTCCGCTCGAACGCGGGCTGTGGATCGACAGCGGGCGCGACGGCTCTTCGGACGCCGCGCTGCTGGACTCCACCGAGCTGCGTCGCAAGGCCGTGGACACCGCGGTCGCGCACGCCGCCCGGCTGCTGGCCGTCTATCCGGCGGGCGAGTTCACGGTGCACGTGATCGACCCGGCGGGGTCCGCGGCGGCCTCACTCGCGCCGCTGACCCGCTCCGGTGTGCTGCGGGAGCCTCCCGCGGCGGGCGCCCAGGGTGTGAACGCGGTGCTGGCCGGGCTGACACAGCGCGTCGACCTGGTGCAGATGGCCATCCGCAGTGGTGCCACCGATGCGCTGCCGCCGGATCTGGACACCGCCCAGCAGCTCCTGATCGTCCATGACTTCCCGCACGGCTTCGACGACCGGGCGGTCACTCAGCTGCGCTACCTCGCGGACGAGGGCCCGGCCGTCGGTGTGCATCTGATGATGGTGGCCGACCGGCAGGACGCGCGGGCGTACGGGCCGGTGCTCGATCCGCTGTGGCGGGCGCTGCTGCGGATCACGCCGGTCCCGGACGACCATCTGGCCGACCCGTGGGTCGGCCATGCCTGGACCTATGAGCCGGCGCTCGTTCCGGCGGGCAGTCAGGTCCTCGACCAGGTCCTGTCGCAGGTGGCGCAGGCGCGGCGGGCCTATGGCAACTAATCCCATCTGACCAGGGGATTTACCCTTCTCTTTACTTTTCCTTGGGCATCCCTGTACTCTCTTTCGTGCGGAGGGGAGTACTCCCGCTGCGACGTACCCGTCATCACGGATCGACCGGATCCCGGGGCGTCGGCCCGTGGCCTTGTCGCGGGTGGAAGAGACCTCCGGCAGCGACGACGCTGAAATCTGCCGTACGAATGCCGGAGGACCAATGGATGTTTCCCTGACGTTGTGGGTGCTGACGATCGTCGGTCTGTGCGCCCTCATCGCCGCCGATTTCTTCATAGGCGGCCGCAAGCCGCACGAGGTCTCCCTCAAGGAGGCCGGGATCTGGACCGCGGTCTGGATCGCGCTGGCCGGGCTCTTCGGGCTCGGTCTGCTGATCTTCGGCGGCGGCCAGCCGTCGGGCGAGTTCTTCGCGGGCTTCATCACCGAGAAATCGCTGAGCGTCGACAACCTCTTCGTCTTCGTCCTGATCATGGCGAAGTTCGCGGTGCCGTCGATATACCAGCAGCGCGTGCTGATGGTGGGTGTGCTCATCGCGCTTGTCCTGCGCGCGGGGTTCATCGGCGCCGGCGCCGCGATCATCTCGAACTTCGCCTGGGTGTTCTACATCTTCGGCGCGTTCCTCATCTGGACGGCCTGGAAACTCATCAAGGAGGCGCGGGCCGAGGAGGAGGACGAGGAGTTCGAGGAGAACCGCTTCCTGAAGATGGTCGAGAAGCGCTTCCCGTCCACCGACACGTACCACGGGACCAAGCTGTTCATCGTCCAGAACGGCAAGCGCCTGATGACCCCGATGCTGATCGTCATGCTGGCGATCGGTACGACCGACGTCCTCTTCGCGCTGGACTCGATACCCGCGATCTTCGGTCTCACCCAGGACCCGTACATCGTCTTCACCGCCAACGCCTTCGCGCTGATGGGCCTGCGGCAGCTGTACTTCCTCATCGGCGGGCTGCTGAAGAAGCTGGTCCACCTCTCCTACGGCCTGTCGGTCATCCTCGGCTTCATCGGCGTGAAGCTGGTCCTGCACGCGCTGCACGAATCCGGCGTGCATGTCCCGGAGATCGGCATCCCGGTCTCGCTGGGCGTCATCTGCGCGGTGCTCGCCGTCACCACGGTCACCAGCCTGTACGCCTCGAAGAAGCAGGCCGCCGCAGAGGGGGCGCAGACGGCCCCCGAGAGCGGGGTCGACAGCAGGGACAAGGACAGCGTCGAGGCCTGACGGAACGCCGCCCCTCCTGAGAGCCGTCGCCGGCCGTGGGGAGGGGCGGCCCCGTGGTTCACCAGCCGCGTTCGCGCCACTCGGCCAGGTGCGGACGCTCGGCGCCGAGCGTGGTGTCGTCGCCATGGCCGGGGTAGACCCAGGTCTCGTCCGGCAGGGCGTCGAAGAGCTTGGTCTCGACGTCGTTGATCAGGCTGGTGAACGCGGCGGCGTCGTCATGGGTGTTGCCGACCCCGCCCGGGAACAGGCAGTCGCCGGTGAACACATGCGGGTGGCCGTGCGGGTCGTCGTAGACGAGGGCGATGCTGCCCGGGGTGTGCCCGACCAGGTGGCGGGCGGTCAGCTCCACGCGTCCGACGCGGATCGTGTCGCCGTCCTCGACCAGTACCTGGGTCGGCACCGGGATGCCCTCGGCGTCGTACCGTCCGGCGTAGGTCGTCGCGCTCGTGGCGTCCACCACCTCGCGCAGCGCGCCCCAGTGGTCGCCGTGCCGGTGGGTGGTGACCACGGACCCGATGCCGTCCTCGCCGATCAGGGTCAGCAGGGTATGGGGTTCGGCGGCGGCGTCGATCAGCAGCTGCTCATCGGTCGCGCGGCAGCGCAACAGATAGGCGTTGTTGTTCATGGGGCCGACCGCGACCTTCGAGATCATCACGTCGGGCAGTTCGTGCGTCTCCGCAGGCCCGCCGACCTTCACCGCTCCGCTGTAAGTCATGGCCTCAGCCTAGCGGCGGGACGGTGGGCAGCGGGGCGTCGGAGGCGGAGAGCCCGGAGCCATCCGCCCGGCCGGTGAGCCAGCCCAGTAGCTCGCGGGGGGAGCCGCTGACCGTGAGCCGCGGACCCTGCGCACGGCCTGTCTCCCACGCGCGTTCGCCGTCCGTGAGTCGCAGCGCGGGCAGATCCGGGTGCCCGGCGAACTTCACCGTGGTGAGGAAGGCCAGGTGCCGCTCGACGAACGCGTCGGGCAGATCCGCCATCGTGTAGCCGATGCCCAGGTCGACATGGTGCAGCTCGACCTCCACCAGGCGACGGAGCGGCAGCCGCTCGGCGCGCTCGGTCACGCCGTTGCGCATGGTCACCTCGAAGGTCCAGCGGTCCCGGGGGAGGGCCGCGGCCGCCGCGTTGAACCGGAAGGCACTGGTGCGCAGATCGTCGAGGTGGACGGCCAGCGGGCGTGCGGCGTCGCGCTCGATGTCGCGGTCGCGGGCGCCCTCGCTCGCGTACATCGGGGTCTCTTCGCCGGTGCGAGCCCAGGTGAGGAGATTGACCAGAGCGTCGGCGTTCCGGGCCAGGTGGGCGAGCACATGGCCGCGGGTCCAGCCGGGCAGCAGGGACGGCTGGGCGGCGGCGCCCTCGTCGAGTCCGGCGACCGCGGTGAGCAGGCGGTCGGTGGCCCCCTGGACCGCGGAGGCATCGCGTGCGTAGTCACTCATGCTCCGACCGTAATGCCTTCGCCCACTCATTCGGGTGAAGGTGGCGGACTTCGCCCGCAATTCGAATGTGCGTGCTATAGGCTCGGAGTGCTGCATCCTTGAAGACAACGCCGTTCCGCCCCCTACCCTGGGTCGGGGGCATGCTCCGCTCCGCCTCTGCTCGTCAGCCTCGGCTGGTGGGACCAGCGAGACAGAGGATCCAAGAAGCAGAGACCGGCGCACCCCTCACTTCCTCACGAAAGGTGCCGACCGGCGTGGCCGACCGTCTCATCGTCCGTGGCGCTCGCGAGCACAACCTCAAGAACGTCTCGCTCGACCTCCCCCGTGACTCCCTGATCGTCTTCACCGGGCTGTCGGGATCGGGCAAGTCCTCCCTCGCGTTCGACACGATCTTCGCCGAGGGGCAGCGTCGCTACGTCGAGTCGCTCTCCTCCTACGCCCGGCAGTTCCTGGGACAGATGGACAAGCCCGACGTGGACTTCATCGAGGGCCTGTCCCCGGCCGTCTCCATCGACCAGAAGTCGACCTCGCGGAATCCGCGCTCCACGGTCGGCACCATCACGGAGGTCTACGACTACCTCCGGCTGCTCTTCGCCCGGATCGGCAAGCCGCACTGCCCCGAGTGCGGCCGCCCGATCGCCCGCCAGTCGCCGCAGGCCATCGTGGACCGGGTGCTGGAGCTGCCCGAGGGCAGCCGCTTCCAGGTGCTGTCGCCGCTGGTCCGCGAGCGCAAGGGCGAGTTCGTCGATCTCTTCTCCGACCTCCAGACCAAGGGCTACAGCCGGGCCCGGGTGGACGGCCAGACCATCCAGCTGTCCGATCCGCCCAAGCTGAAGAAGCAGGAGAAGCACACCATCGAGGTCGTCGTCGACCGCCTCACCGTCAAGGACAGCGCCAAGCGGCGGCTGACCGACTCGGTGGAGACCGCGCTCGGGCTCTCCGGCGGCATGGTGATCCTCGACTTCGTGGACCTCGACGAGGACGACCCGCAGCGCGAGCGGATGTTCTCCGAGCACCTCTACTGCCCGTACGACGATCTCTCCTTCGAGGAACTGGAGCCCCGCTCCTTCTCCTTCAACTCGCCGTTCGGCGCCTGCCCGGACTGCACGGGCATCGGCACGCGGATGGAGGTCGACCCCGAGCTGATCGTCCCGGACGAGGAGCGCTCCCTGGACGAGGGTGCCATCCACCCCTGGTCCCACGGACACACCAAGGACTACTTCGGCCGCCTGGTCGGGGCACTCGCCGACGCACTCGGCTTCCGTACGGACATCCCCTGGGCCGGACTGCCCCAGCGGGCCAAGAAGGCGCTACTCAACGGCCACAAGACCCAGATCGAGGTGCGCTACCGCAACCGGTACGGCCGGGAGCGGGCCTACACCACGGCCTTCGAAGGTGCCGTGCCGTTCGTCAAGCGGCGGCACTCGGAGGCGGAGAGCGACTCCAGCCGGGAGCGCTTCGAGGGGTACATGCGTGAGGTGCCCTGCCCCACCTGTGAGGGCACCCGCCTCAAGCCGATCGTCCTCGCGGTCACCGTGCAGGGCCGGTCCATCGCGGAGGTCTCCGCGATGTCGATCAGCGAATGCGCGGAGTTCCTGCGTGAGATGAAGCTGAACGCCCGCGAGAAGACGATCGCGGAGCGCGTGCTGAAGGAGGTCAACGAGCGGCTGAGGTTCCTGGTCGACGTCGGTCTCGACTACCTCTCGCTGAACCGCGCTGCGGGCACGCTGTCCGGCGGTGAGGCCCAGCGCATCCGGCTCGCCACCCAGATCGGCTCCGGCCTGGTCGGTGTGCTCTACGTGCTGGACGAGCCGTCGATCGGTCTGCACCAGCGTGACAACCACCGGCTCATCGAGACCCTGGTGCGTCTGCGCGATCTCGGGAACACACTGATCGTCGTCGAGCACGACGAGGACACCATCAAGACCTCGGACTGGGTGGTGGACATCGGCCCGGGCGCGGGTGAGCACGGCGGCAAGGTGGTGCACAGCGGCCCCTTGAAGGAACTGCTGCGCAACAAGGACTCGATGACCGGGCAGTACCTGTCCGGGAAGAAGTCCATCGCGCTGCCGGCATCCCGTCGGTCCGTGGACCCGGAGCGGCAGCTGACGGTGCACGGTGCCCGCGAGAACAATCTGCAGGACATCGACGTCTCCTTCCCTCTCGGCGTGCTCACCGCCGTCACGGGTGTCTCCGGATCGGGCAAGTCCACGCTGGTCAACGACATCCTCTACACCCACCTGGCGCGCGAGCTGAACGGTGCGCGATCGGTGCCGGGCCGCCACACGCGGGTGGACGGCGACGACCTCGTCGACAAGGTCGTGCACGTCGACCAGTCGCCCATCGGCCGTACGCCCCGCTCCAACCCGGCGACGTACACCGGGGTCTTCGACCATGTGCGCAAGCTCTTCGCGGAGACGATGGAGGCGAAGGTCCGCGGCTATCTGCCCGGCCGGTTCTCCTTCAACGTCAAGGGCGGCCGGTGCGAGAACTGCGCCGGTGACGGCACCATCAAGATCGAGATGAACTTCCTGCCCGATGTGTATGTGCCGTGCGAGGTCTGCCACGGCGCGCGCTACAACCGGGAGACCCTGGAGGTCCATTACAAGAGCAAGTCCATCGCCGAGGTGCTGGACATGCCGATCGAGGAGGCGCTGGACTTCTTCGAGGCGGTGCCGACCATCGCCCGTCATCTGCGGACGCTCAACGAGGTCGGACTGGGGTATGTGCGCCTCGGGCAGTCGGCCCCGACGCTCTCCGGCGGTGAGGCGCAGCGGGTCAAGCTGGCCAGCGAGCTGCAGAAGCGTTCGACGGGGCGCACGGTCTACGTGCTGGACGAGCCGACGACCGGCCTGCACTTCGAGGACATCAGCAAGCTGATCGCGGTGCTGTCCGGGCTGGTCGACAAGGGCAACACGGTGATCGTCATCGAGCACAACCTCGATGTGATCAAGACGGCGGACTGGGTCGTGGACATGGGCCCGGAGGGCGGAAGCGGCGGTGGCCTGGTCATCGCCGAGGGCACGCCGGAGCAGGTCGCTTCGGTGCCCGCCAGCCACACCGGCAAGTTCCTGCGGGAGCTGCTGGGGGAGCGGGTGAGTGACGCGGTGGTGCCCGCGGCCCGGAAGGGGACGGGGACGGCCGCGGGGAGGAAGCCCGCCGCGAAGAAGACCGCGGCGAAGAAGGCGAACTCCACCGCGGTGAAGAAGGCAGCGGGGGCGACCGTGCCGGCCGCCGCCGCGCCCAAGAAGACGGCACGGGCGCGCCGGGCGTGATGCGGGCGGGCGACCGCGCGCATCACGTACGACGCGGTCGCCCGGCGGGCGCCGGTCCCGCCTTCAGCGGGGCGGGCCGGGGTCTGTCCGAGAGCTCGGCGCCCCGCAGGCCGGGTTCCGGGGCCCGGGATTGTCCGAGAGCTCGGCGCCCCGCAGGCCGGGTTCCGGGGCCCGGGATTGTCCGAGAGCTCGGCGCCCCGCAGGCCGGGTGCCGGGGCCCGGGTCTGTTCAAGACGCCGGTGCCCGCGCAGGCCGCGCGCCCCGCTGCCCGTCGGGTGCGTGACGGGAGGCGGCTGCGTGGGGGAGGTCTGCCGGTGCCATAACCGGGGCGGTCGCCCCCCCGCCCCGGTTGCCGCCCGGGGCGGTGCGACGACTATTGGCCGCGTCAGGCCAGCTCCGACGCGTACGGTGGCTGCGCGCCCGGGCGGGAACAGGTGATCGCCGCGGCGCGGGCCGCGAAGCGCAGGGTGTCCTGCCACGCGGCGTCGTCCAGGGCTGCCGCGGCCGCCGGGGACAGCGCGCCGTGGGCGCCCAGCCGGTGCAGCAGCGCGGCGTTGACCGTGTCGCCCGCGCCGATGGTGTCGGCCACCGCGACCCGTTCGCCCGGTACGGTGACCGATCCGCCCGTGCGGGTCAGCACGGTCAGCCCGTCCGCGCCATGGGTGAGGACGACCGCCACCGGCCCCTCGGCCAGCCATTCCCGGGAGGCCGCCAGCGCCGCACCGAGGCTGGGGTTCCCGGCCCCGCCGGCCAGCCAGACGGCGTCCTCGACGGACAGCTTGAGCAGGCTCACGGAGGGAAGCCAGGACCGGAAGCGGGTGCGGTAGCCGTCGGCGTCGGCGATGAGGCCGGGGCGGATGTTGGGGTCGAGCGCGGTGAGCAGGCCCCGCGCGGCCTCGCGCCGCAGCAGCGCCTCGTACGCGCTCGCGCCCGGCTCCAGCACCAGGGAGCAGGTGCCCACGGAGACGGCCGTCACCGACTCGGGCAGGGCACCGGGCAACGCGAAGAGCCGGTCCGCGGTGCCCTCGGCGTAGAAGCCGTAGCCCGCCGATCCGTCGGAGCCGATGTCCGCGACCGCGAGCGTGGTGGGTTCCGGTCCGCGCTGCACCAGCGTGGTGTCGACCCCGTCGGCGCGCAGTCCGGCCAGCAGCGCGTCGCCGAAGGCGTCGGTCGACACACGTGAGCAGAACGCGGTCGGAGAGCCGAGCCGCCCCAGTGCCACCGCGGTGTTGTACGGACCGCCGCCACAGCGCGGCAGCAGGGCGGGCAGGCCGCCGCCCGCCCCGGCGCGGTCAGGCACGAGATCGATGAGGGCTTCTCCGGCAACGACGATCACGAGGAGCGGTCCCTTCTCCGGTCGTTCATCGGGTTCGGTCGTTCATCGGGTCCTACCTTCTTGCTCGGGCCCTTCGGACCTTTTCGGCGCCTCTCGGCTCTTCCCCGGCCGCCTTCAGCCCTTGCAGGACGTACAGCCGACGTCGACGCCGAAACGTATCCCATGACCGCACGCGGCATGAACGTTCACGTCAGTGCTGGTGCGAACGTTCGCCTACGCCCAGGCACCACTGTCGGAACGGCATGATCTGTGCCGGTATCGTCGAGCCAACGCACGCCCCACGCACAGGAGTCCCCATGACCAGCCAGCCCCCCGCCCGCCGAACCGTACTGCGAGGGGCCGCGCTGGCCGGGGCCGCCGGGCTCGGGGTCGCCGCCTGCGACGGCGGGGCCGGCGGCTCGAAGGTCCCGCCGACCCCGACCGCACCGGTCGATCTCGGCGCGCCAGGCGACGTCCCCGTGGGCGGGACGAAGCTCTACCGCGAGGACCGGGTCGTGGTCACGCGGCTCGCCAAGGGCGAGTACAAGGCGTTCGGCGCGGTGTGCACGCACGCCGGGTGCGTGGTGAGCTCGGTGGAGGACGAGCGGATCCGGTGCTCCTGCCACGGCAGTGAGTTCGACGCGAAGACCGGCAAGGTGCTGGCGGGGCCGGCGGTGGCGCCGCTGCCGTCCGTGCCGGTGCGCACCGAGGGCGGCAGGTTGATCGTCGGCCCGGAGGCATGAGCGCCGCCGGCCCGCGGCGTCGCGCTCAGTTCCAGTCCCAGGCGATCCCCAGGATTCCCGGCCGCACATCGTGCTCGGCCACATGCACCACCCGGTGCTGGCCGCTCAGGGTCAGTTCCCGCTGCCCGCCGCGCGGCGCGCCCGCCGAGGCCCGCGCGAAGCGGCGGCAGCGTACGGGAAGCGCCGCGGCGTCGAACCGTACCTGGAGGACGTACTGCCCGCTCGCGAACGGGAAGCCCCGCTCGTACTCCGTGCTCGGGCCGCCGGTGCCGTCCTCGAAGCCGTAGCTGAAGAGGTACGTGTCCCCGGCGCGCAGCCGCGCGTCGAACAGCAGCTCCGCGACGACCAGATTGGCGGCCGTGTCCCAGCGCACCCGCCCCAGGCGGCAGTTCTCCCATGCCCGGACCGTGACCTGCGAGGGGTCGCCGCCCGCCTCTCCGTGGTGAATGGCGACGTAGCGGTCGACGCCGTCCCGGTGGGCACGGACGACATGCTGGGAATCGCGTCCCTGCAACTCCCGCCGCGGGCCGATGCTCACCCGCTCCAGCTGGCAGGCGGTGTGCAGCCCGCCGTCGAGTGGTGACTCCAACTCGGCGAGCATGGCCTCCAGCGCGCCGGAGTGCTCCAGCAGAGCACGGTACGTGCGCGCGGCGGGGCGTTCCACTTCCGGACGGAAGCCCGGATCGAGCAGCCGGGTCAGCGCGTGCGCGGGCAGTTCCAGTACGTCCTCCAGGGCGCGTACCGCCCGGAGCGACTCGGGCCGCCGCGGCCGCCGCGCGCCCTGCTGCCAGTAGCTCAGGCTGGTCACCCCGACCTTGATGCCGCGTTGGGCGAGCCGGTGCTGTATCCGGTGCAGAGCCAGGCCGCGCGCGGCCAGCGCCGCCCGCAGCGCCAGGTGGAACGGGCCGGTGCGCAGGGCCTGCGCCAGTTCCGCTTCGGCCGCGTCCGCGTGCGCGGTGATCTGCCCCATCGGCGAGCTCCTCTGTGAACATTCACGATCCGACGCAGAGTGTCGCACTGTTGAGAACGCCATATTCCAGCATTCAAGGGCACTGGACGTTCACATTTGGTCCGGATCGTTCACACCGCGATGTCACCTCGCATTGAAGCGTGTTGACCCCATTCGAACAACACCTGATGCTCCTCACCAGCGTCCGGACGCGCTCCTCCACCCCCCCACGTCGGCCTCTTCACACCGACACCCACGTCGGCCTCTTCACGCCGACACCCGCGTCGGTCTCCCCGTGCCGACACCCCCCACCTGAAACACCCCCCACTCAACTCATCGGCTCATTCGGGAGGAACGTCCATGTCTCTCGTCCCCCATACATCGCGTATGCGCGGAAGGCGCGGCAGACGACTGTCTGTCGCCGCCCTCGCCGCCGCCGCGCTGCTCGCACTGCCCACGGCGACCGCGAGCACTGCGGCGCCCGCGCCCGGCAGCGATGCCAAGAACACCAAGTCCGTCGCCGCGGAGGCCTACTCCAACGAGCTCGACATCAGCATGCAGGCGCAGCAGAACACCAACTGGTGCTGGGCCGCGTCGGGCAACACCATCGCCACCTACTACGGCTACAACTACAGCCAGAACCAGTTCTGCAACGCCGCGTTCAACCGCACGCAGGGCTACGACTGCCCCAACTGGCAGGCGACCCTCGGTAATGTGCAGACTGCACTGAACTGGATCGGTATATCCCCCGGCTCCTATGTGAACGGATGGCTGCGCTACTCCACCGTGCAGAGCGAGATCGACGCGGAGCGCCCGATCGAGACCCGTATCCAGTGGTCGTCAGGAGGTGGGCACATGCAGGTCATATACGGCTACGACACGTCCGGCAGCTGGGTGGCGTGGGGCGACCCGTGGCCCTCCAGCCAGCGCTACAGCTGGGCGTCCCACGACTGGTACGTGAACAACAACCAGTTCTCCTGGACCCACTCGCTCTACCGGATCGGGGCGTGACACCGTGACCTTCGTCAACGCAACGCGCACCCTCGCCGGTGGCGCCCTGGCCGCCGCCCTCGTCGGACTCGCCGCACCCGCGGCCCAGGCCGAGGAGGCCCCCGCGGCCCCCAAGGCGCCCGCCGCGACGGCCGTCGGCGCCGCCCACGACGCCGCGACCGCCCCCACCACCCTCGACACCCTCTCCCGCTTCTTCGCGCGGGACGGGGCCGTCGCCAAGCGGGCGGCCGCCCCGCGCATCGAGGGCGCCACCGTGCCCGTCTACAGCCTCTCCGCCGCGTTCGTGGCAGCCGACCCGGGGGCGCGCGACGCGCTGCGCACGCCCGTCGCCGAACTGGAATTCCTCGCCAGCAAGGCCGTCGCCTCGGACGGGCAGGCGGCGTCGGTGTGGACCGTACGCCAGGGCGGGGCCTGGCAGGTCGTGAACATCGCCACCGGCGACGACGAGACCCGGTACGCCGCCAAGGGCGCGAAGAAGCTCAAGGGCGGCACCGTGTTCCGCGAGCCGCAGATCGACGCCTGGTACGTCCAGCGGGGTACGCGCGTCCTGCCGCTGGACGCCGACGCCACGCGCGCGATCGGCGCCGACGGCACCACGGTCCGCGCCTACCAGAAGCGGGTCCACGAGGCGTACGGGGACAAGCTCCCGGGGTCGGCGTACGCCAAGAAGGGCAAGGCCGGCGGATACGGGCAGCAGCCGGAGGCGCGGCCGGAGAAGCAGCGGCAGGCGGCCGACGGCAGCAGCGACGGGCTGCTCACCGCCACGTCCACCGTCGCGGGCGCCGGTGCGATCGTCGCCCTGGGCCTGTGCGGCGCCGCGGCGCTGCGCACCCGCCGCCGCTGAACCCTGAGACAAGGCCCCCAGAGGCGGGAACCGCGAGGTGAACGCCGCCTGGCGGCGCAAAGAGAGCAGCCGCGGCCGTCCGGCCCCGGAGGGTGATTCCCACCGGAGCCGGACGGCCCGGCCGCCGCCGCGGAGCCGCGTTGTCACTGTCCGCCAGTAGGGTGGTGACCATGGCCGACCCCAGCAGCTACCGACCCAAGCCGGGACAGATCCCCGACTCGCCGGGGGTCTACAGGTTCCGGGACGAGCACGGCCGGGTGATCTACGTCGGAAAGGCGAAGAGCCTGCGCCAGCGGCTCTCCTCGTATTTCCAGGACCTGGCGAACCTCCACCCGCGCACCCGCACCATGGTCACCACCGCGGCGTCCGTGGAGTGGACCGTGGTTTCCACAGAGGTCGAGGCGCTCCAGCTCGAATACTCCTGGATCAAGGAGTTCGACCCCCGGTTCAACGTCAAGTACCGGGACGACAAGAGCTATCCGTCCCTGGCGGTCACCATGGGCGAGGAGTTCCCGCGCGTCCAGGTGATGCGCGGTCCCAAGAAGAAGGGCGTGCGCTACTTCGGCCCGTACGCCCACGCCTGGGCGATCCGCGAGACCGTCGATCTCATGCTGCGGGTCTTCCCCGTACGGACCTGCTCCGCCGGGGTCTTCAAGCGCTCCCATCAGATCGGCCGCCCCTGCCTCCTCGGCTACATCGGCAAGTGCTCCGCCCCGTGCGTCGGCCGGGTCACCGCCGCCGAGCACCGCGAACTCGCCGAGGAATTCTGCGACTTCATGGCCGGCCGCACCGGCACCTACCTGCGCCGCCTCGAACAGGAGATGCAGCAGGCCGCGGAGGAGATGGAGTACGAGCGGGCGGCACGGCTGCGCGACGACATCGAGGCGCTCAGGCGCGCCATGGAGAAGAACGCCGTCGTCCTCGCCGACGCCACCGACGCCGACCTGATCGCCGTCGCCGAGGACGAGCTCGAAGCCGCGGTCCAGATCTTCCATGTGCGCGGCGGCCGGGTCCGGGGTCAGCGCGGCTGGGTCACCGACAAGGTCGAGGCCGTGGACACCGCGGGCCTGGTCGAGCACGCCCTCCAGCAGCTCTACGGCGAGGAGAAGGGCGACGCGGTTCCCAAGGAGGTCCTGGTGCCCGCCCTGCCGGACCCCGTCGCACCGGTCGCCCAGTGGCTCACCGAGCGCCGTGGCGCCCGCGTCGACCTGCGGATACCGCAGCGCGGCGACAAGAAGGACCTGATGGCGACGGTGCAGCGGAACGCCCAGCAGGCACTCGTGCTGCACAAGACCAAGCGCGCCTCGGACCTGACCACCCGCTCCCGCGCCCTGGAGGAGATTGCCGAGGCCCTGGACCTGGACTCCGCGCCGCTGCGCATCGAATGCTTCGACATCTCGCACTTCCAGGGCGACGACGTCGTGGCTTCCATGGTCGTCTTCGAGGACGGCCTGGCGCGCAAGAGCGAGTACCGCCGCTTCCAGGTCAAGAGCTTCGCAGGACAGGACGACGTCCGCTCCATGCACGAGGTCGTCAGCCGCCGCTTCCGCCGGTATCTCCAGGAGAAGCAGAAGACGGGGGAGTGGCAGGAGGAAGACGCCACGGACACCCCCGAGGCGAACGGCGGGCCCATCGGCGAGGACGGCAAGCCGAAGAAGTTCGCCTACCCGCCCCAGCTGGTCGTCGTCGACGGCGGCGCACCGCAGGTCGCCGCGGCCAAGAAGGCCCTGGAGGAGCTCGGCGTCGACGACGTCGCGGTCTGCGGCCTGGCCAAGCGCCTGGAAGAGGTCTGGCTCCCCGGCGAGCACGACCCCGTGGTGCTGCCGCGCAGCAGTGAGGGGCTCTATCTCCTCCAGCGGGTCCGGGACGAAGCCCACCGGTTCGCCATCAGCTACCAGCGCAGCAAGCGCGCCAAAACCATGAAGGCCGGGCCGCTCGACGCGGTGCCGGGCCTGGGCGGCAGCCGCCGCCAGGCACTGCTGAAGCACTTCGGCTCGGTCAAACGGCTGCGCGCGGCCACCATCGACCAGATCTGCGAGGTCCCCGGCATCGGCCGCAAAACGGCCGAGACCGTCGCCGCGGCCCTGGCGCAGGCCGCCCCGGCCGCCCCGGCGGTCAACACCGCCACCGGCGAGATCCTCGACGGAGAAGAGGGCTGACGTGCGACGCCGCTCCCGAGCGGGCCGAGGACGGGGAGACCACCTCCACGGAGGTAGCAGTATGGAAGGCGAGGCCGCAGCGGCGGCGTCGCCACTGACACGGGGGACAGGAAGATGAACGCGCAAGACACCGACGGAGACGGAGCACAGGTGAGTACGGGCACGAACGGGGACACGGCCGAGACCTCGGCCATCCCCGAGCTGGTGATCATCTCTGGCATGTCCGGGGCGGGCCGCAGCACCGCCGCCAAGTGTCTGGAGGACCTCGGCTGGTTCGTCGTGGACAACCTGCCGCCCGCCCTGATCCCGACCATGGTGGACCTCGGCGCCCGCTCGCAGGGGAACGTGGCCCGGATCGCCGTCGTCGTGGACGTGCGCGGCCGCCGCTTCTTCGACAACCTCCGCGAGTCCCTGGCCGACCTTGAGGCCAAGCACGTCAAGCGCCGCGTGCTGTTCCTGGAGGCGTCCGACGACGCCTTGGTGCGCCGGTTCGAGTCCGTACGCCGCCCGCACCCGCTCCAGGGCGACGGCCGGATCGTGGACGGCATCGCCGCCGAGCGCGACCTGCTGCGCGAGCTGCGCGGCGACGCCGACCTGGTGATCGACACCTCCAGCCTCAACGTGCACGAACTGCGCGCCAAGATGGACGCCCAGTTCGCCGGCGACGAGGAGCCGGAGCTGCGCGCCACCGTCATGTCGTTCGGCTACAAGTACGGCCTGCCGGTCGACGCCGACCTCGTGGTCGACTGCCGCTTCCTGCCGAACCCGCACTGGGTGCCCGAGCTGCGCCCCTTCACCGGGCTCAACGAGGAGGTGTCCGGCTACGTCTTCAACCAGCCCGGCGCCAAGGAGTTCCTCGACCGCTACGCCGAACTGCTCCAGCTGATCGCCGCCGGATACCGGCGAGAGGGCAAGCGCTACGTGACCATCGCCGTCGGCTGCACCGGCGGCAAGCACCGCAGCGTCGCGATGTCCGAGCGGCTGGCCGCCCGTCTCGCCGCCGAAGGCGTGGAGACCGTCGTCGTCCACCGCGACATGGGGCGCGAGTGAGCCTTACGCCCTTCCGCACCCGGCGCCTGCGGCGGCTGGTCGGCGGCCGCTCGGGCCGTGGTGCCCAGCCCAAGGTCGTCGCGCTCGGCGGCGGCATGGGCCTGTCCGCCTCTCTCGCGGCGCTGCGCCGCATCACCGGCGACCTCACCGCCGTCGTCACGGTGGCCGACGACGGCGGCTCCAGCGGCCGGCTCCGCGACGAGCTGGGCGTGCTGCCCCCCGGTGACCTGCGCAAGGCGCTCGCCGCGCTGTGCGGCGACGACGACTGGGGCCAGACCTGGGCCCGGGTCATCCAGCACCGCTTCGCCAGCGAGGGCGAGCTGCACGGCCACGCCGTGGGCAATCTGCTGATCGTCGCGCTGTGGGAGCAGCTGGGCGACCCCGTCAAGGCGCTGGAGTGGGTCGGCAGGCTCCTGGGGGCGCACGGCCGGGTGCTGCCCATGTCCGCGGTGCCGCTGGAGCTCCAGGCGCTCGTACGGGGGCACGACCCGGACCGTCCCGACGAGATCTCCACCGTCCGCGGCCAGGCCACCGTGGCGCTGACCCCGGGCGAGGTGCAGTCCGTGCACGTGGTCCCGGAGGACCCGCCCGCCGTGCCCGAGGCCGTCGCCGCGGTGCTCGACGCCGACTGGGTGGTGCTCGGCCCGGGCTCCTGGTTCTCCTCGGTGATCCCGCACCTGCTGGTCCCCGAGCTGCTCGACGCGCTCGTCGAGACCAAGGCCCGGCGTGTGCTGTCACTGAACCTGGCCCCCCAGCCCGGTGAAACCGAAGGCTTCTCCCCGCAGCGTCATTTGGAGGTTTTGGCCCGACACGCCCCTAAACTCGCCTTCGACGTGGTGCTGGCCGACGCCGCAGCGGTGCCCGACCAGAGCAGCCTGTGTGACGCCGCCGAGCGGTTGGGCGGCACGGTCGAGCTGGCCCCTGTGGCTGCGCCCGACGGGGCTCCCCGGCACGACCCGGAGCTGCTGGCCGCCGCGTACGACCGTATTTTTCGGATGCATGGAAGGATCGGCCCATGGCGATGACGCCAGCGGTGAAGGACGAAATCTCTCGGCTTCCCGTCACCCGGACGTGCTGCCGGAAGGCGGAGGTCTCGGCGATCCTGAGGTTCGCGGGCGGTCTGCACCTCGTCAGCGGACGCATCGTGATCGAGGCCGAACTGGACACCGGCATCGCCGCCCGGCGGCTGCGCAAGGACATCCTGGAGATCTTCGGGCACGCCTCCGACCTGGTGGTGATGGCCCCGGGCGGGTTGCGCCGCGGCAGCCGGTACGTGGTCCGGGTGGTCGCCGGCGGCGACCAGCTGGCCCGCCAGACCGGCCTGGTCGACGGCCGCGGCCGCCCCATTCGCGGCCTGCCCCCGCAGGTCGTCTCCGGCGCCACCTGCGACGCCGAGGCCGCCTGGCGCGGGGCCTTCCTCGCCCACGGCTCGCTCACCGAGCCCGGCCGCTCCTCGTCGCTGGAGGTCACCTGCCCGGGCCCCGAGGCCGCCCTCGCGCTGGTCGGCGCGGCCCGGCGGCTGCAGATCGCGGCCAAGGCGCGCGAGGTGCGCGGCGTGGACCGGGTGGTCGTCCGCGACGGTGACGCGATCGGGGCGCTGCTGACCCGGCTGGGGGCCCACGAGTCGGTGCTGGCGTGGGAGGAGCGGCGGATGCGCCGCGAGGTTCGGGCCACGGCCAACCGGCTGGCCAACTTCGACGACGCCAATCTGCGGCGCTCGGCTCGGGCCGCCGTCGCCGCGGGCGCGCGGGTACAGCGCGCTCTGGAGATCCTCGGCGACGAGGTGCCCGAGCACCTCGCGGCGGCCGGGCGGCTGCGTATGGAGCACAAGCAGGCATCCCTGGAGGAGCTGGGGGCGCTCGCCGACCCGCCGCTGACCAAGGACGCCGTCGCGGGCCGTATCCGCCGGCTGCTGGCCATGGCCGACAAGCGCGCGCAGGACCTCGGGATCCCCGGTACGGAATCCAGCCTGACCGAGGAGATGGCCGAGGGCATGGTCGGCTGACCCGGGCGGCACCCCGAATTCGCCGATCACGCATGACAGCCGTACAACGCCGCCTATATGACGACCCGATGATTTTTCGCGCGGCGACAGGATGATCGAGGCGGCGGCCCGAACCACTCGATGGTGGTCGCGGGCCGCCGCGGCCAATGTCACGTAGGTCCCGTACAGGCGGTAGGGTCGGAGGCGGTCGGGGACAACCCATACGCTCGCCGGCGTCCTGGCCGGCACACCAACGAGGAGATCGGTTCGTGACGATCCGCGTAGGCATCAACGGCTTCGGCCGCATCGGCCGCAACTACTTCCGCGCGCTCCTGGAGCAGGGCGCGGACATCGAGATCGTCGGTGTCAACGACCTGACCGACAACGCCACCCTGGTCCACCTCCTGAAGTACGACACCATCCTGGGTCGGCTGAAGCACGAGGTCAGCCACACCGACGACACCATCACCGTCGGCAACCAGACCTTCAAGACCATCGCCGAGCGTGACCCGGCGAACCTTCCGTGGGCCGAGCTGGGCGCCGACATCGTCGTCGAGTCCACCGGCATCTTCACCAAGCGCGAGGACGCGGCCAAGCACCTGGCCGCCGGCGCCAAGAAGGTCCTGATCTCCGCGCCCGCCAAGGGCGAGGACATCACGATCGTGATGGGCGTCAACCAGGACAAGTACGACGCGGCCAACCACCACGTCATCTCCAACGCCTCCTGCACCACCAACTGCGTGGCGCCGATGGCCAAGGTTCTCGACGAGAGCTTCGGCATCGCCAAGGGCCTGATGACGACCGTCCACGCGTACACCAACGACCAGCGCATCCTGGACTTCCCGCACAGCGACCTGCGCCGGGCCCGTGCCGCAGCGCAGAACATCATCCCGACCTCCACCGGTGCCGCCAAGGCCACCGCCCTGGTCCTGCCGCAGCTCAAGGGCAAGCTGGACGGCATCGCCATGCGCGTCCCGGTCCCCACCGGCTCGGTCACCGACCTGGTCCTCGAGCTCGACCGCGAGGTCACCAAGGAAGAGATCAACACCGCCTTCCAGAAGGCCGCCGAGGGGCAGCTGAAGGGCATCCTCGAGTACACCGAGGACGCCATCGTCTCGTCCGACATCGTCAACTGGCCGGCGTCCTGCACCTTCGACGCCTCGCTGACGATGGCCCAGGGCAAGCAGGTCAAGGTCGTCGGCTGGTACGACAACGAGTGGGGCTACTCCAACCGCCTGGTGGACCTGACCACCTTCGTCGGCGGCCAGCTCTGAGCCCGATCCGGCACTGAGCGGCAATTCGATGTGAGCAACGGGGCTCGCGCAGCGCGCACATGCGCAGCACGGGCCCCGTTGTTCGTGGTAGCCACATAGGAGTCCACACCATGAAGACGATCGACGACCTTGAGGTGGCCGGGAAGCGGGTCTTCGTCCGCGCCGACCTCAACGTCCCGCTCGACGGCGACACCATTACCGACGACGGCCGGATCCGGGCCGTCGCGCCGACGATCGCCAGGCTGGCCGAGGCCGGCGCCAAGGTGATCGTCGCCTCTCACCTGGGCCGTCCCAAGGGTGCCCCGGACCCGCAGTTCTCGCTCGCACCGGTCGCCAAGCGGCTCGGTGAGATCCTCGGCAAGCCGGTCGCCTTCGCGGCCGACACCGTGGGGGACAGCGCGAAGGCCACCGTCGCCGCTCTAGGCGACGGCGAGGTCACGCTGCTGGAGAACCTCCGCTTCAACGCCGGCGAGACCAGCAAGGACGACGCGGAGCGGGCCGCCTTCGCCGACCAGCTCGCCGCGCTCGCGGACGCGTACGTCGGCGACGGCTTCGGCGCCGTGCACCGCAAGCACGCCTCGGTCTACGACCTCCCGGCCCGGCTGCCGCACGCCGCGGGCGACCTGATCGCCACCGAGGTCGGCGTCCTGAAGAAGCTCACCGAGGACGTCAAGCGCCCGTACGTGGTCGTGCTCGGCGGTGCCAAGGTCTCCGACAAGCTCGCCGTCATCGACGAGCTGCTCGGCAAGGCCGACCGCCTGCTGATCGGCGGCGGCATGGCGTACACCTTCCTCAAGGCCAAGGGCTACGAGGTCGGCATCTCCCTCCTTCAGGAGGACCAGATCCCGGCCGTCACCGAGTACATGGAGCGGGCCGAGAGGGACGGCGTCGAGCTGGTCCTGCCGGTCGACATCCTGGCCTCGGCCGACTTCCCGGACCTGAAGACGAAGGCCCCCGCGGACTTCGTCACCGTCGACGCCGACCGGATCCCCTCCGACAAGGAGGGCCTGGACATCGGCCCGAAGACCCGTGAGCTGTACGCGTCTAAGCTCGCCGACGCCGCGACCGTCTTCTGGAACGGTCCGCTCGGTGTCTTCGAGCACCCGGACTACGCCGGTGGCACGTCTGCCATCGCCCAGGCGCTCCTCGACACCGACGCCTTCACCGTCGTCGGTGGTGGCGACTCGGCCGCGGCCGTCCGCACGCTCGGCTTCGACGAGACCGCTTTCGGCCACATTTCGACCGGTGGCGGGGCCAGCCTCGAATACCTTGAGGGCAAGACCCTCCCCGGCCTCGCCGCACTGGAGGACTGAACACAGTGAGTGACCGTATCCCGCTGATGGCGGGCAACTGGAAGATGAACCTCAACCACCTTGAGGCCATCGCGCACGTCCAGAAGCTCGCCTTCGCGCTCGCCGACAAGGACTACGAGGCCGTCGAGGTCGCGGTCCTGCCGCCCTTCACCGACCTGCGCTCGGTGCAGACGCTGGTCGAGGGCGACAAGCTGAAGATCAAGTACGGTGCCCAGGACCTCTCGGCGCACGAGTCCGGGGCGTACACCGGCGAGGTCTCCGGCTCGATGCTCGCCAAGCTGAAGTGCGCCTACGTCGCCATCGGGCACTCCGAGCGGCGGCAGTACCACGCCGAGACCGACGAGCTGTGCAACGCCAAGGTGAAGGCCGCGTACCGGTACGGCCTCACCCCGATCCTGTGCGTCGGCGAGGGCCTGGAGGTCCGCAAGGCCGGCAACCAGGTCGCGCACACCCTCGCGCAGGTCGACGGCGGTCTGAAGGACATCCCGGCCGAGCAGGCCGAGACCATCGTGATCGCGTACGAGCCGGTGTGGGCCATCGGCACCGGCGAGGTCGCCACGCCCGAGGACGCGCAGGAGGTCTGCGGGGCGATCCGCGGCCGGCTGGCCGAGCTGTACGACCAGGAGCTGGCCGACAAGGTCCGCATCCAGTACGGCGGCTCGGTGAAGGCCGGGAACGTCGCGGCGATCATGGCGCAGCCGGACGTGGACGGCGCGCTGGTCGGCGGCGCGGCACTGGACGCCGACGAGTTCGTCAAGATCGTCCGCTTCCGGGACCAGTAAAGGTCCGCGGACACCGCGACGAGCAGCAGCTATGACGACGGGCACTCACCGTCGTACGCTGTCGGGGCCGGGACCGGCGTGGACGCGCCCCCCGGCCCCGACGCTATTGTTCGCTTTTGTCTGGGTTTTCGTCAGTTTCTGCACCCGAGAGAGTTGGTCCAGCCGTGGTCATGGGGTTCTCGATCGCCCTCATCATCTTCAGCGTTCTGTTGATGATGCTGGTGCTCATGCACAAGGGGAAGGGCGGCGGCCTGTCCGACATGTTCGGCGGCGGCATGCAGTCCTCCGTGGGTGGTTCTTCGGTCGCCGAGCGCAACCTCGACCGGATCACCGTCGTCGTGGGCATGCTCTGGTTCGTCTGCATCGTGGCCCTCGGCCTGCTCATGAAGCTCGACTGAAACTCGGCAGCTGACGTACCGTCGTCTGTCCGGCCTATCATGGGGCTGGCGTCCTCGGGGGCGGGCGGTGTAACTCCTGCCACTGGACGCGCGTTGGGCCTTACGTAGACTGGGGCGCCCGCAGCGGAGCTCATATCGACGCTTCGCGGCACCATCACGCAGGGAGTTACGACCGTGGCAAGTGGCAACGCGATCCGAGGGAGTCGGGTCGGAGCGGGGCCGATGGGAGAGGCCGAGCGAGGCGAGTCCGCGCCGCGTCTGCGCATCTCCTTCTGGTGCGCGAACGAGCACGAGACTCAGCCGAGCTTCGCCAGCGACGCGCAGATCCCGGACACTTGGGACTGCCCCCGCTGCGGCCTCCCGGCCGGCAAAGACCGGGACAACCCGCCGGCCGCGCCGCGCACCGAGCCGTACAAGACGCATCTGGCGTATGTACGGGAGCGGCGGAGCGACGCCGACGGCGAGGCCATCCTCGCTGAGGCCCTCGCCAAGCTCCGGGGCGAGATCTAGCGGAATCCGATCCGGCACAGCGGTAGAACGGCCTGTCCGGGCACCCGTCGAGGGTGCCCGGACAGGCCGTTGTCAGTGCCGGGTCCTACCGTGTGGGGAGGGTGAGCCCGCGAGACGTGGACGGGGGGCGGCATGACCGAGCTGGAGTCGGGCGAGCAGGGTGCGGGGGAGCGGCGGGCCGGCGCGCGCGCCTGGCTCGGGGTCGCCGCGTCGGGACCAGGGGGAGGCTTCGGGCGGCTGTGGTCCGCCGCCGTGGTGTCGCGGTTCGGTGACGCGCTGCGGGGCGCCGCGCTGCCGCTGCTCGCGGTGTCACTGACCGACTCGGCGCTGCTGGTGTCGCTGGTGACCGCGTGCGGTTTCCTGCCCTGGCTGCTGTTCGGACTGCTAGGTGGGGCGCTCGCGGACCGGGTGGACCAGCGGCGGGCGATGTGGGCGGTGGACGCGGCGCGCGCCGTGCTGATGGCCGGTTTCGCCGCCATGGTGTGGCTGGGCCAGGCCACGATCGCCTGGCTGATCGTGCTGGCCTTCGCCCTGACCACGCTCCAGACGCTGTTCGACAACGCCGCCACGGCGCTGCTGCCGTCCGTGGTGCCGCGCGAGTCGCTGGGCCGCGCCAACGCCCGGCTGATGACCGGCCAGGAGATCGCGGGCCGGTTCGTCGGAGCGCCGTTGGTCCCGGTGCTGCTCGGGCTCGGGGTGGCCATGCCCTACGCGGCCGACGCCGCCACGTACGGTGTCGCCGCCGTGCTCGTCGCGTCGCTGCGGGCGGACCCGCCGGCACGCGACCCCCGTGCCCCGGGCCGCACGATACGACGCGACATCGCCGACGGCCTGCGAACTCTGTGGCGGGACAGGACGCTGCGGGCCCTGTGCGTCTCCACGGCGCTGTGCAACATCGGCATAGGCGCCCTCATCGCCACTCTCGTCCTGATGGTCACCGGCTGGCTGGGCGCGGGCGAAGCCGGCTACGCGGCCGTCATCACCGTCTACGGCATAGGCAGCGTCCTCGGAGGGCTGTTGGCTCCGCGCTTCGTGGAACGGCTGGGCCAGGTCCGCGCGCTGGCCCTGTGCGGCACCGCGCAGGTCGGGGCGCTGATCGCACTCGGGACGGTGCGCAGCCTGCCCGTCGCCGTCGCCGCCCTCGGGGTCTTCGGCTGCGCCGGAATGATCTGGAATGTCACGGAGGTGACGATGATGCAGGAGCGCAGCCCCGCGGAGGCCCTCGGCCGGGTGAGCGCGGCGTTCCGCACGGCGTCGATCGGTGGCGCACCGCTGGGTGCCGTGCTCGGCGGGGTCGCCGCCGCGGCCTGGGGAGGCGGCGCCCCGGCGCTCCTCTCCGCGGTGGCCATGCTGATCGGCGTGCTGGCGATGGTCCCCGGCCTGAGGCGCGTGGCGGGCGGGGCTCCCGGGAAGCGACCGGCCACCTGACGGCCTTAAGGTTGGTGGCGGCGGGGTGCAGGCACGAGAAGAAGTGGGCTGATGTCCGAGATGAACAAGGAAGGCCGCGGCAGGCTGGACCAGATGCCTGAGTGGCACGCGCTGGCCAAGCACCGTCAGGAGCTCGGCGAGACCCATCTGCGTGAGCTGTTCGCCGACGACCCCGACCGCGCGAGCCGGTTCACCCTCCGGGTCGGTGACCTCCATCTGGACTACTCCAAGCACCTGGTGACGGACGAGACGCTGCGGCTGCTGCGTGAGCTGGCCGCGGCCGCTGGGGTGGCGGAGCTGCGGGAGGCGATGTTCCGCGGCGAGCGGATCAACACCACCGAGGACCGCGCGGTGCTGCACACCGCGCTGCGGGCACCGCGGTCGGCCGTTATCAAGACCGGTGGCAAGGACGTGGTGCCGGACGTGCACGCCGTCCTCACCAAGATGGCGACCTTCGCCGACCGCGTCCGCTCGGGCCAGTGGACCGGCCACACCGGCAAGCGCATCAAGACCGTCGTGAACATCGGGATCGGCGGCTCCGACCTCGGCCCGGCGATGGCGTACGAGGTGCTGCGCGCCTACACCGCGCGTGACATGGACTTCCGTTTCGTGTCCAACGTGGACGGTGCGGATCTGCACGAGGCGGTGCGCGACCTCGATCCGGCCGAGACGCTGTTCATCGTCGCCTCGAAGACGTTCACCACCATCGAGACCGTCACCAACGCCACGTCGGCTCGCAATTGGCTGCTGACCGGGCTGCGGGCGGGCCCCGAGGCCGTCGCCAAGCACTTCGTGGCCCTGTCGACGAACGCCGAGAAGGTCGCGGAGTTCGGCATCGACACGGCGAACATGTTCGAGTTCTGGGACTGGGTCGGCGGCCGCTACTCGTACGACTCGGCGATCGGTCTCTCACTGATGATCGCCATCGGCCCCGACCACTTCCGGGAGATGCTGGCGGGCTTCCACGAGGTGGATGAGCACTTCCGGTGCGCTCCCCCGGAGGAGAACGCACCGCTGCTGCTCGGTCTGCTGGGTGTCTGGTACAACAACTTCCACGACGCGCAGTCGCATGCGGTCCTGCCGTACAGCCACTACCTCTCGAAATTCACCGCCTACCTTCAGCAGCTGGACATGGAGTCCAACGGCAAGTCGGTGGACCGGCAGGGGAACCCGGTGGCCTGGCAGACCGGCCCGGTGGTCTGGGGCACGCCCGGGACCAACGGCCAGCACGCCTACTACCAGCTGCTCCACCAGGGCACCAAGGTCATCCCGGCGGATCTGATCGGCTTCGCGAACCCGGTGCCGGACCTCCTCCCGGGGCTGGCCGAACAGCACGACCTGCTGATGGCCAATCTCTTCGCGCAGGGGCAGGCGCTGGCGTTCGGCAAGACCGCCGACGAAGTCGCCGCCGAAGGCGTGCCCGCCGAACTGGTGCCGCACAAGACGTTCCGCGGCAACCACCCGACGACCACGCTCCTGGCCAAGGAACTCACCCCGTCGGTGCTGGGCCAGCTGGTCGCGCTGTACGAGCACAAGGTGTTCGTCCAGGGCGCCATCTGGAACATCGACTCCTTCGACCAGTGGGGCGTGGAGCTCGGCAAGGTGCTGGCCAAACGGGTGGAGCCGGCGCTGACCGACGGTGCGGAGGTGCCGGGCCTGGACGCGTCCACCGCCGGACTGGTCGCCACGTACCGCGAGATGCGCGGCCGCTGATGCCCGGGGCCGGCCGTGGTGGCTGCGGCTACCGCGGCCGGTCCGTAGGTTCGAGCATCGGGTTCCACTCCGTGACCCCGGTGACGTCATGCTCGCGCAGCGCTTGCAGATAGGTGCCGATCCGGCCGGCCTTGACACTGCCGTGGTGGCAGGCGAGGGTCCGCGGGTGTACGGCCTCGATCTTGTCCAGGGCGTGGTCCAGATGGGCACGTGACGGGAAGATGCCCACGCTCTTGTACATCTGGATCATGTGGTCCGTCTGATCGGCCTCCGTGATGGCGTGTCCGCCGTCCGGCCCGATGAAGACGTCCGAGCAGAAGACCGTCCCGGTGGTCGGGTCGTACGGGAGCATCGACTCCCACGTGTGCACGTACGGGGTGATCAGGAAGCGCAGCCGGTGGGCACCCAGGTCCAGCTCGCTGTCCCCGTCCACGACCATGGGGTCGCGGTCCGCCAGGTCGGCGTTGACGGCCATGCCGATCGGACTGCATACGGCGACCGAGTGCGGCGCCCGGCTCAGAAAGCCGTTGAGCGCGCCGGACTCGTCACCCTCGAAGTGCGGCACCACCAGATAGCGCAGGGTCGCCGGGTCGATCAGCTCGGAGACGGCCCTGTACGTCTCGTCGAAGGCGCGGCGGAATCCGGTCTCGACCAGCGTGGGGGCCTCGTCGCGGATGAGGAAGAAGCTGGTGGTGAAATCCAGGTCCGGGTCGGTCATCACATTGACGCGGTAGACATCCGGAGAGATCTCGTCGACGGCAGCCATGGCGCCTCCTCTGACCGAACAGGTCCGATATTTCAGCGTACGCCCCGCCGTGCGTACGCCCCGCCGTCCGTTCGTCTCGACCGCACCCGAGGACACGAAGACGCCCGGCCGGGGAGTCCGGCCGGGCGTCTTCGTGTCAAGGGATCCTGTTGGTGTCAAAGGATCCTGCGGGCCTCAGGGCGACGCCGGGGGGTACAGGCTCCGGGGCAGCCCCGCGGCGGCGGCCGCGTCCAGCAGCCACAGCGTCCTGCCGCGGCCGTACGCCCCCGCCGCCGGGGCCTGGATCTCCCCGGCCCCCGACAGCGCGATGGTCACCGCCTTGGCCTTGTCCTCGCCCGCCGCCAGCAGCCACACCTCACGGGCCCCGCGGATCGCGGGCAGCGTGAGCGAGATCCGGTTCGGCGGTGGCTTCGGCGCGCCCCGCACCCCGACCACGGTCCGCTCCGTCTCCCGCACCGCGGGCAGCTCGGGGAAGAGCGAGGCCACATGGGCGTCAGGCCCGACCCCCAGCAGCAGGACGTCGAAGGACGGCACCAGAGAGCGGTTCTCAGGTCCCGCCGCGGCCGCCAGCTCGGCGGCGTACGCCTCGGCGGCGGCCTCCGCGTCGCTGCCGAAGGGGCCGTTGGACGCGGGCATCGGGTGCACGCGGGCCGGGTCGAGCGGCACCGAGTCCAGCAGCGCCTCCCTGGCCTGGGTCACGTTCCGATCCGGGTGGCCGTCCGGCAGATACCGCTCGTCCCCCCACCACACGTCCAGCCGCGACCAGTCCACGGCGTCCCGCGCGGGCGCCGCGGCGAGCGCGGCCAGCAGGCCGTTGCCGTTGCGCCCGCCGGTGAGGACCACGGAGGAGGAGCCCCGTGCGGCCTGGGCGTCCACGATCTTCGTGATCAGCCGGGCCGCCGCGGCCTGGACCATCAGCTCCTTGTCCCGGTGCACCACGATCTGAGGGGTGGTCACTTCGCCGCCTTCTTGGCCGTCGTCTTCTTGGCAGCCCCGGCAGTGCCGCCCCCAGAAGGAGCGCTCCCGGGAGCGCCGGCCTCGGACGCAGCGGTTTCGGATATGGCGGCCCCGGACCGGGTCCCCTCGGCCGACGCCGTGTCCTGGCTCCTGGCGAGCTTGGCGACCCCGAACTTCACCGCGGACGCGTACGTCTCGTCCGGGTCCAGCCGGCGCAGCTCCTCCGCGATCAGCTCGGACGTGTCGCGCCGGTGCAGCGCGACGTGGCGGTCGGGCTGCCCCGGCATCGCCAGCTCGGCCAGCGAACCGTCCGCCCGGTCCAGGCAGATCGTGCCGTCGGCCGTCTGCAGCCGCACAGCGGTCAGCCCCGGGCCCTGCGAGACCTGGCGCTCGACCGGCACCCTCAGCCGCTCGGCGAGCCACAGCGCGAGCAGCTCGCTGCTCGGGTTGTACGCCTCACCCTCGACGACCGCGGACTTGATGGCCGAGTGCTTCTGGTCCAGCGCGGCCGCCAGCACACTGCGCCAGGGGGTGATCCGGGTCCAGGCCAGATCGGTGTCGCCCGGGGTGTACGCCTGGGCGCGCAGCCCCAGCGTCGCCACCGGGTCCTCGGTGGCCTGCGCGTCGGTGATCCGGCGCGCCGCGAGCTGCCCGAGCAGATCCTCGCTGGGGTTGTCGGGTGCGTCCTCCGGCCACCACACGACCACCGGGGCGTCCGGCAGCAGCAGTGGCAGGACGACCGAGTGGTCGTGGTTGGCCAGTTCGCCGTGGAGCCGAAGCAGCACCGTCTCACCGGTCCCGGTCTCCCCGCCGACCCGTACCTCCGCGTCCAGCCGGGCGATCTTGCGGTCGCGCGGAGAGCGGCCGGGCCGCTTGATGACGACGAGGATGCGGGACGGGTGCTCCTTGGACGCCTCGCTGGCGGCCTTCAGCGCGTCGTAGTGGTTGCCCTCGTCCGTGACGATGACGAGGGTGAGCACCATGCCGACGGCAGGCGTGCCGGTCGCCCGGCGTGCCCGCACCAGAGCCGCGTTGATCTGGCTGGACGTGGTGTCCGTGAGATCGATGTTCATGGCCGGCGCCAGCTCCGTCCGTCTCGTGCGAGCATCTCGTCCGCCGCCTTCGGCCCCCAGGTCCCGGCGGTGTACTGCTCGGGCTTGCCGTGCTTGTCCCAGTACTCCTCGATCGGGTCGAGGATCCGCCAGGACTCCTCCACCTCCTGGTGGCGCGGGAAGAGGTTCGCGTCGCCCAGCAGGACGTCCAGCAGCAGCCGCTCGTACGCCTCGGGGCTGGATTCTGTGAAGGACTCGCCGTACGCGAAGTCCATCGTCACGTCCCGGATCTCCATCGAGGTGCCGGGCACCTTGGAGCCGAACCTGATGGTGATGCCCTCGTCCGGCTGCACCCGGATGACCAGGGCGTTCTGCCCCAGTTCCTGGGTGTCGGTGGTGTCGAAGGGGGAGTGCGGGGCGCGCTGGAAGACCACCGCGATCTCGGTGACCCGGCGGCCGAGCCGCTTGCCCGTCCGCAGGTAGAAGGGGACACCCGCCCAGCGGCGGTTGTCGATCTCCAGCTTGATGGCGGCGTAGGTGTCGGTCTTCGACTTCGGGTCGATGCCCTCTTCCTCCAGGTAGCCGAGGACCTCCTCGCCGCCCTGCCAGCCGTGGGCGTACTGCCCGCGCACGGTGTGCTTGCCCAGCTCCCGCGGCAGCTTGACGGCCTTGAGGACCTTCAGCTTCTCGGTGACCAGTGCCTTGGCGTCGAAGGAGGAGGGCTCCTCCATCGCGGTCAGGGCGAGCAGCTGGAGCAGGTGGTTCTGGATGACGTCGCGAGCGGCGCCGATGCCGTCGTAGTAGCCCGCGCGGCCGCCGATGCCGATGTCCTCCGCCATGGTGATCTGCACATGGTCGACGTAGGACCGGTTCCACAGCGGCTCGAACATCGTGTTGGCGAAGCGCAGCGCCAGGATGTTCTGGACCGTCTCCTTGCCCAGGTAGTGGTCGATACGGAACACGTCGCTGGGCGGGAATACCTGGTGGACGACCTGGTTGAGCTCTTGCGCGCTGGCCAGGTCGTGGCCGAACGGCTTCTCGATGACCGCGCGCCGCCAGGAGTCGCCGAGCCCGTCCGACAGGCCGTGCTTCTTCAGCTGCTGCACGACCGTGGGGAAGAACTTCGGCGGAACGGAGAGATAGAAGGCGAAGTTGCCGCCGGTGCCGCGCGCCTTGTCGAGATCCTCGATCGTCGCCTTCAGGGTCTCGAAGGCCTCGTCGTCGGAGAACTCGCCGGGTACGAAGCGGAAGCCCTCGGCGAGTTGCTGCCAGACCTCCTCGCGGAACGGCGTCCTGGCGTGTTCCTTCACCGCGTCGTGGACGACCTGGGCGAAGTCCTCCTGCTCCCAGTCGCGGCGGGCGAAGCCGACGAGCGAGAAGCCCGGCGGCAGCAGGCCGCGATTGGCCAGGTCGTAAACGGCCGGCATCAGCTTCTTACGTGACAAATCGCCCGTGACGCCGAAGATCACCAGGCCCGACGGCCCCGCGATGCGCGGGAGCCGACGGTCCTGGGCGTCACGGAGCGGGTTCGCCCCGTTGACGAAAGAAGACAATTTCATGCCTCCGAAGGAGCGAGGCGCTTGAGCTCCGCCTCGGTGGACTCCAGCAGGTCGTTCCAGGACGCCTCGAACTTCTCGACGCCCTCGTCCTCCAGCAGCTGTACGACGTCGTCGTAGGAGACGCCGAGCTTCGCCAGCGCGTCGAGGTCGGCCTTGGCCTGCTCGTACGTGCCGCGCACGGTGTCTCCGGTGATCTGGCCGTGGTCGTCCGTGGCCTGGAGCGTGGCCTCCGGCATGGTGTTCACCGTGCCCGGGGCGACCAGGTCGTCCACGTACAGCGTGTCCTTGTAGGCCGGGTCCTTGACACCGGTCGAGGCCCACAGCGGACGCTGCTTGTGGGCGCCCGCCTTGTCCAGCGCGGCCCAGCGGTCGCCGGAGAACACCTCTTCGTACGCCTGGTAGGCGAGCCGGGCGTTGGCCAGGGCGGCCTTGCCGCGCAGCGCCTTCGCCTCCTCGCCGTCGATCTTCTCCAGGCGCTTGTCGATCTCGGTGTCCACGCGGGACACGAAGAAGGACGCCACGGAACGGATCTTGGTCAGGTCCAGGCCCGCGGCCTTGGCCTTCTCCAGGCCGGCCAGGTAGGCGTCCATGACCTCGCGGTACCGCTCCAGCGAGAAGATCAGCGTGACGTTGACGCTGATGCCCAGCCCGATCACCTCGGTGATCGCCGGGAGGCCCGCCTTGGTGGCCGGGATCTTGATCAGGGTGTTCGGCCGGTCCACCAGCCAGGCCAGCTGCTTGGCCTCGGCGATCGTCGCGGCGGTGTTGTGCGCCAGCCGCGGGTCGACCTCGATGGAGACCCGGCCGTCCTGGCCGCCGGTGGCGTCGAACACCGGGCGCAGGATGTCGGCGGCGTCCCGGACGTCCGCCGTGGTGATCATGCGGACGGCCTCGTCGACGGTGACCTTGCGCACCGCGAGATCGGCGAGCTGCTGCTCGTAGCCGTCACCGCCGGAGATCGCCTTCTGGAAGATCGACGGGTTGGTGGTGACGCCGACGACGTGCTGCTGGTCGATCAGTTCGGCCAGGTTGCCGGAGGTGATCCGCTTGCGCGAGAGGTCGTCGAGCCAGATCGCGACGCCTTCTTCGGAGAGGCGCTTGAGTGCGTCGGTCATGAAATCTGCAACTCCTACTTGTTCTTATGCGAGAGTCAGCGCTCTGCGGCGGCGAGAGATTCCCGGGCGGCCTGCGCCACCGCGTCGGCGGTCAGCCCGAACTCGCGGAACAGCACCTTGTAGTCGGCGCTCGCGCCGAAGTGCTCCAGCGACACGATGCGGCCGGCCTCGCCCACGTAGCGGTACCAGGTCAGGCCGATGCCGGCCTCGACGGCGACCCGCGCCCTGACCGACGGCGGCAGCACGCTGTCGCGGTACTCCTGGTCCTGCTCCTCGAACCACTCGACGGACGGCATCGACACGACCCGGGTCGGCACGCCCGCGGCCTGGAGCTGCTCGCGCGCCTCGACGGCGAGCTGCACCTCGGAGCCGGTGCCGATCAGGATGACCTGCGGCTTGCCGCCCTCGGCCTCGAAGAGGACGTAGCCACCCTTCGCGGCGCCCTCGTTGTACTCGTACGTCGGCACGTTCTGGCGGGTCAGCGCGATGCCGTGCGGGGCCGGCTGCTCGCCGTGGCGGCGGACGATCTCACGCCAGGCGATCGCCGTCTCGTTGGCGTCGGCCGGGCGGACCATGTTCAGGCCCGGAATGGCGCGCAGCGCGGCGAGGTGCTCGACCGGCTGGTGCGTCGGACCGTCCTCGCCCAGGCCGATGGAGTCGTGCGTCCACACGTAGGTGACCGGCAGCTTCATCAGCGCGGCCAGTCGCACGGCCGGGCGCATGTAGTCGGAGAAGACCAGGAACGTGCCGCCGTAGACCCGGGTGTTGCCGTGCAGCGCGATGCCGTTCATGGTCGAACCCATGGCGTGCTCGCGGATGCCGAAGTGGATCGTGCGGCCGTACGGGTCGGCCTCCGGCAGCGGGTTGTCCTTCGGCAGGAAGGACGACGACGGGTCGATGGTGGTGTTGTTCGAGCCGGCCAGGTCGGCGGAGCCGCCCCACAGCTCGGGGAGCACCCCGCCCAGCGCCTGCAGGACCTTGCCGGACGCCTTACGGGTCGCGACGTCCTTGCCCGCCTCGAAGACCGGCAGCGCCCCCTCCCAGCCCTCGGGCAGCTCGCCCGCGCTGATCCGGTCGAACTCGGCGGCGCGCCGCGGGTTGTTGTCCCGCCACTCCTGGAGCTGCTTCTCCCAGGTGGCACGCGCCTCGCGGCCGCGGTCGACCACCGCGCGGGCGTGGGTCAGCACCGCGTCCTCGACCGGGAAGTCCTGCTCGGGGTCGAAGCCCAGCACCCGCTTGGTGGCCGCGACCTCCTCGGCGCCGAGCGCCGAGCCGTGCGAGGCCTCGGTGTTCTGCGCGTTCGGCGCGGGCCAGGCGATGATCGTGCGCGCCGCGATGATCGAGGGGCGCTCGGTCTCCTCCTGCGCGGCCTTGAGCGCCGCGTACAGCGCGTGGATGTCGAAGTCGCCGTTGGCGCCCTGCTCGATGCGCTGGACGTGCCAGCCGTACGCCTCGTACCGCTTGAGGACGTCCTCGGACAGCGCCGTGGCGGTGTCGCCCTCGATCGAGATGTGGTTGTCGTCGTACAGCGCGACGATGTTGCCCAGCTTCTGGTGGCCGGCCAGCGAGGACGCCTCGGCGGAGATGCCCTCCTCCAGGTCGCCGTCGGAGACGATCGTCCAGATGGTGTGGTCGAACGGGGAGGCGCCCTCGGGTGCCTCCGGGTCGAACAGGCCGCGCTCGTAGCGTGCGGCCATCGCCATGCCCACGGCGTTGGCGATGCCCTGGCCCAGCGGTCCGGTGGTCGTCTCGACACCGATGGTGTGCCCGTGCTCGGGGTGGCCGGGGGTCAGGCTGCCCCAGGTGCGGAAGGCCTTGAGGTCGTCCAGCTCCAGGCCGTAGCCCGACAGGAACAGCTGGACGTACAGCGTCAGGCTGGTGTGGCCGGGGGACAGGACGAACCGGTCGCGGCCGGCCCACTGCGCGTCCGACGGGTCGTGCCGCATCAGCTTCTGGAAGAGCAGGTACGCGGCGGGCGCGAGACTCATGGCCGTGCCAGGGTGGCCGTTACCGACCTTCTGTACGGAGTCCATGGCCAGGACGCGGGCGGTATCGACGGCCCGCTGGTCCAGTTCGGTCCACTCGAGGTCTGTGGTGGTCGGCTTGGTGCTCACCCTGGGTCAGGGCTCCTCTCCACATGTCCAATGCCGGTGACGATGTGCACACCGGGCGCTTTGAGCCTACCCCTGGAATCACGGTCATTTTTTCGAGCTCCGAATGCCGGACATGCGGCTATTCCATTGAGCGGCACGCCATTCCTATGAGCGGAGCGTGAGCGCCGCGTCATTCCATTGAGCGGCCCGCCGGACATTCCCAGCGTGCCGGGCGGCGTCCGGCTTCGCCTCCCGGAACGGCTGCCAACACGACCCACCCCCGCGATGGGCCGGGTACCCGCTACGTCTAGAGTGGCGTGGTACGCGCAAGTCTTTATCGGACGTTCATGTCCGGAGCTTGCTGGTTCTGCTGCTTCCACCAGGGGTGTGCGTGACGGCCGTCGAATCCCGTCCTGCGGGGGTGCTCGCTGCGAGTCCGAGCCCCAGCCACCGGCCGTTCGGGGCCCGTGTCAAGGCGTTCGTGGCGCTGACCAAGCCCCGCGTCATCGAGCTGCTGCTCATGACGACGGTCCCGGTGATGTTCCTGGCGGCCGAGGGCGTCCCCGACCTGTGGCTCGTGCTGGCCACCTGCGTCGGCGGCTACCTCTCCGCCGGTGGCGCGGGCGCGTTCAACATGTACCTCGACCGCGACATCGACGCGCTGATGGACCGGACGTCGCAGCGCCCGCTGGTCACCGGCATGGTCACCCCGCGTGAGTGCCTGGTCTTCGCCTACGCGCTGGCCGTCGTGTCCACCGTCTGGTTCTGGACGCTGGTCAACCCGCTCTCGGCGATGCTGTCGCTCGGCGCACTGCTGTTCTACGTCGTGGTCTACACGATGTGGCTCAAGCGGCGGACCGCGCAGAACATCGTCTGGGGCGGCATCGCCGGATGCATGCCGGTCTTCATCGGCTGGTCGTCGGTGACCAACTCGGTCTCCTGGGCCGCGCTGGTGCTGTTCCTCGTCATCTTCTTCTGGACGCCTCCGCACTACTGGCCGCTGTCCATGAAGGTGAAGGACGACTACGAGCGCGTGGGCGTGCCCATGCTCCCGGTCGTCGCGGGCAACAAGGCCGTGGCCCGGCAGATCGTCGCGTACAGCTGGGTGATGGTGGGCATCTCGCTGCTGCTGTGGCCGCTGGGCTACACCGGCTGGTTCTACCCGGCGGTCGCGGCGGTGCTCGGCGCCTTCTGGCTCAAGGAGGCGCATGCGCTCCAGGCGCGCGCCAAGGCCGGGGTGACGGGCCCGAAGCTCAAGGAGATGAGGCTGTTCCACTGGTCCATCACCTATGTGTCGCTGCTCTTCGTCGCGGTCGCGGTGGACCCCTTCCTCCGCTGACCGGTCGGCCCTTCCTCCCTTGATTACCGGCGGGTAGCATCGTGTCTATGGCAGACACGAAGCAGGCGGACGGCGTCCAGCAGCCCGACATGGACAAGCGCGCCGAGAAGCGCGCCAAGCGCCTCGCCGACCAGATCGCGGCCTTCGCCAAGAGCCACGGCGGAAGCGCTGAAGGCCAGCTCGCGCACATCGCGCGGGGCAGTACCCGGATCGCCCTGGTCGGCGCCAACGGCGAGTGGGGCAACCTGGTCGCTCCCTCGTACGAGATCGCCCAGCGCGCCGCCGAGCTCGCCGGGCTCACCCTCCAGGACGACTTCGACGGCGAACTCGCCGCCAAGGTCCGCACCGGCCCGTACGAATGGACCCGCATGGCCGGGATCCAGATCGGCGGGCCCGGCAACGGCTGAGCCGACGGCCGACACCTGACGGCGTCCGGCCCGTTAGACCCTGCGGGGGCCGGACGGGCAGGGAGACGCGGATGAGCGGCGGCACCGACGCCAGGACGCCCCTGCCGCCGCTCGTCGACCAGCACAGCCACGGAGCGCTGCACACCGAGCTCGGGCTGGGGGCGTTCGAGACGCATCTCGCCGCGGCGGCCGGGGCGGGCGGTACGACGGCGCCCTCGGGCACCACCTACTTCGACAGCTGGACGGGGCTGGCGGTGCGCCGCTGGTGCCCGCCGCTGCTCGGCCTCGAGGCCTACTGCCCGCCGGTCCGCTATCTGGCCAGGCGCCGGGAACTGGGTGCGTACCGCGCCGGGCGCCTGCTGCTGCGCGGCGCGGGCATCGGCACCTTCCTCCTGGAGGCCGACACCTTCCTGCTGGATTCCGGCGCACCGGGCGAGCGGACCTCGGCCGCCGAGCTGGCCGCCGCCGCGGACGGCCGCGGCCACGAGATCGTCCGGCTGGAGCCGCTGGCGGGGCAGGTCGCGGACACTTCCGGCGGTGTCGACGCCTTCATGGGGAACACCGCCGAGGCGCTGTACGCCGCCGCCCAGCACGCCACCGCCTTCGCCTGCGGCGTCACCCTCGCCGACGGCGCGCCGCCCGACCCGCGCCAGGTGCGTCGGGTGGCGGGAAGCTGGCTGAACAGCCGACCCACCGGCGCCCGGCCGACCGACCCGCACCTGCTCCGCCACCTGTTGTGGAGCGCGGTGGCGACCGGCCTGCCGGTCCAGCTGCACTGCGGCGACCCGCGGTCGCTGGCCGGCTTCCTGCGCGCCACCGCGGGGCTCGGCACCGACCTGGTGCTGCTGGCGCGCGAACCGCACCACCGCCACGGCGCCCAGCTCGCGGCCGCCTTCCCGCACGTCTACGCCGACGTCGGACCCCGCCCGGAGGAGACCCTGGGCCGGGCGCCGTTCGGGAAGCTGCTGTTCTCCACCGGGGCGCGGGCACTGCCCGAGCTCTACGTGACCGGCGCCCGGCTGTTCGCACGGGCGATGTCCCGGCTGGCCGCCGAATGGATCGCCGACGGGGTGTGCTCACCGGCCGAAGCGCGGCGGATCGCCGGCCTGGTCGCGGCCGGCACGGCCCGCCGCGTCTACCGGCTGGAGGCGGACGCCTCGACCGCCGCGGCCGGCTCCACCGGCTGAACGGCCTCGTGCTCGCCGCCCGGCCCGGGTACGGCCGGCAGCTCGGCGCGCTCGCGCTGGGCGAGGAAGACCCGCAGCACGGCGATCCACACCAGGCAGGAGCCGAGCATATGGGCGCCGACGACGATCTCCGGCAGGTGCGTGAAGTACTGGACGTAACCGATCACGCCCTGCAGGAGCAGCACGCCGAACAGCTCCTGCACGGGGCGGCGGGCGGCCGCGGGCGCGTCCACGGCCCGCAGTGCGAACCACAGCGCGACGGTCAGGCCCACGACGATGTAGACGAAGTCCACATGCAGCTGGGTGATCTCCTGCCAGTCCAGCGGGATGCGGTCCACCTTCTTGGCGTCGCCCGCGTGCGGCCCGGTGCCGGTCACCACGGTGCCGATCACGATCAGCGCGGCGGTCGCGGCGACCAGCAGCCCGGTGAGCTGCCGGAGGGGACGGGAGACCAGGTCCCGGGCCGGGGCATCGCCCTCCCGGGTGCGCTGCCAGGTCACCACGGCCACCGACAGCAGGGTCGTGGAGAGCAGGAAGTGCGAACTGACGATGTACGGGTTGAGCCCGGTGAGCACGGTGACACCGCCGACGACGGCGTTGCCCATGACGATCCAGAACTGCACCCAGCCGAGCCGGGTGAGGCTGGTACGAACGGGCGTACGGGCGCGGGCGGCGACGATCACCAGGCCGACGACGGCGCACAGGACGTACGTCAGCATGCGGTTGCCGAACTCGATGACACCGTAGACGCCCATCTCGGAGGTGGGCGTCAGACTGTCGTCGGTGCACTTCGGCCAGGTCTCGCAGCCGAGCCCGGACTGGGTCAGCCGCACCGCGCCGCCCGTCACGACGATGACGACGGCCATCACCACGGAGGCGAGCGCGGCCTGCCGCACGAAGCGCGCGGAGGGCTGCCAGCGGCGGGCGATCAGCTCGAGGGGATTCAGCGAATTCGGCACGGGCACCATCGTAGGCCGGAGCTTGTGCAGCTTTTCACGAGGGTCCCGGGAGATCCCCCACGGTCACTCGATCCCCTGCGGTCACTCGACTCCCCGCGGTCACTCCCAGCGGAAGAACCGCGCCGCCGCACCCAGCCCCAGGACCGCCCACGCCGCGAGGATCCCCAGGTCCGCCCACGGCGTCCCGGCTCCGTCCCGCAGCACGTCCCGCAGACCGTCCGACAGCGCCGCGATGGGCAGCAGCTGGAGCACGCTCTGCGCGGCGTCCGGGAACTTCTCCAGCGGCACCATGACCCCGCCGCCGACCAGGAGCAGCAGGAAGACCAGGTTGGCGGCGGCCAGGGTCGCCTCCGCCTTGAGCGTGCCCGCCATCAGCAGTCCGAGTCCGGAGAACGCCGCCGTCCCCAGGGCCAGCAGCAGTGCCACGGACACCGGATCGCCGTGCGGCGACCAGCCGAGCCCGAACGCGATGGCGATCAGCAGCGCGACCTGTAGGACCTCGGTGACCAGGACCGAGCAGGTCTTCGCGGTCATCAGCGCCCAGCGCGGCAGCGGCGAGGCGCCGAGCCGCTTGAGGACGCCGTACCGCCGCTCGAAACCGGTCGCGATGGCCTGCCCGGTGAAGGCGGTGGAGAGCACGGCCAGCGCGAGCACGCCGGGCGCGAGGAAGTCGACCGCCTCGCCGTCGCCGGTGTCGATGACGTCGACGGTGCTGAACAGGACGAGCACGAGCGCCGGGATCACGACGGTCAGCAGCAGCTGCTCGCCGTTGCGCAGCAGCATGCGGGTCTCCAGCGCCGCCTGGGCCCGGATCATCCGGGGCAGCGGTGCCGCGCCGGGCTTCGGGGAGAAGGTGCCGGTGGCGGTGGAGCGCTCTGTGGTTCGCTCGCTTCGCTCGTTCACGATCGCAGCTCCTTGCCGGTCAGCTCCAGGAAGACGTCCTCCAGAGTGTGCCGTTCGACCGAGATCCGGTCGGGCATGACGCCGTTCTGTGCGCACCAGGAGGCGACGGTGGCCAGTAGTTGCGGGTCGACTCTTCCGGTGACGCGGTACGAGCCGGGGGTCAGCTCGGCGGCCGCGGTGTCGTCGGGCAGCGCCTTGAGGAGGGAGGCGAGGTCGAGGGCGGGGCGGCCGGTGAACCGCAGGGTGTTCTCGGCGCCGCCGCGGCACAGCTCCTCCGGGCTGCCCTGCGCGATCACCCGGCCGCCGTCGATGATGGCGACGTCGTCGGCGAGCTGCTCGGCCTCGTCCATGTGGTGGGTGGTGAGCACGACGGTGACGCCGTCGTCGCGCAGGTCCCGTACCAGGTCCCAGGTGGCGCGGCGGGCCTGCGGGTCGAGGCCGGCCGTCGGCTCGTCGAGGAAGACCAGCTCGGGGCGGCCGACGACGGCCATGGCCAGTGCGAGCCGCTGCTGCTGGCCGCCCGAGAGCCGCCGGTAGGTCGTGCGGCCGCAGGAGCCGAGCCCCAGGCGCTCGACGAGCAGGCCGACGTCCAAGGGGTGGGCGTGCAGCGTGGCGGTGTGCCGCAGCATCTCTTCCGCGCGCGCGCCGGAGTAGACCCCTCCGGACTGGAGCATCACCCCGATGCGCGGACGGAGGGCGGCGGCGTCGGCGACCGGGTCGAGGCCGAGGACGCGCACGGTGCCCGCGTCCGGTCGGCGGTAGCCCTCGCAGGTCTCGATGGTGGTGGTCTTGCCGGCCCCGTTGGGGCCGAGCACGGCGGTCACGGAGCCGTGCGCGACGGACAGGTCGAGCCCGTCCACCGCGGTCTTCGCCCCGTACCGCTTGACCAGGCCGACGACCTCGACCGAGGGCTCATTACGCATGCCGGGAAGTCTACGAACCGTTTCGCGCCGCCGGGGCGGCAGGGCGGAAAGAGGCCATTCTGTTGATCGTTTCCGCAGGTCAGGTTAGGTGTGCCTAAGTGATGCACCCCACCGTTCACCCTTTCGGTCACGGCTTGTATCCGTTCCGAGAATTACGCAACAATGGCGTTGTGAAATACGCGAGCGAGGACCAGAAGGGGCCCGCGACCGAGTCGGCCGCGCGTCCCGTTCTGCCCGCGCCCGCGGGGGTGCCCGCCGCTCATGACGAGCAGCACGGCACCCGCAGCCGCGTGGCCCGCTCCATTCTCGACCACGGTCCGTCCACCGCGGCCGAGCTCGCCCTCCGGCTGGAGCTCACCCAGGCCGCCGTCCGCCGCCACCTCGACGCCTTGGTCGCCGACAGAGTCGTCGAACCGCGTGAGAAGCGGGTCTACGGAGCGCGTGGCCGCGGCCGGCCCGCCAAGGTCTTCGCGCTCACCGACTGCGGGCGTGACGCCTTCGACCAGGCCTACGACAAGCTGGCCGTGGACGCGCTGCGCTGGATCGCGGAGAGCGCCGGGGGCGGCGAGCAGGGCGAGGCGGCGGTCGCCGCGTTCGCCCGGGCCAGGTTCGCCGCCCAGGCCGAGGCGTACCGCGAAGCGGTCGAGGCGGCGCTCCCCGAGGAACGGGCGGAGGTGCTCGCCAAGGCCCTCACCGCCGAGGGGTACGCTGCCACGGCGCGCAGCGCGCCCGGTCCCCGTTGGGGTGAACAGCTCTGCCAGCACCACTGCCCGGTCGCCCATGTCGCCGAGCGGTACCCGCAGCTGTGCGAGGCGGAGACCGAGGTCTTCTCCCGCCTGCTCGGAACCCATGTGCAGCGTCTGGCCACCATCGCCCACGGCGACGGGGTGTGCACGACGTTCATTCCGCGCGGCGGAGCGCAGCACAGAACCACCTTTCAGACCACCACAGCACCATCTACCAGCACGGCCGGGAGGAACCCCGAATGACTCTCCCCACGGAGACTGCTCACCCTGAGCTCGAGGGGCTGGGCAACTACGAGTACGGCTGGGCCGACTCCGACGCGGCCGGCGCCGCGGCCAAGCGCGGCCTGTCGGAGGAGGTCGTCCGCGACATCTCGGCCAAGAAGTCCGAGCCGGAATGGATGCTCAAGCTGCGTCTGAAGGGCCTCAGGCTCTTCGACAAGAAGCCCATGCCGACCTGGGGGTCGGACCTGTCGGAGATCGACTTCGACAACATCAAGTACTTCGTGCGCTCCACGGAGAAGCAGGCGGAGTCCTGGGAGGACCTGCCCGAGGACATCAAGAACACGTACGACAAGCTGGGCATCCCCGAGGCGGAGAAGCAGCGCCTCGTCGCCGGTGTCGCCGCGCAGTACGAGTCCGAGGTCGTCTACCACCAGATCCGTGAGGACCTGGAGGAGCAGGGCGTCATCTTCCTCGACACCGACACCGCGCTGAAGGAGCACCCGGAGCTCTTCAAGGAGTACTTCGGCACGGTCATCCCGGTCGGCGACAACAAGTTCGCCTCGCTGAACACGGCCGTGTGGTCCGGCGGGTCGTTCATCTACGTGCCGAAGGGCGTGCACGTGGAGATCCCGCTCCAGGCCTACTTCCGGATCAACACCGAGAACATGGGCCAGTTCGAGCGGACGCTGATCATCGTCGACGAGGACGCCTACGTCCACTACGTCGAGGGCTGCACGGCGCCGATCTACAAGTCGGACTCGCTGCACTCCGCGGTGGTCGAGATCATCGTCAAGAAGGGTGCCCGCTGCCGTTACACGACCATCCAGAACTGGTCGAACAACGTCTACAACCTGGTGACCAAGCGCGCCGTGGCGTACGAGGGCGCGACCATGGAGTGGGTCGACGGCAACATCGGCTCCAAGGTCACCATGAAGTACCCGGCCGTCTACCTGATGGGCGAGCACGCCAAGGGCGAGACCCTGTCCATCGCCTTCGCGGGCGCGGGCCAGCACCAGGACGCCGGCGCCAAGATGGTCCACATGGCTCCGAACACCTCCTCCAACATCGTCTCCAAGTCGGTGGCGCGAGGCGGCGGCCGGACCTCCTACCGCGGTCTGATCGAGATCGGCGAGGGCGCCGAGGGCGCCAAGTCCAACGTCCTGTGCGACGCCCTGCTGGTGGACACGATCTCGCGCTCGGACACCTACCCCTACGTGGACGTCCGCGAGGACGACGTCTCCATGGGGCACGAGGCGACCGTCTCCAAGGTCAGCGACGACCAGCTCTTCTACCTGATGAGCCGCGGCCTGTCCGAGTTCGAGGCCATGGCCATGATCGTTCGCGGATTCGTGGAGCCGATCGCCCGCGAGCTGCCCATGGAGTACGCGCTGGAGCTCAACCGGCTGATCGAGCTGCAGATGGAAGGCGCGGTCGGCTAGCGCCGGTCCGATCCCGTTCCGCGACGACGTTCCCCCAGAAAGCGAGCAGTACGACAGCCATGGCTGAAACCATTCCGGCCGGCAGCACCACGGACGGTGCGATCCAGGTGGGCCAGCCCGCCGACGCGCGGGTCAGCGCCCCTGCCTCGTACGACGTGGCCGACTTCCCGGTCCCGCACGGGCGCGAAGAGGAGTGGCGCTTCACTCCGCTGGAGCGCCTGCGCGGTCTGCACGACGGCACCGCCGTCGCCGACGGCGGCATCAAGGTCGAGGTGACCGCCCCCGAGGGCGTCACCGTCGAGACCGTCGGCCGCGACGACGCTCGCCTGGGCAAGGCCGGCAAGCCGGTGGACCGGGTCGCGGCACAGGCGTACAGCTCCTTCGAGAAGGCGTCGGTCGTCTCCATCGCCAAGGACACGGTGCTCAGCGAGCCGGTGCGGATCTCCGTGCACGGCGAGGGCGGCACCGCCTTCGGCCACCAGGTCGTCGAGGTCGGCGCCTTCGCCGAGGCCGTCGTCGTCATCGACCACACCGGCGACGCCACCCTCGCCGCCAACGTCGAGTACCTCATCGGCGACGGCGCCAAGCTGACCGTGGTCTCCGTCCAGGACTGGGACCGCACGGCCGTGCACGTCGCCCAGCACACCGCGCTGGTCGGCCGCGACGCCACCTTCAAGTCCGTCGTGGTCACCTTCGGCGGCGACCTGGTCCGGCTCCACCCGCGGGTCGTCTACGGCGCCCCGGGCGGTGAGGCCGAGCTCTACGGCCTGTACTTCACCGACAACGGCCAGCACCAGGAGCACCGGCTCTTCATCGACCACGACACCCCGCACTGCCGCAGCAACGTGGCCTACAAGGGCGCGCTGCAGGGCCAGGACGCGCACGCCGTCTGGATCGGCGACGTCCTCATCCGGGCGGCCGCCGAGGGCACCGACACCTACGAGCTCAACCGCAACCTCGTCCTCACCGACGGCGCGCGCGTCGACTCCGTGCCGAACCTGGAGATCGAGACCGGCGAGATCGTCGGCGCCGGCCACGCCTCGGCCACCGGCCGGTTCGAGGACGAGCAGCTGTTCTACCTGATGGCGCGCGGCATCCCGGCCGACGAGGCCCGGCGCCTGGTGGTGCGCGGCTTCTTCGCCGAGCTGGTCCAGCAGATCGGCCTGCCGGACGTCGAGGAGCGCCTGCTCGCCAAGATCGAGGCAGAGCTGGAGGCGTCCGTAGCATGACCGAAGCCTTTGTCCGCGTCTGCGCGCTGAGCGAGCTGGAGGAGGACACTCCCAGGCGTGTCGAGATCGACGGCACGCCGGTCTCGCTCGTGCGCACCGAGGGCGAGGTGTTCGCGATCAACGACATCTGCTCGCACGCGAACGTCTCCCTCTCCGAGGGCGAGGTCGAGGACTGCGCCATCGAGTGCTGGCTGCACGGCTCCAGCTTCGACCTGCGCACCGGCAAGCCGTCCGGCCTGCCCGCGACGCGCCCCGTCCCCGTATACCCCGTAAAGATCGAAGGGGACGACGTACTCGTCTCCGTCACCCAGGAGTCCTGAGGCACCCATGGCAACGCTTGAGATCCACGACCTGCACGTCTCCGTCGAGGCCGAGAACGGTCCGCGCGAGATCCTGCGCGGTGTCGACCTGACCGTGAAGCAGGGCGAGACCCACGCCATCATGGGCCCCAACGGCTCCGGCAAGTCCACCCTCGCGTACTCGCTGGCGGGTCACCCGAAGTACACCGTCACCGGTGGCACCGTCACCCTCGACGGCGAGAACGTCCTGGAGATGTCCGTCGACGAGCGCGCCCGCGCCGGCGTCTTCCTCGCCATGCAGTACCCGGTCGAGGTGCCCGGCGTCTCCGTCTCCAACTTCCTGCGCACCTCCGCGACCGCCGTCCGCGGCGAGGCCCCGAAGCTGCGCACCTGGGTGAAGGAGGTCAAGGAGGCCATGGAGCGTCTCCACATGGACCCCGCCTTCGCCGAGCGCAACGTCAACGAGGGCTTCTCCGGCGGTGAGAAGAAGCGCCACGAGATCCTCCAGCTGGAGCTTCTCAAGCCGAAGATCGCGATCCTCGACGAGACCGACTCCGGTCTGGACGTCGACGCGCTGCGCATCGTCTCCGAGGGCGTCAACCGCGTCCGCGAGACCGGTCAGGTCGGCACTCTGCTGATCACCCACTACACGCGCATCCTGCGCTACATCAAGCCGGACCACGTCCACGTCTTCGCGGCCGGACGTATCGCCGAGTCCGGCGGCCCTGAGCTCGCCGACAAGCTGGAGGCCGAGGGCTACGAGGCATATGTGAAGGGCGGCGCAACCCTGTGACGAAGCTGCCGGGCCTCCTCGACACCGAGGCGATTCGCAAGGACTTCCCGATCCTGGACCGCGTGATCCACGACGGGAAGAAGCTCGTGTACCTGGACAACGCGGCGACCTCGCAGAAGCCGCGCCAGATGCTCGACGTGCTCAACGAGTACTACGAGCGGCACAACGCCAACGTCCACCGCGGCGTGCACGTCCTCGCCGAGGAGGCCACGGCGCTGTACGAAGGCGCCCGCGACAAGGTCGCCGCCTTCATCAACGCGCCCAGCCGCGACGAGGTGATCTTCACCAAGAACGCCTCGGAGTCGCTCAACCTCGTGGCGAACATGCTCGGCTGGGCCGACGAGCCGTACCGGGTGAACCACGAGACCGAGATCGTCATCACGGAGATGGAGCACCACTCCAACATCGTTCCGTGGCAGCTGCTCGCGCAGCGCACCGGCGCGAAGCTGAAGTGGTTCGGCCTCACCGACGACGGCCGCCTCGACCTGTCCAACATCGACGAGATCATCACCGAGAAGACCAAGGTCGTCTCGTTCGTGCTGGTCTCCAACATCCTGGGCACGGTCAACCCGGTCGACGAGATCGTGCGCCGCGCCCAGGAGGTCGGGGCGCTCGTGGTCGTCGACGCCTCGCAGGCCGCGCCGCACATGCCGCTGGACGTCCAGGCGCTCCAGGCCGACTTCGTGGCCTTCACCGGCCACAAGATGTGCGGTCCGGACGGCATCGGCGTGCTGTGGGGCCGCCAGGAGCTGCTGGAGGACCTGCCGCCGTTCCTCGGTGGCGGCGAGATGATCGAGACCGTCTCGATGCACTCCTCCACCTACGCTCCGGCGCCGCACAAGTTCGAGGCGGGTACGCCCCCGATCGCCCAGGCCGTCGGCCTCGGCGCGGCCGTGGACTACCTCACCGCGATCGGCATGGAGAACATCCAGGCCCATGAGCACGCGCTGACGGAGTACGCCGTCCGCCGCCTGCTGGAGGTCCCCGACCTGCGGATCATCGGCCCCACCACGGCCGAGGACCGCGGCGCCGCGATCTCCTTCACCCTCGGCGACATCCACCCGCACGACGTGGGCCAGGTCCTCGACGAGCAGGGCATCGCGGTCCGGGTCGGCCACCACTGCGCCCGGCCGGTCTGCCTGCGGTACGGAATTCCGGCGACCACGCGAGCGTCTTTCTATCTGTACTCCACGCCGGCCGAGGTGGACGCCTTGGTCGAGGGCCTGGAGCACGTTCGGGACTTCTTCGGGTAGGGGCTGCTTCGTGAAGCTGGATTCGATGTACCAGGACGTCATCCTGGACCACTACAAGCACCCGCACGGGCGCGGTCTGCGGGATGGCGACGCCGAGGTGCACCACGTCAATCCGACCTGCGGCGACGAGATCACGCTGCGTGTCCGGCTGGACGACGGGACCATCGCGGACGTCAGTTACGAGGGGCAGGGCTGCTCCATCAGTCAGGCCAGCGCCTCCGTGCTGAACGAACTCCTGGTCGGCAAGGAGCTCAGCGAGGCGCGCAGGATCCAGGAGACCTTCCTGGAGCTGATGCAGTCCAAGGGCCGGATCGAGCCGGATGACGCGATGGAGGAGGTGCTGGAGGACGCGGTCGCGTTCGCCGGCGTCTCGAAGTACCCCGCACGCGTGAAGTGCGCGTTGCTGAGCTGGATGGCCTGGAAGGACGCGACCGCCCAGGCGCTGGGCGAGAACGCTGCGAGGAAGACGGCATGAGCGACAACGTAGACACCACCACCGCGGCCAAGCCCGCCAGCGAGGACGAGATCCGCGAGGCGCTGTACGACGTCGTCGACCCCGAGCTGGGCATCGACGTCGTCAACCTCGGCCTGATCTACGGCATCCATGTCGACGACGCCAACATCGCCACCATCGACATGACGCTGACCTCCGCGGCCTGCCCGCTGACCGACGTCATCGAGGACCAGGCGAAGTCGGCCACCGACGGCATCGTCAACGAGCTGCGGATCAACTGGGTCTGGATGCCGCCGTGGGGTCCCGACAAGATCACGGACGAGGGCCGCGAGCAGCTGCGCGCGCTCGGCTTCAACGTCTGAGACACGGCTGAGCGAGGCCCCCGGCACGGCGCCGGGGGCCTCGTCGCGTGGCCAGGGGGTGCGCGCGGCGGCGGGTCCGTGCCCGGTCGGCGAGACCGGTTCGCCTGATCGGGTCAGCTCCGGTTAGCGTTCGGACATGACCGACGCAGCAACCACCACTCCTGACACCCGCACCACCGGCGCCGTCGCCGCCGGTCTCGCCACCCTCGCCGCCGACGGCACCGTTTTGGACACCTGGTTCCCGGCCCCCGAGCTGGTCGCCGCGCCGGGCCCGTCCGGGACCGAACGGCTCGACGCCGAGCGCGCCGCCGAACTGCTGGGCGAGGCCGCCCCGCGCGCCCTGGGCGCCGACCCGCGCCGCGGAGTCGAGGTCGTCGCCGTCCGTACGGTCATCGCCTCCCTGGACGACAAGCCGCTCGACGCGCACGACGCTTACCTGCGCCTGCACCTGCTCAGCCACCGCCTGGTGCGGCCGCACGGCCAGAGCCTCGACGGCATCTTCGGGCTGCTGGCCAACGTCGCCTGGACCAACCTCGGCCCCGTCGCCGTGGACCAGGTGGAGCGGGTCCGGCTCGCCGCGCGCGCCGAGGGCCTGGCCCTGAACGTCACCAGCATCGACAAGTTCCCGCGCATGACCGACTACGTCGCCCCGGCCGGGGTGCGGATCGGCGACGCCGACCGCGTTCGGCTCGGCGCCCACCTGGCGTCCGGGACCACCGTCATGCACGAGGGCTTCGTCAACTTCAACGCCGGAACGCTCGGCACCTCCATGGTCGAGGGCCGGATCAGCGCGGGCGTCGTGGTCGGCGACGGCTCCGACATCGGCGGCGGCGCCTCGATCATGGGCACGCTGTCCGGCGGCGGCAAGCAGACCATCTCCATCGGCGAACGCTGCCTGCTCGGTGCGGAGGCCGGCATCGGCATCTCGCTCGGCGACGACTGCATCGTCGAGGCGGGTCTGTACGTCACCGCCGGAACCCGGGTGACGCTGCCGGACGGCCAGGTCGTCAAGGCGGTGGAGCTCTCCGGCGCCACCAACCTGCTCTTCCGCCGCAACTCCACCACCGGCGCGGTCGAGGCGCTGCAGCGCAGCGGTTCGTGGGGCGGCCTCAACGAGGCCCTGCACAGCCACAACTGAACCCCTCGCCCCGTCACAGCGGCGTCCAGCAACTCCTCGTACGCGCGCACCAGACGGTCGGCCACCTCCGGGCCGGCGGGCCGCAGCGGGGCCCGGACGGGGCCCGAGGGCAGGCCGAGCGCGCCCAGCAGCGCCTTGGCGGTGACGGTCCCCGGCAGCCCGGCGCCCATCATCAGCTCGGTCAGGGGGACCAGGAGCCGGTGCAGCCGGGCCGCCTCCGCGTTCGCGCCCCTGTCGTGGGCGTCGAGGACGGCCCGCATCTGCGGACCCGCGACATTGGCCACGGTGCCGACGAAGCCGGCGCCGCCGATCGCGTACAGCGGCAGGTTCGTCTCCTCGCAGCCCGAGTAGAACGCCAGCGAGGTCCGCGCCATGACCTTGGAGCTGTGCATCAGGTCGTAGGCGCAGTCCTTAACCCCGGCGATGCGTGGATGGTCCGCCAGCGCCAGCATCGTCTCGGTCTCGATGCGGGTGCCGGTGCGGCCGGGGATGTCGTACAGCATGACGGGCAGGCCGACCGCGTCGGCGACGGTGCGGAAGTGCTCCGCCACGGCCTCCTGGGGCGGGCGGCTGTAGTACGGGGTGACGACCAGCAGGCCGTGGGCGCCCGCCTTCTCGGCCGCGCGGGCCAGCTCCACTGTGTGCGCGGTGTCGTTCGTGCCGACCCCGGCGGTGATCACCGCTCGGTCGCCGACCGCCTCCACCACCGCCCGGACCAGCGATTCCTTCTCGGCGTCGGTCGTGGTCGGCGACTCGCCCGTGGTCCCGCTGAGGACCAGGGCGTCGCAGCCGCCGTCGTCCACGAGCCGGGTCGCCAACGCCTGTGCGCCGTCGAGGTCGAGTGCGCCGTCGGCGGTGAACGGGGTGATCATGGCGGCAGCCGTACGGCCGAACGGGCCCTGGGACATCGATCGTCACACTCCGCGCGGTGAGGGTTCTCTCCGCCCGATTCTGGGCCCGTTCGGCCGTACAGGTCTATTTAATTGTGCTGGCGCCACTCTTCAGCAGGACTAAGGGGAAGCTGCCGGCCAATGGCGCACGCGCGCGTCAGGCGGTGAAGTCGTACGACTTCCCGTCGGTCATGTTGCCGCTGCTGTCGATGCCGTAGATGTTGAAGCTCAGCTCGTGGCCCTCCTTGAAGGACATGTCGCACTTCTTGGTCTTGCCCGTGCCGCTGACCTTGCAGTACTGGATCCAGGAGGTCTTCGGGTCGTAGACCTGGACCTCGATGCCCCAGCCGTCGCCCCGGGTGTCCCTGACGGTGACGACCTCTCCGTTGGACTCGAAGTTGAAGTTGCCCTGGGCCTCGTCGTTGACCCAGCCCATGTAGCTGACGGCGTGCGCGGAGCCCACGCCGGCGGTGAGGGTGATGCCGGCGGCGGCGGCCAGGGCGGCGGCCGCCCTGGCGATCGTGCGGTGCGTCTTGCGCTTCATCTGATATCCCCGAATTCTTGTGGTGCTTGAGCCCTAATGCGCGGTGCCGTGCATTAAGGCGCGCTCACGCTATCTCGACGTGATCACGTCACGCAAAGCGAACCCGTCGGGGCAGGAGGCGCGCGGGGCCGCGGCCCTCACCGTGGGCGAACCCGAGGCAGCGCTACGGCCTGATGCGGACGACCTGCGGGTCGTGGTCGCTGGCCTGGTCGGCGAACTCCGCGTTGACGTGCACGATGTCGTAGTCGGCCCGCCGGATGTGACGGCTGGTCAGGATGTGGTCCAGAACCTGGGCGTTGCCGTTGAAGACGTAGCCGTAGCGCTCGGCGCGCGGCAGCTGCTTGACCAGGTCGGTCAGCACCCCGCCGGCGGTGAGCGTGTCCAGCGCGGGCGAGAACTGGTAGTCGTTGAGGTCCCCGGCGACGACCACATCGGCGCGCGGGTCGACCGCCAGCAGTTCCTTGACGAAGGTGTTGACCGCCTTCGCCTGCTCGCCGCGCTGCTGCTCTGAGCTCCGGGTGGGCGGCTGGAACCGGCTGTCCAGCGCCTGGTCCCCGCCCTTGGAGTTGAAGTGGTTGGCGACGATGAAGACCGGGTGGCCGCGGAAGGAGAACTGACCGGCCAGCGGCTTGCGGCTGGTGCGCCACGCGGGGTTCGCCGGGTCGATCCGGCCCGGCGAGGCGGACAGCGCCGCCTTGCCGCCGTCACCCACCACCTTCACGGGCGTGGTGGCGTCACCGCCCGGGATGTCGGTGAACGAGACCCGCTCGGGGTTGAAGAGGAAGGCCACCCGGATGTTGCCGCCCGGCTGGCCGCCGTCCTGGTCGTCGGCGGGGTCGATCTGCCGCCACTGGTAGGCGGGGCCGCCCGCCGCGGCGATGGCGTCGGTGAGCTTCTTCAGCGTGGCGTCGGCGCTCACCACGGCGTCGTTGGTGGGGCCGTTGTCGTCCTGCACCTCCTCCAGGACCACGACGTCGGGCGAGGCCAGGTTGGCCACCAGCGCCGAGGCGAGCCGGTCGAACTTCGCCTGCGGCGTCTTGGGGGAGAGGTTCTCGACGTTGTAGGTCGCCACGGACAACTCGCCCGAGGACTGCTTCCGGGTCTTCTCACGCGGCAGCCCGCGGTCGGTGAGCTCGCCGAGCTCGGTGGCCTGGATCTCGTAGCCGCCGAAGTTGTCGTAGTCCAGCGGTCCGGCCGTGGTGCCGGTCAGCTCGTCGCCCACGTTCGCCACGGGGAACGGGCGCTCGGCGTACGGGATGAGGGAGGCGACCTTCACCCGGCCCGGGTTCGGGTCGCGGTACGAGGGGTACAGCACGCCGCCGCGCGCGGTGCGGTTGTGGCCCGGCTCGGCGGTGACCCACAGCTCCTTGTGCTCGCTGGTCGCACCGGTCACCGGTGCGTCGTGTACGGCGACCCGCATGCCCTCCACGGACTCGTAGCGGTCCAGCGCGTAGGAGCCGGGACGCAGCCGCAGTCCTTCGATGCTGCCGCCGCCGGCGTCCGGGGCGTAACGGTTCGGCACCGTCGACGGCTTGAGGGCGAAGGCGGCCGGGAGAGCGTTGTCCGAAGTCTTCACCGTCCATGCGGCCTTGGTGATCTGGGTGACCGACTGCAGACCCGCGTCCGCGCCCCCGGGGTAGTACTCCGCGACGGTGCCGGAGACCGTCACCGCGTCGCCGACGGCGACCTGCGGAGTGGTCGATCCGGTGTAGACGAAGACCCCTTCGCTGGTCGCCGGGTCGTTGTCGGGCCGGGTGTCCTGGATCCAGAAGCCGCGGGCGGAACCGAAGGCGCGGACCGCGGTGACCGTCCCCGGGACGTCGTTGACCTGCTGCCCGGCCAGCGGGGACACCCGGGTGCCGCCCTGGATGTCGTGGACCCGGATCTCGTCGGCGGCCGCGGACTGCGGGACGGCGAGTAGCCCGGCCGCGACCGCGGAGGCGACGAGGGCGGTGACGGCGGCGGATCTGCGCAGCGCGCGTGGGGACATGGGAAGGCCTCCGTTGGATGTGGGGAGTGGCGGTCGAAATGTGATGTCTACGCGCGTGAATCTCTTGGTTGGGCATGGACATTGTCAAGAGATGCCGGGTGAACGGCCACTGAAAGTGATCTACGGAACGCGGCCCCGGCCCGCGCGCGAATCCGGGCCGGCGGCCGGATCGCGACGCTGCCCGGCGGCGACCGCCACATCGGGACGAACCCGTCGTGGCATTCCGTCTACGCTTGGACACAGTCCGTCCGTGACTGAAGAGGAGCTGAACGCCCCCATGCCCGCAGACCGTCCCACCATGCCGCCGGTGCGGCTGCACACCGACGCGGAACTCGCCAGGGACGCGCTCGCCGCGCCGCTGTTCGCCGACGCGGTGCGGCTGGCCCGCTGGACCGCACCGCGCAGGGAGGTCGGGGCGGACGGGGAACTGCCGGACGACGCGCTGCGGGAGGCCGTCGCGCACCTGGGCCTCGCGGACTCCGAGGACGGACCCGGATACGCGGAGGAAGCCTGGCAACTGGCCTTGGACACCGGCCTGGTCGAGATCACGGAGCAGCACGGCGCCGGTGCCGGCGCCGAGGGCCCTGACGCGGCGGTGGACGGCGCGGAGCGGACGGCCGACGCGGAGCCTGAGGCCCCCGAGGGGATCGCCGCCCCCGGCGACGAACTGCGCGCCGTCACCGGCGGCAGCCCGCAGGACGTCCTCGACATCTGGCTGGCCGGACTGGAGGCCGTCCTCGCCGACGCCGCCACCCCTGACCTCGGCGAGATCGCCGAGCGGATCAGCGCGGGCGGTGACCTCGACCTCGACGGGCTGGAGTGGAACCCCGAGGAGGAGGCCGACTTCCTCGACGGGGTGCTGGGCAACCTCTATCTGCTCACTGCCCTGGACCCCGACGCCGGGCGCGCCGTGCCGCTGCCCGCGCTCGCCGCCTCCATGATCGTCCCCGAGGACATGGACGAGCCCACCGACGACGTCCTGGAGGAGGTCTCCGAGGCGATGATGCGCCTCGACGACCAGTTCCGGATGCTGGCGCCCACCGGCCTCGTCGAGTACCAGCCGGTCGACGAGGCGCTGATCGAGGAGGTCGACGGAGAGGGGGCCGACGGCGAGGACGGGAGCCGCGAACCGGGCCTCCCCGCCGCCGACCTCGACGAGGAGGACGTCTCCCGCTACGGCCTGGTGCGGCTCACCCCGCTCGGCGTCTTCGCCGTACGGGCCCGGATGCTGGAGGCGGGCGTCGACGCCCCGGCCGTCGGCGACCTGTCCGACAAGGGCGCGGACGCCCTCCTCGACGCCCTGCCCGGACACCCCCGGCCCGCGGCCCGCGCCGAGGCCGAGGCGTGGCTCGCGCGCCGCGCTCCGGACGCCGCCGCCCGCGAACTCCTCGCCGCCGCCCGCGGCGACGACGAGCACGCGCCGCTGCGCCGGCTGATCTGCCAGCAGACCCTCACCCTGGTCGGCCCGGAGGCCGAGCACGCGCTGCGCGAGGTGCTCGACGACCGGCAGCTGGGCGGGCTGGCCCGGGTCTGGCTGGCCGAGCACGGCGCGGCCGAGGTGCCGGAGCCGCCGGAGGACATGGTGTTCTGGCTGACCATCGACACCATCGCCGCACAACTCGCCGCCGACGGCGACTCGGCGGAGCTGCGCGACCTGGTGGCGGGGCTCGTCGGCCGCTCGGAGGGCTTCTTCGACACGGCCTGGCGCGTCGACCACCCGGCCACCGCTGAGGTGCTGGAGGCGATGGGCCGGCTGCACCCGGACAAGAAGACCGCCAAGGAGGCCCGCAAGGCGGCGTTCAAGGCCCGCTCGCGCGGCTGACGAACCGGGCGGGCGGGTGGTCCGCCGCCCGGTGGCACCGGGATGCGGCCGGGTGGGGCGCTGTCCGACGGCACCGGGATGCTGCGGGCTGGAGCCGCTGCCCCGACGGCACCGCGTGCGCGGCCGGTCGCCTGGCGGCCCCCGCCGGTGGGGCTTGATGCCGCTGCGGTCCGGCGCCGCTGCGCGGCGGGTGCGCCCCCATTGGGTGGCCGGTGGCCGAGCCCTGCCGCCGGGACCGGGTATCCGTCGATGCGGGCGGGCGTGCCCGGCCGCCGACTGGTTGCCGTCGACGCGGACCGCCGCCCGGCTTCCCGGCAGGGCCCGCGCCAGGCGGCACCTCGCCGGGACAGCCCGGCGCCGGAACGGCCGGACGCCGATACCCGGCGGGTGTGCCGCCGCAGGTGGCTCGTCGCCGGGTGGGCACCGTCATGCGGGCCCGCGGACCGGTGTGACCCGTTGCCGACGCCACCGGCGCGTGGTACTGGTGCGCACCTGCGGGCCGTGCCCGGCGGGTAGTCCCCACCGCGGCCAGTAGCCGACCGGTACACACTCGCGGCCGGTGGCCCGGTGAATCCGCGCTTTGATGTCGTGTCGCGTTCAACTCCTGTTCGGCCGGAGGCGGGACCGTATGGCCGCCGCACTCGGATGACCCGTTCTGGCCCTCCAGGAGATGACCATGCCGCTCAGCCGCAGAGACTTCGCCAAGCGTTCCGCGTACACCGGGGCCGGGGTCGCCCTCGCCGGGAGTGCCGGCGTGCTCGCCACCGCGCCCGGCGCGATCGCCGGCGACGAGGCCGACTCCGGGCAGGACCTGGCGCGGGGCGGGCACGGGTTCGGTTACGGGCCGCTGGTGCCGGACCCGGACGGCATCCTCGCGCTGCCGGCCGGGTTCTCGTACCGGGTCATCACCCACTCCGGCGTCACCACGCTGGAGTCGGGCGAGTCCACCCCCTCCAACCACGACGGCACCGCCACCTTCCAGGGCCCGCGCGGGACGACGCTGCTGGTCAACAACCACGAGCTGAAGGGGCCCCGCTCGAAGTGGGAGCACCCGGTGCCGCTCGCCGAGGGCCTGGTGTACGACCCCGCGGCGTCCGGCGGCTGCACCGTCGTGGAGGTCTCCAAGCACGGCGACCACGTCACCGAGTGGGTGGGCATCGCCGGGACGTCCACCAACTGCGCGGGCGGCCGCACCCCTTGGGGCACCTGGCTGACCTGCGAGGAGAACGTGGACCGGGCCGGGCAGAACGGCATGACCAAGGACCACGGATACGTCTTCGAGGTCGACCCGCACGACCGCCGCGCCAACCGCGACCCCAAGCCCATCAAGGCACTCGGACGCTACGAGCACGAAGCGGTCGTCGTCGACACCCAGCGCGGCCACCTCTACCTCACCGAGGACGCCTCGGGCCCCAACGGCCTGCTCTACCGCTGGACCCCGCCGCGCGACTTCGAGCACGGGCGCGGCGAGCTGCGCGGGCTCGCCGACGACGCGGGGGTCCTCAAGGCGGCCCAGTGCTTCGACTCCGGCGGCAACTTCGTCGACGACCTGTCGCGCGCGACGAAGACCGGCACCGTCTACGGCGTCGACTGGGTGGAGGTCCCGGACCGGGACGCGAAGACGGTGCCGGTGCGCAAGCAGTTCGGCGAGGGCGAGGTCACCCGCGGCCGCAAGCTGGAGGGCATGTGGTGGGCCGACGGCGGCGCCTACATCGTCTCCAGCTACGCCCGTGAGGAGAGCCCGGTCGCCCACGACGGCCAGGTGTGGTTCTACAACCCCAAGCGGCGCACGCTCACGCTGAAGGTGCTGCTCAAGGTCAACGCCGACCCGTCCAAGGACGGCGCGCTCGACGGCCCGGACAACATCACCGTCTCGCCGTACGGCGGCCTGATCATCGCCGAGGACGGCGAGGGCGTCCAGCACCTGTTCGGGGCCACCGGCGACGGGCGTACGTACCCGATCGCGCGCAACGACCTGAACATAGGCACCGCGGAGGAACCGGAGTACAGCGAGTTCACCGGGGTCGTCTTCTCGCCCGACGGAACGACGCTGTACGCCAACATCCAGGACCCGGGGATCATGGTCGCGATCACCGGCCCGTGGCGGCGGCAGCGCGCCCGCGGCTGACCGGCGGGAATCCTGTCCGGCCTGTGTTGTTGAAGAGGGCGTGACCAAGGCAGCGACACGCGGCATCCGATTCTCCGTCCTGGACCGCTCCCGCACCCGGCAGGGGCGGGAGCCGGCCCAGGCGCTGCGCGACACCGTGCGGTTCGCACAGCAGGTGGAGGCCCTCGGCTATCACCGGTTCTGGGTCTCCGAGCACCACGGCGTGCCCGGCGTCGCCGGGTCCGCGCCCACGGTGCTGGCCGCGGCCGTCGCGGCGGCCACCTCCACGATCCGGGTCGGCACCGGCGGGGTGATGCTCCCCAACCACCAACCGCTGGTCGTCGCCGAGCAGTTCGGGGTGCTGGAATCCCTCTTTCCGGGCCGCATCGACATGGGCCTCGGCCGGTCGGTGGGGTTCACCGACGGGATCCGGCGGGCGCTGGGGCGGGACAAGGACGCCGCGGAGGACTTCGGGGCGCAGCTGGCCGAGCTGCTGGGGTACTTCACCGGCGATCATCAGGTGCACGCGCGCCCCGCCGAGGGGCTGCGGCTTCCCGCGTTCGTGCTGGCCACCGGCTCGGGCGCGGACCACGCGGCGGACCACGGGCTGCCGCTGGTGATCGGTTCCGTACGCGGCGAGGAGCCGATGCTGCGCGCCATCGACCGCTACCGCGCGCGCTTCCGCCCCTCGGCGTGGAGCGAGCGGCCGTATGTCGTCGTCGCGGGGAACGTCGCCGTCGCCGGGACGCCGGAGGCCGCGCGCGAGCTGCTGGTGCCCGAGGCGTGGTCGACCGCCCACTCCCGTACACACGGGGAGTTCCCGCCGCTCGCCCCGCCCGGGGAGATCGCGGCGCGGACGATGAGCGAGCGGGAGCGCGGCCTCTTCGAGGAGGCGACGCGCGGCCACATCCACGGGACGGAGGAGCAGGTCGCCGACGCGCTCGGCGGGCTCATCGAGCGCAGCGGCGCGGACGAGGTGCTGGTGACCACCAGTACGTACGACCGGGAGGCGCTGCTGGACTCCTATCGGCGGCTGGCCGACCTGGCCGGGCTGCCGGGTGGACTCTCGTACGAGCCGGGTGGCCGGGACGGCGCGCCGCCGTCCCGGCCGGAGCCGGCGTTCCCGTAGGGCCTGGGGCACGGGGCCCCGCCTGGGACACAGGGCCCCGTCAAGCCGGTCAGAGGGCCTTTCCGGCGGGCTTGACCATGCCGCGCACGGTGCGCGAGTCCACGTACTCGCCCATCGCGGTCATCTCCCACTCGCCCGAGAACTGGCGGATCAGCTTCGCCATCATCACGCCCGTCCGCGGCTCGGCGTTGGTGAGGTCGAAGCGCACCAGCTCCTCGTTGGTCCCGGCGTCCAACAGGCGGCAGTACGCCTTGGCGACGTCGGTGAACCGCTGACCGGAGAAGGAGTTGACGGTGAAGACCAGGCCGGTGACCTCCGGGGGCAGGCCGCCGAGGTGCACGGTGATCACCTCGTCGTCGCCGCCGCCCTCGCCGGTGAGGTTGTCGCCCGAGTGCTGGATCGTGCCGCCCAGGATGCTGAGCTTGCCGAAGAAGCAGTTGTCGATCTTCTTGCGGTCCACGCCGAAGGCGATCACGGACGCGTCGAGGTCGATGTCCTTCCCGCGGAACGCGGGCTCCCAGCCCAGACCCATCTTCACCGAGGTCAGCAGCGGCCTGCCCCCCTTGACCAGGGAGACCGTCTGGTTCTTCTGGAGGCTCACCCGGCCCTTGTCGAGGTTGATCTTGCCCGTGCCCGCGGCGGGGGCCGGGGGAGCGGCGGGGGGCGCGGCCGGGACCGGCGGTGCCTGCACGCCGCCGGGCGCGGGCAGCGGGGCAGCCGGGCCGGTGGGCGGGGCCATCTGCGGCGCGGCCGGGGCGGCGGGCGCGGCCGGCTCCTCGACGCTCACCCCGAAGTCGGTGGCGATGCCCGCCAGGCCGTTGGCGTACCCCTGCCCGACCGCGCGGACCTTCCAGGCACCGCCGCGCCGGTAGATCTCGACGACGACGAGAGCGGTCTCGGTGCCCAGGCGGGGCGGGGTGAAGGTGGCGATGACGGCGCCGTCGTCGGCGCCGCGCACGGTGGCCGTCGGCTCCGTGCCGGCGAAGGTGGCGCCCGGGGCGTCCAGGCTCGCGGTGACCACGATCTTGTCGATGTCCGCGGGCACCGCGGCGGTGTCGACGGTGATCGTGTCCCCGCCGCCGGGAGCCGAGGCGGAGTGGGTCACACCGGGCCCGGCCGGCTGGTTGTAGAAGACGAAGTCGTCGTCGGAGCGCACTTTGCCGTTGGCGGTGAGGAGCAGGCCCGACACGTCGAGCCGCACCGGGGCGGTGACGCCCACCGCCACACGCGCGACGGGGAGCGGGAGATTCGAGCCGGGAGTCATAGCGGTCATGTTCGGGCTAACGAACGACCGTGGTTTGCGGTTCCTTGACCGTAGGTCACCGGGGTCGCCGTCCGTACGTCACCGGGGCCGCCGTCCGTAGATCGCAGGGGCCGCCGATCAGTGCGGCCAGACGGGCGGGTTGGTGCAGAAATGTCCGCCGAGGTGGGCGTGGTCGGGGTTGTCCGGGGAGAGTTCCCCCTCCGCGGCGATGAGCTTCGCGGCGTACGGCTCCGAGTCGTCCCGCGGCGCGTAACCCAGCGCCCGGGCGGGCGCCAGGTCCCACCACAGCCGGGTGTTGGCCGAGCTGCCGTAGACGACCGTGTGGCCGACGTCCTCCGCTATGAGGGCGGCGTGCAGAAGGCGCGCACCGTCGGCCGGGCTCAGCCACACCGACAGCATGCGCACCGAGGTCGGCTCGGGAATGCAGGAGCCGATCCTGATGGAGACCGTCTCCACGCCGTGCCGGTCCCAGTAGAACTGCGCGAGGTCCTCTCCGAAGGACTTGGACAGCCCGTAGAGGGTGTCGGGCCGGTGCGGGGTGTCCACGGGGATCAGCGGGGCGTCGCCCACCGGGCGCGGGGTGAAGCCCACCGCGTGGTTGCTGGAGGCGAAGACGACCCGGCGTATTCCCTCCAGCCGCGCCGCCTCGTAGAGGTGGTACGCGCCCTGGATGTTGGCGCGCAGGATCTCCTCGAACGGAGCCTCCACTGAGATGCCGCCCAGATGGACGATCGCGTCGACGCCGCGCACGGCCTCGCGTACCGCGCCGAGGTCGGCGAGATCAGAGACGAACGCGTCCGGCGCGCCCGCGACGGGGCGGATGTCGTGCGGCCGCAGGGCGTATCCGTGGGCGGGGAGCAGATCGCGCATCAGGGTGCCCATGCCGCCGGCGGCGCCGGTGAGGAGGACGGTGCGGGGACGGTCGGCAGCCGGCATGGGCGGAGCTCCTCGTGTCTGCGCGCCCTTGACCCTCGCCCGAGCGCTGTCCTACCGTGAACGTCGTTCATGAATATAGATGTCGATCAGAAACGTGTACATAGGGAGGGTGCGTGACGGCACTTGCCGACCGACTCGACGGACCGCTGTTCTTCCCCGTGACCGCGTACGGCCCCGACGGCGCCGTCGACCTCGACGTCTTCCGCGCCCATGTGCGGGCCGGTGTCGACGCCGGCGCGGCGGCCGTCTTCGCGTGCTGCGGCACCGGCGAGTTCCACGCGCTCACCCCGGAGGAGTTCGCCGACTGCGTCGCGGCCGCGGTGACCGAGGTCGGCGACCGGGTCCCGGTCTCGCGGGCACGGGCTACGGCACCGCGCTCGCCGTACGGTTCGCGCGCCTGGCCGAGGAGGCCGGAGCCGACGGGCTGCTCGCCATGCCGCCGTACCTCGTCGCCCCCGACCAGGAAGGGCTGCTGCGGCACTACGCCGCGCTGGCAGTACGTCAACGGGCTGCCCACCGCCGAACTGACCGGACCCGCCTACCGGGGCATCGGCGTGCGGCTCTACTCCTCCGCCGTCTTCTGCTTCGCCCCCGAGATCGCCCTCGCCTTCCACCGGGCCCTCGGCTCCGGCGACGACGAGACCGTCCGCCGGTTTCTCGACGGCTTCCACCGGCCGCTGGTCGAACTGCGCAACCAGGGCCGCGGCTACGCCGTTTCGCTGGTCAAGGCCGGGGTGCGGCTGCGCGGCCTCGACGTCGGCGGGGTCCGCCCGCCACTGAGCGACCCCGCCCCCGCCCATGTGGACCAACTGGCCGCGCTGATCGAGCGCGGCATGGCCCTGGTCGCCGACCGCGGCTGACGCCCCCGACCGCGCCTGACGCCGCCGCGCCTGGCCTGTTCGCCCCGCCTGTCCTCTCCGCCCCCGCCCGACCGGCCGAGTCCAACGGGAGCCGTCTTGCGAGCCTCCGCCTTCCTCTACCCCTGGGACGTCGTCGGCGACCCCGACGCCGCCCGCCGCCTCGCCGACCTCGGCGTCCGCCAGGTCACCCTCGCCGCCGCCTACCACTCCACCCGTGCCCTGACCCCGCGCCACCCCCGCCACCGCGTGGTCACCGCCCGGCACTCCGCCGTGCTCTACCCGCCGGACCCCGGCCGCTGGGCGGGCCGGGCCCTGCACCCGTACCGGCAGGGATGGGTGCCCGGCCCGGACCCGTACGGCGAGGCGTCCCGCGCCCTGGCCGCCGCCGGACTGGACGTGCACTCCTGGGTCGTGCTCGCCCACAACTCCCGCCTGGGCGAGGACCATCCGCACATCTGCGTGACCAACGCCTATGGCGACCGCTATCCGTGGGCGCCGTGCATCGCCCGCCCCGAGGTCCGCGCGTACCTCACCGACCTGGCGGCCGAGGCGGCGGTACGCCCCGGTGCGCGCGGCACCGAACTGGAGTCCTGCGGCTGGTACGGGCTCGCCCACCCGCACGCCCACGACAAGACCGGCGGGGTCGCCCTCGGAGGTGCCGGCCAGTATCTGATGTCCCTGTGCTTCTGCGAGGTCTGCGGCGCGGGCTACGCCGGGCTCGGCGCCGCTCCCGGCGAGGTGCGCGAAGCGGTCGTACGGGCCCTGCTGCCGGTGTGGCGCGGTGAGCGGGCGGCGGGCGGGGAGGGCCGGGCGGGGGAGTGGGCCGAGGTGGAGAAGCTGCTCGGCGCGGATCTGGCCGGCGTCGTCCGCGCCTGGCGCGACCGGGCCGCGAGCGCCCTGCAACGGGAGGCCGTCGCCGCCGTACGCGCCGCCGCCGGGCCCGGCTTCAGGGTGCTGCTGCACGCCGACCCGGCCCCCCACCGCTGCGGCGCCAACGCCGGGGTCGACCCCGCCGACGTGCTCGCCCATGCCGACGGACTCGTCCTGCCCTGTACCGGCGGCGCCGCCGCCCGCGCCGCCGTCCTCGCGCCGTGCGCCCCCCCCACCGCGCCCGGCGCACCACGCTGGCCGCCAATTTCACCGTCGTCTCCGGCATGGGCGGCAGCCCCGGCGCGCTCGCGAGCGCCGCCGCGCACGCCGCCGCGCTCGGCGCGGACGAGATCCGGCTTTACCACGCCGGACTCGCCTCCGACCAGGACCTCGCGGCGGTGCGCGGCGCGCTGGAGGACCTTGATTCGCGACGGTGGGATGAAGAGCCGTCAGACGGAGAACACTAGGAAGTGTGGGCGCCGCGCCCACGCACGGTCCGTATGCCGCCCGAAGACTGGGAGGCCGGGCGTTACCTGGCCCCGCCCGGCCTCCCTTCACCGAAGTGCGGCACCACCCCCGAACAGGGGGAGTGGTCCCAACTCGTGGGCGCGAACCGGCCACCGCGCGGCCGCTCGCGCGTAACATGTGCCCCACGCAGAACGCGAGCGCACGGCACCCCTCGCCGCACTGACAGGAGCTGCCATGAGACGCCGCCGCCGTTACCGTGGCCGCCATCGCAAGGACCGTACGCTGCCGTTGGGCACGATGGTCATCGTGGCGTCGGCCGCCGCGGGCGTCTATCTGACGACCGCTCCCGGCGGGGCGAACGCCGCGCCCACCACCGTGTACGTGGCGACCACCGGCAGTGACGGCGCCCCCGGTACCCGCGCCGCCCCGTACCGGACCCTGGAGAAGGCGCTCTCCGTCGCCGAGGCCGGCACCACCATCACGGTGCGCGGCGGCACCTACCGCCCGTCCGCGCCGCTGAGCGGCAGCGCCGACGGCGCCGCGGACCACCGCGTCGTCCTCACCGCGTACCGTTCGGAACCAGTCACCGTCGACGGCTCACGGCTGTCTTCCGGTTCGCCGCTGCTGACCGTGCGCGCCGACTACTGGACCGTGGCGGGCATCGAATTCCGCAATGCCCCGGGCGATGGTGTCGTCTGCGTCTCCTGTACCGGGGCTGTCTTCGAGAACATCAGCACGCACTCCAATGGCGGCCGTGGTCTGACCCTGCGCGGCGGGGACACCCGCACCAATGTCGTCCGGAATGTCGAGGCCTACGGCAACGGGCGTTAACCCCTTGCCTGTGGGGCCAGTTGAGCGCTGCTGTCCAGTGCCGGGGCGCATTCGGAGTGATCTCGTAATAGACCGTAAACCTGATCGATTCCTCGGGCGAGCACAATCCAGGTCAAGCCCGCCCGCCGTCATCGAGGAATCGAGGAGCAGCGCGTGTCACGACACGTTGTCGACAAGCCGGAAATGCCGCCCGCAACGGCATCCAATGGGATCGACCGGTTCTTCCGGATAACAGAGCGAGGGTCGGATTTCGGCCGGGAGATACGCGGCGGATTCGCCACCTTCTTCACCATGGCGTACATCCTCGTCCTCAACCCGATCATCCTGGGCGGCGCCGAGGACAAGTACGGCCACCATCTCTCGCACACCCAACTGGCCACCGCCACCGCGCTGGTGGCCTGTGTCATGACGGTCATCATGGGCGTCGCGGGCAACCTGCCGCTGGCCCTGGCGGCCGGTCTCGGCCTGAACGCCGTCGTGGCCTTCCAGATCGCCCCCAAGATGAGCTGGGACGACGCCATGGGCGTGGTGGTCCTGGAAGGGCTCATCATCTGCGTCCTGGTGCTCACCGGTCTGCGGGAAGCGGTCATGCACGCCATTCCGCAGCCGCTGAAGCAGGCCATCAGCGTCGGCATCGGACTGTTCATCGCGTTCATCGGCTTCATCGACGCCGGGTTCGTCACCCGCATCCCGGGCGCGATCGGTGAGAGTTCCGTCCCGGTCCAGATGGGCGGCGACGGCCAGCTGTCCGGCTGGCCGGTGCTGGTGTTCTGCCTCGGCGTGCTGCTGACCATCGCGCTGATGGCCCGCGGCCTCAGGGGCGCCATCCTGATCGGCATCGTCACCACCACCGTGCTCGCCATCGCGATCAACGAGATCGCCGACATCAAGCCCGCGGCCTGGGGCCTGACCGTGCCCAAGATGCCGGACGACGTCGTCGCCTCCCCCGACTTCGGGCTGCTCGGCGACTTCGACCTCTTCGGGGCCTGGAACGAGGTCGGCGCGCTCACCCTGGTGCTGATCATCTTCACGCTGATCCTGTCCGACTTCTTCGACACCATGGGCACCGTCGTCGGTGTGACCAACGAGGCCGGGCTGCTGGACGCCCAGGGCAACGTCCCCAACCTCGGCCGGGTGCTGTTCATCGACAGCGTCGCGGCGGTCGCGGGCGGTGCGGCCTCCGCCTCCTCCAGCACCACCTACATCGAATCCGCGGCGGGCGTCGGCGAAGGCGCCAGGACCGGGTTCGCCAACCTCGTCACCGGCGGCCTCTTCGGCCTCGCGCTGTTCCTCACCCCGCTGGCGACGGTCGTCCCCGCGCAGGCGGCGGCCCCCGCGCTGATCGCCGTCGGCTTCCTGATGATGAGCCAGGTGCGGCACATCGAGTGGGAGCGCTACGAGATCGCCATCCCGGCGTTCCTCACCGTCTCGGTGATGCCGTTCACCTACTCCATCACCAACGGCATCGGCGCCGGGTTCGTCTCCTACGTCGTCATCAAGCTGGTGCTGGGTAAGGCCCGCGAGGTGCACTGGCTGCTGTGGGGCACCGCCGCGCTGTTCCTGGCGTACTTCGCGATCGACCCGATCGAGCAGCTGCTCACCTGAGGACCGGGCACCGGGTCCACTACGGGGGGCCCGGCCCCGGGCGGCCGGATCACCCCGGCGTCACGAATCCGCATTCGTACGCCGAGATCACCGCCTGGGTCCGGTCCCGGACCCCAAGCTTGGCCAGGACGGCGGCCACATGGCTCTTCACCGTGGCCGCCCCCACCGCCATCCGCTCGGCGATCTCGGCGTTGGACAGCCCGGCGGCCATGTGCCGCAGCACGTCGGCCTCCCGGTCCGAGAGCCGGCCCCGCAGCGCCCGCGCCGCGTCGTCGGCGCGGGCGTCCGCGTGCCGGGCGGCGAGCGCCCGTACGGCGGCGGGGAACAGCAGCGAGTCGGTGCGGGCCACCAGCCGCACCGCCTGCACCAGTTCGTCGGCGCCCGCCCGCTTGAGCAGGAACCCGGCGGCGCCCACGCGCAGCGCGTCGTACACGTAGGAGTCGTTCTCGAACGTCGTCAGCACCAGCACCCGAGGAGGATCGTCCATCGTCCGCAGGATCTGCTCGGTGGCGCGGATCCCGTCGATCTCCGGCATCCGCACATCCATCAGCACCAGATCCGGGCGCAGTTCGCGGACCAGCGGCACCACCTGGGCGCCGGTCCGCGCCTCGCCCACCACCTCCAGGTCCGGTTCGCAGGACAGGATCGCCCGCACCGCCGTGCGCACCATCTGCTCGTCGTCGGCGAGCACGATCCTCAGGCTCATCGGGGCCCCTCCGTGCTCAGCGGGATACGGACCACCAGCCGCCATGTGCCGCCGTGCGCGCCCCAGTCGGAGCTGCCGCGCAGCAGTGCCGCCCGCTCGGCGATGCCCCGCAGGCCGCGGCCGCCGCCGGACCGCCGACCGCGCGCCGCCTCGCGCACCGGATTCTCCATCTCGATCTCCAACTCCTCTTTCCGGGGCACGGCGATCCGCAGCCGCACCCGGACCCGCCCGGCGTGCCGCAGCGCGTTGCTGAGCCCCTCCTGAACGATGCGGTACGCCTCGCGGGAGACCACCGGCGGCAGCCGGTCCAGTGCCCCGGAGCGGGACACCTCGACGCCGACGCCCGCCGCGCGCGTACGGGACAGCAGCCCGTCCAGGTCGGCGAGGGTGGGAGTGGGGGTGGCGGTCCGCTCCGGGGAGCCTTCCCCGTCCACCCGCAGCAGGCCCAGCACGCTGTCGAGTTCGCCGACGGCGGCGCGGGTGGTCTCCTCGATGGCGGTCAGCGCCTGCCGGGCGAACTCCGGGTCGGCGTCGAGCACCCGCCGCGCCGCCGAGGCCTGCAACGACACGGCGCTGAGCGCGTGCCCCACGGAGTCGTGCAGTTCGCGGGCGAGCCGGTTGCGGGAGGCCAGCGCGGCGGCCCGGGCCTCGGCGGCGGCCAGTCGGTCGGCGGGCGCGGGCCCCAGCAGCAGCGGTGCGCACCGGGCCAGCAGCGCCCCGGCGGCGGCCGTCGCCAGCACGACCAGGGTCGCCACGGCGGCGCCGAGAACCGGGCCGAGCGAGGCATGCCGCCCCACGGCTTCCACCCACCCCGGATCGCCGTCGCCCGGCGCCCCGGTGACCGGCAGCAGCATCAGATAGACGGCGAACGGGTAGAGGGCGAGCGTCGCCCCGCTGACCAGGCCGCCGACCCCGAGGTGGAGGGCGAACCACTGCGCCGTACGCGTGCGCGCGTCCCAGGACGCGGCGGGCTCGGCGGCCAGCTCGGCGTCGTCCGGCAGCCCGCACAGCGAGCGGGCCGCCGTCGCCGACAGCGGGCGGGCCAGCGGGAAGAGCGCGGTCGCGGCGGCGAGCGGCAGCGCGGTCAGATAGGCGATGAACTGCCAGAGCAGCGACCGGAACGGATCGGTGCCCCGGACCAGGGAGGCGATCAGCACGCTCGTCAGGAGGAAGTACGGCATCAACAGCGCGCCGCCGAGGACGAGATGGATCCAGCGGCGCCGGGACCGCTGCCCCAGCATCGCGCGGAGCCGGCGGCGCACCGCCGCCGGCGCGACAGCCGAGGTCACCGCGCGGCCCGCCTGTCGGCGCGCACCGCGACGAGTCCTCGGGCGTGCTGAGGGGCAGGCCCTGCGGTGCGCGACGAAGCGAGCTGCCCGGCGCGCTCGGCGAAGAAGAACGCGCCGACCGCGACCAGAAGCCCCCCGATGATCATCTGCACAGCGTAGGTCAGATCCACGACCTGGCTCGGGGCCTTGGGGTCGTCCGGGGCCACGCCCAGTGCCGCCAGCGTCATCCAGCCGCCCCAGCAGGCGGGCGCGCCCGAGCCGAGCCAGCCCAGGGCGAGCGGCACCCGCAGCGGGACCCGGCGACCCCACCGGAACGCGACCATGAGCACACCAGCCGCGGCCGCCGCCGTGAACAGGGCGTACACCGCGTCCAGGCAGGCGATGTCGCTCGTGTGCTCCTTCGCCTGCTGCTCGCCGAGCCCGGCCGTCACCCCGGACGCCCACATCAGGTGCATCACGACGGGAAGGAGGGCGAGCAGTGCGGTCACCACCGCCACCACCCGGTACGCCGGGCCGGTGGCGCCCTCGGGCAGCTCGCCGAGCCGCCCCCGCCACAGCGGGGCCCAGCGGTCCCGGGCGTAGAGGACGAACAGGGTGCCGAGAGCGAGCCCCTGGACGATGAAACCGCCGTAGACGACGCCGTACACCCACTCATCCAGGAAGGGTTCGGCGTCGTCCGCGTCCTTCCTTGTCGACCCGCCGAGCGCCCGGATCAGCAGTTGCAGCGGGAAGCCGGTCATGATCGGTGCGAGCAGCCCGGTCGCACCCCACATGGGCAGGGCCAGCAGCCAGGCCGGGACGCGGCGGCCCCAGGGCTGGGTGAGCAGCAGCGCCAGGACCACGACGGCACCGTCCATGAGGAGGGTGGCGGCGTTGATGAGAGCCAACCCCACGCCCGCGTCGCGCAGCGCGCTGCCCTCGGGGATACCGACGCGGCTGCCGCAGATCCAGGCGGCCTTGAGCGCGACATACGGCAGGCAGGCGGCGATGGCCACGGCACGCAGCGCGGGGCGAAGGGCGGTGGGGCGGGGTGTCATGCGTCAAGTCTCCCGGCGCGCGTGGCGTGCCCGCGTCGGCCACGGAGACGATCCGGTTCCGCCGCACGGCGGAGCCGTACAACCCCGTGCGGAGGACCTAGAGGCGGCGGGTGGCGAGCGCGAGCCGGTCCCGCGCGTCGAACAGCGCGTCCTTGATCGTCTGCTCGTGCGCCGGGGTCAGCCGGGCCACCGGCACCGAGCAGCTGATCGCGTCCCGCGCCGGGGTGCGGTAAGGGATCGCGACGCCGAAGCAGCGCAGACCCAGGGTGTTCTCCTCGCGGTCCACCGCGTACCCCTGCTCGCGGACGAGGCGCAGCTCCTCGATGAGCTGCTCGCGGTCGGTGATGGTGTGTTCGGTGAGCGCGTCGAGCTTCTCCGGCAGCATGGCGCGGACCTGCGCGTCGGTGTACGTGGCCAGCAGCGCCTTGCCGAGCGAGGTGGAGTGGGCGGGCAGCCGGCGGCCCACGCGGGTGAAGGGCCGCAGATAATGCTGGGACTGGCGGGTCGCGAGGTAGACGACGTTGGTGCCGTCGAGCCGCGCGAGGTGGATGGTCTCGGTGGTGTCGTCCGAGAGCCGGTCCAGCGTCGGGCGGGCGGCCGCCACCACCTCGTCGCCGTCGATGTACGAGGTGCCGACCAGCAGCGCGCGCACCCCGATGCCGTACCGGGTGCCGGTCGCGTCCGTCTCCACCCAGCCCAGTTCCACCAGGGTGCGCAGCAGCATGTACAGACTCGACTTGGGGTAACCGACGGCTTCCTGGACGGCCGCCAGGCTGTGCATGCCCGGCCGTCCGGCGAAGAACTCCAGCAGTTCGACCGTGCGGACCGCCGACTTGACCTGCGCTCCCCCTGCCTCGGCAGCTGCCATCGCCCTTGACCCCTCTGTTCGATCAGCCATAGAGTCCCGGAGAAAGTTCACTACCAGGAACATTGTTCAGCATATCGAACAACGGGCCACGGGGTGCAAGCCGCGACCGGGCCATGTTTCGACCTGAGCACGAGCCGCCAGGAGGACCCGCCGTGCCGGCACCAGTGTGGAGCGTCGACCCCCGAACCGGGAAGCAGCGGGAGCAGGTCACCGTCGAAGCGACCGCCGAGGACGTCGACCGCGTCGTACGCGCCGCGCACGCCGCCCGCGGCACGCTCGCCGACCGCACCGTCCGCGCCGCCCTGCTGCGCACCGCCGCCGAGCTGCTGGCGGCGGAGACCGAGAAGCTGGTGGCGACCGCCGACGCCGAGACCGCGCTCGGAACCGCCCGGCTCACCGGCGAACTGGGCCGCACCACCTACCAGCTGCGGGCCTTCGCCGACCTCGTCGACGAAGGCGGCTACCTCGACGTGCGCATCGACCACGCCGATCCGGCGCTCGCCCCGCCGCGCCCCGACCTGCGCCGCTACAAGGTGCCGCTCGGCGTCGTCGCCGTCTACAGCGCCAGCAACTTCCCGCTGGCCTTCTCGGTGCCCGGGGGCGACACCGCCAGCGCCCTGGCCGCGGGCTGCCCCGTCGTCGTCAAGGCCCACCCCGACCACCCCGCCACCTCCGAGCTGGCCGCCGCCGCGCTGCGCGCCGCCGCCGAGCGCGTCGGGCTGCCCGCCGACATCGTCGGCCTGGTCCACGGCTTCGAGGCGGGCGTCGCCCTCGTCCGCCACGAACTCGTCGCCGCCGCGGGCTTCACCGGCTCGATCCGCGGCGGCCGCGCCCTGTTCGACGCGGCGGCCGCCCGCCCGCGGCCCATCCCCTTCCACGGCGAGCTCGGCAGCCTCAACCCGGTGGTCGTCACCGCCGCCGCGGCGGACGAGCGGGCCGAGCAGATCGGCGCCGGACTCGCGGCCTCCATGACGCTGGGCGCCGGCCAGTTCTGCGTCAAGCCCGGCCTGGTCCTCGCCCCGGCGGGGGAGTCCGGCGACCGGCTGGTCGCCTCCCTGGCCGAAGCGGTCGACGCCACCGCCGACGGCGTCCTGCTCGACAGCCGGATGCGGGACGCCTTCGTCGCGGGCGCACGGGAACGCGCCGAGCTCCCCGAGGTCGAGGCACCGGTGCGCCCCGGACCCGGCGACGAGCACACCGTCAGCGCCGGGTTCCTCACGGTGCCCGCCGCCCGGCTGGCCGAGGGCGGGCCGTACGACCTGCTGCTGGAGGAATGCTTCGGACCGGTCACCGTCATCGCCCGCTACACCGACGACAGCGAGGTCGGCGCGGCCCTCGGCCGCCTCGCCGGCAACCTCACGGCCACCGTCCAGCTCGGCGCCGACGAGTGCGCGGGAACGGACGGCGCGGGGCGCGGCGCGCGGCTGCTGGCCGACCTCACCCCGCTCGCCGGGCGGCTCCTGGTCAACGGCTGGCCGACCGGCGTCGCCGTCGCCCCCGCGCAGCACCACGGCGGCCCGTACCCGGCGACCACCTCCACCTCCACCTCGGTCGGCGGCACCGCCATCGAACGCTGGCTGCGCCCGGTCGCCTACCAGGACACCCCCGACGCGCTGCTCCCGGAGGAGCTGCGCGAGGCCAACCCGCAGCGCCTGCCCCGCCAGGTGGACGGCGTCCGGGAGGGCTAGGCGGACCGGCGTCAGGAGGCGCGGCGCGCCACCAGCTGGATGCGGGTGACGGTGTGGCCGTCGAGCGTGGGGACCTCGTCCCGCCGCTCCTCGGCCACCTCGAACCCGGACCGTTCCAGCAGCCCGCGCAGCCGCTCCGGGTCCTGGTGCCGGAACACCCCGCCGTCGGCGATGGCGAAGACCCCGTACGCCGCGCCGTCCGGCCGGGCCTCCCGGTAACGCGCAAGGTGCCGCTTGTCGCTCTGCAGCGGTACGTCGCTGAGATACAGCGCCCCGCCGGGGCGCACCAGCCGGGCCAGCTCCGTCAGCGTCGCGGCCTGCGTCTCCTCCTCGGGCACGCACGTCAGCACGGCGAACAGCAGCGCCGCGTCGAACGACCCGTCCGGGAACGGCAGCGGCAGCCCCGCCACAGCGGACAGCCTCAGGTCCGGACGCTCGGCGCGGCCCCGCGCGACGAGCGCCGCCGACAGGTCCACACCCTCCACATCGCGGTACCCGAGGTCGGCCAGCTCCGCCACCAGCCGGCCGTACCCGCAGCCGTAGTCGAGGATCCGCGCGTCGGCCGGCACCCGGCGCCCGAGCAGCTCGCGGTCCAGGGGATGGGTGAAGGTGTGCGCCGCGCCGGTGGTCTCCCAGTACTGCCGCAGCCCGTGTGAATGTGTCATGAACGCACGCTACCCGCAGTCCGCCGAGGCCACATCGGCGCAGATCAGGGTCAATGTATAAGCATCGCTTGAGGCTGGACTCCACGCATATGCGATGGACGCGGCGATCATCCAAGCCCATAGTGGATGGGCATGGAGAGCCTCTCAGGCGCGGAGTTCGCGCCCAAGACGACGTACCTCAACACCGCGTCCGCCGGTCTGCTCCCGGCACGCGCGGTGGCCGCCATGAAGGACACTCTCGACGCCGCCGCCTCCGGAGGCGGATACATCGACGCCGCCTTCGCGTCGGTGGAGCAGGCCCGCACCACCTACGCCGGACTCGTGGACCTGCCCGTGCGGCGCGTCGCGGCGGGAGCCTCCGTCGCGGTGTACGCCGGGCTGATCGCCACCGCCCTGCCCTCCGGCGCGGAAGTCCTCGTCGCCGAAGGGGACTTCGCCTCCCTGGTCAACCCGTTCGCGGTCCGCGGCGACCTCCGGCTGCGGATCGTACCGCTGGCGGAGCTGGCCGAGGCGGTCCGCCCCGAGACGGCACTGGTCGCGGTCAGCGCCGTCCAGTCGGCGGACGGCAGGATCGCCGACCTCGACGCCATCGCGGCGGCCGCTCAGGCGCACGGGGCCCGTACGCTCGTCGACACCAGCCAGTCCACCGGCTGGCTGCCGCTGCGCGCCGACGCCTTCGACTTCACCGTGTGCGTGGCCTACAAGTGGCTGCTGTGCCCGCGCGGGGTCGCCTTCATGACCGTCCCCGACGACCTCGGCGGGCTCGCCCCGATCTTCGGCGGCTGGGTCGCGGGCGAGCACCCGTGGGACAGCTGCTACGGGCCCGTCACCGAACTCGCGCACTCCGCCCGCCGCTTCGACGAGGCCCCCGGCCTCCTCTCGTACGTCGCCGCCGACCACTGCCTCGAACTGGTCGCCGAGATCGGCCCCGAGACCATCGGCGCGCACGACCGGGCCCTCGCCGACCGCTTCCGCGCCGGGCTCGCCGTCCTGGGCCACACACCGGTGGCCGCGCCCGGGTCCACCATCGTCTCGGTACCGGGACTCGGTCACGCGGCGGGCCGGCTGGCCGAGGCGGAGGTGCATGTGGCGGCCCGCGCGGGCAACCTGCGCGCCGCCTTCCACCTGTACAACACGGCGGCCGATGTGGACCACCTGCTGGAGGTGCTGTCCGGACTGCCCGGCTAGGCCGGTCTTCCGGGCGTGCGGGAGGAGCCGGGGCGACGCGGCCCGGCTCCTCCCGCACGGCTGTGTCAGGACCTCACCGAACCGGTGTGAAGTCCCGTGCTCCGATGAAGTCCGGCCGGCTGACCGGTGCCGCGAACGGCTCGACCGCCGCGTTCTCCACGCTGTTGAAGACGATGAAGACGTTGCTGCGCGGGTAGGGCGTGATGTTGTCCCCGGACCCGTGCATGCAGTTGCAGTCGAACCAGGTCGCGGAGCCGGCCGGGCCGGTGAACAACCGGATGCCGTGCCGGTCGGCCAGGTCGGTGAGCGCCTGGTCCGACGGGGTGCCCGCCTCCTGCATCTTCAGCGACTGCTTGTAGTTGTCCCTCGGCGTCTCGCCCGCGCAGCCGAGGAACGTCCGGTGCGAGCCCGGCATGATCATCAGGCCGCCGTTGGTGTCGTGGTTCTCCGTCAGCGCGATGGAGACCGACACCGTGCGCATCCGCGGCAGCCCGTCCTCCGCGTGCCAGGTCTCGAAGTCCGAGTGCCAGTAGAAGCCGCTGGCCCCGAACCCCGGCTTGACGTTGATCCGCGACTGGTGGACGTACACGTCCGAGCCCAGGATCTGGCGGGCCCGGCCCACCACCCGCGGGTCGCGCACCAGGCCGGCGAAGACCTCGCTGATCCGGTGCACCTCGAACACCGACCGCACGTCCTGCGACTTGGGCTCGATGATGGAGCGCTCGTCGGCCCGTACCGCCGGATCCGCGATCAGCCGGTCCAGCTCGGCACGGTAGACCGCGACCTCGTCCGGGGTGATCAGCCGGTCGACGGTGAGGAAGCCGTCCCGGTCGAAGTCCCGCAGCCCGGAAGGGGCGATGGGGCCCTCGGCGCCGGGCGCGGACCACACCACGGGATCCTGGCGGGGGGTGATCACCTCGGCGGCGCCCCGAGTCGGGTACAGGTCAGTGATCGTGGTCATGCTCAGCCCTCCTCCGTCAGCAGCGGGTAGACGCCGTTCTCGTCGTGGTCCTCCCGTCCCGTGACCGGCGGGTTGAAGACGCAGATGCAGCGGAAGTCCTCCACGACCCGCAGCGTGTGCCGCTCGTGCCCGTCCAGCAGGTACATGGTGCCGGGCGTGATGGCGTGCTTCTCGCCGGTCTCGTCGTTGGTCAGCTCGGCCAGGCCCTCTGTGCAGACCACCGCCTCGATGTGGTTGGCGTACCACATGGAGGTCTCGGTGCCCGCGTACAGGACGGTCTCGTGCAGGGAGAAGCCCACGCGCTCCTTGGCGAGCACGATCCGCTTGCTCTCCCAGGTGCCGGACTTGGCCTTCACATGCCGGTCGGTGCCCTCGATGTCCTTGAAGGATCGGACGATCACGGTGGGTTGTTGCCTTTCTCTTGTACGGAACTCTCTCTTGTACGGAGGGGTGGTGGCGCGGTCTCCGGGACCGGGCGGCTACGCGGTCTCCCGGACCGCGCGGGCGAGGGTCCGCAGGCCCTCGTCCAGCTCCTCCCGGGACACGGTCAGCGCCGGCAGCAGCTTGACGACCTCGCCCTCCGGGCCCGAGGTCTCGATGAGCAGACCCAGCTCGAAGGCCCGCTTGGCGATGCGGCCCGCCCGCTCCCTGTCGGTGAACTCCAGGCCCCAGACCAGGCCCCGGCCGCGGTACTCGGCGCCGAGCGCGGCGTGCTCCTCGCAGATGGCGCGCAGCGCCGCCTCGACCTGCTCGCCGCGGGCCAGCGTCTGCTTCTCCATTCCGCCATCGGCCCAGTAGGCGTCCAGCGCGGCGGTGGCGGTGACGAAGGCCGGGTTGTTGCCGCGGAAGGTGCCGTTGTGCTCGCCCGGCTCCCAGAGGTCCAGCTCGGGGCGGAACAGCGTCAGGGACATCGGCAGCCCGTAGCCGCCGATGGACTTGGACAGCGTCACGATGTCCGGGGTGATGCCCGCCTCCTCGAAGGAGAAGAAGGCGCCGGTGCGTCCGCAGCCCATCTGGATGTCGTCGACGATGAGCAGCATGTCGCGGCGCCGGCACAGGTCGGCCAGGCCGCGCAGCCACTCCGGACGCGCGACGTTGATGCCGCCCTCGCCCTGGACCGTCTCGACGATGACGGCCGCCGGGTGGTTGAGCCCGGACCCCTGGTCCCCCAGCAGCCGCTCGAACCACAGGAAGTCCGGGACCTGGCCGTCGAGGTAGTTGTCGAACGGCATCGGCGTGCCGTGCACCAGCGGAATGCCGGCGCCCGCCCGCTTGAAGGCGTTGCCGGTCACGGCGAGGGCGCCCAGCGACATGCCGTGGAAGGCGTTGGTGAAGGAGACGACGGCTTCCCGGCCCTTGACCTTCCGGGCCAGCTTCAGCGCGGCCTCGACGGCGTTGGTGCCGGTCGGGCCGGGGAACATGACCTTGTACGGCAGGTCGCGTGGGCGCAGCACGGTGTTCTGGAAGGACTCCAGGAACGCCCGTTTGGCGGTGGTGCCCATGTCGAGGCCATGGGTGACGCCGTCGCGCTCGATGTAGTCCAGCAGGGCGCGTTTGAGGACCGGGTTGTTGTGGCCGTAGTTGAGCGCCCCGGCACCGGAGAAGAAGTCGAGGTACGTGTGGCCGTCCTCGTCGTACATGTAGCTGCCCTGGGCGCGGTCGAAGACGGCGGGCCAGCCACGGCAGTAGCTGCGCACCTCGGACTCCAGGGTCTCGAAGACACTCAGGGCGGGCGGGGTGATGGTCACAGCATTCTCCTGGGAGATGAGTGGCAGGGGGGTGAGGAGTGATGAACGCGGTGGAGCTGGTCGGTCTCGTGGAACTGGTCGATCTGGTCGGTCTGGTGGAACTGGTGGGGGTGGTGGATCCGGTCGGGCGTCATGCGCCCAGGGGGCCGATGCGGTACAGGACCTCGGGCTCGTGCCCGCCGTCGGGGAACAGCCCGCCGTGGAACAGCACCTCGCGTTCGACGGCCGCGCCGTGCCGGTCGGCGAAGGAGGTGAACAGCCGGTGGGACGCGGTGTTGTCCGGCGTGATGGTGGTCTCGATCCCCTCGACGCCCGCACTTTTCACGACCCTGGCGGTCAGCCCGTCCAGCAGGGCCGCCGCCAGCCCCCGGCCGCGGAACGCGTGGTCGACGGCGACCTGCCAGACGACCAGGGTCCGGGGGCGTTCGGGGCGGATGTAGCCGGTGACGAAGCCGACCGGCTCTCCCTGGGCGTCGCGGGCCACCACCGAGGTGGCCGCGAAGTCGCGGCACCACAGCAGGTAGCTGTAGGACGAGTTGAGGTCCAGGGCCCTGGAGTCGCGGGCTATGCGCCAGATCGCGGCTCCGTCCTCGACCTGTGGGGCGTCCAGCCGCAGTCCCTCCGGTATTTCCGTGAATTCGTTGCGGGCACGTGCAAGGTCTGCTTGTGCGGGGCTCATGGAAATTGAATTTACCCAGCAGGGCTTTGGATTGCATCGCGGGAGGGGGTTACGTGGGAAGGGGGTTCTGTGTTATCGCGCAGGGACGCGCGTGCGCGCGGGCCGTCACCGAAAAGGCGGTATTTGCCCCGCACTTATGGGGCAAATCCATGGAGTGTGTGGAGTGTGTCACATCTGTGTAACGCTGGCGAGATGGGCTCGAATTACCCTCCCCTGGGCCTAACAAAATCTTGGCGTTTAAGAATCGCGAAACCGGGCAGACGAATATGGGAAGCTGCAATGAAAAGGCCGTGAATAACCTCGGAATTTAATCCCGGAAGTGCGCGCGGCGGCCGGAACCGGTGCGGATCGGCCGCCTGCCCCTCCGGGGCCCCGGAGGGGCTCGTACAGTGCGGACCATGAGTGAGAGCGCGGTGCTGCACATCAAGGGACGGGTGCTGGTCGGGCCGGATCCGGAGGAGGGGGTGCGTGACGAGCTGTGGGTGGTCGGCGGGAGGATCTCCTACGACCGGCCCGCCGGGGTCCCGGCCCGCGATGTCACGCGCGTCGAGGGCTGGGTGCTGCCCGGTCTGGTCGACGCCCACTGCCATGTCGGACTCGACGCCCACGGCCCGGTCGAGGCGGCGGTCAGCGAGAGCCAGGCGCTGCGGGAGCGTGAGGTCGGCGCGCTGCTGCTGCGTGACGCCGGGTCACCGTCCGACACCCGCTGGATCGATGACCGCGAGGACCTGCCGCGCATCATCCGCGCCGGCCGCCACATCGCCCGTACCAAGCGCTACATCCGCAACTACGCCCACGAGGTCGAGCCGGAGGACCTCGTGGCGTACGTGGCCCAGGAGGCCCGGCGCGGCGACGGCTGGGTCAAGCTCGTCGGCGACTGGCTGGACCGCGAGACCGGCGACCTGGGGTTCTGCTGGCCGCGCGGCGAGGCGGCGGCGGCCATCGCCGAGGCGCACCGGCTGGGCGCGCGGGTCACCGCGCACTGCTTCGCCGAGGAGTCCCTCGCCCCGCTGGTGGAGGCGGGCATCGACTGCGTCGAACACGCCACCGGCCTCACCGAGGAAACCATTCCGCTGTTCGCCGAGCGCGGCGTGGCGATCGTGCCCACCCTCGTCAACATCGCCACGTTCCCCACGCTGGCGGTCCGGGGCGAGGGCAAGTTCCCGCGCTGGGCCGACCACATGCGCAGGCTCCACGAACGTCGCTACGACACCGTGCGCGCCGCCTTCGACGCGGGAGTCCCGATCTACACCGGCACGGACGCGGGCGGCTCGCTCGCGCACGGGCTCATCGCGCGGGAGGTCGCCGAACTGACCCGGGCGGGCATCCCGGCGACGGACGCGCTGTCGGCGGCGACCTGGGCTGCGCGGGACTGGCTCGGCCGCCCCGGACTCACCGAGGGCGCCCCGGCCGACCTCGTCGTCTACGCCGCCGACCCGCGGGCGGACGTCCGGGTGCTGGAGGACCCGCGCAGGGTGGTGCTGCGGGGGCGCGTGGTGCGCTGATCGCAGTGTGCTGATCATTTCTTCGAACGGGATGGTTGAAGCTCACTCGTTGGTGTGAAGCGGTCCCCAAGTGGCTGTTGGTTCACCCTCCGTAGGTCAACGATGGCGGAGTCGAGGCCGCCGGCGCCCGTGATGTCCCCCGTGGCAGGTGCCGGTGGCTCCAACTCTCTTGTGGGGGTTCCACACTCGTGTCCTGTTCCACCAACTCTGTGTTCGGCGTGCCCGCACGCCGACTCGCCGCCGCCGCTGCTGTCACCGCCACCACGGCGATGCTGCTCGGCGCCGCGCCCGCGCACGCCACCGGCAGCGCGAACGGCTCCACCGCCGCCACCGGACAGAAGGGCACGGCCGACGCGGTCGTGCTCCGCACCGGGCTTGACGTCTCGCTCCTGAATAAGAAGGTCAACGCGCCGCTGGACGCCGTGCTCAACGAGGTCCACGCGCCGGCCAACGCGGACAAGACCACGCTCAGCGTCACCCTGGACGGCGTCGACGGGGGCCGTCCCGTCCAGGTGGCGCGGGCCGACGTGGCCAACGCACGTGCCGCGGTCGACGGGAAGAAGTCGGAGGGCAGCGCCAAACTGCTCCACGCCAAGGTCCACGTGCCGGGCCTGCCGCTCGTGCCGCTGATCGAGGTCGACCAGGTCACGGCCAAGGCGACGTGCGAAACGGGCAAGCGCCCCAAGGCCGCCGCCAGCATCCCGGGCAGCGTGACCGTGCTCGGCAAGAAGGTCACGCTCAGCTCGTCCGGTACGACGAAGGTGAACGTGCCCGGACTCGGGGACGTCCAGCTCGACCTGGCCCGCACCGCCACCACGGGGCGCACGGCGGCCGCGACCGCGCTCGACCTGAAGGTCGCGATCAACCCGCTCAAGCTGAACGTGGCGGAGGTCGAGGGCCGCGTCACGCTCGTCGAGGCGAACTGCCGTACGGCGGGATCGGGATCGGGATCCACTGAGCCGGGACCGGGCAAGCCCGGTGACGGTGAGAAGCCCGGCGGTGGAGAGAAGCCCGGCGAGGGCGGCGACTCGGCCAAGGGCGGCTCGGGCACCGGGGTCCAGGCGGGCAAGGGCTCCGGCCCGGGCTCGGAGAACCTCGCCGAGACCGGCGGCAGCTCCAGCACCCCGTACATCGCGGGTGGCGCGGCCGCACTGGTCGCGGCCGGCGCGGGCGCGCTGGTCCTCACCCGCAGGCGCAAGGCGGCCGCGCAGGGCGACTAGCGCCTGCGGCGCGCGGGTGGTCCGCGTCCGCGGGAGCCTCGCACCTGCGGGTGCGGGTGTCCTGCGGGGGCCCGCCGGCGCGGGTGGTCCGTGGTGCGGGCCGGTTGGTGGGGGGTGACCTCCGGTCCGCACCGCGGCGGTTGTTCGGCGGCGTGCCGGTGTGTTACGTGCCGAGGGCTCACAGCGTCCGGCCGCGCCGCACGCGTGACGCCTGCGGCGTGCGTGCGGTGGTCCGCGGCGCGGGCCGGTTCGATGAGGGGTCGACCGCCGGTCCGCGCCCCGGGCCCGCTCTCCCGGGAACCCGAGGGCTCCCGTAAACCCACGGGGCGCTGTGCGCCCCATCTCGTGCGCCGGGGTGCGGCGGTCGCGGTATCGGTCGTGACCGCCGCACCCCGGCGTTCCCGTTCACACGTCCGCGAGGACCTTCGCCAGCGCCTCCGTGAAGCGGTCCGTCGTCGCGGGGTCCCGGACGGCGATCCGCAGCCAGTCCGGGCCGAGGCCCGGGAACGTGTCGCCGCGGCGCACCGCGAAGCCGTGGTCGCGCAGCCGGGCGCGGACCGCGGCCGCTCGGGGAAGCCGGATCAGCAGGAACGGGCCCGCCGCCGGCCCGCACACCCGGACCTGCGCGAACTCCGCCAGCCTGGCCAGCAGATGGGCCCGGTCCGCGCCGATCCGCGCGGCCGCCTCCTCGGCCTCCGCCAGCGCCTCGGCCGAACAGCACGCCTCCGCCGCCGCCAGCGCGGGGGTCGACACCGGCCACAGCGGCTGGGCGTGCTCCAGCGCCGCGATCGTCCCGGCACCGGCCAGCACGTACCCGATCCGCAGACCCGCCAGCCCCCACGTCTTGGTGAGACTGCGCAGGACGACGAGCCCCGGCAGGTCCGTCACGGAGGCGAGCGACTCCCGCTCACCGGGCACCGCGTCCATGAACGCCTCGTCCACCACCACGGTGCGCCCGGGGCGGGCCAGCGCGGCCAGGTCCGCGGCGGGGTGCAGTACGGACGTGGGGTTGGTCGGATTGCCGACCACCACCAGGTCGGCGTCCTCGGGCACCCGCTCCGGGCGCAGCCGGAAGCCGTCGCGCTCATCGAGGAGCAGCCGTTCGACCGGCCGACCGGCGTCGCGCAGCGCCGCCTCCGGCTCGGTGAACTGCGGATGCACCACCACCGCCCGCCGGGCGGGCAGTGCGCGGGCGATCAGGACGAACGCCTCCGCCGCGCCCGCCGTCAGCAGCACCCGGCCGGCCGGCAGCCCGTGCCGCGCCGCGACCGCCTCGCGCGCCGCCCGCCCGTCCGGATAGGCGGCGAGCCCGTCGAGGGAGTCGGCGATGCGGGCCTTGAGCCAGGCCGGAGGCGTGCCGGTGCGGACGTTGACCGCGAGATCGGTCAACGCCGCGCCGGAGCCCCGTACTTCCGCGTCACCGTGGTGCCGCAGGTCGAACTCGGCGGACACGGGCGCGCTTTGGGGATCGGCGGACATGGGCGCACTCAGAGGACCGGTGGACACGGGCGCACTCAGAGGACCGGTGGACACGGGCGCACTCAGAGGACCGGTGGACACGGGCGCACTTGGGGTCTCGGCTGGGTCTCTCTCAGTGGACATGGGCGGCTTCTCCCACGCCGCAGCCGCGGGCCGCGACCGTGCCCGTGCCCGTGCACGGTGCGGCCTCCGCGACCAGCTCCGCGTACCGTTCCATGACCGTCTCCACGAGCTCCGCCACCGGCCCGACGGGCCGCGCGCGTACCACCTCCACTTCCTGGTGCGCCAGCGACCAGCCCTCGGCCTGCTGCCACGCCCGGTCGGTCAGCGCCCCCGCGAACAGCGCGTACGGCGCGACGACGACCCGGCGCGCGCCGAGCCTCGCGCACCGGTCGAGACCCGACGCCACGTCCGGGGCGGCCAGGGAGACGAACGCCGTCTCCACGCCCGCGAACCCCCGGCCCTCCCACAGCAGCCGCGCGGCGCGGTGCACCTCGGCGTTGGCGGCCGGGTCCGTCGACCCCTTGCCGACCAGGAGCACCGTCGTCCCGGCCCGGTCCGAGGGCCTCCGCGCGACGCCGCCGAGCGCCTCGTCCAGGCGCCGTTCGAGCGCCTGGAAAAGCTTGGGGCGCGGCCCCAGCGGACCGGCGTAGGTGTGCCGGAGACCGGGGTGCCGCGGCAGCGCGTCGGCCAGCTCCGCCGCGACCGCGCGCTCCGCCCGAGCGTCCCCCACCAGGCTGACCGAGACGACCGCCAAGCGCTCCGCACCGCGCTCGGCGAGCCGGGCCACCGCGTCCGCTATCGAGGGCGCGCCCGGCTCGGTGAGGCCGCCCGCGACGGGGAGCCGGGGGTGCCGGGCCGCCACGTCCTCGGTGAAGGAGCGGAATACCGCGGCGGCGGATTCGTCTCGGGTGCCGTGGCCTGCGAGGAGCAGCGCGGGCGGGGTGGTCACGGGATCTCCCTTGTACGTGGTGCGGGTGGTGCCGGACGGAAGCGGGGCACGGCGGCGTGGGGGATGTGGGGGCGCCGGGCCGGTGTCCCCCGAGACGTTACTGACGCGCGGCCTTCTACGGCCACGCGGGGTGACCTGGGCCGCCGCTGTTTCGGCCATGGAGGCCCAGGCCGCCGGACCGGACCGGACCACTGACGCCCCGTTCGCGGGGCGCGCGTGGGTGTGCGGTGAACACCTGCCCGGCGCGTGCCCGGCACGACGGGTGCCCGGTGGACGTGGCGCCGGCCGTGCCGACGCGTCGGCGGTCCGGCCCGAGTGTGCGCGGGCGCGCCCGCCCACGGGGGCGACGCGCACCGGTCCGCCGCGTGGCGGGGCTAGCTCCCGGACTCCCGAGGCCCGTCGGGCGTAATGGAGCCGGGGGCTTGGCGGGTCGCAAGCTTGGGGGCGACGGGAGGACGCCGCCACAGGGCGCGGCGGCGCGGCGCGACGGCTGGGCGGCCTACGGCCCTGCCGATCGTCGCTGGCCGGTGCGGTGTCCGTGCCTCACGGCCGGGGCGAGGGTACCGGTCACGCGGGGTGGGGCGGGCTCTGGGGCTCGGTTGCCGGGACCGTTCGGCGGCGGGCCACCGCGCAGGTCACCGTCGCGGGACGGCCTGCTGTTCCGCCGGACTTCCGTTTGGGAACAAGTAGTTCGCCGCCCGCCGGACCGGTCGCCAGCAGCGCGGCGGCCTCCGCAACGCTCGGCGTACCGAGGGCCGCGTACGCCGCGGCGGACGGGCCGGGTACCGGGACGGCCGCCAGCGCCCCCGGCTCGTACGCCACCAGCGGCACCCCCAGCGCGGCCGCCGCCGCCACCAGTCCCGGCTCCGTGTCCTTCGGCGCGGCGGTCACCAGAACGGCGACGTCGGCGGCGGACAGGCCCGCCTCGGCGAGCGTCTGCCGGACGAGGCCGAGCACCTCCTGGCCGGTCGCGCCACGGCGGGCCCCCACGCCCACCGTGAGAACCGGCGGCGGCGCGCTCACGTCCGGCACGCGGCGGCGAACCGGGCCGCCGTGGCGGGCGTCGCGGCCCAGTGCACATGCAGGTACGACGCGTGCACCGAGCCCTGCACGAACCCCTCGACCCGGCGCTCGGGGTGCACCAGCCCCCAGGCGGGCTCGGCACCGGCGCCCGGCTCCACGGTCGTGCGGTGGAACTCGTGCCCGCGCGCCCGGGTCCCGGCGGCGGCCAGCGCGTTGTCCGTCAGCGCGACGCCCTCCCGGTAGCCCAGCGTCAGCCGTTCCGTCATCCGCGCCCGCGCGGGCAGCACCCCGCACATCGGGTTGCCGTCCAGCGACCGCGCCAGATACAGCAGCCCCGCGCACTCGGCGGCGATCGGCGCACCGGACGCGGCCAGCCGCGCCACGGCGGCCCGCAGCGGTTCGTTCGCGGACAGCTCGGGCCCGTACACCTCGGGGAAACCACCGCCGATCACCAGGCCGCCGGTGCCGGGCGGCAGCTTCTCGTCCCGCAGCGGGTCGAAGCCGACCACTTCCGCCCCCGCGGCCGTCAGCAGCTCGGTGTGCTCGGCATACGAGAACGTGAACGCGGCACCGCCCGCGACGGCGACCACCGGTCGCTGCCCGTCCGGCTGCTGTTCCTCCGGCCGCTGCCCGTCCGTCCGCTGCCCCTTCGGCTGCCGCTCCTCCGGCCGCCGCCCCTCGGCGTGGCCGCCGTCCGCGTGCCGCACCTCCGCCACCGGGTCCCAGGCCGCCCCCGTCAGCGGCGGCGCGCTGCGCGCCAGCGCCAGCAGGCCCTCCAGGTCGCAGCCCGCACGCACCTGCGCCGCCAGCGCGGCCACCGAGTCCACCGCGTCCGCACGGCGTTCCGCCACCGGCACCAGACCCAGGTGCCGACTGGGCGCCCGCACCGCCTGGACGCGCCGAAGCGCGCCCAGCACCGGGACGCCCGAGCCGTCGAGGGCATCGCGCAGCAGTGCCTCGTGCCGGTCCGAGCCGACCTTGTTGAGGATCACTCCGGCGAGCCGGACCTCCGGGTCCCAGGACGCGAAGCCGTGCACCAGCGCCGCCACCGAACGCGACTGCGACGACGCGTCGACCACCAGCACCACCGGCGCGCGCAGCAGCTTCGCCACATGCGCCGTGGACGCCAGCTCGCCCAGCCCGCTGGCCCCGTCGTACAGCCCCATCACGCCCTCGACCAGGGCCAGATCGCAGCCCGCCGCCCCGTGCAGGAACAGCGGCGCGATCCGCTCGGGGCCGCACAGATAGGCGTCGAGGTTCCGGCCCGGCCGACCGGTCGCCAGCGCGTGGTAGCCCGGGTCGATGTAGTCCGGGCCCACCTTGTGCGGCGACACCGCGAGGCCCGCCTCGGTGAACGCGGCCATCAGCCCCGTGGCGACCGTGGTCTTGCCGCTGCCGGACGCCGGGGCGGCGATGACCAGACGGGGGACGTTCATCGCGCGCTCACCACTCGATACCCCGCTGGCCCTTCTGGCCGGCGTCCATCGGGTGCTTGACCTTGGACATGTCGGTGACCAGATCGGCGAAGTCCAGCAGCGGCTGCGGCGCGTTGCGGCCGGTGATGACGACGTGCTGGGTGCCCGGGCGGTCGCGCAGGACCGAGATCACCTCGTCGGTGTCCACCCAGCCCCAGTGCATCGGGTACGCGAACTCGTCCAGCACGTACAGCTTGTACGTCTCCTCGGCGAGGCAGCGCTTGACCTGCTCCCAGCCCTCGCGCGCCTTCTCCTCGTTGGACATCTCGCCGTCGCGCTGGATCCAGGACCAGCCCTCGCCCATCTTGTGCCAGTCGACGGTCCCGCCCTCGCCGGAGGCGCCGAGCACCTTCAGCGCGTTCTCCTCGCCGACCTTCCATTTCGCCGACTTGACGAACTGGAACACCCCGATCGGCCAGCCCTGGTTCCAGGCCCGCAGCGCCAGCCCGAACGCGGCGGTCGACTTGCCCTTGCCGATGCCCGTGTGCACCAGCACCAGCGGGCGGTTGCGGCGCTGCCGGGTGGTGAGCCCGTCAGCGGGAACGGTGGTGGGTTGTCCTTGCGGCATTACGCGGCCCTCCTGGTCTGCTGTGCGGTCCGTACATCGCGTACCAGCGCGGTCACGTTGTCCGCGCGGAGTTCGTCGAGAGTGAGCGCGGTGGCGCCCAGCCCGCGGGCCAGCTCCGCCGCCAGCCCCAGCCGCACCGGGCCCGCCTCGCAGTCCACGACCACGGACGCGACGCCCTCGCCGGCGAGCAACCCGGCGGCCCGCCCGGCCCGGGCCACCGCGCCCCGGCCGCCGGTCGCCCGCCCGTCGGTCACCACGACCAGCAGCGGGCGGCGCCCCGGATCCCGCATCCGCTCGATCCGCAGCACCTCACGCGCCCTGAGCAGCCCGGCGGCCAGCGGCGTACGGCCACCCGTGGGCAGCTTCTCCAGCCGGGCCGCGGCCGCGTCCACCGACGAGGTGGGCGGCAGCGCCAGCTCCGCGTCCGCGCCCCGGAAGGTGATCAGCCCGACCTTGTCCCGCCGCTGGTAGGCGTCCAGCAGCAGCGACAGCACGGCGCCCTTGACGGCGCTCATCCGCTTACGGGCGGCCATGGAGCCGGAGGCGTCCACGACGAACAGCACCAGATTGCCCTCGCGCCCCTCGCGCACCGCCTCCCGCAGATCGTCCCGGCGGATCACCAGACCGGGGCCGCGCCGCCCGCGTGCCCGCTGGTGCGGGGCGGCCGCGTGCACGGTCGCCGACAGGTGCAGCGCGGTCAGGGTGCCGCGCGGGACACGGGCGCCGGTGGTGCGGCCGTGCGCGGTACGGGCGCGCGAGCGGCGCCCGGCCGCCCCCTCGCCCAACCCCGGCACGTCCAGCTTCCGGGCCTTGAACGGGGCCGCCGCGCCGACCGCGCGCTGCTCGGGCGCGGCACCGCCCGCGGGCTCGCCCGAGGCCTCCCGGTCCTCGTCGCCGGCCGACTCGGCCGTTGCCTCCCTGCCCGTACGCGGACCGGGCACGGACGGATCCGGCGCGCCCTCGGCGCTCTCACCGGACGGCGGCGCCTGGTCCGGCGCACGTCCGTCGGGGCCGCCCCCCGGGCCGCCGCCGGGTCCGCCGTCCGGGCCCCCGTCCGGATCGTTGTCCGGCCCCTCCGGCTCCGGCTCGGGGTCCGGCTCCGGGTCCCGGTCCTCGTCCGCGAACTGCCGCAGCGTCTCGTCGAGCTTCTCCTCGTCCAGCCCCGGCGCGTCGAACGGATTGCGCCGCCGCCGGTGCGGCAGCGCCAGCAGCGCCGCCTGCCGCACGTCCTCGGTCGTGACGTCCGTACGCCCCGCCCAGGCGGCCAGCGCCGTCGCCGTACGCGCGGTGACGATGTCCGCGCGCATCCCGTCCACCTCGAACGCCGCGCACACGGCGGCGATCTGGCGCAGCGCGCCGTCGCCGAGACGCACCTGCGGCAGCAGCGCGCGGGCGGCGGCGATCCGCTCCCGCAGCTCGCTCTCGTCCGCCACCCAGCGCGCCCGGAACCCGCCCGGGTCCTCGTCGTACGCCAGCCGCCGCCGCACCACCTCGACCCGCTCGTCCGGTTCCCGCGACGCCGCGACCTCGACGGTCAGCCCGAAGCGGTCCAGCAACTGCGGCCGCAGCTCGCCCTCTTCGGGATTCATCGTGCCGACCAGCAGGAACCGCGCCGCGTGCCGTACGGAGACGCCTTCACGCTCCACGTAGGACGCGCCCATGGCGGCGGCGTCCAGCAGCAGGTCGATGAGGTGGTCGTGCAGCAGGTTGACCTCGTCGACGTACAGGATGCCCCGGTGCGCGTCCGCCAGCAGCCCCGGCTGGTACGCCTTCACGCCCTCCGACAGCGCGCGTTCGATGTCGAGCGCGCCCACGAGCCGGTCCTCGGAGGCGCCCACGGGCAGCTCCACCATGCGGGCGGCGCGGGCGGCCCCGGCACCCGGCTCGTGCGGGCCGTCCGGGCAGGCGGCGTCCGGCGCGGCCGGGTCACAGGAGAACCGGCAGCCGGGGACGACGTCGATGCCCGGCAGCAACGCGGAAAGGGCCCGCACCGCCGTCGACTTCGCGGTGCCCTTCTCGCCGCGTACGAGCACGCCGCCGATCGCCGGCGAGATGGCGTTGAGCAGCAGGCCGAGCCGCATGTCGGCCATGCCGACGATCGCGGTGAAGGGGTAGGGGGTGGGGCTCATGCGGTCGTACCTCCAAAAATCCAGCCCGTCCTGGGGGTACCTCCCATGCGCGAAGCGCTATGGGGGAGCTTGGGGACGAAGCGGGAAGGGGCGGGTAGGGGAACAAGCCTCGGGTGCCGCGCGACGCACTCGCTCACGGCGCACCCGGTGGAATGAAGCGAAGCCCTCGCGGCACCCCGTCCTCGATCAGCCGCAGCAGCGCGTCCGTGTCCGCGTGCTCCTCGATCAGATCGCCCAGCCGGTCCAACTGCTCCTCGCGCAGCGCGCCGAAGGACGTGTCGGGCGCCGGGGCGAACGCCCGGCCCGCGTCCGCCGCGACCCGCCGCAGGAACGCCCGGCGGAAGCCGTCGCTCTCCAGCGAGCCGTGCCAGTGCGTCCCCCACACCGCCCCGACCCGGCAGCCGTCCAGGAACGCCTCGTCGCCGCCGCCCACGTCGGCGACGCCGTGGTGGATCTCGTACCCCTCCACCGGCTCGCCCAGGGCCGCGCCGACGGGCCGCGCGAGGGTCTTCTCGGCGGCGAAGCGGATCCGTGCCGGCAGCAGGCCGAGCCCGTCGACCGTCCCCGCCCTGGACTCGACGTCGTCCTCGATGCGCTCGGCGAGCATCTGGAAGCCGCCGCAGATGCCCAGCACCGGCCGCCCCTCGGCGGCGCGCCGCACGACGGCGTCGGCCAGGCCCCGCTCCCGCAGCCACGCCAGCGCCCGCACGGTGCCGCGGGTGCCGGGCAGCACCACCAGGTCGGCGTCGGCCAGCTCCTCCGGCCGGTCCACGAACCGCACGATCACGCCGGGTTCGGCGGCCAGCGCGTCCACGTCCGTGAAGTTCGACATCAGGGGGACGGCGGCGACCGCGACCCGCAGCACATCCGCGCCGTGCGGCGGCGCGACGACGCTCTCCCGAACCGCCCCGCGCATCGACACGCTCAGCCCGTCCTCCTCGTCGATGCCGAGCCCGTGCGCGTACGGCAGCACGCCGAGCGTGGGTCGCCCGGTCAGGTCGCGGAGCATGTCCAGGCCCGGCTCCAGCAGTGTCACGTCGCCGCGGAACTTGTTCACCACATAGCCCGCGACATGCCGCTGGTCCTCGGGCGACAGCAGCGCCGTCGTACCGAAGAAGGACGCGAACACCCCGCCCCGGTCGATGTCGCCGACCACCACCACGGGCAGCGAGGCGGCCCGCGCGATCCCCATGTTGACGATGTCGGTGCGCCGCAGATTGATCTCGGCGGGGCTGCCCGCGCCCTCGCAGATCACCGCGTCGTGGGTACGGCGCAGCTCCTCCAGGCACTCCGTCACGGTGCCGAACAACGCCTCCTGCCGCCCGCTGTGGTAGCCGCGCGCGCTCAGCTCGCCCACCGGCTTGCCCAGCAGCACGACCTGGCTGCTGCGGTCGCCGCCCGGCTTGAGCAGGACGGGGTTCATCAGGGCGCTCGGCTCCACGCGCGCGGCCGCGGCCTGCATCGCCTGGGCGCGCCCGATCTCGGCGCCGTCGCGGGTGACGAACGAGTTCAGCGACATGTTCTGCGCCTTGAACGGCGCCACGGACACGCCCTTGCGGGCCAGCCACCGGCAGATGCCCGCCGTCACCACGCTCTTGCCCGCGTCCGAGGTCGTCCCCGCGACCAGCAGTCCGCCACCGAGGCGGCTTCGGTCGCCGCTCATGCCGCGTCTCCTTCAATCGCTTCTCCGCCCGCTGGGCCCCTCCTGCCCGAGGGCGGGCAAGGAGGGATCAGAGGTGCGGCCATCCCCAGCACCTGCTGCCCGGCGGCCGCGCGTGCGTCGCTCATAGGGGTCCCCCTTCCAGCGGCCACCGGCCGCGCTGCGTGCGGGGTGTGGCCCGCGGTAGACCATGCCCGGCGCGGCATCGCGGCACGCGGCCCGGCCGCGTACCGCGTGAGCGCGGCGTTCGCCTGCGCGGCGCGCGTATAAGAGGCGTACGGCGCGTACGAGGCGTACGGCGCGCCCCGCTGCGCGGGGCGCCCGGGTCGGATCGCGCGAGCGTGAGGAGCGCGCCGCGCCCCATCACGGGCGGACCGTGAGGCCGCCCGCGCCCGCGCGTACGCGTTGGCCGACGGGGCGGCGTACGACCTGCTGCCGCCGCCTGTGCGGTGCTCGGGACGGCACCGCGCCGCGTCGCCGGGGCCGCTCATGCCGCGTCCTTCCCGGCGGCCGCTCGCCGCCTCGCACCGTGGCCGGGCGACCGCTGCCCGCGGTCGCCGCGTCCGGCGGGAGAGGCCGGCCCCGCCGTGTGCCTGCCCGACGCGGGCGCCGGTGACCTGGTACGCGTGGCCGCTCATCCGGCCCCCGTTCCAGCCGCCTTCGGCCGTACCGGTCCCCGGCCGCCGCCGGACAGGGCCGACCGCAGGGCGCAGACCGCCAGCCGTCCCGCGACGGACGTCGCCAGCGCCAGCACCCCGACCCGCCGCGACAGCCGGGCCGCGCGCGCGACGTCGGCGACCTCCACCGGCCGCCCCTCGGCGTTCAGTACGGGTCGGTGCTCCACTCGGCCGCCGTAGGCGAGGGTGCCGCCCAGCCGCACCCCCAGCGCCCCCGCGAAGGACGCCTCGACGGGGCCCGCGTTGGGGCTCGGGTGCGCACCGCCGTCCGCGCGCCACACCCGCCGGGCGCCGCGCGGATCCGGTCCGGCGACCGCGGCCAGCGCCGCCGTGAGCCGGGCGCCCGGCCATCCGGCGACGTCGTCCAGCCGGGCCGACGCCCAGCCGAACCGCCGGTGGCGCGGCGACTTGTGGCCCACCATCGCGTCCAGGGTGTTGACGGCACGGAAGCCCACCAGCCCCGGTACGCCGCCGATCGCCCCCCACACCAGGGCGCCCACGACCGCGTCGGAGGTGTTCTCGGCCACCGACTCCACGACCGCGCGCGCGATCTGCTGTCCGTCCAGTGCCTGCGGGTCGCGCCCGCACAGATGCGGCAGCCGCGCCCGGGCGGCGGCCAGGTCGCCGGCGGCGAGCGCGTTCCCGATGACGAGGGCCTCGCGGCGCAGCGACGTACCGCCCAGCACGGCCCACGTGGCGGCGGCGGTCAGCGCGATGTCGGCGGTCCTGGACAGGGACCGTACGGCGGGGGAGGCGGGAGAGAGGGAAGAGGCGGCGGCGGGCCGCCGTACGGCACGGGCCAGCAGCGCGGCACCGGCGGTCGCGCCGCCCGCGCACAGCAGCGTGTGGAGCGCCCCGTAGCCGCGGTGGTCGCGCCAGAGCCGCCGCTCGACGGCGGCGGCGGCCCGCCCGAAGGCGGCCACGGGATGCCCGCGGCGCGGATCGCCGACGGCCAGGTCGCAGGCGAAGCCGAGGGCGGCGCCGCACGCGAAGGACACGGCGTGGTCGGCACGCATCGGTCAGCCCGCCGTCACGCCTCGTCGGGCCGCTCGGGAGGCGGCGCCGGATGTCGGGGTCGGGGGAGCCGCGGCTGCGGGCGGCGGCGTGACGGTGCCGGGCATGGCGTGGTGTCCTCACTCAGGGTCCGCGCCCTGGCTCGACGTAACCGGCGGTGAGAGTCTCCTGGCTCCCGGATCGGCGCTTCCCCCGGCCTTCCAGCCCGCGTACGACGACCGCGCGTGGCGGCCGCGTCCGACGAGCCGTGACCTCGGCTCACGGTGGGGGAGCGCTCCCCGGTGACAGTGGCGGGACCGCGCCGGACTCGCACCGGCTTCCTCTCCTGCCGCCGTTTGGCCTCGGCAGTCCACCATGCTGCGGGAACGGCCGTCAACTCACCCTTGACCTGGGAAACTCGCCCTCGGCCCGGCACACGGCCGTGCCCCGGGACGGGTGTCCCGGGGCACGAGGGGCTGCGGCGCGGGCGGCCGTCAGCCGTTGACGATGAGGTTGATGCCGTAGGCGACGACCGCCGCGCACACCGCGTAGCAGGCGTACCCGAGGGTGCGTGCGAGGACGGACGGGCCGCCGGAGGCGGTCACCGCCGCCACCTCGGACTGCCCCTCGGGCTGCGGCTTACGGGACGTACCGACGATGCCGAGGGTGAAGACCCCGACCATGGCCACGGTCACCACGAGGCTGACGCCGAAGACCTGGCCGAGTGCTGCCCAGTCGATGTTCATGGAAGCGCTTCCTTACCTTGGCCGGGCGGTCAGGCCGTGGCCTGTGCGGGGGCGGCGGGGGTGGCGGCCGGCTCGGCGGACGCCGTGAACTCGGCCCGCTGCTCGGAGCCGGTCGGGGCGGCGGGTTCGGCCGGGGCCACGGGCCCGGCCGGCGGCGGGGCGACCGCCTGGAGCGCGGTGGTGACGACACCCGCGGGCTCGGTCTCGCTCACACCGGTGTCGTTGACGTTGGTGTGGTCCACCGGCTTGCGGCGCGATGCCACCCAGATCGCGGCGCAGGCGGCGCCGGCGAGGATCGCGACGGCCGTGACGCCCCAGTCGCCCTGCTTCGCCAGCAGCGCGGCCGCGGCACCGACCAGGCCGGCGGCCGGCAGGGTGAGCGCCCAGGCGGCGGCCATCCGGCCCGCGGTCGACCAGCGCACCACGCCGCCCTTGCGGCCGAGCCCCGCGCCCATCACGGCACCGGAGCAGACCTGGGTGGTGGAGAGCGCGAACCCGATGTGGGAGGAGGCCAGGATGGTCACCGCGGCGCCGGACTGGGCGGCGAAGCCCTGCGGCGGCTGGATGTCGGTGATGCCCTTGCCCATCGTGCGGATGATCCGCCAGCCGCCCAGGTACGTACCGAGCGCGATGGCGATACCGGCCGAGGCGATGACCCACAGCGGCGGGTCCGAGTCCGGGGCCAGCGCGCCGCCGGTGATCAGCGCCAGGGTCATCACACCCATGGTCTTCTGCGCGTCGTTGGTGCCGTGGGCCAGGGAGACCAGCCCGGCCGAGGCGATCTGCCCGGCCCGGTAGCCCTTGGCGCTGGCCTCGGGGTCGGTCTTCCGGGACGCGGCGTAGGTCAGCCGGGTCGCCAGCACGGTGGCGAGGCCCGCCACGACCGGCGCGGCGACGGCCGGGATCAGGACCTTCATGACGACCTCTTCGCCGTGCACGGCACCGAAGCCGACCGAGGCGACGGTCGCGCCGATCAGACCGCCGAACAGCGCGTGCGAGGAGCTGGAGGGCAGACCCGCGAGCCAGGTCAGCAGGTTCCAGATGATCGCACCCACCAACCCGGCGAAGATCACTTCGGGTTGGATTCCGGATTCGTCGATGATGCCTTTGGAGATGGTCGCGGCGACCTCGACGGAGAGAAAGGCGCCGACGAGGTTCAGCACCGCGGACATCGCGACCGCCACCTTGGGCTTGAGCGCGCCCGTGGAGATGGTGGTGGCCATGGCGTTGGCGGTGTCGTGGAAGCCGTTCGTAAAGTCGAACACCAAGGCCGTGATGATCACGATCCCGATGAGAAGCGTGATGTGTTCCATTCACCCAGGCAATCGTTCGGCGTCAGTGGCACGGCGACCGTAGGGACACAGGGTGAACGGAAGGTGAACTGGTGCAGGCCTGGCGGTGACGTGGCCGAGGGGGCGTGCGTCAGACCGCCCGCGCCTGCGGCAATCCGGGGTGGAAGTGACGCACGCGACATACGTGACGGACCTGGAAGGCCCGCGTCCCGCGGCGTCCCTACCTACCTACTAGTCCCGCGGTGCACCTTCCTACGAGTCCCACGGCGCTCCTACCTATAGGACCCGCATGGGGGACCTATGAGACCTACGGGACCCACGGGACCTTGTGCGAGGGACATCATCGCCCGGGTGCGCGGCGCGCCGTCTGGTCGGCGTGAGCGTGCCAGGCCGCCCCGGGGGCCGGGGCCGGGGGCCAGGGCCGTACGGCGCCAGGGCGGGGGGCGCCGGGGCCTGCTTCGGGTGCCGGGATCCGGGGCGCTGCGGCCCGGTGACGGCGCCGTCACCCGCGCGGGGACGTCCGCTGGCCGCTTCCCCCGTCCGCGCCCACACTGATGTGGTGCGCCTGCGTACCGCGGCGGCCGCGGCCGCCACCACCCTGCTCGGTGCCGGAGCGGCCGCGCTGGCGGCCGGACGGTACGCCGGCGACGCCGCGCTCAGGCCCACCCCGGACCGGCCGCTGCCCCACGACCCGCCGCTGACCGTGCACGCCGCCGGGGACGGCCGGATCACCCTGACCCGCAGCTTCGCCGCGCTGCGCCCCGGGCGCTACGGGCTCACCGGCCAGAACACCCACGCCGTCGTCGGGCCGGTCCTCGCGGACGTCCCGCACCCCGTCGACTGCGTGGTCCGCCGCCTGGAGCGGGTCACCTACGGTGCGCTGGCCCCCGGAGCCCGGGTGCGGCTGACCCCGCAGGTGTACGTCGGCAACCCCCGGGACGCCCTCGGCCTGGACCACGCCGACGTCGACATCCCCGGCGAACTCGGCGCGCTCCCCGCCTGGTTCGTCCCCGGCGCCCGCGCGACCTGGGTGATCACCGTGCACGGCCTGGGCACCACCCGTGAACACCCCATGGTGGCCCTGCCCTTCCTGCACCGGCACCGCTTCCCCGTCCTCGACCTCGCCTACCGCGGCGATCCCGGGGCGCCCCGTACGTCCCAGGGCGCCGGCTACCTCGGCGACGCCGAATGGCACGACGTGGACGCCGCCGTCCGCTACGCCGTGCGGTACGGCGCCCGGCGCGTGGTCCTCTACGGCTGGTCCACCGGTGCCTCGATGGCGCTGCGGACCGCCGCCAACTCCGCGCTGCGGCACCGGATCACCGGGCTCGTGCTGGACTCCCCGGTGCTCGACTGGCAGGCCACCGTGCGCGCCCTCGCCGCCTACCGGGTCCCCACCGCGCTGCTTCCGCTGGCCGTACGGGCCGCCCACGGGCGCATCCGGCCGCAGGGCCGCACCCGGCGCGCGGGCCCGCAGCACGCGGGCTCCGACCACGTGGACCCCGGGCAGCTGTCCGTGCCGACCCTGATCCTGCACGGTCCGGACGACACCCTGGCGCCCTGGGGCGCATCGCGCCAACTGGCCCGGCTCCGCACCGACCTGGTCACCCTTCACACCGTTCCGCACGCCCCGCACGCCGCCATGTGGAACGCCGACCCGCCCGGCTACGAAGAGACCCTGAGGCGGTTCCTGACACCGCTGATGTAGCGCTCGCGCACGGCCTGGCACGGCGCACCGTCCGGCACGGCGCACCGCCCGGCACGGTGCGCGGCCCGGCACGGTGCGCAGCCGGTCGGCGCGGCTTGCCGCGCACCGGCCCGGAGAGGTTCCCGCGCACCACGGGCGGCGCGGCCCCCACAGGATCCGTCGGCGCCGCACCCAAGGGGTCCGTCGGCGCGGCGCCCGCGGACCGGTCGTAGCGTCCCGGCGGTGGCCGGGAAATCCGCCGGACGGGTTCCGATTGGGCTTTCGGGCCGTCAAAGGCGAGACTGAGCCCGTGACGTCCCGTACTCCGCGCGACTCCAGGCTCCGACTCGTCCCCCGCCAGCCGATCGCCGCTGCCCGCCGGGGCATGGCACCCCGCGGCGCCAAGCGCCCGGCCCCGCGCCCGCCCGAGGGCACACCGCTGCCGGGGGAACTCGCCCGGCAGGCCCGGGCGGAACTCGCCGGTGCGGTACGGGTCGCCCGCTGGGCCACGGAGCAGGGCGCCCCCGGCACGCTCTCCGCCGAAGCCGCCGAACGGGCCGCCGCGGCCCTGGGCGGCACCCCCGAGCAGGTACGGGCAGAGTGGGACCGCGCCCGGCTCGTCGGGCTCGTGGAACCGCACGGGAACACCGCCCGCCCCGGCTGGCGGCTCCGGGCGTGGGACCGCGACGACACCGCCGTGCTGCGGGGCTGGGTCGCGCTCCTGGACGCCTGGTCCCTGGCCCGCCCCGCGCCGGAGGAGGCCGAACCCGCCGCGGTGGCGGAAGTGGTCGAAGCCGTACCGCAGTTGCTCTCCCTGCTCCAGCTGTCGGCGGGCCCGGTGCAGCTGCCGGTCCTGCTGGACATGCTCGAACAGCGGGTCGCGGAGCTCCGTACGGAGCGCTGCGAGGTGCCGTACGCCGCGGCTTCGGCGCCCGGCGGCGAGGGCGGCACGCCGGGAGGGAGCGGCACGGCCGGTGCGGATACCGCGCCGCTGGCGGCCCCCCGCGCGGGTGACGCTGGGCCCGCGCGCCCCAGCGGCGCTGAGCGCGCGCACCCGGGTGACGCTGAGCCCGCGGCGCCCGGTGACGCGGCCGGGGCCCTCGCCGCGCTCCTGGACTGGGCCCTCGACGCTCTCGCCTCCGTCGGCTCCCTCGTGGTCCGCCCGGTCGCCGAACCCGGCACCGGGTCCTGCGCCGTCCCCGGCTCCGCCACGGCCCTCGAGCCCCCCACTGCCCTCGAGCCCCCCACTGCCCTCGACCCCGGCGCGGGCCGAGGGCGGCGCGAGGCGGTGCTCACCCCGCTCGGCAACTGGGCGGTGTGGGTCAAGCTCGAGCAGATCTGCGTCGCAGCGCAGAGCCCCGCCGGAAACATCGAGCAGTCCGCCGCCGACATGCTCCGCGGCTGCGCCCGGCTCACCCCGGGCCCCGCCCGCGCCGAGTACCGGGCCTGGCTCGCGGCCCGCCCGGCGGGCAGCGCCGTCACCGAACTCCTCGACGCCGCGCGCGGCGACGACGCGCTGCTGCGCGGCCTCGCCTTCGAGGCGCTGCGCGTGGTCGGCGCGCCCGCCGAGCCCGCCGTACGCGCTGTCGTCGACGAGCCGTTCCTGCGTCCGTACGCCCTGCTCTGGCTCGCCGAACTGGAAGGCGGGGACCCGGAGGACACCTTGCGGGTACTCACCCGCGAGGAGGCCACCTGGCTGTGGGTGGACACCGCGGCGGCCGTCTCCGACCACGGTGAGAGCCCCTTGCTGGTCCGGCACCTGGAGAGCGCCGTGCAGGGCACTGTCCCCGCGCTCCTGGAGGAGGTACGCGCCGTCGGCCACCCGCGCACCGTGCAGGTGCTGGTGGCCCTCGCCGCCGCGCACCCCGACCCGGTGCTGGCCAAAGCGGTCCGCCGCGCGGCTTTCCAGGTGCACACCGGCGGTTCGTGACGCACCGGGCAGGTCCCCCTCCCAGGCGCTCGCGCCGAGGCCGGATTCATCCCCCGCGTCAAGGCCGGTCTCACCCCCCCCGCACCGAGGTCGACCTCAGCCGACCGCGCCAGGGCCGGTGCTCAGCCGCCCGCGCCGGGGGCATACGTGCCGAAGCTCCACACGTTGCCCTCGGCGTCCCGCGCCATGTAGTCCCGCGATCCGTACTCCTGGTCGGTCGGCGGCATGAGGATCTCCACCCCGTGCTCCGCCGCCCGCCGGTGGTGCGCGTCGACGTCGTCCACGACCACATACGTCCCGAAGGGGCCCGCGCCCGCCATGGCCTTGGCGAACGCCCCTTCCCCGCCCGCCGTGCCGAGCATCACCATGCCGTTCCCATAGGTGAGTTCGGCATGCTGCACATAACCGTCCTCGCCCTCGTACACCGCGGCCGCGGTGAACCCGAACGCCTCGGTGAGCTGGGCGATCGCGGCCTTGGCGTCGCGGTAGAGCAGTGTGGGCACGACGGTGGGCCCGCCCGTTCCCGTGGTGGCTGCCATGGCGATCACTCCTCCTCGACGACCTCGCCGAACCCGGCGATGTGATTCACCGCACAGTCTGGCACCGAGGTGTGACACTGACCTGCGGGCGGCCCGGCGGCCCGGGGAAAACGGCTTGCCCACCCCGGTAAACTGCTTCGTATGGCAATTCTCCTCGTGCATTAGGCGGCGTGGCCCGCATCCCGCTCAGCCCCTCCCGCCGTCCATCTGCCCAGGAGTAATTCCCGTGATCACCGCCTCCGGCATCGAGCTGCGCGCCGGCGCCCGCGTCCTCATCGAGTCCGCTTCCTTCCGTATCGCCAAGGGCGACCGGGTCGGTCTCGTCGGCCGCAACGGCGCGGGCAAGACCACCCTCACCAAGTGCCTCGCGGGCGAGGGCATGCCGGCCGCCGGCACCATCACCCGCTCCGGCGAGGTCGGCTATCTGCCGCAGGACCCGCGCACCGGCGACCTCGACGTCCTGGCCCGCGACCGCGTCCTGTCCGCACGCGGCCTGGACGAGGTGCTGCGCAAGATGCGCGAGAACGAGGACCGGATGTCCAACGGCAAGGGCGCCACCCGCGAAAAGGCGATGAAGAAGTACGAGCGCCTGGAGACCGAGTTCCTCACCAAGGGCGGTTACGCCGCCGAGGCCGAGGCCGCGACCATCGCCGCCAGCCTCGGCCTGCCCGACCGGGTCCTCGGCCAGCCGCTGCACACCCTCTCCGGCGGTCAGCGGCGCCGCGTCGAGCTGGCCCGGATCCTCTTCTCCGACGCCGACACCCTGCTGCTGGACGAGCCGACCAACCACCTCGACGCCGACTCGATCTTCTGGCTGCGCGACTACCTCAAGACCTACCGCGGCGGCTTCATCGTCATCTCCCACGACGTCGACCTGGTCGAGACGGTCGTGAACAAGGTCTTCTACCTCGACGCCAACCGCTCGGTCATCGACATCTACAACATGGGCTGGAAGCTCTACCAGGCCCAGCGCGAGGCCGACGAGAAGCGCCGCAAGCGCGAGCGCGCCAACGCCGAGAAGAAGGCCGCCGCCCTCAACTCGCAGGCCGACAAGATGCGCGCCAAGGCCACCAAGACCGTGGCCGCCCAGAACATGGCCCGGCGCGCCGAGAAGCTGCTCTCCGGCCTGGAGGCGGTGCGCGCCTCCGACAAGGTCGCCAAGCTGCGCTTCCCGGACCCCGCGCCGTGCGGCAAGACCCCGCTGACCGCGGAGGGGCTGTCCAAGTCCTACGGCTCGCTGGAGATCTTCACCGATGTGAACCTCGCCATCGACAAGGGCTCCCGGGTGGTCATCCTCGGCCTCAACGGCGCGGGCAAGACCACCCTGCTGCGGCTGCTCGCCGGCGTCGAGAAGGCCGACACCGGCGAGGTCGTGCCCGGCCACGGCCTCAAGCTCGGGTACTACGCGCAGGAGCACGAGACGCTCGACGCGGACCGCACCGTCCTGGAGAACATGCGCTCCGCCGCGCCGGACATGGACCTGGTCGACATCCGCAAGACGCTCGGGTCGTTCCTGTTCTCCGGGGACGACGTCGACAAGCCCGCCGGGGTGCTCTCCGGTGGCGAGAAGACGCGGCTCGCCCTGGCCACCCTCGTGGTCTCCTCGGCCAACGTCCTGCTCCTGGACGAGCCGACCAACAACCTCGACCCCGCCAGCCGTGAGGAGATCCTCGGCGCGCTGCGCACCTTCTCCGGCGCCGTCGTCCTCGTCACCCACGACGAGGGCGCGGTCGAGGCGCTCCAGCCGGAGCGCATCATCCTGCTCCCGGACGGCGTCGAGGACCTGTGGGGCGAGGACTACGCCGACCTGGTCGCGCTCGCCTGACCCCGCCCGCCCGCCCGCGCCGGCAGGCCGCCAGGGCCCGCCCACCTGGTGGTCACGACCGTCGGCCACGCCCCGTGGTCAGGCCGGTGATCAAGGTGCGGTGGATCATTCGGCCGATGCGTGATCCATCATCTGAGTGAGAACGGCTCGTACCGCGGCGCGCCGCACCCGCCCGGCGCACGCCGGGTGGCACGCGCCGCCCGGAATCCCATGCCCGCCGTGGGCCCCTCTCTGACCTGCCGCTTCGTCCACGACACCGGACGAAGGAGCGGACGGATCGCTCCGGAATCTCGTGTTCCGGAGCCGTGCGGCCCGTGATTCCGGGGAAGTCTCCTCGCACGGACCTTGTCGAATGGGTGGCCAGGAACGCGCGGAGGGGTGATCATGAGAGTCCAGAGCGCACTTCCCATGAGGAGGCACGGGTGGCCGAGACTCTGAAGAAGGGCAGCCGGGTGACCGGCGCCGCGCGCGAAAAGCTCGCGGCAGACCTGAAGAAGAAGTACGACGCCGGTGCGAGTATCCGGGCGCTGGCCGAGGAGACCGGCCGGTCCTACGGGTTCGTCCACCGGATGCTGACTGAATCCGGCGTGGTGCTGCGCGGTCGCGGAGGAGCGACGCGGGGCAAGAAAGTCGCAGCGGCCTGAGCCGTCCGCCGACGGGTAGGGCAGTGCCACCCGGTTGATCGGCCGGTCGGCCGGGTGGTTACTGTGCAGTCAACTTCATCTGACTGCGGCCGACCGGAGGCTCCCTGTGACCCTGCTCGACAAGGACGGCGTACACCTCACCGTCGATGACGCGGTCGCCACCGTGACCCTGTCCCATCCGGCCAAGCGCAACGCCCAGTCGCCGGCGCTGTGGCGAGCACTGGTCGAGGCGGGGCAGCTGCTGCCCGGCAGCGTGCGGGTGGTCGTGCTGCGTGGCGAGGGCAAGTCCTTCTCCGCCGGGCTCGACCGGCAGGCGTTCACGCCTGAGGGCTTCGACGGCGAGCCGTCCTTCCTGGACCTCGCCCGCGGCTCGGACGCGGACCTGGACCGCACGATCGCGGAGTACCAGGAGGCGTTCACCTGGTGGCGGCGGAACGACATCATCTCCATCGCCGCCGTCCAGGGACACGCCATCGGCGCGGGGTTCCAGCTCGCGCTCGCCTGCGACCTGCGGGTGTGCGCGGACGACGCGCAGTTCGCGATGCGCGAGACCAGTCTCGGACTGGTCCCGGACCTCACCGGCACGCATCCGCTGGTCGGCCTGGTCGGGTACGCGCGCGCCCTGGAGATCTGCGCCACGGGCCGCTTCGTGCACGCGGCAGAGGCCGAACGCATCGGACTGGCCAACCTGGTCGTGCCCACCGCGGAACTCGACGCCGCCGTCGCGGACCTGGCGGCGGCGCTCCTCGCGGCGCCCCGGAGCGCGGTGATCGAGACCAAGGCGCTGCTGCGCGGAGCCGTCGACCGTACGTACGAGGACCAGCGCACCGCCGAACGGGCAGCGCAGGCGCGTCGCCTCCGCGACCTGGCGGGCCTGTCGGACTGACGTACCCGACCCAGGGCTGTGGGCTCCGCGTCCGGTGCCCTCCGCCCGTGGGCCTCGGGGCAGCTCCCCGTCACGGGAAGGCGGGGCCCCACGCGTTCAAGGGCGCAGGGGGAGGGGCTGTGGAAGGCGTACGTCCGTGACCAGTACCGCCACCGTCACCGGCGCCGAGACGGTCCGTGCCACCGCCGCGCGTACGGCTCTGGCCACGTCCAGCGCGCGGTGGCCCGGCGCCACGGCCACCTGCACCTGAACATGGCGGCCCGCCGGGGCGCCGTCCGGGGTGACGCGGTCCTCGATCCGCACCGGGTGCCGAGAGCCGCCGAGCACGGAGGTGAGCGCGGCCACCCCGGGGACGGCGCTCGCCGCCGCGGCGGCCGCCACCGCGCCCGGGGGCAGATCCGGGCCTTCCGAACCGTCGTCCGTCCGGTCGCTTACCGGGCCGACTTCCTCCGAGGGACCGCCCACCGGGCCGACTTCCTCCGGACCGCCGCCCACCGGACCGATCTCGTCTGAGGCGCCGCTCTCCGGGGCGATCCCCTCCGGGGCGCCGCTCTCCGGGGCGGGTGGTGCCTCCGCCACGCCCGTGGACACCGGCTCGTCCAGCAGCGCCGTCACCCGCACGTCGACCGCCTCGATCAGCAGACCGAGCCGGTCCTTCGCCGCCCCGGCCAGGGCCCTCCGCAGCGCGTCGGCCACCACCGGCAACGGCTCCCGGGCGGCGGCCGCGCAGGTCGCCTCGATCCGCAGCCTGCCCGGCGGCAGCGCGCTGGGCGGCGGCGGCACCCCGGGCCGCGTCACCGCCGCCGGCTCGGCCAGGCCGATTCGCAACGCGCCCAGCCGCGCGTCCGGCACCGCCGCGGCGGCGCGCCGCAGGACCCGGTCCGCCGCACGCTCGGTGAGCCATGCGCCGTCCCCGGGGCCGCCCAGCGGGAGCAGGCGGCCGAGCCCCAGTTGCTCCCGTACCGCACGCGCCAGCCGGTCCGCGACCACAGGCCGTCACTCCTTCTTCCTCGGTCCGCCCAGCCTGCCGCACATCCCCGGCGACGGTGCCGTACGACCCACCCGACCGGGCGCGATCGGGTCACCGCGTCGCACATCTGGCGCGCCCCGCAAGCGGCAGCCCGTAGAGCTACATAAAGTGATAAGTGAGCCGAAAGTCACTCCACCGTCCGGAAAGGATGATCGGCGATGACGGAGACCACACAGCGAGGCCGGGCCGAGGCTGCCACGACGGAGATGGAACGCAAACCCTCCGGAACCCGGCGCGGCGGCGGAGAACCCGGTGTCCGTGGCCGGACCACCATCGCCGACGGCGTCGTGGAGAAGATCGCGGGGCTGGCCGCCCGGGACGTGGTCGGCGTCCACGCCATGGGCAGCGGCTTCGCCCGTACCTTCGGCGCCGTACGCGACCGGGTCCCCGGCGGTCGCGTGGCCGCCGCCACGCGCGGCGTGAAGGCCGAGGTCGGCGAGGTGCAGACGGCCCTGGACCTGGAGATCGTCGTCGACTACGGCGTCTCGATCGCCGACGTGGCGCGCGCCGTACGGGAGAACGTGGTCGTCGCCGTCGAGCGGATGACCGGGCTGGAGGTCGTCGAGGTCAACATCGCGGTCAGCGATGTGAAGCTGCCCGACGAGGAGGAAGAGGAGCAGGAACTGCGGGTCCAGTAGCCCCGACCAGGGCCCGGCAAGGCCAGGCCGAGGCGCCGTCCGCACCGACTGGCCACCGCCGAACCCACATGGAGTACGCGACATACGGAGTACGCGATGAGCAATGCTGTCATCGGTCTGATCGCCGGGATGGGGCTCGCCTTCGCCGGTTACTTCGGCGGCTTCGGGGCCTTTCTGCTGGTGGCGGCGTTGGGCGCCATCGGGTTCGTGGTCGGCCGGTTCCTGGACGGCGACCTGGACCCCGGCGACTTCTTCCGCGGTCGTGACCGTGGCGAGAGACGGCGGTGACCGTGCCGGTCGAGCCCGCGGAGCGCGGCGCGATCCGGATCGCGGACCGAGTCGTCGCCAAGATCGCCTCACAGGCGGCATGGGAGGCGCTGGCCGGCGTCCCGGGGAAACCCCGCCGCCCGCACGCTGTGGTCGCCGTCCGCGACCAGGCCGTACGGGTACGGGTCGCGGTCGAACTCGGCTACCCGTCGGACATCGGCGCCCAGTGCGGCGCGGTGCGCCGCCGTGTCGGCGAGCGGGTGACCGGGCTGGCGGGCATGGAGGTCCCCGACGTCGCGGTCACGGTCGAGCGTCTGCACTCACCCCACCTGGCGGGCACCGGGAGGGAGAGGGTGCGATGAGCGACGCCGAACCGGGAACCGGACCAGACTCCGGACCGCCCCCCGAGTCGCGCTCCGGACCGGCCCCCGAGGCCCGCTCCGGACCGGCCCCCGAGGCCCCCGAGCCGCGCTCCGGACCGGCCCCCGAGTCGCGTTCCGAACCAGGGCTCCAACGAGGCTCCGCGTCACCGACCGCATCACACGTGGACCTGACGAAGCCGACGCCCGCCGCCGGGGCCGGGTCCCCGCCGGAGCAGGCCCGGTCCGCGCCGGAGCAGGGCGGCCCGCATGCCCGCGCGGGCCGCTTCTGGTCCGTTCGGCGGGTCCCGGCGGGCGTCGTCGCCGCCGTGCTGCTCGGCGCGACCGGACTGCTGCTCTACGACGTGTCCGCGGTCCGCGCCGACCAGCCCGCGATGCGCTGGCGGCGACGGCTCGCCGACGAACTGGCGACCCGTCCGCTCGACGACACGTGGGTGATCGCGGGCGCCGCGGTGGCGATGGCCCTCGGCCTCTGGCTGCTGGTGCTCGCCGTGACTCCTGGTCTGCGGCGGCTGCTCCCCATGCGGCGGGACAGCGCGGACCTGCGCGCCGGACTCGACCGGACCGCCGCCGGGCTCGTGCTCCGCGACCGCGCCATGGAGATCGCCGGGGTGCGCTCCGTCCGCGTCGACGTGGGCCGTCGGACGGTCGTCGCCCGCGCCCGGTCCCACTTCCGGGACCTGGACGAGGTACGGGACGATCTGGACACCGTCCTGCGGGAGGGCGTCCGGCAGCTCGGCCTGGCCCGGCGACCCCGGATCTCCGTCTCCGTACGCCGCCCCCCGAAGGGGTGAGCGCGGGTGCTGCGGACCGTCAACCGGGTGCTGCTGGCACTGATCGGACTGGCGCTGCTCGGGCTGGGTGGCGCGGTGCTGGTACCGGGCCTCGACCTGCCGCGCCACTGGGGCTTCGACCTGCCGTCGTGGTGGCCGTTCGACGGGCCGCGCGACGTGCTGCTCACCCGCGCCGACCGGCGGCGCTGGCGCGACGAGGGCTGGTGGTGGCCCACCGTCATCGCGGCCCTCGCCGTGCTGGTGCTGCTCGTGTTGTGGTGGCTGCTGGCCCAACTGCGGCGGCGCAGGCTCGGCGAGGTGTCCGTGCCGAGCGGCGACGGGTCGGAGGCGGCGCTGCGCGGCCGGGCGTTGGAGGCGGTGCTGGAGGCCGAGGCGGAGTCGCTCGACGGCGTCGACCGGGCGTGGGCGCGGCTGCTCGGGCGGCGTACCGCGCCGGAGGTGGAGATGGGGCTGCTGCTGGCGCCCCACGCGGAGCCGGCGGTGGCGCTGGAGCGGGTCCGCGGCGAGGTGCTGGAACACGCGCGCGGCTCGGCGGGGCTGGCGCGGCTGCCCGCCGAGGTGCGGCTGCGGGCGGTGCGGCACGGGGCGGAACGGGTGAGCTAGGCGGGCCCGGTTCGGCTCATGCGGCTTGCGGCTGGTGCCTACGGCTCCATGGTGCTTGGGCTGCGTCGTGCCTGCGACTTGTGGTGCCTGGGCCGCGTGGCCGCGGCTCGCGGTGTCCGGCCGCGTACGTGGAGGTTCCGCCCCCGCGCCTCGGCTCAGCGGAGGAGGGGCGCGGCGCGGGGCGGGAGGTCCGTCAGCAGGTCCGTCAGAAGCCGTGCAGCGCACCGCCGTCCACGGGGAGCATCAGGCCAGTGAGGTAGGAGGCGGCGGGCGAGAGCAGGAAGGCGGCCGCCTTGCCGAACTCCTCCGGGGAGCCGTAGCGGCGCAGCGGGATCGCCTCGCTGTGGCGGCGACGGGCCGCGTCCGCGTCACCGGACAGCGCGTCGAGCTCGCGGACCCGGTCGGTGTCGATACGGGACGGCAGCAGCCCGACGACGCGGATCCCGCGCGGTCCCAGCTCCACCGAGAGGGACTTGGCGAGCCCGGCCAGGCCGGGGCGCAGCCCGTTGGAGATGGTCAGGCCCGGGATCGGCTCGTGGACGGAAGCCGAGAGGACGAAGCCGATCACCCCGCCCGCGCCCAGGGACGCGGCCGCCGCGCGGGCCATGCGCACCGCGCCCAGGAAGACCGCGTCGAACGCCGCCTGCCACTGCTCGTCGGTGTTGTCCGCGAGCAGCCCGGCCGGCGGGCCGCCGACGCTGATGAGGACGCCGTCGAAACCGCCGAAGCGCTCGCGGGCGAGGGCGATCACCCGGTCGGAGGTGGCGGGGTCGGCGTTGTCCGCGGGGACGCCCACCGCGTTCGGGCCGAGTTCGGTGGCGGCCCGTGCCACGACGTCCTCGTCACGGCCGGTGATCACCACCTTGGCGCCGTCGGCGACCAGTTCCCGCGCGGCCGCGTGGCCCAGTCCGCGGCTCGCTCCGGTGATGACGTACACACGGTCCTTGAGTCCCAGATCCATGGGGTCAGTCTGCCGTGGCGGAGTCAGCCCGTCGTTGCCGGGGTGAACAGCGCGCAGGCGGCGCTGAACAAGCGCGATGTGGCCGAACGCCCGGGGGAACCTGGGGGAGGTCGCCGCCCTCGACGCGTCGTGCCACGTCGGACGTGGTGCCCTCGGCGGCCGTGCGCTAGTCAGGGGCGGCAGCCGTCCGGGCGACGTCGCGGGCGGCGGTGCCGGAGGCCGCGGAGCCCTTGGGGGGCTCGGAGGTCTCGGAGGTTCCGACGGGGTCCGTGGCGGCGTCGGCGGAGTCCGCGTCGGTGGGGTCGGCAGGAGCCTTGGAGGGCGAGGGCGAGGGCGAGGGTGCGGGTGCAGGTGCGGCCTTCGCCTTCGACTCGGCCTCGGCCCGGTCGCGGCGCTCGCGGCGGACCAGGACGATCCAGCCCGCGGGCACGCCCGCGGCGAACAGCCACCACTGGATCGCGTACGCCATGTGCGGGCCGATGCCGCTGTGGTCCGGGGCGGCCACCGGCGTCGGCTGCCGGGTGCCCTTCGGGGACGACGAGGTCAGCTCGATGTAGCCGCCGAGGACGGGCCGGGAGAGCGCCTTCGCGGCCTGCGCGCTGTTGATGAGCATGACCTGGCGGTCGGGCAGACCCTTCTTGTCCTTGATGCCGCTGCTGCCGGTGGTCTCGTCGGCCCGCAGGCGGCCGGTGACGGTGACCTCGCCGCCGGGGGCTGCCGGTACCTTCGGGAACCGGGTGAGGTCGTCGCCCGCGGGGATCCAGCCGCGATTCACCAGCACCGCCTCGCCGTCACGGGTGAGCAGCGGGGTCACGACGAAGTAGCCGACGCGTTCGTCGTCGCCGGTGCGCTGCCGGACCACGACCTCGTGCCCGGCGTCGTACCGGCCGGTGGCGGTCACGGTGCGCCAGGTGGCGTCGCGGGGGACGGCGCGGCCGGGGGCCGTGAGCTTCCCGACCGGGACGGCCGGGGCGTTCAGGCTGTCGGCGATCAGCTCGTTGTGCGCTACCCGGTCTTCGTGGCGGTGGAGCTGCCAGAAGCCCAGCTTGATCATGACAGGGATCAGGACGAGCCCCAGGAGCGTGAGGATCACCCACTGCCGGGACAACAGGAAGCGGTACACCCCACGACGGTACAACTCCGTCATGGGGCGCTCGCGCGGAGGGGGTGGATCCCAGGCGCTGGCGGAGCGGCGGGTCCTCGGCCGCGGCCGTTGTCAGACGTGGTCGACGATGCCCACTCTCCCCTCGGCGCGCGCGCAGTGCGCGCCGCAGTAGAAGTGGCCGTCGGCCTGCACGCCCTGGCCGATGATCTGGCAGCGGCAGTGCTCGCAGATCGGCGCCATCCGGTGGATCGCGCAGGAGAAGCAGTCGAAGACGTGCACCGCGCCCTGCGCGTGCACCTCGAACGTCATGCCGTACTCGTTTCCGCAGACCTCGCAACGTCCCATGCGCCACAGCGTGCGGGGCGCGGTCGCGGCGGGCGAGCGGCGGGTGCGGCGCGTCGTCGGGACTTCACCTGATCGCCCGATGAACGCCCGATGGACGCGGCACCCGCTACGCGGTCTGCTCAGCCGGGCACCGGTGCCGGGACGACATGTTGCAGCAGCTGCATGAAGGCCGCCTCGTCGATGACCGGGGTGCCGAAGGAGCGAGCCTTGGCGACCTTGGAGGTGGGGGAGCCGGGGTCGTTGGTGACGAGGACGCTGGTGAGCCGCGAGACGCTGGTGGCGACGTGCAGCCCGGCCTCGATCGCGCGGTCCTCCAGCAGGTCGCGGTCGACGGAGGTGTCGCCGGAGAACGCCACCCGCATGCCCTGGATGAGCTGTTCGCCCGGTTCGTAACGCCCGGGGTTGGGGTACGGGCAGGCGGGGCGCTTGCGGCTGGGGCGCCAGCTGTTCGACCGGTACGACCGCTGGTGGCCGATGGCCCGGCCGCCGGAGCCCGCCGCGGCCGCCGGGCCGTCCGACCACTGGGTGAGCGGCTGGCAGGCGAGCAGCGGCAGGCGCAGCCCGGACCGGGCCGCCAGGTGGAGGCTTGGCCGGAAGGTCTCGGCGAGTACCCGGGCGTCGTCGAGTGCGTGGTGCGCACGCTGCTGGACGACGCCGTAGTGGGCGGCGAGGGACTCCAGCTTGTGGTTGGGCAGCGGCAGTCCGAGCTCCTTGGAGAGCGCGATGGTGCACAGCCGCTGCCGGACGGGCGCGGTGTCGCGGGCCCGCGCGTACTCACGGGCGATCATCGACCAGTCGAAGGCGGCGTTGTGGGCGACCAGCACCCGGTCGGCCAGCCGCGCGGACAGCTCGCCGGCGATCTCGGGGAAGAGCGGGGCGTGCTCCAGCGTCTCGGTGGTCAGCCCGTGGATCCACACCGGTCCGGGGTCGCGCTGCGGATTGACCAGTGTGTACCAGTGGTCCTGGACTTCTCCTCGGGCGTCCAGCTGGTAGACGGCGGCCGAGATGATCCGGTCGTCGCGGCCGAGTCCGGTGGTCTCCACGTCGACGACGGCGTATCCCTCCGGATAGGCGTCCGGCCACGGGCTCGGCGGTGCGGCCGCCAAATGGTCTTCGAGCATGGTCCATGAGGATACGGGCCACCGCTGACAGTCACCGTGCCGACCCGGGGCTTAAGTGACGGTGTGAAAGGTGACAGGGCTTTTGTGATGCCCGGCGATGCCGCTTGCTGACAGCATGTCTTTCTTACTTCTGGGTAACTACCTCTAGTCAGGGCGCCGGGAGCGGTTCTATGTTGCGGGCATGCCGCACCTGCCCGATGTCGTGCTGTGGTCCGTACCGGCCTTCGTGCTGCTCACTGTCGTGGAGATGGTGAGCTGTCGCCTGCGCCCCGATGAGGAGGCCGAGGGGTACGAGGCCAAGGACGCCGCGACCAGCGTCACCATGGGGCTCGGCAGTCTGGGCTTCGACTTGCTGTGGAAGGCCCCGATTGTCGCGATTTATGCCGCGATATATGAACTCACCCCGCTCCACATCCCGGTGCTGTGGTGGACGCTGCCCCTGATGCTGCTCGCACAGGACTTCTTCTACTACTGGTCGCACCGCGGGCACCATGTGATCCGCATCCTGTGGGCGTGCCACGTCGTGCACCACTCGAGCCGGAAGTTCAACCTCACCACCGCGCTCCGGCAGCCCTGGACGACCTGGACCGTCTGGCCGTTCTACGTGCCGATGATCGCCCTCGGCGTGCATCCTGCCGCGGTCTTCTTCTGCTCGTCGGCGAATCTCGTCTACCAGTTCTGGGTCCACACCGAGCGTGTCGGAAGGCTGCCGCGACCCATCGAGTTCGTCTTCAACACCCCTTCGCACCACCGCGTCCACCACGCCTCCCAGGGCGGCTATCTGGATCGCAACTTCGGCGGCATCCTCATCGTCTGGGACCGGATCTTCCGCTCCTTCGTCGCCGAAACGGAACGCCCCGTATACGGGCTGACCAAGAACATCAACACCTACAACCCGCTGCGCGTCGCCACCCACGAGTACGCCGCCATCGCGCGCGACGTCCGCGCGGCGAGCAGCTGGCGGGAGCGGGCCGGGCGGATCTTCCGCGGGCCGGGCTGGCAGCCCGCGGCCACCCGTGCCGTCACGGGTGCCCGTACGGGCACCGAGGAACGGCAGCCGGTGGCGCCCTCTGTAGGGGAGGGCGCCGCATGAGCGTGGAGCACTCCACGGCGAGCCCCGCGTCGCCCGCCGCGCCCCGCGCCGTGCGCCGCACCCGGCCCGCCACCGTCCTGCTCGCAGCCTTCGCCGCACTGGCCGCGATCCACCTGGCCGCGCTGCCGGCCGGGGCCGCGACGGCCGAACACCTCACCAAACCCGCCCTGATGCCGGTGCTGGCCGCGTATGTCCTCACCCGGGGCGGCCCCCGACCGCTGGCAGCCGCCCTGCTGTTCGGCTGCGGCGGCGACACCCTCCTCCAGATCGGCGGCGACATCGCATTCCTGGCCGGAATGGGCTCCTTCGCGGCCGGACACGTCTGCTATCTGCTGCTGTTCGCCAAGGGCGGTGCCCGGCGCGTCCCCACGGTCGTCGCCGCCGGATACGGGATCGGCTGGCTCGGCACCGTGGCCCTGCTGTGGCCCGACCTCCCGGCGGACATGCGCGCCCCCGTCGCGGGCTACAGCCTCCTGCTCACCGGCATGGCGCTCGGCGCGCTGCGCGCGGGCCCGCTCGCCGCGGCCGGCGGCGCGCTGTTCGTCCTCTCCGACACCCTCATCGCCACCGGGATCGCCGAGTGGCCGCAGGCACCGGTCCCTCAGTTCTGGATCATGCTGACGTATCTCGGAGCGCAGTACGCGCTGGCCGCCGCTCTTACGCGGGCACCGGCAGCTTCCGCAGCCTGACCACGGTGAGCGGGTCCGAAGCCCGGTCGTGGCTCAGGTCCCAGCCCCGCGCCCGGGCGGCATGGACGGCGTAACCGGCGCCGATGCCGCGGTAGATGCGCACCGGTATCTCGTGCGCTGACCTGTCGCGCAGAAAGCGGCCGACGTGCTTGTCGACCCGCGCCTGGTAATAGGCCGCGTCCCCCTCGTGCGCCACCTGGCCCGGCGAGACACACCAGGCCGGGACCAGGGGCACGGCTTCCACGAACCTGTCCATGACGCGCTCGAAGCCCTTCTCAAGGGGCGGGATCACGACGGAGAGGACCTCGACCACGAGCCCGACGGCGAGGAACCCGAGGAAGACCGCGAGGATCAGCGCCCACCAGACCGGCAGAAACGGCAGCGAGAGCAGGCACAGTGCCCACAACTGCCCGGCGGAGCGGTTGGGCAGGGGGCCCCAGGGGTCGTGTTGATGTTGGTACATGGGGGCGGAGGGTAGCGCGTACGAGGTTGTCATGTCCCGGCGGGGCGTTGGCCGACGCGGACAGCGCTGACGGGCGGCACCCCGAATCCCGCAGGGTACCGCCCGTCACCGGAACATCGCGCTACAAGGTCACTCGGTGACCGCGTCCAGCGCGTCCACGATGCCGTAGCCGTAGAAGCTGTTCACGTGCTGGGTGCCGACGCAGGTGGCGTCCACGGTGCCGTTGCCGTCCGGGTCGTACGGCGCGGTCGGGCAGCCCGGGTTGTCCGCCTGCTGCTTCAGCAGCCACTGGATCTCCTGCGGGCTGGACTTCGGGTGCGCGCTCTTGACCAGTGCGGCGACACCGGCGACATGCGGGCCGGCCATCGACGTGCCCTGCAGGTAGGCGAAGTCGCCGTCGGGCATGGTGGACAGGATGCGGCCGTCCTTGGCGGGCAGCTCGGGCACCTGGTACTTGTCACCGCCCGGCCCGGCCACGTCGATCTGGCCCTGGCCGTAGTTGGAGTAGTACGACTTCAGCGACTTCACGCCGGTCGCGGCGACGGTGACGACACCCGGGATCTGGGTCGGCACGTCGAGGCACTTCGACGGGTCGATGGTGCGCTCCACCGGAGTGCTGTCGTTCGGGCTCGACTTGTCGACGATCGACTTGGAGCCGAGGTCGAAGTTCGAGTTGCCCGCGGAGGCGACGTTGATCGCGCCCTTGCGCTGCGCGTACTTCGCCGCCCGGCCGACCGCGTCAACGATGGCCCCCTGGTCGAGGTCATCCTTGCAGTTGAACATCCACGGGTCGACGTAGTAGCTGTTGTTCGTCACCTCGACGCCCTTTTCGGCGGCGAAGACGAACGCGCAGACCACGTTCTCCGCGTAGAACAGCCCGTCCTTCGGGTCGCTCACCTTGATGCCGGAGACCTTCGCGCCCGGCGCGACACCGGCGACGCCGACGCCGTTGCGCGCGGCGGCGATCGAGCCCGCCACGTGCGTGCCGTGGTAGTCCTCCTCGGTGTACGGGCGCCACGCGCCGGGGCTGGTGTCCGCGACACCGCCGACGCAGTTGGCCGACTGCTTGGCCGAGAAGTTCGGGGCGAGGTCCGGGTGGGTGTCGTCCACGCCGGTGTCGATGACCGCGACGGTCACGTTCCTGCTGCCCGGGTTCACCTTGGCGGCCTTGTCGGCCTTGATGGCGGGCAGGTCCCACTGGAGCGGCTCCAGCGGCTCCTTGCCCGCGGCCAGGGACTTGGCCGCGCTACGGGCCGTGGTGCGCGGCGCCTGCACCTTCTCGGGCTTGCCGACCTCGGTGGTCGCGACCGGCTTCAGCGGTGCGGTGCGGGTGGCTCCGGCCGACTGCACGCCCGACACGGCGCGGATCGCCGTGGCGAACTCCGGGTTGGCCGAGTGTGCGACGATCACGCCGATCTGCGGGTGGGCCGTGACGACCTTGCCGCCGGCCGTCTTGATCGCCTTCTTCACCGAGTCGACCGTGGTCTTGTCGGCGGTGGTGTTCACCACGTACGACAGCAGCGGCCCCTCCGCCGCTGTGGTCGCCGTGGGTTCCTGCGCGGCCGCCGAGGCGCCCTGGGAGAGCAGGCCGAGCGACGCGGTGAGCGCCAGTCCGACCGGCACGGCCAGGACGGCGCGCCGACGTCTGGATCTCAGATGAGCCATGGGATCTCCACATCATCCGTGGGTCCGACCGCGCCCCCTGTGCGCGGTCGGGTACATGACGAGTGAAGCTAGCGCCGATCATGGCCACCCAGCAATGGATTCCGGAAGAAAAACCTCCACGGTTCGGGTGCGGGAGTCAAAACCCGGCGAAGTTGTTCCCTCTTTCAATCACCGGCCTCTGTCGGATGGCGCGCCGCACCCCTACGATGCGTGACCTGGATCACTCGGCCCCGTCCCTTCGCTGACCCTTACTCACAGGAGAGACCGTGGACACCGCACCGCCCAATCAACGAGGGCAGCAGCATCCGCCGTACGCGGAGGTGCAATCGAGCCCCGAGTTCGGCGAACTGCGCCATGCGCACCGTTCGTTCGCCTTCCCGCTCACGGTCGCGTTCGTCAGCTGGTACCTGCTGTACGTGCTGCTGTCCAACTACGCGGGCGGCTTCATGGACACCAAGGTCGCGGGCAACATCAACGTCGCGCTCGTGTTCGGCCTGGCCCAGTTCCTGACCACCTTCCTCATCGCGTGGTGGTACTCGCGGCACGCCGCCGCCGAACTCGACCCGCGCGCCCAGGCGATCAAGTCGGGTCTGGAGGGCGAATCGTGAGCGACACCGCCCATCTGCTCGCCGCCGAGAGCGGCACCGGCAACCGGCCGCTGATCATCACGCTCTTCGCGGTCTTCGTCGCCGCGACCCTCGCCATCACCGTATGGGCCGGCCGCCAGACCAAGGACGCCACCGACTTCTACGCCGGCGGCCGCCAGTTCTCCGGCTTCCAGAACGGGCTCGCCATCTCCGGCGACTACATGTCCGCCGCGTCCTTCCTCGGCATCGCCGGCGCCATCGCGCTCGCCGGATACGACGGCTTCCTGTACTCCATCGGCTTCCTGGTCGCCTGGCTGGTGGCCCTGCTGCTGGTCGCCGAGCCGCTGCGCAACTCCGGCCGGTTCACCATGGGCGACGTGCTCGCGTACCGAATGCGCCAGCGCCCGGTCCGCACCGCCGCGGGCACCTCCACCATCGTCGTGTCGATCTTCTATCTGCTGGCCCAGATGGCGGGTGCCGGCGTCCTGGTCTCGCTGCTGCTCGGCATCACCAGCGAGGCGGGCAAGATCCTCATCGTCGTCCTCGTCGGCGCCGTGATGATCCTGTACGTCTCCATCGGCGGCATGAAGGGCACCACCTGGGTGCAGATGGTCAAGGCGGTCCTGCTGATCGCGGGCACCCTCCTGATCACCTTCCTGGTGCTGCTCAAGTTCGACTTCAACGTCTCCCGGCTGCTCGGCGAGGCGGCGGAGAACAGCGGCATGGGTGGCGCGTTCCTGGAGCCAGGGGTCAAATACGGGGTCAACGGCACCACCAAGCTGGACTTCATCTCGCTCGGCCTCGCCCTGGTGCTCGGCACCGCGGGCCTGCCGCACATCCTCGTCCGCTTCTACACCGTCCCCACGGCCCAGGCCGCCCGTAAGTCGGTGAACTGGGCGATCGGCATCATCGGCGCCTTCTACCTGATGACCATCGCGCTGGGCTTCGGTGCCGCCGCGCTGCTGAACCGCGCGGACATCATCGAGAAGAACAAGGCGGGCAACGCCGCCGCCCCGATGCTCGCCGAGGAGATCGGCGGCGGTCCGGACTCCGCGGGCGGCGCGATCCTGCTCGCCGTGATCTCAGCGGTGGCCTTCGCGACGATCCTCGCCGTCGTCGCCGGTCTCACCCTCGCCTCCTCGTCCTCCTTCGCCCACGACCTGTACGCCAACGTCATCCGCAAGGGCCAGGCCACGCAGCAGGAGGAGATCTCCGCGGCCCGCTGGGCGACCGTCGGCATCGGCGTCGTCGCCGTCGTACTCGGAGTCTTCGCCCGGGATCTCAACGTCGCGGGCCTGGTGGCGCTGGCCTTCGCGGTCGCCGCGTCCGCCAACCTCCCGACGATCCTGTACAGCCTGTTCTGGAAGCGGTTCACCACCTCCGGCGCGCTGTGGTCCATCTACGGCGGTCTGGTCTCCTCCGTCTTCCTGGTCCTGTTCTCGCCGGTCGTCTCCGGCAAGGAGACCTCGATGTTCCCCGACGTGGACTTCCACTGGTTCCCGCTGGAGAACCCGGGCCTGATCTCCATCCCGCTGGGCTTCCTCCTCGGCTGGCTGGGCTCGCTGCTGTCCAAGGAGGAGCCGGACAAGGAGAAGTACGCCGAGCTGGAGGTCCGGTCGCTCACCGGATACGGCGCCCACTGACGGACGGCGTACGGCCCGGTCGGCGCCGGGCCGTACGCCCCCTCCACCGGCTACCTCAGCGGCCCCGGCCACGGAAGGTGAGGACTCCGTAACTTCAACGAACTGTTGAAGATCCTGGGTCTCACGTACGCTGCGAGAGAAGACGCAGCGCAGGCATCACGTTCCGTGGAGGGGCCGCCACCATGCTGATCGACACCTACGGCCGGGTCGCCACCGACCTGCGGGTCTCCCTGACCGACCGCTGCAACCTGCGCTGCACCTACTGCATGCCCGAGGAAGGGCTCCAGTGGCTGGCCAAGCCCGACCTGCTCACCGATGACGAGATCGTCCGGCTGATCCGCATCGCGGTGACCGAGCTGGGCGTCACCGAGGTCCGCTTCACCGGGGGCGAGCCGCTGCTGCGTCCCGGTCTCGTCGGCATCGTCGAGCGATGCGCCGCCCTCGAACCCCGCCCCAGGATGTCGCTCACCACCAACGGCATAGGTCTGGCCCGCACGGCCACCGCCCTGCGCGACGCCGGGCTGGACCGGGTCAACGTCTCCCTCGACACCCTGCGCCCCGACGTCTTCCAGGCCCTGACCCGGCGCAAGCGCCACCACGACGTCCTCGAAGGGCTCGCCGCCGCCCGCGCCGCCGGGCTGGCGCCCGTCAAGGTCAACGCCGTCCTGATGCCGGGCCTCAACGACGACGAGGCTCCCGACCTGCTCGCCTGGGCCGTCGAAAACGACTACGAACTGCGCTTCATCGAGCAGATGCCCCTGGACGCCCAGCACGGCTGGACGCGCGACGGCATGATCACCGCCGGGGACATCCTGGCCTCCCTGCGCACCCGCTTCACCCTCACCGCCGAGGAGGCGGACGAGCGCGGCTCGGCACCCGCCGAGCGCTGGCTGGTCGACGGCGGCCCCGCCCGGGTCGGCGTCATCGCCTCGGTGACCCGGCCGTTCTGCCGCGCCTGCGACCGCACCCGGCTCACCGCCGACGGACAGGTGCGCACCTGTCTGTTCGCGCGCGAGGAGTCGGATCTGCGTGGAGCCCTGCGCTCCGGAGCGCCGAACGAGGAGATCGCCGCGCTGTGGCGGAAGGCGATGTGGGGCAAGAAGGCCGGCTCCGGACTCGACGACCCGTCGTTCCTGCAGCCCGACCGCCCGATGTCAGCGATCGGCGGCTGACCGCCGCTGCCACTCCTCGAGGGACACGACGTCCTTCAAGAAGCCGCGTACGCCCAGGAACTGGGACAGATGCTCGCGATGCTCCTCGCACGCCAGCCAGGTCTTGCGGCGCTCCGGGGTGTGGATCTTCGGGTTGTTCCACGCGAGCACCCATACGGCGGCCGCACGGCAGCCCTTGGCCGAGCAGATGGTGGCGTTCTCAGGGGAGTTCACGGTCTCAACCCTACGGACATGGCGACGCCGGGCAGCCACGGGGGGAGCCGCCCGGCGTCGGACCTCGCTCCGACGGGGGATGCGGAGCGCGTACGCAGTATGTCATGCGGCATGGGGCCCGTTGCACCGGAACCGCGTGATTGATCTGAGGTTTTCTTGAGGGTACGGCTCCGCAGCAGGTCAGCCGCTCTCCGCCGGGCCCTTTCCGCTACCGCGGTCGACATCTTCCGGGACCGATTCCGGAAGATGCTCGCTCTCACCCGGGCCCAGCATCGGCCGAGTGGGCGGCGTGACGAAGGAGTTGGGCAGCGACGGGGCGTTCTCCCGGCCGGCGTTGGCGATCACCACCGCGATGTACGGCAGCAGCAGTCCCAGAGCCAGCGCGACGAAGGCGACGTGCCGTTCCACGTTCCACAGCACCGCGGCCAGCACCACCGAAATCGTGCGGATGGTCATCGAGATGACGTAGCGGCGCTGCCGGCTGCGCACATCGTCGGCGAGCCCGCGCCGCGCGCCGGTGATCCGGAAGACCTCCGTGCTGTTCCGCTTCCGCATCGCATTCCACCGCCTGACTGCTGTACCGGCTCTCCCCCGGTCCGGACACCGTCCACGGTACGCCTCACCTGGGGCCGGATCGACGCCGGGTCACACGGGCGGACGTGTGCGCATCCACCGGGCGGCGTACCGACGGCTCCGATATGCGGCGTAGCCGCCCCGGACCGACACTGAGACCGGACACGCACGCGCCACCGCACGAGGAGGCGACGCCATGAACTGGCTGTGGGCGATCATCCTGGGGCTGGTGCTCGGTGCCCTCGCCCGAGCCATCCTCCCGGGCAGGCAGAACATCCCGATCTGGCTGACCGTGGTCTTCGGCATCCTGGGCGCCATCGTGGGCAACTCCGTCGCGGCCGGGATCGGCATCGACGAGACCGACGGCGTCGACTGGGGGCGGCACCTGTTCCAGCTCGCCGGCGCTGTACTGATCGTGGCCGTAGGCAGCCCGCTGTGGGCCGCCATACGGGGCCGCCCGAGGGAACGCACCTGACCCGCCACGCGCCGCCGGCGGCTGAGAGGACCTGCCCGAGGCGGCGCCGGACGCGCCGCTGAGGCAGCGCGTCCGGACGCATGCCCGGGGCGGGACGCGCCGCCCTGCCGCGCGGACACCCGCCGGGCCGCGCGGACACCCGCCGGTGCGGGCCCGCGCACCGCCGGGCCCCGCGGGCGTCAGCGCCCGCTCAGCTCCGCGATCTTCCGGCCCGCCTTGAGGTAGACCGTGCCCGGGTCGGCGAACTCACCGCTCTCCAGCACCTCGCCCACCACCTCGGCGAGCGGCCGGATGGCCTGGGCCTCGGTCAGCACCACGTTCTGCTGGCCGTCCGCGGCCTCGACGACCAGCCGCAGCCCGTTCTGCTTGGCGACCCGGCGCGCGGCCGAGGCGCTGGGCTGGAACTCCAGCACCTTCGCCAGCACGGCAGCGACCGACTCCGCACCGTGCTCGGCCAGGTCCACCACCGGCAGCGACTCCACGTCCGCGAAGCTCTTCTTGGAGAACTGCGCCACGAACCCGGCGCGCGCCGTCATCGCCGCCGCCACGCCGTACAGCGCCGCGACGACCTCACCCGCCAGGACCTTCTTGAGGTCCATCGGGTGCAGCCGCTTCTCCGCGACCCGCGTCAGAGCGAACGCGATCTCCTCGTCCGTCCACTCGGTCCACGCCTTGAGGTACGGCTCCATCAGCCGGTCCGGCACCGACATGATCTTGCCGAAGACGTCGTCGGCGGGCGCGGTCAGCCCGACGTAGTTGCCCTTGGACTTGGACATCTTGGCACCGGTGCCGTCCGTGCCCTCGATCAGCGGCATGGTGACGACCAGCTGCGGCTTCTGGCCCTCGAGCTCCATGAGCTTGCGGCCCATCTGCAGATTCAGCAGCTGGTCCGCGCCGCCCAGCTCCACGTCGCACTCCAGCGCCACCGAGTCCAGGCCCTGGGCGATGGGGTACAGCAGCTCCGTCATGGTCAGCCCGGAGCCTTCGGCGAGACGGTTGCGGAAGTCCTCGCGCTGCAGCAGCTGCGAGACCGGCACGTGGGCGAGCAGCGCCAGCAACTGGGGGAAGGTGTACGGCGCCAGCCACTCGCTGTTCTGCCGGAAGCTGACCTTCTCGAAGTCGAAGAACGGCCGCACCTGCTCCCGGTACGTGGCCAGGTTCTTCGCGATGTCCTCGTCGGTCAGCGGCGGGCGCTCGGTCGTACGGCCGGTCGGGTCGCCGATCTTGGCGGTGAAGTCACCGATGATCAGTGTGACGTCATGGCCCAGCCGCTGGAACCGGCTGAGGACGATCAGCGGCACGGCGTGGCCGAGGTGCACGTCCGTCGCCGTCGGGTCGATGCCCAGCTTGACGTGCAGGCCCTTGCCCTCGGCCCGCCGCGCCTCGATCCGCTCGGCCAGCCGCTCCGGGCTGGGCAGCACCTCGACCGTACGGGAGGCGATCAGCTCGGCCTGTTCCCTCGCCGACAGATCCGTCAGGTCCAGATAGCGCCGCGCCTTGGTCTCCGTGAGCAGCTGCTCCACGGTGGAGTCGGAGGAGAGGTCCTGCGCCAGCAGTGCGCTGGCGCGCGCGACGGAGTCGCCGAGGCGTGTCATCGTGGCGTTCCTGAGATTGGTGGTCGGACGAAGGACAGGTCGAGTCTATGTAGGACAGGCCGAGTCTATTTGGTCATGCCCGTCGGTCACGCCGGGGCGATCGGTCCCCGGCCGGGTCATACGCCCTTGCTGACCGAACTCATGTTGAAGTCGGGCACCCGCAGCGGCGGCATCGCGGCCCGGGTGAACCAGTCGCTCCACTCGCGCGGCAGCGTCGGTTCGGTGCGGCCCGCCTCGGTCGCGCGGGAGAGCAGGTCCACCGGCGACTCGTTGAAGCGGAAGTTGTTCACCTCGCCGACGACCTCGCCGCCCTCGACGAGATAGACCCCGTCCCGGGTCAGGCCGGTGAGCAGCAGCGTGGCCGGATCCACCTCGCGGATGTACCACAGGCAGGTCAGCAGCAGACCGCGCTCGGTGCCCGCCACCATGTCCTCCAGGGAACGGGTGCCGCCCGCGTCGAGGATCAGGTTGTCGATGCCCGGGGTCACCGGCAGGCCCGTCAGCCCCGCGCTGTGCCGGGTGGTCAGCAGATGGTTCAGTGCCCCGTCGGCGATCCAGTCGGTGGCGGGCAGCGGCAGCCCGTTGTCGAAGACGGACGCGTCGTCGCCGGAGGAGTGCGCGAGGACGAACGGCGCCGCCTCCAGGCCCGGCTCGCGCGGATCGCTGCGCAGGGTCAGCGGCAGCGGGGACAGCTTCTCGCCGACGCGCGTGCCGCCGCCCGGCTTGCTGAAGACCGTACGGCCCTCCGTCGCGTCCCGCGCCGCCGCCGACCACATCGTGTAGATCAGCAGGTCGGCCACGGCGGTCGGCGGCAGCAGCGTCTCGTACCGCCCGGCGGGCAGCTCGGTCTTCCGCTCGGCCCACACCAGCCGCCGCGCGAGCTCGGCGTCCAGCGCGGCCGGGTCCACGTCGCGGAAGTCACGGGTGGCGCGGCCCACCCAGGCCGAACGCGTGCGGTCCGGTGACTTGGCGTTGAGCTCCAGCGTGCCGGTGGGCTGGTCGTGGCGGAGCCGCAGACCGGTGGAGGTGCCCAGGTAGCTGGAGACGAACTCGTGGTTGGCGAAGCCGTAGAGCTCCCGGCCCCCGGCGCGCGCCCGGGCGAAGGACTCGCCCAGCGCCGGGGCGAAGGCGGCGAAGACCTCCGAGGTGGTCTCGGCGGGCGGCTCGGTGAAGTCGGCGGACGCCGGTACTCCTTCGACCAGCGGCTGGGCGTCCTCGGCGGGCCCCGCCTCCCGGGCGGCGGCCTCGGCGGCGCGGACCAGCGGCTCCAGATCGTCCGCGGTCACCGCCGATCGCGACACCACACCGGAGGCGGTGCCCTCCGCGCCGTCGACGGTCGCGATGACGGTGAGGGTGCGGCCGCGGGTGACGCCATTGGTCGTCAGGGCGTTGCCGGCCCAGCGCAGATTGGCGGTGGACGTCTCGTCGGCGATCACCACGCAGCCGTCCGCGCGGGACAGCTCCAGCGCGCGCTCGACGATCTCGTGCGGCTTGTGCGTACGGCTCATCGACCGGCCTCCTGCGTGGTGTTGAGGATGTTGACGTCGCGGAAGAGGGCGGACGGGCAGCCGTGCGAGACGGCGGCGACCTGGCCGGGCTGGGCCTTGCCGCAGTTGAACGCGCCGCCCAGGACGTAGGTCTGCGGGCCGCCCACGGCTGCCATCGACCCCCAGAAGTCCGTGGTGGTGGCCTGGTAGGCGACATCGCGCAGCTGGCCCGCCAGCCGGCCGTTCTCGATCTTGAAGAAGCGCTGGCCGGTGAACTGGAAGTTGTACCTCTGCATGTCGATCGACCAGGAGCGGTCGCCGACGACGTAGATCCCGCGCTCCACCCCGGAGATCAGCTCTTCGGTGGACGGCCCGCCGGGCGCGGGCTGGAGCGAGACGTTCGCCATCCGCTGGACGGGGACGTGGGCGGGGGAGTCCGCGTAGGCGCAGCCGTTGGACCGGCCGAGCCCGGTGAGCCTCGCGATCCGCCGGTCCAGCTGATAGCCCACCAGCACCCCGTCCTTGACCAGGTCCCAGGTCTGGCCGGCGACGCCCTCGTCGTCGTACCCGATGGTGGCGAGACCGTGCTCGGCGGTCCGGTCCCCGGTGACGTTCATGATCTCCGAGCCGTACCTGAGCTTCCCGAGCTGGTCGAACGTGGCGAAGGACGTGCCCGCGTACGCCGCCTCGTAGCCCAGCGCCCGGTCCAGCTCGGTGGCGTGGCCGATGGACTCGTGGATGGTCAGCCAGAGGTTGGACGGGTCCACCACCAGGTCGTACGCCCCGGCCTCGACCGACGGCGCGCTCATCTTCTCGGCGAGCAGGGCGGGGATCTCGGCCAGCTCGGCGTCCCAGTCCCAGCCCGTTCCCCGGAGGTACTCCCAGCCGCGGCCGGCCGGCGGCGCGAGCGTGCGCATGGAGTCGAACTCGCCGCTCTCCGGATCCACGGCCACGGCGGTCAGCTGCGGGTGCACCCGCACGCGCTGCTGCGTGGTCGTGGTCCCCGCGGTATCCGCGTAGAACTTGTTCTCGTGGACGGAGAGCAGCGACGCGTCCGCGTGCGCGACCCCCTTCGCGGCCAGCAACCGCTCGCTCCAGTCCACGAGCAGCGCGGTCTTCTCCGCGTCGGGTACCTCGAACGGGTTGATCTCGTAGGCCGAGACCCAGGTGCGGTCGGCGTGCACCGGCTCGTCCGCCAGCTCCACCCTCTCGTCCGAACCGGCGGCCGCGATCACCTTGGCGGACAGCTTGGCCATCGCCACCGCCTGCGCGGCGACCCGGGCCGCCGCGTCCATCGTCAGATCCACCCCCGAGGCGAATCCCCATGCGCCGCCGTGCACCACGCGCACCGCGTAGCCCAGGTCGGTGATGTCGGACGAAGCGGCGGGCTTGGCGTCCCGCAGTCGCAAGGACGCGCTGCGCACCCGCTCGAAGCGGAAGTCCGCGTGGTCGGCTCCCAGCGCGCGGGCGCGGGCGAGCGCTGCGTCCGCGAGCGCCCGCAGCGGCAGCGCCAAGAAGTCCTCGTCGATGGAATGGGGCACGTGATCCTCCCGTGGTCGGCCCCACGATCATGCCCCGTGCGGGGCGCGGCCGCCCAGTGCTTTCTGTAGGGAGTCCACAGTGACAAATGTCAGCCCCTGTGCGGGGCCGATTCTCCGTCCGGGGCCCCAGCCCGATAGTTTCTTGGGGATACAGGCGACATACGCAGCGACAATCAACAGAGAGGGTGGTCCCTTGAGCCGCTCGGTTCTCGTCACCGGAGGCAACCGCGGCATCGGCCTCGCCATCGCCCGCGCGTTCGCCGAAGCAGGCGACAAGGTCGCCATCACCTACCGCAGCGGCGAGCCGCCCGCGGGCTTCCTCGCCGTGAAGTGCGACATCACGGACCCGGAGCAGGTCGAGCAGGCGTACAAGGAGATCGAGGAGAAGCAGGGCGCGGTCGAGGTGCTGGTGGCCAACGCCGGCGTCACCCGCGACCAGCTGCTGATGCGGATGTCCGAGGAGGACTTCACCTCGGTCCTGGACACCAACCTCACCGGCACCTTCCGGGTGGTCAAGCGGGCCAACCGCGCCATGCTGCGCGCCCGCAAGGGACGGGTCGTCCTCATCTCGTCCGTCGTGGGGCTGCTCGGCTCCGCGGGACAGGCGAACTACGCCGCCTCCAAGGCCGGCATGGTGGGCTTCGCCCGCTCCCTCGCCCGCGAGCTGGGCTCGCGCAACATCACCGTCAACGTCGTCGCCCCCGGCTTCGTCGACACCGACATGACCCGCGCGCTCAGCGACGAGCAGCGGGAGGGCATCGTGAAGCAGGTGCCGCTGGCGCGCTACGCGCAGCCGGAGGAGATCGCCGCCGCGGTCCGCTTCCTGGCCTCCGACGAGGCCGCGTACATCACTGGAGCCGTCATCCCCGTCGACGGCGGATTGGGCATGGGTCACTGAACGTCATGAGTGGAATTCTCGCCGGAAAGCGCATCCTGGTCACGGGCGTCATCACCGACGCGTCGATCGGCTTCCACGCCGCCAAGCTGGCCCAGGAGGAGGGCGCCGAGGTCATCCTCACCGGCTTCGGACGGCTGACGCTGGTCGAGCGGATCGCCAAGCGGCTGCCCAAGCCCGCCCCGGTCATCGAGCTGGACGTCACCAACCAGGAGCACCTGGACAGCCTCGCGGACAAGGTGCGCGAGCACCTCGGCGAGGGCGTCGACCTGGACGGCATCGTGCACTCGATCGCCTTCGGCCCGCAGGGCGCCTTCAACTTCATGGAGGCCTCCTGGGAGGACGTCTCCACCGCCGTGCAGGTCTCCGCGTACTCCCTCAAGTCGCTGACCGCGGCGCTGCTGCCGCTGATGCCGCGCGGCGGCTCGGTCGTCGGCCTCACCTTCGACGCGCAGTTCGCGTGGCCGGTGTACGACTGGATGGGCGTCGCCAAGGCGGCCCTGGAGTCCACCTCCCGCTACCTGGCGCGCGACCTGGGCAAGGTCAACGTCCGCTCCAACCTGGTCTCCGCCGGGCCGATCAAGTCGATGGCCGCCAAGTCCATCCCCGGCTTCGAGGTGCTGGCGGACGAGTGGGGCGACCGCGCGCCGATCGGCTGGGACATCGCCGACCCCGAGCCCGCGGCCCGCGGCGTGGTCGCGCTGCTGTCTGACTGGTTCCCCAAGACCACCGGCGAGGTCGTGCACGTCGACGGCGGCGTGCACATGATGGGCGTCTGAGCCCGTCGTACCGCCTGGTTCGGTCCTTCGATGCCCCGGTCCCCGCGAGCGCGCGGGGGCCGGGGCATCGCCCGTTCGGGTCAGCGTGGCGGGCGCCGTGGCCGCGGCGGCGGCATCGTGGAGTACGTACCGCGTGACTGCGTTCACAGGAACGTCGGAGTACATCCCCCGTACATCCCCCTTGAGGTGCAGCCGCGGCGTGCGCGCCGCAGCACGGCCGAGGAGGTTCCGCCATGCGTAGGTCCCGCTGGTCCCGTCCCGCCGCGGCCGTGGCGCTCATAGCCACCGCCTGCGCGGTCGCCGTGGCCGCCGAGCACATCGCCGCGGCGGACCCGTCCGACAGCCGGCCGCGGCCGCGGGACGAACGCGCGGCGTGCAACGCCTGGGTGCGCGGCTCACACGCCACCGCGACCTGCTTCAACCCCTACCCCGAGGCGGACCGGGTGCAGCTCCACGTGGAGTGCGAGCGCTGGTGGGACCCGGACATGGACGGCGCTCCGGTCGAGGTGGGACCGGCCCAGTACGTGCAGCTGTCGCAGCGGTGCTGGAAGGAGATACGGGAGGCGTGGGTGAGCCACCCGCGCTGACGTGTCAGGGCCGGGTCCGGGGCGGGGCCCCGGTCACGCGCCCAGGCGCGAGAGCCGGCACGCGTACGGATGCGCGCCCGCCTCCGCCGCCGCCCGCTCCCCGTCCCCGGCCCGGATCGCCGCCACCAGCCGCGCGTGGTCCACATGCGACTCCGGTCGGAGCTCGCGACCGACGTCCGCGCGCAGGAAGTCCCGCAGCACACCGCCCAGATCGGCGTAGAGCTCCGCCAGGACCTCGTTGTGCGCGGCCGCGACCACCGCCATGTGCAGCGTCGCGTCCGCCTCCACGAACGCCTCCGCGTCACCGGACTCCCATGCCCGCTCGCGCCGGTCCAGCAGCGCGTCGAGTTGCTTGACGTCCTGTTCGGTGCGGCGCTCGGCCGCGAGCTGCGCCGCCTTCGTCTCCAGCGCGCTGCGCAGCTCGGCGACGTGCAGCGGATCAGCGTCGGCGAAGCGGCGGTTCATCACCCCGGCCAGCTCGCTGGTCGCCACCACGTACGTGCCCGACCCCTGCCGGATGTCCAGCAGGCCGTTGTGCGCGAGCGCGCGGACCGCCTCCCGCACGGTGTTACGGGCCACCCCGAGCTGTTCCACCAGCTCGGGCTCGGTCGGGATCCGCGATCCCACCGGCCACTCGCCGGAGGTGATCTGGGCGCGCAGCTGGGCGATCACCTGGTCGGCGAGCGCGGAGCGCCGGGGCGAGGTCAGTGGCATGACTCTCCTGGCTTTGAGCCGTCAGTGGGCGGGAGGGTTCTCCCATGATGCCGTTCGCGCGTGACCGCGGGGTCACAGGCGTCGCGAACGGATTGGCCGAGATTCATCCCATGATTCTATGATGGTCGGCATGGCAGATGACGAGCTAGCGACGATCGACCCCGCCGCCCCGGCGCCGACCGGGACCGAACGGACGGCCCGCGCCGCGGGTCCGGGCACCTCGGCGGCGACCGCTACCGGCGGTCCCGGGGCCGCCGCGGCGTCCGCGTCGAGAGCCGCCGACGCCTCGTCCGGGGCTCCGTCCGGCGCCGACGCCTCGCCCTGGCCGCGGCGGCTGGTGATCGCCGGTATCGTCCTCGCCGCCATCAACCTCCGGCCCGCCATCACCAGCCTCGGCGCACTGCTCGAAGAGGTGCGGGACGGCCTGGGGATGAGCGGCACGGTCGCCGGACTGCTGACCTCCGTTCCCGCTCTGTGCTTCGCGGTCTTCGGGCTCACCGCGCCCTGGCTGGCCCGCCGCTGGGGCCCGGCCACCGTGGTCTGCGCCGGACTGGCCGCCATCACCGCGGGCCTGGTCATACGGCCGTTCGCGGGCGGCACCGCCGTCTTCCTGGCGGCCAGCGCGCTCGCCCTGGCCGGTATCGCCGTGAGCAACGTCCTCATCCCGGTGATCATCAAGCGCTGGTTCCCCGACCGGGTGGGCGCCATGACCGGCTTGTACTCCATGGCCCTGGCCCTGGGCACCGCCGCGGCGGCCGCCGTCACCGTGCCCATGACCGATGCCATGGGCGGCGACTGGCGCACCGGTCTGGGAGTGTGGGCTCTGCTGGCCGCGGTCGCCATACTGCCCTGGTTCGCCGTCGCCGGCGGGCGCACGAACCGGCAGGCGCGCCGTGAGTCCCGCGCCGCGACTCCCCAGGACGCCCCCGCGATCCGCATCACGCGCAGCCCCATCGCCTGGTCGATCGCGGTGTTCTTCGGCCTCCAGGCCACCGCCGCGTACATCACCATGGGCTGGATGCCGCAGATCTTCCGGGACGCCGGGGTCTCCGCCTCCACCGCCGGGGTGCTGTTGGCCCTCACCATGGCGATGGGCGTACCGCTGTCCTTCGTTCTGCCGCGGATCGCGGCCCGGCTCCGTAACCAGGGTGTGCTCGCGGTGGTCCTCGGCGTCTTCGGGCTCATCGGCTACGCCGGGCTGTGGCTCGCCCCGGCCGGCGGCGCCTGGCTCTGGGCCCTGCTGCTCGGCGTCTCCAACTGCGCCTTCCCGCTCGCCCTCACCATGATCGGCATGCGGGCCCGGTCCGGCGCCGGCGTGGTCAAGCTGTCGGCGTTCGCGCAGAGCACGGGCTACCTGCTGTCCATCCCCGGACCGCTGCTCGTGGGCGCGCTCTACCAGCACACCGGCGGTTGGGACCTGCCGATCGCACTCATGGCCGGGCTGATGCTGCCGCAGATCGCGGCGGGCGTGCTCGCCGGGCGCGACCGCGTGCTGGAGGACGATGCTGTGACGCCTCGCTCCCGGGACGAGCTGTGACGCCCCGCCCGGGACGAGCCGTGACGCCCCGCCTGCGAGCCTTTCGGGGCTGATGGGACACTTGGGCCATGTCGTCTCCCGTGCTCGACCCCAATCCGCAGAACGGCCAGAAGAAGCTGCTCACGATCCTGGGCGTGATGCTGGGCATCACCGTCGTCATCGGCGTGATCGCGACCATCGCCTCGCCGTGACGTCCGGGGATGGTGGTGCTGGCACCACCATCCCCTAGGGGGCAGGCGTCAGGGGCAAGTGGGTGGCTCACCGGATGGGATCGGCGACCTCGGCTCCCTAGATTCGTAGGTGTCGTCGTCACAGCGCCCGCTCCCCATCCGGAGGCGATCATGTCCGCCAGCACCCACACCCGGTCCGCCCGCTCCACGCACAGCGGCATGGAGATCCGGCTTCCGTGGTGGGCGATAGCGCTCCCGGCCATCGCCTTCGCGGCGCTTCTGCTGCTGCAGGCGGCGCCGCACTAGATGTTCTGCCCTGGTCACCCCCTGGTGGGGGACGGCCCCAACACCCCGCGCCGCGTACCGCGTTTCGTGCGAAGCTGTAGCCCATGAGCGTCGATGTGCCCCGCAGGATCGTCCTACTCCGACACGCCAAGGCCGACTGGGCCCAGGAATCCGACCACGAACGACCGCTCGCCGATCGCGGTCGCCAGGACGCCCCGATGGCCGGGCGCTGGCTCGCCGGCGCCGGTATCACCCCTGACCTCACCCTCTGCTCGACCGCGCTGCGCACCCGCGAGACCTGGAAGCTGGCCGTCCATGAGCTGCCGCAGCGGCCGAAGACGGTCTACGAGGAGCGGATGTACGAGGCATCGCTCGGCGAGCTGATCGCCCTGCTCAACGAGACCTCCGACGATGTGTCCGATCTCCTGCTGGTCGGCCACAACCCCGGTATGCACGCGCTGGCCGACGCCCTGGCGGGAGAGTCCGAGAGCGATCTGCTGCCCCGGATGAACCGCAGCGGATTCCCCACCGCCGCCATCGCGGTGCTCACCTTCAACGGTTCCTGGAAGACCGTGGAGCACGGCGTGGGCCGCCTCGTCGCGTACTGGTCGCCGCACAAGTGACCCCGCAGGCGGTCGCCGGACCGGCCGCCTGCCGGCCTCGCAGGTCGCCACGGAGGCGTGGGAACACGCGCCGGGCCCCTGCCGCACGGCGGGGGCCCGGTCAGTAGTCGTATGCCACCCGTACGGCGGCGTCAGGGCGGGGGTCAGTCGCTGTGGGTCTCCGCGGCCTCGACCTCTTCCCGCGTCACACCCAGCAGATACAGCACGGTGTCCAGGAACGGCACGTTCACCGCCGTGTGCGCGGCCTCGCGCACCACCGGCTTGGCGTTGAAGGCCACCCCGAGCCCGGCCGCGTTGAGCATGTCCAGGTCGTTCGCGCCGTCCCCGATCGCCACCGTCTGCGCCAGCGGCACCCCGGCCTCGGCCGCGAACTGCCGCAGCAGGCGGGCCTTGCCCGCCCGGTCCACCACATCCCCCACGACGCGGCCGGTCAGCTTCCCGTCCACCACCTCCAGGGTGTTGGCGGAGGCGAAGTCCAGGCCCAGCCGCTCCATGAGATCGTCCGTGACCTGGGTGAAGCCGCCCGAGACCACGCCCACCTGGTAGCCCAGCCGCTTGAGCGTACGGATGAGAGTGCGGGCGCCCGGCGTCAGCCGGACCTCCGCCCGCACCTTGTCCACCACCGACTCGTCGATGCCCTTCAGCAGCGCCACGCGCGCGTGCAGCGACTGCTCGAAGTCCAGCTCGCCGCGCATCGCCTGGGCCGTGACCTCGGCGACCTCGGCCTCGCAGCCCGCGTGCGCGGCGAAGAGCTCGATCACCTCGTCCTGGATGAGCGTGGAGTCCACGTCCATCACCACCAGGCGCTGCGCCCGCCGCTGGAGCCCCGACGACACGACCGCCACATCGACGCCCAGGGCCGCCGCCTCGGTGACGAGCGCCGTACGCAGCGGCTCGGTCGCCACGCCGGAGACCTCGAACTCCACCGCCGTCACGGGGTACTTGGCGAGCCGGAAGATACGGTCGATGTTGCCGCCGGTGCCGGTGATGCACGCCGCGATCGCGGCCGTGGACTCGGCCGTCAGCGGGTGGCCGAGCACCGTGACGTGCGAGCGGCCGGTGCCGCGCGGGCGGTTGTCGCCCCGGCCGGAGATGATCTCCGCCTGGAGCCGCAGCGACTCCGCCCAGCTGTGGACGGTCGCGCGCAGGTCGCCCTCGGCCGCACCGGCGTCGGTCGGCGTCGTCACCAGGGCGCACAGCACTATGCGCCCTCGCGTGACGACCTGCTCGATGTCCACGACATCCACGCCGTAGGCGGCGAGGGTGTCGAACAGACCGGCGGTGATGCCGGGCCGGTCCTTGCCGAAGATCTTGACCAGCAGGGTGGGTACGTCGTCGCCCGGTACGGCGGTGGCAGGTGGGATCTGCGATGCGCTCATGGTGATTCCACCGTATCGGGCCGCCGACGCGCCTCGCCCGGCTGTCCGTGCAGCGGACAGGCGTACGGCATGGAGTGTTCGACCCACGGTAACCGGATGGTCACGCGGACGTGACGGACGGGACCCGGTCTCGTCAGCCGCCGTGCCGCGTGCTCACGCGCGCCGTCGCAGGCTCTGACGCTCGCGCCAGTGCCGACGCCCCCGTCCCGGCGACTCCGGTGACCCACACCAGCAGCGCCCCCGCGCCTCCCGCCGCCGCGCCCCAGGCCGCGCCCAGCAGCAGCGCCAGCGGGATGCTGCCGTGCAGGTCGATCCCGGCCCCGAAGGCGTCGAAGCCGAGCACCGACAGGCTCGCCCCCGCCGAGAGCCCCGTCAGCCAGACGGCCAGGGGCAGGGTCACCGCCGTGGCGACCCCGAGCCGCAGCGCGCACCACCCCGCGAAGCCGTACCCGGGTTCCCTCCGACCCGGAGGGAGCGGCGTACGGGCACCGGTGAGCACCCCGGCGGCCAGCATCATCAGCACACAGGCCACCACCAGCAGCCACACCCGTCCGTCGAGCTCGGCCAGTCGGCCGATCGTGATCGACCGGTCCCCGCCGGTGCTGAGCAGATCGTCCAGTGGATCGGGCAGTACGGACCGCAGCGCACCGGTCGCCGAACCGTGCCAGGGCACGAAGAGCCCCAGCGGCACCCCGAGCCCCACCCCGTTCGGCGCACCGAGCAGCGCGGCGCCGAGCACGAGAGCGGGGTGGTCGTCGTCGATCGCGGCGAACACCGCGGTCGCCAGCCCGGCGCCGATGGCGAGCAGCAGCACCGCGCACAGCGCGGACGCGGCGGGCCGCACGGTCCGGTGCAGGGCCTCCCAGCCGCGCGGCAGCGGGCCGCGGCGCGACACCAGCAGCGCGATGCCCAGCACGATCAGGACCCAGACGGCGCCGCCCAGCAGCGACGGGCCGGTGTCGACGGAGTAGCCGACGTGCGCCTGAGCCCGTGCCAGCTCGGCGATACGACTCGGCAGCAGCCCGCCGCCGAGCTCCACGAGGTCGCCCAGTTCGTCCGGAAGACGGTCGAGCAGTCCGCCGTCCCGGGGCGCCGCGTCGTCCAGGCCGAGGCCGGAGCCGTCGATCGTGACCGTATCGTTGCCCACCCAGCACAGCCCCACCAGAAACATGACGAAGAGGACGGCCATCGCGCCGGCGCGAACTGCGAGTTCCGCGAGGGGGATCACCGCCCCGGCCGCCCGCAGCGAACGCAGGAAGACCCCGCCGAGCAGCAGCGCCCCGACGACGGAGACACCCAGTGGCGCGATATCGACGGCGCTCGCGGCATCCGCGCCGACAAGCCCGAACACCTCCACATCTCCTGACGGGGTGACGCTGCCGCCGGTCGCGAGGACGACCACGGCGGCCGTCATCGGCCCCAGCGCCCCCACGTCGTCGGCTCCCAGTAGTTCGAGGCCGAGCGCGGCGACCCCCACCATGGCGATGAACGCCCAGCTCACGGCCGTGAGCGCGGCGAGCGCGGCAGCGCCCCAGGGGATCCGTCCTCCGCTGCTCGCCGTCATGACGGTTCCCCCGGTAGGTGCGCGTTCGGTGCGAATTGACCGTGAGTTGCCCGGATGATCCATGATCTGCGTCATCCGTGGCCGCTTACCACTTTCCGAGGGCCTTTCGGATGAGTCGGTACGACCCGATACGCGCTCTTGTCAAGGCCCGACTTTCGGTACGGGGACCGAGCCTGAAATAGTTCCTCACGATGTTCGCCATCCCTAGACTCCCTGTGCGGATCCCGCGCAGGGGGGAGACTCGGGGGACAACTAGTGGGGCATGGAGTGCCGGAACTCGTACTGGAATTGAACGGACAGACCTGGACACTTGATCCATCCAGGTCATACAGCATTGGTCGCGACCCGCAAGGCGACATGGTGCTGGACGACGCCAGGGTGTCCTGGCGGCACGCCACCGTGCGCTGGGGTGGGCGGAGTTGGATCATCGAGGACCAGGGCAGCACCAACGGCACCTATACCCAGGGTCAGCGGATCCAGCAGCTGGAGATCGGCCCGGGGTCCGTGGTGCACCTGGGTAACGCGACCGACGGCCCCCGGCTGAGCTTGTCCGCCGCCGCGGCCCCCGCCGCCTCGGGTGCCTTCAACGCCCCGGGCAGCGCACCGAACAACGCCCCGAACGCGATGCCGGGCCAGCAGGCTCCGCAGTTCCAGCAGCAGCCGCAGGCTCCGGCCCCGCAGCAGCCGCACCAGCAGCAGCCCGGCCCCGGCTGGGGACCCGCGCCGCAGCAGCCGTACCAGCAGCAGCCGCAGGCGCAGGGCTGGCAGCAGGCTCCGCAGCAGGTCCCTCCCCAGCAGCCGCCCCACGGCCAGCCCCACCAGCCGCCGCAGGGATACGTACCGCAGCAGGCCCCGCGCGAGACCCCGGCCCAGAAGGTGCCCGGCGCCGGCGCCGCGGGGGCCCCGCCGGCCCACGGCGACCGCAGCCCGACCACCTTCCATCACCTGGCCCTCGGCCGGGTGATGCGGATCGGCCGTGCGCTGGAGAACGAGCTGGTCGTCTCCGACCTGCAGGTCTCACGGCACCACGCCGAATTCCGCGCGCTGCCCGACGGCCGTTTCGAGATCGTCGACCTCGGCAGCCACAACGGTACGTATGTCAACGGTCAGCCGGTCCGTCAGCAGGTCATCGGCCCGGCCGACATCGTCGGCGTCGGCCACTCGACCTTCCGGCTGGTCGGCGACCGGCTCGAGGAGTTCGTCGACACCGGTGAGGTGTCCTTCTCCGCCCGCCACCTGACGGTGACCGTCGACGGCGGGAAGCAGATCCTCAAGGACGTCTCCTTCGGCGTCCCCGAGAAGTCCCTGGTCGCGGTCATCGGCCCGTCCGGTTCCGGCAAGTCCACGCTGCTCAAGGCCCTCACCGGCTACCGTCCGGCCAACCAGGGCGACGTGCTCTACGACAACCGGAACCTGTACAAGCAGTTCGCCGAGCTGCGGCAGCGCATCGGCCTGGTCCCGCAGGACGACATCCTGCACAAGGAGCTGAGCGTCAAGAAGGCCCTGCGGTACGCGGCCAAGCTCCGCTTCCCCGGCGACACCGCGGCGGCCGAGCGCGAGGCCCGTATCAACGAGGTGCTGCGCGAGCTCAAGCTCGACATCCACGCGGAGAAGAAGGTCACCTCCCTCTCCGGCGGTCAGCGCAAGCGCGTCTCCGTCGCGCTGGAGCTGCTCACCAAGCCGTCGCTGATCTTCCTGGACGAGCCCACCTCCGGCCTCGACCCGGGCATGGACCGCGACGTCATGCAGCTGCTGCGCGGTCTGGCCGACGACGGCCGCACCGTGCTGGTGGTCACCCACTCCGTGGCCGAGCTGGCGCTGTGCGACAAGCTGCTGGTGATGGCGCCGGGCGGCTCGGTCGCGTACTTCGGCCCGCCGGAGGAGGCGCTCAACTTCTTCGGCTACGAGACGTGGGCCGACGTTTTCTCGGCCTTCGAGAACTATCGCGATTACGACTGGGCGGGCCGCTGGCGCGGCTCGGAGCACTACCGGCTGTACGCCGCGGACCTCGACGCCGTCGCCCCGCAGTCGGTGCACGTCCAGCCGCCGCCCGCGCGGGTGGCCAAGCCGCAGAGCTGGGGCTCCCAGCTGTGGACCCTGATCCGCCGCTACCTGTCGGTGATCGCGTCCGACCGCGGCTTCATGGCCCTGATGGTGATCCTGCCCGCGGTGCTCGGCATCGTCAGTACGGTCATCCCGGCGAAGAACGGCCTGGTCCACGCACCGGCGCCCAAGCACAATTCGCAGGCGGGCACGGTCATCATGATCCTCGTGGTCGGCATGTGCCTGTCCGGCGCGGCGAACTCCGTACGTGAGCTGATCAAGGAACGGGTCATCTACGAACGGGAACGGGCCGTCGGCCTGTCCCGCTCCGCGTACCTGATGTCCAAGGTCATCGTGCTCGGCCTGATCACCGCCTGCCAGGGCGTGATCATCTGCGCCATCGGCCTGCCCAAGCGCGAGCTGCCGGAGGAGGGCCTGGTCCTCCCGCCGTTCGCCGAGCTGTGCGTGGCGATCATCGCCATCGGCATCACCGCGATGATGGTCGGCCTGGTCATCTCGTCCCTGGTGAAGACCTCCGAGAAGACCATGCCGCTGCTGGTCATGTTCGCGATCGTCCAGATCGTCTTCACCGGCATCATGTTCCAGATCTACGACTCCCCGGGTGTGGAACAGGTCGCCTGGCTGATGCCTGCCCGCTGGGCCGTGGCCGCGGCCGGCGCCACGCTGGACCTCGGCCCCGGCCTGGGCCATGTGATGGCGCCATGGGACAAGGAGAACGCGAACAACCCGGACCCGCTCTGGGAGCACGCCGCCTCGCAGTGGTACACCGACCTCGCCGTCCTGCTCGGCATAGGCGTCGTCTGCTGCTTCGTGGTCGCGCGGCTGCTGCGGCGCCACGAGCCGGAGGTCATGCGCAAGTGACGTCGGCCTGACGACGCGCCGAAGGGCGGCACCCCTCTCGCGGGGTGCCGCCCTTCGTCATGCCGGATGTGCTCAGTACGCCGAGTTGACGTTGTCGATCGAGCCGTAGCGGTCGGCCGCGTAGTTGCAGGCCGCGGTGATGTTGGCGACCGGGTCGTAGATGTCCCAGGACGTGCCGTCGACGTGGTAGGCCCGGAAGGTCGGGTCGATGACCTGCAGCAGGCCCTTCGAGGGGATGCCGTTGGCGGCGTTGACGTCCCAGTTGTTGATGGCCCGCGGGTTGCCGGTGGACTCACGCATGATGTTGCGGTGGATACCGGAGTAGCTGCCCGGTATGCCCTTGGCCTTCATGACGTCCAGGGCCTCGCGGATCCAGCCGTCGAGGTTGTTGGCGTAGACCTTCGGGGCCGGGGCGCTCTTGACGACCGCCTTGCGCTTCTCGGACCGGCTGGCGGCCTCCGCGGCGGCGCGCTTCTTGGCGATCTGCTCCTTGATGACGCGGTCGCGCTCGGCCTTGGCCTTCGCGGCGGCCGCGGCCTTCTTCTTGGCCTCTGCGTCGGCCTTCGCCTGCTTGGCGGCCTCGGCGGACTGCTGGGTCAGGCTGTTCTTCTGGATCTCGCCACCGAAGGTCGACTGGTCGAGGGCCACAGGCTTGGCGGACAGCGCCTTGGCGTCCGCGTCGTTGTCGGCGCTGGCCGGCACGACGGCGAAGGCCAGAGCGGCGGTGCTGGCGGCGGCGATACCGGCGGCGGAAAGCTTGTGGGTCTTGGTGAGACGGCTATAACCGGGGATGCTGGGGACGCGCATGCGGTGAAGTCCTCTTCCAATCGCTTGAGTCGCATCGGCCGGAGCGGCGCGAAAAAAGCGCCGCGTCTCGATGACGGCGCCGTGCGACTCGGCAATTGTTAGCGGCGGCAAAAACGCGTGGCAAAGGTGTGACGTACTAAGCCGCTTAGTGGAACCCCGGCCCCCCGGGAGGCGTCCAGGGCGCCTGTCTCCCCGCTTATACGGGTCTTAAACGTCCACTAATCCAGGTCGTAAGTGATGTACGTCCTATGCGTAGGGTCACACCCGGACCCCCTCCGCCTCGCTCTGTGTGCTCATGCGAATACGGGAATCCGGGTGTTTCGGTCCCCTCGGGTCGAACCGTCAGATGTCGACGATCACCTGGTCCAGCGACTTGCGGACCAGATCCGGGACCTCGCAGTCGTCGGCGGGATAGCCCACCGGGATCACCGCGAACGCCTTCTCGTTCGGCGGCCGGTCCAGCACCTCGGACAGGAACCGCATCGGGCTGGGCGTGTGCACCAAGGCCGCCAGCCCCGAAAGATGCAGCGCGGACAGCAGCATCCCCACCGCGATCCCGACCGACTCGTCCACGTAGTAGTGCTTGCGGCGCTCGCCGTCCGGCCCGAGCCAGTGGCGCTGCTGGAAGACCACGATCAGCTGCGGGGCGTCGGTCATGTGCGACTTGACCTCGTCCGTGCCCAGCGGACGCAGCGCCGCCAGCCACTCATCACCCAGCCGCCCGCCGTAGGAGACGCGCTCCTCCGCCTCGGCGGCCTCCCGGATCCGCCGCCGTACCTCGGGATCCTTGACCAGGACGAACGTCCAGGGCTGCTGATGCGCCCCGGACGGTGCGGTCGCCGCGCAGGCGATGGCATCCCGCACCACCTGCTCCGGCACCGGGTCGGCCGAGAACCGCCGCACCGTCCTGCGCTCCGCCATCCGCTCCCGCAGCTCGGCGGCGCGCGCCAGCGACTCCTCGGCCGGCATCCGGGCGGGACGGTAGGGGACCGGGCGGTACGGCTCGCCGTGCGTCGGCGTCCAGCTCCTCATTGGTATGGACATATAGGGGAGTGTGGCCCGCCATCCGGCCCGGCGAAGGGGGTTTCCGGGAACTCGCGGCCCTCCGGCCCTAGGTCGCAGGGCCTAGGCGCGAGCCGACGCGGGCCCGATATCCGCCGGACGGCCCGCCGGTACGGTGATCTTATGAATGCGGTACTGGGCGGTGATCCCGGCGCGGGCCTGGCCTGTGTGAGCAGCGCGCTCCTCGATATGAACCGGCACCTCGAAGTGCGCGACGTCCTCCAGACGATCGTCGTCTCGGCCCGGCAGCTCCTCGACGCCGAGTACGCGGCGCTGGGCGTGCCCGACGATCACGGCGGCTTCGCCCAGTTCGTCGTCGACGGGGTCAGCGAGGAGCAGTGGAAGGCCATCGGCCCGCTGCCCCGCCAGCACGGGATCCTCGCCGCGATGCTCCACGACGCCACGCCACAGCGGCTGGCCGACGTCCGCCAGGACCCCCGCTTCGAGGGCTGGCCCGCCGCACACCCCGATATGTCCGACTTCATCGGGCTGCCCGTCGCCGACGGCGACGAGGTGCTCGGCGCGCTGTTCCTCGCCAACAAGAAGTGCCCCAAGCCCGCGGGGGGCTGCGGCTTCACCGCCCAGGACGAGGAGCTGCTGGGCATCCTCGCCCAGCACGCCGCCATCGCGCTGACCAACGCCCGGCTCTACGAGCGCAGCCGCGAGCTGACCATCGCGGGGGAGCGGGCCCGGCTCGCCAACGAACTGCACGACGCCGTGGCGCAGAAGCTCTTCTCCCTGCGTCTGACCGCACAGGCCGCTGTCGCCCTGGTCGACCGGGACCCGGCCCGCGCCAAGACCGAGCTCCACCAGATCGCGGCGCTCGCCGCGGAGGCCGCCGACGAGCTGCGGGCCGCGGTCGTCGAGCTGCGCCCCGCGGCCCTCGACGAGGACGGCCTCATCGCGACCCTGCGCACCCAGATCCACGTACTCGACCGCGCCCACACCGCCCGTGTCACCTTCGCCGCCCACGGCGTGCGGGCGCTGCCCGCGGCCCAGGAGGAGGCGCTGCTGCGAGTGGCCCAGGAGGCCCTGCACAACGCGCTGCGGCACTCCGGCGCCGGGCGCGTCGAGGTGACCCTGACCCGTCAGGGGGACGGCGGTGCCCTGCTGCGGGTGGCCGACGACGGCAGCGGATTCGACCCGTCCGCCACCCGGCGCGCGGGTCGGCACCTGGGCCTGGTGTCGATGCGGGACCGAGCCGGCGGGGTCGGTGGCAGGCTCAGGGTGGACTCGGCGCCCGGCAAGGGGACGCTGATCGAGATGGAGGTGCCCGGTGGCTGAACCACCAGAGGAAGAGGCGACGCGAAGCGGGTCCCCCCGGGGACACCGCCTGGGAGCACCTCCTGGGGGCACCTCCGAGCGGCCGCGCTGGGGGAGGAGTCCGGGGGAAGCCGCGCAGGGGAAGGAGCCCGGGAGAGTCTCGCCGGAAGGGCGGTGGCGGGCGACGGGTGGGAGGATCCGGGTCCTGCTCGTCGACGACCACCAGGTCGTACGGCGCGGACTGCGGACCTTCCTGGAGGTCCAGGACGACATCGAGGTCGTGGGCGAGGCGGCCGACGGCGACGAGGGCGTCACCCGCGCCCAGGAGCTGCGGCCCGACGTGATCCTCATGGATGTGAAGATGCCCGGCACCGACGGCATCGAGGCGCTGCGCAGACTGCGCGAGGCGGACAACCCGGCCCGGGTGCTGGTCGTGACCAGCTTCACCGAGCAGCGCACCGTCATCCCCGCGCTGCGCGCGGGCGCCGCCGGCTACGTCTACAAGGACGTGGACCCCGACGCCCTCGCCGGCGCCATCCGGTCCGTACACGCCGGGCATGTGCTGCTCCAGCCCGAGGTCGCCGGAGCGCTGCTGTCCCAGGAGGAGTCGGGCGGCGGCGGAGGCCGCGGCGGCACGCTCACCGAGCGGGAGCGCGAGGTGCTCGCGCTGATCGCGGACGGACGCTCCAACCGGGAGATCGCCCGCGCGCTGGTGCTCTCCGAGAAGACCGTCAAGACGCACGTGTCCAACATCCTGATGAAGCTCGACCTCGCGGACCGCACCCAGGCGGCGCTGTGGGCGGTACGGCACGGCATCGGGGCATGACGGACCGATCGGTCACGGGCGTTCCATCACGTCATGTGCCGAGCAGAGATTCATACCGTCGGGTGTATGTCACCCGATCAGCGCAACCTCGGAGGTCTCCGCCCGTTTTCCAGTGCGTGCTGCGGCGATTGCCACAGCATCACGCTAGAAGGGTTTGACCAAGTGAAGAACATCAAGAAGCTCGCGGCCGTCGCCATCGCGGCGGGTGGACTCGCCATCGCCGGTGCCGGCGTCGCCTCCGCCGCCGGGGGCGCCACGGCGCAGGGCGGAGCCACCGGCTCCCCGGGCGTCGTCTCGGGCAACGACATCCAGGTGCCGATCAGCGGCCCGGTGGACGTGTGCGGTAACAACGTCGACGCGATCGAGCTCCTCGACTTCGACTCCGCGCCCAACTGCGGTCGCTGATCCGCACCTGGCTCTTCACAGCCGAACGGCAGGCCCCGCGCGTCTCTCGACCGCGGGGCCTCGCCGCGTCCGGCGGCCCTCAGCCCTCGCCGCGGCGGCGTTCCCGTTCCTCCACATAGGCGTTGTACGCGGCCACCTGTGCCCGGCGCGCGGTCCGCTCCACCGGCCGCAGGACCTCCGCGCGCGCCGCGATCTCCGACGCGCTCACCGCGGCGCCGTGCTCCCGGCCACCGGCCCCCCGCGCGATGCCGATCAGCGCGCCGACCCGCTGGGCGAGCTCCAGCACCCGGATCGCCCGCGGCGGATAGCCCGGCGCCAGCACCTCGCGCCCGCGCTCGGCCCGCGCCCGGTACGCGTCGAGCGCGGCCTGCGCGACCGGCCCCGCCCCGGCCACGTTCAACCGGGAGAGCACATCGGTCGCCTCCCGCAGCGCCTCCGCCAGCTCTCGCTCGGCCTCACCCAGCGACGGCACATCGGCGGGCGGCGCCTCACGCACCGGCAGACAGCGCCACACCACCTCCACATGCCGGTCGCCCTCCGGACCCGCCTGGAACACCTCCGGCACCAGCCCCAGCGACACGCCCGACGCGAGCACCGCCTCACCCGCCTCCAGCGCCCGCGCGTTGAACTCCGGCGGACCGCTCAGCCCCAGCGGGTGGCCCGGCGCCGGGAGCGCCACCCGCAGTCCGGTGGCGCCCAGCACCCTCAGCCGGCCGAGGGCCAGCGTCAGACCGACCGGCGCCGACTCCCCGGGCAGATCGGCGACGCGGTGCGTTGAATCACCGCCCGCGATCCGGTGAGCGGCCTCATCGGGCGAGACAAGTCCGGCAATAAGGGAATTTCCCCATGCGGCGAGGCGTCCTGAGCGAGGTTCGTCGAGCATGCCCCCAGCCTAGGGACTGGCACCGACACCACGTGGCGTAGGTTTTCCCTGGGGGCTGCGCCTACCGGCGCAAGCGACATTCGAGACTGCAATGGGAGACAACGCGCTCATGAGCGATGTTCTGGAGCTGGTGGACGTATCCGTGGTCCGCGAAGGCCGGGCTCTGGTGGACCAGGTCTCCTGGTCGGTCGCCGAAGGGGAGCGCTGGGTGATCCTCGGCCCCAACGGCGCCGGCAAGACCACCCTCCTCAACGTCGCGTCCAGCTATCTCTTCCCGACCAGCGGTACCGCGCAGATCCTCGGGGAGAAGCTCGGCGGAGTCGACGTGTTCGAGCTGCGCCCGCGCATCGGCATGGCGGGCATCGCCATGGCCGACAAGCTGCCGCGCAGCCAGACCGTGCTGCAGACCGTGCTCACCGCCGCCTACGGCATGACCGCGCACTGGCACGAGGACTACGAGGCCGTCGACGAGGAGCGCGCCCGCGCCTTCCTCGACCGGCTCGGCATGACCGACTACCTGGACCGCAAGTTCGGCACCCTCTCCGAGGGCGAGCGCAAGCGCACCCTGATCGCCCGCGCCATGATGACCGACCCCGAGCTGCTGCTCCTGGACGAGCCGGCCGCCGGTCTCGACCTCGGCGGCCGCGAGGACCTCGTACGGCGGCTCGGCCGGCTCGCCCGCGACCCGTACGCCCCCTCCATGATCATGGTCACCCACCATGTCGAGGAGATCGCCCCCGGCTTCACCCACGTCCTCATGATCCGGCAGGGCAAGGTGCTCGCCGCCGGCCCGGTCGAGACCGAGCTGACCTCGCGCAACCTCTCCCTGTGCTTCGGCCTGCCGCTGGTCGTCTCGCGCAACGGCGACCGCTGGAGCGCGCAGGGGCTGCCGCTCGGCAAGTGACGGGCCGGCCCCGGGCCGGGAGGCGCGGGGCGCCCGCCGGATACGAGCGGGGGCCTGTCGTCCCGCCGGGCACCGGCGCTCGGCGGCCTGTCGGCCCGCGCCCTGTCCCCCGTACACCGCGCGAACTACCATGACCATGTGGACGCATGGGTGTGGTGGCTGATCGCCGCTGGAGGACTGGGGATTCCGCTCGTGCTGACCGCGATGCCCGAATTCGGGATGGTCGCGGTCGGCTCCGTCGCCGCCGCCCTCACCGACGCGCTCGGCGGCGGACTCGTGCTGCAGACGGTGGTCTTCGCCGTCGTGTCGGTCGCGCTGATCGCCGTCGTACGCCCGATGGCCAACCGCAGCCGCCGTCGGCCCCCCGAACTCGTCAGCGGCGTCGAAGCGCTGAAGGGCCGCCAGGCGGTCGTCCTGGAACGGGTGGACGGCGCCAGCGGCCGGATCAAACTCGCGGGCGAGATCTGGTCCGCCCGCGCCCTCGACACCGATCAGGCATACGAACCCGGACAGCAGGTCGACGTCGTCGACATCGACGGAGCCACGGCCGTGGTCATGTAACCCCGTCAGGCTGCGCCGGACACCGGTTATCTGAAAGACTTCAACATCATCGTTCCGAAGACCGAGAGTCCTGACCGACAGAAGCACGAAGGGCACGGGGAGCCGCTGTGGGAATCATCATCGTCCTGATCATCCTGGTGGTGCTCGTCTTCATCGCACTCATCAAGACGATCCAGGTCATCCCGCAGGCCAGCGCGGCCATCGTGGAGCGCTTCGGGCGCTACACCCGCACCCTCAACGCCGGCCTCAACATCGTCGTACCGTTCATCGACTCCGTCCGCAACCGCGTCGACCTGCGGGAACAGGTCGTGCCGTTCCCGCCGCAGCCGGTGATCACCCAGGACAACCTGGTCGTCAACATCGACACGGTCATCTACTACCAGGTGACCGACGCACGCGCCGCGACCTACGAGGTCGCCAGCTTCATCCAGGCCATCGAGCAGCTGACCGTCACCACGCTGCGCAACATCATCGGCGGCATGGACCTGGAACGGACCCTCACCTCCCGCGAGGAGATCAACGCCGCCCTGCGCGGCGTCCTGGACGAGGCCACCGGCAAGTGGGGCATCCGCGTCAACCGCGTCGAACTCAAGGCCATCGAGCCCCCGACCTCCATCCAGGACTCGATGGAGAAGCAGATGCGCGCCGACCGTGACAAGCGCGCCGCGATCCTCCAAGCCGAAGGCGTCCGGCAGTCCGAGATCCTGCGCGCCGAGGGCGAGAAGCAGTCCGCGATCCTGCGGGCCGAAGGTGAGGCCAAGGCCGCCGCGCTGCGCGCCGAGGGCGAGGCCCAGGCGATCCGCACGGTCTTCGAGTCCATCCACGCCGGAGACCCCGACCAGAAGCTGCTGTCGTACCAGTACCTGCAGATGCTGCCGAAGATCGCCGAAGGCGACGCCAACAAGCTCTGGATCGTGCCCAGCGAGATCGGCGACGCGCTCAAGGGACTCGGCGGCGCCATCGGGAACTTCGGCCCCATGGGCGGCGGCTCCAGCTCCCCCAAGGAAGCGGCACCGCGCCGCGAGCAGCCCAGGATCGACTGACCCGGCACCACCACCGGCACCACGAGCTGCCGCCCGCGCCCACGGCGCGAGCGGCAGCTCATCTCATGTCAGGCGTCATGCCAGGCGGTGGGGGCGCCTCAGGCCGCGGGCAGTGTCAGCCAGTCCGGGAGGTCCCGGGCGGCCGACGCGTCCAGCGCGAGCAGCAGCGCGTCCGAAGGAGTCGGCTCGAACGGGGCGTTGAGCAACCGCATCCCCGCCTGCTCCGGAGTCCGGTCCGCCTTGCGGTGGTTGTCCTCCGCGCAGGACGCGACCGTGTTCAGCCAGGTGTCACCGCCCCCGTGCGACCGGGGCACCACGTGGTCCACGGTCGTCGCCCTGCGGCCGCAGTACGCGCACCGGTGCCGGTCCCGGACCAGCACACCGCGCCGCGACCACGGCGCCTGTCTTCGGAACGGAACCCGTACGTACCGGCACAGCCGGATCACCCGCGGCAGCGGCACATCGACCGCCGAAGCCCGCACCCGGAGCCGGGGATGCGCCTGCTCGACGACGGCCTTGTCCTGCAGGACCAGCACCACCGCACGTCGCAGCGTCACCGTCGACAGCGGCTCGAAACTCGCATTGAGCACCAGCGTCTCGCGCACCCGGACCACCTCCCGCACACCGGCGCACCGGCCCGCTCCGGACGGGCGGGCCGGGATCAACTCTGGCGTGGCGCAGGTGCGACGACAACGCAATTTCAGCGGCGCGGACCGGACCCGGAAGCCCGTCCGCGCCGCCGGTCTCACGCCCCGGCCGGCGTCTCGTACTCAGCGATCACGTTCGCCCTGGCCAGCGTGTGGAAGCGCAGATGGAAACCGACGACCGCGGGCGAAGCGTCCGCGTCCGGCCCCAGCTTCTCGCTGTCCACGGCGTAGACGGTGAACACGTAACGGTGCGGCCCGTCACCGGGCGGCGGCGCGGCACCACCGAAGTCCCGCGTCCCGTAGTCGTTCCGGACGTGCACGGCACCCTTCGGCAGCCCCTTGAACCCCTCGCTCCCCGCCCCGGCCGGCAGTTCCGTCACCGACGCCGGGATGTCGAACAGCACCCAGTGCCAGAAGCCGCTGCCCGTCGGCGCGTCCGGATCGAAGCACGTGACGGCGAAGCTCTTCGTCGCCTCCGGAAAACCCTCCCACCGCAGATGCGGGGACGTGTTCCCCTTCGCGTACACCTGGGCGGCGTTCAGCGTGCCTTCGTGCTCCACATCCTCACTCCGCGCCGAGAAGGACGGCACCGGGGGATGGAAGTCGTGGGGGAGCGGACGCCGGTTCTGCTGTGACACCTGGAAACCTCCTGCTGCTCGTACGAGACGCATGCGCCGCCAGCCTAGCCAGCGACGGCCGCCCGGTCTGGGACGATGCGTGCATGACCACACCGGCGCCCCGCCCCCGCCCGTACACGGCCGTCCTGCACCTTGACGGCGTGTCAGACAAGGCCGCCTTCCTCGACCGGTGCGCCCGCGATCTGCGGCTCCCCGACTGGTTCGGCCGCAACTGGGACGCCCTCGCCGACTGCCTGACCGACCTGTCCTGGTGGGGCGAGCCCACCGGATACCTGCTGCGCGTCCAGGGCTGGGCCGCGTTCCGCGCGGCCGATCCCGCCGCCGCCGAGACCGCCGCCGAGATCCTCACCGAGGCCGCCGACTACTGGACCCGGAACGGGACCCCGTTCACCGTCGTGTACGACACCGAAGACGGCGAGACATGACAGGCGGGGGTCACGACAGGCGAGAAAGGACAGGCGAGACATGACAAAGGGCGTGCGCGGACCACGGGTCCGCGCACGCCCTCCGATCAGGGCGGCCGGTCAGAACCGGCCGCGGGTCAGAGCCAGTTGCGCTTGCCGCCGACCTCGGCCAGCCACTGGTTCAGGTACGCGGCCCAGTCGGTGCTCTGGAACGAGGCCAGGTTGACGGTGAACGCGCGGTACGAGTCGCTGCCCTCGGTGAACAGCCCCGGCTTCTTGTCCATCTCCAGCACCACGTCCATCTCACGGTCGTCCGCGATGAACGTGACCTCGACCTGGTTCAGCCCGCGGTACTGCTCCGGCGCGTAGAACTCGATCTCCTGGTAGAACGGCAGCCGCTGCCGGGTGCCGCGGATGTGCCCGCGCTCCAGGTCCGCGCTCTTGAACCGGAAGCCCAGCGAGCCGAAGGCGTCCAGAAGGGCCTGCTGCGCCGGCAGCGGGTGCACGTTGACCGGGTCCAGGTCACCGGAGTCCACGGCGCGCGCGATCGCCAGCTCCGTCGTCACACCCACGTTCATCCCGGTCAGGTGCCGGCCCATGAACATCGTGATCGGGGTCTCCCACGGGACCTCCAGCGCGAACTGCACGGCGTGCACCGCACCCGCCTGCACCTCGAACGCGCCGCCGAGCTGCTGCCGGGTGAACTCGACGTCCTGCTTGTACTCCTGGTCGTTGCCCTCGACCTCGACCCGCGCCTGCAGACCGACGGACAGTCCCTCGATCTGCTGCGCGACGGACCCGCCCTGGATGCGGACCTCGCCCTGCACGACACCGCCCGGCACGACGTTCTCCTCGGTCAGCACAGTCTCGACCGAGGCGCCACCGGCACCCAGACTCGCGAGCAGCTTCTTGAAGCCCATGTTCTTCCTCTCCAGGACACGACCACTGATTGATCTGCGGGTCCGCACGTGAACCGTTGACCGGTAGAAACGCGGAACGACGGCAGACGGTTCCGTATCTACCCTTCCAGCCGACCGGGCCCCGCACCAACAGCGGTACCGGTCTGCCGGTGATCTGTTGCACTACGCTCGAATCCCGTGACCGTGGCATCCGACCGTACGCCGCTCGACCGGAGCTTCTTCGACCGCCCCGTACTGGAGGTCGCCCCCGATCTGCTCGGGCGCGTCCTGGTGCGCCAGACCCTGCACGGCCCGATCGAGGTGCGCCTGACAGAGGTGGAGGCGTACGCGGGCGAGGCCGATCCGGGCTCCCACGCTTACCGCGGCCGCACCGAGCGCAACGCCGTGATGTTCGGGCCTCCCGGCCACGCGTACGTCTACTTCACCTACGGCATGTGGCACTGCCTGAACCTGGTCTGCGGCCCGGAGGGCTCGGCGAGCGGTGTGCTGCTGCGCGCGGGGGAGATCACTCGCGGCGCGGACCTGGCCCGGGCGCGCCGCGCCACCGCCCGCGGCGATCACGAGCTGGCCAAGGGCCCGGCGCGACTGGCCACGGCCCTCGAAGTGGACCGGCTGCTGAACGGCACTGATGTCTGCGGTGGGCAGGGAGCCGGGCACGAGGCCGCGATGCGGATCCTCGCGGGCGATCCGGTTCCTTCCGCGGACGTGCTGCGCGGCCCGCGAACCGGCGTCGGAGGAGACGGCGCGAACCACCCCTGGCGCTTCTGGATCGCGGGCGACCGGACGGTCAGCCCGTACCGGGCCCACACCCCGCGCCGCCGCGGCCCGACGCGCCGTCAGGCCGAACTTGACTCGGGACGGCGAGACGCCTAACGTAGCCCGAGCCGCTTGAGACGGGCAGCACGGATGACGTGACCTTTCGTGGTCCACTTCTCCACAGCCCCAGGCGGCAACCCACTACTTGCGAAATCCCTCATCGGGGTCTCCTTCCGCTGCGTCTTTTGGCGTGCCGGAATTCTGACCCGGAAGGCTCGATTGGGAGCCCGGTGAGAAATCCGCTAAAGTAGTGGACACGCCGGAAGGCGCGAAAGACCCCGCTCCAACAGGGGAATCCGGAAACGGACCAGAACGGAAACGGACTGGAAATCGGATCTGGTAAGGTTGGAAACGCAAGACCGAAGGGAAGCGCCCGGAGGAAAGCCCGAGAGGGAATCCGAAGGAAGCGTCCGTTCCTTGAGAACTCAACAGCGTGCCAAAAGTCAACGCCAGATATGTTGATACCCCGTCTCCGAACCTGATGGTTTGGGACGAGGTTCCTTTGAAGAAACACAAACACAGCGAGGACGCTGTGAACTACTGGGATTATTCCTCCCGGTGGTTCCGCTCAACGCGAGTGTGCATCCCGATTACGGGAAAACATTCACGGAGAGTTTGATCCTGGCTCAGGACGAACGCTGGCGGCGTGCTTAACACATGCAAGTCGAACGATGAACCCGCTTCGGTGGGGGATTAGTGGCGAACGGGTGAGTAACACGTGGGCAATCTGCCCTGCACTCTGGGACAAGCCCTGGAAACGGGGTCTAATACCGGATACGACCACTTGAGGCATCTCATGGTGGTGGAAAGCTCCGGCGGTGCAGGATGAGCCCGCGGCCTATCAGCTTGTTGGTGGGGTGATGGCCTACCAAGGCGACGACGGGTAGCCGGCCTGAGAGGGCGACCGGCCACACTGGGACTGAGACACGGCCCAGACTCCTACGGGAGGCAGCAGTGGGGAATATTGCACAATGGGCGAAAGCCTGATGCAGCGACGCCGCGTGAGGGATGACGGCCTTCGGGTTGTAAACCTCTTTCAGCAGGGAAGAAGCGCAAGTGACGGTACCTGCAGAAGAAGCGCCGGCTAACTACGTGCCAGCAGCCGCGGTAATACGTAGGGCGCGAGCGTTGTCCGGAATTATTGGGCGTAAAGAGCTCGTAGGCGGCTTGTTGCGTCGGATGTGAAAGCCCGGGGCTTAACCCCGGGTCTGCATTCGATACGGGCAGGCTAGAGTTCGGTAGGGGAGATCGGAATTCCTGGTGTAGCGGTGAAATGCGCAGATATCAGGAGGAACACCGGTGGCGAAGGCGGATCTCTGGGCCGATACTGACGCTGAGGAGCGAAAGCGTGGGGAGCGAACAGGATTAGATACCCTGGTAGTCCACGCCGTAAACGTTGGGAACTAGGTGTGGGCGACATTCCACGTTGTCCGTGCCGCAGCTAACGCATTAAGTTCCCCGCCTGGGGAGTACGGCCGCAAGGCTAAAACTCAAAGGAATTGACGGGGGCCCGCACAAGCGGCGGAGCATGTGGCTTAATTCGACGCAACGCGAAGAACCTTACCAAGGCTTGACATACACCGGAAACGGCCAGAGATGGTCGCCCCCTTGTGGTCGGTGTACAGGTGGTGCATGGCTGTCGTCAGCTCGTGTCGTGAGATGTTGGGTTAAGTCCCGCAACGAGCGCAACCCTTGTTCTGTGTTGCCAGCATGCCTTTCGGGGTGATGGGGACTCACAGGAGACTGCCGGGGTCAACTCGGAGGAAGGTGGGGACGACGTCAAGTCATCATGCCCCTTATGTCTTGGGCTGCACACGTGCTACAATGGCCGGTACAATGAGCTGCGATACCGTGAGGTGGAGCGAATCTCAAAAAGCCGGTCTCAGTTCGGATTGGGGTCTGCAACTCGACCCCATGAAGTCGGAGTCGCTAGTAATCGCAGATCAGCATTGCTGCGGTGAATACGTTCCCGGGCCTTGTACACACCGCCCGTCACGTCACGAAAGTCGGTAACACCCGAAGCCGGTGGCCCAACCCCTTGTGGGAGGGAGTCGTCGAAGGTGGGACTGGCGATTGGGACGAAGTCGTAACAAGGTAGCCGTACCGGAAGGTGCGGCTGGATCACCTCCTTTCTAAGGAGCATATGGCCGACTGCGAGCGAATGTCTCGCACGGTTAGCTCATGGGTGGAACGTTGACTACTCGGCACGGTTTTGATTCTTCCTGTTAGTACTGCTTCGGCGTGGAACACAGTGAAGGGGATGGATCGTGTCGGGCACGCTGTTGGGTGTCTGAGGGTGCGAGCGTTGCTCGGCCTTCGGTACGCCGGCCCCAGTGAACTCTGCACGGTAGGTGTGGGGGTGATGGGTGGCTGGTCGTTGCTTGAGAACTGCACAGTGGACGCGAGCATCTGTGGCCAAGTTTTTAAGGGCGCACGGTGGATGCCTTGGCACCAGGAACCGATGAAGGACGTGGGAGGCCACGATAGGCCCCGGGGAGCTGTCAACCGAGCTTTGATCCGGGGGTGTCCGAATGGGGAAACCCGGCAGTCGTCATGGGCTGTCACCCATACCTGAACACATAGGGTATGTGGAGGGAACGCGGGGAAGTGAAACATCTCAGTACCCGCAGGAAGAGAAAACAACCGTGATTCCGGGAGTAGTGGCGAGCGAAACTGGATGAGGCTAAACCGTATGTGTGTGATACCCGGCAGGGGTTGCGCATGCGGGGTTGTGGGAGTGAGCTTTCATGGTCTGCCGGCCATGAGGCGAGTCAGAAACCGTTGATGTAGGCGAAGGGCATGCGAAAGGCCCGGCGTAGAGGGTAAGACCCCCGTAGCTGAAACATTAGCGGCTTGCTTGCTTATTTCCCAAGTAGCACGGGGCCCGAGAAATCCCGTGTGAATCTGGCGGGACCACCCGCTAAGCCTAAATATTCCCTGGTGACCGATAGCGGATAGTACCGTGAGGGAATGGTGAAAAGTACCGCGGGAGCGGAGTGAAATAGTACCTGAAACCGTGTGCCTACAAGCCGTGGGAGCGTCGCCGTGTTCTTTGGAGCACGGTCGTGACTGCGTGCCTTTTGAAGAATGAGCCTGCGAGTTTGCGGTGTGTTGCGAGGTTAACCCGTGTGGGGAAGCCGTAGCGAAAGCGAGTCCGAATAGGGCGGTTTAGTAGCGCGCTCAAGACCCGAAGCGGAGTGATCTAGCCATGGGCAGGTTGAAGCGGAGGTAAGACTTCGTGGAGGACCGAACCCACCAGGGTTGAAAACCTGGGGGATGACCTGTGGTTAGGGGTGAAAGGCCAATCAAACTCCGTGATAGCTGGTTCTCCCCGAAATGCATTTAGGTGCAGCGTCGTGTGTTTCTTGCCGGAGGTAGAGCACTGGATAGGCGATGGGCCCTACCGGGTTACTGACCTTAGCCAAACTCCGAATGCCGGTAAGTGAGAGCGCGGCAGTGAGACTGTGGGGGATAAGCTCCATGGTCGAGAGGGAAACAGCCCAGAGCATCGACTAAGGCCCCTAAGCGTACGCTAAGTGGGAAAGGATGTGGAGTCGCAGAGACAACCAGGAGGTTGGCTTAGAAGCAGCCACCCTTGAAAGAGTGCGTAATAGCTCACTGGTCAAGTGATTCCGCGCCGACAATGTAGCGGGGCTCAAGCGTACCGCCGAAGTCGTGTCATTGCAGTACATACCCCCAACGGGGACTGTGATGGGTAGGGGAGCGTCGTGTGCCGGGTGAAGCAGCGCCGGAAGGTAGTTGTGGACGGTTCACGAGTGAGAATGCAGGCATGAGTAGCGATACAAACGTGAGAAACGTTTGCGCCGATTGACTAAGGGTTCCTGGGTCAAGCTGATCTGCCCAGGGTAAGTCGGGACCTAAGGCGAGGCCGACAGGCGTAGTCGATGGACAACCGGTTGATATTCCGGTACCCGCTTTGAAGCGCCAAACATTGAATCAGGCGATGCTAAGTCCGTGAAGCCGCCTTTGATCTCTTCGGAGTGATGGGGAGTGGTGGAGCCGACGGACCAGACTTGTAGTAGGTGAGTGATGGGGTGACGCAGGAAGGTAGTCCAGCCCGGGCGGTGGTTGTCCCGGGGTAAGGGTGTAGCCCGAGAGATAGGCAAATCCGTCTCTCATACAAGGGTGAGACCTGATGCCGAGCCGATTGTGGTGAAGTGGATGATCCTATGCTGTCGAGAAAAGCCTCTAGCGAGTTTCATGGCGGCCCGTACCCTAAACCGACTCAGGTGGTCAGGTAGAGAATACCGAGGCGTTCGGGTGAACTATGGTTAAGGAACTCGGCAAAATGCCCCCGTAACTTCGGGAGAAGGGGGGCCATTTCCGGTGATGGAATTTACTTCCTGAGCTGGGGGTGGCCGCAGAGACCAGCGAGAAGCGACTGTTTACTAAAAACACAGGTCCGTGCGAAGCCGTAAGGCGATGTATACGGACTGACGCCTGCCCGGTGCTGGAACGTTAAGGGGACCGGTTAGCTCCATTTCGGTGGGGCGAAGCTGAGAACTTAAGCGCCAGTAAACGGCGGTGGTAACTATAACCATCCTAAGGTAGCGAAATTCCTTGTCGGGTAAGTTCCGACCTGCACGAATGGCGTAACGACTTCTCGACTGTCTCAACCATAGGCCCGGTGAAATTGCATTACGAGTAAAGATGCTCGTTTCGCGCAGCAGGACGGAAAGACCCCGGGACCTTTACTATAGCTTGATATTGGTGTTCGGTTCGGCTTGTGTAGGATAGGTGGGAGACTGTGAAGCATGCACGCCAGTGTGTGTGGAGTCGTCGTTGAAATACCACTCTGGTCGTGCTGGATGTCTAACCTGGGTCCGTGATCCGGATCAGGGACAGTGTCTGGTGGGTAGTTTAACTGGGGCGGTTGCCTCCTAAAGGGTAACGGAGGCGCCCAAAGGTTCCCTCAGCCTGGTTGGCAATCAGGTGTTGAGTGTAAGTGCACAAGGGAGCTTGACTGTGAGACCGACGGGTCGAGCAGGGACGAAAGTCGGGACTAGTGATCCGGCGGTGGCTTGTGGAAGCGCCGTCGCTCAACGGATAAAAGGTACCCCGGGGATAACAGGCTGATCTTCCCCAAGAGTCCATATCGACGGGATGGTTTGGCACCTCGATGTCGGCTCGTCGCATCCTGGGGCTGGAGTCGGTCCCAAGGGTTGGGCTGTTCGCCCATTAAAGCGGTACGCGAGCTGGGTTTAGAACGTCGTGAGACAGTTCGGTCCCTATCCGCTGTGCGCGTAGGAATATTGAGAAGGGCTGTCCCTAGTACGAGAGGACCGGGACGGACGAACCTCTGGTGTGCCAGTTGTTCTGCCAAGGGCATGGCTGGTTGGCTACGTTCGGGAGGGATAACCGCTGAAAGCATCTAAGCGGGAAGCCTGCTTCGAGATGAGTATTCCCACCTCCTTGAGAGGGTAAGGCTCCCAGTAGACGACTGGGTTGATAGGCCAGATATGGAAGCCGGGTAACCGGTGGAGTTGACTGGTACTAATAGGCCGAGGGCTTGTCCTCAGTTGCTCGCGTCCACTGTGTGGTTCCCGGGTTGCGAACAGTCGCACCGGTCGAACCAGTATCTTCAATTGAAGAGTGTGCTTGTTCGCTCGAACCCGATAGGGTTTCGGTGGTTATTGCGTTAGGGAAACGCCCGGTTACATTCCGAACCCGGAAGCTAAGCCTTTCAGCGCCGATGGTACTGCAGGGGGGACCCTGTGGGAGAGTAGGACGCCGCCGAACAATCTTTCAGGACCCTTGGTCCCAGCGTGCATGCTGGGACCAAGGGTCCTTTTTTGTTTTGCTGAAGCGCGCCGGTAAACCAGGTGCGAGAATGACTGCGGTACCTCATGACAGGAGTCACGTCGATGTCCCCCAACTCCCCCGACGACAGGCCGGAGCGCGAGCCCCGGCGCCGTGACGGCGGCGACCGGCGTGACTTCCGAAGCTCAGGCCGCCGCCCCGATGACCGTCCGCGTGGTCCGCGGCGTGATGACGACGAGCGCGGTGGACGGTCCGGTGGCTACGGCCGCCGTGATGATCGGCCGTCGTTCCGTCGTGACGACCGTCGCGATGAGCGTCGTGACGACCGGCCCGCGTTCCGCCGTGATGACCGCCCGCGTGGTCCGCGTCGCGACGACCGCGATGGCGGTTTCCGGCAGGACCGCGACCGGGACGACCGTCCGCGTTTCCGGAGTGATGACCGTGATCGCGGTCCGCGTCGCGACGACGACCGCGGTGGTTTCCGTCGTGATGACCGTCGCGATGAGCGCCGTGACGACCGGCGCGACGACCGGCCTCGTGGCCCCCGCCGTGACGACGACCGTGGCTCCCGCCCCGGCGGTGGCTATGGCCGTCGTGATGATCGGCCGTCGTTCCGTCGTGACGACCGTCGTGACGACCGCCGTGACGAGCGTCGTGATGATCGGCCGTCGTTCCGTCGTGACGACCGTCGCGATGAGCGTCGTGATGACCGGCCCGCGTTCCGGCGTGACGAGCGCCGCGACGACCGGCCTTCGTTCGGCCGTGACGACCGTCGGGATGACCGGCCCGCGTTCCGGCGTGACGAGCGTCGCGACGACCGGCCTTCCTTCCGCCGCGACGAGCGTCGTGACGACCGGCGTGATGACCGTCGTGACGAGCGGCCGCGTGGTCCCCGCCGTGATGACCGTGACGGCGGCTTCCGGGGTCGGGACGACCGCGGGCCGCGCCGTCCGTACGGGCAGGGACGCGGCCGTGACGACCGTGAGCGGTCTGGCGGGTACGGGCGCCGCGACGGGCGGACCGACCGTCCCGGCGGGTACGGGCGGCGCGATGACCGCGACCGCGACCGGGACCGCGAGCCCGTCAAGCGGCTGCCGATTCCCGAGGACGTGACCGGCCAGGAGATCGACAAGGACGTCCGGCAGGAGCTGCTGAGCCTGCCGAAGACCCTCGCCGAGGATGTCGCCCGCAACCTCGTCATGGTCGCCAAGCTGCTGGACGAGGACCCCGAGCAGGCGTACGGCTACTCGCGGGTCGCGCTGCGGCTCGCTTCCCGGGTCGCCGCCGTCCGCGAGGCGGCCGGCTTCGCCTCGTACGCCGTGGGGAAGTACTCGGAGGCGCTGGCGGAGTTCCGCGCCGCGCGTCGTATGACGGGTTCCGTGGAGCTGTGGCCCGTGATGGCGGACTGCGAGCGTGGCATGGGCCGCCCCGAGCGTGCCCTGGCCATGGCCGGTGAGCCGGAGGTGCAGAAGCTGGACCGGGCCGGTCAGGTCGAGATGCGGCTGGTCGCCGCCGGTGCCCGGCGGGACATGGGGCAGGCCGATGCCGCGGTCGTGACGCTCCAGAGCTCCGAACTGGCGTCGAGCTCCGTCCAGCCGTGGACTGCGCGGCTGCGGTACGCGTACGCGGACGCGCTGCTCGCCGTCGGCCGTGAGGACGAGGCGCGTGAGTGGTTCGCGAAGGCCCTTGAGGCGGACCAGGGTGGGACGACGGACGCCTCGGACCGGCTCGCGGAGCTGGACGGCGTGGAGTTCGTCGACGCGCTGATGCCGGAGGGTGAGAGCGCGCCCGAGAGCGAAAGCGCGCCCGCGGACGACGACGCTGAGGACGACACCGAGGACGATGCCGGGGCTGCCGCGGACCGTGACGAGCGCGATGACGATGAGCAGGATGAGCGTGCCGGGCAGGCCGAGCAGGAGGACAAGGACGAGCAGCGCGCGGACGACGGCGCCGACAGCTGATCGCTGATCGTTGACGGGCGGCCGTAGTCGCCGCACGGCACACGTGAGGGCGGAACCCCGGCCGGGGTTCCGCCCTCACGCGTACGTCTCACACGTACGCCTCACCCGAAGCGTCGTGTCAGTTCAGGGTCAGGCTGCGCAGCACCAGGCCCGTGGCGGGCTTCGGTCCGAACGACGTCGACTTGTGCGGCATGGCGACGCCCTGCCGCGCCAGCTCGTGGACGACGTCCTCGGACACCGGGCGCATCAGCACCGCCGTACCGCCGTGCCGTTCCGTCTGCGCCACGGCCGCCGCCGCGTCGTGGATGTAGCCGATGTGCTCCGGGGCGTCGGGGACCTGCCACACGTGATCCAGGAGCACGGAGTGCAGGACCGTCGCGTCCAGCGTGCGCCAGGCCTCCGGGCGTTCGGCCGGAACCGTACGGGCGAGCAGCCCCGGGTCCGGGCGGTCGAGGAGGTGGAAGCCGCCCTCCCCGGCCAGAAGGAACGCGTTCGAGGGGGCGGTGCCGGAGCCGGTGCCGCCGGCCGGGCGCTCCGCCGCCGCTTCCAGCGCGGCCTCGTCGAGTGCGGCCAGCGCGCGGGGCAGCGGGCCCTCCACCGTCCGTACGCGGAACGCGTCCCCCAGCGCGGCGAGCGCGGTGGCGACCGGCAGCCGGTGCAGGAGCCGGTGGATCGCGCGCACCTGCAAGGGGTAGCGGGCGGTGTCGACCAGAAGCACCAGGCCGTAGTCCCAGGGGCCCGGGTCCCGGCGTTCCGCGCGCAGCCGCAGATACGTCGCCCAGCGGTGGTGGCCGTCGGCGATGAGGGCCTGCCGGTGGGAGAGGTCGGTGGTGATCTCGGTGAGCTCGGCGGGGTCGGTCACGCGCCACAGCCGGTGCTCGAAGCCGTCCTCCGTGGTGGTGGACAGCAGCGGCGGGCGGGTGGCGGTGGCCTCGATGACCCGCGCCGCGCCGTGCGCGGGCGGGGAGCTGGTGAGGGGCTCGACCCGGTTGCCGTCGTGGGCCGCGTTCCCCTCGCCGGTCGCGTTGCTGCCGCCGTTGCCGTTTCCGTTGCCCCGGTAGGCGAGCAGCAGAGGGTCGAGGTTGGCGCCGGTGGCGCGCATGAGAGCGGCCCGGTCCTCGACGACGTGCGGCATGACGTCCTCGTGGGGCAGGACCACGCCCTCCTCTCTGGGGCTCAGCAGCAGGGCGCCGATCAGCCCGCGCTGCAGGATGTCGCCTCTTCGCTGCTCGTACACGTACAGCGCGGGGTCCGGGTCGGGTGCGAGGACGCCCTCGTCCTGCCAGCGGCGCAGGGTCTCTGCGGCCTGCCGGTGCCGGTCGGCCGGGGTGTCGGCCTGGGGCAGGATGAGCCGGACGATGTTGTGAGGGTCGGAGGTCTCCAGTTCGCGCAGTCCGTCGGGCCGTACGACGACGTCGTACGGCGGGGACGTGACGGCGGCGAGACTGCCGACCCGCTCCGGGACGTACCGCAGACCCCGGAAGGGAAGGAGCTGTAGGCCTTTCCCGACGTGCCCTGGAGTGCTCATTGGGGCATGTTATGTCGTCGGTGGCGCACACCGGTGCCGGGGCTGGAAAGGGCCGCATCGAACAGGCCGCATGCCACCCGGCGCGGGGCATGGGCGATGATCGGGGGACGAGCCCGTGACGGTTCCACCGCCGACACGAATCCCACCGCTAAGGAGCGGCACCCTGATGAACGAGACGGTCCGGAACCGGCCCGACGGCAGCGCGCGGCCGTTGAGCGAGGCGTACGACACCGCGCTGCTGGACCTGGACGGTGTGGTGTACGCGGGCGGCGAGGCCATCGCGCACGCCGTCGAGTCGCTGGGTGCCGCGCGGGCCGAGGGCATGCACCTGGCGTACGTGACGAACAACGCGCTGCGCACCCCGGAGGCGGTCGCCGCGCATCTGACCGAACTCGGGGTGCCCGCCGCGCCCGCCGATGTGATCACTTCCGCGCAGGCCGTGGCCCGGCTGATCGCCGAGCAGGTGCCGGCCGGGGCGCGGGTGCTGGTGATCGGCGGCGAGGGGCTGCGGGTCGCACTGTGCGAGCGCGGGCTGGAGCCGGTGGAGTCGGCGGACGACGACCCCGCCGCGGTGGTGCAGGGGTACGGGGGCCCCGAACTGCCCTGGGGGCGGCTGGCGGAGGCGTCGTACGCGGTGGCACGCGGCGTGCCGTGGTTCGCCTCCAACACCGACCTGACGATCCCCAGCGCCCGGGGCATCGCCCCGGGCAACGGCGCGGCGGTGGAGGTCGTACGGATCGCCACCGGCGCCACCCCGCAGGTGGCGGGCAAGCCGCTGCCGCCGATGCACCGGGAGACGATCCTGCGGACCGGGGCGCGGCGGCCGCTGGTGGTGGGGGACCGGCTGGACACCGACATCGAGGGCGCGTACGCGGGCGGGGTCGACTCCCTGCTGGTGCTGACCGGAGTGACGACGGCGGCGCAGCTGCTCGCCGCGGAGCCCCGGCATCGGCCGACGTATGTGGCGGCCGACCTGCGGGGGCTGCTGACCGGGCAGCCGGAGGTGGCGCCGGCAGGGGAGGCGGCGTCGTCGGAGGGCGGGCGGCGCGGCGGGTTCCGGTGCGGCGGCTGGGTGGCCGCGGTGGACGGGGACGCGCTCGTGCTGGACGGCGAAGGGGACGATCCGCTGGACGGGCTGCGCGCGCTGTGCGCGGCGGCGTGGACGGCCGCGGGCGACGGGGCGTGCGGTGCGGACGCGGGCAAGGCGCTGGCGCGGCTTGGCTTGTGAGGCTGTCAACGGCCGCGGGCTGGGGCTGCGAGAGGCGGCGGCCGCGGCTGGGCCTGTGAGAGGCGGCGTCAGTGGCAGCCGCCGGGCCTGGAGGCGGCATCGGCGGCTGCGGCCGGTCCTGTGAGGCGGTGTCAGCGGGCGCGGGCCGGGGCTGCGCGGCCCGGCCCGTCTCCGCGTCTCGCGTGCTGAGGCTTCGTCATCGGCCCTGGTGAGGCGGCCGGCCACGGCGGTCGGTGCCTGGCGCCCGCGCCTGGCGGGGGCGCGGTGCCCCAGCCGCAGAGGCCAGTAAGTCTTAGGCTAGCCTGACCTAAGTTCTTGCTCGATGGTGCTGCTGCGAGGTGGAGTTCCGCGTGTCCTTGGTCAGTCCCGAACGCACCGGGGCCGTGGCAGCGCCCGCGCCACCCGCCGCGCCGCGCACCAGGCGCCGCGCCGCCGGGCTCCTCGTCTCCCTCGGCGTGCTGGCGCTGGCGGCCGCGGCGAGCATCGCGGTCGGTTCGAAGCCGATCCCGCTGGACCAGGTGTGGCATGGCCTGTTCCACTACACCGGGGACAAGACCGATGTGGTGATCCGGGACGTACGGCTGCCCCGCACCCTGCTCGGGCTGCTCGTCGGCATGGGGCTGGGCCTGGCCGGCGCGGTGATGCAGGCCCTCACCCGCAACCCGCTCGCCGACCCCGGACTGATGGGTGTCAACGCGGGCGCCTCCGCCGCCGTCGTGTCGGCGATCAGCTTCCTCGGCGTCACCTCGCTGACGGGGTACGTGTGGTTCGCCTTCCTCGGCGCGGCGGTCGCCTCGGTGCTGGTGTTCGCGCTCGGCGGCAGCCGGGGCGCGACGCCCGTACGGCTGGCGCTCGCCGGTTCGGCGGTGTACTCCGCGCTGTACGGATACGTCTACGCCGTTCAGCTGATGGACTCCGCGGCGCTGGACAGGATGCGCTTCTGGACGGTCGGTTCGCTCGCCTCGGCGAACATGACGGTCGTCCAGCAGGTGGCGCCGTTCCTCCTGGTCGGCCTGGTCCTCGCGCTCGCGCTCGGCCGCCCGCTGAACGCCCTCGGCCTCGGCGACGACACCGCCCGCGCGCTCGGCGCCCGACTGGGCCGCACCCGGGTGCTCGCCATGATCGCGACCACTCTGCTGTGCGGAGCCGCGACGGCCGCCTGTGGGCCGATCGCCTTCGTCGGACTGATGGTGCCGCACATGGTGCGCACCATCACCGGGCCCGATCTGCGCTGGATCATGCCCTACGCCGCCGTTCTCTCGCCCGTGCTGCTGCTCGTCTCCGACGTCATCGGGCGCGTCGTGAGCCGCCCCGCAGAGTTGCAGGTCGGCGTGGTCACGACGCTCATCGGCGGCCCTGTCTTCATCTACCTCGTACGCCGCCGAAGGATGGCCCAGCTGTGAACGCGAGTACGGACCGGACCACGGTGCGCGGGACGCGCGGGGTGACGCTGCGCGTCCGCGGCGGGCTGTCGGTGCGGGTGGACACCCGCGCGGTGGTCGTGGGGTTCCTGCTGGCCGCCATCGCCCTGACCATGAGCGTGGTGCTGATCGGGACCGGCGACTTCGCCATACCGCCCGCCGATGTCATCGACACCCTGTTCGGCGGCGGCACCGTGGCGCAGGACTTCATCGTCAACGAACTACGGCTGCCGCGGGTGCTGGTGGGCCTGCTGGTCGGCGTCGCGCTCGGACTCTCCGGCGCCCTGTTCCAGAGCAACACCCGCAACCCGCTGGGCAGCCCCGACATGATCGGCCTCGGCCAGGGCACGGCGGCCGGGGCGCTCACCGTCATCGTGCTGTTCCAGGGCGGTCCGCTCGCGGTCGCGGGCGGGTCGGTCGTCGGCGGCCTGCTGACCGGGATCGCCATCTACGCCCTGGCCTGGCGGCGCGGCGTGCACGGCTACCGGCTGGTCCTCGTCGGCATCGGCGTCAGCGCCGTCCTCAGCGCCGCCAACAGCTATCTGCTGACCAAGGCGGACCTGCTCGACGCCACCCGGGCGCTGGTATGGGTGACCGGGTCGCTCAACGGCCGCGACTGGGAGCAGGTGTGGCCGCTCGCCGGCACCTGCGCGCTGCTCCTCCCCGTGGTGTTCGGCCACGCGCGTGCGCTGCGGATGATGGAGATGGGCGACGACAGCGCCTTCGCCCTCGGGGTGCGCGTGGAGCGGACCCGGCTCGTGCTGATGCTGGCCGCCGTCCTGCTGATGACCGCGGCGACCGCCGCGGCCGGGCCCATCGCGTTCGTGGCGCTCGTGGCGCCCCAGGTGGCCCGCAGGCTGACGAAGTCCCCCGGCCCCAACCTGCTGCCCTCGGCGCTGACCGGTGCCGCGCTGCTGATCACCGCCGACTGGGCCTCGCAGCGGGCCTTCGGCGCCGACCAACTGCCGGTCGGCGTGCTCACCGGCGTCCTCGGCGGCGGCTATCTGCTGTGGTTGCTGGCCACCGAGCGCCGGGCGGGCCGGATATGACCGACGCCCGCGCGCGCACGCCGTCGACCGTCCCTGTGCCCCGGTCCTCGACCGGCCCCATGCCCCGGCCCGCGTCCGTGACCGGCCCCACGCCCGCGTCCTCGACCAGCTCCACGCCCCACGACAAGGACAACCGACCGCCCGTGCCTGCCACCCACGCCTCGCGCCAGCGCCTGACCGCCGAGGGGCTCACCCTCGCCTACGACGGCCGTACGGTCGCCGAAGACCTGTCCGTGACCATCCCCGACCACTCCTTCACGGTGATCGTCGGGCCCAACGCCTGCGGCAAGTCGACCCTGCTGCGCGCCCTGTCCCGGATGCTCAGGCCCGCGGCCGGCTCCGTGCTGCTCGACGGCCAGGCCATCGGCAGCCTGCCCGCCAAGAAGGTCGCCCGCACCCTCGGGCTGCTTCCGCAGTCCTCCATCGCGCCGGACGGGATCACCGTCGCCGACCTGGTGGCGCGCGGCCGCTACCCGCACCAGGGGCTGCTGCGCCAGTGGTCGGAGACCGACGAGCGGATCGTGTACGAGTCGATGGCGGCCACCGGCGTCGCCGAACTCGGCGACCGCTACGTCGACGAACTCTCCGGCGGCCAGCGCCAGCGGGTGTGGATCGCCATGGCCATCGCCCAGCAGACCCCGCTGCTGCTCCTCGACGAGCCCACCACCTACCTCGACATCCAGCACCAGATCGACGTCCTGGACCTGTGCGCGCAGCTCCACGAGGAGCAGGGCCGCACCCTCGTCGCCGTGCTGCACGACCTCAACCATGCCGCCCGCTACGCCACCCACCTCATCGCCATGCGCGGTGGCCGGGTCGTCGCCGAAGGCGCACCCGAGACGGTCGTGACGGCCGAGCTGGTGGCGGAGGTCTTCGGAATACGGTGCCAGGTGATCGACGACCCCGAGACCGGGACCCCCCTGGTGGTGCCCGCGGCCCCCAGGCGGCGCGCCCAGGCGGTGGCCGGCAAGCCCGTGGCGGTCACCGAGACCGTGGCGGTCACCGAGACCGTGGCGGTCACCGAGACCGCGGCGGCCACCAAGGCGGCGGAGGCCACGTCGTCGTGAGCGGCGTGCCTGTCGTAAGCCGCGCGCTGTCGTGAGCGGCGCGCCTACAGCAGCTTCCGCAGCCGCAGCAGGTCCCGCAGGCCCGCCTCCAGCTTGACCCGCCCGCTCGCCCACGCGCGGGCGAAGTTCAGCTGCCCGCCGACCAGCGCGACCAGGTCGTCACCGGTCATCGTCAGCCGGATCTCCGCCTTGCCCGGCGGCGGCCCGGGCACCGCGGTCACGTCAGCGAGCCGACCGCCGGCGAGCCGACCCACGAACGTGGTGTCGAGGTCGGTGATGCGGCAGCTGAGCGAGCGGTCGAGGGCGGCGGCGCTGCGCAGATCGCCGTCCGCCCCCGAGAGGTTCTCCGCCAGCCGGTCGAGCGCGTCCCGGCACTCCTCGATGGTCGCCATGGTCACCGACCGTACCCCAGGGCGCCAGCGCGGCCTCGCCCAGACTCCCCCCCAGCGCGGCTGCTGGGAGGTGCCCCCAGAGGTGCCCCCAGGCGGTGCCCCCAGCCGGAGTACGCCCGGTTCGCGATAGCGTCGGCACATGACCGATCCGATGCCGGACACGCCACCGCGGGCTGGAGCCGGGACCGAGCCCAAGCCCGAGCCTGGGCCGGTGCCAGCGGCTGAGCCCGGAACCGAGGCCGGTCCCGGGCCCGACCCCGGGGCCGGGCTTGATCCCGAGGCATCCGCCCCGCTCGGCGTCGTCCGCACCCCCACCGGGAACCCGCGCGTGGACGCCGAGCTGGACCGGCTGGCCGATGCCGATCACCTCGCCGCCGCGGGCCACCTGGAGGTGTACGAGGATGTGCACCGGGGCCTGCGGGAGACGCTGGCCGCGCTCGACCGGCGCCCCGGCCCCCCCGCCCCCTCCACCCCGTACGACATCAGGAGCTGAACCGCACGTGGCAGCGAACCGCAGCCAGCGCAGACGACTCGACGCGGAGCTGGTCCGCCGCAAGCTGGCCCGTTCCCGCGAGCACGCGAGCCAGCTGATCGTCGCGGGACGGGTCACCGTCGGCGGGACGACCGCCACCAAGGCCGCCACACAGGTCGAGACCAGCGCCGCCATCGTCGTCGCCAAGGACGACAGCGACCCCGAGTACGTCTCCCGCGGCGGCCACAAACTCGCGGGCGCGCTCGCCGCCTTCACCCCGCTGGGGCTGCGCGTCGCCGGGCGGCGCGCGCTGGACGCCGGCGCCTCCACCGGCGGCTTCACCGACGTCCTCCTGCGCGCGGGCGCCGCCTGCGTGGTCGCCGTCGACGTCGGCTACGGACAGCTCGCCTGGTCCCTGCAGAGCGACGAGCGGGTCGTCGTCAAGGACCGCACCAACGTCCGCGAACTGACCCTGGAGCACATCGACGGGCAGCCGGTCGACCTGATCGTCGGCGACCTGTCCTTCATCCCGCTCGGCCTCGTGCTGCCCGCGCTGGTGCGCTGCGCCGCGCCCGACGCCGATCTGGTGCTCATGGTCAAGCCGCAGTTCGAGGTCGGCAAGGAACGGCTGGGCAGCGGCGGCGTGGTGCGCAGCCCCGAACTGCGCGCCGAGGCCGTGCGGACCGTCGCCGGCCACGCGGCCGCCCTCGGGCTCGGTGTGCTCGGCGTCACCGCCAGCCCACTGCCCGGTCCCTCGGGCAACGTCGAGTACTTTCTGTGGATGCGCGCCGGGGCGCCGGCACTGGACCCGGCGGATGTCGACCGTGCAGTGGCGGAGGGGCCTCGTTGACCACTACAGAAGCAGCATCAGCATCAGCAGCGGCGTCGGACGCACGTCGCACCGTGTTCCTGCTCGCGCACACCGGCCGCCCGGCGGCCGTGCGCAGCGCCGAGCTGGTCGTCCAAGGCCTGCTGCGCAGCGGGATCGGGGTGCGGGTACTCGCCGCGGAGGCCGCGGACCTGCCGCTGCCGGAGGCGGTGGAACTGGTCGACGGCGGCCCCGGCGTCCTCGACGGCTGCGAGCTGCTGGTCGTCCTCGGCGGCGACGGGACGCTGCTGCGGGGCGCCGAGTACTCCCGCTCGTCCGGGGTGCCGCTGCTCGGCGTCAACCTCGGCCGGGTCGGCTTCCTCGCCGAGGCGGAGCGCGACGACCTCGACAAGGTCGTCCACCGGGTCGTCACCCGTTCCTACGAGGTCGAGGAGCGCATGACCCTCGACGTCCTCGTGCGCAACAACGGGGAGATCGTGCACACCGACTGGGCGCTGAACGAGGCGTCCGTGGAGAAGGCCGCCCGCGAGCGGATGCTGGAGGTCGTCACCGAGGTCGACGGCCGCCCCGTCTCCCGCTTCGGCGGCGACGGCGTCGTATGCGCCACCCCGACCGGCTCCACCGCCTACGCCTTCTCGGCCGGCGGCCCTGTGGTGTGGCCGGAGGTCGAGGCGCTGCTGATGGTGCCGATCAGCGCGCACGCGCTGTTCGCCAAGCCGCTGGTGACGGCGCCCGATTCGGTGCTGGCGGTGGAGGTCCAGCCGCAGACCCCGCACGGGGTGCTGTGGTGCGACGGGCGGCGGACCGTCGAACTGTCCGCGGGCGCACGGGTGGAGGTGCGGCGCGGCGCGGTGCCCGTACGGCTCGCCCGCCTGCACCACGCGTCGTTCACCGACCGGCTGGTCGCCAAGTTCGCTCTCCCCGTCGCCGGCTGGCGCGGCGCCCCGCACTGACGCCTGGCGGCGGGCTGACCGGGAACGGGGCGCCCCGTTCGCGGGGCTACGCCGCGTTCCGTCGTGGTCGGTGTGACGCCCCGCGTGGGCGCCCGGCGGCGGGCTGACCGGAACCGGCGTGCTCCGTGCCGGGGACGCGGCCGGGGCGCCGGGGCTGCTCGACGCGCCGCCCCTGTCGTGGGCTGCCCACCGTCGCGCCGGAGGTGCTCGGCGGCGGCCTGCGGCTTCCGCGGGCGCGGCTGTTCGTCGGCTGGCTTCGCGCCGTCTCGGCGCGAAGACCGGCCCGCACCGGTGAAGTGCTGTGCGGCTGCGGTGCCCGGGGGCCGGCGGCACGCCGCCTCGCCGGCGCAGGCGCGTGCGGCGCCGTGTGGGCTTCTCCCCTGGCCCTCCTCCCCCTACGCCCTGCGGGTGTGGGGGACCCCCACCTTCCCGGCTGCGTCCGATATGCGGCTACCGCCGCGTGGGGGCTCTGCCCCAGACCCGGGGTCCAAGGGGCGAAGCCGCCCCCGCCACGCGGCGAGCCGCATATCGGCATCGTGCCGCGCGGCGCGCATCGGTGCCGCCAGCCCGTACGGCGGCATATCTGGGGGGACCCTCAGCGGTAGCCGGGGGTTGAGGACCGGGGTCCGGGGCGGAGCACCAGGGACGCCCGTCGCGGGCGGGGCCGGAAACCTCGTATGGTCATGGGCGTGCTGGAGGAGATGCGGATACGTGCGCTGGGCGTGATCGATGACGCCGTGGTCGAGCTGTCACCGGGATTCACGGCGGTGACCGGCGAGACCGGCGCGGGCAAGACCATGGTCGTCACCAGCCTCGGCCTGCTGCTGGGCGGGCGCGCCGACGCCGCCCTGGTGCGGATCGGGGCGAAGGCGGCGGTCGTCGAGGGCCGGATCACCGTCGACGAGCGGTCCCTGGCGGCGGTACGTGCCGAGGAGGCGGGGGCCGAGCTGGACGACGGCGCGCTGCTCATCAGCCGGACTCTCTCCGCCGAGGGGCGGTCCCGCGCCCATGTCGGGGGCCGGGCCGTGCCGGTGGGGCTGCTGGGCGAACTGGCCGACGACCTCGTCGCCGTACACGGCCAGACCGACCAGCAGGGCCTGCTGCGCCCCGCCCGGCAGCGGCAGGCCCTGGACCGGTACGCGGGCGACGCGGTCACCGGTCCACTGGAGAAGTACGCCGCCGCCTACCGCAGGCTGCGGGCCGTCGGCGCCGAGTTGGACGAGCTGACCACGCGTGCCCGCGAGCGCGCCCAGGAAGCCGATCTGCTGCGCTTCGGCCTGGAGGAGATCGCCGCCGCCGAGCCGCGGCCTGAGGAGGACACGGAGCTGGCCGCCGAGGCCGAGCGGCTCGGCCACGCCGAAGCGCTCGCCTCCGCCGCCACCGCCGCGCACGCCGCGCTCGCCGGGAACCCGGAGGACCTCGAGGGCGTGGACGCCGCCACCCTGGTGGCCGGGGCGCACCGTGCCCTGGAAGCCGTACGCTCCCACGACCCGGCGCTGGCCGCGCTGGCCGACCGGATCGGGGAGGTCGGCATCCTGCTGTCCGACGCGGCGGGGGAGCTCGCGGGGTACGCCGACGACCTGGACGCCGACCCGCGGCGGCTCGCCGCCGTCGAGGAGCGGCGGGCCACGCTGACCCATCTGACCCGGAAGTACGGTGAGACCGTCGCCGACGTCCTCGCCTGGGCGGAGGCGGGCGCCGCCCGGCTGGCCGAACTGGACGGCGACGACGACCGGATCGGCGAGCTGGCGGCCGAGCGGGACGCGCTGCGCACCGAACTCGGCGAGCTGGCGCAGACCCTCACGGACGCCCGTACGGAGGCGGCGCGGCGTTTCGCCGACGCGGTCACCGCCGAACTCGCCGAACTCGCCATGCCCCATGCGCGAGTCACCTTCGCGATCCGGCAGACCGAGGTCGCCGACGCGGTGGCGGGCGCGGGCATCGAGGTCGGCGGCCGCGCGGTCGTCTACGGTCCGCACGGCGCCGACGAGGTCGAGCTGCTGCTGGCCCCGCACCCGGGCGCCCCGCCGCGGCCGATCGCCAAGGGGGCCTCGGGCGGTGAGCTGTCCCGGGTGATGCTCGCGGTCGAGGTGGTCTTCGCCGGTTCCGACCCCGTGCCGACGTATCTCTTCGACGAGGTCGACGCGGGCGTCGGCGGCAAGGCGGCGGTGGAGATCGGGCGGCGGCTGGCCAAGCTCGCCAAGTCCGCGCAGGTCGTGGTGGTCACCCATCTGCCGCAGGTCGCGGCGTTCGCCGACCGGCACCTGGTGGTCGAGAAGACCAGCGACGGGGCCGTGACCCGCAGCGGCGTGAAGGCGATGGAGGGCGAGGACCGGGTGCGCGAACTGTCGCGGATGCTCGCGGGCCAGGAGGACTCGGAACTGGCACGGGCGCACGCGGAGGAACTGCTTCGGGCGGCGCGTACGGGTCTGTGACGGGGCCGGCGTTGTCGGCGCCTGAGCCGTGTGGTCGTGCCGAGTGGTCGTGTCACCTGTCGGTCGGTGGCCGGGGCGCGCGGTGCGGCGTGCCGCCGTACGGGTGCGCCTGCGCCGTTATCTGAGTCGGGGCCGTCGCCGGGTTCCCCCAGCGCGGCCGCTGGGAGGTGCCCCCACTCGGTCGGCGAACCTACTGCCGTACCGCGGGGTACGGGGCGAGATGTTCGCCGCGCTGCGGGGCACCCGCCACGTCCCCTCCCGCCGTCCTCGCGACTGCCGCCCGGCGGGGGCCACGGTCCGATGCCGACGCCACGGTGGCTGCGGGTCCCTGTCACGTCCCCTTCCGTCGCCCCGCGGCTGACGGCCGGTGGGACGGACCCCGAAACGCCTGTCGGCGTCGCTCGTGCGGGTGGTGCTCCTGGAGGTCGCCTGGGGACGCCCCCAGCGGCCGCGCTGGGGGAGGAGTCCGGGGGATCATCTGTGCGCCGGACGGCCCTCGTCGGAAAGCCGTGGTGCCGGAGCGGGTGTTCGGGCTGGCATCCTGAACCCAGCACACCCGGCACATCCAGCACACGCGGCACATCTAACGACCAGCCCCGCCAGCGCATCGCACCGCCGCGTGCCCACCGCCCGCCCCGACGTCGCCTCAGGAGCCACGCCCGCGTGAGCAGTACACCCGTCCCGCCGCAGGGGCAGCCGTCTCTGCACGCCGTGCAGGTGCTGGGCAGCGGGAGTTCCGGCAGCGGGGTGCACGTGCGGACGCTGGCCGCCGGGCTGGTGGCGCGCGGGCTGCGGGTGACCGTGTGCGCGCCGCACGGTGCCGAGGAGGATTACGGATTCACCGCGGCGGGCGCGCGGTTCGTCCCCGCTGATGCCCGCACCGGCGCCGGAGACGCCGCGGTCCTGCGCGCGGCCGCCGCCGGTGCGGACCTGGTGCACGCGCACGGCCTGCGGTCCGGGCTGCTCGCCGCGCTGGCGATGCGGGGGCGCGGGACCCCGCTCATCGTCACCTGGCACACCAGGCCGCACACCGAGGGCGCCCGCTCGCACCTGGTCCGTCTGATGGAACGCAAGGTGGCGCGCGCCGCGACCGTGGTGCTCGGCGCCTCGTCGGACCTGGTGGACCTGGCCCGCGCGCGGGGGGCGCGCGACGCCCGGCTCGCGCCGGTCGCGGTCCCCGCACCACGGCACGTACCCGAACGCGACGAGGAGTGGCGCCAGAAGTTCCGGGCCGAACTCGGCGTGATGGAGCGCTCGTTGATCCTCACCGCCGGCCGGCTGGAGGAGGGCCGCGGGCACGGGCCACTGCTGGACGCGGCCCTGGCCTGGGCCGCGCTGGACCCGGCGCCGCTGCTGGTGATCGCGGGGGAGGGGCCCGGACGGCCCGCCTTGCAGCGGCGGATCGACGCCGAAGGGCTGGCGGTGCGGCTGGTGGGCCGCCGCCCCGATGTCTCGGACCTGCTCGCCGCGGCCGATGTCGCCGTCCTGTCCAGCCCCTGGGAGGCGCGGTCCCTGCTGGCTCAGGAGGCGCTGCGGGTGGGCGTACCGCTGGTGGCGACCGCGGTCGGCGGCGTGCCCGAACTGGTCGGCGAGGCCGCCGACCTCGTCCCGTACGGCGACTCGCAGGCGCTGGCGCTGGCCGTACACCGGCTGCTCACCGATCCCGGATGGCACGCCCAACTGGCCGCCGCGGGCCGGGCGCAGGCCGACGACTGGCCCGGTGAGGACGACGCGGTCTCCCATGTGCTGCGGATCTACGACGAGTTGGCGGGGAGCTGACCTTTCGTACGGAGGGTTGACGCCCGCCGCGTGCTGCGGGCAAGGTGCTGCCTCAACAAGAGAGCGCTCTCACGGCAATCCCCCCCCACATAGCCGAGAGGCAGCACGCATGAGCATGGCACTCAGTCGCAGGAATCTGCTCGGAGGGCTTGCGGCCACCGCCGCCGCGGCCGCCACGGGCCTCACCCTCACCGGCGGCCGGGCGGCACGGAGCCCAGACCGCGGCCGCCGCCCTGCCGCTCACGGTCGTCAACAGGACCGGTGAGTTCGGCAATTCATCGATATGGCTCTACATCGTCGGCAACCAGGACGGCCGCCAGGTGCGCGTCACGCCCGACGGCACCCTCGCGCCCATAGCGCTGTCCGACAACGGCCCCGACGGCTTCACCGACTACGCCATCCCGCTCGCCGCGAGCGGCGACACCCGGCTAACGCTCCCCGCCATGTCGGGGCGGATCTACGTCGCGCTCGGCGGCAAGCTGAGGTTCAAGGCCGTCACCGACGGCGCGGGCAGCGCGGCGCTCCAGTACCCCGCCGGCTGGGTCACCGCCGACCCCAACTACCAAGTCCTGCACGACTGCGCCGAGTTCACCCTCAACGCGGACGGCATGTTCTGCAACACCACCATGGTGGACATGTTCAGTGTGCCGCTCGCCATCCGCCTGACCGGTGCGAAGGATCAGACGACGGGCACGCTGAAGGACGGCGCCCGGGCGCGGGTCTTCACCGACCTCGCCGGCCACGAGGCCTTCGCGCCGCTGGTCACCGGCGGCGATCTGCGCGTCATCGCCCCCGGGCACGGCCTGGACGCCGGGAGCTTCGCCCGGGACTACCTCGCCGCCTACATCGACCAGGTGTGGGAGACGTACGCGGCCAGGGAGCTGAAGGTCACCACCAACGCGGGCACCTTCACCGGGCGGGTCGGCGGCGGGCGGCTGTCCTTCACCGGGCCCGCCGAGGTCTCGTTCGCCAAGCCCTCCACCCGCGACGTGCTGTTCTGCGACGGCGCCCTGGCCGCGCCCAACGACGGGAAGACCGGGCCCGTCGCCGCGATCCTCGGTGCGGGCTTCAACCGCACCACGCTGCACGACACGGCCGCCCAGCCGACCACCGACCCGGCCGCCTTCTACCGGCCGACGGTCACCAACCACTACGCCAGGGCGATGCACGCGGCGACCGTCGACGGCAAGGCGTACGGCTTCGCCTTCGACGACGTCGCCGACTTCGCCTCGTACATCCAGGACGGCGCCCCGACGGGGATCACCCTCACCCTGACGCCGTTCTGAGGTGCGGGGGAGAGAGATTTTCACTCACTGAAGATGGCGGCGGGCCTGGAGGGCCAACCCCAGCGCGAGCACCGTCTGCGGGTCCTCCAGGTCGCTGCCCAGCAGCCGCGCGATCCGCGCCAGCCGGTCGTACAGCGTCTGCCGGTTCAGATGCAGCTCGCGCGCCGTCTCCGCCTTGCGGCCCGCGTGCGCCAGATACGCCTCCAGGGTGGGGATCAGCGGCGGCCGGGCCGTACGGTCGTGGGCGAGCAGCGGGCCGATCACCCTGTCGACAAAGGCGGCCAGGTCTCCGTGCTCGCGCAGTCGCCACAGCAACACATCGACTTCCGTGCGCCGCACGTCGTGCCAGGGCCGGTCCGCCGGCCCCCGCGCCGCGTTCGCCGCCTCCGCCGCGTGCCGCAGCTCGCTCCCGGCCGTCTCCCAGCCGCCCGCCACCCCCACGACCACGGTGGGCGGCCGGGATCCGGCGCGGTCCGGCCAGGCCCGCTGGACGCCCGCCCGCAGCGCGGCCGCGACCCGGTCGGCGACCGCCGTCCGCTCCGCCGCGTCCCGCAGCCCCACCAGCAGCGGCACCCGGCCCTCCGGCAGCCGTACGCCCAGCAGCACCGGTGCGCCGACCGCGGCCAGTTCCTCCTGTACCGCGTGCGCCAGCGCCGCCCAGCTCTCCCCGGGCCCGGCGGGCACCCCCGCCGCCGTCCGCGTCGCCACCCGCATCACCACCGGCAGCAGCGGACCGCCGGCCGGCGGCCGGAACCCCAGCACCCGCGCCTGCGCGGGCGCGTCCGCCGCCTCGATCCGCTCCTCCGCGAGATCGGTGAGGAAGTCCCCGCGGCCGCGCGCCGCCAGCTCCTCCTCCTGACGCGCCTGGAGCAGCACGACCGCCAGCAGATCCGCCGTACGCTCGGCCGCGATCCGGTGGACGGGGGCGAGCACCCCCGCCACCGGCGGCACCGTCAGCCGGGCGCGCACCACGCCGGGACCGCCGCCGGGGACGTCCACGACCACGCTGCCCGCGGGCAGCTCCGGACGCGGGGCCGCCCGCCGCTCCCGCAGTCCGTCCCACACCTGGAGTGGATCGGCGGTGCCCGGCTGCCCCGCGGGGCCGGGCCCCGCCGCGTACAGCAGCTGCCCGTCCGAGGTCTCCAGGAAGACCGGATTGCCCGCGAAGGCCGCGAGCAGCCGCAGGATCTCCGGCACCCCGCCGCCGCGCAGCAGCGCCTGGGTGCACTGCCGGTGCACCTGCTCGGCGCGGCGGAGCAGGGCGTAGTGCTCGTTGACGAGCTCGGTGTGGATCTCCTCGGTGACCGCGACGAACGGCACCTCACGGCGCAGTTGCACCAGCGGCAGCCCGACCGAGCGCGCGGTGTCCACCACCGCGGCGGGCAGCGTGGTGAAGCGGGACCCCAGCTCGACCACCAGGGCGGCGATCTCCCGGGCGGCGAGCGTGCGGACGAACGCCCGCTGCTCGGCCGGGCGGGGCCCCAGCCCGATACCGGTGGTCAGCAGCAGCTCCCCGCCGCTGAGCAGCGAGGCGATGTTCGGCGCCTCGCCCGCGTGCACCCAGCGCACCGGCCGGTTCAGCCGGTCCTCGGCGGCCACCACCTCGGGCAGACCGCGGCGCAGCGCGGGCAGCTGGAGCGCCCGCGCCACGGTGATGGTGCCCTGCGGGCCGGGTGGCCCACCGGCCTCGGGTGCCGCCACGGGCGGTCAGCCGCCGTACGCGCCCGAGGCGGTCAGCCGCAGCGCCGTGTCGATCAGCGGCACATGGCTGAACGCCTGCGGGAAGTTGCCCACCTGGCGCTTCAGCCGCGGGTCCCACTCCTCCGCGAGCAGGCCCAGGTCGTTGCGGAGCGACAGCAGCTTCTCGAACAGCTGCCGCGCCTCGTCCACTCGGCCGATCATCGCCAGGTCGTCCGCCAGCCAGAACGAGCAGGCGAGGAACGCCCCCTCGTCGCCTTCGAGGCCGTCCACCCCCGCCTCCTCGCCGGCCGTCGGATAGCGCAGGACGAAGCCGTCCTCGGTGGACAGCTCCCGCTGGATCGCCTCGATGGTGCCGATGACCCGCTTGTCGTCCGGCGGCAGGAAGCCCATCTGCGGGATGAGCAGCAGCGAGGCGTCCAGCTCCTTGGAGCCGTAGGACTGGGTGAAGGTGTTGCGCTCCGGGTCGTAGCCCCGCTCGCACACCGCCCGGTGGATCTCGTCGCGCAGGTCGCGCCAGCGCTCCAGCGGCCCGTCCACGTCACCCGACTCGATCAGCTTGATCGTGCGGTCCACCGCGACCCAGGCCATCACCTTGGAGTGCACGAAGTGCCGGCGCGGGCCGCGCACCTCCCAGATGCCCTCGTCCGGCTCGTCCCAGTGGTCCTCCAGGTACGTGATCAGCCGCAGCTGGAGCAGGGCCGCGTAGTCGTTGCGGGCCAGCCCGGTCATGTGCGCCAGGTGCAGCGCCTCGATCGTCTCGCCGTAGACGTCGAGCTGGAGCTGGCCGGCGGCGCCGTTGCCGACCCGGACCGGCTGGGAGTTCTCGTACCCCGGCAGCCAGGGCAGCTCGGCCTCCGACAGCTCCCGCTCACCCGCGATCCCGTACATGATCTGGAGGTTCTCCGGATCACCGGCGACCGCGCGCAGCAGCCACTCGCGCCAGGCGCGGGCCTCCTCGCGGTAGCCGGTGCGCAGCAGCGAGGAGAGGGTGATCGCCGCGTCCCGCAGCCAGGTGAAGCGGTAGTCCCAGTTGCGGGAGCCGCCGATGTCCTCGGGGAGGGAGGTGGTGGGGGCGGCCACGATGCCGCCGGTGGGCGCGTAGGTGAGCGCCTTGAGGGTGATCAGGGAGCGGACGACCGCGTCACGGTAGGGGCCGTGGTACGTACAGTGCTCCACCCACTCGCGCCAGAAGTCCTCGGTGGCCGTCAGCGAGCCCTCGGGGTCGGGCAGGGCGGGCGGCTCCTTGTGCGAGGGCTGCCAGCTGATGGTGAACGCGACCCGGTCACCGGGGCCGACGGTGAAGTCGGAGAAGGTGGTCAGGTCCTTGCCGTAGGTGTCGGCCTCGGTGTCCAGCCAGACCGAGTCGGGACCGGCCACGGCCACGGTGCGGTGGTCGACCTTGTGCACCCACGGCACCACCCAGCCGTAGGAGAACCGCATCCGCAGGGCGGAGCGCATCGGGACCCGCCCGCTGACGCCCTCGACGATCCGGATCAGCTGCGGGGCGCCGTCCCGCGGCGGCATGAAGTCGATGACGCGGACCGTGCCGCGTGGGGTGTCCCACTCCGATTCGAGGACCAGTGAGTCGCCCCGGTAGCGGCGCCGGTCGGCGGCGGGCGGCGTGCTGCCGGCGGGGTGCGCGGGGCCCAGCCGCCAGAAGCCGTGCTCCTCGGTGCCCAGCAGCCCGGCGAAGACGGCATGGGAGTCGAAGCGCGGCAGGCAGAGCCAGTCGACCGTGCCGTCCCTGCAGACGAGGGCGGCGGTCTGCATATCGCCGATGAGTGCGTAGTCCTCGATGCGCCCGGCCACCTGCATCCCCATTCGAACGGCCTCGCCCCTCAGGGCGCCTTGTGCGGTCTCGGAAATTTCCCGACGAGCTCGTCTTCCGGGGCTTAAACGGATAGATGCCTTGCCGACCGCAGCTCGCAGCGTGTGTCCGAGCAGGATACGACTAACGCCGGTCGTCCGCTGGTGTCGTTCCACAATGTGGCTCGGCCGTTCGTGTGGTCGATCGGGCGGGTCCCGGTGCGGTCCGCACGTCGGTCCCGACACCGTCCGCACGTCGGTCCGGTGCGGTCGGCGCCGGGCCCGCACGCGTCGCCGGACACCATCGCCCCGGGTCGCTGTTACCCTGGTAGCCCGTGGACCGGTGGGCGCACAACCCCCGAACCGCAGTGACGGCACCCCCGCGACATCGCGGAAGCTGCCGATCCGCATCTCACCTCGCGACCACGGGAGCCCCCTCTTGGCACTTGCCACTCAGTCCATGACGACCAAGCACATCTTCGTCACCGGGGGTGTCGCCAGCTCACTCGGCAAGGGCCTCACCGCCTCCAGCCTGGGCGCGCTGCTCAAGGCCCGCGGCCTGCGGGTCACCATGCAGAAGCTCGACCCGTACCTGAACGTCGACCCGGGCACGATGAACCCGTTCCAGCACGGTGAGGTGTTCGTCACCAACGACGGCGCCGAGACCGACCTGGACATCGGCCACTACGAGCGCTTCCTCGACGTTGACCTGGACGGCTCCGCGAACGTCACCACCGGACAGGTGTACTCGCAGGTCATCGCCAAGGAGCGGCGCGGCGAGTACCTGGGCGACACGGTCCAGGTCATCCCGCACATCACCAACGAGATCAAGCACCGCATCCGGCGCATGGCGACCGACGAGGTCGACGTCGTCATCACCGAGGTCGGCGGCACGGTCGGCGACATCGAGTCGCTGCCGTTCCTGGAGACCGTCCGCCAGGTCCGCCACGAGGTCGGTCGCGACAACGTCTTCGTCGTGCACATCTCGCTGCTGCCGTACATCGGCCCGTCCGGTGAGCTGAAGACCAAGCCGACCCAGCACTCCGTCGCCGCGCTGCGCAACATCGGCATCCAGCCGGACGCCATCGTGCTGCGCGCCGACCGCGACGTGCCGACCTCCATCAAGCGCAAGATCTCGCTGATGTGCGACGTCGACGAGGCCGCGGTGGTCGCCGCCATCGACGCCAAGTCGATCTACGACATCCCGAAGGTGCTGCACACCGAGGGCCTGGACGCGTACGTCGTGCGCAAGCTGGACCTGCCGTTCCGGGATGTCGACTGGACCACCTGGGACGACCTGCTGGACCGCGTCCACAACCCCGACCACGAGGTCACGGTCGCGCTCGTCGGCAAGTACATCGACCTGCCCGACGCCTATCTGTCGGTGACCGAGGCGCTGCGCGCGGGCGGCTTCGCCAACCGGGCCCGCGTCAAGATCAAGTGGGTCACCTCGGACGACTGCAAGACCCCGGCCGGTGCCCGCAAGCAGCTCGGCGACGTCGACGCGATCTGCGTCCCCGGCGGCTTCGGCGAGCGCGGCGTGAACGGCAAGGTGGGCGCCATCACCTTCGCCCGCGAGAACAAGATCCCGCTGCTGGGCCTCTGCCTGGGCCTGCAGTGCATCGTCATCGAGGCCGCGCGCAACCTGGCGGGTGTCGAGGGCGCCAACTCGACCGAGTTCGAGCCGGGCACCACCGATCCGGTGATCTCCACCATGGCCGAGCAGCTCGACATCGTCGCGGGCGAGGGCGACATGGGCGGCACGATGCGGCTGGGCATGTACCCGGCCAAGCTCGCCGAGGGCTCGATCGTGCGCGAGGTCTACGCCGACCAGCCGTACGTCGAGGAGCGCCACCGCCACCGCTACGAGGTCAACAACGCCTACCGCGGCGAGCTGGAGAAGAAGGCGGGGATCCTGTTCTCCGGCACCTCCCCGGACAACAAGCTGGTCGAGTACGTCGAGTACCCGCGCGAGGTGCACCCCTACCTGGTCGGCACCCAGGCGCACCCCGAGCTGCGCTCCCGCCCGACCCGCCCGCACCCGCTGTTCGCGGGCCTGGTGAAGGCGGCCGTCGAGCGGCAGCAGGCGGCGAAGGCCGCGAAGGGCTGACCGATACGGTGCCGATACGGTGGTGAACGCCGGGGTGCGGGTCGCAGCGGCCCGCACCCCGGCGTTTTCATCTCTCTCATCTCTGCTTCATGTCCGCACGAGGACGGCAAGGACTTAAGGGACGCATGGCCATTCAGGACACCCACGAGGAGTGGCAGGTCGTCGAGACCGCCACGCCCTTCACCGGCAACAAGACCAGCGTGCGCACGGACCGTGTCGTCATGCCCGACGGCTCCACCGTGACCCGCGACTACCAGGTCCACCCCGGCTCGGTGGCCGTCCTCGCCCTGGACGAGGCCGGGCGGGTGCTCGTCCTGCGCCAGTACCGCCACCCGGTACGGCACAAGCTGTGGGAGATCCCGGCCGGGCTGCTGGACGTCCCCGGGGAGAACCCGTTGCACGCCGCCCAGCGCGAGCTGTACGAGGAGGCGCACGTGAAGGCCGAGGACTGGCGGGTCCTCACCGACGTCTTCACCACGCCGGGCGGCTGCGACGAGGCCGTACGGATCTTCCTCGCCCGCGGGTTGTCCGAGGCCGAGGGCGAGCGCTTCGAGGTCGCGGAGGAAGAGGCCGACATGGAGCTGGCCCGGGTGCCGCTGGAGGAGCTCGTACGGGGCGTGCTCGCCGGCGAACTGCACAACAACTGCCTGGTCGTCGGGGCCTTGTCGCTCCAGGCCGTGCTGTCCGGCGCGGGCGGCGTGGAGACGCTGCGCCCGGCGGAGGCGCCGTGGCCGGCGCGCCCGTTCGAGGCGTAGGCCCGCGCTACCTGTGTCCGGCGGCTCTTCGGGGCCGCCGGACCGCGCCGTCTCGGCTCCGCGGCGTGGCGCCGCGCTCTTACGCGCCTTCGTCTTCGTCTTCGCGTTGTTTGTGACTTCGTCTTCGTCTCCGCCGTCTCTTTCTCCTTACTCTTCCTCTTCTCCTTAGCTCTTCCTCCTTCTCAGTCGCTGGTCCGACGATCATCGGATCCGATCAGGTGATCTTTGTACGGTCGCATCGGCCGGGAGTGCCGGGGACCTGACCCCGCGTGAACTACGCTCGTACCGACCCGGACCGCGGTCGCGGCGGGCTCGAACGCGCAGGTGGACGGGAGTGGCCCGTGGCGGAGCAGGTGGTCGGCACGGAGGGAGCGTCCGGCACGCCCCGGAACCGGCGGGCTGCCGCCGCTGCCCCGAACCCGGGGCGAACGACACCGGACCGCACCGAGGTGCTTCGCACGGAGCCGCGTCGGCCCGAGGCCGGGACCGAGACTGAGGGTGGGGGCTCGGCCGCGGGCGTACGCGAAGGCTCGACGGGGGTCGTGGGTGGGCCCGCCCGCCGTGGGCGCGAGCATGTGCGGGTGGACGAGTCGCCGGCCGATGGCGAGGGCGGCGGCGAGGGCGGTGCGCGGGCCGCGGTCGAGGAGCCGGCCGATCAGCGGGCCGGTGGCAAGGATGGGCCGAGCGCCCCGAGCGCCCCGAGCGCCCCGGGTGGCCTGGACGGTTCTCGTGCCGCGGATGGTGCTCGTACTGCCGATGGTTCCGGCATCGCGGACAGCCGCGTGGTCCGCTCGGGAGCCGACGCTGACACGTCAGCCCACAACCGTCGGGAGACAGCGGCCGACGCACGGGGCGTCGCCGTCGCCGACAAGGAGGAATCCGCTCGCCCGACCACACCTGATCGCCGCCCGCGTGGCACGCGCGGCACGAAGGGCCGCGCGCGGGCGGCGGCCGGGCGGTCGGGTACGGGCGGCCGTGGCCCGGGCGGCAAGGCCACGCGTGACGACGAGGGGTCGCCCGCCGGCGGTGGCGCGCGGCGGCCGGAGGACGGCGAGGCGCCGGCCATGGGAGAGCACGGTGCGAGGGAGCCCGGCGCGGACGCGCATGGTGCGGGCGAGCACCGGGCACAGGAGCGCGACGGCGCGCGCGAGCGCGGCGCGGACGCAAGCGGCGTGGTCGTGCACCAGGCGGAGGAGCGCGGCGCGGGCGAGGGCGGCACGGGCGCGCGCGGTACGTCGGAGCACGGTACGGACGCGCGCGGCATGTCGGACGGTGTGGACGCACGCGGTACGGATGGGTGTCGTGCGGCGGACCGCGGCGGAGCCGAGCGTGCTGTGGCGGAGCGCGACGCGGACGGGAGCAGCCTGAGCGGGCGCCGCACCGAGGAGCACGAGGCGGACCGTCGCAGCGCGGACGGGCGGGCTGGAGGTGAGCCCGTTGCGGGGGAGGTGCGTGCGGATGGGCGTCCTGTGGTGGAGCTTGCCGGGGATGGGCACGGTGCGGGCGAGCGCAGTGCCCGGGTGAGTGGTGCGGATACCGGTGGTGCGAAGGCGCGGGGCGGGGGCGGGTCCGTTGTGGGGGAGGTCCGTACAGCCGGACGTCCTGCGGATGGCCACGGCGTGACCGAGCGAATCGCGCAGGCGGGCGGCGCGGACGTGCGCCATGCCGCGCGGCGCGGCACAGGCGAGCGTGGGGTGCAGGGCCCGGGTGTGGGTGAGCGTGGGGTGCGGGGCTCGGGTGCGGGTGAGCGGAGTGTGCAGGACCCAGGTGCGGGCGAACGCATGGGGCAGGGCCCAGGCGTCGGTGAGCGCGGGGTGCAGGACTCGGGCGCGGGTGAGCGCAGGGTGCAGGTGCCGGACGTGGGTGAGCGCTGGGGGGACGAGCGCCGGGCGAACGGACAGGAGGCGCGCGAGCGCGGCACTGGCGAGCGGGGCGCGCAGGGCCCAGGCGTCGGCGAGCGCGGGGTGCAGGACTCGGGCGCGGGTGAGCGCAGGGTGCAGGTGCCGGACGTGGGTGAGCGCTGGGGGGACGCGCGCCGGGCGAACGGACAGGAGGCGCGCTCGCGCGGCACTGGCGAGCGCGGTGCGAAGGACCGCGGCGTAGATGAGCGCCGCGCCGCGGCCGCCGCGACGCAGAGCGGGTTCTGGGGGCGCTTGCGGGAGCTGTCCGCGCTGCGGGAGGACATCGGACGGCCCGGCCTCGACACCCTCGCGGGCCGTGTCATCCCCCACGGCCGGGTGCTGCTCATCGCGGGGCGGCCCGGTTCGGGGCGGACCGCGCTGGCCGAGGAACTCGTACGGCGGCTGCGGGACGACTATCCCGATGGGCTGCTGCGGGCCCGTCTGACGACCGCGGGCGGCGAACCCGTGCTGCCCGCCCGCATCGCCCGCGACTTCCTCCGGGCGCTCGGGGCGCCCGTCCCGCCCGGCGCCGATGAGGAGGAGCTCTCCGACCGGCTGCGCGACGCGATGCGCGGGCGGCGGGCGATCGTCCTGCTCGACGACGCCGACAGCGCCGACCAGGTGGAGCTGCTGCTGCCGCACGCCCCCGGCTCTCTGGTCGTGGCCGTCGCGCAGGGGCCGCTCACCGGTATCCCCGACGTCCGGCCGTGCACCCTCGGCGGCCTGGAGACCGCGGCTGCCGTGAAGATGCTGGCCAGCGTGGCCGGCCACCGGGTCATCAACGACCCGATCGCCGCGGAGACCATCGTGGAGCTGTGCCGTGCGCAGCCTGCCGCGCTGGCGCTCGTCGGCGGCTGGCTCGCCGCCCGCCCCAAGTCCTCCGTCGCGGCCGCGGCCAGGGAACTGCGCGAGGTGCCGCCCGGCGACGAGGACGCGGCGGACCGGCCGCTGAGCCGGGCCTTCCGGCTGGCATACGGCGGGCTGCCGCCGCTCGCGGCCCGGATACTGCGATTGCTCGTCCTCGCACCGGACGCCACGGTGGACGCGCAGAGCGCGTCGGCGCTCGCGGGCTGCTCGGTACCGACGGCGCAGTCCGCGCTGGAGGACTTCGCGACCTGCGGGTTGCTGCGGGCGCTGCCCGGCGAGATCTCGGCCACGGGCCGGGCTTCAGCGGCCGGCGAGGTCCTGGCGGCCGGCGCAGCCCAGCGGGTCGGCCGGATCGCGCACGCCGGTCAAGCCCCGGAGGCGCGCCAGGCTCCGGAGGCACACCAGGCTCCCGGGGCGCGACTGGACGCGGAGGTACGCCAGGCCGCGGCGGTACGTCATGACCCGGCCGTCGTCCACGCTCCGGCCCTCGGCCCGGACCCGGCGCCGGGGCCTGTCCCGTCGACCGGCGAGGCTGCTGGCGCCGGCTCGGTCCCGCGGTCCGGCCCGGCCGCCGGGTCCGGCCAGGTCCCAGGCGCCGATCTGTCCCTTGGTACCGGCCTGGTCTCCGGGCACGGCCCGTCGGTCGGCCAAGCTCCGGGCACCGGCTCGGTCCCGCGGTCCGGCCCGGCCGCCGGGTCCGGCCAGGTCCCAGGCGCCGACCTGCCCCTTGGCACCCGCCAGATCCCGGGCACCGGCCCGGGCAACCGCCCGGCCCCCGCGTCCAGCCCGGCCCCGGCCCCTGGCCAGATCCCGGGCAATGGCCAGGCCCCCGCGCCCGGCGCGCCCACGCGCTTCCAGGTGCCCGGCTGCCTCGAACCGCTGCTGCACGCCGTACTGCGCGAGGACGAGCGCCCGGCGGAGGTGCAGTTGGCCCGGGCGCGGGTGTTGGAGCGGAGCGTACGGCTGCTGCACGCCTGTCGGCTGACCGCGGAGTCCGACGACCCGGCGGCGCGCGAGAAGCTGGCGGGTCTGCCGGGGGCGTTGCGGTTCCCGTCGAGGGGCGCCGCGGCGCGCTGGCTGGACGAACGCGGGCGGGAGCTGCGGGAGGCCGCCCGGCTGGCCGCCGATGACGGTCAACTCGACACACTGGCACGCCGGTTGGTGGCCGCGCTCACCCAGGCGCTGGTCGCGCACCGCGGTGTCGACGACGCCGCGCCGGAGCTGTACGAACTGCACCAGCTCGTCCTCGAAGTGGCCCGGCGCCAGGACCTGGCGCTGGAGGAGGCGGCAGCGCTGCTGAACCTGGGCGACCTCGACGCACGGGCCGGACGGGCGGGCGAGGCGCTGACCCGTTACAAGGAGGCGCTGGACGCGGCGCGGGCGGCGGCCGACCCGTACGCCACCGGACGTGCGCTGGAGTCGATCGGCGGCACGTACCAGGAACTGGGCGACTGGCAGCGGGCCGCCGATTGGTACGGACGGGCCCTCGCGCTGCACCTGAGCCGCCGTGAACTCGCCGCGGAAGCACGGCTGTACGCCCGGCTCGGCGCCGTCCTCAGCTACGCGGGGCAGTGGGGCGACGCGCTGCGGAACTGGCGGGCCGCGGCCGCCGCCGCGCGCCGGCTGGGCGATGCGACGGGACACGCGCGGGCGCTGGGCGAGACGGCGCGGGTCCAGGAATACGCGGGGCGGCCGCGGGAGGCGCTGCGCACCTGCCTGGAGGCGCTGGAATGCGCGCGGCGTACAGGTGACCTGCGGCTTCAGGCCGCGGTGCGGCTGCGTACGGCGGACACCCTGGAGCGGCTGGGTGACGCCGCCGCCGCCGAGCTGCATCGGAACGCCGCGGAGCGGCTGCTGGCCCGTACCGCCGCGGCCGAGGAGGACGCGCGGGAAGACGAAAACGAGCCTACCTACGAAATCAGTAGTGGGGCCGCGAAAGATTGATGCAAACAAAGGCTAGACACGACGACATCCTTCATTAGACTGGCTGCCATAGCGCCTACCGCTAACCCTTCCGTCATGTAGTTACATGTCGGTATTGCCAGGAATACCCCAGATTCAAGGACCGTGATCGACGTGAAGGTCGGCATCCCCCGCGAGGTCAAGAACAACGAGTTCCGCGTGGCCATCACGCCCGCCGGCGTGCACGAGCTCGTCCGCAACGGCCACCAGGTCTTCGTGGAGCAGGGCGCCGGCCTCGGCTCCTCCATCACGGACGCGGAGTACACCGCCGCCGGTGCGAGCATCCTCGGCACCGCCGACGAGGTCTGGGCCACGGCCGACCTGCTGCTGAAGGTCAAGGAGCCGATCGCGGAGGAGTACCACCGCCTCCGCAAGGGCCAGACCCTCTTCACCTACCTCCACCTGGCCGCCTCCCGCGAGTGCACCGACGCGCTGCTGGAGTCCGGTACCACCGCCATCGCCTACGAGACGGTCGAGACCGCGAACCGCGCGCTGCCGCTGCTCGCCCCGATGTCCGAGGTCGCGGGCCGGCTCGCCCCGCAGGTCGGCGCCTACCACCTGATGCGCGCGGCCGGCGGCCGCGGCGTGCTGCCGGGCGGTGTCCCCGGCGTCGCCGCCGGCAAGGCCGTGGTCATCGGCGGCGGCGTCTCCGGCTGGAGCGCCACGCAGATCGCCGTCGGCATGGGCTTCCACGTGACCCTGCTGGACCGCGACATCAACAAGCTGCGCGAGGCCGACAAGATCTTCGGCACCAAGGTGCAGACCGTCGTCTCCAACGCCTTCGAGCTGGAGAAGGCCGTCGTCGAGGCCGACCTGGTCATCGGCGCGGTGCTCATCCCGGGCGCCAAGGCCCCGAAGCTGGTCACCAACGAGCTCGTCGCCAAGATGAAGCCCGGAAGTGTCCTTGTCGACATCGCGATCGACCAGGGCGGCTGCTTCGAGGACTCCCGTCCCACCACGCACGCCGAGCCGACCTTCAAGATCCACAACTCGATCTTCTACTGCGTCGCCAACATGCCGGGCGCGGTGCCGAACACCTCCACCTACGCGCTGACCAACGCCACGCTGCCGTACATCGTGGAGCTGGCGAACCGCGGCTGGCAGGACGCGCTGCGCCGCGACGCGGCGCTGGCCAAGGGCCTCAACACCCATGAGGGGCAGGTCGTTTACCGCGAGGTCGCCGAGGCGCACGGTCTGCCGCACGTGGAGCTGGACACGCTCCTGGCCTGACCGGCGCGGTGGCGGCTCCGCCCGCCGCCGGTCCCGGTGACGGGACCTCCCCCTACGCCCTTGAGGGCGTAGGGGGACCCCCCAGCCGACCCGTGGCGGCGGACCATAGAGGGTGTCAACCCCGACCGTCAACACGGCGCATGAGGCCGGGTCTTGCCCATGGGCGAGACCCGGCCACAGTCATGCCCGGAACATGACGCGCCGCAACCGCCGGGCGGGTCGGCCAACTCGCCGTGAATGTAGCTCTTTAGTCGATTCGTACCCGCCACGAGTCAGCCGCGCCGGGGCGATTACGCCCTTGACATCCGGATGTTCGGTTGCCGACACAACGTGCCGCGTCCGGCGGATTGTGTTGCTGTGAGGCGCCGACACGCCATAGAGTCGCCAAGCGTCGGCATGGTGTCACGCTGACCAATCGAGAAATTTCCTGGTCACCAAGGAGGTAGGACGACTTGTGAATGAGTCGACATTTTCTCCCGGGGGTGGTCTACCAGGATCGGCTGCGCGGGGCCAGGCTCCTTCGGGGCTCGCGGCTGTCGGCTCCGTCGCTGTCCAGACCTTCGCAACCCACCAGAGCATGACGACAGCCCACCAGAGCATGGACGGCCATCACGTGAACGCCATGGCCGGCGATAAGCGCGGCAACGACCCCGCCCTCGCCGACTACGACGACCTGCCCGACGGGCACTTCTACGACCCTGATGCGGAGTACGAGCCCGACCCGGAGTACGCGGCCACGCTCGCCCCGGACGCCGCCCGCCAGCGCCGCGAGCGCGTCGGCCCGACCGGCCGACCCCTGCCGTACTTCCCCATCCCGGGGCCGCTCGCCGACCACGGGCCCGCGAAGATCATCGCGATGTGCAACCAGAAGGGCGGGGTCGGCAAGACCACCTCGACCATCAACCTGGGCGCGGCACTCGCGGAGTACGGACGCCGGGTGCTGCTCGTCGACTTCGACCCGCAGGGCGCCCTGTCCGTCGGCCTCGGGGTCAACCCGATGGAGCTCGACCTCACGGTCTACAACCTGCTCATGGAGCGGGGCATGTCGGCTGACGAGGTCCTGCTGAAGACGGCCGTGCCCAACATGGACCTGCTGCCCAGCAATATCGATTTGTCGGCCGCCGAGGTGCAGCTGGTCAGCGAGGTCGCCCGCGAGTCCACCCTGCAGCGCGCCCTGAAGCCGCTGATGGCGGACTACGACTACATCGTCATCGACTGCCAGCCCTCGCTCGGCCTGCTCACGGTGAACGCCCTGACCGCCGCGCACAAGGTGATCGTGCCGCTGGAGTGCGAGTTCTTCGCCCTGCGCGGTGTGGCGTTGCTCACGGAGACCATCGAGAAGGTCCAGGAGCGGCTCAACCCCGACCTGGAGCTCGACGGCATCCTCGCGACGATGTACGACTCGCGCACCGTGCACAGCCGGGAGGTCCTGGCCCGCGTGGTCGAGGCGTTCGACGACCACGTCTACCACACGGTGATTGGCCGTACGGTCCGCTTCCCGGAGACCACCGTCGCGGGCGAGCCCATCACCACGTACGCGTCCAACTCCGTGGGTGCCGCCGCCTACCGCCAGCTCGCCAGGGAGGTGCTCGCCCGGTGTCACGCCGCGTGAGTCTGCCGGGCGCCGACGAGCTGTTCCGCACCACCGGGGGGATGGCGCTCCAGCCGTCGTCCCCCCGTCGCCAGGCGAACGGCGAGCCCCGCGTGCCCGCCCCCGCCGGCGAGAGCGACACCGCGGCCGTGGACCCGGCCGAGGCCGACACCGCCCCGGCACCGGAGGCACCGCCCGCTCCCGGGGCCGGAGCAGGGGCCGGGGAGCACGGCGGCCGGGAGCCAGAACACCACGAGACCGCCTCGACGGGGGATCGGCGCGGTTCCGCCCAGGACCGCCCCAAGAACCGCCAGTCGCAGGACGGATCGGCCACACCGGGGCAGTCCGGCCAGGCCCGCCGCCGAGGACGGGCCGCCGCGCGCCGCCCCAGCGGGCGCGAGCGCCACGACGAGAAGATCACGGTCTACGTCTCCGCCGAGGAGCTGATGGACCTGGAGCACGCGCGGCTGGTGCTGCGCGGTGAGCACGGGCTCGCGGTGGACCGCGGCCGCATCGTCCGGGAGGCGGTCGCGGTGGTCCTCGCCGACCTGGAGTCGCGTGGCGACGCGAGCATCCTGGTGCGCCGCCTACGCGGCCGCTGAGGAGCCGGGCGGTAGCCTGCCCGCTCGTACGGGCCGCCGCGCCCTCCTCCCGCACACTGGACCGCGATGCCCACCAACGACGACGACTCGACCTCGCCCCCGCGCACGCTCCGCCGCGCCCTGGGGCGGGGCCCGGGCACGGGTCCTCCCCCAGTCTTCGACCGGGAGGTGCCCCCAGCCACGGCGGCCGAATCCGCGCCCGGGGGCCTGACGTCGGGTCCCGTTGCGGCCGACTCCGCGCCGCAGGGCCACACGGTCTCTGAGGGTCCGACGCCCACCACCGGGCGGGAAGCCGACCCGCCGGCCGCCGCCGACTCGGGCGGCTCGGAGCCCAGCAGGTCCGGGGGGCCTCTCCCGGTTGAGGGAAGGGGCGGGAACGGGGAAGAGCCACCGGCGCCCAGCGCACCCGAGGCCGAGCCCGCGCCCGGCGAAACCGGTCCTGGCGACGGCAGGTTCACCGTACGGCTGGACAACTTCGAAGGCCCCTTCGACCTCCTCCTCCAGCTCATCTCCAAGCACAAACTCGACGTCACCGAGGTCGCCCTGTCCAAGGTCACCGACGAGTTCATGGCGCACATCCGAGCCATGGGCCCCGACTGGGACCTCGACCAGACCACCGAGTTCCTCGTCGTGGCCGCCACCCTGCTGGATCTGAAGGCCGCCCGGCTGCTGCCCGCGGCGGAAGTCGAGGACGAGGCGGACCTGGCCCTGCTGGAGGCCCGCGACCTGCTCTTCGCGCGCCTGCTCCAGTACCGCGCGTACAAGCAGGTCGCGGACATCTTCAGCGGCCGCCTGGCGGCGGAGGCCAAGCGGTACCCCCGTACCGTGGGACTCGAACCGCACCACGCCGACCTGCTGCCCGAGGTCGTCATCAGCATCGGCGCGGAGGGCTTCGCCAAGCTGGCCGTGAAGGCCATGCAGCCCAAGGCCAAGCCCCAGGTGTACGTCGACCACATCCACGCCCCGCTGGTCAGCGTCCGCGAACAGGCCGAGGTGGTCGTCGCGCGGCTGCGGGAACTGGGCGAGGCCACCTTCGCCACGCTCACCGAGGACGCACCCGACACCCTCACCGTCGTCGCGCGCTTCCTCGCGCTACTGGAGCTGTACCGCGAGCGCGCGGTCGTCCTGGAGCAGGCGGAGGCGCTCGGCCCGCTCACCGTCCGCTGGACCGGCGCGGACGGGGAACGGCCGCTGGTGACCGACGAGTTCGACCAGGAGACGGCCGGGCGGGGCGGCGGCGACAGGACAGCGACCGAGGAGCAGCAGCCATGAGCCATGAGCCGACCGAGGCCGAGGCCGCCCCGGAGCGGACCCCGGACGCCTCGCCCGAGGACCTGTACGCGTCGCCCGAGGGCCTGGCAGCCCCAGCCGAGGGCCTGGCAGCCCCGGTGTATGCCCCACCCGAGGGCCCGGCCACCCCGGCCGGTGCCTCCGACGGCCTGGCCGGCACCGCCGACAGCCCGCCCGGTGCCTCCGACGCCCCGGCCGGTACCTCCGAGCTCGCCCAGCTCGACCTCAAGCCGGCCCTGGAGGCCGTCCTCATGGTCGTCGACGAGCCCGCCACCGAGGAGCACCTCGCGAAGATCCTCCAGCGGCCGCGGCGGGAGGTCGCCGACGCGCTGCGTGAGCTGGCCGACGAGTACACCGTGCAGCGCCGCGGCTTCGAGCTGCGACTGGTCGCCGGCGGCTGGCGCTACTACACCCGGCCCGCCTACGCGAGTGCCGTGGAGGGCTTCGTTCTGGACGGCCAGCAGGCCCGGCTGACCCAGGCCGCGCTGGAGACCCTGGCCGTGGTCGCGTACCGTCAACCGGTCAGCCGTTCCCGGGTCTCGGCCGTCCGCGGAGTGAACTGCGACGGCGTGATGCGGACCCTCCTGCAGCGCGGTCTGGTGGAGGAGGCGGGGACGGAACCCGAAACAGGTGCGATCCTGTACAGGACGACGAATTACTTTCTGGAGCGGATGGGCCTGCGCGGCCTGGACGAGCTCCCGGAGCTCGCGCCCTTCCTCCCCGAGGCGGACGCGATCGAGGCAGAGACGCAAGAGGGTGTGCCGTCGTTCGATCCGGACGCACCGGACACCGACACAGACGACACGACGACGGAACTTTGATGCGAAGCAGCGGCAGCGGCAAGAACAGCGGACGCGGTAACTACCGGGGGGCGGGCAACTCGCGCGACGACAGGCAGGGACAGCGCCCGCGCCGTCCCCGCCCCGAGGAGCGCCGTTATGACGTCGGCGGCTCCGGCTCCGGCTCCGCCGAGGAGCCGGGTCAGCGCAGGGGCCGCGGCGCGGCCGCGCGCGGCGGCGCCAAGGGCGGTCCGAAGCCCTCGCAGAAGACCCGCGGCGGCGGCCCCCGCCGCGACGGTGTCCCGGCCCGCCCCCGTGAGCTCGACGCCAAGATCGAGCAGCGCAACCGCGACCGGTACGCGGACAAGCCGCGGATCAAGACCCCCAAGACCTTCCCCGGAGCCGAGCAGGAGGGCGAGCGGCTGCAGAAGGTCCTGGCACGCGCGGGCATGGGCTCCCGCCGGGCGTGCGAGGAGCTGATCGACCAGCGCCGGGTCGAGGTCAACGGCAAGATCGTCACCGAGCAGGGGCTGCGCGTCGACCCCGAGAAGGACGAGATCAAGGTCGACGGGCTGACCGTCGCCACCCAGTCGTACCTGTTCTTCGCGCTCAACAAGCCCGCCGGGGTCGTCTCCACCATGGAGGACCCGGACGGCCGCCAGTGCCTGGGCGACTACGTCACCAACCGCGAGACCCGGCTGTTCCACGTCGGCCGCCTGGACACCGAGACCGAGGGCATCATCCTGCTCACCAACCACGGCGAGCTGGCCCACCGCCTCACCCACCCCCGGTACGGCGTGCAGAAGACCTACCTCGCCGCGATCCAGGGCCCCCTCCCGCGCGACCTGGGCAAGCAGCTCAAGGACGGCATCCAGCTGGAGGACGGCTATGCCCGCGCCGACCACTTCAAGGTGGTGCAGAACATCGGCAAGAACTACCTGGTCGAGGTGGTCCTGCACGAGGGTCGCAAGCACATCGTGCGCCGCATGCTCGCCGAGGCCGGCTTCCCGGTCGAGAAGCTGGTGCGCACCAGCTTCGGCCCGATCGCGCTCGGCGACCAGAAGTCCGGCTGGCTGCGGCGGCTGACCAACACCGAGGTCGGCATGCTGATGCGCGAGGTCGATCTGTAGACCGGGCGGTCGCTCGCTACGACCAGACGGCGAAGCCGGTCGCCCGTCCGTCCGGCTCCCGTACGACCTCCAGCATCCCCACCACCGCCGAGCGCGCGATGTGCCCGTACACGTGCGGGAAGACGGTGGTGGGCGGCACGCCGGGCGGCGGGGCCGGATCGGCGGGCTCCCAGCGCACCAGCACATCGAGCCGGTGCTCGTCGATCATCAGGGCCATCAGCGGGCCCGGGGTGTCCCGGAAGAAGGCGTCGGCGACGGCGAGGGCGGTGTCCTCGTCGGGCGAGCAGTGCACGAACCCGTCCTCCGCCAGCGTCGGCGGGGCATACGGGCGGTCGGGAGCGACCAGCCAGTCGTCGAGTCGCACCAAGTGGTAGATCATGCTCATGGTTCTACCGGACGGGCCCGCTCCCGTCTCGCGGGACGGTCTCCGCGGCGGCGCACCGCACCGGCTCGTTAAGCTGATCAGGCACCGAAGACGGGACACCCAGGGAGCAGGCACGTGGCGGTACGAGCGGTCCGCGGGGCCGTCCAGCTGGACCGGGACGAAGCGGAGCACATGCACGAGCGGGTCTCGGAGCTGATCACCGCCGTCCTGGAGCGCAACTCGCTGACGGGGGAGGACCTGATCAGCATGTGGTTCACCGCCACCCCCGACCTGCACAGCGACTTCCCGGCCGTCGCCGCGCGCCGGCTCGGGATCACCGACGTACCGTTGATCTGCGCCCAGGAGCTGGACATCGCCGGCGCCATGCCGCGGGTCGTCCGCATCCTCGCCCACGTCGAGACCGGCCTGGAGCGGTCCGAGGTGGCCCACGTCTACCTCGGTGCCGCCGCGGCCCTGCGCAAGGACATCGCCCAGTGAGAACCGCCCTCGTCATCGGTACCGGACTGATCGGCACCTCCGCCGCGCTGGCCCTGGCCGGCCGCGGCGTCCAGGTCCACCTCACCGACCACGACCCGGCCCAGGCCCGTACCGCCGCGGCGCTCGGCGCCGGGACGGACGCCGAGCCGGACGGGCCGGTGGACCTCGCGATCGTCGCCGTACCGCCCGCGCACGTGTCCGAGAGCCTGGCCGCCGCGATGCGCCGGGGCGCCGCGCGCGGCTATCTCGACGTCGCCAGCGTCAAGGGCGGGCCGCGCCGCGAACTGGAGGCGCGCGGCTGCGATCTGACGCGCTACATCGGTACGCACCCGATGGCCGGACGCGAGCGCTCGGGCCCGCTGGCCGCCACCGCCGACCTGTTCGAGGGGCGGCCGTGGGTGCTCACTCCCACCCCCGGCACCGACACCGAGGTGCTCAACCTCGCCCTGGAGCTCGTCGCCCTGTGCCGCGCCGTGCCCGTGGTGATGGACGCCGACGCGCACGACCGCGCCGTCGCCCTCGTCTCGCACACCCCGCAGCTGCTGTCCAGCATGGTCGCCGCGCGGCTGCGGGACGCCGACGAGACGGCGGTACGGCTGTGCGGGCAGGGCATCCGGGACGTGACCCGGATCGCGGCCTCCGACCCCGGGATGTGGATCGACATCCTGTCCGCCAACCCCGGCCCGGTCGCCGACGTGCTCGCCGCCGTCGCCGCCGACCTGGACGAGACGGTCCGCTCGCTGCGGGCGCTGGACTCCGCGGACGAGGACAAGCGCGGCGGCGGCGCGGCCGGGATCGAGGACGTGCTGCGACGCGGCAACGCGGGCCGCGAGCGGGTCCCCGGCAAGCACGGCGCGGCCCCGAGGGCGTACGAGAGCGTCACGGTCCTCATCGGCGACCAGCCGGGCGAGCTGGCCCGGATCTTCGCGGACGCCGGACAGGCCGGGGTCAACATCGAGGACGTGCGCATCGAGCACGCCACCGGGCAGCAGGCGGGCCTGATCCAGCTCATGGTGGAGCCGCGGGCGGTTCCGGGCCTGACCGCGGCGCTGCGCGAGCGGGGCTGGTCGATCCGCCAGTGAGCGCCCGGTGGCCACGGGCTGTCCGGGGCCACCGGCTCACCCAGTAACCTTGTGCAGGGCTCATCCTCCGAGCCCACCCAAGACCGCTCACCGAGCCCCACCAGCTCGCCCCGTGCACAGGAAGGTGTCTGTCACCGTGGAAACCGCCGCCCGGACCGCTCCGGCAGCAGTGATCGTCGCGATCGACGGCCCCGCAGGCACGGGCAAGTCCAGCACCTCCAAGGCCGTCGCAGCCAAGCTCGGCTTCGGTTACCTGGACACCGGTGCCCAGTACCGGGCGATCACGTGGTGGATGCTGAACAACGGCATCGACGTGGCCGACGCGGCCGCCGTCGCCGACGCCGCCGCCAAGCCGGTCATCGTCTCCGGCACCGACCCGGCCGCCCCGGGCATCACGGTCGACGGCGTCGACGTCGCCGGCCCCATCCGCACCAAGGAGGTCACCTCGCGGGTCAGCGCCGTCAGCGCGGTCCCGGAGGTGCGGACCCGGATCACCGAACTGCAGCGGTCCATCGCGGTGGGCGCCGAGTGCGGCATCGTCGTGGAGGGCCGGGACATCGGCACCACGGTGCTGCCCGACGCCGACCTCAAGATCTTCCTCACCGCGTCGCCGGAGGCCCGCGCCGCCCGCCGCAGCGGAGAACTGAAGGGCAAGGACGCCGCCGACCTGGCCGCCACCCAGGCCGCCCTCGCCCAGCGCGACGCCGCCGACTCCGGCCGCAAGACCTCCCCGCTGGCCAAGGCCGACGACGCCGTCGAGGTCGACACCACCGACCTCACCCTGCAGCAGGTCATCGAGTGCGTGGTCACCCTGGTCGAAGAGAAGCGGCAGGCCAGGTGAGCGCAGCCGCGCCGGGCCAGGCGAGCGCGTTCGCGCCGCCGTCCGCCGCCGGTGCCGCGGTCGGCCGCCGGATCGGCATCGGCCTCATGTACGGGCTGTGGAAGCCCCGGGTGCTCGGCGCCTGGCGGGTCCCGCCAGGCGGGCCCGTCATCCTCGCGGTGAACCACTCGCACAACATCGACGGACCGATGCTGATGGGGACGGCGCCGCGCCCGGTGCACTTCCTGATCAAGAAAGAGGCGTTCGTCGGCCCGCTGGACCCGTTCCTGCGGGGGATAGGCCAGCTGAAGGTGGACCGGTCCGGCGCCGACCGGACCGCGATCACCAGCGCGCTGGCCGTGCTGCGCCACGGCGGCGTCCTCGGCATCTTCCCCGAGGGAACCAGGGGCGAGGGCGACTTCGCGTCGCTGCGCGCCGGACTGGCGTACTTCGCGGTGCGCTCCGGCGCGCCGATCGTGCCGGTCGCGGTCCTCGGCAGCAACGAGAAGCGCGGCCGGGTGCTCTCCGGGCTGCCGCCGCTGCGCGGCCGGATCGACGTCGTCTTCGGAGACGCCTTCGAGGCGGGGGACGGCAGCGGCCGCCGCACCAAGGCCGCGCTGGACGAGGCGACCGTGCGCATCCAGCGGCGGCTGGGCGCGCACCTGGAAAACGCCAGGCGTTCCACCGGGCGCCGGTGTGAGACTTAAGTGATCCGTACGGGATCACCACGGATGACGGACGACAGGAAACAGGCTTCATGAACGACCAGATCCACACCGGCGACGAGCACGGTGAGCTTGGCGACGCCGAGTACGCGGAGTTCATGGAGCTCGCCGCGCAGGAAGGCTTCGACGTCGAGGATGTCGAGGGCGCCCTGGAGGAGGCCGGGCACGGCCCGCTGCCGGTGCTCGCCGTCGTCGGCCGCCCCAATGTCGGCAAATCGACCCTGGTGAACCGCATTCTCGGCCGCCGGGAGGCCGTCGTCGAGGACCGCCCCGGCGTCACCCGCGACCGCGTCACCTACGAGGCCGAATGGGCCGGCCGCCGCTTCAAGGTGGTCGACACCGGCGGCTGGGAGCAGGACGTCCTCGGCATCGACGCGTCCGTGGCGGCCCAGGCGGAGTTCGCCATCGAGGCCGCCGACGCCGTCGTGTTCGTCGTGGACGCCACCGTCGGCGCGACCGACACCGACGAGGCCGTGGTGAAGCTGCTGCGCCGCGCCGGCAAGCCCGTCGTCCTGTGCGCCAACAAGGTGGACGGACCCAGCGGCGAGGCGGACGCCGCGATGCTCTGGTCGCTCGGCCTGGGGGAGCCGCACCCGATCTCCGCGCTGCACGGCCGCGGCACCGGCGACCTGCTCGACGCCGTCCTGGAGGCACTGCCCGAGGCCCCCGCCCAGACCTTCGGCGGCGGGGTCGGCGGACCGCGCCGCATCGCGCTCATCGGCCGCCCGAACGTCGGCAAGTCCTCGCTGCTCAACAAGGTGGCGAACGAGGAGCGGGTCGTCGTCAACGAGCTGGCGGGCACCACCCGCGACCCCGTCGACGAGATCATCGAGCTGGGCGGCAAGACCTGGAAGTTCGTGGACACCGCCGGTATCCGGCGCCGGGTGCACCTCCAGGAAGGCGCCGACTACTACGCCTCGCTGCGCACCGCGGCCGCCGTCGAGAAGGCCGAGGTCGCGGTCGTCCTGATCGACACCAGCGAGTCCATCAGCGTCCAGGACCAGCGCATCATCACGATGGCCGTCGAGGCGGGCCGCGCCCTGGTCGTCGCGTACAACAAGTGGGACACCCTCGACGAGGAGCGCCGCTACTACCTGGAGCGCGAGATCGAGACCGAGATGGGCCAGGTCTCCTGGGCGCCGCGGGTCAATGTCTCGGCCCGCACCGGCCGCCACATGGAGAAGCTGGTCCCGGCCATCGAGACGGCGCTGGCGGGCTGGGAGACCCGGGTTCCCACCGGGCGGCTCAACGCCTTCCTCGGTGAGATCGTCGCCTCGCACCCGCACCCGATCCGCGGCGGCAAGCAGCCCCGCATCCTCTTCGGGACGCAGGCGGGCACCAAGCCGCCGCGGTTCGTCCTCTTCGCCTCCGGCTTCCTGGAGGCCGGATACCGCCGCTTCGTCGAGCGGCGGCTGCGTGAGGAGTTCGGCTTCGAGGGGACCCCGATCCACATCTCGGTACGGGTCCGGGAGAAGCGCGGCCGCAAGAAGTAGCCGCCTCCGGCGAAACGGCAGCGGGCGGCTCGCGGGGATTCAGAACCCGCGGGCCCGCCCGTCGCGTGGTGCGGGAGGCAGCGCGGGCCGGTAGCCCCCGCGGTACGGCCGCTCGGGCGAGCGGTCCTCGGGCGACGGCCGGGCGACCTCCTGCCGCCGCCAAGCCAACTGCCCCGTGCCCGACCCCAAGGCCTCGAACCCGGTGAATCCCAGCTCCTCGTCGCCGGTACGGTCGCCGGGCAGCGCCCGGAACAGCCTGCGGTACTCCGCGTACAGCGCGTCGTAGATCGGGGTGGCCGAGCGCTGCTGGTACTCGGACGACGGGTCCTGCGACTGCCGCATTCCGGGAATCGGATACGGGGAGCGGGAGGCGGGGTCGTATGCGTGCACGTAGGAGCCAACGACCAGGTCTTCGGACGGATGCGGTCGTTGCGGCGAATGGGCCACAGGCGCGAAGCGCGCCGGGACCTGCGCTGCGGCGGGATGCCACTGCACCTGCTGCGCCGGATGCGCTGGGTACCCCGGCCGGGCCGGCTGCGGGTACTGGGCCATGTACTCCGGAGGCTGGGCCGACTGCGACTGCCGTGACGGGGGGTACGGCCGTGACGGCTGTGCGGCGGTACCGGTCATGTGCCCGACAGCGGCATCGCGGCGGCGACCAGCACACCCCGCGCGGCGGCCCGCTCCAGAGCGTCACGCATCTGGTCCTCACGCGGCTGGTTGCCGATCGACCCGGCGGGAGCGGCGTAGACCAGCACCGACGGGGTCTTGTTGACCGCCAGCCGCCAGCCCTCGGTCACCGGCATGGGCCGATGCGCCTGCCACCACGCCACCGGGGAGCCCGCGCCGTCCGGCATCAGCACCGCGTGCAGCTGCCCCGCGGCCATCAGCACGGACCAGCCGTGGATCGGCGACGGCGCCTGGGCGAGATCGTCGACGGGCAGGAACCCCTGCTCGATGAGGAGCGGGAGGAAGTCGTCTCCCGGGCCGTTGGTGCCGGGCCGGGCGATCGGCGCGGTCGGCTCGACGACCAGCGCCGGGCGCGGCTCACCGTCCATCAGGATGAGCCCGCAGGTCACGTTGAGCACGGCCTGACGGGGAGCCGGCTCCGCCCCCGGCACCTCGCTCCCGGTCATCCCGCCGTTGGCCCCGGGGTCCTCACCGGTGATCGAGTGCACCGCGCTCTGCAACTGGTCCTCGGAGACCGGGACCACCTGCGACGGTACGCAGGTGGCGTGGGCGAACGCGAGGACGGCGGTCTCCTCGCCGACGAAGAGCACCGTGCTGGTGCGCTCCTGCGCGGTGTCGCCGGGAGTGCGGCAGGAGGTGCAGTCGTAAGTGCCAGGGGCGCCGTCACCGGCGAGCAGCCGGTTGGCCTCTTCATCGCCGATCTCGGCACGTACGTCGTCACTGACGTCGAGCTGCGGCACGGTGGCTCCTCGGTCTCGTGCTTCAGCGCCGGGCGTTCCACGGCGCGTACTGCTCAACGCGGGATCAGTGGCCTCGGTCACGCGCGGGCGGCCGACGCTGACGCACCCTCACGAGCCCTGATGGGCAAGGGCCGGGGTAGGTTCCATATGTGCGCTACCGATTCGGTATCTGTTGTGGAACAAGATGATGATCAAACCCAACCTTGCAACCGATTTCACGGTCTACCCCTGTGACTACGCGAACGCCCGATGCGTTCGCACGAAAACGGTGGGGCACGGGGACGGATGCACATCTCATTCCTGATACACAACGCGTACGGGATCGGCGGGACGATCCGCACCACGTACAACACCGCCCGCACGCTGGCGGAGCATCACGACGTGGAGATCGTCTCGGTCTTCCGCCACCGCGACACACCGGTCTTCGACCCCGGCCAGAACGTCCGGCTGCGGCACCTGGTGGACATCCGCAAGGAGAGCCCCACCTATGACGGCGACGACCCCGACTACGCGCGCCCCGCACGCGTCTTCCCCAGCGCGGAGGGCCGTTACAAGCAGTACAACGCGCTGACCGACCGCCGTATCGGCGAGCACCTGCGGCGGCTGGACGCGGATGTCGTGGTCGGCACCCGCCCCGGGCTGAACGTGCACATCGCCCGCGAGGCCCGCCGCGGCCCGGTCCGCGTCGGCCAGGAGCACCTGACCCTCAGCACGCACTCCCCGGAACTCAAGCTCGCGCTGCGTGCCGTCTACCCGCGACTGGACGCGGTCACCACCGTCACCGAGGCGGACGCGAACACCTACCGCCGCCAGATGCGGCTGCCCGGCGTACGCCTCGAAGCCGTGCCCAACAGCGTGCCCGAGCCCGGCGTCGCGCCGGCCGACGGCACCGGGAAGTGGGTCGTCGCGGCCGGCCGGCTCGCCCCCGTCAAGCGGTACGACCTGCTGATAAAGGCCTTCGCGAAGGTCAGCGCGGAGCGCCCCGACTGGCGGCTGCGGATCTACGGCGGCGGTGGCCAGGAGGCCAAGCTCCGCGCCCTGATCAACAAGCTCGGCCTCTACAACCACGTCTACCTGATGGGCCCCGCCAACCCGCTCGACCCCGAGTGGGCCAAGGGCTCCATCGCCGCCGTCACCTCCAGCCTCGAGTCCTTCGGCATGACCATCGTCGAGGCGCAGCGCTGCGGACTGCCCGTCGTGGCCACCGACTGCCCGCACGGCCCGGCCGAGATCATCGACGACGGCGTGGACGGCCGGCTGGTGAAGTCCGGCGACGTCGGCGCCATCGCCAAGGGCCTCCTCAGCCTGATCAACGACGATGACCTGCGGCAGCGGATGGGGCGGAAGGCGCTGGAGCGCTCCGCCCGCTTCGACCCGTCGAACGTCGCCGGGCGCTACGAGTCGATGTTCACCGACCTCGTCGCGCGCGGCGGGCTGCGCGGCGCGCTGCACCGCACCCGCGGCACCCTGCTCAGCGGCGCCTTCGCGACCAAGGACGCCGGCCGCTCGGTCTTCGGGAAGGCCCACGCCGCGTGACCACCACCGCGCCTTCGCCCGCCCCCGCGTCCTCGCCCGTCCCCGCACCGTCACCCACCCCTGCCGAGGAGACCACCGCCGTGTCCGTCCCGCCCAGCGCCGACTGCCTCGCGGACTCCGCGGGGGGACTGACCTTCGACGTGGCCGACTGGCGGCCGGCCGCCGGCACGGCCGCGTACCTGGTCCTCGTGCCGCGCGACGCCGACACCGCCACCGAGGAGGTACGGCTGCCGCTCACCCCGGGCCCCGAGGGACGGCTGCGGGCGGTGCTGACCGCCTCCGCGACGCTGGCCGAGGGCCGCTGGGACGTCCACGTGGCCGCGGACGGCGCCGCCCCGCAGCGGATCCTGCCGGGCATGAACGACCTGCGCGCGCTGGTCGACCGCACCCCGGAACCGGGCACCGGACCGCTGGCGGTGCGCATCCCGTACGCCACCAAGCACGGCAACCTCTCGCTGCGCAGCTGGCTGCGGGCCGACCACGCGGAGGCCGGCGACATCCGGGTCGACGGCGGTGCGCTGGCGGTCGTCGGCCGCCTGCACCGGGTCGAGGACCCGGGCACCTGGCTGGCCGGAGCGGTCGTCGAGGCCCGCCGCCGGAGCGACAAGCAGGCGCTCACGGTCCCGGTCACCGCGGACGGCGACGGCTTCGCCTTCACCCTGCCCTACGCGGACCCGGCCGCGAGCTGGAGCGGCGACGCGGACGTATGGGACCTGTGGCTGCGCCCGGCGGAGGGCGACCCGGTGCGGATCGCCCGGATCCTGGACGACGTCGCCGACAAGAAGCCGATCTTCACCTACCCGGCGCGGAAGGTCGACGCCCCGCACGGTGCCGCGAAGGCCGTCCCGTACTACACGGTGGACAACGACCTGTCGGTGCGGGTCCAGGCCGCGTAGGGGGCGCGTCCCGGGGGCTCAGCCCCGTATCCGGTCGCCGTACCCGGGTCCTTGAGAAGGCCATCGCGGACCGCACCTGTCCGCGATGGCTGGCAGACTCCGGGTCATGTTGGAGACCTCGGCACGTCTGCTCCGCCTGCTCTCGCTGCTCCAGGCCCATCGCGAATGGTCGGGCGCGGATCTCGCCGACCGCCTCGGGGTGACCGCGCGCACCGTCCGCCGGGACATCGACCGGCTCCGCGAACTCGGCTACCCCGTGCACTCCACCCCCGGCACCGCGGGCGGCTACCAGCTCGGCGCGGGCGCCCAGTTGCCGCCGCTGCTGCTGGACGACGAGGAGGCCGTGGCGGTCGCCGTCGGGCTGCGGCAGTCGGCGGGCGGCGGCGTCCAGGGGATCGAGGAGACCTCCGTACGGGCGCTGGCCAAGCTGGAACAGGTGCTGCCCGAGCGGTTGCGCCGCCGGGTGGGCGCGCTGACCGCCTTCACCGTCCCCATGGTCGGCCGTGCCACGGGCGCGGGCGTCGACCCGGCGGTCCTGACCGAACTGGCGGCCGCCTGCCGGGACGGCGAGCGGCTGCGCTTCGAGTACCGCGACCACGGCGGCGGCACCACCCGGCGGACCGTGGAACCGCACCGGCTGGTGTGCGCGCAGCGCCGGTGGTACCTCGTGGCCTGGGACGTGGAGCGGGAGGACTGGCGTACGTTCCGGGGCGACCGCATCACGCCCAGGCCGCCGCACGGGCCGCGCTTCGCCCCGCGCCGCCCGCCCGCCGAGGACCTGGCCGCCTACGTCTCCGAGGGCGTGTCCACCCGCGCGTACACCGAGCGCGCCACCGTGTTGCTGAAGGTGCCCGCCGAGGTGGCGGCGGAGAGCGTCTCACCGTCCGCCGGGGTGCTCGAGCCGGTCGACGAGCACAGCTGCCTGCTGCACACCGGCGCGCACAGTCTGGACGTGATGGTGATTCACATCGTCCTGATGGGCTTCGACTTCGAGGTGCGCGAGCCCGCCGCGCTGACCGAGCACGTCCGGCGGATCAGGGACCGCCTGGATCGGGCCCTGGGCTGATCCGGCCCCGCGGCCGGGGCCGCGGCTCCTCCCGGTCCAGCGCGGCCACCTCCGGGTGGTGCAGGTCGAAGGCGGGGGACTCAGAGCGGATCCGGGGCAGGGCGCGGAAGTTGTGCCGGGGCGGGGGGCAGGACGTCGCCCACTCCAGCGACCGGCCGAAGCCCCAGGGGTCGTCCACTTCGACCTTCCGGCCGTACTTCGCGGTCTTCCAGACGTTGTAGAGGAACGGCAGCGTCGAGATGCCCAGCAGGAACGAGCCGATGGTGGCGACGGTGTTGAGCAGGGTGAAGCCGTCGGCCGCCAGGTAGTCGGCGTAGCGGCGCGGCATGCCCGCCACCCCCAGCCAGTGCTGCACCAGGAAGGTGGCCTGGAAACCGGTGAACAGCGACCAGAAGTGGATCCGGGCGAGCCGCTCTTCGAGCATCCTGCCGGTGAACTTCGGCCACCAGAAGTAGAAGCCCGCGAACATGGCGAACACCACCGTGCCGAACACCGTGTAGTGGAAGTGGCCCACCACGAAGTAGGTGTCCGTGACGTGGAAGTCCATCGGCGGCGAGGCCAGGACGACGCCGGTCAGCCCGCCGAACAGGAAGGTCACGAGGAAGCCGATGGACCACAGCATCGGAGCCTCGAACGACAGTGAGCCGCCGATCATCGTGCCGATCCAGTTGAAGAACTTCACCCCGGTCGGCACCGCGATCAGGAAGGACAGCAGGGAGAAGAAGGGCAGCAGCACCCCTCCCGTGACGAACATGTGGTGCGCCCAGACCACCGCGGACAGGCCGGTGATCGCCATGGTCGCGCCGATCAGCATCCCGTAGCCGAAGATCGGCTTGCGGGAGAAGACCGGGAGGATCTCCGTGATGATGCCGAAGAACGGCAGCGCGATGATGTACACCTCGGGGTGCCCGAAGAACCAGAACAGGTGCTGCCACAGCAGCGCCCCGCCGTAGGGGGCTTCGAAGACCACCGCCCCGAACCGCCGGTCCGCCTCCAGGCACAGCAGCGTCGCCGCCAGCACCGGGAACGCGATCAGGACCAGGATGGTGGTGAACAGGGTGTTCCAGGTGAAGATCGGCATCCGGAACATCGTCATGCCGGGCGCGCGCATCCCGATGATGGTCGCCAGGAAGTTCACCGACCCCAGGATCGTGCCGAAGCCGGACAGCACCAGCCCCATGATCCACAGATCGGCGCCGATGCCGGGGGAGCGGACCTTGCTGTTGAGCGGGGCGTACGCGGTCCAGCCGAAGTCCGCGGCCCCCGAGGGCACGAGCAGGCTGCCCAGCACCATGAGGCCGCCGAAGAGGAACAGCCAGTACGAGAGCATGTTGAGCCGGGGGAAGGCGACGTCCGGCGATCCGATCTGCAGCGGCACGATCTCGTTGGCGAACCCCGCGAAGGCCGGTGTGGCGAACAGCAGCAGCATGATCGTGCCGTGCAGGGTGAAGGCCTGGTTGTACCCCTGCTGCGACACGACCTGCAGGCCGGGCCGGGCCAGCTCCGCCCGCATCACCAGCGCCAGCACCCCGCCGACCAGGAAGAACCCGAAGGCGGTGATCAGATACAGATGCCCGATCTTCTTGTGGTCGGTGGTCGTCAGCCAGTCGATGACCGCCTTGCCGCGCCGTGGCTGTCGCGCCTGGTCGGCGGCCGCCTGCGCGGTGTCCGTACCCATCGGGCTCCCTCGGCATCAACTGACGGTTTGTTAGATCAGACATGATGCGCGGTATATCGCCCGCTTTGCGAGGAGCCGCACTCTCCCGTGGCAATAACGGTCCGAGTGGCTCAAGAGGGCACGTTCGGTGCGCATCGCCCACCGGTATTCGCGGGGTCGTGGAATTTCCCGCGAGCACGTTGATACGGAGATCGGAAGATGGCGAATTCGGCGGTCTACGGAAGTAATCGGGGAACGGAAGTCGGGGCTTCCCCGTGCGGCCGGAAACCCCCTTACGAGTGACCCGGCGAGCGCTGGGCCCGGCGGAATTATCTGTGACACAAGTGTGACCCGTGGTGGACCTGGAGCGGATGAGGCCGTGCTCCGCCCGCGCCTCCGCCGTGCTCCGGCCCACGGTCCGCCGCGTCCCGGCTCCCGGTTCGCCACGCCGCGGCCCGCGCTTCCGCCGTGCCGCGCGGCGGCCTACGGTGGCTGACATGGCACCGATACCCACGCCCGCACCCGAGCCCGACGACGCTCCTGGCGGCTACGTCGGCCTGGACGCCGGCACCGCCGAGCGGCAGGCGCGCGACCGCGGCTGGAACACCGTCCGGACGCTGCCGCCCGGCGCGATCATCACCATGGAGTATCTCCGCGGCAGGCTCAACTTCGAGGTCGCCGACGGCGTCGTACGGCGCTGCTGGAAGGGCTGAGCGCACATGGGCGGGCCCCGGAGCTCCTGTGGAGGTCCGGGGCCCGCCCATGTGCAATGGGGCCTGCTGGCGGTGCGTACCGTCCCGCCGGCCTCCGGGCCCGTCCGCGGGCCTGGGCGGCCTTGTGGTTGGGGGTCCCCCCTACGCCCCCAGGGTGTAGGGGGACGGTACGGCCTCAGCCGCCCGCGCCGCGGCCGCGGCTCGTGGCGGGGCCGACCGGGGCCGCGGCGCGCGGCGTGCGGTCCGCGTGCGGGGGCCGGCGGCTGCCGGTCGGCGTGACGGGGGTCCGCTCCGAACGGGCCGTGTGCGGCCGGGCCGGATGGTGCGGCCAGGCGTCCGGGACCCGCGCGCCGCGGCCGCCGACAGCCACCGTCTCGCGGGCCGGTACGACGTCGTCCCCGGCGCTGCGCGGCGTGGCCACGGCACCCGTGACCTGCGGCGGGACGGGCGCGGGCAGAACCACCGAGGTGCTGGATCCGAGGCGCCGCATCCAGCGCCACAGCGTGAGCAGCATCCGCTCGGCCCGGGCCATCGAGGGCTCCAGCCAGGGCAGGGCGAGCAGGACCAGCAGGCCGGCGGCCCAGCCGAGCAGGACGTCGCTGACCCAGTGGGTACCGAGGTAGACCGTCGTCATCCCCACGCCCAGGGCGAGCATCGCCGAGATGACGGAGGCGACCCTGCGGGCCTGCGGCGTGGTGGCCAGATAGGCCAGGACCCCCCAGGTGACCACGGCGTTCGCCGTGTGACCCGAGGGAAATATATCGCCGTCGCCCCACATCTCGTTCGAGCCGACGGTCGTCGCGTAGTGCGGGCCGAGACGGCCCATGCCGAGCTTCGCCGCGCCGACGGTGGCGTTCAGCAGGAGCAGCGACGTGCCCAGCACCAGCAGGGGGCGCGGGGTGCGCTGCCGCCAGCAGCACCAGCCCAGCCAGGCGGTGACGGCCACCGCCGTCGGGCCGCGCTGCCCCATCACGACGAAGTAGTCCAGGAAGGTGTGGAACTCCGGCCACTGCTTGTACGGCCGGAAGAGCATGACCTGCCAGTCGAGCTTCACCAGCCACGAGGTGGTGAGCACGCCGATCACAGTCGCCGCGTAGACAGCGAGCGTGGACCCGAGCAGCCAGCGCCGGGTCCGGGTCATGCGCGGCCGCACGAGATCGGTGGGGCGTCCCTCCGTGCGAGGGAGCTTGTCATCGGTACGCACTCAATCGACGTTACATTGCGTGACAGGTGACTTCCGCACGATCAGGTCGCTTTGTGATGACGATGTGATGTGGAGTGCGTCTCGGTCAAGGATTTGGAATCAGCCATTCCGCGAAATGCACAAAGCTCTGCTCGATTCACTGGAGCAGTCATCGTGAGGGGTCGCCTATCCCTTCTTATGCTTTTCGTGTGACGCGGTTTATCGGCCATTCGCCGTACCGTTCCACGGTGTTTCCCCGCCCGTTGCCGGCTTGATCACTTCCAGGCGGGCCGCCGGATCGCACGGTCACGGCGGGCCGGTGCCGTGCAGCCAGAACGCCCCGTACACCGCCGAGGCCAGCCCGGCCGAGCCGAGGACCAGCGCCGATCGAGCCGGACGCAGCCGGGCGAGGGCGACCGCGAGCGGCAGCAGCAGCGGGAAGGCCGGCATCAGCAGCCGCGGTTTCGAGCCGAAATATCCCTTCGCCGTGAGCGCGAGCAGCAGCACCACGCCGCCGTACGCGAGCAGTGGCACCGGCTGCCGTCGCCGTATGCACAGCACATACAGCCACAGCAGCAGCCCCACGCCGAGCAGGAGGCCGACCCCGGCCGCGACGGTGCCGTCGGACAGCCGCCCTCCGATGAACGCGGCGAACGCCAGCCCCCCGTCGAAGCCGTTCCCCCAGCCGCCCTGCACATCGAGATAGCCGGTGAGGCTGCCGGTCCGCTCACCCACCCACGCGAAGTAACCCAGCCAGCCCAGCGGCGCGAGCGCGACCCCGGCCAGCAGTCGCCGATCCTCGCGCCAGGCCGCCCGCCACCGTCCTTCCCGCCATCGCGGGTCCCGCGCCAGCTCGGCCGCGGCGGTGAGCCACACGGCCGCCACCACGGCTGCGCCCACCGGCCGGGTGAGCCCGGCCAGCGCGGCGAGCGCCCCCGCGGTGACCCACCGCCGCTCCAGCAGCGCGTACACCCCCCATGCCGCCAGGGCGGTGAAGAGCGACTCGGAGTACGCCATCGACTGGACGATGCCGACCGGCAGCACCGCCCACAGCACCACCAGGGCCACGGCCGCCCGCCGCCCCGACACCCGCTCGCCGACCGCGAAGACGCCCCAGGCCGCGGCCAGTGAGGCGATCGCGCTCACCAGCAGCCCCGCGTCCGCCGCGGACAGCGGGGAGACGGCCGATATCAGCCGCTCCAGCCAGGGCAGCAGCGGGAAGAAGGCCAGATCGGAGTGGACCGAGCCGTCGGGCAGTCTGAGCGTGTAGCCGTAGCCCTGCTCCGCGATCCGGCTGTACCACAGGGAATCCCAGCGGGCCGAGAGCAGCTGGTGCGGACTCCGGTCCGCCATCGCACCCCAGATCGCCAGAACCGCGATGCCCAGCAGCCGCGTCACCGTATACGCCAGCAGGGCGGGAGCGGCCCGGCGCAACGCGGTCCGCACCGCGCCGTCGCCGGAGCTCCGCGCTGTGACGGGCGGGTGGGCGAGTTCGGTCATGATCTTGATTATCCGGCATGGCCGCGTCCGCCCCGGCCACCTGTGGATAACCGCGGAACGCCGGAGCGCGGCAAGGTCGTGCGGAGGACACGGTTCGGGGGACAAAAGGGAACACCAGTGCGAACGTGCCGGTCAGCAGGGCTGCGATGTCGGTCTCAAGATGACCTGCGGCACACGAGCCGCACAGGGACTCGCGTACTCTGACGTCTCACTCGCCTATGCCACTGGGCCGCCGGGACCGACGCTTCGACATCCCCGGCCGGCCCGGCCTCGGCGCGAGGGTAAGACAGGGAGGTGCGTACATGTCCGGGACGACCACGGCCGGCACTCGGCGGGCGGCGGGCGTTCTCCGGCATCGGCGCGGCATGGACGCGATCGGCGGGGGCAACCGCTGGGTCGTGCTCGTCGTGCTCTGCGTCAGCCTCCTGCTGGTGGCCGTCGACGGCACCGCGCTGCACGTCGCCGTCCCCGCCGTCAGCGAGGACCTGCGGCCCGGCGCGATCGAACTGCTGTGGATCATCGACGCGTATCCGCTGGTCTGCGCCTCGCTGCTGATCCTCTTCGGCACCCTCGGCGACCGGGTGGGACGACGGCGCATCCTGCTGCTCGGCTACGCGCTGTTCGGCGCCGCCTCGGCACTCGCCGCGTTCGCCGACACCCCCCAGATACTCATCCTCGCCCGCGCCCTGCTCGGCGTCGGCGGCGCGATGATCATGCCCGCCACGCTGTCGATCCTGCGACAGGTTTTCCCCGACCGACGTGAGCGCGCGCTCGCCATCGGCGTCTGGAGCGCGGTCGCCGGCATCGGCGCGGCGGTCGGCCCGCTGCTCGGCGGCTTCCTGCTGGAGCACTTCTGGTGGGGTTCGGTCTTCCTGATCAACATCCCGCTGATGGTGGTCGCCCTCCCGGTGGGCCGCTGGCTGCTGCCGGAGTCCGCCGGTGACCGGGACGGCCCGTGGGACGTGGTCGGCGCGCTGGTGGCCGCGTTCGGACTGGCCGGTGTGGTCCTCGGTGTGAAGCGGATGGGCAGCGGGGAAGAGCTGACGGAGCCCGCCACCCTCGGTCCGCTGCTGTTCGGCGCCCTCCTGCTGGCCCTCTTCGTCCGCCGCCAGCGGCGCCGCACCCATCCGCTGGTGGACCTCGGCCTGTTCGTCCGCCCGGCCTTCGGTATATCCGTCGGCTGCATCGTGCTGGCGCTGCTGGCGCTCGTGGGCCTGGAGCTCGTCGCCGCCCAGTACCTCCAACTCGTCCTCGGACTCACTCCGCTGGAGACCGGCCTGCGGCTGCTGCCGCTCACCTTCGCCGCCATGGCCGCCGGCCTCGTCGGGTCCCGGATGCTCCACCGGCTCGGACCGCGCACCATGGTCGCCTTCGGCTTCGCCCTCACCGCGGCGGCCGTGCTCAGCCTCACCCTCATGGGGCAGTCCGACCGGCCCGCGCTCCTCATCGGCGGCTTCGTCGCCCTCGGCTTCGGCCTGGAGATGACCCTTTTCGGGGCGTACGAATCCATGCTCAGCGAGGCCCCGGCCGAGTCCGCGGGCGGTGCCGCGGCCATCGGGGAGACCTCGTACCAGCTCGGCGCGGGCATGGGGATAGCCCTGCTCGGCAGCGTCATGAACGCCGCGTACGCGCCCGGCGTCACCTCCGTGGACGGCGTCCCGCGCCACGACGCCATCGCCGCCCGGCAGTCGCTGGCCGAGGCGTACGAGGTCTCCGACAAGCTCGCCGGACCCGCCGGAGGCGCCCTGCGGGTGGCCGCTCGTGAGGCGTTCGTCCACGGTCTGCACGTCACCCTCCTGGTCAGCGCGCTGCTGCTGGTCCTGGGAGCCGTCGCGGCGCTCCGGCTGCCCCGCGTGATGGAGTGCGGTGCGGACTCCGGTGCGAAGGACGCGGTCGTGCCCGCCGCGGGCGGGGAGGACGCGGCAGTGCCCCCTCCCGGCGCGGAGGACACGGCCGGGACCTCCCGGGCCCCGGTGACCGTGGAGCCCTCGGGCTGAGCGCCCCGGTGGGGTGTTCCAGGGCCCGCCGCCTCGGCCGCGCCCCGGCAGGCTGAGCGGGCGGGTCTGGACGGCATGGGTTACCCAGTCGTAACGTCAGGCGAGCCGTGAAGATCCTCAGCCGGAGGCGAATCCATGTCCACGCGCAGCCTGCCGCCGTTCGACCCGACCGACCCGCTGGGCATCGACGACCTCCTCGACCCCGAGGAGCTCGCGGTCCGGGACACCGTCCGCCGCTGGGCCGCCGACCGGGTCCTGCCGCACATCGCCGACTGGTACGAGCGCGGTGAGCTGCCCGGCATCCGCGAGCTGGCCCGTGAGCTCGGCTCGCTCGGCGCCCTCGGCATGTCCCTGGAGGGGTACGGCTGCGCGGGCGCGAGCGCCGTCCAGTACGGCCTTGCCTGCCTGGAGCTGGAGGCGGCCGATTCGGGGATCCGGTCGCTGGTCTCCGTCCAGGGGTCGCTCGCGATGTACGCCATCCACGCCTACGGTTCCGAGGAGCAGAAGCGGCAGTGGCTGCCGCGCATGGCCTCCGGCGAGGTCATCGGCTGCTTCGGACTGACCGAGCCGGACCACGGCTCGGACCCGGCGGGGATGCGTACGTACGCCAAGCGCGACGGCGCGGACTGGGTGCTGACCGGCCGCAAGATGTGGATCACCAACGGTTCGGTGGCCGGGGTCGCGGTGGTCTGGGCCCGTACCGACGAGGGCATCCGCGGCTTCGCGGTGCCCACGGACGCCCCCGGCTTCTCGGCCCCGGAGATCAGGCACAAGTGGTCGCTGCGGGCGTCCGTCACCAGTGAGCTGGTCCTGGACGAGGTACGGCTGCCGGAGGATGCCGTACTGCCGGGGGTCACCGGACTGCGCGGGCCGCTGAGCTGCCTCAGCCACGCCCGCTACGGCATCGTGTGGGGCGCGATGGGCGCGGCCCGGTCCTCCTTCGAAAGCGCCCTGGAGTACGCCAGGAGCCGGGAGCAGTTCGGCAGGCCCATCGGCGGATTCCAGCTCACCCAGGGCAAGCTCGCCGACATGGCGGTCGAACTGCACAAGGGGATCCTGCTCGCCCACCACCTCGGGCGGCGGATGGACGCCGGGAAGCTCCGCCCGGAGCAGGTCAGCTTCGGCAAGCTCAACAATGTGCGCGAGGCGATCGAGATCTGCCGCACGGCCCGGACGATCCTGGGCGCCAACGGGATCTCGCTGGAGTACCCCGTCATGCGGCACGCGACCAATCTGGAATCGGTGCTCACCTACGAGGGCACCGTGGAGATGCACCAACTGGTGCTGGGCAAGGCGCTCACCGGCCTCGACGCGTTCCGGTGAGCCGGTTCCACGCGCCGGTTCCGATGAGCCGCCCCGCCCGGCTCAGCTCTGATTGAAGAAGCCGCCGCTCGCACGGCCCGCGTCGCCGCTCACGATCTGGTAGTCCGCGGGCGTCAGCAGGAAGACGCGGGTGGCGACGCGCTCGATCGAGCCGCGCAGCCCGAAGGTCAGCCCCGCCGCGAAGTCCACGACGCGCTTGGCGTCCCCGGGCTCCATGGTCGTGAGGTTCACGATCACCGGGACGCCCTCGCGGAACAGCTCGCCGATGGTGCGGGCGTCCCGGAAGCCGTCCGGGGTCACTGTCGCGATACGGGTCCCCTGGTCCTGCGCGGCCTCGTCGGCCACCCGCACCCGGGGGTCGGTCACCCAGGCGTCGCTGGGCTCGGGCCCCTCGGCGTAGTCGTCGTCGTAGTAGCGCTCGTCATCGCTGTCGTCGACGAGGCCAAGCCAGGCACTCGCCTTGCGCACCGATCCCATGGACGCCTCCTCTCACCAACGGTGTGTATTGTCTCCTCCCCTCTATCGTCCTCCATGACGTGGATGATGTGCCAAGTGGTTAGCCGTCGCACAGGGGATTCGTGACGGTACTGGTGCAGAACGGTTGGCGGATGCTCAGAGTTCCTGCTGCGTAGGGGGCATGACGTGGCAATGGGTAAACTCCGCCGAGCCGGACGGGTGACGTCGAGGACGTCTGGGTGATCGGGGGAGTATGTTCGGAATAATTCGGCCTTGTCGGCACCGGATGTCGGAGACGCTGCGCACGGAGTGGATGGCGCATCTGTGCGGGTTGTGCCTGGCGCTGCGCGGTGCTCACGGGCAGTTCGCGCGGGTGGCCACCAACTACGACGGCCTGGTCATCTCCGTTCTGACGGAGGCCCAGTCGGAGCTGCCGGGTGCCGCGGGCGGCTGGCGGCGCACCGCCGGGCCGTGCCCGCTGCGCGGGATGCGTACCGCCCCCGTCGCCCAGGGCGAGGGCGCGCGGCTGGCCGCGACCGTCTCGCTGGTGCTGGCCTCGGCGAAGGTACGGGACCATGTGGTCGACCGGGACGGGCTTCTGGCGCGCCGTCCGTTCGCCGCGGCGGCCCGCCGGGTGGCGGCCAAGTGGGATCGGGCCGGCGCTCGGTCCGGTGCGGACATCGGCTTCGACACCGCCGTACTGCTCGACGCGGTCGGCCGGCAGGACGCGCTCGAACGCGCCGCCGGACTCGGCACACCGCTGCTGGAGATCACCGAACCGACCGAGACCGCGACGGCCGCGGCCTTCGGCCATACCGCCGTACTGGCCGGCCGCCCCGGCAACATCGCGCCGTTGGAGGAGGCGGGACGGCTCTTCGGGCGGATCGCGCATCTGCTGGACGCGGTTGAGGACCTGCACGAGGACGCGAAGACGGGGGCGTGGAACCCGGTCGCGGCCACCGGCACGGAGCTCGCCGAGGTGCGCAGGCTGTGTGACGACGCGGTGCGCGGTGTGCACCTGGCGCTGCACGACGCGGAGTTCACCAAGGGCGCGGGCAAACTGACGCATCTGCTGCTGGTGCACGAGCTGGAGCACGCGGTGGAGCGGGCGTTCGGCACGACGTGCTCGCACGCGGCGCCGGGCCCCGGCCAGGGGCCCTACGGCCAGGGCGGCCCGTATGGCCAAGGCGACCCGTACGGTCAGGGGAACCCGTATGGCCAGGGCGGGCCGTACGCCCCCGGTCAGTACGGGGAGCCGTACGGCAATCCGTACGGTGGCGGACCCAACAACCCTTACCAGCCGGGTGGACCGGGCGGACCGGGTGGACCCGGTGGCGGCGGACCGTACGGTGGCGGTCCGTACGGACATGGGCCGTCCGATCCGTACCCGCGCAAGCGCGGCACGATCGCCGGATGCGCGGTCTGGCTTGGGCTGTTCTGCACGTGCCAGGTCTGCTGCCGGGAGAAGTACGACGACCCGTGGCGCAAGAACAAGAAGCGCGAGGGCTGGTGCCACCAGTGCGACTGCGGCGGCTGCGGCTGTGACTGCTGCTGCCCCTGCGACGGCTGCTGAGTCCACCAACTGCGGCCTGCGGACGGTGAATCGGTGAGAGGGCGGAACCCGGTCGCCCGCTGGTCCGTCGAAGGGGCGACCTGAGGGGAATCGGGTGTGCGCAGCCCCGGCGGCCTGGTCGGCCGCCGGGGCCATGCCTATTTGCGAACAGTTCGCAATAGTCCGATGTGACGTCTTGCGCGATCCCGTTGAATGCGCGAATACTTCCGGCAGCGCTTGTCAGGAGCACGGCGAAAGCGGAGTTCGTCGCGTGTCCTGGCTGCGCCTCACGGGCCCTCCGCTCATCTGGGCCCCTCCTGCCCGATGGCGGGCCAGGAGGGAGGGCCCCCGATTCCCCCTCGGAGGAAGAGTTGAGGATCAAGCGCAACACCCCCCGCACCGGCGTCGCGAGACGTGCCAAGCTCATCGCCGCGGCATCGGCGGTCGTGGCCACCGCGGCGATCGCCGTGCCGTCCGTGGCCAACGCGTCCGACGACCCGGCGAAGACGTTCAGCGCGTCCGAGGCCAAGGCCGCGAGCGCCGCGGTGCTCGACGCCGACGTCGCCGGCACCGCCTGGTATGTCGACAAGGCGACCAACACCCTTGTCGTCACGGCCGACAGTACCGTGAGTCAAGCCGAGATAGCCAAGATCAAGAAGACGGCCGGTGCCAACGCCGACGCCATCGAGGTCAAGCGCACTTCCGGCACGTTCAGCAAGCTCATCTCCGGCGGCGACGCCATCTACTCGTCCAGCGGGCGCTGCTCGCTGGGCTTCAACGTCCGCAACAGCAGCGGAACCAACTACTTCGTGACGGCCGGGCACTGCACCGAGGGCGCGGGCACCTGGTACTCCAACTCCGGCCGCAGCACGGTCATCGGCCCGACCGCCGGCTCCAGCTTCCCGACCAACGACTACGGCCTGGTCCGCTACAGCGGATCCGTCACGCCCTCGGGCACCGTCGGTGGCCAGGACATCACCCGCGCGGCCAACCCGACCGTCGGTCAGACGGTGACCCGCCGCGGCAGCACCACCGGCACCCACAGCGGCCGGGTCACCGGTCTGAACGCCACCGTCAACTACGGCGGAGGCGATGTCGTCTACGGCATGATCCAGACCACCGTCTGCGCCGAGCCCGGCGACAGCGGCGGCCCGCTGTACTCCGGCACCACCGCGCTGGGTCTGACCTCCGGCGGCAGCGGCAACTGCTCCTCCGGTGGCACGACCTTCTTCCAGCCGGTCGTCGAGGCCCTGAACGCGTACGGCGTGAGCGTCTACTGATCGCCGCCCCCCACCTGTAGGACCCGTGGCGCCGCGGCCGTCCGCGGGTGAGCCGAGGGCGCGTCGAAGACGAGTCGAGGCTGAGCCCCCGCCTGGTGCACCGGGCGGGGGCTCAGTGGCGCCCCGGTTCGTTCCCCGAGGCCTCCCGGCCCGGTCAGAGCGGGACTATCGTGGACAAAACAGACCCCCTGTGGGTCCCTGGGAGGCCCCCTGCCGGACCTCGCGGGGTCCCTCTCGGGGGCATCGCTCGCGACAGGTACGGACGGGCAGGTGGCCGTGATGGTCGAAGAGCTCGTGGCAGCGGGTGCGCTGGCGTTCTCGGGTGCGGCGGTCTATGCCATGGCGGCCGCCCGTGTGGTCAAGCAGTACGAGCGGGGCGTCGTCTTCCGGCTCGGCAGGCTCCGCTCGGCGGTCCGCCAGCCCGGATTCACGATGATCGTCCCGGTCATCGACCGGCTCCGCAAGGTCAACATGCAGATCGTGACGATGCCCGTGCCCGCCCAGGAGGGCATCACCCGCGACAACGTGACGGTGCGCGTCGACGCCGTCGTCTATTTCAAGGTCGTCGACCCGGCGGACGCGATCGTGCAGGTCGAGGACTACCGTTTCGCCGTCTCGCAGATGGCGCAGACCTCGCTGCGCTCCATCATCGGCAAGAGCGACCTGGACGATCTGCTGTCCAACCGGGAGAAGCTCAACCAGGGCCTCGAGCTGATGATCGACAGCCCGGCGGTCGGCTGGGGCGTGCACATCGACCGGGTCGAGATCAAGGACGTGTCGCTCCCCGAGACGATGAAGCGCTCGATGGCCAGGCAGGCCGAGGCCGACCGCGAGCGGCGGGCGCGCGTGATCAACGCGGACGCCGAACTCCAGGCGTCTAGGAAGCTCGCGGAGGCGGCCGCGCAAATGGCCGACACCCCCTCGGCGCTGCAACTGCGGCTGCTGCAGACCGTGATGGCGGTCGCCGCCGAGAAGAACTCCACCCTGGTCCTGCCCATTCCGGTGGAGCTGCTGCGCTTCCTGGAGAAGGGGGCCGAGGAGAAGGGCGCGCGGCACGGCGAACGGCACGCCGAAGTGGAGCCGCGCGAGCCGCACACCGGAGTACCGCCGGGCCGGTCGCACGCGGAAATGGAGCCGGGCGAGCCGCACGTCGACATCGAGCGGGGCGAGCCGCACGCCGATATCGAGCCGGGCGAATCGCGCGTCGACATCGAACCGGGCGAGCCGCGTGCCGAAGTGGAGTCGGGTGAGTCCGCCGCTGACGCGCCGCCCGGTGAGCCGACCCGGGAGCCGCACCCCGACCAACCGCACCCCGACCAACCGCACCCCGGCGGGCCGCGCTCGCGGCCCCGTCCGGGCGCGCAGTCGGATACCGGAAGCGGAAGGGCGGTAACCGGACAGGCGTAGCCGTCACCGGCTGTTCAAGCAGCCGTCGCACCCTGTGCCCGCGTCATGACTGACATGCGCGGGCACCGGCGTGCCCGGGGGCGGCCGGGACCTCTCGACTTTCGCTCGAGCGACCAGAACGCGACCTTGTGTGCGCCCGCGCGCCCTCGGAATACTCAAGTGAAACGAGTTGGCATGGACGCGACTTCCTGTGGGCAGGCGTGCTCATGCTGGCAGGTCCTCCGGGCCGGGCACCCCACCGCCGGGCCCATCCCCCCACTGGAGGTACTGAGTTGAAGCACGGACGCATATCCAAGCGCCGCACCGCCATCGCCGGAGCGGGCGTGGCCGCCCTGGCCCTCGTGACCCTCACCCTGCAGAACGCGAACGCCGCGCCCGCCGCGCACGCGGACACCCTCTCGGCCGCCGCGGCCGGCAAGCTCTCCACCCATCTCGCCGCCACCCTCAACGGCGACACGGCCGGTTCCTACTACGACGCCGAGGCCGGGAAGCTGGTGGTCAACGTCGTGGACGAGGCGGCCGCCGACGCGGTGCGCGACGCGGGCGCCGAGGCCAAGGTCGTCAAGCACACGCTGGCGCAGCTCGACGCGGCACGCGCGACGCTGAAGGCCAAGGCCGCCATCCCCGGTACCGCGTGGGCGATGGACCCCAAGACCAACAAGGTCGTCATCACGGCGGACAGCACGGTCACGGGCGACCGGCTGGCCAAGCTCGAAAAGGTCGCGGGCTCCCTAGGCGACAAGGTCCGGGTGCGCCACTCGGCCGGGAAGTTCCAGACCCGGATCGCGGGCGGCGACGCCATCTGGGGCTCCGGCGCGCGCTGCTCGCTGGGGTTCAACGTGGTCAAGGACGGACAGCCGTACTTCCTGACCGCCGGGCACTGCACCGAGGCGGTCAGCAGCTGGTCCGACTCCCAGGGCGGCTCCGAGATCGGCGCCAACGAGGGCAGCAGCTTCCCGGGCGACGACTACGGACTCGTGAAGTACACCGCGGAGATCGACCACCCGAGCGAGGTGAACCTGTACGACGGTGGCAGCCAGGCCATCACCCAGGCGGGTGAGGCCACGGTCGGTCAGGAGGTGCGGCGCAGCGGCAGCACCACCCAGGTGCACGACGGCCAGGTCACCGCTCTCGACGCGACCGTCAACTACGCGGAGGGCACGGTCGAGGGGCTGATCCAGACCACCGTCTGCGCCGAGCCCGGCGACAGCGGCGGCGCGCTCTTCGCCGGCGAGACGGCGCTGGGTCTGACCTCCGGGGGCAGCGGTGACTGCTCCTCGGGCGGTGAGACCTTCTTCCAGCCGGTGACCGAGCCGCTGGAGGTATACGGCGCCGAGATCGGCTGACGCGGACGTCCGCCGGCCACGGAACGGCCGCGGATGGGGAGGCCCCGGACACCCCACTTGTGTCCGGGGCCTCCCCCCTGCGCGGGGTGGCAGGCTTTCAACGTGCCGGAGAGTCGGCCGAGGTCAGAACGAGAAGACCACGGACCGCAGCGACTCCATCGTGCAGGCGTTCCCGTAGGTCTTGGCGTACTCGACCCGCTTGCCGTCCCACACGCCCTGGGCGGTGACCACGATCGGTCGGTAGTCCTTGGTGCAGGCCCGGCCCTCCGAATTCAGGGCCGGAAGGTCGGCGAACTGGCCGTTGACCGCGTAGAGTTCCGCGCACGCCGTCGTGGGCGCCGGGTGCGTTCCGCCGGCCTTCGGGCGGCAGTTCAGGGTCACCGCGCGCTGCACCGTGGCCGTCGCCGGGTCGTCCCCGCTGCCGATGGTGAGGACCAGTGCCGAGGGTGCGTACAGGCTGCGCGGCTGCGCCGGCTCGGCGCTGGCGGCGCTGCCGGCCGCGACGAGGCAGCTCATGGTCAGGGCGGCGCCGAGGCCGATCGATCCAGCGATCTTCCGCATTCCGAACACTCCCTTGCTCGTGGTTGCAGATACCGGACAGGTGTCCGGTCTGGACCGGAGTCTTGCTCAAGCGGGCGAGAAGCGCACAGTCGAACAGTCACTTCCGGTCACTGTCGGCAATCGTCTGGTGGCTGATTGTGTCAATCCGATGACCAGTATCTCTGTGTAGATCAGTTGCCCACAATGCGTCACAGCCGGTCTGGCCAGCCGTCCGGTCGTTCGTTGAGATCCGTACCATCGCCGGAGTGTGGCGCCGACGGCCGCGCATCGGTCGGCGAGGCTCGACCGGAAAGCGTCGCTCCGGCGTCAGATGTGCGGGCTGCCGGGGACGGGTGGAACCAGCTGGATGCCGCGTCCGGGTCGGCGGCCGCGGAGCGCCGAGGCGATCAGGGTGACGGCCGCGCCTGCGACCGCCCAGGCGGCGAGCACCAGCAGCGGACCGGTCACCCCGTTGCCGCGGAAGTACGCGATCGAGCGGGCCGTCCAGGTGCCCGCGCCCGGCGGTAGCGCGGGCCCGATGGCGCGCCAGAAGTCCGGCAGCAGCGGGTAGGGGTACGCGCCGCCCGCGCTCGGGTTGCCCAGGACGACGACCAGCAGGATCGCCAGGCCGATGCCCACCACACCCGCGACCGCCTGGCACGCGAGGGTCGCCGCCCCGACCGCGAAGACCACGAGCGCGCCCAGCCCCCACAGCGCCCAGACGCTGCCCGGCAGCGCGTCGAGGATCGGGCCCGCGATCACCGCGCCCCCCAGGCCCGCGAGGGCCGAGTACGCCGCGAGCCCACCGAGCCGGATCAGCGCCCGGTGCGGGGTGGCGGGCCGTGCCCCGGCGCTGATCGCCAGCGCCGCGGCGCACAGATAGCCGCCGACGCACCAGCCGACCACCAGGTAGAACGAGGTCAGCCCCCGAGCGTCGCCCTTGCGGACCGGAGCGACGTCGATGGTGCGGACGGCGCGTCCCCGGGCCTTCTCGGCCGCGGTCACGGCCTGCTCGACCGCCAGGGAGAGCGAGGCTCCCGCGCCGCTCGCGACGAACAGCCGGTCGGTGGTGCCGGCCGGGGCGGCGACCAGCGCCGCGTCGACCTCCCGGTGCCTGATCTTCCGGATCGCCGCGGCCTCGCTGCCGACCGCGCGTGCGTCGAACGGCTCGCCCGGCAGCGCGTCGAGGTCGCGCACCAGTTGGTCGACGGCCGGGCCCGGGGCGACGGCGGCGAGGTCGACGCGCTCCGGCCTGGGGTTGTGGAAGGCGCCCACGTACGAGGTGATGAAGGCGAGCTGGAGCAGCAGCACGCCGACCATCAGCAGGGCGGCGCGCCTCGTCACCCCGTCTCCGCCTCCGGCGCTGTAGGTGAGGTGGGTGGCTCTGCTCGTAGGGGTCATCCGTCGCTCCTCGCCGGGCGCCGTCCGGGGCAGGTGTCTCCACATGGTGTGCGGCCGGAGCCGTTCGGCGCAGGCGGCGCGGGCCGTTCAGGCGCGGACCGTTCAGGCGACGGGCCGACGTGACCCCGGGGTCCCGTCGTGCCCCCAACCCGCGCATCGCACGAACGTTCGAAAAGTGGTCTATGGTGATGGAGAGGGGACAGAGGCAGGCTGGTCAGGGGGTGAGCAAGGAGCAGGAGGTGCGGATGCCAGACTTCACGCACCTGCACACCGCGTCCGGGTTCTCCATGAGGTACGGAGCCGCCCACCCGGAGCGGTTGGCGCAACGCGCCGCCGAACGCGGCATGGACGCGCTCGCCCTGACCGACCGCGACAGCCTCGCCGGGGCCGTGCGGTTCGCCAGAGCCGCCGCCGAGGCCGGGATCCGGCCACTGTTCGGGGTGGACCTGGCGGTACGGGAACCGCAGCGGGCGGCCGGCGCGGCCGGCGGCTCCCGGCGGCGCGCCCCGGTGCGCGGTGGGGCGTTCATCGACGAGTCCACGCCCCGTGCTGTCTTCCTCGCCCGTGGCGGCGCGCCCGCTTGGGCGGCGCTGTGCGGACTGGTCTCCGCCGCCCACGCGCACCAGGGCACCGGGTCCCACACGCGTCCGGCCGACCCCGCGCGCTGGTCGGCCGACGCGCACCGGACCGGCCCCGCCCACCACGACGCGCGCCCCCTGCTGCGCTGGGAAGACCTCGAAGGCGCGGCGTCCGGCGCGCTCGCCCCGCTGACCGTGCTGCTCGGCCCGGACTCCGACGTGGGCCGGGCCCTCGCCGCAGGGCGCCCGGACCGGGCGGAGCGGCTGCTGGCGCCCTGGCGCGAAATGTTCGGTGACGCGCTGCGGCTGGAGGCCGTCTGGCACAGGCGGACCGGCACCGGCCCCGGCTCGCTGCGGCTGGCCGCCCGCACCGTCGGCTTCGCCGCCGACCAGGGCGTACGGGCCGTCCTGAGCAACGCCGTCCGCTACGCCGACCCCGGCCAGGGCCCGGTCGCCGACGTCCTGGACGCCGCCCGCCGGCTCGTCCCCATCGACTTCCGCACCCCCGGCGCGCTCGACAGCGGCGAGGGCTGGCTCAAGGGCCCCGCCGACATGGCCCGGACCGCCGAGCGCGTCGCGGCGGCGGCCGGATTCCGCCGCGCCGCCGCGCACCGGCTGCTGGAGGAGACCCAGGACACCGCCGCCGCCTGCCGGGTCGACCCCGAGGACGACCTGGGGCTCGGCAGCGTCCACTTCCCCGAACCGCACCTGGTCGGCGCCGGACACCGGACCGCGATGCGCGTGCTGCGCTCCCGCTGTGCCGCCGCCATGGTGCTGCGCGGTTACGACCGCGACGGGCGGCGCTGGCGGCGGCTGGAGGACGAGCTGCACACCATCGAACGGCTCGGCTACGCCACGTACTTCCTGACCGTCGCCCAGGTCGTGGACGACACCCGCGCACTGGGCATCCGGGTCACCGCGCGGGGCTCCGGCGCCGGCTCCCTGGTCAACCACCTGCTCGGCATCGCCCACGCCGACCCGGTCGAGCACGGGCTGCTGATGGAGCGCTTCCTGTCGGTGCGGCGGCGCGCGCTGCCCGACATCGACATCGACGTGGAGTCCGCGCGCCGCCTGGACGTCTACCGCGCGATCTTCGACCGCTTCGGGGCGGCGCGGGTCGCGACCGTCGCGATGCCCGAGACCTACCGGGTGCGGCACGCGGTACGGGACGTGGGCGCGGCCCTCGGCATGGATCCGGCCGAGGTGGACCGGCTCGCCAAGTCCTTCCCGCACATCCGCGCCCGGGACGCGCGCGCGGCCATCACGGAGCTGCCCGAACTGCGGGAGGTGCGGGAGGCCACGGCCGCGCAGAAACGTTACGGCGCCCTCTGGGAGCTGGTGGAGGCGCTCGACGCGCTGCCGCGCGGCCTCGCCATGCACCCGTGCGGCGTCCTGCTGTCGGACGCCGGGCTGCTGGCCCGTACGCCCGTCGTGCCGACCAGCGGCGAGGGCTTCCCGATGTCGCAGTTCGACAAGGACGACGTCGAGGAGCTCGGGCTGCTCAAGCTCGACGTCCTCGGGGTGCGGATGCAGTCCGCGATGGCCCACGCGGCGCGGGAGGTCGAACGCGTCACCGGGCGGCCGCTGGACCTGGACGACCCGGCACAGGTGCCGCCCGGCGACGAGGCCACGTACCGGCTGATCCGCTCCACCGAGACGCTGGGCTGCTTCCAGATCGAGTCGCCCGGCCAGCGCGACCTGATCGGCCGGCTCCAGCCCGCCACCTTCCACGACCTGGTGGTCGACATCTCGCTGTTCCGGCCGGGACCGGTCGCCGCCGACATGGTGCGGCCCTTCATCGCCGCCCGGCACGGCCGCACCCGGCCCCACTACCCGCACCCGGACCTGGAGGAGGCGCTGCGCGAGACCTACGGCGTCGTCGTCTTCCACGAGCAGATCATCGAGATCCTCTCGATCATGACCGGCTGCGGGCGGGACCTCGCGGACGAGGGGCGGCGCGCCCTGTCGGACCCCGCGCGGCAGGGCCGGGTGCGGGCCTGGTTCCACGCGGAGGCGGCCAGGCGCGGCTACGGCCCGGAGGTGCTGGCGCGCACCTGGGCGATCGTCGAGGCGTTCGGCTCCTACGGCTTCTGCAAGGCGCACGCGGTCGCCTTCGCCGTGCCCACGTACCAGTCGGCCTGGCTGAAAGCGCATCATCCGGCGGCCTTCTATGCCGGGTTGCTCACCCACGACCCCGGGATGTACCCCAAGCGGCTGCTGCTGGCGGACGCGCGGCGGCAGGGGGTGCCGATCCTGCCGTTGGACGTGAACCGGTCCGACACGGTCTATCGAATCGAACTGATGTCCGGTAAGGGTGGTGAAGGGGGAGGCGGCAGCGGGCAAAGCGGCGAGGGAGGCAGTGACCGGGGAAGTGTGGGGCTCCGGATGGCGCTGTGCGACGTACGGGGCATCAGCGAGGCGGAAGCGGCGCGGATCGCCGCGGGACGGCCGTACTCCTCGCTCCAGGACCTGTGGCTGCGGGCCCGTCCGGGGCGGCCGGTCGCCGAACGGCTCGCGGAGGTCGGCGCGCTGGACGGCTTCGGCGCGAACCGCCGCGACCTGCTGCTGCACATCGCCGAACTGCACCGCCGGGCCTCCTCGCGCGGCGGCGGGGCCCACAGCGGCCAGCTGCCGCTCGCCGAGACCGGCCCGGCCGCGCCCGCCGGGCTCCCGGACCTCGACGCGGCCGAACGCCTCGACGCCGAGCTCGGGGTCCTCGGCATGGACGTATCACGGCATCTGATGGGGGATCACCGCGCGTTTCTGGAGGAGCTGGGCGTGATCCCGGCGAAGCGGCTGCGGGTGGCCCGGCACGGCGAGACCGTTCTGGTCGCCGGGGCCAAGGCCGCCACCCAGACGCCCCCGATCCGTTCCGGGCGGCGCGTCATCTTCGTCACCCTCGACGACGGCACCGGCCTGGTCGACCTCGCGTTCTTCGACGACAGCCACGCGACGTGCGCGCACACCGTCTTCCACTCCTGGCTGCTGCTCGTACGGGGCGTGGTCCAGCGGCGCGGCCCGCGCAGCCTCAGCGTCGTCGGCTCGGCCGCGTGGAACCTCGCGGAACTGGCCGAACTGCGGCGCACCGGCGGCCTGGAGGCGGTCGCCGCGCGGCTCGCGGCGCCGGCTCCCGCCGGGACGTCCGCGCCGCCGTCCGAAGGCCGGGACGCCGCCCCCGGCGAGGCCCCCGGCGACGAGGAGGCCCCCGCGGACACGGCGCGCCGTATCCACCTGCCCACCGGCTACGAGATGCACCCTTGGGCCGACCTCCGCCCCGCGGGTGAAGGCGCGGCCACGGGGCGCAAGTTGTGGCACTCCAGTCCAGGGAGCGCGGGACGATGACACGACGGCCACTGCGCGTACCCGAACCGTCCGGGGCGTCCGCGCCGCCCCCGCCCACGGCGCTGACCCCTGCGGTGCGCGGGGTCGGCGGGGCGCCCCGCCCGTCCGGCGCGCCGCAGGGCGCGGGCGGCGGCCCGGGCGCGCGGCTGCCGGTGCGCGGCCGGACGCCGACCCGCACGGTGGAGGCGCGCGGCACGGGACGACCGGCGGTGGGGGCCGTACCGGTGGAGCCGGCCGGGAGTTCGCGGCGGGGCGTGGCGGGTGTGCCGGTGGGGCCGGCCGGGGGCTCTCGGCGAGACGTGCCGGGTGTGCTGTACGTGCGCTTCCATTCCGCCGACGGCGCCGAGCCCGGTGCGGACACCTACGAAGGGCTGCTCGCCCTGCTCGCCGAACTGACCCCCGTCGTCGAGGCGCTGCCGCCCGACGCCGCGCTGGCCGATGTCCGGGGCGCGCTGCGCTACTTCGGCCGGGACGCGGCCGGGCTGGCGGAGATCGTACGGGTCCGGGCCCTGGCCCGGTACGGCGTGGACTGCACCGTGGGCGTCGCCACCAACCCGCTGCTCGCCAGGATGGCCGCCGCCGCGCACCTGGCGGAGGGCGGCGTGCCCGGCGCGGTCCGTTCCGTTCCCGGCACTCCGGAGGCGGTCGCCGCCTTCCTCGCGCACAAGCCCGCGGCCGCCCTGCCCGGCGTGGGCCCGGCGACCGCCAGGGCCCTGTGCGCGTACGGGCTGGACAGCGTCGACCGGATCGCGGCGGCTCCGCTGGCCACCCTCCAGCGCATCCTGGGCGCGGCGGCCGGGCGGCGGGTCCACGAGCGGGCGCACGGCACTGACCCGGCGCCGGTCACCCCCAACGCCCCCGCCCGCGCCATGGCCGCCGAACACCGCTTCGCCCATGACGAACTGGACCCCGGCCGCCGGCGCCGCGCGCTGCTCACTCTCGCCGACGGCCTCGGCGTACGGCTGCGTACGAGCGGCCAGGTGGCCCGCACCCTCACCCTCACCGTCCGCTACGCGGACCGCTCCACGACCACCCGCTCCCGGACCCTCCCCGAACCGACCGCGCACACCCCGGCGCTGACCGCCGCCGCGTACGCGCTGCACGCGGGGCTCGCTCTGGAACGGGCGCGGGTACGGTCCGTGGCGTTGCGGGCCGAGGGCCTCATGGACGCCGGACTCGCCGCGCACCAGCTGACGTTCGACCCGGAGGACGACAAGGCCCACCGGGCCGAGGCCGCCGCCGACCGCGCCCGGGCCCGCTTCGGCGCGGGGGCGGTGCGGCCCGCGTCCTTCCTGGATGCGGCGTGACAGGCTCCGACCCCGCACCGACGGCCTTCAGTTCCATCTGGACTTCGGTGTTCCGGACCTGGACCGAGCGCAGGAGCAGGTGCCGGCCTTGGGCGCGACGCTACTGGACGGCGGTGACAGCGCCGGTGGGGGTGGTGACGGCGCCGATGAGCAGTCCTGGCGCGTCTACGCGGCCCCGGCAGGGCACCCCTTCTGTCTGGTACGCCACTGAGGGAGCGGGCCGGCGCAGTGCTGCCCTCCGGCCAGAGGCTGGCCTGGGTGGCGTCGTGCCCCATGGCGGAGAGCACGATCAGCGGCACGTCGGGGTGCCCGGCGCGCGCCGGAACTCGTCGGCGACCGTGTCGTCCCGTTCCCCGCCGAGGCACCGCCCGCGGCCGACAGCGGGCCCTGACCCGGTGCGGGAGGCGCGCGATGCGTGGCGGCCCTGACCTGGCGCGGGCCGTCCGCCGGCACCCGAGGCGACCGCAAGCGTGTTCCCCGCCTCCTGCGGGGGCGGAGGCGGGGAACACGCGGACCGGATCGCGCCGGCTGTCCGGCGCCCGGTGACGCGACGTACGCGACTTACTCGACGACGAGCTCCACGGGGATGTTGCCGCGGGTCGCCTTCGAGTACGGGCACACCTGGTGGGCCTGCTCGACCAGGTCGCGGCCGGTCTCGCCCTGCAGGGACTCCGGCAGCTCGACGCGGAGCGTCACCTTGATCCCGAAGCCGGACTCGTCCTTGCCGATGCCGACCTCGGCGGTGACCGAGGCGTCCTTGGTGTCGATCTTCGCCTGGCGGCCGACGACACCGAGCGCACCGGCGAAGCAGGCGGCGTAACCGGCGGCGAAGAGCTGCTCCGGGTTGGTGCCCTGGCCGTTGCCGCCAAGGGCCGGCGGCGGGGCCAGCGGCAGGTCAAGCTGCCCGTCGGAGCTCACGGCCCGTCCCTCGCGGCCGTTGGCCGTTGCCACCGCGGTGTACAGCGCGTCCATGAAGACCATTCCCCTTTGTGATGCGTGATGCGTGTTTGTGATGCCTGATGCCTGATGCGTGTCGCCGCGCGTGCTTGTCGCGCCAACACCTCGAACGATAGTGCACAACTTAATTGCGCACAACTAAAAGGTACGCTGGGGGCATGGCACGCCACCCCGAAACCACCGACCCGGCACCCCACCCGGACGGATCCGAGGAGCAGGACCTGCTCCGTCTCGACCTGCAGATCTGCTTCGCACTGCACGCCGCCTCGCGTGCCTTCGGGGGCGTGTACCGCCAGGTCCTCCGTGAGACCCGGCTCACCTATCCGCAGTACCTGGCGATGCTCGTGCTGTGGGAGCACGGCGAGATGCCGGTCAAACAGCTGGGTGAGTATCTGCGGCTGGACTCCGGGACCCTCTCCCCGCTGCTCAAGCGCATGGAGACGGCCGGGCTGGTGCAGCGGGAGCGCAGCGCCCATGACGAGCGCTCGGTGAACGTCCGGCTGACCGCGGAGGGCGCGGCGCTCAAGGCGGACGCCGGGGCCGTGCCGCGCAAGGTCATCGCCGCCAGCGGCCTGGACCCGCGCGAGCTGGCCGAGCTGCGGACCCGGCTGCACCGGCTGACCCATGCGCTCGACTCCGCGCTGGAGGGCGGGGCCCTGGAGGATGCCGTCATGGGGAGCTCCGCCCTGGACGGATGAAGCGGAATGACGTCGCTGTCAGCGCGGGGCGGCGCTGACGGCGACGTCATCAAGGCCTATCAAGGCCTATCAAGGTCTATCGGGGGCCATCGAGGGGCTGTCGAAGGCTGTCGAAGGTTTCACTCAGCCGCGGCTGCGGGCGGCGCGCCGGCGGGCGGTCACGAAGAGCAGCGCGGAACCCGCGGCGAGGACGGCGGCGCCGCCGACCGCCAAGGGCGCGGTCGAGGAGTCCCCGCCGGTCTGAGCGAGGCGTTCGCCTTGCGGCGCGGGGGCGTTGCCGGGCTGCGCCGCGGCCTTCCGGGCCTCAGCATCCCGGGCGTCTGTGCCCTCCGCCTCGGCATCCCGGACGCCCGTGCCCTCCGCCTCGGCCTGCCGCGAGTGCGCCGCGTGCTCGTCGCCGCCGTGGCCGTGGTGGTCCACCGTCGACTTGGCGGCTTCCTTGGTGATCTGCTCCTCACTGGGCGCCTCCGGAGCCGACGCCGGGACCTTGCCCGAGGTGCCGCCCATGACCACGTCCGAGCAGGTGTAGAACGCCTCTGGGCTGTCCGAGCGCTGCCAGATGCTGTAGATCAGATGGCGGCCGGACCTCTTCGGGACCGTACCGGAGAAGACGTAACTGCCGTTCTCCAGCCTGGGGTCGGTGACCTTCGCGAAGGGCTTCGCTTCCAGGTCCGACCACTTCAGCGGCTTCGTCGGGTCGTATCCGACCTTGGTTATGTACAGCTCGAAGGTGCCCCGGTGCGGGGCGGTCGCGCGGTACTTGAACGAGTGCGCACCGGGGGCGAGCTTCGTGGCGGGCCAGTCGGCGCGCGGCAGGTCCAGCCCCTTGTACTTCTCACGGCCGGCGCTGCACAGCTTGCCATCCGGGATGATCTCCCGGTGCCGCCCCGCGGCGTCGCCGATGTTGACCTCGTTCCAGTCGTACAGCGGCTGGGTCCCGCCGGCCGCCACCATGGCCTTGCAGGCTGCCGAGTCAGGACTCTCCGGCCCCTCCGCGAAACAGGCGGCCACCCGGCTCACCGGATCCGACATGGACCCGTGCGCGACGGCCGGATCGGCGGCCAGCGCGGTGAGCGCGATGGACACGATGCCGAGCACGGCGATCCGGGCAGCGGCCTTGCGGCGAACGTGCATGGGGGGCTCCTCCAGAGGTGGGGTGGGGGAGCAGCACGCTAGCCGCACCGACCGGCCGATTCGCCGCTCAGAAGGCCCGCGGGTCGATCCTTATGGTCCGCTTAAGGGGGCGCTGAGTCTGAGATCAGGTCGGTCGCCGCAACGGCCGCCGTGGCATGGTGGGTGCCATGAGCGGAACGCCCGGGCGCGTTGGTGCGCGTCAGTTGATTGAGACCGTGGCCGACCCGGGGACCTGGCGGTCCTGGGACGAACCCGTCGCCGTCACCGCCGGCGACCCCGACTACCGTGCCGACCTGGAGCGGGCGCGGGCGCGGACCGGGCTGGACGAGTCCGTGGTCAGTGGGGAGGGGCGCGTCGAGGGGCGGCGGGTGGCGGTCGTCGTCGGCGAGTTCGGGTTTCTGGGCGGATCGATCGGGGTCGCGGCGGGGGAGCGGCTGGTCCGGGCCGTGGAGCGGGCGACGCGGGAGCGGTTGCCGCTGCTCGCCGCGCCCGCGTCGGGTGGCACCCGGATGCAGGAGGGCACGATCGCGTTTCTGCAGATGGTGAAGGTGGCGGCGGCCATCACGGAGCATAAAGCGGCCGGCCTGCCCTATCTCGTCTATCTGCGCCACCCCACGACCGGCGGGGTGCTGGCCTCCTGGGGATCGCTGGGCCATGTGACCGCCGCCGAGCCGGGTGCCCTGATCGGATTCCTCGGCCCGCGCGTGCACCAGGCGCTGTACGGCGAGGAGTTCCCGGCGGGCGTGCAGACCGCCGAGAACCTGCTGGCGCACGGACTGGTCGACGCGGTGCTGCCCGCAGAGCAGTTGGCGGAGGTGACGGCGCGGGCGCTGCGCGTGCTGTCGGCGGACGCCGCCGAAGCGGGTGGTTCGGCTCCGGCCGCCGAGCCCGGGGCAGGCGGACCGGAGTACGGTCCCGTGGGCGTGCCCTCCGCCGAGGAGTCGATCCGGCGTTCGCGTCGGCCCGAACGCCCCGGCATCCGCGCCCTGCTGCGCGCCACCGCCGAGGATGTGACCCCGCTCAGCGGTACCGGCGCGGGCGAGCACGATCCGGGGCTGCTGCTCGCCCTGGCGCGGGTGGGCGGGACGCCTTGTGTCGTGCTCGGCCACGACCGCGACGGGCGGCACCCCGCCGACGGGCCCGGACAGGCGCTCGGCCCGGCCGGGCTGCGCACCGCGCGGCGCGGGATGCGGATCGCCGCCGAACTGGGGTTGCCGCTGCTGACCGTCGTGGACACCGCGGGTGCCGCCCTCAGCCGCGAGGCCGAAGAGGGCGGCCTGGCGGGCGAGATCGCCCGCTGCCTGGCCGACATGGTGACGCTGCCCGCGCCGACGCTGTGCCTGCTGCTCGGGCAGGGTGCGGGCGGTGCCGCGCTGGCCCTGCTGCCCGCCGACCGGGTGCTGGCGGCACGGCACGCCTGGCTCTCCCCGCTGCCGCCCGAGGGCGCGTCCGCGATCCTGTACCGGACCACCGACCGGGCGTACGAGATCGCCGGACGGCAGGGCGTGCGCTCCGCCGATCTGCTCGCCCACGGCATCGTGGACCGTATCGTCGAAGAGGACGCCCGCGAGCGTGAACAGCACGCCCGCGAGCGCGGAGACGACGGCCCCGAGCGCGGAGACGACGCCCGCGAGCGCGGAGACGGCGGCCCCGAGCGCGGAGACGACGGCCCCGAGTCGCCTACGGGCTTCCTCGCCCGGCTCGGCCGCGCCCTCGGTGCCGAACTCGCCGACCTGCGCGCCCAGGACGAGGGCGAACGACTGGCCGCGCGCCGCGCCCGGCACCGCGCCATAGGGTTGCCCGGTTGACGTTCCCTTCCAGGAGAGTTGACGGCGAAGGGGGCGAAACGGGCATGTCGCGCCCGCGAATTGGCGGCATTAGGCATGCCTAACCTAATCTCTCCCTGTGCACGAGAATGATCACGGCGCGGCCCGGCGTCGGCCGCGCGCCACGCGGCGGCTCCAGCTCCTCGCGCTCAATCCCACCGACTCCGTCACCGAGGGCTTCCTGCCCGCCGCCGCCCGGCTCGGGCTGGCCGTCACCCTCCTCACCGACCAGCCGGCCGCGCACGAGCGCGCGTACCGGCGCTACGCGGCCGCCGGCGGCCTGCTCCCCGACCTCGCCGTCACGCCCTGCGACGTACGCGACTTCCGCGAGGTCATCGGCCGGATCGCCGCCGGGCCCGCCCGCCCCGACGCCGTCTTCAGCAACAGCGACCACCTCCAGACCCAGGCCGCGCTCGCCGCCGACTTCCTCGGCCTGCCCGGCAAGGACTGGCGGGCCGCGCTGCGCACCAAGAACAAGGCCCAACTGCGGCGCACTCTCGCCGAGTCGGGCGCCGACACCGTCTGGTCCGCCGAGCTCGGCCCGGCCCAGGACCCGGCCGTGCTCACCGCCCTCGCCCCGCCTTTCCCGTGCGTCGTCAAACCCCGCGAGGGCGTCGCCAGCGAGGACGTCCGGCTCGTCGCCGACGCCGGTGAACTCCTCGCCCGCTGCCGCGAGATCCGCTCCCGGCGCCCGGGGGAGGCGCTGGTCGTGGAGGAGTTCCTGCACGGGCCGCTGCGGACCCTGGAGACCTTGGGGGACGGCCGTACCCTGCACGCCTACGCCTCCTTCAGCACCGAGCTGTCGCCGCCCCCGCACTTCATCGAAGAACGCCTCGTGCTGCTCCCCGAGCCGCCGCAGCCGCACACCGCCCAGGTGCTGGACCAGCTGCGCGCGCTCGGGGTGGGCTTCGGCGCCAGCCACACCGAGTACGTGGTGCAGGGCGACCGCGCCCGCCTCATCGAGGTCAACTACCGTGCCATAGGCGACCAGTGCGACCTGGTGCTGGCCGGACTGCTCGGTGTCCCGCTCTTCGACCACATCCTCCGTACCCACCTCGGCGAACCGCTGCCGGACGACCTCGGCGCGCGGACCGACGCGCGGGCCCGCCTGGAGTACGTCACGGCCGACCGCGGCGGCAGACTGGTTTCCGCCCCCGCCGCGAGCGTGCGCGAGACCGGCGGCGTGCGGTTGGACTACCGCCCGCTGCGGGAGATCGGCGAGGAGCACCCGCTCCACCACACCAACCGGGACTTCCTGGGCGTGCTGCGCGCAACCGGCACCGACCAGCAGCGGATCGACCGGGCCGTCGCGGAGTTCCTGGCAGCGCAGCGATGGGAGATCGTGCCGTGAAGCCCCCGCGGCCGGTACCCGGCCCCACGCCTCACCTCACGCCCGGCTCCGTGCCTCGTCCCGTGTCCGGCCCGTCCAGCCTGCCCGGCCCCGCGCCTCGTCCCACATCCGGCCGCACGCCCACCCGAGCCGTACCCGACGATCACGAACCCCCGCTCTTGGGCCGCGTGCTCACCACCCTCCTGCGTGAGGACGCCTACGGGCTGCGCACCCGTGCCCGCCCGCTGCGGCGTGCCGACGGTGACTGGCTGCGCGTCCCGTTGGGCCCGGGGGCCGGGCACCTGCTGCTGCCGGTCGGCCCCGACGGCTTCCAGGGCGACCTGGTGGTACGTCTCCCGTATGCCGAGCACCAGCCGGATGGCGATCCCGCGCTCACCCCGCCTGCCACCCTCGACACCCTCGACGCCGTCCTGGACCGCGTACGCCGGATCACCACCCCCGAAGACCACGACCGCTACGACGCCTTCGCCGTCGAATGCCGTGCCGAGCTGGCGGCCTTACGGCTGCACGACCGGATCCGCCCCGGTGTCGTCGGTCGGCTGGCCCGGGACCACGGCGACCGGCCCGCCGACCACTGGCGCGGACTGGCCGGGTCCCTCGCCTACGACACCCTCGCGGCCTTCCGCGGCCACCCCGTCCACCCCACCGGCCGGGCGCGCATCGGACTCACTGCCGACCAATTGACGCCCTACGCACCGGAGTTCCATCCGGCCTTCGTGCTGCGCTGGGTCGCGCTGCCCCGCGCGGCCGTGACCGGCGACCCCGCCCGGCTGCCCGCCTGGTGGCCCACCCCCGGTGCCCTCGGGCTGCCCGCCCTGGACGGCACCCACCTCGCGCTGCCCGTCCACCCACTCACCGTGGGCCGCGCGCTGCCCGCGGTCCTGCGCGCCGCCGGTCTCGCCGACGACGCCCACCTCGCGGACCGGGCTTTCATCGACGTACGCCCCACCCTCTCCACCCGCACCGTCGCCACCCTCCGCGACCCCGCCACCCACCTCAAACTGCCGCTGCCCACCGCCACCCTCGGCGCGCTCAACAGACGCACCATCAAACCCGGCACGCTCACCGACGGCGCGGTGGCGCAGCGGCTGCTGGAGACGGTCACCGCCCGCGAACCCGTACTCGCCCGGACCCTCCTGCTCGCCGACGAAACCACCTGCCTGCACGCGGACCACGAGTTCCTGGCCACGCTCATACGCCGCTACCCGGCCGGTCTCGACCACTGCCAGGTCGTGCCCGTCGCCGCGCTCCTCGCCGCCACCCCCCAGGGCACCCTGGTCGCCGACGCGCTCGCCGACCGCTTCTACGGCGGCGACCTCACCGCCTTCCTCGACGCCTACCTCACCGCGCTGTTCGCCGTCCACACCACCCTCTTCGCGTACGGCGTCGCGCTGGAGGCGCACCAGCAGAACACCTCCCTCGTCCTCGACGAGACAGGGCTGCGGCTGCTGGTCAAGGACCACGACGGGCCGCGCGTCCACCCCGGCCGCCTCGCCGCCGCCCTCGGCGGCGACCCGGCGCGCGCCGCGGAGCTCTGCGGCGGGTTCGACGACCGCAGGATCCTGGTGGACGGGGACGGCGCGCTGACCGACGTCTTCACCACCATCACCGTCCATCTGTGCGCCGCCGCCCCGCTCTTCGAGCTCGCCGCACGCGGCCGGGTGGGCCGCGCCCCCCTGCTGAACCTGCTGCGCCGCCGCCTCGGCGAGGCCGTCGACCAGCTCGACGGCCGGCCTGAGGCCCCCGGTGCCGCGCTGCGCGCCCGCGTCCTGGACGCCGGACGGCTGCCCGTCAAGGCGATGGTGACCGCGGGCTCCCTCTACCCCAAGGAGCGCTCCGGTGCCGCCGACATCAACAAGCACTACACCAGCGGACCGAACTACCTGCGGGCAGCCGCCCGATGACCGCCCTCCCAGCCCGCCCCCGCAGGAGCCCCCGATGCCTCTCACCTCGTCCATCACGGCGATCGCCGGTGCCGACGACGCCGTCGCCCACACCCTCCTCAACTGCCTGCTGCGCGAGGTGTCGGGACGGGAACGCCAGACGGCCGTGACCGACGGCCACCTGCTGCTGCGCCTGCCGCACACCGGCGTCCTGCTGCGCGTCGCGCTGCGCCGCACCTCCCTGATCGGCGCCCACCGGTTCACCGGACCGGTCACCGAACAGCGCACGGACGGCTGGGCCGAACTGCCCTGGCATGCCCTCGCCGCCCGCATCCACCGCGAGCTGCGGCAGCGCACCGGGGTGGCCAACGACGAGTTCCTGGCGCAGGTCGCCGCCAGCCACCAGGGGGTCAGTGCCGCCCTGGACCGCCCGGCGCCCCGCCCCGGGCCCGCCGACCCGTATCTGGAGTCCGAGCAGTCCCTGGTCTTCGGCCACCGCTTCCATCCCACCCCCAAGGCCCGCACCGGAAGCCCCGAGCAGTGGCGGGCCTACGCCCCCGAGTCCGGCGCCCGCTTCCCCCTGCACCACCTCGCCGTACGCGCCGACCGGGTACGGGAGGAGGCCGCCACCCGCGACGCGCTCACCGTCCTCGACCGGCAGGGGCACGTCCCCGACGGCTACCGGCTGCTGCCCGCCCACCCCTGGCAGTACGCCATGCTGCGCGACCACCCCGTGCTGCGCGCCGCGCTCGCCCGCGGCGACGTCCTCGACCTGGGTCCCGGCGGCCGGGAGTTCGCGGCGACCGCCTCGGTCCGCACCCTGTACGACGGCCGGGACTTCCTCAAGTTCAGCCTCCAGGTGCGCATCACCAACTGCCTGCGCAAGAACGCCGACTACGAACTCTCCGGCGCCGTCGCCCTCACCCGGCTGCTGGAACCCGTCGCCACCGACCTCGCCGCCCGCTTCGACGGCTGCGAGCTGCTGCGCGAACCCGGCTACCGCGCCCTCGACCTGGACGACCGCGCCCTGCTGGAGGGATTCGGCGTCATCGTGCGCGAAGGGCTCACCGCCCGGCTGCGGCCCGGTCTGACCGGACTGCTCGCGGCGGCCGTCGCCGACGAGTACCCCACCGGCCCGGCCCACGTCTCCCGGCTGCTGGCCGGCGCGGGCCCCGAAGCCGCCCTCGCCTGGTGGAACGCCTACCTCGGCCTCCTCGTCCCGCCCGTGCTGGCCGCCTATCTCGACCACGGCGTCGTCCTCGAACCCCATCTGCAGAACGTCGTCGTCGGCGTCGACCCCTCCGGCACCCCCCGCCAGGTCCTCTTCCGCGACCTCGAAGGCACCAAGCTGCTGCCCACGCACCACGCCGCCGCCCTGGCCGCACTGCCCGCGCGTGTGGCCCGGCCGCTCACCTACGAGCCCGAGCGCGGCTGGGACCGGGTCGTGTACTGCCTGCTGGTCAACCACATCGCCGAAGTGCTCGCCGCGCTCGCCGACACCCATCCGCGGGCCGAACCCGCGCTGTGGACCGCGGTCCGCCGGGTACTGGCCGAGCGCGCCGAGGCACACGGCCACCCGCCCGTCCTCACCGCGCTGCTCGCGGGCGCGCCCCTGCCCGCCAAGGCCAACCTGCTCACCCGCTGGGTCCGCAAGGCCGACCGCGACGCCGGATACGTACGGATCGGCAACCCCCTCGCACCGGACCTGCTGTCCGAAGCCGCCCGGTACGGCACGGACGCCGCCCCCGCCCATGGAGCCTGATGTGATCACCGAACCGGTCGGCGCGCTCGCCGCCCGCCTCGCCGCCGACGCCCTGCCCGCCTACGTCTACGACCTGGCGGAACTGGACGCGCACGCCGAGGCGGTACGGGCCGCCCTGCCGCCCGCCGTCGAGCTGTACTACGCGGTCAAGGCCAACCCGGCACCCGAGATCCTGCGGACCCTCGCCCCCCACGTCACCGGCTACGAGATCGCCTCCGGCGGCGAACTGGCCCACGTCCACCGCGCCGTGCCCGGACTGCCCCTGGCCTTCGGCGGCCCCGGCAAGACCCCGGCCGAACTGCGGCACGCCCTGGAACTCGGCGTTCACCGCGTCCACGTGGAGAGCGAGTCCGAGCTGCGGCTGCTGGCCGACCTGGCGGACGCCCTGCCGTACGGGCGCACCGGTCGTGCCGTCGATGTGCTGCTGCGCGTCAACCTGCCCGCCGGGGAAGGCGCGCTGGACGGTGCCGCCCTCGCCATGGGCGGGCGGCCCAGCCCCTTCGGCCTCGACCCGGACCGCCTCACCGCCTGCCTGCCGCTGCTCGCCGGCCGGCCGCTGCGGCTGCGCGGCATCCACGCCCACCTCGCCAGCGGCCTCGACGCCCCCGCCCAGCTCGCCCTGGCCGAGCGGATCGCCGGCTGGGCCCAGGACCTGTCCGACCGGCACGGCCTCGGCCTCACGGAGGTGAACATCGGCGGCGGCATGCACGTCGACTACGCCCGCCCGACGGAGCGCTTCGACTGGGCGGCGTACGGCAAGGGCCTGGCCGCCCTCGCCGACCGGCACCCCGGACTGACGCTGCGGATCGAGCCCGGCCGCTCGCTGACCGCCTACTGCGGCTGGTACGTCACCGAGGTACTGGACGTGCGGCACAGCGGGGGCGAGGCGTTCGCCGTCCTGCGCGGCGGCACCCACCATCTGCGCACCCCGGCCGCCAAGCAGCACGACCACCCCTTCCGCGTCCTGCCGCACGACGGGTGGGACCACACCTGGCCGCGCCCCGGCGTCCGGGACGAACCGGTGACCCTGGCCGGCCAGCTGTGCACCCCCAAGGACATCCTCGCGCGCCGGGTGCCCGTCACCCGCCTGCGCGCCGGCGACCGGGTCGCGTTCGGCCTCGCGGGGGCCTACGCGTGGAACATCTCGCACCACGAGTTCCTGATGCACCCCGCGCCGGGCTTCCACTACCTGGGCGAGCGCTGACCGGCGGCCACCCGGGCGAGCGCCGAGCGGCGGCACAATGGTCGCGACCACCCCCCACACCTCCCGGGAGTACCACCGTGGACCTGCACATCACCGTCGACCCGGACTCCGCGACCGCCCCGTTCGAGCAGATCCGCGCGCAGATCTCCGAGCAGGCCCGGTCCGGCGCGCTGCCGGTGGGCTACAAGCTCCCGACCGTACGCGGCTTCGCCGAGGACCTCGGGCTGGCCGCGAACACGGTCGCCAAGGCGTACCGCGCGCTGGAGGGCGACGGGGTGATCGAGACCCGCGGCCGGCACGGCACCTTCGTCGCGGCCGCCGGTGACGCCGCCGTGCGCGAGGCGGCTCACGCCGCCGCGGCCTACGCGCAGCGGGCACACCGGCTCGGCCTGGACCGGGACGCCGCGCTCGCCGCCGCGGCGGACGCGGTGCGGGCGGTCTACGAACAGCACTGACGGCACGCACCGACGGCACAGCACTGACGGACCCCAGTCGCGCAAGGAGCCTCATGACCAGCAGGAAAGCTCTCGTCCGGCGGCCGAGTCCGCGCCTCGCCGAAGGACTGGTCACGCACATCGACCGCACACCGGTCGACGCCGCGCTGGCGCTGCGTCAGTGGCAGGCGTACGTGGCGGCACTCGAAGCGTACGGCTGGGAGACCGTCGAGGTACCCTCGGCCGACGACTGCCCCGACGGCGTCTTCGTCGAGGACACCATGGTCGTGTACAGGAACGTCGCGCTGATCGCCCGCCCCGGCGCGGACTCCCGCAGGCCCGAGACGGCCGACGCGGAGGCGACCGCGACCGCGCTGGGCTGCTCGGTCAACCGGATCCGGGAACCGGGCACCCTCGACGGCGGCGACATCCTCAAGATCGGCGACACGGTCTACGTCGGACGTGGCGGACGCACCAACGCCGATGGGGTACGGCAACTGCGCGCGGCCTTCGAACCACTCGGCGCGCGCGTCGTCGCCGTCCCCGTCACCAAGGTCCTGCATCTGAAGTCGGCGGTCACCGCGCTCCCGGACGGCACGGTCATCGGCCACCCGGCGCTGGTCGACGACCCCGGCGCGTTTCCGCGGTTCCTGGCGGTGCCCGAGGAGTCCGGCGCCCATGTGGTGCTGCTGGACGGCGGCAGGCTGCTGATGGCCGCCAGCGCGCCGCGCAGCGCCCGGATGTTCACCGATCTCGGCTACACGCCGGTGCTCGTGGACATCAGCGAGTTCGAGAAGCTCGAAGGCTGCGTGACGTGTCTGTCCGTGCGGCTGCGGGAGCTCTACGAGTAGCGCCGGCAGGGGGGCCGGATCAGTAGTGCCCGGGGTCGCCGGGCTTCTTGGCCTTCGGGCAGCGCACCTTGGGGTGCCACATCGCCGTCATCCCGTTCGGGTTCTTGTGCCAGATCCAGGCGTGCAGGTCGTAGTGGACCGGCATGGCGGGGTTGTGGCCGGGCATCGGGCCGTCCAGCCCGCGGCCCAGGATGCGCGGACGGTCGTCGTCGGTGTTGACGTTGTTGTCCTTGTCCCAGACGACCCACTCCACAGCACCGAGCTTGCGCTTCGCGTGCTTGCCCTTGGCGGGCAGGTAGACGAGCATGGCGGGCTTCGCGGGATCGGTGGACCCGATGTACTCGTCCTTGACGTAGTGGTAGCCCATCGCGCCCTCATCCGACTTGATGCAGATGTCGGTGTGCTTGTAGCCCGCGGCGACGGCCTTCTTCTCGTCGCGGAACCTCGCGGTGGCCTTGCGCGCCACGGCCACGTCGTGTTTGAACTGGTCGCCGGGGTGCCTGGGGTGGCGTTGCGGGTCCTGGGTGGCGTGGGCGCCCGGGCCCGTGGCGAGCGCCATCGCGGTGAGAGCGGCCAGAGGGAGCGAGGCGGCCAGAGGGCGTACGCGCATGGTGCGGCTCCTGTTCGGTGCATGCGGTGAACCGGTGAAGGGGCGATCAGGAGCAGCCTGTACAGGGCGGGGGCGCCCCGCACGCCGGGCTAGGCCGTTGCGCGTACCGGCCCCGCGGAGACCGTCTCGGCTCAGAGATAGAGTCCGGCGTCCGCCTGCCCGGGCTGGGGCGGCACCGATGCCGGACCCGTGCCCCTGCGCAGCGCGAACAGCTCGGCCAGCGTCGCCCCGTCGCGGCCGACCCCGTCCGCGCGGCCGAGCCAGCGCACCGCCTCCGCCCGGGTGAGAGCGCCCACCTCGATCCGGGCCAGGCAGCGGCCGGGGCGCACCACGGCCGGGTGCAGCCGCTCCAGGTCCTCGTTGGTCGTCACGCCCACGAGCACGTTGCGGCCCTGCCCCAGCAGCCCGTCGGTGAGGTTGAGCAGCCGGGACAGCGCCTGCCCCGCCGCGTGCCGGGCCTCGCCGCGGATCAGCTCGTCGCAGTCCTCGAGCAGCAGCAGCCGCCAGCGCCCGCCGCCGGTGCCCTCGTCCTCGCCGATGGCGATGTCCATCAGATAACCGACGTCGTTGAAGAGCCGCTCCGGGTCCAGCACGCAGTCCACCTGGCACCAGTCCCGCCAGGAGCGGGCCAGTGTGCGCAGCGCCGAGGTCTTGCCGGTGCCGGGCGGCCCGTGCAGGAGCAGCAGCCGGCCCGCGATGTCGTCCGGGGTGACCTTCATCAGCGCGTCCATGGCGTCCGCGACCGGCGCCGTGTAGTTGCCGCGGATCTCCTCCCAGGTGCCGGCGGAGATCTGCCGGGTGGTGCGGTACGGGCCGCGGCGCGGCGAGACGTACCAGAACCCCATGGTGACGTTCTCGGGCTGCGGTTCCGGCTCGTCCTCGGCGCCGTCCACCGCCTGGCGCAGCACCCGCTCGGCCAGCTCCTCGCCGACCGCGGTCACGGTCACGTCGGCGCCCCGGTTCCACCGCGAGACCAGCACCGTCCAGCCGTCGCCCTCCGCGAGGGTCGCGCTGCGGTCGTCGTCCCGCGCCGAGCGCAGCACCGCCGCACCGGGCGGCAGCAGGCTGGCGCCGGACCGCACCCGGTCCACCGAGTGGCTGCGGGCGAACGGCTGCTCGCCGTTGGCGAACCGCCCCAGGAACAGGGCGTCGACGACATCCGACGGCGAATCGCTGTCGTCCATGTTCAGCCGGATCGGCAGGGACTTCTCGGGGCACATGCACGCCATGATCCGGCAATCAGCCCGTCCGCGTACATCTTTTTACGGTCCCGGGGGCCGTACGGAGCAGTGGGCGCCCACTGCTCCGTACGCACGCTCGCCGAGGCGTTCAGGCGGCGTGGTGAACCGTTACTGCACGATCTTGAGGAGCTTGTTGGGCGAGCCCGTGCCGGGACTGGTGACCTTGCCCGAGGTCGCGCCGTTCACCAGCGCCGAGGCCACCTGGGCGGGGCTGGCGCCGGTGTGCCCGGACAGGTAGACGGCGGCCGCGCCCGCGACGTGCGGGGTGGCCATCGAGGTGCCGGAGATGGTGTTGGTCGCCGTGTCCGAGGTGCGCCAGGCCGCCGTGATGCCGGAGCCGGGGGCGAAGATGTCCAGCCGTGAGCCGTAGTTGGAGTAGCCGGCGCGGGCGTCGCCGCTGGTGGTGGCGCCGACGGTGATGGCCTCGGGGACGCGGGCGGGGGAGTAGCCGTTCGCGTCCGCTCCCGAATTGCCGGCGGCCACCGCGTAGGTGACGCCGCTGGCGACGGAGTTCTTGACCGCGTTGTCCAGGGCGGTGCTGGCGCCGCCGCCCAGGGACATGTTGGCCACCGACGGGCCGCTGTGGTTCCGGGTGACCCAGTCGATGCCCGCGACCACCTGGGCCGTGGTGCCCGAGCCGCTGTTGTTCAGCACCCGGACGGCGACGATCCTGGCCTTCTTGGCGACGCCGTAGCCGGTGCCGGCGGAGGTCGAGGCGACGTGCGTGCCATGGCCGTTGCCGTCCTGGGCGACGTTGTCGTTGTCCACGGCGTCATAGCCGTTGACGGCCCGGCCGCCGAAGTCGCTGTGGCTGACGCGGACGCCGGTGTCGATGACGTAGATGGTGGCACCGCTGCCCGCGCTGTCCGGGTACGTGTACTTCCTGTCCAGCGGCAGGCTGGTCTGGTCGATCCGGTCCAGGCCCCAGGACGGCGGGTTGGTCTGGGTCGCGTCGATGGAGACCCGGGTGTCCTGGATCACCTGGTCGACCGCCGGATCGGCGGCGAGTCTGCGTGCCTGGCGCTCCGTCAGTCTGGCCGCGTAGCCGTTCAGCGCGGCCCGGTACGTGCGCTCCACCTTGCCGCCGTACCCGGATATCAGGCTCTTTCCTTCTGCCGAGGCGGCCTTGAGGCCGGTGCTCTTGTCCAGCGTGACGATGTAGCTGCCCTTGACCGCGTCGGGGGAGTCGGCGCCGATGACGACGCCTTCCGCGGGTGCCGCGTCCGCGGGGAGCGCGGTGACCGCGCCGAGGACGGTGGCGGCCGCCGCTGCGACGAGCGCCGCCGACAGCTTCCGTGTGGGGTGTGTGGTGCGCGTGGTGCCAGTGGTGCCTGTGGTGCCCGTGGTGGTACGCATCACTGCCATCGCGAGGGGTCCTCCTCATCGGTGGCGCGCCGTGGTGCGCGCGCAAGTGGGGGGCTGCGCACGGAGCGTGCGCATGTCGGAGGCCGGTGGACCCGGCCTCGTTCAAGTTCAAAGTTTCCCCGTCGATGCGCATAGAACAAAGAGATCTGCGGGATGACATATCCATGTCATCAATCCGCAATGAACGGAGACAGCGGAGACCCAGCTCAGGGAGGTTCGATGAAACTGCCCCGCTTCATGGCCGCGGCGTGTTCCCTCATCCTCGGTTCCGTCCTCGCCCTCACCGGGGCGAACGCGGCGCACGCGTCGGAGACGGCGGCGGGACCCGCCTATGTCGCGCTCGGTGACTCCTACTCATCCGGCGTCGGCGCGGGCAGCTACGACAGCGCCAGCGGCGACTGCCGGCGCAGCACCAAGGCGTACCCCGTGCTCTGGGCCAACGCCCACGCCCCCGCCAGCTTCCACTTCACCGCCTGCTCCGGCGCCCGCACCGACGACGTCGTCGCCAGGCAACTCGGCCCGCTGAACAGCGGTACCGGCCTGGTCAGCATCAGCATCGGCGGCAACGACGCGGGCTTCGCCGACGTGATGACGACCTGTGTCCTCAGCTCCGACAGCGGCTGCCTCGACCGCATCGCCCAGGCGCGCGCGTATGCCACCAACACGCTGCCGGGCAAGCTCGACACCACCTACGACGCGATCCGCGCCAAGGCACCCAACGCCGAGGTCGTGGTCCTCGGCTACCCCCGCTTCTACAAGCTGGGCGGCAGTTGCGCGGCGGGGCTGAGCGAGACCAAGCGGGCCGCGATCAACGACGCGGCCGACTACCTCAACTCCGTTACCGCCAAGCGCGCCGCGGACCACGGCTTCACCTACGCCGGGGTCGCCTCGGCGTTCGGCGGACACGAGATCTGCTCCGGCGACTCGTGGCTGCACAGCCTGGAATGGCTCAACATCACCGACTCCTACCACCCGACGGCGGCCGGCCAGTCCGGCGCCTACCTCCCGGTGTTCAACGCGGCGGCCTGACCCCGGTGCGCCCTTGCACATGAGCGAGGAGGCCCCGTACGTCGGCACCGGGGCCTCCTTCGTGGTACGTGTGTCCGTGCTACGTATGTCAACACCCTTGACGTCGCGGTGAATCCACAGCCTGGGATGCGCGGGTGACGATTCGGGGAGGTAGGGTTACTCTGCCCGGGGCGGGTGCCTTCGTACGGGTGGGGAGTGTCATGGAGCAGATAACGGTTCGCAGCAGGCCACGGGTGCCTGCCATCAACTGCGGGAGCGGTGCGTCGAGTGCGCGCCTGGACCGCCATCTCGCCGTGCTCGGCGGCCCTGCCGTGCCGCGGCAGAAGGCGGAAGGCGCCACGGTGCTGATGCAGGAGCTGACCACCCGCGACCACGTGCGCAGGAGGGAGAGCCGGAGCGCCCGGGTCTCGCTGTTCGCCCCGTTGCGGCGGCTGCGGCGTTCCCTGTTCGGCAACCGCGGCTGAACCCCGGCGGGGCCGACCCCGCCGGCGTCCGCCGACCATCCCGGGCACAGGGGGAAGCCGGTTCCGCTCCCAGCCGGTTGTTCCGAGCTGTCCGCCCGGATACCACGCCGTACGTGCGCGCGGGCACTCGCGCGCACGTAACACGGTGCCGCCCGTGCGGGACAGCCCACGGTGCTGGCCGTGCGGGGCGACGCGGATCCCCACCGCGGCGCCGATCACGGCGGAACAGTGCCGATCAGAGCAGCGCGAACTGCCCGCCCGGACCCTCCTCGTGATGGTCCAGCACGGACGCGGGCCGACGTGCCCGGTGCGGGACCGGCAGCACCCCCGCCTCCCGGAGTTCCGCCGCGCTCAGCCGCGGCCCGTCCGCGAGCCGCTCTGCCAGTTCCCGCCGCCGCGGGGCCAGTTCGGCCAGCAGCGTCACCACGGTGATCAGCTCCAGCAGCTCCGAGGTCCACTCCTGAGGCCACCCCGGCGGGCCGATGGCCTCCAGCATGTCCGGCTCGGCCGGCCGCGTACGCCGCTCGAACCAGGTCTCCAGCACCCGCGCACCGCTCGCGTGCGCCTCCCACGCGCCGTGCGCCACCGGCCCGATGAGGCCGGTCCCCATACGCAGCATCCGCTCCTCGGGGTCGTAGGCCAGCTCGCCGGGGAGCGGCCGGGCCGGGAGCGCCGCCCGTACGTACGGCCGCTGTCCGCCCGGCAGCCGCGGCCGCTCACCGCCGTGCCCTCGCGTGTACAGCCACAGCATCCGCCGGCCCAGTGCCACCCCCGACTCCCACACCCCGGGGTCGGCGGTGAGCGGAACGGCGCACCCCGGGGCGCCCCGGGCGGGCCCGGCGGCCGCGGCGACCCACGCGAGAACCTGCTCGGCGGTGACCGGGCAGCCCAGCCGCCGGCCGAGACGCTCCAGCAGCCCGGGCGCCAGATTGGGCTCGCGGCCGCCGGGGCGCCGGTACAGCGGGCGGATCCGCCCGGGGCGACCGGCGGGGGCATGGCCGTCGGGCAGCAGCGCGGAGAAGGACAGGCCCGGGTCCAGCGGACCGCTGCCGCCGCCGGCGGCGGCACCCGTCTCGACGGCGAACAACTGGTGCGCGTCGGTGACCCGCCACAGCTCCGGGCGGGCCGCGTCGATCAGCCGGTGATCCGGTATCAGCCACAGCCGGTCGAACGGCCCGTGCGCGACCCGCACCGGCTCCGGGCACCGGCCGTCCTCGGCCGCCAGCGGGACCGTGGACGTGCGCTGCCCCGGCAGTTGGGGGACGGTGACGTGCGGCGTACGGGCCCGGCTCGGCCGGAACAGTGCCGCGCGCCCGGCCCCGTCGGCGGCCATCAGCCGGTCCCACCGCCGAGTCAGCGAGGCGGCGTCGGGGCCCATGACCCACGCGCGTCCGAGCCGCAGGGGCGCGACGGACCAGGGCATGAGATCGGCCAGCAGCGGCGGGTTCCCTGTCACGCGGCGCATGGTATCGATGGCCCCGAAGCATTCAGTGTGCGTCGACCGTCACGGTGAAGGAGAACCGGTCCCCCCGGTACCGGATCCGCGCCACGTCCACCACCCGCCCGTCCTCGTCGTACGTCACCCCCGTGTAGTGCAGGATCGGGCTGAGGAGGGGGACGTCCAGCAGCCGGGCCGTCTCCGGATCCGCCAGCCGCGCCTCCACCGTGTCCGTGATCCGGCTGATCCGCACCCCCACCGCGTCCCGCAGCACCTTGGTCATCGGCCACCGGGCGAGGTCGGCCAGGTCGATGCGCTCGGCGAGTTCGGGACGGACCAGGTTCTCCGCCCAGTTGGTCGGCTCACCGCTCTGCCCGTCCGAGCGCAGCCGCCGGTAGGCCATCGCCTCCGCCAGGTCGGGGAAGTGCTCGGCCAGTTCGGCGGGGACCGGCTCCGGACCGTGCCCCAGCACCACCGTGCGGTCGCCCGACTGCTGCGCCACGATCGCGTCCACCGAGCCGAGCAGCCGCACCGGCGCGCCGCGCCGGGCGTTCGGCTCGATGAACGTGCCCCGCCGCCGGTGCCGGCTGATGAGCCCCTCCGCCTCCAGCTCCTTCAGCGCCTGCCGCATGGTGAGCACGCTCACGCCGTAGTGCTCGGCGAGCCGGTCCTCGGTCGGCAGCCGCAGCGGCTCGTCCGGGCGGCGGCCCAGTATCGAGGCGCGCAGGGACTGCGAGACCTGGTACCAGAGCGGGAGCTTGCGGTTCAGGGCGAGTGAGTCGGGGGCGAAGGTGGTCATGGCGGCGGCCTCCGGTCACGGTCACGGGCGGAAATGGCGCTCCAGACCCTGCCACACGTCGTCGTAACGCGTCTGGAGGTGGTCGGCCCCGGACGCCTGCCGGGTGAGCGTGACGGGCCACCGCGTCTCGAACATGAAGGCCAGCCCGTCGTCGATCCGCTGCGGGTGGAGCTCGGCCACGCTCGCCCGGTCGAAGGTCTCCCGGTCCGGGCCGTGCGCCGACATCATGTTGTGCAGTGACCCGCCGCCGGGGACGAAACCCCCCTTACCGGCCTGCTTGGCGTCGTACGCGCCCTCGATCAGGCCCATGTACTCGCTCATGACGTTGCGATGGAAGTACGGCGGCCGGAAGGTGTCCTCGCCCACCAGCCAGCGCGGCGCGAAGACCACGAAGTCCACGCCCGCGAGCCCGGGGGTGTCCGACGGCGAGGTGAGCACCGTGAAGATGGACGGGTCCGGGTGGTCGTAGCTGATGCTGCCGATGACGTTGAAGCGGCGCAGGTCGTACACGTACGGCACGTGGTTGCCGTGCCAGGCGACGACGTCCAGCGGGGAGTGGTCGTAGGTGGCCGACCAAAGGTTGTTGCAGAACTTGTTGACCACCTGGACCGGGCCCTCGACGTCCTCGTAGGCGGCGACCGGGGCGAGGAAGTCCCGTGCGTTGGCCAGCCCGTTGGCGCCGATCGGGCCGAGGTCGGGGAGGGTGAACGGCCGGCCGTAGTTCTCGCAGACGTACCCGCGCGCGTCGGCGTCGAGCAGTTCGACGCGGAACCGCACCCCGCGCGGGATCAGCGCCACATGCCCCGGCTCGGCGCGCAGCAGGCCGAATTCGGTGCGCAGCAGCAGCCCGCCGCGCTCGGGGACGATCAGCAGTTCGCCGTCGGCGTCGCTGAAGACCCGGTCGGTCATGGACGCGTTGGCGGCGTACAGATGGATGGCCATCCCGCCGCGCTGGGCCGCGTCACCGTTGCCGCCCAGGGTCCACAGCCCGGCCAGGAAGTCGGTGCCCGCGGCGGGCTCCGGCAGCGGGTCCCAGCGCAGCCGGTTGGGGTCGGCGACGCCCTCGGTGAAGGGCGCGCCGCTCAGCCCGCCGTTGTCGATCCGCACGAAGGGCGGGTGCGCCGCCGAGGGCCGGACGCGGTACAGCCAGGAGCGGCGGTTGTGGCCGCGCGGCTCGGTGAACGCGCTGCCGCTCAGCTGCTCGGCGTACAGCCCCAGCGGCGCGCGCTGGGGGGAGTTCCGCCCGATGGGCAGCGCGCCGGGAACGGCCTCGCTGCTGTGCTCGTTGCCGAATCCCGGGGAGTACGTCAGCGCCTCCGCCGTCTTCCTCGCCCGGTCACTGCCCGTGTCCGTACCGCTCATCGCCCGCTCCCGCCGCTCAACGATTCCTATGTCAGACCATAGGAATCGTTGGGGTGCGCGTCAACGACGCCCGATCGGATCAAGCCGTACGAGGGGGGCGCCACGGGGGCCGGGGGCGGGCAGGATGGGACGGTGTCCACCTCGCACCTCCGCCGCGCGCCCGTTCAACGGCGCAGCGCAGAACGCCTCGGCAGGATCCTCGACGCCTGCGCCGAGCTCCTCGACGAGACCGGCTACGAAGAGCTGAGCACCCGCGCCGTCGCCGCCCGCGCCGGTGTCCCCATCGGCTCGGTCTACCGCTTCTTCGACAACAAACGCGCGCTGGCCGAGGCGCTCGCACAGCGCAACCTGGACCGGTACGCGGCCCGGATCGACGCCGCGCTGGCCGCCTCGGGCGTCGCCGGCGGCGGCGACTGGCGCCAGGCCATCGAGGTGGTGGTCGACGAGTACCTGGCGATGAAGCGCGGGGCGCCCGGCTTCGCGCTGATCGAGTTCGGTACGTCGGTGCCCGCCACCGCGCCGGCGGACCAGCCCAACCATCTGGTCGCGGACCGGCTGCGCGCACTGCTCACCCGGCGGCTGGGCCTGGACGAGTCCGGCGAGCAGGGCGAGCGGCTGAGGGTCGCCGTCCTGCTGGCGGTCGAGGCGGCGGACGCGCTGCTGAGGCTCGCCTTCCGGGCCGACCCGGAAGGCGACCCCGTCATCGTGGCCGAGACCAAGGAGCTGCTGCGCGCCTACCTGGCCCGGGTGTTGGACTGATCACCGGACGGGAATCCGGGGCGCAGGTTCCCGCGGTGCATACCGACCGGTATGGTCAAAGCCGCGTCACCGCTGCCGCCACGTCCCCGGGAGGGACCGATGAGCCGTACCGCCCTGCGCGTCTGCCCGCTCTGCGAGGCCACCTGCGGACTCAGCCTGACCGTCGAGGGCAGCAGGGTCACAGCGGCGCGCGGGGACCGCGACGACGTGTTCAGCCGGGGCTTCATCTGCCCCAAGGGCGCCGCCTTCGGCGCCCTGGACGCGGACCCGGACCGGCTGCGGCGGCCCCTGGTGCGGCGCGCAGGGCGGCTGGCGGAGGCGACCTGGGACGAGGCGTTCGCGGCCGTGCGCACCGGGCTGCGCGCGGTGTCGCGGGCGTACGGTCCGCAGGCGACCGCCGTGATGCTCGGCAACCCCATGGTGCACACCGTGGCCGGCGGCCTCTACCCACCCCTGCTGATCGGGGCGCTGGGCACCCGCAACGTCTTCACCGCCAGCACCCTCGACCAGATGCCCAAGCACGTCTCCAGCGGGCTGCTCTACGGGGACGCGAACGCCCTGCCCGTCCCCGATCTGGACCGCACCGACCACCTGCTGATCATCGGCGCCAACCCGGTCGACTCCAACGGCAGCCTGTGCACCGCCCCCGACTTCCCCGGCAAGCTCAAGGCGATCCGGCGGCGCGGCGGGCGGATCACCGTGCTCGACCCGCGGCGCACCCGTACCGCCAAGATGGCTGACAGGCACGTGCCCGTACGCCCCGGCGCGGACGCGCTGCTGCTCTTCGCCATGGTGCAGGTGCTCTTCGCCGAGGACCTGGTGGACCTCGGCGATCTGGCCGGCCACGTCACCGGAGTCGAGGAGGTCCGCGGGCTGGCGGCGGACTTCACCCCCGAGGCCGTCGCCGAGGCATGCGACGTGCCCGCCGGCGAGATCCGCACGCTCGCCCGCGAACTCGCCGCGGCTGAACGGGCCGCGGTCTACGGGCGGCTGGGCAGCTGCACGGTCGAATTCGGCACGCTCACCAGCTGGCTGGTGGACGTGCTGAACATCCTCACCGGCAATCTCGACCGGCCCGGCGGCCTCATGTTCCCGCTCGCGGCCACCGCCCGCGCCGAGCGCCCGCCCGGGCCGGGCAAGGGCTTCGCACTCGGCCGCTGGCACAGCCGGGTCGGCGGCCACCCCGAGGCCAAGTCCGAGCTGCCCGCGGTCGCGCTCGCGGAGGAGATCGAGACGCCGGGGGACGGCCAGGTCCGGGCGGTGGTCGTGGCCGGTGCCAACCCCGTGCTGTCCGCCCCGGACGGGGACCGGCTGGACCGGGCGCTGGCCGGGCTGGACTTCATGGTCAGCGTCGACCCGTACCTCAACGAGACCTCGCGGCACGCGCATGTCGTGCTGCCGCCGCCCCCGCCCAGCCAGAGCCCGCACTTCGACTACGCCTTCAACGCCCTGGCCGTCCGCAACCAGGTCCGCTACTCCCGCCCCGCCGTCCCGCTCGCCGAGGGCGCGCTGAGCGAGGCCGAGATCCTCGCGCGGCTGGTGCTGTGCGCGAGCGGCCGGGACGGGGACCCGGCACCGGTCGACGCGATGGTCGTCGACGCCGCCCTCGGCAAGACCGTCGCCGACCCGCTCTCGCCCGTCCACGGCCGCGTTCCCGCGGAGCTGAGCGCCGAGCTCACCGGGGAGTCCGGCGCCGAGCGGCGGTTGGACATGATGCTGCGGCTCGGCCCGTACGGGGACGGCTTCGGCGCCGACCCGCAGGGCCTGAGCCTGGACCGGCTCCTCGCCCACCCGCACGGCATCGACCTGGGGCCGCTGCGCCCCCGTATCCCCGCCCTGCTCAGGACCCGCAGCGGAACGGTCGAACTCTGCCCGGAACCGATCGCCGCCGATGTCCCGCGGCTGCGCCGCGCGCTCGCCGGCCGGACCGCCGGCCAACTGGTCCTGATCGGCCGCCGCCATCTGCGCTCCAACAACAGCTGGATGCACAACGTCCCCGCGCTCGTCGGCGGCAGCAACCGCTGCACCCTCCAGGTGCATCCGCAGGACGCGGCCCGGCTCGGTCTGGCCGACGGCGGGCGGGCCCGGATCAAGGGCGACGGTGGCGAGCTGGAGGTGCCGGTCGAGATCACCGACACGGTACGGGCCGGAGTGGTGAGCCTGCCGCACGGCTGGGGCCACGACCGGCCCGGCACCCGGACGGCGGTGGCGGCGGACCACGCGGGCGTGAACGTCAACCAGCTGCTGGACGGCTCGCGGCTGGACCCGCTGTCGGGCACCGCGGTCCTCAACGGCTACCCGGTCCAGCTGACGCCCCTCACTTGATCCAGTCCACACCCCTCACCTGACCTGGGGTTCTGCGCTTATTGCTCACGCGTCAAGACCTTGTTAACGCAAAGTTGCGGCCCCTACCGTCACCTCACCGCCATCCCCGGGCGGGTTCGACGGTGAACGTGAGGTAACCGCATGCTGACAATCCTCGGATTCGGCATGATCGCCACCTTCCTGGTGCTGATCATGTTGAAGAAGATGTCCCCTCTGGCGGCGCTGGTGCTCATCCCCGCGCTGTTCTGCGTCCTGGTCGGGAAGGGGGCCCACCTCGGGGACTACGCGCTCGACGGTCTGGGCAGCCTCGCGCCCACCGCCGCGATGCTGATGTTCGCCATCATCTACTTCGGCGTCATGATCGACGTCGGGCTCTTCGACCCGATCGTCCGCGGCATCCTGCGGTTCTGCAAGGCGGACCCGATGCGCGTCGTGGTCGGCACCGCCGTACTCGCCGCGATCGTCTCCCTGGACGGCGACGGCTCCACCACCTTCATGATCACGGTGTCCGCGATGTATCCGCTCTACCGGCGCCTGAAGATGAGCCTGGTGGTGATGACCGGTGTCGCCGCCATGGCCAACGGCGTCATGAACACCCTGCCGTGGGGCGGCCCCACCGCCCGCGCCGCCACCGCCCTCAAGCTCGACGCCAACGACATCTTCGTGCCGATGATCCCCGCGCTCGCCGTCGGTCTGCTCTTCGTCTTCGTCCTCGCCTACTTCCTCGGCCTCCGCGAGCGGCGGCGGCTGGGCCTGCTGACCCTCGACGACGTCGCGGAGCAGGCCGAACAGGCGGAGCAGCTGCTGGTGCCGGCCGGCGAGACCCCCGGTGGAGCGGCCCGTACGAAGCGGCCCACCGGCGGTGCCGGGACCGGCACCGACGCCGACGCCGACGAGACGGCCACGGACCCGAAGGCGGACGCGGACGAGGCGGCCGACGAGGGCTTCCAGGGCCTGGACCCGCACCGGCCCACCCTGCGCCCCAAGCTCTACTGGTTCAACGCCGCGCTCACCGTCGCCCTGCTCACCATGATGATCATGGAGACGCTGCCGATCCCGGTGCTCTTCCTGCTCGGCGCCGCCATCGCGCTCACCGTCAACTACCCCCACATGCCCGACCAGCGGGCGCGGATCGCCGCCCACGCGGAGAACGTCGTCAACGTCTCCGGCATGGTCTTCGCCGCCGCCGTCTTCACCGGGGTGCTCTCCGGCACCGGCATGGTCGAGCACATGGCACGCTGGCTGGTCGACGGCATCCCCGACGGCCTGGGCCCGCACATGGGCATCGTCACCGGCGTCCTCAGCATTCCGCTGACGTACTTCATGTCCAACGACGGCTTCTACTTCGGCATCGTGCCGATCCTCGCCGAGGCGGGCGCCGCGCACGGGGTGGACTCCATGGAGATCGCCCGCGCCTCGCTGGTCGGGCAGGCCCTGCACATGTCCAGCCCGCTGGTACCCGCCGTCTACGTCCTCGTCGGCATGGCCAAGGTCGAGTTCGGCGACCACACCCGCTTCGTCGTGAAGTGGGCGGCGCTCACCTCTCTGGTGGTCCTGGCCGCGGGAGTCCTGTTCGGCATCATCTGACACGCGTCAGGATCGCCTGACGCGAATGCTATGCGCTGATTGAGGGATTATCAGGTATCTATTGGCGCTTTATCGTTTCTCTTCCAAGCCTGCGTGACAGGTACTCACTCGATCGATGTGTACGAAATCCCAGGCTTGAAGGAGCGCACGCGTGTCCACTTCAGTACCCCTTCCCCCTCTCGGAACCCGCCGCAGCGCCGCCGCTCTCGCCGCCCTCGCCTGCGGAGCCGCCACCCTGATGGCCGCACCGGCCGCGGTCGCGGCGCCCGGTGACAACGGCGACGTCAAGGTGCACAGCGCCGGGACCCCCGTCACCGATCAGCGCAACGAGACCCGAGTCTGCGGGTTCTACCTGGCCGGACTCGACTTCGACACCGTCCAGGAGGTCAACTGGGCGATCGTCCCGCAGGGCGAGGACGCCCGGTCGCGCGGCCTCTCCGGCGGCATCAGCCTGGCGGGCGGCATGGGCCGCACCGACGAGCTGTCGCTGGCCGACGGCACCTACCGGCTCACCTGGAACATCGAGGGCCAGACCAGGGCCGGCAAGCAGAAGGTGTTCAACGTCGACTGCGCCTCGCAGGGCAAGGCCGCCCCGCGGCCCGCCGCGGGCAGTGAGAACGACGTCCTGAGCCGGGACGCCGAGGCCGCCGACCCCGCCGACCCGGCATCGGGGCAGCCCGCCGGTGAGGGGGCCGCGGACGACACCGCCACCGATGCCACCGGCACGGCCGCCGAGGAGGGCACCACCGAGGAAGGGGCGACCGAAGAGGGTGCCACCGAGGAGGGCACCACCGAGGAGGGCGCCACGGAAGAGGGCGCCGCCGGTGCCGAGCGCAACGCCGACGACAGCATCGCGGCCGGCGCCGACACCAAGGCCGAGCTCTCCTCCGATGACGCGGCCGACACCCGCGACGACTCGGCCAACGTAGCGCCGCGCGGCCCGGTGGGCGCCGGCGGCGGCGGCGAGTCGGGCGACTCCGGCTCCGGCCTGTCCGCGGGCCTGATCGTCGGAGTGGCGGGCGCCGGGACGGCCGGTGCTGCCGGACTGTTCCTGCTGCGCCGCGCCCGGCGTCGCCCCAATGGTGTCGTCTGAGTCGCGGCCGACGCCGCGTTTCAAGGGTCGCGTCCGCCTCGTCCTGGTACTGGCGGGCGCGATCCTGGCGCTGGTGGCGGGTGTCTGGGCGTTGCACCGGGTGTCGTCCCGGGGGCCCGTCGCCGACACCGCACCGGCGGCCCCGCGGCACGCGCCGCTGCCCCGGTCGCCCGCGACCGGGATCTCCATTCCCTCGCTCGCGCTGGACGCGCCGGTCACCCGCCTCGGGCTGGACGTACAGGGCCGGATCGCCACCCCGTCGGTGGACGAGCCGCGGCTGGCGGGCTGGTACGAGTACGGCCCGGCGCCCGGCGAGATGGGCACCGCCGTGGTCGTCGGCCACCGCGACACCCGTACCGGGCCCGCGGTCTTCCTGAACCTGGACGACCTGCGCCCGGGCGATGTGATCGACATCATCCGGGAGGACCGGCGCACCGCGGTCTTCACCGTCGACGCGGTCCGCACCATCGGCAAACAGGCCTTTCCCGACGACCGGGTGTACGGCCCGCGCGGGCGCCCCGAGCTGCGGCTGCTCACCTGCGGCGGCACCTTCGACCGGCGGCGCGGCTACGCCGCGAACATCGTCGTCTTCTCTCATCTGACCGGGGTCAGGCCGACGGCCGCCGGGGCGTGATCGACGGCACGGGAACGCCCTCTGGCACCGCAAAACTACCGGCGTTAGTTTGACGGGGTGACGAACTGCCGCGCGGGAGGGACCCCATGAGCGTCGACGACGGGATGTACATCGGCGGCCGCTGGCGGCCCGCCGCGGGCCCGGACACGATCGAGGTCGTGAACCCGGCCGACGAACAGGTCATCGGCAGCGTCCCGGCCGGGACCGCCGAGGACGTCGACGCCGCCGTACGGGCCGCCCGCGCCGCGTTCCCCGGCTGGGCCGCCACCCCGCCCGCCGAGCGCGCCGCCCGGCTCGGCGCACTGCGCGACGAACTCGCCGCCCGCCGCGACGAGATCGCGGAGACGATCACCGCCGAACTCGGCGCGACGCTCGCCTTCGCCCAGGCCGTCCAGGCGGACCTGCCGATCGCGGTCACCGGGTCGTACGCGCGGCTCGCCGCCGAGCACTCCTTCGAGGAGCGGATCGGCAACTCCACCGTGCTGCACGAGCCGGTCGGCGTGGTCGCGGCCATCACCCCGTGGAACTACCCGCTGCACCAGATCGTCGCCAAGGTCGCCCCGGCGCTCGCGGCGGGCTGCACGGTCGTCCTCAAGCCGGCCGAGGACACCCCGCTGGTGGCCCGGCTCTTCGCCGAGGCCGTCGACGCGGCGGGCATCCCGGCCGGGGTGTTCAACCTCGTCACGGGCCTCGGCCCGGTCGCGGGCCAGGCGCTGGCCGAGCACCCGGAGGTCGACCTGGTCTCCTTCACCGGCTCCACCGCCGTCGGACGGCGGATCGGCGCGATCGCCGGCGGCGCGGTCAAGCGCGTGGCCCTCGAACTGGGCGGCAAGTCGGCGAACGTGATCCTCCCGGACGGGGACCTCGCCCGCGCCGTCGCCACCGGTGTCGCCAATGTCTTCCGCAACTCCGGCCAGTCCTGCAACGCGTGGACCCGGATGCTGGTGGACGCCGACCGGTACGACGAGGCCGTCGCGCTCGCCGAGCGGGCGGCCGCCGCGTACGTGCCCGGCGACCCGCACGACCCGGAGGTCCGGCTCGGCCCCGTCGTCAACGCCGCGCAGCGGGACCGGGTGCGCGGCTTCATCGAGCGCGGAATCGCCGAGGGAGCGCGGCTCGTGGCGGGCGGACCGGAGGCCCCCGAGGGGCTCAAGAGCGGCTACTACGTGCGGCCGACGGTCTTCGCGGACGTCACCGAGGACATGGCCATCGCCCAGGAGGAGATCTTCGGGCCGGTCGTCGCGATCATGAAGTACACCGACGAGGACGACGCCGTACGGATCGCGAACGGGACCGTGTACGGGCTGGCGGGCGCGGTCTGGTCGGCCGACGAGTCGGCGGCCGTGGCGTTCGCGCGCCGCCTGCACGCGGGCCAGGTCGACATCAACGGGGGCCGCTTCAACCTGCTGGCCCCGTTCGGGGGCTACAAGCAGTCGGGCGTCGGGCGGGAGCTGGGTGTCCACGGCCTGACCGAGTACCTCCAGACGAAGTCGCTCCAGCTCTGACACCGCCTGTTCCCCGGCCCCGGCCCCGGCCCCGAATCGCCCTGCCCGGGTCCGGGTTCGGGGCCCCGCTCGAGGAGACACACCATGGTTCGCGCCGCCGTCCTGCCCGCCATAGGCGCCCCGCTCAAGGTCGCCGAGATCGACCTCCCCGACCCCGCCCCCGGCCAGGTGCGGATCCGGCTCGCCGCCGCCGGGGTCTGCCACTCCGACCTGTCGCTGTCCAACGGCACCCTGCGGCAGCCCGTGCCCGCCGTCCTCGGCCACGAGGGCGCGGGCACCGTCGTCGCCGTCGGCGCGGGCGTCACCGCCGTGGCCCCGGGCGACCCCGTCGTCCTCAACTGGGCCCCCGCCTGCGGCACCTGCCACTTCTGCGGGCTGGACGAGCCGTGGCTGTGCGCCCACGCGGGCGCCGCCGCCGAGGCCCCGTACGCCACCCTCGCCGCCGACGGCAGCGCGCTCTACCCGGGGCTGGGCACCGCCGTCTTCGCCGAGGAGACCGTGGTGCCCGAGCGGGCCGTGCTGCCGCTGCCCGCCGGGGTGCCGCTCACCGACGCCGCCCTGCTCGGCTGCGCGGTGCTCACCGGATACGGCGCGATCCACCATTCGGCCCGGGTGCGCCCCGGCGAGTCGGTCGCCGTCTTCGGGGTCGGCGGGGTGGGCCTGGCCGTGCTGCAGTCCGCCCGGATCGCGGGCGCGGGCACCGTCGTCGCGGTCGACGTCTCCCCGGCCAAGGAGGAACTGGCCCGCGCGGCCGGAGCCACCGAGTTCGTCTTCGCGGGCGACGACACCGCCAAGCGGATCCGCGAGCTGACCGGCGGCCTGGGCGCGGACGTCGCCGTGGAGTGCGTCGGGCGCGCCGAGACGATCCGTACGGCGTGGTCGTGCACCCGCAGGGGCGGCCGCACCACCGTCGTCGGCATCGGCGGAAAGGACCAGCAGGTGTCGTTCTCCGCGCTGGAGCTGTTCTACTTCGGCCGCACGCTCTCCGGCTGCGTCTACGGTGACAGCGACCCCGCCCGGGACCTGCCGGTGATCGCCGAGCATGTCCGCGCCGGACGGCTCGACCTCGGGGCGATGGTCACCGAGCGGATCGGCCTGGACGGCATCCCCGCCGCGTTCGACGCGATGCTCCAAGGTCGCGGCGGCCGGGCCCTGGTGGTCTTCTGAGCGCCGCCCCTCACGGCGGGTCCGCGCGCGTCAGGCGCGCGTACTGGAGGGCGAGTCCGTCCAGCAGCGCCGTCAGCCCCGTCTCGAAGGCCCCTTGGTCCACCTGCTGCTGATGGTCGGCCAGCAGATGGGCCTGGCCGAGGTGCGGGTAGTCGGCCGGATCGTAGGCGGTGGCGTCGTCGACGAAGCCGCGCGCGAACGAGCCCAGCGCCGACCCGGCGACGAAGTAGCGCATCAGCGCGCCGATCCGGGTCGCCTGGGCGGGCGGCCAGCCCGCCTGGACCATGCAGCCGAAGACGGCGTCGGCCATCCGCAGCCCGGCCGGGCGGCGGCCGGGCCCCTGGGCGAGGAACGGCACGATGTGCGGGTGGTCCGTGAGCGCCGAACGATAGGAGCGGGCCCACTCCAGCAGCGCGGTACGCCAGTCCGTCCGCCCGTCGAACATCGAGATGTCGACCTGCGCCACGACGGTGTCCGCGACCGCGTCGAGGATCTCGTCCTTGGTCGTGAAGTGGTTGTACAGGGAAGGGCCGCTGACGCCGAGTTCGGCCGCGAGCCGGCGGGTCGAGACCGCCTGGAGCCCCTCCGTGTCCACGAGCGCCAGCGCCGCCGCGACGATGCGGCCGCGGCTGAGCAGGGGCTTCCGGGGACGGGCCATGCGCCACATGGTAGAGGCTTCCGCTGGAAAACTAGCGCTGCTAATTTATGGGCGCGGGAGTCCTGCCGGAAGTGCGCCATGGATCTCGCGCTCAGCGAGGAGCAGACCGCGGTCCGCGAGCTCGCCAGGGAGTTCGTGGCCCGCGAGGTCGCCCCGCACGCCGCCCGGTGGGACCGTGCCGAGAGCGTGGACCGCCGCATCGTGGGCAAGCTCGGCGCGCTGGGCTTCCTGGGACTGACGATCCCCGAGGAGTACGGCGCTTCGGCGGGCGACCATCTCGCCTACGTCCTGGTCACCGAGGAACTCGGCCGCGGGGACTCCTCCGTACGCGGCATCGTGTCGGTCTCCCTCGGGCTGGTCGCCAAGGCGATCGTCGCGTGGGGAAGCGAGGAGCAGAAGCGGGAGTGGCTGCCGCGGCTGTGCTCGGGCGAGGCGGTCGGCTGCTTCGGCCTGACCGAGCCGGGCACCGGCTCGGGCGCGGCGAACCTCACCACGCGCGCGGTCCGTGGCGGGGACGACTACGTCATCACCGGCAGCAAGATGTTCATCACGAACGGGACCTGGGCGGACGTGGTGCTGCTCTTCGCCCGCACCGGAGCCGAGCCGGGACGCCGGGGCGTCAGCGCCTTCCTCGTCCCCGCCGACGCCCCGGGCCTGACCCGGCGCACCGTGCGCGGCAAGCTCGGGCTGCGCGGCCAGGCCACCGCCGAGCTGGTGCTGGACGGCGTCCGCGTCCCCGCCGCCGCGCGGGTCGCCGACGAGTCCTCGGTGGCCAAGCTCTACGCGAGCGAGGCCGCCGTACGCTGCGCCAACAACGCCCTGCAGGTCTTCGGCGGCTACGGCTACATCGACGAGTGCCCGGTGGGGAAGCTGCTGCGGGACGCCCGCGTGATGACCCTGTACGAGGGCACCAGCCAGATCCACAAGCTCCTCATCGGGCGCGCGCTGACCGGCGTCTCGACGTTCTGAGCGCTTGCTCACCCGCCATGTAGGGTGTCCGCCATGGACACGGAGGCTGGCGGGACCGAGGCGAACAGGGCCGAGGTGGACGGGACCGGGGCGAACGGGGCCGAGCAGTGGGCCGGCATCACGCCGGACGCGGCCCGGCGGCTGGTGATCGCCGCCGTCCACGCCTTCGCCGAGCGCGGCTACCACGCCACCACCACCCGCGACATCGCGGGCCGGGCGGGCATGAGCCCCGCCGCTCTCTACATCCACTACAAGACCAAGGAAGAGCTGCTCTACCGGATCAGCAGCGTCGGCCACCGGCTCGCCCTCGGCATCGTCCAGGAGGCGGCGAACGGCGGTGGCGGCCCGTCCGAGCGGCTCACGCACGCCGTACGGTCCTTCGTCCGCTGGCACGCCGAGCACCACACCACCGCGCGCGTGGTCCAGTACGAGCTGGGAGCGCTCGGCGAGGAGCACTACGCGGAGGTCGTCGCCCTGCGGCGGGAGATCGACGGTGCGGTGCGCTCGATTCTGGAGGACGGGGTCGCGGCGGGGGTGTTCGACGTGCCGGACGTCTCGGGCACCACGGTCGCCGTGCTGTCGCTGTGCATCGACGTGGCGCGCTGGTTCAACCCGGAGGGGCGGCGGACCCCCGACGAGGTCGGAGAGCTGTACGCGGACCTGGTCCTGCGCATGGTCGGCGCGGACGGCGCCGTGCGGGCGTAACGAACGGGAATGCGCGGGCCGGCCGCAACGTCAGGGACGGCGGCAGCGGGACCGCGGCTCAGAGGTGGAAGCGGTAGCGGGACCGCGGCTCAGAGGTGGCAGCGGTAGCAGGACGGCGGCTCAGAGGTAGAAGCGGCTGACGGACTCCGCCACGCACACCGGCTTCTCGCCACCCTCGCGCTCCACGGTCACCACGGCCGTCAGCTGGACGCCGTCCCTCACCTCGGCCACCTCCGCGATCCGCGCCGTCGCGCGCAGCCGGGAGCCGACCGGGACGGGGGAGGGGAAGCGGACCTTGTTCACGCCGTAGTTCACGCCCATCCGTACCCCCTCGACGCGCAGCAGCCGCGCGGTGAACCACGGCAGCAGCGACAGGGTCAGATAGCCGTGGGCGATCGTCGTGCCGAACGGGCCGGAGGCCGCCCGCTCCGGATCGACATGGATCCACTGGTGGTCGCCGGTCGCCTCCGCGAACAGGTCGATCCGCCGCTGGTCGACCTCCAGCCACTCGCCGGGGCCGATCTCCTCGCCGACCGCGGCCCGCAGTTCGTCGAGGGAAGGGAAGATCCTGGGCGCTGCCATCCGGTGCCTCCTCGGCGTCACTCACTAAGCGCTTGCTCAGCATGCTCACGTGATCGCCGCGTGTCAACGCCCGGTGCCCCGGGCCCCGCCGCGCCGTTCCCCCGGCCCGTGCGCGGCGGGGCCCGGCGGCCGTGCTCACACGGTCGCGTACCGCCGGCTCCCCGCCGGCCGCCTGGCCTCCGTCAGGGCCGCGGCCGTGAGGATCGGTGTCGGCACCACGATGCCGCACCCGGTGCACACCGGACCCGCCCACGGGGAGTGGTCGAGGTCCTCGCGCCATACGAGGCGTTCCTCGGCGCAGACCGGGCAGGCTCCGGCCGGCCCGCCCTCCATCGCCTCGATCATCCGGCGCAGTACGGCGGCCAGCCGGCCGCGCGGATGGGTTGTGGGGCTCTCGCACGGGACGATGTCACAACCGCCCCAGGTGCGCAGATGCCAGTCGTCGACAGCGCTCGGCTGCCGGATTCCCTCGTGCTTCTCCTGCCTGCGCCGCTCGGCGAACTCGGCCTCGTAGGCGAGCCACAGGGCGCGGGCCTCCTCCAACTCCTCCAGCGCGCGGACCAGTCGCGCCGGGTCGGGGGCCCGGTCCTCCGGGACGATCCCGGCCCGGGCGCACAGATGGTGCCATGTCGCCCGGTGGCCGTAGGGTGCGAACCTCTCGAGGCACTTGCGCAACGCGGTACGTCGCTGGGCGATGTGTCTCTCCGGATCGCGGACCTCACGTGCGAGCGCTCTGAAACCGGCCACTGCTTCCCACCTCCGCTGGTGCGGAACCCGACTCGTCGTCGGTGAGACGTATGGCGCCGCGCTCAGGATCCCGAGAAACCCCCGCACGACGGGATTGGCCGAAGTCGTATGCAAGAGATGACGTCGGCTCATCTTCCGGTCGCGGCGTACCGCCGGTAACCTCCGTCGGGTTCGGCATCCGCGCGAGTGGCGTGAGGAGCGGGAATGCGACGACCAACCCGTACGCTCAGGAGCATCGCCGGCGCCGCCCTGCTGGCCCTGGGCGCGACCCTCGCCACCCCGCTGCCACCGGCGGCGCAGGCGGCCGACCCCGTCACCGACTACTGCCAGGGCCGCTGTTCGGACATCCTGCCGCCCGGCGAGAACGGCAACGCCACGCTGGCGGACATCCTCGCCCACAAGGTGTTCGGCACGCGCCCCGCACACAGCGACGACCAGCTCGCGCCGTACGACAAGCTCGTCGGCGGCCACCCCGCCCTCACCGACGCGTCGCTGACCGAGTTCTTCAACGACGCGTCCTTCGGCGTGCCCGCCGACCAGGTGGCCTCGGTCACCAAGCCGCGGGACGACGTCACGATCACCCGGGACAAGAAGACCGGCGTCCCGCACATCCAGGGCACCACGCGTGAGGGCACCGAGTTCGGCGCCGGATACGCCGCCGCGCAGGACCGGCTGTGGCTGATGGACCTCTTCCGGCATGTGGGGCGCGGTGACCTGACCCCGTTCGCGGGCGGCGCCGCCGCCAACCAGTCGCTGGAGCAGGACTTCTTCCGCCAAGCCCCGTACACCGAGGAGGACCTCCAGGCGCAGGTCGACCGGATCCTCGCCACCGAGGGCGAGCGCGGCAGGCAGGCCATGGCCGACGCCCAGGCGTACGTCGACGGCATCAACGCCTACCGCGAACAGGCCAAGAACGGCCGCTACTTCCCCGGCGAGTACGTCCTGACCGGCCATGTCGACGCCCTCACCAACGCCGGCGAGATCAAGCCCTTCAAGCTCACCGACCTGATCGCCCTGGCCACCGTCGTCGGCGCCCTCTTCGGCAACGGCGGCGGCGGAGAGGTGGAGTCCGCCCTCTCCCTGCTGGCCGCGCAGCGCAAGTACGGCGTCGTCGAGGGCACCGGGGTGTGGGAGTCCTTCCGCCAGCGCGACGACCCCGAGGCCGCGCTGACCCTGCACGACGGCAGCAGCTTCCCGTACGCCGGGAAGCCGCGCGACGCCAAGGGCACGGCGCTGCCCGACCCCGGCTCGGTCACCCCCGAGCCCCTGGTCTTCGACCGTGAAGGCGGCGCAGCCGGCGGCGCCCGCACCACGGTCAAGGCCCCGAAGAAACTCGCCAGCGCGCGCGGCGTCTTCGACGACGGCGTGCTCCCCGGCGACCTGCTGCGCCGCAAGCACGGCATGTCCAACGCCCTACTGGTCTCCGGCGCGCACACCGCCAGCGGCCACCCGGTCGCCGTCTTCGGCCCGCAGACCGGCTACTTCGCCCCGCAACTGCTCATGCTCCAGGAGCTCCAGGGACCGGGCATCAGCGCCCGCGGTGCCTCCTTCGCCGGCGTCGGGATGTACGTCCAGCTCGGCCGCGGCCAGGACTACGCGTGGAGCGCCACCTCCGCCTCCCAGGACATCACCGACACCTACGCGGTCGAGCTGTGCTCCCCGGACGGCGGCACGCCGGAGAAGGACGCCACCCACTACCGCTACCACGGCCGGTGCCTGCCGATGGAGAAGATCGAGCGCCGCAACGCCTGGAAGCCGACGCTCGCCGACTCCACCGCCGCCGGGTCCTACCGCCTCCAGGCGTACCGCACCAAGTACGGCACGGTGACGCACCGCGCGGCCGTCGGCGGCAAGCCCGTCGCCTACACCGCGCTGCGCTCCACCTACCGCCACGAGGCCGACTCCATCATCGGCTTCCAGATGCTCAACGACCCCGGCCACGTCCACGACGCCAAGAGTTTCCAGAGCGCCGTGCACCACATCGACTACGCCTTCAACTGGTTCTACGCCGACTCCCGCCAGACCGCCTACTACAACAGCGGCATGAACCCGGTGCGCCCCGCGGACGTCGACCCGTCCCTGCCGATCGAGGCCGACACGCCTTACGAGTGGCGGGACTTCGACCCGACGGCCAACACCGCCGCCTACACCCCGCCCGCCGAGCACCCCCAGTCCGTCGACCAGGACTACTACATCAGCTGGAACAACAAACAGGCCCGGGGCTACGCCTCCGCGGGCTTCGGCAACGGCTCGGTGCACCGCGGCAACCTCCTCGACGACCGCGTGCGCGAGCTGGTCGGGCGGGGCGGTGTCACCCGCGCCTCGCTCACCCGGGCCATGGCCGAGGCCGCCGTCACCGATCTGCGCGGCGAGGACGTGCTGCCCGAGCTGCTGAGGGTGCTGCGCGCCAAACCGGTCGACGACCCCCGGCTGGCCACCGCCGTCGGGCAGCTGGACTCCTGGCAGGCCGCGGGGTCCCAGCGGCGCGAGACCTCGCCGGGTTCGCACGCCTACGGGCACGCCGACGCCGTCCGCGTCATGGACGCCTGGTGGCCGCTGCTGGTGGACGCCGCCTTCGCGCCCGGACTCGGCCAGGACCTGTACGACCGGCTGCGCGCGAGCCTCCCCGTCGACGAGTCGCCGTCGGCCGGGCACGGGCCCACCGGTTCCCACGCGGGGTCCTCCTTCCAGTACGGCTGGTGGTCCTACGTCGACAAGGACCTGCGCGCGGTCCTCGGCGAGGACGTCAAGGGCGGCCTGGCCCGCTCGTACTGCGGCGCGGGCGACCTGGCGGCCTGCCGCGACACCCTGCTGGAGACCTTCAAGCGGGCGCTGGACAAGCCCGCCACCGAGGTCTACCCCGGCGACGCGCACTGCGCGGCGGGCGACCAGTGGTGCGCGGACGCGATCATCCACCGTGCTCTGGGCGGCATCACCCAGCATGCCGTCCACTGGCAGAACCGGCCCACCTACCAGCAGGTCGTGGAGTTCCCCGCGCACCGCTGAACTCGCCTGCGGGGGCGTGTGGTTGACCGGCGCCGTCCTCGCCGCACATGATGGCGCGAATGCAGCCGGTACAGGGACACCGCACGCCCGCGCCCGGCCGGGCGCGGTACCCCGCGGCGCTGCTGGACACCACCATGGACCAGCTCCGCACCCTGCTGGCGGTGCGCGAGGCCGGGACCGCGCTGGGTGCCGCGCGCCTGCTCGGCCGCGGCCAGGCCAGTGTGCAGAAGCAGCTCGACACGATGAACCGGACGTACGGCGCGCTGTGCGGTGAGCCGCTGGTGGTCGGACAGGGGCGCGGCGAGAAGGTGAGGTTCACCCCCACCGGCGCGTCACTCGCCGAGCTGGCACGGTCCACGCTGGCCGACTGGCTGGCCGGGATCGACGGCTGCCGCCGCCGGCAGGACATCCGGTTCGCGGTGGGCTCCACCCGCTACACGCTCGGCTATCTGCTGAACGCGGTCGACCACGTCACCGACGCCTTCGCCCAGCAGGGCGTACGGCTCAAGGTCGCCCATGTGCGCACCGCCGATCTGCTCCGCTCCCTGGACACCGGTGGACTCGACCTCGTCTGCGGCAGCGTGCTCACCACCCCGGGCCCGGACCCCCGGCTGGACGGCTACGAGGTGCTGGAGTGGCGGCGCAGCGGACTGTCCCTGGTCACCAATCTCCCCGTCGGCGCCCTGTCCGGTCCCCGGCTCGCCGTCCGCGAACTGCCCCGGCTGCCGCTCGCCGTCCCCTCGTCCGGGCTCATCGCCGATGTCCTGCGCGGCTGGTTCGGCGGCCGCTACCGGCAGCGGCTGCGCACCGCCGCCGAGATCGACACCCTGCACTACGGCCTGCAACTGCTGACCTCCCGGGTGGTGCGGGGTGCTCTGCTCGTCACCCGGGGGATCGGTGAGGCGATCGCCGACCGCCGGATGCCGGAGGCCGAGACAACGCCGCCGCTGCGGGTCGTGGAGGTCGTGGACGACGCGGGAGGTCCGGGACTCGAGGTCCTGGTGGGGGCGTTCACCCGCCGAGGTGAGCGCGCCGGGTGCGCGGCGGCCCATCCGCTCAACCTCCTCTGGGAGGGCCTGCTGCGGGAGCACGCCCGCCACCGCCGGGCCGGGGTCAGTGCGGCAACCGGTCCGCCGCCCGGACCTCGTGCAGATGGATGAGCACGTCGTACGAGCGCGCCAGCGCCACCGGGGCGTCCGGCCAGGGGTAGGCGGTGCCGATCTCGCGCGTCGGGCGGGAGACGCCGAGCCAGTCGCGCGCCTCGGCGGGAGCGGTGCGCATGTCCAGCAGGTAGTCGTCGTAGCGCACCCGGTCCAGGGTGGGCTCGTTGTTCCCGGGCGCGGCGGCCCCCAGGGTGACCTTCCGGACCTCCTCGTCGATCAGCGGGTCATCCGCCTCCGTGGCGTTGAACGAGCCGTGGTGGAAGGAGAGCCCGACGGTGACGTAGTCCGGGCCGAGCCGGTCGCGCAGGAAGCCGCCTTGCGTCTTGGGATACCGGTCCGGGTAGACCGACTCGTAGCCGACGTGCCCGTTGTGCGCGGACAGCATGACCTTGTCCCCGGTCCGCTCCTGCCACCAGGCCGTGTTCTCGGCCATGGTCCGGTCGCGGAAGACCATCGCCTTCGCGAGTTCGCCCGGATCCTTGGGGTCGAAGGCGTACAACCGGGCGGTCTGGTCGAGGGCCGTCGCGTGCCGCAGCGCCCACGCGTACCCGTCATGGGCCGCTCCGCCGGACGCGGGACGGGCGCGCCGCAGCAGCTCCAGCGCCTGCCCCGTCCGCGATGCCATCTCGCGCCGCTCGGCCGGGGGCTTGGCCACATAGGCCCTCATATACGTGTACGTGTCCGTGGTCGGGCGCAGACCGCGGTAGAGCCTGGTGAACTCGGGAAGCAGCTCGGGGCGGGCCTGGCGGACGTAGGCGGTCACTCTGTCGTAGAGCTCTGGCCCGGCGTACGCGGCGTCGTTCCCCATGAACCGGACCGGGTCGTGCGGGTGGGCCCGGTTGTACGCGCGCATCCACTTGACGAGGGACAGGTATTCGCGGGTGTTCCAGAAGAGGTAGGACTCCTGGAAGTCCTCGCTCATGATGCGCCGCGGGTCGCCCTTGCCGTGCAGCACGTAGTCGTTGAGCCGCAGCCCGGTGCTCCAGGGCGCTTCCAGCGAGAAGGTGCGGAAGCCCTTCTCCGCGACGAGATACCGGAAGACGCGATGCTTCATGGTGAAGAACTCGTGCGAGCTGTGGGTGGCCTCGCCGACCCCCGCGATCTTCGCGTCTCCCACCATGGACCCGAGCGGCCGCAGATCGTCCAGCGGGCCGGACGGCTTGGTGGACCGCAGGGGATGGGCCGCGCGCTCGATGGCCGCGATGGCACCGCCCTCGCCCTCTCGGGGCGGTGAGGCGGCGTCCTCCCGGCTCGCAGAGGCCGCCGACGCCGGTAACCCTGCGGTCATGAAAACTCCCAGACAGACCATCAGTGTCGTGACGAAGGCGGGCTGATGTCGCTTCATGGATCGATGCCGTTTCATGGCTCAAGGGTCCTTGGGGGACGGCGGGCGGGACCATCCGGTATGTACCCGTCTTCAGGTAGGGCCAGCACCACCGTCATCCGGTCGGACCCCTTCCACTCTGGCAAACCGACTGGTTAGTATGCGAGGCCGGTCGAGCCGGACGTGAGGGAGAGCCAGACGTGGAGACCGTTCACGGCAAGGGTGTCGTCGTCACCGGGGCGGGCGGTGGCATCGGCGCCGCCCTCGCCCGCCGATTCGCCGCCGAAGGCGCCCGGGTCGTGGTGAACGACATCGACGCCGCCAAGGCCGCGGCGGTCGCCGACGAGATCGGTGGCACGGCCGTACCCGGCGACGCCTCCGGCGTCGTCCCCGCCGCCCGCGAGGCGCTGGGCGGCACCGTCGACATCTACTGCGCCAACGCCGGGATCGCCCCCACCGGCGGCCCCGAGGCCCTCGAGGAGGTGTGGGCCGGAGCCTGGGACGTCAACGTCATGGCACATGTACGGGCCGCCCGCGAACTGCTGCCGGACTGGCTGGAGCGCGGCGAAGGACGCTTCATCGCCACCGTCTCGGCCGCCGGACTGCTCACCATGGTCGGCTCCGCGCCCTACAGCGTCTCCAAGCATGCCGCGCTGGCCTTCGCCGAATGGCTCTCCGCGACCTACCGGCACCGCGGCGTCCGGGTGCACGCCGTGTGCCCGCAGGGCGTCCGCACCGACATGCTGCGCTCCACCGGCCCCACCGGCGACCTGGTGCTCGCGCCCACCGCGATCGAGCCCGAGGAGGTCGCCGAAGCCGTCTTCGCCGGCATGGCCGCCGAGCGGTTCCTGATCCTCCCGCACCCCGAGGTGGGCCGGTTCTACGCGGCGCGCGCCACCGAGACCGACCGCTGGCTGGAGAAGATGAACCACATCCAGCGGAGGCTCGAGGAGACCACCGGCTGAACGACGCCCTCCGGGTCCTTACGTACCATCGCACCGCCAGGCGCCGACGTCGGCCAGGGACGGCCCGCACTCGGCACACCCTCCGGCAGACAGGGGCCGTACCCAGTGACCTCGTACCAGGACCAGCCGTGGCTCGCGCGACTCAACCCGGCGCAGCGGGCGCCCGTGCGGGCGCGCCCCAGTGTGCTGCACGCCTTCCGCGACGCCGTGCGGGCGACGCCGGACCACCCGGCGATCGCCTACTTCGACGGCCGGCTGAGCTACCGGGAGGTCGACGCCCTCACCGACGCGGTGGCCGGGCACCTGGCCGGGCGCGGGTTCCGGCCCGGCGACCGGCTCGCGGTCATGCTGCAGAACACCCCGCACTTCGTCCTCGCGCTGCTCGGCGCGTGGAAGGCGGGCGGCGCGGTCGTCCCGGTGAACCCGATGTACAAGGCGGGCGAACTGGCCCACATCCTGCGGGACGCCGACGTCACCGCGCTGGTCTGCGGCGACCGCGCCTGGCGCGCCTACGTCCGCGAGACGGCCGCCGACTCCCCGGTGACCTGGTCCTTCACAGCCCGCGACGGCGACTTCCAGACCCGCGACGACCGGCGGGTGCTGAACACCGAGGGCGCCACCGAGGACCCGGCGGACGGCGCCGAGGACCTCCTCGCCGTCGCGCGCGGCGGCGCCCGGCCGCCCGCCGCCGTCGACGTCGCCCCAGACGACATCGCCCTGATCAGCTACACCTCCGGAACCAGCGGCCTGCCCAAGGGCGCCATGAACACCCACGGGAACCTCGTCTACAACGCCGACCGGCAGCGCGTCGGCCACGCGCTGCCCGACGGTGCGACCTTCTTCGCGCTGGCCCCGCTGTTCCACATCACCGGCATGGTCTGCCAGCTCTCCGCCTGCTTCGCAGGTAGCGGCACCCTGGCGCTGGCCTACCGCTTCGAGCCCGGCGTCGTCCTCGACGCCTTCGCCGAGCACCGCCCCGTCTACACCGTCGGCCCGTCCACCGCCTTCATGGCGCTCATGGCCCACCCCCAGGCCGACCGGGACCACTTCAGCTCCTTCCAGATGATGTCCTCCGGCGGCGCGCCGCTGCCGCCCGCCCTGGTCCGGCGGTTCCGGTCGGAGTACGGCCCGTATCTGCACAACGGCTACGGCCTGACCGAGTGCTCCGCGCCCTGCGCCAGCGTGCCGCGCGGCACCGAGGCACCCGTCGACCCGGTCTCCGGCACCCTCGCGGTCGGCGTCCCGGGCCCGGACACGGTGGTGCGGATCATCGACGACAGCGGCCGGGACGTGCCCTTCGGGGAGCACGGCGAGATCGCCGTACGCGGCCCCATGGTCGTCCCCGGCTACTGGCGTGCCCCAGAGGCCACCGCGGCGGCCCTGCCCGGCGGCGAGCTGCGCACCGGCGACATCGGCTTCATGGACGAGGACGGCTGGCTGTATGTCGTCGACCGCAAGAAAGACATGATCAACGCGTCCGGCTTCAAGGTGTGGCCCCGCGAGGTGGAAGACGTGCTGTACACCCATCCGGCGGTCCGTGAGGCCGCCGTCGTGGGCGTCCCCCACCCCTATCGGGGCGAGACGGTCAAGGCCTACGTCAGCCTGCGGCCGGGCGCGCGGGCGGCAGGGGAGGAGCTGTCCGGGTACTGCCGGGAGCGGCTCGCCGCGTACAAGTACCCGCGCGAGGTGGAGGTCCTCCCGGAGCTGCCGAAGACCACCAGTGGGAAGATCCTCCGGCGGGAACTGCGTTCCCGTCAGTGAGCACACGCACGAGAGGCAGGTGGCGACGATGGCCAGAACGACGGACGGCGATGCGAAACCGGTTCCGCAGCGGCTCCTGGCCGCCGCCACCCGCCTCTTCGCCGAGCGCGGCTACGACCGGACGTCGGTCCAGGAGATCGTGGAGGCCGCCGGGGTCACCAAGGGGGCTCTGTACCACTACTTCGGCTCCAAGGACGACCTGCTGCACGAGGTGTACGGCCGGGTGCTGCGCCTCCAGCAGGAGCGCCTGGACGCCTTCGCGGACGCCGACGCCCCGGTGGAGAAGCGGCTGCGCGACGCCGCCGCCGACGTCGTGGTCACCACCATCGAGAACCTCGACGACGCGACGATCTTCTTCCGGTCGATGCACCACCTGGGCCCCGAGAAGCTGAAGCAGGTACGGGCCGAGCGGCGCCGCTACCACGAGCGCTTCCGGGAACTGATCGAGGAGGGCCAGCGCAGCGGGGTGTTCAGCGACGCCACCCCGGCCGACCTGGTGGTCGACTACCACTTCGGCTCGGTCCACCACCTGGGCGCCTGGTACCGGCCGGACGGCCCGCTCTCGCCGCAGCAGGTCGCCGACCATCTGGCGGACCTGCTGCTGCGCGCGCTGCGGCCCGGTCCGTGAGCGCATCGGGCTCGCCGTGGCTGGTCCTGACCGTCCTCCGGAGAGTTCCCAGCTGCCCTCAAGCACGGAGCTGTAGGCCCTAGGACCGGGACACGCGCGCGCTGTCTCCTCGACGCAGGGTCCGGAGGACTGATGAGAATCACGCGTGAATACGGACGACGTATCAGCCAAGGCCTCACCTCCGCCGACGTGGCGCTGGAACCTCGTCTGCCGTATCCGGCGGGCTGGTCCGCGGTCGCCTTCTCCGAGGAACTGGGCACCGGAGCCGTTCTGACCCGGCCGCTGATGGGCCAGGACGTGGTGCTGTACCGGCCGCGCACCGGCGAGGTCCGGGCCATCCGGCCGTTCTGCCCGCACCTGGGCGCGCATCTCGGTCTGGGCTCGGTCGAGGGGAACGACCTCGTGTGCCCGTTCCACAACTTCGCCTTCGGCCCGGACGGCTCCTGTGTGCGCACCGCGTACGACGCGCCGCCGCCCAAGGTGTCGTTGACCCAGCTGCCGGTGCGGGAGGTCAACGGTGCGATCTTCGTCTGGCGGCATCACGACGGACGGCAGCCGGACTGGGAGATCCCGGCCTTCCACTCACTGGGACACCTGCGTCCGCACAGTGCCACCTGGGAGATGGCCGGTCATGCCCAGGAGGTCATCGAGAACTCCGTGGACCTGGGGCATTTCGCCGTACTGCACGACCTGACCAATGCCGAACTGGGGGCTCCGGTCGCCTATGACGGCGTGACGTTCCATGTGTCGATGCGGGCCTTGGGGGAGTTCTCCGTACTGGGTCGGCATCAGATCGAGATCGAGGTCGACGGATACGGCCTGAGCTGTCTGCACACCGATATCCGCACCCCTGGGATGGGCCTTGAGCTGTGCACGAAGATCATGGCCACCATGATCGCGCCCAATCGGATGCAGTTCCGGCAGTCCACGCGGTTCGCCGTGACGGAGCCCTCCCGGCTGCCACCGCGCCTGGCGCGGCTCGTGAGCCGCTCGCTGGCCCGGTTGCTGGCCCGTCCGATGTTCCGGTTCAGCTGCGAGTTCACCGCCGTGGACTTTCCGATCTGGGACACCAAGGAGTACCGGATGCCGCCCGGGCTGGCCAAGGGCGACGGGCCGATCGGCCCGTTCCGGCACTGGGCTCAGCAGTTCTATCCGCCGCCCCCCGGCGCGCGCACGCCGCCGGGGAGCAACGGCACGCGCACGCCGGCGGAGAGCAACGGCACACCTACGCCGCCGGGGAGCAACGGCACGCGTACGCCGTTGGTGATCCCCGGCGAGCAGCCGCCACCAGAGTGAGCCGGAAGGACAGGCGTGCGTGCGCGTCAGGCGTACTTCTTCAGCTCACGTCGCGCCAGCGACCTCTGGTGCACCTCGTCCGGGCCGTCCGCGAGTTGCAGCGTCCGCGCCGCCGCCCACAGCTCCGCCAGCGGGAGGTCCTGGCTGAGGCCGCCCGCGCCGTGCAGCTGGATCGCGCGGTCCAGGATGCCCACGACCGTACGCGGCGTGGCGATCTTGATGGCCTGGATCTCGGTGTGCGCGGCGCGGTTGCCCACGGCGTCCATCAGCCAGGCGGTCTTGAGGACCAGCAGCCGCAGCTGCTCCACGGCGACCCGGGCGTCGGCGATCCACTCCTGGACCACGCCCTGCGCCGCGAGCGGCTTGCCGAAGGCCGTACGGGAGGTGGCGCGGCGGCACATCAGCTCGATCGCCCGCTCGGCCATTCCGATCAGCCGCATGCAGTGGTGGATGCGGCCGGGGCCGAGCCGGGCCTGCGCGATGGCGAAGCCGCCGCCCTCCTCGCCGATGAGGTTGGTCACCGGGACCCGCACCCGGTCGAAGAGGACCTCCGCGTGGCCGCCGTGGTAGTGGTCCTCGTAGCCGAAGACCCGCATGGCGCGGCGCACTTCGAGGCCCGGGGTGTCCCGGGGGACCAGGACCATCGACTGCTGGCGGCGGATGTCCGCGCCCTCGGGGTCGGTCTTGCCCATCACGATGAAGATCGCGCAGTCGGGGTTCATCGCACCGGAGATGTACCACTTGCGGCCGGTGATGACGTATTCGTCGCCGTCGCGTTCGATCCGGGTCTCGATGTTGGTGGCGTCGGACGAGGCGACCTCGGGTTCGGTCATCGCGAACGCGGAGCGGATCTCGCCCGCCAGCAGCGGCTTCAGCCACCGTTCGCGCTGCGCAGCGGAGCCGAACTGCGCGAGCACCTCCATGTTGCCGGTGTCCGGCGCGGCGCAGTTCAGCGCGGTCGGGGCCAGTTGCGGGCTGCGGCCGGTGATCTCGGCGAGCGGCGCGTACTGCGCGTTGGTCAGGCCGGCACCGTACTCGCTGTCGGGGAGGAAGAGGTTCCACAGGCCCCGCTTGCGGGCCTCGGCCTTCAGCTCCTCGACCACCGGCGGGGTGTCCCACGGGGAGGCCAGCGCCGCCCGCTGCTCCTCGGCGACCTGCTCGGCCGGGTGGACGTGCTCGGCCATGAAGGAGAGCAGAGCGGCCCGCAGCTCCTCGGTCCGGGCGTCGTATGAGAAGTCCATGGGGCGTCAGCTCTCCTGAAGGGTGGTGAGGCCGTTGCGGATGAACACCGGGACGAGGTCGCCGATGCGGTCGAAGCCCGCGCCGACGGTCTGGCCGAGCGTGAAGCGGTAGTGGATGCCTTCGAGGATCACCGCGAGCTTGAACCAGGCGAAGGCGGTGTACCAGGCGATGTCCGAGACGTCGCGGCCGGATCCGGCCGCGTACCGCTCGATCAGCTCGGCCGGGTCGGGGTGGCCGGGCGCGCCCGCGGTGGTGCTGACCGGCGAGTCGGCCAGGTCCAGCGGCCTGCTGTACATCACCAGCAGTCCGAGGTCGGTCAGCGGATCACCGAGGGTCGACATCTCCCAGTCGAGGATCGCGGTGATCCGGTCGTCGGCGCCCACCAGCACGTTGTCCAGGCGGTAGTCGCCGTGTACGACGGTGGGCGCGGGGGAGCGGGGCAGCGCCTTGGCCAGCCCCTCGTGGAGGGTGTCGATGCCCGGCAGCTCGCGGTCGCGCGACGCCGCCAGCTGCTTGCCCCAGCGGCGCAGTTGCCGTTCCAGGAAGCCGTCGGGCCGCCCGAAACCCTCCAGTCCGGCGGCGGCCGGATCGACGGAGTGCAGGGCGACCAGGGCGTCCACCAGGGACAGTACGACCTCACGGGTGCGCCCCGGGCCGAGGGCGGCCAGCTGCCCGGCGGTACGGTACGGGGTGCCGGCAACCAACTCCATGACGTAGAAGGGCGATCCGATGACGGTCGCGTCCTCGCACAGCAGCACCGGCTCCGGCACGGGCACGGCCGTCGGGTGCAGCGCGCTGATCACCCGGTGTTCGCGCGCCATGTCGTGAGCGGTCGCCAGGACGTGCCCGAGTGGCGGCCTGCGGACCACCCAGCGGGCGCTGCCGTCGGTGACCCGGTAGGTGAGATTGGACCGCCCGCCCTCGATCAGCTCGGCGCTCAGGGGGCCGTGCACCAGGCCGGGGCGCTCACGGTCCAGGTGCGCGCGCAGGCGCTCCAGGTCGAGTCCGGGGGGAGTTCCTTGGCTCATGAGGGCCATCATGCCGACCGGTCGGTATGGAGTCCAGAGCGCGCGGGAATCCGGCCGGGGGTCGACCGGGGTCGCGCGCGGTGTCAGACGGACCGCTCCATGCTGGGGCGCAGCCGGTCCAGCAGGGCGTAGAGCGTCGCGCTCTCCTCGGTGTCGAGGGTGTCCAGCGCGCTGTGCGTGGCCTGCATCTCGGCGCGCACCCGGCGGATCGTCTCCAGGCCCTCGTCGGTGATCGTGACGTTCTTGACGCGGCGGTCGGTGGGCGAGGGCTCGCGGCGCACCAGGCCGTGGTCCTCCAGCCGGTCCACGATGCCGGTGATGTTGGAGGCGTCGCAGATCAGCCGCTCGGCGAGGCCGCGCATGGGCAGCGGGTCGCTCCGCAGGTGATCGAGCACCTTGGCCTGGTTCCCGGTGAGGCCGTGGCGTGCCGCGGCGGCGGCGAAGTCCCGCCACTGGGCGGTGCCGATCGCCGCGAGGAGCTCCAGGAGCTCGATCTTCGAGGGGGCGTGCGGGGTGCTGGCGCTGGCGCTCATGCACCGACTGTAACTCAAGGTAATTAAGAAGTTCAACCATTAACTTGACTACCTCAAACATCGAGGTCTACCTTCTCCTAGTTGCTTGATGACTTCAAGCATCCATGTCGCCAAGTAACGAGTCGCGAAGCAACAAGGTCGCGAAGTAGCAAGAAGGACCTCCATGAGCCACGCACCAGCCACCGACGCGGCCGAGGGGCGGCGCAGCGAGACGGTGATCGTCTTCGCGCTCAGCCTGGCCGCCATGGTCGTGTCGATGATGCAGACCCTGGTGGTGCCGATCCTCGGCCGCATCCAGAACGACCTCGACATCACCTCGGCCCAGGTCAGCTGGGTCACCACCGCCACCCTGCTCTCCGCTGCCGTCTTCACCCCGCTGCTGGGCCGCTTCGGCGACCAGCACGGCAAGAAGTCCACCCTGGTCGGGGTCCTGATCGTCATGGTCGCGGGCTCCGTGCTCGCCGCGACCACCCACTCCCTGGCCTGGCTGCTCGTCGGCCGGGTGCTCCAGGGCGCCGCCACGGCGATCTTCCCGCTCGCGCTGTCCGTACTGCGCGAGGAGGTCCGGCCCGCCAAGCTTCCCGGGGCGATGGCCCTGGTCAGCGGCACCCTCGCCTTCGGTAGTGGCCTCGCCCTGGTCGCCACCGGCCTGCTCACCTCCGGTGACGACGCCGACTACCGCAGCGCCTTCTGGCTGGCGACCGGGCTCGCCGTCGCCGCCCTGCTCGCCGTCGTCTTCCTGGTGCCCGCCACCCGCGAGACCACCGGTGGCCGCACGGACGTGCTCGGCGCCCTCACTCTCGGCGCGACCCTCGTTCTGCTGCTGCTTCCGATCACCCAGGGTCACGAGTGGGGCTGGACGAGCGCCCGTACGCTCGGTGGCTTCGCCGGAGCGGTGATCATGGCCGTCGTCTGGGTCCTCGTGGAACGCAAGGTCCGCGAGCCGCTCGTCGACATGCGCATGTTCGCGCACCCCCCGGTGCTGTTCGCCAACATCGCCGGCCTGCTCGTCGGCTTCGGCATGTTCGCCCTGTTCATCGGCGTCTCGTACCTGGCGCAGATGCCGTCCGCGCTCGTCGGGTACGGCTTCGACGCCTCCATCCTCCGCGCCTCCGTGCAGTTCCTGCTGCCCAGCACGATCGTCTCGCTGCTGTCCGCCCCGATCGGCGGCCAGCTCGTACGGCGCCACGGGCCGCGCCTGGTGCTGATCCTCGCCTCGGTCATCGGCACCGCGGGATTCGTGTGGATCTCCCTGGACCACTCCCACACCGCCTCGGTCATCGGCGCCGGCATGCTGGTCGGCGCGGGCATCAGCCTCGGCTACGCCGCGATGCCCGCGGTGATCGTCGCCAGCGTCCCGCCGCGGCAGACCGGTATCGCCAACGGCATCAACTCCATCGCCCGGTCCACCGGCAGCGCGATCGGCAGCGCCATGATCACTACGGTGCTCGCCTCCAAGAGCGTGGAGAACCTGCCGCCCGGTGTCCCGCAGCTGCCCGCCGAGTCGCAGTTCACCCTGAGCTTCGTCCTCGCCGGAGCCGCGTTCGCCCTGGTCGCCGTGGTCGCGGCGGTGGGGCTGCGCCGGATCCGCGGTCACGCGGCCGCCGATCAGCAGCCCGCCGCCGACCAGGCCGAGAAGGCCGAGTCGGCCGAACGGGCCGGGGTCTGACGGGTCAGATCAGCACGGTCGCGCCGAGCACCGCCAGCGCGACCGCGCACCCTGCCGCGACCACGGCCGCCCGCGCGGACAGCGCGGGCGGCCGCGGCGCGGCCATCGCCCGGATGCGCCGGTGCGCCGCACGCAGGAAGACCAGCCAGACCAGCGCGGTCAACGCCGTGGCGAGCAGCGGCACCGGCCCCGGCGCGGCCCGCAGCGCGTGCCGTACGCCGAGTACGCACACCACCGCACACGCCAAGGTCGTACGCCGCCAGGCCAGCCGGGTGCGCTCCGGCTGGAGTCCCGGATCCCGCGCCGCCCGCGTCATCAGCGGGCCCAGCCGAACGCCGCGACCAGCACCATCCCCGCCGCGAGCACACCGACCGTCACCCCCAGCACCGCCGGGAACCGGGAGGCCGGCAGGTCCTCGCCGCGCCGCATCGCCCGTTCGCAGCGCACCCAGTGGTTGACCGCCCGTACGGCGCAGACCGCACCGCCTGCCAGCAGGGCGGCGGCCAGCGCCAGCCGCCACGGCCGGGCCATGTCGGGCAGGAACTGGTCCACCGCGATACCGCCGCCCACCAGCGCCAGCGAGGTCCGCAGCCAGGCCAGGAAGGTGCGCTCGTTGGCCAGCGAGAAGCGGTAGTCGGGGGTGGCGCCCTCGGCCCGCACCCGCGCGGGCGCGAACCACAGCCGCACGCCCGCGACGGCGGCGGCCAGTCTGCCGCGGACGGCGCCGGACCGGGTCTCGGACCGGGGCTCGGGCCGAGTGTCGGACCGGGTGCCGGACCGAGGGACGCGGATCATAGGACGAGCCTACGTGCGGCGGTGCGTCAGCAGCCGCCGGTACGCCTCCCTGCCGTCCGGCACCCACTCCCATTCGGCCAACCGCAGCGCCAGCTCCTCCTCGGTCAGGAAGGCGTGCCAGGCGATCTCTTCGGCCTGCGGCGCCACCGGCAGGTCGCAGCGCACCTCGTAGACCCGGCTGAACCAGGTGTGCTCGGGCGTCTCGTACAGAAAGGTGAACAGCGGTACGGGCGCGGGCAGCCCACAGACCCCCAGTTCTTCCTCCGCCTCGCGCAGCGCCGCCTCGTCGTAGGACTCGCCCGCGCCGACGACCCCGCCCACGAACACGTCGTACAGGGAGGGGAAGACCAGCTTCTGCGCGGTGCGGCGGTGGACGAAGATCCGGTCCGCCGCGTCCCGGGCCAGCACGAAGACGCAGCGGTGCCGCAGCCTCCGGGCCATCGCCTCGCCGCGCGGCGCCTGGCCCACCACGCGGTCCCGCTCGTCCACGATGTCCAGGAGTTCGTCGGCGGAGCGCGGCTGCTGCTGTGATGCGGACATGGCGCCATACAAGCAGATCAGACGGGTACTGCCAGACGGTTGACGCCCTACCGGTCGGTATGCAAGATCGCAGCATGGCGTACGACGCGGATGTGATCGTGGTGGGTGCGGGGCTCGCGGGGCTCGCGGCCGCAGCCGAACTGGCCGAGGCCGGACGCAGCGTGATCCTGCTGGACCAGGAGCCGGAGCAGTCCCTCGGCGGCCAGGCGCACTGGTCCTTCGGCGGCCTGTTCCTCGTCGACTCGCCCGAGCAGCGCCGGATGCGCATCCGCGACAGTCACGAGCTGGCCTGGCAGGACTGGCTGGGCACGGCGGGGTTCGACCGCCCCGAGGACCACTGGCCGCGCCGCTGGGCCGAGGCGTACGTCGACTTCGCGGCGGGCGAGAAGCGGTCATGGCTGCGCCGCCAGGGCGTACGGCTGTTCCCCGTCGTCGGCTGGGCGGAGCGCGGCGGCTACGACGCCACCGGGCACGGCAACTCCGTACCCCGCTTCCACATCACCTGGGGCACCGGGCCCGGCCTGGTCGCCCCGTTCGAGCGGCGGGTGCGCGCCGGGGCCGCCCGTGGCCTGGTCAGCCTGCGCTTCCGGCACCGGGTCACCCGGCTGTCGCGCACCGCGGGCGTCGTGGACACCGTCAGCGGCGAGATCCTGGAACCCAGCGACGCCGAACGGGGCACGCCCAGCAGCCGCGAGGTCTCCGGCGCCTTCGAGCTGCGCGCCCAGGCGGTGATCATCACCTCCGGCGGCATGGGCGGCAACCACGACCTGGTGCGCCGCAACTGGCCGCGGCGGCTCGGCACACCGCCCGAGACCATGGTCTCCGGCGTGCCCGCGCATGTGGACGGGGCGATGCTCGGCGTCGCCGAGGCGGCCGGCGCCCGGCTGATCAACCGCGACCGGATGTGGCACTACACCGAGGGCGTCCAGAACTGGGACCCGATCTGGCCCCAGCACGGCATCCGCATTCTGTCCGGCCCCTCGCCGCTGTGGTTCGACGCGCGCGGCAGACGCCTTCCGGTGCCGCTCTTCCCCGGCTTCGACACCCTCGGCACCCTCGAACACATCATGCACACCGGCCACGACCACACCTGGTTCGTCCTCACCCGGAAGATGATCGAGAAGGAGTTCACGCTCTCCGGCTCCGAGCAGAACCCCGACCTGACGGGGAAGAGCTGGCGCGAGGTGCTGGGGCGCGCGCGATCCGGCATCCCCGGCCCGGTCCAGGCGTTCATGGACCGCGGCGCGGACTTCGTCGTGGAGCGGTCGCTGACCGCCCTGGTGCGCCGGATGAACGAACTCACCGGGGAACCGCTCATCGACGAGGCCGAGTTGCACCGGCAGATCGCCGCGCGCGACCGCGAGATCACCAACCCCTACACCAAGGACCTCCAGGTCACGGCGTTGCGCGGCGCCCGCAGATACCTCGGCGACCGGCTGATCCGCACCGCGGCCCCGCATCGCCTCCTCGACCCCGCGGCGGGCCCGCTGATCGCCGTACGGCTGCACATCCTCACCCGCAAGACGCTCGGCGGCCTGGAGACCGACCTGTCCGCGCGGGTGCTCGCCGACGGCGGTACGCCGCTGCCCGGTGTCTACGCGGCGGGAGAGGCGGCCGGGTTCGGGGGCGGCGGTATGCATGGCTACCGCTCTTTGGAGGGAACCTTCCTCGGCGGCTGCCTGTTCTCCGGGCGGACGGCGGGCCGCGCGGCGGCGAAGGCGGTGGGCTGAGCACCGTCGCCGGGGGAGGCTGACGCCGCGTCAGTCCTCCACCGCGGCGCGCACCCTGCGCGAGACGGTGATGGTGTAGAGGTCGAGTACGCCGGGCGGCTCGGCGAGCCCGGGGCCGCCCGCGCGGAGCCAGGCCGCGATGTCGTCCAGCGCGTCGTCGTCGTTGACCAGACCCAGCCATACCGGCCGCCCGCCGGCCGCCCTGCCCGCCGCCGACGGCTGGACCACCACGACGTTGGCCTGGTCGCAGACGTCCAGGCAGTCCGAGGCGCGGACCTGTGCGGCATCCCCGAGGGCGGCGCGCAGCCGCGGTATCTGGGCGGAGTGGTCGACGCCGGGGATCTTGCGCGGGTCGCCGCAGCAGCAGCCGCGGCAGACCGTCACTCGGCAGGGGGCGGTGGAATGGCTGGTCACCGGCGTGATCCTAGATCCCTGCCCCGAGGCTCCCCGAACCGGGCCCGCGCAGCAGGCCGGATGACGGACCGGGCCGCCGGAGGGTGCTCCGGCGGCCCGGTCGCGATGGAGTGTCAGGTCACTTGTTGATGCACTTGCCGGAGTGCGCGAAGTTGAGCAGCGCGATGACGGGAACCTGGTTGCCGCACGCGTTGATCGGCACGTTGATCGGCACCTGGATGACGTTGCCGCTCAGGAAGCCGGGCGAGCCCACGGCCACGCCACTGGCGGAAGCCCCCTTCCCGTGGTCGTGGTGGTGGTGACGCTTCTTGGCCTTCTTCGGGGCCTTCTTGTACGTGACGACGTACCGGCCTTTCGTCTGGCCCTCGTCCGGGGTTGCCGCGGCGACACCCGCGCCACTGACGACCAGGGCACAGCTGGCAGCCGTCATGCCCGCCGCCTTGACGAATCGCTTCATCGCCATATTCCTCTCACTTGCCGTGAATGGGGCAATCTTCTCAACGAACGGAATCGTCCATGGATGCGCGTTATCACCCGATCGCATCATCGAAGGGGGTGGGTGCCCCGTCGGCGGAGCCCGGGCGGGTGCCCGGTGCCGCTCGCTCAGATCCGGCACAGCGGGTCCTCTTCCGGGGCCCAGGGGGGAGCGGGCCTGCGGTCGTCGGGCGGACCGGTGGGCGGCTCCGGCACGGTGCTCCGTGCGCCGGCCTTGTCGCTCCGCGCGGTCGGTACGGCTAACGCCGTGGCCCGCACTCGGCCCTTGCGCAGCCCGGCCACCCACACCGCGACGGGCGCCAGTGACAGCACCACGGCGAGCAGCGCCCACACGATCATGGTCGTGTGGGTGTGGCCAAGAATGAAGGAGGCGATGACCGACCCGCCGAAGACGGCGCACCACAGGAGGTGGATGCGGAAGGTGGCCAGGCGGTCCGGGCTGGCGGAGTTGCCCTTGGGCGTCACCACGAAGCGGCTCTTGCGCCGCAGCACCGCGTCGTACAGCGACTTGGCGTAGATCGGCGCGGAGAGCGCGGAGAGCACCATGCCGGCCGCTCCCGAGGAGCCCTCCGGCTCATGGGGGCTGACGTTGTGCCGGCGGTTCCACACGTAGAGCCCGATCTGGAGCGCGGCCGCGTCGCCGTAGAGCATGAGCCACACCTCGGGGGAGATGCGCACCCCGGCGGCGCCGACGGCGAGGAAGAGCGTGCAGGAGAGTGCCGAGAGCAGCCAGTTGAGTGCTGTCATCGGGTAGTAGGCGACCATCAGCCCGTAATTGAGGAACTTGCCGGGCGGCAGCCGCCACGCGCCCTTCCAGAACTGCTTGAACACCGTTTCGTAGGTACCGCGCGACCAGCGCAGCTGCTGGGTGAAGAAGTCCGTCCAGGACGACGGGCCCTCGCCGACGGCGAGGACGTCGGGGGTGTAGACCGAGGACCACTTCCGGCCGGTCGCGGGGTTGCGGTGGCGGTGCAGTTCGAATCCGGTGGCCATGTCCTCGGTGATCGAGTCGTAGAGCCCGCCGATCCCCTTCAGCGCGCTGACCCGTACGGCGTTGTTGGTGCCGACGAACATCGCCCCGCCGTAGGCGTTCCCGGCCCGCTGGATCAGGGCGTGGAAGAGGAACTGCTGGCTCTCGGCCGCCTTGGTCACGGGCGCGTCGTAGTTGCCGTAGACCTGCGGGCCCACGACGAACGCGACATCGGGGTCGCGGAAGTAGCCGAGCATGCGTTCCAGGAAGTTGGGCAGCGGGACGTGGTCGGTGTCCACGCAGGCCATGAAGTCGTAGCCGTCGCCGTGCGCGTCCAGCCAGGCGTTGTAGTTGCCGTGCTTGGTCTTCGCCCGGAACGTGCCCGCGGGCTGGTTCCACTTCGCCACCCCCTTGCGGGAGAAGTGGCGCACCCCCAGCCGCGCGCACAGCTCCTTGGCCGCCGGATCGTCACCCTCGTCCAGCAGCCAGACGTGGACGGTGCCCCGGTGCCGCAGCCGTACCGCGCCCTCCAGCGTGGCCCGGACCATCGCCAGCGGCTCCTTGCCCGGCACGAAGCTGGTCAGGAAGGCGACCCGGGTGCCGGGCTCGGCGGGCACCGGCACCGGGTCGCGGGCCATGAGCGTGGCGTGGGCGTTGGAGATGACGGTGAACAGGCGGAAGAACTCGATCAGGCCGATCGAGATGACCATCACCAGGTCCGCCGTCCGCTCCCAACTGGGCACGTCCGGGCGCTGCACCCAGTGCGCGGGCTGGAGCAGCCAGAGGAGCAGCACGCCCGAGCACAGCGGCGCCGCGCAGAGCAGCAGTGCCGCGCGTAAGCGGTGCGGCTGCTTCGCCAGCAGGCTCCGGTAGCGCACGCGGTACGGCCGGCCCGGCTCCGGGTCCACGAGCGGCCCGGCCAGTTTGCTGTAGCGGTCGTACGCGTACGCCGGTCTGTCCGGCGCGTCCTCCATGCCCGCCGCGCCGTCGGCACGGACTGGGCTCGGCGATGTCATCAGGCCACTCCCGCAGGGCTGTCAGGGTCGGAACCGCCCGGGTGACCGACGTGACGGCGCTCGTGGTGACGCACGAGCCGACGCACGCGATGTCGCACGGGCGATAAGCCGGACGGGCGATACCATCCGCTGATCGCCCAAGACGAGAATTTAACAATCACAACGGGCTTATCTGCGTAAATCGGACTTGCGGCGCGCCCTGTGGTGGTGCCGAACGGGTGATCACTCCGGCGGTCGTGCGGGCGCGTCCTGCCCGATTTACATCTCTGCACATGTAACGATCTAGGGCAATTTGGCGTGCGGAAATCGGAGGACGACTGATGCGTGTTTCCTTCCGGGCCGCGCGCGGGGCCCGGTCCTCGGCCGACCGTCGCCACCCCGAACGGACGCTGACCGTGCCGCACGTCAGCCGGTCCGGGGGCGGTGGCACCGGTCCGCTGATCACCGGCCTGGTGCGCGCCCAGTCGGCCGATGGCCCCTGCCGTGTCGCCGCGCGCCCACGTGTCGCCCTGCCACCGGCCGCCGCGCGCCCACGTGCCGATGCCCTCCCGCTCGCCGTCGCGCGCCCCTTCGCCGAGCGAGGGGAGGCGGACGCGCCATGACCACCGGCAACGCGGGCGCCCCTCCGCCCGGGCAGCTCCGCTCACCGCACGCCACGGCGCCCCGGCAGGCGGCCGCCGTGCACGCCCCGCGCCGTCCTGACCCCGATTCCGGTCCCGGTCCCGCCCCCGCCCGCCGCGGCACGCCCACCCGGGTGGTCCGCGCCACCGCCCGGCTCGTCACCGTCGACTGCGCCGCCGCCGTCGCCTCCGCCGCGCCACTGCTCGGCGATCCCCGCCGGGCGGCCGTCGCGCTCGGCCCGGCCATGGTCGCCGCCGTATGCCTGGCCGCGCGCGGCGGCCTCCACCGGCCCGGACGGCAGGTCTCCGCCCTGGACGAGGCGCCGCGCCTGCTGCGCCACTGCGTGCTCGCCTGGCTGCTGGCGGCCGCTGTCGTCGCGAGTGTCGATCCGGCCCGAGCCCTCGGATGGCTGCTTCTGGGCATCCTCGTGACCACCCATTGGCTACTGGTCTGCGTCGGGCGCGGCGTGGTCTACCGGGCGCTGCGCCGGGACCGCCGCCGCCATCCGCGACCCACGCTGATCGTCGGCGGGGGACCGGCCGCGTGGCGGCTGGCCGAGGCGCTGCAGGGGCTCCCCGAGTACGGCATGCGGCCGGTCGGCCTCATCGCCACCGGCCCTGCCGCCCCCACCGTCGGCCCTGCCGCCCCCGCCACCGGCCCTACCGCTGCCGGGCCGGAGCCGGCCCCGCACCCGCTGCCCGTCCTGAACTCGGCCGAGGACATCGCCCGCACCGTCACCCGCAACGCCGTACGGCACGCGGTGTTCACCCGCGGACCCGAAAGCGCCCCCTCTCGCGCCACCCTCGTCCGCCTGCTCACCGGGCAGGGCTGCACCGTATGGCTCCCCGGCGGCGGAACCGACCACATCTGGGGCTACACCTACCGCCGTCTGGACCCCCCGCGCGCCCGCCGCCTGGCCGTCCTCGGCAAACGCGCCCTGGACATCGCCATCGCCCTGCCCATGCTGCTGGCCGCGCTGCCCCTGATGCTGCTGTGCGCCGTCGCCGTACGGTTCGCCGTCGGCCGCGGTGTGATCTTCCGCCAGGAACGGGTCGGCCGCCACGGCCGCACCTTCGTCATGCTGAAGTTCCGCACCCTGCCCGCCGGCACCGACGCCGACACCGACGCCGAGGCGTCCGCGACCGTGTGGAACGCCGCCGCCGAACAGCGGGTCGGCGCCGTCGGGCGCCTGCTGCGCCGCTCCTGGCTGGACGACCTGCCGCAACTGTGGAACGTTCTGCGCGGCGACATGAGCCTGGTCGGCCCCCGCCCCGAGCGCCCCCACTTCGTACGGCAGTTCAGCCAGACGCACCCCGGCTACGCGTTCCGGCACCGGATGCCCGTCGGCATCACCGGCCTGGCCCAACTGCACGGGCTGCGCGGCGACACCTCCATCGAGGACCGGGCGCGCTTCGACAACCACTACATCGACACCTGGACACTCTGGGGCGACGTGCGCGTTCTGCTGCGCACCGCGCGCTTCGTGCTCCGGCGCGGCAGGAGCTGACATGGCGGCCACCGAACCCGTCCGCGAGCCGGTGCCGGCCGCCGTACCCGGGCGTCGGCCCCGTGCCCCACCCCAGGCCACCGCAGGGGTCTGATGATGAGGCGCGTCGACGACCGGCGCCGCCGCCCGCTCAGGCGGACGCGCAAAGCGGAGGCGCCGGTAATGAGCACAGGGAACCCGGCGTACGGATGATGCGACGGATGTACCGCACGGGGTGCACCCACGCCGTCCGTACGCCGGGTGGCTACACCGAACCGACCGGAGCGGCCAGATGAGGGTCCTGCACATCATCACCGGCCTCGGCGCGGGCGCCGCCGAGCAGCAACTGCGGCTCCTGCTACGCCACCTGCCCGTACGCTGCGACGTCGTCACCCTCACCGACCCCGGTGCGGTCGCCCACGGCATCCGCGCCGACGGCACGCCCGTCACCCACCTGGGCATGGGGGGCGACCGCGATCCGACCGCCCTGCCCCGCCTGGTGCGGACGATTCGGGCCGGCGGCTACGACCTGGTGCACACCCACCTGACCCGCGCCTGCGTCCACGGCCGGATCGCCGCCCGCCTCGCGGGCGTGACCGCCGTCATCGCCACCGAGCACACCCTGGGCGGCGCCCGTGGCACGAGCCGCCCGCCGACCGCCGCCACCCGCGGCCTCTACCGCGCCACCGAGCGGCTGGGCTCGGCCACCGTGGCCGTCTCCGCGGCCGTCGCCGACCGGTTGCGCGCATGGGGAGTGCCCAGCAGCCGGGTCCACCTCATCCCGCACGGCATCGACGCCCGCCACTTCCGCTTCGAACCCGGTGCCCGCGCCGCCGCCCGCGCCCGGCTCGGGCTCCAGCCGGGCGACTTCGTCGTCGGCGGAGTCGGCCGCCTGGTGCCCCGCAAGCGCTACGACCTGCTGCTGCGCGCGGTCGCCGACGTGCCCGAGGCGCGGCTGCTGCTCGTCGGCGACGGACCCGAACGCCACCGGCTGCGCGCCCTGGCCGTCCGGCTCGGCGCCGCCGACCGGGTGCGGCTGCTCGGCGAGCGCGACGGAGCGGTCGAGACGGCGGGGGACCCGCCCGCCGACATCCCCGCACTCCTGGCCGCCATGGACGTCTTCGTCTCGCCTTCCTCCGACGAGGCGTTCGGGCTCGCCGTGGTCGAGGCCCTCGCCACCGGGCTGCCCGTCCTGTACACCGTCTGCCCCGCCGTCGACGAACTGCCGCCCGACGCCGCCCCCGGTGCCCGCCGGATCGCCGCCGACCCGGCCGCCCTGGCCGCCGCGTTGCGCGACCACGCCGCGACGGGGCCGCGCCGGCTCCCCGTTCCCCCGGCGGTCGAGCGCTACGCGATCCAGCGCACCGCCCACCGCCTCATGGCGCTGTACGACCGCACCGCCGCCCACGGGCCGGCGGGCTGCGGCAACGGGCCGGCGCCCGCCGTACCGCACCGGCCGTTCCCCGCGTTGTCGGATCCGAAGAGATGACGGTTCCGCACAGGCCACTGGCAGCTTCCTGAAGGGTTCGTTGCGGGCGTTCGGCGGCCTGGATAGACATGACACGGAATCGGGTTCCGCACCTCACCCCGCGAACCGGTTCCCTTCGGCGTGCCCTGACCCCAGCGGGACCGCCGAATGGCGGAGGTCCGGCGCCCATCCCCAGTCGTGCCGGATCTCCGTCCAAACGGAGCGCCGTCCGCCGTTCATTTTGAGTGCCCCTCAAGTCGCTGCGGCTATCAATTGGCACGCATGACCTAGCAATTGGCGATCGCCCATCCCATGCTTCGCGCCGCAGCGCCAGACTCAAGGACTTGACGGTGACGGACCCACGCAATGCAGTACTTCGCGACAAGATAGCGATCATCGGAATCGGCTGCCGACTGCCCGGAAGCGCGTCCGACCACCGGACGTTCTGGCAGAACCTGATCGATGGCAAGGACTGCATCACCCCGGCACCCGCCGACCGCTACGACGTGGCGACGCTGGGCAGCCGGGACAAGGCCAAGCCCGGCCGGCTGGTCGGCGGCCGCGGCGGCTACATCGACGGATTCGACGAGTTCGACCCGGCCTTCTTCGGCATCAGCCCGCGCGAGGCCCACCACATGGACCCGCAGCAGCGCAAGCTGCTGGAGGTGGCCTGGGAAGCGCTGGAGGACGGCGGACAGAAGCCCGCCGAGCTCGCGGGCGCCGACATCGGCGTCTACGTCGGCGCGTTCACCCTCGACTACAAGATCCTTCAGTTCTCGGACCTCAGCTTCGACACCCTCGCCGCCCACACCGCCACCGGCACCATGATGACGATGGTGTCGAACCGCATCTCGTACTGCTTCGACTTCCGCGGCCCCAGCCTCTCCATCGACACCGCGTGCAGCTCCTCCCTAGTGGCCGTGCATCTCGCCTGCCAGAGCCTGGCCCGCGGCGAGATCGGCCTCGCGCTCGCGGGCGGCACGCTGCTGCACATGGCACCGCAGTACACCATCGCCGAGACCAAGGGCGGGTTCCTGTCACCGGACGGCCGGTCGCGCACCTTCGACGCCGCCGCCGACGGCTACGTCCGCGCCGAGGGAGTCGGCGTCGTCGCGCTCAAGCGGCTGGACGACGCCCTGCGCGACGGCGACCCCGTCCACGCGGTGATCATCGGCAGCGGTGTCAACCAGGACGGGCACACCAACGGCATCACCGTCCCCAGCGCCGACGCCCAGGTCTCCCTGATCGAGCGCGTCTGCGCCGAAGCGGGCATCGCGCCCGGCAGCCTCCAGTACGTCGAGGCGCACGGCACATCCACCCCCGTCGGCGACCCGGTCGAGGCGGCCGCGCTCGGCCGCGCCCTGTCCATCGGCCGTACGCCGGGCAGCACCACCTACGTCGGCTCGGTCAAGACCAACATCGGGCACACCGAGTCCGCCGCCGGCATCGCCGGGCTGATCAAGACCGCCCTGTGCCTGAAGCACCGCACGATCCCGCCGCACATCAACCTGGACCGGATCAACCCGGAGATCGACCTCGACTCGCTGCCGTACCGGATCCCCACCCGGCCCACCGCGTGGCCCGAGCACGAGGGGCCCGCGCGCGCAGGCGTGAACTCCTTCGGGTTCGGCGGCACCAACGCCCACGTCCTGCTCGAAGAGGCCCCGCAACCACGGCCTGCCCAGCCGTCGCGGGCGGCCGAGACGGCGGAGCGCACCGGGCTGTCCATCCTCCCGCTGACCGCGCGCGACCCGGCCGTCCTGCCCGAAGTCGCCCACGGCATCCGCCAGGAGCTCGCCGGCGCCCACGGCGCGCCCCCCGTGCCGCTCGCCGACCTCGGCCACACCCTGGCCCACCGCCGGCAGCACCACGAGGCCCGCCTGTCGGTGGTCTACGGATCGCGCGCCGCACTCGACGAGGCCCTGGCCGCCCACGCGCGCGGCGAGACCCACCCCCATGTGGTCCTCGGTCAGACGATGGACCCGGCGCGACGCCGCCTGGCCTGGGTCTTCACCGGCATGGGGCCGCAGTGGTGGGCCATGGGCCGCCAGCTCTTCGAGAGCGAACCGGTCTACCGCGAGACGGTCGAGCGCATCGACCGAGAGATGGGCAAGCTCACCGGCTGGTCCCTCATCGAGGAGATGCACGCCGACGAGGCCGACTCCCAGATGAGCCAGACCTGGCTGGCCCAGCCCGCCAACTTCGCGGTGCAGGCCGGTCTCGCCGCGCTGTGGCGGTCGTACGGCGTGACGCCCGACGCCGTCGTCGGGCACAGCACCGGCGAGGTCGCCGCCTTCTACGAGGCCGGGGTCTACAGCCTCCAGGACGCGGTCACGGTCGTCGTCCACCGCAGCAGGCTCCAGCAGAAGCTGGTCGACACCGGCACCATGCTCGCCGTCAGCCTGACCGAGGAGGAAGCGGCACGGCGGGTGGGCCCCTACGGCGACGCCGTCTCCATCGCCGCCGTCAACAGCCCGACCGCGATCACCCTCGCCGGGGACCAAGACGCCCTCGCCCGGCTGGCCGCCGAGCTCCAGGCCGAGCAGGTCTTCGCCAAGTTCCTCCAGGTGCGCGTGCCGTACCACAGCGCCCGCATGGACCTCATCAAGGACGAACTGCTCTCCTCCCTCGCCGACATCCGGCCCCGCCCCGCCCGGCTGCCGCTGTACCTCACCGGCGTCCGGGACACCGCGCACGGCACCGAGCTGGACGCCGCCTACTGGTGGAAGAACGTCCGCGACAGCGTCCACTTCCGCGCCGCGGTCGACCGCCTCGCCGACGACGGCCTCCGCCTCTTCCTGGAGATCGGACCGCACCCCGTCCTCGGCCACGTCATCCGCGAATGCTTCGCCGCCCGCGGCACCGGCGGCGCACCCGACGAGTCCACGACGCTGCCCTCGATCCGCCGCCAGGAGGACGAGACCACCCGCTTCACCCTGTCGCTGGCCGCCCTGCACAACGCCGGCGTCGACATCGCGTGGGACGTACTGCACCCCGCGGGCCGCCCCGTACCGCTGCCTCGCTACCCCTTCAAACGCGACCGCTACTGGGTCGAGCCCGCCCCGGTGCGGCAGATCCGGCTCGGCGAGCAGGACCACCCGCTGCTCGGCCGCCGCATGGCCAACGCCGAACCCACCTGGGAGGCCCGGCTCGACGTCGAGGCGATGCCCTATCTCGACGACCACCGCATCCAGGGCAACGCGCTCTTCCCGGCCGCCGGCTACCTGGAGATGGCGATCCAGGCCGTACGCGCCATGACCGGCGGCACCGGGGCGGCACTCGCCGACATCGAGCTGCGCAAGGCCCTGTTCCTCCCCGACGGCGAGGCCAGGACCGTCCAGCTGTCCTTCTCCTCCGAAGGCGCCGCGTTCACCGTCGCGACCGTCACCGGCGACCCGGACGACCGCACGGTGCACGCGGGCGGCGTCGTACGGGCGGGGCAGCGCCGCCGCGACACGGCCGCGTTGGAGCCCGCCGCGATCCGGCAGCGCGCCGACCGCCACCTCAAGGGCCCCGGCGTTTACGCCGCCCTCGCGTCCCTGGGCTACCACTACGGACCGGCGTTCCAGGGCATCGAGGAGGTGTGGATCGGCGCGGACGAGGCGCTGGCCAGAATCCGCCCCACCGCGCCCATCGGCGACGACGCCGCCCGCCACCACGTCCACCCCGTCCTGATGGACGCCTGCTTCCAGTCCCTGCTGACGCCGCAGATCCTGCGGGCGGACACCGGCGGCGGCACCGGCATCCGGCTGCCGCTGTCCATCGGCGAGGTGCGCTTCGACGCCGTCGGGGACCAGCCGCTGTGGGCGCACGCCGTGATCACCCGCCGGGACGGCGACGAACTCCTCGGCGACATCGCCGTGTACGCCGACGACGGCACACCACTGGGCCGGATCAGCGGATTCCGCGCCGCCGACGTCGAAAAGGCGTCCACCACCGTCGCCCGCCGCACCATCGACAAGTGGCTCACCGAAGTCGCCTGGACCGAACGGCCCCTGACCGCCCAGACCGCCGCGACCGCATCCGCTGACATCCCGCGCATCGCCGAACCGCCCGCGCGCGGGGGAGGCCACTGGCTGATCCTCGCCGACGCCCAGGGCCTCGCCGACGAACTGGCGGCCCTGGTCACCGCGGACGGCGGACGCTGCCACCTCGTACGCCCCGGCACCGGCTACCACCTCGGCGACGACCGGCGCGAATCCACCGTCGAACCGGGCTCGGCGGCCGACCTCACCCGGCTGCTCACCGAACTCGGCACCGCCGCGGACGCGGACGGCGCGGACGGCGGCGCCCCGTTCGACACCGTCGTCCATCTGTGGAACCTCGATCTGCCGCCCCTCGACGCGACCGACCGCGCCGCCCTCGACGCCCACAACAGCACCGGCACCTACTCCCTGATCGCCCTCGCCCAGGCCCTGGCGGCCACCGGGTCCGGCAGCCGACTGCACATCGTCACCCGCGGCGCCCAGGCCCTCCGCCCCGACGAGACCGCCGCTCCACTCGCCGCCCCGGCCTGGGGCGTCGGCCGGGTGCTGCGGTACCAGGAGCTGACCGACCACCGCGGCACCCTGATCGACCTCGACCCCGCCCACGGCACGGACCCCGAGGCCCGCCGCACCGAGGCCCGGGACCTGCTGCGCGAGATCACCGAGGCCGCCGAGGACGAGATCGCCCTGCGCGGCGACCGCCGCTACACCAGCCGGCTCGCGCAGGCCACCGGCCTCACCCACCCGCTGCCGCTGCGGCTGCGCCCCGACGGCAGCTATCTGGTCACCGGCGCGTTCGGCGCCCTCGGCCGACTGCTGTGCCGCACCCTCGTCAAACGCGGCGCCCGCCGGCTGATCCTCGTAGGACGGACCACCCTGCCCGCGCGCGACCAGTGGCGGCACACCGACCCCGACACCGCCGCCGGCCGCGGCGTCCGCTTCCTCAAGGAACTGGAAGCGCTGGGCGCCCAGCCGATCCCGGCCCCCCTCGACATCACCGACGAGGCGGCCCTGACCGCGTGGCTGGCGGAGTACCGGCGCACCGACGCCCCGCCGATCCGCGGCGTCTTCCACCTCGCCGGCCAGGTCCGCGACACCCTCCTGCCGGAGATGGACCGCCAGGTCTTCGACGCCGTGTACGACCCGAAGGCCGTCGGCGCCTATCTGCTCCACCGCCACCTGAGCGACGAACCGCTGGACCACTTCGTCCTGTTCGCCTCCATCGCCTCCCTGCTCACCACCGCCGGGCAGACCAACTACGCCGCGGGAAACGCCTTCCTGGACGCCCTCGCACACCACCGGCGCGCCCACGGCCTGCCCGCGCTGAGCCTGGACTGGGGCCCCTGGGCCACCGGCATGATCGAGGAACTCGGGCTCATCGACCACTACCGCAACAGCCGCGGCATGAGCTCGCTGTCCCCCGACGCCGGCATGGCCGTACTGGAGCGCGTCATCGGTCAGGACCGGGCCCAGCTGATGGTCGCCACGGTCGTGGACTGGCCGGTCTTCCTCTCCTGGTACGCCTCGCCGCCGCCGCTGGTCGCCGACCTCGCCGCCGCGGGGGACAGCACCGGGACGGGCGAGACCAGCAGCTTCCTCGACGCCTTCCGCACCGCGGACGACGAACGGCGCCGGGCACTCCTCGCCGAGCACTTCACCGGCCTCGTCGCGGGCGTCATGAGCGTCACCCGCGAACAGGTCGACCCCGCCGCCGGGCTGGGCGCGCTCGGCCTGGACTCCCTCCTGGCGATGGAACTGCGCGCCCGTATCCACACCGAACTGGGCGTCGCGCTCCCAGTGGTGGCACTGCTCGGCAACGCCCCCGTCCAGGAGCTGACCGCCCAGCTCCACGACCTGCTGACGGAGCTGGTCTCGGCCGCCGGCGACGACGGTGTCGACACGGCGGCCGTCGAGCTGTACACCGACGAGCGGCACTACCCGCTCACCCAGAACCAGAAGGCCCTGTGGTTCCTCAAACAGCTCAACCCGGACGGCTTCGCGTACAACATCGGCGGCGCCGTGGAGGTACGGGTCGAACTCGACCCGGAGCTGATGTTCCAGGCGGTGCGCACCGTCATCGAGCGGCACCCCGGCCTGCGCGCCAACTTCGTCCTCGACAAGGGCCAGGCGGTGCAGAAGATCTCCTCCGCCACAGAGCCGGACCTCGCCCTGTTCGACGTCCAGGACCGCGCCTGGGACGACATCTACCAGATGATCATCCGCGAGTACCGCAAGCCCTACGACCTGGAGCGGGACCCGCTGGTGCGGTTCCGCCTGTTCAAACGGGCGAAGGACCGCTGGATCATCATGAAGGCCGTCCACCACATCGTCTCCGACGCCATCTCGACCTTCACCTTCATCGAGGAGCTCCTCGCCGTCTACGAGGGGCTGCGCCAGGGCCGGCAGGCCGAACTGCCCCCGGTGACCGCCCGCTACCTGGACTTCCTCAACTGGCAGAACCAGTTCCTCGCCGGACGCGACGCACGCCGGATGCTCGACTACTGGACGTCCCACCTGCCGGCCGAGGTGCCGATCCTCAGCCTGCCCACCGACAAGCCCCGCCCCGCCGTCCAGACGCACAACGGCGCGTCCGAGTTCTTCGTCCTCGACACCGACCTCAGCGCCCGCGTCCACGCCCTGGCCCGCGAGCACAACGTCACCGTGTTCATGGTCCTGCTCAGCGCCTACTACGTGCTGCTCCACCGGTACTCCGGACAGGACGACATCATCGTCGGCAGTCCCGTCACCGGCCGCACCCAGGAGGAGTTCGCCGGCGTCTACGGCTACTTCGTCAACCCGCTGCCGCTGCACGTGAACCTGGCGGGCGCCCCCACCGTCACCGCACTGCTCCAGCAGGTCCGCGAGACCGTCCTCGGCGGTCTGGACAACCAGGAGTACCCGTTCGTGCTGCTCGTGGAGAAGCTGGGCCTCCAGCACGACCCCAGCCGCTCGGCGGTCTTCCAGGCGATGTTCATCCTGCTCACCCACAAGGTGGCCACCGAGAAGTACGGCTACCGCCTGGAGTACATCGAACTGCCTGAAGAAGAAGGCCAGTTCGACCTCACTCTGTCCGCCTACGAGGACGAGGCCGAGCGTCGCTTCCACTGCGTCTTCAAGTACAACACCGACCTCTTCCTGCCCGCGACCATGCGGCGCCTGGTCGCGCACTACGTCAACGTCCTCGACGAGCTGACCCGGGCCGCCGGGGACCGGCCGGTCCGGCAGCTCGACATGCTCGCCCCCCAGGAGCGCGCGCACATCCTCGGCATCTGGAGCGGCGCCACGCGCACGGTCGACCACGGCACCCCCGTCCACCAGCTCATCAGCCGGGCGGCGGCCGAACACCCCGAGGCCATCGCGGTCTCCGCGCCCGCCGAGTCCGGCGCCACCCGGCGCATGGACTACGCCGAACTGGAGCGGCGCGCCCGCCATGTGGCCCTGCGGCTGCGCGAGCGCGGCATCCGCGACGGGGCGGTGGTGGCGCTGTGCCTGGACAAGTCGCCCGAACTCATCGTCACTCTGCTGGCCGTGCTCAAGGCGGGCGGTGCCTACCTCCCGCTGGACCCCGACCATCCGGCCGACCGGCTGGCGGACATGGTCCGCGGCGCCGGTGCCGCGCTGGTCGTGACCGACGGCTCCGGGCGCGACCGGCTGACAGGGCTGCCCGCCGACGTCGTCACCCTCACCCAGCTGCACCGGCCGCAGGACGCGGCCACCGAGGCACCCGACCTCCCGGTCACGACCGGCCCGGACGACCCGGCGTACGTCATCCATACCTCCGGCTCCACCGGGCGCCCCAAGGCCGTCCAGGTCAGCCACCGCAACCTCGCCTCGGCCTACGCCGCCTGGCGCCAGGAGTACGGGCTGGACCGCGCCCCCGGCGTCCACCTCCAGATGGCCGGCTTCTCCTTCGACGTCTTCACCGGAGACCTCGTCCGGGCCCTGTGCTCCGGCGGCACCCTGGTCCTCATCGGCCGTGAGCTGCTCTTCAACACGGTCACGCTGTACGAGACCATGCTCGCCGAGCGGGTCGACTGCGCCGAGTTCGTGCCCGCCGTCGTCCGCGGCCTGATGGCCCACTGCGCCCGCGAGGACCAGCGCCTGGACTTCATGCGGCTGCTGATCGTCGGCTCGGACGCCTGGAAGGTCGAGGAGTACCAGCGGCTGCGCGACCTGTGCGGGCCCGGTACCCGTGTGATCAACTCCTACGGGCTCAGCGAAGCCACCATCGACAGCACCTACTTCGAAGGCCCGGCCGACCACCTGGAGCCGAGCCGGATGGTGCCCATCGGACGGCCGTTCCCCAACAGCACGCTGTACATCCTCGACGGACAGCACCGACCGGTCGCCGCCGGCGTCCCCGGCGAACTGTGGGTCGGCGGCGACGGCGTCGCACTCGGCTACGCGGGCGACCCGGAGCAGACCGCGGAGCGCTTCGTGACCCTGGCACTCGGCGACGGGGCCGACAGCACGCCGTTACGCCTCTACCGCACCGGCGACCTCGCCCGCTGGGACGCCCAGGGTGGCGTGGAGCTGCTGGGCCGCGCCGACAGCCAGATCAAGGTACGCGGCCACCGCATCGAGATCGGCGAGATCGAATCGCGGCTGGCGCTGTGGCCGGCGCTCACCCAGGCCGTCGTCACCGTACGGCCGGACGCGAGCGGCGAGAACACGCTGTGCGCCTACTGCGTCCCGGCCCCCGGCGAGACCCTCGACCGGCGGGCGCTGCGCCGGCACCTGGCCGGCTATCTGCCGACGTATCTGATCCCGGCCCGGTTCGTGGAGCTGCCCGCTCTGCCGCTCACCCCGAACGGCAAGGTCGACACCGCCGCGCTGCCCGCCCCGCGCGCCGACGCCGACGACCGGACCCACGAACCGCCGGTGACCTTGTACGAGATCCGGATGGCCGACCACTGGCAGGGGCTGCTCGGCCTGGAGCAGGTCGGCCTGGGCCACGACTTCTTCGAGGTCGGCGGCAGCTCCATCAAGCTGATCGAGCTGATCTACAACCTGCAGGGCGAGTTCAACATCACCATCCCGGTCAGCCACCTGTTCAAGGCGACGACCCTGCACGGCATGGCCAAGACCGTCGAGCACATCATCACCGGCAGGATCGCCGGAGCCCAGCCCTACCTGCGGTTCAACGCCACAGAGAAGCGGGACGGCGGCACCCGGACCATCTTCGGGTTCCCGCCCGCCGGCGGACACGGCCTGGTCTACCGCCAGTTCGCGGCCCATCTGCCGGAGTTCGACTTCGTCGCCTTCAACTACCTCGACGGCGACCGCAAGGTGACCCGCTACGCCGACCTGGTCGAGTCCCTCCAGCCGCACGGACCCTGCGTCCTGTTCGGCTACTCGCTCGGCGGCAACCTCGCCTTCGAGGTCGCCAAGGAGCTGGAACAGCGCGGCCGGCACGTGCCCAACGTCGTCATCATGGACTCGTACCGCATCGCCGAGGCATTCGAGCTGGGCAGCGAGCACTTCGCGGCCTTCGAGCAGGAGCTCAGCGAGCACCTGCGCAAGCACACCGGCTCGGACATCGTCGCGAAGGAGACCCTCGACCAGGCCAGGGAGTACATCTACTTCTGCAGCCGCACCCCGAACCTGGGCGCGATCAGCGCCCCGGTCAGCGTGATCTCCGACCAGGAGAAGGCGGCGTTCTACGCCGCGGGCGAGCGCGGCACCTGGCACGGCAGCTCCACCACCTCCACCGCGGTGTTCCAGGGCTTCGGCCGGCACGCCGACATGCTCGACCCGGAGCACATCGCGCACAACGCCGACCTCTTCCGCGACGCCCTCACCGGAGGTGAGACGCGTGCCGCGTGACACCGGACCGGTCTGGGACCGCCGGGACCGCGCCCCCGGCAGCAAGCCCAGGGTCATCATCATCGGCGCCGGCGTCAGCGGCATGGCCACCGGCTGCTACTCCCAGATGAGCGGGATGGAGACCCGCATCCTCGAAAAGCACGTACTGCCCGGCGGCTGCTGCACGGCCTGGGCGCGCGACGGCTACGTCTTCGACTACTGCATCGAGTGGCTGACCGGCACCGGCCGGAACAACGACGCCGCTCGGATATGGCGCGAGCTCGGCGCGCTCGACGGCAAGACGATCACGAACTTCGAGGTGTTCAACACCGTCGTCGGGGAAGACGGCCGCTCGGTGACGTTCTACAACGATCCCGATCGGCTGGAGCGCCACCTGATGGAGGTCTCGCCTGTGGACGCACCGCTGATCCGGGGCTTCTGCCGGGACCTGCGGCGCTTCATCGGCGTCAACTTCTACCCGTTCCTCACGCCACCGCCGCTGCGGACGACCCGCGAGAAGCTCGGCATGCTGCGCACGGTGCTCCCGGCCTTCCGCCTGCTGTGGCGCACCGCCGCCACCTCCATGGAGAAGTGGTGCGGCCAGTTCCAGGACCCCCTGCTGCGCAAGGCGTTCCCCAACATCTTCTACCAGGACCACGAGGTCTTCCCGCTGCTGCCGTACCTGTTCAACATGGCCAGCGCGTACCACGGCAACGCCGGTTTCCCGCAGGGCGGATCGCTGGGGCTGGCACGGTCCATCGAGGAGCGGTACACCTCGCTCGGCGGCCGTATCGACTACCGCGCCCGCGTCGCCAGGATCCTCGTCGAGGACGGGCGCGCGATCGGTGTGGAACTCAAGAACGGCACCCGGCACTACGCCGACCACATCGTCTCGGCCATCGACGGCCACACCACGATCTACGGCATGCTCGGCGGGCGGTACACCAGCCCCACGATCGACACGCTCTACAACGAGATGCTCCACGAACCGGACATCCTGTATCCGGGGGTGGTCTCCGCGTTCGTCGGCCTGAACGGTGACGTCGACCCCGACGCCCGGCACGCCACCACCTACCTGCTGTCGGAGGAGGACAGCAAGGAACTGCCGTCGGTGATGCAGAACAGCTTGGTGGTGCAGCTGCGCTCGCGCTACTCCGACGGGTTCGCCCCGCCCGGCAAGTCGGTGATCCACTGCACCTACTTCAGCGACTTCGAGTACTGGAAGACGCTGCGCGGCACCGACCGCAAGGAGTACTGGGCCCGCAAGCGGCAGGTCGTCGACTTCGTACGGAGGTTCCTGGAGCGGCACTACCCGGGGATCGGCGAGCGCATCGAGGCGGTCGACGTGGCCTCTCCGGCCACCACCCTGCGCTACACCGGCAACTACAACGGGTCCATCCTCGCCTGGAAGTCGTTCACCAAGGCGGAGAACCTGGCGAACAAGCTGGTCAACAAGGACCGGATGCGCCTGCCGGGCCTGCGGGGCTTCTCCATGACCGGGCAGTGGATCGGCGGTGGCGGTCTCATCAGGGTCGCGTCCGCGGGCCGGCACACCGCCCAGTTCGTCTGCGAGGAGCTGGGGCTGGAGTTCCAGGCCTGGGAGAGCCCCGGCGGCCGGCCGTGGAGCCGCGACAAGCTCGGGCATCTGCCGCAGCTGGACATGTGGCCCGTCAGCTAGCCGACCATCACACGGACCTGAGGAGGCCAACGGCAATGTCGCGGGCGCGGCAGACCAGAGAGTCAATGATCATCATCGGCGGCGGCCTCGGCGGCCTTTCCACCGGCTGCTACGCGCAGATGAACGGATACCGGAGCCAGATCTTCGAGATGCACGAAATCCCCGGAGGTTGCTGCACCGCGTGGGACCGGGGTGACTTCACCTTCGACTGCTGCATCAGCTGGCTGCTCGGCAACGGGCCGGGCAACGAGATGCACCAGATCTGGCTGGAACTCGGCGCACTGCAAGGCAAGCAGATGCGGCACTTCGACGTCTTCAACATCGTGCGTGGACGTGACGGCCGGGCGGTCTACTTCTATTCCGACCCGGACCGGCTGGAAGCACATCTGCTCGACCTCTCACCGGCCGACGCCAAACTGATCCGCGAATTCTGCGGCGGCTTGCGCAAGTTCCGCAAGTGCCTGGCCGTCTATCCGTTCCTGAAGCCGGTCGGGCTGATGGGCCGGTTCGAGCGGTGGCGCATGCTCGCCTCCTTCGCCCCGTACTTCAACGTCATCCGCAAGTCGATAGCGACCCTGATGACGGACTACTCGGCCAGGTTCAAGGACCCGCTCCTGCGGGAGGCGTTCAATTTCATCCTCTACGAGAAGCACTCGGCCTTTCCGGTACTGCCGTTCTACTTCCAACTGGCCTCGCACGCGAACCTGTCGGCCGGCGTGCCCGAGGGCGGTTCGCTCGGGCTGGCGACGTCGATAGAGCAGCGCTACCGGCGGTTGGGCGGACAGGTGACCTACAACGCCAAGGTCGAAGAGGTACTGGTCGAGAACGACCGGGCGGTGGGCGTCAGGCTCAGCGACGGGCGTGAGGTCCGCTCCGACATCGTGGTCTCGGCCTGTGACGGACACACCACGATGATGAAATTCCTCAAGGGCCGCTACCTCAACGAGAGCTACCGGCGGCTGTACACGAAGACCATCGACGAGCCGGGCATGGTGTTCCCCGGTTACGTCATGCTGTTCCTCGGCCTCAATCGGCCCTTCCCGCAAGGGGATCCCTGCACCACCTACCTGCTGGACGAAGCCATGGCGGCCGAGCTGGTCGGTATTCGCCATCCCAGCATCAACGTGCAGTTCCGCAGCAACCACTACCCTGAGCTGTCGCCGCGCGAGACGACCGTCGCGTACGTCACGTACTTCTGTGACATCGCCCCCTGGCGGGCCCTGAACGAGGGAATGCCGGAGCAGCGCACCCGCCGGCACCGGGGAGAACAGGTGCACACGCTCCCGATGCGGCACGGCCGCAAGTACTACGCGGCCAAGTATCAAGTGCGCGACGCGATGGTGGCGTTCCTGGAGAAGCGATTCCCGGGGCTGCGCGACGCGATCGCCGTGCGCGACCTCTCGACTCCGCTCACCCAGGTCCGCTACACGGGAAACTACGACGGGACGGTGCTGGGCTGGCAGCCGTTCGTGGAGAGCGGCGAGACGATGGAAGAGGAGATCAAGAAGCACGGGCCGGCGCTGCCCGGCCTGGCGAACTTCTATGTCTCCGGCGTATGGGCCACCACCGGCGGCCTGATCCGGGCCGCCGCCGCGGGGCGTCACGTCATGCATTTCGTCTGCCGGGACGACGGCAAGGAGTTCACCGCCACCATCGACGACAGCGCGCCTCCGCCGACCCATGTCGTCATCCCCGTGGGAGAGCAGAAGGTCCCCCACCATCACCGCGAGCCGCTTTCGTCCACGGCGCGCTGAAAGGACAGAATGAAGTTCGAGAAATGGGTGGTCCGCAAGCACGTAGAAGGCGCGCCTGACGTCGGCGAGGTCTACGAGAAGGTGGTCGAGGACGTCGACGTCCGGCTCAGGGACGACGAGATGCTCCTGAAGACCCGCTACGTCTCCCTCGACCCCTATCTGAACGGCCTCGCCCAGATGACGCCGCTCGGCGAATGGGCGCGGGGGCTTTCAATCATGGAAGTGCTGGATGCGGGCCCCCGCGCCCGCTTCCGCCCCGGCGATGTGGTGGAGGGGTTCGGCGGCTGGCGCAGTCACGTCGTCAGCGACGGCACAGGGTATGTGTGGGAGCCCAACGACTGGTTCCGGTTCGACGTGACCCCCATGCGCCGGCTGGATCCCGGGGCCTACGACGACAAGCTGCCGATCACGACGGCGCTGGGCATCCTGGGCGTGGCGGGGCTGACCGCCTGGGGCACGATGACGAAGTTCTTCACCGTTCGCCCCGGTGACACGGTCGTGGTCAGCGGCGCGTCGGGCGCCATCGGAAGCCTGGTCGGCCAACTGGCCAAGCGCGCAGGCGCCCGTGTGGTCGGCACCACCGGAACCCCGCGGAAGGAGGCCTACCTCACCGGGCTGGGCTTCGACGCGGTCATCGACTACCAACAGGGGGACGACGTCGAGAAGGTCCTCCCCAAGCTCCGGGACGCCGCACCGGACGGCGTCGACAAGTACTTCGACAACATGGGCGGCGGCATCACGGACGCGGTGTTCACCATGCTCAACCGGTACAGCCAGGTCGCGGTGTCCTGGCAGTGGGACACCACCGTCGGCGGCGACCGGTACGGCCCGCGTCTGCTGGAGCACATCCTGCGCCCGCGTACCACCATCCAAGGCATCTACGCCCAGGACTGGTACACCGAGGAGGACTTCGCGGCGCTCCACGCGAAGGTGGGAGACCTGGTCCGCCGCGGCGAGATCGCCTACCACCAGACGATGCACCAGGGCTTCGCCAACATCCCCGCCGCCTACCAGAGCCTGTACGTGGACCGGGCGGCGACCAAGGGGAAGGTGATCGTCCAGGTCTAGCGCGGGGCGTACCGCACCCCGTACCGCAGCCCCGTACGGTGCGGCTCAGCGCACGCGGCGGTCCCCGAGCGCGGCGGTCCCCGAGCGGGGCGGCGTGCGGGACCGGGCCGGGTTCGCCGGGCAGATGCGGGGCGGGGCGTCCGCCGTGACCCGTCGGCGGCCGCTCAGGCGAGCGCGCCGACGGCCTGACGGAAGACGGCGGGCCAACGGGCCGCCGCGGGGACGATGCGGGGGGCCAGCAGCGGGTGATGGCGGGCCCGCAACAGGGCCGTGGTGAGGAGGCGGTGGCGGCGGGACGCCCGCCGCCACGCCGCCTCGTACTCCTCGGGGCGGTCGCGGCGCACACACTCCACGAGGGCGGCCGCACCGGCGAGCGCGAGGGCGATGCCCTCGCCGGTGAGGGCGTCGATGTAACCGGCGGCGTCTCCGACCAGCAGTACCCGGCCCGCGACCCGGCGCCGGGCGGTCTGGCGCATCGGCCCGGCCCCGCGCACCGGCCCGGGCGCACCCGCGGCGAGGCGCCGGACCAGGTGCGGGAAGCGGGCGAGTTGCTCGTCGAAACCGCCGCGCCGGGTGGTCAGGACCGCGACACCGACCAGTTCCCGGCCGACCGGCGTGATGTAGGCCTCGGCGTCCGCGCCCCAGTGGACCTCGACGTGCTCGCTCCACGGCGCGACCTCGTAGTGCCGGCGGAGCCCGTAACGGGCGGGGGAGGGCGCCGGGGACTGGAGGCCGAGCACGCGGCGGACGGGCGAGTGCAGCCCGTCGGCGGCGGCCAGGTAGCGGGCGGCGATGCCGGCCGCCGTGACGCGGTCGCCGCACTGGACGACGGTGCCCGCGGGCCGGGTCAGGACGGGGACGCCGAGGGCGGCGGCGCGGGCGGCGAGGGCGCTGTGCAGGACGGTGCGCCGTACGCCGAGCCCCGGGCCGGTGGCGGCCGGGAACGCCGCTTCGGCGGTATGCCTGCCGTCGAGGTAGCGGATGCCGCGCAGCGGCCGGCCGGCGGCCTCCACGCCGAGGGCACGCAGGGCGTGCACGGCCCCGGGCATCAGGCCCTCACCGCAGGCCTTGTCGATCGGCACGGGACGCGGTTCGAGGACCGCGACGTCCAGCCCGGCCCGCGCCGCTCCGATCGCACAGGCCAGCCCGGCCGGGCCGCCGCCGACGACAAGCAGGTCGATCACGAACGCCGACTCTAGGGGCTGTCCGGCCTCGCTCCCGACGCCATGTGCCCATTCGGGGTATTCCGTCATCCGACCGAGTCCGCCGGTGCGCCGTTCCAGGGCCGTCGAACGTGCCGTTCCGTACGCTCCGCCGGGATGGAGATGGGGACGGCGACGGGGACAGGGGCCGGGGCGGAGGCCGGGATGGCGACGAGGACGGAGGCCGGGATGGAGATGGGGACGGCGACAGGAACAGCGGCCGGGGCGGAGGCCGGGATGGAGACCAGGACGGAGGCTGCCTCCGCGAGCGCGCCCCTCCCGGGTCGGCGTCCCACCGCCGTCCAGGGCCTGCTGGGCGCCTGCCACCCCCTGCCCGCCGCCGCCGTGACGGCCATGGGCACCGCCCTGGGCGTCGCGTGCGGCCACTCCTGGCAGGCCTGTGCGTTGGTCGGCCTGGCCGTCCTGTCCGGCCAATTGTCGATCGGCTGGAGCAACGACTGGCTGGACGCGCGCCGGGACCTCGCCACGGGCCGAACCGACAAGCCCGTCGCGACCGGTCGCGTGGACCCGCGCGCGGTCGCGTGCGCCTCCGCCGCGGCGCTGGCCGCCTGCGTCCCGCTGTCCCTGGCCACCGGCCTCCCGTCCGCCGCCGCGCACCTGTTCGGCGTCGGGGGAGGCTGGCTCTACAACCTCGGCCTGAAACGGACCATCGGGTCGTGGCTGGGTTACGCGATGGGGTTCGGCTCGCTGCCGGCGTTCGTCGTCCTCGCGCTGCCCGGCCACCCTTGGCCCGCCTGGTGGACCCTGTCGGCCGGCGCCCTGCTGGGCATCGGGGCGCACCTCGCCAACGTCCTGCCCGACATCCCGGACGACCTGGCCACCGGGGTACGGGGCCTTCCGCAACGCCTGGGCGCCACCGGCGTACGCCTGCTCGCTCCGCTGCCCCTCCTGGCGGGCATCGCCGTCCTCGTGTTCGCACCGCCGGGCCCCGCGGGCGCCGTCGGCTGGTCCGCGCTCGCCGCGGGTGCCGCGCTCACCGCCGCCGGGATCGTGCGCCCGGCGCGCGACAGCCGAAGCCACGCCCCCTTCCTCACCGGTATCGCGGTGGCCGCGATCGCGGTGGCCCTGGCGTTCTCCCGTGCCGCGGCGATGACGTGATCCCCCCGTCACGGAACCGGCACGCGGGCACGCACGGCGGCGGGACGAGGACGCTCGCGGGCGCTCCGCTGATCACTTCTTTCACCCGGACGACGGAGAACCCACGGGAAGCGCGGGCGGCACTGTCTAGGCTTCGGCTCTTCGACCCGTCAGAAAAGGCCCCGCATGCTCCCCCTGACCTCAGCGTCCCCGCGCCTCGCCGCAGTGGGCACAGCCCTCCCCCCACGCGTGTACCGGCAGGGGGACATCACCGCCAGATTCGTCGAGCACTGCCTGCCCGCCGGGCATCCCGGCCGCCGGACGATGGCGCGCATCGCGGACAACGCGGGCGTACGCACCCGCCACTTCACCCTGCCTCTCGAGCGCTACCCCCATCTCGACGACTTCACGGAGAGCAACGACATCTGGATCGCGAACGCCCTCGACCTCGGTGAGCGGGCGTTGCGCGGCGCGCTGCGCGCCGCGGGCATCGACGCCGACGAGGTCGATCTGATCGTGACCACGACGGTCACCGGCCTCGCCGTGCCGTCCTTGGACGCCCGCCTGGCGCGACGGGTCGGGCTGCGCGAGGACGTCAAGCGCCTCCCGCTGTTCGGCCTCGGCTGCGTCGCGGGCGCCGCGGGCATCGCGCGTCTGCACGACTACCTCCGGGCGTGGCCGGACCAGGTGGCCGTGCTCCTCTCCGTCGAGCTGTGCTCGCTGACCTTCCAGCCCCGCGACACCACGATCGCGAACTACGTCGCCACCAGCCTCTTCGGTGACGGCGCCGCCGCCGTCGTGGCCGTCGGCGCCGACCGCGCGAACGACGTCCAAGGGCCGCGGGTGCTCGCCACCCGCAGCCGCCTGTACCCCGACAGCGAGCATGTGATGGGCTGGCACATCGGCGCGAACGGGTTCCGCGTCGTCCTGTCGTCCGATGTCCCCGCCATCGTCGGGAACTTCCTCCCCAAGGAGGTGCACGCCTTCCTCGACGAGTACGGCCTCGCCATCGGCGACATCGCCACCTGGCTGTGTCACCCGGGCGGACCGAAGGTCATCGACGCCATCACCTCCTGCCTGGACCTGCCCACCGGCGCGCTCGACCGCACGCGCGCGTCCCTGGCCCGGATCGGCAACCTGTCGTCTGCCTCGGTGCTGCACGTCCTCCGCGACACGATGGCCCACCGGCCGCCGCCTCCGGGCAGTCCCGCACTGATGATGGCCATGGGCCCCGGTTTCAGCTCCGAACTCGTCCTCCTGCGGTGGTGAACACGCCATGACCAGCCAGATGTGGTTCACGCTCCTCACCGCCGCCGTCGCGGCCGAACGCTTCGCCGAACTCGCGGTCGCCACTCGCCACACCCGCTGGGCACGAGCCCACGGCGGCGTCGAGCACGGCCCCGGCCACTACCCCGCGATGGTCGCCGTCCACACCGGACTGCTCGTCGGCATGCTCGCCGAAGTCCGCCTGGCCCACCGGCCGTTCCTGCCGTACGCGGGATGCACCGCACTCGCCCTCGCGGCAGGCGCCCAGGCACTGCGCTGGTGGTGCGTCGGCACCCTCGGCAAGCGCTGGAACACCCGCGTCATCGTCGTCCCCGACCTGCCCCTCATCGCGACCGGCCCGTACCGGTTCCTGCGCCACCCCAACTACCTCGCCGTCGTCGTCGAGGGCGCCGCCCTTCCCATGGTCCACACCGCGTGGCTGACGGCCATCGCCTTCACCGCGGCCAACGCCGCCGTGCTCGCGGTACGCCTGCGGGTCGAGAACACCGCCCTGGGACTCGCTCCGTCTTGACCCGTCGGCCTCATGAATAGCGCAGCGCCACCGCTCCGGCCGGGCCGGAATCAACGGTGCTCCCGTACGCGTCCTCGCCGTAGCGGCCGCGTGTGTCGCCCGTCGCGCTCATGGCCGCGGTTCATACCGCGGTCCGCGCACCGGGCCTCGTGCCCGCCGGGCGGACCGCTTCTCCCAGGCGCGGACCGCTGCTACGGGCGTGGCCTCCGGGTGATCCGCCGCGGTCTGATACTGGCCGCTGCCCCGAAGACCTTCTTGAAGTCGGCCTCCCATTGGTCCTCCTTCACGCCGTGCAGGTCGTCGGTGACCAGCAGCACCCCCCGCGGCCCACCGCCGGGGAAGACGCCCTGCTCGGCGTACCAGGCCTTCTTTTCCTCCCAATTGCGCGCGTACTCCGGGTCCTTGAGCATGCCCAAGTGCTCCCAGTAGATGGGTCTGTTCGGGTTGTCGGTGGTGATGGTGAAGTCGGGGAATCTCCTTGTGCCATCACGTCCGATCAGGGGCTGCTCGTACGTGAAGCGCCCTTGCGCGTGGCGCTGCAGCAGGTCGGCGATGATGACCTCGTTCTTGCTGCGGACCGGCAGGCCGAAGTGAGTGATGTGGATCACGTTGGCGTCGAAGAGCCCGATCCGGCGACCTTGCTGGTCGACCACCGGGACAGGCTTGGGCGCCCTGGTCAGGTCGGTCAGCCTGCGGCCGGTGTCCGATGCTGTGGGCCGGGCCAGTTCCCGCAGCTCGTTCAACGGCCCTTCGTGGCAGATGATCACCTTCTCGGTCTGGCGGGTCAGCGCCGTATAGAGCAGCTCGCGGGAGACGGCCCGCAGGTTGGCGGGCAGCATCAGGATGACCGTGCCGAATTCGCTGCCCTGGCTCTTGTGGACGGTCAGTGCCCAGGCCAGTTCCATGGCCGGGTCGTCGTCCCAGCCGACCCCCGCGGCGGTGAACCTCAGGCGCGGCTGCGAGGAGAACTCGACGTGCGTCTGCCAAGGTGGCGTACGCGACGCCTTCGAGGTCAGCTGGCCGGTGACCACCCCCAGCTCGCCGTTGGCGACGTACTTCTTCTCTCTCGTCCGGCTCTGCGGCTCGTAGGCGTACAGCAGCTGGTTGCGGGTGTTGACGACCTTGTCGCCGACGACGATCTGCTCGGGACCGAGCGGCTCGGGAACTCGCCGTTCGTAGCGGCGGGCCTGTGCCTGTGCCAGGGCCTGCTGACGGAAGGTCTGCTTGAGGCGGCGGTTGAGATCGGTCGTCCCGTGCGCCCTGCCGCGAGTCGGCGACAGCGCCTGCCACCGGTCGCATGCGGCCGGGGCGGTGGAGTAGTCGGGGTACTGCCTGCCGCCTGCGCTCGTCCACGTGCCGGCGCCGTAGGAATGGGCGAAGGTGAGCTCGTCGCGGACGCCGAACTCTTCGCGCAGCACGTCCTTGAGGACGTCGGTGGGTTCGCGGCCGTCCCAGGCAACCGCCCGCAGGGTCGGCATGTCCTGTCCGGCCAGGAGCTTTCGCCACACATCCTCGGCGTCGTCCGGGCGTCCGTCGCCGCTGTACCAGTGGGCGAGCGCGAGGTCGTCGCGATCCTGACCCTGCTGGCGGCGCAGTACCGTCAGCTCGGCCCAGCCCGGGGCGATGCGGGGCCACGGCATGTCGTTGGGCCGACGGCGGCGTTCGAGGTCCACGAACGGCCGTCCGGCGCCGATCGGCGGCAGCTGGCGCGGATCGCCGACCAGAACCAGCCGATCGGTGACGTCCACGGCGTCCAGCAGCGCGGCGAGCATGTCCTCGGTCAGCATGGACGCCTCGTCGACCACGACCGTACCCACCCGCATCCGGTCCGCATCCGGGTCCATGAGGTAGCGGGCGTACTGATCGTCGTAGCGTTTCCATGTCCGCAGGAACTGGGCGAGCGTGAAGGCCCTATGGCCGACCTTCTGCTCCAACTGCACCCGCGCCTTGCCGGTCGGGGCCAGCAGGAGCAAATCCCGTTCCAGCACCTCGGTCCGCTTGGCCAGCGCGTGGATCAGCGTGGTCTTACCGGTGCCTGCCGGGCCGTTCAAGATGGTCACCCGCCGCTTGTACAGCTCCCCGAACGCAGCGGCCTTCTCCTCACGCGCTCGCTGCTCGGCGTCCGAGTCGCCGTCGGCCGCCAGGTCCCCGAGCGCCTGGTCGAGAGTCACACGCAGGTCGGCGGGGACGGCGTGGGGCGGGGCCTTGAGGATCTGGTTGAGGCGGTCACGGATGAAGTCGCGGCGCACGGCGGCAGAGGCCAGCTTGTAGGCGGGCTCGCCGCCGTCGATGTCGGCGCAGCGCAGCTGGCTCCAGGGCTCGGGTACTTCCTCGCTGTCGGAGGGCAGCAGCGCGCCTGGGACCAGGCCCAGGGGCATCAGGATCGTCTTCTCGGTGGCCAGGGGAGCGGTGACGGTCAGAAGAGCGAGGCGTTCGACTGCCTGCTCGAAGGGGAGAAGCGTATGTCCCTCCGCCTGGGCGCGGGCCAGCACGGTGGTGATCGCGGCATCGAGGCGGCGGCGGTCGTTGGGGTCGTCGAAGGGCTGCGTGACGGGCAGCGGGTGGTGCTCGGCGAGCTGCAGGTCGGGGAAGAGGCCGCGGTCCACGGTCTCGAAGGCGATGGGTTCGCCGTCGTCGACGGTGCAGGTCACGAGGTCGTAGGGATTGTCCAGCAAGTCCTCGGGGCCGATGGGTACGCCGGTGTGGCCGTCCAGGACGCGGGTGACCGTCTCGGGGGTCAGGTCGAAGCGGGACAGGATCCGCAGAGCGCGTCGGTCGAGCTCGCTCGTGCCCCTCCAGATCGCGCGGCGCGTCGCGGTCACCAGCTCAGCGAGGTCGGGTCGGACCGCGCGTCCCTCCAGGATGTCCTCCAGCAGTGGCCACGGGTCGTCGCCGTCGTCGACCGCGGAGAGCAGCCGGTGAGCGGCGAAGGCGGGATGCCGGAACCCGAGGCGCGGAAGGACCGCCGGAAGGCCGGGGGCGGGACCACGGCGCTCCCATGCCCGGGCCAGCTGCGCGTCCAGCCACTGGAGCGACGCCTCGGGGATGCCGATGGCGGGGTCCCCCAGGGCGATGGCAGCCCTCGCCGCGCGGTGGAGCTCCATCAGGGACGCCACCGCACAGTCCGGGGAGACATGCTCGGTGGCGTACGAGAAGTTCCGGCCGGACTCGGGGGCCACGGCCAGGGCTGCGGCGACGTCCGTACCACGGGCGGCCAGGTCAGCCAGGGCCTGGACGGGCAGCAGGATGCCGCCAGTGCCGTCGGGGCGCAGGCTGTGCCGGAGCGTGGTCTCCCACATGTGGCTGGGAAAGATGCCGGCGTGGGATCCGGGCCACGGCTCAGGCGCGGTTTTGCCGGTCACCGTGGCGGCCCCGACCAGCATGCGCCGGGGCTGGTCCTCGAACGGGGAGTGCTTGAGGTAGAAGAAGACCAGCGAATCGTCGGGGGTGACATGCCGGAAGAACGCCTCGATGATCGCCTGCTGGTTCTCGCCGTGCATCACCCACGGCATCGCCCTCTTGCCGAAGTGCCGAGCGATGGCGTCTTCGGCGTCGGCGCGGTACCGGGGCACGGGGTGCTCCGCGAGGACGGTCTCCTCGGCGTTGCTGCGGTTGAGCCAGAAGTAGGGAATGCCGTGGACGGAATATGCCGGAATCGAAAGGCTGGCGGGCCGCAGTTCCTTGAGGGACCAGGCATAGGGGTGGGTGCGCTGCACCGTATGGGCGCGGTCGCTCATGAAGCTGCCGCGTTCCAAGGCGCACGGCGGGATCTTCTCCCCGAGCGTGCTCCACGCCTGTCCGCGATGGGCTGCCTCGTGCTGGTCGTCGCGGTCCTTGGCGATGTTGCCGAGCATGACGCACGCATGGTTGGCCGACGGGTCAGCGCAGACCGTGCCCTTCCAACCCGTGTCGTGCCACGGGACACGCACCGACAGATGCTGCACGTAGGCCATCGCTCTCCCCCCAGATCACGTGTCGACTGCGCCCGACAAGCCTAGACGTCAGTTGCCGGGCTACGGACAGCCAACGTTGACCAGCGAGCCGTCGCCTCTCAAGGGCGTCGGCCGCCTTCTTGGTCTGCCGAGCCACGGTGTCGGGATGATTGCCGTGCGGTCAGGCCGAGGAATGCCAGGTAGTTGCCGGAGTCGTGGCTTAGAGAGGCATCGAGCCACACGACGCTCTCGTCTCCCTCACCTGCTGTCTCATCTTCTGGAGGCGGCTCCGACAATACAACCTTGAACGTGTTGTGAGCTCGTGCCGACATCCATCCTCAAAGGCATCAAAAAGGCCCTCTACGGCGATTCTTGGGCACCGCGGCGTTCATTCCATGCATTCAGGCGACTGAATTTATGATTCCGCCTCGATCGCCCGCCAGAAGTCATGTCGGACGAAAAAGATCCCATTGCGGCGCAGCTGTTCGATATAGAGTGAACTCTGCGTTGGCCCCGGCTGACGTGATCACACAACCACATACAAGGGGGGACCACTCCATGGCACGCGCCATGATCGCAATACGTGCGGCTTTGTTAACCGCGGCCCTCGCCGCCACCACCGCCCTCACCGCTCCCCAGGCCACCGCTGCCCCGGCTGCTGACGGGCCCGAGCCTGTCACCATCGCCGGCGTCGCTATCAACGCCAAGGCGGACAAGGAAACCCGAAGGATCGCCAGCTCGGAGACCACTGCTCTCCAGATGACCGCCAACCTCTGCGGCTCCCGCTACACCCTTTACAACGCTGAGCGGCTTCCTACCGCCGAGGACCGCAAGGGAACCCTGTTCACGTACACCAACGGCGGTGCCGGCCCCAGGGACTGGATCTGCTCGGTCTTCGACAACAACACCGGCTCCACCAAGTGGATGAAGCTCAAGATATGCGAGAACAAGGTGGATAATCCGCGCTGTGACGTCGACGAAGGCAACTTCAGTCAGCACGCGGGCCCGGTCCGCATGAACAACTGCCCGACGCGGACCGCGCTGATGAAGTACAGCGCCAGCTCCCCGAGGTACCTCATTAACGCGGCGCGGGGGATCTGCAACTGATGATCAGGAATCGAGCAATGCTGGTCCTGTGCCCGGCTCTGATGCTCGGTGCAATTTCGTGCACCACGGAAGCAGACAAGACGGAAGCCAAGCCCACGGTAACCGCTACCAGGAGCATCACCGCCAGCCCTTCCCCCTCCTGCGCCCCTAAGCCAGGCAAGAAGGGTGCCAAGGTGGTGGCTGAGAAGAATGGCGTACAGGTCACGGATCCTGTACTCAAAGACAGCGGTGACGCCTTCTGGGTCGGCATCTCCGTAACCAACTGCGGCAGCGAGCCAGCAAAGTACCAGGCCACCGTACGGGTCATCGGGGAACTCGGGTACTTCGTCATGCTGGACGTTGATACCGATGCCATCCAGCCCGGCGAGACATCCTCTTCGGTGCAGACGGCAGCCGACACCACCAAGGGCACGGCTACGCCGAAGAAGGCCACAGTGTCGATCACCAGGGTCGTTCGTACACCGCGGTGAGCCTGTCGCAGTTCATGTGAGACCACTGGTTCCCCTGCTGCCCCTGAGGCAGGGGAACCGGAATCGGACCACTCAGACAAGGACATACGTGCGTATACACAAACATGTGGCGGCGCGTGCCTGTGTCGCTCTGGCAGTCAGCGCTTCGCTGCTGCCCCTAACCGCAACCACAGCGTCCGCCGACACCAAACCGCCCAAGGATGCGGCACAAGGCTGGCAGCAGAAGAAGACCAAGGACACTGACAGACCCGGTTCCGTACCGCCTCAGGACCGCGCTGTCGTCCTGGGCAAGGATTACGCCAAGTCACCCGACACCGCCTGGACCACCTCCGGGGACAGCACCGGTTTCCACCTCCTGATCGCCGACGAGAAAGACGGCTACACGTGGAAGACCGCAGCCACCCTGAGTGAAGATGGATTCAACACCGACACGTGGGTCGGCAACGCCTGCGTCACCGCATCGGGGAAGCACGCAGCCATCGCCTACGCGCCGCGCACCTTCACCAACAAGCCTGAGCTGATGGTGCGTGGAGCCTTCACCGCTGTAGTGGACCTGAAGACCGGGAAGATCACCAAGCTGCCTTACCAGGCCGCGTTGACCTACTTCTCTCCGGGCTGTGGACACGGTGAGGACGCGGTGTTCACCCAGCTCACCCATGACGGCGACGAGAAGCAGCAGACCCGGCTGGTCACCGTCGACACCGAGACCGGCAAGACGGCCAAGCCTGTGACGCTGCCTGGACAGGTGACCTCCGCCATCCCGACGAGGAACGGGATCGTCGCCGCACAGGGCAACCGATTAGTCAGGGTTCACGGCTCCACCATGACGGAGCTGGCGCGTACCACCAGCGTGCCGTTCCAGCTCAAGACCGACAACGTCGGGGGCGTGACGTTCATCGACCGCACCCCCGAGCCTGACCGCAAGAACGACGGCACCAGCGAGGCCAAGCACCTCACCGCAGGCCAGATCAGCAAGGGCAAAGCCAAGCCCACCACGCTGGCCGGCGGCCGCCTCACAGACTGGGACCTCGCCACCTCAGCGTCCGGCACCACCTACATCACCGGCACAGCCAAGACCACCGGCAAACTTCCAGCCACGGTGAAGAACCCCGGCGGCATCGCCAAAGACGCCGTGATCTCCACTCGGGGTAAGGCCGCTGCGACCACCGCGTGGGCGGACGGCAAGGACAGTCGCATCCGGCCCGAGGAAGCCCTCACCGCCCGCACCGCCCGAACCCGGCTGCACCTGCTCGCCACGGGCAAGAACACCGTCCTCGACGCCCACCCTGGTGACCCCATCGGCGGCCCCGCCGCCCAGAAGGCAGCCGACTCGCTCTCACCAGCCCTGAAGGCGAAGAACGCCGAAAGCCGGAGTCGCGGAACAGGCCAACCGAAGGCGGCTTCGCCAACCGATCCTGTCGAAGCCGAACGCTACTGCTCCGTCCCGCGCAACCACGTGCGCAAGCAGGCGTTCCAGCCGACTCCGCGCCAGGCGGAATGGGCTGTCGATCAGGCAGTCGTCGGCAAGCTCAACCTCAGCGCCTCCCGCGACGAGAACTGGAAGTACACCGGGATGCAGGCGTACAAGCCGCAGACGCTCTTCCCGCCGATCGTCCTCGTCGACGACCCCAACGGAGTCGTCGACGACGACAAGGAGGAGTGGCACATCCCCGCGCAGATCCTGCTGGGCATCACGGCGCAGGAGTCCAACATGCAGCAGGCCGAGGGCTTCGCTGTCCCCGGCGTCACCGCCAACAGCAAGATCGGCAACTACTACGGGGTCAAATACGCCGCCGATGGCGAGCAGCCCGATCCATGGGGCATCAACTGGGACAAGGCCGACTGCGGTTATGGCATCACCCAGGTCACCGACGGCATGCGCGTGCACGGCAAGGAGAAGCCTGACGAGAAGCCCAAGACGACCGTCCAGCAGGAGGCCATAGCCCTCGACTACGCCGCCAACATCGCAGCCGGAGCCCAGGTCCTCTCCGAAAAGTGGAATGACACCTACAAGGCTGGCATGAAGGTCAACGGCGGCAAGCCCAAGTACATCGAGAACTGGTTCTTCGCACTCTGGGCCTACAACTCCGGCTTCTACCCCCAGGGCAAAGACCCTGACGGCGGCGCCCACTGGGGCCTGGGCTGGACCAACAACCCGGCCAACCCATTGTGGAAGGCCAACCGGCTGCCGTTCCTCGAAGGCCCCGGAGGAGGCGACGACTACAGCCACGCGGCCCACCCGCAGGACTGGCCGTATGAGGAGAAGGTCATCGGCTGGGCCGCCCGCCCCATCGCGGCTGCCTTCAAGCCCGGTGACATGCAGCCCGGCTACCGCGCCGCCTGGTGGAACGGCATCGCCCACCGCACGACGGCCAAGCCGCCAGTGGACTTGTTCTGCGACGCGTCCAACAACTGCGACCCCGGCAAGATCAGCGACGGCGACAGCAACGATCCCGGAAAGGGCGCATGCAACCTTGCCGGGAACGCCGAGGGCAACCACTGGCTGCACTGCTGGTGGAATAAGGAAGTCAAGTGGAAAGACTGCGGTTCCAAGGCGCAGTGCGGCAACCCCATCCACCGGTTCGACGGCAACTTCCCCGAGCAGCCCGACGCCAACTCCTACCCGCCGTCCTGCTACAACACCGGTTTGCCGTCGGGCGCGCTGATCGTCGACAACCTGCCGAACGGTGCCGACCCGGCAGGCAGCGGATCACGCTCGTGCGGACGGGTGGCTTCCGACGGCACCTTCGGGTTCACCTTCACCAAAGACGGTGACAAGTACCCAGGCAAGATGGACCTGAACCAAATCGGCGCCGGATACGGCAATCACTTCTGGTTCTCCCACACCCGCACCACGCAAGACGAAGACTACCCGAACGGTAAACGCCTGAAGATCACCGGCAAGTGGACCCTGAACAGGTCAGCGATCGGCTGGGCCCGTGTCCTTGTGCACATCCCCGACCACGGTGCCCACACTCGGCAGGCCGCCTACACCGTCGGAGGCTCCGACTCGAAGTCCCCGACACGCCACGTCCAGCAGCGCATCCGAAAGAACGCCTGGGTCAGTATCGGCGTCTTCAACTTCACCGGTAAACCCACCGTCTCCCTGTCCACCGACACCAGAGACGGCAGGGGGACGGAAGACGTCGCCTGGGACGCCGTGGCATTCCAGAAGTTCGCAGACAAACCGGACCAGCAGATCGTCGCCATGGGCGACTCCTACTCCTCCGGCGAAGGCGCCTCCGAGGGCAACGGATCCTACTACCCGGAGACCAATTACAAGAACGACCAGGACAAGAAGGCTCGCAACGCCTGCCACCGTTCCAAGGACGCCTGGTCCCGTCAGGCCGCCCTCCCCAGCCAGGGCTCCACGTCCATCGGGGAGTTGGAGGACAGCTTCAGCCAGGACGTCTCCTACAAGTTGGTCGCCTGCTCTGGAGCACGCACCTACAACATCGTCCACGACACGGAGGGCAACGGAGAATTTGACGAGAACGGTGAGGCGCCCCAGATCGACCAGGGCTACCTCGACCAGCACACCACCCTGGTCACCTTGTCCGTCGGCGGTAACGACACGCGGTTCACGTACGTGTTCCAGAAGTGTCTTCTCCAGCTCGGCGATGGCGATTGCCGGTACGACAAGTTCGACGACGTGGATAAGAAGATCGACGAGTCACGACAGAAGCCGTTCCAAGGCATGACCCTGGAAAAGGCGCTTCTGGGAGACACGAGTCAGCCCAGCGGGCCGAAGCGTGACGGGCTGATCCAGAACATCGTCCGCCCCGACATTGTCAAGGCCATGAAGGAGGTCCACGCGAAGGCACCCAACGCCAAGATCCTTCTGATGGGCTACCCGGAACTCATCACCGGCGACGCGGGCTGCCTCCGAACCGGCTTCGACCAGATCGGCATGTCGCCCGCGTCCGCCGAATGGCTCAACAACGTAGCCAACCGCCTGGCAATGGAAATGGACAACGCCGTAGACGAGGTCACCAGTGCGGGGATCAAGGCACGCTTCGTCGATCCCGACTTGGAGTTCCACGGGAAAGCCATCTGCGGCAGTCCGGAATCCGTCCACGGCATCGTCACCGACCTCGTAGGCAGTGACGAGCCCTTTGACCTGCCGCTGATCCACGACGCGACCGGCCTCGGGGTGTCGGCCCAGTCGTTCCACCCGAAGATCCGCGGAGCCCGGCTCTACGCCGACGCTTTCGAATCCGGCATCAGGAACTGGGACTTGTAGCCCCCAACCATAATGGGGTGCCCGGCATCTGCGGCGGGCACCCCATTCCCTATGAGTCTGCCTACTTGATCAGCTTGTAGTAGCCAATACCATAGGTGATTTTGAAGACGGAAGCGCTGTTCTTGCGGATGTCCGCGAGGTCAAGCCCCCTTGGCCACTCCTTGCATCGCCCGTAGAGTGCGTTCTTCACGTCCCGGCACAGAGACTTCGCCCTGTCTGAAAGCTCATTCGTCACTTTCTCTCCAGGAACATCCCAGACGACCTTCTCGCCGAGCCCGCCGTCGGCCTCAAGTGCAGGCTCCCAGAAGTTGTCCTTCTGCCCGAAGTGATCGTAGAACTGCCGTGTCAGGCTTACGCTTGCTTCGGACCAGTGCGAATCATCCAGCACGCGCTCCACCGCATCACGGGACGGCTTCTCTACGCCGAAGAGCATGGTGATGGACATGCCGCAGGACATGTCGTAGTCCTTACCCTCGAGGAGGTTCGGCGTGCGCCCCTGATCACACCTGTCGGCAACTCGCCACAGGAACGGCCCTTTGGCTCCGAACTTCTTCGCCGTCTTGGTCATGCTCCTGCGAGCACCTTCCTCGACGATTTTTCTTTTTTCCTTCACGTCGCTACTGACAGCTATCTTCCGCGCTTCGTCCTCCGAGGTCTGCTGCTCAGTGCACCCTGAAATGGCGAGAAGAAAGACAGGTGCTAAGAGCGCGTACGCGGACTTGCGGATCATCAATACCCCCCCCGGATCCAACCTCGATCAGATGGAATGCGGCCGTTGGTGTACCTGCGGCTGCTCGGTGAGCGCCGCTGCCGGCCAGCTCCTACTGCACGTGCCGGTCTGCGAACCCCTCCTCCATCGTGAGGCTGCAGTCGTTGGTACCGAGCAGCGCTCTGAGGTTCTGCTCTGTCACGTCACCGGAATCGATCGCGTGGCTCCCAAACTACTTCGCGCGCGGGAGCCGCGGCGAGAGTGCGAGACTACGTGCGTGGACTGCTCGGCCCGGCCGAGAGAATCGGCTGGTAGCTTGCCCGGGACGCTGGCCATGGGATACGCCTGACGCTCTTCAGCGGATGCTCGGCTCATGCCGGTGGGAACCGGACCCCGCGACGATGTGCAGGCATGCGTAGCCGAGCAACTCGGTCGCCCAGATCGTGTGCTGATCGCGGACGAACCGGCGGGCCGTGCCCGTCCGTATGCAATGACGACGAGCCACTACGAAGGCTGCGGCATGTCGAGTGCGGCCACCGCAGATGACACAAGCCCACAGGGCGCGCCCGCACGCTCCTGCGCTCGCTGCCGGGAGCCTCGCGGGCGGCGGCGCGACCTTGTGTGCTCTGGGTTGATCACGGCTCGGTGTACGCCCGCGATGGCTTCAAGCTCCAGTCGGGCCGCCTGGCCGGCGGCTCCCAGGACCCGGAAAAGGTCTCCGCCCGCTGGCGGGCAGTCCGCGACCAGCTCCATCTACCGGAGGAGTTCCGACTGCACGACTGGCGGGGAAGCAAGATCACAAACGGCTTGGTCGCATATTGGTCACTCCGGCGCCTGACCAAGGCCGGGAAACAGAAAAACCCCAGGTCAACTGGGGCTTTTGTGAGTGTCCGAGGGGGGACTTGAACCCCCACGCCCGATAAAGGGCACTAGCACCTCAAGCTAGCGCGTCTGCCATTCCGCCACCCGGACCAGGTGTCTGTCGTCGTGGCCCTTGGCCGTTCCGACGTGGGAAACCATAGCAAACTTCAGGACCCGCTCGATCACGCGATCGGCGGTACACGATCTTGTGTGTCGCGTGCGTGGCGCCCGCATTGCTGCCTTGGGCTGTGTGGGCGGGCACGGGAGGATGGCGGGTGGGCCCCGCTGGGGTCCGCGGCGGGCGCGGCCCGCGGGAGCGAACCATGAGGAGGCAGTGTGAGTGAGTCGATTTCGGCCACAGTGCGCAGCGGTGCCGTCACGGGTGAGGACGAGGTCGTCGATCTGTGCCGCGATCTCATCCGGATCGACACCAGCAACTACGGGGACGGCACGGGCCCCGGCGAGCGGGCCGCCGCCGAGTACGTGGCCGAGAAGCTCGCCGAGGTGGGGTTGGAGCCGCAGATCTTCGAGTCGGACCGGGGGCGGGCCTCGACGGTGGCGCGGATCGCGGGAGAGGACCCGTCCCGGCCCGCGCTGCTCATCCACGGGCACACCGACGTCGTACCGGCCAACGCGCACGACTGGACGCATCATCCCTTCTCCGGGGAGATCGCCGACGGGTGCGTGTGGGGGCGGGGCGCCGTCGACATGAAGGACATGGACGCGATGACCCTCGCGGTGGTGCGGGACCGGCTGCGCAGCGGTCGCAAGCCGCCGCGGGACATCGTGCTGGCGTTCCTCGCCGACGAGGAGGCCGGCGGGGTGTACGGGGCGCGGCACCTGGTCAACGAGCATCCGGATCTCTTCGAGGGGGTCACTGAGGCGATCGGCGAGGTCGGCGGCTTCTCCTTCACGGTCAACGAGAACCTGCGGCTCTATCTGGTCGAGACCGCCCAGAAGGGCATGCACTGGATGCGGCTCACGGTGGAGGGCACCGCGGGGCACGGGTCGATGACCAACAACGACAACGCGATCACGGAGCTGAGCGAGGCGGTGGCCCGGCTCGGGCGGCACAAGTTCCCGGTCCGGGTCACCAAGACCGTGCGGTCCTTCCTGGACGAGCTGTCGGACGCGCTGGGTACGCCGCTCGACCCGGAGAACATGGACGAGACGCTCGCCAAGCTGGGCGGCATCGCGAAGATCATCGGCGCCACCCTGCAGAACACCGCCGCACCGACCATGCTCGGCGCCGGGTACAAGGTCAACGTCATCCCCGGGCAGGCCACCGCGCACGTCGACGGAAGGTTCCTGCCCGGATACGAGGAGGAGTTCCTCGCCGATCTCGACCGGATCCTCGGGCCGCGGGTCAGGCGGGAGGACGTGCACGCGGACAAGGCGCTGGAGACGAGCTTCGACGGCGCGCTGGTCGACGCGATGCAGACGGCGCTGAAGGCGGAGGACCCGATCGCCCGTGCCGTTCCGTACTGCCTCTCGGGAGGCACGGACGCCAAGTCCTTCGACGACCTCGGGATCCGCTGCTTCGGGTTCGCGCCGCTGAAGCTGCCGCCGGAGCTGGACTTCGCGGGCATGTTCCACGGTGTGGACGAGCGGGTGCCGGTCGAGGGGCTGAAGTTCGGCGTACGGGTGCTCGACCGGTTCCTGGACAACTGCTGAACAAAGTTCACGTTTCGGCGGAGATTAGCCGGAACGGGTGAATGGGGGCATCGTTTCGTAGCCTGATTAATCCCTCCTCGTTACAGGGAGTGCGGCCCGAGGTGTGGGGTCGCGCGTGTGACAAGGAGGAATTGATGATCAGGAAGGTCGTCATCCAGGTGCCCGTACATGTTCCGATGCGCCTGTGCGGCAACACGATCGACCTGATCACGCTGGTCAATCCCACCTTCGGCCACACCTGCACCAACGAGTGACGTTGCGTCACAACCCCTAGGGGTGTGATCCCGGGCGGTCCCGGAGTGCGCGCCGCGTGCTCCGGGACTCCTCAGGTTCTACGCACGGGCGCTCTGCCCGGGCGTATTTCAGTACGAGGTAAGGCAGAGGAACGACCCATGCGTCAGGTTGCGAGAAATAGTCTGATGACCGTTGCGGCAGCGGGGAGTGTGCTCGCCGCGGCCGCCGGCTATGCCCACGCGGGCTCGGGCGCCGAAGGGACCGCTTCGAAGTCGCCGGGTGTCGCGTCCGGCAATACGATCCAGGTCCCGGTGAATGTGCCGGTGAACGTCTGCGGGAACACCGTCGACGTGATCGGCGTGCTGAACCCCTCGGCAGGGGCCGACTGCAGCAACAGCGGCGGCGGGGCCAAGGGCGGCGGAGCCCATGGCGGTAAGGGTGGCAAGGGCGGAAAGTCGAACCCGGGCAAGGGGCACGGCGGCGGCTCGAAGGGCGGCCACTCGAAGGGCGGCCACTCGAAGGGCGGCGGCTCGCAGGGCGGTGCCGTGGCCAAGGGCGGTGCGCACGGCTCGCCCGGCGTTCTCTCCGGCAACACCGTGCAGGTGCCGATCAACGTTCCGGTGAACGTCTGCGGCAACGAGGTCGATGTCATCGGGATCGCCAACAGCGCCCTGGGCGCCGACTGCAGCAACAACGGGAAGGGCGGCTCGCACGGGCCGGGCAAGGGCAAGGGCAAGCCCAAGCCGCACCACCCGAAGACCCCGATGCCGCCGAAGTCCTCGGACGACGACTCGGACGGCTCGGGCAGCTCGCATGGCTCGGATGACTCGAAGGGCCGTCGCGGTGGAGCGTCGGGGAACTCGGGCAGCACCGGGCCGCAGATGGTGGGCACCGAGCAGCTCGCGGAGACCGGTTCCGGCCCGGTGGGCGTGCTCGTTCCCGCCGGCGCGGGAATGCTGCTGGCCGGCGCGGTGCTCTTCCGCCGTGCCCGCGCCCACCAGCAGTAGGCGCGGCAGCCGCGCCGCGGCCCGGAAAGACGCCGCGGCCGGGCGGGGCGCCGTAGACCGGCCCGACGCCGTGGCCCGGCGGCGCTGAGTGTGCCGCCACCGCATGGCACTGAGCGGGCTCCGCATCCGCGGGGCCCGCTCTTCGCATACCGGCGATCGGTCTTCCCTTACCAGGACCGGGTGGCGCGTCCTGCCAGGTGGCTGCGTCCTACCAGGTGGCACGCAGCTGGCGGATGATCCGACGTCGTAGCCGCACTCGGCGGCTGCCGTCGGGGTTCAGTCGCAGTCGGTCCAACTCCCAGTGTCCGTACTCGGCGTGGTCGGTCAGCAGGCGAGTGGCAGCCTTGCGCGAGACGCCCCTCGGCACGTACACATCACAGAATTCGTATTCCGGCATCGCATCTATTGTGCGGGAACTGCCCCGATACGGATAGCGTCTGCACTATGTCTGATGCTGCGCAGCCATCCGCTGCCGAGGTACGCGCCGCCGCTGAAGCGGTGAAAGCCGCGCTGGACCGCCACCTCGACGCTGTCGAACGGCGGTCGGGCGAGGACGACCCGGCCGTCTACGCCGCGTTCAACGAGCTGGCGGCGGCAGCCGAGGCGTATGACGAGCTGCTCTATGACGCCTACGACGAGGTCACACCCTTCGAGATCCCAGGCGACGGCAGCATGCCCGCCTACGCGGGGCCGGAGGAGCCCAGCGCCGTGAGCGTGCTGATCCGCCGGGACTACGCGGTCCTCGAACCGCAGCGGCTGATGTCGCAGGCCCAGCGGGTCGCCGACCTCGATCCGGACGCGAGTCCGGGAAACGGTGCCTCCGGCGGTCCGGGGGGTTCCGCCGGGAGCAGCGTGCACGCCGCGCTCGGCGTGGTGTTCGGCGAGTACGAGCCGGACGAGATCGCCTCCCGGCACAAGGAGTTCGGGCTGGAAGAGGGCGACTCGACCCTGTGGGTGGCCGCCGCGGACGATCTCGCCGAGCCGGGGGAGTGGCTGGCGGCACCCTTCGACCAGGTGGATCCGCAGCGGGTCGTGTGCCGGTTCGACGTCAGTGAGGTCTTCGACCAGGAACTCGACGGCGAGGACGACGACGTCGACGAGGACGACCTGGAGATGCTGGGCCCCGGGGGCTGAGCCGCCTCCGGGGCGTACGGCATCCGCCGCCGGTCACGTCCGCCCGTGGTGCGTGGACGTGACCGGCGGGCGTGACCGGTGAGCGCGACCGGTCACTCGGCGGGCTGGCTCTGCGCCTCCAGCAGCGACCGCAGCCGGGTGGTCCGGTCCGCGGCCGGAATCTGCGCGACCGCCCGCGGCAGCGCCTCGTCCGCACCGTGCACCACGGACAGATGGCGCTCCCCGCGGCTGAACGCGGTGTAGACCCAGGCGCGGGTCAGCCCCGCCGCCGCATCGCCCGGCAGCACCACCACGGCCGCGGGCCAGCGCGTCCCGACCGCCTGGTGCGCCGTGACGGCCCAGCCGTGCCGTACGGCGTCGCCGACGCGCTCGCGCGGCACGGTCACCGCTCTGCCCGCGCAGTCCAGGTGGAGTCCTTCGGCGTCTGCGGAGACCACGGTGCCCGGTACGGCACGTCCCGGCGCCGGGACGTACACCACACGGTCGCCCGGGTCGAAGCCGCCGAACCGGCCGGGGCCGGGATTCAGCCGTTCCTTGAGCGCCGCATTCAGCGAGCGCGTCCCGGCCGCCCCACCGTGCCCCGGGGTGATGACCTGGGTCTGCTCCGGCGGTACGCCGAGCGCCCGCGGCACCGAGTCCGCGACCAGCTGCACCGTGCGGTGCACCGCTTCCCCTGCGTCGCGCACGGGCACGATCACGACCTCCTTGCCGGGCGCGTCGACCTGGCTCAGCTCACCGATGCCGATACCCGACACCAGCTCCCCGATCGGGCCCGGATCCGGCGTGCGGGAGACGACCTGCGGGCAGCAGCGGGCCGCCAGCAGATCAGCGAAGACCCGGCCCGGGCCGACCGAAGCGAGCACCCCGGGGTCCCCGCTGAGCACCAGCCGGGCGCCGTCCGGCAGCGACTCCACCAGCATCGCCGAGGTCTCCACATCGAGCTGCGGCGCGTCCAGAACGGCGAGCAGGTCGAGGGCGAGCGCGCCGTCCTCGTCCCTCCCGGGCCCCTCCTGCCCGGACAGCAGTCCGGTGACGGTGAGTGCCACCGGCTCGTCGGCGTCCGGCGGGCCCGGGTCCCGCGACGCCTCGCGCATCCCGTCGAGGGCCGCGGCCAGCCGCTGCCTGCCGTCGTGGCTGTGCGCGGCCGCGTACGCCCGCAGGCCGAGCGCGCGGGCCGCGGCGACCAGCGCGGCGGGTTCGGCGCGGGCCGCCTCGCCGCCGCTGTGGGCGACCAGGCCGTGGCCGGCGGCCGCAGTGATCAGCTCGGCGGCGGATGGGGACGGTGCGGCGGCCGCCGCGGCCGCCGCGGCCGCCCAGGCGTCCTCCGGCCGACCGGGGGCGCCGGGTCGGCCGTCACCCCGCTGCGCGCCCGCCGTGTCATCGCCGTGGTCCGCCGCCTGCTCGTCCTCGCTCGGCGCGGCACCGCCGTCCGGTGCGGCCGCGCCGCCTTGCCCGAAGGTGTTGATCAGCCGGGCCAGGCCGTCGGCGAGGCTCTCCTCGGCGAGGGCGTACCGATCCAGCCCGAGCAGCACCCGCGCCGGCGGTGCCTCGTCCTCCTCGTCCGAGCTCGGCCTGGCGCCTCCAGGGCCGCTGATCGCGTCGTGGAAGACCAGGACGCCGCCGTCGCCGATCGCGGTACGCAGCGCCTCGTCCGGATCGGGCACGGTCCGCTTGGCCAGCGCCTCGCGCACCGAGGAGGCCGCGAGCGCGGTGTGTCCTTCGAGGGCGGCCCGCTCCAGCAGCCAGCCGATGAGGGCCTGGGCCCGGCGCTCGTCGCCCGGTCCGCAGGTCGCGCCGAGCAGCGCCCGCGCGAACGAGTCCGCTTGTTCGGGACGGACACCGGAGACGGCGAGCAGTCGCCACGGGTCGTCGCGAAGCGCCTCGGCGGCGTGCTCGCCGAGTGCCTCGGCGACCGGCGCGGCCAGCTGCTCCGGAGCGCCGCCCGCGGCGAGCACCTCATGGATCCCCGCGGTGTCGCCGACTGCCGTACGCGGGGGCGTGGCCATGGTGGGGAGCGGGCCGCCGTCGTGCGGACGCGGCGCGGTCAGGACGCCCCCGGAGGCCGACCGCCCAGAACCCGCGTCCGAACCCGGACCGATGGCGGAGCCCGGACCCACGGCGGAACCCGCGCCCGAACCCGGGCCCACGGCGGAACCCGGACCGGAACCGGCCGGCGCGGCACCGGGCCGGCCGCCGGAGCCTGTTCCACCCGGTGTCCCGGCGGAGGATCCGCCGGGCTGTGCGCCTGCGGTGCGCCGGGGCTGGGCGGACCGAGCCGGCGCCTGCTCAGTGAAGAACGACGCCGCCGACCGCTCGCCGCTCTCCACCGCCCGCACGGCGGCGGCCAGGGCCTCGGCGGCGGCCGACCTCTTACGGCCGCCGCCCGCGGCCCCCGCTCCGCCGACCGGAGCCTCAGCAGGACTCGCGTCCTCCGCCTGCCCCGCGGCGTCGCCAGCCCTGGGCGATCCGGCCTGTGCCGCGGCCTCGTCAGGGCTGGGCGATCCGGCCCGTCCCGCGGCGTCGCCAGGGCCGGCGCCCTCGTCCCCCTGGGCGGACTCACGGGGGTCGGCCGCCACTGCTTCCGGCGCTGCCGCGGGCCCGTCGCCGCCGGTCTCCGCGCCATCACGGCCCGGAGCGGCGCCAGCGGCGGACGCCGAGCCTGACGCCGAGTCCGGTGCCGAGCCTGACGCGGAATCGGGTGCGGAGCCCGACGCGCTGCCGGACGCCGCCGTGACGTCGGCCCCGGCCCCGGATCCGCCCTCGCCTTCGGCTCCGGTCTCGGGCCCGGAGGCGGACACGGGCTCCTCCTCGGGCGCGGTGGCGGCCTCGCCGACGAGGCGGTCGGTACTCACAGGGTGCTCCAGTCCTGATCGGGATAGCGGTGCACGGGCGCCGACACGTCGTCCAGCGCCTGGCAGATCTCGTGGGGAAGCGTAAGCGCCTCCGCTGACAACGCCGCTCTGAGCTGCTGGGCGTTGCGCGCGCCGACGATCGGGGCGGCGACGCCCGGCCGGTCGCGTACCCAGGCGAGCGCCACCTGCAGCGCCGTGGTCGCCAGGCCGTCCGCGGCCGTCGCGACGGCGTCGACGATCCGGCTCGCCTCCTCGTCCAGATACGGGGCCACGAACGGCGCCAGATGCTCGGATGCCCCGCGCGAGTCGGTGGGCGTGGTGTGCCGGTACTTGCCCGTCAGCACCCCCCGGCCGAGCGGGGAGGACGGCAGCAGCCCCAGCCCCAGGTCCAGCGCCGCCGGGAGCACCTCCCGCTCGATACCGCGCTGCAGCAGCGAGTACTCCATCTGCGTGCTCGCGAGCCTGGTGTGCGCGCCGGGTGCGGCGAGTTGCCAGGTGGCCGCCTTGGCCAGCTGCCAGCCGCAGAAGTTGGACACCCCCACATAGCGTGCCCGTCCGCTGCTGACCGCGATGTCCAGAGCCTGGAGCGTCTCTTCCAGCGGGGTGAGCGGGTCGAACGCGTGCACCTGCCACAGGTCCACGTACTCCGTGCCGAGCCGCCCCAGCGACGCGTCCAGCGCGTCCAGCAGATGGCCGCGGGAGCCGTCGAAACGCCGCTCGGGATCAGGGACGCTGCCCGCCTTGGTGGCGATGACCAGGTCGCGACGCGGAACGAGGTCTTCGAGCAGCTGGCCCAGGAGGTACTCGGCGCCGCCGTCGGCGTACACGTCGGCGGTGTCGACCAGCGTCCCGCCGGCGTCCCAGAACGCCTTGAGCTGGTCGGCCGCGTCGTGTTCGTCCGTGTCCCGCCCCCAGGTGAGCGTGCCGAGCCCGATCCGGGAGACGCGCAGACCCGTACGGCCGAGGTGCCTTGACTCCATGGGCGTTGAGATTACTTGGCTCCCGAAGGGCCGTGGCGGCCTGTGGATAACGTGACACTGACGTATCCGCACGCCGCGCGCTAGAGTCCCCGGAACAGGGACGTTACTGATCGGTAAGGGGAGCGCATGAAGCTCGGAATCAACCTCGGCTACTGGGGCGCCGGGATGGACGCGGACAACCTCGCGGTCGCCCGCGAGGCCGACAAGCTCGGCTACTCGGTCTGCTGGGCCGCCGAGGCCTACGGCTCCGACGCCCCGACCGTGCTCTCCTGGGTGGCGGCCCAGACGGAGCGGATCGACGTGGGTTCCGCGATCTTCCAGATCCCGGCCCGCACCCCCGCGATGACCGCCATGACCGCCGCCACCCTCGACTCCCTCTCCGGCGGCCGCTTCCGCCTCGGCCTCGGGGTCTCCGGCCCGCAGGTCTCGGAGGGCTGGTACGGAGTGAAGTTCGACAAGCCGCTCGCCCGCACCCGCGAGTACGTCGAGATCGTCCGGAAGGCGATGTCCCGTGAGCGGCTGACCCACGAGGGCGCCCACTGGACCCTGCCGCTGCCCGGTGGCCCGGGCAAGCCGATCAAGCTCACCGTGCACCCGGTGCGCGAGCGCATCCCGCTGTACATCGCCGCCATCGGCCCCAAGAACCTGGAGCAGACCGGCGAGATCGCCGACGGCGCGCTGGTCATCTTCTTCGCTCCCGAGCACGCGGAGGAGACCACGCTCGGCTCGCTGCGCGCCGGCCGGGCGAAGGTGGGCAAGGACCTGGAGGGCTTCGACCTCGTGCCGACCGTGCCGCTCGCGCTCGGCGAGGACGTCGGCGCCCTGGCCGACCAGTTCCGGCCGTACACCGCGCTCTACGTGGGCGGCATGGGCAGCGCCAAGCAGAACTTCTACAACCAGCTCGCGCGGCGCATGGGCTACGAGAAGGAAGCCGCCGAGATCCAGGAGAAGTACCTGGCCGGTGACAAGGAAGGCGCCGCCGCGGCCGTGCCGCACGAGCTGATCGACTCCACCACGCTGCTCGGCCCGGTCGAGCGCGTCGCCGACCGCATGCAGGCGTACGCCGAGGCGGGGGTCACCACGCTGTCGCTGAGCCCGGCGGGCTTCACGCTGGAGGAGCGGGTGGCGGGCCTGCGGGCCGGCGTGGCGGCGCTGGAGCGTGCCGGTCTGGCCTGACGAGCCAGCGGCCGCGCGCGCGACGACGGGCCGGCGGCCGCGCACCGGATGACGGACCGGGCGCCGCGGTGGAACGACGGACCGGGGCGCCGTGGCCGGAAGCCGTGCGGCCCGAGCTCTGCGGCCGTGGTGGGGGCTCGGGGGTCTTCCCCGCCACGGCCGTCACGCAGCACAACGCCGTCCGACCGCCGTGGTTACGCGCCGGGCCCTACGCACACCCGCCCGCCGGATCCGCCGTTCGGCCGACCCGGCGGGGCTCCCTGTTGCCGCCCCTCCGTGCGGGCATTTGACTGATTCTTCTGGAACGTCATGCACGGAGGTGGCTGTGATGCTCTCGGCGAGAAGTCTCTTCCAGGAGATCCTCGACAACGACGACTCGTTCCAGCTCTTCTGCTCCATCGCGGCCAGCGGCGAGGCCCAGGGCGGTTGGGAGAACGGCCGGATCGCCGCCCTGGTGCCGGACAGCCAGCGCGCGCTCGCACCCAAGATCGCGCGACACGGGGCGGACGAGGACAAGCACGGCAGGATCTTCAACGCCCTGCTGCGCAAGCGCGCACTGGAGCCGGTCGAGGTGCCGCGCGAGACCGACTACACGATGCTCCTGGAAGCGCGGGGCATCGGCCTCGCGCACGACAAGCTCCGCCGCGACGAGCCGCTGACCGAACGCGACATCGTCATCTACCTCGCCCACAGCCGGGTCACCGAAGAGCGCGCCTCCGCCCAGATGCGGCTGCTGCGGAAGCACTTCGGGAGCCACCCCGACATCGGCCGCGCGGTCAAGATGATCTCCCATGACGAGGACAACCACCTCGCCTACTGCCACGAGGAACTGCTGCGCCTGGCCGCCGCCGGGCACGGCCGGCTCATCCAGGCCACACTGCGCGAGAGCGCCCTGACCGAGATCGCGGTCTACCGCGACGTCAGCCTCGCGGTGATGGCCCAGATGGGACGCATCCTCGCCTGGCCGCGGGCCAAGGCGGCAATGCTGGCCGCGGGCATCCACGCCGTGTACGCCTTCGAGCGCGCCGCCGGGTGGCGGCGGATGGTGTCGCTGCGGATGCCGGAACGGCTCGACGCGCTGGGCGGCCCCGCCTCGACGGCACCGGAGTTCGCCTAGCCGACGGGCCGTACTACCGAGCCCGTCTCACAGCCAGCCGCGCCGCTTGAAGAACCGGTACAGCAGCAGCACAGAGCCGACCATGAGCGCGATGACCGCCGGATACCCCCACGGCTGCGCCAGCTCCGGCATGTGGTCGAAGTTCATGCCGTAGATCCCCGCCAGCATCGTGGGAACGGCGATCATCGCCGCCCACGCCGAGATCCTCCGTACGTCGTCGTTCTGCCGCACGCCCACCTGCGCGAGATGCGCGGCCAGCACGTCCGACAGCAGCCGGTCCAGGCCCTCCACATGCTCGTTCGCCCGCGTGAGATGGTCGCCGACATCGCGGAAGAACGGCTGGGAGCCCGCGTGCACGAACGGCACCCCGCCGCCGGCGAGCCGCGCCATCGGATCGTCCAGCGGGCCCGCGGCGCGGCGGAACTCCAGCACCTGCCGCTTGAACGAGTAGATCCGCCCGGCCGTGAACGCCAACCGGCCGCTCTCCGGCGAGAAGACATCCGCCTCCAGCTCGTCGAGATCGATGTGGAGCTCGTCCGCGACCTCCAGATAGTGGTCCACCACCGCGTCGGTGACCGCGTACATCACGGCCGTCGGGCCGTGCCGGAGCACCTCCGGGGTGTGCTCCAGCCGCTCCCGGACCACCCCCAGTGGATTGGCCTCGCCATGCCGCACGGTCACCACGAAGCAGTCGCCGACGAACACCATCAGCTCACCCGTTGTGACCGAGCTGTACTTGTCCTCGTACTGGACCGGCTTGAGCACCAGGAACAGCGAGTCCTCGTAGACCTCCAGCTTGGGCCGCTGGTGCGCGGACAGGGCGTCCTCCACGGCCAGCGGATGCAGCCCGAAATCGCTGCTGACCATGGCGAACTCCTCCTCGGTCGGCTCGTACAGGCCGATCCACAAGAAGGCGTTCCGGGCCGCGCGCGCCCGGGCGAGCGCCGAGGAGAAGTCCGCGGGCCCCTCGACACGGCGCCCGTCCTGGTAGACGGCGCAATCCACGATCACGCGGCGATTCTTCCGCCAACCGGGCGGGAGCGCATTTCCGCCGTGCGAGCCCGCAGCGCACCCCGGCACGGACGGCCGCAACCGCCCCGCCAGGCCGTAGGGTGGCGGCATGCCCACGCTGATCCTCGTCCGGCACGGCCGGTCCACCGCCAATACCGCCGGGGTGCTCGCGGGCTGGACCCCCGGCGTCGCCCTGGACGAGCGCGGCGCCGCGCAGGCGGCCGAGCTGCCCGCCCGGCTGGCGCGGCTCCCGCTGGCCGCCGCCGTCTCCAGCCCGCTCCAGCGCTGCCAGGAGACCCTCGCGCCGCTGCTCGCCGCACGGCCCGAGCTGCGGCTGCACACCGACGACCGGATCGGCGAGTGCCATTACGGCGACTGGTCGGGGCGCAAGCTCAAGGAGCTGTCCGACGAGCCGCTGATGGCCGTCGTCCAGCAGCACCCGTCCGCCGCCGCGTTCCCGGGCGGCGAGTCGCTGCGGGCGATGCAGGCGCGCGCGGTCGACGCCGTACGCGACTGGAACGCCCGGATCGAGGCCGAGTACGGCTCGGACGCGATCTATCTGATGTGCTCGCACGGCGACATCATCAAGTCCCTCGTCGCCGACGCGCTCGGGCTGCATCTGGACCTCTTCCAGCGCATCTCGGTCGAGCCCTGCTCGGTCACCGCGATCCGCTACACCGAGCTGCGGCCGTATCTCGTACGGCTGGGCGACACCGGCGACTTCGGCGGTCTGGAGCCGCGCCCGGACGCCTCCGGCGACGCGGCGGGCGGCCGCCGCGGCCCCGAGGCTCCGGTGGGAGGCGGCGCGGGAGCGCCGTGATCTCGGTGCGCAGTAGGGTGGGTGCGGCGGCGTCGTCGACGGAGCGACGCGCTTGTGAACCAGCAGCCGTAGCACCCGAACGAAACAAGATGGAGCAGGACGTTGTCCCGTCAGGTGTTCCTCTACGACCCGCCGGAGCGGTTCGTCGCCGGTACGGTCGGGCTGCCTGGCCGCCGTACTTTCTTCCTGCAGGCGTCGGCGGGCGGCAGGGTCACCAGTGTCGCGCTGGAGAAGACCCAGGTCGCGGCGCTCGCCGAGCGGATCGACGAGCTCCTCGACGAGGTCGTACGACGCACCGGCGGCAATGCGGCGGTGCCCGCGATGGCGCCCACCGAACTCACTGACACCGCACCGCTGGACACCCCTGTCGAGGAGGAGTTCCGGGTCGGCACGATGGCCCTGGCCTGGGACGGCGACGAGCAGCGCATGATCGTGGAGGCGCAGGCGCTGGTCGAGCTGGACGCGGACTCCGAGGAGGACCTGGCGGAGGCCGAGGAGCGGCTGCTGCAGGACGAGGTGAACGGCCCGCCGATGCTGCGGGTCCGGCTCACCGGTACCCAGGCCCGCGCGTTCGCCAAGCGCGCCCTGGAGGTCGTCAACGCCGGGCGCCCGCCGTGCCCGCTGTGCAGCCTGCCGCTCGACCCGGAGGGACACGTATGCCCGCGCCAGAACGGATATCGCCGCTGAGCGGGACGCCTGCGACGGTGCCCGGGCCCGGCACGGCCCCGGAGCCCGCCGAGCCCGCCACTCCCCGCACGACCCCGGAGACCGTCACCCCCGGCTCCGTCCCGGAGCCCGTGGTTCCGCCGTCCGCGGTCGAACTGCTGGCACGCGGCGAGCTGACGGTGCGCGGCCAGATCCGCACGGCATCCAACGCGGTGCTCTATTGCACCGTCGCGTACGCGGGCCACAGCGCCGCGTGCGTGTACAAACCGGTGGCCGGGGAGCGCCCGCTGTGGGACTTCCCCGACGGCACCCTCGCCGAGCGAGAGGTCGCCGCGTACGAGCTGTCCGAGGCCACCGGCTGGGGGCTGGTCCCGCCGACCGTGCTGCGGGACGGGCCGTACGGGCGCGGCATGTGCCAGCTGTGGATCGAGCCGCCCGCGGACGGCGCGGCGCCGGAGCTGCTCGCGCTGGTCGAGGGCGAGGAGCCGGAGCCCGGCTGGAAGGCCGTCGGCTTCGCCGAGGTCGAGGGCGGCACCGCGCTGCTGGTGCACGCCGACGACGTACGGCTGCGCCGGCTGGCGGTCCTCGACGCGGTGATCAACAACGGCGACCGCAAGGGCGGCCATCTGCTGCCCACGGCCGACGGCGGGGTGTACGCGATCGACCACGGCGTCACCTTCAACGCCGATGACAAGCTGCGCACCCTGCTGTGGGGCTGGGCCGGTGAGCCGCTGACCGAAGAGGCCGTGGCGGTGCTGGAGCGGCTGTCCGCCGCCCTGGCCGACGGCGAGCCGCTCGCCACCCGGCTGGCCGAGCTCATCACCCCGGCCGAGGTCGCGGCGGTGCGCGCGCGGGTCGCGGGGCTGCTGCGCACCGGGCAGCACCCCGAGCCCAGCGGACAGTGGCCGGCCATCCCCTGGCCGCCGGTCTGACGGCTCGTGCGGGTGCCCCCGGGCCGGGAGCTGGCATATGCACGCCGGGGCTGCTCGCGCAAGACCGCCTATTCGGCCAAGAGCGCGATCCGGTTCGTATCCGGAACAGGCGTCCGGTTACGCTCAAGACATGTATGCCTGGCCCGCTTCCGAGGTTCCCGCCCTGCCTGGCAGAGGCCGCGACCTGAGGATCCACGACACAGCGACCGGGGGTCCGATCACCCTCGACCCCGGCCCCGTCGCCCGTATCTACGTCTGCGGGATAACCCCGTACGACGCCACCCACCTGGGGCACGCGGCGACCTACAACGCGTTCGACCTCGTCCAGCGCGTGTGGCTCGACACCAAGCGGCAGGTTCACTACGTCCAGAACGTCACCGACATCGATGACCCGCTGCTGGAGCGGGCCACGGCGAACGGCGACGACTGGACCGACCTCGCCCACCGGGAGACCGACCTCTTCCGCGAGGACATGACCGCCCTGCGCATGCTCCCGCCCGCCCACTACATCGGCGCCGTCGAGTCGATACCGAAGATCGTGCCGCTGGTGGAACGGCTGCGGGACGCGGGCGCCGCCTACGAGCTCGAAGGCGACATCTACTTCTCCGTGGAGTCCGACCCCTCCTTCGGCAGCGTGTCCCGGCTGGACGCCGAGGCCATGCGTCTGCTCTCGGCGGAGCGCGGCGGCGACCCCGGCCGGCCGGGCAAGAAGAACCCGCTCGACCCGATGCTGTGGCTGGCCGCCCGGCCCGGCGAGCCGAGCTGGGACGGCGCCTCGCTCGGCCCCGGCCGCCCCGGCTGGCACATCGAGTGCGTCGCCATCGCCCTGGAGCACCTGGGCATGGGGTTCGACGTACAGGGCGGCGGCTCCGACCTCGCCTTCCCGCACCACGAGATGGGCGCCTCGCACGCCCAGGTGCTGACCGGCGAACGGCCGTTCGCCAAGGCCTATGTGCACGCCGGGCTGGTCGCCCTGCACGGCGAGAAGATGTCCAAGTCCAAGGGCAATCTCGTCTTCGTCTCCACGCTGCGCCGTGCCGGGGTGGACCCGGCCGCGATCCGGCTCGCGCTGCTCGCGCACCACTACCGGTCGGACTGGGAGTGGACGGACGACGTGCTCACCCAGGCCGTGGCACGGCTGGGGCGCTGGCGGGCCGCGGTGTCCCGGCCCGACGGGCCGTCCGCCGAGGCGCTGGTGGAGGAGATCCGCGCCGCCTTGGCCGACGACCTCGACGCTCCGGCGGCGCTAGCCGCGGTCGACCGCTGGGCCGCGGCCCAGGAGTCCGGCGGCGGTACGGACACGGGGGCGCCCGGCCTGGTCTCCCGCGCGGTCGACGCGCTGCTGGGCGTGGCGCTGTGACCGTGCCCGGTACGCGCGTCGTACCGGGCACGTAAGCCGGACCCGCCGCGGAAGCCGTGCCCGGGCGCCGGCACGCACCGGTACCCAGGCCGGGCCCGTGCACGTGCCTACGCACCGGGCGCGTGCCCCGCACCGGGCGGTGGTCCGCACCGCGTGCCGCCGTCTGACGGGCGCGGTCGCCCGGCGCCGCCGGACAGCGCAGGGGCGCTCCCCGACCGGGGGAGCGCCCCTCGACACTCCCCGGCGTGGCCGGGGTCAGTCCCCTTCGCCGTCCTCGGTCTCGCCGTCGCGCGGTGTCCCGCTGTCACGCGGCGCCCCGTCGCCCCCGGGTCTCTCTCCGCCATCTCGTCCGTCCGCGCCGTCCCCTGACGGCCCGTCAGCCGATCCGTCCTTGGGGGAGGGCTTCGACGGCCGGGTCCGGCCGCTGGTGGAGTCGCGCAGGTACGCGCCCGAGTCCCGCCCGTCGGCGACCGTGCCGCTCTCCGTCGCGTGCCCGCCCGGCCCCGGCTGCCCGTCCCGCCGCCGCAGATAGCGTTCGAACTCCCGGGCGATGGCCTCGCCTGACGCCTCCGGCAGGTCGGCGGTGTCCCGCGCCTCCTCCAGCGACTGCACGTACTCGGCGACCTCGCTGTCCTCGGCCGCCAGCTGGTCGACGCCGAGCTGCCAGGCCCGCGCGTCCTCCGCGAGTTCGCCCAGCGGGATACGGACGCCGATCAGGTCCTCCAGGCGGTTGAGCAGAGCCAGCGTCGCCTTCGGGTTCGGCGGCTGCGAGACGTAGTGCGGTACCGCCGCCCACAGACTCACCGCCGGGACCCCGGCGTGGGTGCACGCCTCCTGGAGGATGCCCACGATGCCGGTCGGACCCTCGTACCGCGTCTCCTCCAGGTCGAGGGTGCGGGCCAGGTCGGGGTCGGAGGTGACACCGCTGACCGGCACCGGCCGGGTGTGCGGGGTGTCGCCCAGCAGCGCACCGAGCACCACGACCATCTCCACGCCCAACTCGTGGGCGAAGCCCAGGATCTCGTTGCAGAACGAGCGCCAGCGCATGCTCGGCTCGATCCCGCGCACCAGCACCAGGTCGCGCGGCTTGTCGCCGGTTCCGGCGCGGACCACGGACAGCCGGGTCGTCGGCCATGTGATCTTGCGGACCCCGCCGTCCAGCCACACCGTGGGCCGGTTCACCTGGAAGTCGTAGTAGTCCTCGGCGTCCAGGGCGGCGAAGACCTCGCCCTTCCATTCCCGGTCCAGGTGCCCGACCGCGGTGGAGGCGGCGTCTCCGGCGTCGTTCCAGCCCTCGAAGGCACAGATCATGACCGGGTCGATCAGCTCGGGAACCCCCTCAAGCTCGATCACCCAGCGCCTCCTTCCGACCGGGGCGGACGGGTCCGTGCCGCCGCCGGCTGCAGTTCCGTTGCGTGCGCTCCCAGCCTACGGCTTCCCGGGCCTTCGGCCGCAGCCTTGTCCAGGAAGGAGACGCAGATTCATCGGACGTGTTATCCCATGAATTCGTTCACATCGGGACACCGGCGCCCACAGGAGCCCAGACATCGGACCACCGTGAAAGGTCCGATGTTCATCCATGGCCACCAGGGAGACCTTCCGGGCGCCTCGATCACAGCGCGGCGCGCAGCCAGTGCTCGGCGCTCGCGACGTGGACCGTCGCCCACGAGCGGGCGGCCTCCGTGTCCCGGTCGCGCAGCGCGCCCAGGATCGCGCGGTGCTCGTACAGGGTGCGGGCGGCCGCGCCGTTCCGCGTCAGAGTGCGCCAGACCCGGGCCCGGGTGGTCGGCCCGGACAGGCCGTCCAGCAGCGAGCAGAGCACACTGTTGCCGGACGCCCGGGCGATGCGGCGGTGGAACTCCAGGTCGCAGTCGACCAGTTGCCGCACCGACGGCCGCGGGCCCAGCGCGTCCAGATGGGCCGACAGCTCGTCCAGCTCCGCGTCGGTGATCCGGGCGCAGGCCAGCGCGGTCGCCGCGGGCTCCAGGACGCGGCGGACGGCCAGGAACTCCAGCGCCGTGTCGTCCTGGTGGAAGTCCACGACGAAACTGAGGTCCTGCAGCAGCAGTTGGGGGTCGAGGCTCGTGACGTAGGTGCCGTCGCCCTGCCGTACATCCAGGACGCGGATCAGCGACAGGGCCCGTACGGCCTCCCGCAGCGAGTTGCGGGACAGCCCCAGCTCGGCGGCGAGTTGGCTCTCCTTGGGGAGGCGGTCACCTGGCCGCAGGGCACCCGAGACGATCATGTCCTTGATCTTCTCGATCGCCTCGTCGGTGACCGCCATGATGGGCCTCCCCATAAGACGTCCGATGTCTGGTTCTCATTATGGCCCGGTGGGTGCCGCGACCGCGGCGTCGGCGCCGGCCTGGGCCGGTACGGACCGGTCCGATCGGGCCGCGCGCAGTTCCCGTATGAGTTCCCGGACCTCGCGGGTGCGGGCCAGCGCGGGCGTGGTGACGTAGCCGACGCCCCGGGTCGGCGGGCGCGGTGCGAGGGAGGCGACGGCGATCCCGGACGGGGCCCCGGCCAGGGTCAGTTCGGGCACGATAGCCATGCCCATGCCCTGGGCGACCATGGACAGCACGACGCTGTCGTCCTCGGCGGTGATGGTCGCCTTCGGCAGCCAGTCCTGCTCGGACCACCACCGCCGGGTGTACGAACCGCAGTTCTCGTCCCAGTCGATCAGCGGCAGACCGCGCGGATCGGGGTGCCCCACCGGATGCGCCAGCGCGTACGTCTCCTCGAACAGCTCCCCGACCAGCAGCCCCGCGGCCGGCTCGGTACCGGGCGAGAGCGTGGCGATGCCCAGGTCCGCGTGGCCGTCCGCCACCTCGCCCGCCGTACCGCGCCCGATCTCCCGCACGATCCGCACCTGCGGGGTGAGCCGCGGGTGGCGGGCGGTCAGCCGCTCCAGCACGGCGGGCAGCAGATGCGCCGCGGCGCTGCGGAACGCCGCGATCCGCAGCGGGCCGGACAGCTCCTCCGGCTCGCCGCCGGCGGCGGCGCGCGCCTCGGCGCCCATCGACTCCAGCAGCCGGAGGATCTGCCGCGCGTGCGCGACGACGCGCTCCCCGGCGGGAGTGGGGCGCGCGCCGTACCGGCCGCGGTCGAAGAGCACCGCGCCGACCTTGCGCTCGCAGCCGCGCACGGTGTGGGACACGGCGGACTGGGTCAGGCCGAGCCGGTCGGCGGCGGCCGTGAAGCCACGCTCGCGGTCGACGGCGACGAGGACGCGCAGCTCCTGGGGGGCGAGGTCGGTCATGCCGTCAACCTATCCCCTTCCATGAAGACACCTCATGGAAGGGGGTGTTCCAGTGACGGGCGGCTCTGCCCGGCACCCGCCCGCGGCTCCTAGCGTGGCGGGCATGTCCAGCAGCGCACGAGCCGTGCACCAGATCAGCAGGCCGCAGGGGTTCCCCACCGCGGCGAACTTCGCCTTCGTCACGGAGGACCCGCCGTCCCTCAGGGACGGCACCGCCCTCGTGGAGAACATCTATCTGTCCGTCGACCCGTACCACCGCGAGGGCATGGACGGGGAATGGGAGCTGCACGCGCCTTTGGAGGGCCGGGCCATCGGGCGCGTCGTGGCGTCCGGGGACGCGCGGCTGTCCGTCGGAGAGCTCGTCTTCCACCGGCACGGGTGGCGCACCCACGCGCTCGTACGGCCCGAGGAGGCGCGTGTGCTGCGGCCGCTGCCGGGCGTTCCGCTGAGCGCGTATCTGAGCGTGCTCGGCGGTACGGGCCTGAGTGCCTACGTCGGGCTGGTCAAGATCGCCCAACTGCGGCCGGGGGAGTCGGTGTTCATCTCCGCGGCGGCCGGCGGCGTGGGCAGCGCCGCGGGACAGATCGCCCGGTTGCTGGGCGCCGGGCGCGTCATCGGCAGCGCGGGTTCGCCCGCCAAGGTCGCCCACCTCACCCGCGACCTGGGCTTCGACGCGGCCTTCGACTACCACGACGGCCCGGTCGGCGACCAGTTGCGGCGCGCCGCCCCCGACGGCATCGACGTCTTTCTGGACAACGTCGGCGGTGACCACCTCGAAGGGGCGATCAGCGCGTTGCGCGACCACGGCCGGATCGCGTGGTGCGGGGCGGTCGCCCAGTACAACAGCAGTGCACCGCCGCCCGCACCGCGCAACCTGTACGACGTGGTGGGCAAGAGCATCCGGATGGAAGGCTTCCTGGTGCGCAACCACCGCCATGTGCAGAGCGAGTTGGAGGCCTTCGCGGCGCCGCATCTGCGGTCTGGACGGCTCGTGCCCGACGAGACCGTCGTGGCGGGCTTCGACCGTGTCGTGGACGCCTTCCTCGGGATGCTGCGGGGCGAGAACACCGGCAAGATGATCGTCCAGGTCGGCGAGGTCTGAGCCGCGCCGACGCCCCCGCCCTGCCGTCTCAGGCTCCGACAGGCGCCGCCGCGGCGTCCCTCTTGTCGTCCGTCGCGACATCTGGCGTGGTGTCCGTCGCCGCCTCCGTTGTGTCGTCCGTCGCGGCGTCCCGCGCACCGGACGCCGCGTCTCGGGAACGCACCAGGGCTGCCAGGGCGGCACGGCCGACCAGCGCCTGCGCGCGGCCGTCGAGCAGCACCACGGCGGTCTCCGCGGCGTGCCCGTCCAGCGCTGCCAGGGCGTCGGCCGCCGGCTCGCCGCTGCCGAAGGCGGGCGGCGGCGGGGCGAGATGGTCGCGCAGCGCGTCGTCCGGGTGCGCCGCACTCGTGGCCACCGCCTCCCGCAGCAGCCGCGCGGTGACGCTGCCGACGATCTCCGTGCCCATGACCGGTCGCTCCGGGCGCTCCGGAACCATCGTCACCAGCGCCGCCGCGTCAGCTCCGTGCCCGTCGGACCCGTTCTGCCGAGCCCGCTCCTCCAGCGCCGCCAGCGCCTGCCTGACGGTTCCCGAGGGCCGCAGGGACATCCCCAGCGGCGTGCTCGCGGCGTCGCCGACCACCGGCCGGGTCCCGTCGCCGTCGAGAAAGCCCCAGTGCCGCAGCCACCCGTCGTCATGGACCTTGGAGAGATAGTTGCGGCCGGAGTCCGGCAGCACCACGACCACCAGGTCGTCCGGGCCCAGCTCGGCCGCGACCCGCAGCGCGCCCGCCACCGCGGTGCCCGCCGAGCCGCCCGCCAGCAACCCCTCCTCGCGCGCCAGCCGACGGGCCGTCAGCAGCGATTCGCGGTCGCCGATCCGCTCGAAGCGGTCCACCGCCGACCGGCGATAGCACTCCGGCCACCGGTCCTCGACGGTCTCCGGGTGCAGGTAGTGCCCGATGCTCTCGACGAAGTACGGGCGGCCGTCGCCGCCCGAGTACCGGGACGCCTCGGGGTCGGCGCCCACCACGGTGACCCGCCCGCCGCTGGCCTCCTTGAGGTACTCGCCCGTCCCGGTGATCGTCCCCCCGGTGCCGACCCCGGCCACCAGGTGCGTGATCCGGCCGTCCGTCTGCCGCCAGATCTCCGGGCCCGTGGTGCGGTAGTGCGCCACCGGGTTGGCGCCGTTGTCGTACTGGTTGGCGTGCCAGCCGCCGGGCGTCTCGGCCGCGATCCGGACCGCCGTGTTGAACACGTGGCCGGGGTGCTCGAGTGGCAGGCCGCTGCGGCACAGCACGACCCGCGCCCCGTACGCCCGCAGCACGGCGACCTTCTCGTCGCTGGTCTTGTCCGGCAGGGCGAACACGCAGCGGTAGCCGCGCTGGGCCGCCACCATCGCCAGGCCCACCCCGGTGTTGCCCGAGGTGCCCTCCACGATGGTGCCGCCGGGCCGCAGCTCCCCGGACTCCTCGGCCGCCCGCACCATCGCCAGCGCGGCCCGGTCCTTCACGCTGCCGCCGGGATTGACGTACTCGAGCTTGGCGTAGACGGGCGCGGTGAGGCCCGCGGTGATCCGGTTCAGCCGCACCATCGGGGTGTCGCCCACGGCGTCGGTCAAAGATGCGTACACGTCCATGCGATCAACTCTTCCAGCGGCTCCGCGAGGGCTGACGGAGTTCCGCTGAACTTGACCGTATCGGGGGTGCCGCCCTTCCGAACGCCCGCAGTGCTGTCATACGAACGCGAGGGGAGCGGCCCGGGAACGGGCCCCTCCCCTCGGCGGGTTCGGCTGAGGATCAGCTCTGCCGGGCGTCCAGCAGGCCCTGGACCTTGGCTCGGACCTCGTCGGTGTCCAGGCCGCGGATCGTCAGCGTGGTGCGGCGACGCAGCACGTCCTCCGCGGTCTCCGCCCACTCCAGGTCGCGGGCGTAGACGACCTGCGCCCAGATCTCCGGGGCGTCGGGGTGGATCCGCTCGGCCAGCGCTGGGTCCTCGTTGGCCAGCCGGGCGATGTCGAAGGACAGCGAGCCGTAGTGGGTGGCCAGGTGGCGGGCGGTGTCGGCGGACATCCGCGGGCCGGGCGTACCGCCGTCGACCAGCAGCCGGTGCGCGACCGCCTGCGGGTTGGCCAGGCCGGGCAGCGGCATGTGCTTGGGCAGCTGGGACAGCGGCTCCATGTCGTCCGCGAGCGGCCGGCCCGGCAGCTGGGCGAGCTTGTTCATGACGGTGCGGCCGATGTGCCGGAAGGTCGTCCACTTGCCGCCCGCGATGGACAGCATGCCGCCCTTGCCCTCGGTGACGACCGTCTCGCGCTTGGCCTTGGCGGTGTCGCCCGGGCCGCCCGGGAGCACCCGCAGGCCCGCGAAGGCGTAGGTGATCAGGTCGCGGGAGAGCTGCTGGTCGCGGATGGAGAACGCGGCCTCGTCCAGGATCTGGGCTATGTCCTTGTCGTTGGCCTGGCAGTCCGCCGGGTCGCCCTCGAACTCCTCGTCGGTGGTGCCGAGCAGGAGCATGTCCTCCCAGGGCAGGGCGAAGGTGATGCGGTACTTGTCGATCGGGGTCGCCAGCGCGGCCTTCCAGGGGGAGGTGCGCTTGAGGACCAGGTGCGCGCCCTTGGACAGGCGGATGGACGGCGCTGCGTTCGGGTCCTCCATCTTGCGCAGGTGGTCCACCCACGGGCCGGTGGCGTTGAGCACCAGACGGGCGTCGACCCCGAACTCGGTGCCGTCGGTACGGTCCTTCAGCTCCGCGCCGGTGACCCGGCCGCCGGTGAAGCGCAGCCCGGTGACCTCGGCGTGGTTGAGGACGGTCGCGCCCGCCTCGACCGCCGCGCGCACCGTCATCAGCGCCATCCGGCTGTCGTTCATCTGGCCGTCGCCGTAGACCGCGACCGCCTTGAGGTTGTCGGTGCGCAGCTCCGGCACGTCCCGCGCGGCCTTCTCCGGGCTGATGACGTGGCCGACGCCGTCCCGGAAGGCGGAGAGCGCGGAGTAGGCGAAGACACCCGCGCCGAGCTTGGCCGCGCCGTGCGGACCGCCCTTGTAGACGGGCAGGTAGAAGGTGAGCGGGTTCGCCAGGTGCGGGGCGACGGTACGGGAGACCGCGCGCCGCTCGAAGTGGTTCTCGGCGACCAGCTTGACCGCGCCGGTCTGGAGGTAGCGCAGGCCGCCGTGGAGCAGCTTGGAGGAGGCGGAGGAGGTGGCGCCGGCGAAGTCGCCGGCGTCCACCATGGCCACCCGCAGTCCGGACTGCGCGGCGTGCCAGGCGGTGGTGATGCCCAGAATGCCGCCACCGATCACCAGGAGGTCGTACGAAGCCTTCGACAGCTGTTCCCGGGTCTCGGCGCGGCTCGGGTTCGAGCCGGCAGCCGGGTGCGCACCGAGGGCCGGGGCGCTCTGCAGGGTGGTCATATGATTACTCCTCGTCCTCGATCCAGCCCATGGTCCGCTCGACGGCCTTGAGCCAGTTCTTGTACTCGCGGTCGCGTACGTCCGCGTCCATACGGGGGGTCCACTCGGCGGCCCGGCGCCAGTTGGCGCGCAGGGCGTCGGTGTCCGGCCAGAAGCCGACGGCGAGACCGGCGGCGTAGGCGGCGCCGAGGCAGGTCGTCTCGGCGACCATCGGGCGCACCACCGGCGCGTCCGCGAAGTCCGAGATGGTCTGCATCAGCAGGTTGTTGGAGGTCATGCCGCCGTCGACCTTCAGCGCGGCCAGCTCGACGCCGGAGTCCTTGGTCATGGCGTCGGTGATCTCGCGGGTCTGCCAGGCGGTGGCCTCGAGCACGGCGCGGGCGATGTGCGCCTTGGTGACGTACCGGGTCAGACCGGCGATCACACCGCGGGCGTCCGAGCGCCAGTACGGGGCGAACAGGCCGGAGAAGGCCGGTACGAAGTAGGCGCCGCCGTTGTCCTCGACGGAGCTGGCGAGCGTCTCGATCTCGGCCGCGCTCTTGATCAGGCCCATTTGGTCGCGCATCCACTGCACCAGCGAACCGGTGACGGCGATGGAGCCCTCCAGCGCGTAGACCGGCTTCTGGTCGCCGATCCGGTAGCCGACCGTGGTCAGCAGGCCGCTGTAGGAGTTGATGATCTTCTCGCCGGTGTTCATCAGCATGAAGGTGCCGGTGCCGTACGTGGACTTGGCCTCGCCCTCGGCGAAGCAGGTCTGGCCGAACAGAGCCGCCTGCTGGTCACCGAGCGCGGAGGCGACCGGAACGCCGTCCAGGACGCCGCCCTTGACGTGCCCGTACACCTCGGCGGAGGACCGGATCTCCGGCAGCACCGCCGCCGGGATCTCCATGGAGGACAGGATCTTGTCGTCCCACTCCATGGTGTGCAGGTTCATCAGCATGGTGCGGGAGGCGTTGGTGACGTCGGTGACGTGGTGACCGCCGTCGACACCGCCGGTGAGGTTCCAGATGACCCAGGAGTCCATCGTGCCGAAGAGGATCTCGCCGGCCTCCGCGCGCTCGCGCAGCCCCTCGACGTTGTCCAGCAGCCAGCGGACCTTCGGGCCGGAGAAGTACGACGCGAGCGGCAGCCCGGTCTCGCGGCGGAAGCGGTCCTGGCCGACGTTGCGGCCGAGCTCCTTGCACAGCGCGTCGGTACGGGTGTCCTGCCAGACCAGGGCGTTGTGCACCGGCTCGCCGGTCGCCTTGTCCCACAGCAGGGTGGTCTCGCGCTGGTTGGTGATACCGATCGCCTTGACGTCGGCGGCGGTGATCCCGGCCTTGCTGATCGCCCCGGCGACGACCTCCTGGACGTTCTGCCAGATCTCGGTGGCGTTGTGCTCCACCCAGCCCGGCTTGGGGAAGATCTGCTCGTGCTCCTTCTGGTCGACGGAGACGATGCGGCCGTCGCGGTCGAAGACGATGCAGCGGCTGGAGGTGGTGCCCTGGTCGATCGCCGCGATGAACGGGCCGTGGCCGTGCGAGGTGGCGCCGGTGGTGTGTGTCTCGGTCATGGTGTGTCGCTCTCCTGCGAAGTCTGTGGGAACGGGGGCGTCGGGCTCAGACGAAGGCCAGCTTGTAGAGGCCGCCGGCCAGGGCGGCGCCCACGAGCGGGCCGACGACGGGAATCCAGGCGTAGGCCCAGTCCGAGCCGCCCTTGTTGGGCAGCGGCAGGAGGGCGTGCGTGATGCGCGGGCCCAGGTCGCGGGCCGGGTTGATGGCGTAGCCGGTGGGGCCGCCCAGCGACAGGCCGATGCCGACGACGACGAACGAGGTGGCCATCACGCCGAGGACGCCGAGGCCGTTGCCCTCGTTGTTGAGCCCCTGGGTGAGGATGGCGAGGACGAGCACCGCGGTGCCGATGATCTCGGTGGCCAGGTTCTGCGCGGTGTTGCGGATCTCGGGGCCGGTGGAGAAGACGCCGAGCACCGGGCCGGGGCCGGCCTGCTGCTTGAGGGCCGCCGCCGTGTCCTGCGCGCCCGGACCGCCGACGATCTCCTGATCGGTCAGGTGCGCGGTGAACTGGCCCTGGTAGGTGACCCAGACCAGTGCGGCGCCGACGATCGCGCCCAGCATCTGGGAGGCGATGTAGAGGGGGACGTCGCCCCATTCCGTACCGCCCTCTATCGCCAGGCCGAGAGTGACGGCAGGGTTGAGGTGGGCGCCGGAGAGGGGGGCGGAGATGTACGCGGCGGTGAGCACGGCGAAGCCCCACCCGAAGGTGATGGCGAGCCACCCGGCGTTGCGGGCCTTGGAGCTCTTGAGCGTGACGGCGGCGCACACGCCGCCACCGAGCAGGATGAGTATGGCGGTACCGATGGTCTCGCCGATGAAGATGTCGGAGCTGGACACCCGCGACTCCTTTGTCCTTCGTCCAGGGGAAGGCGAACCCCGGGTCCCTCCGGTGGTCCGCGCCCTCTCGGTGAGGGCGTTGGTCGGCCCGCGGCGAGTCCACCATAGCGAATATTGTCGTCAGGTGTTCGACAATGCCGACCGATGAACGGCAGTTTTCTGCACCGTGAAGAGAGCGTCAAGGGTCGCGAGAAGCGAAAACCCGCTGGTAACCCAACCGTGATGATCCGGCCGGAGCAGGCCGAGCGGTGGCCGAAAGCAGAGTCGAGGCCGTTCGGAAACCGGGCGAAGGGGATGCTCCAGGCGGCGTGCGGGCTCAGAAGCGGCTGGCGCCCAGATCGCGCGAGATGGCCCGCGCGTAGTCCCGTACCGCCGCGACCAGCTCGGACCGCAGCTCGCCGGCCACGCAGACCCGCTCCACCGCGCCGGTGACGCCCACCGCGCCCACCGGCATTCGCCGCCGATCGTGGATGGGGGCCGCGACCGACGCGACGCCCTCCCAGGTCTCCTCGACGTCCGCGCCCCAGCCGCGCGCCCGCGTGAGGTCCAGGACCTTCTCGAACTCCTCCAGATCGGTCACCGTGCGCGGGGTGAACGGTTTCCGCTCGCCCTCCGCCGCCTCGCTGTGCGCCACCGGGTCGTACGCGGACAGCACCTTGCCCAGGGCCGTGCTGTGCAGCGGCTGCATCGCGCCGACCTCCAGCACCTGGCGGCTGTCGTCCGGCCGGAAGACGTGGTGGACGATGAGCACCCCCTGCTGGTGCAGTACGCCCAGATAGACGCTCTCCCCGCTGGACCGCGCCAGGTCGTCCGCCCACACCAGGGCCCGGGCGCGCAACTCGTGCACGTCCAGATAGCTGTTGCCCAGGCGCAGCAGCTCGGCCCCGAGCTGATAGCGGCCCGAGGCCGCGTCCTGCTCCACGAAACCCTCCTGCTGGAGGGTGCGCAGGATGCCGTGCGCGGTGCCCTTGGCGAGCCCCAGGGCGGACGCGATGTCGGACAGACCGAGCCGGCGCTCGCCGCCGGCCAGCAGACGCAGCATCGCGGCCGCGCGCTCCAGCGACTGGATGGTCCGTGCCATCGCGAAACCTCCCCAGGTATGCGGTTCGACAATGCTGAACACTATCGGTCCATGCCGACCTCTTGATAGCTGGGAGAGCCGCGGACGATCAAGGTCGGCCGCGTTTCAGTCAAGGGGGCGGGCCCTAAGTGTCCCGCGTGGTGGAACACCCGAGCCGGCGGCATCCCTGGCAGCTACCCTGGCCAGGTGCGCCTCCTCGCGGAGCCGCAAAGCCGACAGCCGTCGCACCTCAGGGAGTCCATTCCATGGCCGCACAGACGCCGCCGTCCACCAGCAGCAGCCGAGCCGACGCGCTTCGCCGGGCACTCGCCACCCGTGTGGTGGTGGCCGACGGGGCGATGGGCACGATGCTCCAGGCGCAGGACCCCTCTATGGAGGACTTCCAGCAGTTCGAAGGCTGCAACGAGATCCTGAACGTCACCCGCCCCGACATCGTCCGCTCGGTGCACGAGGAGTACTTCGCGGTCGGCGTCGACTGCGTGGAGACCAACACCTTCGGCGCGAATCACGCGGCACTCGGCGAGTACGACATCGCCGACCGGGTCTTCGAGCTCTCCGAGGCCGGCGCCAGGATCGCCCGCGAGGCCGCCGACGCGTACTCGACCGGTGGACAGCAGCGCTGGGTGCTCGGCTCGATGGGCCCGGGCACCAAGCTCCCCACGCTCGGACACGCCCCCTACACCACCCTGCGTGACGCCTACCAGGCCAACGCCGAGGGCATGATCGCCGGTGGCGCGGACGCCCTGCTGGTGGAGACGACCCAGGACCTGCTCCAGACCAAGGCGGCGATCCTCGGTGCCCGCCGCGCCCTGGAGGCCACCGGCGCCGACCTGCCGGTGATCTGCTCGGTCACGGTGGAGACCACCGGCACCATGCTGCTCGGCTCCGAGATCGGTGCCGCGCTCACCGCGCTGGAGCCGCTGGGCATCGACATGATCGGGCTGAACTGCGCCACCGGCCCGGCCGAGATGAGCGAGCACCTGCGCTATCTGGCCCGGCAGTCCCGGATCCCGCTGTCCTGCATGCCCAACGCCGGTCTGCCGGTCCTCGGCAAGGACGGCGCGCACTACCCGCTCACCGCGTCGGAGCTGGCCGACGCCCAGGAGACCTTCGTCCGCGAGTACGGGCTGTCCCTGGTCGGCGGCTGCTGCGGTACGACCCCGGAGCACCTGCGCCAGGTGGTGGAACGGGTCCGCGACCTCACCCCCGGCCCGCGTGACCCGCGCCCCGAGCCCGGCGCCGCCTCCCTCTACCAGGCCGTCCCGTTCCGTCAGGACACCTCGTACCTCGCGATCGGGGAGCGGACCAACGCCAACGGGTCGAAGAAGTTCCGGGAGGCCATGCTGTCCGGCCGCTGGGACGACTGCGTGGAGATGGCCCGCGACCAGATCCGCGAAGGCGCCCACATGCTCGACCTGTGCGTCGACTACGTCGGCCGGGACGGCGTCGCCGACATGGAGGAACTGGCCGGACGGTTCGCCACCGCCTCCACCCTGCCCATCGTGCTGGACTCCACCGAGGTGGACGTGATCCAGGCCGGGCTGGAGAAGCTCGGCGGCCGCGCGGTCATCAACTCCGTCAACTACGAGGACGGCGACGGCCCCGAGTCGCGGTTCGCCCAGGTCACCCGGCTCGCCCAGGAGCACGGCGCCGCGCTGATCGCGCTGACCATCGACGAAGAGGGCCAGGCCCGTACGCCCGAGAAGAAGGTCGAGATCGCCGAGCGGCTCATCGCCGACCTCGGCGGCAACTGGGGCATCCGCGAGTCCGACATCCTCATCGACACCCTGACCTTCACCATCTGCACCGGTCAGGAGGAGTCCCGCAAGGACGGCATCGCCACCATCGAGGCGATCCGCGAGCTGAAGCGCCGCCACCCGGACGTCCAGACCACCCTCGGTCTGTCCAACATCTCCTTCGGCCTCAACCCGGCCGCCCGTATCCTGCTCAACTCGGTGTTCCTGGACGAGTGCGTGAAGGCCGGGCTCGACTCGGCGATCGTGCACGCCTCGAAGATCCTGCCGATCGCCCGCTTCGACGAGGAGCAGGTGACGACGGCCCTCGACCTGATCTACGACCGCCGTACCGAGGCATACGACCCCCTCCAGAAGCTCATGGAGCTGTTCGAGGGCGCGACCACCAAGTCCCTCAGGGCGAGCAAGGCCGAGGAGCTGGCCGCGCTGCCCCTGGAAGAGCGGCTCAAGCGGCGCATCATCGACGGCGAGCGCAACGGCCTCGAAGCGGACCTCGACGACGCGCTGGCGGACCGCCCCGCCCTCGACATCGTCAACGACACGCTGCTGGACGGCATGAAGGTCGTAGGCGAACTCTTCGGCTCCGGCCAGATGCAGCTGCCGTTCGTCCTCCAGTCCGCCGAGGTCATGAAGACCGCGGTCGCCCACCTCGAACCGCACATGGAGAAGTCGGACGCCGAGGGCAAGGGCACCATCGTGCTCGCCACCGTCCGCGGCGACGTCCACGACATCGGCAAGAACCTCGTGGACATCATCCTCTCCAACAACGGCTACAACGTCGTCAACCTCGGCATCAAGCAGCCGGTCTCGGCGATCCTGGAGGCCGCCGAGGAGCACCGGGCCGATGTCATCGGCATGTCCGGGCTGCTGGTGAAGTCCACGGTGATCATGAAGGAGAACCTGGAGGAGCTGAACCAGCGGAAGATGGCCGCCGACTACCCGGTCATCCTCGGCGGCGCCGCCCTCACCCGCGCCTACGTCGAGCAGGACCTGCACGAGATCTACGAGGGCGAGGTCCGCTACGCCCGCGACGCGTTCGAGGGCCTGCGGCTCATGGACGCCCTCATCGCGGTCAAGCGCGGCGTCCCCGGCGCGGCGCTGCCCGAGCTCAAGCAGCGCCGCGTGCCCAAGCGTGCCGCGGTCGTCGCCGAGCCGGAGCCCGACCAGGGCCCGGTGCGCTCCGACGTGGCCACCGACAACCCCGTCCCCGAGCCGCCGTTCTGGGGCACCCGCGTCGTCAAGGGCATCCAGCAGGCCGACTATGCCTCCTGGCTGGACGAGGGCGCGCTGTTCAAGGGGCAGTGGGGACTCAAGGAGGCGCGCACCGGCGGCCCCAGCTACCAGGAGCTGGTCGAGACCGAGGGGCGGCCGCGGCTGCGCGGCTGGCTGGACAAGCTGCACACCGAGAACCTGCTCGAAGCGGCCGTCGTCTACGGCTACTTCCGCTGCGTGTCCAAGGGCGACACCTTGGTCCTCCTCGGCGAGGACGGCGGCGAGCTCACCCGCTTCACCTTCCCGCGCCAGCGCCGCGGCCGCCGGCTGTGCCTGGCCGACTTCTTCCGGCCGGAGGATTCCGGCGAGACCGACGTGGTGGGCCTTCAGGTCGTGACCGTCGGCTCCCGGATCGGGGAGGCCACCGCCGAGCTGTTCGCCGCCGACTCCTACCGGGACTACCTGGAGCTGCACGGCCTGTCCGTCCAGCTCGCCGAGGCACTGGCCGAGTACTGGCACGCCCGGGTCCGCGCCGAGCTGGGCTTCGGCGGCGAGGACCCCGAGGACGTGGCGGACATGTTCGACCTGAAGTACCGCGGCGCGCGCTTCTCCCTGGGCTACGGCGCCTGCCCCGACCTGGAGGACCGCGCGAAGATCGCCGATCTGCTCCGGCCGGAGCGGATCGGGGTGAAGCTGTCGGAGGAGTTCCAGCTCCACCCGGAGCAGTCCACCGACGCGATCGTCATCCACCACCCGGAGGCCAAGTACTTCAACGCCCGGTGAACGCCCGGCAGCCGTGCCGCACCCGCGGAAATTGACGGGCGCGACCGAAGGGCGCGACGTAAACTGGACGATCCGGTAGAGGCCGGTCGCCTTCCGTACGTGGAATGGCGGCCGGCCTTCGCGTCCCTTCACGGAGGTGCATGGATGACCAGCAGCATCCCCGCCGTCGCCACCCGCCCGGCCGGAGGTTCCGAGCTCCAGGCCGTGCTGCTGGACATGGACGGCACCCTGGTGGACACCGAGGGCATCTGGTGGGACGCCGAGGTCGCCATCTTCGCCGAACTGGGGCACGTGCTGCCCGAGGAGCACCGGGCGGTCGTCGTCGGCGGCCCGATGACCCGCAGCGCCTCATACCTGATCGAGGCCACCGGGGCGGACATCGCGCTCGCCGACCTCACCACACTCCTGAACAGCCGGTTCACCGAGCTGATCGACGGCAATGTGCCCCTGCTGCCCGGGGCGCGGCGGCTCCTGGCGGAGCTCGTCGCCCACGGCGTGCCGACAGCCCTGGTCTCCGCCTCGCACCGGCGGGTCATGGACCGGATCCTCGGCACGATCGGCACCGAGCACTTCCACCTGACGGTCGCGGGCGACGAGGTCGAGCGGACGAAGCCGCATCCGGACCCCTACCTCCTGGCCGCCGCGGGACTGGGCGCGGATCCTGGGCGCTGCGTGGTCGTCGAGGACACGCTGACGGGTGTGGCGGCCGCGGAGTCGGCCGGCTGCCCGGTGGTCGCGGTGCCGTCGGTGGTGCCCATCGAGCCCGCCCCCGGCCGTGCGGTCGTCAGGTCACTGGAAGAAGTGGACCTTCCTTTTCTGCACGAGCTGATCACGCTAATGTGTTGAGTCGTGTACGGCGCGTGCCGCCGTATTCGCCGAAGGAATGCGGCGGCCGAATTCCGGTGATCGGGACACGCCCCGGTTCCGTGACGTTTCTCACGGCGTTCTGAATCGACAGGGCGGCCGTGATGTGCTGCGCACCCCTTTTGGCGGGGGAGACGTACCCCTTTGTGTCCTGATTGGTGGCGGCTCGCGCGAAACGTTCCAGCGTTCGGATATCGATCATCCGGTGACGTTATCGCCGCGTGATTTCCCCTCAACTCCAATGTGTTCCAGCGGTCCTGGCAGCGCCGACTAATCTCGTCGCGAGCACGTTGTACGACCGCAGGGAGACTCCCGACAATGAAGCGCAAGACGTTGGTGCTGCCGGCCATAGCGGGCCTGCTGACATCCGTACTCACCGCCTGCGGGGGGACGGACGAGTCAGGCTCCGATGGCGGAACCATCGTCGTCGGGACCACCGACCGCATCGAGGCCACCTCGGGGGGCCCGGCGCCGCTGGACCCGGCCCAGGCCTACGACGCGGCCGCGTGGTCCGTCATGCACAACACCTTCCAGACGCTGATGCGGCTGCCGCGGTCGGGCACTGAGCCGGTCCCCGACGCCGCGGAGAGCTGCGGCTTCCAGGACCGGCAGAGCGAGCAGTACCGCTGCAAGCTGCGGTCCGGACTCAAGTTCGCCAGCGGTCATGCGCTGACCTCCGAGGATGTGAAGTTCTCCCTCGACCGGGTGCGGAACATCCACCACGAGAGCGGCCCGGAGACGCTGCTGTCCAGCATCGACAAGGTGGAGACCCCCAGCGAGCGCGAGGTCGTCATCCACCTCTCCGCGCCGGACGCCACCTTCCCCTCCAAGCTCACCACCCAGGCCGCCGCCATCGTCGACAGCGAGGTCTACCCCAAGGGCAGCCTGCTCAAGGGCTTCGAGATCGCCGGATCCGGCCCGTACCAGGTGGAGACGGAAGAGCAGGACAACCGCGTCGTCAAGGCCGTCTTCACCAAGAACCCGGAGTACAAGGGCGATCTGGAGCCCAAGAGCGCGAAGATCGAGATGCGCTTCTACGACGACTCCGCCCAGCTGGAGAAGGGGCTGACGGACGGCGAGGTCGACCTCGCCAACCGCGAGCTCAACCCCGAGCAGATCGAGAAGCTGGAGTCCGGCGAGGTCGAGGGCGTGCGGGTCACCGAGTCCGCCGGTCAGGCGGTCCGCTACCTCGCCTTCAACACCGAGGCCGCACCCGTGCGGAACAAGGCGGTCCGGCAGGCCATCGCCCACATCATCAACCGCCAGAACCTGGTCCGCGACGTCCACAAGCGCACCAGTGACGCCCTGTACTCAGTGGTTCCGGCCGGCACCCTCTCCCACACCAACTCCTTCCACAACGAGTACGGTGAGCCCGACATCGCCGCCGCGCGCCGGGTGCTGAGCCGCGCCGGGATCCAGACCCCGGTGAAGCTGACTCTGACGTACTCCACCGACCACTACGGCCCGTCCACGGCCAAGGAGTACGCGGTCCTCAGGGACCAGCTCAACGCCAGCGCCCTGTTCTCCGTGAAGATCAAGGGTGTGAAGTGGACCGAGTTCCGCCCGGCCGCCGGTGAGGGCAAGTACGCCGCCTTCGGCATCGGCTGGTTCCCGGACTTCCCGGACGCGGACAACTACATCGCGCCGTTCGTCGGCAAGCAGAACTTCCTCAAGATGCCCTACCGCAACAACGCCATCGACAACCAGCTGCTGCCCCGCACCCGTCAGCAGGCGCAGCGCTCGATGGCCGTCCGGGACCTCCAGCGGATCCAGAACCTGGTCGCGCAGGACGTGCCGCTGCTGCCGCTGTGGCAGGTCAAGCAGTACGTGGCCGCCCAGGACGACATCACCGGGATCGAGTACGCCCTGGACTCGGCCGCCATGCTCCAGCTGTGGGAGCTGAGCCGCGGCGTCAAGGGCTGACGGACACGCCACGGGCTGACCGACGCGCCAGGGGCGCGGGTCGGGTGCACACCGCGCAAGCGGTACACACCTGACCCGCGCCCCTCGCGCTGTCGGCGGATGGACGGCCGGGCTACTGCGCCCCGGGACGGACCAGCCCGCTCTCGTACGCGTACACCGCGGCCTGCACCCGGTCGCGCAGGCCCAGCTTCGTCAGCACATGCCCCACGTGCGTCTTCACCGTGGTCTCGCTGACGAACAGATCCGCGGCGATCTCCGCGTTGGACAGCCCCCGCGCCACCAGCTTGAGCACCTCGACCTCACGGTCGGTGAGGGTGTGCAGGGTGTCGGGCACCGGCTCCTCGCCGGACGGCAGATGACCCGCGTACTTGTCCAGCAGGCGGCGGGTGATGCTCGGCGCCAGCATCGCCTCGCCGGCCGCCACCACCCGGATCGCCTGCACCAGCTCGTTGGCGGGGGCGTCCTTGAGCAGGAAGCCGCTGGCCCCGGCGCGCAGCGCCTCCACCACGTACTCGTCGAGGTCGAACGTGGTCAGCACCAGCACCTTCGCCGGCCCGTCCCGCCCGGGGCCGGTGATCTGCCGGGTCGCCTCGACACCGTCCATCCGCGGCATCCGGATGTCCATCAGCACCACATCGGGCTGGAGCGCCCGCACCTGGTCCAGGGCCTGCAGGCCGTCCCCGGCCTCGCCCACCACCGCGAGATCCGGTTCGGCCTCCAGGATCATCCGGAAGCCGGTACGCAGCAGTGGTTGGTCATCGACGAGCAGAACGCGGATAGCCACGGGGTCTCCTTCGCTAGACCTGCCCCATTCTGCCCTGGCCCGCCCCGCCGGACGGTGTCGGGATGATCTCCAAGGGGTACGGCGGGGGAGTACCGCCGAATTCCGGGCACCGCGCCTGGTGATCGCACCAGTCACACAGCCTGGTCGGGCGCGGCCGCCAGTCACCGGACTCCGTGGCCAGCCGGATCGCCTCCCACAGGGCGAGCAGTTTGCGCTCCACCCCGCGCAGATCGTTCTCGTCCGGGTCGTACGTGACCACGTCGCCGCTGCCCAGATAGACCAGCTGCAACCGGCGCGGCACCGTGCCGCGCAGCCGCCACAGCACCAGCGCGTAGAACTTCATCTGGAACAGCGCCTCTCCCGCGTACTGCGGGGCGGGTGCCTTGCCGGTCTTGTAGTCGACGATCCGCACCTCGCCGGTCGGCGCGACGTCCACCCGGTCGATGAACCCCCGCAGCGTCAGCCCGGACTCCAGCACCGTCTCCACGTACAGCTCGCGCTCGGCGGGCTCCAGCCGGGTCGGGTCCTCCAACGAGAACCACCGCTCGACCAGCCGCTCCGCGTCCCCCAGCCACTCGGCCAGCCGCTCGGGGTCCTGGCCGCCGTCCTCCCGCGCGAACAGCTCCGCCAGCTCCGGGCGCCCCGCCAGCAGCCGCTGCCACTCGCCCGGCACCAGCGCGCGGGCCCGCGGCGCCGTCCGCTCCGCCGCCGGGGAGTCGAAGAGCCTCTCCAGGACCGCGTGCACCACGGTCCCGCGCGTCGCCGCGGCACTCGGCTTCTCCGGCAGCCGGTCGATCACCCGGAAGCGGTAGAGCAGCGGACACCGTATGAAGTCGGCCGCCCGCGACGGCGACAGAGACGTAGGCCGCGCGGCGTCGGCGGCGCGGGCGGCGGCGGATCCGGCCGCTGAGGGCTCTTCGGCTGTCCCGGTGACGGTTCCCATGGCGAAGACCCTACGGCCCGCCACTGACAGTGGGCCGCATACCATCGACGGCAGAGGCCCTCGCACTGCATGATCGTGGGACCGTACCAAACGGGTGCGGGGGGATGTATCCGACGAGGGGACACCGTGGACAACAGCGGGCAGCGCCAGCCCGACAGCGAGGAAGCCGACCGCGCTGCCGGACCCCACGGTGAGCGGCCGCAGCGCCCCCGGGAGGTGGGCGGCGGCTTCCTCATGGGCCGGCCGTTCGGCGTCCCGGTCTACGTCGCCCCCAGCTGGTTCCTCGTCGCCGCCCTGATCACCTGGGTCTTCGGCGACCAGCTCGACCGCGTGCTGCCCGAGCTCGGCGCCGCCCGGTACCTCGTCTCGCTCTTCTTCGCGGTCGCCTTCTACGCCTCCGTACTCGTCCACGAGCTGGCGCACACCGTGGCCGCGCTCCGCTACAAGCTCCCCGTCCGCCGCATCCAGCTTCAGTTCTTCGGCGGCGTCTCGGAGATAGAGAAGGAGAGCGAGACACCGGGCCGGGAGTTCGTGCTCGCCTTCGTCGGCCCGCTGCTCTCCCTGATCCTCTCCGGGGTGTTCTACCTGGCGATGCAGCTCGTCGAGCCGCGGACCGTGCCCGGTGTACTGCTGGCCGGCCTGATGATCTCCAACCTCATCGTGGCCGTCTTCAACCTGCTCCCCGGCCTGCCGCTGGACGGCGGCCGGATGCTCCGCGCCGTGGTGTGGAAGATCAGCGGCAAGCCGATGACCGGCACCGTGGCCGCCGCGTGGACCGGACGGGCGCTGGCCGTCACGGTGCTCATCGGGCTCCCGCTGCTCAGCCAGGCGGGCGGCTTCAGCGACGACGCGGAGGGCTTCGGCAGCTTCGAGTCCCTCACCGACGCGCTGCTGGCGGCCATCCTCGCCGCCATCATCTGGACCGGTGCCGGGAACAGCCTGCGCATGGCGCGGCTGCGCGAGCGGCTGCCGGACCTTCGCGCCCGTACGCTCACCCGGCGCGCCGTCCCGGTCGCCGCCGACACCCCGCTGTCGGAGGCACTGCGCCGCGCGAACGAGGCCGGGGCGCGGGCCCTGGTCGTGGTCGACGGGAACGGCCTCCCCACCGCCGTGGTGCGGGAGGCGGCCATCGTCGGCATCCCCGAACACCGCCGCCCCTGGGTCCCGGTCAGCGGCATCGCCCAGGACCTCAGGGACGGCATGAAGGTCTCCGCCGAGCTGACCGGCGAGGAACTCCTCGACACCCTCCGCGCCACCCCGGCCACCGAGTACCTCGTGGTCGAGGAGACCGGCGAGATCTACGGCGTGCTGTCCACCGCGGACGTCGAGCGGGCCTTCGTGGCGGCCATGGCGCGGCCCCAGGCGACCGGCAAGTGAGTCCGCAAAAGACCGGTAGGCTGTTCACATGTCCGAACCGACCGGTGCCGCCCGCCGTCGCGGGCCCTTCAAGGTCGGGGACCAGGTCCAGCTCACCGACCCCAAGGGACGCCACTACACGTTCACGCTCGAGGCCGGGAAGAACTTCCACACCCACAAGGGTTCCTTCCCCCACGACGAGCTGATCGGCGCTCCCGAGGGCAGTGTTGTCCGTACCACCGGGAACGTCGCCTACCTCGCGCTGCGCCCGCTGCTCCCCGACTACGTCCTGTCCATGCCCCGCGGCGCCGCCGTGGTCTACCCCAAGGACGCGGGGCAGATCCTGGCCTTCGCCGACATCTTCCCCGGCGCCCGCGTCGTCGAGGCAGGCGTGGGCTCCGGATCGCTCAGCAGCTTCCTGCTGCGCGCCATCGGGGACCAGGGGATGCTGCACTCGTACGAGCGGCGGGCCGACTTCGCCGAGATCGCCCAGGCGAACGTGGAGCGCTACTTCGGCGGGCCGCACCCCGCGTGGCGGCTGACCGTCGGCGACCTCCAGGACAACCTGTCGGACACCGACGTCGACCGCGTCATCCTCGACATGCTCGCGCCCTGGGAGTGCCTCGAGGTCGTCTCCAAGGCGCTCGTCCCCGGCGGCATCCTGTGCGCCTACGTGGCCACGACCACCCAGCTCGCCCGCACCGTCGAGGCGATCCGCGACTTCGGCACCTTCAACGAGCCGGCCGCCTGGGAGTCGATGATCCGCAACTGGCACATCGAGGGCCTGGCCGTCCGCCCCGACCACCGCATGATCGGCCACACCGGCTTCCTGCTCACCGCGCGTCGGCTCGCCGACGGCGTGGAGCCCCCGCTGCGCCGCCGCCGGCCCGCCAAGGGCGCGTACGGCGAGGACTACGCGGGGTGGGGCGGGAAGGACACCGCGGGGGGCGGCAAGGACGCCCCGGGCGAGGCCAGGAGCGGCAAGGACGACGCCGCGGGCAGCCGCGGCGACTCCGCCGGGCAGGGCTGATCGGCCCCGCCTCCAACACCTCTGCGCAGCCACCGACTTCCTGTCCGGGAGCCGGTGGCTGCGCCGTTTTCGGGCCCTGGCCGGAAACGCCGCCCCGGTAGTTCCCGCCGACTGTGACATGTGGCACGATGCTGGGCACCCCCAGCCGCAGCTCTCACAGGAGTCACCCCGCGTGCAGCCTCCGGCAGGCGCAGAGTCCTCTACTGCGTCGTTCCCGCCACCCCACGGCCCCGATCTCCCGCACAGCCGTCCCCGCCCGGTGCACTGGCTCGCCACCGCGGCCGCGCTGACCGGTGTGGTGGCCGCGGCGTCCGTCCTCCAGCCATCGGACGCCAAGGCGTCCGCCACGCGCGCCCGGGCCGGTACTCCGACCGCCCTGACGCCCGACCCCCGCGCCGCCGCCCCCGACCCCGCCGCCGCCCGCTTCCCGGTCGACTGCGGTCCGGCGCGGCTGGACGTGGTGCAGCGGGCCTCGGGCGACCTCGACGGCGACGGGGCCCCGGAGACGGTCGCCGTGGTGCGGTGCCACACCGAGACGGGCACCCCGCCCAGCGGGATCTACGTGCTGGCCGCTGCCGCCGACGCGGCCTTCCCGCCCCGGATCGTGGAGACCTTCCTCGACCCCAAGGAGGGGATGAGCGTCACCGGCTTCGCGCTGCGCGGCACGACAGTCACGGCCACCTTGCTCGGCTACTCCTCGACCGACGTGCCGCGTTGCTGTCCCGACCTGCAACGCAAGGTCAATTGGCGGTGGCAGGACGGGCAGTTCGTCCTCAAGGCCCTGCCGGCCGCGGGGAGTGTCTGATTCGTCACGCGGTGTCGCGGATCACTCCGCGTCGGGTCCGTAGACCTCGACCTGGTCCGCGACGCGGCGTACATGGATGCACTCGCCGGGGCACTCGCGCGCGGAGTCCACGACCTCGGCCAGCAGCGGCAGGGGGACGGCGGTGGTGGCACCCTTGTCCTGAAGCAGCTCGTCGTCGCCGCTCTTGACGTACGCGAGCCCGTCGATGTCCAGCTCGAAGACCTCGGGCGCGTACTGGGCGCAGATGCCGTCTCCGGTGCACAGGTCCTGGTCGATCCAGACCTCCAGGGCGGCGCCGTCGGAGCTGGTGACGAGGTCTTCCCTCTGCACGGTCATATAGAGCCTGCCGTTTCTGCGGACATGTACCAGCATGGACTAAAAGAAGCCAGCACTGGCGGGTGTTGACCACTCCGACGATACAACCGGTCGCTTTCCGATGTTGTTGGGTGGGTATTCACCTGCTGTGAGGACGTGCGCAAGGGTGAAGATCGGACACACCCTGTTCGGGTTTGTGATCTAGGGGTTTCAACCTGCACCTGCCCAGGTAGGGTCAGGAAGCGTCCAGCTCCCCTTGGAGGAGGTGAGGACCGTGGCAGCCCACGACGACGACAGCAACCGCGGCATCCGGCCCGGGCGGGGGTCTGAAGACCCCGCCGGTCAGGTTGCCTACCTAGAGCAGGAAATCGCCGTCCTGCGACGCAAGCTCGCCGACTCTCCGCGTCACACGAGGATTCTCGAAGAGCGGATCGTCGAGCTGCAGACCAACCTGGCGGGCGTGTCCGCACAGAACGAGCGGCTCGCCAGCACCCTCCGTGAGGCCCGCGACCAGATCGTGGCTCTCAAGGAGGAAGTCGACCGGCTCGCGCAGCCGCCGGCCGGCTTCGGGGTCTTTCTGCGGGCGAACGAGGACGGCACGGCCGACATCTTCACCGGAGGCCGGAAACTCCGGGTGAACGTCAGCCCGAGCATCGAGCTCGAAGAGCTCCAGCGCGGCCAGGAAGTCATGCTCAACGAGGCGCTCAACGTGGTCGAGGCCATGGAGTTCGAGCGCGCCGGGGACATCGTCACCCTCAAGGAGATCCTCGAGGACGGCGAGCGCGCCCTGGTGATCGGGCACACCGACGAGGAGCGGGTGGTGCGGCTCGCCGAGCCGCTGCTGGACACCACCATCCGGCCCGGCGACGCCCTGCTGCTGGAGCCCCGATCCGGCTACGTCTACGAGGTCGTACCGAAGAGCGAGGTCGAGGAACTCGTCCTCGAAGAGGTCCCGGACATCGACTACACCAAGATCGGCGGTCTGGGGAACCAGATCGAGCTGATCCGGGACGCGGTCGAGCTTCCGTACCTCTACCCCGACCTCTTCAAGGAGCACGAACTGCGGCCGCCCAAGGGCGTGCTGCTGTACGGCCCGCCCGGCTGCGGCAAGACGCTCATCGCCAAGGCCGTCGCCAACTCCCTTGCCAAGAAGGTCGCCGAGGTGACCGGGCAGCCCGCGGGGAAGAGCTTCTTCCTCAACATCAAGGGTCCGGAGCTGCTCAACAAGTACGTCGGCGAGACCGAGCGGCACATCCGCCTGATCTTCCAGCGGGCCAGGGAGAAGGCGAGCGAGGGCACGCCCGTCATCGTCTTCTTCGACGAGATGGACTCCCTCTTCCGCACCCGCGGCTCCGGAGTCAGCTCGGACGTGGAGAACACCATCGTTCCGCAGCTGCTCTCCGAGATCGACGGTGTGGAGGGCCTGGAGAACGTCATCGTGATCGGCGCCTCCAACCGCGAGGACATGATCGACCCGGCGATCCTGCGCCCCGGCCGCCTCGATGTGAAGATCAAGATCGAGCGTCCGGACGCGGAGGCGGCCAAGGACATCTTCTCGAAGTACCTGACCGCGACCCTGCCCATCCACGCGGACGACCTCGCCGAGCACGGCGGATCGCCGAAGGCCGCGGTGGCGGGCATGATCCAGTCCGTGGTCGAGCAGATGTACGCCGAATCCGAGGAGAATCGCTTCCTTGAGGTGACGTACGCCAACGGCGACAAGGAGGTCCTGTACTTCAAGGACTTCAACTCCGGCGCAATGATCCAGAACATCGTGGACCGGGCCAAGAAGATGGCCATCAAGGCCTTCCTGGACCACGACCAGAAGGGTCTGCGGGTCTCCCACCTGCTCGCCGCCTGCGTGGACGAGTTCAAGGAGAACGAGGACCTGCCGAACACCACGAACCCGGACGACTGGGCCCGGATCTCCGGAAAGAAGGGCGAGCGGATCGTCTTCATCCGCACCCTGGTCACCGGCAAGCAGGGCGCGGACACCGGACGCTCCATCGACACGGTGGCGAACACCGGTCAGTACCTGTAACACCGCGATCCGGCTGCGGATGTCCGAAGCAGTCCCCCCGCCGAGGGACGGCGGGGGGAGGGCATCCGCAGCCGGACACGCGTTTCCGCATGGATCTGCACGGATCCGCATGGATGAACCGGACCGGACCAATGACCGAAATGATCTCCCACCCGGCGTGCGACCGTTCTAGGCTCGTCGGTACCGCCGCGACGCGCTGCGGGGGATCAGGGACGACCGCACTCGGACCGGATGCGCAGCGGGACTTGAGCGCCGACCCCGCCTGGGGCCGTCGCCGGGCAAGGAGGGCCGCATGACCGTACGGCGCGTGATGGGAATCGAGACGGAGTACGGGATCTCCGTCCCGGGCCACCCGAACGCCAATGCCATGCTCACCTCATCCCAGATCGTCAACGCCTATGCGGCGGCGATGCACCGGGCGCGCCGCGCCCGCTGGGACTTCGAGGAGGAGAATCCGCTGCGGGACGCCCGCGGCTTCGATCTCGCCCGTGAGTCGGCGGACGCCAGCCAGCTCACCGACGAGGACATCGGCCTGGCCAACGTGATCCTGACCAATGGCGCGCGGCTGTACGTCGACCACGCGCACCCTGAATTCAGCGCGCCCGAGGTCACCAATCCGCGGGACGCCGTGCTCTGGGACAAGGCGGGCGAGCGCATCATGGCCGAGGCCGCGCTGCGGGCCGGTCAGCTCCCCGGCGCCCAGCCGATCCACCTGTACAAGAACAACACCGACAACAAGGGCGCCTCCTACGGCACGCATGAGAACTACCTCATGAAGCGCGAGACCCCGTTCTCGGACATCGTGCGCCATCTGACGCCCTTCTTCGTCTCCCGGCAGGTGGTCGCCGGCGCGGGCCGCGTCGGCATCGGCCAGGACGGCCATGGGCAGGGTTTCCAGATCAGCCAGCGCGCGGACTACTTCGAGGTCGAGGTGGGGCTGGAGACCACCCTCAAGCGGCCGATCATCAACACCCGGGACGAGCCGCACGCCGACGCCGAGAAGTACCGGCGGCTGCACGTGATCATCGGTGACGCCAACCTCTCCGAGATCTCGACCTACCTCAAGCTGGGCACGACGGCCCTGGTGCTGTCGATGATCGAGGACCGCTTCATCGCCGTGGACCTCGCCGTCGACCAGCCGGTGCGGACCCTGCACCAGGTCTCGCACGACCCCACGCTCCGGCACCTGATCACGTTGCGTAGCGGACGCACGCTGACCGCGGTGCAGCTTCAGATGGAGTACTTCGAGCTGGCCCGCAAGTACGTCGAGGACCGGTTCGGCGCGGACGCCGACGAGCAGACCCGCGATGTGCTCTCCCGCTGGGAGGACGTCCTCAACCGGCTGGAGAACGATCCGATGAGCCTGGCGGGCGAGCTGGACTGGATCGCGAAGCGGGAGGTGCTGGAGGGCTACCGGCGACGCGACGGCCTGGACTGGGACGCGGCCCGGCTCCACCTGGTGGATCTCCAGTACGCCGACGTGCGCCCGGAGAAGGGGCTGTACAACCGCCTGGTGGCGCGGGGCCGGATGAAGCGGCTGGTGGACGAGGAGGATGTTGGGCGGGCCCGTACGCAGCCGCCGGAGGACACCCGGGCGTACTTCCGCGGTCGCTGCCTCGAGCAGTACGCCGACGACGTCGCCGCCGCGTCCTGGGACTCGGTGATCTTCGACCTCCCGGGCCGTGACTCTCTGCAGCGGGTGCCCACGCTGGAGCCGCTGCGGGGCACCCGGAACCACGTCAAGGAACTGCTGGACCGCTGCCGTACGGCCGAGGACCTGGTCCGGCTGCTGTCGGGGGGCTGAAACAGCCGTCCGCCGGGAATCATCGAAGTGGCCCCGCGTTGTAAAAGTGCGGGGCCGATGTCGGACCCGGCTTGTAGGGTCTGATCTTGACCGATCCATTCAAGCTGGGCGGACCGAGCGGGGTGAGGTAGATGGCGACCAAGGACACCGGAGGACAGCAGAGGGCGACGCGTTCCACCGAGGAGGTCGAGGAGCAGGCGCAGGACGCGCAGGCTGCCGAGGACCTCAAGGAGCGCCAGGAGAAGCTGTCGGACGACGTTGACTCCGTGCTGGACGAGATCGACGACGTCCTCGAGGAGAACGCCGAGGATTTCGTGCGGTCCTTTGTGCAAAAGGGCGGCGAGTAGGGCGATCCGGGCATCCGTGCCGTGCCGGAGGCCGGCGGCCCCGGTGCGGCGCGGATGACACCGTCGGCCACGGGTATGGTCCGTGCAGTGTGACAAGATCGGCCCGACGCCAGGCGGCGGGCGACCACCTATCTGGAAGGAATGGTGTGGAAGCCAACACCCGTAGCACAGGGCGTCTACCGGCTGCCTTCCTGACGCCCGGCTCGTCCTCGTTCATGGACTTCCTCGGCGCGCAGGCGCCTGAGCTGCTGCCGGGCAACCGGCCGCTGCCGCCCGTGCAGGGCGTCGTGGAGGCGCCGCACGGTACGACGATCGTGGGGGTTACCTTCCCCGGTGGCGTGGTGCTCGCCGGTGACCGTCGCGCCACCATGGGCAATGTCATCGCGCAGCGCGACATCGAAAAGGTGTTCCCCGCGGATGAGTACTCGGCCGTCGGTATCGCCGGGACCGCCGGTCTCGCGGTGGAGATGGTCAAGCTCTTCCAGCTGGAGCTGGAGCACTTCGAGAAGGTCGAAGGCGCCCAGCTCTCCTTGGAGGGCAAGGCGAACCGGCTCTCCACGATGATCCGCGGCAACCTCGGCATGGCCATGCAGGGCCTGGCCGTGGTGCCGATCTTCGCGGGCTGGGACGTCGATCGCGAGAAGGGGCGGATCTTCTCCTACGACGTGACCGGCGGCCGCTCTGAGGAGCTCGGCTTCGCGGCCACCGGCTCCGGCTCGATCTTCGCGCGCGGCTCCCTCAAGAAGCTGTACCGCGAAGACCTGACGGAGAATCAGGCCGCGACCGCCGTGGTCCAGGCGCTGTACGACGCCGCCGACGACGACTCGGCCACCGGGGGGCCGGACCTGGCCCGGCGGATCTATCCGATCGTCACGGTGATCACCGACGAGGGCTTCAGGCGGCTCACCGAGGCCGAGGTGTCCGAGATCGTCCGTGCCATCCACGAGCGGCGGCTCGAGCAGCCGGACGGCCCGCGGGCCGCGCTGCTCTGACGGACGGGGAAGATCGGGATGCATTCGCCAGTGACAGTGACAGAAAGGGACGGATAGCCGGTGACGACGCCGTTCTATGTATCACCCCAGCAGGCCATGGCCGACCGGGCCGAGTACGCCCGCAAGGGCATCGCGCGGGGCCGCAGCGTCGTCGTGCTGCAGTATGCCGACGGCATCGTGTTCGTCGCGGAGAACCCGTCCCGGGCGCTGCACAAGGTCAGCGAGATCTACGACCGCATCGCGTTCGCGGCGGTCGGCAAGTACAACGAGTTCGAGAACCTCCGCATCGGCGGTGTGCGCTACGCCGACCTGCGCGGCTACACCTACGACCGGGGCGACGTGACCGCGCGCGGCCTGGCCAACGTGTACGCGCAGACCTTGGGCACCATCTTCTCCAGCGCCGCCGAGAAGCCGTACGAGGTGGAGTTGATCGTCGCCGAGGTCGGAGACGGCCCCGAGGACGACCAGATCTACCGCCTCCCGCACGACGGCTCGATCGTCGACGAGCACGGGTCGGTCGCGGTCGGCGGGAACGCCGACCAGATCAGCAGCTACCTGGACCAGCGGCACCGTGAGGGCATGACGCTGGCAGAGGCGCTCAAGCTCGCGGTCGAGTCCCTGGCCCGCGACACCAACGGCGGCGAGCGCAGCCTCACCGCCGAGCAGTTGGAGGTCGCGGTCCTGGACCGGACCCGGCCGCAGCAGCGCAAGTTCAAGCGGATCCTGGGGGGCCAGCTGTCCCGTCTCCTGGCGGATGAGAGCACCGACGCGGCGGCAGAGGACGAGTCCCCCGAGAGCTCGGAAGACTCGGACGCATAACCGCCTGACGGCCGGTTGTGGGCAGTCGTTCCTCCCCCAGCGCGACCGCTGGGGTGCCCCTGGGGGCACCTCCCAGACGGAGTCTGGGGGAAGAACGGGTGGGCACAACCGGCCACCGGCCCGCAGACGGGCACGAAACCGAGGCGCCGCGCGCGGTAGCCGACGCGCACCGCCGCGGCAGCGTCACGCGTAGCCGGCGTGGTCCTTGCCCGCCGTGGCGGGCGGCGGCGCCGTAGAGCCCCGTACGACAAGCTCCACCGGCAGCTCGCCTCCGTCCGCGGCCCGCCCCTCCAGCACCGCCAGCAGAGCCGTCATCCCGCGCTCTCCCACCTCCTCGGCCGGCAGCCGCACGGTCGTGAGTTCCGGCTCCAGTGCCGAGGCCAGCGCCAGATCGTCGAAGCCCGTCACCGAGAGGTCGCCGGGCACCCGCAGCCCGAGCCGCCGCGCGGCCTTGCAGGCCCCCGCCGACAGAATGTCGTCGTCGCACACGAGCGCCGTGGGCCGGGGGCCGGGGCCCGTCAGCGCCCGCTCCGCCGCCCGCCGGCCGTCGTCCACGCCGAGCGGTGCCGCCACGGTCCGTACCTCCGTGCCCGGCACGGCGCCGAACGCCTCGGCCAGCGCCCGCGCCCGCACCCGGAAGGTCCAGGAGTCCACGTCCGCGGCGAGGTGGGTGACCCGCCGGTGCCCCAGGCTCAGCAGGTGCTCCGCGACCAGCCGCATGCCGCCCGCGATGTCGAGGTTGACGGTCGCGGCCGCCGCCGCGTCGGCCGGATCGCTGTCCAGCATCACCAGCGGCAGCCCCCCGCCCCGTACGGCGGCGAGCGCTTCGGCCGCCATGGAGGACGCGATGACGCCGTCGAGTGAGGCCCGGGCCGAGTCGAACGGATCGCTGGCGGGCCGGATGCCCGCGGGAGAGGGGTACAGCACGACCCCGAAGCCGTGCTCGGCCGCCACGCGGGCCGCGCCGGTGTAGACACGGGCGAAGAACTCCGTCGTCAGGGCGGGCACGACCAGGAGCGCGGTCCTGGTGCGCCCCAGCCGCAGACTGCGGGCGGCGAGGTTCGGCCGGTACCCGAGCTCCCGTGCGGCGCCCCGCACCGCCTCGGCCGTGCGCTCCGAGACCCGGCCGCGCCACTTGTCCCCGAGGACCATGGACACGGTCGCCTGTGAGACGCCCGCGGCCCGCGCCACGTCCCGGCTCGTCACTCGCGCCCCAGCCGTCTCCGCCACGATCGCCTCCGCACTCCACGCTCATCCACCGCGACGTCATCTCGGTGGACCCGCGGGGAGCTGACATGGTACGTATAACCCTCGGAGGTTATACGTAAAACTTCCGCACTCTGAGAGCGATCGAGGGAAGAGGGGGCCAACGTCATGGCGGCTGGATACGGAGAGCTGCTGCGCACCCGGTACACGGTCCGGTTGCTCGCCGGCACGCTCATAGGTCGGCTGCCGAACGCCACGGCTTCGCTCGCGATCGTGCTCTTCGTGCGGGCCGAAGGCGGCAGCTACGCACTCGCGGGAGCGCTGTCGGCCGTCTACGGCGTCGGCAACGCCATCGGCCAGCCGCTGCTCGGGCGGGCCGTGGACCACCTCGGACAGCCTCGGGTGATGCTCCCCTCCGCCGTGCTGTCGGCGCTCGGGATGGCCCTGTTCGCCGTCGTCGGCACCGACCTGCCGCCCGTGGCATACGCGGCCGTGCTGGTCGCGGGGTTCTTCACACCGCCGCTGGAAGGCGGCCTGCGAGCCCTGTGGCCCGACGTGCTCAAGCGCGACGACCGCATCCACGCCGCCTACGCACTGGACGCCGTGGCCCAGGAAGTGATGTACGCCGTGGGGCCGCTGCTGGTCACCCTCCTGGTCGCCGCCTGGTCGGAGGCGGCCGCCCTGCTCGTCCTCAACGTCATCGGGGTGGCGGGCGCGTTCTGCGTGGTGAGCTCGCCGCCGTCCCGGCAGTGGCGTTCCGCGCCCCGCGAGGCGCACTGGCTCGGCGCTCTGCGCTCGCCCGGACTGCTCGTCCTCATCAGCGCGTTCTTCTTCGTCGGCATCGCGATGGGTGCCATCGCCGTGGCCTCGGTCGCGTACGCCGACCAGCACGGCGGCGGCATGGTCTCCAGCTATCTGCTCTCCGCGCTGAGCGCCGGTGCGCTGGTCGGTGGTGTGGTCTACGGCGCCCGGCAGTGGGCCGGTGCCCCGGAGCCCCGGTTGCGGCTGCTGGTGGCGGCCCTCGCGCTCGGCTACGTACCGCTGGCGCTGGTGCCCGGCGTGCCCGCCATGACCGCCCTCGCGTTCCTCTCCGGTATCTGCCTGGCCCCGGCTCTGGCCTGCGCCTTCGTCGTCGTCGACCGGCACGCGCCCAGCGGCACCGTCACCGAGGCGTTCTCCTGGCTGGTCACCATGTTCGTCGTCGGCGCTTCGGTCGGCACCGGGGCCGCCGGACCCGTCATCGAGGCCGGTGACGTGGCCGCCGGATTCGCCGTCCCGGGGGCCGCCGGAGCGGTGGCGCTGCTGGTCCTGGTGGGTGCACGGCGCTTCCTCGCCCCGGTGAGCCGGCGCGGGTCGCGCCCCGTCGCCGGCGATCTCCCGACGGAAAATGATCGAAACGGTGCTGTCGAACCCGGTTTCAGCGGGAGCCGTCAGGCGTAATGTTCAGTCATGGACCGCCGCATTTTCGGGCTGGAGAACGAGTACGGCGTCACATGCACGTTCAGGGGACAGCGCCGACTGTCTCCTGACGAAGTGGCGCGGTACCTCTTCCGCCGTGTCGTTTCCTGGGGCCGCAGCAGCAATGTCTTCCTGCGCAACGGCGCCCGCCTCTATCTCGACGTGGGATCGCACCCGGAATACGCAACTCCCGAGTGTGACAACGTGACCGAGCTGGTCACCCACGACAAAGCGGGCGAGCGCATCCTCGAAGGTCTCCTCGTCGACGCCGAAAAACGCCTGCACGAGGAAGGGATCGCGGGCGACGTCTACCTCTTCAAGAACAACACGGACTCCGCGGGGAACTCCTACGGCTGCCACGAGAACTACCTGGTGGCCCGGCACGGCGAGTTCTCCCGGCTCGCGGACATCCTCATCCCGTTCCTGGTGACCCGTCAGCTGCTGTGCGGCGCGGGCAAGGTGCTGCAGACCCCGCGCGGCGCCGTGTACTGCGTCAGCCAGCGCGCCGAGCACATCTGGGAGGGCGTCAGCTCCGCCACCACGCGCTCCCGGCCCATCATCAACACCCGCGACGAGCCGCACGCCGACGCCGAACGCTACCGCCGGCTGCACGTCATCGTCGGCGACTCCAACATGTCCGAGACGACCATGCTGCTCAAGGTCGGCGCCACCGACCTGGTGCTGCGCATGATCGAGGCGGGCACCGTCATGCGCGACCTCACCCTGGAGAACCCGATTCGGGCCATCCGCGAGGTCAGCCACGACATCACCGGACAGCGGAAGGTGCGGCTGGCCAGCGGCCGCGAGGCGTCCGCCCTGGAAGTCCAGCAGGAGTACTACGAAAAAGCCGTCGATTTCTGCGAGCGCCGCGGAATCCGCACCGGCACGGTGGAGCGTGTCCTGGAACTGTGGGGCCGCACCCTCGAAGCGGTGCGTACGGAGAACCTCGACCTCATCGACACCGAGATCGACTGGGTGATGAAATACCGGCTTATCGAGCGCTATCGGGCCAAGAACAACATCACCATGTCCCACCCGCGCATCGCGCAGATAGACCTCGCGTACCACGACATCCACCGCCGCCGCGGCTTGTATTACCTTCTGGAGAAGCGCGGTCAAGCAGCCCGGATCTGCAACGACTTGAAGATCTTCGAAGGCAAGTCGGTGCCACCGCAGACCACCCGGGCCCGGCTGCGCGGCGATTTCATCCGCCGCGCCCAGGAGCAGCGCCGCGACTTCACCGTCGACTGGGTGCACCTCAAGCTCAACGACCAGGCGCAGCGCACGGTGCTGTGCAAGGACCCGTTCCGCTCGGTGGACGACCGGGTGGAGAAGCTCATCGCCGGTATGTGAGGCCGAAGCTCATCGACCGTGGGTGAGGTCGCTCCGCCGAACACCCGACGCGGGCCCCGTACGTTCCTCGTACGGGGCCCGCACCACGTCGTAGAGTGGCGCGCATTGCCCCCCGCAGGATCTACCGAACGAGGACCTCCGTGCGCCGACGATCCGTACTCCTTGCCGTACCCGCCGGGCTGCTCGCGCTCGCGGGCTGCGGCGACGACGACTCCGACAAGGGCGACAAGACCTCTCCCGAGCCGAAGAGCCCATCGGCCCAGCCGACCGCCAAGATGGACGGGCCTGTCCCGGCGCTGCTCGGCGGGACGAAGTTCGGCGAGCGGCCCGAGATCGCCAGGGGTGTCGGCAAGCCGTCCGACAAGCTCGAGGTGAAGACGCTGATCGCGGGCCGCGGCCCGGCCGCCGCCAAGGGCGACTACATTCAGGTGAACTACCTGGGCCAGATCTGGGACACCGGGAAGGTCTTCGACACCACCTGGGACAAGGGCCGCAAGCCGTTCATCTTCCGGGTCGGCGCGGGCGAGGTCGTCCCCGGCTGGGACCAGGGCCTGGCCGGCAAGAAGACCGGCAGCCGCGTCGAGCTGGCCATCCCGCCGAAGCTCGGATACGGCGAGCAGGGCCGCCCGCCCGCCATCAAGGGCACCGACACCATGGTGTTCGCCGTCGACGTCGTCGGCGTCTTCAACAGCAAGAGCGCCGCACACGGCAGCAAGGTCGCCCAGGACAACAAGGACCTGCCGAAGGTGGGGGACAACACCGACGGCAAGGCCCCCAGCGTCACGGTCCCCAAGGTCGCGGCGCCGAAGAAGCTCGTCTCGAGCTACGTCCTGGAGGGCGACGGCCCCGAGGTCCAGGAGACCGACACCGTCCTCGTCCAGTACAAGGGCGTCCTGTGGGACGGCGGCAAGGAGTTCGAGTCCACGTACGCCAACAAGGACCTGGCCCAGTTCCCGCTGCCGAGGCTCGTCGCGGGCTGGCGCGACGGACTGAAGGGCAAGAAGGTCGGCAGCCGCGTGCTGCTCGTCATGCCGCCGGAGCTCGGCTACGGCAAGGAGGCGAAGGAAAACATCCCGGCCAACTCCACCCTGGTCTTCGCCGTCGACATCCTGGCCGTCGCCTGAGACGCCGTTCTGACAGACTGGGCAGGTTGCCCACCACGTAACAAGGAGCAGTTTTCGTGAGCATCGACAAGCCCGAGGTCGACTTCCCGGGCGGCGAGCCGCCGAAGGACCTGGAGATCAAGGACATCTGGGAGGGCGACGGTCCCGTCGCCAAGGCCGGGGACAACGTCCTCGTGCACTACGTCGGCGTCTCCTTCTCCAGCGGCGAGGAGTTCGACGCGAGCTGGAACCGGGGCACCCCGCTGGAGTTCCAGCTTGGCGCCGGTCAGGTCATCGTCGGCTGGGACCGGGGCATCCAGGGCATGAAGGTCGGCGGCCGCCGTCAGCTGGTCATCCCGGCGCACCTGGCCTACGGCGACCGGGGCGCCGGCGGCGGCAAGATCGCGCCGGGCGAGACCCTGATCTTCGTCTGCGACCTGGTCGCCGTCTGAGCCGCCTGGCATCCGTCTGAGACAAGATCGTCCGGACATCGAGGGCCCCTGCCGTCCGGCAGGGGCCCTCGGCTTTCACCTTGTGTCCCCGTAGCGGTACGGTCACCGTCGAGGGGTCGAGAAGAAGGGGCGTCGATGGCGATTGCCAAGGCCGAGCGGCTGATGAACCTGGCGCTGTGCCTGCTGGGAACACGGCGTCCGCTCACCAAGCGTGAGCTGCGCGGCTCGATCGAGGCCTACCTGCAGGCGGGGGCGGACGACGCCTTCAACCGCATGTTCGAGCGCGACAAGGACGACCTGCGCGAACTCGGACTGGTCATCGAGACGGTCGAGAGCATCGACGGCGAGACCGGCTACCTCGCGCGCCGGGACAGCAACCGGCTGCCGCCCATCGCCTTCGACGCCGAGGAGGCCGCGGCCCTGGGGCTGGCCGCCAAGGTGTGGCAGCAGGCCCGGCTGGCGGGCGCGGCCAGCGGCGCGCTGCAGAAGCTGCGCGCGGCCGGGATGCCGCTGGCCGACGATCCGTACGGCACCGACGGGCCCAGCGCCCTGGAGCCGCGCATCCCCGCCCACGAGGCCGCCTTCGAACCGCTGATGCTCGCCTGCCGCGACCGCCGGCCCGTCGTCTTCGACTACCGCAAGTCCAGCGCCGCCCACCCCGAGCGCCGCCAGGTCGAACCGTGGATCCTGGAGTGCTGGCGCGGCCACTGGTACCTCGTCGGCTGGGACCGCGAGCGGCAGGCGGAGCGGGTCTTCCGGCTCTCCCGGATCATCGGCAAGGTCCGCTCCCGCGCCGGTGCCTTCACCGCCGAGGTGCCCGACCACGTCACCGTACGGGAGACGGTCGAGAGCTGGGCGGGGGAGATCGCCACCGGCACCGCCCGGATCAGATTGCGCGCCGGCCACGGCTATCCGCTCCGGGCGAGAGCGCTGAGCAGCCGCCCGGTGGACGACGGCTGGGACGAGCTGGAGATCCCGTACGGGCACGGGCTGGACGCGTGGCTGGTGGAGTTCGGCCAGGACGTGGTCGTACTGGAACCCGCCGAACTGCGTGCCGACGTCGTCGACCGGCTGCGCGCCGTGGCCAAGGGCTGAGAGGGACGGACCGACTTCACATGGCCGGAAACGCCATCGACCAGACCCGCCGGATGCTGTCCCTCGTGACGTATCTGCGGGAACGCCCCGGCGCGCACGTCAGCGATGTCGCCCGGGCCTTCGGGATCAGCGAGGACGAGCTGATCGCCGACCTCGACGTGCTGCCGATGTGCGGCACCAGCTTCCGCGGCGGGGACCTGCTGGATATCGACACCGACGGCGACCGCATCTGGTGGCACAACCCCGACGCCACCGGCTCCAGCGCGGGCGAGCCGCTGCGGCTCGCCGCCGACGAGGCCACCGCGCTGCTCGTCGCCGCGCGCGCCGTGGCCACCCTGCCCGGGCTGCGCGACAGCGACCGGCAGGCGCTGCTGCGCGCCACCGCCAAGCTGGAGGCCGCGGCGGGCGAGGCGGCCGGTGCCAGCTCCCGGCTGTCGGTGACGTTCGAGTCCGAGGGCGGGGTCTTCGCCGACATCGACCGGGCCATCGCCGAGCGGCGGCGGGTCTGGCTGCGCTACTACTCACCCGCGCGCGACGAGCTCACCGAACGCGAGGTCGACCCGATCCGGCTGTTCGCCGTCGGCCACACCTATGTAGAGGCGTGGTGCCGCCTGTCGGAGGCGCGCCGCACCTTCCGGCTGGACCGGGTCGCGGAGATCAGGCTGCTGGACGAGCGCTCCGACCCGCCGCCGATCGAGCCGCGGGACCTCTCCGAAGGACTGGTGCAGCCCGCCGCCGAGGACCCCGAGGTGGTGGTCGAGGTCGGACCGGGCGGCCGCTGGGTCGCCGAGTACTACCCGCACGACAGCGCCGACGAGCTGCCTGACGGGGGCCTGCGGATCACCCTGCGCACCCCCGACCCCGGCTCGCTGCGCCGCCTGGCGCTCCGGCTGGGCCGGGACGGCCGGATCGTCTCCCCGCGGGACCTGGCGGACAGTGCGCGGGACGCGGCGCGGCAGGCGCTCGCGGCGTACGGCGAGTGAAGGGACGCACGACGTGACCGCTGAGGCGAACGCCGCCTCGTCCGACCCCGCCGCGCCTCACCCGGTGGTCTTCAAGGCGGGCTGTCCCGAGTGCCGTGGCCGGTTCGAGCTCGCCGCGGGCGCGCTGCGGCTGGCGATCGGCGCGAGCGACAAGACCACCTTCTACTCCTTCACCTGCCCCCGCTGCGGCTCCGCGGTCCGCAAACCGGCCGGTGAGCGCATCGTCGAGCTGCTCACCGGCGGCGGCGTACGGACGCTGCGGCTGCACTCCACCGCCTGACCGCGGGCGCGTGGCATCCCGGTAGGCTCCCGTCATGCTCTGGCCGATGCTCGCCCTCGCCCTCGCCTTCTGCGGAATCGCCGTACTCGGCGTCCTGGCCGTCCGGGTCTTCGTCGAAGTCCGGCGGCTGGCCCGGCAGGTCGGGGAGAGCTCGGACCGGATCTCCCGTGCCGCCGCCGACCTGGAGCGGGCCGCCACTCCGCTCGCCGGCCACGTCGACCGGCTCCACCGGGACTGACGGCGCGCGGTCGCACTGGCGAAGGGTGGCGGTACGGGGCGAGCGCTCTTGCCGGTGGCGCCCGGGAGGTAGGCTGCAAGACGCAGCATTGCCGGTGATACACGGTCCGCAACCGGGCGTATGCAAGGGCATTGCCCCGTATTCACCCCCGCGGGTTACGATCGCTGGCAGCACTAGCACGCCCGTCCGATCCCCACCCGGCAGGCAGTAGGTACGCCGCCCTGGCGAGAAGGTAGTAGCACACATGAACCTGAGGCCCGCTGAGATCGTCCTGATCCTCGTCGTCATCCTGCTGCTCTTCGGTGCCAAGAAGCTCCCCGACATGGCTCGGTCCCTCGGCAAGTCGGCCCGCATCCTCAAGAGCGAGGCCAAGGCCATGAAGAAGGACGACGAGGGGGCCGCAGCAGGTGCCCCGCCCGCCGACCCGGCGGCCCAGCAGGAGCCCGCGCCGAAGACCATCCAGGCAGCTCCCGGCGATGTGACCAGCTCGCGCCCGGTCACCGAGCCGAACCGCACCAGCCAGGGCTGACGCCAGCCGAGAGAGCCGCCGCACCGCCGCCGACGTGACCTGCCGGCGACGGGCTCCGTACGAGACGAGGACGTGGGTTGCTCAAGTCTGCCCGCAAGCAGCAGAAGGACCCCGAGGGGCGGATGCCTCTCGCGGAGCATCTGCGAGAGCTGCGCAACCGGCTGCTGAAGTCCGTGATCGCGATCGTCGTGTTCACGATCATCGGGCTGATCTACTACAAGCAGATCGCGGAGTTCATCACCGACCCGGTCAGGGACGCCGTGGGATGCCCCGAGGGCAGGACGGTGAACCCGGACGGTTCGTCCTGCGCGAGGATCACCGCCAACGGCCTGATCGCCCCCTTCACGATCATGCTGAAGGTGGCGCTCGCCACCGGTGTCGTCGCCGCCAGCCCGGTCTGGCTCTACCAGCTGTGGGCCTTCCTCGCGCCCGGGCTGCACGGTCACGAGAAGAAGTACGCGCTGAGCTTCGTGGCCGCCGGTGTCCCGCTCTTCCTGGGCGGCGCCTACCTGGCGTACGCGATCCTGCCGACCTCGGCGGGGGCCCTGGTCGGACTCACCCCCGAGGGGTGGGAGAACCAGTTCCCCGCAGACGAGTTCCTCGACATCGTCACCCGGCTGGTGATCGTCTTCGGTCTCGCCTTCGAGCTGCCGCTGCTGCTGGTGCTGCTCAACCTCGGCGGAGTGATCACCGGGAAGCGGATGCTCAGCTGGTGGCGCTTCATGGTGGTGGGCATCACCGTCTTCGCGGCCGTCGCCACCCCGACCGGCGACCCGCTGACCATGTCGGTCCTCGCGGCCCCCATCATCGTGCTGTACTTCGGCGCCACCGGGATCAGCCTCGTCAACGACCGCCGCAAGCGCCGCGGCAACCCCGACGCCGGGCTCGGTGACGACGAGGCGTCCGACCTCGATCTCACGCCGTCGCGGATCGACGACGTCGAGCCGGTCGCCGCGGCCCGCGACGCCGACCACACGGATCCGGCCAGGCGCAACGGCTACGACGACTTCACCTGATCCGGCACCGGCGGGCCTACCGATAGGGTCCCGCTCGTGACCAGCGACATCACCCTCTTCGTCAACCCCACGGCGGGCCGCGGGCGCGGTGCGCACGCGGCCCAGCCCGCCGCCCGGGTGCTGCGCGACGCCGGGTACAGCGTCCGTACGGTGCTCGGCGCCGACGCCGACGACGCTTTGCGGCGCGCACGCGCGGCGGTGGCGGGCGGTACGGGCGCGCTGATCGCCGTCGGCGGTGACGGCATGGTCTCGCTCGCGCTCCAGGCCGTGGCCGGGACCGGTACGCCACTGGGTGTGGTGGCCGTCGGCACCGGGAACGACTTCGCGCGGTCCCTCGGACTGCCCGTGCGCGACCCGGCCGGGGCCGCCCGCCGCATCGCGCGGGCGCTCAAGGAGGACGGCGGGCGCGAGACCGATCTGGGCCGGGCCGGGGACACCTGGTTCGGCACCGTCCTGGCCGCCGGCTTCGACTCCCGCGTCAACGACCGCGGCAACCGCATGCGGTGGCCCACCGGGCGGTTCCGCTACGACATCGCGATGCTCGCCGAACTGGCCGCGTTGCGCCCGACCAGGTTCCGCGTGCGCCTGGACGACGGGCCTGAGCAGGAGGTCGAGGCCACGCTGATCGCGGTGGGCAACACCGGCTCGTACGGCGGCGGGATGCGGATCTGCGCCGATGCCCGGCCGGACGACGGCCTCTTCGACGTCACCGTCGTCGGCCCGTGCCGCCGCACCACACTGCTGCGCGTCTTCCCGCGCGTCTACAAGGGCACGCATCTGACGCACCCCGCCGTCACCGTGCACCGGGTCGCCGCCATCTCGCTGGCCGCCGACGGCATCACGGGCTACGCGGACGGCGAGCTGGTCGGCGCGCTGCCCCTCACCGCGCGTACCGTGCCGGGCGCGGTCCGTGTTCTGGGCGCCTGACGGCCCGACCTCCGCCATCCCCGGGCCTGTCGGTGCTCCGCGGATAAAGATCGTGCGTTGTCACAGGTGGCCGGTAGTCTCGTAGACACGATGACCGACGAGCTGACTCCCGCCGAGCGCTACGCCGCGGCCCGCCGCCGGGCCGCCGAGGAGGCCACCGCGCTGGCCCCCTTCCGCGCGATGTACGACTTCGAACTGGACCCCTTCCAGATAGAGGCGTGCCAGGCCCTTGAAGCCGGCAAGGGCGTGCTGGTGGCCGCGCCCACCGGCTCCGGCAAGACGATCGTGGGCGAGTTCGCCGTCCACCTGGCCCTCACCCAGGGCCGCAAGTGTTTCTACACCACCCCGATCAAGGCGCTGTCGAACCAGAAGTACACCGACCTGGTCCGGCGCCACGGCGTCGGCCGGGTCGGGCTGCTCACCGGCGACAACAGCATCAACCCCGACGCGCCGGTGGTCGTGATGACCACCGAGGTGCTCCGGAACATGCTGTACGCGGGCTCGCAGGCGCTGCGCGGCCTCGGGTACGTGGTGATGGACGAGGTGCACTACCTGTCCGACCGCTTCCGGGGCGCGGTCTGGGAGGAGGTCATCATCCACCTCCCCGACTCCGTCACGCTCGTGTCGCTGTCCGCCACCGTGTCCAACGCCGAGGAGTTCGGCGACTGGCTGGACACCGTCCGCGGCGACACCGAGGTGATCGTCGCCGAGCGCCGACCCGTGCCCCTGTTCCAGCACGTGCTCGCGGGGCGCCGGATGTACGACCTCTTCGAGGAGCGGAGCCAGCAGGACGGCGGGCAGGGCACCGGCCGCCGCGAGGTCAACCCCGACCTGGTGCGGCTGGCCCGCATGGAGAACTCCCGGCCGAGCTTCGGGCGTGACAAGCGCCGCGGGCGCAACAACATGCGGGAGGCCGACCGGGAGCGCGAGCGCCGCCAGCGCAGCCGCATCTGGACGCCCAGCAGGCCCGAGGTCATCGACCGGCTCGACGCCGAGGGGCTGCTGCCCGCGATCACCTTCATCTTCAGCCGCGCGGGCTGCGAGGCCGCCGTGCAGCAGTGCCTGTACGCGGGACTGCGGCTCAACGACGACGCGGCGCGCGCCAAGGTGCGGGCCATAGTCGAGGAGCGCACGGCGGGCATTCCGGACGAAGACCTGCACGTGCTGGGCTACTTCGAATGGCTGGAGGGGCTGGAGCGGGGCGTCGCCGCCCACCACGCGGGCATGCTGCCGACCTTCAAGGAGGTCGTGGAGGAGCTGTTCGTCCAGGGCCTGGTGAAGGCGGTGTTCGCCACCGAGACGCTCGCCCTGGGCATCAACATGCCCGCCCGCTCGGTGGTGCTGGAGAAGCTCGTCAAGTGGAACGGCGAGCAGCACGCCGACATCACGCCGGGGGAGTACACGCAGCTGACCGGCCGTGCGGGGCGGCGCGGCATCGACGTCGAGGGCCACGCGGTGGTGCTGTGGCAGCGCGCCATGGACCCGACCGCGCTGGCGGGCCTCGCGGGCACCCGCACCTATCCGCTGCGCTCCTCCTTCAAGCCGTCGTACAACATGGCGGTCAACCTGGTCTCGCAGTTCGGGCGGCACCGCTCGCGCGAGCTGCTGGAGACCTCCTTCGCCCAGTTCCAGGCGGACAAGGCGGTCGTCGGCATCTCCCGCCAGGTGCAGCGCAACGAGGAGGGCCTCGAGGGCTACCGCGCCTCCATGACCTGCCACCTGGGCGACTTCGACGAGTACGCGCGGCTGCGCCGCGAGCTGAAGGACCGTGAGACCGAGCTGTCCCGGCAGGGCGCGGCTCAGCGGCGCGCGGCCGCCGCCGTGGCGCTGGAGAAGCTCAAGCCGGGCGATGTGATCCATGTGCCGACCGGCAAGTACGCGGGCCTGGCACTGGTGCTGGACCCGGGGCTCCCGGCGGGCCGCAGCAACGCCCACCGCGGATACGAGCATCACGACGGCCCACGCCCCTTGGTGCTCACCGCCGAACGGCAGGTCAAGCGGCTGGCCTCGATCGACTTCCCGGTCCCGGTCGAGCCGTTGGAGCGGATGCGCGTGCCGAAGTCCTTCAACCCGCGCAGCCCGCAGTCGCGTCGCGACCTGGCCTCCGCGCTGCGTACCAAGGCCGGACACCACGACGTGCGGCGCCACCGCAAGGAGCGTTCGGCCGCCGCCGACGACACCGGGATCGCACGGCTGCGCACCGCGATCCGCGCGCACCCCTGCCACGGCTGCGACGAGCGTGAGGACCACGCCCGCTGGGCCGAGCGCTACCACCGCCTGCTGCGCGACACCCGGCAGTTGGAGCGGCGTATCGAGGGCCGTACGAACACGATCGCCCGCACCTTCGACCGGATCTGCGCGCTGCTGTCGGAGCTGGGCTATCTGCGCGCGGACGAGGTCACCGAGGACGGCCGACGACTGGCCCGGCTCTACGGCGAACTCGACCTGCTGGCCAGCGAATGCCTGCGGGACGGGGTGTGGGAGGGCCTCAAGCCCGCCGAGCTGGCGGCGTGCGCCTCCGCGCTGGTCTACGAGGCGCGGCAGGCCGACGACGCGATGCCGCCGAAGCTGCCCACGGGCGCCGCCAAGCAGGCCCTGGGCGAGATGGTGCGCATCTGGGGCCGGTTGGACGCCCTGGAGGAGGAGCACAAGATCAACCAGGCGGAGGGCGTCGGACAGCGCGAGCCGGACCTCGGCTTCGCCTGGGCCGCGTACCGCTGGGCCTCCGGCCACGGCCTCGACGAGGTGCTGCGCGAAGTGGAGATGCCCGCCGGTGACTTCGTGCGCTGGTGCAAGCAACTCATCGACGTACTGGGCCAGATAGCGGAGGCGGCGCCCGACGGCGGCACGGTGCGCAGGAACGCCCGGCGGGCGGTCGACGGACTGCTGCGCGGCGTGGTGGCGTACAGCTCGGTGGGCTGAGCACGCGTCAGTGCCGGGCGGGCCGCACGTCAGCCCGCCCGGGGGAGCCTTCCCGGACGAAGTCCCGGGGAGTTCGAGGATGCGGCGCGCGGCCGGCACGTTGGGGGCGGCCCGGCACCCCCGACGGAGCCTGGGGGAGCTAGGTCGGGGGCCTGGGGCGGAGCCTGGGGAGCTTGAGGACCGGGGCCTGGGGCGGAGCCTGGGGGAGCTTGAGGACCGGGGCCCGGGGCCCGGGGCGGGGCCCCGGTGATCCCGGGAGGCTACGCGGCGGTCTGGCCGCTGCCCTCCTGCTCGGCCTCCACCCGTGCGTTCCACTCCCTCTTGGACGCCTGCCAGCCGTCCTCGTCATGGCCGCGCCGCCAGTAGCCGGAGATGGACAGCCATTCGCGCGTGACTCCGCGCTCCAGCCGCAGGTGCCGGCGCAGCTCCTTCACGAAGCCCGCCTCGCCGTGCACGAACGCCTGTACCTGGCCGGGCGGGAACTCCAGGGCGCGGACGGCCGCGACCAGCGCTTCGCCGACCGGCGCGGCGCCGCGGTGCAGCCAGACGATCTCCGCACCGTCCGGCGCGGTCAGCTTCTGCTCCTCCTCCGGGCCCGCGACCTCGATCAGGGCCCGGACGGGCACCCCGTCCGGTGCGCGCTCCAACGAGGCGGCGATGGCGGGGAGCGCGCTCTCGTCGCCCGCCAGCAGGTGCCAGTCGGCCTCCGCGCCAGGCACATAGGCGCCACCGGGGCCGAGCAGGTCGATCTCCGCGCCCGGCGTGGCGGCGGCCGCCCATGGCCCGGCCAGCCCCTCGTCGCCGTGGACCACGAAGTCCACCGTCAGCTCGCGCACGTCCGCGTTCCAGTCGCGCACGGTGTACGTGCGCGTCCGCGGCCACTGGTCGCGCGGGAACTCCTCGCGTATCCGGCGTATGTCGAACGGCTCGGGATAGTCGACGCCCTCCACCCGGAAGAGCAGCTTGACGTAGTGGTCGCTCCACTCGCCCGCGGCGAATCCGGCCAGGCCGTCGCCGCCGAGCACGACCCGCACCATGTGCGGGGTCAGACGTTCCGTACGCACCACGCGTCCCCGGTGCTGCTGCGGTGCCTTGCGGACGGGACGGTCGGCCATGGGTCCTCCCGATCAAGGAAATAGTTAGGATTACCTAACTTAACAGGCTCCGCTGTGCAGCGTAGTGAGCAGGCGCTGCAATGAGCCACCCAGCCCCCAGCGCTCCGCCAGCCTCTCCAGCCCCGCCGGATCACGCGGCGTGCGCGGCACCGCCGGGTCGACCTCGGGCAGCGCGACATCGGACGCCACCCGCACCACCCGCGGCGCGACCGCTACATACGGGCGCGCCTCGTCCAGGCGCTTGCGCTGCGCCGGGGTCAGCTTCGAGGCCGGGTCGTCGACAGCGGCCATGATCCCCGCCAGGTCACCGTAGGCGGCGAGCAGCTTCGCGGCCGTCTTCTCGCCGATCCCCGGCACGCCCGGCAGGCCGTCGCTGGGGTCGCCGCGCAGCAGGGCCAGGTCCGCGTATCCAGAGCCGCCGACGCCGTACTTCTCGCGCAGCAGCGCCTCGTCCACCACCTGCAGCGTGCCCACGCCCTTGAGCGGGTAGAGCACCCGGATCCCGCGCCCGTCGTCCACCAGCTGATACAGGTCGCGGTCGCCGGTGACGATGTCCACCGGCCCGACCGCGCGGGCGGTCAGGGTGCCGATCACATCGTCCGCCTCGTAGTCCGCGGCGCCGACCCGCGCGATCCCGACCGCGTCCAGCACGGCGTCGATCACCGGCACCTGCGGCGAGAGCGTGTCCGGGACCTCCTCCTCGTCCGGCACACCGCTCGGCGTCTCCTCCGCGACCCGGTGCGCCTTGTACGTCGGAATCAGGTCGACCCGCCAGTGCGGCCGCCAGTCGAAGTCCATGCAGGCGACCAGATCGTCGGGCCGGTGGTCCTGAACCAGCCGGGCGATGAAGTCCAGCAGCCCGCGCACCGCGTTCACCGGGGTGCCGTCGGGGGCCCTGACCGAGTCCGGAACCCCGAAATAGGCGCGGAAATAGAGCGAGGAGGTGTCGAGGAGCATCAGGCGTCGCGTCACGCCTCGATCATGCCGCACACCACTGACAGCGGCGGGGCACGGCATGACGGGGGCACAGCATGACGGGCCACGGCATGAGGGGGCACGGCCTACGGTGAGGCCATGAGCAACCGCCCCGCTGTCCGGCGCGTGGTCTCCCTCGTGCCCTCCCTCACCGAGGCCGTGGCCGCCTCCGCCCCCGACCTGCTGGTCGGCATCACTGACTGGTGCACGCACCCGCCCGGTCTGCGCGCGGCGCGCGTCGGCGGCACGAAGAACCCGGACACCACCCGGATCGCCGCCCTCGCACCGGACCTCGTCATCGCCAACGAAGAGGAGAACCGGGCCCCCGACCTGGCCGCGCTGCGCGCCGCCGGACTGGAGGTGCTGGTGACCGAGGTACACACCCTGGACCAGGCGTTCGCCGAGTTGGCGCGGGTACTGGTGGACGGCTGCGGCCTGGCCCGCCCCGACTGGCTGGACGCGGCCGAGGCGGCGTGGCGGAATCTCGCCCCCGCCGCCCCGGTCCGGCGCGCCCTCGTACCGGTATGGCGGCGGCCGTGGATGGTGCTGGGCCGGGACACCTTCGCGGGCGATCTGCTGGCGCGGCTGGGAGTGGAGCATCTGTACCGCGCGCACAGCGACCGCTATCCGCGCATCCCGCTGGACGAACTGCGCGCGCGGGGCGCGGACCTGGTCGTCCTGCCCGACGAGCCGTACCGCTTCACCGCCGACGACGGCCCCGAAGCGTTTCCCGGACTGCCAGCCGCCCTGGTCAGCGGGCGGCATCTCACCTGGTACGGGCCTTCTCTGGTCGAGGCGCCCGCGGTGCTCAGCGCCGCTCTGCGGACGGCACGCTGACACCGGCTGAGGCAGGCGTCGGGGCGGAGACGGGGACCGCGGCAGGCGTCGGGATGGCGGCGGGGGCCGTGGCATGGGCCGGTGCGGAGGCGAGGGCCGTGGCATGGGCCGGTGCGGAGGCGAGGGCCGCGTTCGAGGGCGCGAGCAGTGTCCCGCGCGCCACCCCGAGCGCCGTGCGGGCCGCGACCACGGCCCACGCGCCCACCAGCACCGCGTACAGCCCCACCGCCAGCCACGTCAGCGCGTGCAGCCCGGTGTGCCGCGCCAGCCCGGCCGCGCCCGTGACGCACGTACCCAACGGGAAGGTGAAGCCCCACCAGGTCATGGCGAACGGCATGCCGCGCCGCAGCGCCCGCACCACGATCGCCCCGGCGAGCACCAGCCACAGCAGCGCGAACCCCAGCACCGGGACGCCGTACGCCACGGCGAAGTACCCGCCGTGGACGCCCGCCGGAGCCGCTTCCGCCAGATGGGCGGCGGCCGTCACGGACTGGCCCAGCGGCCCCAGGACGAGGAACAGGGTCGGGGTGAGTGCCGGAGCGGGCGCGCCGTGCCGCACCAGCCGGAGGAACACCGCGGGCAGGATCAGCAGCACCGCCATCAGGCTCAGCCCGAACAGCGCGTAACAGCCCAGCAAGAGAGCCAACCGCGCCTGCCCGGCCGGTACGTGAGCCGCCAGCGCGGGCCCCAGCGCCGCCGCCACCATGGGCGGGACGACCGGCAGCAGCCACACGGGTGAGGCGTCCTGCGCGCCGATCCGGTGCCGCGTGATCATCAGATACGGGATCCCGGCCGCCGCCACCAGCCCGATGGCGGTGCCCGCCGTCCACAGCACCGCGTCCACGGCGACCGCCGCCCGCACACCGATCACGTGCGCGCCGACGGACAGCGTCCCGCCGCCGACCGCGAGCAGCGCCATCGACACACAGCCGTAGAACGGTGCCACCGACGGATCGAGAAGATGCGCGCGGGCCTGGTCCCGGTGCCGCGCCCAGTGCGTCGCGCGGGCCGCGACCAGCACCACCAGCGCCGCGGCCGACAGCGCCCACACGACCTCGTACGCGGTACGCGCCCCCGGGACGCGCGGCAGCGCGGCACCCGCGTTCGCCACGATCGCCGTTCCCATGACCACCGCGTACCAGTTGGGGCCGAGGTGTCGCGACGAGATCCGCCACCGGTGTCCAGCGGTGGCGGGAAAGAGGCGCGGATGCGTGAGAGCGGTCATGGACGCCACCCTCCTCGCCGGTCGGTCCGCCCACCAGACACCTTGTCTCTATGAGGGCATAAGCTGGATTTATGACCAGGGACGGCAACGGTGCCGCGGGGGAGCGGCCGGGAAGCGGAGGACGGCCGGTACGTGCCGAGCGGCCAGGGCACGCTCCCGGAGACGGCGCCCCGGCCTTCGGTACGCCGATCACCCACCGCGTCCCCGACTTGGGCGCCCTGGAACTGCTGCTCGCCGTCGCCCGCCTGGGCAGCCTCGGCCGCGCCGCCCGCGAGATGGGCATCACCCAGCCCGCGGCGAGCAGCCGCATCCGCGCCATGGAACGCCGCCTCGGCCTCGCCCTCGTCGAGCGCTCCCCGCGCGGCTCCCGCCTCACCGAGGCCGGGACGCTGGTCACGGACTGGGCCCGGCGGATCGTGGAAGCGGCCGAGGCGTTCGACGCGGGCGTCCACGCGCTGCGCGACCGGCGCGACTCCCGGCTGACGGTGGCCGCCAGCATGACGATCGCCGAGTATCTGCTGCCCGGCTGGCTGATCGCGCTGCGCGGCCTGCGGCCCGGCACGGCCGTGTCCCTGCTCGCCGGGAACTCCGCCGCCGTCGCCGCACACCTGCTCGCCGGGGAGGCGGACCTGGGCTTCGTGGAGGGCTTGGACGTGGCCCCGGGCCTGGACGGCGCGGTGATCGGCCACGACCGGCTCGCCGTGGTCGTGGCGCCCGACCACCCCTGGGCGCGCCGCCGCGTCCCCGTCAGTCCCCGGGAACTCGCCGGGACCCCGCTCGTGCTGCGCGAGCGGGGCTCGGGAACGCGCCAGGTCCTCGACACCGCCCTCGCCGCGTACGGGGGCCTAGCCGACCCGCTGCTGGAACTCGCCTCCACCACGGCCGTGAAAGCCGCGGCGATCAGCGGCGCCGGACCCGCCGTCCTGAGCCGGTTGGCCGTCCGCGAGGAACTGGCGGCCCGCCGGCTGGCCGAGATACCGCTGGCGGAGGTACGGCTGCGCCGCGACCTGCGCGCGGTCTGGCCCGCGGGCCAGCGCCCGGCGGGCCCGGCCCGCGATCTGCTGGGACTCACGCGGTCGGCCGGACGCTGAACAGACCCCCGGGCCGCCACAGCGGGCGGGGCACGCGGCGAACCCCACCCGGCGGCGGCCCGGCCTCTCATGCAGGTCGGCGGCCCCATCCCCGGCGCTCGCGAGGCCGATGGCTCCGGCCCCGACCGTCGCGCGGCCGACGGGCCCGACTTGGAGGTTTGCGGCCCAACCCCGGACCCTCCCGCACGCCGGCGGCCCCAACCCCGTCCCTCGCGAGGCCGACGGCCCGGCCCCTCACGCAGGCCGGTGGCCCGGCCCGACACCGCGCACGCCGGCGGCTACCCGAGGTCGCAGCAGCTGTCCTGCCGCAATTTCCGGCCGACCTCCAGCCAGCGCCGTACCGGTGCGCCCCCGCGTACGGAAGCGGCCCTCGGGAACGCCCCGACCAGGTCCCGCGTGCTGTACGGCACCCCGCCGCGCAGCACCGACTCCGTCCGTACGAGCGAGTCGAAGTCGGTGAACGGGTCGCCGTCCACGACCACCACGTCCGCGGCCTTGCCCACCTCCAGCGTGCCCAGATCGCGCTCCGCGCCGAAGGCCCGCGCCGGCAGCACCGTCGCGGTGCGCAGCGCCTCGGCCGGCGACAGCCCGTACCGGTGCAGCGCCCGCAGCGCCATGTGCAGATGCAGACCTACCGGCACCAGCGGGGCGTCCGTGCCCAACGCCACCAGCCCACCGCCCTCCAGTACCCGACGGTAGACGTCAATCTCCGTGCCGAGCGTGGCGAGTTGCTCGGCGGTGGGCGGCGTACCGGCGAGCTGGCGGACCACGGCGGTGTCCCACGGTGGCATGAGCCGGGTGACCCGCTCGTCCTCCGCCAGCGCCGGATCGGCCCCGATCAGTGGCTGGGCGGTGAAGGGGGTGGCGATCAGCCGGAAGTCGGTCCCCGTGTAGATCTCCGTCAGGTCCTGGTAGGCGTGGCCGGTTGCCGACGTGGCGTGTCCGTACTCCAGCCGCTGCGTGGCCTGGAGATGGGTCGTGAGGTCCTGTCCGAGCTGTACGCCCGGCGAGCACAGGTGGCTCCCCGTGCGCACCCCGAGCCGGTCGTGCGCGAAGCGCGCGGCCTCCTCCATCACCCAGCCCGGGGCCCGGACGTAGGTCTTGACGAAGTCCCAGTCGAGGGCCGCGCCGCGCTCCAGCGAGCGCCGCAGGCCCGCGCGGGTCCGGTGCGCCCGCCCCATGCTGTAAGCCACGCGCGGACCGTCGAGCAGCTCGCCGCAGGTCAGCAGCCGCGGACCGGCGAGCGCACCGGCGGCCACCGCCTCGCGGATCCTGGCCTGTTCGTAGGAGAACCCGCCGAGCGAGACCGCGGTGGTGATGCCGTACGCGAGCTGCAACGCGGTCTGGCGGCCGCCGTAGGTGTACTGCCAGGGGTGCGTGTGCGCGTCCCACAGGCCCGGCAGCACGGTACGGGCGGACGCGTCGACGCGGTGCCCGGCGGACCGGCGCGCCCGGTGCGGCTCGACGGCGGCCACCCGCCCGCCGCGCACCACGACGTCGACGTCCTCGCGGACCCGGTCGCCGGTGCCGTCCCAGAACCTCCCCGCGTGGACGACCGTGTCGGCGGGTGCCGGCCGCCGGTGGTCGAGTGGGATCCGGACCGTACGGGCCACCCCGCTCGCCACGTCCAGCAGCCGCAGCCTGCCCGCCGACAGATACAGGACGGTGCGCCCGTCCCCGGACCAGGACGGGTGGTCGGCGGGCTCGTCGGTCAGCTGCCGCGGCTCGCCGCTGGGTGTGCCATCCTCCCGTACGGGCAGCAGCCACAGCGCCGATTCCGCGATGACGGCCATATGGAGGCCGTCCGGGGACCATACGGGGCCGGAGTCGTATCGGTCGGACAGCGACAGGTGCGGGGCGAGCGCGTGGAGCCGCGCCGCGCCACTGGCCGCGTCGACCACCCGGATGAGGTTGTACCCCTCGCGGAAGCGCTGGTTGAGCCGGTTCCGGTCGCAGAAGGCGATGCGGCGGCCGTCGGGCGACCAGCTCGGCCGGCCGGGCAGCCCGCCGCCGCCGAGCGCCGCGACCAGCACCCGCTCCGCACCGGTGGCCAGCTCCCGCACAAGGAGATTTCCCGACATATCGATACAGGCGAGCCGGGTGCCGTCGGGAGAGAGCGCCGGATGCACGCGGCCGCCGGAGGCCAGCACGGCCTCCGCGCCGCCGTCCAGGTCCCGGCGGCGCACCGCGAGCAGCCCGTCGCGGTCGTCCGCGTACACCAGGCCGCGTCCGTCGGGCGTCCAGACGGGGCCGAGCAGATAGCGGGTGGGATCGGCCCGGACGACCCGGCGCGGGGCGCGGCCGCCCGTGACCTCGGCGACCCACAGGGAATTGAGCGCCGCGAAGGCGACCCGCCGCCCGTCGGGGGAGAGCGCGGGCAGATGCAGGGCGCGCACCGGCCGAGCCCCGCCCCCGCCGTCGATGTCGTAGCGCTTGACGCGGTAACGGGGGCGGTCCACCGGTAAGGCGGCCGTGAACGGGATCGTCTCGGCCCGCTCCAGGGCGTCGGGCCGGACGATCCGGAACCGCCCGCCGACGGTCAGCAGCAGCTCCTCCCGCGAGATCCAGCGCGGCGGTATGGGCAGGACGTCCCCGTCCACCGCCGCGGCCGCGCCGTCCACCACGAGCGTGCACGAGCCCGCGGGGGCAGGGGTGGTGCGCAGATAGGCGAGCCTGCCGCCCGGCGAGACGGCGGGGGCCATCACCTGGGCCGCGGCCGTCTCGGTGTGCTCCAGCCGCACGGGACCGCCGCCGCCGGCCGGTACGGAGGCGATGGTGCGGGCGTCGAGCGCGGTCCCGGTCGGTGCGGCGCGCACGGTCGCGCGGACGAACAGGACCCGCTCGCCGTCGGCCGACCAGGTGGGGTCGAAGTCCTCCCAGGCCCCGTCCTGGAGCGGCCCTTCCTGCCCGGGCAGTCCGGTGAGCCGGGTGAGACCGCCCGTCGCCACGTCGAGCACCCACACCCGGTAGGGGCTGCCGGTCACCGGATCGCCGCCGCGCTCGGAGGCGAAGGCGATCCGGGTGCCGTCGGGCGACCAGGCGGGGCCGCGGTCGTCCCACGGGCCGTCCGTCCGTTGCCGTACATCGGAACCGTCCGGCCGCATCGTCCAGATGTGGAATCCGCCGCCCCGGTACGCGCACAGGGCGATCAGCGAACCGTCGGGGGAGAACACCGGACGGTTCGGCTCCAGTCCGGCGGGGGTGAGGGCCGTGGCCTCGCCGCCCTTCCGGGGCACGGACCACAGCACGTTCTGCACCTCGGCGACCAGCCGGTCGCCCGAAGGGGCGAGCGTGGCGGCGCCGTTGGTGGCCGCGGTGAAGGAGAGCGTGGCGCGGTGCGCCTCGGCGGCGGCCGCCGAGGCGGGCGGAAGAACGGCTGCCGCACCGGCCGCGGCGGCGGTCCCCGCGGCCGTCTGCAGAAGACTCCTGCGGGACAGGGCGAAGGGGGTGCGACGACGCTCGGGGGTGCTCGGGGAAACGTCCGTGGGCTCCAACGGTCCTCCTGTGGCACGGGGGTTGTGCGGGGCGGGCGTGGGACGGGAAGTGATGGTTCGTTGCATTGGTTGCCTACCACACGGACCTCAGTCGCAACACAGTGCGCATGCGCCCTTGGTTTGTGCGCCGCACGAAGGGAGAGTGTGCTCGCGGAACCCTTTCCGGGCTCACCCGTCGTCCCGAGCCATGAGCCGGGGCCCATCACCCCGAACCGCTGCCCCGAACCCATCACCCCGAACCCATCACCCATCCCGACACCGGTCGAGGAACCGCTCATCCCAACGGTCGAGGAGACGACACGGTATGCGACCCACCGGCACCTCCCACCACACCGGTCACCTGCGCACCCCCGACGGCGTGCGCGTCGCCACGTACACATGGCTGCCGGAGAACGGCCGACCGCGGGCCCTCGTCCAGCTCGCCCACGGAGCCGCGGAGCACGCCCGGCGCTATGACCGGTTCGCCCGCTTCCTCGCGGCGCACGGCTACGCCGTCATCGCCTCCGACCACCGCGGACACGGCGCCACTGCCCAGGGGACCGGCGGCTACGGCGTCGTCGGCGAGGACGGCTGGCGCGCCATCGTCTCCGACCTGCGCGCCATCGGCGACCAGGCCCGCGCCGAACACCCCGACCTGCCGCTGATCCTGTTCGGTCACAGCCTGGGCTCGATGCTGGCGCGGGACAGCGCGCAGGAGTACGGGGAGGAACTGGCCGGGCTGATCCTGTCGGGCACTTTCCGGTCCCTGCCGGGCGTGGAGCCGGAGGAGGCGATCGCGCACATCGAACGCGAGATCGCACAGCGCGGCCGTACCGCCCTGTCCACCTTCACCCCCGGGCTCTTCGCGTCGTTCAACGACCCGTACGAGTCGGGGACGGGCTTCGAGTGGCTGTCTCGGGACGCGGCCGAGGTCGCGGCGTACGCGGCGGACGAGCGCTGCGGCTTCCCGTTCAGCGCCGGGCTGTCGCTGGACTGGGTACGGGCGGTGCGCAAGATCAACGACCCACGCAACCAGGCCCGGATCCCGGCGGCGCTTCCGGTGCACATCGCCGTGGGGACAGAGGACCCGTGCAACCAGCGGATGACCCAGGTGTACGAACTCCTGGAGGACTTCCGCTACATCGGCACCCGGGACCTGACGTGGAAGAGCTACCACGGGGCACGGCACGAGATCCTCAACGAGACCAATCGCGACGAGGTGCAGGCGGACCTGCTGGCGTGGCTGGACCAGCGCGTGTGACCGGACCGCACCGGTGAGGGACGGCCGGCCGGGCGGGCGGGGTCTGCCACGGGCCAGGGGGCGTTGTCAGTGGGCGCGGCTACGGTCGTCGTATGAGCCGTACGAGCGGCTGGCACGCCGTACGCAGGTGACCGCTGGAACGGAGGGCCCATGGCCACTGCCGAGGACGTCCGCACGATCGCGCTCGCCCTGCCCGAGACGGAGGAGAAGCTCGCCTGGGGCATACCGACCTTCCGGGTGAAGGGGAAGATCTTCGCGTCGCTGGCCGACGATGACACGTCCGTGGGGGTGAAGTGCCCCGTGGAGGAGCGCGCGGAGCTGATCGCGTCGGAGCCGGAGAAGTTCTTCATCCGGCCCGGGCACGACGACAACTTCGCGTGGGTACGGGTCCGGCTGGCGGCACTGGACGACACCGCTGAACTGCGGGACATCCTGCACGACTCGTGGCGCCAGGCAGCCCCGCGCAGGCTCGCGGAGGGATTTCCCGACGGGGTCGCTGAGGGGTGAGATGGCGGGCGGGGGTGCTGAGGGACGACGGGGGAGTCGGCGCTGCCAAAGCACGACGGGGCGGGTCGGCGCCGGCGAGGGGTGACGGGGCGGGAGCGGCGTGCCCAAGGGGTGACGGGGCGCGTCGGCGTGGCCGAGGGAGGACTCGGCCGGACGGCATCGACGAGGAATGACACGGCCGGGACGGCATCGGCGAAACGCGGCTTGGGGGCACGCGGCATCGGCGATGGGTCCGGCCGGTCGGGCGATCAGCGGGCGGCGAGCGGGAGAAAGGCGGTGATTCGCTCGCGCAGCGAGGCGGGATCGAGGCCCTGACCCGCCAGGTGCTCCTGGACCGTGCCGTAGCGGCGCAGCTCGCGACGGCCGATGCCGAGGCCGAGCACACGGTGCGGGATGTCGCCGAGGGCGTCGTTCGCGGCGGCCGTCGAGGTGCCCGCGAGGTACGGCTCGACGAGGACGACGTCCGCCGCGCCGGTGGCCCCACCCGAGCGGCGGACGTCGGGACCATGGACGCCGGGCCCCTGTACGGCGGCGCGCAGCGACCGGCTGTCGAAGGGCCGTATGGTCGTGGCGTACAGCACGGTGACGTCCAATCCCTCGACGGCCGCCAGAACGGTGTCCAGCATGGGCCCGACGGCGACGACCACGCCGCCGCTCCCCTCGCGCACCGTGTGGAACCGGTCTCCGGTGACCGGTAGCCCGACGGCGTTGACCTGCGCCGATAGCCGCACGTAGACCTTGTCGTCATCGGCGGCGGCAGCGTGCCGCAGCAGAGCCTCGGCCTCGTCGGGGTGACCGGGCACATGGACGGTCCAGCCGTCCAGGGTGTCCAGCAGGGCGATGTCGCCGGGCGCCATGTGGGTGAAGCCGCCGGCCGGCCAGTCGTAGGACCCCCCGGCGCTGACCAGCACCCCTCCGGACCCTTGGTGCCCGAAGTCGAGCTTGACCTGTTCGAAGGGCCGCTCCACCAGGAAACTGGCGAACGTGTGCATGATCGGACGCAGCCCGGTCAGCGCCAGCCCGCCACCCACGCCGATCAGCAGCTGCTCGCGGATCCCGACGTTGATCACACGGTCGGGATGGGTGCGGGCGGCGTCCGCGAACCCGTCCTTCCCGATCTCGGCCAGTACGACGGCGAGCCGTGGGTCGTCGTCGAGGAGGCGGGAGGTGACGGCGGCGAAGCGCTCACGCATGGTGTCCATCGAAGATCCTTTAACGCGGAGAAGGGGAAGGGAGGAAGAGGAGGCGAGGAAGAGAACCTCAGGAACTCTTGGGCTCGACGCGGGCGACGACGGCGTGGGGCCGTCCGGGGTGCGGAGCGGTGAGCGCTCCGTACAGGGCGTCGTGATCACGCCCGTCGACGGTCGCGGCGGTCCATCCGGCGGCCTCGAACCGGGACGCGATGCCGCCGTGCCAGCCGTGGGTGGCGGAGGAGTTGTCGATCACCAGCGTGTGCAGCCGCTCCAGCCCGGCGGCGCCCGCATAGGCGATGGCCTCGTGGTTGCTGCCCTCGTCCAGCTCGGCGTCGCCGATCAGCACCCACACCGCGGGCTCGTCGCGCCCCTGGGCACGCAGTCCCAGCGCCGTCCCGACGGCGAGTGGGAGCCCGTGCCCGAGCGATCCGCTGCCGATCTCGGCGCCCGGCACGAGCATCCGGTCAGGATGGTGCCCCAGCGGCGACTCGTAGGAGCCGAAGCCGGACAGCAGGGAGACGGGGAAGAAGCCCTTGGCGGCCAGGACCGCGTAGTACGCCATCGGCCCGTGCCCCTTGGAGAGCAGGAACCGGTCCCGGTCCGCCCCCTCCGCGTTCCCCGGATCGACACGCAGTACGCGGTCGTAGAGCACCCAGAGCGCGTCGAGGGTGGAGGTGGCGGCGGGACCGTGCTTCTCGTCTCCGGTCATCGCGCTCATCAGGCGTGGCAGGTCCTCGTACCCGTAGCCGTTCCCAACCGCCGCGGAAGTCGTCGTCGAAGTCATGAGAGAACCCTGCAACTTCAAGTCGACTTGAAGTCAAGCCGTACGATCGAGGTCATGACCTCGAAGCATGACCAGCTCTCCATCGGCGAACTCGCTGCCCGCAGCGGCCTCGCGGCATCCGCCCTGCGCTACTACGAGGAGGTGGGCCTGATCCGCGCCGAACGCACGGCCGGCCGCCAGCGCCGCTTCCCGCGCGCCACGCTGCGCCGGGTCGCCTTCGTCCGCGCGGCGCAGCAGGTGGGCCTGTCCCTCGACGAGGTCCGCGCGGCGCTCGCCCGCCTGCCGGAGGACCGCGCCCCCACCGCCACCCAGTGGAACGCGGTCGCCCGCACCTGGACCCACCGCATCGACCAGCAGATCGCCGACCTGGAACGACTCAAGCGCAGACTGACCGGCTGCATCGGCTGCGGCTGCCTGTCGCTGCGGAAATGCGGGCTCTACAACCCGGAGGACCAGGCGGCGGACGCCGGCGCGGGCGCCCGCTACCTGCTGGGGGACGACCCGAAACCCTCCTGACACACGACGGCCCGCCGCCCACCCCGGAGGGCGGGACCGGCGGGCCACCGCGAGCCGGGATCAGAGGTTCCCCGGCTTGAACACGTCCTGCTCGATCAGCAGCTTGTCGATCCGTGCCTTGTCCACCCGGTTGGTCACTTCCTCGACCTCCTGCCGGTCCCGCACGCACTTGGCGAGCGTGAAGCTGGACGTCACCACGAACACCAGCCCGAGCGCGAGAAACCCCCGCTCCCACGTCCCGAGCGGTAGCTTGACGATGCCGTACGCCACCGCGGCCAAAGAGATCCCGAACGAGATCGCGGCCTGGACGAAGAAGGCGGTGGTCGTCGGCCGCTGGATGGAAGGAGTTGTCATGCACGTAGGGTGCGCGCTCCGTGACGCACGCGCATGAGTACTCCTACTCAGCCCCGAATGAGCCTCCGCGCGCGGCCCCCACGAGTGATCGCCACGCATGATCCCCGCGGGCACGCGGCGGAAGATCACGGCACCTGATCGCCACCGCTGACTGCGCCGGGGAAGGTGGAGGCGACCACCCCCTGAAGTGCGGTATTGTTCTCATGCGCGGTCGGCGAGGGGAAAAGCCCGAGCCGGTCAAGCACCGGGACGTGGCGCAGCTTGGTAGCGCACTTGACTGGGGGTCAAGGGGTCGCAGGTTCAAATCCTGTCGTCCCGACGGTGTAATCGCAGGTCAAAGGCCGTTTCCGATCATCGGAAGCGGCCTTTGGCGTACATGTGTTTGCTCCCATGTGGGAGCCCTCTGGGAGCGCTCGTGCTCCCACGCTCCCAAGACGTCAACCGCGCCCATTTTGTCCGTCGTCCGATCGGGTCGATGTGCCCGGCCGATCGCGGCAGTAGGGCGCGGTCGTCAACCGCGCGCCGCCGTTGTCGCCCGTTCGTGATGGGCGGATGTGGGCGCGGCGTGGCTGCCGGGAGTCAATTGCCCCTTGTCACCCGGTCGTGCGTCTTGACCGGTCCAAGATCGACTTTGCTCCCAAGCGACTCCCTGGCCCACGAGTTGGAGAGCATGGCGGAAGGGCGTCGGCGAGATATCTGAGCAGCTCACGGCATGTTGAGGGTGCGGGCCTTGGCTGTTGGCTCGGTTCACGATGAGGTGATGCTCCTTGTCGGCTGCCGTCTTCTGTTGACTCCCAGGGGCGGGAGCGCCGTGGGCGGCTTTCGAGAGCTGGCGGCCGCTGTTGTTCGCCGCGTGCGACGGGGGATGCGACAGCTCGGTGTCAGCCGACGCGGAATGATTGCTTGTGCTGAAGTGCTGGAACCACCGCTCAATTGAGATGCGTTGCGGGACACCCAACTCGCTGCCCTGGGCGCTGTCCGGAAAGTTTGGTGAGGGCGTACTCAGCAGCACAGCTGAGGCTGACGGGTCGGGGTGCATGCAAGCCGCCTTGCGTGTGGGGGAGTTGCGGTTGCTGGGGTCTGGGGGAGTAAGGCGTGAGTCCGTACGCCGAGTAGGAAGTCCTGTACGGCGGCACGTTCTCTGGTGCGTTTCGGAGGATGCGGATGCCGTTACGTTCTGGGCGAGGCGATGGGTGGCCCGGGCATGTCCCCGTTGGCCCGTCAGCGCGTTCCGCTCTTGTGTGCGACGGCATCGGAGCGGGCCTGCCCACTGCTCACCAGGCTGCGATGGTCTGGGGTTGAGGGCGGTGGGGGACACGCGCCATACGCACATGCCGGTGATGCGGGGCGAGTTTCGGGATGGCGTCCCGCTGAGTGGTGTAGCCGGTCGTGGTCCGGGAACGCGCGGGCGACGGTGGCCTCTGTCGCCCAGGTGATCCGCTACTGGATGACCTCGTAGATCTCCTTGTAGCCGGATGCCGCGTTGCTGTTAAGCGTATCGATCAGTGACTGGGCGTTCTCATCTGGATTCACGAAGAACGCTCGCTCCATGGTGAAGTACTGGTCGAGGCTGTCGAATTCCCATTGGCATACGACTGTATCCATGGGACCGGCGTAATCGACGTAGATTCGCCGGTTCGCGTACCCGGCCTCTTCAAAGACCTCGGTGAGGGTCTTGAACGCCGCTACGATCTCCGGCGCCTTCCCGCGTTCAGCTTGGTAGACCTCGCGCATCATGTACATGATGTGATCCTGCTTTCCTACTAAAGCAGTAATCGACTAGCAGGCGCTATTTTTCATGCTAAGTCATCAAAATGTCGCCCGCATGCCGAGCGAGGTCCGGCTATCAGTAGCGTGATTCTGGACGTCTCCTGCCTTGGTCATAGTCTGGCTGTACGCCCTCCCTGCACCTCGGGTTCCCGGTGAGTTCCCGTTCCATCTGGCACGAGAGTGGCACGGGCCCACGCAGTCGGCCCACGCCCGACGTGCCGACAAGCTGGGACTCGGCGGTGCCCGCATCGTCCTGTCCTACCTGGAGGGCAGCCGGAGTACGCCAGAAACAGGCAATAGGGCTGCGGCGAGCGCGATCTGACGCTTGGATGCCCGTCGACTGATCATCCGGTCGGATGGTCTTGGTATGAGCTGTGGCGGGTCTTCTGTACGGCCTTTTTGCTGGTCACACGCCCGTGACGCGTTCTCCGGCGGCTGCTGTGTGTGCTCCGTACGGGTGAGCGGCGGGGATCATGCGGCGCATGGCTTCGGTGGAACGTACCGCGTACCCGCGGTTCAAGCGCACGATCACCTCCCGCGAGCTGCACGAGGCGTTCACCCCCGGCCCGTCCGAGGTGGCGTGGGCGCGGGGCAAGGCGCGGTCGCCGGAGCATCTGCTGGCGCTGGTGGTGCTGCTCAAGAGCTTCCAGAAGCTGGGCTACTTCCCCAGCCTGGACGAGGTGCCGGAGCTGGTGGTCGGGCACGTGCGCGGGCTGCTGGTGCTGGATGAGGACGTGCGGCCGCGGCACGACGCCGACCGTACGCTGCGGCATCACCGCATGATCATCCGCGAGCGGCTGGGCGTGGAGTACGACAAGGAGAAGGCCCGCAAGATCGCCTCGGCGGCGATCTACGAGGCGGTGCAGACTAAGTACAACCCGGCCGACCTGATCAACGTGGCGCTGGAGCGGCTGGTCAAGGAGCGGCTGGAGCTTCCCGGCTACACCACGCTGGACGCGATGGCTTCGGAGATCCGCACCGCGGTGAACACCCGGTTCCCCATCTCCACCCGCCGAGGGCAATGCGGGGGCGGCCTGCGGCTGACGTCCAGGTGAACACGTAACCCGGACAAACCCGTCTCCTGCCACAGCCGCGTAACAGCGGTCGCACAGGGGACAACTCCCGCCCCACCCCGCCGGTCGAACCTGGTGTGTCGCACACCTGCGCTGCGGCGGAACCGGTGCCGCCCGGCGCGACTCCTCTAGTCCCAACAAAAGTTGGAGTTGACCCGTGCCCAGGAAGTCCCTGCCGACGCGGCTTGCCGCCACCGCCGCGCTCCTGCTCGCCGCAGGCGCCCTGTCCGCGCCCGCCGCCTCAGCGAAGCCCTCGGACGCTTCCCCAGGCGACGCTTACGTGCTGACCGTGAGCACCAACCCGACCAATACCGACTACGACAACCGCAAGGTCGACGTCACCGGTACCGTCACCAAGGCCGACGGCACCCCGGCGCCCAACATCCCCGTCACCATCCAGGAGGTCGTCCTCTTCACCACCTGGAATCCGTGGGGCGACCCGATCGACCCCAACTACTACGAGCCGCGCGACCTGGGCACGCCGGTCACCGACGCCAACGGGAGGTTCACCATCCCCGACGTCGACATCGACCACGTGAGCGGCGGCAGCCTGCTCAATGTCCAGCACGGGGTGCAGATCACGGCCCTCTACGACGAGGACGGCGACCTCAACACCCCGCAAGACGGCTACTACGCAGACACCACCGTGGCTGCCAACGCCAAGCCCAGCTCCGTCAGTTACCAGGTCAACAAGAAGAAGGTGAAGGCGGGCGACACCCTCACCGTCCAGGGCAAGGTCAGGCTCCCCAAAGGGGTCGAGCCCGGGGGCACCGAGGTCTTCCTGCAGACCTACTGGGAGAACGAGTACCACGTGAAGACCACCGTCGAGGATGACGGCTTCTTCGTGCTGTCCGTGCGCGTCTCGCGCGAGGACGATACATTCGTGCTGCGCACGGCTCCGACGGACCTCTACGTGGCGGGAGCGGACCAGCCGCTCCCGATCACCAACACCTCACTCCCTCGCACGTAGCCCTCCGGACGACGGGACTTCGGGCCCAAGGGGGCCGTAGCCCCGGGAGAAGGGGGCCCGTGGGTCCCAGCGACGGGTCACCCTCGCGCGAGGGGGGTGACCCTTGTGCTTTCGCGCGGCCCGCGGGGCTGCTCGGTCAGGGCGGAGACGAGGTCGGCGACAGGGCCGTGACCACGCGGTGTGGCGACCGGGAGCGGAACTGGATCAGTTCCGGCCGTTGGCCGGTGCCCTGCGCCTCACCTGGATCGGGGCGGAGCAGCTCACCGTGCACAGCACGATCGCGGCCTCGCACGACCCGGACGCGACGGAGCTGGTCCGCGAGGCCGTCAACCATCTGCGCGAGGATCTGCAGCGCAATTCCCCGGAGGTCGCCCGGAGCCTGGACTGCCCCTGGGACGAGCTCGCGGTACTCACGGTGAGCGTGGCATCTGACCTGATCTGCCGGGTGGAACTGCCCGGCACCGTGGCGGAAGTGCCCGTCGACGCCGGTGTCGACTGGGGCTCCGGCACCCTGTACGTCCGCGACCCGTCGGCGGTGAACCGGCCCTCCGTGGGCGGTGCCTCGATCGCCGCCCGGTTCCCGGGGCACCGCCGGGAGGCGGCGCTCGCCTGGACTGCCGCGTGCGACCGGGCGGAGCAGGGCCGTACGGCCGTGGACCTCAGCCTGGCGGAGGACCGGGTGCGCCGTGACCAGGAAGCCGCCGCGGCCGAGCGCGACCGCCGGCTCAGGGGAATGCAGGACGAGGTGGACCGACGCGGCCGGACGAACGGAAGGAGAAGGCGCCCGGATGCGGGAGCCTCGCCGACGACCGGTGGCCAGGGACCTGTACCGCCCGTGATGGTGCCCGGCCGGCTCCCCTCCGTCCCGGCCGGACAGCCCGCCGCCCCGGTCCGCCGGCTGGTGGACCCCAGCACGCTCCGTCTCGTCGTGGACCGGGGGAACCTCACAGCACCGCAGCCCGGGGCCGGGCCCGCGACCGCCAACGTCCCGAAGGGCCCGTCCGCCCTGCCGCAGCCCCGGTCCGGCTCGGCCGTCCCCCAGCAGCGCACCTCCGCGCGTCCCTACACGACCGTGGAGCAGGAGAAGGTGGCGCTGGACCTTGTGCGCCGGGCCCTGGCGCTGGACGAGACCGAACTCCGTGACCTGAGGGCCCAGCACGGCCTGGGCGCGGACGCGGTGGACGAGCTGGCCCGGTTCTACGAACTCAAGACGTACGTCAGTGCCGAGCCGGACACGATCCAGCTCACCCCCGCGGAGTTCCAGCGGGCGGTCGAGAGCGACGACTTCTTCCTCGTGGTCGTCTCCGGCCTGGAGGCCGGATCGGCGCCCGTCACCGTGCGGATCATCCTGGAGCCGCTGAAGCACCTGCCCTACCGGCCGAGTGGCAACGTGCTGGTCTCCGGCATCCGGGGTGCGCAGAGCCTTGTCTACCCGTTCGAAAGCACGGAGTAGACCCTGCCATGACAGCTGTCACAGCGATGAAAGCAAATCCGAGGCCGGGATCCGGAGCCGCCCCCTACCGTGGGTGGCGAAGTGCCGCAGGGGTGGCGGCGGAGGAGGGGACGTACGGGCATGCGCAGGGTTCCGCCGGAGATGTTCCGGTTCACCACAGGGGAGAAGGCCGACCTGAACGGGGCCGTCCTCGAGGCCTTCGGCGTGGCCGGCGAGTACCTGGAGACCACGCTCGGGCTCGACGGAGTACGCGAGCGGCTGCGTGCGGTGGGCTGGATCGCGGACCTCGAGGACGAGGAGCTGCACGAGGCGCTGAAACGGCTGGTGAGGTGGGGACTCCTCGACGTGGTCCACAATCACGCCGAGAACTACCGCACGGCCGAGGAGTACGAGCGGCGTAACCTGCACTACTCGCTGACCCGCCGGGGCGAGGCCGCGCTGGCCGGGGTCCGGCACGCCCTGGAGGTGCTGGCCTCGACGGGGGCACTGCAGACCGCGGTGCTGGAGGCGATCACCGACCGGCTCGACGAGCTGACCGTGCTGTCCGGTGAACCCGCCGCGGCCGACCGCCGGATCTTCAGCACCCTGCGGGAGCTGGAGGGCCATCTGGAGGCCCTGGTGGAGAACACCAAGGCCTTCAACGGCCAGTTGCAGCGACTCCTCCGCGCCGAGGGCGCGGACCTGGACGTCTTCCGTGAGGTCAAGGCCGCCACCGTCGCGTACCTCCAGGAGTTTCTGGTCAACCTCGACCGGCGCGGCGAGACGGTCGCGGCCGCGGTGGCCCGCGTGGAGGAGCGGGGCATCGCCGTGCTGCGCGAACGGGCCCTGCGCGGCGCCGAGCTGCCGCCGGTGCCGGGGGAGGACCCCGCGGCCGGCTGGCTGGAGAGCCGGCGGGCGCGCTGGGAGGGCCTGCGGGCCTGGTTCCTGCCGGACAACGGGGCGCGCCCCCGGATCGAGCAGTTGCACGACATCGCCCGGCGCGCCATCGTCTCCCTCCTGCAGGTACTGGAACGGATCAACGAGTCCCGCCGCCGCTCCTCCAGTGCCGTGCAGGACTTCCGGGAGCTGGCACGCTGGTTCGCGGCGGCTCCCGAGGAGGAGGACCTGCACCGGCTGTGGTCGGCGGCCTTCGGCCTCGGCCCGGCGCGCCACGCCCATATTGCCCACCCCGATCCGGAGCTGATCCCCTCGTCCCATTCCTGGTCCGAGGTGCCGCCGGTGGAGGTGTCGGCGCTGCTGCGGACCAGCGGACGGACGGAGCGCTTCACCCGCACCGGCAAAGTGAGGGACGTCGCGGCCGTGAGGGCCGAGCGCGCCGAGCGGGCACGTGCGGAGCGGGCGGAACTCGCGCGTGCCTGGCAGGCGCTGGAGACGGACGGCCCCGTGCGGCTCTCCTCCTTCGGCACCCTGGATCCCGCGGTCTTCGACCGCCTGCTGGACCTGCTGGGCCGGGCCCTGGCCGCCCCGCCGGACGCGGGCGGTCTGCGGCGCGCCACGACCGGGGACGGCCGGGTGGAGGTCGCGCTGTCGCCGCCCCCCGACGCGCGCACCGCCGTACTGCACACCGAAAAGGGGACGCTGGCAGGCCCGGACTACGTGGTCCACATCATGGCCGCGGGCGGAGCGACCGCCTTCCGGGCAGTCCGCGCCGCCATGGCACAGGAGGCGGCTGGATGAGCACGCTCGCCAACCAACTGGCCTCCGCGGAGCGGGAGGAGGTCGCCCGCGCCATCCGTCTTCTCCTGGCCCGTCCGCTGCTCACCGAGGCCGCCGACCCGACCGGTTTCGAACTGGTACGGCGCCGGCGCGACCCGCTGGCCCGGTGGTTCGACTACACCTGCGGCTGGAGCCTGGTCGTGGAGCCCCGCCGCGGGTACGCCCGTCTCACCAAGATCCGCGCGAACCCCGACGGCTCCCGCCCGGCCCGCAGAGCGCGGTCCGGCCGAGCCCCGTTCGACCGCCGACGCTACGTCCTGCTCTGCGTGATCGCGGCCGAGCTGCTGTCGATGCCGATGACGACCATCGGCATGCTCGCCGACCGCGTCGTCCAGGCGACCACGGCCGACCGGGCACTGCCGGGGTTCGACCCGGTCCACCGGCCCGAGCGGATGGCGTTCGTCGACGTCCTCAAGCTGCTGGAGTCCTACGACGTACTGCGCGCCGTGGACGGCACGACCGAGACGTACGTCGACTCCGCGGAGGCGAAGGTCTTGTACCGGGTGGACACCACGCTGCTGATGCGGCTGCCGGCCGCGCCTGTCGGCGCCTCACGGCTCGCCGTGCCCCCGGACGAGGTGCCCGCACGGTTCGAGGACCTCCTTACCGGCCTGGTGCGGGAGCGCCGCTACGGCGGCGCGGCCGTCGACGGGACAGCCGACGAGTTGCCCGGCGGGACTGCCACGACGGATGCCCAACGCAACCTGAAACTGCGCCACTCGGTACTCCGACGCCTCTTCGACGACCCCGTGCTGTACCGGTCCGATCTCGCCGAGGACGAGCTCGCGTACGTCACGTCCCTGACCGGCCGCCAGATCCTGCGCCGCTCGGTCGAACAGGCCGGCTTCCTCCTGGAGGAGCGGGCCGAGGGCTTCCTCCTCGTCGACCCGGACGGCATCGCCACCGACGTCCGCTTCCCCGACGACACCTCCACCGCCCGAGTCGCCGCGCTGCTCCTCCTCGAACCGCTCTGCGCCGCTCCCGCGGGGATGCTGCCCGAGCAGCTGGCCGAGGCCGGAGCCGATCAGCTGCGCCGCTTCCCGGGCTGGGCCAAGGCGTACCAGTCCGAGGACGGCCCGGCGCGCCTGGCCGACGACGCCGTACGCGTCCTGCTCGACGTCGGCCTGGCCGGCAGAGCCCGGGGCCGCGTCGTCGCACGACCGGCCGCGTACCGCTACCGCTTGACGGAGACCACGAGCCCGGGCCCGAAGAACGACCCGGAAGGCACTGCCGCTTCCAGCGGCGTCGCCGCGGAAGGAGACATGCAGTGAGCGTGACGGAGTTTCCCCTTCAGCGACGGCCGGAGGAGACTGCCGAGGTGCCGCCCGCTCGAGAGGGGGACGCCGCCCGCGGCCGCTGGCAGCCCCACCGCGCAGGCATCCTCAACGTCTGGCGCTACTACGACGAGACCTTCACCTTCCACCAAGGGCGCCTGCTGCTGCGCGGCCAGAACGGCTCCGGCAAGTCCAAGGCGCTGGAGCTGTTGCTCCCCTTCCTCTTCGACGCCAGCCTCCGCCCCAACCGCCTTTCCACGTTCGGCGGTTCGGAACGCACCATGCACTGGAACATGCTCGGTGCGGGAGCCTCCGGCAAGACGCGTGTGGGGTACGTGTGGATGGAGTTCCGCCGCGTTGGTGATGACGGCGCCGAACGGTGGTTCGGCTGCGGTGCGCGCCTGCACGCGAGCGTGCACACCAGCACGGCACACGCCGAGTACTTCACCACCGGCTCCCGGATCGCCCACCCCGACGGCGTACCCCTCGTCAACGAGGCTGGGCAGCCCCTGACCAAGGCCGCTCTCGCCGAGGCTCTTCGCGACCGAGGCGAGGTGCACCCCTCGGCCGCCGACTACCGCACCGCCGTCCGGCGCGAACTCTTCGCGGGAATGGGGGAGCAGCGTTACGAGTCGCTGCTCTCCGCCCTGCTTCAGCTGCGCCAGCCGAAGCTGTCCGAACGGCTCGACCCGTCCCTGCTGTCCACCCTGTTGTCCCGTGCCCTGCCCCCGCTCGGCGAGGGAGAGATCACCGAGCTCGCCGAGGGCTTCGAACGTCTGGACCGGCAGCGTGACCACCTCGACCGGCTCGACGCCGAAGTGACGGCGGCCGAGACCGTCGCCTCCCGGCAGCGTGCCTACGCCCGTCGGGTCCTGCGTGCCGGCGCGGCCGGACTAATCTCAGCGACGACCGACATGGACGACCTCACCCGTGCGGCCCGCCAGAGCGCCGATGAGCTCGACAAGGCGCTCGCGGAACGCGCTTCGACGCAGACTCTGCGCGACGAACAGGAGTTGCGGGCACACACCCTGGACGAGACCGTCGAGGGGCTGCGCGAGAGCGACGCGTACCAGAAGGGGGAGGAACTCGACCGGCTCCGCCGCGACACCGCAGAATTGGTCGCGGCCGCCAGGGAGCGGCGCGCCACCGCTCAGTCCGCCGAGACCGGGGCGGAGAGGGACCGGAAGCTCGCCGACGAGACCGCGGGGCACGCTCGCACCTTCGATGAGCACGCGCGTGAAGCCGCAGATGAAGCACACCGGTCAGCCCGGGCAGCGGGCATGGAGTCCATCCACCACGAGGTGCGGACGATCCTCGAAGCGGAATCGGCGGCGTCCGTCACCGACGGCCACGGGAACGGGACGGGCGGCCGACGGCCCGACGGCTCCGGTGCCGTCGCTCGTACGGTGGGTGAGGGCGCGGCCCGCCGGGCCCGCCGACTGCTCAGGGGCGCGGTCACCGCCCGACGCGAGCAGGTCACCCACATCACCGAGGCGATCGAGGAGCACGACCGCGCGGTACGCGACCGGGGCGCCGCCGAGGGCCTGCTGGACGAGGCACGCACCAGGCTTGGGGAGGCGATCGTCCACAGGGATGCGACCGCCGGAGCCTGGGACGACGCCGTTGCCGCGCAGGCGGAACGGCTGTTGACCTGGGTCGCGGGCTGCACGCAACTGCGCATCGCCGACCCCGGCGAACTGGCGGCCAGGGCGGCGGTCGAAGCGGACGTGCGGGCGTTGGTCGATGCCGCCGCACGACCGCTGGACCAGGAGATCGCCACGGCGCGAGCCGGTGTCCGAGCCGCGTGCCGGAGGCTGGGGGAAGAGCGGGGCGAGCTCGAGGACGAGGTACGCCAGCTCAGTGGCGAGGCCGACCTTCCGCCGCCCGCTCCGCCCACGCGCACCACCGTCCGCACAACGGCCGCGGGAGCGCCGTTGTGGCGGCTGGTGGCCTTCCGCGAAGGCGTCCCGGTCGCCGTCCAGGCCGCGGTGGAAGCCGCACTGGAGGCCTCGGGCCTCCTGGACGCGTGGGTCAGCCCCTCGGACGGGATCACGCTGCCGGGTCACGACACCCGTGCCGAGGCCGCCCTGGCCACGACCGCCCCGGGGCCCAGCCTGCTCGACGTGCTGCGGCCCGAGGAGGACATCCCCGTACCGGCCGACACGGTGGCCCGTCTCCTCGCCGGTGTCGCGTACGGCACCACCCTGCCCGGCGGCCACCCCGCGGCCGTGTCCGCCGAAGGAGCCTGGCGCCTCGCGCCGGCCACCGGGACCTGGAGCAAGCCGGAACCCGCTTTCATCGGTGCTCTAGCCCGGCAGCGGAGCCGGCAACGCAGGCTCGCCGAACTGACCGGACGCATCGAGGAGGCGGACGCCGCCCTTGCCGCCCTCGACGACCAACTGCACGAGATCGACGCCCGTGCCTCCCGGCTGGAGGCCGACCGGGCCGCCCGGCCCGACCACCAGGAACTCGACGCCCGCCGACGGGACTGGGACCGGGCCGAGGACAAGGTGGCCGCCCGGGACGACGTCGTACGCGACGCGACCACCCACCTTGCCCAGTGCGAGATCGGCGTGGCGGACGCGCTGCGCACGCTGAGCCGCCGGGCCGCCGAACACGGACTGCCCACCGACCGCGACCGGTTGCGGGCCCTCTCCGGCGATGTCGAGAGGTTCCGCGACCTCGCCGACGGCTGGGTCGACGCCCGTCTCACCGCGGTCACCGCCGCCGAGCGGGCTCGGCAGACGGCCGCGCAGGCGGACCGGTCTCGCCGCATCGCCGATGAGAGCGCCGGGGACGCGGCCGCCGTCGAGACGAAGGCCGCCGGGATGGCGGCGCGCCTGGAGGCGGTGGAGGCGACCGTCGGCGAGGACTACCGGCAGATCGTCGCCCGCGTCGCGGAGACGCGCGCCGAACGGGACCGCTGCCGGGACGAGGCCCGGAGGGCGAGCCGACTCCTCGTGGACCTGGAAGGCCGCATCGGAGAACTGAAGGCCACGAGCGGCCAGGATGCCGAGCGGCGGGAGAAGGCCATCGCGGTCCGCGACAGCGCGGCGCACCGGTTCCGGCACCTGTGCCTGGTCGGCCTGGCCGAGGACGCCGGAGTCGCACTGGAACTCGACGCCGGGGACGGCACCAAGGCCACCCTGGAGGCCGCCCGCACCATCGCGGCACAGTGGCCCGGCCTCCCGCACGCCCCACGCAACCTCGGCGATGCCGCCACCCGCCTCTCCGAAGCCGTCCACGACGCCCGCGGACACCTCGGCGTCCGTGCCGACCTGGCTTTGGAGCCCGACGACGACGTCCAGCTCTTCACCGCCACCCTGGACGGCATCCGCGTCGGGGCGGCCGGCCTGCTCGCCACGCTCACCCAGGAGCGCGACCGCAGCCGCGACGACATCAGCACCGCCGAGCGACGTCTCTTCGACCAGATCCTCACCGGCGACATCCGCCGCCACCTCGCCGCCCGGATCCGCCGGGCCGGCAAGCTCGTCGAGGATATGAACGGGCACCTGGAGCGGGTCCGTACCGCCTCCAACGTAGCGGTCCAGCTCGTCTGGGACGTGCGGCCGGACCTCCCCGACAGCACCCGCACCGCCCGCCAGTTGCTCCTGAAGGACCCCGGCCGGGTCACCGAGTCCGACCGCGAGGCCCTGCACGCCTTCTTCCGTGCCCGCATCGAGGAGGCCAAGGGCAGCGACACGGCCGCGAGTTGGGAAGAACACCTCGGCGACGTGCTCGACTACACCGCCTGGCACCGCTTCACCGTCCGTCTCGACCGGGCGGACGGAAACGGCTGGCAGCCGCTGACCAAGAGGCTGCACGGCGCGCTCTCCGGAGGGGAGAAGGCCATTGCCCTGCACTTGCCGCTGTTCGCCGCCGTGGCCGCCCACTACGAGGACGTACCCCTGGCACCCCGCCCGATCCTGCTCGACGAGGTGTTCGTCGGCGTCGACACCGTCAACCGCGGACAGGTCTTCGCCCTGCTCACCGCACTCGACCTGGACCTCATGATTACCTCCGACCACGAGTGGGGCACCTACCGCGAGCTGCCCGGCATCGCTGTCCACCAGCTCCTCACCGACGGCGACAACGACGCCGTCACCAGCGCGCGCTTCGTCTGGAACGGCACCGGCATGGAGGCGGAATGACAACCGCGGACGCGACGACCGTCACAGAACCGGCCTCGGGCGAAGCCACCCTGCGCCGCCCCGAACTCTTCCCCCTCTGGCAGACGGTCCACGGCCGTCTCTCCTCCGGCCGCCCCGTCACACGCGTACGCCTCGGACCACTGAACGAGAGCCAGCGGGAAGCCCTCGCAGACCTCCTCGGCCTGGACCGCCTACCGGACCCCCGACCCTCCATCGCCCTGGCCCGCCTGGAGGAGGCGGTCACCGAACTCTCCGGCCGCACCGTACGAGAAGTCGTCGCCGCCCTCGTCGGCCCAGTCGGCGACAGAGCCGGTGAGCGACGCCGCCAGGACGACGCACGCGCCGGTCTGTGGACCTGGCTGGCCGGTCACGACACGGTGCGTGCGCAGCCGGTGCTCGCCGACTGGGCTGCGTCCTGTCGAGCCGCAGGCCTGGTCGGCGGCTCGACGGAACGTACCCGTACGCTGCTCGCCGACGCGCTCAACGTGCTCGCCGAACTCCCCGGCCAAGCCGAACCCCTGCCCGTCTTCGCCGCCAGGGTCTTGAACGGCCACGCGCACGCCCTCGACGACGGCACACCTCTCTCCACCCTCGTCCTCCGTGCCCTCGCGACCCTGTACGACACCGCCCCGCCGCAGTCCGCGGAGGAACGGCGCGCCCTGTGGACCCGCGCGGGCGTCGCCGACGACGAGCTGTCTGCCACCGTCGTCGCCGGCGGACTGCGCCCCGCCGGCGACGGCCTGCTCGCCCGCGTGGCCCGCCTGTGCACCGAGGCCGGCCAGGCCGCCAGCCTGACCCTCGCCCACGTCCGGAACCCGGGCGAGCTCACCCTGCCCGCCGCCCCTGCCCCACCCGTCGTGCACGTGGTGGAGAACCCCAGCATCTTGGCCCTCGCCCTCCGCCGCTTCGGCCCCGACTGCCCGCCGCTCGTCTGCACGTCCGGCTGGCCCAACAGCGCCGCGATCCAGCTCCTGCGCATACTCGTCGACCGCGGTGCCGATCTCCGTTACCACGGTGACTTCGATGGCGAGGGCATCCGCATCGCCGCATACGTCCTGGACAAGACAGGGGCGCACCCCTGGCGTATGACGGCAGCGGACTACCGAGCCGCGGTCGTCTGCAACGCACACGGTCCTCAACCTGGGCGCATTACTGGAGCGCCGTGGGATCCCGAGTTGGCCGAGGCCATGGCGGAGCACAGCACCGCCGTGGTCCAGGAGCTGGTGGCCGATGTGTTGTTGGAAGACCTCGCTGCTATGGCTCAGCAGGAGCGCCTCTCTGGCCGATTGTGACGCTCATTTTGACGCTCCGGGCTGCCGAAAGGGTCTCGAAGCGGCCGCGGGCCTGCGCTTCCGGGACCGCACCTGGGTTGTCGATGGCCGCAGCACGCGGCGGCCACGTCACCCCCCCACCCGGGATCCACCTGTCTCCAGCTTCAACCAGTCACTGCGATGACCAGCGGCGGGTTCCTCCTCCTCGATTCTCAACGCCTCGTGGCGCCAGCCCGTCTCATCGATGACCGGGACAGCATCGTCTTCCGCCGACCTGCCCGACAACGGGACGCCGTCCCCACCTCTCACCCCGAGCACGGCGGCGTGGACACGGCTCGGCACGCCCTCAGCTGTGTGCCATGGAGGGCACGCGACCCGGGGGCGTGCAGTCCTCGGCGCTGCCTTTGCAGCCCGGACCCGCCAGGTCTTCGCGACATCAGCATCAGTCGCCGCCCCAGACCCGCGACGAAGCCGTGACAGCGACCGCCGAGGACTCCGCATGTTCAGACGACCTGCGGAGACCAGCAGGCGGAGGAGACGCAGCGAACGCGACATGGGCTGATACGGCTTCATGCCACAGCGAGGTCCGGAGGAGTATCCCCATGTACGGGCGGTCAGGATGCCTGGCGAATGGCGGCCCATTGAGCACGGTTGAACCTTGCATCCCCAGGCGCCACGATCGCTGGCCGCTCCCGGCCGTCAACTGCTTCGACTGCCCGGTGCTGCGACTGGGCAGTCATCTTCCAGTCTCCGTCCTCCCATTGCGCAGCCAGCAGATTGCGGGTGTAGGAACCGTCCTCCTTGGCAAGCTCTCCGCTCCGTTGCGTGACGCGGGACAGCAGCCACACGCTGGCCTCATCCCTGGAGGACTCGACGATCTGAAACCCGATCACCGTCGCACGCACGTACGCCCCCTCTGGCATCTCTCCATCGACCGGGATGCCCAGGGACCGGCGCAGTGTCTGGTCGGACTTGACGGCGTGGGCCTTGGCCTTCTCCCTGTTCTCAGCCGTCCGGTCGGCCCTGCCGATGTAGGACTCGAAGGTGCCCATCAGCTCGTCCGCCATGCTCCGCTCGCCTTTGGCTTCTGTGGCGTTCGCCTCCACCAGCATGGCCACCGCTCCTTCAGTGGTGTGCGGGAAGCCGACCGTATTGCCCTGGAAGTCAGTACGCTGCCCGCGTGGTAGGACGGCCCATCGGTCCGGCTCGGTCCACTCGTCAGGAGGCGAGTAGCCCGGCTCCTGGGAGGACTTTGAGCCAGCCCCGGGGGAGGTCTCTGCGGGCTGGGCCGACGGCCCAGTGGTCTGAGTCCAGGTAGCTTGCCGGTCCGGACCGTCACTGCCACCACAAGCAGTGGCGCAAACCGCCAGAGCCATGGCGATCGCCACAGCGCTGCGCACACGTCTCATTGGAAACTCCCACCCCCACAATTGCGCCTTGACCCGCAGACTATGACGCCCCGGCTATCAACAGCGCCGGCGAAGTCATAGGACAACGGTGTGAGCGAGATGGCGAGGCCGGTGGGCGATCAGGTCCCAGGAGAGGGAGTCCGCAGAGGCGCACAACATGTGGTGGGCCGCTCTGACAGAGTCGCTCGGCAGGGCATCCGCCCGTTACTTCCACCGCACGTGCGACTGGCGGGCCGGCCCGGAGAGCATCATCTTCGGGCCAGGGTGTCACGAGCGTTGATGGGTGACCCGGAAAGCACAGTGGCTGAAGTTCGGCAGGCCCTGGCCCCGTCCGCGACGCGACCCGCATCGGGCCGATGCAGTGCTGGCACGGATGGTCGTCCTCAGCCTGCTGGTAGGTCCTCTGCCAGCCGGTGATCTGCGCCGGGTTGACCTCGATGATGCCGTCACGCACCGCCTGCTGCATCATCCGGGCCAGGGGCGCGATGGTGTTCTTCACACTGGAGCGGCCGTGCCCGTCGGCTACCCACCCGTACACGGCACGGTCGATCACGCCGTGGCTGACGGTGGGCACCTGCAGGTGGCCGAGGGAGGGGACCACGCGCAGCCGCCAGCCGGCGCCGTAGGGGGCCATGGTCTTGGCTTCCAGGCCGCGCATCGCCAAGTCCCAGTACTCATCGCCGTACTCGGCCAGCGACATGGTTGCCATGGCGGGTGTGGCTCCGCGGCTCGCGGCCCGCTGCATGCGCTCCACCCATGCCTGCGCGGCCACCTCGTCCGGCAGCATCTCCGACCGCGACAACCGCTTAGGCAAGCGGATCACGGTCTGGGGCGCCGCCTTCAAGCCCGAGACCGACGACATCCGTGACTCGCCCGCCCTCGCCGTCGCCCAGGCCCTGCACAACCTCGGCGCGACCGTCACCGTCACCGACCCCAAGGCTCTGGACAACGCCCGCAAGCTCCACCCTGAGCTCGACTACGTCGAGGACCCGATCGCCGCCGTCGATGACGCCGACCTGGTGCTGCACCTGACCGAGTGGCCGCAGTTCTCCCACATCGACCCCAAGCGGCTCGCCACCCGCACCAACAGCCCCAAGGTCATCGACGCCCGCGGCACTCTCAACACCGACCAGTGGCGCGACGCCGGCTGGATGACCCGAGCCCTCGGCCGCCGCTGAACCGGGCCGCCCGGGCCACAGGGACCGTCAGGGACTGATTTCCAGCAATACGAAGGCCGCCAGCGGCCCCGTTCCGGACGGGGCCGCTGGCGGCATTTCATGCGATCAGGAGCAGGTCGAGAGCAGCGGGACCGACGGGACCGAAATCTCGGCAGAACGAACAACGACTTTTCCGATCCCGGGCGCTGGCGCAGCACTGCCTTTCCTTAAGCGGAGCGAGCCACACGTTAAAGGCAGGACAGCACCCTCACACCCCCGGGCGACCCGGCCACGTTGACGCCTTCGCCTGCCCGTCCCAGATCTGAACACATTGACTTGACAGGGAAAGTTGGCCCACGTCCACTCGGTGTCGATGTCCTCCTGCAGGCCGGGCGTGATGTCCACGGTGATGCCCTCTTGGCGCAGGGTGCGGGCGGCCTGGTTGGCGTAGTGGGGCTCCTCGTGGTCGATGCGGGCCAGGATCATCCTGTGGGAGGTGACGACCTCGAATCCGTGGAGGGTCAGCAGGGCGCAGGCGGTGTGGGTGCCAGGGCCGGCGAGGGTGGCGGTGACGGCGCTGGAGTGTTTGGGGTGCTTGTCCAGGTGGACGTGGGCATCGAGGTCGGGGTGCGGCATGCGGGCTCGATTCACCGGCCCGGCCGGCGCGGTGCCGGCCGGACGGGAGCTGTGGTCATCGGGTGGTTCGGGCTGCGGCAGCGGTGGCGCGTGGCAGTGGTCCGGCCCGGGATGCGACCGGGGCACGAGATGCGCGCGGTGACGGCGGGGGTGTGTTGGGGGCGGTGTGCTGCCAGCGGGCGCGTATGGCGGTCAGGTCGGCCAGGGCGCGGCGGCTGCCGGTGATGAGCTGGTAGGGGGTGTTGGCGGGGTCGTCGGTGAACGCCTGGATCCGGACGGTGACGGTGTGGGCGCGGGCGAGCAGTGCGCGGTCCAGGATCTTCTCGCCCCAGTACTCGAGGGAGCCGACGGGTGTCGAGACGAGAGCCATGAGGTCGGTCGGGGCGACGTCGTGGGCGAGGAGGCCGCGGTGCTGGGCCTCCCACAGCACCGTGACCGCATCGACGGGGTCGCCTCGATGGGCCAGGGTGGTGAGGCACTGGAAGAGGGCGCCGTGCAGGGGCAGGGCGAAGTCGTCCGGCTGGAGCCACCGCATCGCCTTGAGCTCCTGGGGGTGGGCGGTCGCATTGGCCAGGAGCAGCCACTCCTCATCCAGGGCCTCCTCTCCCATGTCACGTGGCGGGGCCGACGGCGGGGGAGTGCGGGGCAGGGAGCCGGGGTGCGGGGTGAACTGCCCGGTGAGTTCCTCTAGGAACCGGGCCAGGGTGTCGGCTTGATCGATGGTGGTGGCGACCGGGTTGGGCAGGGTCGGGTCGGTCGCGGTCTGCGCCAGGTGCTGGGCGTGTATGCGTAGCGTCCGGCGGGCGTGGTCGGCGCGGACCATCCGTGCGTACGCCGCTGCGTGCTGGGGCCAGGGGCAGGTTTGGATCAACGTGTGGAGGTAGGAGGCGGTCAGCCCCGGCGCATCGGGGCGCGCGAGCGTCGAGGACGGCGTTGAACCAGCCCAGGTCTACCTGGTGTTGCTTGGGTTCGGGTGTCGGCACGGTGCGTACGGCTGCGAACAGCGCGCCGTGGGTGTGGTCGCCGAACTGAGCGGGCTCCACGGGGCCGATCTCGGCCAGCCGGTGGGGTTCGAAGAGGAGCGCACCGAGGAGAGCCTGCTCGGCGTAGAAGACCGGCGGCGGAGGAGGGAGGTCGTCGAGGTCGTCGTCTTCGCAGGGGTCGGTGAGGTGGGGCATCAGGCCGCCAGCGCAAAGTCGTCGGGGGCGAGGGTCTTGCCGAGCTGCGGGGCCAGCAGGTGGGCCGCGAGTCGGGGCGGCACGGCGTTGCCGATCTGGCTGAAGACCTGGCCCTTGTTGCCCTGCCACGGGTAGTCGGCGGGGAAGGTCTGCAGCAGGCCCGCCTCGGCCGCGGTGATCCGGATCGGCTCGGGTGCCGCGCTCTGCGTATCAGGGCTATCCGCTGTGGATTCGGCGACCAGACGCACTCGTTGGCACGGTGGCCGAAGAACAAGGTGCCGGCCGGTTCGCCCAGGCTGCGGACGGTGGCGTTGGCCTGGTTGTTGCTGCGCAGCGACCATGACCAACCGCGCGCTTCGGCTGTGAACTCGGGGATCGGGACATCGGCGGGTCGGTTGTCGCGGGGTGCGAGCCGCCCCGTCCGACCCGCGCGCATTCGCCCGGAGGCGAGGCAAACGTCTGGGGGCGTGTGGGGCTTCCAGGTGCCGCAGTCGCGTGCGTCGGCGAGGGCTTTGCGTGAGCCGGAGGGGAACGGCTCGGGGCCTCCTCCGGGGCCGCCGCCCGCGCACACGGTCGGAACGGGGCGGTCGGTGGCGCCCCAGCCCAGGGCCTCGGCCATGGACACCCAGCGCCTGCGGCCGGGCCCGAACAGCGTATGGGGTTCGGCGGCCTTGGCGTGCGTGGGCGGGGGCGGCTCGGCGGTGCGGACGCGGGAGGCGAGCAGGATCGCCCGCCGCCTTGTCTGGGGTACGCCGTAGTCGGCGGCGTTGAGGATCCCGGTCCACACCGAGTAGCCCCAGCCGCGGAGGATCGCGGCGTACTGGCGCCACAGGGGGAGGACATCTGGGACCTCCTCCATGGCCACCCACTCCAGGGGCTGGTCGATGAGCCCGAGGCGCTTGCCGGCCATCGACCATGCCTGGCACGGCGGACTCGCGATCAGCCCCGTGGTCCGGCCGATGAACGGCCGAACCGGATACATCGCGACGTCCGTGCGGATGGTCAACTGACCCGCCGCAGCACGGGTCCTGCAGGCCCACTCGTCCCACTCCAAGCCGACATCCCGCGCGCCGAGCAGCGCCAGCCCGTGCGCCCAGCCGCCCGGGCCCTTGTGACGGCAGACGCCGTGTCCCACGCAGGTCATGTCGCTTTACGCGAGGGTCGAGGGTCCTCGTCGTGTCGCGTTGTAGCGAGGCATGTTGTCCCTTTGCCCTGCACGGCTGCGTGACTGAGATCACGTCTGCGTGGGGGTGCTACGTCAGCTGGAACGATAGGTGAAGGTATGGGTTCGACCACAGGGGCCTCTCGTGTAGGGGGCGTTGGTGGCCTGCAGCGATTGAGCGTTGTCATCGGTTGAGAGGTGTCGGGTGGAGGCGGCATGCTGATCCGATATGCCGGGCAACCGACGGAATTCGTTGACCAGCCGTAACGTGGCTTCCGCCGGGTTGGATTCCCGCGCAGGAGTGCCCACGTTCCCGCCCCTGAGCGTCGGCGCTGACGCGAACGCACGCATCACCGATGGGGCCCGCCGAACCGACTGTGTTTCGTCACCTGGGGCGGCCCATTTCGTCGGTAACCCCAGGTTGCCAGCCTCCCACAATCCTATGTGTCACACCTCAGTGGCAGACTGGCGGCACAACGAAGCTCCGGAAGGGCAGGGCGATGCGGCAGGGTCACCCGTCGAGCGCCACTGCTGGGGGGCGGCTGGTGCCACGGGGGGAGATGCGCGGCTGTGATCTTCGACAGTCTTGATGTGTCGTACGGCAACATGTGGGGTTCCCAGCAGGGAATGACCCATCCGGACCCGATGTCGCGCGCGGTCGCGGCACGCAGACATGCTGCCGGGATGGAGTACGCGGTTCTGCTGTCCGCGCGGGAGCGACCGCTGGCACTGGTCGAATACTGGCCGCGCCGGATGTGGCGTGTGTATCTGTTCGACGACAGGTCCTGGCGCATGCAGATGATCGACCTCAAGCCGCACAGCACGGGGATGTTGTTGGCTCACCGGAACACCCGATGGCAGTTTTCCAACGAGCAGGAGCACTCGTCCTGGAAGTGGGATGTTCAGGAGACCACGACCGTCTCGGCCGACGGGCAGGTCGAGGTGAGGTCCGAGTTCGCCGGGCCGAGGGGAGCGTCGACGGAGCCACTGCACGCTCGAACATCCGGCCCGTCGAGCGTCCCCGTGCGGCGGTTCCCGGCGCCCGTCGAAAGCTTCCTCTGCCCCGTACCGGAATTCGGCGACTGGCAGGTGTTCGCGCCGTTCCTCGCCCAGCAGGGCCACGAGCCCGCCACGACCGTAGTCCTGAGCGACGTGTCGGTGGACGAAGGATCGGGACCGCTGCGCGCCACCGGAATCGAGCAACTGTTCAGTCCGGGCGCGTGCGACACTCCGGATGGGCCGGCCGTCGTCGAGCCCGTTGACGCCGGCCTGCTGCGGATCACGTCAGGGCAGCTGGCGGTCTCGGACCCCGGCTGGATCGGAGAGACCCCGCGGACCGTCGCTGTGCCACCGGGCGAGTTCCCGGTCACGCTGTCGCTTTTGCGCACGACACGCGGGGCCGGTGTCGCCGCGGCCAGGGTGACGTTCCTGGACATCCCGCCCCGCGAGTGGGAAATGGCCCTCCGGCCCGACGAGGACCTGGGGCTGCTCGGCGAGGGCCAGTTCTACGGGGTTGGCGTGGATACCGGCACAGCGGCTTTCATGGATGCGACTCGGACGGTGATCGAAGACCAGTTGGACGAGGACCTGTTCATACCCCTCGACAGCCATTTCACTGTCGAACTGCCCAGCACGGAGCCCGAGCCGAACCTCATCGCCTTCCGTGCCGGCCGGGGCGACGGGGCCTACCCCGTCTGGATCGGCCGCACCGATGACGGACAGGTTGGTTGCGTCGTCGTCGACTTCCAGCTCCATTCCGGCGACGGGGGAGAGTAAGAAGCCGCCGACCATCGGCGCGAGGCCGCACTGCCCGAGACTGGGACCGCGGCGAACCTCCAGAGTGCACACGGCGATTGAGAAGCTCGACAACTCGATCACCGACTTCGGCCTGGTGGACGCCTTCCCGGTGGACGTCAAGGAAGCTCGCCAGCGGTACTACGCGTCGATGCACATGGGCGATAGGGCCACCGACGCAATGCGCCGGCATGGTGGGCCAGCAAGTCCAGCAGGGCGTGTATCCCGCGCCGATACGCAGAAGTTCCCGCACACCGGAGCCGCCTTCGGTGGGATCGGCGTCAGCCCAATCGCCCGGCCGACGACGGACTGCGTTTCGTCACCCACACAGCCCCATTTCGTCGGTACGCCATGCCGGGCCCGGGGCGCGGGCACGGCGACGGGGCGGGGAGGATCGCGTTGATCGTCTGGGTGAACGGTGCGTTCGGTAGCGGAAAGAGCACCCTGGTTGACGAGTTGCGTGCGTGCTGGCCCGAGGCACTGGTCTACGACCCGGAGATGGTCGGCTATGTGCTGCGAGAGATCGTGGAGGTGCCGACCGGCGACTTCCAGGACCTTCGGCTGTGGCGGCGCCAGGTCGCTGACCTGGCGGTGGGACTGATCGAGGAGTATCGCTGCCCGGTCCTCATCCCGATGACCTTGGTGAATCCTGGTTATGTCGGTGAGATCTTTGGCGCGTTGAAGGATGCAGGCATCGACGTCCACCACTTCTTCCTTAAGGTCTCCCGAGAGGTTCTGGAGCAGCGGATCGACGACCGCAGTTTCACCCCGGACAGCCCAGAGCAGGACGAGAAGGTTCGGCGCTGGTGCAAGGAAGGATTTCGCCGTGCATGGCCGCTGCCGACGCCTTGCCCGGTGACACCGTGTTCCTGGATGGCGAGTTGACACCGCAGAAGTTGGCCGACCAGGTGCTGGTCCGGGTCCGAGCCGGTGGAACCTCCGAGGTGTGATCGCGGTGAAACGAGGCGGCGGACGGCGAGGGAGCACGGTTGGCAGTGTCGACGGGATCCCTCGCCGTGTCCGGGCTTGTGGGGAGACGCCAGGCTCAGATGCAAGATCCGTACGGGGCTGTTCCGGGGCGGGCGGCGGGCAGGCGGCGGACGTTGCCGAGGGCTGCGGCCTGTTCCCGTGGACGTACGATCTCGTCGTGCTGTGCGGCCAAGCGCGAGACGGCGAGTTCCTTGAACGTGGTGAGCTCGGCAACGGTCTCGTCCCGCTGAGCCAGGCGTTCCTTGAGCTCGGCGACCTTGGCCTTGAGCCGTTCGATCTGCGCGATCCGCGGGTCGACGAGGTCTCCGGCCTCCTGCGGAGTACGAAGGCGCCGCTCGAACTCTTCGGCGAGGTGCTGGTAGGGGCCGGGGCGGGTGGTGCCGTCACGGTTCTTCTTCGGGTAGAACGCGGTGCGGGTCACGCCAGCTTCGGCGGCCAGTGTCTTCAAGTCGCAGCTGCCGCCGGGCGGGAGATCACCCTTCAGGAGCCGGTCCATCGCGGCCCGGACAGCCTGCTTGTTGCGGGCGCGGGTCTCTGCACTGATTCGAGCCATGAGGTGGGGCTTCTCCTTACGCGGCGGCGGCGTCGATCGAGGCCAGAGCAGGTCGGCAAGCTCAAGACGCTGCGGCACAAAGACCAAGCAGAACTGGCCGCGCTTCGCTGCGACGTCGAGGCACTGGTGCGCGTAGTGAACCAACTCACCGCGGAGAACCGGCGGTTGCGCCAGCAGCTGACGGCCGCCGAGCCCGTGGTCCGCCTGCTGCCCTCCCAGCCGCAGCCGCAGCCGCCCACGCCGTGACATCTGCGGCCGGTCAACCGATCGCGCAGGGCCACACCAGGGGGTCGGGGAAATCGCGTGGTGGATGGGGACTCCGTGGGATGTCGGGGACGGGGTGATCTATCAAGGGTCGCGCTCAAGGGGCGCGCCGCCCACGCCAGTCGACCATTTCCATAAACTATGAATATAAAAATGCTATGCTTCGAGCATGAGTCGTCAAGACACCGCTCCTGGCGCGTCCGCCGCCATCGGGGCAGCCCTCTACGGCCTGGCCACCAGGGCCGCGAGACGCCTGCCCCGGGACATGAGCCTGACGTCCGCCGCCACCCTGGCCACCCTGGACCGGACCGGCCCGCGGCGCATCACCGATCTGGCCGCGGTCGAGGGCGTCACCCAGCCCGCGATGACCGCCCTGGTCCGGGTGATGGAGGAGTCCGGCCTGGTCGAGCGGCGGGGCGACGCGTCCGACAAGCGGGTCACGCTGGTGTGCCTGACCGAGGCCGGCGCCTCCTATGTCCGGACGCGGCGCCAGGCGGGCGTCCACGCGTTCGAGCGGTTGATCGGCGAGCTCACCGGCGACGAGGTCGAGGCGCTGGCGGCGGCCCTTCCGGCGCTGAAGCATCTGGCAGAGCTCGAAAGCCAGGACCGCGAAGGGCCGAAGCAGTGACCGGGCAGCCGGTCGGCGGGGTCGCGGTGAAGGCGTTCCCGGTGGCGCGTTCCGAGGCGCGGCTGCTGGTCCCCGCCTTGATGTTCATCGCTCTGGTCGTGGCGGCGGTCGCCAGCCTCGGGACGCCGCTCATCACCAGCGTGGCGACCTCGTTCCACGTCTCGCTCGGCAGCGCGCAGTGGACGCTGACCGTCGCGCTGCTCAGCGGCGCCGTCGCCACACCGGTCCTGGGCCGGCTCGGAGCCGGCCGGCACCGGCGGGCCACGATCCTCGCCACGCTGGCGGTCGTCGTCGCCGGCAGCGCGCTCACCGTGCTGCCGCTGCCGTTCGCGTGGCTGCTGGCCGGCAGGGCGGCCCAGGGTGTCGGGCTCGGGCTGACGGCGCTGATGATGGGCGTGGCCCGGGACCACCTCCCCGAGGAGCGCAGCGCGGGCGTGATCGCCCTGATCTCGGTGGTCTCGATCATCGGGGCCGGCGTCGGCTACCCGCTGGCCGCACTGCTCGCCGAGCTCGGCGGGGTACGGGCCGCCTACGGCCTCGGCCTGGTCGTCACCGCCGCCGCCCTCCTGACCGCGTGGCGCTCCATGCCCGAAGCCCCCGAAGGCCGCTCCGCCCACGTGGACGTGGCAGGCGCGGTCGTCCTGGCCGCTGCGCTGCTCCTGGTGCTGTTCCTCGCCGGCGAACGGAATCTGTGGAGCCGGCACCTCGCCGTGGCGGCGGGCCTCGCCGTCGTCGCGGTGGTGCTGCTCTGCGTCTGGGCCGTCATCGAGCTGCGCAGCACGACGCCCCTGGTCGATGTGCGGGCGGTGCGGCACCCGGCGGTCGCCGGGGCGAACCTCGCCATGTTCGTCGGCGGGATCGGCATGTACCTCCTGCTCACGCTCATCACCCGGTACGCGCAGACGCCGCACGGCGCCGGCTACGGCTTCGGGCTGACGACCTTCGTCGCCGGGCTGGTCCTCATCCCGTTCTCGGTGCTGGGGTTCGTCGCCGGCAAGCTCACGCCGCGGGTCCGGACGCGGATCGCCGACCCCCTGCTCCTGGCCGGCAGCGCCGTCGTGGTCGGCGGCGGGTTCGCCCTGTTCGCGGCGGCCCGGTCGGACCTGGCCGAACTGTTCGCGGCGATGGGCGTGCTCGGCTTCGGCGTCGGCGGCTTCTCGGCCGCGATGCCCGGCGTCATCCTGGCCGTCACCCCCAAGAGCGAGACGTCGAGCGCCATGAGCTTCAACTACGTCGTCCGCAGCGTCGGGTACTCCCTGGGCAGCGCCATCGGCGGCCTGATCCTCGCCGCGGGCACCGGCCCCGGCCACCTCTTCCCCGACGACAGCGCCTACACCACCGCGGCGCTGGTCGGCATCGGCGCCATGGCGATCACGACGCTGACAAGCCTCGCTCTCGCCCGCCGACGCTCGTCCGAGACCAACCCGTAAGTCAGATGCACTCATCCCAACACTGGAGGTTCCATGCCCAAGGGCTACTGGGTCAGCGCCTACCGCACCATTTCAGACCCTGAGAAGCTGGCTGCTTACAACAAGCTGGCCGGTCCGGCCGTCGAGGCCGGGGGCGGTCGGATCCTCGCCCGTGGCAGTCGGGTCGTGGCGCATGACGCCGGAATCGCCGAGCGCACCGTCCTGATCGAGTTCGACAGCTTCGAGCAGGCCGTCGCGGCGCACGAGAGTGCGGCCTACCAGGAGGCGCTGGTCGCCCTCTCCGACGGCGTCGAGCGCGACTTCCGCATCGTCGAAGGCATCGACTGACCGAGGTCCAGTCGGATCTTCACTGAAGTCGCCCGCCTCCAAGAAGGCCCCTGCTCGGTGAGCGAGCTGGCCGAGGCGGTCGACATGGAAGCCTCGGCCTGCTCCCACCAGCTGCGCCTGCTGCGCAACCTGGGCCTGGTCGTCGGCGAGCGGCACGGACGCTCGATCATCTACGCCCTGTACGACAACCACGTGGCCGAACTCCTCGACCAGGCCCTGTACCACGTCGAGCACCTGCGCATGGGGGCGCGGGACACCCCGGCCCTCACCGCGCAGGCCGCCACGGAATAGAGCCGGTCACGCTGCCGCGGAGCCAGCAGCGGCGCGTTCCGCCCGCAACGCGCGTTCCGCATGGCCGATCAGCCAAGCGTGGCGCCGGGCATCGAACTCGACCTGGCCCCGGTAGGACGCCTCGCTGCTCCACTGATGGTCATGAACGCGCCGCTCGTACACGACGTCACCGAGCATGAGGCCGTCCCGGCGCGCGGGTACGCCCACGGCAAACCGGTAGTCCTCTCCCTTGTGGAGCCCGCCGTGCCCGACTGCCCGAGCCAGGCGCGTGTCGGTCAGCAGCATGCAGTGCCCCAGCGGGGGCTTGCTGGCCATCGGATCCGGCCAGAACTTCAAGATGTCCCCGGCAGCGTGACGGCCGACGGGGGTCGGGCACATCCACGTCGTCCGGGTTCCGGTCTCGGCGTCCCAGTCGGCCGACCGGCCCGCGACCCAGTGCAACCCGGTAGAGATCGCGTGCTCGTTGCGGACGGCCAACGACTGCGACGGAAGCCTGTCGTCATCGTCGGCGAAGGCCACATGAGGAGCCCGTACGTAGTTCAACGCGGTGTTGCGCGCGGGCGCCGGCCCAGGACCTGGTCGCGTGACCACCGTGACGCGGGCGTCCTTGGCGATCGCCGGAGCGATGAGGCCAGGATCGGCCTGCGGACCGTTCGGGGCGGTGATCCACTCCCAGGTGGCGCCCTCCTGGCCCGTAGGCTCTCGTAGAGCTCCTCGAGGAAGGGCAGGCGCGTGGGGAGCAATCCCGTCGGGGTGATGACGGCGACGTCGGGCTGGCCAGGGCGGGACATGGTTCTTCTCCGTGCTGATGAGGCGGCAAGGTGCGTAAAACGAGCCGAAGTTAGATCGGAAGGCGGACAGCCTGGCGATGAGAGGCGCCGGGTGATCGGGACCGCCTCGCGGCATGAGGTTGGTGCCGCGCAGGGTCACACGATCGGTTATGACATGCATCACAGGAGCTGGTCGGCGCCGAAGTAGAATGAGACTCATGGCCCGGCTGACGTATCCGGCAACTCCCTCTCGTCCACCGGCGAGTTAAGCGACACGACCTGCGAGGGACACGGGAAGTGCCGGGATAAGCCATGTGGTCGGGGTGGCCGGTCAGCTGTCCGTAGGCGTCGTGGGTGACGACGATGTCGGGGCGGATCTCTCGCAGGTGCTGGACCACCTGGCTGATGGTCTCCTCCAGTGGGGCGTCGCAGAAGCGTAGTTGTCCTGGTGCCGAATCGGGGATGCGGGCGTCGGCGTAGCCGAGCATCCTCGGCTCGCCCGCCCCCAGGGTGCTGAGGGCGTCGGTGAGTTCGGCGGCCCGATGGCTGTTGGCGGACCAGGTGCTGGTGATGACGGCGGTGCGGGCGCCGGAGGCGGCGTGCTGGGCGAGAACGCCGCCGGCGAGCAGGGCCTCGTCGTCGGGGTGTGCGAAGACCGCTAGGCGGTTTCGTTTGGATCATCGGGCGGACCAGAGGAAGATGCCCGCGACGTGCAGTCCTGCCAGGTAGATGGTCGCCGTCTTCTCGTAGCGAGTGGCGATGCCGCGCCACTGCTTCAAGCGGTTGATGCATCGCTCGACCGCGTTGCGCTGCCTGTATGCCTCGCGGTCGAAGGCGGGTGGCCTGCCGCCCCGGCTGCCTCGGCGCAGCCGGTGGCCCCGCTGGTCCGCCGGAACGGGGATCACCGCCCGGATACCGCGCTTGCGCAGGTGTTCGCGGATGGCGCGTGATGAGTACGCCTTATCGGCCAGGACTACGTCTGGCCTGGTGCGGGGCCGTCCGCGTCGTCGGGGAACGCGCAAGCGGGCCATCACGTGCGCGAAGGCGGGCGCGTCACCGGCCTGTCCGGCAGTGAGAACGAAGGCGAGGGGCCGGCAGTGGGCGTCGGCTGCGAGGTGAATCTTCGTGGTCAGTCCGCCGCGGGAGCGACCGATGGCATGGTCGTCCGGCTCGTCGGCCGGGGCCCCTTTTTGCGGGCCCCGGCCGCATGCTGGTGTGCTCGCACGATCGTGGAGTCCACCGAGACCGTCCAGCTCAGGTCCTCGTCGGCGTCGGCCTGGGCCACGAGCGCGGTGTAGACGCGCTCCCAGGTGCCAACGACGGCCCACATGCGAAGCCGGTTGTAGACACCCCGCCAGTTGCCGTACTTCTCGGGCAGGTGAACCCACTGCGATCCGGTCTGGAACTTCCAGGCGATCGCATCGATCACCTCGCGGTGGTCCCGCCACCGGCCACCCCGCTTCGGCGTCCGGTCCGGGAGCAACGGCTCAATCCGCGCCCACTGCACGTCAGTCAACGGCACAACGAGACCAACGATCAGATGGCCTCAAGGAAGCGGGCTTACCATCCTCGCCATGGGCACAGTGATCACGACCGTCAGTCTGGCCTTCGTTGGATACCTAGTGACGTACCTCAATGGGCTGAGGCTCACGCAGCGACAGGCCCGGCTCGCCCGAGTGAACCAGCAGTTGAGCGACTTCTACGGCCCACTCTTCGCGCTCATGGAGTCCAACAGTCGTGCCTATGAGGCGTTTTGCGAGAAGTATGCCCGCCCTGATGGGGTCCACCCCTTCGACCACGAGACTCCCCCCACCGAGGAGGAGCTCGTCGAGTGGCGCATCTGGGCCACGACTGTCTTCCTGCCCAACATCCAGAAGATGCGCGACGTGGTCGTCACCAAGGCCGACCTTCTCATCGAGGAGGAGGTGCCGCCTGTCCTGCTCGAACTGTGCGCCCATGTCTCCGGCTACGAGATCACCGCAGCGCGTTGGGCAAGTGGTGAGTTCGGCGAATACAAATCTGTCATCCAGTTCCCGGGGCCGGAGCTGAAGGAGTACACCACCACGCGCTTCGCGCGACTCAAGATGGAGCAGGCGGCCCTTCTCGGTCGGCGCCGGTGAAGTCCGAGGAGGACTGGACGTACATCCCAGACCAGCGATCGGATGATCCGGAAGAAACGGCCTAGCAGGCTCGGCAGAGACACGGGAGCGGGTTCCTCTCTCTGTGGTGTTCGGGACTGAGGGTTGTGCGGGCAACGGCGGCGTACGGGGTGTCAAAGGAGCGGTGGGCGGCCGGCGGCGGTCAGGCGAAGGACGGTCCGCCACCTCATCGGTCGACGGTCCTGTCTATGGCGGCCGGCCCACCCTTCGCGGAACCCGCGGAGGGACTCCCGGGCCCCGCCTCCGCGGACAGCCCTCACGGCCGTGGCGATGGTCCACACGAGCAGGTACGGGGGGATGAAGGGTGCGGGCAGGTTGCGATAGGCCACCCAGACGCGGTTGCGGGCGGCGAGCCGGTGGAAGAGGGCGTGCCGGGTGGGCTGGGTGAGGGGGTGGTGCATCCGGATCCCGGCTGCGTACCAGCCCGTGTGCCCCTGGCCCCAGAGGCGTTGGGCGAGGTCGAGGCCCTCGTGGTAGAGGAAGAACCCCTCCGCCCACCCTCCGACCGCGTCGAAGGCGGCGCGCCGGATGAGGACGACGCCTTCGGTCATGGTGGTGATGGTGCCGGGCCGTCCCGGGTGGCCGGCGCGCAGGCGCGGAACCCAGCGGCGTGGGGTGGTGGCGTCGTCGGGCCCTGTCAGGCGCGGCTGGACGTAGGCGGCCTCAGGGCGCTGCTCGGCCTCAGCGACGAGGCGGGCGAGGATGTCCGGACGGGGGAAGCTGGCGTCGTTGTCGAGGAAGAAGAGGAACTTCCCCGGCTGCTTGTCCTCCGCGAGAGCGCGGGCGCCGGCGTTCCGGCCGCCGGGGATGCCGACGTTCTCCGCGAGAACGACCGTCTTGGCGTCGGCGGGGACGATGTCGGGGGTGCAGCCGTTGCCGACGACGCAGATCCGCAGATCGACGCCCGTCTGCGCGAGGAGGGTCGCCTGGGTCGCCGCCTCTTCCGTGGGGCGGTCGTTCATGGTCAGCAGGACAACGTCGACGCGGGGCTGAGGCATGGCGCCCTTCTCCGGAGCGGAGCCTGTGCGCGCGGCCGTGTTCGGCCGGGACCGGCTGTTCATGAGGTGGGGGTGGGCACGGGGGTGCCGGTGAGCTGTTCGGCGCGCCGGGCCAGGTGCGGGGCGAGTTCCGGATGGCCGCCACGTCCGACGACCTGGAGGAGCTGGGCGAGCGCGACGAGTTCCCCGGTCCGGCCGGCGGGCGTGCAGAGGATGTGGGCGAACTCGGCCCGGATCCGGGCGGCGGTCGACGGCGTGGTCAGGCTGTAGGCGTGCAGGAGGCCGATGTCGTAGCCGACGGGCAGCCGCCCCCAGCCCTCCCAGTCGAGGACGACCAGAGGCGCCGCGGTGAGGTTGGCCCAGTGCAGGTCGCCGTGGCCAGTCGTCCAGTCCGTGATCCGGATGGCGGGGATGCCCAGGAAGCGGGCGAAGTTCCTGTCGACCCACTGCTGGCGTACGGCCTGTCGCTCCGTGGTGACGGTTGCGGTGGCGGCGAGTGCGGCCCGCAGGTCTGCCCACCAGGAGTCGGGTAGCTCCACGTCCGAATGCAGGACGGGCCCTCCTGCCTGGAGGGCCGGGAGGGGTACGTACTCGGTCAACTCCGCGCGGTAGGCGTGGCCTTCCGCGGACCAGTCCAGCACGTGGTGCAGCCGTGGACGGGGCACGGAGCGGGGAAGCGCGGCGTCGGCAGTGACCGTTCCCTCCCATAGACGACCGCCGCGTTTCTCCTCAGGAACGGCGAGGAGGCGCAGCCACCAGCGGCCGGCTCGGCGGCCGAGGGTGCGTCCCTGCCAGCCCCAGGCTTCCGGCCCGGTTGCCTCCACGTCGAAGTTCCGTGCCGCGGCCGCGTGCGCCCGCCGCATCCGCACCTGGTCGTCGCGTTCGCTCGGCGCAGCGAACACGGCCGTGCGCCCCGCGACCTGGCCGCCTCCGGCCGCTGATGCGCTGCTCACGGCCTTACGCCCAGGAGGCGGGCGGCGCCGGTGTCCAGCAGCTGCTCCCCTGCGCGGTGTCCGACATCGGCGGGGTCGGCCGCGGGGCCGGTCGTGACCGAGCGCAAGGGGGCGCCGCCGGCTGGGTCGAGGACGACCGCGTGCACCGTGACGTGTCCGCTTGCCTCGTCGAGGGTGGCGTGGACGGAGGCGGCGGTCAGGCAGCCGCCGTGCAGGGTGGCGAGGGCGGCGCGTTCGGCGTCCAGAGCGACGCGGGTGGAGGCGTGGGTGAGCGGGGCGAGGAGGCCGTTGGCGGTGTGGTCGTCGGTTCGGTGCTCGATGACGATGATTCCTGCTCCCGCGGCCGGCAGCCACACCGTGGGGTCCAGGATCTGGGAGGCCCGGTGCGCGAGGTCGAGGCGGTGCAGTCCGGCCAGGGCGGCGATCACGGCGTCCGCGCCCAAGGTCCCGGCGTCGAGTGCGTTCAGCCTGGTGTCGGCGTTCCCGCGGATCGGTACGGGGACCAGCTTGGGGTGGAGGGCTTTGAGGAGGGCCTTGAGGAGGGCGGCCCGGCGGGGTGCGCTGGTGCCGACCCGGGTGCCGGGCGGCAGGTCGTCCAGGGTGGCGGGCGGGTGCCCGGCGGGCAGGACGAGGACGTCGCGGACGTCCTCGCGGGGCAGGACCGCTCCGACCGTAATCCCAGGGGCCCGGTCGTGGGGGCCGGGGATGTCCTTGGCGCAGGCGATTGTGGCCTCGAGGTGGCCGTCGAGGAGGTGCTCGTCGGCGCGGCGGGTGAAGGCTCCCTTCCCGCCGAACTCGGCCAGCGGGCCCCGGTGCTGGTCCCCTTGGGAAGTGATCTTCAGAATCTCGAGGTCGATGTCCGGATGGAGGGACCGGAAGGCCGTCTCGATCCGGCCGGTCTGCTCCATGGCCATGGAGCTGGGGCGGGTGCCCATCCGAAACCGGCTGATGGTCGTGCTGGTGGTCATCGTGGATCGCTTTCAGGCAAGAGGAGCTGAGGGGCAGCCGACGTGGAGGTGGGCGAGGGCGTACTGGAGAGTCTGGCCGGGGGTGAGACTGCTGGTGTCGATCACGTGCCCGTCCGCGTGCATCCAGCCGGTGGCGGCTCGTAGTAGTCGGCGGCGCGCCAGCGGCGGTGGGCCCGCACGGCTTCGCTTCGCTCGGGATCTCCGGGGTACTCCCAGCTGGCCTCGATCCGTGCCTGGAGGACTTCCGGGGTCGTGTGCAGGACAAGGTGGTGAAAACCGCCGCCAGACTGGCGGAGCGAGGTGAAGAGCTCGGCAGCGTATGCGCGGTTGAGGACCGTCATGGGCGCGATGACGGGACCGCGGGTATGCCGGGCGAGGCCGGTGACAAGCGCGCCGGTCAACTCCCGCCAGGCCGGCAGGTCCTGGTAGTCCCGGGGACGCCGGACGTGGTCGGCCAGCGCGCGGCGCGGCTCGGCGGCGAGGGTGCTCTTGCCGCCGTTGCACGGGCCGTTGAGCCACACGATCACGCGCCCTCCCTGGTCGCGGCGACAGCCTCCCCCCGGTCAACGGGGGCCGGGAGGCGGGCGTCACGGCTCGGCCACTGGAACACCAGGCGCGAGCACGGCCTGTCCAGGACGTCCCCCGGAGGCAGGAGGCGATCGGGGGTGCCGGCCGGGTGGACGGTGAGGTCCGGGTCGGCGCCTCTGCGCACGTTGCGGTCCCAGGCGTGGACCGTGGCCACCAGTTGCTCGGCCAGGTGCGGTGCCTGGTCGCCGAAGGCGTGCACGACCCACTCCCACTCCCGCTCGGCGGGGTCGTCACCGTGCCGGGTCTGCACGTGGACGAGGTAGGCCAGGGAGGCGTCGCCGAGGATCGTCGGCGCGTCGCTGCCCTTCGCGATCTGGGTGGCGCCGGTGCCCTTCTCCGCGCGGGCGGCCAGGCGGCAGAAGCCGGGCAGGGTCGTGGCCGCGTACAGCTGGAGCGAGCCGAAGTAGAAGCCGGACCCCATGGTCACCCCGGTGGCGACCTCATGGCGGGGCCCGCGCAACGCCCTCTTCCAGCCCCTCAACATCGCGGGGGTCACCGTCCTCGAACCGGATCCGCAGCTCGCCGTCGAGGAGATCGACGGCCAGGGCAGTGCGGGCGTGCTCGCCCTGGGCGGGGACGAAACCGCAGTGGGTGAACTTCCGCGCGTGCAGCACATCACCGCGCCGCTCAAAGGCGATGGCACGGGTGTAGCCGCCGATCTCCAGCGGCAGGATCAGGCGCCCGCCTTCGGCGAGCTGCTCGCGCCAGGCCGGGGCGATGTCCCACACGTTGTAGGTGATCACGCTTGCGTCGAAACCGCCCCGGGGGACGAGGTACGCGGGCGCGCCGAGGGCCGCGTCGCCGTGGTAGGCGCTCACGTGGCCGCTACCGGCCTCCGCGGTGAACCTGCGGGTGCGGTGCACGACGTACGCGTCGATGTCGCCGGTGACGACCCGGCCGTCCGGGCCGACGACCGCCGCGATCAGCTCGGCGTTGTAGCCCCCGGACCCGGCCTCGTGCACGACCGCGCCGGGCTGCAGCCGGAGACCCTCGGTCATGTCGGCTTGGAGCCAGGCCGCGGACACCGAGCTGGTCGCCCGTCCGGTCTCGTCGCGGCGGGTGACCACGGCCAGGTCGTCGTCGTACGCGGTCCCCAGGTCCTTCTCCGGCGCGAACCGGTGCCGGGGCACCGCACGCAGCGCTTCTTGAACCGCCGTCGACGGAGCCCAGCCGCCGGCGATGACCGCGTCGGCCATCTTCCGGCGCAGGCGTTTGGCTTCGGCCGGCTCGCCCGGCACGGGCGGCTGGCCTGTGGCGAGCGGGTAGGCGTGGACCGGCGGCAGGTCGGGAATGACGCCGGGCCAGATGGCGCCCAGTGCCTGCGCGGCCGGGGTGAAGATGTCGCCGACGCAGGCCAGGCCGTGCAGGTCGTGGAACTCCCACCGCTCGAAGAGCTTCTGCTCGCGGTTGGTGAGGGTCCCGGACCAGGCGGTGATCCGGACAACCGCGGTGAGCCGAGGCACGCCGTGGCTGTCGTCGGCGAGCATCGCCACCACGTACGCATCGGCAGCCGACGCGGTCAGGCCGGTCTCTTCGGCCAGCTCCCGTACCGCCGCGGAGGCGAAATCCTCCGACCCGGTGGTCTTGCCGCCCGGCAGTTCCCACATGCCCTGGGTGGACCGGCCGAGCAGAACCCGGCCCGCCTCGTCGGTGACGACCGCGAGTGCGCCGGTCAGGGCGTGGCCGGTGGTCGGCCGCTTCTCGACCGCGGTGGTGTCCCTGTCGCAGGGGCCACGCAGGACGAGGACGGCGAGCTCGTCCGCTTCCAGGCGTGTGGCCCGCTGCCAGCCTGCGGTGAGTAGGACGATCTCGTCCTCGTCGAGAGCGATGTCGCGCCGCTCGGCGGGGGTGTGCTCGGCGGTGGGCGTGATGACCACGAGCGCGCCGCCTTTGCGCAGCCGCTCGCCGAGAGAGTGCAGGACGCGGCTGCGGTCGCGCAGGAACGGGTATGCCAGGCGCAGGGTGACCAGGTCGTAGCCGTCCCCGTGCAGCTCGGCGGCGTCGTCGCGCTCGATGTCCAGCTGCAGCCAGCGCACCCGCTCCGCGTCCTGGTGCTCCTCGCGGGCCCGGGCGATCGCGCTGTCGGCGTAGTCGATGGCGTCCACCGCGTAGCCGAGACAGGCGAGGTATGCGGCCAGCTCCCCGGTGCCGCAGCCCACGTCAAGCGCCCGGCCACCGCCTTCCGGCACGGGGGCGTGCTCGGCAAGCAGCGCCCGCTCGGCGTCACCCAGTTGCCGGAACCCCTTCCCCTCGGCGTAGTGCTGCTGCCACTCCTCGCGGGCGGTGTACCCCATCGTGCTGCTCCTCAACTTCTCACGTTCGATGGACGATGTGCTGGTCACGGGCGGCCCGCGGTGCGGAGCCGGGCCAGGGTGCGGCGGCCGCGTTCGACGAGTTCCAGGTCGCCGTGGGCGGCGCCGTACTGGATGCCGGAGACGGCATCCAGTACCGACAGGACAACCAGGTGCTCTTCCTCAACGGCGGTGAACAGCCGGCCGTAGCCGGCCATCACGGCCTCGTACAGGTCCGGCCGACCGTCCCAGGCGTCGGACAGGCGCACGAAGTCCCGTACGGCCGGGCCGTTTTCGCTGCGCTCGAAGTCGATGACGTACAGGGTTCCGGTGGCCTCTTCCCAGTGCAGATTCCGCAGCTGGAAGTCGCCGTGCGTGGGCACTGTCTCCAGGGCCGGCAGCCCCGTGGCCTTCGCCGCCACCGCTCGGATGAACTCCTCATCCCCGGCGGCCAGGTAGGGGCGGGCCGCGTCGAGGTGCCGCTCCCACTTCCCCAGGGGCACGGTGTCGTCGGTGGCCGGCCGGGCCGGGGCGCTGTGGTGGATGGCCGCGGCGAGTTGGCCTATGCGGTGGAAGATCCGTCGCTGTTCTGCCGGCGGGTGGACGGTGCCGCGCAGGGAGCACCCCGGGACCGCGGTGATGACGACGGCCTGCAGCGCTTCGTCGGCGGCGACCAGGCGGGGCACGGCCACGCCCAGATCCGGGACCCAGCTGCGGAAGGCAGCCGTCTCCCGCTGGTGGAACCGGGGGCTCTGGTGGACTTTGACGAACCATGTCCCGTCCTCGGCGCCGCGGGCCTGCCACACTCGGCTGCCGTCCCGCGCCCAGGAGACGTCCGTGCAGCCGGTGACGCGCCCGACGGCCCGCTCAGCGAACGCCCGCACCTGAGCGTCCGGCCCGACCGTCCCGGACGCGGGGACGGGGCGGCGCCGGTCGAGGGCCGGGGCGTAGGCGATCGGGTCGCCAGGCTGCTGGAAGTGCACCGCCATCGTCTGGCCGGCCCGGTAGGTATCCAGTCCGGCCCGGCAGTACGCGACCATCGGCTCCGGCAGCGCGCCGAGCGCGAACCAGTCCATCGCGTCGCAGACGGCCGGCTCCCGGATGCCGGGGGTGCCCTGCCAGGTGCGCACCTCGAAGAACATCCCCGTCCGGGCCCCGCCGCCAGGGCTGCGATGATGCACAGTGACCGCGAACCGGACCTCTGCCGGGTCGATGGCGACACCGGTCTCCTCGTGTGCCTCGCGGATCAGCGCGTCGACCACGTCCTCGTGCGGGCCGTCCAGGTGCCCGGACGGCAAATGCCACAGGCCCGCGGCGTAGACGGCCCCCGCGCGGCGGGACAGCAGGACCTCGGGGCCCGCGGCGCCGTCTCGGCGCAGGATCAGGTGGACGTCGACCGGCTCCCGGTGCCGCTGCTGGCCGCTCACGACGCGGCCCCCGGCCGGCGGGCCAGCAGCACGGTGAACACCGCTTCCTCCCTCAGCACCCCGCCGTGGGTGTACGCCTTGAGCCGCTGGCGAGCCTCGGCCTCGAACTCCCCGTGCCGGTCGGCGAAGAGGTCGGGCCGGGCGAAGCTGGTGCTGCGGAGGTAGCCGACGACCGACTCGGGTTTCCAGGCGCGGCTGACGGGGAAGCGGTGCTCCCTCACGTCGCTGAACGCCGAGTCGGCGAGGTCGTCCTCGTAGGACCGGCCGGGCTCGGTGTAGGTCCCGCGGGCGCCCGCGCGGCGGCGGACGCCGAGGTAGGTCTGGATCAGCTCGCGCAGCGCGACGGTCCAGTCAGCGCCGTGAGTCCCAAGGCTCCCGTCGCCCGTGATCGCCACGGCGGCGTGCGGCGCGGCCGCCCGGTCCGCCATCTGCAGGACCGCTGGGCGGTCCATCCAGTGAAAGGCCCGGCAGCAGGTGACCAGATCCGGGCGCCGCCCTTGCGTCTGCGGGACGAAGGTCTGGGCCTCGCCGGCGTGCGCGGAGGCCGTGCACGTTCCAAGGACGGGCTCGAGCTCGGCCATCGCCTGCGCGAGCATCCCCGGGTTGACGTCGACGAGGCCGACGTGCGCCAGCCGCGGGACGACGGGCGGCAGCGCGCGCGGTACTTGAGCAGTCCCGGTCCCCAGGTCCAGCAGGACCGGCGCGGGGACACCGTGCAGGGTCGCGGCGAGCAGGCGGACGGCGGCGTCCGGCACGCCCGGCCGGTAGCGGGCGTACTCGGCGGCCGTCATACCGAACAGCTCTTCGCCCGCGAGGGCGGTGCCTTTGGACGGCTCGTCGGAACGGCTGGTCACTGTGCGTCTCCGGGGGTGCGAGAGGGGTCGGGCAGAGGCCAGGACAGGGCGCCGAGGTGGCTGGTCACCCGCTGGGCGCCGCTGGAGTCGATCTGCAGCCGGTACGTGTCGGGTGACCCGGCCGCACGCCAGCGGGCGGCGACGTCGTGGAGCTCCGCCCAGATGTCGCGCGGCCCGCAGGTGGTGACCTCCCAGCGGCGGGTGCCGACGTTGCGGGCCCGCATCCAGGACCCGCACCCGGGCGCGCCGATGGTCAGGTCGTCCGCGCCGAAGTCGCGGACGAGCCCGGGGTGGAGGTGGTCCAGGGCCAGCCACATGCCCCGGTCGGTGTCCGCCGGGGGCCGCAATCGGCTGCGCTGGGTCCACTCCCCCTCGCCCGTGGCGATCCTCTTGCGGAATGCGGCGGATAGGAACAGCCGGTCGAAGCCGGCGCCACCACGGTGCCCGAGTTCCACCGCCACCAGTTCCGCCTCCACCGCGCCGGCCGAGGTTCTGGTGATCACGGCCAGGCCCGGCCAGGACGGTGAGGTGGTGCCCAGCGTCATTAGCGCCCGTCCGCCCGGCGCGAGCTGGGCGACCAACGCCGGCGGGATGCGAGGGACGGCGAAGGACACGAAGATCCGGTCGTACGGGCCGAATGAGGGCCAGCCAGCCAGGCCGTCCCCGGTCACCACGGCCGGGCTGTACCCCGCAGCCGTCAGGCGCGCTCGAGCGGCGTCGCCAACGTGCCCGTTGATGTCGAGGGTGACCACGCCGTCGTCGCCGCAGACGAAGCAGGCCACGGCGGCGGTCACAGCGGCGCCGGTGCCGACGTCCAGCACCCGCTGCCCGCGGTGCAGGTCCAGGCGCTGCAGCAGGCCGGCGGTCATGCCCATCGTGCTCGACATCGCCGTGATGGAGCCCCAGGACCGGAAGCCGGCCGCGCGGCCGAGGATCGGCTCGCCGTCGTGCTGGATCAGCACGCTGTCCCCGCTGTAGAGCAGGCGCAGCAGCTCGTCCCGGTGCTTTGGCCGGGCCCAGTCCAGCAGCTCCCAGCGCGGCGGTTCGTCGGGGGCGCTGCGCCTTACGTACGCCTGCGGCATCAAGACCTCGCGCGGCAGCGCGAGCAGCGCCTCGCGCACCGGGCCGGCATCCAGTTCCCCGGCCTCCTCCAGGCGGGCGACCATCGCTGCCCGCGCGGCCGCGATGTCCGGAGCGGCGTGACCCGCGGCGGCGGACGGGACCACAGCAACGCCTTCCTCCGGCGCGGCGGTACGCGGTTCGGGCACCGCCAGCGCGGCCGGGCCGGCCTCTGTTCCGCCGGTGTTCAGCTGCGTCACGACGCACCTCCCTCCATCGAGCCCTCACGGCGGACGTCAACCGGCGCCGGGCCAGGGGCGGGCACGGTCGGAAAGGGAGCCGCCTGCGGTTGCCCAGCGGAGTCGGTCAGGTCATCCGGCTCGGGCGGAGGGTCGGGCATGTGCCGCAGAGCGCGCAGCGGTGAGCGGGCCAGGACCACGAGCGGCACGACGAGCAGGCAGGCGCCGACGACGAGCGCGGGCCGCACTCCGGCCCACGTCCCGAGCCCGCCGGCCAACAGCGCCCCCACCGGCCGGGCGCCCGAGGTCAGGCAGGTACTCACGGCCTGCATCCGGGCCTGCATCCGGTACTCGGTGATGATCTGCCTGATCGACCGCTGGGTGGTGCCCGCCGCCCCGGCACAGGCCAGCTGCAGGAACAGGGCCGCGCCGATCGTGATCTCCCAGCCGAGGCCCGGGGAGGCCAGCAGCAACGGGACCTGGGTGAGCGGGGTGAGGGCGAGCGCGCCGAGCATCATCGGCCCGGGCCCGTACCGTCGCGCGAGGGCCGGGGCGGACAACGCGCCGGCGGCCGCCCCCAGCGCGCCGACCCCCAGGACCACGCCGAAGACGGTCGCGCTCATCTCCAGGACTCGCAGCAGGTACAGCGCCCACAACGTGTTGAGCAACGCCAGGGCCAGCGAGGTGGTGGCGTTGACCCAAGTCAGCACGCTCAGCCGGTGGTCGGCGTGCACGTACCGCAGGCCCTCGGCGATTTCCGTCCGCAGCCGACGCGTCTTCGCCCGGGCCGGGGTGGTCTCGCGGGTCTTGATGCGGGCGGTGCACCAGGCGCTCAGAAGGTAGGACGCGACGTCGCCGAGCAGGGCGCGGGCCGGGCCGAGCAGCGCGGTCAGGATGGCGCCGACGTTGCTGCCGCCGGTCGCGGCGATCGCGAACAGAGCGCCCACTCGGCTGTTGCTCCGCTGGATCAGGGACCGGTCGACCAGCTTCGGCAGCAGGCTGATCGCCGCCGCGTCGTGCAGCACGCCCGCGGCACCCTGGACCGCGGCGACCACCATGAGCTGCGCCAGGGTCAGCGCATCGAGGGCCGCTGCCAGCGGCACGGTCGCCAGGGCCGCGGCGCTGACCAGGTCACCGGTGATCATCTGGTGGCGCTTGGAGTGCCGGTCGGCGAGCGCACCGGCGTGGAGCGCGAGCAGCGCGGGCGGGAGCTGTCCCAGGAACGCCATCCAGGCGACCTGTCCTGTGGTGGCGTCCAGCTTGAGCACGGCCAGCACCGGGAGCGCCATCGAGGTGATGGAGCTTCCGGCCACGCTGGCGGTCTGGCCGGTCAGGTAGCGCCGGAAGTCGCGGTGCCGCCACAACGACGTGGGCGCGGTGGCGGAATCAGGTGAGGCGGTCACGGAGCACCCCCTCGGCCTCGTCCAGGCGCTCGGCGAGGACGCCCGCGACGGCGTGCCGGGCCCGCCCATACGCCTCGAGCTCCGGGGTGACCGCGGCCGGGTTGTCGATGGGTTCGGACAGCGGGTAGACCGAGCGAGCCATGTAGCCGGCCGCCACCCGGGGCACGGCCAGCAAGTCCTCCACCGGCAGCCCAGGGTTCGCCGCTCGGTAGGCCGCGACCCCCTCGGCCATGCCCGCGAGCCAGTCCGGGCCCGCGAGCACCGTGCGCGGATCGAGGACGATCCGGCCCAGCTCCCACGCAGCGCTGCGCTGACCGGGCGGCCGGAAGTCGATCAGACCCGCCACCTCCTGCTCCCGCATCAGCACGTTCGGCGAGGCCAGATCCCCGTGCACCGTCTGAGCCGTCAACATCGGAGGCAGGGCCTTCACCATGGCCGCCACCTGGGGCAACGCGGCGAGCCGCTGCTCGGCGGTCTGGCGCGCCCACGCGGCGAACTCCCCGCCAACGGTTCCCTTCGCGTACTGGGCAAGCAGCCGCTCCAGACGCTGGCCTGCCCGCTTGACGTCACAGACCTCGCTCGCGGGGACCTGCCGCGGTGGCCCGGCCGGATGCTGGGCCAGAACCCGGTGCAGGCGCCCCACAGCCTCGCCGACAGCCGCCCACCGGCCGCCGTAGAGGCCGCCTTCCGCGGTCTGCGCGCCATCGACGTACCCGGAGACGGACACCGCCATCCCGTCGGCGGTGACGATGAGGTCGCCGGCCAGCGACCGTTGAACCGCTGGCACCGGGATCCCGCTGCCGCGGGCGAACTCGCCCAGCCGCAGCGCCTCGTGCTCCCCCTGGAGGTCCGTGCCTGGCGGGATAGGTCTTGACGAACCACCGCCGGCCGGCGGAGTCCTCGGCCAGGTAATTGCGCGTCGCGGTCCCCTTGTGACCGTCGACGACCAAGGTGGGGACGATCCGGTAGCAGCGCGGGAGGATGCCTGCCACGACCATCGCGTCGGACTCAGCGCTCATCGCGGCACCCCCAGATGGACCGGGCGGCGGCCGCCGAGCCGCAGCGGAGCCTCGATCGCAGAGGGCGTGGGGTAGTGGTCAACGGTCACCAGCCCATCTCCGTGTAGAGGCGGCCGGCCCGGATGCCCTCGATCGCGGCGCGGGTGTACGGGACGATCTCCTCGGGGAGGGCGTCGGCGGGCCACCAGCCCCAGGACACGCAGCGGTCGGGCTCTCGCACCTGCGGCGTACCCGCCCACTGGCGGGCGCGGAAGACCAGCCCCATGCGGGGCTGCCCGCCGGGGTGGTCCACCATGTGCACGACGTGCGCCAGCTCCAGGTCGGCCGGGTCGATCACGATCCCGGCCTCCTCCTCCGCCTCGCGGACCAGGCAGGTGATAGCGGATTCCTGTTCGCAGTGTCCGGCGAGGAAGTGGTGGGTGGAGGCCGCAAACGCGGCGTCGGGATGCCGGAGACCGAGCAGGACCTTGCCGTCCTGCTCCAGGTAGAGGTGGACGCCGACGACGTTGAGACGCGCCTGCCCGCCGGGCCGGGCCTGCGCCGGAACAGGGGGCGGGGCGATGGCCTGAGCCTGGTGGAGGTCGATGACCTCCTTCGTCCACGGGCACATCGTCAGGTACGGGATGGTGTCGGCGTCGAAGTGGCGGAACATGATGCCCTCAGGGCACGGCAGGTCATCGGCGTCGCCGTCCCAGGTTCCGAGGTAGACGCGAATCCGGCCTTTGGCCCCGTCGGGGCCCAGGCTGTCGACCACCGTGAACTCCTCCAGCGGGACCACCAGGCCGGTCTCTTCGAGGAGTTCCCGCTCCACCGCCTCGCGTGAGGACTCCGCTCCTTCGCGGTCGCCGCCCGGGATGCTCCACGTCCCCGGGTCGCAGATCTTCTTGTTGGCGTCGCGTAGGTGCAGCAGGTAGCGGCCACGGGAGTTGACGATCAGGGCCGCCGTACCGGTGGTGAAGTCGTTCATCATGGGTCACCGCCTTCGAAGAGGAGTCGTTCGGAAGGGCCCGAGCTGTGCCCGGGCAAGACGCCAGCGGGCGTTCAGCTGTGCGCGGTGGGACGAGGAAGGACAGCGCACGAGGGGGTCTGCGTGTACTGGGCGGCCTGCATCTCGTACAGCGTCCGGTAGTGGCCGTCGGTGAGGCCCATGAGTTCGGCGTGACTGCCGTGCTCGACCACGCGGCCGTGGTCCAGCACATAGATGAGGTCGGCGGTCGCGGTCGCCGCGAGCCGGTGCGTGATAAGCAGCACCGTCGTCCCGTCGTCGGTCATCGATCGCAGGGCCTGGAACGCCTCGATCTCCGCTTTCGGGTCCAGGGCCGAGGTCGGCTCGTCGACGATCAACAGCGGGGCTTGGCGGTACCGGGCTCGCGCGCTGCCCATGCGCTGCCACTGTCCACCCGAGAGCTGGGTGCTGCGTTCGAACCCGCTGACGATGATGCTGTCCCACCGGTCCGGCAACGAGTCCACCACGTCCAAGGCTCCGGCCTCGCGAGCGGCCTGCTCGACACGGGCCTGGTCGAGGTCCAGTTCGGGCCGGCCGATGTGGATGTTGGCGCGGGCCGTCATCGACCAGCGAGGGAAGTCCTGACACAACAGGGCCACCTTGTCGAAGACGGCGTCCCGGTCCGCGTCACGTACTCCGACACCGTTGACGAAGATCTGGCCGTGGGAGGGGAGGTAGAGCCCGGCGAGGAGCTTGGACAGCGTGGTCTTGCCGGAGCCGTTCTCTCCGACCAGCGCCACCACCTTCCCCGCGGGGATCGTCAACGACACATCGGTCAGGGTGGGTTGTTTGGAACCTGGGTAGGAGAAGAACACGTTCTCGCAGCGCACGTCGACCGGGCCTTGAGGAACCGGGAGGCCGCCGGTGGGGATCGCGTTGCGCTCGGCCAGCTCGTTGGCCGTCTCCAGGTCGGCCAGGTACATCGACTCCTCATACAGCCGGTTCATGGTCATCACCAGGCTGGTGAGATTCTGGCTCGAGGTACGGACCGCGATCACCGCGGTGCCGGCCGCCGCCAGCGGGATACTGCCGTACCACAGCAACGCCCCCAAAGCTCCGTAGGCGGCGACGGCGGCCACCCCGGACATCATCGAGACCAGCAGGTTCGTGCCGGCCTCGGCGTAGGCCAGGCGCTGCTTCTCCAGCGCCGCGGTGGCGGCCATGTCCTCGTAGGCGCTCGTCAGCAGCTCGCCGGCGCGGTGTGCCTTGATTTCCGGGCCCGCCTCCGGCCGGGCCAGCTGGTAGGTGACCATGTCGGTCGCGCGGACGTGGTCGAGCCAGGCGCGGCGGGAGGCGTAGTTCCGTCGGACGACCGCCACCGCGCCCCATGCCTTCGGCGCCGCGATCAACAGCAGGGCGAGCACGAGGACGGGGTGGAGGAGTACCAGGACTCCGGCTGCTGCGAGAAGGCCGATGAGGGTGTTGATGACCTGGATGGTTGAGTTGAGCATCGAGCGGATGGAGCGGATCCCGTAGCGGCCGGCGTCCAGAGCGCGCTGGGCGTCCTTGTCCTCCAACGTGGCCAGCTCCACCCGGGCCAGGCCCCGGTAGTACCGGGCCGTGCAAGCCCGCTCGATCTTCGGCTCCAGGCGGCCGGACGCCGCCACGCTCACCGCCGACAGCATCGACGACGCAGCCGTCACCGCGGCGGCCGCGCCAAGGGCGGGCGCGGCGTCCAGCAGACGGTCGGTGGTCGGACCGGCGGAGAAGATCGCAATCAGAACTTGATTGGTGGCCACGAGTGTGAAGGCGCGCATCAGCCCGATCCCGAGCTCCGCCGCGAGCAGGACCAGCAGGGCCCGGGGGTCCTCGCGCCGCGCGGCCTGTGCGACGCTCGCCATCATGGCCGGGAACTGCTTGGCCATCGCCCAGAATGACACCCTCAGCAGCGGATTCTCGTACTGCGCCCACGCCTTGTCATGCCGTAACGCGCCGCTGAACAGGAGCTGCTCACTGCGGGAGAGCGTCGATTGCTGGGGTGGCCTTCTGAGCCAGGTGGACACCAAACCTCCAAGAGGGATAGAGCGGCATGGTTGGCGAGAAGCCGGGTCTGGACGGGCACGTGGTCCGGTGTGGGCCCGGAGGACGGCGACCTGGATGCCGCTGCCCCCTGGCCTGGCTGGACTGTTCAGGGCGCCGGCCGAGGCCGGGATTGAGCGCAGCGTCGAGGTACGGGTGCTGCGCCGAGAAGTCGACACGTTCCGGAGGCATGACCGCGCTCGTGCTCACCGGCCCGCCCCCTTCTCCGGCGCCCGCCGGTTCGCCAGCCAGCGGTCGACGACGGTGCGCAGGTAGGGGCGGGATGCGGTAGCCGTGGAGTCTCTCTGGTGCGACGAGGCTCTGACGACGACCCTCGCCGAGCGTGAGTGCCTCGGCTGTGCCGTCGTACGGCGGCGCGTAGACGGAGATCATCTGGCCGGAGCCGTCGCGGTCCCAGACGCGCTCGACGAACTCGGTGTTCGCCGCGGCCTCCACCCGGCACACCGCCTCGACCACGGCGGCCGAGAAGGAGCTGCACGGCCCGCCGGTCGGTACGCCACGACAATCGGGCGATCCTGCCCAGGACAGCCGGGATCTGCGCGCACATCCGCCGGAAGGAGACCTCGGCGAGCGCATTGACGGAGCACTGCCCGCTGTAGGTGATCTCCGCCGGCGGTGGAATCGGCGGCGTGGTGTCCTGCTGCTCGTTCGTGGCGGCCGAGGTCAATGTTGGTCTCCCTAGACGGTCGTCCGGCGTGGTCGTGAGGCTCAACGACCGAGCCGGGATATCGAACACCTGTGTTTCGGTCGGTCTCGGAATCCCGAGATAGAGCGCGTGGCGGAGCGTGGAAGATGCATCGATCCGCTCCCTGCAACAGGAGCGCGAAGCGGTGGGTTGGCCGAAACGCCGAGGCTCCGCCCGGCAACTTACAAAAGACTCCGCAGCACGCCCTCGGCCTTGTCCACGGCTTCGGCGAGGACCTGCATGTATGCCGGCGGAAGGTCCCCTGCGCCCAGCCCCGCGGCAGTGAGTACGGCTTCGAGCTTCTTCCTCTGCTCACGGACCAGGCAGGAGCCTTCCGTGTCGTGGTTCAGTACGTCGCGGGCGGCGTAGGCGTCGAGAACGGCCACGTCGGCGATGGCGCTCTGCAGGTGAACCGCATGAGGGCTGGTTCGATCGCGGACCGGGTCGAGCGCAGCCAGTCCGACGCGAACCTGGAATGCAGCAGTCGCCGGGTCGGGCTGGGCGATCACCGCAACTGCCTCCTGGAGAGCGAGATCCAGTTCTGGCTGCGGCACGGGGGACCCCTCGGGCCGGCAGTGGATGCGCAGGAGGGCTGCGATGGCGCTCTCCCACGGTTCTGTAGGGGCGGTGGACTCGATCGTGGAGCGTGCCTGTTCGTCGAGGCCACGTGCGGTTCGACTTCGTAGCGGTGCACGGGGTCGTTCACCAGGCGGAGGGTCGGCTTGCCGGCGCCCTTCTCCAGGTGTGAGGCGATCACGAGCGTGTAGTTATCGCCCTCAGACCAGGCCCTTACAAACTCCGAACGCGTCAGGGTCAGCTCGCCCGGAACAGCACGCCCGTGGGCCTTGATCTCGTAATAGCGCCCGGTCGAGTCGTATGCGTCGGCGCCCACCCCCGACGCACCCCGCTGGTCGTACAGCTCGACACCCTGCTCTTGCAGGATCCGGCGGAGCGCCTGGATGACGAGCTCCTCCGTGTGGTGGTCTGCGTAGCCGAGCGGTGAGGCATGGCTGCGGGGCGGGGCCCGGGCCTGGGTTGGGGGAGTGAGATCCCGTGTCGGAGGGGCGAAGGTCCCGCCGTCCCCAGCGTACGGGCAGGGGTGCTGCCCGGTGTGGACGGCGTTCCAGTGCGGGTGACCTTGCCGGGCAGCACGTCGAAGTCGACCGCGTCTACCAGGGGGCGCACGACCGGCGCGTGCTGCGGGCCGGACTGGGCGCCAGGTCCGGGGCTTCCGGGCTAGGGCGCGGGAGCGGGAGCTGAACCAGTGCGGGGCGGCGGGATGATGCCGGTCGAGTCAACGGGGATAGCCGGGCCGGAGCCCGTGCCCCGCTGAGGGGCCGGCTTCCCGTTCGGTATCGGCGGGGCGGGAGCCCGCTGAGCACGCCGGCGCAGTTCTTCGGCAAGCCGCTGCCGTTCCTCGCGGTCCCGCTGCCCTGCCGATGTGAGGCGGTTCCGGCCCCTGTCTCCACCAGGTGTTCCTCCCCAACGACCCGCCAGCTGTGGCCTACGCGAGACCGTTCTTCCGCGAAGTGGGCGGCGATGGCCGCGCCCGCACCCGCCTTGGTGGTCAGCGCCGTGTGCGAGTGCAGGAACAGCGTGTTGCGGCCGCGGTCGATCTGCGCGTCGACGGGGAGCTCGATGAGCTCGTACGTGTCTCCCGGATCGAGGCGGATCCGCAGGCCGGGGAGCAGCCGGACCTCCAGTCCCGCCAGCCAGGTCCAGCCGGTGAAAGCCTCCGCAGTCCCGGGCTCGTCGCGTACCAGGAGGTCCTGGAGCGCGGCGACTCCCCGCCGGAAGTCCTCCGTGAGGCTCGCGTCGGCCGGCTGGTCCAGGGCAGCGTCCCCGGCCCCGTCTACGCCTCCCGTCTCGTACGTGACCTGGGCGCCCGCAACGTCCAGGGGTGTGACGTGCATCCGTCCGAACAGTGCCGTGAACTGCTGCACGTTCCCTCCTGGCTTCCACAGGGGCAGACGGCCCGCCAAGACCCGCGCGACCCCGGAGTCGGCCACGGCGAACACCGATCGGCCCTTGCCTTTGACCCAGCCGGTCGTGGTCCACAACGGCAGACTTCGCAGTCTGCTCTGCAGCCCCGGCGACATTGGCTTGGGTCGACGTCCGCGCCGGTCAGGGTGAAGGGACGGAACCCGCGCAGGATCGCAGGTCCCTGAAAGCACTTGCCGGACTGCGTCCAGCCCCGGTCGGTCAGGACGAGGTCCTCGTACCGGAACTCGTTGCAGATCTGCTTCTCCACCGCCGTCTGGGTTGCGTCTGCCGAACGGTGCGTCAGACGCCGTGTCAGGGACTGGTAGACCAGCAGCGCCTCCGCCCTCAGGCTGTCCGGCACGTCGGTGTCGGTATCGGTGTCGTCGTCGGCCTGACGGTCCCGGAGCTCCCGCAGCCGTGCCATCAGACGCGGTACGCCGGGATCGCCGGAGACACCGAGAGCGGTGAGGACCTCCGTTCGGGTGGCCAGGGCCTGGTGGATCGCCGGGTGCAGGTATCCGGGATCCTCCGGTCCGTACAGGCGGCACAGGGGCTGGTTCACCATGACCGACCACCACACCTGCGGCACCAGCACCCACATGGTGGGGCACGGCAAGTCGGACCCGGTCGATGCCCGGGCCGCCGCTCGGGCATCGAGCGCGTGCCATGGGTGGTGCCGCCCCCCCACGGAAGCGTTTCGGTTCGCGCCGCACGAACGAGGACGCGTTCGGCGCCGCCAACGCGGTGAGCTGCGCTGTCCTGACCGGGCCGCGTGGCCGAGACGTGCGGGACTTGTCGGCCGGCCCCGGCCCCGGCCCCGGCCCCGGCCGCGTGCGCGCTGCGCGCCGCCGGGGCCCCAGGTGGTGGCAGGGGATTGTGCGCTGCTCTATCCCTGTTTATCCCTGGCGTTTGACGAACGTTATCGGAACCGAGTTGCCGGGTGCCTGGATCAGGACGCGTGCCGGTATGAGGACCATCTTCTGCTTCTCGTTGCCGTTGCCATCGACGAAGTCGAGCTTGTAGACGGTGTACCCGATGTACCAGCCGCCGTTGGCGCGTCCCTCGACCCACCCTGATACGCCGTCCGGGACGTCGTACTTGTTGGTCTGCTGGGTCATGGTCGTCCACTTGTTGGTGGTGGTGGTCGACTCGCTGTAAGTGAAGTTGAGCTCCGTGCCGGCCTTGTCGGCGCCCTCCGTCAGTTCTGAGCTGACCTTTCCGCCGACGGACCAGCCGCTGGTCTGGCTGGTGTCCTGGCCGACCGTGGCCTGGGTCGTGTAGTCGAACTGCGCCTTACCCATGACCGCCGACCCGCCCAGCATCTTCGGGTACGCCGTGTCGAGTACGCCGACGAAGCCGCAGGGCATCGGGTCGCCGTCGGGCTTCTCGCTGGGCTGGCCGCACATCGACTTGGCGTCCTGGTTGCTCAGCCAGGGCTCCTTGTCGTCGCTGCTGCTGTTGCGGATGTCGGGACCCTCGGTGGGGATGCTCCCCGGGAGGTCGAACCCGGTGCCCAGCACGGACGGCACGTCCGTGAGCGCCTGGTCGTGCGGGTAGACCTTCTCGACGTCGTCGAGCTTGATCTTCTGCGAGTCCTGTCCGCTGGCCGGGTAGCCCTTGATGGCTTCCTTCTGGTTCAGGGGCGCACTCCTGCTGATGAAGTCGAAGACTTCCTGTTCGGTCTTGAGGTAGGTGTTGCCGTCCTCGGCCATGGCAGGCGCCGCCGCGCTGGCCAGCAGCGGCACGGCGATGAGGGTGGATGCCATAAGTACGGCGGTGCGCCTTCCCATTCGGCGCGGCGCTTTGTGTGCAGGGGTGGTGGTGACGGGTATGGTCATGTCCGTCTTCGCTTTCTTTGAGCAGGAGTTGTGTGGGGGGAAGCCGCGCCCGTCCGCCTTTCAGGCGTGCAGGAGCTCGGCCGCTGCAGATGCGGGTAGCCGAAGAAGGGAGGCGGAATCGCGCCCCGCTTCGTTCCCCCGGATGTGTGCCGGCTGTGTGGAACGCCTCAGCAGTGGGTGCGGCCGTGGTGGAAAACTAGCGGTTGGGGGGCCGTCGCTGTGTGACTGCTCGTGGCTCATTGTGTGACCGGTAGATGACCGCCCGGTCGATCGTCTCTGTGTGCTCTTTGCCTGAGGACATGGACGAGAGCTTCACCTCACGTCACGAGCATCAGCCTCCTCACCGTCATCGTCACCGGCGCGGTCTGTGGGCCCCGCTTGCCGCCGCCCTCGTTGTCACGGCTGTGACCGGCGCCGTGCTGACCGGCTGCGGGACGGCGGACGGCGGGGGCGGCGCCGCGAAGACGGACCCCGGTGAGTCGGCGCAGCAGGGGCCACAGGGCAAGAGAGTCCTGTGGATGGGCGACTCCATAGCCGGTGCTGAGGCGCCGCCCCTGGAGGCAGCGCTGAAGGCGAGCGGCATGGGGTTCAAGAACGCGGCGTCCGACGGCGGCGGCACGGTTGTCGAGGGCGGCGACAGGATGGCCGGGCAGATCGCGGAGTCGACGTGGAAGGACCTCGCGAAGAACATCAAGTCCTTCCGCCCGGACGTGATCGCTTACCAGGTCACCACCTACGACTGGGGCAGCGCCGACCAGCAGCGGGCCTCGTAGGCGAAGCTTGCGAGGACCGCGCAGCGGGCGGGCGCCGAGCTGGTGATCGTTTCGGCCCCGCCGTTCAAGATCGACGACTTTTACAAGAAGTACGAGAGCGCGATTGCGAGCGCGCCGAAGGCCAAGCAGGTTGCCGACCGCAGTGGCGGCAAGGGCCGGTTCGTCGACGCCTCCGCGCTGTGGGGCACCGACCCCAAGGCCGGGAAGGCCCAGCGCGCGTCCGACGGCATCCACTCCTGCCAGCAGGGTTCGGCCGCCTTCGCCAAGTGGTTCACGGAACAGCTCTGAGCGGCGGCTTTCTCGGCGTCGACCTCTTCTTCGTGCTGTCCGGCTTCTTGATCACCGGCCTGCTCCTGCGGGAGGCCGCGAGCCACGGCCGGATCGGGCTGACCGCGTTCTGGGGCCGGCGGGCGCGCCGCCTGCTGCAGGCGCTGACCGTTGTGGGCGTCGGCACCATTCTGCTCACCTGGGCGTTCGGGGCGGCGTCCGTGCTGCTCTTCGCGCTTGAGGACGCGCCGTGGGTCGCGGCGCAGGCGGTGAACTGGCACTTCGTCGCCGAGGAGATCGGGTACTGGAACGCCTCCGGCTCCCGCGTCTTCGCACACCTGTGGAGCATCGCCGTCGAGTGGCAGTTCTACCTGGCCTGGCCACTGGTGGTGGCGCTCGCCGGGCGGGGCCGGGGCGGGCAGTGGCGGGGCGCCGTCCTCGCCGGCGTGGGGGCGCTCGTCTGGCTCGTGCTGATGCTCCACTACGGCGATGCCGTGGACACGACGCGCGCTTACGAGGGCACCGATACCCGGGCGTTCGCCCTGCTGCTCGGTGCGCTGGCGGCTACGGTGCCGGTCCGGCGTATGGTCGCCCGCGTGCCGGGGCGCGCTGTGGACGTGGTGTGCGCTGCTCGGGGAGCTGTCCTACAGCCTGTACCTGTGGCACTGGCCGGTGTACCTGTTGCTGCCGCAGACGGTGTTCGGGATCGGTGGGTGGTGGCGCACCGCCGTGGCCATCGGGGTGTCGCTGCTGGCCGCCCGGCTGACGAAGGCCGGGGTGGAGGACCCGGTTCGGTTCCGGGCGAGGTGGGCGACCGGGCGCCGGGGCCTGCTGGCGCTCGCCGCCGCCCTCGCCGTGGCGGCGGGCGTGTGGGTGGCCGTACCGCGACCGCAGCCCGGTGCGGGGACGGTGGACATCGAGCGGCTGACGGCGCCGTAAGACCCGGGGTGCGGGGAGCCCGGGCGGCGTGCGGGGAGACTGGGCGCATGCCGATGAGCGGTGCACACGGGCCGGGCGGGCCGGGAAGGGCGCGTAGGGGCGTGGTGCGGAAGGCGCGGCCCGTGGCGGTGCTGCTCGCCTCCTGGGCGCTCGCCTGCTGCGGTGTCCCCGACACCCGGCCGGAGTCGTCGGGCGCGCCGGCCGGCGGAGGGCGTACGGTCGGCGCCGCCCGCTGGGTGCGGGTGTACTTCGTCGCCCCGAACGGGGCCTGGCCCGTCGCCCGCGCCGCGTCCGCCGGAGCCGGGCCGCAGGCAGCGCTGGACGAGCTGCTGGCCGGGCCGACCCGCAACGAGCGGAACCGCGGGCTCGTCACCGCGCTGCCGGCCGGGAGGCATAAGGTCCGGGCCACAGCAGCGGGCCCCGGAGCGGTGGACCTGTACCTGCCGTGGCTCGTGGTGGAGCTGGACGGCGTGGCGGTGAACCAGCTGGTGTGCACGGCCGCCGCGGCACCGGGGATCCCGGGCGGAAGACGGCCTGCCGATGTTGTCGTGCGCGTCTACGAGTCGGGAGAGCCCGGAGAGCCATGGAGGGTCAGGTGCGAAGAGACCGGCACGGCTATCCCAGTGGAGGCGCCGCCGACGGCCGGCTGACGCACCGTCTGCGTGTCTACGTTCGGCTGGTATTCGCCATTTTGAGGTGCTATACGGGGTGGATTTATCGACGAGCGAGAGGAGAGGCCGGCCCATGACGCGCGTCCTGTTGATCGAGGACGATCCCGGCGTGCGCCGTGGCGTCACGCTGGGATTGCACCGCTACGGTCACGAGACGGAGGGAGTCGCCACGGGCGAGGACGGCCTGGCATCACTCGCACCGTTCGCGCCGGACATCGTGCTGCTCGATCTGATGCTGCCCGGCATGAGCGGCCTGGAGGTGTGCCGGCGCATCCGTGAGACCAGCCAGGTGCCCATCGTGATCCTCTCGGCCCGCGGTGACGACATCGACGTCGTGGTGGGCCTGGAGGCGGGCGCCGACGACTACATCGTCAAACCCGCGAGCAGCGAGGTCATCGAAGCGCGCATGCGCGCGGTGATGCGCCGCCTGGCACCCTCGCAGCCCCGCCCCGGCCACCGCGACCAGCCCCTGGCCTACGGTGATCTGGAGATCGACGGGATCGCGGTGCGCGTGTGCAAGCACGGCCGGCAACTCACCCTCGCCCCCTCCGAGCTGAAGCTCCTGCTCTTCCTGTCGGCCTCCCCAGGGCAGACCTACAGCCGTCAGCAACTCCTCGAACAGGTCTGGGAACACAGCTACTACGGCGACGCGCGACTCGTCGACGCGTGCGTGAAACGGCTGCGCGCCAAGATCGAGGACGACCAGCGCAAGCCACGCTACATCCAGACCGTGCGCGGCTTCGGCTACCGCTTCGGGCCGCTGTGAGACGCCTCCTCCCGCGGGGCCTGCGCACCCGTCTCGTCGTCGCCTTCCTCCTGGTGTCAGCCCTCAGCGCGCTCACCGCCGCCGCCCTCACCTTCCGCCAGGCACGGGCGGCCATCCTGGACCGCACTCGGGACAGCGCCGTGCACGAACTACGCGCCCAGATCGGCTCCCTGGCCCCCGATCTGCCGTTCGCGCCCGCCGAGACGGACCTGCGCACCCTTGCGCTCCAGCTCGACCGGGGCGGCGGCTTCCGGGAGGACTGGCGCACCGCGGCCGCCTACCGCGGCGGAGCCCTCGTCTCCGCCGCGGGTCCCGCACCCGTCCTTCCCGCGCCCTTGCGGCACGCCGCCTCCTCGGCGCACACCGCCGTCGTCCAGCGTTTCCACCATGCCGGGGAACCCTGGCTGGCACTCGCCCTGCCGGTCACCCGCGAGGACCGCCCCTTTGAGCCCTCAGGACTGGTCGTCTACGCGTCCTTCTCGCTCACCGAAGAGGAACGGGACGTCGCCACCCTCCTCTCCGCCGCACGTGCCGGCGCACTGCCCGTCGTACTGCTGGCCCTCGTCCCGGCGCTGCTCGCGGCCCGCCGCGTCCTGCGCCCGGTACGGCAGCTGCGCTCGGCCGCCGAGAACATGACCGCCGGCGCCCTCGACACCCGGATCCGCGTCACCGGCGACGACGAACTCGCCGACCTCGGCCGTACGTTCAACACCATGGCCGCCACACTCCAGGCCGACGCGGCCACGCTGCGTGCCATGGAGAGCAGAGCGCGCCGCTTCGCCGCGGACGTCTCCCACGAACTGCGCACACCTCTCGCCGCGATGACCGCCGTCACCGGTGTTCTGAACGAGGACGCCGGCTCGGGGCGGGTGGCCCCGGAGACCGCCGAGGCGCTGGAACTGGTCGCCGACGAGACGAACAAGCTCGGCCGCATGGTCGAGGACCTCATGGAGATCTCCCGGTTCGACGCGGGTGCCGCCGCCCTGGACCTCGACGAGATCGACATCGGCGAACTCGTCCGCAAGACGCTCGGCCTGCGGCACTGGCAGGACCGGGTCGGCGTCGACGTGCCGCAGGGGCTGCGCGCCCGTCTCGACCCCCGGCGCATCGATGTCGTCCTCGCCAACCTCATCGGCAACGCCCTGCGCCACGGCGGCCCGTCCGTACCGGTGGACGTCCGGGCCCAGACCCAGGATGACCGCCTCATCCTCACCGTCACCGACGGCGGCCCCGGCATCCCGGAGGACACCCTGCCCCACGTCTTCGACCGCTTCACCAAGGGCGACGCGGCCCGCACCCGCAGCGAGGGCAGCGGCCTGGGCCTCGCCATCGCCGCCGAGAATGTGCGCCTGCACGGCGGCACCCTCACCGCCGCCAACGCGCCAGGCGGAGGAGCGGTCTTCACCCTCACGCTGCCTCAGGAGCCGGCGTGAGGCCCCGCGCGGCGTGCGCGCCGCTACTCGCCCTGTGCCTGGCGTCCCTGACCGCCTGCGGCATCGACGACACGGGCCCCGCCCGAGCAGGAGCTCCCGCCTCCGGACTGCGCCGGATACAAGGCCGCCCGGCCACCACCGTGCACGTCTACTTCTCCTCGCCCCTCGGCCTCGAACGCGTCTCCCGCCTCGACAAACGCCCCAACACCCTCCAGGCGGCCATGGACCAGCTCGTGGCCGGCCCCGACCGGGCCGAGCGCACCCGCGGCCTGGTCAGCCTCATCCCACCAGGCACACCCGCACCGGCCGCCGTCACACCGCAACCGAGCACGGCCGACGTGCACCTACCGCCCGGCTGGACAGCCGACCGCACCGCCCTCCACCAGCTCGTCTGCACCGCCGCCGACGCCGCCGCCACCACACACGGCACCAAGCCGCAGGACACACGAGTCAGACTGCACCGCTCAGAAGGCGGAGAACCCACCACGGAAGTGTGCCCGCGCCCCTGACCTACGGCCCAGGCACCGTCGATGGCACGCTTTTGGAATCAGGCGATGCCTGCCCGGCGCTGGGCGTCGCGGCGACCGACGAGGAACCAGAGCAGGCTCCCGAAGAAGGGGGCCATCACGGCGAACGCGAGCCAGACCAGCTTCATCCCGCCGGTGAGGTCGGACCTGACGATGCTGAGCAGGCCGCCGAAGTACAACGCGAGAACGCCGAGGGCCACAGCAGCTCCTGCGCAGCCGATCACGATGTCACCCGTAGGGGCCGGCCATCTGGTGCGTGAGCTGTGCCTGCATTGTTCTCTCCTCTTGCTGGTGGGGGGATTCTCAGAGTTCGTCGTGTGAGAGGCGGTTACTCACCTGTGCGGGAGCCATTGGCCGCAGCCACCGTCGCAGGGATCTGTGGATCTGTCGGCTCGGGTGCCTCTGGGATGGTGCGTGCTCGCGTGTGCGGGAGGGCATGGTTGCGGATGCCGGAGAGGGTCTCGTGCGGGCCCAGGTCCTGGGGGTGGCGGCGGATGACCCGCACGTAAAGTCCGATCAGGGCCAGGCAGAGGGCCGGGGGCAGCAGCAGGACGAGTCCGTACGTCGGGTCGGCCGCGAGGCTGTACGCCGTATCCCTCATCCCGCCCGGTGTCCCCCCACATCGACTGCCTTTAAGGCGTGTTTGACATACTCCGAAAATGCATAAGAGGAAGTCGAATTCCCCCGAATGGTCCAGCGAGTTCACGGCCGAACGGCAAACGGGGCAATGAAGTGATCTCGACGAAAATGTAGATGGTCCAGCCGTGTTTCGGTGCGGGTGAGGGTGGGCGCGGCGTGATGATGGGGCCGATCTTGTGAGGGAGCTGGTGGTGAAGTGGTGCAAGGAGCGTCAGCGTCCCCTCGGCAGGGCGTGAACATCGAGCATTGATGTCCGGTACGCGGAACACGGCATAGGAGGATGCGATGTCTCTTACTCTTGACACTTACCGGCTGCTGGGCCGCTCCGGCTTGCGGGTCTCGCCGCTGGCCCTGGGCACCATGACCTTCGGTGCCGACTGGGGTTGGGGTGCCGACACCGACGAGGCGCGCAAGCTGTTCGAGATCTATGTCGAGCGCGGCGGCAACTTCATCGACACTGCCAGCATGTACACCAAGGGCAGCTCCGAGCGGCTGCTGGGCAAATTCACCTGCGACAACCGCGAAAGCCTGGTGCTGGCAACGAAATACACGAGCCTACGCCGACCGGGCGACCCGAACTCCGGTGGCAATCACCGTAAGAGCATGTTCGCCTCAGTGGAATCGAGTCTACGACAGCTGAATACGGATTACCTAGATCTGCTGTACCTGCATGTGTGGGACTTTCTGACCCCGGTCGAGGAGATCCTGCGCGGCCTCGACGACCTGGTCCGCCAGGGCAAAGTGCTGTACGTGGCGATCTCTGACACGCCGGCCTGGCAGGTCTCGCGCATGCAGACGATTGCCGATCTGCGCGGGTGGTCGCCGCTGGTGGCGCTGCAGATCGAGTACAGCCTGATCGAGCGGACCGTGGAGCGCGACCTGGTTCCGATGGCGCACGAAATGGGGCTGGGCGTGATCGCGTGGTCACCGCTGGCCGGCGGGGTGCTCACCGGTAAATACGGCCACGCCGACCTGGCCGAGCAGCCTGTCACCGCCTCGCGCGAGGGCACCCGCAAGGACTTGGCTCTCGCCCAGGGCCACCTCACCGAGCGCGGTCTGGCGATCGCCGATGTGGTGAAAGAGATCGCCGCCCAACTGGGCAAGACGCCCTCGCAGGTCGCCCTCGCCTGGACCCTGCAGAACCCCGACGTGACGGCACCGATCGTCGGCGCCCGGACCTCGGCGCAGCTGGAGGACAACCTCGGTGCCCTGGACGTCGCATTCGATGCCGCTCACCTCGCCCGCCTGGACGAGGCCAGCGCCATCGACCTCGGCTTCCCCCACGAGTTCCTGGCCCGCAACCGCAGCGCCATGTTCGGCGGCCTGAAGGTCGAAACCCGCTGAGCCGCGAGTATGCGCGCAAGGGCACCGAGATCACTGGCCCGGCCCGAGTGGCGTTCGCCGTGGCGTTTGCCGTGGCGTTTGCTGGTGTGGCCGCCGGTCAGGCGGGTGGTTGGATCGACAGGGCGTGGTGGAACACGTTGCCCGGGTCCCAGTGGGCCTTGATCTGTTGGAGGCGTGGGTAGTTGTCCTTGTAGTAGAGGGTGTGCCAGGGCACGCCGGAGGTGTTCCATTTGGGGTCGGCCAGGTCGGTGTCGGGGTAGTTGATGTAGGAGCCGTCGCTGACTTCGCCGGGCACCGGAACGCCGCCGGTGTCGGCGTACACGTCACGGTAGAAGTCGCGGATCCAGGCCAGATGGGCTGCGTCGTCGGATTCCTCGGTCCAGGTCGTCAGGTAGATGACCTTCATGACCGCGTCGCGTTGGGCGATGGCGGTGGCCTGTGGCGGTACCGCGTTGACCTGGCCGCCGTACCCGGCGAGCATCATGAGGCCGGTCGGGCTGGCGGTGGGGTCGGTCAGGTGCCGGTAGATCGTGGTGAGTTGGGTGTCGGTGTAGGAGCGGCGCAGGTAGCCGGCCTTGTTCTTGAACCGACGGGTGATCGCGTCGCCGGTCTGACCGGTGCCCGGCCAGGTCGTCGGGTGCAGCCACGGCATCGTGCGCCGGGTGTCGGTCGGCATGGTGCCGGTGCCCGCGGTCACCGCGGTCACCAGGTCGTTCACCAGGCCGTCGGCGTTTGGAATGTCGGCATCGACCCACACATTCATCATGAAGCTGCCCGCGCCGCGGTTCATGAGCTGGAGGACCGCGCACAGGGGCGCGTACGGCGAGCCGGGCTGGCTGTTGCGCTCGTGCCAGGTGCCGAAGTTGCGCAGCAGCGTGGTGAACGCCTGCTCGGTCATCTGCTGGTCCCAGGCCCAGACGAGCTGGCAGTCCAGTCGCCGGCGTGGGGCGGGCGGCAGCAGGTGGGAGGGGTCGGTGCCGGTGGCATCCGGCGTGCGCAGCCAGTATCGGGTGACCACGCCGAAGTTCCCGCCCCCACCGCCGGTGTGCGCCCACCACAGGTCGTGATGCGGGTCATCGGGCTCGCGGGTGGCCACCACCGCGCGGGCGGTGCCGTCGGCGTCGGCCACCACCACTTCCACGCCATACAGGTAATCCACTACCGAGCCGTACAGGCGCGAGAGCGGTCCGTACCCGCCACCGGCCAGATGCCCGCCGGCGCCCACCTCCGGGCAAGCGCCTGCCGGGATCGTCACCCCCCACCCCGTGAACAAGGTCCGGCCCACGTGCCCGAGCGTGGCTCCCGGCTGCACCGCGAACGCGCGCCGCTCGGCGTCGTAGCCGACCGCGTCCATCGGTGACAGGTCCAAGAGCATTCCACCCGCGGGGTCGGTGGTGAAGTTCTCAAAACAATGCCCGCCGCTGCGCGGCGCGACCCGCCACCTTGACCGCACCGCATCCGCCACCGCCCGCACCACCTGCTCGGTCGACCCGAGCACGCGAATCTCCTCCGGCCGGCCCACGAACCGAAAGTTGTTGCCGCGCTGCAAGCTGTCATACCGAACATCACCCGGCCGGATCGTCACCGGCCCGAACGCGGCCGGCTCCGGCGCGGCGCCGCCGCCGGTCCTTTCGATCACCGACATGCAGCTTCTCCCATCGAAGGAGTGGGCGCCCCACAGATCACTTGTGACCAATGCTCACATACAGGGAGAGACCCCACCAATTCAGGCGGCTCCTGTGAAGCGGGTTCAGCGCCGTCGGGACGACAGGATTTGAACCTGCGACCCCTTGCCCCCAGAGACTGAAACCCAGTCCACTTCGCGCGGTCAGTCCACAGGGTCCGGAAAACATCCAGGTCAGAGGCTTGCCTCCGGCTGCGGTACGCCGGGTGCGTGACAAATGGGTGACACGTCGGGCCTGGTCTGTGAGGTCACCAGAGGGCCCGGGAAGGTCGACTGCGGCCGAATGGGCGAACTGGTCGTTGAGGCGCGAATGGCGTGCCTACTGTAACGGCGTTATGGAGTTCCGTCGAGGTCGGCACGGCGTCGTACTTTGGATTCTTGCGAGACCCTTCTGGCCGCCTAAAAAATGCGCTTCTCGCATTCAACGTCAACACTAGGTTGCAAGAGTGGCATTGTTGCAATCGGCATCTGAAAATTGCCCCGAGAAGGGGGTAAGGCGGATTGTGGGAGATTAATCGATCGGAGTCCAGGATGCGTAAATTATTCGCGCGACGCTGGATCTTTTTTGGGCTAATTGCGGGTGCCGTCACCTGCTTCATCCTGGAACGGGAGGCATTCAAAAGTGAAGGGCTTTCTCATGACTTGTCGCATGCGGTAGGGGAAGCCCTTTTCGTTGCCTTCATCCTCGGTATTGCTGGGGACTTTTACCTGCGAGACAAATTCGGCGAAGATGTGATGCGACGCGCTGTTCGAGGCGTCATGAATGAGACACTTGGCTTCCTCCGAGGAGAACAGCCAGTCGAACTACGTAAAGCTGTTTACGGTTTCGCCGATCAAAGTGTCTACATTAACCGCACGCGCCTGCGCCTCAATTTCTCCTGGGCTGACAGGGGAAAAGTAGTTCGCCTCGATATCTCTGTCAGGGTTACGGGGACGTGCCTTGACGGTACTGGGTACCTTCCGAGGAGAACTCTTTGGGCAGTATCTTCCGTTAACGGGTACCACACGAGTTACCTGCACTATTCTCTTCAATGCCCTGCCGCAGGCATCGATGTTGAAGAGTCTGGCGCCGATCTTCTTCCTTTCACCTCGACTTCGCTTCACAGGTTGGGTCTCAATCAGCAGGATCTGCTTACGGCGCACATCCCTCTCGGTGCAAAAATTCCTCTTGGTGAGTCGTTTGAGCACGGTCGCAGCTTCCAAACATTTCTTAATGCTGCTGGATTCATTCCCCTTATGCACTCAGACTTCGCGATTCTCTTCAGGCTTGAGTTGGCCGGTGAGGCCCTGCCTGATCTTGAGATTTCTGTATTTCACCCCGTGAGTGAGTCGGGGGAGCAGGAATGGCATTACGAGGAAGGGGACCCTGTTCCTGTTAGGGAATGGTCTGCTGTGACGCCCGGTCAAGCAACCATTGTCGCCTGGCGTCCCGAGGCGCCTATGGGAGCAGACTTGTAACTTTTCTTACATCTTTCGCGACTCCTGTCCCTTATAGTCCCTCCTCATATGGCGGCAGAACGACAACCCAATACCTTTGACCAGGCCGCAGTGGCCAAAGCCCTTCGAGTCAAGACCCTTTCCCCACCACGGCCATGCGGACCGCCTGCACCCCCAGTCTCGCGTCCTGGTCGTGAGGACAGGGCAGAGTGGTATCGACGCCGCGCTGGTCCTCAGCCACGCCGGCCACCACGTCACCATGACCTCCCGGGGCAGCATCCTCCCCGCCGTACGCACCCGCACCCCTCTGCCAACCGGCGCCCTGGACAGCCTCAACACCATCAAGGACATCGCGCCAGACGACGAGCTGACCGACCAACGCCTCACCCGCGCTGTCGTGCAGGCCATCTGTTTCGTGGTCTTGGCGGCTGAGTTCGCGCAGGGCCGTGCGTACGGAGCCGACGAGCGTGGCCGCCTTGCGGTCATGGTCTGCACGGGCGCAGGCAATGACCAGATAGTGCGGCTGGTGCGCGCGGTAGCACATCTCGGTGTGGTAGCGGAGCTCTTCCCTCACTGGTGTGCGCGGTGAGCGGATGCGCCTGCGGGTCGGGGTAGATGTCCTGGAACACCGAGCCGCAACGGATTTCCCGGTAGCCCGTGGGGTGCCCAAGCCGCGCCCCGGCCAGTGCGATCCATGGCTCCATGCCCACCAGCTCCCGGTCTGTGGGGGCGGGGGTGGCCGACGGCGTCGGCGGCAGTGCGCCTTCGTCGATGGGTAGCCCGCGGAAGTAGAGGAAGCCTTGCACGTTGCCGTGTCGGCGGAAGGCGTCCAGCGCCTGGCCCAGGGGTTCGGGCAGTGCTTGGGCGAGTCGCCGGGCAGCGGTGAAGAACTCCGGGAGGTCGCGCCGGGGGACGGTGGGCGGCTCGGTGCCCAGCCAGAGGAGGGCAGGCGCGTGCTCTCTGTGCAGGGGATGGTCTCGGGGGTGTGTGACATGGGTATGTGCCTCTTTGTCTCCTTGGCGAGCCGGTCCGCGCCCGCCACCAAATTCCGTCGAAGACCTGTCGGCGATTCCGAGGCTTCCGCCCCATCCTCGGCACCGGTGGCAGCAGCGGCTCCAGCCGCGCCCACTGTTCGTCCGTCAGGCCCCCACGAGCCACGTCAAGACCGTTCCACGACCTTGATCAACATTTCAAACAGTCCCTAGGTGTGCTGGGCCGACCCGGCAACTCATTGCGCCACACGCTTGAAGTTGCCCGTGACCTCGCCGTCGCCGGCACCGAGCCGGAGGACGAAGGACCGGCCGTCCAGGCGCAACCGCAGGGAATCCCAGTTCTGCAAGACGTGCTTGTCGCCGCCCCGCGTGTCGTTGGCGAAGTCCTCGACCCGAGTGCACGTGGCATCCACCACAGCGCCGACCTTGAAGACCTGGCTGTTCGGGAAGAACTGCAGCCGGATAGCCCCGACAGGACTGCCATCGGCGTTCATCCGGATGCCGAACACCCCGGATAGCGGCTGATCGGCCCCGATGACGGGCTGATCAACCACACCCTCCTCCACCGTGCTCACACGATTCTTGTCGACATCCTCAAGGAGCCGGTCCGGGCACGTGCGCGACCCGCTTGGGTCGACCCGTGACGGCGACGGGCGCACCTCGGGCGAAGAGCTACGCCCGTCCGACACGGGGATGAACACCGCGAGCACCAGAAGAGCTGCCCCGATCACGATGATCGGCAGCCCGGCTCCCAGCGAGCTGACCTGGATCCCCTGACCGCCGAATTTCGCCTCGAACGTGCCCCCGGGCTTGTCGGGAAATCTGAGCAGGACCAGGGCTCCGAAGATGAGGAGGGCAACCCCTGCGGCAGCGAGCACGATCGGCGCGGTCATCCTCCACAAGTACCGAACTTCGCCCCCGCTCCAACGGCACCTCCTGGCGCGTCCCACGAGAAGCACACGATCAGGGCCACTGGGTGTACCGACGCCTCGCCGACGACGGCGGGGAGTAGGCTGCGGCCGATGCGGCCCGCTGGGAGCCGCCGGGTGCACCGGCCGGAATGACAGGGCCAGAAGCCGCGGTCGGGGCTGCTCGCTCTGACCGTGCCGACGCCGCGCCGCCCAGCATCACGCCACACAGATCAACGCCTTGACCGCTCTCACGGTCGCCCTCTCCGACCACCGTCGTGCAATGTGGACCAGAATTGCGGTGCGGACTTCGAAGCCTATCCGGGCAGTTCCTCGCGAGTCTGTAGCCAGATGAGAAGTTGGTCCCGGCTCGGGCCGAGCTGCAAATAGTTGGCGAGCGTGCTGAGATGCGCAGTGAGGTTCTTATGGCGCCGCAGCTCCTGTATTTGGTCAACAGGGAGCTGGCACCAGTTCACGGCAAGGGCACGGGCATCGGCAGGAGTGAGAGCCAGTGCGGCGAGAGTGTCCGAGGCGAGCGTCTCGGGCGCGAAGTCGGGCTCGTCCTCGTCAGGGCCCAAGTGGTCGATGACCCACGTCCGGAGCATGAAATCCAGATGATCCGCTCGTGCCCGCTGCCGAGGATCGTTCTCGCGGAGGCGGCGGTTGGCGTGCAGTGACAGCCTGGCCCACTGTCTGCGGGCTTCCCGGGATTCACCGGAGCGGTAGGCACGCCCCTGGGCGGCGACGCGTACCACTTCGAGCTGCTGGCCTTCAGCTTCGCCAGCGAGTCCCCACAAACGCGCCATAGCCCAGGTGCTGATGTCGGGGCTCGGTTCCTCGTGGCCGGCTCGGGTGCTCAACGCTCCTCGATCCTAATGACGGGAATGCCGAGGTCGACGGCGCTCCTAGGGCGCGTATCGGGTCGTGATCAATGAGCGGGTTCTCCCCTCGTGCTGATCTTCGATCGGGTAGATCGTCTTGCGTGACGTGCGCAGCTGACCGATGTGGAGTGGGAGTTCATCGAGCCGTACCTGCCGATCGGCGAGTATGGCCCGTACCCCGAGCGATTGCGCCAGCAGTTCGAGGGCGTGGTCTGGCGGTTCAGGACCGGCGGGCAGTGGCGGGAGATGCCGCAGGAATTCGGTGCCTGGTCGACGGTGTCTAATCGTTTCCGGCAGTGGCGTGACGCCGGCGTGTTCGAGGCCCTGCTAAAGGGCCTGATCGCGGAGGCCGCGAAGCGGGCGGGGTGAGGTGGATCTGTCGCTGGTCGGTATCGACTCCACCACCGTGCGGGCCCATCACGATGCCGCCGGGATGCACACGAGCCAGGACGTGCTCGCCGCTTTGGAGAAGGCTGCCGCCGAAGAGGAGGAGGCCAGGTCAAAGGGGGCGGTCCCGAGGGACGAAGCGGGCAGGACGGTGGTGCCGATCCCGAGCGGGACGAGCGGCGACGCGTCCGGCGCCGACGCAGGGTCCGGCTGAAGGCCGCTCTGCTGGGGCGCTCACGGGGCGGGCAGACGTCAAAGGTCCCTCTCGCCGCCGACCGCAAGTGCCGGCCGTTGGCGTTCGTCTTGATCGCGGGACAGGCGGCCGACAGCCCACAGTTCATCCCGGTGCTGGGGAAGATCCGGGTCCGCGGCCCAGCGGGGCGGCCTCGCACCCGCCCGGACGCGGTCGCCGGGGACAGGGCGTACTCGTCCCGCGGCAACCGCGCCCACCTGCGCGGATGTCGGGACTTCGGTGGCCCGCTGTCGCCCGGGGGGGGGATTGTGCGCCGCGTGCGCGGTGTCGGCCCGCGGGGTCAGACGAGGGCGGCGACCAACAGGGCGAAGGCGGCGATGATGACGGCGACGCGGACGTAGTGGAAGCGGTCCCAGCGGTTCATCTGCTGCTTCCAGTCCTCGGGCCGGTTCTCGGGGGTCCATGTCTTGCCCTGGTTGTTGATCGGGACGAGCAGCAGGAGCGACATGATCACGCTGAGGATCAGCAGCGCGCCGGCGGTGACGACGAGGCCGGTGCCGTGGTGGTGCCATCCGGCGATGGCCCAGACCGCGACGAGGACGAGCGAGCCGATGTACCAGACCGGCATCACGGCGCCGAGCATCCGGCCCCCGTGGCTGCGGCCGAGTTGGCCGCTGTCCTCGGGGAGTGCGCTGAGGATCGGGTTGATGACGAAGGCGACGGAGAACTCCACCCCCACCATCAGTCCGACGACCACGGTGGTGACGACCTCAAGTGCATCGAGCATGCTGACCCCTCCTGGTATCTAGCGTTGCTAGCCGATGAGGCAACGCTAGTACTTCTGCCGCTCGATTGTCTAGCGATGCTAGGATCGAATCATGTCGGTACAGGAACGCAAGCAGCGCGAACGGGCGGAGCGCGAGCGCCTCATCGTGGCGACGGCCCGCGAACTCGCCGAGCAGCAGGGCTGGGACGCGGTCACCACCCGCCGGCTCGCCGAGCGCATCGAATACAGCCAGCCCGTCCTCTACAGCCACTTCCGCGGCAAACGCGAGATCATCGGCGCCGTCGCCCTCGAGGGCGCCGCCGAGATGGCCGCGGCGGTGCGGGCCGCGACCTCCAGCGCGAACAGCCCGCGCGACCGGGTCGCCGCCCTGGCCCGCGCCTACCTCGACTTCGCCGCACGCAACCCGGCGGTCTACGACGCCTTGTTCCAGCTCGACGGCGGCCTGGCGTACGCGCAGGAGGACACCCCCGAGCCGCTGAAGGACGCCTTCGCCGCCCTGCTCGAGTGCCTCGCCGAGGTCGCCGGCGACGGCGTCCACCCGGGACTGTTCACCGAGGTGTTCTGGGCGTCCCTGCACGGCCTGGCGACCCTGACCCGCGCGGGCCGCCTGCTGCCCGAGGACGCCGAGCCGAGGGTGGAGCTGCTGGTGGACCGGCTCGCCATGGTCTGACACACCGGCCCGGCGGGCACGCAGCCGGGGCCCTCGGGCCCCGCCGCTGCCTGCCTGCGGCATCGCTTCCGGTCACTCGCGCCCACACGGCGCAGCCGCAGATCGCCGGGCCCCGTACCCCAGACGGGCACCCGCCCCGGAAGCTGCGATGCTCATTGATCACGACCCGATACGCGCCCTAACGCCGCGTCATTCGTCGGTGCCCTCGTCGTCCTCGTCGAGGTGGACGGTCGCCGGGTCACGCAGTGGGCGCAAACCCTCGCGCGGCGGGCGGGCGGCGAAGCTGTAGCGGCCCAGGCAGTTGAGGTTGGCGTGCTTCAGCGGGGAGACCCGGGCCACGTCCTCGTCCAGGACGTCATACTCCCGCTCCTCGGGCGGCAGGGCCCGCAGGTGGGCGACGGCGGCGTCGAGGTAGCGGGTCGTCCAGAGCACCACGGTGTTCAGGACGAGGCCGAGGGCGCCGAGCTGGTCCTCCATCCCGTCCCGGTACGCCTGGTGGATGGTGCCCTTCTTGCCGTGGCAGATGTCGCGGGCGAGCTTGTGGTGGGACTCCTGGACGGTGAGCTGCTTGTGCATCTGACGCCGGTGGGTGTCATCGACCGGGTCGACGACGGCCAGCAGGTGGAGGGTCTTGGCGATCCGCCCGTACTCGGCGAATGCGTTGCCGAGCGGGGTCGGGTGCCCCTCGCGGCCGAACATCCGCAGCAGGTCGTAGGCGCGCACCTGGTTGGTGACCAGGGAACCGGCCACCCGCAGCATGTCCGGCCAGTGCGTGAGCACCTTCTTCACGTTCACCTTGTTGCGGGCCAGCGCCTCCAGCGGTCCGTACCCGCCCGCCGGCTCGGCGCCGGGCATCTGGGCCTTCCAGAATCGCTGATCTTCGAGGTCTTTGAAGCGCGGGGAGAAGCGGTAGCCGAGCATCTTGAAGATGCCGAAGACCATGTCGGAGTAGGAGGCGTGGTCGGTGGCGACCGTCTCCGGCTTCACCTCGCCGTCCAGGTTCAGCAGCGCGTCCAGGATGAACAGAGAGTCGCGCGGGGTGCCGGGTACCAGCGTCTGCCCGATCCCGATCACCTGGTCATTGATCGCGTTTAGCCAAGTAATCCCCTCCTTCTTCGCGAAGTACTTGGGCGAGGAGGCGGCGTTGATCGTGCGGGCAGGGACGACGAAGCGCAGGCCGTCCACGGAGGCGAGAAGGCCCTTGCCCCCAGAACTGCACGATAGGCACCTGGGTCTGGGCCTCGATCAGGTACGCGTTCGCCGCGGCGATGGTGTCCGCGCGCAGGTAGTACTGGTCGACGTGGACGAGGCGGGAGCGGGTGAGCGCCTCGAAGTTCGGGTTGATGACCGGAGTCATGCCGATGTTGCAGGCCTCCGAGACAGCAGCGCGACCACCGAGGTCGTGAGGTCCTTCATGCGGGTGGTGCCGTCGCTCAGGTGCACGAAGGCGTCCAGGAACCCGGTCCAGGCGTGCACCTCGAACAGCAGGTCCGGCAGGTCGATCTTCGGCAGCATCTTCTCGACCCGTTTGCGCATCCAGTTCAGCGACTTCGGCTCACCGAGCGCGTGGAGCTTCTCCACGTTCAGCTTCGCGAGCCCGTTGGGCTGCACCTCGATGCTGATCTTCGCGTCGGCGCCGGCTTCCTCCAGGCGCTCGGCCATCTGCTTCCTGGTGGCGTCGAGCACCTCGGTCAGCTCCTTGAGGTGCTGCTCGGCGTCCTCGTCTAGGCTCAGGCCCGCCAGGACGTCCTCGCGCACCGCCTCCCACCCCTTGCCCTGGAGCAGCCGGGCGCGCGGGTCGGACCAGCGGTGCGAGGGCGAGGCGAAGATGTCGCGGCGCTTGAGCGCGCGGAAGAGCTGTTCCAGCGCGCACACCACGTACGCATCGCGGTCCACCGCCCCCTCCGGCAGGTCCGCGTTCGCGTACACCGCCTTGCGCCAGTGCGGCGGGACCAGCTTGTCGTCGATCTCGCGAGGCAGCAGAGGCTTCTCCGTCACCTTCCGGCGTGAGATGGCCGGGAGCCGCTTCACCCCGGTCAGGATGCGCAATCCCCCGGTCGCGGCCTTCAGCGCCGAGGTCTCGCCCAGCAGCGACAGGAACGGGCGCACGGTGTTGTAGCGCAGCGCCAGCGCCCCGCGCAGCGCGGTCTCTGCCGCGTCGTCGCCCTCCGGCACCAGGCTCACCACCGTGGCCGCCGCACTGGACAGCGCGGCCCGCGGCGCGACCTCCTCCAGCGCCCGCCACAGCGCCGCCACATCCGGGTCGCAGCGAGTCCTCTCCAGCAGCTCCAGCTCCTCGATGAACACCGTCGCCGCCCTGGCCACGAGCCATGACGACTTCTCCAGCTGCGGCAGGGTCGAGAGCCGCTGCTTGTCGGTGGACCGCTTCGCAGTGCTGATCAGCCGGGTGGCCATCAGGATCTCGAACAGGTCCAGCGCGTCGTCGATCGCCTTCGCCTCCAGGTGCCGCATCACCGCGGTGAGCATCGCCGTGCGCTTCGGCTCCGAGGCCCGCTCCAGCTTCGGCGCCTTCGTGCCCAGCCCGTACCGGGCCAGCGCCGCCAGCCGGTTCGTCGGGACCTTGTCCAGTTTCACCCGCCCAGCCGGAACGCGGCGATGTCGTCCACCCGCTGGAGCGCGTTCTTCATCGCGGTGCCCGTCGTCCGCGTCGGCGGCCGGCGCATCCACTCCAGCTCCGAGTACCGCTTGCCCTCCGGCGTCTTCAGCAGCGCCACCAGGTCCCCAGGCAGTGCTGCATCCGCCCGTCGGGCCGCCTTCGCGACCGTGGCGTGCAGCCGCTTCTCCGCGATGGCGCGGACCTCGGCGACCTGGCGGGCTAGCACGCTCACACCGGGAAGCAGCAACCGGTGCCGGCGCAGCCAGCCCACCGCGTGGTCGAACAAAGCCTTCGGCCCCTCCGCATGCGCCGTCCACGCCCGGCCATGCAGGAACGCCCGGAACTTCCGGCCCACCGCATGGTCCTCGTACAGGTGGTAGCCGTACGCCTTACGTATCTCCCACGCGTGGTCGTACACCGTCTGGCGCCGGTCCGTGTACCGCTTCACGCACGACGGGTCCTCGATCCCCATCTGCTCGGCCAGGTGCTCCACCACCGGCCACGGCACATTCAGCGGGTCCTCGCCCAGAAACAGGCCCACATACCGCACCGTGCACATCTGGAGCGCGAACCCGAGCTGGTGATGCTGCGTACGCCGCAGCGCTATCAGGTCCCGATCCACGTCATCCAGGAAGAAGAACCGCTCCAGCTCGGGCCTCGTCGGCTCCTCGGCGAACTTCCCGTACGCCTCGGCCTGCTCATCAGTCAGAAACTCCACCGGCATGCGGCGGACGTAACCACCCACCGCGATGGGCCTCGGACCTTTCACCGAAAGCCGGTATGCCGGGGATCGCCTGTGCTAGTGGATCACGATCGGCGCGAAGACAGTGTTGGCGATCTGCGCGGCGACGGTCCTGTGCGACCAGGTCGCCTCCGGGTGGGCCGGGGTGCTGGTTGCCGTGGCCACCACCGCCACTCGCACCGCGGGCCCGTAGGTGCGGGGCCTGCCCGAACGCCGTGCGTCACGCAGCCCGTCCGGGCCATCGGTGGCGAACCGGCCCGCCACTTGCGCACTGTATTCACGCTGAGGGCCAGCTCACGAGCGATCCAGCCGTTGCTGCCCCCGGCCGCTGCCGTCAGCACGATCTTCGCCCGCAGCACGTGGCGGACCTGTGCGGTGACCGAGGTCGCCAGCTGCTCAAGCTGCCTGCGTGCTGACTCGTCGAGCACGACCGGGACTGCCGCCAGTATCCGAGTCATCCCACCCATGACAGATGATCACGGCGGGTGGGTGCGGCGCCCGGCAGGATGGGGTCCGTGCCGAAGAGCCCGCCGGAATCGATTCAGGTCTCCCTGCGCCAGCGTCTGACCGACCACGCCCGCACTCACTGGCCTCAGCTGGCCGGGGTGACGGTCCGCTAACGGACCGGATTCGCCTACGTGGTCGGCGAGTTGAAGGACGGGGAGGCGCTTCCCCCGTGCCGCCTTCTTCACTCGGCGTCCGGCATACCTGGGGCTTCGCCTTCTACCTTGCCAGCCGTGGCGGCTACGAAGACAATGTCCTGCCCACCGGCCTGCCGGCAGGCTCTCCCGAAGAGGCCCTGGACTGCGCTTGCGGCCTCTACCTCGCCAACCCCACCACCTGATCACTGGGACTGCCCACTGAGGGTGACAGTCTTCAATGCTTCAGTTGGCGAGCCGCACCCGCCGCCGCATGAGCGGCCTCACCACGCCCGGGCAGCGTGAGGCCAACACCCCGTCGCTGCTCACCTGGAGGGTTCCATGCCGCTACCCGTCTCACCCGTGCGGCTGACCGTGTTCAGCCTGCGCCTCAGGTGGGTCCGTTCGGGTTCGGTGCCGGCCAGGTCGAGCGCTTCCCGGTAGGCCGCGGCTGCCTCGGGCAGTCGGCCGAGCCGGTGCAGCAGGTCCGCCCGGGCGGCCGGGTAGGGGTGGTAGCGGCGCAGTGGCGGCTCGTCGGCCAGCTCGTCGAGCAGCGCCAGGCCCGCCTGCGGGCCGTCGCGCATCGCCACCGCCACCGCCCGGTTCAGCGCGACGACGGGGGACGGAGTGAGCACGAGCAACACGTCGTAGAGGGCTACGACCTGTGGCCAGTCGGTGGACGCAAGGTCGACGGCCTCGTCATGGAGGGCGGCGATGGCGGCCTGCACACCGTACGGGCCGGGCGGTCCGCCAGTCAGCGCGGAGACCACCAAGCCGCGCCCCTCCTCGATCATCGTGCGGTCCCAGCGGCCGCGATCCTGGTCCTCGAGCAACACGAGCTCGCTGTCCGGACCGGTCCGGGCCTCGCGTCGCGCGTGGATCAGCAGCATGAGCCCGAGCAGGCCGGTGACCTCCCGCTCGGCGGGCATCAACCGGCGCAGTATCCGCGCCAGCCGGACGGCCTCCTCCGCGAGATCGAGCCGCTGCAACTGCGGGCCCGAGCTGGCCGCGTACCCCTCGGTGAAGATCGCATAGATGACCTGGAGCACCCCGGGCAGGCGCTCCGGCAGCTCATCGGCGCCGGGCACGCGAAACGGGATACGAGCCTCGCGAATCTTCTTCTTCGCCCGCACGATCCGCTGCGCCATCGTCGCGGCAGGGACGAGAAAAGCCCGCGCCACCTCGGGCGTCGTCAGCCCGGCCAGGCAGCGCAGGGTCAGCGCCGTGCGGTCCTCGGCCGCGAGGGCGGGGTGGGCGCAGGTGAAGAACATCTGCAACCGCTCGTCGGGCAAGCCGCCGTCGGCGTTCACGGTCGGGACGGGGTTGGCCCGGTCCGCCTCCACCTGCAGGACGGCGAGGCGGGCGGCGTATGCCTGGTCCCGCCGCAGGCGGTCGACGGCCTTGCGTCGCGCAGTGGTCAGCAGCCAGGCCCCGGGCCTGGCCGGAACACCCTCGGCCGGCCAGTGCACCAGTGCCGCCTCGACGGCCTCGGAGGCGGCCTCCTCGGCCAGGTCGAGATCGCCGAAGCGGCGGACGAGGGAGGCCAGCAGCCGACCACGCTCCTCACGGAACACCCACTCCACGGACGCCTGGACAGACAACTGGTGGGATGACTCGATGGGCATGTCGGTTCCGGTATCTCCCTCGCCCTCCACTGTCAGGCCCCGAACTCGGCGATCGGACGCACTACGACCGTCCCGCTGCCGCGCGCGCCGGGACAGCGGGCAGCCCAGTCGAGTGCGACATCCAGGTCCGGCACGTCGATCACATAGAAGCCGCCGAGAATCTCGCGCGTCTCGGCGAACGGCCCGTCCGTGACGGTCCGCTTGCCGTCCTGGCCGACCTGAACCGTCGTGGCGGTGACCAGGTCGGCCAGCGACTCCCCGGAAACCCAGATCCCCGCGTCCTTCACTTCCTTGTCATAGATCATCCAGTCCTCGACGCTGCACTCGGCGGCCGCGCCGTTCTCGTCGATCGCACCAGCGTTGATCAGCAGCATGTACTTCATGGTCCGACTCCTGTCAGGCTCTGTTGATTCCTCGCGCGGCGGGTCGCCGTACACCATGACGACGAACGGGACGCGATCGGATCGACACCTCCCCGAATAATTTCTCCGGGCCGAGCTCGGCAGCCATGTCCCTCGTTGCTTCCAGAAAGCCACTTGTCACTTGGCGGCAGCATCGGGGCTCGACACCATGGTCGTATTTCCGGGCTGGTTGTACTTGGCGGTGAAAATAGCTAGGACCGATGCCCGCGACGCGGCGATCATCGCGGACGCCGCCCGCGCCATGCCGCACACTCTTCGGGACCTGGCACCATCCGACGAAACCGTCGCCGAACTGGAGATGATCGCCGGCTTCGATGACGACCTCGCCGCCGAGGTGACCCGGATCAAGAACCGGTTGCGGGGCCTGCTCACCCAGATCCATCCGTCCCTGGAGCGGGTCGTGGGTCCACGGCTGGACCATCCGGCTGTCCTCATGCTGCTCGAACGCTTCGGCTCACCAGCCCAGTTGAGGAGAGCCGGACGGCGACGCCTGGTGACGCTGCTGCGGCCGAAGGCGCCGAGGATGGCCGAGCGCCTGGTCGAGGACATCTTCGCCGCCCTGGACGAGCAGACTGTTGTCGTGCCGGGTGCCGACGCCGCCGCGCTGATCATCCCCAGCCTCGTATCGTCACTCGCCTCGATACTCGACCAGCGCAAGACCCTCGCCCTCCGGATCGAGGAACTGCTGGAGGCCCACCCTCTTTCCCCGGTCCTGACCTCGATGCCCGGTATCGGAGTCAGGACCGCAGCCCGCATCCTCATCGACGTCGGCGACACCAGCGCCTTCCCGACCGCCGCCCACCTGGCCGCCTATGCTGGCCTGGCACCAGTCACCCGAACCTCCGGCTGCTCCACCCGCGGCGAACATCCCTCCAGACGCGGCAACAAACAGCTCAAACGAGCGTTCTACCTTGCTGCCTTCGCCTCGCTGACCCAGCCGGAATCACGCGCCTACTACGACAGGAAGCGGCAAGAGGGCAAGCACCACGTCGCAGCCATCGTCTGCCTCGCCCGACGACGCATCGACGTTCTCTTCGCGATGCTCCGAGACGGCACCTTCTACCAAGCACCAGCTACCGCAGCCGCTTGACGAAGACCATAGGGGCACCTTTTGGCGCGAACGGAGGCCGCGTCGACGATCGCCGAGGTCCAGTCCACCTCGCCCCGGGCCCCGAGTTCGTCCAGCACCGCCCGGTGCAGCCGACGCCACAGGCCGGCCTCGGTCCATACCGTGAAGCGGCGATGCGCGGTGGCGGGCGACGTGCCGAACGTCAGCGGCAGATGCCGCCAGGCACAGCCGCTGGTCAGCGCGTACATCACTGCCGTGAACACGGCCCGCTCGTCACACGGAGCGGTCCCACCACCTTGCGGACGAGCATCGAACGACGGCAGCAACGGGGCGGCCAGCTCCCGGAGTTCATCAGGACCCAGACGCTTCGATAGATCAGCACCCACGACCGGCATCATGCCGCACGAACATCAAGTCACGTGAGACAACCTCTAAGCCTTGATTGGTGCGGCCGACCTGGCGGCCTGCTCGATCTTCGCGCAGTAGGCCGCACGGGCTTCCTCGTCGATCTGCTTCTCGTGTTCGGCGCGCACCCCGGTCCGGCCGTCGAGGCCCTCGCGCAGGATATCGGCGTGCCCGGCATGCCGGATGGACTCGCCGAGGACATGGACCATGATGGCGAACAGGTTCGTGTTCGGATAAGGCTCCGGCCACCACGGCACGTGGCCGGGGGCGTCGAGGGGAAGCTCGTTGATCGTCGCGTCCGAGTGTTCCCACGTGCGCCGGTAGAACCCGATGATCTGATCGCGGGTCTCGTCCTCGGTCGCCCACAGATCGCTGCCGTTGTAGTCCTGCCACCGGGGCAGCGGTTCCGGGGAAGGGCGGTCGAAGACCTCGCCGAAGTACCTGGCCTCGACGGTGGCCACGTGTTTGACCAGGCCGAGGAGGTTGGTCCCGGTCGCTGTCAAAGGCCGGCGGGCGTCGTATTCGGACAAGCCGTCGAGTTTCCAGAGCAGCGCCTTGCGGTCCCGCCGCAGTCTCCCGTGCAGGTTGTCTTTCGCGAATTCATCGATCATGCGGCATGAGCCTGCCATGGGCTGCTCGTGGTCTCAAGATCCCGTACGTGGTCCGCAACGACTGGCAGAGCCGAGGCCTGGCCATGGCCGCCGCCCTGACCTGCTACAAGAAGCTCGCGAAACTTGCCACGTGAGACACCCTGGCCCGGTGCGTCGTTGACGGCCACTGGCCGGTGCGCCGGGCCGCGGAACGCTTCCAGGTCAGCCACACCACCGCCGCACGCTGGGCGGACCGCTACCGGCTGCACGGTGAGGCAGGGATGCAGGACCGTTCCAGCCGCCCGCACCGCCAGCCGTTGCGCACACCGGCCGACGTGGAGGAACGGGTCGTGCGTCTGCGGCGCGAACATCGCATCGGACCTGTGCGGCTGGCCGCCCGCTGCGGCATCGCCGCCTCCACCGCCCACCGCATCCTGACCCGTCACCACCTGCCCGCCCTGGCCGCACTGGACCGGGCCAGCGGCGAGCCCGTCCGCCGCTACGAACACTCCCGGCCCGGCGAACTGGTCCACAGCGACGTCAAGAAACTCGGCCGCATCCCCAACGGCGGCGGGCACCGAACCCAGGGCCGTGCCGAAGGCCGACGCAACCGCACCGGAACCGGCTACGCCTTCCTGCACACCGCCCTCGACGACCACTCCCGCCTGTCCTACACCCAAGACCTGCCCGACGAGACCGCCCCAACCCGCGCCGGCTTCCTCACCCGCGCCACCGCCTGGTTCACCGCACACGACATCACCATCGAACGCGTCCTGACCGACAACGCCTGGGCCTACACCAAGAACACTTGGCGCGACACCCGCCGGCAAACTGGGCATCAGCCCCCGCTGGACCCGCCCCTGGCGTCCCCAGACCAACGGCAAGGTCGAACGCTTCCACCGCACCCTGCTCGACGAATGGGCCTACCAGCGGCCCTACACCTCAGCCACCGAACGGCGGGCAGCGTTCCCCGACTGGCTGGACTGGTACAACTACCACCGACCCCACACCGGAATCAGCGGCCACACCCCCGCCAGCCGCGTCACCAACCTCTCCGAACAGCACACCTAGCGCACCCGGTACACCTGCCCCGTCTGCGCCCCCTCGACCGAGCGGATGTACGCCGTCGCGACGCGTGCCGCCGGGACGGGCTCCATGCCCGCGAAGAACGGCCCGTAGGCGGGCAGGGACTCCTCGGCCACCGTCGGGCTCACCGCGTTGATCCGCTGCGGCGGGAGCTCGATCGCGGCGGCCCGCACGAACGCCTCGACCGCGCCGTTGGCCGCGGACGCGGCGGCCCCGGCCACGATCGGCTCCTCCGCCAGGATCCCGCTGACCAGCGTGAACGAGCCGGTCGCGGCCACGTGCCGGGCACCCTGGCGGACCAGCTCCAGCTGGCCGAGGGCCTTGCCGCGGAGCGTCGCCGCGAAGTCGTCCGCAGCCAGCTCGGCCAGCGGCTTGAACACGGCGTCGCCCGCCGCGACGGCCACCGCGTCCAGCGGACCGGCCTGCGCGTACATCCGGGCCACGGCCTCCGGGTCGGTGACGTCGCAGACCAGGTCCCCGCCCGTGCGGCCCACGCCGATCACCTCGTGGCCGCGCTCCACGAGCGCCTTGTGTACCGCGGAGCCCAGCGTGCCGCCCGCGCCGACCAGAAGAATCCTCATGACTCACTCTCCGATGCCTGGAAAGAAACGCCCGGGAAATACCGGGAGATCCCTGGGGGTGCCCCGGGGAAGGAAACCGGGCGAACCACCCGGCGCATCCGACGCTACGGGGCGCGCTGCGCACACAGAAATGCCATTTGGGCAGCGACTATGCTTCCCACGCATGGATGTGGAGCTGCGTCACCTCAAGGCCCTGGCCGCCATCGCCGAGGCGGGCACCGTCACCGCCGCGGCCGCCCGGCTGCACATGACACAGCCCGCCCTCTCCCGCACCCTCGCCCAGCTGGAGGCGCGCGTGGGGGTCCGGCTGGTCGACCGCTCCTCTCGGCATCTGGGCCTCACCCAGGCGGGGGCGACCCTCCTCGGGCACGGGCGCGCCATCCTCGCCCACCTCGACGCGGCACTCGCCGACACCCGGGCCGTCGACCGGCCGCTGCGGCTCGGCTACACGTGCGCGGTCCTCGGGCAGCAGACCGTCCCGCTGCTGCGCTCATGGCGGCGGGCGCACCCGCACGCGCCGCTCGAAGTCGTCCGGCAGGACAACAGCACCGCGGGCCTGGCCACCGGCGACACCGACGTGGCAGTGCTCCGCACCGTCCCCGCCGACCCGCGCATCCGCACCGAGGCCCTCTACACCGAGGACCGGGTCGCCGCCCTGCCCGACGACCACCCGCTCGCGGACCGCGACCGGGTGCGCCTGGCGGAGCTCACCTCCGGCCCGGCCCTCCCACTGGCCCTGTGGCCGGACACCGGCACCGCCTCGGTGAGCCTCTGGCTTCCGGCACAGCGCCCGGACCACACGGTCGAGGTGCGCAACGTCGACGAGTGGCTGAACCTCATCGCCACGGGCGGCGCGTTCGGCGTCGGCGCCGCGGGCACGGCGGAGAGCCACGGCCACCCAGGGGTGCGCTTCGTCCCGGTCGACGACGCGCCCGCCGCCACGGTCTACCTCGCTCACCCCGCCCACCCCACGCACCCGCGCACGGAGGAGTTCCTCGCGGCAGTGCGGGAGGTGGTCAGCGCCTAGTACTCCAGCCGGACTTCTGTATTTCTCCTGGTCAACGGCCTGGCGGTGGGGAGTGTAGCGGAGGTTTGGCATGGGCGGGACGGTCTTGGGCCGGCCGTCCTACCAATGTGTGCCCGCGCCTGCTTGCTGACGGGGACGCCGGCGGTGGCGAGGGCGTCGGCGTAGGCCAGGCCCTCGTCGCGCAGCGGGTCGAGCTCGCCGCAGCCGATGACTGCGGGGGCGAGCCCCTGGTGGCTGTCGGCGAGCAGCGGGGAGGCCGGGGCGCGGTCTGCAGCGCGGCTCGTCGGTGAGGTAGAGCCAGATGTTGTTCTCGTACTCGGCCCGGGTCAGCAGGTAGCCGGTGGCGAACTCCGTGCGGGACGGGTATTCGCGGTCGATCCGCAGGCTCGTGGCGGGGTAGGCGAGCATCTGCGCCGCCGGCGGACGGCCCTCGTCTCTGAAAGCGAGCGCCACCCCGGCGGTCAGGTTCCCTCCGGCGCTGTCCCCTGCGACCGCGAGCGGTCCGCCGCCGAAGTCGGCGATGTGGTCGCTGAGGTGGCGGGCCACGGCGAGGCAGTCGTCGTAGGCGGCGGGGAACGGGTGCTCGGGGGCGAGCCGGTAGGCGGGGCTGACCACCACCGCGTCCAGGTCCCGGCACAGACGGCGGCAGACCCCGTCATGGGTGTCGAGATCGCCGACGACGAAGCCTCCCCCGTGGATGAACACGATCGCCGGCGCCGTCCCCGCGCCCTGGGGCCGGTAGACCCGCACCGGTACCCCGGCCAGGGTGCTGTCGTCCAGCGAACCGACCGCGAGGGGCGGCTGCGGCGCGACGGCCAGCGACAGCATCCTGTTGCCCGCGCGTATCTCCTCAACTGTCGGGACGACAGTGGGCGGCGCGCCGTCCAGCCCGAACCGCTTCAGCGGCAACCACTTCGCCATCGCTCGGGCGCGCGTCTACCGCTGGTGCGGCTGGTATGGCCGGTGTGTGGGCTGCCGGGCGGAGACGGACGAGGGTGCTTTGCCGCCTCGGCGGTCTGCGCGGCTGATCCCGGTGCCCGGGCATCGTGTGTTGGATGTGCATCGCCGCAAGTAGTGACGATTTCGGCGGGAGCTGTACGCCTCGTCGCCGCAGAGACGGTCCGGGCGCATCCGCGGGTGACCTCCAGCCAGGCGCGGGACGCGGATGCGGTCCAGGGCCGGGATCAGATGCGGGCATCACCCCACTGTCCGGGTGTGATGATCAGGATGGCCAGCGGGCGGCAGCCGCCGTCACTGGGCGGATGAACTGTCGTCGTGCCCCGCTGTGTGAATGTCCGATCGCTTCGTCGGCACGATGCCGGGAAGGAAGACGGCACTCGGCGGTGGTGCGGGGGCGCCGCTGGCCGGTTACGGGGCCGTGGGCGCCCCGTTCGTGACGGGCGTCTCCACGGCGCGTTCGGTTTTGGTCCAGTGCGTGCGCCGGGTGACGATCTGCCACAGGGCGCACCAGCTGGCTGCGAAGCTGAGGTAGACGCTCACCATGACGGCGGGAAAGCAGCAGACCGCCTTCCAGGCCGGCAGGTCATCGGTGCGGCGCCAGTAGAGCAACGCTGAAGCCAGGCAGCCGGTGAAGGCCAGGAACTGCCAGACCAGGACGTTCAGCCACGAGGGGCCGGGGACGAGGTGGAGCATCCCGGTGCCGTCCCCTGACAGGGCGTTCAGGATCAGGTACTGCTGGAGGACTGAGCTGGGCAGGGTGATGAGGTACGGGACGAGCAGGTAGCCGGTGAGTTCCATGCGGCCTGGGACGCCGACGGACGGGCGGGCCCAGAGTTCCGGCAGGCGTGTGATGGCGCTCATGTGTCCGTGGTGCCAGCGGGTGCGCTGGCGCAGCAGGCGACGGGGGTCGGTCAGTCCCTGCTGGGAGACGAAGGCCCCGGTGGTGGAGGTAACCGTCCAACCGCGGGCTGCCAGGCTGATGCCCAGGTCGAGGTCTTCGGTCAGGGAGTCCGACCAGGGGTAGGTCCCGACGCTGTCGAGGGCGGAGAGCCGGCTGAACTGGCCGTTGCCGCCCATGCTCACCGTGCCGGTGGCGATTCGGCCGAACTGGGTCAGCGCGCTCAGCGCCCAGAATTCGAAGTCCTGCAACCGCAGCGCCCAGCGGTGTCGGCCGCGGATGCGCACCGCCAGCTGTGCACCGCCTACCGTCGGCTTCTTGAAGAGCTGCGTCACCCGGCTTGCGGCGCCCGGCGTCATCCGGCCGTCGGCGTCCAGCACGCACACCAGCACCTGTCCGGGATCCAAGCCCTCTTCCTTGGCGCGCTCGCGGATGGCGCCCAGTCCGGCGTTGAGGGCGGCGCCCTTGCCCTGTCGGGCGGCGGGCGGTGTCCTGCGGACCAAGGTGACGCGGTCGCTGTATTCGGCGCGCACGATGCGGGAGGTGGCGTCGTCGCTGCCGTCGTCGATGACGATGACGCGCACCCCGGGCTGCCCGTCGAGCAGGCAGTGCAGCGTGTTGCCGATGACGCGCTCCTCGTTCAGGCAGGGGACCAGGACGAAGACACTCCAGTCGGCGGGCAGCTCGACGGGCGGCCCGTGCGCCGACCTCAGCTGTGCGCGCAGCGAGCCCTCGGCGCGGCGGGCGAAGGCGATGCCCAGGATGAGGAGCGAGATGTTGTAGATGCCCGCGAACACGGTGACGACGACAGCAGCATGCTGGATGATCGTGTCCACTGCGGCCACCGGGAGACTCCCTGCGGGCGCCGCCCGGCCTGGAGGGGATCTCGCACTCGGCACCGCCTTCGTCGCTCTTGCCAGGCTGTCCGGCTACCCAGGACAGGTGCTGGATCCACTCCGGTGCAGCCTAGTTCGGCGCCCGACACGGACACCACCGACGCGCGTGTGCGTGCCCCGGCGCACGGTGTGCGCCCCGGGCGCGGCAGCCCTGTCGTACGCGGTGACACCACGTACGAGTGAACGTGCCCGGTCCCCGCGGTGCCTGGCGTGGGACCGGGGCAAGCTGACGGCACCGCCCGAAGCGGGGCGGGGGGAGCGTACGGAGTGAACGGTACTGGCAGCGCGAGGCGCATCGCCCTGGTCGTCGGCACCCGGCCCGAGGCAGTGAAACTCGCCCCGCTCATCCTGGAGTTGCGCCGGTGCGCCTGGTCCCGGCCGGTGGTCATCACCACCGGCCAGCACGGCCCGGTGGTGCGCGAGACGCTGTCCTGCTTCGGCATCGGCCCGGATGTGACGCTGTCCGCACCGCGCGGCGCGGACAGCGTCACGGACCTGACCGCCGGCCTGCTGAGCACGGTCGGCCCGCAGCTACGCAGACCGGGCACCCACGCGGTCGTTGTCCAGGGCGACACTTCCTCCGCCCTCGCCGGGGCGATGGCAGGGTTCTTCTCCTCCGTCCCCGTGGTGCACGTTGAGGCCGGGCTGCGCTCCGGCGACCTGCGCACCCCGTTTCCGGAAGAGGCACATCGCCGGATGATCTCCGAGGTCTGCGACCTGCACCTGGCACCGACGCACACGGCCCTGAAGAACCTGCTGGCGGAGGGCATCAGCGCCGAGCGCATCCTGGTCACCGGCAACACCGTCGTCGACGCGGTCGTCACCGCGAGCCAGCGCACTGCGGACAGCCACCACCTCCTGCCCGGCGACACCACGTCGCCGCTCGTGCTCGTGACGGCGCACCGCAGGGAGAACTGGGGTAAGCCGATCCGCCGCATCGGCGAAGCCGTCGCCGAGATCAGCCGCCGACACCCGCGGACCACCTTCGTCGTGGCCGCTCACATGAATCCGGCGGTCCGGGCCGAGATCGAGGACTCACTGCACGGACTGCCCAACATACGGCTGCCGGGCCCCGTGCCGTACGGGACTTTCGCGAGGATCCTGGCCCGCTCCGCCCTCGCGATCACCGACTCGGGGGGAATCCAGGAAGAGGCCACCGCCCTCGGAGTACCAGTGCTGGTCACCCGGGACACCACCGAGCGTGTGGAAGGCATCAGCTCCGGCCTCGCCCGCCTGGTCGGCACGCACGGACCAGACATCGTGGCAGCGGCGGACAGGGAACTCGCCCGCGCGAGGCCCCTTCCGCTCGGTGCCCGCCTGCGGGCGGTGGTGCGCGGCACCCCCTACGGCGACGGGCGGGCGGCGGCCCGCTGTGCGGCGGCCTGCGGCTGGCTGCTCGGAGAGTGCCCGCGGCCGCGAGGTCTGCCGGAACGGTAAACGGCAAGGATTCTTCCTCGCTGGCCGGCGGCGTCAAGAAGGTCACCGTCGCCCGCTCTGGCCCCACTGGTGCGGGCACGATGACCAACTCATTGGCCACGGCTGTCTTGCCGGCCTCCAGGGCGACCGCGTCCGCGGTCAGCGCGCCCGCCTGCAAGTACAGCGGCGCAGGCTACGAGGGTGCGAAGACACCTGACGCCGGAGGTGACGTATCAGCCGCAGCGAGGCGCACGCGTTCTCCCCGCCGGTCGGCGGCTGCACCAGCGACCACGCATCGCCGATGGCCGACTCGGCCAGGATTACATGGCGTTCGGCCTCGATGGGATCGGCTTCCAGCGGGGCTTCTCCGGCGAAGGCCGGTTCCGGCTCCCGGGATGCGAGATCGGTGACCGGCCCGGGAAGGACATCGAGCAGGGCAGTGCTCCTCGTGTGACCGGATGGATAACGGCGGACCACCGACTGATCCAGGACCCCGAACTGCTGCCACGCTGCCGCGGCTGGCTGAAAACGCCGGGCGCCCGATGCCTCGGGGCCGCCGGGTCCCGGGCCTCTGGGTGTACTGCCCGAGCTCTCGTAGCACCCGCTGGCGGTCCGCCACGTACCGGCCGGGGGGGAGTGCTCGACCGCGGCGACGAGTATCCGCCGCCACTCGGCGTGCCGTTCCCGGCCTAGCCCGTAGACCTTGTCGTGGAGGGTTCCGGTGGGGGCCGCCGAGGTGTGCCGGTGCAAGCGGACTTGCAGCAGCTCAAAGACGGCTTCAGCGCGTGCAGCGGCAGACGGGCAGACCAGCCCCATGGACGGGGTGGGTTGGGCGGGCGCGTCCGTGTCTTCGTCACTGGTCCTGGTGGTTTCGGATCTCCTTCTCGGACACCGGCAGGTGCCCCGGGCAGGTCGCGTACTCCAAGGTGCGCGAAGAGAGGGGAGTGATGTCTGGACGTCGGTTCTCCGGGGGCGTGATCGGGGGCAGTGCCATGGATCTGGCGGCCTCACTGCGTCCGCGGGAGCGGCCGGTGGTGGCCTTGTGGTGTCCGTTGCCGTCGCGGATGTATCCGGCGGTCGAAGTGCTCCAGGCCGAGTCGGACCGGTGGGCCGCGAAGTGGGGGCTGGCCCGCGATGAGGAGGAAGCGGCCCGGTTCTCCGCCATTGGCGCCGGCGAGTTGGCAGCCCGCATCGCGCCGTGGGGGACAGCCGTGCAGGCTCAGCTCGGGGCGGACATGCTGATGTGGCTGTTCGCGTTCGACGACGTGTTCTGCGACGAGGGGCAACTGAGCCATGACCCGGCGGGATTGGGGGTACTGATCGCCGACCTGATACGGACGGCACAGACGGGAGTGGCGCGAGCTGACGAGCCGTTCCAGAACGCTCTGGCCGACTTGCGGGAGCGGTTGGCCGGTCTGGGCTCAGGAGTGCAGGTGGGGCGCTGGATTACGGCGCTGCGGGATTACCTGGCCTATCAGGTGTGGGAGGCAGGGCATCGCGTGCGGGGGACGTTTCCCTCCTTGGGCGCGTATCTGGTGGCTCGTATCTCCAACGGGTCGATGCCGGTGTGCGTGAACATGCTGGACGTGACCAACGGCTACGAGGCCCCATTACCGGAGCTGGAAGTACCGGCGGTTCGGGCGCTGTCGGAGATGTGCGCGGCCTTGGTGGGCTATGACAACGATCTGATCTCGCATGCGAAGGAATCGCAGCGCTGTGGTGACGGATTGAACTTGGTGGACGCGGTGGCCAGAGAGGGCGGGGGCTTGGCGGAGACCGTCGCGCTGCGGGACCGGGTGATGGTGCGCTACATGGACCTGCGGGAAGAGACCCTGGCCGGGGCGTCGCCGACGGTGGCGTCGTGGGTACGGGACCTGGACGGGTGGATTCGGGGAAACCTGGACTTGGGCATCGGCTCCGCCCGGTATTCGGGGTCCTCGGCGGTGGTGGGGACCGTGCCGACGTGCACGGATCGGACGCCGGTCGCGGGCGTGGAGGAGTGGTGGGTACTGCGGGGATGACCACGGCACACCGAGGGCGGGAAGCGAGCCGACTTCACGTCGGTCGCTGCCGCCAGCGTCGGAGCCGCTGCCCCTCCCCGGCCAGCAGCATCGGCTCCTCCCACCGCGGGCAGAAGGCCGCCGACCGCCTCACCTCAGGCCCCCAGCTGTTCACCTCGTCCCCGGCCAGTGGGTCCGCTGGCAGCTCAACTACCGCTTCAGCAGTACTTCGGGGATGCAGGACTAGTCGTACTGGATGGACACCTTCAACATCGCCTACGGCCCGGTGGACGCCAACATGTTCTTGTCGGAGCCCACTGTGTACGTCGACGAGCGAGGACCGCTTCGGTAGCGCCACCATCGGATGAAGGCAGCACGCACGCCTACTCCGGATGTACCGACAAACACTTGGCTTCCAGGCCGTCACCCACAACCACAAGGGCCCGAGGAGTTCCACGGTTCGGTGATCCTTCTGGGCCCGACCTCGATTCCATGCCGCTGGGAGAAGCGGATGAACTCGCCTCCGCGGTACCCGTCGAACCGCACGTACGGCTGCCTCGGATCAGCGATGCCCTTGGCCGCGGCCTCGAACACACCACCCCCGGCATCCAAAGCGCCCTTGAACGTGTCTGAGAACGCCCCCGTCAGCGATCCAAGCGTCTCCTAACTTGGCGGCGGCGCGAGGGGCTTTCGCGGAATCTCGTAGAATCACGGCGTGGCATTCATGAGCACCCCGCACTGCTGCTTCCTGTGATTGGGAAGCTTTGAGGGCGATGCCGGGCGGCGTCGCCCTCCTTGGTGTTCCTGCTGCGTAAACCACGTTCCCGGCGCTGCCCGTACCGAGGTGGCCGGACGCTGAGCCCGTTCCTTCCTGGGGCGGCGACTTTCGAAGCACGCGTGCAGGCACGGTCCCTTCCCTTCACCGTTGCTAGGAGTGCCTTGTGCCCGTGTCGCTTTGCCCTGCCCTCGAACTATTCCTCGACCTGCTGCGCTGCCCGAGGTGCCGCGCCCGTCTTCATCCCGACCGCGGCGCACTGCGCTGCCCGGCGGGCCACACCTTCAATATCGCCCGCCACGGCTATGTCAGCCTCCTGACGGGCGCCCGCGCCACCAGCGGCGACGATGCTGCCATGGCCCGGGCCCGGGACCGATTCCTGGCCACTGGCAAGTACGGGCCCATCTGCCAGGTCGTGGCCCGTCTGGCGGCCGACGCCGTGCCCGAGCAGGGCACAGTCGTGGACGTCGGGTGCGGCACGGGCTACTACTTGGCCGGCGTACTCGACCAGCTGTCTGGCGCCCGTGGTCTGGGCCTGGACACCTCGGTTCGCGCGCTGCGCTCGGCGGCCCGAGTCCATGAGCGAGCAGCCGCGGCGACCTGGGACGTCTTCCGTCCCTTCCCGCTGGCCGATGGGATGGCCGACGTCGTGCTGGACGTGTTCGCCCCGCGCAACCCATCCGAGTTTCACCGGGTGTTGCGCCCGTCCGGCCGGTTGGTCGTGGTGCGTCCTACCGGGCGGCACCTGGCCGAGCTGCGCGGCCGTGGGCCCGCGGTGGTCACGGTCGACCCGGCCAAGGAGCAGCGCCTGCACCAGGCGCTGGCCCCCTTCTTCGAGGCCACCGGTACCGAGCGGGTCGAGTACGTCACGTCCTTGACCAGGCTGGAGGCCCTCGACCTGGTGGGGATGACGCCGAGCGCACGCCACCTGAGCCCTGCAGACCTGGACGGTGACGGCCTCCTGCCCGACCAGGTCACCGTCTCCGTGCTGGCCACCGCCTACCGGCCTCGGCGACCACGAGCAGGCGCACGCGCCTGCTGACCGACGAGCAGTGGGCACGCCTGGCGCCCTACCTTCCCCACGACACGGGGAAGGTAGGGCGTCCCTTCGCCGACCACCGCTGCATCATCGAGGGGATCATCTACCGGTACCGCACAGGTATCCCGTGGCGAGATCTGCCCCGTGAGGCGTTCGGACCGTGGCAGACGGTGTGGAAACGCCATCGCAGGTGGGCTGCTGACGGCACTTGGGACACGGATCTGGCGCATCTGACCGCCCAGGCGGACTCGATCGGCGGGATCGACTGGACGGTCACGGTGGACTCGATGATCAACCGGGCTCACCAGCACGCGACATCGTCCTGCAGGCGCTGGTCGCGACGTATCGCGAAGATCAGGAGACCGAAACGGGGCCACGAGCGCCGACACATGACGCAGCAGCCGCAAGAGCCGTCCATAGCCTCAGCAACGTACGCCGGGCATCGCTGCATAGATAGTGGCTGAAGTTTCGGCCGACCGACTGCGTCTGGGGCGAAGCCGGTGGCCGGGGCGTGGAGGGTGATCTAGTGTCCCGCCCAGGGCCGGTGCGGGGAGGCGACGATGTGCGGTGTGGTCGGCTGGGTGGACTTCTCTCGGAAGCATGCCGGTCCGCCGTGGCCTGAAGTGACGTTGATGACGGCGACGTTGGTGCCCCGCGGACCGGATGCCGTGGGGATGTGGTGCCGGGCCCATGTCGCGCTGGGGCACCGGCGGCTCGCCGTGGTCGATGTGGAGGCGAGTGCACAGCCGATGACCGTGGCCGTGGAAGGCGGCGAGGTCGCGCTGACGTACAGCGGCGAGGTCTACAACTACCGCGCCTTACGGGAGGAGTTGACTGTTCTTGGTCATCGCTTCACCACCCGTGGGGATACGGAGGTGGTACTGCGCGCCTATCTGGAGTGGGGCGAGCGGTTGGTCGACCGCCTGGTGGGGATGTACGCGTTCGCCATCTGGGACGGCCGCGTCGAGCGGCTGCTGCTGGTCCGCGACCGCCTTGGGATCAAGCCGCTGTACTACCACTGCCTGGACGGCGGGCTGCTGTTCGCCTCAGAGACCAAGGCGCTGCTGGCGCATCCGCAGGTCCAGGCGGTCGTGGACGCGGACGGGCTGCGGGAGTTGCTGACGTTCTCCCGGACCCCGGGGCATGCCGTCTACCAGGGCATCGAAGAGCTGCGGCCCGGCGCGTTGCTCTGGGTGGACCGCTCAGGGCTCCGGGAGCGGACGTATTGGAGTCTCCCGGCGTACGAGCACGCCGACGACGCCTCCGCCACAACCGCCACGGTCCGCCGCCTGCTGGCCCAGGCCGTCGGCGAGCAGCTGGACGCCGACGTACCGCTGGGCACGCTGCTGTCGGGAGGACTCGACTCCAGTGCCGTCACCGCTCTTGCTACGCGCCAGCAGCCACCCGGCGACGCGGGGCTGTTCAGTTTCGCCACCGGCTACCAGGAGCAGGACGCCTTCCGCCCCACTGCCACCCGGCACAGCGCAGACGCCCCCTACGCCGGCCTGGTCTCCGCCCACCTGGGCACCCGCCACCACGAGATCCTGCACCCGCCCGCCATGCTGGCCGACCCCCACCTGCGCGAGCGGCTGGTCCATGCCCAGGATCTGCCGCGCGGGATGGGAGACATCGACGGCGGACTGCTCCTGCTGCTCCAGTGGCTGCGCCCGCAGGCGACCGTCGTGCTCACCGGCGAGGGAGCCGATGAACTCTTCGGCGGCTACCGCTGGTTTCACCAGCCCGCGATCGCCGACACCCCCACCTTCCCCTGGGCCGCCGGCAACCGCGGCCGCTGGGCCCACACCGCCCCGCTGTACACACCGGATGTACGCCGTCTGCTCCAAGGAGACGCCTACCTGGCCGACAGCCATGCCACAGCCTGCGCCGAAGTCCACCGCCCCGGCGGCGGGCCGGGCACGTGCACCGACGCCGAGCGCGCCGAGCACCGTATGCGCACCGTCACCTACCTGCACTTGACCCGGTTCCTGCCGATGATGCTGGAGCGCAAGGACCGCATCAGCATGGCCGTGGGCGTCGAGGCCCGGGTCCCGCTGTGCGACCACCGCCTTGTCGAGTACGTCTACAACGTCCCCTGGCGCATGAAGGCAACCGCGGGCCGGGACAAGGTCCTGCTGCGGGACGCTGTCACCGATCTCCTGCCCGCGGCCGTGGTCCAGCGGGCCAAGAGCCACTTCCCCTCCACTCAGTCCGCCGCCTACACCACCGCCCTGCAGGCCCAGGCGCGTACGCTGCTCGCCGACCCGGACCACGAGGTGTTCACGCTCTTCGACCATGCGGCCGTAGGCCGGGTCGCCGCGGCGCGACCGGGCCCCCACCCTCACACCGCACTGGAACGGTTCCTGGACACCGCCACCTGGCTCACCACCGTCCAGCCGCTCATCAAAACCGCCTGAGGCGTGGGCGAGAGCGAAGGGGCTCCGGAGCAATCGCGGGGGTCAGATCGATGAGCAGGCTCGCCAGCCGTACCACCACCTTGCATGCGGGCGTCGCTGACCGTGTTGACGGGCATGGCGCGGGGTCGGTGGGGTGTCGGCCTGCTCGGCCTCGCTGACTTACTGTCAGTCGCCTGCCTCCCGGAAAGCACTCGTCTGAAACCCGGCTGGGCACCGGCGACAGGCTGAAGCCCGACCGGAGACCCTCGGCATGATGACCCGTCGCGTGGGGAGGGATGGTGCACGGGCCGACCCGGCGTGGATCTCCGCCAATGAGGGTGGCGACATCCGCGCCAGAGGGGCGGTGCGTCGCGGCTGGGTGGCAGGGAAGGGTGGGAACGATCGTGCAGGAGTGTGGCCGCCAAGTGGTTGCGTCGGATGCTCCCCCGACGCGGGTTTGGGTAGTGCGTCCAGCCTCTGGGCGGCCAAGGGCGGTGTGGCGGGCCGCAGGGCTGCAACGCGCTACCGGGGAGGCGGCATGACCGTGATCGTCATCCCGGCCCGGGCTGGCTCGACCCGCTTTCCCGGTAAGGCCACAGCGCCGCTCGGTGGCCGACCGATCGTCCAGTGGACCTACGAGGCAGCCACGCGGGCACGCAGCGCCAGGCGGGTCGTGGTCGCGACGGACTGCGACCGTATTGCCGAGGTGTGCCGGTCGTTCGGCGCCGAGGTGGTGGTCTCCCGGGGGGCGTATGCCACCGGTACGGACCGGACCGCGGCCGTGGTGGCGCGGTGGGACACCGACTGCGTGGTCAACCTGCAGGGGGACGAGCCCTTTATGGACCCGGACGTCATCGACCGGGTCGTCGAGGCGGTACGGGCCGGTCATCCGGTGGCCACGGCGGCGGGCCCCTTGGACGAGGCGTGCGGGAGGGACCCGAACCAGGTCACTGTCCTCACCGACCAGAGCCACCGCGCCTTGTACTTCTCCCGCGCCGACATCCCGTACCGGCAATCCGGTGTCGAATTCCACGAGTTACGCGGCACTGGCCAGGTCGGCGCCCACCTGGGTATCTACGGCTTCACTCCAGCGGCGCTGGCCCACATCGCTGCCACGCCACCCGGCATTCTCGAACGCAGTGAGGGGCTGGAGCAGCTGCGGTTCCTCGAACTGGGTCTGCCCATCAAGGTGGTGCGTGCCCCGCGGACCCCGGTCAGTATCAACGTGCCAGCTGACCTGGCCGCTGCCGAGGAGACCGAAGTGGTTCGGAGGAGGTCGTGTTGACGGAGCTGGCCGCGCTGCGCCGGTGCACGGTGGCGGGGATCGAGTTCGGGAATGACCGGTCGGCGGTGATCCTGGGCGGGGCCAATGTCCTGGAGGACCTGGAGACCAGCCTGCGGGTGGGCGAGGTGTTCCGCACCGCCACCGACGAGCTCGGCCTCCCGTACGTTTTCAAGGCGTCCTTCGACAAGGCCAACCGGTCCTCGGCGCACAGCTTCCGGGGGCCCGGGCTCGATGAGGGCCTGGCGATGCTCGCCCGGATCAAGCGGGAGCTGGACGTGCCGGTGGTCACCGACGTGCACACCGCCGAACAGTGCGCCCCGGCCGCCGAAGTCGCCGACCTCCTCCAGATTCCCGCCTTCCTGGTGCGGCAGACCGACTTGATCCACGCCGCAGCGGCCACCGGCCGTCCGCTGCACCTGAAGAAGATGCAGATGATGGCACCCGAGGACATGCGGACGGCCGCCGAAAAGTGCGCCCGAGCCGGGGCGGCGGGCGTCGTACTGTGCGAGCGCGGCACAGCCTTCGGCTACCACCACCTGATCGTGGACATCGTCGGACTCGCCCGCATGCGGGAGATCGGCCCACCGGTCACCCTCGACGTCACCCACGCACTCCAGCTACCGGGCGCCCTGGGCGATGCGGCGGGCGGGCGCGGCGGATACGCCGCGGAGTTGGCCCGCGCCGGCGTCGCCGTCGGCCTGGCCGGCGTGTTCATCGAGGCCCACCCCGACCCGACCCGCGCCCCGTGCGACGGCCCCTCGGCAACGGCCCTCGCCGATGTCCCCGGACTTCTCCGTCAGATCAAGCAGTTGGACGACCTGACCAAGGCAATGGATACATCAAGGTCCAACAACTCCCAGAAGTACCGGTAGACCGTGGTGCCCACGGGGCGCTCGCTCCGGGTACAGCGCGCGGGCGTCAGCCCGATATGCCGGGTGCCAGAGGGCCGCAGCACTTTGCGGCCCAGGTAGCGGTGGCAACAGCGCCTCAGGCCGCTCCCACTGCGTGCCCGTCAGATCGCCACGGGCCATCCCGAGATCGTTCCACGACCTTGATCAACACCTCACGCGCCTTCGGGTTGCCGGTGGTGTCGCCGGATGGGGCGGGCCGACCGGGGAGCGGGTCTCCCCATGCCGGGATCAGTGTGTGCGGGGTGTTCGGTCAGGGTGTCGATGAGGTCTCGCACGGCGGGTTCGGTGGAGTGGGGGGCGAATCGTTGCCGGAACTGGTGGGCGAGGCCGGGAGGCAGGCTGCCGACGAGGGCGACGGCGCGACGGGCACTGTGGGCGGCGGAGTCGAGTTCGCCGAGGGCCAGTTGGGCGTCGGTCACGTAGAGGAATCGTCTGGCGGTGCAAGGGGAGAGAGGCGCGGGCGTGCGCGACGGGGGGCCGTCGTCGAGCAGCGTGGCGAAGCGCGGCAGTGCCTGCTTGGGCCGGCGCAGATGGAGCCAGGTGAGCCCGGAGGAGACGTCGAGCCATTCCTCGTCGACGTTGACGCACAGCAGCTCGGTCATCGGATCCGCGTCGGTCACTTTGGCGGCCAGTGCGCTGGTGGCTCGATCCAATGCCCGGATGCTGGCGGCGCTGTCCCCGAGACGGGCGAGGGCTTGGGCCTCTCTGGTGTGCAGGGTGACCGCGAGGCTGGGCGGGGGGCGCCGGACGACCGCCCGTGCGGCATGGACCAGGGACAGCATGTCCTTGGGATGTCCTGCGACGAGGTGGCGGAATGCCAGGTCGACCATGTAGGCGGCAACACGCGTCCGTGAGCCTGCGGCGGTGGCGGCGCGAAGAGCGGCGAGGGAGTACCGTTCCGCCCTGGCCTCCTCTCCCATGCAGGTACTGAGCCATTCGCACAGCGCGGCGGTGCGTGCGGTCAGAAGGAGCAGCCAGGTCCCGGTCTGCTGGTCGTAGCCGTGGGTGGTCAGGAGTCTGGTGAGCAGCCGGTGTTCTGCGCGGGCGGCGAAGTACAGGGCCATCGGGGTGGCCGATGTCGCTATCTCCTGGAGTTCGAGTGCTTCGATACGGGCTTCGATCCCGGCCAGAGTGTCGGGGGTGACGGGGCGTCCGTCGCGGGTGGGTGGCGGCTGGGGGTCGGCCAGGGCGGCGAGTGACTTCCTGATCTGGGAGTCGAGGGCGGGGCCGGTGACGGTGAGGTAGGAGCGAGGCTGTGCGTCAGCGAGTCGGGCTGTGCTGCTCAGGGCGTCGATGGCGCCCTGGGGCGTCCACAGCCGGCTCAGCAGCGCGGCGTCGTCGGTGGCCAGGTGCAGCCAGTGCGGCCAGCCGAGTCGCGCCACCTCTTCCTCGGGGACGTGGTGGACGCGGGCGATGGCGAGCTGTGCGGTGAGTTCGGGTTCGTTCCGCCCGGCCTCCCAATGCGAGACCGTATGGCGGGTCTTGACCATCCGCGGGCCGAAGCCGAGTTCGTCGTGGGCTCTGGCGATCAGCCTCGCGTAGCCGAGCTGGGAGAGGCCGAGCGATTCCCGTGCCACCTTCAACGGATGCCGCGCTATACCCGAGTTGTCAGGTCTCTGGTACATACCTGCCTTACCCATGAGTAATTGAATGGTCGTCGAATCGTAGAGATCCATTCCACGGAGACGTGCCAAGTAGGGCCAGTAAGGCGCGCCTTAGGCGCCATGGAGTCCCTTGAGGTGTGGCGCAGCTCACGTTTTCCTGGGTCCTGCGGGGCCGTTCCCTCCGCCTGCTGCGGAAGGAACGGCGCCGCCCCACTTCATCGGTTGAGCAGCCAGGGGGCACGCCTTGGATAGCCAGTTCGATTCAACTGTCGCCGCTTATGCGCAGAGCATGGGCGCGTTGCCGTTCCGTGAGCACGTCGAGTCTCACAGCCTGCTGAAGGCCATCGGGGCCATCGCGGGTCTGTCCGTACTCGATCTCGGCTGCGGTACAGGCTTGTACACGCGGTACTTCCAGACTGCCGGTGCCCGGCGGGTCGTGGGCCTGGACGCGTCGCTGTCCATGATCGAATGCGCCCGCGGGCAGGAAGAGCGGGAACGGCAGGGCGTCACTTACGTGCACCGTGATGCCACGCATCCCCTGAACGGTGTCGACGGCCTGGCCGGAGCCTTCGACCTGGTGACCTCCGTCTACGTCCTGCCGTACGCGACGTCGGAGGAGGATCTCGCCGCGATGTGCGCGACGGCCCGCCAGTCGCTCTCGCCAGCGGGTGGCCGGTTCGTCGCAATGACGCTCAACCCCGACTTCGCCACGCACCCCGAGTGGTACCGGGACTACGGCATGCAGCTCACCACGGACCGGCCTGGTGAAGAGGGCGCCATGGTCCATCTGACAGCGTGGGTCGCGGGGCAGACCATTGACGTCGATGCCCACCGCTGGTCGGCCGGTGCTCATGAACGGGCCTTGCGCAAGGCGGGGTTCATCCACATCAGCTGGATCCGGCCGGAGGTGTCCGAGGCGGGCCGGAAGAGGTTCGGGGACGACTACTGGGCCAAGTACCTCTCCTGCCCGCACGCACTGATCATCGACGCCACCGCGGAACCGGATTCCGACTCCGACTCCTACTCCGGCTCGGGCTTCGACCACGGAACCGCCTGAGGAGCCTTCCGCCATGGAATTCCTTGTACAGCCGTGCACCGTCGAAAGCCGGCACATCCTGGCGCGAGCCGAGCACCTGCTGATCGGGCTCAGCCCGTGGAACAGCTACTACAAACCCCGCAGGGTCGAGGCCCTGGTCGAATGGGCCTGCGCGAACTTCGCAGCCGTGGACGTCTTCGTCCCCGGATACGAGGCCGCGCATACCCTCACCGCGGCCGGCTTCGAGCCCCGGGAAGCGGTCCACCGCACCCGGCGCGCCATCAGCCAGCTCCGCAACCCCGCCCAGCGCGCCCTGCGCCGTACCGGCATCCCGAACCCCGGAGCCCGGTTCCACAGCTGGACGCAACTGGCCAACCGCCCCCCATACGCACGCACGTTGAAGCGCGTGCACCAGGCGTACCAGACCGATGCAGCGGTGCGCCGCGCCTGCCGCCTGACCGCCCGCGGGGCCGTGCTGCACGCCGCCGGACGCGAGCCGAGTGCGCGGCAGATCGACCAGGCGGTCAGCTACGCCCTCGCCGAACTGCCCCTCGTCCTCGACGCACCGGCGATCTTCGGAACGGAGTCCTCCGTCTTCGTGTACCACCGGGAGATGGATCTCCTCGATCCCTTCATCACCGGCAATGCCACCCAGCTCCGTCCCGCCTCCGGGCAGGGATACGCCGTGGTGAGGCCGGCCGAGCGCGATTCCGTACCGGCCCACCGCTCATGACAGCGAAACGGAGCCCCAGACCATGACCCGACCCGCCGCCGATCCCAACCTGCCTCTGCCCTACCCGTTCCCGCCGGGCGAGCTCGGCACCCCACCACCGCTCCTGGACTGGGCCCGCAAGAGACAGCCGGTGTGCCCGGTCGCGCTGCCCAGCGGCGACCCCGTATGGATGGTCACCCGCAAGGAAGACATCACGCGCGTACTCACCGACCCGGGTTTCTCCCGCAACCTCACCTACCCCGGTGCGCCCCGCTTCGTCGGCGACGACTTCACCTCCGTCCCGGGCGGGATATTCAACCTCGACCCACCCGACCACACCCGGGTCCGCCGGGTGATCAGCCGCTTCTACAGCCGCAGCGCTGTCGAACGCCACCGGTCGATGATCGAAGACCACGCGGTCCGGCTACTCGACGACATGACACACGGCCCGAACCCAGCCGACCTCATACCCGCCTACGCCGCCGCGCTCCCCCTACGCGTGGCCCGTGAAATCCTCGCAGTGCCACCCGAGTTGCACAGCGCCTACCACGACTGTTTCCGCACCCAGACCCACCTCGCCGCTTCCGCGGAGGCAGTCGCGGCGGCCACCACGGCCATCACCGACTTCACCAGGGAAGTCATCGAGACCAAACGCCGGGACCCCGACCCCGACGAACCCATCGGAGCACTGATCCGGGCCCGCTCCGGCGGCCTCATCAGCGAAGACGAACTGATCGGAACAACCTCATACCTGTTCGTCACCGGATCCGAACCCCTCACCGCCCCGCTCGCCACCGGGGTCATCACCCTCCTCACCCACCCCCGGCAACTCCGAGACTGCATCACTGCCCCGGACCTGTGGCCCAAAGCCGTGGAAGAGATCCTGCGCTACCACCACAACGGCGTACTCGGAATGCCCCGGGTCGCCACCACAGACGTCACGCTCCACGACGTCACCATCCGCAAGGGCGAGGGCGTCTGCTGCCCGATGCTCGGAGCCACCCACGACCCCGCGCACTACCCCAACCCCTCCCGTTTCAACATCCACCGCACCACCGACGCCTCCGCTACCTTCGGCGCCGGCCCACACTTCTGCCTCGGCGCCCCCCCTGGCCCGCCTCTTCCTGCAGACCGCCTACCGGTCCCTCTTCACCCGCTTCCCGTCCCTCTTCCTCGCCGTCCCCGAACGCGAGATTCCCTGGGAGGAAAACCTCCTCTTCACCAAACCCGCGAGCCTCCCCGTCGCCTGGTGACAGCCGCAGCGGGGCCTGATCCCCGACGGCGCAGGATGTTGATCAGATGGCCCGCCAGCCAGAGAGACCGTACGGCTACCGGCCGGGCCGGAGCAGGGTACGGGGAGAGTCGACGACGACGGTTGTGGCGCCGAGGCGAGTGGCGTCGCGCAGGTCGGTGGGGGTGTTGACGCCGAGCATGACGATCGGTGTGCGGCCGTGGGAGCGGAAGCAGCGCACGGAATCGGGTGTCCACAGCTGCGCGGTGACGGTGGCGTCGCGGGACTCCGCCACCTGTGCCCCGGGGATCCGCTCAAGCAGCGAGGTGACCTGGGCATCGGTGGAGTACAGCTTGACGCGGTGCCACGCCTTCGTCGCGTCGAGCACGCGTGTCACGGCGTCGACGACATGCCAGGCGGGTGCCTGCTTAAGGTCCAGGTAGACCTGCTTGCCCTCCGGAACGGCCTGCAGCGCCGCCTCCAGTGTGGGAATGCGGAGCGGGCGGGAGCGGTAGGGATAGGTGCCGTCGGGGCGTTTGAACGCGTAGCCGGCATTGAGGTCGGCCAGTTCCGCAAGGGTCTTGCTGGAGACGGCACCGGATCCGTCGGTCAGGGCGGAGAGGTCGGTGGGCCGGTACAGGACGGGAACACCGTCCTTGGTCGCCTGCACACTCAGCCACTCGCCGTCCACTCCGGCCTTCAAGGATTCCTCGATGGCCAGCAGGGTGTTCTCGGGATAGTCGCTGGTGCCCGCACGGTGCGCGATGATCCACGGCCTCTTCTGCGTCCGCACGGCATCGGCGTCGTCAGCAGGTGCCGAAGCCCGAACGCTTCCCGTGAGCGTGGGAACGGCACAGATCACAGCCACGGCCGCAACGGCCAGGGCGGATCCGCGAGACATGAGCGACTGTGACCGGAGGAGGCGGGGCCCAGCCCCTTGCGTGTGGCCCACTGGCCTGGCGGGCCCGGGCTCGCTATCTGCCATGCGCGGATCATAGGGAGGGGCCACGACATCGCCGCCCCCCAGCTCCGAACTCGGCTTCCAGCCGGAGGCGTACGACCCGAAGCTGGATGCGGCTTTCACGCAGCTGCGTGTTCGCCCTCGAAGCGGGTGAAGCGATCGCTGGCGGCCAGGTCTGCTCCGTGAACGGCCTTGCGACTCCTCGTACGTGCGCTTCCTGATAGCGGGATCAGCTCGGTGGAATGTGCAACCGGGCGTCCCGCAGCTCAACGAACGGCTTGCTGTTGGAATGACCACCCATGAAGTAGTCAACGGTGGCTTGCTGACTGCACAGTACCGGCACGTCCTGTCGAACCAGTTCCTGGCTGAAGGCCAGATCCTCTGTGTAGCCCAATTGCTTCTGCTGCTGCGAGAAGCGCGTGGGGAACGGAATCTGTTCATGAAGGCTGACTCGCACGAGGCACTCGCTCGTATCGACCCCGCGGATTTGGTCACCGACCCGGAGCGTGTCACGCATGACACAGGATCCTGGCTCGAATATCCCTAGGGCTCGCAAGCGCTCGTAGGAGTGCGCGCGCTTGGCCGGCTCGCCGTACCACGGGTCTTCGCCATCCGGAACAAGCTCCACGCCTTCCTGGGTGAGCAGGCGACGCCAACTGTGTGCAACTTGCGCGGTCGGGTTCGCCCGGAGCAGGTCGACGAGGGATCTGAGGTGGGTGGGGTGGAAGACGTTGTCGTCGTCGAGGTGGGCCACATACTCCGCATCGGCCATCTTGATGCCCAGGTTGCGTAGGTGTGCCAAGCGCCCGGGGATGTACTCCAGCTCCTCCCGGGGTACGCCGCCGAAATGAGATCGGCGCACATTGCGTATGGTGGCTCCAGGGAACCTGTTGGACAGCTCTTCGAGGTTTCCGGCATCGGCCAGGAAGGGACAGTCATCGCCCAGCACAATATGATGGACGGTGACTCCGACTTGGGCCTTGACCGACGTCATGGCTCGCAATAAGCGGTCCGGACGGTTCTTGGTTGGCGTGACAACGCAGACTCGTGGAAACTCTTCCCGGCCCATGAAGCCACCATATAGAGCAGGGTTGATCGAGTTTGAGTGGTGTTTGCGCCATTCGTTGCCGGGGTCGACGGGCCACGCTTCACGTGTGCCGAAGGGTCTGCTCCGTAGTGGCATGGTCGCCTCCCTGAAGGGTGCTCCCGGCCGAGGCTCCGTTCACGCGCTGCCCGACACGCAGGACTCAGCGTTGTCCAGGGGCACATATCCCAGGTCCGCGCCGGCGGCGATATCCCAGAAACGGTGGGTGTTGGCAGAGACGGCATACGCGGTCGTGAAGCGCACATCACCAGCGGTGAGAGCCGCCCGGATGAATCCACCTCGTCGCGCAGACCGGCCCGCACAGCCGAACCGATCCGCCCGGCAGCGCCCGTGACCGCCACAGTCCCAAGTCTCACGCCCATGGCGGCTACTCTCCCGTACCGCACGGCCGTTCCGAGCCAAGGGCCGATTCTGCCCTCTGGCTTGGCGAGGATGTGGCGGTCATCCTGAGGGCCGAAGACATCTCCTTCATCTTCGACATCGGAAGTGCGGGCATGAGCGAGGGGGGAGAGCATGTCGCAGCCGTGCGCGATCGTGGCGGGTGGGGCGGGATTCGTGGGGTCCCACCTGTGCCGTCGGCTTCTGCGTGAGGGCTACGAAGTTGTGTGCATGGACAATCTCCTGACCGGAAGACACCGGAACATCGCCGCACTCGAGTCTCTGGGCCCGTTCCGGTTCGTTCACTGGGACGTGACTCGGCGGATACGGCTTCCCGGCGAAGTGGAGGTGGTGTTTCACCTCGCCTCTCCCGCTTCCCCTGCCGACTATCTGCGCTATCCCCTGGAGACACTCGCCGCTGGATCGGCGGGCACACAGAACACCCTGGAGCTTGCGCGGGAGAAAGACGCCCGATACATCCTGGCATCCACCTCGGAAGTCTATGGAACTCCCCATGTCCACCCCCAGCCCGAGACCTACTGGGGCAATGTCAATCCCATCGGCCCCCGCAGCGTCTACGACGAGGCGAAACGCTTCTCAGAGGCACTGGTCACCGCCCACCGCGAGAGCTGTGGCATCGACACGGCCATAGCCCGCATCTTCAACACCTACGGCCCGCGGATGCGGAACACCGACGGCCGGGCAGTGCCCACCTTCATCGCCCAGGCCCTCAGCGGCCGGCCCCTCACCGTCACAGGCACCGGAGCGCAGACCCGTTCCCTGTGCTACATCGACGACTTGGTCGAAGGGCTGCTCGCGCTCCGCGCGTCCTCAGTCGCCGGTCCGGTCAACCTCGGCAATCCCCACGAGATCACCATGCTCGGCCTGGCCCGCCTGATCCTGCACGCGACCGGCTCCGCCTCCACCATCACCTTCTCAAAACGGCCCGAGGACGACCCCGACATCCGCTGCCCCGACATCACCCGCGCCCGCAGGGAACTCGCCTGGGCTCCGAAGATCGGCCTCAGCGAAGGACTGGAACGCACGATCGCCTGGTTCCGGACTCATGCCGGCACGAGAGATGCCGTCGTGCGGACCACCATGTTGTGAGGACAGGGGCTGTGCCGGTCCGGCCACCAGAAGGGCTCAGCGTGGAGGCTCGGCCAGGGTGGTGAGCGTGTGCTGTTCCATCCACTCCAGGTGGCGGGTCACTCCGGTGGTCAGGTCCACGCGAGGGCGCCAGGCCAGGAGGCGTCGCGCCTTGTGCGGGTCGGCCAGGGTTGCGCTCATGTCTCCGGGCTGCGGGGGCGCCGCAATGGTCGGTACCCTCGCCGCGGCAACCCGTTCGACGGTCGCCAGGAGCCCGGTGATGGATGTGCTGGAGCCGCCGCCGACGTTGATGACCTCGGCCCGGGCGAGGGCTGTGGCTGCGGCCAGCGTCGCTGAGACCACGTCGTCGATGTAGGTGAAGTCACGGCGTTGTTCGGCGGCGAGTTTGGTGGTTCCTTAGGGCGAGATGGGCCGGGCCGGTGCGTCTTCGCGACATAGGCCGTCGCCGACCTCGCCGTACACGCTGGAGGACGACGCGAGGACCAGGCGGGGAACGTGCTGTCTGTCGCATTCCGCCATCAGCCGCTGGGTAGCCAGCACGTTGCAGGCGAGATAGTCCGGAAAGGCCACCCCCCCAGGACGGCCGGACGCCGGGCAACCCGGCCAGATGAAACACGACATCGGCCCCTTTCGACGGCAGGGGCGAGATCGTGGCACAACAGGTCCGTGTGAAGGTAGCTGAACCCAGGGTGCCGCAGACCCGTCCGGAGATGCACCGCGGCGGCACCAAGGTCAGGGGATACCGGTCGGGTCCGATGACCTGCGTGCCTTGGTGGAGCAGGGCGTCGGACAGTCCATCTGTCCTCCGGTGGTGGTGTACGAGAGCTCGCTCACATCCGCTGACCCGGATGGCCGGGCGCGAGTTCGCGCTTCTCATCAGCTGTCTGACGCTGAAAGCCGACACGGGGGAAAGAGTCGGCCGGCGCCCCGCTGTCGAGGAAGGGGGCGAGTTCGTCCCACCCTTTGCCGCCGGCAATGTCGAGTTCAAGGAGGTCGCCGGGGCGGCCGTGAAAGTGATCGCGGACGGCGGCGAGATGCTCGTCGTAGACGCGCGACAGGCGCTCGGCGTCGAATTCGTGGCAGCCGTAGACCGCGGCTTGCACATAGCGCTGGATCTCCATGAGGGCGGCCCCGTGACTGTCTTGCTCACGACCGGGTGATACCGGCGCGGAGTAGTCCCGCCACCCCCTCACCTCGCACACCGCGGATACGTTCACCGGCTCGCCGGACCTCCCGCATGGTCAGTGCGGGGCGTTTCGGCAGGTTCATCGCCCGGACCTCGCGGTATGCCAGGTCCGGAAGACTCTCGATGTACTGCTGGACCGCGGGAGCCGGGGCGCCATGGGGGACGTGCACCCGCGCATGGGCGACGGCGGTGCGGGCGATGTCGTAGTCCGCACCCTCGCCCCACCGCGCCATGGCGGCCTCGAATGCCCGACGCGTGGCCTCGGTGCGGCTCCGCAACTCCCTGAGGGCGATCTTGGCGAAGATGTGGTCGTAGTGCTGGAAATGATCGTGCAGGATGTGGGCGCCCCTGTACTGCACGCTGTCCTGAATGCCGCGGAGTGCGAGGGAGCGGCGGGTGCTCTCGGGACGCAGCATCCATGGGATGTGATCTCTTGGCGGTTCCATCCGCCGCATGCGCTCGACCACATCCGTCCGCGTGATGTGCACCCCACACGCGACGCGGCCCCGAAAAGCGTCCTGGACAAGGCAGTCGACAAAGGCGAGTTCATTGGCGTCGAGGAACGGGCGCAGGTCTTCCAGGATGAGGCAGTCGGCGTCGAGGTATACGACGTGCGAGGCCCTCTCGTGCCCGATCCTCAGCATCTCGTCGATGGCGAACCAGAATGGTCTCACGTTGTCGACGATGTACACCCGGTTCGGACGCAGATGCTTGATGGCCAGCTCGAGCGCCACATCGGTGGTGCGTTCTCCCACGGTGCGCAGCACGAGATCGACGCAGCGCCCGCCGCGTGGCGAGAAATCGCCATCCATGGCCCGTATGGCGCCTGTCGTATCACCGTTCATATGCCCTTCCTTCCCAGGTGTTCCGTCCCTTCGCACGCAGCTCCCGGATGACGTCGTTCGCGCAGGACATGCCCTGGTCGAGCGCAACATCCTGGTTGATGTACTCGTAGTTCGCGAGCCGACCGCAGAAGAAGACGCTCATCCGGGTCATTTTCCTGATCTCTTCCTGGAGCCGTACGTTCTCGCGCTCGTTCCGTGAGTCGGTGGTCAGGACCGGATAGTGACGGGCGGGCGCACCCGGATACTCCTCCGTGACGACGGTGGCCGGAATCGACTGACCGGAGGCGTGCTTCGACTCCACAGTCCGCGTATAGGGAACACGCAGCGACGGGTGGTTCACGATGTAGCCCGGGGTCACCGTAGCGTCAGGATCCTCGAGAGGGATGTACCTGCTGACCGTTCTGATACCGCGCCATTCGAGTCGCCCTGGCCGCCCGGCGAACGTGTCCAAGGGCACGGTCAGCACGACGGCGTCATACGTCCGTTCCAGTTCCGGCAGATCGGCGGCGGCGATCTCCTGGCCGAAAGTGGCAGGTATCGGTCTGGTCATGCTCTCCATCACCTCCTGCGCATTGGGCAGCGGGAAAAACTCCCAGGTGTCCCGGAACAAGCGTCGATTCCCGTCCGTACGCAGTCCGAGACGGCTGGGTGCGAACTTGCTCGACAGATCGGATGGATGGCATCCCCACTGCTTGATGGTGTAGCCCTCGATGAACAGCCGGTACAACGTCCGCCCCATGATGCTGACGCAATGGGACTCGAAGTCACGAGTGCACGGCGTCGGCGGAATTTCAGACAGCTCCTTCTCGATAGCCGGCCATACAGGGAGTACGCGAAGCTCTGCCACTTGTGGTGGCCAAGAGAGTGTGTACGGGCGCTCGTCGGCATCGTCCAGAAAGATCTGGGTCAGCCCCTTGTGCTCGTAGCTGTGACGCATGCCATGGCGCACCGCGAAGTCCTTCACCGCGGGTTTCGACGTGTGGAAGATGTGCGGTCCCTCGGGCTCGAACAGGACTCCGTTGACGGTGGCGCTACGCGAGTGCCCTCCCACCGCCATCGTGCGTTCGAAGATATGGACCCGCAGACCCGCGTCGTGGAGCAGGCGAGCTGCCGTCGCTCCCGACCACCCCGCCCCGACGACTGCCACCTGTGGACTCGCCGTCCCGGATGCGGACATGAATCTCCTCGATGTCTTCGGTTTGGTTGCGACGGTCGACAGATCGGGCCCGCGCCGTGACGGCAGGCAGGAAGGGCACCGCGACACCGCCGGCGGCGGAAGGTCGGGCTCGGCGGCGTGTTATCCAGCCGTCTCCGGTGAGGCGCGTACCAGGAGGCCCTCATTTACGGCCTCTCCCCAGAGGCTGGCGAGCCTTTGCGGGTCAGGGCCGCCCGCGGGTGTGAGGACGGAGAGCCGGGCCGTGTCCCTGTAACTGACGAGGAAGGTGAAGCAAGTGTGACCGGGGGGAAGCCACGGGATGGCCACGATATCCCTGATCGGCATTCCAAAGGCGGATAAGGAGTCTCTCACTCGGAAATTGGAAGCGGTCAGGGCCGATTTGCGGGGATCGGTGATGCGTTGCATGGCCCATTTCGCCACCCATTCGGGGGTGTTCTGAGTGAGCGTGCGCAGTGCACGTCTGTGCCTGGTGACGCGATGCCGACTGCTGGACGCCATTGTGGCTTCCAAACGCTGAGACGAACTCGGGAGTGCGCAGGGGAGGGGGACACGCATCAGTCCGAGACTGTTGCCGAGCCCGTTCTCCCGTTCCCTGTCCTGCGGCAGCCGCGTGTCGATGGGTATCAGCGCGTGTGGGCCGCGCCCTGGCCGCCATGGGGAAGGGGCACCCCCTTCTCCATGACGCCAGTTCCGCCATGCGGCTGCCAAGGCGGCCAGGTGCACCTGGTTGATGCTCGCACCGCTTGCCCTCGCCACCTCACGTAGGAGATTCAGCTCGACAGCGTGATGCCCCAGTACGCGTTCCTGCTGGGCAGCGGCGGGCAGAGGCGGCGGTGAGGGGCGAGAGGTCGGCAGGTAGGTGTCGAGGACGTCGGGCAGCAGGGTGAGCAGGCTTCTCCGTGGCTCCGATGGGCTCGGTGGTTGACGCGTGGGACGCGTGAGTTCGCAGCCGGAATCGCCGAACAGTGATGTCAAGGTGTGCAGCATTGCCGTGGCGTCCTGGACAGCATGGTGCGCGAGGTAGCAAAGGGCCCAGTCTTCGCTGCCGTCGGTCTGCAGCCACAGTCCCCAGAGGGGCCGCGTCTCGTCCGGCGACGAGCCGAGAACCGCTTGGGCGGGGCTCGCTTCGACGCCCGTGTTCGGGAACGAGCGGACATGGTGCGCGATGTCGAAGTCGGGGTCTCTTTCCCATCGGATCCGGCCGCCCCGAGATACCAGTCTGTGCGTCAGGGCAGGGAGTCCTTCCACCCTGTCGCCCACGTGAGTACGCAACACGTCCAGGGTGGGAGGTGGTCCTGACAGACGAAGCTGGAAGCCGAAGTACAGGTCGGATGGGTCGGGGGCGGCATTGCCCAGCGCGAGGAATGTCTTGGTGAGGAAATCCGCGTGTGACACGGTGGTGGCGGAGGAACGCTGATGCCTGGTCATCCTCATATGTCTCTCTGACGACGTACGAGGGCGGGGATGTCGTCACCTGCGGTGAGATAGCTGCCACTGAGCTCATCGGCCTGGCCCTCAGCGAGGCGTAGCAGTGTCTCGGTGGCACGCCGCGGAGAGGTGAACCGGCCTTCGGCGCGTTGTTTCTGGAGCCATTCCCCGATGCGGTCCGTCCACGGATTTCCGGACGGATGGCGGTCCAGATGGTCGCGGGTGAAGCCGAGGTCCAGAAGGCCGGGGTGGTAACTGAAGACGGCGACGCCGTGGGGACGCAGTTCGGGGGCGAGGTTCTCCGTGAGTTTGATGACGGCGGCCTTGGAGACCGAATACGCGGAAGCGTGCGGCCAGCGGTGTCTGCCCGCGGCGCTGACGATATTGATGACGCGTCCGCTGCGCCGCGCGGTCATCACCGGAAGGACGGCACGACACGCGCGAATCGTGCCGTGGAGATTGACCTCCATGGCCTCCCACCACTCGGCGGGGTCCGTGTCCCACAGCGCGCCGTGCGGTCCGGGGACACCGGCGTTGTTGACCAGGACGTCGATGGTGCCGAAGGCGGTCATGGCGCGCTCCACGACTCGGGGAAGAGCGTCGGGATCGGTCACGTCGGCCGGAACGGCGAGGGCACGGACCTGGCGGGTCTCCAGCTCGGCCGCGGTCTCGTTCAGTTTCCCCGGGTCACGTCCGGTCAGGACCAGGTTGGCCCCGGCGTCGGCGAGACATGCGGCGAAGGCGCGCCCCAGCCCCCCACCCGCGCCGGTGAGCAGGACCGTACGCCCCGCGAGTGGCGCGGCCGGGTTCCCGCCGGGTCGCGCCGCGCCGGCGGTCAGCGCGCTTCGTATCAGCTTCCCGGAAGGGCTGCGGGGGAGGGAGGCGACGGATTCGATGAGCCTGATCCTGTGGTGCGGCGCGACGCGCTCGGCGACGTGGTCGGTGATGTCGCGCAACGGCACCTGGCGGGCCAGCACCACGAACGCCTTGGGCAGTTCACCGCAGCCGCGGTGCGGAACGCCCACCACGGCCGCGTCGGTGACGGCGGGGTGAGTGAGGAGGACGGCCTCGAGCTCGGCGGGCGCGACCTGATGGCCCTTGTACTTGATCAGTTCCTTGCGGCGGCCGGTGATCGTGCAGAAGCCGTTCTCGTCGCTGCGGGCGAGGTCCCCCGTACGCAGCCAGCCGTCTGGCGTGAGCAGGCGGGCCGTGGCGTGCTCGTCGTGCAGATAGCCGGGGCTGATCTGGGGTCCGCGTACCCACAACTCGCCCGTCCGGCCGGGAGAGCAGGGCTCGCCGGTGTCCGGATCGGCGATGCGGACGTCGGTGCGGGGCAGGGGGAGGCCGATCGAACCGGCAGGAGTTGTCATACCGTCGGGGACCAGGTGGGTGCAGCCCGCTTCGGTCATGCCGTAGCCCTGGTAGACCGGCACCCCCAGCCGGCGGCTGCAGGCTTCGGCCACGGCCGGTGGCAGTACGTCCCCGCCTGAGAAGAGAAACCTCAGTGATGAGAGGTCGTACCGTGTGACGTCCACGTGTTCGGCCAGCTCGGCGATGATGCCCGGCACCAGGTAGGCGGCCGTGGCGCGGTGTCGCTGCGTGAGCTCCAGGAACTCCTGGAGACGGAAGGGGGAGCCCATGGTGACCAGGGTGGCTCCGGTCAGGAGCGCGTGGTTCATCGCCATCTGCATGCCGTAGATGTGCCGCCAGGGCGTCACCGCCATGACGACGTCTTCTCTGGTCAGCCGGTGCCGGGCGTGGATCTGCTCCAGATTGGCTGTGAGGTTTCCGTGGGTGAGGACGACGTGTTTGACCGGGCCTTCCGTACCGCTGGACGACGCCAGTACGGCCACGTCCTCGGGGGTGGCCGTCAAGGGAGGCGGACCGTCGGCCGCGGGGGATTCCGCGAGCAGCCGCGCCCAGCCGACCCACGAGAGTTCCCGGCCGTCACCGGCGCCGTCCTCGTCGGTGATCACCACGTATTCGACGCAGCGGGCCTCGGGCGTGCGGGTCAGTCGTTGCCAGGAGTCCCGGTCGGCCACCAGCCAGCGGGCTCCGGATGCCGAGATCGCCCGCGCCCATTGCGCGGGCGGTGCCAGCGGGTCGAGCGGCTGGACCGTTCCGCCGGCGTACAGGGTGCCGTGGTAGGCGACGGCGAACGGGACACCGTTGCCGAGGAGCGTGGCGACGACACCGCCGGGCCGAAGCCCGCGCTGCCGAAGCCCCGTGGCGAAAGCGCCGACCGCTCGCGTCAGTTCCTGGTAGCTGCTCGTCCGGCCTGTACGGCCCTCGATGAGGGCCGCGCGTTCCGGGGGCGGGTCCGACGCGAGATGGGTGAACGTCCGGATGGCCATGGCCGTCACGCTCGCCCAGGCGCGGGAACGGGTGCCCCGTCGGCCGTCCCGCGTTTACGCGCGAGGGTCAGGCCGTCCGCGATGGGCAACATGACGGCCTCGACCCGCTTGTCGGTGCGCACCCGCTCGTTGAAGGCGCGAATGGCCTGTGCGTTGCCCGTGGCTTCGGGGTCGGCGGCCTCGCCTCCGTAGAGGACGTTGTCCGCCAGCAGCAATCCGCCAGGTCGGACGCGAGGCACGAGTTGCTCCCAGTAGTCCTGGTAGCCGGGCTTGTCCGCGTCGAGGAACACCAGGTCGATCCCAGGCTCTTCCGGCAGCGCGCGCAGGGTCTCGGCAGCGGGGCCCAGGCGCGGTTCTATACGTTCCGTGACACCGGCCGCTTGCCATGCCTCGCGGGCGATGTCCGTCCATTCCGCGGACAGGTCGCAGGTGATGACCCGGCCGCCGGGTTCCACGCCGAGCGCGAGGGCGAGCGTGGAGTAGCCGGTGAAGGTGCCCACCTCGACGATCAGCCGGGCTCGGGCCAAGCGGGACAGCAGGGTGAGAAAGACGCTCTGTTCATGCGGGATCTGCATTTCCGCGACTGTCCCTAGCGCGCGTGTGCGGTCGATCAGGCGCTGCTGGACTGGGCTTGGCGGCTCGGCTTGGGCGAGTAGATAGCGGTAGAGCGCGGGCGTCATCGAGACCGTCTTGACATCGTCCGCTGGGTTCATCGGGTTGCCCTTTCACCTGTGGTCGTTGGGAGGCGGTGGATGGCCCCGTCGAACGGGGGTTCGGCGGGGTGGAGGGCCTCTGCCAGGTCGCGCAGCAGGACCGGAGCGTCCCGTTCGAAGCGTTGGACGGCTACCGCGTATCGGCCGTCCAGTCGGGCAGGAGGAGCGTCCGGACCGCTGAGGCCGTGGGCGGCGGTGTCACACGTGATCTGGGCGAGCCGCCGGATCAGTTGTGCGCTGAAGCTTCGCCGGCACACCGGCTGTCGCCGCACGCGGAAGTACGCGTCGTACAGGTCGCCTTCACGCCTTGTCGCACCGACGGCGGGGCGGCGTCCGGCCTGCTGGAGCAAGGAAGGGCCGTTGGGCACGAGCTTCTTGGCGACGGCCATGTGCACGTGATGGCTGAGGCGCGCCGCCTCGGTCAAGGAAGCGATGCGGGCGTGGGGATGTCTGGCGCGCACACGCCTCATCAGCCCCGGCAGCGCTTGGTGGTCGGGGGCCCATGCGCCGCTGAACGCCGGATGGCAGTCCGTCATCTCGGCTCGCACTGTGGCGGCATAGCGCTCGGCTGAACATCTGCCTGTGTACAGGAGCAGCAGCGAATACATGTCGTAGAGCCGGGCCGCGGTACGGACCTCGTGCGGCGACGGCTCGGGGGCCTCGGCGATCGACTCCAGGAGCCGGCCCTGGAGCCGCCAGATGGCGAAGACGGCATGATGTCCCACGATCCACTGGTAGCGGGTCCGCTCATCCGGATCACTTGGTGCGCGCAGCTCCTGGGGGCGTTCCCCTGCGGCCGCCAGCCGCAGGAGTCGTGTGTCGGCCTCGATCGGCTGCGAGCAGATCCCCTGTGCACCGGAGGCGTGGGGGCAGGGAGCACAGTGGTCGCCTGGAGCCGGCAGCGTGAGCGGTTCCACGGTCCCATACGCGGTGGCGTCAGCGACTGTGTGGCACGGGTGCGCGACGCGACCACGGGGGATCACGAGGCGCGGCTGGTTCCGTCGGCGACGCGGTCGAGTAGATCGGCGGCTTGACGGACCTCGTCGTCGAGTGGCCGGTCGTGATCGACGGGGGGAATGAGGTCGGCAAGCCGGTCGAGAAGCCCGGCGCAGGCCGATGCCGTGGGGCGGCGGCCGCCGACATGCACGGCCTGGCGGAGGGCGACCGCGAGGGATCCGTGCAGCAGGCGCAGGAGTCGCGCCGTGTCGAGTGCGTTCAACGCGGCCTGGGTGCCGAAGGGTATGACGTCCTGGTTGTGCAGGTTGGTCGGCAGACTCTGGACGGAGGCCGGGGTCGCGCCGCGTCGCATCGTCGCCACCATGGCGGTGGCGGCGAGCTGGACGCCCTGGAGGCCGTGCTGGCGGCCGGGATCCGGGGAGAGCATGGGCGGCAGGCCGCCGTTGCGGTGCGGATCCAGGAGCAGATCCAGTTGGCGCTCGGCGAGGTTGCCCAGCTGAGTGGCGGCCAGCGTCAGCAGATCGGAGGCGAAGGCGACGGGCTGGCCGAAGAAGTTCCCGCCGTGGGCCACCAAGTCCTGAGCCGGGAAGAACAGGGGGTTGTCGCTGACCCCGTTCAGATCGGCGCGCACCACGCTGTCGGCGTAGTCCAGTGCCGAGCCGGCGGCGCCGATCAGTTGCGGGGTACAGCGGATGCTGTACGGCTCTTGAAGTGCCCTGACGCCGGAGGGAGACAGACCGTCGAGACGCGCACGGAGATCGGCGCCGGCGCGAACGGCGTCCGGATGGCCGAAAGCCTCCAGCAATTCGGGGGCGAGGAAAGCCGGTGTGCATCCGAGCACGTCGGCGAGGAGGGCGGACAGCGCGACGGCGCAGTCGCGGGACCGGGCGAGGGAGGCAGCTGCCAGGCCGCCCGCGGCGGCGGTGAGCGAGGTGCCGTTCACCAGCGCGAGCCCGTCACGCCCGTCGAGACGTACGGGGCGCAACCCGGCGCGTCGCAGCGCGACGGCGGCGGGCAGCCGCTCCCCGTCGGCATAGGCGTGGCCCTCGCCCTGCAGCGCGCGGGCGATATAGGCGAGCGGGATGAGGTCGCCGCTGGCGCCGAGCGAACCCAGACGCGGCACGGCCGGGGCGAAGGCCGTGCGCAAGGCGGCGGCCAGGGACTCCACGACCGCTGATGACACGCCCGAGTGCCCCCGGCACAGGGACCGCAACCGCACGAGCATCGTGGCTCGTACGACACCGGCATCCAGGTCCGGACCTTGACCTGCGGTCAGGTGCGCGAGGGCGTTGTCGCACTGGGCCGTGGTCTCGTCGCGGCCGGGGAAGCCGACCAGCGGCCCGAATCCGGTGGTGGTGCCGTAGACCGGACGACCGTCTGAGATGCAGGACAGGACGAACTCATGGCATGTGACGACCTCCTTGCGCACGCTGGGGTCGATCCGTACGTCCAGGGGGAGCGCGGCCTGCTCCAGCTGATCCAGGCCGAGGGGCGCCTCCGATGTGATCAGGAGCGAGCCGGACGGGGCGCGGAGGGATGACACAGGTGTCTCCTCGTCGGGGATGAGGGTATGACCGGTACACCGTGGCGGTTCGGTGTCATCGGTTCTGGGTCAAGAACCGCCGCAGTGTGAGGGGCGCGCGGCCGGTGACCGCCCGCACATCCGGTGTGATCGCGGCCGCTTGGCCGTCGCGGACCGCTGCGAACAGCGTCAGGAGCAGGGAGATGGGGCCGTCCGGCAAGCCCGCCTGACGGCAGCGGGCGCGGTAGTCGTCATCGCTGATGGAACGGAATGCCACGGCATGCCCGAGGGCGCGCGAGCACAGATCAGCCACCGTCCGTCCGTCGAGAGCCTCGGGCCCGGTCAGGTGGTACGCACGGCCGGTGTGGTCCCTCGGGCTGGTCAGGATCGCCGTGGCGGTCGCGGCCACATCCTGGGGCGCCACGTACGCGATCCGGCCCGGGTCACCCGTTGGCAGCGTCAGCTCCCCGGCCGTCACCATGGACGCGAACAGACCGCTGGTCAGGCTGGTCATGTACCACTGGGATCGCAGATGCGTCCAACCTCGGCCGCAGTCCTCGACAGCGCGTTCGAGTCGACGTAGTGCGAAGTCCTCGGCCGTCTTCGCGAGATACGCGGAGTTGAGGACCACGTGTGAGACGCCCGAGGCGAGGGCGGCATCGAGGAAGGGGAGTATCCGCTCGTCGGAGCGATGGTCGGCCAGCGGAGCGATCAGGAAGACCGTGGTGCAACCGCGAAGAGCACTGGTGCAGGTGGCGGGATCGTCGTAGTCGAGAAAGCGGACGGTGGCATGACCGCCGGAGACGGCGGCGACCGCGTGCGGGCGACGGGTGGCGAGTACTGCGCGTCGGCCGGTCGCGGCGATGTCGCGTGCGACAGTGCTGCCCAGGGTTCCTGAGGCACCGGTGATCAGGATGGTCATGGGCACTCTGCCTTTCGCGGTCCGCCACAGTCAGTTGGCCGTCTCCTCGATGGAGTCGGCGTTCGGTTTCATTTCCTCCTTACTGTCCCTGCATAAGCGATAGGGGAATGGCGGAATAGAGGCGGTGCGGCGAGGGGGAGCGCAGACAGCGGCGGTGCGAAGCATTGGGTACGGTGCTCCTCTCGGGCTCGTGGAGCCATTCAGGTGAGAGTCGAGGAGGTTTCTATCCTCGTCGACCTCATGTGAATCACAAGTCATTGTGGTTGCCCGAAAATGACCCACAACGATTGAGACGGAGGCCACACGGGGACGATCCACGAGATCGTCACTGGCGCCGACTCATCGAAGGGGTACGCCGAGTGAAGGACGGAAACCGGGTTCGGGGGCTACTCAAGGACAGTGACCTGACGCCTGGCGGATCGAGGCACTGCTCGCGCTGGGCACTCAACTCAAGTCCGTGCCTCGGACACTGGCGCTCGCGGGACGGACCGTCGCGCTGATCTTCGACAAGTCGTAGACGCGGACCCGTTCCGCGTTCGAGGTCGCTGCCTACGGCCAGGGGGGCGCAGGTCTCCTGTTTCAGCCCGGGGGCGAGCCATCTGCACACCCATGAAGCGGTCGCCGATAACGCCAATGGGCCTGGCCGCTGGCGTTCCGGCCCTATGTAGCCGACGATCCCCGGTTGGCGAAACCGGGGATTCTCTGTGTATTCCGGCAGGTCCCTGTTCCGGTAGAAGTTCGCCCTCCGGCCGCAGCTGCGTTCGCTGATGGTTGCAGTCGCGGCGATGTCGTGCGTGCATGCAGGCGGTGTTGTTCGGTGAACGTGCCCTCCGTCGGGTCCGCTGGTCCAGTTCGGCTCGGCGATGGAGCCTCGACCAAAGCGGTTGAACAGCAGACTGCGGCTTCCAGCCACTCTGCTTCTTCCGGCGTGTACTTGACCGGCTCTGGAACCAGTTTGGGACCATACGACCTGCGCGCTCCCGAACGGCCTACCTGTTGACACACAGAAAGCGCGAGGGGGTCAAGGGGGCGCAGGTTGAGGTGGCTGCTGATGTTCGCCGTGGTGGACAGCGTCGAATGTCGCAGTGTCTTCGAGACCACGGTCAGTGGTACGCCGGGGTGGATCGAGATGGTGGCCGCCAGGTGTCGGAGGTCGTGAAGTGTGGCGCGGGGGACGCGTGCTTCTCGGCTGAGCAGGTGGAAGCGGTTGAGGGCATATTCGGGTGGAGCGGTCGGCTGCCGGGGCGGTGGAAGACGAAGTCGCCCCGGAGTCTCTGCGCCGTCGAGGGGCACTTCTCCTGGGCGCGGTGGCGCAGGGCGGTGGCGCAGGGCGGTGGCGACGCGGTTGGAGATGGCGACCCAGTTCTTGCTGCTGCGGGTCTTGGGCGTGGTCAGCGCGAGCTCGTTGTCGATCGCGGAGAGCGTGCGGCGTATGTAGAGAACGCGCTCGTCGAGGTGGACGTCCTCCCAATGCAGGCCGAGGGCTTCTCCTTTGCGGATGCCGGTGCCGATCAGCAACTCGGTCAGGTCGGCCATGAGCGGATCGACTGCGTGGCTGTCGACGGTCATGCAATTCCCCAGTGGGAGCGTCACCGTCCCCGCCAGCGCGTTCGAGTTGAGCGTGTTCCTAACGGCGGGCCGCCCGCCCCGGCAGTGTCTGGGCCACGCCGAACCGTCAAGGACGCCTTCGGCGCCGCTGACGCGGTGAGCTGCGCTCATCCTTGACCGTCCGTCGCGTCCCTGAGGATCGGCTGGCTGCCGGGCGGCCCGGAGCAGAGCGGCGTCCTCCTGGTCATGCCGAAGCAGCGTCGGGTTCCCCATGGGGAGGGCCCTGACGTTTCCGCTGGGGAATTACGTGGCGTTCCACAGGAGAGCACCGTGCTGGACCTCGGGTCCGGATACGGTGGCCCCACCCGCTACCTGGCCGAGCGCTTCGGCTGCCGCGTCATCGCCCTCAACCTCAGCGAAGCCCAGAACCAACGCCACCGTGCTACCAATGCCAAGCGCGGGCTGGACGGTCTCATCGAGGTCGTTACCGGATCCTTCCAGGACATCCCTTGCAAGGACCGCCGCTTCGACGTCGTCTGGTCCCAGGAAGCCTTCTGCCGCAGTGGCGACCGGGCACGCGTCCTCAGCGAAGCCGTACGCGTCCTCAAGCCGGAAGGCGCCTTGGTTTTCACCGACTTGATGGCCGCCGAGGACACCCCTGCCGAGGTGCTGCGCCCCGCCGTGTCCCGCCTGGGCGTGGACGCGCTGGCCACGCCGGACTTCTACCGCCGTACCCTCACCGGACTCGGCCTGTCCCGCATCGACTTCGACGACCAAAGCAGCCAACTGGTCCGCCACTATGTGCGCCTCACCGAGGAGACCCACCAGCGCGAGAAGGAACTGCGCGGCATCATCAGCCCCGCCTACCTCGACCGCCTCCTCGGCAACCTGCCCCTCTGGGTGGCCGCGGCCGCGCGGCCCCGGCGCCCGGCTGGTGCGCGTCCTGCGCCTACGCGAAGCCTTAGCTGGAACGAGGCTCCCGAGTACGCCAGAACTGATCGGTGTACGGCCCGAGCTCTTCGACCTCCAAGGTCGCCTCAGGATCGTGGGCGCCTTCCTTGGGGGAGATGACGAGATCCGTGTCGAGGAACGAGGCGATGACGAAGTCGGCCTGAGCGGAGTCGGGGAAGATCAGCTTCCACAGCGACTGGTCCGTGCTGTTGGACGTAAGGGAGACGACCGGAGTGCTGGGCGAGGGCTTCTCCAGGGTCAAGTAACGCTCGAACTGGGCGTTCTTGATCCGGTAAGTGTGCTCCTGCCCCGACACCGGGAGAAAGATCCATTGGCGGGTCCTGTCCCCCGCGGAGGTCCAGCCGCTCCTCCACAGCCGCACTTCCAGATCCTGATCGGCACGGCCCTGCGGGGTGATGTGCAGGCCGCTGGCCGAATGCACGATCAGTTGCGGGGTCTGCGTCGGTATGGGCTTTACCACCATCGGGCGGCTCCTCCTGGTCGACTGCTCGGCGTGGCGGGCTGATCCTGACCGCGGGCCGCGGGCCAGGCAAGAGGGCCCGGGGGGAATCCGGCCAAGCGCTTCCTCTCATCTGTCTGCGCGCGCCCGGCCAGGGTGAGGCCGCCCCGAGACCGACCAGCTCGCCACACAACTCGGCGTCTACGCGGAAGTGGCCGACGTGCACCCGCGGGTGCATAGCCGGGAACCATCGCCGGCGAGCCGGCACAGCGAGGGCGTGGTCCTGCACCGGCCTATACGGCCTGTGGCCGGCATCGCGTGCGCCGGCCGGTGAATCCGGGGAGCTGGGAGAGGAGCATCTGCTCGATAGCCAGGTTCGGCCGCTCCACCTTGCCGTTGCGGTGCGGGGGTGAGTCCCGGCAGCGGTGCAGCACGACAGACGAACCGGGCCCGCCACTTCGAGGCCGTCTCCCTTGTGATCCCCAGCTCGCGGCCCCGCACACCAACTCGGCCAGCTTCGGCCCTGGACGCCCCATGCCCAACCGACGACGGATCAAGGGACTCAGGACATTAGGGAGTGGGGAGAGGGCGTCAGCGGCCGTGCGGGGTGAGGTAGGCGATCTGGGTCAAGGCTTGGGAGTGGAGGGCCTTGGCTCGCCAGTGCCCTGGGCACGCAGCGCGTTGTGAACGTGGGTGAGCGCGCTGGCTGTCGTAGTGCCCCATACGTCCGGAAGGCAGCCAGGGAGCGGGTTGGGTGCTGCGAGCGCCGTACGGGTGCCGGCCCGGCGGCCGGCTTGGATGTCGCAGGTGGAGTCGCCGATCATCCAGGATCCGGTGAGGTCGAGGTGGAGGTCGGCGGCGGCTTGTTGGAGCATCCCGGGCTGGGGCTTGCGGCAGTGGCAGGTGGTTCGCAGGTGCCGAACGTTGCCTTCGGGATGGTGGGGGCAGGCATAGATCCCGGTGAGGTGAACGCCGAGTCCGGCCAGGAGGTCGCGGAGACGATGGTGCATCGCGGTCAGGGCGGGCTCGTCGAAGAGTCCTCGTGCGAGGCCGCTTTGGTTGGTGACGACGACCAGAGCCAGTCCTTGGTCTTGCAGGGCGCGCAGCGGTGGTCCGATGCCGGGCTGGAGGACGAGGTCTTCGGGGTGGCGGGGATAGTGGCGCGGCTCGGTGAGGGTGCCGTCGCGGTCGAGGAAGACCGCCCGTTGGGTGTGTCCGGCCCGGTCGCCGGCCAGGGGTGTGAGGGTGCCTGTCAGATCCACGAAGTCCCCTCCAAGGGCCCTGCGTGAAGACTAGGTTGCTGATCGTAGTCGTTCTCGTCTGTTCTTAAGGGAGCTGTACGTGGTCGATCCCGGTCGCTCGCACACTCAGGCGCTCGCTGAGGCGTTGCCTCGCCTCGACACCGGCCGGCTGGGGGAGTGGGGGCAACGGCTGGCGCGTCGGTTGTCGCGGGGCGCGCGGTTGCTGGCCGCGGGCAACGGGGGCTCGGCGGCCGAGGTGCAGCATCTGACCGCGGAGCTGGTGGGCCGCTTCCGGGAGGAGCGCGCGCCGCTGTCCGCGCTCGCACTGACCGCGGACTCCTCGTCGGTGACGGCCATCGCGAACGACTACGGCATCGAGGAGGTCTTCGCCCGCCAGGTCCGTGCGCACGGCAGACGCGGCGACGTGCTGCTGCTGGTTTCGGCATCGGGCCGGAGCCCGAACGTGCTCAAGGCCGCCGAGGCCGGGCGCGAGCTGGGATTGGAGACGTGGGCCCTGACGGGGCGGGGGCCGAATCCGTTGGCCGAGGTGTGCGACGCCGCGCTCTGCGTGGACGCGGAGGCTGTCGCGACCGTCCAGGAGTGCCACCTGGTGGCCGTCCATGTGCTGTGTGCGGCGGTCGACGCCGAGCTGGCGGCTCTTGCCGCCGGGTCCGGGCCGGGCCAGGCTGACTCCGGGCCGGACCGACGGCCCGACCGCGGCGCCGTTGAGGAAGCCTCCACGGCTGTGGCCATCGGCCAGAGTGAAGAGGGCCCTGTGCGGCGGCTGGTTGTGGTGGGCGATGTGCTGCTGGACCGGGACATAGCCGGGGCCGCGGAGAGGTTGTCGCCGGAAGCGCCGGTGCCGGTGGTCAGCGGCCCGCAGACCACCGAGCGTCCGGGCGGGGCGGGGCTGGCCGCGCTCATGGCGGCGCGGGAGCCCGGGTGGCGGGTGTCGCTGGTGTGCGGGATCGGCCGGGACGAGTCCGGGGCCCGGGTGCGTGCGCTGCTCGCGGAGGCCAGGGTCGAGATCCTGGACATGGCGGCGGACGGCGCTACCCCGGTCAAGACCCGGATACGGGCGCGGGATCGCACCATCGTCCGGATCGACGACGAACACGAGCCGGTGCGGCTCGGCCGATTGCCGGACGCGGCACGGAGGCGGCTCGGCGCGGCCGCGGCGGTGCTGGTGTGCGACTACGGGCGCGGGGTCGCGGCCCACGCCGAAGTCCGCCAAGCGCTCGAGGCGGCGGCCGGGCTCTGCCCCGTGGTGTGGGATCCACACCCGAAGGGACCTGCGCCGGTGGACGGGGTGGCGCTGGCCGTGCCGAACGGGGACGAGGCCCGCGCCCTGAGCGCGGTCGCCGGTGGCCGGGGCATGGCCGAGGACGTCCAGCGGGCCCGGGCACTACTGGAGACGTGGCCGGTCAAGCAGGTGGCAGTGACCCGGGGCGGCGGCGGAGCGGTCCTGGTGGCGAGCGCCACGGGCCATCCGCTGGCGATCCCGGGCCGGCCGGCGGTCGGCGATACGTGCGGTGCGGGCGACCTGCTGGCCGTCACCGCGGCGATGAGGCTCGGCGCGGGCAGGCTGCCTTCCCACGCCGTGGCAGCGGGCGTGGAGGCCGCGACCGCGTACGTCGCCGGCGGCGGCCCGGGCAGCCTGGCCCGCCCCACCGCCTCGACGATCACCGCTCCGACGACCGAGAAGGCACTGGCGATGGCGAGACGGGTCCGGGAAAGGGGCGGGAAGGTCGTAGCGGCGGGCGGCTGCTTCGATCTGCTGCACGGCGGGCACGTGTCGCTGCTCCAGCAGGCCCGGCAGCTCGGCGACGTCCTGGTGGTGTGCGTCAACAGCGACGCCTCCGTCGCCCGCCTCAAGGGACCGTCCCGGCCGGTGGTCGGCGAACGGGAACGGGCCGCGCTCCTGGAGGCTTTGGCCTGCGTGGACGGGGTGCTGATCTTCGGCGAGGACACCCCCGAGAGCGTCCTCGCGGAGCTGCGGCCGGACGTATGGGTCAAGGGCGGCGACTACGCCGGCCAGCGCATCCCCGAGAGCGATCTGGTGGAGAGCTGGGGCGGGCAAGTCGTCGTGGTGCCCTACCTGGAGGGCCGCTCCACCACCTCGCTGATCGCACGGGCCGCGCAGAAAGAGGGCGCCCGGTGACGGCGGCAGGGGAGGTGCTGGTGACCGGCGCGGCGGGCTTCATCGGCCGGCACACGGTGGCCGCGCTCCACCGGGCCGGACACGCCGTCACCGCCGTCGACCTGCGCCCGGCCCCTGGCCATCTGGTCCGCTCCGCGCGGTGGCGACGCGGCGACTTCGCCGATCCCGCGCTGCTCTCAGAGGTCGCGGCGGGCCGGTACGAGGCGGTGCTGCACCAGGGCGGTATCAGCGATACCCGCGCGGTGGCGGGCCCGGAACTGGAGGAGACCAACACACTGGGCCCGCTGCGGCTCGCGGAGGCGTGCCGCAGCGGCGGGACGCGGCTGGTGTACGCCTCCTCGCACTCCGTCTACGGGATGCCGCGCGACCGCGCCCCGTTGGCCGAGGAAGCCGATGAGGACCGCGGCCGCTGCTCGGGCCCGCTGAATCCGTACGCGTGGTCCAAGCTGGCGCTTGACCGGCAGATGCGGGAGCGGTTCGGGGACGGGCTGGACTGGGTGGGCCTGCGCTACACCAACGTGTTCGGCGCGGACGAGGATGACAAGGGCCCGATGGCGTCGATCCTGTCCCAGCTGCTGCGCCAAGCCGCCGACCGGGGCCGGGTGCGGGTGTTCGACGATTCGCTGACGGCCGCCCGGGACTACATCCCGGCGGAGACCGTCGCCGCCACCCTCGTGCTGCTCGCCCGCCGGCGGGTGCCCGCCGCGGTCTACAACCTCGGGGCCGGGCACGCGGTGTCCTTCGCCGAGGTGGTGCAGTGGTGCGCGCGGCTGTACCGCGAGGCGGGCGGCGGGCCGCTTGAGGTACGGCTGGTGCCCAACCCGGTGACCGCGGCCTACCAGTACTACACCTGCGCTGACATGACAGCACTCGACAAGGCCCTGCCCGACCGGCCCACGGTCGCCCCGTCGGATGTCGAGGCACGGGTGACCGAGCTGTTCAAGGTGTTCCGGCGAGACGAGCCGCGGGCGATGTCCGCGTCGACCGGCTGATCGACGCCCCGCCCCGGGCAAGCGTGGCAGCGCCTGCCCTGAAGGGAGGGCCCGTAGGGCCGCGGCTCTTCAGTGAACTGAAAGGACGGATCCGCCTGTGACCGACCTGCGTATCGGCGTCCTCGGCTTCGGCCTGCGAGCCGGCCTCGCCGTCACCGCCCACCGGCCAGGAGAGGGGCATCGGGTCACCGCCGTCGCCGATCCGGACCCGGCCGCCCGGGAGCGTGCCGCCCAGCTGCTCCCGGACGTGCCCCAGGTCACCGATCACCGCAGGGTCATCGAGGCCGATGACATCGACGCCGTACTCGTGCTCACGCCCGACCACACCCACGCAGACCTCTCGTGCCAGGCGCTGCGTGCCGGTAAGCCGGTGTTCGTGGAGAAGCCCCTGGAGGTGACCCTCGACGGGTGCGACCGGATCCTGCGTACGGCACGGGAAACCGGAACCCGGCTGTACGTCGGCCACAACATGCGGCACATGCCGGTCGTGACCCTGATGCGCGAGATCATCGCGCGCGGCGACATCGGCGAGGTCAAGACCGTATGGATACGGCACTTCGTGGGGCACGGTGGCGACTTCTACTTCAAGGACTGGCACGCGGAGCGGAAGTACACAAGCGGGCTGCTGCTCCAGAAGGCCGCTCACGACCTCGACGTGCTGCACTGGCTGGCGGGCGGCTGGACTCGGCAGGTCCAGGCTCTTGGCGACCTGATGGTCTACGGCTCGCTGCCCGACGCCCGGCGCGCACCAGGAACCCCCAAGGGAGCCGACTGGCTGGACTATGACGCCAACTGGCCGCCGCGCGGGCAGACCGGCCTCAACCCCGTCATCGATGTGGAGGACGTGTCGCTGGTCAACATGCGCCTCGACAATGGTGTGCTGGCCGCCTATCAGCAGTGCCACTTCACCCCCGACTACTGGCGCAACTACACGGTCATCGGGGATGGTGGCCGGTTGGAGAACTTCGGTGACGGGCCGGGCGGCGTCGTCAAGGTCTGGAACTCCCGCCGCTCGGAACACCGCACGGACGCCGATGCCGTTCACGAGATCCCGGACACCCAGGACCTGAGCGGCCACGGTGGCGCCGATCCCCTTATCGTGGCGGAATTCGTGCGATTCGCCCGGGATGGCGGCCTCACCCGCACGTCGCCGATCGCGGCCCGGATGGCGGTGGCCGCCGGCATCGCGGCCACCGACTCGCTGAGGGACGGCGGTACTCCGCGCGAGGTCGCACCACCGGATGCCGGGCTGGCCGCATACTTCGCGGGAGGGCAGAAGCGGGAATGAGGGATCGGAGTGGGCAGGTGCCGGACATGGACATGAGGAGGGCTTGAGGCGCTGTGCCGGCGGCCCGTCACCCGCTGCCCGGTGTCATCGATTGAAGCGCCATCCGGACCGGTCCCCTCAAATCGCAGGTGAGGGTATGAAGGGGGACCTCGATCCTCTGGTCATGTTTGTCGATGAGCCACCGGCCGATGTCGAGCAGCCACCATTGCGTTGCTTCGACCACGTAGAAGCGGCGTGGTCCTTCGCCATGGAACTGCGATCGCGGCAGCAACCACTCGTGCCGAGTGTTGGCGTCGGGGAAGTTGAGCTCGTAGTAGAGCCGGTGGTGCTCGTCGAGCTCATCCCGCTTCACTCACGGCATTCCCCGGTGAACTGCGCGCCATCCAGGCCAAATCCGGGAAGTCCGGTTATGTAGATCGATCCTGACACCTGGGGGTTGCCGTCGATGTTGCGAGAATGCCGGGCAGTACGTAGGGAGTAGTACAGAAGCCTCAGCGGGGCGTGGAGGGCTACGAAATTGACGGTCGAGGCCCAGGGGCTGGTTCCGTCGGAGGTAGCGAGGGTCATGTATCGCGCTTGCTCCAGCAGGTGCCGGCTGCGCTCGGAGGGTGTCTTGAGATCGTCCATTGTCACTCCTGGGGTTTGGGAGCCCGGTTGAAGCCGAGTGGGACCGGGGGGTCACTGAGCAGCGTGGCGTCGAGCAGGTGCCACCAGTGGCCCTGTTCCGTGCGCCGACGCTCCCAGGCCGGATCGTGGCTGCGCTCGGAGACTTGGCGGCGGTAGTGGCCCCATGCGGCCTCGTCCGCGAAGGTCACGGTGTGCTCGATGGTGTGGACGTCTGAGCCGAGCCGGGCCCGAACGCTGGCCAGCCGCCGTTCCCGCGGGGTAGTCGTACGTCGCCACACCGGAATGGTGCGCGCGTTCGAATCTGTGAGTCCCGGCATCAAGACGCAACAGGCCCGTTGGCCTCTCAGCTCCGGAAGATTACCTCCAGGGCTGTTGCAAAGTCGTGTGATCTGACGCTGTGCTGGTCAGCTGATGCCGAGGAGGTCCAGCGGGCGGGTGAAGGGCTGGTAGGAGACATGCCGGAGGGCGGCGGCGATGTTCTGGTGCCCGGCCCGTCGGAGGGTGCTGACGGCGAGGTTGCGCAAGGTGGCCATGTTCTCCGGTCCGCGGCCGGTACGGATGCGGCTGGCGTCCTCGGCGAAGGTCGTGTCGCGCACGAAGTGCAGCCGATTTTCGATACCCCAGTGCGAGCGTGCCAGTTCGCCGAGCTGCTGCGGCGACGCCTGCGTCGAGGGCAAGTCGGTGATCGCGTAGATCGTCTTGCGGGTGAGTCGGCCGGTTCCGGCGTTCGTGCGAAAGTGCATGATCCGGGCGGCCTGGACCGCGCCAGGAAAGTCCAGCTCCAGCCCGTCAACGGTCAGCGCCTTGACGACCCGCAGTTCACGCCGACCATGCCCGCGGCTGCGGGCCGCATGGCGGGCGGCGACCTGGCTCCAGGGCAGCGAGCGCAGCGCCGTGAACAGGGACGGCTGGTTGTTCTTGACCACCGGCAGGTAGTGCGCCTGCTTGTCCCGGGTGAGGAAGCGGACGTGCTCGCGCTGGGTGTGCAGCGCGTCGGCGGTGACGACGATCCCGGTCAGGTCGAAGGGGGCGAGCAGCCGGGCAAAGCCCGTGATCTCGTTGGTCTTGTCCGGCACCCGCAGCTGACTGATCGTCTGCCCGTCGCCGGTCATCGCCGCCAGCAGGTGTGCGGACGGGACGTGGCCGTTGGGGGAGCCGCGGGCACTCTTGCCGTCCACTGCGACTGTGGTAGCCCCGGCCGGATCGCCACCGGCCAAGTCGGGCCAGCCCACCTGGGCAGACCCGCTCCAGCACCCGGCGGATGGTCGCGGCACTGGGCGCGATACGCACCGCGAAGGCGCCGACGACCCGGGTACCCAGCCGGGCCGGGGTGGTCTGCGGGGCCGCAGCGGCCCATTGCCCGATCGCCGTGTATGAGCGGGCGCCGGCCACTACCGCGGACGCCGCGATCAGCACCACACTCACGAACGGATGACGTACTCCCCGCCTACGGCGCGGGTCCGGCAACCGCAACGGCCCTGCGCCGGGCCCTGCCATGCTGAGCGGGTTCGTTCGATCCTCACACCTTGGAGGTTTGATGCGTGCAGGCATCGTTGTCGCCGCGCAGCCCGGTGTGGAGGACCTCGCCGTGCGGGCCGAGGAGTTGGGCTTGCACAGCTTCTGGGTCAACGACACCCCAATGGTCCACGGCGACCCCTTCGTCGCCTTGAGCCTGTGTGCGAAGGCCACCAGCCGCATCAGGCTCGGCATCGGCGTGACCTCACCGGCGCTGCGCTCGGCCCCGGCCGCCGCGAGCGGGCTCGCCAGCCTCAACGCCCTGGCACCGGGCCGGATCATCTGCGGAGTCGGCACCGGAAACACCGCCCGGCGCACCCTGGGAATGCGGCCGACCACGGCGGCCAGGCTGGAGAACTTCACCGTCGCACTGCAGGACCTGTGCGCCGGACGTTCGACCGAGTACCGCGAAGGTGACCGGGTCCGCGACATCCGGTTCCTGCACGCCGGGGCGCACGTGAACACCGCCGACCCGATCGAGTTCGTCGTGGCCGCGCTGCTCGGGCCGAAGGCCGCCACCGTCGCCGGCCGCCGCGGCACCGGCCTCATCTCCTTCGGCCAGCTGGACCCCACCGCCTGGCACGCGCTGCACGACACCCGCCGCCACGCCGCCCAGGGCACACCCCGCGACCTCGACTCCCACACGGACTCCCGGGCGGACTCCTACGTGGTCACCTCGCTCCACCTACTCGACGAGGACGAGGACCCCCACGGCGACGCGGCCCGGGACGCGACGGGCCACCTCGTCCTGTCGCTGCTGGCCTTCGCCGCCGACACAGCCGCCGACACACCCGCCTTCGCCGAGCAACTCGGCCCCGAGGAACGCGAGGCGGTGCGGCGGCTCCTCGACCGGCGCGGCACTACCGCCACCGCGCCGGACCGGCACACCAAGCTCTACCCCAACTACCTCGGACGCATCGCACCGCAGGACCGGGACCTGGTTCTGCCCTCGCTGATGAACACCCTGGCCCTGGTCGGCACCCGCGACGACCTCCTCGCCCGTATCACCACCCTGGAACAGGCCGGCGTCGACGAACTCCTCATCCAGCCGGTGATCGACCCGCCCACCGAGATGGCCCAGCTCGCGAAACTCCTCACCTGAGCTGACCCGCCTGCCGCACGTCCTTGACCTGCACACCTACAAGATCACCAAGACTTTACAATCGCCCTGCCCCTTCCCCTCGCACGCCCACGGTGTCGCGTCCGACAATGCCAACCGCACCCCCTCGCCCGGGGCCGCCTGAACGTTCTCTGGGCCCTCATCCGCGACGGCCGCACCTTCCAGACCAGCCCGCCGTCAAGGGCGGCCACGGCCGCCTGATGGCACCCAGGATCCACTGGCTTGGCAACCCCATTGGGAATCAATCCATCAGCATTACCGGTGGGACCCCGATCTAGGAAAGGAAGGCTGACATGACAACCGGCAGCCTCGAAGAGGCCGAGGCCATTCTGCTCAGCGACCGGAAGAAGGAGTTCTCCGGAGCTCTGCTGGACCTCCACAGGATCGGTGGCCCACGAGCGGACGCCGCCGTCATGCGGTTCGTCACGCGTATGTCCGCGCTCGACCACCTCGACGACCTGTATGAACCCGACCTCCACGGACTCGCGGTCCGGGTCGCGGCAGAGCTGGACCCGGACCGGGACGTGGGGCCCTTCCGGGACCTGCTGGAGCCCCACCCCCCGAAGAACCGTCTGGTCCGGAAGGTCATGAGCAGGGGCGCCCTGTCGTACCCCGACACCTTTCCGCGATCGGCATGGGGTTACACCCGGCTCAAGCGCCTGAGCCCGCCGCCCGTCGAGCGGTACACCCTGCGACTGGGGGCGGACAGCGCCACGGTCCGTGTCTCCGCGGTCATGGCCCTGGGCGACACGGCCGATCTGGCCGCCCTTGAGCCGTTGGTCGCGGTCCTGGACGATCCGTCAACTGACGTCCGGCTGAAGGCGATCCAGTCCGTACGAAGGCTGCACCACGCCGGAGCGGCTTCGACGCTGGACGACCACCCGGCCGAGGCCGGGCTGGTCAAGGCGCTGGGCGACCGGCGTCCCCAGATCCGGGACGCGGCAGTGCAGGCACTGATGCTGTGGGAGCGCGCAGAGCGAGTACGCCAGGCGGCTTCCACCGCCGACGCCCCGCTCGCCGAAGCCCTTCGGCACACGCTCACTAGGGCGGCTGATCCGCTGCCGCAGACCTGGCCGGGGGACGGTACGACCCTCTGAGAGGGCATTTGATCTAGGCAGATTGACCTTTCTGTCCTAATGTGTCTTGAGTCGGAGCATTGCCCGTACGGGCAATGCTCCGTAGGCCCTCGGAGGAGATACGCACGGCCAGGTCCTCCGGCTCCCACTCCTGACGCATGCACCCCTCCTGCCTCACGATCAGGACAGCCGTCACCCTGGGACAGGACCAGGCCCCTCAAGAACCCCTTCAACGCAAGCACCAACCAGGCGCCACCCCTCGCCACACCATTACTGAGCTGGCAGCCGAACCCGACGGCGCGGCGCGGACGTGCAGCTCCTTCGGGCTGCCGGTCTCCAAGGCGACGGTCACGCACCACTTCCGTGCACTGCGCGAGGCCGGGTTGATCCGGCAGGTCAACCGGGGCAACAGCCGGATGGTTTGACGCCGTGTCCACGGCAGACGCGACTTCCGCAAAAGCCAGGTCGATTGAGAACGTCAGGAGCCCGGATTCTCAAACCATCTGGCAGCGCCACAGGTCAAAACGCTTTCATGTTTCACATGCGTTGCGACAGGACATTGGAGTGAGGCAACGTAAGACAGGCCTTCCATTGTCCCGTCTCTGTCGATCTGGTCCATGTCTCAAGTGAACGGGTCCGATTCGCTCGATGTCTCAGATGATCGGACCCTCCAGGCCGTTCGATCGGCGAACATTCCGTCTGAGGACGGGCGGGAACCCGTTGTCACACAAGGGAACGCGCGATGCGGAAACCCACGTCGTCGACCTGGAAGGTCGGGTGGCTGCGGCGCCGCGCGGAGGCCCGGCAACTCCAGTGCTCATCGAACCAACCACCACCACGGAGCACCCGGTAGGTGCCGTAGACCTCGGCGTCGTAGACGTCCCAGCACCAGTCCCAGACGTTGCCGAGCATGTCGTAAATCCCCCACGAGTTGGGGCGTTTGCCGCCCACGTCGTGGATGCGCTCGTGCGAGTTACCGCGGTACCAGGCGATCTCGTCGAGCTCCCCGTAACGCGGTCCTGCCGTACCGGCACGGCAGGCGTGCTCCCACTCGGCTTCGGTCGGCAGTCGGTACCCGTCGGCGGACGCGTCCCACTCGATACCTTCGCCGTCGGCACGGAAGTGGTATGCGGGCGTGAACCCGTCGCACCGGGACAGGGCGTTGCAGAACCGCACCGCGTCCCACCAGGAGACGCACTCGACGGGCAACTGGTCCCCCAGGGAGGCACTCGGCCGCTGGCCTGTGATCTGTGCGTAGAACGCCTGCGTGACCGGGAATGCCGCGAGCTGGTAGGGCGCGAGCTCGACCGACCAACTGCGCTGCGTCCGCCGGTCCGACAGCGTCACCTGCCCCGGCGGGATGGCGATCATCTCGTTCCCCGTAATCACGTCCATGATCAGGAGATCCTAACGAGACCTGCCAGTGCGACACGGCAGAGCCGAACCAGATCGACCGAGACAGCACCCGGCGCCCAAGCGCCCAGGACCAAGCCTGGTCGACTACTTCGCTCGGCCTGTTAGGTTCGGCTGCTCCTTGGCGGACGTTCCGCTGGTACAAGGGTCAGAAGCGCTATTCGGGGACCCACTGGTCAGCGCCCACGCGCAACCACGTGATCTACGAGTCGCGCCTGGAGCTTGCACGCCTCCTGCCCCCCGAGACGCCCGGCGGCTGCTTCGCACACTTCTCCGACATCCAATTGGACGGCCTCCACACGCTGGCGCCAGCCAGCGCGTGGCATTCGAATGGGAGCATCCGGGGTTCCTGCAGGACGGCTATGCCTACCGCACGCTGAAGGTCGTACCCGGCACGAGCTAGGGGTGGCTGTGACGTTCACCGGCGGGCCCGGTAGGGCGACTTCGAGCGGCCCCAGTTGGCCGGGTCGAACGGGCGCATTGAGGGATGGTGACGGGGCGAAGTGAAAGCCACAAGGGCACAAGCCTTCAACGCGTTCGGTCAACCACCCGTACCCACACGGGATCCTCGCTGCCGTCGACGTCGCGCAGTTCCCAGTCGGTCGGCGAGTCGCTGTGGCCGGCGGAGCCGGTGAGCCAGTACGTCGTGTCCGGGTCCCATCCCGCAAGCACGGTGGCATGGGGCTGGCCGGTGTCCCCCGCACCTGCAGTGCCGCTCACATCCAACGCCCGCCCCGCCGTGGCCAGATACCCCGTCACCGTGAGGTGCACCGCGTCGAAGTCGGCGGCGACCGCCTCCCAGTCGGGGATGTACCACTCGGCCGCGCGGCCCGTGGCCCGCTCCCAGTCATGCCGCCGGGCTCGGCTGACCCGCAGGGGATACCGCCCGACCAGGTCCGTCCATGCCTGCGGCCCGGTGATCTCGTAGCTCCGGATGTTCCTCGGCATACGCATCGGCCAGACCCGCGCACGTACCCAGCCCGCCCCGTCCTCGACGGCCATGAGCTGCGCAGCACCCAGCCACGGCAGCGCACGTGAGGTCACGGGGAGTCCGGAGGACGGTGGCGTCGACCACCAGATCCCGCTGTAGATGACCGAGGAGTCCTCGGGAAACGATCGTGCATCGTGCTCGTCCTTCACCGTCTCCGCCTTCCACGCCCGCAGGGCTCCGGCCGGAGCGCGGGTGGGCGGCGGGCGGTGCTTGTCCTGGCCCCCCTCTACCCACTGCACGTACACCTGGGCGTCTGGTGCCACGGCGGCCGACCACCAGCCGGTCTCCGGCGCGCCTTCGATCGCTTGCGCGAGCGGACGCAGCGCCTCGACGAACTCCTGATGGGTGAGCAGGGAGTCCTCCTCGTCGGGCTCCTGCCAGTACATCGCGGCGGCCGCGCTGTCGCCCAGCGCGCCCATTAGCCCTTGCTCACCCATGGCTGCGACAGCGTGGGCGGGATCCAGCCCGCCCAGCAGCCGGACCAGCTCCCGCCGCTTCCGTTCGTCGGCAGGATCGAGTGCGGTGTGGAAGAGGGCCTCCCCTATGTCGCCGCTGCGCTCCGCGACCAACATGCACAGTCGGCGGCCCCGCGGACCGAGGAGTATCGAGGCACCCTGCGAATCGGACATCCCGCGCAGCCTATACGCCGGACGCCGCGTCCGATTTTCGCAACCGCTCTGCGCTGACGGCGAGGTCCACCCCCGCCTGAGGGAGGTCAGTGAGGAAATGACACCGGCCTGAGACTGAGGAGCGGCCGAGCCCACTGAGACAAACGCGAAACCACTGGCCGATGGATGCCGACGGCGGTTGCTGGTCTCCGGTATGTCCTGTTGCGAGGAGGGCGTGCTCTCGCAATGACGAAGCGGCAGCAGCCCGACCGGATGTGCGTTCTGCCCGGCGATCCGTCCTGGATTGAGACCGCCGCCTACCTCGAAGACGCTTTCGGCCTTCTCGGCAGACCGGCCGGGTTGCCGAAGACAGGGACGACGCGGATCGGTACGTCCTGACCGGTCTCACCTACCGCATTGCTGAGAACGCGATCGGCCGCGTCAAGGACGAGGTCCTCACCCCGGAGGCCGGGAGACCTACGGTCCACCTGCTCGTCGTTCCGGCCTTCGAGCTGGACACCCTGTGGAAGGCCCTGGAGGTGCTGCGGAGTGCGCGGGACGGCGAAGAGAGAGCCGCTGAAATCCTAGAGCTGATCGAAGGCTTCGGCGCGTGCTTCTTGTCCTCTCGGTCCGCCGCATCTGGCATCGAGGCCGGGCGGGAATGTTCACGAGTTCGGACGGCATTGGCCTTCCTCGCGGGCGAATATGGCGACCCGGGCCCGTTGGGACCCGGATCACGCTCTGACTGGTCTTGTTCAGCTATTGGCCGATAGATGAACAAGACCGCGAGTGGTGTCCTGGTGACCTGACTCAGAGGGAGGGAGTGAAGGTGAGGACGATGCAGCCGTCCTTGCCGTACTCGCCGCTTTTGGCCGTCCCTCCTGGCGGGGCGCCGTCGCTTCCTCGGCCTCCCATGCCGGCATCTGCCGGGTGGGTCGGCGGCACGTGGCCAGCTGCCCCGCCGGTCCCGCCGGATCCTGCCGCGGTGGCGGTGAACAACTGGCCCCAGCCGCCCAGGTGGCCCTGGAATGTGGGGGGCAGGATGATCCCCCGGACGCCCCGCAAGACGCAGGACCCGAACCAGCCGCCCCGCCCTGGACTGGCAATGCCGCCGGGGAAGTTGCCGCCTGGCGCCCCGGATCCACCGGCGGCCAAGACGTCCCCGGGGTCGGGGTGCCGGCTGAGCTTGAGATTGGACGAATATCCGTCGATTCCCGGATGACCGCTGTACGGGTCATCGTCGTAGGCCCCGCCGCCTTCGCCTTCGCCTTCGCCTTCGCCTTCGCCTCCGCGTCCGACGTACAGCTTCAGCACCTGCCCGGGGGCCACCTTGAGCTGGCAGCGCATGGCGGCCGAGCCGCCACCACCGCTTCCGCCGCCGCCTTCGTTGGGGCCGAAACCGGCTACACCCGAACTTCCTCCGGCGCCGCCGCTGACCACCTCTGCCGTGAGCTCGTGGACACCGGCAGGCACAGCGAAGGATGCCGAACCGGGCTCTTGAAGGTTTGCGCCACCGGCGCTGGTGCGCTCGGCTGGCCGGCCTCGGCCGAAGCGGGTGCGAACGCCAGGCCACCAACGGCGAGGAGGACAGCAGCGCCGCGTGCGCCACGTCGTGCTCTAGATGTGGAAGTCAGGTGACCGACACCGCCTGCTTTGCCAAGGATCGCGGTTTCGACAGGCTGTACGGCGACGACGGTGACGACACCCTCAACGGAGGTGGAGAGGAAAACCTCCCCTTGCCAGGCGACATTGGCAATGGCGGGGCAGGGCAGGACACCTGCTTCACCGACGGCTTTGATGCCACCTGCGAAAGGGGCAAGCAGCTGACGCCAACCGCCACCACCGTGAACGAGGAAGTCACCGTGGACCCGGCAGGCGAGACAGCTTCGGTCTCCGGCGAGGCCCTGTGCGTTGGCCGCGGTACCGTGCGCATCACCCTCATGCTGTTCGGTTCCGCGCGGGGTGTGGGGGTGTCGGACCCCATCGAGTTCGATGACTCGGTGCTCGGCCCCCATCGCCCTCACAAGTGGTCCGTCACAGTGTCATCCCGTCAGGGCAAGCGGGAGGCACCAGGCAGCGGCACAGTTCGAGCGATGGCCTTCACCTCGGACGGCGAGAAATCTGGTCCCGAGACACGTCGGTTCGTCACTTTCGTGGAACAGCAGCACTGAAAACCGTCGTGCGTACAACGGGGGCCGTGACCGGGCGTACCCGGCCACGCCCCCCCGTGCGCAAGGCGCCCCCCTGACGAAGACCCCCAGGAACCGTGCGGCGCCGTCTCGCGTCCCTCCCTGGCGAAATCGTCACCCAACCGGCGATCAGGGGACCGGGCGGATGGAGGCACACGGATGCGGGCGGGCGAAAAGATCACGCGCCGACGAATGGGGGGCCGGGTGTGGTTGGCCTGCGTCGCCGCGCTCGGCATGACAGCCGCCCTCGCCGGATGCGCCGAGGACGGCAACGGCGAGACATCTGAGACACACGTGTCATTCGGACCAGACTGGGACCGCGAGGCCGATCCGGGTACCCCGCACCACATCGGCGGTGACGGCGTGCCACACCTCCGGCTCACCCTGCCGGACGGGGTGGGCGTCGAGAAGGGCCACGCCCCCGTGACCACCCCCGGCACCCCGGCTGAATGCCGGGTGCCGCCTCAGCAGGCCGCCGACGACCAGGGTGTCTACTACTCCTGGTACTCGATGTCCACCTCCTGCGAGGTCGACATGGAAAGGAATGAGAATCCGCACAACGGCATGCACCCCCGCTATCGGACTGCCGCTGACATCCCGCCCGCGGTGAACAAGACCGCTCGTACAGTGAGCACTCCGCTGGGCCCGGCCCGGGTGTTCAAGCAGAAGTTCTGGAGAGCGACCAACGAATATCGTTCCTTCTACGAACCGTTCGTGGTCATCACCCTGGACAAACCCGCCGACCCCAAGCACCCGACCCTGGTGTACACGTCGGAGGAAGCCAAGATCTCGGAGAAGGATCTGATTCGGGTCGTCATGAAGGATCTGGCTCCCCGCTGAAGAGTCCGCTGCGGACCGAGGTGAACGGCGGCCCACCGTGTGTCCCGGTTCCGCCCCGAGGTTCTCTTGGACTTGAATGCTCGGCTTCACACTCCGCCGTTACCAGCGACGCATGCGAGCGCAGATCCGCTCTCGGCTGCCGCCACAGCCGGCAGCTCAGCCGGCTCCGAGGGCTTCAGGCACGAGACGTTGTGCCCACGGTTCGTGATGGATGAGCCGGTAGGGGCGTCTGGTGGTGTCGAGCAGGGCGATCAGGCGCTGGTAGGTGCCATTGCCGGGCACGTTTCGTCCTCTTTCTCGGTTCTTGCTGTGGTGGTGCGGTGGGTGCGTTCGATGGCCTGGCCCCAGTAGGTTCCGGCGATCATGAGCATGGCGCCGAGAGCGGCCCAGAGGGTGAGCCGTTCGCCGCCGAGGCTGATCCCGATGGCGACGGCCCAGATCGGTTCGGTGCCCAGCAGCAGGCTGGCTCGGCTGGCGGAGGTGCCTTGCACGGCCCGGGTCTGGGCGAGGAAGGCGAACACGCTGCAGAACAGGGCGAGATAGATCAGCTGGGTCCAGGTGGTGGCACTGCTGTGGGCCAGGTCGGGCAGGTGGGTGATGGTGAGTGGCAGGAACATTGCCGAGCCGACGACGGTTTGGGCGGTCGTCAGGTGCAGCGGGTCCACGGGACGACTCGCGGTGAGCCGTCCGACGAGCGCGACGTGCCCGGCCCGGACGACTGCGGCGGCGAGCATCAGCATGTCTCCGAGCCGTGGTGCGTGCAGCCCGGTGCTGGAGGTGAGTAGCCCGACGGCCATGACGCAGAGTCCGGCGGCGAGGAAGAACGTCCACGGCAGCCGGCGGCTGCCGGTGCGGTCCAGCAGCGGTGTCAGCACGATGGTCAGGCTGATGATCAGCCCGGCATTCGCGGCGCTGGTGTGCGCCACCCCGTAGGTCTCCAGCACGAGCACGGCCGCCTGCGTGACTCCCAGCAGCGACCCGATGCGAACTTCCGCGCGGGTCCAGCGACGCCTCCGGCGGCGGGAGGCGACCAGGGCTCCGCACGCGAGCGCGGAGATCGCATACCGGGCGAAGAGGACCGCCATGACCGGGAGTGCGACGGTGGCCGTCTTGGCCGCCAGATAACTGGAACCCCAGACCAGCGCGACCAGGAGAAGTACCGCATCGGTGCGGCGGGCAACATGCATGCCCCCACGCTGCACCACCACAACATTGAAGGCCACAACCAATATCTAAACCTAAGATGTAGCAGCACTACACTGTCAGGGTGGATGAACGGCAGCTGCGGATCCTGCGCGAACTGGGAGACCTGGGCAGCGTCAGCGCGGTCGCCGAGGCACTGCACGTGACGCCTTCTGCGATTTCGCAGCAGCTGCGGCTGCTGCAGCGCGCGATCCCCGTCCCGCTCACCGAACGCGCCGGACGCCGGGTGGTGCTGACCGATGCCGGGCAGGCCCTGGCCGCGGCGGCCATCGAGGTCGAGACCGCCCTGGCCCGGGCCCGGCACACGATCACCGACTTCGCGGAGCAACCCGACGGCGACGTATCGGTGGCCGCGTTCCACAGCGCAGCGTCCGCGTTCTTCCCGCTCCTGCTGCGCAGCCTCGCCGGCCCCGGCCGCCCCCGCCCGGCGCTCGCCGACGAGGACGTCGCCCAGGATCGCTTCCCCGCCCTCACCCGTCACTACGATCTCGTGCTCGCCCACCGCCTCGACCACGGCCCACCATGGCCGCGCACCGTGACCTCCACCACGCTGCTGCGCGAGCCCCTCGATGTCGCCCTTCCGGCCGGCCACTCGCTGGTGTCCAAGCCGCTGCTCTCGCCGCGGGACGTGGCGGGCCAGCCGTGGATCACCGTCCACGACGGCTTCCCGCTGATGGCCACCATCGAGGCCATCGCCAGCGTCGCCAACCGCCGGCTCGACATCGTCCACCGCATCAACGAGTTCGCAGTGGTCGCCGAGGCCGTCGCCGCCGGCGGCGGCCTCGCGCTGATGCCCCGCTGGACCGCCCGCCCGCACCCCGACGTCGTCCTCAGGCCGCTGAGCGGAGTACACGCCAGACGCCACATCGACGTCCTCCACCGGCCCGAGCGCACCGCCCGCAAGGCCGTCCGAACGGTCCTTGCCGAGTTGCACCGCGCCGCCGCAGCGATCCAAGGTCGAGACACATGACGACCGCTACCGGTATCAGTGTGCACATGCCGAGGAACAGCTGAGGTGATCAGACGCCCGGCGGGGGCCGTCATTCTCCCCGCCGGGCGCCTGGAGTGTACGGGCCCGGGCAGCTCCTGGCCCCGGCTGTTTGCGCTGACCAGGGGCTACCGCCCTTGGCGCACGATCTGACGCGTGGGCTGCACCATTACCCGGTCGCCGGATGTGTGGTCAGCATCGAGCTGGAATGCGGTTCTTGCCTGCGGTGTGCGTCTCGGAGTGCGTCTGGTTCGACGGGCGCCTCGCAACGGGATCACCAATAGCGCTCGCTGTAACCTTGACGAGGGCGTCGGAGTGTGGGGGATGGAGGTGCTGCACGCCCTGACAGAGTTCGGCGACCTGTACTTCACCTCGCCGAACCTCGGCCAGTTCGACAACATGGCCTGTTCCTGCGGCACACACCCGAGTGCTCACACGAAGATGGCGATGCAGTGGCTCGACCCGGCGACGGTAGGCAGCCACGTCCACGGCAGCACGACGCACCATGGCTTGCACGCGATCGGGCTGCGGCAACCACCAATGCCCGGTCGTCGCTCCGCTGTCCGCATTCCCTCTCGGGTAACTGGCCGTCATTTCTTGGCGGAGGCACGTCTAAGGGTCGACGACTACGAGCGCGCGTCGCATGCGTCTTTGGGGATTCCAGATGAGGGCGTGATCGTCTACGAGGTGGCTGGAGGACCGAGGTGTACCTGCGGACGGCTACGGCGCTCGGTGTTGGTGAGTCGTTCTCGCTCGACCCGGACGAACAGACGAGAGGCTGCAGGAGCTCAATAGGCGCAAGAGCGAGCTGGGATGCGCCCCGTAACCGATATCGCCGATCACCGAGGTGACGAGCCTGGTGCCCTCGCTGGACACCCAGTTTGGGTCCTCTCCGGTCACCGGGAGAACAACACCTGAAGCGCTTGAAGCGCTCCCCAGCCGGGCCCGCAGTCGACGACGCCGGCGCCCGAGCTTCAAGCCCTGGCGCAGCAGGTTTCCAGCGCTGGTCACCTGCCGCTCCTTACGCGCGTGCGCGCGTAGAGGGCGCTCAAAACGCTCGATATTCGGGTCGCAGCAGCCGGGTCACCCAAATTTGGGTGGCTCAGCCCTCGGCCACGGTGAGCAGCGCCTCACCGCGCGTGGCGGCCGCATCTGCGGGACGGTGGAGAAAGGGAGGTTCGTGCCCCGGGGCATTCCCGGGACCACCTGCGATCGGGAGGTTCTCATGGACCCACAAGGTCTAGCCAACGTCGCCACCCCGGACAAGCTCGGCGGCTACCTGAGCAGCCTGCCGAAGCTGCCGGCGGCCCACCACGCCGGGCCGGCGACGACGGTCCGCACGACGGTGCACGACGGTCACCGGATCGTCGTCACCACCCGTTACGAGATCACCGTGGACGGCCTGCCGATCGGCGCCCACCTCGGCGTGGATCCGAACGGCCAGGTGCACTGCCACGCGCTGCCCGCCTACCAGTTCCTCTCAGCGCTCGACGCGGTGCGCGCGCTGATCGACAACTACCCCGAGGAGTTCCCCACCGACCCGACCGGGCCTGGCGGTGGCGGCCATGGCGGAGGCCACGATGGTGGCCACGACCACGGCGACGACCACGACCACGGTGGTGGCCAGCACGAACACGGAGGTGACTGAGATGGCCGTCGTTCGGAAGAACATTCTCAAGGACACCGCAGCTCGCGACGCCTACATTTCCGGCGTCAAGCTGCTCAAGGCCGAGGACTCCACCTTCTCCACCACCGACTTCGGCATCGCGGGCCCGCCCGCCCCGGTGCGCACCTACGACCTGTTCGTGATCTGGCACATTCTGGCCATGCGGACCTCCGTCCCGCCGGGCGGCGACCCCGACATCCGCAACGCCGCCCACCGCGGGCCGATCTTCCTTCCCTGGCACCGGGTGATGCTCAGCCTGATGGAGGCCAACTTCCAGCGCGCGCTGGGCGATCCGTCCTTCGGCCTGCCCTACTGGGACTGGACGCAGGACACGGAGCTCGGCGACCCGAAGGACAGCGCTATCTGGAAGCCTTCCTGCATGGGCGGCAGCGGCCCCGCTCCCTTCGGCGGCACGGTCGCCGACGGTCCGTTCGCTTTCAACGAGGCCGACCCGGACACCTTCCGGGTCCGGATCACCACCAACTCGTCGCTGACCCTGGTCCGGACCTCGCGCGGGCTGCGCCGGGCCCTCGGCGTCGACGCGCCCAACGTGCCCAGCAAGGCCGATGTCGACGCGCTCTTCGACGTCAGCCCGCCCACCGGCGACCCGGCCCTCGCCACCTACGACTTCTCGCCGTGGAACGTGGACTCGACCGGCTTCCGTAACCGGCTGGAGGGGTTCAACCCGTTCGGCCTGCACAACCTGGTGCACGTCTTCATCGGCCGGGACATGGGCCTGGCCTCCTCGCCTAACGACCCGGCGTTCTACCTGCACCACTGCAACGTCGACCGGGTCTGGGAGGGGTGGATGGACCGCAACGGCCGGAACTACCTGCCTGACCAGTCCGCGCCGCAGATCCTGCGCGGCCACAGACTCAAGGACCCCATCGTCTCCCCGCTCGGCTCCGCCGCGACACCCGAGACCGTCCTCGACCCGACCGCCCTCTACTCGTACGACCTGCTGCCCTGAGGGCTGACGGCCCGCGTATACGGTCGGGTGGTCCGCCGCACTGGCAGAAGCCACAAGAGACACCGCCGCCTGCCCTCGCGGTCGCCAGGGCCACATCGGCCATCCCCTAGCGCCGTCGTTTGCGGCTGGTGACGATCCTGCTGGCTTATTCGGCCCTGGCATCCCAGCTCGGACACCATGGGACAACTAACCGGCCGGTAGCTGGGGCGGAACCAGACGTGACACCACGACCATCGTGAGCCGACTGCGGAAATGGGTACAGGGCCCGGCGTCCCTGTACCGTCCTAGTCCTGGGCACACGCGGTGGCGTCGGTGGGGGCTTCCTCTTCGGTGAGGTGCGGTGAAGCCTGCGGGTGGAGGCCTGGCCTTCGAGGGCTTCCTAGCCTTCTTCCACTTTTGGCGTCACCCTCCCGAGTCAGTTGGCGGGAAAGGTCCCCAGTTCTGTGGGGCGCCTGTCACGTCCTCGAAGTCGACCGTGCCGCCGCTGTACACCGCGTCGATGAAGGTAACCGTGCCGCCGCTGAACTTCGCGCGGCCGAAGTCGACGCTGCCTCTGCTGAACTTCGCGCCAATGAAGGTAACCGTGCCGCCGCTGAACTCCGCGTCGATGAAGGTAACCGTGCCGCCGCTGAACTTCGCGCCGGTGAAGTCGACGCTGCCTCCGCTGAACTTCGCGCCGCCGAAGTAGACGCTGCCTCTGCTGAACTTCGCGCCGGTGAAGTCGACGCTGGCTCCACTGAACTTCGCGCCGCGGAAGTCGACTCTGCCTCCGCTGAAGTTCGCGCCGCCGAAGTAGACTCTGCCAGCGCTGAAATCCGCGCCGCCGAAGTAGAAGCTGCGGCCGCTGAACTCCGCGCCACCGAAGGAGACCGTGCCTTGAAAAAGACTTCCCTGTAGGTACCCGCCGTCGAAAGTGGCGCGGGTGAAGTCGAAGTTGCACGCCGACCAGGAGGTCGGTGCTTGGGGTTGTAGGTGGCTGCGGATGGTCCGGATGATGGTGAGGCGGACCTCGCGTTCGCCTTCCTTGTATGCGGCGGGCGTCGACGACAGTGATTCGCCCTCCGATGCCGTCGAGGCGGCCTCCGGATTGGGCTCGTACGGCATGCGCAGGTAGGCGCACAGAACGTCGACGCATACCTGTCGCTGCTCGATCCAGTCGTCGGCGAGCCGGGCCATGGCGTATACGCCAGCCAGGCGCACCGCTGCCTGGTCGTGGCCGAGTTGGTCGGCGGCGGTGGTGAAGCGCTCAGCGAGCTGCTTGTCGTCGGCCCGATGAGCGTCGCCCTCCGCAAGGCGCTGTTTGCGGTAGGCATAGACCCCTGCGAGAACAGCGCCGGCAAAGGTGAGGGTCGCCAGCGCGGTGCGGATCACCTCGTGGGCAGCGACGGGGTTCTCCGGGGTGGCCTCCTTCGACGCGAGAGAGTGAAGGAATTCGTAGATCCCGTAGCCCACGGCCAGGGCCAGCAGGAGGGCGAGCAGGCCCACTACCCAGACGGGCCACAAGCGGGGAGCGTGTCGGCCCCGCGAGGCCGGGTCCTTGTGTCCCCGTCGCGGCATAGCTGTCACGGCTTGATCATGCTCGTGCTCTGGCCCTGACGGAGCGCTGTGGCCGCCGTTCGGCGGAACGGGAACACCCGCCTGGGTCCGGGGTACTCCCGGCCCTGGGCGCATTTCCGCACGGTGCGCGCACGATGGTCGCACGTCCGTTCGGTTCGACCCCAGCTACTGGCTGGTTAGTTGTCCCCTGGTGTCCGAGCTGGGAGCCCGGAGCCTATTCGGTCAGGCGGCGAGGGAGAGGCCGAGTCGGGCAAGGTGGCTGACGCGGGTGCGGTCGAGCGGGTGGCCGTTCCACCAGGCATCGAGGCGAATGAGGTTGAGTGCAACGGCGGAGAAGACGTGCTCCAGGTGGGTCTTCTGGAGACCGAGGTAGCGGGCACGTCTCATGCCGGTGACCGCGACGGCCTGGTGGATGGTCCCCTCGATACCCGCGCGGGTTCCGTACTTGGCTCGCCACTGCTCGTCGCCCTGCTGGAGGCGGGCATGGTCGAGGACTTCTTGCACCTCGCGGGGTTGCAGGGAGAGGGTCCGGCCGCCGGTCTTCGAGCGAGTGCACTGGTCGCGCACCGGGCAGGGGCGACATGTCTCCTTGTCGAACTTGATGACGATGGCCTTGGTGCCACGCAGGGTGGCGGGGCTCCACCAGGTGCTGGTGTCCCCGCGTGGGCATGTGGCCTGCCGCTTGTCCCAGTCGACGGTGAACGCGGTGCGGTCGAACCCGGCGCCGGCACGTGCCTGGGGTGAGCTGTTCATCAGGACCGGGGTGACCAGGGTGACCCCGAAGTACTTCTTCATGCCCACGATCAACTCGGCGGACGCGTAACCGGAGTCGAGGAAGTGCTCGGCGGGCAGGAGATCGCGGGCGGCGAGCATGTGATGGACCGGTTCGGTCATTTCTGCATCGGTCACCGTGGCATCGGTGGTCGCGATGCTGGTGATCAAGCGCGGCGGTCCGTCGGCTCCGGGGATCACCGCCTGTTCGGTGGCCGCGTCCTGCACGTCGCTTTCGTCGCAGGACTCACTGATGTGGATTTTGTAGCCGGTCCACCAGGAGCCCTGTTTGAGGCCGTAGCGCGCGTCGGTGTCGTACGGAGAAGCCAGCCGCAGCCTGCCGGGCGGGAGGTCTTTGCTCTCCCGCCGCTTCACCTCTGCCCCGGCCTCGCTCACAGTGCGGTGGTAGTTCTGCACCCACATCGTGCGCAGGACCTGCACCGCCGGGAGTTCGCGCAGCCAGGCCGGGGCGTCGGGGGCATGCACCGCCTCCAGCAGCGCGAACCCGTCCCGGCCATAGACCAGGGCCATCTCCTCGCGCTTGCTCGTAGAAGCCGGCGGATGCCAGGAGTGAGTCCGCGGACCGTAGCGGTTGGCCCATTCCCGAACGGGCACCGCCCCGGCCAGCCAGTCCGGGGCCGCGCAGGCCAGCGCCTCCAGCGTGGCCCGCAGCGTCTCCCCGGCCAGCTCCAGCCTGTTCAGATCGCGTACCGCCGCCAGAACGCGGGTGGAGTCGGTGCGCTGCCTGCCTCCGGCCTTCACCAGGCCCCGGTCTTTGAGGGCGGTCAGCAGCAGGTCGAGCGCCTTCTCCTCCATCCCGTGCTCGACCAGTCGCGTGCGGAACTCGGACAGCACCGAGGCGTCGAACCCGGGATCATCCAGCTCCAGGCCGAGCGCGTATTTCAGGTCCATGCCGAACCGCACCCGATGCGCTGCCGCCCGGTCGGTGAGGTTCTCGGCGAACTGCAACACCGTCACCAGCGCCAGCTGGCCCGGTGACCAGCCGGGCCGCCCTCTGGCTCCGAACGCCTCGGCGAACTCGGCGTCCGCGAACAGCTCGCCCAGCTCGTCACGGACCCGCATCGCCAACGGGTACGGGCCCCGTGCCGCCACCGCCCGCGCCACCTGCGCGGTCAACTCAGGCACCTTCGGCCACGGCCTCGGCCGCATCGACATTCCACACCCCACCCGCGACCGGGAACGCCAAGACGGCCGCTGCTGTCCCGACCAACGAGCCGCCAGCCCCGCCGGGCACGGAATAAGCCAGCAGGATCGGTGACACGGTTCCTACCGGCACCCCAAAAATCCGGATGCTACGAGGGGTGCCGACGGCGATGCGGGCGCCGACCAGCCGTCCGGCCTGGGCGGCGGTGCGCAGTGCCCGGGTGCGGGCCTTGCTGTTCTGGTCCAGCAGGGTCGTGGAGGCCGACGCCGCCGACGTACAGCACGGCCCAGCCGTAGCGGGCAGCGTGGTGGAGCCAGTCGGGCGGGAGGTCGACGCCGCCGCGGAAGAAGATCCCGCCGTCGGGTTCGAGGATGAGCAGGCCGTCCTCGCCGGCGGGTCCGTGGCCGAGTAGCAGCACGCCGATCCAGTCGGCGACGGTGGGTGGGGCCTGCCGGATGCGGCTGATGAGGGGTGAAGCCCTGGCCGAGGAGGTGAGAGGCCAGCAGGTTCACCAGGTGGCCGCACCCGAGATGCCGGTTATCTTCACCGTGCATGAGCTCAAGCGCCTAGCCAGGCACGCCGCCGAGCTGATGACGCTGTCCGCCGAGCTCCAGGCCGGCGGCATCCAGCTCGAACTCCTCACCGGCCCGCGCAACTACATCCGGGAGAAGACCCTCGAAGGCCAGGTCACCGCCGCCGCGAAGGGCAACCACGGCGGACGGCCCAGGGCCATCGACGACGACTCGCTCACCTTCGCCCTCGCCCTGAAGGCCAAGGGCGTCCCCGTCCCCGACACCGCGAAGAAGCTCACCATCAAGACCGGCAAGAACGCAGGCAAGAGCTCGTCGGTCGCCTCGCTGTACCGGGCACTCGCCGAGGCCGAGGACACCGCCATCGACGACGAACTGCCCCGCAGGCCCAAGCCCGCCCTCATCCGGCGCCCCGACGATCTGCTGACGCCCGAGGAAGCCGACTTTCGTCAGCGCCTCCAGGCCCAAGTACTCCAGACCTCGGAGACCGAGTCAGCGAACAAGACGCGACCTGTCACACATATCCCGGATCGGCAGCTCGCTCACCGGAACGGCCCCCCTCAGGTGGCTGCCCCCACGCCCCTTTGATCACCTGAACTCGCGGCGAATGCCACGAGTCCCTGCAGGCTTGATGAAGGGCACATCATGAGCGACATCCTTGGCGACGGCGGCGGCGACTTCAACATCACCCAGGTCCCTGACGTCAACATCATTGCCATCCCGATCGACCTCCTGGGCTCCGCCAGCGTCGGTGATCCTGTCACGCAGGAGATGAAGGACGCGGCAGATCGAGCCCAGGAGACATTGGCGCCGTTGCGCAACGACGCCTGACACCCGCGGGCGCCCATGCACGGCAGCTTTGCCTAAGGGCGCCCCCTATGCGATGGCGCCGACGAGGATGACCCTCGTCCCCATACGGCGGAGGACCCCGGCCATCACCCTGCCGGGGGCCTCCGCTGTTCAAGATCAATCTCAGCGCCAACGGCTGCACCAGTCCGCGGCCGAGCCCCGGCCCGGGGTCAGCCCTGCTCGCGCTCCTCGTCCACCAGCTCGTCGCACAGCTCCGTCAGCGCCCACGCCTGCTTCTGGAGCGCCTTCATGACCTTGACCAGCTTTTGCTCCCGCTTCGCACCGGCCGCCGTGCCGTCCCGGTCGACGACGATCTCGCCAATGAAGTGGGACAGATGGTTCAGCTACAGCGCCCGAACGTTCAGCCGCACCTGCGGAAGTTCGGACGAGTAGGCGCGTACGTCCTTCCGTGCGCCCCCTCCGGGTTGTTCGGTAGCACCAGCGCCCGGTGGCCGGTGGCGCCCTGGGCGCGGGGCAAGAGTTCGAGGGATGGATGCGTGCTCAGCGGCCTGCCGCGATCTCGTTGGCGGTCTTTGCCACCAGCGCCGTGTTGGCGTCGGTGTCGTGGCTGAGGGCCAGGACCCGGTGGGGCACACGAACGAGGTGTTCGACCACGGCTTCGACGTCGGTCGTGGTGGTGGGGGTGAGGCCGAAGACGTCGGGGTACCGGTCCTCGGTGCCCGAGGTGAAGAAGTCGCCTTCACTCAGGGCGCGGTGCTCGTCCAAGACGGCAGGGGTGGCCTGCGGGCTCATGCTGGGGAACAGGAGCCCGGCCGCGTGCGCTTCGGTGGCCAGGGTGAGGCCGAGCCACGATGCGAGCTGGTCGGGGAAGAACTGCGCCTTGAGCTCCTTTCCGTCCTCGCGCCACAACGGCCGCCGCGCCCCAGTGCGGAGGGCTTCGGTGACGCGCCGGTGCTGGGTGGGGTGGAGCTGCTCGCCCGCGAGGACCCGTTCGCGGACCTGCTCGTACAAGCCGGTCGCGTGAAGGAGGCCGAGGCCGATCGCGGCGGCCGCCGGCCAGGGCAGCACCTGGACCCGGCCGCCGGCCTCGGGGCGGACGAAAACGCGGTCGTTGGCCAGCAGCCCCCATTCCCCGGTACGGGCCAGCAACATGGCGGTGGTGGTCTTGCCCGCGCCCTTCCTGCCGAGGGTGAGCACCGCACGGCCGTCGCGGGCCGCGGCGGAGGCGTGCAGGATGGACCAGCCGTCGGCCAGGAGCTGGGCGCGGACGAGCTCGCGGGCCAGCCGTGCGGCCGCGACCGTGAGCGACTCGGCGTCTACGCCCGCGATGACGATGCGCTGACCATCCGCCCGGTAGGCGATCCGCTCCTCCGGCTGCACGGCGTACACGACGCCGTCGTGCCTGGCTGTGAGCGTGCGGGCGTTCGCGTAGATGGTCTCCTCGTGCCCGTGGCCGGTGACGCGGGCGCGGATGTGCTCCAGGAGGTCGGGATCGGTGTCGGCGCAGACCACGGCGCCGCCGTCCGCGATGTCGCCGCTGTCCGGCTCCGCGACCGCGGCAGCGTTCCACCAGGGGCCGAAGTAGCGGCGCGCCCACTCGGTGACGGCCGCGGTTCGGGAGGCGACGATGACGGTCGCGGTGTCGGCCTGGATACGGGTTGCGGTCAGCGGCACAGGGCTGCTCCTTCGATCTGCTGGTAGGCGTTGGCGAGTTTGGTCCGGGCAGCGGCGAGCTGGGCGGTCTCGGTGGCGTCCAGGGCCAGGGGGTGCACGGTGGGCTGGCCCGCTTCGATGTGCAACCGGTTTCCCAGCCACACGCCGCCGCGGTTGACGGACAGCACATCGATGCCGTCCTGGAGGCCGAGCAGCTTGCGGAGGGCGGTCAGGACGGCGCCGGCCGGTCCGCAGTGGGTGCGGCCGATGCCGACGTTGATCCGCCGTGGCCGGGCGTGCAGTTCGGCGCGGACGACGTCGAGCGGCACTGTGGCGGGCTTGCCGTCGATGGTGGTGGTCGAGGCGCAGATGACGGCTTGGTCGCCGTGCTCGCCGCTCATGTAGCCGTCCATGGCGTCGACCGGGACGCGGTGGTGGTGGGCCAGGGTGAGCCGGTAGCGGGCGGTGTCGGTCGCGGAGCCGACCCCGTACACCCGCGGGCCGGCCGAGACCTCCGCGAAGAGCCGGGCGAGGACGTCCACGGGGTTGGTGACCATGACCACGACGCCCGGGTAGCCGTGCAGGCTGCGCGCCAGGCCGGCGATGACGGGGGCGTTCGCCGCCAGGCCGCCCATCCGCACGTCGGCGGTGTTGGTGTTGGTGAAGCGGGCCCGCGGGCAGATCACGACCGCGTCGCCGCCGCGCAACTCGCCCACCGGTACCGAATACACCCGGGCGGAGGAGGCGGTGAGCTGGAGCATGTCCTCCAGATCGGTCACCAGGCCGCGTGCGGACTCCTCTGTGCGGGAAGCGACCAAGACCCGCGCGCACCAGGGTTCGGCGGCCACCAGGGCGGCGACGGTCTGCCCGACCGCCCCGGCGCCGACGACGCCCACCGTGCGGCCTGTCATCGGGTGACCGCCTTGCCCACCGCGTCCAGGCCGAGGCGCCAGGCCGCGTCCGGATCGGTCCCGGCCGCGAGGGCGGCGCTGAGCCGGTCCAGGAGCACGCACATGTTCTCTGCCCGCTCGATCACCGCGCGGGCGTGCTCGGGGAGCGGCAGCGCGGCGGGGGCACTGAGGTAGGTCGACAGGATGCTGGTCGTGTCCATCAGCCAGGTGACCATCAACCGCCGCAGCCACAGAGCCCGCGCCGCCCGTTCGATGCCCCGGGTCTGGTCCCGGACGAACGCGGCGACGCCGTCCAGCACAGCCTGCGGGCCGTCCACGGGCGGCGCGGCGACCTGGACGAGGAGCGTGCGGGAGACGAGCTTCGCCACATCGGCGTACGCCGGCCCGGTCGCCAGGCTCGGGTCGATGAACACCGGCGCCTCGCCTGGGCCGGGGAACAGGACGTGCTCGGGCTTCAAGTCCCCGTAGACGACGGCGCGGGGACCGGGAGCGGAGGTGAGGCGGAGTTTCAGCAGACGGGCCACGACCTGGCCGAGGACCGCGACCACCCCGCGGCGGGTCCGCTCGGGCAGCCGGTCCGCACCGAGGCTGGCCCGCCAGCGACGCCGCGCAGAGTGACCGTGGCGTCACTGCAGGGTCAGGAGGGGAGGGGGAGCGCTTCCCGCACCAGTAGCCGCATAGGTCTACCCCTGCGGTGGCCCCCGGCAGGGCCCTCGCCGGTGACGACCGGCGGGGTCTCTGCCTTGGCTGATCGGCGGGGCTCGTGGTGCAAATGGCGGCTCGGAGGGAGACGTCCGACAGCGCGTCGGCTCGTGGTAGGACAAGTCGCTGCGGACTGGTGCCCAGGGCCGCCGATTCGTTTAGTCCTCGCTGACAAAGAAGGTGGCGAGATCCTTCAAGACATTCAAGCAAGACCCGAATCCGCCCTTCCTCAACTGGCAGTCCTTCTCGTCGCTGGGGGCGTCGGAACTGGTGGGAGCTTGCGCCGTGCTAGGGGTCGGGGTGGGGTCGGCTGCGGAGGCTGTAGGCGTGGGGACCAGCAACATGACTGCGGCGGCCACGGTGGTCAACGCGGCTGATCGGGTGGTTCGACGCATGAAAGACTCCAAGAGGTTCGATCCGGCTGGCGACGCACGGTTGTGCGGTCACCACAACGAGACTGGCCGAAGCCGGTCACGAAGCTGGCGGCCAGATGGGCCTCTACTACAAAGCGCAGAAACGCCCCCTGTACGCGGCGTCGATGATGAGCGAGGTTGCGGCGGCCAGGCCGAGCACGGTCTGCACGATGGTGCGCAGGGTGCGGCGGGCGGCGTCCGACATGGTGGTGTCCCTTCGGGCCAGTCGTTGATGTTGGTGGCGGACGCGTTGCGTCGCTTGTTGCTGTGGTGCTCTACCTGTAACGCGAGGACGTCGAGGAGCCCGGCTCCGTGCAGCGGCTGGACGATCGTGCGCGCGGTCCACTTGCCCGCGGGCACGTCCCACTCGTCGACGATGAACGGCTCGCCGTCTGCGGCGCGCATCCGCCGCGGACGCGCCCGCCGGCCTCGGCGTAGCTGGTGGTGCACAGGACGGTGACGTCGTTGTGCAAGGGGGGCGGCTAGAAGTTCAATGAAGATGTTGGGAGGAGACCGTTCGGCTGCAGGCTCAGACAGCCCCTTTCCCGTGGTTATGGGATGGCTGGAGTCAGGGTCCAGGTGCCGTTGTGGTGGTTGAGTCCGAGGTTGATCAGTCGGCGGAGGTTGAGGGCGGCGGCCCGGTGGTGGATCCAGCGTTCGCCTTTGATGCTGCCGCGGCAGGGTAAGCGGCGGTTGCCGTGGGCGACGAGCCAGGCAATGACCCGTTCCACGGGCGGACGCCAACGGCGGTAGTCGGCTTGCCAGCTGGGATCGGTGGCCTGTCGGCGGGCATCGGCCTGCAGCTCGTGGTGGGGGCGCCAGGTGACGACGCGGCCCCGTTTGGATGTGGTGCACCGGGCCCGCAGTGGGCAGCCGGTGCACTGCTGGACGTTGAACCAGGCTTTGCGCTGCTGGTGCTTGCCGCTCGGCGGCAGCAGGGTGGTGGTGTGGCCGGCCGGACACGCCACCGTGCTGGCTGCGGCGTCGATGTGGAAGTCGTCGAGGGTGAAACCGCCGGTGACGGCCTTCTTCAACACGGCTGGTTTGATCAGCAGGCGGTGCCCGGACGCGGTCAGCTCCTCGCGCAGGGCAGCGGTGGAGTAGGCGGAGTCGGCCAGGACGTCCCAAGTTCCGGTCTCCTGGTCCAGCAGGTCCAGGGCGACGGCGGCTTCGTGGTGTTCGGCTCCGGCGGCGGGCCGCAGGGTGATCGCGGTGATCAGTCCGGTCTCCGGCTCGACGGCGAGGTGGGCCTTGAAGCCGTCCTGCCGGTGGGAGCGGGTCTTGTGCACGTGCCGGCTTCGGGGTCGACGGTGGAGACCATCCGTTCGTATCCGGTGCGGCGGGCGATGCGCCACCGCCCGTCGGTGCCGTCGCAAATCGTCGGCCGGCTCCACGTCCTGCCCGGCGTCCCGCTGCGTCTCACCCTCTGCGGCGAACAGATCGACCATCGACCCGGCGGCCACCACGCAGATGAGTGCCAGCCAGCGGATTCCGCGCAGCAGCTGGTAGGTGGCCCGGTCGAGATCGCGCCGCAGCCCGGGGCTGTCGGGGATGGCGGCGAATGCGTCCGCGTACAGGCTGGCGGCCAGTGCGGCTTTGACGCCTGGGGCATCGGCCGCTTTCTTGGTCTGGCGGGCCAAGGCGCCTGGGTGGTTGGGATCGAGCTGGAGGATGGAGCGATGCAGCTTGTCGGCGACTGTCCTGTTGTCCGCCAGGTGGGCGATCATCCGGGCCACTTCGTACGTGTAGACCTCCTCGGGGCCCAGGCGCAGTGCCTCTTGGACGATGTCGGCCGCCTCCCGTAGGCCCGATCCCGTAACGGCTGACCTTGTTGCCGTTCTTCCAACCCGTGACGTTGTAGTGCCGCCCGCTCGGCGAGTAGGCACGCAGCCTGGCCTCCGCAGTGGTGTGCCCGCTGACGTAACCGTTCGCATCGCCGACGTGCAGACTCCGCCCTCCGACACCCAGATGGACACCGCGGTCTTCCTTCTCCGCGTCCGCCTGCACATCCGCCGGCGCCGCGACCAGTAGCAGCGCCGCACCCAGTACAGCACCGAATGCCAATCCTGCGACTTCGCACTGTTCGCGACTAAGGTCACCGTCGACCGCGAGGCTGGCCGCCTGCGCGGGTAAGGGAGCCCGCACGCCGGGGGGGGGCTTTGGGTCTGCGCTATGACCAGTCCCGCAATCTCCAGCAGGGGGGAACCTGCTCATGTCCAGATCGAAGACTGTCTTACGCGCGGCCGTCGCCGCCACAGCTCTGGCCGCGGCGGCCTTGACCGTACCGCAGGCCGTTGCCGCCGACGAGCCCGACGTGCAGGTCTCGAACAACGCCCGCGACGCTCGCCGACCGCTCTCCCTCCTCGGGCTCGCATGATCACGAACCGGACAACGAACAACTTTGCCGAAGCCCTGTTGGAAATAGAGCGGCCCACTCAGGGCAGGTGCATTCGAACTGGCATGTGCGGGCGGCTGAAGAATTTCGTTCGATCTTTCGAAGTGAGGGTGTCTGCTATCACGTTGGAAGGCGCTGCCCGGACACGCCGAAAGCCATTCTCGAAGACATGAAATCGGCCTAAGAAAGTCCGGAACAAAGGAGTTAACGGAATTCCCCGGACGTGTTGCCCGCACACGCCCCATCCTTGATCCGCACAGCACAGGTGCACAACCGAGCAGGAGGTGCGAATGATCGTCCTCGGTCTCATCGGCCGCCCGGACGTACCCGGCTGCCATGACGGGGCGGCCTGCCTGGCCGTCGACGGGAAGGTGGTCGGCGCGCTGGAGCAGGAGCGGATCAGCCGGCGCCGGCATGCCCAGGGCGAGGGCCCCGAGGGCGCCGCGCGGGCGCTGCTGGACGCCTTCGGCGTGCATCCCGGGGAGATCCAGGCGATCGGCTTCGCCTGGGCCGACGCGCCGCCCGACACCCCCGTGACCGAGGCCCCGGGCATCCCCTGCGGGGTCCACGTCAGTTCCGCGCTGACCGACACGATCCTGCCCACGCTCGCGCCCGAGCTGGGCACGCGGGACATCACGTTCTTCGACCACCACCTGTGCCACGCGGCCGGCGCCTACTTCCTCAACCCGTACGAGCGTGCCGACATCCTGGTCGCCGACGGCTGGGGCGGCGACGGTTCGACATCCCTCTTCCACGTGGACCGGGGACACTTCCGGCTGCTGGAGCGGTATGACAAGCGCTGGTCGCTCGGCATGTTCTACGGCGCCGCGGCGGCGTACGCGAAGCTCGGCTGGTGGGGCGCGGGCAAGTTCATGGGACTCAGCTCCTACGGCCGTACCAGCGACATGCGGTTCATGAGGTTCGACGAGGGGATCGGGGACTTCAGCCTCGACGGGCGGCTGCGCGGGGCCGTGACGGGCGGGCTGAGCTGGGACAAGCTGGGCAAGCAGTGGATGGCGGCGTTCGAGGAGAACGTCTTCCCCTACACCAAGTCGTCGGCGAACGCCTTCGACTACGCGCCGTTCGCCGCCGACGCCCAGCTGACCATCGAGGAGGCCGGCCTGGCGCTCGCGGCCCGCGCCCGCCGGCTCTCCGGAGAGGACACGCTGCTGCTGTCCGGCGGGGTCGCCCTCAACGCACACATGAACCGCCGTATCGCCCTGGAAAGCGGCTACGCGCGGGTGTCCGGGACGGTCGCGCCCAACGACGGCGGGACGGTCTTCGGCGCCGCCATGCTCGCCGAGGCCCTGTACGGCACCACCCCGCCACCGCTGCCCGCCGAGGAGGGGCAGCCGGTCTTCTTCGGACCGCCGGTCACGGTTCCCGCCATCGAGGAGGCCCTGGAGGCGGGCGGTCTGGACGCGGTCGCGCTGGACCGGGACCGGCTGCTGGCGGAGGTCGCCTCGTCGATCGCGCAGGGCGAAGTCGTCGCCTGGTTCGACGGACCCAACGAGTTCGGGCCGCGTGCGCTCGGCGCCCGCAGTCTGCTCGCCTCGCCCCGGCACCGCACGACCCTGGACCGGCTCAACCGTGTCAAGGGCCGCGAGCCGTGGCGGCCGGCCGCGCTCTCGCTGACCGGGGCGGGCTTCACGGCGCTGGGTATGGAGCCGCCGGTCGCGGGCCTGAGCGACTACATGCTGAACATGCACCTGGTCGGCCGCGAGCACATCGAGCAGGCGCCCGCCGGTGTCCATGTGGACCGCACCACGCGCGGACAGTACGTGCCCGACTCCGCCTCCGGATTCGGGGCGCTGATCGCGGCGGTCGGCGAGGAGACCGGGCTGCCCGCCGTCATCAACACCTCGCTCAACATCAAGGGGCAGCCCATGGTGCTCACCCCGGAGCAGGGCGTCGAGCTGATGGCCGAGAGCCCGGACATCGACCTGATGGTGATGCCGCCGTACGTGGTCCGGCGGTCGTGAGGGACGCTCTCACGCTCCTGGACGGGCTGCGGGCTCACGGCAACGACTACTCGGCGGTGGAGCGGGCCTTCGGCGACCGTACGGGGCTGGAGCTGACCGGTGCCGGTACCGGTGCCCTCGACGAGGTCCGGGAGCCGGTCTCGGTCGTCGTCGCCACCTACGACGGGAGGCGGGCCCTCGCGGGCGCCCTGGCCGGTCTTCAGGAGCAGACCTACCGCGGCTTCGAGGTCGTGGTGGTGGACGACGGCTCCGATCCGCCGGTGGAGCGGACCGTACGGGAGGCCGCGCTGACGGTTCCGGTCACGCTGGTGCGCTGTCACGCCAACCGGGGCGCCGCCACCGCCCGCAACATCGGCCTGCTGATGGCGGAGGGCAGCACGGTGGTCTTCCTCGACGACGACATGAGGGCACCGCCGCACACGACGGGGCTGCTGGCGGTGCGCCAGCAGCACACGGACGGCTGCCTGTTCACCGGCTTCCGGGAGAACACCGGGCCGGAGACCTTCTTCGGCCCCCAGCCGCGCGCCGCGCGCATCGAGCGGGACTGGCGGTGGAGCAGCGACCGGGGCGGGGACCGGCATCTGCTGCTCACCGCCGACCGGAGTGTCCCGTATCCGGACCGCCTCTCCTACCAACTGGTGCGGGAGAGCCGATTCTTCAAGGAGTTCGGACACTGCAGAGCGATCGGCTTCTGGGACCTGCCCGGCATGGTCGTCGGGCACAGCGTGTGCGTGAAGCGCGCGGACGCCCTCGCGGCGGGCGGTTTCCCCGAGGAACACTTCCGGGGCTGGGGCGCGGAGGATCTGGCCTTCGGCGCGGTGATGGCGGCGCGCGGGCACAGCGTCGTACCGGCGCTGGACTGGGTCTCCTTCCATCTGCGGCACGCTGGGCGGCACGAACCGCGAGCCGCCCAGCGCGCCTCGCTGGAGCGGAACTTCGCCCGCTACCTGGAGTTTTTGCGGTTGCCGCTCGACGCGCTGCGGCCGCCCAGGCACCGGGTCCGGCGCCTGGGCGGCCCCGGTGCGGGAGGCATCAGCCGCTACGAAGCGCTGTGAACAGGTGCGTAGACCTCTGGGTAGTCGAAGGCCGCCAGTACCTCACCCGCGACCTCGGCGAAGGCGGCGAGACGGGCGGGTTCCCAGGCCGGGTGGTGGCTGAGCGGGTCGAAGGACTCAGGGCGGGCGACGGGCTCCCAGTGCACCTCGCGTGCGCCGCCGCGCGCCACGGAGGAGCCGCGCACGGGGAGGGAGGCGACTCCGGCGTAGTCGTACGCCTCCGGGTCCGCGCCCAGGGCGGCGAACACCCGGCGCAGCTCGCGCTCGGTGCCGGTGACCAGATCCTCGTAGCGCAGCAGCAGGCGGGCCGGGCTCTCCCCGGACTCTTCCGGCTGCCGGCCGTCGGCCAGGAAGTCGAGGATCTGGCGGCCGCCGTCGGCCCAGCGCCGGGCCGTCTCCTCGTCGGTGTTGCCGAAGGTGAGCCGTGTCGACTCCGCGACGGCCCGGCCGTCGCGGACCAGCAGGATCACCGGGGAGCGCGGGAACAGCAGGGGCGCGAGGTGGACGTTGGCCGGGGTCGGGGTCTTGAGCAGCACGAAGCGGGTCGTGGCCCCTTCCACCAGGAAGGACTCGATGCCGGCGCCGACCGCCCGGACGAAGCGGTCGGCCTCCGCCTTTCCCATGTCCCACCACTCGCGCCACAGGCCGGTGACCGAGGAGGTGAAGTCGGTGAGCGGACCGGCGTGGTCCAGCAGGTAGTCCTCCCAGATTGGGGGCCGCTTCTCGATGTCCGGGTGCCGGCACAACAGGTCGTACAGGAAGTTGGTGCCGCTGCGCTTGGTGATGCCGAGCAGGAACAGCGGTGTGGGGGCCGTGTCAGACATGGGCCGCCGCCCTCGCGTCGGCCACGTCCTGGGCGATCATCGCCTCCACGCCGGTGGCGAGGCGCCGCGTGTACAGGGCGCTGTTGGACTCCCGCTCGGGCGTCCCGGCGTACGGATAGGGGTGTTCGAAGTGCAGGCAGCTGATCCCCTCCGCGTCGGTCGCCCAGGCCATGCGCACCAGGACCTGGGAGGCGACCTTCACGTACAGGTCGTCGTCCTCGCAGCCCCAGCCGAAGTAGCGGCGGCAGTAGCCGCCGACCTCCTCGAACACCCGGCGGTCCAGGAGCATCGCGCCCCAGTGGAAGGGCGCCCGCCAGTCGCGCTTGTCGGCCGCGGCGGGGTTGAGGTCGGGCGGCGGGAACATGATGGGCACCTCGGTGACGATGCCGCAGTGCTGCATCCGCTTGGCGGTGATGACCTCGCCCGGGTACGGGCGCAGGGTGCCGTCGGGACCGGGCGTCACGAAGCAGTACGGCCGTGGCGCGGGCGCCGGGACGAGGTCGACGACCGGCCCGCTGAGGGGGCCCGGCAGGCGGTGCATCCACGGCTGGGCGAAGGCGCCCTCGCCCGCCAGTTCCAGACAGCGGCGCAGGTAGCCTCGGCCGAGCGGAGCCACGTCGGAGTCGGAGAGGTAGAGCATCCGGCCGCGGGCGGCCGCCACGCCCCTGTTGCGCAGCAGCCCGGGTGCCGTGAGCTCCGGATCGGCGGTGACGATCCGGGCGCCGCCGGTGCCGTCCAGGTTCAGGTCACCCGCGGTGGCCAGCACCACCTCGCACGGTACGTCCTGGGCGAGCCACGCCTCGGCCACCGTGCCGATGCTGACCCGCCCCCGGTGATCCCCGTACAGCGGGATCACCACGCTCACTTCGATCCCGGTTCCGGTCTCGTTTCCGTCAGTCATATTCCGCACGATAAGAGGCGCGCGGGGGGCCGGAGAATCCCGTCGGGTAATTCTCTGCTGGTTTCCGGCCATGCCCGGCGCGGGCGCAGCGGCGGCGCATCCGTCGAAATAAATTCGAAACGAGCTATCTGCGTTCGAGTGCAGAGAGGGAAGAAGACGTGCTGATTCTCGCGGTGAATCCAGCGCACGACGGTGCGATCGCCATCGTGCGTGACCGGAAACTGCTGTATTCGCTGGAGGCGGAAAAGGACTCGGGGAAGCGGAACGCGCCGGCCGGAATCGGCACCGTGCTGCGGGCCGCGGAGCTGACTGGGGAACTGCCCGACGTGGTAGCCGTCGGCGGCTGGCGCCGCGAGGGCCCCGTGGCGCACCGCCGCGTCGGCGCCGGTTACCGCGGGGCGCACGCGGTCGAGCAGCGGCCCTGGCGCTTCTTCGGCAAAGAGGTGCGCTACTTCTCCTCGTCGCACGAGCGCTCGCACCTCATGACGGCGCTGGGTCTGGCGCCCCGTACCGACGCCGAACTGCGCAGCGTCCTGGTGTGGGAGGGGACGACCGGGGCGCTCTACCTGGTCGACCGTGACTGCCGGGTCGTCCGCCACGTGCCCGTGCTCGGCGAACCCGGCGCCCGGTTCGCGTTCCTGTTCGCGCTGGCCGACCCGTCGTTCAAGGAACGGCCGGCCCCGAGGCTGGGCGACGCGGGCAAGCTGATGGCACTCGCCGCCTACGCCGACCCCGGAGACGCCGACGCCGAGATCACCCACGTCGTCGACCGGATCCTCGCCCTGCCCACGACCTACCCAGCGCCGAAGGATGACTTCCGGGACACCGTGCTGCACGACGCGGGCGTCGAGGCGCCCCAGACCAAGGCCGCGGCGGCGCTGCTCAGCCAACGCCTGTTCGGGATGTTCGCGGACTCGGCGCGCGCCAACCTGCCCGCCGGCACCCCGCTGCACATCTCGGGCGGCTGCGGCCTGAACTGCGACTGGAACAGCATGTGGGCCGAACTCGGCCACTTCTCATCGGTGTTCGTACCCCCCGTGGCCAACGACTCCGGCTCCGCCATCGGCACGGCGATCGATGCCCTCGCCCACCTCACCGGCGACCCGCATCTCGACTGGAACGTGTACAGCGGCCTGGAGTTCGTGCACGACGCCCAGCCCTCGGCCGCCCGCTGGCAGCGCTCCCGACTCGACCACGCCGAACTGGCCCGCGACCTCGGCGAGGGAGCGGTCGTCGCGTGGGTGCAGGGCCGCTGGGAGATCGGCCCGCGCGCGCTCGGCCACCGCTCCCTGCTCGCCGAGCCGTTCCAGGAGAGCACTCGCGACCGCCTCAACACCATCAAGGCAAGGGAGAGTTACCGCCCCATCGCCCCCTGCTGCCGCGTCGAGGACACCGACACGCTCTTCCACGGCGGCTTCGAGGACCCGTACATGCTCTACTTCCGCAAGGTGCGCTCCGACAGCCTGCGCGCCGTCACCCACGTCGACGGCTCAGCCCGCGTACAGACCGTGAGCCCGGACACCAACGCCCCGCTGCACGGGCTCCTCACGGCCTTCGCCGATCGCCATGGCGCGGGCGTGCTGTGCAACACCTCCCTCAATTTCAACGGACACGGCTTCATCAACCACTTCTCCGACCTGACGCGGTACTGCGAGAAACGGGGTGTGGACATCATGGCGGTGGGCGACCAGTGCTACCGACGCCGGTGAGGGCCGGACGGCTCCGGGTGGCTCTCACCGTAAGGGAGTTCGCGCCTGACCAGGACCAGGTCAGCCGCTACGTCCACCACGCGGGGCGGGAGCTGGTGCGCGCCGGGCAGCAGGTCCATCTGCTGTCCCCACAGGGTGACTTCGAGGCGGCAGAGAAGTGCGGGATGGATGTCGTCCCGCTGCCCCCGCCGCCCGCGGGGCAGGCGTTCCTCACCCCCGCGCACGCCCACGCCGACCAGGTGTACGCGGCGCTGCGCGCACTGCACGAGCACACCCCGCTGGACGCCGTGGAGTTCCCCGAGCGCGACGGCGAGGGACTCACCACGATCCGCGCGAAACGGTTGCTCGGCGAGTTCCGCGACACCGCGCTCACCGTCCGCCTGCACGCACCCGCCACGCTCCTCGCCCCGCACCTTGAGGAACACCCCGGGGACACGGACCGGGCGATGGCCGCCCACGCGGAGGAGTACTGCGTGCGCCACGCCGATCTGCTGCTGATGCCCTCCGGCCGGGTCGCCGGGTACGCACGCGAGCGCAACGGCCGTGTCCTCGCGGCCCCTTACCCGGTGCCGCCGGCCGACCCGGTGCCGCCGGCCGACCCGGCATCCCGAGCCGCCCGTCACGTCGTGTGCGCGGGCCCGCTCGACCCGCTCGGCGGGGCGGACGTGTTCGTCCAGGCGGCCGTACGACTCGCCCGTGCCGAACCTGACGTGACCTTCACCCTGTTCGGACCGCGCACCGCCCACCGCCGCCTGGGCCTGTCACACGCCGACCACCTCGCCCGGCGGATCCCCACCGACCTGCGGGGGCGCATCGGGTTCCTCGACCCGGCGGACACGCCCGACCGCGCGGCCGTCTGGGCCTCCGCCCACCTCTGCGTCGTCCCCGCCCGCTGGGACAACTGCCCCTACGAGGCCCTGGAAGCGATGGCAAACGGCGTCCCCGTCGTCTGCACGGAGGGCGGCGGTACGGCGGAGCTGGTGACCGACGGAAGGTCCGGGTTCGTCGTACCGCCCGGCGATCCGGAGGCGCTGGCCGATGTGCTGGCGAAGCTCCTCGGGCCGGGATCCTCGTACGATGACGACCGCACCGCCCTGTCCCGGCAGGCGCGAGCCGCCGCACGGAACTACGCCGCCCCGGCCGCCGAACGGCTGATCGCCGGATACCGAACGGCCCGCCGCCCACCTGCACCCGTACGGACCGCTGCCCCGGTCTCCGTCATCATCGCCGTCCACAACAAGGGCCGTTGGCTACCCGAGACGCTCGCCTCCGTCCGCGCGCAGACCCATCCCGCCGTAGAGATCGTGGTCGTCAACGACGGCTCCACCGACCCCGCGACCGTCGCCGCCTTCCACGCCCTCCCCGACGACGTGGTCAAGGTCGACAAGACGAACGGCGGCCCGGGATCCGCGTACAACGCGGGGTTCGCCGCGGCCGGCGGGGAGTTCCTGCTGCCGCTCGACGGCGACGACCTTCTGCACCCGGACTGCGTGGCGATCCTGGCCGCAGTCCTGCGCCGGGCGCCCGAACTCGCCTACGCCACCTGCTACGTACGCCACTTCGGCCTGCTGGACGTCATCGACGCTCCGCTTGGGATCGTCCCCGCCCTGACGCCGTTCCTGAACACCGCGGGCAAACGGACCCGGCTGCTGCGGCGCACGGCCGTGGACGCCGTGGGCGGCTACGACGAGGAACTGCCCACGCTCGACGACTGGGAGCTGCTCGTGCGGCTGGCCCGCGCCGGGTACGAGGGCGACGTCGTGCCGCGCGCACTGTTCTCGTACCGGCGCCATGCCGAGTCGCTGACGTTCGCGTCCCCCGCGCCGATGTTCCACGACGAGTACCAGTACATCCTCGCCAAGCATGCCGACCTGCTGACCGAGCAGGGTTCCGCCGCCTGTCACCACCTGCTGCACCTGTGGAAGAACCGCGTCGAACCGAGCCTGGCCGGCCGCTGGCGCCGGGCAGCGGAGGAGGAGCGTCATGCCTGAGATGAGCATCGCGCCCGAGGTGAGCATCGCGCCCGAGGTGAGCGTCGCGCCTGAGGTGAGCGTCGTGATCCCGCTCTACGGCGACCATCGCGGCCGTGAGAGCCTGGCCGCCGTCGCCGGGGCGTGGCGGGCGCAGGGGGTGCCCTGCGAAGTGGTCGTCGCGGTCGCGGGGGACATCGCGCCGGACCTCGCTGGCGTGCGGGTGGTGCGCGCGGACCCGGGGATCCGGGCCGCGGGTGTCCTCCGCAACATCGCCGCCGGGCACGCCCGCGCACCCGTCCTGTGCCTGACCGACGCCGACGTGGTCCCGCTCGGCCGCGACTATCTGCGTCGAGGTCTGGAGCTCGCGGGCGAGGGCGCCTTCGCCCAGCCGTGGATGTACCGGCTGCCGGGCGGCGCCGGGGCGCTTCCCGGTGCCGTGGAACCTGTGGACCTGCGGGTGACGGCACCACCCTTGCGGACCTGTTACGTCACCCCCGCGCCCGGCCCCGAACTGGTCCCGCACCCCGATGAGCGCCTGGAGTGGCAGGACCTGGGGAAGGACGCCCTGCTCGCCCCGACGCCGATGGTGTGGCCACCGCGCACGGCATACGACCCCGGCCTGCCGGAACCACTTCAGCGCCAGGCGCCCTTCCACTGGGGACAACTCCTCGTTCCCGCACACCGGTTCGCGGAAGTGGGCGGATACTGCCGGGCCTACACCGGCTGGGGCTGCGAGGACGACGATCTGTTGGTGAAACTAGCTTCGCGCACCTCGCTGGTCCGCGCCTGGCAGACCACGGCCGCCGTGACGTGTCTGCACCTGGAGCATCCGCGCCACTACGTGGCCCACCCCGAGCCCCTGGCCAACCGGACCCGCTACAAGCAGCGCCTGGCGGCAGGCCCGGCGGCGATGATCGAGGAGGACCACGCCGTCGGGTGAACCACCGCGAGGCTCAGTTCCGCACCTCGTACGTCTCCACGCCCCCGACGGCCCTGCCGGTGGGCCGTAACCAGTGCGACGGGAGCTGCCGCCGGCCGAGCGGCTCCCCGATGTACGACAGGTACCGGGCGAAGTTCCGCCGCAGGCTCTCGCGTTCGGCGGCCCGGCCGCCGGCGTGTCGCCCTTCCTGACGCAGGTGCAGGGACACCCAGTCCAGGGCCGGCACCACGTAGTGCCCGCGCGCCGCGAGCACCGCGCCGAAGGCCAGGTCCTCCGCGCCCCACCCCCTGAAGTACTCCTCGGCGAAACCGCCGGCGGCGACGGCGTCCGCGCGTTTCAGGCATACGCTGTGCCCGGACATGAGCCCCGGCAGATCCCAGAACTCGAAGACACGACCGTGCCCGAGTGCCTTGAAATAGTCGGTGTCGCGCACGGTGGAGAATTCACTCCGGTGCACGCGGGGCGCGTTCTGGTCGGCAGCGAGGAACAGGTATTCACCGGGGCCACGCCTGCTGTGACAGCGCCAGTCCCGTTCGGTACGTGGGGGTTTCGGATCATCGGCGAAGAAGCGCTCGGCGGAAACGTCCTCGCGGAATCCCACGAACACGCAGCCGGCCGCATGGGTCTGCCGCAGCGCGAGCGAGCCGGTCATGGTGGGCGGCGGCCGCATGTCGTCGTCGAGGAACACGACACTGTCCCCGTCGGCCACCGTGAGGCCCAGGTTCCGCGCGGTCGCCACCCCCCGATTGCGCCTGCTCCGCACCAGTGTGACCGGCACCGACAGCGCCGCCGCACGGACGAGCGGCTCGACGGGCCGGTCCGACCCGTCGTCGACGATGACCACCTCGAAGCCGCGGTGGCGCTGCCGCTCCAACGCCGCCAGAAGCAACGGCAGGGTGTTCCCTCCGTTGTACGTGCAGACCACGACGGACAGTCTCTCGGCGATTCCTGTGAAAGCGGCGGGTGATCCCCCGAGCCCGCCGTCTCCGTTCGCCCCTCCGACGGTGAGATCGCACAGTTCTTTCCTGACTGCTCGGGCGAAATTCCGCTCGATGTTCGAATAATCATTCCCGACTTTCCGCATGGATTCACGAATGGACGGGTTCAACGCGCTTCCCATTCATTCAGTGGGCCACAGAGCCGCAGGCCGGGCCAGAGAGTTTCTCGTCAACCCCGGCGCCGGGCGGGCATGCCCTCCCGGCGCCTGACGCCCGGACCCCGAACGGCGGCGGCAACGGCAGCCAGGCTGGGGACGACGGAGGCGCGGACGGTGGTGGTGCCGGTAGCTCTTCACGCGCCGGAGGCGATCAGCGCGGTACGTCGACGCCGTGGCGGCACGAGCGGGCCGTCTTCCCTCCGGTGCCTCCCGCGCCGCCACCGGAGGGACGGGCAGGGCGCTCACCGAACTGGCCTCCGTGCCAGGGGCAGCGGTGATCGACCTCGTAAGCAGACGACTCACCCGTGAACCAACCCCGAACTGGCGCGGGTCCCTCTTTGACGGTGACGCCGTCGCCGGTCTCGACGACGGCCGAATGCCGACCCGGCGCGCAGCACTGCCCCTCCAGGGGTGCGCAAGTGTGCTCCCGGCCGAGCGGCTGGGCTCGGAGGCCGGGTGATGGCCGGCAGCCCCAGGCGGTCAGGTCGAGCGGCCCGGCCAGGGCGGTGGCGACGAAGTGCACCACCCTGCCCGGGCTTGTCGTCGGTGATCCGGGCCTGCAGACGTAGCAGCAGGGTGAACGCAGGGCAGGCCGGTGCCATCGGCCACCAGGTCCGCCGTGGGGCGGAGCTCGGGGGCAGATTCGGCGGGCTCCCTCAGCGTGGGTGATCTGGTCATCGGCCTCGGCGCCAGGCGCTGCCCCCATCGTCGTCATCGGCAACGCGGGCGACTCGGCGACCTCCGTCGAAGGCGTGCGGAAGATGGCCGACAAACTCGGAGAAGTGGTCCTGATCGACGGCACCCTCATCCCCACCCAGCGCCGCCTTGGACGCGAGAACCGCAAGAACTACTCCGGCAAGCACCGCACCCACGGCCTCCACTTCCTCACCTTGACCGACGAGAAGGGCCAGCTGATCTGGATATCTGCCGCCCGGCCCGGCCGCACCCACGACAACACTTCCGCCCGCCGCGACCACATCCTGGCCCACCTGCGCGCCGCCGGTCTCGGAGCCCTCGCGGACCTTGGCTTCCGTGGCCTGGACAACGACGTACGCGATCCCCTGGTCGTCACCGGCTTCACAGCCACCCGCGCTCACAAGCTCACCCCTGGCCAGAAGACTGTCAACCGCGTCCTCGCCGTCGGACGTGCACCGGTCGAGCACGGCTTCGCCCACATCAAGAACTGGCGGACCCTCACCAAGCTCCGCACCGACCCCGCCCGCGCCACCCACCTCCTACGCGGCCTGCTCGTCCTGACGAACCTCGAGGTCAACCGTTGAAAAGCTGGTTGTTCACGGGCGCCGGACAGCACCCCACCGGCGGCACCGTCGACAGGCGAGGGGAGACTTCCTTGGCGCTGCGGACGCTCCGGCCTGTTCGCACCGCAGAGCCGCCGCCGCGGGCCGTTCCCGTGGTGGCGGCCCGGTTCCCTCAGCTCAGCCGGGTCGTGGCGTACGCCTCGATGACGTCCCGCTGGTAGGCGGCCAGGCCCGGCGCGATCGTCTCGTAGGCCGCGCGCCACGGCTCGTTCTCCACACAGGCACGCCCAAGTGCGCGGTACTCCTCGGCGGATACGGCGAGGAGCTCGGCGAGTGCCTGGTACTGGGCGTCGATCTCGGCCTGCACGGGTTCGGCGTCGGCCGGGGTGCCTGCGGCCATCAGCTCGGCCAGCCGGATCATCTGGGCCGTGCGCTCGCGGTGTCCGGCCTCGATCTGGGCCTCGCTCATCGTCGCGGTGTGCCGGTCGATCGCCCCGGCCAGCTCCGGGAAGTCTTGCAGGGTCTCCCGGTATTGGGCGGGCTCGATCCCCTCGAAGAGGTTCTCCGGCCGGTTGATGGTCATGGGTCTGCCGTCCCTCCTGGAATGCTCCAGTTCGGTGATCGTGCGGGCGACGGTGCTGGCCAGGGCGTCGAGCCGGTCGCGCTCGGCGAGCAGGCGACGGTGGTGGCCCCGCAGGGCCTCCACCTCGTCGACCTGTGTGGCCAGAACCTTGCCGATCTCGGGCAGCCCCAGGCCCAGCGCCCGCAATACGAGGATCTGCTGCAGTCGCAGCAGCTCGCCTTCCTCGTAGTAGCGGTGGCCGTTGGTACCGATCCAGGCGGGCGGCAGCAGACCGATCTCGTCGTAGTGCCGCAGTGTCCGAGCCGTCACACCCGACATCCGGGCGACCTTCGCAGTCGGCCAGGCCATCGCCGCCTCCCCTCACGAGTGCTTTACCGGGCCGGTCTTTCCGGCCCTGGTCAGGACGGTAGGAGCTTCCGCTGCGGCAGCTTCAACCCCCCGCACCCAGGATCCCAGCGCATCGCCGTCGCCGCGGCCGTACCGACGCCGGCCCGATCGGCGCGCTGGGAACGCCCGGTGCTGCTATTCGGCGGACTGCCGCCCTCGACCAGCGCGAGTACGCCGACCGACCGGCACACCAGCCTTTTGACCGTGATCGACGAACGCGAACAGCGGGTGATGGCCAAAGGTCCTCTTCCACGTTGCAGCGGCGTCCTGTTTCTCGGAGTGCGCCAGGACCAGCACACCGTCGATGTCCACGACCACCTCGCCACCCGCGTTCGGCGCCGCCGGGCCTGCCAACCGCCATACTCGCTCGCGTACTTCGGCCCGCGCTCTCGGGATGGCGGCCAGTGCTCGGGGGCCATCGGCGGCGAGGGTATCGACGAGGCGGGAGACGGTCGGGTCGGAGGCGACCGGCCCGAACAGCTCGGGCTCGGCCCGCAGCATCGCAGCGTCAGGCAGGCAGTCCCCGCCCAGCGCGACCGCCAGGGCCAGATCGAGGAGGATTTTGCCGGGATCATGCACCGCCCGGGGCTTGCGCCACGGCTCCAGGGCCGCCGAGAGCGCGGCATCCAGACCAGTCCGCCGGACCGTCCCCACGGGAACAAGGGCCTAGATCCTCATTCTCGCTGGTCGGGGGCACTTTTGGCTTGGCTGATCACCTGCCGGACAGCCTGCTTCAGGCACGAGGCCAATGAAGGGGCGAAGGCGACCACAACGGCGAAGCGGTGGGCTGTAGGTTCTCACTGAGCTTGGCGGTCTCTCACGAACTTGACGGCCCACTTGGCGGATCCGCCATCTTCGTGAGACGGCGAGCGGCGTGTCATCGATCGTTGTCGACGTGATGCTTCACAGCCGCCGGACGCGCAGCACGCCGGTCAGCATCGGGAGAGTGAACTCGCCGCGGGAGGTCTCCGGTCTACTCGCGAGGAAGGCGCGGATCCGGCCCAGCGTGGCTTCTTGTTCCTGTTCTGGCATGACCAACACCCCCGCGCGCGTCGCGATGGTGGCGACGAGAGAGTCGGCGGTGCGGCGCTGCCCGTGCGAGAACTCGGCCTGCTCCGGCGAGCCGAATCGGGCGGCCACGCCAGTCTTTGGAAGGTGCATGTCTGCCGTCTCGGCGCGCCAGCTGGTGGGCGTGTCACGCGGGCCGATGGCCGCGCTCCCGCTGACCCGCGCGAGCCCGGCAACCCACTCGACCTGGTCGTCCATGACGTTCCACAGGCCGGCCAGGATCCCGCTGGGTGCGAGGACCCTGGCGATCTCGGGTCCCGCGACCGCCATGTCGAACCAATGCATGGCGTTGCCGGCCAGCACGGCATCGACGGACGCGTCCGGCAGCGGTATCGCCTCGGCACCACCCGACAGGGCACGGACAGCTGGCAGCGTGCGGCGCAGCTCGGTCAGCATCGCCGGGTCGGGCTCGACCGCGATGACTTCGGCACCCAGCGCGACCAGCGTGGCGGTCAGCTTGCCGGTTCCGGCGCCGAGGTCGAGCACACGCGGACCGGACGCGGGCTCGAGCGCCCAGCGCACCGCGGCCTGCGCGTAATCCGGACGGTGCTCGGCGTATGCGACCGCCGCTGTGCCGAACGACGAGGCGTGAAGCAGCCGTTCGTCCTTATCCACGCGGTCACCGTATCGGTGCTGCTGGCGGTCGACTACCCCGCATCAACACTTCGGCGACGGCCACCCGATAACGCTAATAGCCTCGCGCTCACCTGAGAAGTGCCTCCGGTTGTGCGGGAACGAGGGCCTCGACAATCCGCACTCTTGCTGGTCACAGGAACTTTCCACTGAGCCGACCACCTGCCGGACAGCGCGCTTCATGAAAGCGCGAGGCTAGCAGAAGCTTCACACCTGCCCAGGACCGCTTCCGCTACGCGAAAAGCAAGATCGCGTTACGAGCTCTTTGGGGTGCCGTTAGACGTTGATCACGATGGTGCCGCATTCATGGTCCGCAGGCGCCGGGTCTGAGTGCACCGGTCGGCGAGCTCCCGCCCGCAGCGCGGTGGGCACATTCCGTGAATTCCTGCCACCCACCGTAAACAGGGAGGTGCAGTCGGTGGAGAAGGAGTGGGCGGACGGTCCCCACGATGAATCCGTGAGGAACATGAAGACACCTCAGGCGTTTACGACCTGGTCGGCTATTGAGAGGATCGTCCGACTGGCGGCGGGGGTGTCAGTGGCTACCCGTAGCCTCCACGGGTTACGGGCACGAGGTGTTTGTGCCGATGAGGACCCGCATACCGCAGGAGACTGGCTGTGATACTTGAGATCCGCACGTACCGGCTGAAGCCCGGCACCGGCGACGAGTTCGTTCGCGTGATGCGGGAGGAGTCGGTGCCGTTGCTGGAGAAGGCCGGTATCCGGGTGGTGGACTGCGGGGCTTCGCTGGTGGCCGAGGGCGGGCACGAGGAGGCATACCTGATCCGCGCGTTCGCCTCGCTTGAGGAGCACCACGGACAGGAGCAGGCGTTCTACGCCAGTGACGCCTGGCGTCATGGTCCCCGTGAGGCCATCGTGTCCCGGATCGAAAGCTCCCACACCATCGTTCTCGATGTGCCCGAAGAGGCCGCTGAGGCTTTCCGCCGTGGGTGACAGGAGCCGTGACTGCAACGGGCCGCACAGGTTCTTCGGGTGTGAAGACGAAGTGGGCCCGTGCGGCCTTGTCCCATCCTGCTTTCTCCAGGGTTGATCGTGCACATCTCGGCGTTTGGACCGAGGAGTTGTACACCGCCTGGCAGGCGAAGCGGGACTCTCGCCTGCACCAGCGCCGCGGCGGCCCGCGCCTCCGGGAGGCCGGCGCCGGGCCGAAGCCTCATTTCGCGTTCTGCGACCGGGTCCTGGCCACGGTCGTCCATCTGCGCACCGGGCTGACCCACCACGCCTTTGGCCGTGCTGTTCGGCGTGAGCCGCTCCACGGTGAGCGAGGCGATCGCCCAGCTGCGGCCCCTGCTCGCGGAGCGGGGCTTCGCCGTTCCCGACCGCACGGGCCTGCGGCTGCGCACCCTGGCCGACGTGTTCGCCTACGCCGACACCGAAAGCGTCACACTACGCATCGACGGGATGGAGACCCAGGTCCGCCGCCCGTCCGCGCACCGCCCCGGACGCCGGGCCTTCGTCTCCGGCAAGCACAAGCAGAACACCATCAAGACCACCACCATCAGCGACGGCCAGGGACGGACCCTGTGGTCCGGGGCCGACCGGCCAGGACGCATGCACGACCAGACCGCGATGCGCACCGAGGGCATCGCCGAGCAGTTCCGCCTGCATCCGAGGGTGAGAGCCGAGGTCGACGAGGGCTACCGGGGCCTGGCCAACGAGTTCCCCAACCAGGTCAGCGCGCCACCGAAGAAGCCGAAGAACGAGGCCCCGCTCGGTGAGCAGCACGCCTGGCGCGAGCAGCGACGGCGCCAATCCTCCGCCCGGGTCTGCGTGGAACACGCCAACGCCGAGCACCGGCACTGGCGCCCGCTCCAGCGGTTTACCGGATGCCGTGAAACCTACGCGGAAACTCACCGAGCCGTCGCCGTTCTGGTCTCCGACCGCGCCGCCCGCAGGGCCACCTTCCGCAAGCCGAGCACCGAACTGGTACTCGCCCGCCGGACCGCCTGCTGATCACCGCCAGCCGAACCGTCAGGCCGAGACGCTCCAACCCCAATCGCCGACCACGTCGTTAACAGACGAAGCCCGCCATGTAGTCGTTCGCATATGCCCACGCATCAAGCAGCTCGGCCGAGTCGTGGTATCCCTCTGCCTCGTAGACCAGTGCCATCGCATGGAGGAAGCCCGCGGTGCCGTGGTAGAGCAGACACGCCTGCTCGTCGACGCGGACGAGTGGACCGTCCGGATCGGAGCCGGGGCCGACCCCGGGGCCGGCGGGACGAAGCGGTGGCAGGCGGTGGCCGCCCAGAGGCAACGGTCCCGTAGCCGGGCGGACCTTCGATGCCCCTGCGGTCCGTCGGGGCCGCGCAGTGGTAGCGCCACGGTGGACGAGCGCGGTGGCCAGCGACGCGTAGAACTTCCCCTCGTCAGAATCCGGCTCCTTGAGGTGGATCCTGACCAGCGGATGTTCGTGCGTCTTGCACGGTACGGGGAACAAGTACTCGATGCCGTCGATGCGGTTCGACGGGATCACCGTCCAGTCGTCGCAGGTGAGCAGGATGGACACCAGGAAGGCGTCGGGCGTTTCGGCGGGCTTGATCAGGGCTGGGAAGGAGAGGCCACGTTCTTCTTTCTGCAGCTCCCGCAGAAACTCCTCGGGAGTGAGCGTCCCCTTCAGCATTTCTGCCTCCGTCGTGGTGACTGCGCTGCGCATGCCGTACCCCCCACCTCATCGTCACCCCCGCGCGGCCTTGATCGCGACTCGGCTCGGGCGCCCGTGCCGACGCCCGGCGCGAAAGCCGGGCGCCGCGGCGTTCAGGTAGTGGTGGGCGGGCTAGGGTCTGCCGTCACGCTCGCTCGCGCGCGAATGAGCAGAATCTCCGGTACGCCGACACCCGTGGTTGGCACTTGACGACTGCGCTCTGCAGCGCCGTATGGAGCTTGACGGAGGCGCAGGTCTGCGGGGCTCTTAAAGTGGCGCAAAAGAGGAGAATTGGCGCGCGGCTGGGGGCCAAGGGGTCGCAGGTTCAAATCCTGCCGTCCCGACGGTGTAATCGCAGGTCAGAGGCCGTTTCTGATCATCGGGAGCGGCCTTTGGCGTACATGTGTTTGCTCCCATGTGGGAGCCCTCTGGGAGCGCTCGTGCTCCCACGCTCCCAAGACGTCAACCGCGCCCATTTTGTCCGTCGCCCGATCCGGTCGATGTGCCCGGCGGATGTGGGTGCGGCGTGGCTGCCGGGAGTCAATTGCCCCTTGTCGCCCGGCCGTGCGTCTTGACCGGTCCAAGATCGACTTTGCTCCCAAGCGACTCCCTGGCCCACGAGTTGGAGAGCGCGGCGGCATGGCGTCGGCGAGATAACTGAGCAGCTCACGGCGGTTGAGGACGTTAGCCTCGGTCGTCGGTTCGGTTCACGATGAGGCGATGCCCCTTGTCGGCTGCCGTCTTCTGTTGACTCCCAGGGGCGGGAGCGGCGTTGGTGACTGCTGTGGGCCTGGCGATCGCCGTTGTTCGCCTCATGCGACGGGGGATACGGCATCCCAAGGGCGACCGATGAGCGGGTGCTTCGCGGCTCGCTGCCTCCGTGCTGTCTCGAAGGATTTGGTCGGCAGCCAGGACTCCAGTCGTAGATCGTGATCTTTATCGTCGGAGGTCTCTGTGGTGGCGGTAGTGGTCGGCTTGGGCTCGGCTCGGTGGGGGGGGTGGGGGCAGCACGTAAAGTGCCCGGATGGTCGGGATACCAGAGGCATTCGCGCGGAGCACCATCGAGCGTGAGAGAGCCTGGAGTGGCGGGGCTGGCCGAACTTCCTCGGATCGTGGAGGAGTTGTTGGGGCGCTGGGGGTGCGTGCGGATGGCGGGTCATGCATGGGGGGTCGGGCTCCGTCGTGCCGGTGCGATAGCGGGCCGAAGGGACGGCTGTGTTGAAGGTGTCGTTTCCACATCCCGGTAATGTTCGTGAGCCGGACGCGTTCGCGGCGTGGGGCGGGCGCGGTGCTGTCCTGCTGTACGAGCGCGACGACGAGCGTTTCGCGATGCTGCTGGAACGGGTCCACACGTCGACCTTGGCCTCAATCGCCGCCTGGCCATCCCCGCGTCGCCTGGCCGGGCTACGGTCACGGGCGGCGGTGACCGGGGCCGCGGATCCCCGCGGAGCCCACACTGAGCTGTGAAGCACTGGTCCGTTGGCCGCAGGTTCGAGTCCTGGGCAGGAGCCACAACCGAGGGCTGGTCGTGCCGCACCCCCTGTGACGTGCGGAGATTCCCTGGTTGTGGCGTTGTCGGTGTGTCTACCGAAGACACGTGTCGGTTGACGTGCTGAAGGGAGCCCCGCAGGTTGCCCACTTACCCCAGGGGATGGCTGCCATGCTTGGGGTGCGAGCTGAGCGGCAGAGCAATGTACTTTGCCGTCTTCAGCACTCGAAGCGATGACTACGGCAGCGCCAGTCCGCCATGGTGAGGTTGATCCGTGGTCCCCGTGTTCTATTAGCGTGACCAGTGGGCAGGCTATTTCGCGTCAAGTTAAGCGCGATCATGGAGGTAGGTCTGCGGGCGATCGATCAGGTCGTCTGCCGCGCCAAGGGGCTTGCTTATGACAGCGGGCATGGCGACCTGCGGAAACGCGGCTCCTGGACAAGATCGGATGCCCGCATTTACTGCGGTTGCCTGTTCCGGCCGGATTCCGGTTGGCCAAAATACGCGCCGCGCACTCGCAATGCGCGCCGGGCACGCGCCCCTGCACGACCCCTCGCCGACTCTGGCCAATCGTACATTACGGGCGCAGTGTTCTTATCGCACGACGACGGCCCGGCACGCGCGGGAAGACTGCTTCCGAGGACTGCTGGAGCCCTCGGGAAGGGCTGTTCGCTGTTCCCTGAGGAGGGATCACGGGCAGCGCACGCATCGCATCCGTTCTGGTCGGCGCAGTTGCTGGCCTGGTCAGGTGCGTCGAGAGCGAAGTAGCGCAGGGCGGTGAACTGGGCCTCGATGGGGTTCAGTCAATGAGAAATCGTCAGTTCGGGCGACTGCTAGGGCAGGCCTGTGGCCTGCATGTTTCTGTCTTCGGCTCAGGTCGGCAGCCCTTGGCTGCCGTACTGCGGAATGTGGAGGCACATGTGGCCAGGTTTTGGAACGATGTGCGAGTGCGGTTTGTTCTCGGGCTGGCCGCGCTGCTGGCGGTATGTGTGCCCAGCGGGGCAGCGCAGGCAGCGCCGGCCTCGTGCCAGGGTGCCGGCGTCCCCGTCACCGGTGTCGTGTCGGCGACGATGCACGGCACCCTGTGCGTGCCCGCGGGGGGTACGCCCGACACGGTGATGGTGCTGGTGCCCGGCGGGACGTACAACCACACCTACTGGGACTTCCCGTACCAGCCCGAGACGTACAACTTCCGCCAGGCCATGAATGATGCCGGCTACGCCACCTTCGTCGTGGACCGGCTCGGAACCGGCGCGAGCTCACGCCCGCCCAGCGCCCTGGTCACCGCGTCCGTCCAGGCCGGGGCCGTGCACCAGGTGATCCAGGCCCTGCGCGGCGGCCGGATCGGCGGCACGGACTTCCGCAAGGTCATCCTCGGCGGCCATTCGCTCGGCTCGCTGATCAGCGTCATCGAAGCGGGCACCTACAACGACGCGGACGCCGTGGTGCTCACAGGCATCACCCACCGGATCGTCGCCCAGGAGATCGTGGACATCTTCACCTCGTCCCTCTACCCCGCGGCCCTGGACCCGGCATTCGCCGGAAAATCCTACGATCCGGGGTACCTGACCACGAGGCCCGGCACCCGGGGCACCGCCTTCTACGCCCCCGCGACCACCGACCCGGCGGTGCTCGCCACGGATGAGGCCACCAAGGACGTGTTCAGCACGGCCGAGGCGGCCGACGGTCTCGGCGTGGCCGGACTCCTGCCATACTCCCGTCAGATCCAGCACCCGGTCCTGCTCGCCGTCGGCGACCAGGACCGATTCTTCTGCGACTCCCTGGGCGGCAACTGCGCCAGCGCGGCGGCGCTCAAGGCCCAGGAGGACCCGTACTTCGGGTCTGCGGCCTGCCTGCACACGTACGTCGAGCCCGGGGCGGGCCACGACCTGAATCTGGCCACCAACACCGTCCCGTACCAGCGGGCGGTACGGGACTGGGCCGACGCGTTCGTCGGAGCGGGGCCCGAACCGGTCACGCCGCCCGCGAAGGCCTGCGTCTAGGGCCGCATCACGCGTGCGGGCCGGTCAGCGCGCGGACGCGAACCGCGCGAGCAGACGTGTCCGCTGTTGGATGCCCAGGCCCTGGATGCGGCGGGTGCGGGAGATTTCCATAACGGCACGTTCCCGCCGTACTCCGGCTGGCGCCCAAGGTTCACGCCGTGTCCCGAGCGCACGCGCAGAACAGATCTTCACTCACCGCGACAACGTAGGCCAGCGTCGCCCGCGCGGAGGAAGGGCCGCGACCTTCGAACCCGTAACCCCGGCCCCTGCTGCGCGCGTTAAGCCGGACGGAGTCCGGCCCGGTGCCCGACGCTGTGCGGGCGGGCGGAGAGCTCGGCCGCAGGGGCGCGCCCGCCCTATCCGCTGTGCCAGGCATGCCTGGGGCCGGGCGCCGCTCAGCGGTTGTCGGCGCCGAAGGTTTCGCTCTCGCGCAGTACTGCCAGCGCGAAGGCGAGGCGCTTGTCCAGCCAGCCGTCCCGCTTGACGAAGTACCAGCGCTTGCCCTCGGTGCTGCGCGGGAAGGTCAGCACCGCTTCCCCGTACTCCCCGTCCGCCCCCTCCTCCTCCGTGCCCTCCGCGCCCACCGCCCAGACCACCGGCTTGGCGCTTGCCCCAGAGCCCGTCCCTTCGTCGGACCCGAAGGACAGCAGGCTGTCGACGACCCCGTCGAGGACATGTCCCACCCCGCGCCCCAGGGATGCTCCCGGGCCGCCTCTCGCCCAGTTGCGAGGGGCCACGATGGCCGGGTGCCCAGGCTGTTCCATCCACAGGCCCTGCTGGGTGAGTCGCTTGGCGACCGGGGTGCGGCGGACCGAGCCGAGCTCCCGGCCGGTGGCGTCCGTCACCCGGTAGCGATCGGAGCCGTCCGGGAGCACCGTGCACAGCAACTGCCGGCTGCTCTCGTCCTCGAAGAGCCGGAAGCCCCCCTTCGAGAGCGGTACGGCCGCCTCCACGGGGACGATGTAGACGCCGGGCACCATGTACTCGTCGCCTCCGCGTGTCCTCATGAACCGGACCGCGTGGGCGCCCTCGCCCCGCTTCGACTTGCGGACCGTGTGCCGCATCATCCTGCCCACCGTGAACTGGGTGATCTCGTTCCAGTGCACGGCCTCAAAGGGCTCGTCCCGCCTGTTCCTGCCGAACGCCATGAGCTTCCCCTCCCGGTCCCCCGGATCCCTCTCCGGCAGCACGAGAATACGAAGGGAACCATCCAGGGGCTGAGGCGTCCGGGCCCGCTCGCACGGCCGCGTGGTCGCGGCTGGGCGGCTGGGGCTCGCGCGGTCTGGGTGCCAGCCGGTGTTCGCGGTCATGTCGTAGATCCCGTACGGAATCGCCTTCTGGGCCTGGCCGGGGAAGTCGGCGCCGCGGCGGCTGACGCTGTTGGCCACGCTGTGCCATGTCCGGCAGACAGAGATCACCGACTCGCTGGTGGACCTGTTCATCCAGCTCGTGCTGGAGATCAACACGCGGGCGGAGCGGAAGGTCGAGAAGGAGCTGGGGGCGGAGCTGAAGAAGGTCCGTGGCAAGGAGGCGATGCTGATGGGGGTCGCGGAGGCGGCGCTGTCGGACGCCGCCAGTACGCGATCTGGAAGCCGTCGGTGAAGTCGCGCGGAATGGGGAACGGGAGCACTGTGTGCGCTTCGAGGGCTTCCACTACGGTGGACAGCGGTGCGAAGCGGGCGTGTTCGAGCTGCCGGATCTCAGGACGGTACTCCTCGATCAGCCACGCGCCGGGCAGATGTCGCGGGTCAGGGTCGGCTCGCGGGCACGGTGTCCTTCGTCACCAGTGTGTTGTCGGACCAGCAGAGCCGGTAGAGGTCGACCTCGTGCAACAGGTCGCGGCCGGAACGGTAGAACTCGCACGTGGCGCCGGGCGGCCGGGGTGCGGAACGGGCGTGGTCGGGCGGGTAGGGGTAGGCGTGGGCCGGCAGCAGAGGGGCGAGTTCGGCGCGTGGCCGGCCGGTGGTCAGCTCGTCGAACCGGGAGGGCGGCAGCACGCTCGTCGTCAGTTGCCAGGCCAGGTAGACGGCGGCGGGCACGAAGAAGGCGGCTGCGATGACAGGCGCCGCGAAGGCGGCGACGGAGCGGCGGCGGGCAGCGCTCCGTACGGAGGCGAGCCGCTTGGCGGACTCCGGTGCGACGGTGTCCGTCTCCGGGGCCGGGTGGAGAGCAGTTCCGGATGGCAACGCGGACTCGGTGTGCCGCCCGCGGGTTCTGGCCTGTGTTCCGGGCGCCGTCCCGGGTTCCGGCGCCGGTCTCCCCGGGCGGGCCGTGGTCGTGTGCGGGAGGACTGCGGTGACGCGGAATCCGCCCTGATACGGGCCGGTCCACAAGGAGCCGCCGAGAACCGTCACCCGCTCCCGAAGCCCCGTCAGGCCCCGGCGGCCGACGCTGGCCGTCGGGCCTTCGGCCGCGTGCGCCGACCCGTCAGCCGGCGGAGCGGCGTTCACGACGCTCACGCGGGTACGGGTGGCCTCGTGTGTGATCTGCACCCGGATCGCACTGCCCGGCGCGTGCTTCACCGCGTTGGTGAGAGCCTCCTGCACCGCCCGGTACATTCCCCGTTCGATCAAGGAAGGCAGCGCGGGCATCGCCCCGCGCCGCTCCCAGCGCACCGGAACCCCGGAGGCGACCGCCCGTCCGAGAAGGTCCTCAAGGGTGTCGGTGACGGACAGACCCGCGCCCGGTTCCGTTCCTGTCGGGTCGTGCAGGACTGCGACGGTCTCCCGCAGCTGCTCCACGGCGTCCGCGATCGTCCCGCGCAACTCGGCTAGGTCGGTGCGGTCGCGGTCGGTGAGGTCGGGGGAGAGTTCCAGGGCCCCGGCACGCAGGGCGACCAGGCTAAGAGCGTGCCCGAGAGAATCGTGCATGTCGGCCGCGATGTCCGCGCGTTCGGTCAGCCGCGCCTGCTCCGCGACCAGGTGCTGCCGCTCTTCCAGGCTCCGGGCCAGCCGCCAGCCCTCCCGTACGAGCTCGCGTCGGCCACGCCAGTGCCGTCCGGCCAACCAGGGCAGCAGGAGGGCGGCGGGCAGCACGGTCAGCGCGTAGAACCACCACACGGCCTGGGTCCGCAGCACCGCGCACGTCACGAGGTCGGCCGCGAGGCACCCGGCGAGCACCAGGAGCGGGCGCCGTGCCGTGACGACCCGGGCGCCCAGCAGACAGCTCAGGACGGCAAGCGACAGGACGTGGGCGTTGCCGGGGGTCGCGGAGTCGGCCAGGCCCAGCGCGCACAGCCCGTTGGCCAGGACGACCGCGGGCCCCGGCCGACGGCGGGACAGCGGTACGGCCAACGCCAGGACGGCCAACGGCAGGTACAGGTCCAGGGCCGGCGAGGCGGCTGTGCCCGCATCCCGGAATCCGTAGCCGGTGGCGGCAGCGAGCACGCCCCACAGCACCACATCGCCGCACACGGATCTGACCTGGGGTATGCGTGTGTGCGGCATGGCGTGTCGACCGTCCTTCCGGTGAATGTCCTCACTTGCCGGGGTCGATTCTGTGGGACGGGGCCGGACGCCCTGCGAGGGGCTGGCACGGTGAGGGCGTCCGGGCCGGGTCGACGCGGGGTCAGGCGTCCCGGCGGCGCAGCACGTACAGGCCGATCAGGTGCGCGGTCGCGGCCCACGCCGCCACGATCAGGACCGCCGTCGCCAGCCCGTAGGGGGCCTCGGCGCCGAGGCGCATGAAGTGGTCTCCGGCTCCGTGCGGCAGATGGTCGTTGACGTCCGCGAGCGTCGGGCCGCCGAGCCCCAGGAGCACGCTCGGCAATGCCCACAGGAGGGTGACGAGGATGGAGAGCGCGCCGGCCGGGTGGCGTGCGGCGAACGCCACCCCGACCGTCAGCACGGCGACCAGCGCCTGGTAGAGACCGACCGCGAGGACTTGCAGGAGGGTCGGGCCGGCCCCGAAGGAGGCCCGTCCGTCGAACGCCACCCAGGCCACCGCCGTCCCCACGACGGCGAACGTGGTGCCGGCGACGAACGCGACCATGGCCGCCACCAATGCCTTCGCCGCCTGGACCCGATGCCGCTGGGGCACCGACAGCAGGGAAGCCCGCACGCTGCCCGTCGAGTATTCGGACGTGACCGCGACCGTGGCCAGGACGACGACGGCGAACTGGACGAGGACGGCGGAGGAGGCCGCCGCGTTCCCGACGGACTGGACCGGATGCTCGTTGATGCGGGCGATCGAGGCGTAGTAGTAGGTGAAGACACCGGTGATCGCAAGGCCCGCCAGAAGGCAGAGCCAGGGGGCTCGGACGGACCACAGTTTGGTCCATTCCGAGGCGGTCGCGCCGGCGAAGCCACCGGGTGCGCCCCGGCCGGGAGCGTCGGGGACGGCCCGCGACCGGTCCGTCCGCCTGACGGGTTTCGTCGGGGTGGTCACTGTCGTCCTCCTTCGTTCGGCGCTGCGTCCGCGGCGGTCGTGTCCGTGCCGCTGCCGCCCGTCGTGTACTCGACGCTGCGTGCGGTCAGGTCCATGTACGCCTGCTCCAGCGAGACCCGGACGTCGCTCAGCTGGTGCAACCGGACTCGGCAGTGGTGGGCCAGGTCGCCGATCTCGGCAGCGGTGCGACCCTCGACGGTGAGTTCGCCGGACGCGGACGTTTCGACACTCACCCCGTCGGCCGTCATCAGTCGACGGACCAGCGTCGCTCTTTCCTCGGGGTCGGGCACCACGGCGCGCGCCGACGCGGAAGAGGCGGCGGCGAGGAACTCCGTCATGGAGGTGTCGCTCAGCAGCCGACCACGGCCGATGACGACGAGATGGTCGGCCGTCAGCTGCATCTCGCTCATAAGGTGGCTGGAGAGGAATACGGTGCGTCCTTCCGCCGCCTGGTCACGGACGAGCCGGCGGATCCACCGCACGCCGTCCGGGTCGAGGCCGTTGACCGGCTCGTCCAGGACGAGCACCGGCGGATCGCCGAGCAGGGCGCCCGCCACCCCGAGTCGCCCGCTCATGCCGAGCGAGTACGTGCCCGCCGGCCGGCGGGCCGCCTTGGTCAGGCCCACCCTCTCCAGCACCTGGTCCACACGGCGTACCGGGATGCCGTTGGCCCGGGCCTGGGCGACGAGGTGCGTGCGGCCGGAACGGGCGGGGTGGACGGCCCGGGCGTCCAGCATCGCGCCGACCGCGCACAGCGGCCGCCGCAGGTCCGCGTAGGGCCGGCCGGCGATCAGGGCCCGCCCGCGCGTAGGACGGTCCAGGCCCAGAATCATGCGCATCGTGGTGGACTTCCCGGCCCCGTTGGGGCCGAGGAAGCCGGTCACGCGGCCGGCCCGGACATCGAATGTCAGCTCGTCCACGGCGAGGGTGTCGCCGTAGCGTTTGGTGAGTCCTCGGACGGTGATCACGGAGTTCCTTCGTGTCGGTCGCGGACCGCGGAATGCAGCTCGCGGAAGTCGGCGGCGGCGCACACCGACGCGTGGTGGGCCCAGGGCGGCCGCCTCGTTTCCCGTACGGAAGCGACGCTAGGAGTCCGCGGCGCCGGCGCCCATTGGTCGAACGGCATCGGCGTCCTGCCCTTTGTCGGGGGTGCGCCCCGCCCCGGGGCGGATCTGTGGGGCTCGCCGTCCGCCCGGTGGTGCGCCGGCCATAGGCTCGCCGCGTGAAAGAGACGACACCCGGCAGCCGGCCGGTCCGGGTCCTGGTGGCCGACGACGAGGCGATGGTCCGGGCGGGGGTGCGGGCCATCCTGGCCAGGGACACGCACGTCGAGGTGGTCGCCGAGGCGGGTGACGGGCACGAGGCCATCGCGCTCACCCGCCGGCATCGGCCGGACGTGGTCCTGTTGGACATCCAGATGCCCGGCCTGGACGGGCTGACGGCAGTGGCGCTGCTCCACCGAGAGCTGACAGCCGTCGGTGTGATCATGCTGACGACCTTCGGCCAGGACGAGTACGTCACCCGCGCCCTGGAGGAGGGTGCCGACGGCTTCCTGCTGAAGGCGGACGACCCGAGGGAACTGCTCAACGGGGTACGGGCAGTGGGAGCCGGCGGAGCCTACCTGTCCCCGCGTGTCGCCGGCCGGGTCATCGCCGGGCTGCGCGCGCACCGGGCGGCACATCCCCACCGCTCGCTGGAGCGGCTCACGGAGCGGGAACGCGAGGTGCTGGCCGGACTCGGGGCGGGGTTGTCCAACGCGGAGATCGCGAGCCGGCTGCACCTGGTCGAGGGTACGGTGAAGGCGCACGTCAGTGCGGTGCTGGCGAAGCTGGGCGCGCGCAACAGGGTGGAAGCGGCCATTGCTGCGTACGAGGCCGGCCTGGTCCCGCCACGTCGTGGCTGACCTGGTGTCAGCGTTCCGCCACGTGCCGATCAGTCCTCGGCCGCAGAAACGCCGAGCACCTGGGGTGGCGCGGCAGCGCCCGCCGGCCTTCCGTCACACCTCAACGACATTCCGCCCCGCCGAGGTATCCGGTTCAGCCTCGGCGGCGTGCAGCGGGATCACGCTGGGCGACGTGCCGGGCGACCGTGTCGGCTCCGGGGCGGGCGTATCGCTCCAGGGAGCGGACGGAGGCGTGGCGGGAGTGGGCCAAGGCCAGACGAGTGGCCAACCGCTGCGCGGCTGCACCGCGCGATAACTCCTGAGCCCGACTGTGTGTGCGGCGCACGAAGCGCCGCACATCACGATGCAGCCGTTGTACCTACTGGTATGTACAGTGGCTGGACCACATTGCAGACCGACCTGAGGAGGCACGCGCGATGCCACTCGTCCGCATCGACGCCATGCACTGCGACACGCCGCGGTTGGAGGCTCTGGGGCGGGCCGTCCACGAGGCGCTCGGCGAGACAATGGGCTTCCCCGACGAGGACCACTTCCAGATCCTGACTGGCCACGACGGGCGGCAGGGACTGCTGCGCCACGGCACCTATCTCGGCGTGCAACGCGATGACGGCATCGTGTACGTGGCCATCACTCTGCGAGCTGGCCGCTCGGACGCGCAGAAGCAAGCGTTGTACCAGCGCATATCCGAACTGGCCGAGGAATACGCGGGCACTGAGCCACGCAACATGTTCGTCGTACTGACAGAGAACGAGAACGGGGACTGGTCGCTCGGCAACGGCGATGCCCAGTACCTCCAACGACAGCAGTGATTGATTGCCAACCTGCCTGAATTGCCCGTCAGTTGGGCTGGCAGCGCAGCGAAGCCTCTGGTAGATGGGTTTTCGACTGAGAAACCCATCACCACCAGAGGCTTCGCGTGGTTGTCTATCCGTCTGGCTTGGACGTCTCCAGCTCCGCCCTCCGTTTCCTCAGCGCCCACCTGCGTGCGCACCGCCGTGCTCTTGGTTCCCGATGGCGGCGACTGAGCGCGCGCCGGTAGGCCCTGCTCACTCTTGCCCATCTGCGCAACGGCCACCCTTACGCGCAGCTCGCGTCGGGGTTCGGCGTCGGGGCGGCGACGGCCTACCGCTACATCGGCGAGGCCGTCGACCTGCTGGCCGCCCTCGTACCAACCCTTGCCGCAGCGGCCCGAGAAGCGTCGATGAAGGCCGCGACTGGCTCTGACGAGCGAGGTGTCACGGGCAGGCGCCGTCGAAGATGTCCTCGTGGGTCCGGTACAGCGTGCGGGGCTTCTTCCCGGCGGTGGAGGCGGCCGATGGCGGCGGGTATTCGATGACGGGGACGGGCTTGCAGACGGGCCACTTCTGTGTGTCGCGTGAGTCATCGAAACCGTACGTACCGCTGGCTCCGCGCACGCAGTTGACGCAGTCCGCGCCGTCGGCGGTGCCGAGGATGTTCATGTCGATGATGGTGTTGTAGACATCGTCGTTCGTCGGCATGACCGGGGCGTTCGAGCTCTTCTTCCCGCTGTCGTTGACGTCGTTGAACGTCTGGTCAACGGCCTGGGAGAGCACGGTGAAGGCATCGTGGTACATGATCGCGTATCCGTCGTCCAGCGGTCGTTCACCCAGGTCCTGCTCCTTGCCCAGGGCTTCGAACCGCTGGAGGAAACCGGCGAGGCCCGGCGGCGGCTGTGTCGGCCGGCTCTTCGGGCTCCGCGTCCACCACTGAGGATCGACCGAGGCGGCGTCCACCAGGGTGATCTTGGATTCCCGCATCTGCCGGGTGAGGTCGGGCGTGGTGAGCACGGGGTCGATACCGATGCCGACTATGAGGATGCGCACCGGCTTGGCGTCGTCACAGGAAGGCTCCTTCGCCAGCCTGCTCACCAGGTGCGGCAGATCGCCGTCGCGGCCGGCGTAGAAGACCGTGTCCGCACCGGTCACACAGATTTTCTGGGCGGCCGACGAAAAGCGGCGCGGAATCCCGGCTTCCGCACCGATCGCACCCAGAAAGTACGCCTGGCGCTTCCGTAGGCCGTATTTCTCGTCGAAGCGGTCCAGGAAGACCTTCCGGAGATCGATGGAGTAGTTGTCCCGAGGCCGGTTGTCCGACACCAGGAATCCTTTCCCCGCCCCCGGCTCCTGGGCGAGATACTGCGCAAGCGCCTCTGCGAAGAGCTCGTTCGACGGGGAGGTCTTGAAGAAGTACTTGGCGTTCATGTCCGATGACGTAATGATGGGGCCGACCGCCGGAATCCGCTGGGCGGAGAGGGCTTGGACCGCGTGCAGCGTCTCCGGATTGCTGCTGGGCATCCCGATCACCCCGATCAGCGGAGCCTTGTCGTCGACCATCGCGGTCAGCCGGTCGACGACGGGCCGCCAGTGGTCGAGGTCCTTGCCGTCGTTGGCCAGCAGCAGTTGGTAGTGCGGACCGGATTCCGAGTTGGCCCGCAGCTGGGCGGTGTGCGCGCCGGCCACACCGCGCTTGATCTGCTCGATCGTCATGGCGCTGCTGGCGTCGGAGGTGAACGGCATCATGAGCGCGATCCGTACGTAGGGCATCGGGGGCTTCCCACCCTCCGGGGCCTCCCAGTCCTTCCTGACGCGGACGTTCTCGCGCGCCACGGCGTGTACCAGGTCCTTGAGCTCCGGATCGGCGTCGGCCAGGGCCTTCTCGGTGACGCCCACGCACTCGCCCCCGGCCTTCTCCAGACCATCACCACACTCTTCCGGGAGCAGGGACCAGACGACGACGGACAGCCCCGCGATCAGCGCGAGGCTCACCACCAGCATGATCGCCTTGTCCACAGGGCCCCAGACACGGCTTCGTAACCCTCTCAGCAGACCCCTCAGCACGGTGGTTCCCTTCGCAAGCTCGTAGGCCACGTCCGGGACGCCTGGTTCAGTGCGGCGCGGCCTGACGTATGCCGCATCGACAGGAATGCCAGCTCGGAGCCGATGCCGTCACAGATGTCGGCGAAGGGCTCCGCGTACGTTTCGCAGAGATACCAGAGTCCGTGCAGCAGCCTGTTGACGGATCGTCGCACGTCGTCGGCTTCGGCGTAGCGGTGGTCGTGATCGCCCCGGGCGATCTCCAGGCGGTGATCGGTCCACTCGGCCCGTGGGGGGTGGGGCGCCGTGGCGACATGCCGCAGTGTCCGAAGCCAGCGGTCCGCGTCTCCGTCGGCGAAGTGCGCGGTCAGCTGGATCACCACCGGACGCGCGTCACCGGCGGCGAGTGTGTGCCGCAGGATGTCCGCCGAGTCTCCCGCACCGAGGGCGGTGTGGTGCTCCCGCAGGATGCGGTGCAGGTCGGACCAGCGCCGGCCGGGGCCGGCCGCGGCGGAGCCGTTCCGAGCGGCGTGGACCAAGAGGGCGTGGAGGAACGGGTCGGGGGCGAACGGCGAGGTGCCGCGGCACTCATGGCCCGGTGTGCCCACCTCATCCGGCCGGTCCGTCCATTGCTCCTCCTCCAGGTAGCGGGCGGCCGCGGCTACGGGGAGCGGGTCGGCGCCCGAGACCGCGTACGCGGCCGCCAGCGCCTCCGCGGCGTCCCGGTCGCGGGCGAGGGACAGCAGCGCCAGATGGTCGCGGAGCTGGGGCGGCGGGATCAGCTGTGCCAGCAATCGTTCGGTGACGGACCGACCTTCCGCCGTGCACAGGTCGAGTAAGTCTTCAGGAAGAACGGGGCGTTGGGCGTTGGTATGCACGATGGCATCGCACAGGAGGCCGCTGCCCAGTGGATGGCCCCGGGCCAGGGTGTGCAGCGCCGATGGCAGCCGGCGGTGCAGCGGCCCTTCGGCACGGTCGAGCATCATCAGCAGGTCGTCGAGGCTCAGTGGCGCCAGCGGGACGGTGAGCAGTCCGGCGGACGGCGACCCGGGGGCGGTCCGCTCCCAGCCGGAGGCGACGGAGAGTTCGGGAAGCTCGCTGTGTGAGGCGTCCGGGTAGAGGTCCGCGCCGCCGCCCAGCCGGGTCGCCACGACGACCAGCGGGTCCGGATCATCGGAGCCGCGTCCGGCCCGGTGCTCGAGGATCAGGTCGAGTACGCGTCGCCCGGCCGCCGTGTGGACGTTGTCGAGCAGGATGAGCGGCTTGGGCGTCCGGTTCATCCGCTGCCAGCGGCCGTAGGCATCGCTGACGTCCTCGATCAGGGCGGAGGTCAGGAGCCGTTCGACGGCGTGCCGGAAGGCACCGCCTTGGTGGAAGCGGAGGCTGAGCCGTATCAGAGCGGCTTCGCCGTCGGCCGTCCCCGCGGACCGCTCGTGGTACCACTCCCGTACGGCCCGTCCGGCCCGGGTGCGGGTGTGCCGGCTGAAGTACTGCTGGATGACCGCGGCGGCGACCGGTTCCAGGCCATACTGCTGATCCGTGTCGGCCAGGCGTTCACTGACGTCGGACATCCAGTCCATACCGGTGTCCGTACGCTCGTCGCCCTTTTCCAGCCCGCAGGCGGCGATGAGGCGGGCGATCCGGTCCCGCGCCAGGCGCTGCTCGTGCTCGTTGCCCCGGTGCCAGCTGGATATCGCGAACAGCCCTGGCAGCAGCCGGGGGAAGCGGAGCCGGCTGGTGCCGGGGACCACCGCCGCCAGCTCGCACACCAGTTGTTCCAGGAGTTCCAGCACGGGTGAGGTGTTCGACACGGCGAAGCCCGCCCAGCGCGCCGGGTCGACCTCCGCGCTGTCGGCTCTGCCGAGCGGAACCCTGCCCCGATAGGCCGTCTCCAGGGCATCGAGGACAGCAGTCTTGCCCATGCCGTGGCGGCCGGTCAGCAGCACGACGGGCAGGTCGTCACGGTGCTCCTGCGCCACCAGGTTCCGCTTGTCGTACGCGAGGCCGAGCAGCCGCGGCACCAGCGCGCGCAGGATCGGATCACGTGCGTACAGCCGCATGGCACCGCCCTCCTCGGTGTGTTCACGCATCGGCCTCGCCACGGCTCACCCTCCGAGGAGCCGCCCCAGCGCCTGGCCGACCGAGTCCAGCATGAGCTGTCTGCCGACCGTGTCGGGAGCGCCGCCCAGCAGGCGGCGCATCCGCTCCATCAGACCGCGCTGCCGGTCCCGCTCCGGTTCGTCGTCGGTGTCACCCCGCCGCCCCAGCGCCTGCGCGGTGCGCAGCAGCGCCGCCCGGGACTCCGCGTCGAGGCGCAGCGCGGGGGCCAACTCGCCTACAAGCCGGGCGAGATCATCGGGTGACAACCCCGTATGGACGTCGATGGTGTTGTGGATGTTGCTGTGGGTGCCGCCTTCCGCTGCGTAATGGACCGTGCCGGCCCTTATATGGGTCTGGCTGGCGGGCCGCGTCTCCTCGCGCCGCCGGGCCAGGTACTGGTCCGGTTCCTCGCTGTTCTGTACGGCTTCCACGCCCAGCGAGGTGAGTTCCACGTGCGATCCGACTCCGTTGTGGAACGTGGGCCCCGCACAGGTGATCAGTCCCGCCTCTTCCAGATAGGAGAGTGTCCGGGCGACCTCGCCCCGCGACAGGGCCTCACCGAGGAAGTAGATCCCCGGCGAGTCGAGGAACCCGCTGATCCGCAAGGGCCGCCGGTCGGCCTGCGCGTAGATCCAGTGCAGGACGGCCTTCACGGCATGCCGCCCGCGCTCGGCCGGGTCCGCCCGGCGGACCTGCAACTGACGGGCCCGCTCGGCGCCCGCGGCGAGCAGGGTCACCACAGGGGCGTCCGCGTGGCCGCCGTATGAGCGGATCAGTGCCTGCCCGCTCAGATGGTCGGTGAGGGACCGGACGGCGCTCATGGGAATGCTCTGCCAGGAGCCGAACTCGGCGCAGGAGACCGGAACGTCCGGTTCGCCCTCGGCCCGGTCCCAGACCCACAGCAGCAGGCGCGGGCCGTAGAAGCTCACGACGAAGGACTCCGTGTCCTCGGGTGACGAAGGCGCTGCGGCTGACACTGACTGGGTCCTGTTCCTCTCTTCGGGCCGGTGGCTCACAGTCAGGAAGGTCGCGCCCGTGCCGTCCCCCCGGCTGGCATCTTCGTCAAACTACACAGGATCCACTCCGTTCACCAGCCCTCCCACGCGGCAACCTCCGTTGCACACAAGAGAGTTGGAGACCGGAGGCATGAGACCTCCAGGAGTGGATAGCAGAGGCTCAGACGTGCGGTTTCCAAGGCCCTGGGGTCTGTGCCGTCCCGGGCTGTCCACACAGGTGATTCCCACAACTGAAGGGGTTCCCCATTACCGTGCACCCGGCCCAAGAGTTCGGCGACGACCCCGTCGAGGTACGAGAAACCGGGCACTACACCGAGGAGTACGTCCCCAGCTTCGTCGAGAAGTGGGACGCGCTCATAGATTGGGAGAAGAGGGCAGAGAGCGAGGGGACGTTCTTCATCGACCTGCTGCGTGAGCGGGGCGTGCGGAGCGTGCTCGACGTCGCGACCGGGACCGGCTTTCACTCCGTACGGCTGCTGGCGGCCGGATTCGAAACCGTCAGCGCGGACGGCAGTGCGGAGATGCTGGCGATGGCCTTCGAGAACGGCATGAAGAAGGGCGGCCACATCCTGCGCGTCGTCCAGGCGGACTGGCGCTGGCTCAACAGAGATGTCCACGGGGAGTACGACGCCATCGTCTGCCTCGGCAACTCCTTCACGCACCTGTTCTCGGAGCGCGACCGGCGCAAGGCGTTGGCCGAGTTCTACGCGATGCTCAAGCACGACGGAATCCTGGTGCTGGACCAGCGCAATTACGACGCGATTCTGGACGGCGGGTACACCAGCACACACACGTATTACTACTGCGGTGAGGACGTCACTGTGGAGCCGGAGCATGTCGACGAGGGGCTGTGCCGGATGCGGTACGTCTTCCCGGACGACTCCGTGTACCACCTCAACATGTTCCCGCTGCGGAAGGACTACACCCGTCGGCTCATGTCCGACGTGGGCTTCCAGCGCATCGAGACCTATGGCGACTTCCAGCACACCTACCGGGGCGAGCAGCCGGATTTCTTCGTACACGTGGCCCAGAAGGAGTACCGGATGGACGACGATCAGGAGGGGCGGTACCGAGGCGCGGTCGGCGCCGCCCGCGACTACTACAACTCGCCTGACGCCGACACCTTCTATGCCACGGTGTGGGGCGGCGAGGACATCCACATCGGCCTCTACGAGCACCCCGGACAGCCCATCGCGGACGCCAGCCGACGCACTGTCGAGCGGATGGCCTCGAAGCTGGAAATGACAGCGGAGTCCGTGGTGCTCGACCTTGGTTCGGGGTTCGGCGGCTCGGCACGGTGTCTGGCTCAGACGTACGGCTGCCGGGTCCTGGCCCTCAACCTCAGCGAGGTGGAGAACCGGCGCCACCGGGAGCTGAACTCGGCCCGCCGCCTCACCGACAGGATCGAGGTGGTGGACGGGTCCTTCGAGGACATCCCGTACCCGGATGCTCATGTGGATGTCGTCTGGTCCCAGGACGCCTTCCTGCACAGTGGGAACCGCGGACAGGTGCTGGAGGAGATCGCCCGGGTACTGCGGCCGGGCGGCCGTCTCATCTTCACCGACCCGATGGCGGCGGACGCCTGCCCCACCGGTGTGCTGCGGCCGATTCTCGACCGCATCCACCTGGACGACATGGGCTCGCCCGGCTTCTACACCCGCGAGCTGACTCGGCTCGGCTTCACCGCCGTCGACGGCGGCTTCGAGGAGCACCGCGAGCAGTTGGTGACGCACTACGCACGGGTCCTTGAGGAGACCGGGCGCCAGGAGGCCGAGGGGCTGGCCAGGAAGGTCAGCCACGACTACCTCGCCGCGATGAAAAAGGGCCTCGCTCACTGGATCGACGGTGGCCGCGACAAGCACCTCACCTGGGGCATCTTCCACTTCACGCGCGGCGCCGACCGGTAAGGCGTGTCATGCCATCCGCTGCGCTGGAGCGGAGGAGCTCAGCCGTCGTGCGTTCTCCCGCAGGCCGTCCAGGACCAGCCTCAGCAGCGGGTGGTTGCGCTGCCGCGGCGTACGGCAGTGAAGGCCCGGCGGGGCGGCCGGTGACCGGGCGCACGGTGGCGCCGACCGGGCTCCACCGGACCGCCAGAGATGCTGTGCCGTAGCGGGCCGGCCTGCTCGTGAGCCCGGCTGCATGCAGCCGGGGAGAGCTTCCGGGAGGCTGTAGCCTCAGCGGAGAGCCGTGATGCTTGGCTCCCACGACCCGGACGCCGAGGGCTGGTGCCTGAGGCCCGGCACCTTCGGGGCGTACGTCGTCACCGACCACGTCGACGCGCTGTACGAGCGGCTGCGGGACGCGGGCGTCAAGGTCCTGCGCGAGATCGCCGACCAGGCGTACGGCAGCGGCGAGTTCAGCATCACCGACCTCGAGGGCAACAGGTGGCGTGCCGGGGCGGCACCTGCGAACGCGTCGACCAGTTCAGGGGCGGGGCCCGGCGCGTTGGCGCCGTACGGCCAGTCAGGCAGCGGAGGCTCGGTGACGTCCAGGCGGACGCTCGCAGGAGGGATGAGCACCTGGCTGTATCCACGGCGGACGCGATCGGCATAGAGGGCCCGCAGCGCGGCGGCCTGAGCGTGGATCGGGTTCTCGCTGCCCGGCACACGCGGAGGAGAGCCCCTGTCCCGCCGCCCGTAGGCGCCGCTGGCCTGGTGCGGCACACCGTTGTCGGTCACGATCACTGCGGTCTGCCACGAGCCGTTCCCCAGCCGGAAGCCCAGCACCCTCGTGCCCATCCTGACGCCCCCTTCCGCCGGACCGGGACGCTACCGGGGGCGGACGAGCGGCGAGGCGGTTTCGGCCGCTGTTCCCGCGAAACGGGCCTGTCAGGGTCTGAGCAGCGGCAGGCCGGTCATCTGCGGGTGCCGCAGTTGCCGCCCTGGCATCATGCGCGCCTGAGGGGGGGTGTGCAGCTGTGGGACGTGGTCGCAGGGTGGGCGCGCGGCCGGTATGCGGATCGGGGGAGTGGTCGGCCGGGCGGCGCGGGTGATGCCGCTGAGAAGAGTCCCGCTCGCACGACGCGCCCTCACTTTCACCAGGCGCGTCAACAGCGTCTATTGTCATCCGGGTTACGCCGTTGAACAGGCGAAGAGGGTCGGGGGAGTCACACCATCATGAGCGGTACGAACGGGGACGGACCCGATGAGCGGGACGACTGTGTCGATGGGGGTATCAAGCCGCTCGCGGTGAGCGACCCGGCGCGGATTGGCCCGTATCTGCTGCTCGGGCGGCTTGGTGCCGGCGGCATGGGGCGGGTGTTCCTCGCGCGGTCGGACAGTGGTCGGACCGTAGCCGTGAAGGTGGTGCACGAAGAGCACGTGTCCGACGAGCATTTCAGGGCGCGGTTCCGGCGGGAGATCGAGGCGGCGCGGAGGGTCGGGGCGCGGTACACGGCGCCGGTGCTCGACGCGGGTCCGGACGATGAACCGCCATGGGTCGCCACGGGGTACGTTCCCGGTCTCTCGCTTGATCAAGTCGTGCGACAGTACGGGCCGTTGCCGACCGCGTCCCTGCACGCCCTCGCCGACGGGCTGCTGAAGGCGCTCAAGGACATTCACGGCGCCGGGATCGTGCACCGCGATCTGAAGCCGTCCAACGTGATGCTCACCGTGGACGGCACGAAGGTCATCGACTTCGGGATCGCGCGGGCGCTGGAAACGTCCGTCGAGTCCTTGTTGACCAGTACGGGGATGGTCGTCGGGTCTCCCGGGTTCATGTCGCCGGAGCAGGTGCTCGGGCGGCGCGCGGGGGTCAAGAGCGACGTGTTCACCCTCGGGTGCGTGCTGACGTATGCGGCGACCGCGCGACTGCCGTTCGGGCAGGAGGCAAGCAATCAGCACGCGGTGATGTTCCAGATCGTGGAGGGCGAGCCCGATCTGACAGGTGTCGAGGACGCGTCGCTGCGGGCGCTCATCGCCCGCTGTCTGGCGAAGGACGTCGATCAACGGCCGAGCGTCGACGAGCTGCTGGAGGATCCCGAGCGGGTGCGTCCCCACGCCGCGCGCGGCGCCTGGCTGCCTGCCGGTGTCGTCGCGCACCTCGCACGGCAGTCCGCGCGGCTGCTCGACGCCGAGGCGGCGCCGCTGCGGGAGGAACCCGTGGATCTGGCGACCGTCGGGCTGCGGCCCAAGGGCGGGCCTCTTCCCGAAGTCGTCCCGGCCGTCCCGGGCGTCGGAGCCACGAAGCGGGAGCGGGAGCCTCGCCGGCGCCGCACGCTCATCGCGCTGCCCATCGTCGTCGTCATCACCGTCGGCGGCGGCACGGTCGCCCTGCTTCAGCCTTTTGGGGGTGGCGGCGGGGACGGAACGCATGCCCAGTCACCAGGCAATAGTGCGAGTGCCTCTCGTGGCGGCAGCACCTCGCCGAGCCCGCCCAGCAGTTCACCTTCCAAGGGAGGAAAGGGAGGAAACGGCAAGGGCAGGGACGACGACAAGGGCGATGACGGCAAGAAGGGGAAGGACGAGGCGGACGGGACGGATGAGCCGAACGTCCGGGAGAGCAGCAGCCGTAGTTCCGGGTCGTCGGGTGTTGACGGCGGCGGCAGTTCATCCGGTGACGACAGTGGTTCCGACAGCGGCAGGTCCGGCTCTTCGGGCTCGGACAGCGGAGATTCGTCCACGGACGACGGAGGTCCATCCGACTCCGGAGGCTCGTCCTCCGGCTCGCCGCCGCCCGCCATGAAGGGCTACGAGCTTGAGTACACCAACTCCTGTGTCGGCGCGTGCGACATGCCACTCAAGGTGAGCTGGTCGGCAATCTCCCGAGCGACCAGGTACGACATCCACTACACCAACAAGGGCAGCAACTTCACCGAGAAGAACGTCGACACGGTCTACTCCACCGGGAGCACCAGTTACACGATCAAGGGTCCGTTCTCCGGTGACGAGATCTGCGTCACGGTGCGCGCGGCCAACACACACGGCGCCTCCGCCTGGGCGGAGACCTGGTGCGACACAGTGCCCTACTGACGGTGACCCGTCGAACAGCGGAGTGGGCCGGCAGTGAGCCGGACAGGGGGCTGGGATGACCGCTCGTCGTGTCGGCTCGGCGGCGCCGGGCCGTGCGCGGGCGCACCGGTGCGATCGTGCCGGGTTGGGGGTGTCCGGGGAGTCATGGGGCCCTCGTAGGAGTTCAGGCGAGGTCGGTGACCAAGCGGCCGGGGGAGGTCAATCCACCGTTGGGGTAGGTGCTTTGGCGTGAAGCGATGCCAACGCCGAAGATCCTGACGGTGGAGTTGACGCCTGAGCAGCGGGCCGAGGTGCGCCGGCGGCTAGTGCTCGATTCCTCAAACGGTGTACACGTGTCGGCGCCGTACCTGGAGGCCATCGAGCGGGTATCGGCGGCTATCTGCCGCGTCCACGGATGGAGCGCCCGCTCAGTGATCGGCCACCTGGAGTGGCAGCCGGGGAAGGCCGACCCGCGCAGGTTGACGATGGCCAGCATGCGCGACCGGGTCGCTGACCGGCTCGGCCAGGCCACGCCGGACCTGCTGCCGGCCCCGGCGCGCCCGAAGGTGTCCCTGTCGAAGCTCATGGCCGCTCGCGAGGCGATACGCGGACGGTCACTACGGCACCACGGTTGTTGGCGCTCCTGCACGGCGGGCCGATGAACTCATTGAGCGCTGGCCGCGCGGCTGGGAGTCACGCCCCGCAATGTGACCGGCCTAGTCGATGCGCTCCAGGCTGATGGCCTGGTCGCCCGCTGAACTCGACGCCTTAACGGCTGGGCTGGAAAGGGGCACCGAACGCTTGCGTGCTATCGGCACCTCCGCGCGTGAACCAGGCGACGGGCCAAGGCGCCGGCGCATCGCGGGGGCGAGGCGGTAGCTGTCAGGGACCGTCGCGCATGCGATCGATCCGACGCCGAAGATCCAGGGGGCGGGCCTACCGGCGGGTGGAAGCGCGATCAATGGGCCTGGTCGGTGTTCCAGGGGGCGTCGGCGCGTGTACGGACCGGGGCCGCGGTGAGCCGCAGCGCATACACCGCGCGGTCGGGGTCGGGTACGGGGCCGAGGTAGCTGTGTCCGGTCGTGTGACACCAGGCGTGCAGGTCCAGCGAGCCTGCGGGGTCACGGGCGATCACGTGGACCAGCGTTCCCTCTGGCGCCTCGGCGATCTCACGGCGCAGGAGAAGCGGAAGCCGTACGCAGAGCAGGTCGCCGCCGTCGACGACCAGGGTCCGGCGTCACCGGGGCACCGTCTGGGTGATCCGCCACAGGCGGCGCGGTAGTTCACCCTCCTCGCACGTGTGCACCTCGCCGAGGCTCCAGCCCTGCGCCAGGGCGTCGACCAGGGCACGGTCGAAGAAGTGCACCGCGAAGCCGCCGTGCTCGAAGATGTCGTCGCCGTGCGCGGTGCCCGCTCCGTAGTGGGCGTCGCCGGTGTGGCGGACGGTGTAGACGAAGGCGCCACCGGGCCGCAGGATCCGGCGCACCTCGGCGACGAGTTGCTTGATCTCCGTGGTGGACAGCGCCATGCACAACAGCATGTGCGCGAAGACCGCGTCCACCGAGGCGTCCGGCAGCGGCAGCGGCTCGCGCACGTCGTGGACCATGGTGTTCACCGACGAGCCGACCTCTCGCTGCTCGGCGGCGGACCGCAGCTGTTCCAGAGCGGTGGGACTGAAGTCGATGGCCTGGACGGTGAAGCCGCAGCGGGCGAAGTACAGAGCGTCGCGGCCGTGCCCGGCGCCCAGTTCCACAACCTCCTTCGCGCCGGTCGTACGGAAGACCTCGGCGGCGTGGACGGCAGCGGCGGAGGGCTGGTCTCCGTACATGCCCGGATGAGCCGCGTAGGTCCGCTGCCAGTGCGCGCGCTGCGCCTTGGCGAGCTCTCTGTCCTCGTGCATCCGTACTCCTGCGGTCCCCACCGCCCCGGTCCGGGGAACGGTGCTCAGCCTGGGCTTCGTCACGTCGCTCATGTGATCACGCGTTGCCCCCCAAACAGGCGGCGGTCAGCGGCTCGACGGTCCGGTCGATGTCGTCAGCGGTGGCCCAGCGCCCGAGCGAGAGGCGGAGGGCCGCGAGGCTGCGGGAATCGGGCAGCCCCATGACGCTGAGTACCGGGGAGGGCTGGTGTTCGCCGCTGTGGCAGGCCGAGCCGGTGGAGGCGGCGATCTGCGGTACGGCTTCGAGGAGCTCGTGGCCCTGGATGCCGTCGATGCTGATGTTGAGAGTGTTGGGCAGGCAGCCGTCGACGGGGCCGTTGAGGTGGATCCGGCCGGGGAACCGGTCGGTGAGGCCGCCGCGTCGGATGGTGGTGCGTTTGGCGGAGGGGCTGGGCAGGTCGACGGCGAAGGTCCAGGTGCCGTGGGTACGGTCTGTAGCCAGGCGGGGGCAACGTGTTCCCAGCTGGCTGCGCTGGTGATCGCGACAGCCGCAGCGTCGGCAGACACGTCCGCGGTCGGCAGAGGAGCGCATGGTGATCGCCTCCCGGGAGTGGAGCAGGTGCCGACACGGTCAGTGTCCCGCTGCCGCGACCACCAGGCGCTCACCTGGCTGCCTGAATGCCGTCTGACCTGCGGTGATCCCTTGTCGTGGCGGCAAGTGCAGGAGCTGATGCCGGTCGTCCCGCTTACAGTCCGGCGCCGGTGCCTACTCCGTCAGGGGCCAGTCATGGTGCTCCTCGCACGGTGTGCGACGTACGCTCAAGGCAAGTACGTACGTTCGTACTGATTCTGCCTGTCGAGAGGAATCTGATCGTGGCGAACGAGGCCCAGCGGCCCATGCGCCGACCGCGCCGGCATGACCCCAATCGGCGGGAGCGCCTTATCGAGGTGGCGGAGGAGCTGATCGCGGAGCGCGGCCTGGAGGGGCTGAGTCACCGGGCGATCGCCGAGCGGGCCGATGTGTCACTGAGCTCGACGACGTACCACTTCAAGGACCGCGAAGCGTTGATCCGGGCGACTCTGGAGCGTGCTGCGGACCGTTTCGCCGGCTACGTGCGGGAGTGGGCCGTCGAGCATGCCGGGGACAGTCGTGAGCAGCTGGCCGAGGCGCTGGCTGACGGAGTCATGGACTGCCTGCGCGAGGGGCGGACGCGGGCGATGGTGGAGTTCGAGCTGTACCTCGCGGCGCTGCGGCGCCCCGCTCTGCGGGACGTGGCCGCGCGCCTGACCCGGGACAGCGTCGAGGCGATGACGCCGCATGTGGGCCCGGAGGTCGCGGCCTGCATTCCGCCGGTCATGAACGGGCTGTGCCTCCAGGTGATGTCGGCACCCGAGCCACCCTCCCGTCAGCAGGTCCTGGCCGTACTCGGGCGGATGCTGGGCGGGGCGCCGGCGTAGCCGGGCCCGACGTGCGTACTGGGCCCGCCGCCGAGAGGCTGCCTCGAAGGCCACCACCTTCCGGGGCGCACGTCGGTGGTGGGCCTTCCCTGTTGTGTGGCAGATGTGGTGTGTGTCGCTTTTACCGCCTGATTGGTACGGACGTCCGTAACGATCGGCTAGCGTGTAGATGTCACGAAAGCGTGAGCAAATAATCCTTACCGGACATCGAGAGAGGAAAGAGCGATGGCGAAGGCGAATCCCTGCAACCTGGTGGACGTCACGGTGCCGCAGGAGGCCCACAGCGACGCGCAGCGCTTCTACACCCAGACCTTCGGGTGGAGTGTGGACATCGATATCCCCGGCTACCCGATCATGGGCACCGGGGACGGGGGCGCCCAGGTCGGTCTGATGTGGGAGGGCAACCCGGAGTCGGGCGACCTGGCCACGTTCTGGAAGACGAACAAGGCGATGCCCTTCCTGGGCACCGAGGACATGGACGCCACCATCGCGGCCGTCGAGGAGAACGGCGGCAAGGTCCTGGCGCCCAAGCGGCAGAAGGGGCCGGTCTGGGTCGCGGTGATCGCGGACCCGTGGGGCAACGAGTGGTTCCTCTGGCAGTTCGGCGGCTGAGCCCCGCCGCATCCTCCGGTCCGGCCCCCGGTGGGGGCGTCTGGAGGTCTATGGCTTGCAGTAGCGTGATGGGGCGGCTGAGCTGTGGGGTGTCCGGGCAGCGCATCGCCGCGCGGAAATTATCCGGGCACGACGTGCTCGACGGGACGGCGCGGGTCGTCGAGGACACCGGGCGGGACGTGACGGCGGAGTTCGTGGACGGAGCACGGCGCGCACTCGCGGCGGCGCGGCACGGAGGCTGCACGGAGGCGCTGTTGATGCCGCGCAGTCCGTCGTGCGGACGGGGTTCGGTGTACGACGGGTCGTTCGCCGGGGAGCTGGTGCCGGGAGACGGGGTGACCGCGGCGCTGCTCGAGCGGAACGGGATCGCCGTGCGGCCCGCGCCCGGGCATCTCACACCGTGGAGATCAATGAGGTCGAGGACGTATGGACATCGGTCGGCCGTCTCGTGATGATCCGACAGCTCGGCCGGGTCACCCTTGGAACTCAGTGAGATCGATGGTGTGAACGCGCAGCGGAAAGCCGTACACCGGGTGTTCCGTCTCGCGCTCCGGCACCATACCGAGCTTGCGGGTGACGTTCTCGGAGGCGTCGTCCCCCACCCGGCTGATGCTGATGACGCGGTCGAGGCCACGGTCCTGGAGCGCGAACTCCAGCGTGGCCTGGGCGGCTTCAGACGCGTATCCCTGGCCCCAGTACTGCGAGCCGAGCCGCCAACTGATCGCCACCGCCGGCAGTACCTCCGGCAGGAACTCGGGCACGGACAGACCCGTGAAGCCGGCCAGTTCGCCCGAGGCCAACAGCTCGACGGCGAAGAGGCCGAAGCCTTCCTCGTCCCATTCCTCCTCCCACCGCTCGATGTCCTCCGCCGTGTGGTCAAGGTCGCGCACCGAGCCGTCGTCGATCCAGTGCATGACCCGCGGGTCCGCGTTGATGTCCGCCATGGGCGCGAGGTCGTCGTCGTGCCAGCGACGGAGGAGGAGGCGGGGTGTGTGGATCTCGGTCATGGTGCCCATCCTGCCGAAGGCAAGAGCCTCATCGGTAATCGGCGCTCGCCCGTCGGCCGCTCCCGGACCCCAAGGCATCAGGCCGCCTGCACCGCCCCTTCCAGACCGCGGCCTTCGACGACACCGGTATCGAGACCCGTCTCGGTCTCTGGTGTCACGCACACCCTCCTCTACGCCCTCGCCGCAGGCCACCCTCGCTCAGCCGATACCACCGAGGCTGCACCACCGTCTCTCACGCGCAAGCTACCTACCAGCAACTCGCCGCCGAACCCGGCGACCAGGTGGACCTGCATCTGCTGCACGCCCGCCTCCCAGCCCACCAGCGCGCCACCTACACCCAGCGCGCGGAAACCGCATTCGGCCGCGTCATCAAGCCCACCACACAGCGGCCCCAGCGAGGCGTCATCGTCGCCACCCAGGTCTTCAGGTGGACAAGGCGGCTCTGGACAAGGACCGGCTGGCAGCGCCGCGTACGGCGTGGGAGAAGGGTGACGCGACGCTGCTGACGTGTCCCCCCCGGCTGACCACGATCCCCCCGGCTCCGGGCCCGCGTCAGGCGGCGGGCACCGGTGCCTCCACGGCGCCCAGGACCGCGGCGATGCCCTGCGCGAGGTAGGGGATGCGGTGCGCCGAGACGCCCGCGATGTTGATGCGGCCCGAGGTGGTGCCGTAGATGGCGAACCGTTCGCGCAGGGTGAGCATGTGGTCCGCCGTCAGGGGCAGTGTCGAGAACATCCCCTTCTGCTGGGCGAGGATCTCCGCCTCCCGCCCGCAGCCCAGGGCGCTCAGACCGGCGACGAGGTCGGCGCGGTTGGCCGTGATCCGGCCGCGCATGACGTCGAGTTCGGTCCGCCAGCCCGCCCGAAGGGCGTCGTCGCCGAGGACGGTGGCGACGATGGCGGCGCCGTGCTCGGGCGGCATGGAGTACAGCGTGCGGGCGATGTTCTGGAGGGACGTCTCGACATGCCGCAGCGCGTGCCGGGAAGGGCCGAGGACGATGGCGCAGCCGGTGCGGTCGTTGTAGAGCCCGAAGTTCTTGGAGCAGCTGACCGCGATGAGCAGCTCCGGGACGCGTGCGGCCAGGGTGCGCGTGGCATGCAGGTCGGCCTCGAAGCCGTCGCCGAGCCCGTGGTAGGCGAGGTCGATGAACGGTACCCATCCGTGGCGTCCGGCCAGCTCGGCCAGCGCGTCCCAGGCGTCGGGGGACGGGTCGACACCGGTGGGGTTGTGGCAGCACCCCTGGAGCAGTACGACGTCGTCCCGCCGCGCCTGACGCAGGTCGTGCACCATGCCCGCGGTGTCGGCGCGTCCCTCGGCGTCGAGGTAGGTGTAGCTCCGGACGACCAGACCGGCGGCCTCGAGGATGGGCCGGTGGTTGACGTAGGCGGGATCGCTGATCCACACGGTCGCCCCGGGCCGCGTCCGGCCGACGAACTCGGCCAGCAGGCGCAGGGCTCCGGTGCCCGCGACCGTCTGTATCGCCGTGGCCCGGCCCGTGAGGTCATCGGTTCCCAGCACCGTCGACAGCATCGCGCGGTTGAAGGCAGGGTTCCCCGACAGCCCCCGGTACTCCTTCGACGCGGAGCCCTCGGCCAGCCGTATCTCGGCCTCGCGGACGGTGGCCATGACAGGGGTGGCGCCCGTGTGGTCGCGGTAGACGCCGAGGACCAGGTTCAGCCGTTCGGGACGCGCGTCGGCGCCGAACGCGGCGGCCAGCTCCCACAGCGGGTCGGCGGGCGGGGGAGTGAGCAGTTCAAGCATCGGTGGGGACCTTGGTTCTCGGGCGCATGTTGGCGAGCACGACGCCGGCGGTGATGAGGGGGACGCCGACGAGGACGGCGAGGTTCGGCGACTCGTCGAGCAGGGGAATGGCGAGCAGACTGGCGGCGACGGGGCTGAGGCTGCCGACGACGGAGCTACGCTGCGCGCCGAGCCGGCGGATGGCGAACGCGTACAGCAGCCCGGCACACAGACCGACGCCCAGCCCCTGGACGACCAGGAACAGTGCGATGTCACCGCCCGCCGCGTGGGTGAGGTTGGTCGGGAGCACCCCGGTCAGGACCAGGAGCACCAGCACGGCGAACGACGGCAGGCACAGCAGCCCGATCGATCCGACGGGGTCGAGGCCGACCTCCCGCAGGCCCACCGTGTACAGAGCCCACAGCCCGCTGGCGAGCAACAGGAAGCCGGAGCCGACCAGCACGTCCTTGTCGAGCGGGAAGGTGTACGGCCAGACCAGCGCGAGGACCCCGAGGGGGATCAGGACGAGTCCGGCCGCCTGTGTGCCTCTGGGCGCGGCCTGCCCGGCCAGGACCATGAGCGCGGAGACGAACAGCGGGACCATCCCCGGGATGAGCGACCCGACGAACGCGGCCGACGTCAGCGAACCGCCGTACATCGCGGCCAGGAAGAACGGCACCCCGGCACCGCCGATGATCTTGGCCGCGGCGGCTGGGCGGACGGCGGCCAGCTGCCGGCGGCGGCGCCACAGCGCGGGGGCCAGGACGAGCAGCGGCACCCCGAACCGCAGCAGCGCCGCGTCCGCGGGAAGGAGAGTGGAGCTGTCCAGCGCCCGCGCGCTGAGCGCGAACGCGGCCCAGACCGCCACCGTCAGTCCCAGCGCGACCATACCCGCCGTGGTGGGGGAGACCCGTCGGCGCGCGGCCGGCACCGTCCCGGTGGGCGGGGGCAGCCCAACGGTGTTCGTCGTGGCCAACGGATTCCTCCAGCATGAGATCCCTGCACAGGCGGGCACGGAGCCGCGCGAGCCTGCACGCATCGGGGCAAGGATAGAGTCATGCCGGGGGCATATGATTGCCACTTCTGCCCGCTCAGGTCACTGTGGGGGCAGGATCTGCCAATGAGTGGCAAAGAGGCCGCGAAGAGCCGCACAGAGCCGCAAGGAGTCGCCATGGACGCTGTCGATCTGCGGATCATCCGCGAGCTGCAGGCGGACGGGCGGTTGTCCAACCAGGACCTGGCCGACCGGGTCCGGCTGTCGCCCTCGCCGTGTCTGCGCCGGGTACGGAAACTGGAGGAGGCCGGCCTCATCCGCGGCTACACGGCCATGGTGGACCAGGTGGCCTTCGGCCTTCCGATCACCGTCTTCGTACGGGTCCGCCTCGAACGGCACACGGCGGAGATCGTCAACGCCTTCGAGGAGCACGTCGGCCTCATCGAGCACATCCAGGACTGCTACCTGATGGCCGGCACCAGCGACTACCTCCTCAGGATCGTCATCGAGAGCCTCGAGGCGTACGAGCACCTGGTGCGCGACCGGATCCACGCGATCCCCGGCATCGCGTCGATCGAGTCCAGCTTCGCGTTCGGCAGCGTCAAGCAGTCCAAGACCTTCCCCCGCCCCGCCTCGGCGCCGCACTGAAGGAACGCCGCGTAGAAAAACACCGCGTAGAAGCACCGCGCAGAAACACCGCGTAGGAACACGCTCTTCCGTGCAGCCTGTTTGGCACCGTCGCCGCGGCTAACCCCGACGACCGGCCCTATACGGGAGGAGGCACGCCGCGGCGAACGAGCCGTCGTGGTCCCGGGGGGCCGCCGGCGTGACCGACCCGGCATCGGTCAGCACCGTCTTCGGCGACGTGCCCAGAACGACGGCGCCGCCGAGAATCCCGTCGTCCTGACCGGCTACCGCGCGAGCAGGTGCCACCGCCTCGCCCGGGCCACCAAGCTCCGCCTCAACCCGGTTTCATTGACCACACCAGGGCCAGACCGGTCCTCGTAGGAACCTACGAAGCATCGGTCTTGTGCCACCCACATTTCATGTCTTCGGCGCCTGGCTGATTCCCTTCGGACGGCTGTGTACTGCTCAGGCAATCCCGAACGACGAAGAACTGGGAACGCCTTGCAAAAGACGCTGCCCGATCGGCACATTGAGATCGCCTGGCCCGACCTCGGCATCACCGTCACGGCGGAACTCGATGGCCGAAACCTGGCCGACTCGCTGTGTGGGCCCCTGCCCTGCCAGAGCCTTCAAGGGCATGCTCTCATCGCCGGCGAGCTCCTCCACCGACATGCGGGCCTGCTGGAGGCCTGGCGTGCCATCTGGGATGCCGTCCAACGCGGCGTCGGCGCGCCGCCCACCATCTCCGCCACCCCCACCGTCGTCAACGCCATCTGCAGCGCCACCGGCCTGAGCCTCACCCACACCCCGGTCTCCCCGGAACGCATCTACCGCGTCTGACCGGACCCCCTGTTCGTGCGGGTGTCACCGCCTCCCGACGGCACCCGCACCCGCACCCCACCTCACCGTATTCGACAAGGAGCAACCGTGACCGTGAGCACCGCGACCATCGTCCAGGACGAGCAGGCATGGATGGAGCAGGCCATCGCCGTCGCCACGGACAGCGCGAACAGCGGAGGCGGCCCCTTCGGCGCCCTGATCGTCAAGGACGGCACAGTCATCGCGACCGCACACAATCAGGTCACCGCGACGAACGACCCGTCCGCGCACGCCGAAGTCAACGCGATACGCGCCGCCTGCACGGCACTGGGCACCTTCATCCTCGAAGACTGCACCCTGATCACCTCGTGCGAGCCGTGCCCGATGTGTCTGTCCACCGCCCTGTGGGCTCGCGTCGACCGGCTCGTGTTCTCCGCCGACCGCAACGACGCCGCGGCGGCTGGCTTCGACGACCGCAAGTTCTACGACCTGTTCGAGAAGAAGCCCCAAGAAGCGTGGCCCATGCAGGTCGTCCACCTGGACTTGCCCAACCGCACCGCGCCGTTCGACGCGTGGATCGCGAAGTCCGACCGCGTCGACTACTGACAAGAGCGGGAACCCGTGCCGATCCAGGGTGAACACACGATGTACCACTCCACGGTCATCGAAGCCGACCCGGACACAAGACGGGCCGTTCCTCGGTCAGGGGACGGCGTCCCCGATTGACCGAGCGGTCCCGGATCTCGAGGTGTGCCGGATCGTCAGCATCAACCGCCGGACGGGGAAGCGGTGGCGTAACAGCCACGCCCCGTCCGGCCGGAACCTCGCCTTGCGTTCGTAGCAGCGGTGCAGACGACGGCGGCCGGCCGGCCAGGACACCGTGCGCGCGACCACCCGGCGGTGGCTCCCAGCCTCGAATCCGATCGGCTCTCAAGAGACCGAGATCATCTCTTGACCCCGGTGACGCCAGCCACTACGTTGCGGTGAACGTCGACCCATAGCTACCGAGAGGAGGCGACCAGCGGATGTACACCAGCTCTGATCTCGGTCGCCTCGCCCAGTGCACGGTCTGGGTTCCGGGTCGGATCGCGCACGGCTGCTGAGCACGCCGTTCTGATGTGCCCGTCCGTGGCACATTCCGGGTTTCCCGTCACCACCTCTCGGCACGTCGCTGTTGCGCGCTGTTGTGCGCCCGCTCCTCTCACAGGGCGTGTCTGAACACAGAAAGCTGCCTGACAATGGCGAACATAATGAATCGACCGATCGCGCACCGAAACGAAGGCCTGTCATGGTAGCGGCGCGGATCACGGTCAATGGGGAAGAAGCATCGATTTCACCGGCTGCGCCCCACACCACAGTGCTGGATTTTCTGCGCGAGCGTGGGCTCACCGGCACGAAGGAGGGTTGCGCCGAGGGTGAGTGCGGCGCCTGTTCGGTTCTGGTGGCCCGTCCCGGGGTGAACAAGCCCACCGACTGGGTGGCAGTCAACGCCTGTCTGGTCCCGGTCGCGGCGCTCGACGGTCAGGAGATCATCACCTCCGAAGGTCTCGCCACCGCCGGTGAACCGGGCATGCCGCCCACCCTGCACCCGGTGCAGGAGGAAATGGCGGTCCGCGGCGGCTCCCAGTGCGGCTACTGCACGCCGGGATTCGTCTGCAGCATGGCCGCCGAGTACTACCGGCCCGACCGCTGCGCGCACGCGGACCCGGCCGACGGCGCGGACTCGGCCGAAAGCGTCGACGCCGAGCACGGTCCGAACGGTTTCGATCTGCACGCGCTGAGCGGAAACCTGTGCCGCTGCACCGGCTACCGCCCGATTCGCGATGCCGCGTTCGCCGTTGGTACGCCCACCGATGAGGACCCGCTCGCGCAGCGTCGCGAGCAGTCCCCGCCCGCACCGGTTGCCACCGAATACGCCCAGGGCGACAGCGCGTTCCTGCGGAAGAGCACCCTGGCCGAGACGCTGGAGCTGCTGCGCGAGCGACCCGACGCGGTGGTGGTCGCGGGCTCCACCGACTATGGCGTCGAGGTGAACATCCGCTCCCGCCGGGAGGGTTGCGTGGTCGCCATCGACCGGCTGCCCGAACTCCGGGAGCTGCGCGTCGAGTCCGACTGCATCGAGATCGGGGCGGCGCTCACGCTCACCGAGATCGAGCGTCGCCTCGACGGTGACGTCCCGCTGCTTGCGGAGCTGTTCCCGCAGTTCGCGTCGCGGCTCATCCGCAACGGCGCGACTCTCGGCGGCAACCTGGGTACCGGCTCCCCCATCGGTGACAGCCCGCCGGTGCTGCTCGCGCTGGAGGCGTCCCTGGTCCTGGCGGACGCCGATGGTGAGCGCGAGGTCCCGCTGGCGGACTACTTCACCGGCTACCGGCAGAGCGTGCGCCGTCCTGGTGAGCTGATCCGCGCGGTGCGCATCCCGCTGCCGCTGTCGCCGACCGTGGCCTTTCACAAGATCGCCAAGCGGCGCTTCGACGACATCTCCAGCGTGGCCGTCGCTTTCGCGCTCGGCATCGAGGACGGGATCGTCCGCAAGGCACGCATCGGCCTGGGCGGCGTGGCCGCCACCCCGATCCGCGCGCTCGCCACCGAGGCCGCCCTGGAGGGCGAGCCGTGGTCGGAAGAGACTGTAGAAGCCGCGGCCCGGGTGCTGCGGGGCGAGGGCACGCCGATGGACGACCACCGCGCCAGCTCCCTCTACCGTTCCGCGATGCTCGGCCAGAGCCTGCTCAAGCTGCACGCACAGACCACCGAGGCGGTGTCGTCATGAGTCACCTTTCCGAGCGCCCCGAGAAGCCCGTAGTCGGCGTCTCGCTGCCGCACGAGAGTGCCTTCCAGCACGTCACCGGCACCGCGCTCTACACCGACGACCTGGTGCAGCGCACCAAGGACGTGCTGCACGCCTACCCGGTCCAGGTCATGAAGGCCCACGGCCGGATCACCGCGCTGCGCACCGAGCCCGCGCTCGCCGTGCCCGGCGTGGTCCGCGTGCTGACCGGCGCCGACGTGCCCGGTGTCAACGACGCCGGCATGAAGCACGACGAGCCGCTCTTCCCCGACGAGGTCATGTTCTACGGCCACGCGGTCGCCTGGGTGCTCGGTGAGACCCTGGAGGCGGCCCGGCTCGGTGCGGCGGCCGTCGAGGTGGAGCTCGACGAGCAGCCCGCGCTGATCACGCTGCAGGACGCGATGGCGGCGGAGAGCTACCACGGCGCCAAGCCGCTGATGGAGACCGGCGACATCGACGCCGGCTTCGCCGACTCCGCGCACGTGTTCACCGGTGAGTTCCAGTTCGCCGGTCAGGAGCACTTCTACCTGGAGACCCACGCTGCCCTCGCCCAGGTCGACGAGAACGGGCAGGTGTTCATCCAGAGCAGCACCCAGCACCCGTCGGAGACCCAGGAGATCGTCTCCCACGTGCTCGGTGTGCCCGCTCACGAGGTGACAGTGCAGTGCCTGCGGATGGGCGGCGGCTTTGGCGGCAAGGAAATGCAGCCGCACGGGTTCGCGGCCGTCGCCGCGCTCGGCGCCAAGCTGACCGGCCGCCCGGTCCGGTTCCGGCTCAACCGGACGCAGGACCTGACGATGTCCGGCAAGCGGCACGGGTTCCACGCCTCGTGGAGGATCGGCTTCGACGCCGACGGCCGCATCCAGGCCCTCGACGCGACGCTGACCGCGGACGGCGGCTGGAGCCTGGACCTGTCCGAGCCGGTCCTCGCCCGGGCGCTGTGCCACATCGACAACACGTACTGGATCCCCAACGCGCGGGTCGCCGGTCGTGTCGCCAAGACCAACACGGTCTCCAACACCGCCTTCCGCGGCTTCGGCGGACCCCAGGGCATGCTGGTGATCGAGGACATCCTGGGCCGCGTCGCGCCGCAGCTCGGCCTCGACCCCATGGAGCTGCGCGAGCGCAACTTCTACCAGCCGGATCAGGGCCAGACGACGCCGTACGGGCAGCCGGTCACCCAGGCCGACCGGATCTCCACCGTCTGGCGGCAGGTCCAGGAGAACGCCGGCATCGCCGACCGGGGGCGCGAGATCGCCGCGTTCAACGCCGCGCACCCGCACACCAAGCGGGCGCTCGCGATCACCGGCATCAAGTTCGGTATCTCGTTCAACCTCACCGCCTTCAACCAGGGCGGCGCGCTGGTGCTGATCTACAAGGACGGCTCCGTCCTGATCAACCACGGCGGCACCGAGATGGGCCAGGGCCTGCACACCAAGATGATCCAGGTGGCCGCGACCACCCTGGGCATCCCGCTGCACAAGGTCCGCCTCGCCCCGACGCGTACCGACAAGGTGCCCAACACCTCGGCGACCGCGGCCAGTTCGGGCGCGGACCTCAACGGTGGGGCCATCAAGAACGCCTGCGAGCAGCTGCGCGAGCGGCTGCTGCAGGTGGCCGCCTCCCAGCTGGGTGCGAACGCCTCCGACGTACGCATCGTCGAGGGCGTCGCGCGCGCCCTGGGCAGCGACAAGGAGCTGGCCTGGGACGACCTGGTGCACACCGCGTACTTCCAGCGGGTGCAGCTGTCGGCGTCCGGCTTCTACCGGACCGAGGGGCTGCACTGGGACGCCAAGACGTTCCGGGGCTCGCCGTTCAAGTACTTCGCCTATGGCGCCGCGGCGACCGAGGTGGAGGTCGACGGCTTCACCGGCGCGTACCGGATCCGGCGCGTGGACATCGTGCACGACGTCGGCGAGAGCCTCTCCCCGATGATCGACATCGGTCAGGTCGAGGGCGGGTTCGTGCAGGGCGCGGGCTGGCTGACGCTGGAGGACCTGCGCTGGGACACCAGCGACGGGCCGCACCGCGGACGGCTGCAGACCCAGGCGGCGAGCACGTACAAGCTGCCGAGCTTCTCCGAGATGCCGGAGGAGTTCAACGTCACGCTGCTGGAGAACGCCACTGAGGAGGGTGCCGTCTACGGTTCCAAGGCCGTGGGCGAGCCTCCGCTGATGCTGGCGTTCTCGGTGCGAGAAGCGTTGCGGCAGGCCGCCGCCGCGTTCGGGCCGAGCGGGGTCAGCGTCGATCTGGCCTCGCCCGCGACGCCGGAGGCGGTGTACTGGGCGATCCAGGAGTCTCGCCAGAGCGACGCCTCCAAGAACGGTCACGCCCTCAACGGATCTGCCGTCAACGGCGAGGTCCGGGCCGCCACAGAAGCGTTGAGTGGTGCCTGACATGACGTGGGTGGCCGCGGTCGCACGGTTGCGAGCACGCCGGGAGTCCGGCGTGCTGGTGACCGTCGCGACCGTGCGCGGCCATGCCCCGCGCGACGCCGGTGCGAAACTCGTGGTGGGGCGGACCGAGACGTGGGGCTCCATCGGTGGCGGCAATGTCGAGGCCGTCGCGATCGATCGGGCCCGGGAGATGATCGCCGCGTCCAAGCCGGAGCCGGAGCCGGAGCTTATCGATTTCGCCCTGAACGACAAGGTGGCCAACCAGCACGGCGTGCAGTGCTGCGGCGGCACGGTCTCGGTGCTGCTCGAACCGCTGCCGGTGGTACGGGCGGTGGCGATCTTCGGCGTCGGGCACGTCGGGCTGGAACTGGCGCGCATCCTGGCCCGTCAGGACCTCGACCTCCACCTGATCGACAGCCGCTCCGACATCCTCACCGAGGAACGGCTCGACGTGCTGGCAGACGCGGTGGCGCAGGTGCACGTGCATCACACGCCGCTGCTGCCCGAGGAGGTACTGGCGGAGTTGCCGCGCGGCACCCACATCCTGATCATGACACATGATCACGCCGAGGACGCCGCTCTGTGCGACGCCGCCTTGCGCACCACCCACCTCGGCTCCATCGGGCTGATCGGATCGGCGGCCAAGTGGGCACGGTTCCGCAAACGCCTCACCACCGAGGGCGGCCACGACGAGGCCACCATCGATCGGATCAAGACCCCGATCGGGCTGGCCGACATCACCGGCAAGGAACCCGCGACCATTGCCGTGAGTGTCGCCGCCGATCTGCTGCGCAGCTTCGAAACCGAAGGGAACTGACTCTCCCACCGGGCCGACAGCGGCGCCCCGCGCTCGTGCGAACGCACATCTGCGGGGCACCCCTTCGGTCTTCCTGTGCGATGCGGCGGAAGCGATCCAGGATCGTTTGAGGCCGCAGCGGCGGCCGTTCGTCCAGCAGAGAGCACGGCTTCCTCGGTGTCCAGATGCGGCGCTCGGCGGCTGGTGGTCTGGGGAGGGCTGCGGGGCGTGCGGGGTTGTGGAGGAGCCGGTGGTGGCGGACGGCGTCATCGAGGGCGCTGGAGAGGGCGGACAGGCAGCGGTGCACGGTCACCCGGCCCCGTCCGTGTTGAGCTGGGCGTGGGCGAAGCCGGCGATGTGTCGGCGGAAGGGCTGGGCATGTCGACGGCGAAGGTCCAGGTGCCGGGGGTGCGGTCCGTAGCGAGGTGAGGGCAGCGTGTTCCTAGCTGGCGGCGGTGGTGATCGCGGCAGCCGCAACGGTGGTAGACACGTCCGCGGTCGGCAGAGGAGCGCATCATGACTGCCTCCAGGGGGGTGGAGCAGGTGCGGACATGGCCAGTGTCCTGCTGCCGCGATCACCCAGCGATCACCTGCGCCGCTGTAGCGCCCTGACCCGCGGTGATCCCCTGGCGGGGCGACAAGCGCGGCACTGGGCGGGCGTACGGTAGGTGAGTCCGGTTTCGCCTGACGGTGACGTTCACGGCGTCGGGAGCCACCGTTCTTCAGGAGCCCGCCCGCCCGGCGACTGCCGCTGGGAGCGGGGATGCGGCGGTCCAGGCGAGCGATCGCGGCGAACCGGGTGTCCCTGCTCCTCAGCGTGGGTGACCAGGACGGATGGCGGCACCTGGAGCAGCTTCCTCGAGAGAGTGATGATCTGCGGATTCTCGAGCATTCGGCCCGGGAGCGGCTGAGTCATGGGGGAGGCAAAACACGCCGGAGCGGCCGAGTACTTCCGGTGCGCCCGCATTCGCTACCAGGCGCTTCCCCGACCCTACGAGGCGGCTCTCGCAGCGGAGCGCGGCGGACGGTGTGCCCTGGCAGCCGGTCCCGAGACCACCGCGGGGCACCTCGGAACTGGCGGCTGCCGCAGATCACCCCTACGAGAGTTGGAGAACAACTCCATGGCCCACCAGCGGAATCCGCAGCGCCTTGAACACATCCGGAGCATCATGCAGAGATCAGCCCGGTGTCCAGCCGCCCTCGTGCTGCTGCTCATACTCGCCCTCATCCTTCCGACGGCTCCCCAGGCCGGCGCCTCGACCGAGACGGGGCCGCTGCCCTACCCGACGCGGTCCGACTACCGCATCAAGGGCGTCCAGCCGGACTTCTGGCCCAACAAGGACGAGATCTCCGGCAACAACGCCGGCGGTGTGTCGATGAACCTCGTCTGGGCGGAGTGGGAGCCGAGCGCCAAGGCCGCTCCGTGCGCCGCCGGTGAGCAGGAGTTCGACGGGCACTGCTTCGCCATCCCGTCCAACGTGGACTCGGCCATCAAGGAATGGACGGACCGTGGCCTGGTGGTGACCGCCATCGTCTACGGCACTCCCTCCTGGGCCCGCCAGGGCCGCCCCTGCGAGCCCGCCCAGCCCGGCTTCGAGATCTTCTGTGTACCCAACGACCCCTCCGACTTCGGACGGTTCGCCGGAATGCTGGCCCGGCGCTACGACGGACTGCACGGGCACGGCCGGATCGCCGACTTCGTGATCAACAACGAGGTCAACACCAACACTTGGTTCAACATCGGATGCGGCCGGGGCAAGCCGTGCGACACGACGGAATGGCTCGACCAGATCGCGGCCAACTACAACGCCGCCTACGACCGCATCACCGCCCAGCAGCCGACTGCCAAGGTGCTGACCTCGCTGGAACACCACTTCGGTACGGCCTTCGACCGACCGTCCGACCACGAGCCGATGCTGTCCGGCATGACCGTGCTCAAGGGCCTGGCCGCCCGGGCGGGGTCGCGCCAATGGCGGGTCGCCTACCACCCCTACCCGCCCGACCTGTTCAAGTCCGCCTTCTCCGCCGACGATTTCCCCATGGTCACCTACGGCAACATCGGCGTGGTGGTGGGCTGGCTTCGCCAGCAGTTCCCTGACACACCTTCGGCCTGGACCATCCAGCTCACCGAGAGCGGGATCAACTCCGGGGACCAGTCCAGCGAGTCGGCGCAGGCCGCAGCCGTGTGCGACACATTCCGGAACGTGCTCGGCACGCCGGACATCGAGAGCTACATCTACCATCGGATGCAGGACAACCCCGCCGAGGGCGGCCTCAAGCTCGGCCTTCGCAGGCACGACGGTGCGGCGAAGCCCGCATGGTCCACCTGGGCCCTGGCCAACCGCAACGACCTGGCATCACCCCAGCTCTCCTGCGGCTTCGAGGACCTGCCCCACACACTGCTGCGCCGCGGGTACAACCCCGACCGGGGCCACGTCGTCTCTTCTCGGCTGCTGCCGCCCGGATTCACCCACGAGCAGACCTGGAAGCTGCTGCGTCACCAGGCGCCCGGCACGACCATGCTCTACGAGTGCAAGGCGGCCGGGCACACGATGCTGACCTCCGACCCCGGATGCGAGGGCCAGTTCCCCATGGGGCCTGTCGGCTCCATCCACACCAGTCAGGTGAGCGGTTCGGTACCCCTGTACCGCTGCTACGTCCCGTCCACCGGCGACCACTTCGTATCCGGTGAGGCCGGCTGCGAAGGCCGCACCAGGGAATCACTGCTCGGCTACGCGTTCCAGTGACACCGTGACAGCGCGAGCCCGGCGCTGACGGGAAACAGCTCATCCGAGCCGCGCGCCGACCGTGGCCCGGATGAGCTCACCGTCATGCATGGAGCACTTCGCCCAGCAGACGCCCAACGGCCGCCGGAGCGTCGGATTCACCCCTCACCGGAGATCCTCGCCGACGCCGGCTACCAGGGTCTGGGTGCGCAGACCGGCGGACGCGTGGTGACACCACCGCACCGCAAGTTCAAGAAGAACGCCCCGGACTGGTATGAGGAGATGTACGAGCGCCAGCGCAAGGCGCATTCCTCGCGACGCATCCGGGTCGAGCACGGCATCGCCCACCTGAAGAACTGGCGAGCCCTGGCCCGCCACCTCGGCTATCGCGAGCAAATGAGCGACACCGTCCAAGCTGTCGCCGGCCGGCTGTCCCCATCAGCAGACCACGGACTGGGCATCGGCCAGCAGATGTGAACATCGGACGTTAGCAACGTCCTCGACGCCTCACCGCCAACCATGCACGAGCTCGTAAGGGTTGTCCCGTAACTGAGATGACGGTTACCGGGATGCGCGCCCCCAACGGGGTGCCCGGACTCTAGCGTTGCGCCTTGCGCAGGCAGGTGTCGCAGCTGTTTGGTACGGCCGTAGTTGAGCGTGTCCGACCTGCGATCCGGGTGGCTGGGTGATTGATCCCCGTCCCCCCACAGTTGTGTGCGGTCCCGGGTTATGCGGTCGGCGCCGGGTTCTTGAGTATCTCTGTCAGGGCGGAGATGCTGTGGTCGCCGTAGCCGGCCTCGACGGCTCGCTTCAGCAAGTCATGGAAGGGCTTGTGCCACTCCATGTCGAGGTTTGCTTCCTTGCCGAGTTCCTCGTCATGGGCGGCTCCAGCCAGGAACAGACTTACTGAGGACGCGGGCTTGCCGTAGTCGCCGCGGTCAATCTCCTCTGCGAAGACCGGCAGCACCGAGTTGATCATCTCGAACCACTTGATGCTGAAACGCACCATTGAGGCCACCTCAAGGCCACGCGCCTGCACCGCTGCCGCACCCTGGAAGAAGCCGACGAGCGCGGGCAGCAGGGTGCCGCCCACCGCCATCTCGTACAGGGCAGCGAGATCGGCGTCGGTACCGAGATAGACGGTGTCGCCGCCCAACACCCGCAGCGTCGACGCGAACTCGTCGAAGACGGTGTTGTCGCCGCCGTAATACAGGAGGGTGTCCTCAGCTCCGACGGCGGACGGCACGTTCTTGATCGCCCCGTCGAGGTAACGCGCGCCGTGCCCGAGCGCCCATTCGGCCATCTGACGGGCACCGGCTGGCGAACCGCTGTTCAGGCTCACAAGGGACCGACCCTTGAGCGTGGCAGTGGCCGGTTCCAGGGCCTCGATGGTGCTCTCGTATGTGGTCAGGCAGGCGATGATCAGCGGGCTCGCCGCGACTGCCTCGTCCATAGTCTGCGCGTGAACGGCGCCCTTGAACACGAGTGGCGCGGCCTTCGATGCTGTCCTGTTCCAGACGGTGGTCCGGTGTCCGGCGTCAATGAATGCCTCAGCCAATGCGCTGCCCATCGAGCCCAGCCCGACGACGGTCACGGGAGTGCGGTGGTGCCCGGTCATACGTTTGCTCCTGCCTGATGTCGATTCATCTGAAGCGTGAAACGGGTCGAATCGCTGGCATCGCACGGAGTTGCTGCCCTCTCGGTACGACGCGTGATCCATGCTGCGGTGGCACCAACAGTTCTACAAGTACCTACAGTTCTGTCTGGTACCCACAGTTTTGTTAGGGGAGTGCTGGTGCGTAAGCGGAGCTATACCTGCGGCCTGGACGCTGCCATCGACGTCATGGGAGGGAAATGGAAGGGATTGATCCTGTTCTGGCTCGGCGAGGGGCCGCTGCGCTTCGGCGAGTTGCGCCGGACGGTGGTGGGCATCAGCGAGCGGATGCTGATCCTGCAACTTCGGGAGCTGGAGGCCAGCGGCCTGGTGCACCGCGAGGTCCACCACCAGGTGCCACCGAAGGTCGAGTACTCACTGACCGAGTTCGGTCATTCGCTCCTTGCCGCTCTCACTCCACTCGGCCAATGGGGCGAGGAGCACATAGAGCGTCTCGAAGCCCTCCCGTGAGCCTGGCACACGGAAGCGCAGTCGAGATCACCGCTGCGACGCCTCGGCCTCTTGGTCTACTGTCCGGCCCTCAGAAGGCACCCCATGGCTGATCTTGATCTGCGGTAGTGCGCCGCGAGTACGCGACTGCGCCCCGTGCGGGGGCACAAGAGGAGAATTAGCGCACTTGACTGGGGGTCAAGGGGTCGCAGGTTCAAATCCTGTCGTCCCGACGGTGAAATTGCAGGTCAAAGGCCGTTTCCGATCATCGGATACGGCCTTTGGCGTACGTGTGTTTGCTCCCATGCGGGAGCCCTCTGGGAGCGCTCGTGCTCCCACACTCCCAAGACGTCAATCGTGCCCGTTTCGTCCGTCGTCGATCCGGTCGATCTGCCCGGCAGGTCGCGGCAGTAGGGCGCGGTCGTCAGCCGCACGCCAGTGAGCAGCTCACGGCGTGTTGGGCGCGTCGGTCTCGATCGTGGGTTCGGTTCACCGGTCGGCTTGGGCTCGGCTTGGTGGGGGGTGTGGGAGATGTGGGGGTGGTGCGTAAAGTGCCTGGATGGTCGGGATACCAGAGGCATTCGCGCGGAGCACCATCGAGCGTGAAGGAGAGCCCGGAGCAGAGTGGCTGGCCGAACTTCCTCGGATTGTGAGTGAGTTGCTGGGGCGCTGGGGGTGCGTGCCGGATGGCGAGGTGATGCATGGGGGCGTCGGGCTCGTCGTGCCGGTGCGACGGCGGGCTGGAGGGACCGCTGTGTTGAAGGTGTCGTTTCCGCACCCCGGTAATGTTCACGAGCCGGACGCGTTCACGGCGTGGGGCGGGCGCGGAGCTGTCCTGCTGTACGAGCGCGACGACGAGCGTTTCGCGATGCTGCTGGAACGGGTCCGGACCTCGACCCTGGCAGAGGTCGAAGACGGCGATGAGGTGGTGCTGGTCGCAGGGCGGATCAATCACCGGCTGGCCATCCCCGCGCCGCCTGGCCTGCCCCGGCTGTGGGAGCAGGCCGACGTCTGGGAGGAGCAACTCCGCGAGGACGACCGGGAGCTGCCCCACACGCTGCCGCGTTACGTACTGGACGCCGCCGTGGCGACCGTCCGCGAGCTGGGCCGCGTCCAGCCGGAAAGCCTCATCCACGGCGACCTCCACGCCGGAAACATCCTCCGCGCCGACCGTGAGCCATGGCTGGCCGTCGACCCCAAGGGGTACGCGGGAGACCCCGCCTACGACGGCGGCACACTGCTCAAGTCGCGCGCGCTGACGCTCCTCGAAGCGGACGATCTGCGCAAGGCTGTCCACCGCACCCTGGACGTCTTCGCCGAGGCCGCGGAGCTCGATCGCGACCGCGTCCAGCGTTGGGCGCAGCTCCATGCTGTTCAGGCTGCGTTCTGGGGCCGCCGTCATGGATTCCGTATCTGCCGCAGCGGACCGCGATTGGACTGGCTCACCCAATTCGCAGACCGCCTGGCGGAGCTGCTCACGGAGCGCGCCTAGAGCGTGATCTTGCCGTTGGAGGCTGGTCGGGCGGGAGTGAAGCCGCCAGTGATCACAGGTGTGCGAATGCTGAAGATCCCGGGGGGGCCGGGAGAGGACAGCGCAGTCCCGCTGGCAGGCGGTGTTCGAGGACTTGAAGGGCCGCATCGCCGGGAGGCGCGGGTCGAACCTGCCGGCGAGCCCGCCATCTGGTGTATGGATGCGGGGGGCCTGGGCAACCGGGGACAGGCTCCATGGCCCACCCGTGCGCGCCGCGCTGCGAGCACGCGGCCCCGGCTACGGTCGTGGGCGATGGTGTCTGGGGCGCGGACCACCGTGGAGCCGTGGAGTCCACTTTGCGCCTCTGAAGCCCGGGGCCATTGGCCGCAGGTCGAGTCCTGGGCAAGAGCCACAGACCATCGCTGGTCGCCCGGCGGGCCCTCCAGGGCTGATGAACAGCAGGCCCGGTGGTCGCGGACCGATTCCGATGGGCCTTGTGAGGGTGGACGCAGGAGCCGCCAAGGCCAGCCTCGCCGATTGTCCATTTGCCCAGATATGTCTGCTATGTGATGCTCGCCACGGTGCCGGTCAGGGCTCGCGCGTACGGCTGCCCGGGCGGGCCGTCCCGGCCTGCGCGGGCGGACCAGCCCGGCCGCTGGGAGAGGACGTCATGTCAGCAAGGCCAGACGTACCGGTGAGGACCGAAGGGACCGCCGAAGCGGTCGAGCGCGGTCCCCTCCCGGAGAAGGTCCGGCTCCGTGTCAACGGCACCGAGCACGTGATCGAGATCGAACCCCGCGTCAGCCTCCTCCAGGCCCTCCGCGACGACCTCCACCTCTCCGGCGCCAAACGCGGCTGCGACCAGGGCGCCTGCGGTGCCTGCACGGTCATGGTGGACGGGCGGCGCGTCCTGGCGTGCCTGACGCTGGCCATCGCTTGCGAGGGCCAGGAGATCACGACCGTCGAGGGGCTGGCCGAGCCGGACGGCCGCGCGGGGTGGCGGCTCCACCCCATGCAGGAGGAGTTCATCGCGCACGACGCCTTCCAGTGCGGCTACTGCACCCCGGGGCAGCTCGTGTCGGCGGTCGCCTGCGTCCAGGAGGGACACGCCTCCAGCGACGCGGAGATCAAGGAGTGGATGAGCGGCAACATCTGCCGATGCGCCGCGTACCTCAACATCAGAGCGGCCATCCGCGCCGCGCGCGAGCGGGTCTGAGGGGGCTTGAAGACCGCCATGCATCCCATCAGCTATCTGCGGGCCGCCAGAGTGGAAGCGGCCGTCCGTGCCGTCCAGGGCGATCCCGGCAGCGCCTTTCTCGCGGGCGGCACCACCGAGGTCGATCTGCTGCGCCAGCACGTCCGCACCCCGCGCCGCCTGGTCGACGTCAACTGGTTGCCGCTCACCGGTGTCGAGGAGCTGCCGGACGGAGCGTTGCGCATCGGCGCGCTCGCCCGGATGAGCGACACGGCCGAGTCGCCGGCCGTACGGGAGCGGTTCCCCATGGTCGCGCAGGCGCTGGAGGTGGGCGCCTCGCCGCAGCTGCGCCATATGGCCTCGATGGGCGGCAACATGATGCAGGCGGTGCGCTGCGGCTATTACCGGGACCACCAGGCCGCGTGCAACAAGCGCGAGCCGGGCACCGGCTGTTCCGCGCTGCTCGGCGTCAGCCGCGGCCACGCCGTCCTGGGCACCAGCGAACACTGCATCGCCACGCACCCCTCCGATGTGGCCGTCCCGTTCGCCGCCCTCGACGCCGTCATCCACACCCGTACCCTGGCCGGCGAACGGCGGTACGCCTTCGAGGAGTTCTTCCTTGAACCGGGGTCCACACCGGACCGCGAACACCCGCTGGAGCACGGCGAGCTGATCACCGCCATCGAGGTGCCCGCCCTGCCGATGGCGCGCCGCTCGCTGTATCTCAAGGTGCGCGACCGCGAGTCGTACGCGTTCGCGCTGGTCTCCGTCGCCGCCACGCTCAGCTTGATGGACGGGGCGATCAGCGACGTACGGATCGCTCTGGGCGGCGTGGCCACCAGGCCCTGGCGGGCCCACCGCGCCGAGGCCGTCTTGCGGGGCGCCCCCGCCACGGACGAGAGTTTCACGCGGGCGGCCCAGGAGGAGCTGGCCCCCGCCCGGACCACCCCCATGAACGCCTTCAAGCCCGAACTGGCACGGCGCACCATCGTCCGGGCACTGCGGACCCTCACCGGGAGCGCGTCATGAGCACCATGCCCACCGCCTCCGACAGCACCACGCCCGCCGCCCCCGACGGTCCCATCGGCCGCCCCCCTGGACCGGGTGGACGGCCCGGTCAAGGTCATCGGTGCGGCGCACTACGCGGCGGAGATCCCGCTGCCCGGCCTCGCCCACGCGGTCCTGGTCGGCGCCCGCATCGCCCACGGCCGCATCACCGCCATCGACATCTCGGAGGCGGAGCGGGCCATCGGCGTCATCGCCGTCCTGACCCACGGCACCATCGGCAAGATCGCCGGGCAGCCTCCCCTGATCCCGTCCCTAGAGGGAACCGCCGCACCCGGCGAGACGTTCTTCCCGATGCAGAGCGACCGCGTCCACTACGCGGGACAGCACGTGGCCATGGTGGTCGCCGACACCTACGTCCGCGCGCTGCACGCCTCCCGGCTCGTCCGCGTGGGGTACGCCGAGGAGCCCGCGGTCACCGTCATCGACCAGGGGAGGGACGCCGCCTACGAGCCCGAGACGGTCTTCGTCGGGTTCGTTCCAGGCCGCCCAGCGGGCGGCGTCTGCGCCGGGTTCGTCCCCGGGCGCTCCGAGCGGGGCGACGTCTCCGCCGGGCTGGGCCGGGCCACCGCCATCGTGGAGAGCACATACTCCTTCGCGGCGAACCACCACAACCCCATCGAGACCCACGCCGCCACCGCCTCCTGGGAGGGCGACCGGCTCACCCTGTACGACACCACGCACGGTGTGACGGCCCCTCAGCACACCGTCGCCGCGCTGCTCGGCATCCCGCACAGCCGGGTCCAGGTCATCAGCCACTACACCGGGGGCGGCTTCGGGTGCAAAGGCCAGGTCTGGCACCACGCCACCCTGGCCGCGCTGGCGGCACGCGCCGTGGGACGCCCCGTACGACTCGCCGTCACCCGTGAGCAGATGTTCGCCTCCTGCGGTCACCGCGAGGAGCAGGAGCACCGTGTCACCCTCGGCGCCGACGACCAGGGGCGGCTCACCGCCGTACGCCACCACAAGCTCTCCCTCACCTCCCCGTTCGACGACTTCGCCGAGCCCTCGCTGGAACTGTCCGGCAAGCTGTACGCCTGTCCCGCATACGAGGGCGTCTACCGGCTCATCCACGCCAACACCATGACCCCGACGTTCACCCGCTGCGCGGGCGTGGCCACCGGCCTGCTGTCGCTGGAGTGCGCCATGGACGAACTCGCCGAGCGGGTGGGGATCGACCCGCTTCAGCTGCGGCTGCGCAACTACGCGGAGACCGACCCCGAGACCGGCCACCCCTGGAGCAGCAAGGGGCTTCGCGAGTGCTACCAGCGCGGCGCCGAGCGGATCGGCTGGCACCGGTGGGCCGACCCGCCGCAGCGGGACGGGCCCTGGCTGATCGGGCTGGGCATGGCGACCGCGGCCTATCCGGTGTTCGAGCCGTACAACCCGGTGCGAGCCCGGGCCCGCGTCTACGCCGACGGCACGGCCGTCGTCCAGGCCGCCGTCACCGACATCGGCACCGGGGCTCTGACCTCCATGACCCAGGTCACCGCCGAGGCTCTGGGCCTGCCGGTCGATCAGTGCCGGTTCACGGGCGGGGACACCGATCTCCCGCACGTGGCGTCGGCCGTGGGATCGGCAGGCGCGGGGATGGTGAGCGCGGCCGTACACACGGCCGGTACGGCGCTGCGCGACCAGCTGATCGCCCAAGCCGTGGCCGATCCCGGATCGCCGCTGTACGGGGCGAATGCGCAGGACGTCGTGGTGCGGGACGGAAGGATGCAGCTGCGCTCCGCCCCGGAGACCGGCGAGAGCTACGCCGCGCTGCTGCAACGGAACCGTCTGCCGGACGTCGAGGCCACCGGCGCGTGGGGCCCGCCACCGCGGGACGCGCCCTGGGCGATGGTCACCTTCGGCGCCCAGTTCGCCGAGGTCGGCGTCGACCCGGAGCTCGGCCTGATCCGGGTCCGCCGGATGGCCGGCGCCTTCGCGCCGGGCCGGATTCTCAACGCCAAAATGGCCCCCAGCCAGCTCATGGGCGGCATGATCTGGGGCCAGAGCCAGGCGCTCCTGGAGGCGACCCACATGGACACGGCCACCGGCCGCTGGGCCGATACCAGCCTTGCGGAGTACCTCGTACCGGTCAACGCCGATGTACCCGACATCGACGTCGACCTCATCGAGGTGGAGGACGCCGTTGTCAACCCGCTCGGCGTCAAGGGCGTCGGCGAGATCGGCCAGGCGGGGGTGGCGGCGGCAATCGCGAACGCGGTGCACCATGCGACGGGACGCCGGTTCCGCAAGCTGCCGATCACCATCGAGGACTTGGTGGGAGTCGCCTGGCTACTCGCCCCTGAAGAAGCGGCTAGTACACGCCCTCAATGACGCGCTGGTCGCCAAAGGTCTCGAGCGGTTTGACCGTGCTCACCGAGTCGGTCGCGGTCGTGCCGTCGGGGGGCTGGGAGCGGATGGCCGTGTCGCGTTCCAGGTTGTTGGGCAGCAGGAAGCCCTTGCTGACGTGATTCATGACGACCTGGCCGCGCTGGCCGTATGCGACGCGCTCGCGGGTGTCCGGATCGATGACCCAGAAGGTGGTCCAGGGGGACGGCGGGTCGAAGGTGCACGGTTCGCCGTCGGCGAGCCCGGGACGTTCCATCGAGCAGCCGAGGATCATGGTGCTGCCGTAGACGCCGAGCAGGGTGGTGTCCGGCCAGATCTCGTTCCTCAGCAGGTCGCGGGTGTCGTCGTCCATGTGTGCGCCGGCCCAGAGGATGGCGCGGACCCTCCTCGCGATCAGGTCGGTCAGCTCCTCGTCCCTGGCCAGCAGTTCCAGCATCGGTGGGGTGGTCATCAGCACGCCGATGCGCTGGGTACGCAGGATGAACGCGGCTTGTTCCAGCAGATGGCCGGCGTAGGCGGCGGCGTCGGCGCCCTTGCCTGCGGCGATCAGCTTCTTCACCCAGCGCGGGTCCATGTCGATGGCGAAGGGGATGCCGCCGCGGCGGCTGGTGCTCTGTCGGCTGAACATGCCGACCAGGTGCGGGCCGCTGGGGAGGATGGTGAGCCAGTCGGCGTCGCGCGGGATGTCGTGCGCGTCCATGCGGAGGCTCATCCAGTCGCTGGTGCGCTCGTTCCACTCGTCCATGAACACCACGCGTTTGGGCGCGCCGGTGGTGCCGCCGCTTTCAAAGACGCCGAACACGCGCGGGGCATCACCGTAGCCGTGCGGGATCAGGTCCCGGGCGGGGATGTCGCGCATCTCGTCGGCGGTCTGCGGGAAGAGCGCGAGATCGGCGTAGGTGGTGACGTCCCGGCGGGGGTCGAAGCCGAGGGTCTGGGCACGTCGCAACCAGTACGGTGATCCGGTCTCGGGATCGAAGTGCCAGCGCATGGCGGCTCGCACGAACTCGTCCGGATCGAGATCGCGGTCCAGGGGGAGGTCGAGGATCGAGTCGGTCACGGTGCGGGTTCTCCTTTCGGCCGGTCGGGTCAGCCTCGGATGACGGCCTTCGTGCGCATCAGGAACTCGCCGAGGTAGGCGTCGTGGGGGATGCCGGGCTCCATCCAGTGCGTGGGGTGGCCGCCGATGTAGAGGTTGCGGACCGACGGCTCGGCCAGCAGCTGGTCGAGCAGCTCCTCGTCCTCGGTGATCGCGGTGAGGACGAGGGTGTCTTTCAGGACGCCGGTGCCCGCCTGCCGGGTCCAGGGCGCGACCCATACGCAGGGGAACGGCAGCTCGGTGCCGGCCCGGTGGTCATGGGGGTCGTCGAGTACGTGGACGGCGGGGCGCAGCGCGGCGCTGCCGTCACCGAGGCCGTCGGCCACCCCGTCGCCGCCGAGCCGTGCCGTGGCGCCCACGGCCTTGGCCCGCAGGCCCAGCAGGTGGTCGGAGATGGCCCGGGCGTCCGCAGCCGGGTGGACAGGCAGGACGGCCCTGTCGTCCTGGGGAGGCAGGCTCGGGATGGCGGAGAGTTGTTCGGCGAGTGCCTCGGCCAGCGGGGCCGGGTCGCCCTCGACGAAGACGGCCGTGGTGTTGACGCAGGCGGTGCCACCGTGCCGGGCGACGGAGTCGGCGATGACGTCGAGGTGGTCGCGCCAGTCGCATTCGGCGGTGACGAGGATCTTGGAGCGGCCGGGGCCGTTGGGCAGCACGGTGGGGACGTGGGCGTACTTGTCGATGACGTCCTGGCCACCGTAGACAAGGCTCAGGTCGGCCCGGTGCAGGAGCTCGTCGGCGGCGTCGTGGCCGGTGGGCAGCCAGGCGACCCGGTCCTGGCCGAAGCCGGCCTCGCGCAGGGCCGCGACCAGGCGGTACGAGGTGAGGGGCTCGCGGCGCGAGGGGCGTATGGCCACGTGATAGCCCAGGGCCAGGGCCTCCAGCCACGTCGTGTGGACGGCGGGGTGGTTTCCGGGGGCGTGCACGGCGAGCACGTCCCCGCGCCGGGTCCACACCGCCCGGCCGGTGCGGGCCAGCGGGTCGCGCCAGTCGTTCACCGCGCCGACCGGGCGAGCGGCCTGCGCGCTGCGGTACGCCTCGGCGGCGCGGGCGCGGATGCTGTGGATCGCCGTGCGGACGTTGGCCAGCGGGGTGCCGGACATGCGGCAGACGGCGGTCGCGTACTCGGTGGCGGTCAGGCCGGCCACGGTGCCGGTGGCGAACAGTTCGCCGGCGTGCTTCAGGGCGGTCAGGCGGTCCTCGACGGGCAGGGCCTCTGCCTTGCGCAGGGCGCTGATGGCCCGTGAGACGTACAGCTTGGGCACGAGGCTCAGCCGGCCCGCCGGGGTTCCGGAGACGTCGCAGAGGGTCAGGTGGTCCCGGGAGCGGTAGGGGCCGGTGGGGCCGAGGGCGTCGAGAAACAGCAGGTCACTGCCGATAGCAGCAGGGGAAGTCGGCACCGCTTCCGCCCCATCCGTCCTGGCTCTGGTCTGGGCCACTGGGACATTTCGTAACGAAACCCATGAAATCAGAAGGAGCAGGGAGAAGACTTGCGCGACACCCGAGGCTGCACCGAAGCCGTCGGCTTCGCCGTATCCGTCAGCGGTTGAGAGCTCCTCACGCAATGCGGTCCTCAGGCGGCTCCGTGCCGCGAGAGCGATCAGCGGCTTGATGCCTCGGGCCCAAACCCCGAGGGCGCCCACCACGCGGTCACCGTCGGTCGCCGGGTCACGGCAGCAGCCGCTGCTCCTTGGCGACCGCGACCGCACCCGCCCGGGTGTCCACTCCCAACTTGCAGTAGATCCGGCCCAGATGGGTCTTGACCGTGGCCTCGCTGATGAACAGGGCGCGGGCGATCTCCCGGTTGCCCAGCCCGCGGGCGAGCTGGCCGAGAATGTCGAGCTCCCGGTCGGTGAGGGCGGAGCGCGGCCGCCGCATCTGCGCCATGACCCGTTGGGCGACGGGCGGGGACAGCGCCGTACGGCCTGCGGCGGCAGCCCGGATCGCGGCGAACAGCTCCTCGGGGCGTTCGGCCTTGAGCAGATAGCCGGTGGCCCCGGCCTCGATGGCACGGGTGATGTCGGCGTCCGTGTCGTACGTGGTGAGAACCAGGACGTGCGGGGTGCCGGGCCCGGCCGCGGCGATCCGGCGGGTGGCCTCGATCCCATTGATCCCGGCACCGAGTTGAAGATCCATCAGGACCACGTCGGGCCGCAGCACGGCGGCCATGGTGACCGCCTCCTCGCCGTGACCGGCCTCGCCGACGACCTCGATGCCGGGCGCGCTGCCGAGCAGCGCCCGCAGCCCCGCCCGTACCACGGCGTGGTCGTCACAGAGCAGGATCCGCACGGGGGCGGGCGTGGCCGTCGGGCCGGCGTCGGAGGGGGAGGCGGTCATGGGGCGGGCTCCAGGGGGAGGGCGGCGGACAGGACGGTGCCCTCGCCCGGCGCGGATTCGATGGTGAGGGCGCCGCCGAGCTGTGCCGCACGGGCGCGCATCGCGGGCAGTCCGTGCCCCCGGCCCACGACGGGGCGCGCTGCCCCGGCCGGGCGGGTCTCCGCGACCGGCCGGGGCCCGCCGGCGGCCGTGTCGAAGCCCCGCCCGTCGTCGGCGACGTCGAGCACCACCTGGTCGCCCAGGAAGCTCAGCGTCACGGCGGCGGTCGTCGCGCCGGAGTGCTCGCGGACGTTGGCCAGCGCGCCCTGGGCGATGCGCAGCAGCGCGGACTGCACCCGGTCCGGCAGCGGGGCCGGGGCGCCGTCGAGGTGGAACCGGACCTCCAGTCCGGGGCCCCGCTCGCGCGCGGCGAGCAGCCGCAGCGCCTCGTGGAGCGGCACACCGCCCGCCAGCTCCGCCGGGGCCAGGTCGTGCACGAAGCGGCGCGCCTCGGCGAGGTTGCGGGCGGTGATCTCGGTGGCCGTACGGACGTGGCGGCGCGCGGTCTCCGGGGCGTCGGCCCAGGTGCGGTCGGCGGCCTGGAGCAGCATCTGCTGGCTGGACAGCCCCTGCGCCAGCGTGTCGTGGATCTCCATGGACAGCCGCTGCCTCTCGGCGAGCGTCCCCTCGCGCCGCTCTGTGGCGGCCAGCTCCTCCCGGGTACGGATCAGGTCGTCGATCAGCGCACGCTGCCGGGCGGCCTGCCGCTCCATGTGCAGGAAGACCGCCGTGGCGATGGCGGCCACGGCGGGTGGGGCCAGCAGCAGATACGGATCGAAGCCGCCCGCGAGCCGCAGCTGGGCGCCGACGACGAACGCGGTCAGGAGCGCGACCAGCAGCAAGGCCGCCCGCTCGGGCAGCGTGCGCAGCCCCGTGTAGAACAGCGGAACGGCGCACCAGGCGAAGCTCGGCGCGAGCAGCACGAGCACCACCCAGATCACGACGACCGCGCCGAACCGGCCCGGGAGCGGGGCCCGCCCGGCGCGCGACGGGGGAGGGGGCGACCACGACCTGACGTGCGGCCCGCGGTCCGTGGACTGCGGGCCCAGGACCGGCCCCAGCGCGTACAACGTCAGCAGCGCGGCGCCAAGCGCGATGACCCACGGCGTACGGGGCTCCCCGGGGTGCCGGAGCAGGAAGCGCGCCAGCGAGGCCCCCAGCAGCAGGAAGAACGCCGTATGCATCACCGGGCCCAGCCAGCGGGCGTCCGGATCCGCTGCCGGGGGTCTCTTGCTGCGCACGTACGTCTCCTTGCCGGGGCTCTCCCAGCAGTCGTAACCCGGGCCGGGAGCGTCCCGCATCAACCGATCGGCTGATGCCGGTATCCCCCATCATGCACGGCCGGGGCAGCCGGTACGCCGATGCCCCGGACCCCGCCCCGCTTCGAGGATGGAGCCACGGCGGACCGGTTCCGCCCGCGCCGGCCCTCGTACCGAGCCCGCCGCCCAGCACCGAGCCCCAGGAGTCCCCGATGAAGAAGCTGTCCCCGCGTGCCCGCATGCTGACCGCAGCCGCCGCCACCGCGCTGGTCGGCGTGGCCGCCTTCGGCGGCGTCTCCGCCACCGCCGCCCCGGCCGCTCCCGCCGCCCCCCAGGCCGCCCCGGCGCGGACCGAGGCGCGCGACACGGATCTGACCCGGTCCACGCACCTGTCGGCCGACGCCGCCACCCGCGCCGCGCAGGCAGCCCTGCACGCGGCGGAGAAGGACGGCCAGAAGGTGTCCGTCGCCGTGGTCGACCGCAACGGCAACACGGTGGTCACGCTGCGTGGCGACGGCGCAGGACCGCAGTCGTACGCCTCGGCCGAGCGGAAGGCGTTCACCGCCGTCTCCTGGAACGCCCCGACCTCCGAGCTGGCCAAGCGCCTGGAGCAGGCGCCGAACCTCAAGGACATCCCCGGCACCCTCTTCCTGGCAGGCGGCGCACCGGTCAAGGCGGCCGGCGCCCCCATCGCGGGCATCGGCGTCGCCGGGGCACCGAGCGGTGACCTGGACGAGAAGTACGCCGAGGCGGGCGTGGCGGCCGTCTCCCGCTGACCGCGGGGGCCGGGGGCCCGGCCCCGCCTGGAAGAGGCCAAGACCGCGACCGCCTCCCTCACGCGCCCGACGTCTCACCGAGATCGGTAGGTGCCTGGTGATGGGCTGGGGCGGGTTCCGCTAGGGGACGGCGGCCGGGTCTGCGGAAAGGTCGATGGTGAACGCCACGCGATCGAGTCCGGGGCCGTCGTAGTCCGGCTTCACAGCCGAGGCTGTGAAGCCGAGCCGGGTGTGAAATGCCTGCGACGTGGTGTTCTCCGGGCTGGTGATGCAGTGCACGTAACGGCGCCCGTGTGACCGCGCGAGTGCGAAGAAGGCCCGGTAAAGGGCACGCCCGATACCCTGCCCGTGCAGAGCCGGGTCGACGCCGACGAAGTGCACATAGGCGGTTTCGGGCTCTGTCTGCGACAGGAAGCCGACCAGGAACGCGGCGACCTCTCGATCGTCGCGTTCCACCAGAAAGCTGGTGGTGGTGAAGTGCTGGAAGTACAGCCGGGGCAGAAGCAGCGCACGTTCCGTCGACCCTGCCTGCCCTTTCAGGCCACCCCACCATGTGCCCAGTACGGCGAGCACTCGGAGATGGTCCTCGCCGGCAGGGCGCCGAGCCGTCAGGCCGACGGGAAGATCGTCGATCATCTGTGCAGTCTGTCATCCGTGTGAGGCGCTTCGCGAACTTGGCCGCTGCCGGGATCGACGTCGCCCAGCGGTCAGAGGCTGGAGAGCAGGCCATCGAGTGGGGCTGGGACGCGGTCGGGGTCGAGGGCCTCGACGAGGACGCGGCCGTAGCGGATCTTGCGCCCCCTCTTTGTTCCGAAGAAACGCCTGAACTGCTGCTGTGGGGCGCGGCCCTGCTGTGCGGGCTGGCGCAGGAAGGTCTGCAGGGCACGCAAGTCGCCTTCCGCCCGGACGAGCTCCTCCACCCGTGTCACGCCCAGCACGCGGATGAGCTCGTCTTCCAGATCCGCCGCGCAGACGAAGAAGCCTTGCTGTGCCGCATTGACCCGTTCGAAGCCGCGTGCGTAGTAGGGGCGCTCCGCCTCGTCGCACAGTCCCGTGAGGCGGAGGCCCAGGCCGGGTGAACCGAGGAGTCGGGCGTAGCGCCCGACGCTCATCGCACCGCCGATCGGCAGGACGCAGACCCCTTCGGCCGCCAGGTTCCGGCCGCGGCTCTCGGCCAGTGCGTTGACCGCCGCGACGTCGCTCGGCCCTTCGAGCAGGACGGCCGCCCGGACGGGCAGCCGCGCGGCCAGCTCGTGCGCGGGGTCGCCGGGGCCACCCGCCGCCCACGCGGTGACCGCGTCCCGGAACGCCTCCATGTCAGCCATGAGACGAGTCTTAGCCCGTTCCGGCCACAGCGCGAGGGAATTTTCACCGCATGGCCGTCGTGCAGATGCTCGACGACGAACCTGCGGAGGGCGTCGCGAACCACGCCGGCGCCCCACTTGGCCCGCAGCAGCAGGTGTTGCAGACCGTCCGGGGTCGCGTTCCCGCGTACCCGGCGACCGTCCAGCAGGTCTTGCGCGGCAGGTCCGACAGCAGCCCGAGCACGAACTCCCTTGCCCGGCGACGCGGTTCCACCCGGGCGAAGCGTCCCGCGATGCGGCGGGCCGACACGATCACGGCGTCGTCGCGGAGTGCTGCCCGGACCAGCCGGTGGCGGCCACGACCTCGCGCGCGATGTCCACGACAGCCCTCTCATCCGTCACCACCCGCACGGTCTCCGCGGGGACGCGCTGGTCCAGGAGCCGCGCCTTGCGGGCACTGCCTTCCAGTTCCTGCTCCAGCTCAGAGCCGAGCTCCCGGCGCACCAGCCGCTCGCGGGCGGTGGCATCGGTGGCGGTGAGAAGGACCCGCACGATCCGCACCCCCGTCCCCATGGCCCGCTGGAACATGCCGGTCGCCTCGGGCAGCACACTGAGAGTGTTCGTATAGATCAGTCGGCGGTAGCCGCTTCGGGCGAAGTTCGCCCACACTGCGGTGAGATTGCGCTCGGTGATCTCCGAACGGTGAGGATCTCCCTCCGGGGCCGGATGCACCTGCCCCATGAAGTCACCATCGACGACCGCGTGAGGGACCGCCGCAGCCCGCAGCAACGCCGAAACCTCCCATCCCACCGTTGTCTTGCCGACTCCGGCCCGCCCCCCGATGAGTAGCACGTCCGTGTGATCCATTGGAGAAGCGTGCCAGCTCGCATCCGTCTCATGCGATCCGATATCGATCGGCCCCACGGCCACAGGCCACCAGCAAGATCACGATCTACGGCTGGAGTACTCATGCCCCACCGCGTGCCCCACCGCGCGCCACGGCGACGCCGGACACCGCTGTCCGCGGACCGCCCACGCCCTCAGGGCGCCCCGCACAGCGAGTGCCCCACCGGGGAGCGCTCGTAGAAGACCTCGCGTCCGCTGCGGTTGCGGATGACCAGACCGCTCTTGTGCAGCACCTTGAGGTGCTGGCTGATGGCGCCCGGCGCCATGGACAGCCGGCGCGCCAGGATGCTCGTGGTGGCCGCCTCGGTGAGGGCGACCAGGATCCGGGCGCGGGTGCGGCCGATGAGAGCGTTGAGCGCGTCGGTTGTGGGCACGGTCTCGTGCGACCAGACCGTGGCGACACCCGGGGCGGGGTACACCAGCATCGGCTGGTACGGCTCGGCCATCACCGTCGTGTCCGGCCAGTGGAAGACGCTCGGTACGAGGATCATGCCGTCCCCGTCGAGGGGTCCGCTGCGCCGCCAGGCGCGGGTCCGCACGCGCAGGCGGCCGTCGTTCCAGGTGATGTTCGGGTGCAGGTCGTTGAACATCGCACCGGCGCCGTCGCGGGTCAGTTGCCGGGCTCGGCGCAGCACCTCGGACTCGAACAGGCCGCGGATCTGCGGCCAGAACGGGTCCAGCGCCGTGTCCCAGTACAGCCGCAGCTCGGCGGCCGCGCGAGCCACCCCGGCGGCCGGATCGGCGAGGAACTCCCGCACTGGCGGGGCGTCGGCTCCCGGAACCCGGGCCGCCTCGCGGGCGGCCTCCTCCGGGTCCGCCGCGGCGACCAGCTCCAGTTCGGCGGTGACGTCCGGCAGTGGCCCGGCCGGGGGCGGGGTCAGGAAGTCGGCGATGTACGGGCCGAGCGGCACCAGCGCGCACAGCAGTCGCAGGTCCAGACAGGCGAGCCGGGGGCGTACGGCGCGGATCCACGGCAGGTGCAGTGCGTGGCGGCCGGGATCCCGCAGCGTGCGCAGGCTCGCGACGGCCTCCGACAGCGGTGAGAAGGCGAACCTCAGACGCGCGAGGTCGGCGGAGGTGAAGTCGAACTCGGCGTACGAGGATTCAGGCACGAATGAAACATTTACGGGGCGGGGGCGTGCTGGTCAAACATCGTCGTCACGGCCGCCGAACGGACGGCCACCCAGCAACCACCCGGAAGACCAGGGGAAATGACATGACGAACCCATTCCACGAGACCCTCACCGCGGACAACGCCGCTCTGCTGCTGGTGGACCACCAGATCGGGCTGTTCACCGGCGTACGCGACATCGGCGTGAACGAGCTCAAGCACAATGTCACCTGCCTGGCCAAGGCCGCGCTGCGCCTGAACCTCCCCGTCGTCGTCACCACCACCGCGGCGGACGGCATGTGGGGCCCCCTCATCCCCGAGCTGCGGGCCGTACTGCCGGAAAACCTCGAGGTGATCGACCGGAGCACGGTGAACGCCTGGCACGACGACCGCGTCCGGAAGGCGATCGAGGCGACCGGACGCGACAAGATCCTCATCGCCGGGGTCTCCCTCGAGGTCTGCGCCGCCTTCCCCGCGATAGCCGCGACCGCCGCGGGCTACACCGCCTACGTCGCCGTCGACGCCTCCGGCACCTTCTCCGCGACCAAGCGGGAGACCGGACTTCTGCGACTGCGGCAGGCAGGGGTGATCGTCAGCGACTACGCCAGCCTCGCCGTCGAGATCCTCGCCGACAACGCCCATCCGATCGCGCCGGAGCTGTACGCGGATCTGGACATGCCGTTCGCCACGCTCGTCGGACAACTCGCCGCCGCCCGCGGCTAGTACTCCAGTCAGAAATCGTCGCCTGAGCCGGTGGGTTCCGCTGTTTGCTCGGACAACGGAACTACCCGTTTAGTGCTGTGACCGGGAAGGTTCACCGGCTCGCGACACCTCCAGTCCGCCCGCACGGCTTCACCCAGGGCAGAACGCCGCTCCCTTCCGCCGGCGCCCCGGATCCCTAGGCTGAAGGGGTGAGCACTCATGCGCCGAACGAAGCCCGCGTCATCCCCCTGCGCCCGCAGACCTCGCCGCCCGGTTCCGGTGGGGCGACCCGCGCCCCGCAGCGACCGGCGGGAGCCCCACAGACACCCGCGCCGAGGGAACCCCTGTGGCGCGACCTCGTCGGCGATGTGCTGCGGCGCGAGCGGCTCGCCCAGGAGCGCACGCTGAAGGACGTCGCGGAGGCGGCTCGGATCTCGATTCCGTACCTGTCGGAGCTGGAGCGCGGACGCAAGGAGGGCTCCTCCGAGGTGCTCGCGGCGGCCGCCCAGGCCCTCGGGCTCGGCCTCGCCGACCTGCTCTCGCTCGCCCAGGACGAGCTGGCCCGGTACGCCCGGAGCCGGGTGGGCCGGGGCCGCACGTCGCCCACGGCGCAGTACGACGGCCTCTGCCTCGCCGCCTGACCGAACCGGCGGCCGGTACGGACGGGGCGCGCGAGGCGCACCACCGCCGAACCGGCCGGCTCGCCGGCCTTCGGCCACGGCCGCGCGGGGTCAGACGAACGCGAGCCGTCGGCTCAGCACCTCGTCGGCGAGCCCGTAGGCGACGGCCTCCTCGGCGGTGAGCACCTTGTCCCGGTCCATGTCCGCGCGCAGCGTCGCCACGTCGTGCTGCGTGTGCCGGGACAGGACCTCCTCCACCTGCGAGCGGATGCGGACCATCTCCTTGGCCGCGAGGCTGAGATCGGAGACCGTCCCCTGCCGGCCGCCGCTCGCCGGCTGGCCGAGCAGCACCCGCGCGTGCTGGAGCACGAACCGTCGCCCGGGATCTCCGCCGGCCAGCAGCACCGCCGCCGTCGACGCCGCCTGACCGACGCAGAAGGTGGAGATCGGCGCCTGCACGAACGTCATCGTGTCGTAGATCGCCATCAGCGAAGTGAACGATCCACCAGGCGAGTTGAGATAAATCGAGATCTCGCGCTCGGGGTTCGCCGACTCCAGATGCAGGAGTTGCGCGATGACCACATTGGCGACCCCGTCGTCGATCTCGGTGCCGAGGAAGATGATCCGCTCGTTTAGCAGCCGGCTGAAGACGTCGTAGGACCGCTCACCCTGCGCGGTCCGCTCGATGACGTAGGGAACCGTGTACGACCCCATGTCACAACCCCATCCGTCGGCGCGACGAGGCCGGGCGGATGTCGGCGAGCGACTCCACCACCCGGTCCACGATCCCGTACTCCCTGGCCTGCTCGGCCGTGAACCAGCGGTCCCGGTCGCCGTCCCGCGCGATCGTCTCCTCGCTCTGCCCGGTGTGCTCGGCGGTGATCCGCTCGATGGCCTTCTTGGTGAACTGGAGGTTCTCCGCCTGGATCTCGATGTCCGCGGCGGTGCCACCGATGCCCGCCGAGGGCTGGTGCATCATGATCCGCGCGTTCGGCAGCGCGAACCGCTTGCCGGGCGCCCCCACGGCGAGCAGGAACTGGCCCATGCTGGCGGCGAACCCCATCGCCAGCGTCGAGACGTCGTTCGGGATGAGCCGCATGGTGTCGTAGATGGCGAGACCCGCGGTGACCGATCCGCCGGGGCTGTTGATGTACAGGCTGATGTCGGTGCGCGGGTCCTCCGCCGACAGCAGCAGCAGCTGCGCGCACACCCGGTTGGCCGACACGTCGTCGACCTGTGTGCCGAGGAGGACGATCCGCTGGGCGAGCAGCTGTGCCGCGAGATGGTCGTCGAAGCGGCTGGGCGGTGTGTCGCCCTCCTCCGCGCGGGGCGGGAGCGTGGTGACTGAAGTCATCTGATCTCCTTTGATCTCCGTCGAGGCAGGGATGCCGTCGACTCCACTCTTGACCTAGGGAGATCCCCGGATGCGGTTTCTCTGCCCGCCGCAGATTCGCCACGGGCAGAGATGACGGCTCAGCCCTGTTCTCCGCCGCTCCCGGCGATCAGGCCGTCCATCGTGCACGCGGTAACGCCAGTACAGGAGCCGTCGTCATATGCCGTGCGTCGGCTCCCCCGATGAAGGGATGGGCAGGCGCAGCAGCAGGCCAGGGCAGTGACAGGGGCGGCCGCACTGGGGGCAGGACTGGTCGCCGGTCGTTGTGGCCTGCCGCCAGTAGTCGTGGAGGATGGCGACTGGCTGCCAGCCGAAGGCCCTGAGCAGACCTTCGCTGCGGCCCTGCTGGTTGTGCAGCCAGGAAATCGTGTACGCCTCGGTGCACCGCTCTCGCAGCCACTCGGTGCGGTGTGCGGTAAGGGCACTGCCAAGGCCACGTCCGCGCATCGGCGTGGTCACGGCCAAGGAGTTCAGCCGGCCGATCCGGCGGCCGCTGACTGAGGGCGGAGGGGCGGGGAGGGTGCCGGGTGACATCGGGGCGATGAGGTCGCGGTAGCCATCGTCGTCCAGCACACGGGCGGTCGCCACACCCACCAGGACGGGAGGCTTTCCTGCGTATGCGGTCAGGAAGAGGAGGGCGCCGTCGCGGAGGTCCTCAAGGACTTGTTCGACGGTAAACATGCCACGCCCCAAGATGGCATCGGTCAGGCTGCCGGCGTCCGCCACGGCTTGCCGGTCATGTGGACCGAGTTCAGTGATGGCCCAAGTGGTCATACCGTCACTGTCTCGCGGATGCCCGGCGATGCTTGCTGGTATCACGCTCAGCTACTTGTCGGGTGGTTCGGCGTTCGTCAGAGCTTGCAACAGGATCACGTGTCCTGTCGCATGTCACGGCTTCATCTGTCCGTGCGGTCCCAGGGGGTCCTCGGCGAGTCGGACCGGTTCCGCGACGTGCGGCTTCGTAGGGGCACGACGCGGAGATCTCCGTGAATTGACGGTATGGAAGCAGGCTAACGCGCCGACGCCCCCGCCACCCACGGGTGCACGGACGCGCCTCTGTCGACTGGGTGAGCCGGCCGTTCGCCGCATCGCCTACCGGCCGACGGGGATTGACATCGCCAACGCGTCAATTGACGTGATCTTGGTGTTGGTGTCAGAGCTCTGATCGCTGGAATGCTGGAGCCTGCGCCCGGCTCGATGTCAGGCCGCTGGCCGGATCCACTCGGCGATGTCATGTAATGCCTGATGAGAGGAGACCTCCGTGGACACCTTCCGGACGAGGGACGGACTGGTGCGAGGCCGTCGGTCGGTCCCCGACGTGGTCGCGGTCCTCGGCATTCCCTACGCCGCTGCGCCATTCGGCGCCAACCGGTTCCGCGCGCCGCGCCCCGCCCAGCCGTGGACCGGTGTCCGGGATTGCGACAGCTTCGGCCCCATCTCTCCGCAGTCGGCGTGCCTGCCCGGCGCTCCGTCCTGGTCGCCCGGCGACGAGGAAGTTCTCACGGTCAACGTCTGGACTCCGGCAGCGCCTGATGGCTCACTCCCCGTCCTGGTCTGGATCCATGGCGGTGCCTACACCTTCGGGTCTTCCGCGCAGCCCGACTTCGACGGCACGGCACTGGCCCGCGCTGGGCTGGTCATGGTCACGTTCAACTACCGTCTCGGTTTCGAGGGCTTCGGCAGCATTCCCGACGGCGGAGAGACGCCGTACCCGGAGAGCGGAGAAACGCCGTACCCGGAGAACCGGGGCCTGCTCGACCAGATCGCCGCACTGCGGTGGGTACGCGAGAACATCGCCGCCTTCGGCGGCGATCCCGACAACGTCACCGTGGCCGGGCAGTCCTCAGGAGCGGCCTCGATCGCCTGTCTGATGGTGATGGACCGGGCACGCGGGCTGTTCCGCCGTGCCATCACCCACAGCGTCGCCAGCCCCTGCTACTCCGTCGAACTCGCAGCGCAGACCACCCGGAAAGTCGCCGCCGCGGCAGGCATCCCCGCCACTGCCGTCGCTCTGGCCTCCGCGTCACCACAGGCACTGGTGGCCGCCTCCGACAAGGTCGTCGACGACTACCGGCACGATCCGGACTCCGGAGCCCGCCACTACGACCCCGTCATCTACGGGCCGGTCGCCGACGGCGACATCCTCCCCACAGACCCCCTCACCGGGATCGCCGCCGGCGCCGCACGCGAGGTGGACCTCCTGGTGTGCCACACCACACAGGAATACTGGCTACTGGACGCCGTCGGCAGCAGCAAGAAAATCACCACCGACGAACAACTGGCACGATTCGCCAAGGACTTCGGACTCCCCGACGACCTGGTGCCCGGCTACCGCAACCTCATGCCCCACGCACCCGTACTCGACATCTACCTCACCATCTACGGCGACATGCTCTTCGCGGAGTACAGCAGCCGCCTCGCCGACACACATGCCCAGGCAGGCGGCCGGGCGTTCATGTCCCGCTTCGCCAGACAGCGCACCGGCCCACACGGAGAAGTACACGCCTGGCACAACGCCGACATACCCTTCGCCTTCGGCAACATCACCGCCACCAGCACCGAGTTCCTCATCGGCGGCCCACCCACCACACCAGACCACCACCTCTCACACACCATGATGACCGCATGGACCACCTTCGCCACCAACGGCGACCCCGGCTGGAAACCCCTCAACCCATCCACCACCCCTGCCCACATCTGGACAACCGAAGACAGCACCACCCCGACACAGCCCTCCATCGCAGACCGCCAAGAACTGTGGCGCACACACAACTACCCACTGCTGCGCCCCTGAGCGCAGAGTCAGGCCGTGTCAGTGACTTTGTGTAAGTCTCCGGGGGGTGAGCCTGTCCTCGAAGAACAGTGAGAACTGATTCAGTGCATCGCCAGGTTGAGTCCCTTCAGTGCGGCCTGCTCGGAGGGGAAGTGGCCGCGGTTCCGGGTGGTCTTCCGCGGTCGGGCGTTGATCGATTCGATCAAGTTCGTTGAATAGGCCACCTTCCCTGTCTGTGCGATTCGGTGTCCCGTTCGGGGAGGCAGGTCCAGGACCTGGTGGGTTGTGGCGTCGATCAGGCCCGCGGCTCACGCCAGCACGGCCCCGTCGCCACCACCCAGCGCACCGCTCAAGCCCGACGGCACCACACGGCTCGCCCGCGGGAAATGGCACGTCAAGCTCTGACTGGCGATACCGCGGCACACACCGCAGTGCCCCCGGCAAGGGATGTCCCACTCCGAGGGGGCACTGCTGTACGTCGCCCCATGTCGGCCGACAGCCCCCGTCCGCGCGCAGCCCCGTGGCGCATGGGCGGGGCTGCTACTCCCGCCGCTTCCCGTACCTGATATTGGCCAATGCCTGGAGAGCCATGGGGGAGAGGCCGATCACGGTGTCGTGTCCGTTGATGACACGCACCAGTGTCCACCCCTTCTTACGCAGAGCCATGAACTCGCGGAGGACATCGCCGCCCACTTCAGCTGACAGATGGGCGTGTCACGGATGCCTCGTCACCGGGCACGAGGGGCTGGGAGAGGGCGGCGAGGTGCTTCACGCCGAGGCCGACCCGACCCGGCCACGCTCGTGCTGGGCCCGGGTAGGCTGCTCGGGCAGCTCAGTGGCGACCTTGCACGGCACCGACGCGTACCAGCGGTGCCCGGCACGCGACACAGTCACCGACTGCACCACTGCCTAGCCCCGCCCGACCGGACAGCCGAGGCGTCTGGCGATTCGTGCAACCGCACCTACCCGATCGTCGGCAAATGCAGACGCCGGTACGACACCAGCCAGATCGAGGGCCGCTTCACATCGTGATGCAGCCGGAACACCTCCCGGCAGCGGCCCTTCCTCTTGAACCTGGTGGGATACCCCACCGGCCGGCTCGCCCGCGCGCCACCACGCAGCGACTCCGGCCAGTTCTGCCCCGCCGCAGCCCGGCCCGGCGCGACGACATCGCGTCTACCTCGCCTACGCCCGCCCAACGGCACCGCCGTCGGGACCTGGCCAAGGTCGCCGGATCCCGCTGGGTGCCTCCAGGCCGCGAAGAACGACTGCGGCCTGAACCAGTACGAGGTCCGTCGATATCCAGGTTGGTACCGACACGTCACCCTGGCCATGCTCGCCCACGCCGTCCTGGCCGTCCTCGCGGCCCGGACCGCCAAAAAGGGGCCAGCAGAAACGACGTCATCGGCACCGTCCCTCTCACCGTGGCAGAGATCCCGTGACTCCTGGGCGCTCTGTTTCCCCGACCGAGGCCCCACGACGCCCCAGCCACACTTGCCCTGAACTGGTCCCATTGGCGCAGACGACACCCAGCCGCCGCTCGGCGATGCCGCTACCAAGGAAGAACCAGCTCAGGCAACCACTTCCAACTGGAGTTCTCGGGGGTGTCTCGGAAGTGGATCAACATGGCTAGGCTTAGACAGTGGTCAACTCGCGTGTGGCTCCTGACGAACTGGTGGTTCGGGTCTCGCAGTCGCATGCTCGGGTGCTTGAACTGGTCGATCAACTCGACGACCAGCGGAAGGACGCAGCCTCTGCCCTGCCGGGGTGGAACCGGGGGCACGTACTCCAGCACCTTGTCGACAACGCCCGTGCCTTCGAGCGGCAGGCCCTGGCCGCTTTGCAGGGTGAGCTCATCGACATGTACGACGGCGGGCAGGCAGAGCGTGACCGGTCCATCGACCAAGGGGCGGCCCGGCCCCTGGCCGAGCTTCGCGAGGATCTGAAGCTTGCCCAGCGGGCGCTGGTAGATGCGTGGAGCCGACTGACGGCAGCGGACTGGCAGCGCACGGTCCGGTTCCGCCATGCCAGGGTGCTGGATACCGCGCTGGCACGATGGCGAGAGGCAGAGATCCACGCTGTTGACCTCGCGGTCGGATACCGCCCCCAGGACTGGCCGCGGGACTTCGCCCTGCACGCTCTGGACTTCCTGTCCGATCGTGCCCCAGTCAGCACTCGGCTGCTCTTGCGAGCCACGGACGATGAGTTCGCCCAAGCCCTGGGCACGGGCACGGGCACGACAGTCGAGGTCTCCGGAGCAGTGCGTGACCTTGCAGCCTGGATGGCCGGCCGCAGCACCGACGGTCACCTGGACACAACCGGCCCCCACTTGCCGGAACTAGGTCCATGGCCGCCTGACCCCGCAGATTGATGGGGCAGGCGGCACGGATCTGGAACGATCTCGCCTCATGGCGCGCGTGGAGAGCTGACGGACGTCCAGTGGGCGGTCCTGGAACCGCTGTTGCCGAAGGAGAAGAAGCCTGGACGACCGCCGATGTGGGCCAGACGGCGGCTGATCGACGGCATACGGTTCCGGGTCCGCACCGGTATGCCGTGGCGGGACATGCCCGCCGAGTACGGACCGCTCCCGCTGGCCGCGCTCACCGCCTGCCAGTCCCGTCATTCGTGCTGCTGGGCTCCAATCTCACACGCACATGGCTCCTCGCGACGGCCGACCGTTCGGATGCTTGCATCACATCAGCCACGCTGGAGCGTGATCGAACAACCGATCCACGGTGAGCCACAACGATCAGTTGTGCACGCCTAAGGTGAACCGGTGGACACTGAGGCATTGCGATCGTTCGTCCGGGCGGCCGAGCTCGGACGGTTGCAACATGCGGCCGATGAGCTGGGCGTGACGCAGCAGGCAGTCTCCAAGCGGATCGCCGCCCTGGAGCGCGAGCTGGAAGTCCGTCTGTTCACACGTACCGCCCGAGGAGTTGAGCTGACGCTCGATGGTCAGGCATTTCTCCCCCACGCGCGGAGCGTCGTGGCGGGGGTCGAGCGCGCCATCACCGCGGTCAGGCCGGGCTCCCGGGCCCTTCGGATCGACGTTCTCGGCCTGCGAAGCGCGCAGGCCGTTGTTCTGCACGACTATTGGCGGTCGCATCCCGAAACCAACCTCGACGTGGTGACCCTTCGGGTCAACGACCCACGCGTGGCGGTCGCCGCCGTCGAAGCAGGCGATATCGACGCCTCGTTCCGTACCGTCACTGCCCCGGACGCGCTGCCGCCCGACGTGCAGATGATTCACGCGTTCGACTCGCCGCTGGAACTTCTCGTCGGCCCGAGACATCCGCTCGCCTCCGCGCGAAGACTGACGCCACCGCAGTTGCGTAAGCACCGGATATGGGTGCCGGGTATCGCGCCCCGAAGCGAATGGGCAGAGTTCTACGATCAGCTCGCCACCGAATTCGACCTACGCATCGACGCGGCAGGCCCGCACTTTGGAGACGAAGTACTCCTGGACACCCTCGCGGACTCCGCGGACGTGGCCACCCTCGTTGGGGCACGCGACCGGTACATCTGGCCGACGAACTACGACCTACGCCGCATCCCTGTCGTGAATCCGACCCTCGCATACCCACTCTCTCTCATTCTCCCCAGAACGAATCCACACCCAGGACTCCGTGGAATCATCACCCACCTCGGAAGCCTGCCAAGGCTCCCTGAGACGGTCTGGCTCCCGTCCTGGGCAACACCGGTACACCAGAAAGGATCGTGGCTTGTCCAGCGACCGTCTCATGCGCATCCATAGCGCCGAGTTCCAGGCCATGGCCGAGAGGGTTCTGCGGGTCACCGAGCTCACCTCCCGCCTGAACGTCCTGCCCTTCGAGGACGAAGCGGGCAAGGCGGAACTGTTCGAACGGATCCTCGGCAGGCCGCTGTCGGCGAGAGTCACGATCTATCCGCCCTTCTACACGGACCACGGCCTTCACCTGGACCTCGCGGAGCGCGTGTTCATCAACCAGAACTGCACGTTCCTGGACTACGCCGGCATCCGGCTCGGCGAGCGCGTGATGGTCGGACCAAAGGCCACGTTCATCACCGTCGGTCACCCGATCGATCCCGAGGAGCGACGGGGGTGGCTGAGCGGCGCGCCCATCGATGTGGCGGAGAACGTGTGGATCGGCGCCGGTGCCACGATCCTTCCTGGCGTCAGCATTGGCCGTGATGCCGTGGTCGCCGCTGGCGCGGTCGTGACCGATGACGTTCCGCCGGCAAGCCTGGTGACCGGCAGTAAGGCAACCGTGCACCGACGGTGGTGACGACCTCTCCGGGGCCACACCGAGCAGTCAGCTCTCCAGCACCGATCCGAAGAACTTGTTGCGGTACGTCAGGCCGAACGCCTTCTCGTTGAACGACATGGCACCCGACGCCGTCAGGCCCGAACCGCTGCCGCGCAGCACCCAGTCGGCGCCGTCGGAGTGGCGGACGCCGTCGTCGAAGACGTCCTCGCCATGGGCGGCGATCGTGAGGTCCGCGCGGGAGTCGCCGTTCAGGTCGGAGAGACGCACGGCGTACCCGAACCGGTCCGCGCTCTCGGCCGCGCCGGGCACGCCCGCGGTGTCCTGGGTGAAGGACTGGGCGCCGGCACCGGTCACGCCGGAGGCCGAGCCCTTGAGCAGCCAGACCGCTCCGGCGCCGTCGAGGCTGCCGACGTCCTCGCCGGGCGCGCCCACGGCGATGTCCGCGTACCCGTCGCCGGTGACGTCGGCGACGGAGGCGGCGGCGCCGAAGTAGTCACCCGGCTCGCCGGCCCCCGGGACGCCTGCGGTGTCCTGGTCGATCAGGGCGGTGCGGGAGCTGTCCGGGATGCCGCCAGGGCCGCCGTAGTGCACGGCGAGGACGCCCGCGCCGGACGGGCCCGAGCCGGAGGTGACCAGGTCGTCGTAGCCGTCCCGGTCGATGTCGCCCGCCGCTCGCACATGTGCGGCGTCCAGCGGCACGGTGGCGGGGTTCTCGGTGTAGGTCATGCCGTGGGCGCCGCCCGCGTAGTAGCCGAGCCACACGCCGCGATCGTCGTCGTTGTCGAGGTCATCGGCGCCGGACACGGCGAGGTCCTCGGCACCGTCCCCGTCGAAGTCGCCCGCCGTGAGCGATCCCGTCCCCCGGGACTCACCCTCGGGGCCGGTGGTCAGCTCGGTCCGGGCCGGAGCCGCGGTCCGGGTGAACCCGTCGTCGAAGACCGACACCCCGGCGAAGCCCGCCACGGCGAGCTGGTCGCGGCCGTCCCCGTCGAAGTCACCGACCGCGAGCCCGGAGCCGTACAGATAGGCGGAGGCCCCAACCGACGGGCCGTACACGGTCAGCGCACCGTTGGTCAGCCCCCTGGGGCCGCCCCACAGGATCTGGACGATGCCGTAGTCGTCGTGACCCGCCGACTTCTCGGACGACACGCCGACCGCCAGATCGGTGTAGCCGTCACCGTCCAGATCGCCCGCGGCGTAGGACGAGCCGAACTGGTCGTACGCCTCCGCGGAGCCGGGCACCCCCGAGGTGTTCTGGCCGATCATGGCGGAACGTCCGGTCGAGACGCCGGAGGCCGAGCCGTAGAGCACGGTCACCTGCCCCGCCTGCTTCTGCCCGTTCACCGTCGCCTTGGGGGTGGCGACGACCAGGTCGGCATAGCCGTCACCGTTGAAGTCGCCGTCGGCGGCGCTCCTGCCCACCGGTGCCGCGGTGGCGGGCGTGGCGAGGGTCAGTCCCAGGCCGCCGGTAGCGGCCACGACAGCCATGGCGGTGGCTGCCAGAAGGTTCTTTCGCAAGTCTGCTCTCCGCTTCAGAGGTGCAAATGCGTGCGAAGGAGGTGACCCACGGGGTGGCGGAACGGTTGCCCTGGATCGTCACGCGATTTGATCAAGACCACGAAGCCCATGCCCACGTCGCCCGTTTTCTCAGGAAGTTGGGCGTGCCGTCTCCCTCCCGGCCCCGGCCCCGGGGCGTCGTCTCAGCGCTGCCGCCCGCCTGCTGGCGTGCGCAGGGGCGAGGCCGACGGACCGGCACTTGTGGGGTCTTCGCTCATCACCGCCTGGGAGGACGCCAGTCGTCCGTTATCCGAGGCAATCACCCCCACTGCCGCAATGTCACAGACTTGTGTGAAAACGGCTTCCACTCGGTGTAAGCGGGCGGAAGCATCGCTCCCATGAGGCACGATCACCGGGACATTCCGACTTCTGGGGGGCTCCTCATGGCTTACGCAGCCCGTTCACGCCGCACCACCACCACCGCACTCGCCGCTCTCTCGCTCGGCATCCTGGCACTGACCGCATGCAACGGCGACGCCGAGAAGGACGCAGAGAAGGGCAAGGCCGCTCCGAGCGCGGCAGCGAGCCCGTCGGCTGCGGGTGCGGACAAGGGCTCCGACACGCCCTCGACGGCGAGACCGAGTAACGGTGGCAGAACCAGCGGTGGCTCCTCCGACAGCGGTGGCAGCACCCCGCCGTCGTCGGAGCCCGGGGCCGACGACGATCAGGACGGAGGCGTGGGCATGTGCGAGACGACCGACTTGAGCTACAACGTCACCGTCGCGTCCAAGCCCGTCAACCACGCCTTGCTGACCGCGACCAACAAGGGCGGCGCCGCCTGCCTGCTGCCGGCGAACGAGCTGGCGATCACGATTCCGGGGCTCGACGGCGCCGCCGAGCACGTGGGACCCACCGGCAAGGACTGGATCCTGAAGGCCGGCGAGAGCGCCTATGCCGGGATCCTGTTCTCGCGCGCCGACACCGCGGGCGGCAAGGCCGCCGACAAGGTGGAGGTGGCACTCACCTCTGCCGAGAGCCCCACGACGGTGCCGATCAACGATGGCCCCGTCACGGTCAACGACGGCCAGGTCACCAGCTTCTTCGGCACCGCCGAGGACGCACTCACCTACTGATCACTCCGCCCTGGGCAGGACGGTGTACGCCGAGGCACTGCCTGGTGAGCACGACGACCACCTGTTCGTCAGACAGGGGTCGCTCGCCCTGACCAAAGAGGTTCGGGGCCTCTGCGGACTCAGAGGCCCACGGTCCTGTCCATGTGCCGCGCTGGTCGTGCTCCTCGTCCGTACCTGCGTTCAGGGCGGACCAGCGGTCTGTCGCTGGTTTCCACCTGGTGCACGCGGTGTCCACCCCACCCGGTCACCGTCGGGCAGCGGCTCGGAAGCCGCCTCGGTCAGCGTTCGGACGAGATGATGGTCCGGTGACCAGCGGCATGCCGGGTCCGTTCGTGTCGCGTCTCCGGTCAGGGCGAATGCCTGGCAGCGGCAGCCGCCGAAGTCCTGCTCCCGCTGTGGGCAACTGCGGCACGGCTCGCTCATCCAGGCGGTGCCCCGGTAGGCGTTGAAGGCCGGGGAGTGCTCCCAGATCCAGGCCAGGGAGTGGTCCTTGACGTTCGAGGGATCAAGGCCGGGCAGCGCGGACGCCGCAGGGCAGGGCAGCACTGTGCCGTCGGGTGTCACGGTCAGGGAGGCCACGCCCCAGCCGCCCATACAAGGTTTGGGCACGCCCTCGAAGTAGTCCGGTACCACCCATATGAGCTCTAGCTGCCCCGCCAGCCGCTCCCGCCACCGCTCGAACTCCTCGCGGGCGCGAGCCACCTGTTCGCGGGACGGAAGCAGAGCCTGCCGATTGGCCAAGGCCCAGCCGTAGAACTGGACATGCGCCAGCTCCAGCTTGTCCACGCCCCAGGCCAGGCCCAGCTCAACGATGTCCCCGAGGGAGTCCAGGTTCTCCCGGTGCAGGACGACATCGAGGCAGAGGAACAGCCCCGCCGCGCGCACGGCTGCCGCCGCCCACTCCTTCGCGGCGAACGAACCACGGCGGCCGGCGATCCGGTCCGAGGCACCTGGTGCGTGGTCCTGCACCGACAGCTGGACGCTGCGCAGTCCCGCCCCGACCAGCTGTCCCAGCCGCTCCTCGGTCAGTCCGACTCCGCTGGTGACAAGCTGGGTATACAGCCCCGCCCGCGTGGCAGCGGCGCTGATCGCGACCAGATCCGGTCGCAGCAGCGGCTCCCCGCCGGACAGATGGGCGTGCACGACGCCCAGATCGGCGGCCTCCTCCATGACCCGGACCCACTCCGCCGCCTCCAGCTCATGCGAACGGCGCGTCAGATCGAGCGGGTTGGAACAGTAAGGGCAGCGCAATGGGCACGCGTGGGTGACCTCGGCTACCAGCGACCACGGGGGAGCCGTACCGGAGAGAGGGCCTGTCATCGGAGCCACCTTTCGGTGCGCATCCGGCTGAGGAAGTCCAGCACGTCTGCGGCCACGGGTGCCTGCGGGTAGCGCTTGGCGAGCACAGCGATGATCTCCTCGGTGGTGCGTGTGCCGTCGCACAGGCGCAGGACCGCACCGGCCTGACGGTTGAGAACCACCACACGCTCGGGAACGATCAGCAGCTCTTTCTCTCGGACGCCGTCGTAGCGCAGCACGGCGGCGGGGGCCAGCGTGGGCTGCCAGACCTCAGCGGATGGTGAGGCAGTGTCCCGAGACCTCCGGCTCTGCCCCGACGACCTTCCGTCGGCAGGCCCCTGGACCGCAGGGCATCGCGGTATGAGGCAGGCTCGCGCACCGGCGTCGGCCGCCGGGCTGATGGGCGCCGTCTACAGCGGCGCCTATGCGGCCTCCAAGCGGGCACTCCGGGACCGAACGCGCTCGATGCCATGCTTCCGGGCGCTGTGGCGCTCGCAGCGAGTTGATCAGGAGGAACCACGGTTCCCCTGCCCCTGTGGGTAGGCCTCGCCGGCCGTCTGTCGCCTCGCGGCGACCACCATGTCGTCCACTCGACCATCGACCGCACCAAGAGTGAATTCCATTGCGCCGCATCTGAATCAATGACGCGTCCCAACCGCCCAGCCGAGAACAGGCCACGTCAGCGACGTCCAGATGACCGGTACCGCTTTCCTCTCACCTGTACCACGAGTACGCGTAATCGACCACTCGAAACATCTCCGGAATTCAACAACGCGTTCAAATCATCGAGTCCGTGAATTCGTGCGACCGCACGCCCCGAGTGCCATGGCAGGTCACACGAACGGATGGCGTGCACGGAGTGAAGTGGCGTATTACCCTTGAGGGCGAGTGAGTCGTCACCGACGTGCCGCCGGTACGCGATCCCGACGATCCGGCCACCGATCAAGGCGGCCACCGATTCCAGACCCGGGAGCGTCACCCCCATGACCGCTACTCTTTCCCCGCAACCCTTCGACGCATTCCTCAAATCCGTGACGTCGGCCAGGTACGAAGAATTCCGCCAACTGCCCGGCGCCGCAGTCGAAAGCGCATCTGCCTTCGAGGAGATGCAGGCGTATGTCATGGATCTGTACAAGGGTGTGAGCGCCGTCGAGAGTTTCGTCGAAACCGACGGTCAGGTCATCGACTGCGTCCTCGATGACCTGCATCCGGCCGCGCGGCGCTGGGGCGGTCTCGCCGTCGCCCCTGCCGAAGGCCCGCCCCAGGTGGCCGAACCCGACGAGTCGACGCCACCTGACCCGAGATCGCGGGAGATCGTGCAGCCGCAGCCGCAGCCGCAGGATCCGGGGACTGCTCGGGCCTTTCCTGCCGGCACCACGCCGCTGTACCGCACCACCCTGTCGGGGCTGTGCCGATTCCCGAACCTGGCGGCCCTCTCGGCGAGGGATCACCTCATCGAGCCCGCGGCACCCACCGCCGCCGAGGCATCGGCATTGGCGCTCCAGCAGCGATACGCGACCGGCGAGCAGAATATCAATTGCCTGGGCGGTTCAAGCAAGGTCAACGTGTGGAACCCGTTCGCCGGGGGGAATCAGTGGACCTTCAGTCAGCAGTGGTACTCCGCGGGACACGAAAGCACCCTCCTGCAGACCGTGGAATGCGGTTGGCATGTCGACATCGAGCGGTACGGCAACGCCGCACCCCACCTTTTCGTCTTCACGACCCGGGAGACCTACCACGTCGGCCACAACTTCTACAACCTGGACGGCGGCGTGTTCCGCCTTGTCGCCAACCCTTACGTGACTCCGGGAGTCCCCCTGCAGTTCTCGCAGACCGGCGGATCACAGGTCGAGTACAAGATGGGCTTCTATCTCACCAACAACGCGTGGTGGTTCTACTTCGACGACCATCCGATCGGCTGCTTCCCGGCATCATTTTTCGGCAACGGTCCGCTGAGCACCGGAGCCACTCGCGCCAAGTTCGGCGGCGAGGTCGCGACCAAGATCACGATGTGGCCCCCGATGGGTTCCGGGCAAAAGGCCGCGGCGGGCTTCGGCCAAGCCGCGTACCAACGGGCGGCAGCGGTCAACCCCGCCACCGGCGGCGCGGTGTACGCGACCCTGTCGGAGGCGGGATCGGTCAGCGGCCCCTGCTACTCCGTCCAGATCACCAACAACACGGCGTCCGACTGGGGCACCTACCTGTTCTTCGGCGGCCCGGGCGGGAACGGCTGCTGAGAGCGCCTCTCCCAAGGGACACGGGTCGGCTTGGTCGGCCTCACGGCCCTGGCGGCACCGGACCGGCGCCCCCCTGTCGGCTGGGCAGCTCGGTCTTGGGTCTTGTGCTCGCGCGGCATCTGGTCGGCCGGCGCTCAGCCGAGCCCTTCAGACGCCAGGCGGTAGGCCGTCCGGGCCGGGCGCGTGATAGCGGGTGCCGCTGCGGAAGTGCTCCGGCACATCCCGGGCCTGTGCCGTGGCCCCGGTGGCGGCCGCGATCCCGCAGCAGTTGCAGCGCTCTTCGCGGCCGACGCGGTTGCTGTCGTGCCCGACGAGGGCGAGATCCGCGGCCGGGACAACATCGCCGAGTGCTTCCGCCAGTTCGCCGAGGCGATACCGGACGGCAGATACGAGCCTGTGTACGCCTGAGAAGTGGGCAACACGGCGATCGGCGAGGCGTTCTTCGAGCGCGCCGCCGATAGCCCCCTTGGGCTCGACGTCGAACGGCACACCGCGGTGCCGCCGCCCGCCGGCTGGCCGAGGTCGAGGACCCGGCCGACGCGGTCGCCGCCGAGTTCACCCCGGACAACACGCGACAGAAGCCCGCTCGGTCCCGGGCAAGGCCCTGCTCATCCCGTGAGGCCTCCGACGGCTCCCCGCAACCGCGCGGCAGCTCCACGGGGACCAGGCCGAGCCACAAGCGACAGGGCGCCTGTACGGGTGGCACGTCCTCGGGTCCACCGACCGGTGGACCCGAGGTTCAACCTGTCGAGGCTGTCGGCGACGGCACCCCGCCGACCAGCATGAATGCCATGACCAATCTCCCTGTACGCATGGCTCGCTGGAGCGCCCGGCACCCCTGGCGCGCCATCGCCGGCTGGTTCCTCTTCGTCGCCTTGTGCCTCGGTGCCGGAGTGGGCGTCGGCAGCAACCCCGCCGCCAGCGAGGACTTCCGCATCGGCGAGGCGGGCCGGGCGGAGGCGATGGCGGCCGAGGGCGGTCTGGAGCAAAGGCCCCTGGAGCGCGTGCTGATCACCGCTGAGCCCGGCACGGGCCGACTCGACCAGGCCGCCGCCGACGCCGCCGCCCGCGACATCACCGAGCGGATGCGCCGACTGCCCGAAGTGAGGTCCGTGGCCGCCCCGGTGCGCTCGACCGACGGCACGGCGGTCCGGGTCGACGTCACCATGAAGGGCCCCGAGCTCGACGGCAAGAAGCACGTCGATCCGCTGCGCGCCCAGACCGACGAGGTCCAGGCCGACCATCCCGGCCTGCGGATCGAGGAGACGGGCAGCCCCTCCATCGGCAAGGGCGTCGAGGAGTTGCGCGGCAGCGATCTCGCGCGCACCGAGATGATCGCGTTGCCGGTCACGCTGATCACCCTGCTGATCGTCTTCCGCTCCGTGGCGATGGCCACCGTCCCGCTGCTGCTGGCGCTCTCCTCGATCGCCGCGTCCATCGGCCTGTCCATGCTGGCCTCGCACGCCTTCCCGGACGCCGGCATCGGCACCAACGTCATCCTGCTGATCGGCCTGGCCGTCGGCGTCGACTACACCCTCTTCTACCTCAAGCGGGAACGGGAGGAGCGGGCCCGCTCCGGCGGCCGGCTCAGCTCGCAGGCCCTGGTGGAGCTGGCCGCGGCCACCTCGGGACGGGCCGTCGTGGTCTCCGGGCTCGCGGTCGCCGTCTCCAGCGCCACGCTGTACCTGGCCGATGACGTCATCTTCTCCTCGATCGCCACCGGCGCGATCGTCGTGACGCTGGTCGCCGTTGCAAGCTCGCTGACCGTGCTGCCCGCGCTGCTGGCCAAGCTCGGCGCTCGGGCCGAACGCCGGGCCGCCCGCAAGGCCGACCGCGCGGCCCGCGGCGGCAAGCCCGTACGGCAGAAGCAGCCGAGGACCGGCACCGGCCGGATCACCGCGGCCATGCTGCGCCCCACGAGCAAGCGCCCCGCCGCCACCCTGGCCGTCGCCGTACTCGCCATGCTCGCCCTGGCCACCCCGCTCCTGGGACTCAACCTCACCGACATGGGCCGCGAGACCCACCCCCGCGACATCCCGGCCATGCAGACGTACGACCGGCTGAACCAGGCGTTCCCCGAGCTGAAGTCCATGCACCAGGTCGTGGTACGCGCCGAACCCGACCGCGCGGACGAGGTGACCGCCGCGCTGCGCGAGCTCGCCCGCCGTGCGAAGGCCGACCCGCGGCTCGCCGGCACCGCCGAGCTGCGCACGTCAACTGACCGCCGGATCAGCCTGCTGGAGCTGCCCGTACCGCACTACGTGAGCTCCGACGTGGCGCAGGGCTCCCTCGAAACGCTCCGCGGGAACTACGTCCCGGCCACCGTCGGCGAGCTGCCCGGCACCGAGACCGCGGTCACCGGAGACGTCGCCCGCTACGCGGACTACCCCGAGCACCAGAAGCGGAAGCTGCCGCTGATCATCGGATCGCTGCTGCTGGTGACCTTCGCCATGACGGTGTGGGCGTTCCGCTCCGTCGTCCTCGGCCTGGTCGGCATCTTCTTGAACCTGCTCTCGGCCGGCGCCTCGCTGGGTCTGCTGGTCCTTGTCTTCCAGGGCAGTTGGGCCGAGGGGCTGCTCGACTTCACCTCCACCGGCTCGATCGGCTCCCGGGTGCCGCTGCTGCTGTTCGTGATCCTCTTCGGCCTGTCGATGGACTACCAGGTGTTCGTGATCAGCCGGATCAGGGAGGCCGCGCTGCGCGGCGTGCCCACCCGCAAGGCCGTGCTCGACGGCATCGCCGGCTCGGCCTCCGTGGTGACCAGCGCCGCCCTGGTGATGGTGACGGTGTTCGCCAGCTTCGTCCCCCTGCACATCATGGAGATGAAGCAGATGGGCTTCAGCCTGGCGGTGGCCGTCCTCCTCGACGCCGTCGTCATCCGGATCATGATCCTGCCCGCGCTCATGCTGCTGCTCGGTGAGAAGTGCTGGTGGCCCTCGCGCGGCATGCGCCGGGCGCAGGCACACGCCCCCGCGGCTGCCGAGCCACTCGAAAAAGTAGGCTGACCGGCATGAACCAGCGGCCACAGCCCAACGACCGGTTCCGGATACGGACGCTCCGCCGGTGGTACGCCGTCACCTGGGTGCTCCTCGGTCTGGCGCCCTCGGTCATCGGTGCGCAGGACGACACCGCCCCGGCGAAGTACTGGTCGTTGGCGCTGCTGGCCGCCTTCGCCCTCGGCTACGCGATCGTGCGCGTGCTCCCCGCCAACCGCGTGCTGCGCCCGTCCGCCTACCTGGCCGTACTCGCCCTCGGCCTGGGGGCGATGGCTTACCTGCCCGGCGGCGGCGCGGCCCTGTTCATCGTGTCGCTCCCGCACTTCTGGATCCTCGCCGCAAGCCCGCGGTCCGCGATCGCCTTCAGCGGTGTCGCCGCCGCGGCGACCGTGGCCGGCAGCGCCGTACGCAACGAGGAGTTCCTCACCGGCAACGTCGTCTTCGCCCTCATCGGCTACGCGGCCGGCGTACTGCTCGGACTGCTGCTGCACCGGGTCGTGGAGCAGGGCGAGGAGCGCGCCCGCCTCCTCAGCACGCAGCTGGAGAGCACCGAGACGAGGCTCGAGAGCGCCGAGACGAAGCTGGAGAGCACCGAACGGCAACTGGCCGAGGCCCACCAGCGCCAAGGCGCCGCCGACGAGCGGGAACGGATCGCGCGGGAGATCCACGACACCCTCGCCCAGGGCTTCGCGTCCATCATCGTCCTCGCGGAGGCGGCCCGCGTCGGCCTGGAGGCGGATCCCGCCAAGAGCGCCCAGCAGTTGCTCTCGATCGAGCACACCGCACGCGAGAACCTCGCCGAAGCCCGCGTCCTCGTCGGCGCCGCCCCACAGAGCGGGGTGGCACCAGGCTCGGTCGCCCAGACCCTGCGCCGGACCCTGGACCGGTTCACCGAGGACACCGGTCTCACCGTCAGCGCTGACCTGCCGGACATCGCGTGCGACCAGCCGACCCGGATCGCGCTCCTGCGCTGCACCCAGGAGTCGCTGGCCAACGTCCGCAAGCACGCGGCCGCCTCCACGGTGGGCGTCGTCCTCGCGGAGCACCCCCACGGCGTCGAGCTGGAGATCACCGACGACGGGCGGGGCTTCGTGGTCGAGCGGTCCCGCGGCTTCGGCCTCGACGGCATGCGCAAGCGCCTCGCCGAACTCGGCGGCGAGCTCACCGTCACCAGCTCGGTCGGCGACGGCACCCGCGTCCTCGCCGTGATTCCCACGAACGGTCAGGTGTGACATGAACGGTCGTTGTGACATGAACGGTCAGGTGTGACATGACGGAACACAAGCAGCTCCGCATCATCGTGGTGGACGACCATACGGTGATGCGTGCCGGAGTCGTCGCCCTGCTGGCCTCGGAGCCCAGCATCGACATCGTCGGCGAGGCGGGCGACGGCCGGGCGGCCGTCGAACTCGCGGAGCGCCTGGAGCCCGACCTGGCGCTGCTCGACCTGCGCATGCCGATCCTCGACGGGGTCGCCGCCACCGCCGAGATCGTCGCGAGCCGGGGGCCCCGGACCCGGGTGCTGGTCCTCACCACGTACGACACGGACGCCGAGATCGAGCGCGCGGTGGAGGCGGGCGCGATCGGCTACCTCCTCAAGGACACCACCCGCGACCAGCTCGTGGACGCCATCCACGCCGCGTCGCGGGGCGAGACCGTCCTCGCCCCGCGGGTCGCGGAGCGGCTGGTGGCCCGGATGCGTCAGCCCGCGCCGGTGGCCCTGACCGCGCGAGAGGCAGACGTACTGAGCGCGGTGGCCGACGGCCTCTCCAACGCGGAGATCGGCAAACGGCTGGTGATCGGGGAGGCGACGGTGAAGACCCACCTGCTGCGGATCTTCGCGAAGCTCGACGTCAGCGACCGTACGCACGCGGTGGTCACGGCCCTCGAACGGGGACTGCTCACCCGCCAGCAGCGCGGTCCGCTCGCCTGAGCGGGCAGGTGCGAACCGCAGTACGGCGGCCAGGCAGGGCGGAGGAGACTTTCCGCCACGACCGCGACCCGGCGAGCCTCCGAATCCGGAGGGCCGGCGTGGCCGCGTACCGGACGAGGCACAGCCGGGTGGCCACGGCGATGCCGTCGACGGCCGGCTGGCCGGTGTCCTGGCGGCAGGCTCTCGTACGTCCCGAACCGCCGTGACTCACCACCCGTGCCCCGCCCCGGCCATCGTGCCGCGCCGGGCGGACGGGAAGGCGGCCGGGGTCACCTCGATCTCGTTCATCGCCGCGGCGTACAGGAGGTAGCGCCGGCGTGCCTCGCCGTGGCGGCCCGTGGTGGCGAGTAGGGAGACCAGACCGAGATGGGCGTCCTCGTCGTAGGGATCACGCTCCAGGAGCCGCAGGCGGTAGTGGGCCTCGGCGTGGCGGTCGTCGTTCTCGGCGGCGGCCGCGGCGAGTCGGGTGAGGAGCTCCAGATGGACGGCCTGCGCCTCCTCGCGCAGGCCCGCCGCCCACGGGGCGTACGGCTCGTCCTCCAGGACGTCCCCCCGGTACAGCTCCTCGGCGGCGGCCAGGGAGGCGAAGGCGCCGCCTCCGGTGCGCTGCGCACCGCTGATCGCATGGCGGGCGGCGGCCAGGAACTCCTGCACGTCGACGCGGAGCCGGGCCAGACCGACGACATGCTTGTCGGCGGTGATGAAGTGGTCCTGCGGCATCCGGCGTCCGGGGTCGAGCACGAGCCGTACCGTCGACAGGGCGACCGACAGACGGTTGGCGCAGCGGGCGGGATCCTCGTCCGGCCACAGGGTGTCGATCAGGGCCTCGCGGGATGTGGGCAGACCGCGCCGGGCCACCAGGACCTTCAGCAGGTCGCGGGCCTTCTTCGACTGCCACTCGTCGGCACCCACCGGGACGCCGTCCCGGATCACCCGGAAGCCGCCCAGGACGCCGACGCTCACGCACGGCTCCCGGTCCGCCATGACCCGGTTGAGCAGACCGGCCGCCTCGGCCGCCGAGGGAGACACTCCGAACTGCCGCAGCCAGAGCGTGGCTTCACGCAGCGCCCGGACCGTGCCCCGCGTCGGCGCGGGACGCAGCCGCGCCCGGGCCACGGCCACCCGCGCGACCGCCAGCGGACGCTGCGCCGTGGCCCACAACGCCTCCGCGTCGTCGAGGAGCCGCTGCCGTGCCCGCCCGTCGGCCAGGCACATCGCCTCCAGTTCGAGGATCTCCGCGCATACCGTCCGCGAGACCTGCGCGCCCGGTTCCCCGGCCGCCTGCCGGGCCGCCTCGACCGCCGTCTCGGGGCGGTTGTCCGCCAGAGCGATCCAGCCGCCGGCGAGCAGGGCACGGATCCGCTGCGGGCCCACGCACCCGTCGGCCGCCCGGCGCGCCAGCACGGCCGCGGTACCGGGCGCGTCGGTACATCGTGTCAGCGCCAGACCGGTCAGCGCCGAGGCCAGCAGCTGGGCATCGCCCGAGTGTTCCGTACGCACCACCGCCTCCTGATAGGCCGCCCGCGCCGGGCCCAGATCACCGCGCTCCCGGTGTGCGTCCCCCAGGCCGACCAGCGCCGCGGCGCCCAGCCGGCCGCTCTCCAAGGACTCGTCGAGCCGCTGGTAGCCGTCGAGTGCGCCGGTGAAGTCCGCGATCGCACGGTCCAGTTCGCCGAGGGCCAAGTGCGCGGCGCCACGCCGACAGCGGGCGAGCAGCACCAGCGGCACATCGGCGCCGTCATGGTCACCGCCCAGGGCCCGCAGCGCGGTGCCGAGCGTGTCGCAGACGTCCCGGCATGCGCCGTGCTCAAGACGTTCCGCCGCAAGGCTCGTATGGACGAACAGATGGAGCATCGCGTCCCCCGAGGAACGCGCCTCCTCCCTGGCCCGGTCCGCGTGGTGCTCGGCGAGACCGCCGTGGCCCTCCAGCGCGGCGATTGTCGCGGCGGTGGCGTGGGTGACGGCCTGGGCGCGGGGATCGCAGCAGTGCCGCAGGGCCCGCAGGGCGAGCTGTCCGAGCGCGCGGGCCGGGCGCAGCCTGCCCCGTGCGCAGTGCGCGGCGGCCGCCCAGGCAAGGGCCGTGATCTCGTCCGGGGTCCCAGTCCCGGCGAGGGCGGTCCTGCGGTGGATGTCCAGGGCGCGGGCCGGCTCGCCCAGCAACTGGTAGGTCATTCCCAGCCGCTGTCCGAGCGCCGGCTCCATGGGCTCGGTCCTGGACATGGCCCGGCGCAGCAGGCCGGGCGCGGCGGTCCAGTCCTCCCAGGTACAGCCCGCCGCACGGCCGGACTCCTCGGTCGGTGTGATCGTCATCGTGCTCCCCCCAGCTCCGGGGCGGGACCCCGGACATGACGAGTGTGTGCGGGTGCGCGGGGCGCGCGGCACCCGGACGGCCTCGCTTCGGTATGGAGGTTTGCCGCCATGGGGGAGGGAGGCAGCCTTTCTGTACACCGTGCGGCGAGACCGGGAAACTCGTGGGATGGCACGTGTTCACGGATGGCCGGTCCGCGTCCTCGTCCTGTGCGGCGGGCTCGGACTGCTCTACGCGGTGCCCGCCGGCGGCATCTGGATCTCCGCCGAGCGGACGCTGGCATGGAGCCTGGGCGCGGTGCTGCCCTGCTATGCGGCCGGGCTGTTCCTGTGGTGGCGCGCTCCGGCGCACCCGGTGGCCCGGCGGCTGGTGGCGGCCGGCTCCTGGGCGGCGCTGGGGCTGGTCGTCCGCTTCACGCTGACGCTCTTCGTCGAGCCCTCGGCCTGGAACCCGCCCACGCCGCTGGTGTGGACCGGTCTGCTCGTGGTCAGGACGATCGACGTGGTCGTGGGCCTGCTGCTCGTCCGTCTGGTGGCGCTGCTGCCGGACGGGCGTCACCGGTACGTCCACGAGCGTGTCCTGCTCAGCGCGCTGTGGCTGCTGACGCTCTACCCGCTGGCCCTGATGGCGTCGGACGTTCCCGAACAGCTGCTGCCCCGGCTGCTGGTGCAGCCGGAGGCGTGGCTGCCGGCGGTGGGCGCGGGCCTGCTGCTCGTCCGGTCCCTGCTGCGGGCGCGGGACCGGGGCGCCCGCAGCAGCCGTCTGACGCTGGTTGCGGTGGTGGCGTTCGCCGTGCTGCTGGGGCGAGGCTCGTCGCGGCTGTTCCGGATGTGGCAGGGAGAGACGGGAGTCGCGTACTTCATCGGCGCGGCGCTCGGGGCGCTGCCCTATCTGCTGATCTCGGTCGGCATGGTGTACGCCGGGTTCCGGCATCTGCTGCCCGGCATGGACATCACCTTGCGCAAGCCCGCGGTGTACGGGCTGCTCTGGCTGATCACCGGCGGCTGGTATCTGGGCATGACCACAGCGTTGGGCCTGACGGCGGGGCAGTACCTGCCCATTGGTCTGGCCGTTCTGGTGGCGGTGATCGCGACCATGTTGTTCCAGCCGGTGCGCGGGCGGCTGAACCAGCTCGCGGCGCGCCGGGTGTTCGGGGCGCGCCCCTCCAACTTCGAACTGCTCGTGCAGTGCGGGACCACGCTGGAGCACGCCTACGACGTGAAACGGCTGGCACCGCAGCTGGCGACCAGTCTGCGGGAGGGGCTCAACCTGCGCTGGGTACGGGTCGAGCTGGGCGCGACCGACACCGGGGACGGGCCCTTCGCCGTGGCGACGGCCGGCTCCCGGGCCTCGGATGACATCGGCGCACAGGTCGGGGTGCAGGCCGGGGTGCAGCTGCGGCACGGCGAGGAGGCCCTCGGGTTCATCGAGTACGGGCCCAAGGACGAGGGCCGGTTCACCCCTGAGGACCGGGACCTGGTCGAGACACTGGCCAGACAGGCGGCGCTCGCCGTGCACAACGCCCGGCTCACGGCCGAACTGTCCGCGCGGGTCGACGAGGTCCAGCGCCAGGCGAGCGAGCTCAACGCCTCACGGACCCGGATAGTGCAGGCCCAGGACACCGAGCGGCGGCGCATCGAGCGGCAGCTGCACGACGGGATCCAGCAGGAGCTCGTGGCACTGGTGGCGAAGTTACGGCTGGCGCGCAATCAACTGCGCGGCCGCGGGGGCGCCGTGGACAGCACCCTCACCGAGATCCAGGAGGACGCCGTCCGGGTCATCGAAGAGTTGCGGGAGTTCGCACACGGCATCCATCCCCCGGTCCTGACCGACCAGGGCCTCGCCGCCGCGGTGACCTCCCGGGCCCGCCGGCTGCCGATCCCCGTCACCGTCCATGTGGAACCCACGGTGTGCGCGCGGCGTTTCGCGCCCGAGATCGAGGAGTCCGCGTTCTTCCTGGTGTCCGAGGCGCTGACGAACGTGCTCAAACACGCGGACGCGGCCCGGGTGGCCATCCGTATCTCGCACGACGAAGAGGCCCTGCTCCTGGCCATCAGCGACGACGGGGTCGGCTTCCCCACCGGGTCCCGGCTCGGCTCCGGGCTGACCGGGATGCGCGACCGGATCGAGGCAGTGGGCGGCGAGCTGTCCATCGAGTCCCGGCCCGGGGGCGGCACGACCGTTCACGCACGGCTCACCGTGCGACGGAGGGAGACGACCCATGCCTGACCTGAAGACACCCGAGACGACCGCTCCCGAGCGGCTGCGCATCGTCATCGCCGAAGACCACTATCTGGTCAGGGAGGGCACCCGCCGGCTCCTTGAGGACACCGGCGAGGTCGATGTCGTCGCGGCGGTCGGCACGGCGGGGGAGCTCCTCGACGCGGTCGAGCGGTTCCGGCTCGACGCCGTCATCGCGGACATCCGGATGCCTCCCGACCACCACACCGAAGGCATCACCGCCGCACACTCCATCCGGGCACGGCACCCGGACACCGGCGTGGTCGTCCTGTCGCAGCACGCCAACGAGCAGTACGCCTTCGCCCTGTTCCAGCGCGGCACGGACGGCCTGGCGTATCTGCTCAAGGAGCGGATCGGCGAGCTCGATCAGCTGCTGCGCGCCCTGCGCGAGGTGTCCGCGGGGCGCTCGGTGATCGATCCGCGCATCGTGGAGGTGCTGGTCGGCAGCCACATCCGCACCACCGACTCACCGCTGGCCCAGCTCACCCGCCGCGAGCTCGACGTACTGCGGCAGATGGCGCAGGGCATGAACAACCGGACCATCGCCGAGTCGCTGTCGCTGTCGGAGTCGACCATCGAGAAACACGTGAACTCGACGTTCGCCAAGCTCGGCCTGGCGGAGGAGTCCCAGCTGCACCGCCGGGTCACCGCCGTACTCACCTATCTGCGGCACGGCCCGACCGGCCCGGCGTGAACGCGGCGCCGCTCGCCGGCCGGGCACACACCTCGCCCAGGTCCACCCGCTCACCCCGCCCGACCCGCACCTCGGCGATGCCGAGGGTGCGCCCGGCGCGGTCCGAGCAGCTGAGGGAGTACGACTCCGAGGGGCCGTAGGTGGCGGGCAGTGGCGATTGGAACGTCACCCGGCCCGTCCAGTCGTCCGGGTCCGCCTCCGTCTGGTCGTAGTTGACGACGACGGCGGTGTAGCGGCCCGGGGGAGGGTCGAAGATGACCGCCTGTTCGGAGTCGGCCCCGCCGGTGACGGACTGGGCCACGGGACGGCCGTCCGCGTCGAGGACGTAGAGGTCCCAATCGGTGCGGGGCGACGTCCAGGATACCGACACGGTCATCCGGCCGGTGTCGGCCTCCGGCGGGCCGAGGACGGTGAACGGGACCCGGTCCGCGGCCGGATCCTGCGGGAACCCGGTGTTCTCGGGCGGCAGACCGGGCGGATTGGCGAGCTCGGCCACCGGCTGGGCCGGGCCCTGCGGGTCCCTTCCGTACCGTCCCGCGACATACGGCCGGGTGGAGGGGTTGACCGACCAGGTGAACCGGCCGCCGGGAGCGACGAGGTCCGATACGAGCGTGTCGGTGACCTTCAGCGGCGGCCCGGTCGAGCCGTCGGGCCCGCGCACCGGCGAGGTCGGGGTCCGGAAGGTCTTGTGGAGCCGCAGCCGGTGGCCGCGGGGCGCCGTGCCGGTCAGCGTCGCGTGCGCGGCCGGGTCAGCGGTGTGGGCGAGCAGGTCGAGCAGCGCCCGGCGGACTCCGCCCTTCCCCGCGCCGGCCGCCGGCGCCCTGCCGGTGTACTCGGCGACGACGGCGTCCGCGTACGGGCCATGGGCCTTGGCGGGACCGATCTCCAGGGTGAAACCGAAGCCTCCGGTCGCCCAGTACGACCAGTCCTCCGTCATGCCCGTCGCCTCGTACAGCCGCCAGGCCGGTTCGCTGCGGTAGCCGGTGCGGGAGGCCAGCCGCGCGCCCAGGGCCCGGTAGGCCGGCTCGTCCAGCGGCGGACGGGTGTCGAGGGCTCCCGGCGGGCGCAGCACCAGATTGCCGTAGGTGTGCAGGGAGACGAGGTCGGTGACCTGCCGGGTGGAGACGAGGTGGCGGACGTTCCGGGTCTCCGGCTCGGAGAAGGGGGCGGGGCCGCGGTAGTGGTCGGCGTACCACTGCGGGGCACCGCCCACACCACCCCAGAACCCGGCGTAGTTGCGGTTGAGGTCCACACCGCGGTCGCGGCCCGCGGGGTTGGCCCCGCACGGCCCCGAGGCGTGGGACGGCGGGGCGTCCAGGGCGCTGCAGTTCTTGCGCTTGTTCTCGTAGTCGAAGCGGGTGAAGTCACCCCGGGGCGTGGCCCCGCGGGAGACCGAGAACCCGTCGGGGTTCACCACCGGGACGATGACCGCGCGGGTCCGGTCGAGCAGGCCCGGGACCCGCGGATCCGTGCGGTAGCCGCGCACCAGCTCATAGGCCCACTCCAGGGCGATCTCACCGCTGGGCCATTCGGTCGCGTGGTGCAGACCCAGGGTGAGCATCACCGGTTTGCCGTCGGCGATGTGCGGCGCGTGGCTGCTCACCTCGACTCCGGAGACGTCCCGGCCCTCGACCGTCGGGTGCGGCAGGACGAAGGAGCGTACGAGGGACGGGTGGGCGCGGGCGAGTTCCTTGAGCTCGTACTCGTACTCGTGCAGATGGCGGTAGCCGGACCGTCCGGACGGCAGCGCCGAGCTGTGCGGAGGGCCGACCTCCGTGCGCGCGGCGGCGTGTGCCGGGCCGCTCCCTGGGGGCTGCGCCAGCAGGTCCACATGCAGCGACACCGTGCGTGCGGGCCCCAGCCTTCGGCAGCTCTGCACCACAAGGCGCCGGCCCTCGGCGACGGAGGTCTCGGCGAGTTCGCGGCTGCGGGGCGCGGCCGAGGCCGCCAGGAGCGTGCCGCTGTCCGCGTCGAAGACGGCGAGGTCCCAGTCGCCCTCCGCCCCGGCGAGGGGTGCGAGCCGGGCGCGCAGCACGCCGTCCGCCGCGGCGGTCACCGGGTGCGCGGCCACGCCCGGTGTGTGCGGGGGCAGCAGGGTGGTGTGGCACGGCCGGGGCACGGCCCGCTCGGCGGTCAGGACCTGCCGCGCGGAGGCGGCCGGTGCGGGCGATGCCGGCGCGAGCAGGGCGAGGAGCACGGAACCGCTCACCGCGGCCGTGAGCATGGCCCGTACCGCCCTGCCGGAAGGATGCCGTGTCCTCACGTCGTGCTCCTGTCGTGTCGCCGTGCGGTGCCGGGCCGGGGCCCGTGCCTGCGCCGTGCCCGGCTGGGCCTGCGTCGGTCCGCGGCCGGTGCCCCCATGAAGGCGCCCACCGCTCCCGCCGTCAGCGGGCGGGAACGGTGGGCCGAGGTGCCGCTGCGTCAGAAGGTGCTGCAGCACGTGCCTGCGGTCGGCGGCGGCCAGGCGCCGCTCTCGGCGGTCTCTTCCTCCAGGAGCTGGAGGGCGTCCACGTCGAACTCCATGATGTTCACCCCCTCTCCGCTGTCCGGTGGTGATGGGCCGGCACGGCCGCGGCCCGCGCCGCGGCGGTGCCGGAGTCTTCGTCGCCGTGCCCCGTGAAGGAGCGCGGCTGCCACAGGCGGGGCCCGCCATGGGCGTGGCGCAGCAGGAAGGCGAGGACTCCGGACAGGCCGGTGTTGAAGTCGGCCCACACATCCGTCCCGCCGTCGTCCGGCAGGACGGCACGCCCGTCCCGCAGGACATGACGGACGTGGATCCCTGCCGCGAGTTCTCCCGCCCACTCGCGGTAGGTGTCCGCGCCGCACGCCTCGGCGAGGTCGAGCAGGAACTCCCCGTCGCCCGCGAGACCGTGGCACTGAGCGGTGCCGACGTGCCAGCGGGAGCGGCGGACGGCGACGGCGGCCCCGTGCGCGGCCTCCCGGAAGTCGTCCTCCCCGGTCTCCTGCCACATCCGCACCAGGAAGGTCCCGACACCGGAGGAGCCGCTGCACCAGTGGGTCCTGCGGGGGCTGTTCTTCTCTCCGCTGCGCCAGTACGCGGCGCCCTCCTCCACCTCGGCCACAGCGAGCAGGGTCCGTGCGGCCTCGGCCGCCAGCTCCCTGTACGCGGCGGTGCCGGTGGCCCGTGCCGTCGCGAGCAGGAACGCGCCGATTCCGGCGGCACCGTGGGCGAATCCGTAGTGAGTGATGTCGGAGGGGCTGGACAGGAGTTCCCGCGGCACCGGCCACACGACGGAGCCCTCCTCGCGGACGGCAGCCCGGGAGAGATGGTCGGCCGCCTGCCGTGCCCGGTCGAGGAACCGCTCTTCTCCGGTGGCCTCCCAGAACCGCAGCTGGGTCATTCCCGCACCGGCCACCCCGTGGCAGACGTCGGGACCGGGCCAGCGGACCGGAACCCGCACCGCCAGGTCCTTCGCCCGGGCGAGCAGCGCCGCGTCGTCGAGAGTCACGGCCGTGTCCAGCAGGGCCCAGGCGGTCCCGGACCTGCCGTAGTACAGCCCCGGAAGGGTCCGTGGTTCCCGCCCGACCCGTCGGCTGATCCACCGGGCCGCCTGCTCCACGGCCGTACGCAGCCCCGGATGCGGCTCGTCGGCGTGGGCGCGGACGAGCACGCCGAGGACACCGGCCGCGCCGTGCTGGACGTTGAACGCGTCCGTCGCCGCCCCCACCGGGCCGGTGGGCCACAGCCGCTCCGCGTGCTCCGGGTCCATGGTGACGAGGAGATGGTCGAGGCCGTCCGAGACGAGCCGCTTCAGCTCGCGGCCCGCGAGACCGCGCGCCGGGGCCGGGCCGCTCGGCGGCCTCTCGCCGACGGGCGTCTCCGCCAGCCGGGCCAGGACCTCGTCCACACCGGGCCGCAGCTCCGGGTTCTCCTGGAGGAGGTCCAGGATCAGCGGGGCGAGCCGGTGCGCGGCCATGTTGCCGGACGACAGCCGTACGAGCCAGGCGGCGAGGCGTTCGCGGTACGGGCGGGTGGCCGGCGCGTCGGCGGCGAGCAGCGGGTCGACGCCGGTGACCAGGTAGAAGAAGGTGGCACCGAGGCTGTAGAGGTCCGACGCCGGCCGGGGCGCCGCACCGATGCTCGGCGCGGTGCTCTGCTCGGCGCCCGCGTATCCCGGCGTGTAGATGCGGGTCGTGGGTTCGCCGGGCCGGGCGAGCATCTCCAGGTCGATCAGGCGCACATCGCCGCTGTCACTGATCATCACGTTGTTGGGGTTGAAGTCCCTGAGCACCCACCCCGCCGTGTGGACGGAGCGCATGACACAGGTCAGGCCGCGCGCCAGGCGCAGGGCGTCCGCCAGAGGGACTCCCCAAGGGCCCCCGTCGTCGAAGTCGAGGTGGTCGAGCACCCACTGACGCAGCGTCGTGCCGGGAACGGCCTCCTGCACGAGGAACATGTCGTTCTGCTGCTCGAAGACGCCAATCGGGTGCGGCGTGTAGCCGCTGTCGGCGAACAGGTCCAGCATGGCGGCCTCATGGCGCCGCCGGTCGCGGACGTCCTGTCCGGTCAGGGTCGCGGCGGTGTGCGGGCGTGCCTGCTTGACGATGACGGGGGCGCCGGTGGTCTGGTCGGTGGCCCGGTAGACGCCGCCGGCGAACGCGTGCCGGACCACTTCACGGACCAGGTAACGCCCGTCCAGCAGAACCGGTTTGGGCGCCGGGCGGGGCGCCGCGGCCGCGCCCTCACGGGGCGCGGGGGCCCGTTCCACGGCGAAGGGATCACGGGGCGCCCAGGGCGGCGGAGAGAACCACGGATGGCGCTGGTCGCGCACGAGTGTGCCGTCCGGAGCGATCAGCATCGCCCCGTGCGTACCGTCGTCGCCCAGGGCACGTACGCCGCTGAACACCCCGTACCGGTAGTGGACCAGGCTGCCCGGGAAACACGGACGGTCGGAGAGGATCCCCGGCCCCGGCAGCCCCTCGGTGGCCCGGTGCAGCTCCTCGGCAAGGGCGCGCAGCCCGTCGTCGTCGTACTCCGGGTAGACGGTGAGGAACTTGCCTCCTCCGCCCCGGTCGTAGCGGTGCGACACCAGCTCCCCGGCACGTCCGAGGGTGCCGGCGAACTTGAACCTGCACCGCCGGCGTACGAGCACATGCGCGGCGCGGGACAGGACCAGCGGGGCGGACAGCGGAGTCGCGGAGATGTGCAGCTTCCAGCCCTGCACCCTGGTGGGCTCGTCGGCGGGGGACACATAGCACCAGAAGTCCCCCGGGCGGACGCGCCATGCGCCGTCCTCGTCCTGGTGCCGGGAGTGCCGGGAGAGCACCGACTCCACGACATCGACGAGGAAGGTGTCGTCGCCCGCGCGTCGTGCGTCCCGCGGCGGCATCGGATCCATGTCACTGACCTCGGGTTCCAGGAGCCGGGGAGGGGAGATCGACGGGTACGAAGACGGGCCGCCGGTCGATACGGGCACGGACCGCGTCCGAGCCGAAGCGGTAGTCGATCCGCCGGGCCGCCTCCGCCCAGTCGCGCACGGTCTGTACTGGGGTGAGGGTCCGGATCACGAACGGGTCGCTCCACCGGGAGACCGCGCGCTGCCAGAGCACGTCCGCGGGGTCCGTGAGGAGATTGCCGACCGTGCCTTCGTAGACCGGCATGGCCCGCACCGCGCCGTCGGGCTCCACCTGGATCACCTGGAAGTCGAGGCCCCGCGCGGTCTGGCCCGGGTGCATCTGCAGATGCAGGTTGTCGGTGACCAGGACGAGCACGGACGACGGGGCCAGGGCTGTGAGCCGCTGGTGGAGCGGTTCTCCGGAGAGCTGGGCCATCTGCGCGTCCGAGAGCAGCTCATGGTCCGCGAAGCCGGCCCGACTGGCGAGTCCGGCCGGGATCACCGCGCCGAACGACAGGATCCGCAGCTCGGGGAAGCGCGGCGCGATCCGGGTGCAGAACTCGTCGAGCTGGTCGAAGTTGCTGCGGACCACCACGCAGTCCACACCGAACTGGACGGGCCGCATGCCTCGTTCGCGGCGGGCGCGGGAGGTCCGGTCGAGGAGGCCGAGCGCGTCGAGCGCCCGCTCGAAGGACCCCGCCCTGCCACGGATCCGGTCGTGCACCTCCGCGGTGGCGCCGTCCAGGCTCACGACGACGCGGTGACACACATCCGCGAGATCGTTCAGCATGCCGGGCGTCAGCCGCCATCCGCCGGTGTACAGCACCACCTGGACCCCGGCGTCCGTCAGCCGCGCCGCGATGTCGGCGATCCCGGGCACCAGCAGGGGCTCGCCACCGGCCAGGGATACCACACCCGGCCGCAGCGCGATGATGGCATCCGCGATCCGCAGCAACTCCTCGTGATCCGGCTGCTGGGCGGGGCGCCGCCCCGACTCCGAGTAGCAGTGGGTGCAGCGCAGCGGGCAAGCGTACGTGATGTCCCAGATGACATCCGTGGGACCGGTGGAGCCGGGCTTCGGAGCCGTCGTGGCATCGGCCGGGCCGTCCATGGCGTGAGCACCCCCTTCCTGAGGGACCGTGGGGCGATTTCCCATGTCCCTCATGGTGCTCACGACTCTGTGCGTTGCCTTAGTCCGTCCTTAGGGTGCTGGCATCGAGGTCGTGACCAGGGGATCGCGGTGCTCGCCATTGCCGTCGTCGCGCTCAAGGAAGGCCGCGACGCGTGGCGCGGCGTCCAGGCCCCAGCGGCGTAGACCTGCGGCTCGCTGAAACCCTTCGAGTGGCCCGCTGGTGGAGAGTTCGGCGGTGTGTTCACGGGCGTGAAGCTGGCTGGAGCGGCGTATCTCGTCCACCTCGGCGTGCAGGCGTTCCGGCGCCGCAAGAAGATGCCGCATCCGTCGTGTGGCACCGAGGGCGGTAATTCCGGTCGGTAGCGAATCCCAAATCGGGCGCTAAGCCGCCGCGTTGATTACCAAGCGTGGGCAATCAATACGGGTACGTAAAGTCCAGTCCAGCGCTACTCCCTGGTAGCGCAGACCGGTTGGCAGGGCGGCCATTGCCATTGCAGTTGCAAGTGCTGTAATACTTCCCTGCGTCAGGGCATAGACGTGCGCTTCCCGGCTCCGCATCGGACCCAACTGCGATGGCGCCCGTGGCATGCCCTGGGTACCCCCCACACGAAAGAGTTGAGATATGCGCCTTCCCCGACTCTCCGCACTGAGGAGAGCCGTAGCGGAAGCCGCGGTCGCCACCGGGTACCGCCAAGTACTGATCACGGAGCGGAACTGCATCAGGGAGAGCTGCTCATGAAGCATGCACGCAGGAAGCCTCGCGGCCGGATGCGGGCCCGGGTCGCCGGTACCACGGGGGCGCTGGCCGTCTTCCTGGGCGCGGGGGTCGCATCAGCCGCCGCAGCCGGGAAGAACGCCGCGGCACCCGTGGCCAAGGCGGCGCCCCTGGACGAGGCGGCACCCATGGCCAAGGCGGTGCCCCTGGACAAGGCGGCACCCACAGCCAAGGCGGCGCCCCTGGGCGAGGCGAAGGCCCCTGGTGAGCTGACGCTTCCCGCCCCGTCCGGCCGCTACGGGGTCGGGACGGTCGACCTCCACCTGGTCGATCCGCACCGCACGGATCCGTGGCTGCCGGGCAGCCGGCCGCGCGAGGTGATGGTTTCGCTGTGGTATCCGGCCACGGACACCGACCGCTACCCCGCGGCACCCTGGATACAGCCCGCTGCCGCCGCGCATCTCCTGGGAGCCATGCAGGTGCCGCCGAACACGGTGACCCTGCCCACCACCGCCGGGCACACCGGCGCTCCGGTTGCTCGCAAGGCCGGAAAGTTGCCGGTCGTGCTGTACTCGCCCGGACGGGGCTCGAACCGCGCGACGGGCACCGCACTCGCCCAGGATCTGGCCAGCCGCGGCTACCTGGTCGTCACCCTCGACGACACCCACGAGAGCGGCGAAGTGCAGTTCCCCGACGGGCGGCTGGAAGTGAGCGCCATGCCGCCGGGCACACCGGCGTCCCGCGTGATCGACATTCGGGTCGCCGACACCCGCTTCGTCCTCGACCAGCTGGCCGCGATCGCCCGTGGCCGCAACCCGGACGTGGACCACGCACGCCTTCCGCGCGGGCTGTCCGACGCGATCAACATGAAGCGAATCGGAATGTTCGGCCCTTCCCTCGGCGGAGCGGTGGTGCCGGCGGCCATGCAGGCGGACTCCAGAATCGACGCCGGCGCGAACCTGGACGGACAGTTCTTCGGACCGGCGAAGACCCAGGACCTCGACCGCCCCTTCCTGCTGTTCAGTGCCCAGAACCACAACATGGACACCGACGGGAGCTGGGCGAAATTCTGGAAGCACCTGCGCGCAGAGCGGTACGACATCAAGCTGCGTGGCGCCGAGCACCTCTCCTTCTTGGACTGGGAGGCCTTCTTCCACCAGGCACCCGGCCCCTTCAGGAAAACCCCCGAGCAACTCGTCCAATCACTCGGTACGATCGCCCCCGACCGCGCCATCGCGATCCAACGCACCTACCTCGCAGCCTTCTTCGACAAGCACCTGCGTCAACGGGACAGCCACCTGCTCGACGGCCCCTCCCGGCACTATCCCGAGATCGACTTCATAGGGCGTCCCCACCGCCAGGCCGATCAACGGAGCTCATCCGACGGAGTAGATCGCCGCCCTGCCCGCCCACACCGTGACGGCCAACACGTGGAAGCCGCCCGTCAGTTCGACCCCGGAAGAGATCGGTAGGGGCGGCAGCCCTTCCCCTGTCCGCCTAGCCACTGGCGCGCCCTGTGTTCACGTTCGTGGAAGCCCGGCCTTGGGCGCGGGGTTGTCGCGGCGGGCGCGGCGGGCTCCGATCAGCAGCAGGGCGCACGCGAGCGCGAAGAGCGGCCAGGGCGTGAACGGGAGGACCACGGCGTCGACGACGGTCCAGCCCCCCAGCGCCCAGGCGATGAATGCCGGCGGGGTGATGCCGCGGCGGTCCAGCCACAGCACCGTCATGCCGACCAGGATGAGCGGTATGCCGAAGCTGCCCAGGCTCAGCCAGTACGCGCTGCCCGCCGGGCTCATGTCGGCAAGGTCCTCGTGCCACAGTCCGCCGCTGAACCATGTCCCGGCGTGGCGCGCGGCCTTCTCCACCGTCAGGGCGCCGAGCGTGTGTGCGGTTCCGCATAATGTGATGATCCAGCCGGCCCACTTGATCATCTGAGCTTCTCCGTTCTTGTCGCGAAGCCACGCTGTGCGACTTCATCGCGGTTTTCTCTGCGTAGAGGGGGACAGCGATCCCTGGAACCGTAGTTCCGATACGGTGGTTTCGATGCTCTCGCGGCTACCCGGCCCTGACCGTCGACCAGGTCGCGACGCGGACCGGGGTGGGCAAGGCGGCGATCTACCGCCGCTACGCCTCCAAGGCCGAGATGGCGTTCGTCGCCACCTCCGCCGACCCCGCGATGGCCCACCTGCTGCTGCACAGCGACCCCGGCGGAGCCGCCGAGCCGCGCTGACAGGGCTGTTGGGTCAATTGCCCCGTCGAGCACAGTCGTAGAGGGTGAGGCTTCCCTTCGAGGTTCGGCCGTAGGCGCTTGGGGGGATGGGGGTGCAGCTTGTCTTCACCCAGGCCGATGCCGGTGTGGACGGGCGGCGGGTGGTCAGCAGGGCGTAGCGCAGTTGACGGGTGGAGACCAGGTCACTGAGCCCTCGTGCGGTCGGATACGGGGTCAGGCCGGTGAAGCCGCCCATGACCAGCATGGGTTGGGAGGTGGCGCGCAGCAGAGGCTCGGCGCCGTAGGCGGCTTGGGTGGCGAGCAGGTACTTCTCCCCGGAACGGTGTGCGGAAAGGTAGCGCAGCAGCGCGGTGTCCCGTGCGGACGGCTCGTTCAACGGGAATCGCGGGATCTTGACCCGGTGGTGGTGCGTCTGGCGGTAGCCGGGTCCGACCGGTCCGGCCAGCGGCGACATCGGTGAGCCGGCGTACCGCGGGACCAGGCAGGAAGCGGACCAGACGGCCGGGGCGAGCAGTATGGACGCCAGGGACGCTGCCAGGGCGCTGTGCACCGCCCGTCGCGTTGTGCGTGGCCCGCGGGTCCACAGGCCGACGGTCCCGCACAGGCCGAGCATCAGCACCACCGGCAGGAGCCAGGGCGCGAATTCGCTGTGCGGGCCTTCAATCACCGCGGCCCACAGTGCCGTGAGCCCGATCGCGGCGGGCAGCGCCGCTCGACGTCGGCCACCGGCGTCGTACTCGGCCCAGAAGAGGGCGATTCCGCCGCCGGTCAGCGCGGCGATGGCCGGGGCCAGAACGGTGGTGTAGTAGCCGTGGTTGCCGTTGGAGTTGCTGAAGACCACGACGTGCACCGTCAGCCAACCGCCCCAGAGCAGGAACCCCGTCCGCGGCCCGTCGGTGCGCGGCTGTCCGGCGCGCCACGCCACGCCCAGCGCCAAGGCCAGTACGGCCAGTGGCAGGAGCCAGGCGATCTGCGGGCCCACGCTCTGGTTGACCAGCATGGTCCAACCGGTGTTCTCGGTGGTGCGGCTGGCCGCGGTGCCGGCGACGGCGCCCAGCGCGTGCGGGTCGTCGCCGAAGCGGCTCAGCCCGTTGTAGCCGAAGACCAGGGTGAAGGGGTTGTTGTTGGTGGTCGCGTCGATGTAGGGACGGTCCGCGGCGGGGGTCGCCCACACCAGCAGCAGCCACGAGCAGGACACGACGAGTGCGGTGACCCCGGCGAGCAGCGCCCGCCATGCGCGGTTCAACCACGAGCCAGGCGCTGCCAGGAGGTACACCATGGCGAAGACCGGCAGGACGAGCCACGCCTGGAGCATCTTGGTCTGGAAGGCCAGCCCCACCCATGCCCCGCAGGCGAGCAGCGGCAGCAGTCTCCCTGTGCTGACGGCCTTCTGCAGCGATCCCGCTGCGAGGACCAGCAGCAGGACGAGCAGGGTGTCGGGGATGTTGTGCCGGTCGAGTGCGACGGTGACCGGGGTGAGGGTGAGTACCAGCGCGGCGAGCAGCCCTGCCAGGGGGCCGGCCCAGGCACGGACGATCCGGTGCAGCACCCAGACGGCCAGTACGCCCTCCAGCACCTGCGGCAGTACCACCGCCCAGTTGTGCGGTCCGAAGAGCTTGACGGAGAGGGCCTGCGGCCACAGCGCGCCGGGGATCTTGTCCACCGTGATCGAGCCGCTCGGGTCGAGCCCGCCGAAGACGAAGGCGTGCCAGTTCGCCGCCATGGACCGTACGGCCGCGCTGTAGTACGGGTGCACCCCGGCACGGTCGATTCCCCAGGTGTAGAGCACCGCGGCCGTTGCCAGGATCAGCAGAAGGGCGGACGACTCCCAGCTGATGGTGGGCCGTTGACGGAGCTTGGCACGGAAGGCGCGTCTGGCGCGGGGGGAGCGGTGGCGGCGGTCGGCGGGGTCCCGGGTGAGGGGGGTGGTGGCCATGATGACCTCTTCGACGTACGGATGGGCGCGGCGGACGCGGGCGGTACGGCTCGGTCAGCCGATGGGCACCGCCTCCAGGAGCAACCCGGCGACGAGCACCACATACGTGCAGAGGGTCACCGCGGTGGTGGAGATCACGGTGGCCGCCAACGGTTGGCGGAGCAGCTGATAGACGATCAGGCCGGGCACGATGAAGCCCAGGGTCTGGGCGGTGTGGAGACGGGGGAACTCGTGCTGGAGCGTGAGCAGCACCGTGTTGTGGAGCAGCACCGAGGACAGCACCACGGCGGCGAACAGCCGCTTGCCGTAGAGGATCACATGCCGCTGTAGGGCCTTGGTCGCGAGGAAGGTGAGCGCCGTGATGCCGATCACCATCGCGGCCCGGACCGCGTCGGTGACGAGGGCCAGCGCCAGCCAGCCCGGGGTGATCATGCCGCCGGGGGAGAGGTTGGTGGTCAGGTAGCAGACCAGCGAGAAGACCAGTCCGATGGCGATCCCCAGCGCGACGGTCTGCGGAGTGACGTTGACGGGGATCACAGCGGGTTCCTTGTCGGCTGGTACAGGGCGTCGGCATGGGCGGAGGCTGGGCTCGGCATTTGCGCGGCGGGCATCGGGGCGGGCATCGGGCCGTTCAGCGGGGCCACCCAGCCGTACGGCTCCGGCTCGGGCGGGTGCGCGAACGGAAGCGGCTCGTCGGCGTGGTCAGAGGGCAGCTCGCCGAGGTGCTCCAGGAACAGTTCGCCCTGGCCGTGGATGTTGCCGATGGCCACCAGCGAGGAATCCGGGCCCAGTTCGGCGAGGATGGCGCGGGTCAACTCCTGTGCGTCGCGCCGGTCGCCGCCCAGGTCCACCACCCGAGCCGACGACCGGCCCGGCGGGATGCCGTCGCGGGCGCTCTTGGTCGGATGTCCGATGAGGAAGACCGTCTCCGGGGCCAGGTCGGGGACGATCGCTCCCATCTGCCCGTTGCGCTCCACCCGGTCCGGGCGACAGTTGATGACAACGTTCAGCGGGCGGCGGATCGCACCTAGCTCCTCCAACTGGCGGACGTTCATCAACGTGGACTCGGGGTCGTTGGCGGCGAAGACGTTGGCGAAGCGCAGCCGCTTGCCGTCCGGTGTGCGGTAGCGCTCGACGGAGAGCACGCCGGGGTCCGGCGGCGCGTCCCACATGCCGCGCAGGGCGGTGGCCCGGTCCACACCGAGCAGTTCGGCCACGGCGAGCGCGATGGCGACGTTCTCCTTGAAGGTGAACCAACTGAACCCGCGCAGCTCCTCGTCGGTCACCCACTCCGGATCGACCGTGATCAGGCGGCACCTGCGTTTGTCCGCCTCCTCCTTGAGGATGTGCAGCCGCTCTCGCTCGGCGGTGACGCAGACGCCACCGACCGGCATCGACCGGGACAGCGAGCGGGCCACATCGTCCAACGTCGGACCCATTTCGGCGAGGTGGTCCTCGCGGACGTTGCACAGCACGCCGATCGTGGAGCGGATCAGCTTCTCCTGGTTGATCTCCTGAAGCGCGGGCATCACCGCCATGCACTCGATCACCAGAGCGTCCGGCCGGTATGCCGCCGCACGCCGGACGATCCCTATCTGCTCGACGACGTTCGCGATGCCCAGTTTCCGGTACACCGGCTCCTCGGTGGCGTCCGGGTGGATGAACCGGGCGGCGGTGCCGGTGGTCTTGGCCACGGTGACCAGACCACCGCCGCGCAGCGCCCCCGCGCACAGCCGGGTGATCGAGCTCTTGCCGCGAATGCCGTTGACCAGCACCCGTGTGGGGATCTGCGCCAGCGCGGCGTAGTGGCGCCGCTGCTCCAGCACGCCGGCGACCAGCAGCACGGCGCAGCTCAGCAGCAGCACACCGTAGAGGAAAAGCATGTCAGTTGGTCCTTCGCTGCTGCGGCGTTCCGCCGCTCTGGAACGACTGGGCGGGGGCGGCGGCCAGGGGGGCTCCGCCGCCGCGGTCCCGCTCCACCAGCGCCTGCCGGAGCAGTTCCAGACTGCGCGTGACCGAGCCGCACTCGTCGTGGTGGACCGGGTACAGCACAGTGCGACGGTCACCGCCGGCCAGCCGCTCCGCGTACCTGGTGAGGTCGCGCAGCGGCCTGACCACCACGATGTGCAGCCAGCTCAGGCAGGCGGCGCCCAGGGACAGGGCGAGCAGCCCGGCCAGCATGGTGCGCGCCTGAATCTGATATGCCGTCAGCTTCAGCGCTGCGACAGGCCGGGCGGAGACCACCCGCCAGCCGAGTCCGGCGGCGGGCCCCGTCCGGGCCAGTGACGCGGCGGCTGCGACCGATGGGCCCTCGCCCGGCACGGCCCCCGCGTGGAGTACGGCCGATGCCGGGCTGCCCGCGCCGCCAGGCGCTGCCTCGGTCTTGGCCACCAGGCGGGTGAGGCCCCGGCTGGGAAGAGGCTGGAAGGCTTCGAAGTCCCCGCTCGCCGCGAGCACCCTGTGGCGCTCGTCGGTCAGCCACACGCTGCCGAGCCCCTGCCGCGCAGCCAGGGTGTTCAGTGTTTTGACGCGGATCTCGGCGACGACGACAGCCGGGACGGCGTCGTGAGCGTCCTTGACGTTCTTGGCGTGCTTGGCGTTCTCGAGGTGCTTGGCGTCCTTGACGTTCTTGGCCGCCGGGATCTGGGCGTAGGCGGCTATCGCGGGGATCTTGCCCGACGTGCTGACCTGGGTGATTCCGCCGCCGGTTGGCGCATGGGCGAGGGTGCGCAGCGGCTGCTTGCCCACCCGCAGCACGATGGCACCGGTGCGGTCCAGCACGTACAGCGACCGGTACGCGGGGTGGGCAGCGCGTTCGCGCCGCAGAACTTCCGTCGCCCGCTCCCGTGGCACACCGGAGACGGCTGCGGCCACGGCCGCGAGGTCGGTGCGGCTCCGGTCGAGGGACCGTCGCACACGGTCAGCGGAGGCCTCGGTGCGTGCCTGCTGGTCGGCGACGGCGACTGACGGTACGGCCTTGCCGGCCGGTACGCGGTTGAGCAGGAACAGCAGCGGCGCCCCCCACGCGGCGATCACGAGTGCGCAGACGAGGACCGCGGTCCGGATACCGGGGCTGCGCCGCACCGGGCGCGCAGGCTCCGGTCCCGTCTCGCCGAGCAGTTGGCGGCGAATCGACTCCAGCGCCCGGCCGGCCCTGGCCGGCTCACCGAACGCGGCGACCGGCACCGGCCGCGCCAGCTCCTCCCGTGCCTCAGGCAGATCGCAGGCACCCCTGGCCAGCCGGGCAGCGGACAGGTGCAGCCGCAGCAGCGGACGCTGCACGGTGCCCAACAGCACCCGGGTGACCAGCACGGCGATCACCACCAGCGCGCCCGCGGCCACGATGGCGAACCATGTGTGGTCGGCCGCCTTCTGCGCCGGGGCCACATCCCTGACCGTGAGGATCGTCAGCCCCAGGCCGGAGGCGTCGTCCTTGCCGTCCGCCGCGGCGACCGATGCCCACCCCGTGATCCTGCGCAGCCCGTCGTGACCGTCGCCGAGCGCGCTGCCCGAGGTGTCGCCGGCGTGCGGGCCGGCGTTCGCGGCGGCGGGCAGGGTGCGGTGCTCGGTGTGGGGCGCGGCGAGGGCCGCGCCGGTGGCGGCGGTGGTGGCAAGCACCTTTCCGTTACGGCCCACCAGTTGACCGGTTCGCCCGCGCCCGTACACCTCTGGGGCGTCGACCTTTTCCGAGACGACCAGAAGGAGTTCGCGTGAGACAGCTTCCCGTTTCCTCGTCAGGTCCCCTGCCTGGTCACGATTCCCGTCCTGCTTGCGGCCCGGAGCCGGGACGGACACCCGGGCGAAGAGCAACAGCCGCGGTTCGGCGTTCCCTGAAGGGGCCAACCGGGGTGCGATGTTCGCGGCACCGGTCCGCACCAGAGCCGCCGCGTCCACCCCGGTCAGCGGAACCGTTTCACCGCTGGCCGCCAGGGACCTGCCAGTGCGCGGGTCGAGCAGCACAACGCCCCGCGCGGGGTGCCCGGTCGGGACCAGGGACCGCAGTAACGCCGCCGGAGTTCCGCTGCCGGCGGGCGTGTTCGAAGCCGCGGAGCGGCGCACTGCCGCGGCTCTTGCGTTGATGGAGGTCCCGACCGAGTCGGCGGCATCCTCGGCGATCCGGCGTTCCGCGTCGCGAACGGCCTGGGGGACATCCTGTTCGTGAACGGTGCCGAGACCGAGTGCGGTCAGCGCGGCAACTGCCAGCAGGGCGCAGAGCAGTGCGGCGATCGGTGGGCGGACGCCTCCGAGTAGGGGCATGTCGGCGCGGCGTCGGATGCGGTGCGGACGGGGCGCACGGGCAACAGGGTGCAGGGCAGCGACCTCTCTGCATGTGGGGGGATAGCCGTGCGGCAACTCGACCAGTACGGACACCGGGTTCACAGGATAATCACAAGTTCGTTCGTACTGTGCCCCCTATTGGGCCCCTACGGAACCGCACTCAACTCACCCGAGGACAAGTCGCTTTTATGCCTCCGACCTCACCGCGAAATGGGAGAATTCCTAACACCCTGCCGGTGTGGGAGATCGCGCGAACACCTCCTGTCTGCATTCACCGCGTCACGTACGGCTTCGGGTGAACTGAAGGCCATCTCCAGGGATTACAAACTGACGCGTAACAAATGCGCTCAGTGAAAATCTTGTTCAACGCCGGGGGAATTCCAGGTCCGATGGTCACCGTCCGGCGACGGCGGTGTTAATGAGCCAGATCTCCTGCGCACCAGGGTTCTCCCGAACAGCTGAGCGGCGATGCTTTTGCGGCCGGGGCGCCGCCTTCGTCCCCGCACCAGGGTCGGGCATGAAGGAGCACCGGACTGACGGCACGGGTTGGATGGTGAGCTTCGGGGTGCCACTGGGACCCGAGTGACGATCAACCAGCCGCCGAGGCCAGGTGGATAGATCTAAGAAGCCGGATACGACGCCAACGGCGAACCTCGTCGGCGGGGTCGTTGAGACAGCCGGGAGCCCTTCGACAGGAGGATCGAAAGTGATGAAGCGTGTGACGCTCGCCCTCTGCGCCGCTGTACTCGCCGGGGCGGCCAGCACCTCTGCGTACGCGGCGGACATCCAGCGCGGCTCGGGGATCGAAGTCTGCCCTGTGGACGAGCTCTGCCTCTACGAGAACTGGGACTTCAACAAGGACACCCACGACGCACGAGTGCTGTCGACGTACAAGGACATCGCTCACCTCGACGACTACAACTTCAACGACATCACCAGCACGGTCTACAACGACACTGGGCGCATCGTGCGGTTGTACCCGCACTACGACTACGAGGGGGCACCGGTAACCCTCGTCCCCGGGGAGTCCATCGACTTCAAGGACGCCAACGGCAACTTCAACGACCAGATCTCCTCGGTCAGGTTCATGAACTGACCCCGCAGTCTTCGGTCGCCCGCTCTGTGTGTCAGATGCGGTACGCGCCGACCGCCACCGACGTGGTGCCGGAGCGGGCGGTCGAGGGCAGCCCGTCAGCCGGGAAGGTTCAGCGGGCGTGGCTGGGTTAGCCTGGCTGGCATGGAGGAGTTCAACGGGGTGGAGGTCGTCGCGTTCGCGGATGCGGTGGCTTTTGAGGGTTGGTTGGCTGAGCATCACACTCGCCGCGAGGGTGTGTGGGTCAAGGTTGCGAAGAAGGCGTCGGGGATCGCGTCGGTCACGGATGACGAGCTGGTCGACGTGGGGCTGTGCTGGGGGTGGATCTCCGGGCAGCGTCGGGGCTTGGACGAGCGGTATTACCTGCAGAAGTACGGGCCGCGGCGGCCGAGGAGCCTGTGGTCGCGGGTGAATGTCGAGAAGGTCGCGGTGCTGGCGGCGGCGGGCCGGATGCGAGGGCCCGGCCTCGCCGAGGTCCAACGGGCCCAGGAGGACGGCCGCTGGGACCGCGCGTACGCATCGCAAGCGACAGCCGCTGTCCCTGACGACCTTGCGACGGCGCTTGCCGCACACCCGGCGGCGCGTGCGGCGTTCGACGCGCTCGACCGGACCGCCCGCTACCTCGTGATGCTCCCGCTCCTCCAGGCCGCGACGCCGCAGACCCGGCAGACGCGGCTGGAGCGGGCGGTACGGGACCTGGCGGAGGGACGGCAGACGGGCGAAGGGTGATCGCCCCGGTGGAACTCCCCGTGATCCGCTGGTTGCCGACACGCGCAGCGTTCCCCACCACGCCAGACTCAACGATCACGTCGGCGACACGCTAAGGCCGACCACGCACGAGCTCGTCAGCTCTGCAGCAGTCGGGAGGTCTGCGCCCACAGCCCGTCCAGTACGGAGGGGTCGTTCGTCAGCTTCGCGAACATGACCATGCCCTCCAGTTGGGCGAGTACCGCGCGGGCGGTGGTGCGGGTCGCGGCCGGGGCGGGGATCGTGCCCTGTTCCGCGGCATCCGTCAGCGCGGCGTGGACCAGGGTGATCTGCTCGTCGAAGATCTCTGCCAGGCGGGTCTGAACGACCGCGTCCTGCGTGCTCAGCTCCAGCGCCAGATTGCCGAAGAGGCAGCCGTTGACCGCGCCACCCTCCGTTTTCGCCGTGCGCTGGGCGGCGGCCTGGTCCAGGAAGAGCCGTTCCAGCCGGTCCTCCGCGGGCCCGTCGCCGCCCAGGGTCGTCACCCAGCCGGGGCGCTGAGCCGCCCAGTGGGCGTTGATCGCCTCCATCGTCAGGGCCTGCTTGGACTCGAAGAAGTGGTAGAAGCTGCCCTTCTTCACGTCCGCGCGAGCGCAGATCTCGGCGACGCCGATCGCGCCGTAGCCGCGGCTCAGCATCAGGCTGCACGCTGCGTCCAGCAATCGTTCCCGCGCCGTGCTCGTCCGTCCCATGCCGATGAGTATACGGGCGGTCAACTAAGAGGGTGGTTATTAGTTGACCGGTCGTCTACCCTCGTTTCGAGCGGCGGGATATTCCGCCGACTACCTGACCTGCGAGGACTTCGCCATGTCCAAGAACATCACGGTCGCCGTTGCCTTCCACAGCGGTTACGGCCACACCGCCCGCCAGGCTCATGCGGTCGCCGCCGGGGCCGCGTCGGTGCCCGGAGCGCAATCCGAGCTGTGCGACGTGTCTGTCGTGAACGACCGACTGTGGGAGATGCTGGCCGCCGCCGACGCGATCGTCTTCGGCACGCCGACCTACATGGGCAGCCAGTCCGCCGTCTTCCAGGCTTTCGCCGAGGCCAGCGCCCCGGTCTGGATGAAGCAGGGCTGGGCCGGAAAGCTCGCCGCAGGGTTCACCAACTCCGCCGGCGTCAACGGCGACAAACTGAATGTCCTGGTCTCCCTCGCGCTCTTCGCCGCGCAGCACGGCATGAACTGGGTCTCGCTGGGCCTGCTGCCCGGCGGTGAGTACTCCACGACCGGAACCCCAGAGGACCTCAACCGCCTCGGCGGCTTCCTCGGTGCGATGGCCCAGTCGCCCTCCGACCTCGGTCGGGACGATGCCCCGTCCGGGGCGGATCTGCGGACCGCCGAGCACCTCGGGCGCCGGGTCGCCAAGACCGCGCTCGCGCAGGTGTCGGGCCGTACGGCGCTCGCCCTCGCGCCGTGAACGCCCTCAATCCCCCAAACGCCCGGCGGCTCTCCACGCCCTGAAGAAAGGAAGACCGTCATGACCAACGGGAAGCGCTCCTGGGCCCGCGGCCGGCTCGTCGAACTGCTGGGCATCGACGTCCCCATAGTGCAGGGGCCTTTCGGCGGCGGGCTGTCGTCGGTGGCACTCGCCTCCGCCGTCTCCCAGGGCGGCGGGCTCGGCTCGTACGGAGGACACATCCTCACCCCGGACGGGATCGGCGAGCTGGTGGCCGATCTACGGAAGGCCACCACCCGGCCCTTCGCGGTCAACCTCTGGGTCCCGCACCCTGACGAGGCCGCGGCCCCGCCCGACCCTGACCGGATGGCCCGGTACACCGCACTGCTGCGCCCCTGGTTCGAGGAACTCGGACTGCCGACCAGCCAGTTGGAGGAACCACCGCCCGCCCCCGGCTTCGCGGAACAGATCGACGCGCTGCTCGCGGCGGAGCCACCGGTGATCAGCTTTGTGATGGGCATCCCCGAGGCCCGGGTGCTCGACGAGGCGCGGCGCCGGGACATCCGGACCGTCGGCACCGCGACCACCGTCGAGGAGGCTCTGGCGATCGAGGCGGCGGGCATGGATGCCGTCGTCGCCTCCGGCAGCGACGCGGGAGGGCACCGCGGCTCCTTCCTGCGCCCCGTGAACGAGTCGCTCGTCGGGACCTTCTCCCTCGTCCCGCAGGTCGCACGGGCCGTGTCGATCCCCGTCGTGGCCGCCGGCGGCATCGCCGACGGCCGGGGCATCGCCGCCGCGCTGACTCTCGGGGCGGACGGAGTGCAGATCGGCACCGGCTTCCTGGCCACCGAGGAGTCCGGCGCGAGTGCCATCCACCGGGCCGCGCTGCACGGCCCCGACGCACATACGACCGTACTGACCCGGGCCTTCTCGGGACGGCTCGCGCGGGCCATTCCCAACCGCTTCACGCGTGAGGCGCTGGAGTACGAGAGAGAACTGGCACCCTATCCGCTCCAGTACACCCTCACCCGCCCGCTGCGCACAGCGGCCGCGGAACGCGGTCTGGCCGAATACGTCAACCTCTGGTCCGGACAGGCCGCAGCGCTCACGCGGCAGCGCGGTGCCCGCGACTACCTCGACGATCTCATCGCCGGGACCCAGGCGGCGCTGGGTCATCCGGCGCCCGGGCGCGACCAGATGATCAATTCCAAAAGTTAGTGGTCGTAGGCGGTCGGTGAGCGCTCCTCGGGCGGGATGTCCCGCCCGAGGAGGCGAGGAGGGGTGCGCTCAGCGTCTGGTCCGCACCGTCCAGCGCCCTTCGGTCCGGCTGAGCCGCACCGAGTGGTCGAAGCACCTGCTCAACTGGTCGCTGGTGAGGACGGAGTCGACGGGCCCCTGGGCGAGCGTGCGTCCCTCGCGCAGTAGCAGGGCGTGGGTGGTTCCCGGGGGTAGTTCTTCCAGGTGATGGGTCACCAGGACGGTGGCGAGGGTGGGATGGGCCTTTCGCAGGGTGTCGAGGCTGTCGATGAGTTGTTCGCGGCCGGCCAGGTCGAGGCCGGTGGCGGGTTCGTCGAGCAGGAGTAGTTGCGGCCGGGGCATCAGCGCGCGGGCGATCAGGGTGCGGCCGCGCTGGCCCTGGGAGAGGGTGGGCCAGCGGGCGTCGGCCTTGGCTGTCATGCCGAGGGTGTCGATCAAGCGGTCGGCGAGTGCCAGCTGTTCGGAAGTGGGGGACCAACGGGGCACCGGCTCGATGCTGTTGGTGAGGCCGGTCAGGACGACGTCGCGGACGCGGAGCGGGGAGCGCAGCGGGTGGCGCGGGTCGACGTGGCCGACCGCGGAGCGCAGTTCGCGCAGGTCGACCCGGCCCAGGGTGCGGCCGAGTACCTGGACGGTGCCGCGGGTGGGGTGGCCCAGGGCTCCCAGCAGGGTCAGCAGGGTGCTCTTGCCCGCGCCGTTGGCGCCGAGCAGGGCCCAGTGTTCGCCGGGTCGTACGGTCAGGGAGACCTCCCGCAGGATGGGAGTGCCGTCGCGGACCACGTCCACGTCCGCGACCCGGAGCACTTCATGCGCCGGCGCCATCACAGCCCCCGGTTGACGGCGGCCAGCACGGCGTGCACCGAGGCGGTCAGTACGGAGGTGTCGCGGCCCGCGCCCCAGTGGGTGGTGCCGTCGGCCGTGCGGCATTGGACGTAGGCCATGGCGGTGCTGTCGGGGCCGGTCGTGGTGGCGTGCTGGCTGTAGTCGAGGATGTCGACCGGCAGCCCGGCTCCCTCAAGTGCCCGCGCGAAGGCGGAGAGCTGTCCGTTGCCCGTGCCCTCGTACCATCCGGCGCGCACGTCGGCACCTTGCAGCCAGCCGCTGAAGCAGTGCTCGCCGGGAGCGGTCTGCTGCGTACTCCAGGAGGCCAGGGTGAGGGGGCCGTCCTGGCCGGGCTCCAGATAGGTGGAACGGAAGAGCTCCCACAGCTCCTTCGGAGTGGCCTCGCGACCGCTGTCGTCTGTGGCCGCCTGCACCGTACGGGAGAAGTCGGCGCGCAGCTGCCGCGGCAGGTCCAGGCCGTAGTGGGCCTGGAGCAGGTGGGCGATACCGCCCTTGCCGGACTGGCTGTTCACGCGGATGACCGATTCGTAGGAGCGTCCCACGTCGGCCGGGTCGATGGGCAGATAGGGCACCTCCCACGGAGCCTGGGACGGCGGAACTCCCAACTCGGCGGCTCGTCGGGCGTGGTGGGCGAGGCCCTTGCTGATGGCGTCCTGGTGGGTGCCGGAGAAGGCGGTGTAGACGAGTTCGCCGCCGTACGGATGACGTGGGTGGACCGGCAGCCGGGTGCAGTGCTCCACCGTGTCGCGCACGGCGTCGATGTCCGAGAGGTCGATCATCGGGTCCACGCCCTGGGCGTGCAGATTGAGTGCGAGGGTGACCAGGTCGACGTTGCCCGTCCGCTCGCCGTTGCCGAAGAGGCACCCCTCCACGCGCTGGGCGCCGGCCAGGACGGCGAGTTCGGCGCAGGCGACACCGGTGCCGCGGTCGTTGTGCGGGTGTACGGAGAGGATGACGCTGTCGCGCCGAGCCAGGTGGCGGTGGGCGTACTCGATCTGGTCGGCGTAGACGTTGGGGGTGGCGATCTCGACGGTGGCGGGGAGGTTGTGGATCACCGGCCGGTCCGGGGAGGCGTCCCACAGCTCGGTCAGTCCGTTGCAGATCTCCAGCACGAAGTCCGGTTCGGTGAGGACGAACACCTCGGGGGAGAACTCGAAGCGGATGTCCTGCCCCGGCCGCGCGTCGGCCAGTCGAGCCATGTGCGTGGCGGCCTCCCGTATCAGGTCGCGCACCTCGTCGCGATCGCGGTCGAGGACGACGTCCCGCCAGACGGGTGCGGTCGGGGTATAGAGGTGCACCACCGTACGGGGCAGGCCGTCGATGGCCTCGAAGGTGCGGTCGATCAGGTCGCGGCGGGCCGGGGTGAAGACCACGATCGTCACATCGTCCGGCACGGCGCCGGAGGTGGCCAGATGGCGTACGAAGTCGAAGTCCGTGCGGCTCGCGGAGGGGTAGGCGACCTCGATCTCCTTGAAGCCCATGGTGACCAGCAGGTCGAACATGCGCCGCTTGCGCGAGGTGCCCATCGGTTCCGCCAGGGCCTGATTGCCGTCACGGAGGTCGACGGGGACCCAGAGCGGGGCCTGGTCGATGCGGGCGGTGGGCCAGCGGCGGTCGGTCAGCGGAAGCTCGACCCGGTCGTACGCGGCGCGATACCGGTGGGACGGCATCCCGCTGGGGCGCTGCGGGTTCCAGAAGGGGGCGTCGGCGGTGCCGGCTGTGGTGGCCATCTTCGCTTTGAGTTCCTTCGCTCGGTCGGGTGTCGACCGGCAGCACGGCACCCCGCGGCGGGGTGCCGGTCGTTCAGGCCCCGCCGCGGCAGCCGAGGAGAAGGAGACCGCAGAAGATCATGACGAGTACACTAGTCACAGCTCAGCTCCTCAGACAACCTGACTTCTGAAAGGCCCACCCCGCGATGCCCCTCGGCCCTCTCCGCCCCAGCCCCCTGGTCGAACAGGCCACCGAGCAGCTGCGCACGCAGATCGTCGAAGGGCACTGGCCGGTCGGCACGAAGCTGCCCGGCGAGACCACCCTCGCCCAAGCACTCGGGGTCGGCCGCTCCACGATCCGCGAGGCCCTGCGGGCCCTCACCGGTGCCGGACTCGTCCAGCCCCGCCAGGGCGCGGGCGTCTTCGTCCTCGCCACCGAGGCGGAGGAGGACTGGCCCACCCGGCTGCGCCGGGCAGCACTGTCCGACATCTACGAAGTCCGCATGCTGATCGAGGTGCAAGCCGCACAGCTGGCAGCCGAACGGCGCACCGATGCCGACATCGCCGCCCTCGACGCGGCGCTGGAAGGCCGCCGCGCCGCCTCTTCGGGGGGCGACGCCGCCTTCGTCGACGCGGACATCGCCCTGCACACCGCGGTCGTCGCCGCCGCACACAACCCCGTACTCACCGACCTCTTCGGCGAGTTCACCCCCGCACTCCGGGAGGGCCTGATCGGCCTCCTCGACCTGCTCGACCTCCGCTCCCAGGACCCCGACCCCGGCGACAAGCGTCACGCTGAGTTGGTCAAGGCCGTGCAACGCGGCGACGCCGCAGCCGCTGCGCGCGCCAGCCGGGAGGAACTGGCCGAGACACTCGCACACCTGCGACGGGCCTGAGCGGTGTCGGCCGCCGCGAACCGCAACTCGCCGCTGGGAGGGCGACCGCCTCGGCGGCCGCGGCACTTGCGGTGTTGTTGGTGGTCCGCTGGTTCGGGAATGGTGCAGGCGATGCCGAGTGGGCACAGGCAACAGCGGTTCCAGCCGCGCCCACTGCTCATCGGTCAGGTCAGGCCGCCTCGTCACCGCTGGGGTGGCCACGAGGTCTCCGGTGTTCAGGTTCTTCTTGGTCGATGAACCCTCTACCGGAGACCTCACTTACTTCACGATGACGACACGCCCGTCACACCGGACTTCGCGGCGGACCCCAGGCACCTGGTGCTGAGGCGTGACCGATGAGCATCAGAGTGGGTTGAGGCGGGCCTTGAGCAGGCAGAACTCATTGCCTTCGGGGTCGACCAGGACATGCCACTGCTCCTCCCCTGTCTGGCCGATGTCGGCCGGGCGCGCACCGAGCTTCAGAAGGCGTTCGAGCTCGGCGTCCTGATCGCGGTCGGTGGCGTTGACGTCGATGTGCAGCCGGGACTTCCCCTTCTCCGGCTCATCCCTGTAACTGAGGATGATCGTCGGCTGCGGACCACCGAACCCTTCGCGCGGCCCGATCTCCAGCGTGCCGTCGTCCTCGCGATCGAGCACGACGAAGTCCAGAACCTCGCACCAGAACCGCGCCAGCACCTCAGGGTCGCGGCAACCGAGCACGAGCTCACTGATACGACATGCCATAACGAAACCTGCCCTCAGTCCGGGAACTGCCAGGGAGGCCACACGCGAACCTCATGGGCTCCCAGCAGTGAAAACAATCCCGCACCGTACCGGACGAGACGAGCACGGGCGAGCTGATTTCAGGGCCGTCCCGGTCCCTCTCGCCGACACCGAAGCGCACCCACGGTGTTTCCCGGTGACCAGCACCCGGCCTGGCGGCACCCCCTCGGCGTGGGCGAGAGCCCGCCGTCGGCTGCATCCTCCGTGACGTCCGATGAACGGCGAGGCAACCCGCCCGTCGCCGCGGCCCCTCTTCCATGACGGGGCCACAAGGGCTCCTCGGCACAGGAATCCGTACAGGAGGGGGACACATATGGAGAGGCGGAGTCTGCTGCGTGCCGGGATCGTCGGCGTGGTGGCGGTGCCGGCGGGGGCGGGGCTGTCGAGCGGTACCGCGGGGGCCGCGCCGCCGCCGTACCGCGTCGTGGTCACCCGGGTGGACCGCGGCAACGACAGGGTCATGGAGTTCGACCGGACCGCGCCGTCCTTCACCGCTCCCCACGTGAAGTGGGAACTCAGGCCCGGCTGGGGCGACGTACTGGAGGCGCGGTACCGGCGCACGGCCAACGACGGGGACGTCGTCCTCGTCGCCGCGGGCGACAGCCCCTCCAAGGGCCGGGTCGGCATCTACCGCAAGCGGGACAGGAAGCTGCTGTGGTCGGCCCGGGTCGAGAACTACCCGCACAGCATCGAACGGGTGCGGGGCAGCGGCGCGGTCATCGTGGCCGGGGCGGGCACCAGGCGCCGACCGGGCGAGCCGCGGCCCAACGGCAGCCTCCACCTCTACGGCCCGAAGAACGGGCACATCAGCTCGCTCGAGCACATCAAGTCCTACCGGCTCCTGGAGGCGCACGGGGTGCTGTGGGACCCGCTCTACCAGTTGCTGTGGGCCATCGGGCGTACGGAGATCCGGCGGTACAGGGTCGTCGGCAGCTTCCGGAACCTCCGGCTGGAGCAGGTGGGCCGGCCCATCACGATCCGCGGCAACGGCCACGACCTCCAGCCCGACTACACCGACAAGCACCGGCTGCTGCTGAGCGACAGCAGGCACGTGTACACACTGGACAAGCGGACGCTGCGCGTGACACCGCTGCCCGCACCGCTCGGCAACCGGCATCACGTGAAGTCGATCGTGCGCCACAAGTCCGGCGAGTACGTGTGGGCCGGGGTGCCGGACCACAGCGACAGCCACTTCGGCGGCCCGGACATCAACTTCTACCCGCCGGCGGACCATCGCGGCTGCGGCCGTGGCGCCGTGACCTACAAGGCGCGGATCGCCATCACCGACTATCAGTGATCAACCCCCGGTCCGAAGCCGCCGCGCAGCCGCTGGGCACGGAGCACCAGCTCCAGCTCGAACCGGCTGTCCGGGTCCGTCACCTCGTCCCCCCACAGCTCCCGGATCTGCCGCAGCCGGTAGCGGACCGTCTGCGGGTGCACTCCGAGCAGGGCGGCCACTTCCGGGGCTCCGCCACGGGTCTCCAGCCAGGCGAGCAGGGTTTCCGCCAGGTGCCGGCGGTGGGTGGGGCCGCACTGGGCCAGCGGCGCCAGCCGCCGCCGGGCGAGGGCGTCGATGAGCTCCTGGGGAGGTAACAGCACCAGCGCCTCGGTGTGTTCGGCGCAGTCCAGCAACTCCTTGCCGGGAAGCAGCCCGCGCTCCATCAGCCCGACCGCGACGGTGGCCCAGCGCAGCGAGGTGGCGGCGTCCGTGAGCGGCACCGACGGACCGAGCGCACCGGACCAGCCCATGGTCGCCCGGCGCAGCAGCTCCGGCTGTCCGGGCGCTTCCGGTTCGGGTACGACCATGCGCGGCTGTTCGCGTTCCATGTCCAGCAGGACACCCTCCACGACGGGCGGCGGCAGCGCCTCCTGGGCGGGACCCAGCCGGGCGGGCCGCAGCAGCACGGCCACCGCGACCCGCTCCGGCAGCGGCCAGCCGATCCGGGCGGCCCGCTCGGCGAGCGCGTCCGGGTCCTGCCGGTGGGGCTCGCTGAGCAGCACCTCCAGCAGGCGACGCTGGAGCCGCAGCCGCTCCCCGGCCTCGCGGGCGGCGGCCTCGGCGTAGCCGAGCATGGACTCGGCGACCAGGCCGTCCAGATACTCGAAGCCGGTCTCGGCCAGCTCGTACATCGCGGGCGCCGGGATCTCCATCTGCTGGCCGATCTCGGCGACCCGGCGCCAGGCCAGCCGCACGCCCATCCGGTACATGCCCTGGAGCGAGTCCAGGCTGCGGCCGTGCTGGACCTGACCGCGGCCGAACTGCTGGAAGACGGTGGGCGGATGCGCCCGGGGACGGCCCGAGTCCGAGGTGATCTGCTCGACGAAGTGCTCCAGCGCGCCCCGGATGGCGACCAGCGCCATCGGCTCGCCGTGCTCGTCGGGGGTGGACGGCAGCCTCGGGTACTCGCGGCGGATCTCGCGCAGGATGTCCTCCGCCAGCGCGGGGACCCCGGCGATGAACTGCTCGGCGAAGGCCCGCTTGAGCCGCGCGGGGACGCCGGACCATGCCGAGCCCAGGGGAGCCACGGCTAACGCTCCCCCGGTTCCGTTCCGGCCGTGGGGAACGTGACCAGCGGGACGTTCGGCTGATCGGGTGGGGCGTTCAGCAGGGCGACGATTCCGACGGCGGCGGCCACGGCGAGCCCGGCGGCGAGGACCGCGGTCAGTGCCGCGACGAGAAGTCTGGGCATGGCGCGTCTAGCCCCTTCCATCTGGCTACGCACCGGCCCGGTCCGGATTCACGGTAAGGATGCGGGGGGCATTGACACTAAGTCAACCCTTTGCCTACGGTCCCGCCCCAAACAGATAACTCGTCAGTAGGGCCGGTCGGCACGCACCCGCCACGGCCACCAGGCCGTCTCGGAGAGACGGCCCAGCCACCCCCACCGAGAATTCCGAGACTCCCGACGGGACGGAGTGCATGCCATGCGCCGTTCGGTATCTCCGCTGCATCTGATCATCTTCGGTTTCGGCATATTCCTGCTGGTCCTGGCGCCGATGCTGGCCTGGTACGTCGAACCGCGCGCCAAGCGCACCCCCATCGACACCGATGTCACGACGGTCTTCACCGGGCAGGGCACCTACTTCGACACCGACGCGGTCAGGGAGCGGTCCGGCCAGCGGCTGACCATCACCCGCCATGTGCTGGGCGATGTGCGGGACAGTGACCGGCACACGGCCGTGTGGGATGTGTCCACGACCATCGACACGCCCCGGAGCCTGCCGCTGAAGGATCCGCGCAAGTCCTTTCAGTGGACCACCGAGCGGTGGGTCACCGACCGGCGCACCAACGCGCCCGAGCACTGCTGCGGCGAATCCCCGCGGCCCTTCCAGGGCGAGGCTTACCTGAAGTTCCCCTTCGACCTGGAGAAGCGGACGTACCGCTGGTGGGACAGCACACTGGGCGCGACGGTGCCGCTCCGGTACGCCGGGACCGCGCAGGTCCAGGGCCACCGGGGCTACCGCTTCACCGGCAGTGTGCGGCCCACCGAGGTCGGCTCCCGGCAGGTGCCCGGACGGCTGGTCGGCCGCGCCGGGCAGGGCCAGGTGCAGGCCGAGGAGTGGTACTCCAACGAGCGGATCGAACTCGTCGCCGACCAGCGCACCGGCCGCATCATCAACGCGGCCATCTCGCCCCGGCTGGCGCTGCGCGCCCCCGGAGGCAAGGGCGGTGACCGGGTCACGCTGCTGCACGGCAGGGGCCTGGAGTTCACCGCGGCCACCCAGCGCGCCCAGGTGGACCTGGCCAAGGATGACAACGACCAGCTGGAGCTGGTGGGCCGGACCGTGCCGCTGATCGCCGCTGTGACCGGCGGTTTTCTCACCGCGGCCGGAGTCCTGCTGCTGGTGCGCGGTCGGCCGCGCCGGACCCGTCCCTGAGCGGGGGTGATGAATCGCCCCTCACGGGCGGCCCGGAAATTGTCACTCCGGTGAGTAGCCGGAGTCGAACGCTTCGGCGAAAACTTGAGCACACCTCACGAGCAAGCGCACGCACCCCCGGTCCGCTCCCCCCGCTCTCCCTCCCCCTGAGACGAGTTGGAGCGCTCATGCCCCAGCACGTGAAGACCTCACCCCCCGCACACGCCCTCCCGCACACCGCGCCCACCGCGCGGATCCCCGCCACCTCGCACCTCCCCGCGGCGCCCGTCCCGCTGCCCGCGGCACCACCGGCACGGCCGGCGTCCCCGGTGCCGCGCCGGATCGTCTTCCTGGCCCGGCGCGACCTGGGCAACCCGGCCGCCGGCGGCTCCGAGCTACTGATCGACCGGATCGCCGACGGGCTCACCGCCCACGGCCACGAGGTCACGCTGCTGTGCGGCGGACCGGCCACCCACCGCGGCTACCGCGTGGTGTCGGTGGGCGGCGACGCCGATCACTATCTGCGGGCGCGCCACGCGTTCGCCCGGCAGGTCGGCGACTGCGATCTGCTGGTCGAGGTCAGCAACGGCATGCCGTATCTGGCGCCGCTGTGGCACCGCGGGCCCACCCTGTGCCTGGTCAACCATGTGCACACGGACCTGTGGGGGAAGCGGCTGCCCGCGCCCGCCGCACGGCTCGGCAGACGCCTGGAGCACTGGGCACTGGCCGGCACGCACCGCGGCAACCTGATGGTCGCGGTCTCCGGCTCCACCGCCGCGGCGCTGCGCGCGCTGGGCGTACCGCAGGACCGGATCCGGATCGTGCACAACGGCGTGGCGGAGCCGGGAAGTCTGCTGCCCAAGGCCCGCGAACCGCTGTTCGTCGCCATGGGCCGGCTGGTGGAGTACAAGCGGATCGACCTGCTGCTCCGGCTGTGGGAGCGGGTCCGGCCGGTCACCCGCGGGCGGCTGGTCATCGTCGGCGACGGGCCTGAGCGCGCCCGGCTGGAGGCGATGGCAGGGCCCGGGGTCACCTTCGCCGGGCATGTGTCCGAGGAGGAGAAGCACCGCCTGCTGTGCGCGTCCTGGCTGCTGCTGCACCCCTCGCTGGTCGAGGGGTGGGGGCTGGTGGTGATGGAGGCCGCGATCCGGGGCACCCCGGCCATCGGCTTCGACATCCCCGGCCTGCGGGACTCCATCGCCGACGGCGCCACCGGCGTGCTGACGCGCGGCGAGAGCTCCTTCGCGGCCGCCTGGTGCGCCCTGGCGCTCAGTGCCGGGCGGCGGGACGCGCTGGGGGCGGCGGCCCGCCGCCGCGCCGAGAGCTTCCGCTGGAGCAGCACGGTCCGGGGCTTCCGGGAGGTGGCGGCCGAGGCGTTCGCCGCCTCCGGGCCGCCGCGTTCGGCCGCCGTGGCTCCGGCGTCCCCGCCGGGGCCGGGATCCGGGCGGTAGGGCATGCGCGATCCATCGATGCGGCGGTCGGTGGCGCTGTTCCGCGCCTTCCTGCGGGAGCAGACCGACCCGGACCACTGCTACGGGCTGCTGGCACGGGACGCCGTGCGGCAGGTGGAGCGGTATGTGCCGCTGCGCGACCGGGTGGTCGTCGACATCGGCGGTGGCAGCGGCCACTTCACCGAGGAGTTCCGGCGCCGCGGCGCGCACAGCTATCTCTTCGAGCCCGATGTCCGGGAGTTGGGCGCGCGCGGCCGAGCGCCGGCCGGGGCGGTCGTCGCGGACGGCTATCTGCTGCCGCTGGCGGACGGTGCCGCGGACGTCTGCTTCTCGTCCAACGTCCTGGAGCATGTGGCCGATCCGCAGACCTTCCTGAGCGAGATGGTGCGGGTGACCCGGCCCGGCGGGCTGATCTATGTCTCGTTCACCAACTGGTTCTCGCCCTGGGGCGGCCATGAGACCGCGCCCTGGCACTACGTGGGCGCCCGCCGGGCGCGGCAGCGCTACCGGCGGCGTACCGGTCGCTGGCCCAAGCACACCGTCGGCGAGAACCTCTTCCCCCTCCACATCGGGCCCACGCTGCGGCAGGTGCGCGACCGCGACGACGTGTCCGTGGTCTGCGCCCGCTCCCGGTACTGGCCGTTCCTCGCCGAGGCCGTCACCCGGGTGCCCGGACTGCGTGAAGTCGCCACGTGGAACCTCCTGCTGATCCTGAGGCGGTCGTCATGACCCAGGTGCTCCACTCCCCTCCTCCGGCACCGAGCGCCGCCGCGGCGGCACCGCCTCCGGATCCCGGACGGCCCCGGGGGCGGCGCTGGCTGTTCGGCTTCTGGGCCCTGGTGCTGGTGGCCTTCCTGGCCCCGTCCCCCGGCCGGATGACCTTCGACACCAAACTGGGGGTGGCGCTCGACCCGTTCGGCTTCCTGAGCGACCTCACCCGGCTGTGGCACGACCGGGCCGGATTCGGCGGCATCGCGGACCAGTACATCGGCTACGCCTTCCCGATGCTGCCGTACTACGCGCTGGCCGACGTGCTGCACCTGCCGGTGTGGCTGGCCGAGCGGCTGTGGCTGTCGATCGTGGTGACGACCGCCTTCTGGGGCGCGCTGCGTCTCGCCGAGCGGCTGCGCGTCGGCTCGCCCGCCACCCGGCTGCTCGCCGCCGCCGGGTACGCGCTGTGGCCGACCTTCAGCATCGTGGTGGGCTCCACGTCGGCGGCCGCACTGCCCGGCGCGCTGCTGCCCTGGGTGCTGCTGCCACTGACCGACCCGGCCACCAGCGCCCGGGTGGCCGCCGCCCGCTCCGCGCTGCTGATCCCGTTCATGGGCGGGGTGAACGCCGCCTCCACACTCGCCTCGCTGCTGCCGGTGGGCCTGTATCTGCTCAGCCGCCCGGCGGGGAAGCGGCGGCGGGCGCTGCTGGCCTGGTGGCTGCCGGGCGTGGTGCTGGCCACCGCCTGGTGGGTGGTGCCGCTGCTGCTCCTGGGCGTGTACGGCGAGGATTTCATGCCGTACGTCGAGCAGGCCGACACCACCACCGCGACCATGTCGGCGACCGAACTGCTGCGCGGCGCCGGCAACTGGGTGGCCTATCTGCACTTCGGCGACGCCTGGCTGCCCGGCGGCTGGACCGCCGCGACCTACACCCTCGCCGTGCTGGGCTCGGCGGGCGCGGCGGCGCTCGGCCTGGCCGGGCTGGCCCGGCGCGATCTGCCCGAGCGCCGCTGGCTGCTGCTGACGGTGCTGGCGGTCACGCTGATCACGCTCGCCGGATACGGGGGCGCGCTGGGCGCGCCCTTCCACGGCACCGTGCAGGAGTGGCTGAACGGCTGGCTGAAGCCGTTCCGGAACATCTACAAGTTCCAGCCGGGGCTGGCGCTCGCCCTCGCCTTCGGCATCGCCCATCTGACCGCGGTGGCGGCCGCCCGCGTGACACCCGCGCCGGGCGCCGGGCCCGCGCCCGCGAACCCGGCCGGGCGGGAGCCCGGTCGCGGACCAGCCCTGGGGCGGCTCCCGGGGGCCGGGCGGCTGGTGCCCGCGCTGGCCGCGCTGCTCCTGCTGCCCGGCCTGGCCCTGCCGTATCTCAACGGCACGGTGCTCCAGCCGGGGGCGTTCAAGAAGCTCCCCGGGCACTGGGAACAGGCCGCGGACTGGCTGGAGAAGACTTCCGCGGGCAGCCGCGCCCTGGTCGTCCCGGCCACCGCACACGGCCTGTACACCTGGGGCGATCCGATCGACCAGCCGCTCGACGTCCTCGCGGACTCCCGCTGGGCGCAGCGCGACTACGTGCCGTTCGGCACCCCGGGGTCGCGCCGCGCGATGGACGCGGTGGAGCAGGCGCTGATGACCGGGGCCGAGGTGCCGGGGCTGCGGGACTTCCTGACCCGGGCCGGTCTGTATGACGTCGTGGTGCGCAACGACCTCGATCCCGACCAGCTCGGCTATGTGCCGCCGCAGACGGTGGCGGCCACCCTGGAGGCGTCCGGCTACCGCAAGGTCACCGGTTTCGGTCCGCTGCTGACCGGCGGCCGGATTCCCGACGACACCCCGGTGCAGGTGCAAGGGCTCTTCCCGCGCCGGCAGGCGGTGGAGATCTACCGGCCGGTGGGCACCGCGCGGCCGGGGCCGGTCGGGGTCCGGTCCGTGGCGGCCACCGCGCGGGTCAGCGGCGGACCGGAGGCATTACTCCAGATGTCGGCCGACCCCTCGCTGCGGAACCGCCCGACCGTGCTCACCGGGGACGCCCATCCCGGGCTCGACACCCCGCCGCTACAGGTCGTCGCGGACGGTCTGCGCCGTGCCGACACCCGCTTCGGCCTGGTGAACGCCAACACCTCGTACACCTACACCGCGGACGAGCGGAACCACTCCGGCAGTCTGCAGCACCCCGGCGCGGAACCGAAGCAGATCCTGCCGGTGTCCGGGACCGGCCACCAGACGACGGCGGTGCTGCGCGGCGCCGCCCGCGTGACGGCCTCCAGCAGCGGCAACTGGCTGTTCCATCTGCCGCAGTACGACCCGGTGAACGCCTTCGACGCGAACCCGGACACCGCGTGGGCCGAGGGCAGCGCGGGCCGCCCGGCCGGGCAGTGGCTGCGCGCCGACTTCACCGAGACCGTGACGATGCCCGCCTCCCTCCAGCTGACGCCGCTGCCCGGCGACGGGCTGCGGGCCGCGCCCACCGTCGTCCGGGTGCAGACCGAGCAGGGCAGCGTGGACAGCCCGCTGCAGCCCGGCGGGGGCGCGCAGTCGGTGCGGGCCCCCGCCGGGCCCGCGAAGTGGCTGAAGATCACCATCGTGGCCTCGCAGGAGCCGCGGCCCGGGCTGTCCGGCGCCGGATTCTCGGAGGTGTCGGTCCCCGGGGTGCAGGTCACCCGGTTGCTGGCGCTGCCCTCGGACGCGCAGGGCGGTGACTCCCCGGCCACGGTCTTCTCGCTGCACCGGGGTAGCGACCCGGGCGGCCTGTCGCCGGTCTCCGCCGAGGTGGGGCTGCACCGCCAGTTCCGCACCACCTCCCCGGGCGAGTACGCGCTCTCGGCGCAGGCGCTGGCAGTGCCCGGCCGAGAGCTGGACGAGCTGCTGGACGCGGTGGTGCCGGGGCGGCGCGCCCGGATCTCGGTGACAGCCGACTCCACCAGCCGGGCCGGTGCCGGCCTGAGCTCCCGCAACCTGGTGGACGGCGACCTGACCACCGCGTGGATCGCCGGGGACCGCCCGGTGCTGCATCTGCGCTGGCCGAAGAAGAAGGAGATCGACGAGATCGTGTTCGCGGCGGCGGGCGGCATCTCCACCCGGCCCGAACAGGTCGTGATCAACTCGCCGGACGGCGCCGCGACGGCCGGGGTCGACGAGAACGGCCAGGCCAGGTTCGAGCCGATCACCACCGACCGGCTGGACATCACCATCAGCAAGACCGCGCCGCTGGCGCTGCACAATCCGCTGGCCGGGCGGGACCTCCAACTCCCGGTCGGACTCAGCGAGGTGTACATCCCCGCGCTCGACGAGCTGCGCACCCCGCCGCCGGACCCCAAGGCCCGCTTCGCGCTGCCCTGCGGCCAGGGCCCGCCGCTCGCGGTGGACGGCACCCTGCACGCCACCAAGGCGTCCGGGCGGGTGCGGGACCTGACCGAGCGCAGGCCGGTCACGGTCGAACTGTGCGCGGGCGACGCCGAGGACGGCACCCTCGACCTGGACTCCGGACGGCACCGGGTGGAGGCGGGCGACACGGGCCCGCTGGTCCTGACCGATGTCACCCTGCGACGCGGGACGGCCCCGGCGCCCGCCGCGGCGGGCCGCACGGTCAAGGCCACCGACTGGTCCGGCGACGACCGCACCGTCCGGGTCGGCGCGGGCCAGGCCGTCTACCTCCAGACCTACGGGAACCACAACAAGGGCTGGCACGCCACCCTCGACGGCCGCCGGCTCACCCCGCTGCGGATCGACGGCTGGCAGCAGGGCTTCCTGATCCCGGCCGGCGCCGGCGGCACGGTCCACCTGAGCTACCAGCCGTCCACGACCTACCAGGCGGGGCTGATCGGCGGCGCGCTGGGTGTGGTGCTGCTGCTCGGGCTGGCCCTGATCCGGCGTCATGCGGGCGCCCCGGCACCGGAGGAGCGGCAGGCCGTGCCCCCGCCGCCGGGCGGGGTGCTCGGCACGGTCGCCCTGACCGCGGTGCTGGTCGTGGTCGCCGGTCCGCTGGCGCTCGCGGTGCCGGTGCTAGCCCTGGTCGCCTGGTGGCGCCCCGCGCTGCTGCCGCCGACGGCGCTGGCAGCCATGGCCGCCGCGGGCATCGTCGCCGCCACCGGCGCGGGCCGCCCGGCGGGGCTGGACGACGGCGCCTTCAGCCCGGCGGCCCAGCTGCTGGCGGTCATCGCCCTGGCCGCCGCCGTCGTCACCGTCCCGGCCCGCATCCCCGGCCGCCACGCGGCCGGATGGCCGGGCGAGGTCCCGTCCGGGCCGCCGGACGGTGACGTGGAGGGGCGGCCGGACGGCGACCTGGCGGGTGCCGGGGCCGGTGCGGCCGCCGGTGGCGTCGGCGTGGCCTCCGGGCGCACCATCTCGGCCAGCCCGGCGCCCTTCGGCGGGCCACCCCCGAACGCCCCGAGCCCACTCCCGCACCGCAAGCCGGGCGCGGGCGGACACCCCGGCCCGGGCGGCTCCCGCACCGCCGGACCGCCTGACGCCGCAGGGCAACCCCGCACGGGGACACAGCCGGCGGGGCCCGGCGGGCATCCCGCGCCGGGCGGGCAACTGGGCACAGGCGAACGTCCCCGGTCAAGTACCCAGCCCGGCACCGGCGGACAGCCCGCCGCAGGGCAACCCGGCACGGGCACAGTGCCACCGGGGCCCGGCGGGCATCCCGCGCCGGGCGGGCAAGCCGGGCCCGTCGGACTGGCAGGCGCACGTGGGACTCCTGAGGCCACCAGGCAACCCCGCCGTGGCGGGCGGTCACCCGGGGCCGCGGGGCAGCCCCGCCTGGGCGGGCTGGCCGGGGGCGGGGCGCCCGCCGGACCCCCGCACCCGCACCACCACCACCCGCAACCGCACGCGCAGCAGAACCCGCACGACACGGGGAAGGACAACGGCCGATGACCACCCTCGACGAAGGCCGCGGCGACGATCCCACGCCGGTCCCGGTGCCCGGTGCGGGGTCGCCGCGACCGGGCGGGCCCGGAGCCGCGCACCCCAGCGGACCGGCCCATCCGCCCGCCCATCCCGGCGGGCCGGGCAGCCCGGCGGCGGCCGGACCGCTGCCGCGGGTGCCCTTCCCCACGGTCGACGAGGTGTCCCGGCACTGCTACCAGGAGCAGGAGCCGGAGACCATACACATCGAGGTCCATCTGCCCGGCCGCCCGGAGCCCGGCCGGCTGCGTGACGCCTTCCACCAGGCGCTGCGGCGGCATCCGCGGATCCTGATGCGTCAGGCGCCGAGCAACTGGTGGCGGTGGCGGTACGAGTGGGAGCTGACCGACGGACCGGACCTGGACCCGGTGAGCTTCCCGCCGCCCGCCGCCGACGCCCTGGCCGCCGCGCGCGCCCGCGCGCTGGACCGGTGCCCGCCGCTGGAGCTCTCCCCGCCCATCCGGCTGGAGCAGGTGACCACGCCGGACGAGCCGGGCTGCGTACTGCTGCTGACGATCAATCACACCGCCCTGGACGGGCCGTCCTGTCTGCGGATCCTCGCCACCGCGGCCACCTTGTACAGCGGCCGGGAGAACGCGCCGGCGCCGGCGCCGCCTCCCGCCCGCACCGCGTCCGGCCCCGGGCCGGCGCGGCGGGCGTCCCGCTCCGGGTCCGGCGCGTCCCGCTCCGGGTCCGGCGCGTCCCGCTCCGGGTCCGGCGCGTCCCGCTCCGGGTCCGGCGCGTCCCGCTCCGGGTCCCGGCCGACCCGGATCGCCGCCGACACCCGCACTCCGGGGACACCCGGCAACGGGATGCTGCTGCTGGACCTGCCGGTCCCGGCCCGCCCGCCGCACCCCGGTCGGGGGTCCGCCCGGACGGGGTCCGGGGAAGGGGCGGCGGTCCGGCCGACAGTCAACGACCGGTTGCTGGTCGCCGCCTGTCTGACGGCGGCCCGCTGGAACCGTCTCCATGACCGGCCGGCGGCACCGGTGCGGATCACGATGCCGATCGACGACCGGCCGCGCGCGGCCGAGATGCCCATCGGCAACGGCACCCGGCTGGTCGAGGTGGGTTTCGGCAGGCAGGAGCAGACGGACGCCGAGCTGCTGACCGCCGAGCACCCCGACCCGGCGGCGGTGGCCCGCCTGGTGCACCGCACCGCCGAGCTGACCCGGGCGCTGAAGGCAAGGCCCACCGCGCAGTTGGGGCCGGCCGGCACCCTGCTCACCGCCCCGGTGCTGCCGGTCGGCCTGCGCGCCGCGCTGACCCGGGGCGTACGCCGGGCGGCGGCCCCCTGGACGTCGACGGTCCTGCTCAGCAACATCGGACGGATCGCGTACCCGCTGGACTTCGGCGACGCGGGCCGGGCCCACGCGGTCTGGTTCTCCGCCCCAGCCCGGATGCCGCGCGGCCTCACCTTCACCTGCGCCTCCACGGGGGGCCGGCTGCACCTGACGCTGCGCTGGTCGCGCGCGCTGCTCGACGACGCGGCGGGCGCGGCGCTGGCGGAGATCTTCACTCGGTCGCTGTCCGCCAGCGCGCCCGAGCCCGCCTCTGATCAGCGTCCCGCGGCCGGACCGCCCCCGCCCCCGTCCCCACCACCGGCCCCGTCCCCGTCCCCCGGAGGCGGATCATGAGCGACCGCCCCGCGACCACCGGGCCGGTGACCACCTCACCCCGTTCCACCCCGCCCCGTTCCACCCCGCCCCGTTCCGCCTCGTCCCGCCCTGCCTCATCCCGTGCCGCCCCGACCCCTTTCGCCGCGTCGTCCCCCGCCCGTCCCGTCCCGTCTCCGCGCGCCTGGTCCGCGACCGCGACCGCGACCGCGCCCGGGCTGCGGGACTTCTACGAGGACCCCGCCGTGCCGGTCGCCTCCGGCCCGGAACGCAGCCGTCGGCAGGCCCGGATGCTGGCCCGCGCCCTCGGCCCGGCGGGGGCCGGCCGCCCGGCAACGGTGCTGGACATCGGGTGCGGCGACGGCACGGCCGCGGCCGTGGCCCTGCCGTATCTGCGCGGGCACCGCGTCATCGGTGTCGACTGGTCGCAGGACGCCCTGCGCCGCGCGGCGCCCCGGCTGCCGGCCGTGGTCCGCGGGGAACTCACCGACGGCGGGCTGCCGTTCGCGGCCCGCAGCGCGGACGCGGTGCTGTTCAGCGAGGTCATCGAGCATGTCGTCGACCCGGACGCGGCCCTGGACGAGCTGCGCCGGGTGCTGCGCCCCGGTGGCCATCTGCTGCTGTCCACCCCCAATCTGGCGGCCTGGTACAACCGCGGCCTGCTGCTCGCCGGGGTGCAACCGGTGTTCTCGGAGGTGAGCCTGCGCGGCGTCCACGGCCGCCCCGGCAGCCAGGTCGTCGGCCATCTGCGGCTGTACACCGCCCGGGCGCTGCGCGGCTTCCTGACCGCGTCGGGCTTCGAGGTGACCGCCGTGGCCGGGGCGCCGTTCCACGGGGTGCCACGCCCGCTGCGCGGACTGGACCGGGTCGCCTGCCGCCTGCCGTCCCTGGCCTCCATCCTGCTGGTGCACGCGAGGCGGGTGTAGTCGTGCTGTGGGGTGTGGCGGGCGCGCTGCTGGCCAACGTCCTCTACAGCACCGGCTTCGTGCTGGAGAAACGCGCCCTGTCCGCTCTGCCTCCGCTGAGCGTCACCAGCCCCGCCCGGCTGGTGCGGCTGGTGCTCGGCAGCCCGCTGTGGATCGGCGGCGCACTCGCCCTCGCACTGGGCTTCGGCGCCCAGCTCGTCGTCTACCGCACCCTGCCGATCGCCGCCGCGCAGGGCCTGTTCGTGTCCGGTCTGGTCCTGCTGCTGATGCTGTCCTCCGCCGTGCTGGGCGAGCGGACCAGCGGGCGCGAGCGGCGGAGCATCGTGGTGATCCTGGGCGCGCTGGTGATGGTCGTCGCCTCGCTGCACGGCGGCGGGGAGTCGATCAGCCACTCCGCGCCCGCCGCCGTGCTGCTCGCGGTGTGCGCGCCGTCGCTGGCCACGGGCCTGTGGCTGTACGTCGCGGCGGAGCGGCGGGCCCGGCGGCGGCACCGGCTGCCGACCACCGGCGTGGCGTACGGCGTGGCCATCGGCCTGCTGTACGGGGTGAGTTCGCTGGCGGTCAAGGGGGTGTCGGGGGTGCTGGCGACTCATGGTCCGGGCGCGGCGCCGGCTCGGCTGGCCCTGACCCCGTACCCGTATCTGCTGCTGATCACGGGCGCCGGCGGGCTGGTGCTCTCGCAGACGGCGCTGCAGCGCTGCCGGGCCTCACTGATCGTGCCCGTCTGCACCACGGTCACCTGCGTGTTCACCGTCGCCTGCGGCACGGTCGTCTTCGGCGAGCCGCTGCCGCACGAGCCGCTGCGACTCGCCCTGCGGCTCGGCGGCACCGCATTGGCGGTGACCGTGCTGCTCACCCTGCCCCGCCACAACCCCGAGCCCGCCGCCGCGAAGCCGGATCAGCGGAACCCGGCAGTCCAAAGTATCGAAGGAAGTACGCCATGAAACCCGATGACCCGCTGCTGAGAATCCTCGCCTGCCCGCTCGACAAGGGCCCGCTCGCCCTGCTCCACTCGGACGAGGCGCTCTACAACCCGCGGCTGCGGCTGCGCTATCCGATCCTGGACGGCATTCCGCAGCTGCTGCCCTCCTCAGGCGAACAGGTCGGCGCGGAGGAGCACCTCCTGCTGCTGGCGAGACACCCCGCCGCGGCCGCCGCGTCACGATGGGAGCCATGACTCCGACGACCGACGCCGCGGTCCCGGGCGAAGGGGGACGATCACTCGTCGGTGAGCCCCAGCCTGGCGTGCAGGCGGCGCAGTGCGGGCGGCGCCCACCAGTTGGCCCGGCCCGCGAGCCTCATCACGGCCGGCACGAGCACGCCGCGCACCAGCGTGGCGTCCAGCAGCACGGCCAGCGCCAGGCCCACACCCAGCAGCTTCAGGAAGGTGATTCCTGATGTGGCCAGCGCGATCATGACGACGGCGACGAGCGCGGCCGCGGCACTGACCAGGCGTCCGGTGAGTTCCAGCCCGGCGGCGACGGCCAGCGTGTTGTCCCGGGTCTGGGCGTACGCCTCCTTGATCCGCGAGAGCAGGAACACCTCATAGTCCATGGACAGCCCGAAGGCGACGCAGAACATCAGCACAGGCATGGTGATGTCCACCAAGCCGGTCACCGTGAAGTCGCCCACCAGGGCACGCAGGTGGCCTTCCTGAAAGACGTACACCATGGCGCCGAAGGTCGCGGTCAAGCTCAGTAGGTTCAGCAGTACGGCCTTGACCGGGATCAGCACGCTGCCGGTGAACAGGAACAACAGCACCACAGTCGTGCCGCCGATGATCAGCCCTGCCGCGGGCAGCCGGTCGGCGAGCGTGTCACGGGTGTCCGCGAGGACCGCGGCGTCACCGCCGACGAGCACCGAGCCCGGCGCGCTGTCCGCCCGCAACCGCTGCACCAGCCTGGCCCCGGCGGAGGAGTACGGCTCGACCGACGGCACCACCGACAGCCAGCTGGCACCGCCCGCCGCGAAGGAGGCGGAGGCCGCGGAGGCGGCCACCACCTGCCGCCCTGCGACGTAGGAGCCCGTGACGGTGTCCACCCGGGCCACGCCCGGCACGGCCGACAGCCGGGCGGCGTAGGCGGCGACCCGCGGCCGGTCGCCGGAGCCGCTGACGGTCGGCAGTACCACGGACAGGGCGGCGTTCTCGCGGCTCGCGAACTCTTCCCGTACGAACTGCGCCGTACGGTGCGCGGGCGCGTCGCCGGGCAGGACCCGATCGTCGATCAGGCCGAAGGAGACCCGGGTGAACGGCAGGCCGAGTACCACCAGCAAGGTGATCACGCCGGTCGCACACAGCACCGGCCGCCGCATGACCGCGGTGGCGAGCCGGTGCCAGAAGCCGCCGTTCCTTGTGGCCTGCCCGGCCCCCGTGCCCTGGTCGGCGTCCGGTTTCGGCCGTCGCCTCCGGAACAGCCGCCGCACGTCCAGCGCGTCGACCCGCGGGCCGAGCAGGCCGAGCGCCGCAGGCAGTACCACCAGAGCCGCGACGGCCGCGAGCGCCACCACTGCCACGCCCGCGTAGGCGAAGGAGCGCAGGAAGTACAGCGGGAAGACCAGCAGGGCCGACAGCGACAGGGCCACCGTCAGCGCGGAGAACAGCACCGTGCGCCCGGCCGTGCGGACGCTCTGCGCGACCGCCTCGGTGGTGCCGAGGCCGCGGGCCATCTCCTCCCGGAAACGGGTGACGATGAACAGGCTGTAGTCGATGGCCAGCCCGAGTCCCAGCGCTGTGGTGATGTTGACGGCGAAGACGGAGACCGGGGTCAGGCGGGAGAGGACCTCCAGCACGACGAAGGTGCCCAGGATGGAGAACACCCCGATGAGCAGCGGCAGACTGGCCGCCACCGCACTTCCGAACACGAAGAGCAGGATGAGCAGGATGACCGGGGCCGCGTACGCCTCGGCCCGGAAGAGGTCATGCTCGCTCTGCTCCTGGACTTCCGCCGCGATCTGCGCCTCCCCGGTCGCGGAGAGCCGCAGCGCCCCGTGGCGGCCGGTGAAACGGGGGACCAGTTCCTTCGCGGTGACCCGTACCCGGTCCTCGTCGCCGCCCAGCCGCAGGAGCACCAGCGCCGAGCGCCCGTCGCGGGCCTTCAGCGGTTGTGCCGACTCGCGGGGGGCCGTCCAGTACGACGCGGCCGACAGCACTCCCGGCTCCTGAGCGAGTCGCCGGGTGAGGTCCCGCCCGGCGGACGCGGCCCGTGGATCGTCGACCGGTCCCGGGGCGCGGGCCAGGAGCACCAGATTGGGCGCACCCGAGCCGAAGCGGTCGGCGAGGAACTCCTGGGCCTTGGACGACTCCGCCGCCGGGTCGGTGAAGCCGCCGCTGGACAGCCGGTCGGCGACACCTCCGCCGACCGGGATGGCGGCCGCCACGGCCAGCAGCACGGCCAGGAGCACGGGTACGCGGCGGCGGACCAGGAGCCGTCCGAGAGCGGCGAGCCGGGAGTGGTCGGCCGGTCTCCCGGGCCCGGGCCCGGCCTCGGGCGCGGGGGACGGGCTTTCGGCTGAGGCGGTGGTGTGAGCGGCTTTGCGCACGGTGATTCCTGTGGGTCCACTCGGGAGATCTGTTGCCTTCGCACGGTTCACCAGGCTAAGGGGACCGCACGAGGTGGGCACCCGGACCGGCGTCCACCGCTGGCCTTCCCGGTCATAGGCCAAGGGCCGCGTTCCAAAGCCTGCTCCAGTCGGGCCGCTTATGCCGGAAGGTCTACACGGAGCGCCTCAGCCTTTCAGGTGAACCGGCCCGGCATCACTCAGTTCCGGGACGGAAGGCGCCGTGAATGCCCGCAACGCCTTCGTCGACTACCGCATGGGACTCGTTGTCCCTGGTGGAAATGTCAGGGGTCGGCATGCGCTCTTCGTCTACCGGGTGCAGAATCGATCTCGGGCGGCTGGCCGACTGCATGGAAACCGCCAGTACGAGAAGGGTGCGCGTCAATGTACGAGACGGTGGCTCTCCTGTTGGTCCAGGAGTTCGGGATAGCGGACGACTTGGTTCGTCCCCAAGCCAAGGCCCGAGATATCGAACTGGACTCGTTGTCCTTGGTGGAACTGGAAGTGATGATCAGGGAAAGGACGGGAATGCGGTTCAATGAGGATGCCGTGAACCTCGACAGCACCCTCGAAGAGATCGCAGCGAATTTCGTTCCAGCCGAGGAAGCATCCTCTCAACGCCGGGATTCCACGCGTACGGTCGTGAAGTAGGCGCGGCCGGGATGCGCTGCGACGAACCCCCTATCGACAGGATCACCATGACTGGCTGGATCGATGATGTCCCCATACTCGACGAGTTCGTCACCCGTCGCGACATCTATCCCTATTACCTGGTCATTGGGGACCGGCCAACGCCGGGGGAGGTAGTCGTCGATGGCGTACGCGCGATCAACGCGGCCTCGACGGACTATCTGGGGCTTGCGACCGATTCCGGCGTGTGCTCGGCGGCCGCGAAAGCTGCCGCCAAGTACGGCACCTGCTGCACCGGTTCTCCGCTGCTCGGCACCATTGGACTCCATCATGAGCTGGAAGAGGAGCTGGCCGACTTTCTCCGCCGTCCTGCGGTCATGCTGACCATGACGGGGTTCCAGGCCAACCTTTCGCTGTCCGCTCTTTTCGGCACCCATCACATGGTGATCGCGGACCAGCACATCCACGCCTCTCTCGTGGAATCCGTTTCCCTCGGACGAGCTGAGCACCGCCGGTTCGGGCACAACGACATCGCCCATGCCGAAAGGCTCATGCGTACCGCCGTCAAAAAGGGCAAGACCCCCGTCATTCTCACCGAGGGCGCGTTCTCTCTCGGCGGTGACCTCTGCCCACTTCCGCAACTTGCCGAACTGGCCGAGCGCTACGGCGCCGGCCTGATCGTCGATGGCGCGCACGACTTCGGCGTGCTCGGAAACAACGGGCGAGGTATTGGCGAGCACTTCGACGCCGAGGGCGCGATCGACATCGTCACCGGCACCCTCTGCAAGGCGTTCGGCTCCAGCGGTGGGTTCGTCGCAGGCTCGGTGAAAGCCATCCGCAACCTGCGTCACTTCGGAACTGCCCAGGTCTACTCGGCATCGCTGCCACCGGCGTCCGCAGCCGCCGCGCTGACGGCCGTACGGACGGCTCGCGCGCGGCCCGAGCTCCGCGCCGCGCTGCGGGACTCGGCGCAACGCCTCCATCGCGGCCTGGCGCAGCTGGGGCACCGTATGCCGGCCTGGCCAGGCCCCGCGGTCGCACTGCCAGCGGGGGAGCCCGAACCGGGTCTGAAGACATGGCGGGCATTGCTCGACGCGGGTGTCTTCACAGGGGCGTTTCTGCCACCCAGTGTGGCCGGGGACCAGCTCGTCCTCCGCATCACGGTCACGGCGGCACACACGCCGGACCAGGTCGACCGGATCATCGAGGTGGTCGGACGGCACCTCCCGCCCCAAACCACTGCGGCCTAGTCCTCTGGTCCTTCCCGCAGTCCCCGCACCGACGCCGGCCCCACCGGACCGTCGGGGACGGAGAGGCAAGGTGCTCCGGTTCCTGACCCCGCGCGCCCGCCCCGCGCGAACTCCCGGTCCTGGTACGCACCGCGGCCCCTGAGAGCTTCTTCAAGCCCGCTCGCTCAGCCACCGCGTCGCCACACCCCACGACGAAAGGGAACGGACATGCGCTGCGAGGCCGCTGTCACCGGCATCGGGATGATCACCCCCGCCGGACTCACCACGGAATCCACCTGGGCCACGGTGTGCCGGGGACGTAGCCTGGCTCGCACGGATCCCGACCTGGCGGGGCTGCCCGTGGACATCTCCTGCCGCGTCGACGGGTTCGATGCCGACGCCGTACTCGGCCGGCGACTGGCACGACGCCTGGACCCCTTCATCCACCTCGCTCTCGCCGCCGCCCAGCAGGCGGTCAGGGACGCCAAACTCGACCCGGCCACCTGGAACGCTCCCCGCGTAGCCGTCGTCCTCGGTGTCGGCAGCAACAGCCTGCACACCTACGCCCGTGAGTTCGATCTCATGGGCCAAGGCCACCCGGAACTGGTCTCCCCCCTGGCGCTCCCGCGGAGCGTGCCGAGCATGGCCGCCGCCGAGGTCGCCATCGCCCTGGATGCCCGCGGCCCGAACTTCACCGTTGCCAGCGCGTGTGCCTCCGGCGCCACCGCCCTGGCGGTCGCCGCCGACATGGTCACCTCGGGCGCCTGCGACATCGCTCTCGCCGGCGGCGCCGAATCCGGATGCTCGCGGATGACCGTGACCAGCTTCCAGCAAATGCATGCCCTCTCCCAGCGCACCGACGCTCCGCACCTCGCCTCACGCCCCTTCGACGCTGACCGCGACGGTTTCGTCCTGGGAGAAGGCGCGGCAATCCTTGTCCTCGAACGCCCCCGGCACGCCCTGCGCCGCGGCGCCGATCAGCGTGCACTGCTCTGTGGACACGCCTGCACCAGCGATGCCCACCATCCGGTGGCCCCGCACCCCGAGGGCACCGGCGTCGAGAGCGCCCTGCGTACGGCGTTGAAGGAGTCGGGCCTCCAGCCACGCGACGTCGGGCACGTCAATGCCCACGGCACCTCAACCCCCTTCGGCGACAGAGCCGAGGCACGCGCCTTGCACCGCGTCTTCGGCCCGGTGCCGCCCCCCGTCACCGCCCCGAAGAGCATTCTGGGCCACGCTCTGGGAGGGGCCGGCGCCATCGAGGCAGCCCTGACCGTCCTCACCCAGCAACACCAGCTCATCCCTCCCACCGCCAACCTCCAACGCCAGGACGGCGACTGGGAACTGGACATCGTCACCCAAGCCCCCCGGGCCGCGGCCATCAACGCCGCTGTCAGCAACTCATTCGGTTTCGGTGGGCAGAACACCGTCCTGGTGTTCGCCGGGGAATGAGCACGCCCGACGGCCACTCAGCGCCGGGGTTCGGCCTGACCCTCGCCAAGGACACTCGCCGTCGCGCGGTTCGTCGAGGCGTCTTCGATGCAGCCCCGCAACCGCATCAGGTCGTGCGGGGGAAGGGCGGGGCGGATCACCCCGGCGTACACCTCGTTCTCCAGGCGTTGCAGGAAGGCCCGGTCGTTCAGGGCGGCGGTGGAGCGGCGGCAGGTCTGCCACAGGTCGCCCGCGGCGAGTTCCTGGGCTTCCGGGGTCTCGTCGCCGCGCATCTCGACCCGGAACACCACGGTGGTGGCCGCCGCGTCCGGGGTGGCTTCCGGGCGGGTCTGGGTGGCGTCGGCCAGGCTGCCCCGCAGCAGCGTCAGGAGCGCCACAGCGGCGACGGCGGCGGCCAGGGTCGCCAGCTTCCGCCCGGCGCGGGACGGCGGTACGGCCGGCCGGTCTTCCAGCCGCGCCGCGCGCGACACCGCGCCGGGCGCGGTGTCGGCCGGGGCGGTGAGGGCTGCCAGCCGTCCGGCCAGACGGCGTTCCGCGTCCGGGCGGGCGGTGGCTGAGGCGATCTTCTGTATGACGAACGCGACGCCGGAGAGGGCGGCTCCGGCCACCATGAGGACGGGGATGAAGACGAAGGTCCGCTGGGTGCCGTTCACGTCCTGGGAGGCGATCCAGCGGAAGCGGCGGTCCTGCGCCGTCTCCCGGGACTGCTCCAGCCGCCGCCGTACTTCATCGACGCGGGCGTCGTACTCCGCCAGCCGCCGCTCCAGCCGGGACAGCCGGGAGAGCAGGATCAGGCAGACCAGGAAGCCTTCGATCACCAGGAGCAGGACGCCGGAGATCAGCGCGCGCTGCCACTCCCACCGGTACAGGTACAGCACCACGTAGTACCCGGCGTAGGCGGCCGAGAGCCCGCCGAAGAGGTAGCTCACATACTTCACGCCGCCGCTCCCTTCCCGCTCGCCGAGGTCCGCGGCGCGTGTTCACCGGTCTTCTCCACCGCTCCGGTGCCGCCGTCCACCGACAGTCCGGTGCCGGGCGGGAAGCGGTCCAGGGCGCCGGGTACGCCGACGGCGGTGGGCACCCGGTACTCGCGAGCGAGTACGGCCAGGTGGGACAGGACGCTGCCGGTCTCGGCCACCAGGCCCGCGAGTCCGGGAAGCAGGGGAGCCAGGGTGGGGTCCAGCGCGCGGACGACCAGCACCGCGTGCTCGGGCCGGTCGCCGTGGCCGTCCCAGGCGATGCCGGTGCCGAAGCCTCCGCCGGCGCCCTGGCCCGCGCCGGTGCGGCCGCGACCCACCGTGATCTGTGCCACCGGGTGGCCGTCGGCCAGCCGGAAGGCGGCGGGGAGGGCCGGGGCGTCCGGCCGGGGGAGGCGCTCGGCCAGGTCGGGCGGGAGTCCGCCGCCGTCCGCGGCCTCGGTCAGCTCGCTCCAGCGCAGCAGGAGGAGGCGGGAGAGCCCGATCACACCGTCACCGACGCGTAGCCTGGCGCTGAGTTCGCGGATCATCCCGGCCTGCATCTCCTGCACCCAGCGGATACGCAGCCGCAGGCCCTCGCGGACCGGGAGCGCTCCCACACCGTGTGGCACGCCGGTCCCGGCCGTGGCCTCCGGGAGGGCGCCGCGTTCGCCGAGCGTGGGGGGCAGCAGGGACAGCAGAACGGGGTGGCGGGCGAGCAGTTGGTCGTCGCTCAGGCCCTGCGCCCGGACCTCGGCCAGCACGGCCAGCGCCTCACCGGCGGCCGTCGCACCCGAGCCCGGCCCGAGCAGCGCGCCGGCCAGCGATTCCTGCGCGTGCAGGGAGGACAGTACGGCGCGCCCCCAGGAGACGGCGTCCAGGATCTGGCCGCTGAGCATCTGCTGCGGGGCGGGCAGGTGGGCGAGGTGCCGGTCGACGTCGGCCATGAGGTCCAGCGCGAGCAGCGGCAGCGCGGAGCGCAGCCGTCCCACTCGCCAGGCGGCCATGACGCGGCGGGCACCGGGCGCCGGGTTGATGAGGCGCAGTAGGGGATGGGTGGCGGGCGCCGCACCGAGGAGGTGCAGGTCGGCGGCGGCCCGGCCGTCGACGGTGGTGACCACCGGCAGGGTGCGGAGCTGCCGCCGGGGGGCGGCTCCCGCGATGTCGAGGGCGAGGGTGAGGCCGTGGGACATGGGGGTGACCCACAGGTCCTCCTCCAGCGGCTGGAGCACCCCGGGAAAGGTCTCGGCGACCGGGCCGGGACCCAGCAGCCGCGCGCCGCGCGGCGGCCGGACGGCCATCGCGGTGATCGGACGGGACTGGAACAGCCACAGGCGCCCCTCGGCGTCGAAGCCGAACTCCATGTCCTGGGGGCTGCCGAACACCCGCTGGGTCTTCCTGGCCAGCCGGGCCAGCGAGGTGGTCTCGCGCCGGCCGAGCAGCCGTGCGGAGCGGGGTTCGGCCGGATCGGCCCGTAACCGTCTGCCTGAGCGGGACAGTTGGTAGCGCACTCCCTGGGTGCTGCCGTCCACCAGCCGGTCGGGGCCGCCACTGACGGCGCTGACCAGGATGCGGTCCTCGCGGCCCTCCACCGGGTCCGCGCCGAACATCACCCCGCCGGTGACCGCCCGCAGCATCGGCTGCACCAGGACCGCCATGCCGTCCAGCGGGTCCGCGTTCCGCCCCTCGGGAGGATGCAGCACCTGCACGCGGCGGGCCGAGTCGAGGACCGCCCGCACCGCGGCGGTGAACTCCTCCCAGCTTCCTACGTCGAGCACGGACTCGAAGCGGCCGGCCATCGAGGAGTCCTCCGTGTCCTCGTGCGCCGAGGAGGACCGTACGACCAACGGCCGCCCGCCTTCACCGGACAGCTCGCGCCAGGCCAGGCGCAGCGCTTCTTCTCCGGTGGGGGCGCCCTTCGCCCGCCCGGCGGGTACGAGGGCGAAGCCTGGGAGCACCGGCAGCCCCGCCACGGCCGCGCGGGCCAGATGAGCGGCCTTGGCGCCAGTGACCGCGAGGTCCTTCGCACGTTCGGCATCCAGCGGCACCACCGCCAGCAGATCCGCATCGATTCCCACGTCCCCCTCCTTCTCCGCACGCGCGCGGGCCAGGGCCGACCCGGTGGACGCATGCGATAGCCCCTACCAGGTAGAGACGCCTCATCGCATACGGGAGGTTGAGAGACGGTTACTTCCAGGGGCGGGCCCCACCGCGATCGGGCGTGAACACGCCCACCCCAGGTGTGCCGGGTCGTGCCCCGCGCCGACAGATGCCGACAGAATCAGCACCGCCTCCCGAACTGATCAGCCATCAGCCGCCCCCAATGAACCTGCCTCGTGCGCGTCGATCAGCTCGTCCCAGTGATCCCGTGTCCATGCGCAGGCCGCGTCCAGCGGCCCCAGCAGGCCCCGGCCGAGCGGGGTCAGGGCGTACTCGACACGGCGCTCCGTTCCCCTGTACTCCTCCCGTACGACGAAACCGGCCCGCTCCAGCCCACGCAGGGACTGGGTCAGTGACTTGGCCGTGACGCCGCGCAGCGGGACCTTGAGCTCCGAGAACCGGCGCGGGCCGTCCTGCAGGCACCGCAGGATCATCGTGGCCCACTTGTCGCCCACGCGGAACGGCACCAGCGGGGACGGGCAGACGGGGTCGAACATCTCGGGATCCAGTGGGGCCCGTACGGCCTGGGACTTCGCCATGATCCTTACCGTAAGGCGGTATCCGATCGGAAACCAGCCATCCGCCTACGCTCCCGCCCATGGAAGCGAAGAGCAGCAGAATCATCGTATTCGGATCCGGCGGCAGGGTCGGCGGGGCGGCCGTGGCGGAGGCCCGGCGACGGGGCCACGAGGTCACGGCGGCCAGGCGGGCCGACGGGGAGGCGACGGACCCGGCGGCCGTGGCGCGGCTCGCGGCCGGGCACGACGCGGCGATCGTCGCCGTGTACGACCCAGGGGCACGCCCCGGCGAGTTCTTTCCCGCCGTCGCCCGCGCCCTCGCGGAGGGGCTCGCGGCGGCCGGGGTGCGGCGGCTGGTGTCGGTCGGGTTGGCGTCCGTACTCCCCACCGCGTCCGGGGCCTTGCTGATGGACACCCCCGGGTACCCGCAGGACTGGCGGGAGTTCTTCGTCGGCCACGGCGCCGGCACCGACGCGCTGCGGGCGGCCGCGCCGGCGGCGCTGGACTGGGCGGTGCTGAGCCCGGCGGGGGACTTCGACCACGAGGGTGAGCCCTCGGGCGGGTACGCGGTCACCCCGGCCGCCGCCGACAGCCGGATCACGCCGGGGGACTTCGCCCGTGCGCTGCTGGACGAGGTCGAGGTCCCGACCCTGCACCGGACTCACGTGGGGGTGTCCGCCGTATGACGCACACGGTCCACGACAACCCGACGCCCTGGGTCGCCGACCACATCCGCCGCTTCGAGGAGACCGGCGGCCGCCCCCGCCCCGGGGTGAACGACCTGCTCCTGACCACCAGGGGCCGCAAGTCCGGCCTGCTGCGCCGCACAGCCCTCGCCTATGTGCGGGATGGGGACGCGTACGTCCTGACGGCGTCCAACGCGGGCGCGGACCACCACCCGGCCTGGTACCTGAACCTGCTGGCCACCCCGGAAGTCACGCTCCAGGTCGGGGCGGCCACCTTCACGGCGACGGCCCGGCCGGCCACGGTGACCGAGGCGGCCCGCCTGTGGCCGGTCGTCATAGCCGCGATGCCGGCGTACGCGGGCTACCGCACCGCCACGACCCGGGAGATCCCCTTGGTCCTGGTTGCTCCGGCGGAGCGAGCGGGCTGACGGTTCAGCCTGGGGGAGGGCCCGGCGCAGGCGGTTGCCGTCGAAGCGGAGGCGGTCGCCTGTGGGCTGTGGCGGTGCTCTGACCAGGGGCGATGCGGTGGAACTCCGTGTCAGTGGTCGTGTCAGGGGCGTGACAGATGGGTGACAGGCCCGGCGGGGATGGTGGAGGCATGAAGAGTTCGGCAATCGCAGTTTCAGGGCTGCGCAAGGCATATGGCGACAAGGTCGTGCTCGACGGCATCGACTTCGAAGTCGCCGCGGGATCGGTTTTCTCCATGCTCGGCCCGAACGGGGCGGGCAAGACGACGACGGTGAACGTCCTGACGACGTTGCTGAAAGCAGACGCCGGGACGGTGCGCGTCATGGGGCACGACGTGGCGACCGCGACCAAGGAGGTGCGCTCGGTCATCGGAGTGACCGGTCAGTTCGCCGCGGTGGACGAGCTGCTGTCGGGTCGGGAGAACCTGCAGCTGATGGCGGACCTGAAGCGCGTGCGCTCCGGCGACCAGGTGGTCACGCGGCTGCTGGAGCGGTTCGACCTGGTGGAGTCGGCGGCCAAGTTGGCGTCGACCTACTCCGGCGGTATGCGCCGGAAGCTGGACCTGGCGATGACGCTGGTCGGCAACCCGCAGATCATCTTCCTCGATGAGCCGACGACGGGTCTCGACCCGCGCAGCAGGCGCACGATGTGGGAGATCGTCCGCGAGTTGGTGGCCGAGGGCACCACCATCTTCCTCACCACCCAGTACCTGGACGAGGCCGACGAGCTCGCCGACCGGATCGTGGTGCTGAGCGACGGCAGGATCGCCGCCGAGGGGAGCGCCGATGAGCTGAAGCGGCTCATCCCGGGCGGGCACGTGCGGCTGCGGTTCACCGACCCGGCCGCGTACCGGGCGGCCGCCACCGCGCTGCGCGAGGTCACCACCGACGACGAGACGCTGTCGTTGCAGATCCCGAGCGACGGCAGCCAGCGCGAGCTGCGTGTCATCCTCGACTGGCTGGACTCGGCCGGCATCGAGGCGGACGAGCTGACCCTGCACACCCCCGACCTCGACGACGTCTTCCTCGCCCTGACCGAGCGCACGAGCAAGGAGGCGATCGCACAGTGAGCACTGTCTCGACACCGTTGGCCGATTCGGCGATCATGTTGCGCCGCAACCTGAAGCACACCCTGCGGAACCCGACCACGATGTTCAACGCGGTCCTGTTCCCGATCGTGATGATGCTCATGTTCGTCAAGGTGTTCGGTGGCGCCTTCAACGTCGGCCCCGACGTCGACTACATCGACTACGCGACGCCGGGTCTGCTCGTGATGGCCGTCAGCTACGGCCTCGGGGCCACCGCGACGGCCGTGAACGACGACATGACGAAGGGCATCATCAACCGGTTCAAGACCATGGACGTCTCCCGCGGAGCCATGCTGACCGGACACGTCGTCGTCACCACGGTGCGCTGCCTGGTGGCCTGCGCGGCCATCATCGGGGTGGCCTTCGCGATGGGGTTCGACCCGGACGCGAGCGCCGTCGACTGGCTCGGCGTGATCGGTCTCGTCGTGCTGCTCAGCTTCGCGGCCGGCTGGCTCACCGTCGCCATGGGCCTCGCCGCGAAGACCGCGGAGTCGGCGGGTATGGCCGCCGTGCCGCTGGTCATGCTGCCGTTCCTGAGCAGCGCGTTCGTGCCCGCGGACACGATGGGCACCGGCGTGCGGCAGTTCGTGGAGTACCAGCCCTTCACCCCGATCATCGAGACGCTGCGCGGGCTGCTGGGAGGCGACCTGTCGACCGGCGACGCGATCGCGGCCCTCGCCTGGTGCGTCGGGCTCGCCGTCCTCGGGTACGTGTGGGCGGTCTCCACGTTCAAGAAGCGAGCGTGACCTCGACCAGCTGCGACCAGCTGGTCCGCGTCCCCTCCCGAGCCGCCTCGGCGAACCGCGCGTCGCCGAGGCGGCGCCGCGCGGTCTGCTCGATCCGGGCTACGTCCGGGTGGGAGCGGTCCTGCAGCCCGCGTACGCCCGCGCTCGCCGCGAGCAGCCGCGCGGCCTGCTCGGGCTGGTCGCGGCGCAGCGCCAGGTCCGCGACGCCGACGAGCACCTGCGCGATCATGAGCGCGTACCCCGACTCGGCCGCCGCCTTGCAGGCCGCGGCGTAGTGTTCACGGGCCTCGTCGAGATCGTCGGCGAGGTAGCCCAGCAAGTCGTGCGTCACCCCGCGGATGCCTGCACGCTCCGCCTCGTCGCCCAGCATGGTCATCGCGACGTCGAGTTGCCTGCGAGCCTCCTCGGCGTCGCCGCTCCAGCGAGCGAGTTCCGCCTTCGTGAAGGCCAGCTCGACCAGCGCCTCCCGCCAGGTGACCTTCTCGGCGTACCGCTGCGCCTCAGCCATGGCGGCCGCGCTGGCGTCCTCGTCGCCGAGGAGCCAGTACAGCTGGGCCTGGCGCGCCCGCATCCGGATGATGTCCTCGACGGACCCGACCTCGGTGACGACCGCGATCGCCTGTTCCAGGTGTGCGCACGCACGGGCGAACTCACCGCGCACGGCGATGCGGTCCGCCAGCTCGGCCAGTGCGAAGTAGATCCCGAACCGGTCGCCGATCACACGGAACTCGGCGAGCGCCGTCTCGAGGCATGCGTCCGCGTCCCGCCCCCCGTCGCCTGCCATGACCCGCATCTTGCCGAGGTGCAGCCGGGCGAGCGCGCGCACCCAGGGGTCCTCGTGGTCCAGCAGCGGTTCCCACGCGGACAGGAACGCGCCCGGCTCCCGCAGTATGCGCTCCAGGGGGACGATCAGGGACAGCAGAGGGTTGGGGGACTTGATGCGCTCGCGGAGCCGGTACGTCTCGTGGATCCACTCCGCCGCGTCGCGTTCGTCGGCCCGCCCGGAGCTGGCGAACATCCCGACGAGCCCGTACACCAGGGCCCGGGTCTCGTCGTCCACCTCGCCGGGGGTGTTGGTGGCCGCGGTGATCAGCTCGACGCCTTCGGTCTTGTGGCCGCTGAACCACCAGTACCAGCCGGCTCCTGCCGCGAGCCGCATCGCCGCCTGTGCCTCGCCCGCCGCGAGCGCGCCCCGCATCGCGGAACTGATGTTGTCGTGCTCCGCGGTGAGCGTGGCGAGCCATTCCAGCTGGTCGGAGCGGCGCAGCTGCGGGTCGGCGGTCTCGGCGAGTTCGGTGAAGCAGGCGAGATGCGCCTGGCGCGCCAGCTCCGACTCCCCCGCCTCGGCGAGGCGCTGCGCGGCGTACTCCTTGATCGTGCCGAGCATCCGGTAGCGCGGTGCGCTGTCACCCGCGGCGACGAGGAGCGACTTCTCGGTCAGCGCGGTGAGCAGCTCGAGGACCTCCTCCTGCTCGACGGTGTCGCCGACGCAGACCCGCTCGGCCGCTTCCAGGCTCGCCCCGCCCGAGAACACCGAGAGCCTGCACAGGACCGTCCGTTCGGCGTCGGTCAGCAGCTCCCAGCTCCAGTCGACCATCGCGCGCAGCGTCCGGTGCCGCGGCAGCGCGGTGCGGCTGCCGCCGGTCAGCAGGCGGAACCGGTCGTCGAGCCGGTGGGCGAGCTGGTCGATGGACATGGTGCGCAACCGGGCCGCGGCCAGTTCGATCGCCAGCGGCATCCCGTCGAGCGCCCGGCAGATGCGCACCATCGTCGACAGCGTGCGGGCGTCGACCGCGAGATCCGTGCGCACCGCGCTCGCCCGGTCCCGCAGCAGCCGGACGGCGGGCGCGGACTCGATCTCGCCGGGGCGGGCGTCCCTCTCCGGCAGGGCAAGCGGCTGGACCGGCCACAGCGCCTCGCCGGTGATGCCGAGCGGTTCCCTGCTCGTCGCCAGGATCCGCAGCCGCCTGCACTCCCCGAGCAGCCGATGGGCGAACGCCGCCGCCGCTTCGATCACATGCTCGCAGTTGTCCAGGATCAGCAGCGTCTCGCGGTCGCGGATCGCGGCGATGAGCCGGTCCGTCGGCTCCATGTTCGGTGCCTCGCCGAGCAGGGTGTCCCGCAGGCCGAGCCCGGCGAGTGTCGCCTGCGCCACGTCACCGTCGGCGCCGATGGCCGCGAGCTCCACCAGCCAGGCGCCGTCCGGCAGGTCACCGAGCAGGGTGCACGCGGATTCCGTGGCCAGCCTGGTCTTCCCCGAGCCGCCAGGGCCGATCAGGGTGGTGAGCCGGTGGTCGGCGACGAGTTCGCGGACCGCGGCGACATCGGCGTCCTTGCCGACGAAGCTGGTCAGCTCGGCGCGCAGATTGGTCTTGCGGGTCGCTTCCTTTCGCCGCAGGCCCCGCCCCAGCTCGCCCCGCAGCAGCGCGACATGCACCGCGGACAGCTCCGGCGAGGGGTCCATGCCCAGCGCGTCGGCCAGGGCCTCCCTCGTACGCTCGTACACCAGCAGCGCCTCGCTGTCGCGACCGGCCGCCACGAGGGCGCGCATCAGCGCGGCGACGAGCCGCTCCCGCATCGGATGCGCGGCCACCAGGTCGGTCAGCTCCGTGACCACCTCCGCGCCGCGCCCGAGGGTGAGCTCCGCGTCGAACCGCTCCTCCGTGGCCGTCAGGCGCAACCCCTCGAGCCGGACGACCGCGGCGTCGAACGCGGCGCTGCCCTGCAGGCTGACGTCCTGCATGGCCGCACCGCGCCACAGCTCGAGGGCCTCGCGTAGCAGCCGCACCCGCCGGGAAGCCTCCTCGGTGCGGGCCTGGCCCGCGATGACGAGGCGTTCGAACCGCACGGCGTCGACGGCGTCGGGCCCCACCGTCAACCGGTAGCCGTCCGTCTGCCCCTCGACCACCCCGTCCGGCAGTGCCTTCCGCAGCCGGGAAACCAGGCGCTGGAGGGCGTTCGTCGCATCGGCCGGCGGGTGCTCCCCCCAGATCCAGTCGACGAGCGACGCCTTCGGGACCGCGTGCCCCGGCTTGAGCGCGAGGGCGATCAGCAGTCCGCGCAGCCGCGCGCCCGGCACGTCGACCAGGCCGCCGTCGTCCGTGCGCACCTCGAATGGACCCAGCATCCCGATCTGCACCCGCTGATTTTGCCATGGGCGTTTGGCAGGCACGCAATTGCTGACGTGCTACCCACTGTCTGGCTGAGGGCCCTGTTCGGTCGGCGTGCCGCCAGAGCTCAGCGCCGCTGCGAGCCCGTCGCGTTTGACCCTGAGCTTGCGGTATGCGCCGGACAGGTGGAACTCCACATTTCTGATCGTGACGCACAACTGCTCGGCGATCTGCCGGTTCGTCGCCCCCTGGGCTGCCAGCACGGCGATCCGGTGCTCCTGCGGGGTGAGGCCGTCCGGTGCTGTGCGCCGCGCCGTGCCCCGGCTCGGCTCAAGGGCCGCAAGGTGGCCGCGGACCTGTGTCTCAAGGGGTTCCGCGCCGCACGAGCGGGCCAGTTCGGCGGCCCGTCGGAGGGCGTCGAGGCCGGTCTCCCGCCGGCCTCGCTCGTGCGCGTGGACGCCGAAGTCCAGCAGCGCGCAAGCCAGGTGGAGCCGGGAAGGGGATCGCTCCAGCATGGCCACCGCCTCGGTGAGCAACGTGGCTCTCTCCTCGCCGTCGGCTGCTCTGCCGAGCGCGTGCAGGGCGTTGCCGATCGTGCGGGCGGTGCCCCATTGCCGGGCGTAGGACAGTTCCTCGGCTGCCAGCTCGCGTGCGCGGTCCACCGTGCCGAGCCGGGTGTACGCCATGGCGGCCCGCGTTCTCCAGGGAGCCACCGCCGGGTTCCGCATCTGCCACACCTCGGCCCGGCGGCCGCACTCCTCCAGGTCGTCGATGGCGCCGTGCGGGTCGCCGTCGGCGATCCGCAGTGAGCCGCGGGCACACAGGACGAAGTTGTGGTGGAGGAGTTCGGGGAGCGGGTCGGCCAGTAGCCCCCAGTCGGCCAGGGCTTTGTGCGCCTCGCGCAGTCGGCCGGCGGGCACGAGGACGTCGACGAGCCATGCGACGCAGCTCAGCGCGTCGCCGTCGGTGGCGTGGGCGGTGCCGCAGTCCCTGAAGGCCGCGAGAGCGGCGCGGAACTCGTCGGCGGCGCGGGCGATATCGCCGAAGGCCTGTGACAGGCGGCCGTGAGCCATGGCCATGATCGCGGCGGCGCGTGGTGATCCGCTGTCCTTGGCGATGCGGTCCGCCACCGCGTACAGCTCCTTGGCGGTCTCGGGTTCGTCGGCGCAGGCGAGCGAGAACAGCGAGTAGTAGCCGGGCGGCCGGAAGAACAGCGCGTCGGCTCCGGTGAGGGCGTCTCGGGTGAACCGTACGACCTGCTCTCGCGACCGGCCGTGCCAGCTGTTCATCGCCGCCATGAACGCCAACCGCGACCGCCGCAGGTTGGCGCTGTCCGGCACCTGTGCGGACATGCGGTCGATGCGTGCTCGAGCCTCGGGCACGGTCGACATCCGCTGGAACTGCGAGACCATCGCCATGGAGTTCAGTGCCCAGGTCAGATCGCGGTCGTCCGGACCGAGCCGGGCGAGGACGGCATCGGCCACGTCCACGGCTTCCTCGTGGGCGCAGACGATGCACAGTGCGGGAACGAGGCTCAGTGCCGCCCGCGCGGCGTCCCTAGCGTCGACCGCGTCCTCCAGCGCGGTACGCAGTCGATCGATGCCCCGGGCCGGGGCGAAGGCCACTTCAGCACTGCCCAGTTCGGTCAGCAGGCGGGTGCGCTCGGCCGGGGAGGGGCGCTGACGCAGCGCGTGCTGCAGGTAGGTGGCGGCGACATCGGGGGCGCCCCGTTCCTCGGCCAGATAGGCCGCTCGACGCAGGACGTCCACGGCCCACGGAAGGGGAGTCGAGCCGATGTTGAGCAGGTGGGCCGCGATCTGCTCGGCGGGTGCCTGTGCCTGGCGCAGCAGCTGGGCGGCCGTGATGTGCGTGGCGATGCGACGGCCGACGGGGGTGTTCTCCAGTACCGCCTTGCGGACGAAGGAGTGGATGAACGTGAGCGGGTAGGAGTTCTGCAGAACCTTCATCTGCACGAGCGCGTCGAGCGCCTGGGCAGCGGCGCCGAGGCCGAGGTCGGCCAGGTCGGCGGCGAGACCGAATTCCGCGCGGTCTCCCAGGATGGCCACCGCATGGGCGAGTGCCGCCGCGTCGGGACAGGACCGGAATCGGGCCATCAGCCGTGCGGCGACGGTCGGGGAGCCCAGTTCGCGCACTGTCGCGTCGGTGATCTGCGCCGATGGTGTGTTCTGCGCATGGAGCGTGTGCAGCAGTTCGCCGAGCAGGAACGGGTTTCCCCGGGTGACCTCGTGGCAGGCCGGGGCGAGTTGTGCGGCGGCGGTGTCGCCCACCGACCACCGCACGATCTCCGCGACATGGTCCGGTCCCAGAGGTGCCGGCCGTATGCGGTGCGCCGCGGCCACCAGGTCGTGGAGCGGCTCCTCCGCGTGCGGCCGCTCGCCTTCGGTCATGGACAGGACGAACAGCAGGGGCATCGTCTCGATGCGGCGGACCGCGTACGACAGATAGCGCAGGGACGGCGCGTCGGCGAGGTGGGCGTCGTCCACGGCGATGAACAGCGGGCCCCGGTCCGCGAGCGCGCCCATCAGCCGGTACAGGGCGTGATGCGTCGCGAAGCTGCCGCGAACGCTGGGCGGAGCGCTGAACCCGCGGTCCCTGAGGACGGTCGCCGCCGCATGCCCCGCAGCCCCCAGCAACTCTTCCTTCTCCGCGTCACCCATGTCGGCGAGGAGCCCCCCGAAGACCTGGCGGACGACACCGAAGGCGAACTCGCGCTCCAAGGGCGCGCCGTTGCCCCGGCCGACCATGACCCCGCTTCGACGGGCCGAGTCGACGGCTCCGTCGAGCAGTGCGGTCTTGCCGATTCCGGGCTCGCCCGTGAGCAGGACGACGGCGGGGTGGCCTCGGGTGGCGTCGGACAGTAGGTCGTGCAGCGAGCGGAGCTCATTACTCCGTCCGACGAAGGGCCGTGGTTCCGCCTGGTGGTGTCGCGCCATCTCAACCTGCTGTGATCGTTGGGAGCCCGTCGCCGGGGTATCGGCTGGGGGACGCCTGATGGGGTGGCCTCGGCGGTGTGCGCCAGTGTCCGACGAGTTCGGCGTAGAGCGGGGAGGACGCCTGGAGCTCGGCGTGGGACCCCAGCACAGGGCCGGTGTCGGCGAACAGCAGGACGCGCCGGGCGCGGCGTGCGGAGGTGATGCGGTGGGCGATGACGATCAGGGTTCCCCCTCGGGCGGCGAACGCCTGCTCGGCTCTGGCCTCTGCGGCCGGATCCAGATGGCAGGTGGCCTCGTCCAGCACGACGATGCCCGCCGGGGACAGATGGACCCGGGTCAGCGCGATCAGCTGCCGTTCGCCGCTGGACAGCTGAGCCGTCTCCGGACCGAGCCAGGTGTCGTACGAGCCGAGCCGCCGCACCAGGGGACGCAGGCCGACCGCGTCGACGGAGGCGTCGAGCTCGGATTCGGTCGCGTGGGGGTGGAGGTAGGCGAGATTCTCCCGCAGGGTTCCGGCGAAGATGTACGCCTCTTGCGGGATCAGGGCCATGCTGGTGCGCGCCACGTGCGCCGAGATGTCGGTCAGCCGAATGCCGTTGAGGCGCACCTCACCTGCCTGCGGGTGCAGATCGCCGATCAGCAGTCGGGCCAGCGTGGACTTGCCGATGCCGCTGGGGCCGACGATCGCGAGGTGATCACCTGGCGGCACGTCCAGATGGAAGTCGTCGAGCACCGGCTGGGCGTGGGGGCCGTAGGCGAAGGTGAGGCCGTGCAGTTGCAGGCTCGGTCCCGGGAGGGCTCCGGCCTGGTCGGGCAGGACGTCCTTGGGCGCGTCGGCGGGCAGTGTGGTGGCTTCGCGTAGGCGTCGCAGTACGACGTACAGTTCGAGGCCCGACGAGCCGATGGTGCCGACGAGCGCGCCCAGGGTGGGCACCAGGGTCGCGCTGAGGTAGGTCACGGCACCGACGATCTCCCCGGGCAGCAGCTGCCCTTGCCTGATCAGCCAGGGAGTGGCCGCGAGGAGGGCTAGGAGCGGAAGTACGCCTCCGAGGCCGATGATCAGGGTGCGAAGCGAGGTGAGCGATGCCATGCGCCTGGCGCCGCGCACGTGGGCGTCGAGGGATCTGTCGATGCCGGCCAGCGCGGGCTGCTGGGCGGCGCATGCCACGACGTCGCGGATTCCGGCCACGACAGCACCCGATGCCTGAGCGATCGCTTCCTCGGCGAGGAGCACCGTTCGCTGCTGCCCGGCCATGACGCGCGTCAGCGCGACGGACGCCGCGAGGGCGAGCAGCAGCGGTGGGGCCACGATGAGCGCGATGGAGGGCGCCAGAGCCACCACGCCGACCAGGGCAGCGGCCAGCTTGAAGACGAGGGGACGCAGGGTGCGCAGCAGTGCCGAGACCAGCTTGCGCACCCCTTCGGCGAGGTTGACGAGCCGGGCGACGCCGGAGCTGTCGCCGCGGTCGACGCCGGCCACGGCCCTGGTCAGCGAGGCGTCCACGAGTCTGCGCACCAGCGCGTCCCGCAGGGGTTCCACCGTCGCGGCCAGATGCGGGAAGACCGCTCGGGTCCCGACGGCGCCGATCAGCATGGTCAGCCCGAATCCCGCCAGCCAGCCCAGGCCGACCAGTGGCCGGTGCGCGAGGAAGCCCTCGTCCAGGGCGAGGGAGATCAGGGCTCCGGACGCCATCGCGGGCAGGGCCTCGACCAGCGACCATCCGGCGACCCTCGCCAGGGCCCGGCGCCGCTGCCGCAGTTCCCGGGTGACCAACTGCCAGTCACTGCGGCTCATCGTTCCTCCAGGTCGTGGTCGGGCCGGGCGCGCCGAAGACGACGCGGTAGTCGGGGTACTGCCACAGCGACGCGTGCGGTGCCACCGCGCGGACGCGGCCGTCGTCCAGCCACGCGACCAGGTCGGCCCGTGCGGCCGTGGCCGCGCGGTGGGCGACGATGATCCGGGTACGGTCCCGGAAGAGTTCGGTGAGCGTGGCGCTGATCTGCGCCTCCGTCACCGTGTCGAGGCTGGACGTGGCGTCGTCGAGGACCAGCACCCGCGCGTCCTGCAGCACGGCGCGGGCGAGGCCGAGCCGCTGCGCCTCGCCGCCGGAGAGCGGAGTCCGCGACAGGGGGCTGTCGTAACCGTCGGGCAGGCGCCGGATGAACGCGTCGGCCCGTACGGCGCTCGCCGCGTGCTCCACCTCGGCGCGCGTCGCCGCCGGCCGGGCGTAGCCGATCGCCTCGGCCACGGTGTCCCCGAAGAGGACCGGTCGCTCGAAGGCGTACGCGATCTGCCGACGCAGGAGCACCGGGTCGAGTGCGCCGACGTCGACCTGGTCCAGGAGCACAGTGCCCTCATCGGCGTCGGCCAGTCGGCCGACCAGCGCGGCCAACGTCGACTTCCCCGCTCCGGAACGGCCGACGAGGGCCAGGGACGTCCCCGCCCACACCTGGAGATCGACACGGTCGAGCACCATCCGACCGCCCGCGCGGACCGTGACCCCGCGGAAGGCGACATCACCCGGGCCGGCCGGTATCGGGCACGGCTCGGCCGCCGTTCGCTGCACGTGCTCGGACAGGATCTCCACGACCCGCTGGGCACTGGCCCGCAGGCCCGCGAACTCCATCAGGGCGTCGATCTGGCTGAAGAAGCCGAGGGCGAAGCCCAGATAGAGCAGGCTGGCGATGAGCTGACCGGGCGAGAGCCACCCGCCGCCGACTCCCAGTCCGGCGACCGCGAGCACCATGGCCTCGATCATCGGCATGAGCAGCATGCCCCTCCACACCGCACCCCGCTGCACGGACCAGGTCGCCTGCCCGATCTCGGCCAGCTCCGGCAGCGGACCGAGCACGCGCTCGACCTCACGGCTGGTGGTCCCGGCCGCACGGATCGTGCGGACGCCGGTCAGCGCGTCGGACATGCGCACCGCGATGGCGGTGAGCGAGCGTTGATAGCGCACGTGCAGGTCGGTCGAGTCCGCCATGAACCGGCGGATCAGCAGCAGAGCCGGTGGCAGCCCGAGCACGAAGGTGAGCCCGAGGAGCGGGTCGATCAGCCACAGGGCGACGGCACCGCCGATCGAGGTGCCCAGGGACGTCGCGATGCCGACGACGAGTGGCAGCGCTTGGGCGGTCATGGCCGCGTCGCCCAGCAGGCGGCTGGTGAGGTCGGCCGCCGGGTACCGGCCGGTGCCCTGGACCCCCAACGCGAGGATGTGCTGGAGCAGCGTCCTCCGCAGCCACGTGGCCGTTCCGATGACGCACACGGCCGCGGCGTGGCCGGCCGTGACCTGCGCCGCCACGTTGACGGCCAACACCACGCCGAGTTCGGCCAGCGCGGCCGTCTCGTTGTCGTGAGTCAGCACGGCATCGGTCGTCGCCTTCAGCATCAACGGCATGAGCAGCGCGGTGGCCGCCGCGGCCACCGAGGCCACGGCGAAGGTCGCGAACCAGCCGGGCTTCTGCCACGCCATGCGAGCGAGCAGGCGATCCTCACGACGGGGCATCTCTCTCGCCTTCTGTCCGTCAGGTCATTGTCTTAAGGGGGCAATGCGCCGGCCGGATGCCGGTCGTATGAGGGTGTCCGTGACTCACACGACCGGCACTGCGTTCAGTTACGAGCGCATGTCACTTGCCGGTGAAGAAGCACGGGCTGTTGGTGGTGAAGGCGCACGGGTTGGTGACGCCGCAGGGGTTGGTGATGCTGCAGATGTTTCCGTCGCTCCAGCCGCAGGTGACGAAGCAGTCGCCGAGCGCGACGGGGTCGTCGCCCGTGAGCATCTGCAGAGCGCTCACGTCGAATTCCATGGTGTTTCTCCTGTCTGATGAATCATTCGGTGGTTGTCCGGCTACCAGCTCGAAAAGACGCAGGCTGTGCTGACAGCGCAGACATTGCTGAGGGAGCAGGCCCAGCCGTCGCTCCAGGCGCAGGTCCACTGGCAGTCGCCCAGAGCGACGGGGTCGTCGCCGGCGAGCATCTGCAGCGCTTCGATGTCCAGTTCCATCTGGTCACCTCCCTTCGCGAGCGAGATCCGGTACGGGCGATGTCATCTGATGGCTGTGAACCAGCAGCCGTCGGTGATTGCGCAGAAGCCGCCCGTGCTCCACAGGCAGGTCCAGTTGCAGTCGCCGAGGGCGACGGGGTCGTCGCCGGTGAGCATCTGCAGGGCTTCGATGTCCACTTCCAATCTCGTCACCTCCCTTCTTTCGTCGCTTGTGAGCCGTCGGGACGGACCGCGACGCGTCGGTCGCGGCGTTCATGGGGGCGTGAAGCGAGGAAGCGCACCAGGTCGGCGGTGAGCTCGGCACCGCCCGCTTCGTCGAGCAGGCCGTGCCGGCCGCCGGGCACCTCGAGGTAGCGGAACTCCTCGCCCTCGCACCGGCCCGCGTCCAGCAGCCGCCGTCGCAGCGCCCTGGCGTGTGCGACCGGGATGACGTCGTCTCGCGTGCCGTGCAGGATGAGCAGCGGTGCACGAATGCGGCCGACGAAGCGCAGCAGGTCACGGGGGCCGAGGCCGTCGTCTGCCGTGGGCAGACCGCCCAGGCGCTCCAGCATCGCGCGCACGGGTGCGGAAGCCTGACGGTGCAGCCGAGGTCCGGACACGAACGGTGCCACGACGGCGCACCGCGACCAGAGCCCCGGCTCGACGCCCGCGGCCAGCAAGGCGAGGAACGCCCCGTAACTCGTCCCGTACAGCGCGGGCGCGGCGACGCCGATGCGATGGCGATGCTCGGCCAGCGACCGGGCGAGGTGCGTCACGTCTTCCAGGTCCGGCACGCCCCACGCGCCGCGCAGGACATCGTGGTGCCCGGGGCCGTAGCCGGTGCTGCCCCGCTGATTGGGGGCCACCACCGCGATCCCGGCTGCGGCCAGGCGCTGGAAGAGCGGTGAGAAGTCCAATCTCCAGGCGGACGCCGGGCCGCCGTGCAGCGCGATCACCAACTCCGGGCTGTCGCGCCACGTCGGCCCGCCGTACACCACGGCCTCGATCGGCCCCGCCGGGCCGTCCAGCCACTCCAGGTGCGCAGGTGTCCAGGTCTCCTCGCCGGGGGACGGCGCGGGCCACGCGCACGCCCCTGACTCGCCCAACGTGGCCACGGTCGCCGGCCGGTGGGGCGCGGCGAACAGGAACCGCAGGCCGGTCCCGGTCCACGCACCCGTTCCCGCGATGACGCCCGCGGGAAGCGGGTGTTCGACCACGATGTCGGAGTTCGTGTCGAACACCGCCAGGTGGGAGCGGGCGCCCCGATCGACCTTGAGGGCGAAGCGCTGCCCGGAGGGATCGGCGGCCAGGGGGGACACGCTGCCCTCGATGGCGTTCAGGGCCGCAGGGAAGCGCGGCGGCGAGCTGTACACGTCGGTCACGCCCAGCCGCACGCCGGCGGCCGTCTGGTCGGCCACCAGGATCCGCCGTGATCGGCGGCCGACCAGCAGCGGCCGGCCGCCGGTCGGCCACAGCGGTGTCACGGTGCCACGCGCCAGGTCGGCCATGGCCGCCGCGGGCCGGTCTCCCCGCACGTGGGTGAGGGCCAGTCGGCGGCCTTCGTCGTCCAGCCACAGGCCGCCTCCCAACGTCCCGGGCTGCTCCAGCACCGGCTCCAGGCGTCGTTCTGACGCGGTGAGACGCCATACGGTGCTGCGGCTGCCGGTGTCCGTGATGATGAGGAGTGCGAGGGTCGCGGGGTCCGGGCTGGGCAGCAGCCGCGCGGCGGGGTGGCCGAGACGGGTGATGCGGTGTTCGAGCGCGCCCTGGTCGGTGGGTTCGATCAGCGCCAGCTCGTGCGCGGGTGAGCCGTTGCGCAACACGACCACTCGTCCGTCGCCGGTGGGTACCGGCTGGGTGAGCAGCGTCTCGGTGCTCACCGTGGGCAGGAGGCGACTGCGGCATCCGGCCGGGCCGAACGACCAGGACTCGACGCACAGGGTGCCGTCGTGCCCTGCGGCGAGACCCGCCGCGTACCGGCCGGGTACGTCGAACCGGAAGCTGAAGCGCCGGAGCGGTGTGGGGTAGGTCTGCGGATTCATCGGACAGCGCTCCGGTCGAGTGCGGCAGTCGCCGTGTCGGGCATCCACAGGCGCGGGCCGCCGTGCCGGAGCCGGAGGGCGAAGCCGACGACACCGGACAGGCCGGTGCTGTAGTCCACCGTCACCTCGTGCATCGACTCGTCGGCGACCACCATCCGGCCCTCGCGCAGGGCGTGCCGGGCCACGATGCGGGCGGCCTGCTCCTCTGCCGCGATCCGGTACGCGGGGGAGTCGAGGTGCTCGGCGAGGTCGAGCAGGAGCTCCCCACTTCCCGCCAGCCCGTGGCAGATGACCGGAGCCTGCTGTTCCGGCCCCGCCTGCACGGCGCGGCCGGCGCGTTCCGCCAGTTCGCGGTAGCGCGGCTCGCCGGTGGCCCGCCAGAGCCGGATCAGGAAGGCACCGATTCCGGAGACCCCACTGCACCAGGACAGCGGCAGGCGGGAGGGTCGGCTCTGGCCGAGCTCGGCGGGCCAGCGCACCTCGTCCCCCACCGGGATCGCGGCGTCGGCCAGGGTGCGCCCGGCGGCCCGGGCGAGGCGCAGGTACGCGTCGTTCTCCGTGGCCAGCCCGGCGGCCAGAAGGAATGTGCCGATTCCGGCGACGCCATGCCCGAATCCGTAGTAGGTGGAGCCCGCCATCTGCGAGGCGAAGTCCGCCGGAACGGGCCAGAACACGTGCCCCTCGGTGTGTTCCGCCGCGGCGGCCAGGGAGTCCGCGCAGTCGCGAACCCGCTTGCCGAACTCGGCCTCGCCGGTGGTCTGCCACAGCCGCAGCTGGGCCAGACCCGCGCCGGCCGTGCCATGGCACACATCCGGGTTGGGCCAGTCGACGGGTATGCGGCGGGCCAGCTCCAAGGCCCGGTCGGTCAGAGTCTGATCGCCGAGCAGCAGCCCCGCGTCGTGCAGTGCCCATGCCGTGCCGGACCGGCCGAAGTACAGACCGGGCAGGAGCCGCGGCTCGTCGGGCAGCCGGCGGACGAGCCAGTCGGACGCGTCCCGGACCGCGTCGGCCAGGCGTGGCTCCCGCAGTTGCCGGGCTGCCGTGGTCAGCACCTGGAGCACTCCGGCGGCACCGTGCTGAACGTTGCATGCGTCGGTCGTCGAACCGAACCTGCCTGAGGGCCACAACCGGTTCCTGTCGGCGAGGTCCATCGTGGCCAGGATGTGGCTGATCCCGTCAGCCGCCAGCCGGTTCCCGTCCGCCGGCGGCAGTGCGCGATGCCCTTCGCCGCCTGGGACGGGGACAGGTACGTGGGGCGTGGCGGCCGGCCTCTCCAGGTGGTCGCGGACCTGGTCCAGAGGCCAGCGGCGGGCGGGCTCGTCATCCATCAGCCCGAGGATCAGCGGTGTGAAGGACTGAATGAGTGCGCTCCGTGCCCCCATGGCACCGAGCAGCGTTGCTATGCGCCGCAGACCCGGCCGGCACACCGGGCGATCTTCGGGCAGCACCGGGTCGGAGCCCGAGACCAGGAAGAAGAGCGTCGCACCGAGGGCGTACAGGTCGGAGGTCAGCTCCGGGGCGGGCCCCAGCTCCGGCGCCCCCGTCTGCTCCGGCGAAGCGTAGGCCGGCGTCTGGACCCGGCCGACGATGGTGCCAGGGCGGCTGACGTGCTCCAGATCGATGAGCCGCAGGCCGTCATCGGGCGTGACCATGATGTTGTTGGGGGACAGGTCCCGGAGCAGCAGTCCGCGCTCGTGCACGGCGGCGACGATCTCCACCAGCCGCGACGCCATCGCCGTTGTCCGGCCGTCCGCCTCCTGTCGGCCGCCGGACTCGTCGTGCCGGCCCGCCCAATGCCGCATCGACAGCCCGGGGACCGCCTCCTGGGCCAGGAACAGACTGTTCTGCTGCTCGAACAGGGCGACCTTGCGCGGTGCCAGCCGCAGCGGTTCGAGGATGTCGAGTATTTCGGCCTCGTTCCGCAGGGCGTCGCGCGCGTCGGTGCCGGACAGGCCCGAACCGACGTGGGGACGCGCCTGTTTGATGACGACGTCCTCACCCGTGTGCCGATCGACCGCCCGGAAGACGCCGCCCTTGTTCGAGTGCTGAATCGCCTCCCGTACGACGAACCGGTCAGCGAGCAGGACAGCGGAAGGCCGACGCGGGGCAGCGCTCGCGTGCGGGTCGCCCGTCAGCGGAGAGACCGCCCACGGCGGCGGGGAGAACCAGGGGGTGCGCTCGTCATGGACCAGTTCTCCGCCCGGGCCGACGAGCACCGACTCGTAGCCGCCGTCATTGGTCAGCACCGTCCTGCCCAGGAAGGCCCCGTAGCGGTAGTGGACCAGGCTTCCCGGCCGGTACGGGCGGTCGGACAACACGGCGGGGCCGGGCAACCCCTGTGTCGCACGGTGCAGTTCCTCCGCCAGCAGCCGGAACTGCTCGTCATCACGCGGGTACGCCGTGAGGAACTTCCCGCTGTTGCCCCGCGGGCAGTACGCAGACACCAGGGTGGTCACCTGCTCCAGCGACCTGGCGAACTTGAAGGCGCAACCCGCACGCAGCAATACGGTGGCCGCTCGCTCCAGCACGCAAGGCGCCGCAAGCGGTGTGGCGGAGACGTGCAGTTTCCATCCCTGCGACTGCCAGGGATAGTCGGCCGGCTGAACGTGGCACCAGAAATCGTCCGTTGTGAACGTCCAGTCTGCACGGTCTTCCCGCTGCGCGAGGATTCCGGCAAGCCCCGGCAGGGAAAGGGAATCATTCTTGTGGAAGGACACGATGGCTCCTCGATGCCAGCCGAATTCAGGTGGATTCGTAAGACCGGGTCTCACTGGCCGAGGAGGTTGTCCGCGCGCACACCGATGTCGATGTTGGCGGTGTCCAGAACCGCTCCGCGCCGGTGGCGCACGGCATCGTCGGTGGCCGCGGCGGCCAGGGCGAGCCGGCGGGCCTGCTCCTGCCCGTCGGTCTGGACGATCCAGGTCTGGCTGCCATGGGTCGGATCCGTACCGGAGGTGCCGCGGCGGACGGTGGGAATGGTGACGATCCACTCAGTCATGGGATTTCCCTACTGCGATCATTGTTCGGGGCCACTTGAGCCTGTCAGCCACCGCATTCCTGTGTCCCTACGGTCGCTACCGCAGAAAATTCGCGGTGCGCTGCGACACGGAGCCTTCGGTACCGAAGGACGGAAAGATATTGCAAGATTCAACGGCTGGATTTCGCCATACTGATCAGTTACCGTTGATATTCGGCAGCGGGCACTGGAGTAGATGTGGACGCCAGTTGATCAACGAAGCGATGCGTGATCCGCCTCTGGTCGGACGGACCAGTGAGCTGAGATCGCTCGGTCTCCTGCTGGAGGACGCAGCCCGTGGTGCCGGTTCCACGGTGGCTGTCGAGGGCGAATCCGGGATCGGCAAAACCGCACTCCTCCGGGCGGTCGCCGAACAGGCCCGCGAACAGGGATTCACGGTCGGACGCGTGGCCGGAGCTCCACTGGAGGGAGAATTCGCGTTCGGGGTGGTGCACCAGCTGTTCGAGGCCCTGCTCTCCGAGGCGGATGACGAGGAGCGCCGCGAGCTGCTCGACGGCGCGGGGTTTGCCTCCCGGTTGGTTCTCGATGACCAGGGCCCCGCCATCCCCGACGAGGTGAAGCCCGTATTCGAGATGCTGCACGGCCTCCACCGGCTGCTGATCGCCCTGTCCGACCGAGGCCCCCTGTTCATCGCGGTGGACGACGCCCACCTCGCGGACGCCCCCTCGATGCGGTTCCTCGCCTATACCGCGAGGCGGCTCCGCTCGATGCCCGCGCTCCTCGCGTTCTGTACGACCGAAGGGCAACCGGCGCTCGACGAGGCGTCGCGACATGATCTCGCCCGATCGGCACACCGGATCGAGTTGACCGGGCTGACTCCCGCGGACGCGACCCAACTGCTGCAACGATCCACCAATGCGTTGATCGGGGAGGACTTCGCCGCGGCCTGCCATCAGGCGACGGGTGGAAACCCACTGCTCCTCCACGCGTTGCTGTGGGCGCTGAAGGATCCGGACGGCACACTGCCCGCCGGGATCAGGGTCGAGGACGTGCTGGAGCTGAGCTCACCGAAACTCGCGGAGCATCTACGCCGGAAGCTCCACGCCAGCCCCCAGGCCGAGCAACTCGCCCAGGCCGTCGCGATCCTGGGCGACAACGCGGAATTCCGCCTTGTGTCAGAGCTTCTCGGGACGGACCTCCAGACCACCGCCCGCGCCCTCGACACGCTGGTGCGGCTGAGGATCCTGCGCAACTCCTACCCGCTCGCGTTCACGCATTCCCTGGTGCGCAACACAGTCCTCGACGACATGTCCGTCGGCGCGCGCATCACCGGCCACGCCGAAGCCGCCCGGCTGCTGCACGAAGCACACGCCCCGGACGACCAGATCGCCGCCCACCTGCTCAAGGCCGGGGCCGGCCTGCCCTGGGCGGTCGACACACTGCGGCGAGTGGCCCGGCGCGCGATGGAGCGAGGGGCGCCGGACGTCTCGGCCACCTACCTGCGACACGCCCTCGCCCAGCAGCTCACCACCGGCCAACGCGCCGAGGTGCTGGGCGAGTTGGGTCATGCCGAGTTGGCCTTCGACTCGGCCGCGGGCATCCAGCACCTTCGGGCCGCGTTGGAGGAGACAACAGACCCGCGCGACGCCGCGAACACGGCGCTGAACCTCATTCCCCGCCTCGCCCCGGAATCGACCCACGAGGCCATCGAGACAGCCGATCGAGTCGTGAAGCACCTGTCGGCCGACGACCACGATCTCGCCTGGCGCCTGCGCTGTATGGCCGTCGTGGCCGCCTACACCGACCTGGCCACCGTGGCGGAAGCCCGCGTCCGCCGCGACGAGTTGTGCGCGGACGTCCCCGACAACCCGCAGCTGCAACGCGCACGGCTGACCTTCCTTGCCGCCCGCGAGATGCTGGGGGGCGGATCATGCAAAGATGCCGTGCGCTACGCCCGGGAAGCGCTCGCGAACCCGGATCTGACCGTGTTCGAACGCCCCTCCTTCATGGCGCTGATCGTCCTGATCCGCGCCGACGAACTCGATCGCGTCGAAGAGGTGTGCCGCAGTGCCGAGCGGGAAGCGCACGCCAGCGGCTACCTACGGCCCACTGCGATAGCCCTGTTGGTGCGCGGACTGGTCACCTCGTTCGCCGGGCGGTATCCGCAGGCGGCCGATCTTCTCCAGTCCTCCCTCGACCTGTTCGACGAGTGGGACACCTCGCACAACGACCGCGAAGCGCTGCGCTGCGCCGCCGCGCTCGTCGAGGCGCTCACCGTCTGCGGCAGGTTCGACGAGGCGCGGGAAGTCCTCTCACGGCGAGATCTGTGGGGTGACATCCCGACGTTGTTCCCGCAGAACTTCGTACTCGTCGCTCGGGGCAATCTACGGGTGCACACCGGCGACCTCGAGGCCGGACTGCACGACCTGCTGGAGTGCGGTCGCCGGATGACCGCCTGGCGCGTGACCAATCCCGTGGTGTTCCCCTGGCGGTCGGCGGCGGCGCAGGCACACCTGGCACTCGGGCAACCTGAGCAGGCCCGGGTGCTCGCCGAGAGCGAGCTGGAGGCGGCGCGGCGCTGGGGAACCGGGCGCGCCATCGGGACCGCGTCGCGGGTACTGGCCATGACGTGCCATGACACCGAGGCGCGCGGGCTCCTGTCCGACGCTGTCGTCGCACTGCGGAACTCACCGGCCACCTACCAACTGGCGCTGTCCCTGATCGAGCTCGCCGCCATGGACCGACAAAACCGTGATCCCGAGGCGGCGCGGGCGCACCTCCTGGAGGCCACCGAACTGGTGTGGGAGTGCGGCGCGGAGCCGCTGGTCCAGCACCTGCACCGAGAGCGGATCGCCGCCGGGCTCGACCGGCCGAGGACAAGGGGTGTGGGGGAGCGCCTGACCGAGCGTGAAGGGCGGATCGCGACGCTGGCGGCACAGGGACTGACGAACAAGCAGCTGGCCAATGTGCTCTCCGTAGGCACGCGGACCATCGAGTTCCACCTCACCAGCGTGTACCGCAAGCTCGGTATCGATGGCCGATCCCGGCTGGCCGAAGCCCTGCGGCGCCATGGTCACGGACTTCAGCCGTGACCAAGAACCGCCAGCGGCAGGTGATCCGGGCTGGAGACGTCAGATGCGCAGCAGCGCGCCGAGCTCGGTGTACATCTCGGTTGCCGCGGCGTTCACCGCGGTGGAGTGCGTGTCGTAGTTGAGGAAGCCGTGGATCAGCCCGGGATAGGTGTGTTTGCTGACCGGGACGCCGGCGGCGGCCAGGGCGTCGGCGTAGGCCAGGCCCTCGTCGCGCAGCGGGTCGAGCTCGCCGCAGCCGATGACCGCGGGGGCCAGTCGCTGGTGGCTGTCGGCGAGCAGCGGGGAGGCCGGGGCGCGGGTGCCGGCGGCCAGATCATCGGCGAGGTAGAGGTGGATGTCGTTCTCGCACTCGGCTGTGGCCAGCAGGTAGCCGGTGGCGCACTCGGTACGGGATGGGTAGTCGGGGTCGATCCGCAGGTCTGTGGCGGGGTAGGCGAGCATCTGCGCTGCCAGCGGGCGGCCCTCGTCCCGGAAGGCCAGGGCCACCCCGGCGGCCAGGTTCCCTCCGGCGCTGTCCCCTGCGACCGCGAGCGGTCCGCCGCCGAAGTCGGCGATGTGGTCGCTGAGGTGGCGGGCCACGGCGAGGCAGTCGTCGTAGGCGGCGGGGAACGGGTGCTCGGGGGCGAGCCGGTAGGCGGGGCTGACCACCACCGCGCCCAGGTCCCGGCACAGGCGGCGGCAGACCCCGTCATGGGTGTCGAGATCGCCGACGACGAAGCCTCCCCCGTGGATGAACACGATCGCCGGCGCCGTCCCCGCGCCCTGGGGCCGGTAGACCCGCACCGGTACCCCGGCCAGGGTGCTGTCGTCCAGCGAACCGACCGCGATGGGCGGCTGCGGCGCGACGGCCAGCGACAGCGTCCTGTTGCCCGCGCGCATCTCCTCGACGGTCGGCGGGGTGGCGGGCGGCGGCCCGTCCACCCCGAACTGCTTCAGCAGCGCGGAGATCTCGGGGTCGATGGGCATCAGCGCATCCCCTTCCGGCCAGGGGCACCCAGCACGCAAGGAACGACGGTCTGGTACCCCCAACGTAGGCAGACCTGGAACGCCGGTCCCGCCGGCGGGGCCATTCGGGTGATATCAGGGGTGGGCCGTCAGCCTGATATGGCCGGGGCCCAGCCCCGGGCGATCTTCGCCTTCGCCTTCGCCGACTGCGCCTCGGTCGGGAACTCCGGCGTGCCCTCGACCGTCGGCAGCCTCGCGGCGGCGGCCTCGTCAAGGGTGCCGTCCTCCTCCATGGCGTCCAGCAGGACCGGGCGGGCGTAGCCCTCGAGCCGGAGGTTCTGGCCCTCCGTGCTGAAGAGGTACTCCTGCCACAGGCGCGCGGCGGCGGGGTGCGGGGCGTCCTTGTTGATCGCCATCGCGTAGTACTGGCCGAAGCTGCCGTCGAAGGGGATGGCGACCTTCCAGTCCACGCCCTCGCTGCGGAACTCGTCGGCGTAGCCGAGGTTGACGAAGTCCCAGTCGATGCTGATGGGCGTGTCGCCGTTCGTGATGGCGGCCGGGGTGGACTCGACGGGGTTGAAGTTGCCGATCCTCTTGAGGTTGGCGAAGAAGTCGATGCCGGGCTGGACGTCGTCGAAAGACCCCTTGTTGGCCAGGGCCGCCGCATACACGCCGGCGAAAGCGGCGCCGGCCTGGGTGGGGTCGCCGTTGAGCGCGACCGCGCCCTTGTACTCGGGCTTCACCAGATCGGCGAAGGTCTGGGGACAGGTCTTGATGCGCCTGGCGTCGCAGCCGATGGAGATGTAGCCGCCATAGCCGTTGTACCAGCGGGCTTCGAGGTCCTTCTGATTCTTGGGGATCGAGCCGTACGCGGCGACCTTGTAGGGAGCGAGCAGATTCTGCCGGGCCGCGTCCTGTGCGAAGGTGTCACCGACGTCGATCACGTCGGGAGCGCTTGCCCGACCCCGGTTCCGCTTGATGGCGTCGATCTCGCTTTGGCTGGAGCCCTGCGGATTCTCGACCCTGACGTCGATCCCGTACTTCCTCTCGAAGCCGTCCAGCAGGGCGCCGTAGCTGGCCCAGTCGCGCGGCAGCGCGATCGCGTTGAGCGTCCCCTCGTCCTTCGCCGCGGCGACCAGTGCCTCCATGCCACCCACGCGCTCGGCGGAGGTGGCCACCGACGGCTTCTGGGGCGTTGCGGTGGGTGTGTCGCCGCAGGCGCTCAAGGCCAGTGCCATGAGGGCGAGGCAACCGGAGACGACCCCTGCTCGGGCACGAGGTGCGGTCACGATGTGTCTCCTTGGTCCACCGCGTCGGCGAAGCGGTCACCGAGGCCAGAGTACCCAGTACGACGTTCACCACGCGGTGTCGTCCCAGAGGCCGGGGGCGATCTCGCCGAGGTCCTCGCCGGCCGAGGTGGCGCCGTCGTGGAGGGCTTGTTCGGCCCAGATGATCTTGCCGGTCGGGGTGAAGCGGGTGCCCCAGCGCTGGGCGAACTGGGTGACCAGGAACAGTCCGCGGCCACCCTCGTCGGTGATCTTGGCCCGGCGCAGGCGGGGGGAGGTGCTGCTGCCGTCGGAGACCTCGCAGATGAGGGTGCCCGCGGCGGAGCCGCTGATGGGCGCTGTGCGCAGCAGCCGCACGGTGACGGGCTCGGTGCCGTAGCGGATGGCGTTGGTGATCAGCTCGCTGAGGATGAGCTCGGTGGCGAAGGCGATCTGCTCCAGACCCCAGTCCGTCAGCCGCCGGACGCAGGCGGAGCGGACCGAGGCCACCGCCGCCGGGTCGTAGGGCACGTCCCACTCGGCGATCTGCGCGCGGCCCAGCCGACGGGTCCGGGCCACCAGCAGCGCGATGTCGTCGCGGGGCCGGGCGGGAAGCATCGCCTCGATCACCGCGGCGCAGGTTGCCTCCGGGGTGCGGTCAGGCCCTGCGAGGGCACCGCGCAGGGCCTCCAGGCCGTCGTCCACGTCGCGGTCGCGGTCCTCGACGAGCCCGTCGGTGTAGAGCACCAGCCGGGAGCCCTCGGGCAGGGTCAGCTCGGTGCTTTCGAAGGGCAGGCCGGCGCCCACGCCCAGCGGCGGGGAGACCGGCATCTCGGGGAAGGCCACGGTTCCGTCGGGATGGACCACAGCGGGCCCCGGATGGCCGGCGGTGGCGGCGGCCACCTGCCCGGAGACGGGGTCGTAGATCGCGTACAGGCACGTGGCCCCGGTGATCCCCTGCCAGTCCTCCTCGGCGGCGGTTTCCTCGGTGTCGATGTGGGTCACCAGTTCATCCACATTGCTCAGCAGTTCGTCAGGAGGCAGGTCCAGGGTGGAGAAGTTGTGCACGGCGGTGCGCAGCCGGCCCATGGTGGCCGCGGCGCGCAAGCCGTGGCCGACGACGTCGCCGACCACCAGGGCGACCCGGGCACCGGACAGCGGGATGAGGTCGAACCAGTCGCCGCCCACCCCGGCCTTCGCCGGCAGGTAGCGGTGAGCGACGTCGAGCGCGGTCTGCTCGGGCAGCTCGCGGGGCAACAGGCTGCGCTGCAGCGTGACAGCCATGGCGTGCTCGCGGGTGTAGCGGCGGGCATTGTCGATGCATACCGCCGCCCGAGCGGCCAGCTCCTCGGCGAAGGACACATCCTCCTCTTCGAACGGTGGAGAGGCGCCCGCCCGCCAGAAGTCCGCCATTCCCAGCACCATCCCCCGGGCCCGCAGCGGCACGGCGACCAGGGAGTGGATGCCCTGGTCCAGCACCCGCCGGGCCCGTTCCGGGTCCTGGGCCCGCCAGCCGTCGGAGGCGCTCAGATCGGCCTCCAGGACCGCGCGGCCGTCGGTCACCCCGGTGGCGATGGGGTTGGTGGGAGCGAACCGGATCAGTTCACCGACGGGGTAGAGGGGAAGGCCGCCGTCCAGGCCGACAACCGCGGTGCGGCGCATCTCGGTGCTCGCGCCGGGCGGTTCCTCACCGCGCAGAACCGGGTCCAGCAACTCGACGGTGACGACGTCGGCGAACTGGGGGACCGCCACCTCCGCCAGTTCCTCGCACGTGCGCGTCACATCCAGGGTGGTCCCGACCCGCACCCCGGCGTCGTAGAGCAGCTTCAAGCGCTCACGGGCTATCTCGGCCCTGCCGGAGAGCGCCTGCAGCTCGGTGGTGTCACGCAGCGTCACCACGCTGCTGGGCGGCCCGTGGGGGGCGGTGAGCCGCTTGCTGACGGCCAGCAGCCGGTCACCCGCCAGGAGTACTTCGTCGGTGGCCGTGCGATCCGAGGCCAGCAGCTCGGCGACGGCCGCCTCCAGGCCCAGGTCGGTGACGTGGCGCCGCTCCGCGTCCTGCGGCAGGTCCAGCAGCCGCCGGGCCTCGTCATTGGCCAGCAGCAGCCGGCCGTCGCCCCCGATGATCAGCACGCCCTCCCGGACCGCGTGCAGAACCGCGTCGTGGTGCTCGTACATTCGGGTCATCTCGGCCGGGCCCAGGCCATGCGTCTGCCGCCGCAGCCGCCGGCTCACCAGCCCCGCCCCGCCCGCGGCGAGCGCGAGAGCGCCGCCCGCGCTCCCGAACAGCACCGGCAGCTGCTGGTTCACCCTGTCCTGGACCTTCTCGACCGTGACCGGGACCGCGACGAGGGCGGCAACCGAGCCGTCGGCGTTCTTGACGGGGACCACCGAGACCACGGAGAGACCCAGCGTCCCCTCGAAGGTCCTCGTGAACGCCTGGCCGGCCGCTGCCTCCGCGAAGGGGCCGATGACGCGTTTCCCGATCTGCCGCGGGTCACTGTGGGTGAGCGTGATCCCGTCGCGCCGGTACACGATGATCGCGTCGACGCCGGAGCCTTTCCGTGCCGCCTCGGCGTGTGGCTGCAGGACCGCGGTCGGGTCGGAGCTGTCCAGTGCCGTCAGCATTCCCGGAGAGTTCGCGAACGTCTGGGCGGCGGCAAGCGTCCGGTGCCCGGCCTCGGCCTTGCTCTGGCTCCGCGCCTGTACGACCAGAGCCGTCACAGTGGCGGCGACGAGCAGCACCACGACGACCAGATGCAGGAGGAACACCTCGCCGGCGAGGCTGCGCACGCTCAGCAGGGAGCGCAGGCGCCGCGGCGCGCTGCGCCAGGTCCGACCCGAAAGGCTACGCATAACCTATTTCTATCGCTTTCGGGTGTTTGATCATGGCGTGATCGGAGGAGTACCGGCTCCCGGGCGCCGTCGAGGCGCCATGTCCGCTGTGCGTGGATATCCTGCGAAGTGTGATCACGCCTGGACGGCTGCGCCTCCGTCGTCGCGACGGCCGGGGGCCACTTACTCTGCTGTCTCCGGTGGTCCTGACCATCGTCATCGCCAGCCTGGCGTACGCCACTCCCCCGGAAGTGGCCTTCAGCCGGCTCCTGCCCGCGGCGCCGGCCCTCGCGGCCGCCATGTGGCCCGTGCTCCCCACCGTCCTGCTGGGGACGGTCTGCCTTCTTCTCATGATCGGCCTCGGCATCGTCTTCCCCGGCCTGGGGACGTGGTGGACGGCGGGCGGGATCGTCGCCGTCACCGTGGCGGCCGCGTATGGAAGCCATGTCCGGCTCCAGCGGGAGCAGACCCTGTTCCAGGTCCGGCTCGTCGCCGACGCGGCGCAGCAGGTGGTCCTGAGCCCGATGCCGCGCCGCTTCGGGGACGTCGAGATCGAGGCGCTGTATCTCGCGGCCGCCGCGGAGGCCAGCATCGGCGGCGACTTCTACGAGGTGGTCGACACGAAGTACGGGGTCCGGCTGCTCATCGGGGATGTGCGGGGCAAGGGTCTGCCGGCGGTGGGCTCGGCCGCGGCGATGGTCAACTCCTTCCGGGAGGCCGCCTACGACGAGGCCGACCTGGTCAACATCGCGCGTCGCCTGGAGGCCAGCAGTAACCGTTACAACGCCGCCTTTCCCCCCGAGGGCATGATGGAGCGCTTCGCCACCGCCCTGCTCGTCGAGATCCCCCACGGGGGCGGCAGTATCGGAATCCTCAACTGCGGACATCCTCCGCCGCTGCTCCTGAACCGCGGGGAACTGCGCGCCCTGGAGCCCACCGCTCCCTCGCCGCTTCTCAACCTCGCGGAGCTGATCGGCGATCACTACAGCATCGACACCTTCGGCTTCGCCTCCGGCGACCTGCTGCTCCTCTACACCGACGGTGTCGCCGAGGCCCGCGACCGCGACGGCGAGTTCTTCCCGGTGGCGGCCTGGTTGCGCCGGCAGACCCCGGGGCGACCCCGCGAACTGCTCAACACTCTTCACCATGACCTCCTCCAATACAGCAGAGGACGCCTCGACGACGACATCGCCGCCCTCGCCGTGCGCTTGTGCGCCTCTGAGGAGCCGCCTGACGGTCAGCGGGATCAGCCCGCTTAGCCCGCCCGGGGCCACCGGTCATCATGCAGAGGGAAAGCTGTTTCGGCAGGTCAGACCAGTGTCGCGGACGTGGCCCGAAACGCCCGGACGAGCTGGGCCAGTTCGGCCAGTCCGGTGTCGATCCGGGTCAGCAGCGCGCTGTCCGGCGCGGACCGCACCAGCTCCGACCGCTCGGCGACGATCTGCGTCGGAGCCGACCAGCCGCCCAGCGCGCGTACGACGCAGCGCAAATGGTCGCAGGCGGTGGCGCCGTTGCGGAGGCCGGCCGCGGTGGAGGCGAGCAGCACCGGCTTGCCGCTCAGGGCGGTGGGCGGCAGGTGGTCCAGGGTGTTCTTCAGCGCCCCCGACATGCTGCCGTGCTGCACAGGGGTGGCCAGAACGACCGCGTCCGCGTCCGCCGTCTCCTTCAGCAGGCGGCGGACGCGCGGGTCTTCGAAGAGCTCGCCGGAGACGTACGCCTCGGGCGTCAGGACGGGCAGCGCGAGCAGGGAGCGGTCGAGGTCGTGGGCGTCGAACCCGGCGCCCTCCGCCCGGTCCCGGATCAGAGCGCTGAGCCGGTGGCACCCGGAGACGGCGGCGGTGGTACCGGAGACGAGACACAGTTTCATCGGGCACTCCGCACGGTGCGCTGCCGCTCCGCCCAGGCGGAGCGCAGCCGGCCGAGGTGCTCCAGTCCGGCCAGCACCTCGTCGGTCCCGACCCCGAAGTCGATCAGGCAGGCGACCTCGTCCACGCCGACGGCGTCGAGCCGCTCCAGCAGGGGCAGGGCGTCCTCCACCGTGCCGAACAGCCCCCCGGTGCCGAAGTAGCGCTCAAAGGAGCGTTCGACGAGGAACTCCCTGTCGTCGGCGTCGAGGTCCTCCGGATCGACCCCCGGCAGGATGTCGCCGGCCGCCTTCATGATCAGGCCGAGCGAACTGCGGAGGTAGTCGGTGAACGGGCCCCGGACCGTCTCGCGGACGGTCTCCCTGTTCGTACCGAGGAACGTGTGCAGCATCAGGGTCACCGTGCCCGCCGCGGGGTTCGCGGCGTTCTCCCGCGGAAGATGCGCCCGATACTCGGCGATCTTCTTCTCCAGGTCGGGCAGCTCCTGCCCGAGGAGATGCGTGAGCAGGCCGTACCCCTGCCGGCCGGCCTGCCGGAAGGTCTCCGGGCTCCCGGCGCTGGTGACCCAGACCGGAAGGCGGGGCTGGAGGGGAGTGGGGAAGGTGCGGACGTCGACCGGTGCGTGCTCTCCGTCAGGCAGCCGCACGCTGTCTCCCCGCCACAGCCGCTCGACGGTTTCGATGGTCTCCATGAGGATCCGCCGGCGGTCGGCGTACGCGTCCGGGCGCAGGGTGAAGTCGCGGGCGTGCCAGCCGGAGGCGAAGGAGAGGCCGACCCGGCCGCCGGAGAGGTTGTCCACGACCGACCACTCCTCCGCCAGCCGCAGGGGGTGGTGCAGCGGGCCGACCACGCTTCCCGCGCGGATGCCGACATGCTCGGTGACCGCGGCCACGGCGGCGCCGGTCACGGCCGGATTGGGGTACGGGCCGCCGAACTCGTGGAAGTGCCGTTCCGGCGTCCACACGGCGCTGAACCCGTTCCGGTCGGCGAATCTCGCGCCGTCCAGCAGCAGGCGGTAGCCGTCGGTGCCGGTCGCCTGGCCGGCCGCGAAGTAGAACAGACTGAAGTCCATCGGTGCCCCTCCAAGGGGTGCTGAAGCATTCCGGGTCGGTGTGGGGACGCCGGTTCCCTGCCGCCTGCCGGTCGGTTCAGCCGCCGGCCGCCTCCGACTGGGGCTCCCGGCCGGGCAGGGGGCCCGCGGCGTCCTTCGGCGGGGCGGTCGGCTGCCCCCGTACGGCGAGGGTGGCGGCGGCGCCGACCAGCATGATCGCGACCGGCAGCAGGTAGGTGACCCGGATGGCGGTGGTCATGTCGGTGCGGGCCAACTGCGCCTGGAGCAGGGCTCCGACGGCGGCGCTGCCGAGCAGACTGCCGCAGAGCCGGGTGGTGTTGAACAGCCCGGACGCCGCTCCGGCCATCGCCGGGTCGATGTCCTTGAAGGCGACGACACTCGCCGGGGCGAAGGCGACGCCCATGCCGACACCGACGAGCAGCAGCCCCGGGACCGTGGCCTCCGGCCCGGATTCCGCTCTGATCAGCGCGGCGATGAGCGCGATTCCCCCGGCGAAGGCGAGCAGGCCGGTGATCATCACGTACTTGCCGCCGAAGCGGTCGGTGAGCCGTCCCGAGTACGGGGCGATGAAGACCGACACGAGCGGGGCGACCGCGATCACCAGGCCCGCCCGGAAGGCCGACAGGTCCTGGACATCCTGTAGGTACAGCCCGGTGAGCAGCAGCATGCCGCCGAGCCCGCACGGCAGGACGCAGACCACCGCGGACATGAGGGTGAAGTCTCGGTTGCGCAGGACGGCGAACGGCACCAGCGGGTCGCGGTGCTGCCGTCCGCGCTCGACGAGGAAGAACAGGCCGAGCACCAGCAGACCGGCGGCGACCAGGACGGGCACGGTGACCGGCCCCCAGACCTCGCCCCAGTTGCGGGATTCGCCCTCCAGGAGTCCGTAGACGACGAAGAGCATGGCGACGCTGAGCAGGGCCGAGCCCACGATGTCGATCCGGGGCCTGCTCCGGCTCGGCAGCCGAGGGACGGAGAGCAGCACGAGTGCGCCTCCGACGATGCCGATGGGGATGTTGATGTAGAAGATCCAGCGCCAGCCGAGGGAGGCCACCAGCAGGCCGCCGACGGTGGGTCCGGTGGCGGCCACGATGCCGGCGAAGGAGCCCCAGACGCCGAGCGCGGCGCCACGCCGGTCGGCGGGGAAGATCTGATTGATGATCACCAGGGTCTGGGGGGTGAGCAGGGCGCCGCCGATCCCCTGCAACACCCGTGCGGCGATGGCCTGGCCGGGGTCCTGCGCGAGTCCGCACGCGGCCGAGGCCAGGGTGAAGACCAGCAGACCGATCAGGAAGACGCGGCGCGCCCCGAAGAGGTCGCCCAGCCGCCCGCCGGTGACCAACAGCACGGCGAAGGAGAGCAGATACGCGTTGATCACCCACAGCACCTGGGTCAGCCCCGTGTCCAGGCCGGTGGTGATCGCGGGTACCGCGACGTTGACCGCCGTGGTGTCGAGCAGCACCACGGCCTGCGCGAAGCAGACCGCGAACAGCGCGCACCACGGGGTGCGCATCCAGGTGCGCAATGCCTCCAGTTGCGTCATGGGCACCCCTCAGGAGCCCGCGGTGCCGGCCGCCCCGGCCAGGCCGGCCGGGCGCATGTCGGTCCAGTTGGCCTCGATGTGGTCGAGCGCGGACTCCCGCGTGCCGGGTCCGAACGCGGTCCGCCACCCCGCGGGGGTCTCCAGCGCCACTGGCCACAGCGAGAACTGGCCGTCGTCGTTCACGAGCGCGAGATAGCGGGTCTCCGGGTCCTCGAACGGGTTGGTCTGCATCGGGGGCGGCCCTTCTGGTGGATGGGATGGATACAGGGCGGGCGTACGGCGGCTGTCAGGAACCGGCCGCCAGCGCGGCGGCCAGCACCGGACCGATCACGGCGAGCGCCTCGGGCCGGACCATGGCGCCGTGCGCGCAGGGCACGGAATGGTCGTGGATCCGGCCGGTGACATGGGCGCTCCATTCGGCCCGCCGGCCGGGGCCACCGCCGGTCGGCCCGTCCTCGGCCGCGGTGAAGTAGAGCAGGTCGCCGTCGTGGACCCCCGGTGTGAAGTCCGCGGCCAGGCGGATGTTGTCGGTGAAGGTGCTGACGAGCGCGGACAGCCGCTGTTCGCCCAGCGCCGCGAGCGGGCTGAACTCGGCCCGCAGCAGCCGTAGTACATCGGCCGGTGCGAGGCCGTCGGCGTCGTCGGGGACGCGGTGCCCCAGCGACTCCAGCAGCTGGGTCGTCGCCTCGGCCCCGGCCGCCGCCGGGCTGCCCGCGGTACCCGGGCCCGTACCCGCGCGGCTGTCGAGCAGGGCCAGCAGCCCGACCCGCTCGCCGGCCTCGCGCAGCTGTACCGCGATCTCGTGGGCCACGGTCCCACCGAGGGACCAGCCGAGCAGGTGGTACGGGCCGTGCGGCTGGATCTCCCGGATCCGGGCCAGATAGTCCGCGGCCATCTCGCGGGCACCGGCGGGTGCGGCGTCCGGATGCGTCAAGTGCCGCGCCTGGAGCCCGTACACCGGGCGCCCGGGCTCCAGGTGCCGGAGCAGCCCGGAGTAGACCCAACTTATACCAGCCGCGGGGTGCACACAGAAGAGCGGCGGAAGTTCGCCCTGCGGCCGCAGCGGCAGCACCACGTCGAAGTCGTCGGGAAGGCGGCCGTCCGCGGACCCGCGGGCGAGGCGTTCGGCCAGCCCGGCGACGGTCGGGGCCTCGAAGAGTCCGCGGATGCCCGGTTCCACGCCCAGTACGGAGCGGATCCGGCTGGTCAGCCGGGTGGCGAGCAGCGAGTGGCCGCCCAGGGAGAAGAAGTTGTCGTCGATGCCGACGCGGGGCAGCCCCAGCACCTCGGCGAACAGCTCGCACAGCAGCTCTTCGTGGACGGTGCGGGGGCCGCGCGCGGACACCGGCGCGCTCAGTGCGGGCTCCGGAAGCGCCTTGCGGTCGAGCTTGCCGCTGGGAGTGAGCGGCAGCTCGTCCAGCACGACGACGGTGGCGGGCACCATGTACTCCGGGAGAGCGCCGGACAGGAACGACCTGACCTCGGCGGGGGCGAGGGTGGCGCCGTCCACCGGCACGACGTAGCCCACCAGGGACGCGGCGCCGTCGTCCGTGCGCGCCAGGGTCACCGCGGATGCCACGGCCGGATGCTTGGCCAAGGCCGCGTCGATCTCGCCGAGTTCGATACGGAAGCCGCGGATCTTGACCTGGTGGTCCACCCGGCCAAGGAACTCCAACTGCCCGTCGGCGCGCCACCGTGCCAGGTCGCCGGTCCGGTACATGCGCGAGCCGCCCGGGCCGTACGGGCACGCCACGAACCGTTCGGCCGTCAGGTCCGGACGCCCCCGGTAGCCGCGTGCCAGGCCGTCGCCCGCGATGTACAGCTCACCGGCGACCCCGGGCGGCACCGGACGCAGACTCCCGTCCAGCACGTACACGCGGGCGTTCCACACCGGTCGCCCGATCGGCGGGGCCGAGCCGGTGGGGGAGAGCGGACGGCTCATCGTCGTCACCACGGTCGCCTCCGTGGGCCCGTAGACCTGCATCACGTGGCGCCCGGGCGCCCAGCGCTCCACCAGTTCGGCGGAGAGCGCCTCGCCGCCGACCACGAAACCGCGCAGGGTGGGCAGATCCCCTTCGGGCAGCGAGGCCAGCATGGGCGCCACCAGATCCGTGTGGGTCACCTCGCGGGTACGGATCAGCTCGCTCAGGTCCTCGCCGAACGTGTGCCGGCCGGGCTCGGGGACCACCAGGGCCGAGCCGGAGGCCAGCGTCATGGCGATGTCGGCCATCGACACGTCGAAGGAGAGCGAGACCAGGAGCAGGAACCGGCTGCTCGCGTCGAGGCCGAGCCGGTCGATGTGCACGCCGGCGACACCGGCGACACCGGTGTGCGTGACGACGACGCCCTTGGGGCTTCCGGTGGATCCCGAGGTGTAGATGACGTACGCCGGATGGGCGGGCGTCAGCGGCGACCGGCGGTCGGCGTCGGACGGGTCGTGGTCCGGCGCGGCGCGCAGGGCCTGGGCGGTCGCGGGATCGTCCAGGACGACCGCGGGCACGTCGGCGGGGACCGCGCCCGCCACCTGAGCGGTGGTCACCGCCAGCACCGGTGCGCCGTCCCGGAACATGTGACGGACCCGCTCGGCCGGGTACTCCGGGTCGACGGGCAGGTACGCGGCCCCGGCCTTCACCGTCGCCAGCAGGGCCACGACCATCTCCACGGAGCGCGGCACGAGCAGCGCCACGAAGTCCTCGGGGCCCACCCCGAGCCGGATGAGATGGTGCGCGAGCCGGTTGGCCCGCTCGTTCAGCTCCCGGTAGGAGACGGTGGTGTCCGCGAAGACCACGGCGTCGCCGTCCGGTGTCCGCCGCACCTGCTCCTCGATCAGCCGCGGCAGCGTACGGACGGGCAGTTCGCGGGCGGTGTCGTTCCACCCGTGGAGGATCCGCTCGCGCTCGGAGTCCGGGAGGACGGCGACACGGCTGAGCGGCTGACGGGGATCGTCGGCCACGCTGCGCAGCACCCGCAGCAGATAGCCGGCGATCCGCCGCGCCGTACGCTCCTCGAACAGGTCCGCGCTGTACTCCAGGACGCCGGTGATGCCGTCGGGGGAGCCGTCGGCGGCGCGCCGTTCGGTCAGGTCCACGGCGAGGTCGAAGCGGGCCGTACCCAGATGCGGGATCGCGACGGTGCCGGTCAGCCCCGGCAGGGCCAGTTCCGGCCGCAGGCTGTCCTGGAACGCCAGGAGCACCTGGAAGAGCGGGTGCCGGGCCAGCGAGCGCGCCGGGTTCAGCACCTCCACCAGCCGCTCGAACGGCAGGTCGGGGTGGCCGAACGCGGCCAGATCGCGGGTCCGTACCCGGGCCAGGAGCTCGGCGAAGGAGGGGTCGCCGGAGGTGTCCGTGCGCAGCACCAGGGTGTTGGCGAAGAAGCCGACCAGCTCGTCCAGCGACGCGTCGGTGCGTGCCCCGATGGGGCTGCCGAGGGGAATGTCCTCGCCGGCGCCGAGCCGGGTGAGCAGCGCGGCCAGCGCGGCCTGGAGGGCCATGAACACGGTGGCGCCCTCGGCCCTGGCCATGTCCCGCAGCCGGCGGTGGAGCTCGGGCGGGATCTCCAGCGGCACGGTGCCGCCGCGGTAGCCGGCGATCGCCGGCCGCGGCCGGTCGGTGGGCAGGTCGAGCTGGTCGGGCAGGCCGTCCAGCTCGGCGCGCCAGAACGCGAGCTGGCGGGAGAGCCCGCTGTCCGGGTCGGCCTCCGTGCCCAGGGTCCGGCGCTGCCAGATCGCGTAGTCGGCGTAGGCGACGGGCAACGGCTCCCACCGGGGCGCCCCGCCGGCGACGCGTGCGGCGTACGCGCGCGACAGGTCGCGGGTCAGCGGGGTGGTGGAGGGGCCGTCACCGGCGATGTGGTGCAGGACCAGCAGGAGGACGTGCTCCTCTTCCGCCAGCTCGAACAGATCGGCCCGCAGGGGGAGTTCCCGCGTCAGGTCGAAGCCGCGGCGGGAGAAGGTGCGGATCGTCCCGTCCAGGTCGGCGCGGGCGCAGCGGTGCCGATGGAGCCTCGGCCGTCCCGCGTCACCGCACAGGATCCGCTGCCGGGGCTCGCCGGCCACGTCCGGGAAGACCGAGCGCAGCGATTCCTGCCGCTCGGCCAGGTCGCCCAGCGCCGCTTCGAGCGCGTCCCGGTCCAGAGCACCCTGGAGGTGGAGGACCAGCGGAATGTTGTAGAGCGCCCCGTCGTCCTCGAAGCGGTTGAGGAACCACAGGCGCTGCTGCTGGAAGGAGAGCGGAACGGTGTCGGGGCGCTGCTCGGCGCGGCGCAGCGGCGCACGGTCGTCCCGCTCGCCGTCCAGCCGCCGGGCGAGGGCTGCGGCCGTGGGCGACTCGAACAGGTGCCGGATCTTCAGCTCCCGGCCGAAGAGCCCCCGGGCCCGGCTGATCAGCCGGATGGCGAGCAGCGAGTGGCCGCCCAGGGCGAAGAAGTCGTCCTGCGCGCCGACGGCGGGCAGGCCGAGGATGTCGGCGAACAGCTCGCACAGCAGCGCTTCCTGCGGGGTGCGGGCGTCGCGTCCCCCGGTGTCCTCGGCCGCGGCGGGAGCCGGCAGCGCGGCACGGTCGAGTTTGCCGTTGGGGGTCAGCGGCAGCGCGTCCAGCAGGACGATCGCGCCGGGCACCATGAAGTGCGGCAGGCGGGCGGCCGCGCGCGTGCGCAGCGCGGCCCCGTCGACACCGCTGCCGGGGGCGGGGACCACGTAGGCGGTCAGCCGCAGGTCGCCGGGGATGTCCTCGCGTACGACGACGGCGGCCCTGGCCACGTCGGGGTGATCGGACAGGACGGATTCGATCTCGCCGAGTTCGACGCGGAAGCCGCGGATCTTGACCTGGTGGTCCACCCGGCCAAGGAACTCCAACTGCCCGTCGGCGCGCCAGCGCGCGAGGTCGCCGGTGCGGTACATGCGCGAGCCGCCCGGGCCGTACGGGCACGCGACGAACCGCTCGGCCGTCAGGTCCGGGCGCCCCAGATAGCCGTGCGCCAGACCGTCGCCCGCGATGTACAGCTCACCGGGGACCCCGGGCGGCACCGGATTCAGCGCCCTGTCCAGCACGTACACCCGCGTGTTCGCCACCGGTCGCCCGATCGAGGGTGGGCCGTCCGCCTCGCCGACCTCGGCCGCCGTGGACCAGATGGTGGTCTCGGTGGGGCCGTAGAGGTTGGTGACGCGCCGGCAGCGGTGGCGCAGTCCGGCCGCCAGGGCCTCGGGCAGCGCCTCGCCGCCGACGAGGGCGCACAGCCCCTCCAGTGCCTCCGGGCGGGCCGCCGCGAGGGTCTGCCACAGCGAGGGTGTGGCCTGCATGGCGGTCGCGCCGGTGCGCTCCAGCAGCGACGCGAGCGCCGCCGGGTCCCGTACGGTGTCCTCGTCGGCGAGGACCACGGCGGCGCCGGCCAGCAGCGGCAGGTACATCTCCAGCGCCGCGATGTCGAACGCGATGGTGGTGACGGCGGCGAGGCGGTCCGCCGCGCCGAGGCCGAACCGCTCCCGCATGGCGGCCAGGAAGTTGTCGAGCGCTCCGCGCGGGACGACCACGCCCTTCGGGCTGCCGGTGGATCCCGACGTGTAGATGACGTACGCGGGCAGGGCGGGCGGGAAGGCGGCGGTGTCAGGGGCGGTGTCCGGCCGGCGGGCCAGGGCGGCGGCGGTCTCCGGCAGGTCGAGGAGGAGCCGCGGGCAGGACCCGTCGCCGGGGAGCGCCGCCGCGGTGGCGGTGGTGGCCAGCACCAGCGCCGGGCGGGCGTCCGCCAGCATGGCGGCCACACGTTCGGCGGGGTATCCGGGGTCCAGCGGCAGGTACGCGGCGCCGGACTTCAGCACCCCGAGCAGCGCGACCGGCAGGTCGGCGGTGCGCGGCAGGGCCAGAGCCACGAAGTCCCCGGGCCCCACGCCCCGGCCGATGAGATGGTGGGCCAGGCGGTTGGCGCGCGCGTTGAGCGTGGCGTAGTCCAGCTCGTCGTCGGCGGTGACGACGGCGGTCGCCCGGGGCGCCCGCGCGGCGACGGTCTGGAACCGTTCCACCAGCCCGGCCGAGGGCGGCGCTTGTGCGGTGTCGTTCCACCCGTGCAGCAGCCGCCGCCGCTCGGTGCCGCCGAGGACGGCGAGCCGGGACAGGGGGCGCCGCGGGTCGGCGGCGGCGTCCGCGAGCAGCCGCTCCAGCCGCTCCGCGAGCAGCTCGGCGGTCCCGTGGTCGAACAGGTCGGCGCTGTACTCCAGGAAGCCGCCGATGCCGGTGGGCCGCCCCTCGGCGTCGCGCTCCTCCTCCAGGAAGAAAGAGAGGTCGACCCTGGCCACGGGAAGGGAGACCGGCACCGGCGACGCCGCCACGCCCGGCAGCGCCAGCCCGGGGCGCGAACCGGCCTGGAGGGCCAGCAGCACCTGGAACAGCGGGTGCCGGGCCATCGACCGGGTCGGGTTCAGCGCCTCGACGAGCCGCTCGAACGGCACGTTCTGGTGGGCGTAGGCGGCCAGATCGCGCTCCCGCACCCGGGCCAGCAGCTCGGTGAAGGCGGGGTCGCCGGAGGTGTCGGTGCGCAGCACCAGGGTGTTGATGAACAGGCCGACCAGCCCGTCGGCCGCGTCGTCGTCGCGCCCGGCGACCGGGGCGCCCACCGGAATGTCCTCGCCCGCCCCGAGCCTGGTCAACAGGGCGGAGAGACCGGCTTGCAGGACCATGAACAGGGAGCAGTGGTGCCGCTGGGCGAGGGTGAGCAGCGACTGGTGCAGCTCCGCGCCGACCCGGAGCGGGACGGTCCCGCCGCGGTAGCTCGCCCGGGCGGGCCGGGGGCGGTCGGCGGGCAGGCCGAGCTGCTCGGGCAGGCCGGCGAGGGCGTCCTTCCAGTAGCCGAGTTCCCGTGCCAGGAGGCTGCCCGGCTCGTCGTCCCCGCCGAGTACGTCGTGCTGCCACAGCGCGTAGTCGGCGTAACTCACCGGCAGGGGCGCCCAGTCCGGGGCGGCGCCGGCGGCCCTGGCGTGGTAGGCCTGTGCCAGGTCGCGGAGCAGCGGCTCGTGCGACCAGCCGTCGGCCGCGATGTGGTGGAGCGTCAGCAGCAGGACGTGCTCGGTGTCGCCCAGCCGGAACAGGCGTGCGCGCAGCGGAGGTTCGGCGGCCAGGTCGAAGGCGCGCCCGGCCTCCTGCGGCAGGGCGTGGGCCAGCTCCGCCTCGGCGACCGCGCCGACCGGCAGTTCGGGCGCGTACGCGGGCAGGATGCGCTGGTGCGGCTCCCCTTCGACGGACGGGAAGACGGTGCGCAGCGCCTCGTGGCGGTCGCACACGTCGGCGAGCGCGGCGCGCAGCGCCGGCACGTCCAGCGCTCCGGTGAGCCGGTGGGCCAGCGGAATGTGATAGGTGGCGGGCGGGACGTCGTCCATGCGGCTGAGGATCCACAGCCGCCGCTGCCCGTACGACAGCGGTACGCGCTCGGGGCGCGGGGACGCGGGACGCAGCGGCGGCAGCGCCTCGCCCGCGGCCGCCGGGCCCGCCAGCCGCCGTGCCAGCGCCTCCGGCGTCGGGGCCTGGAACAGGCTGCGCGCGCCCAGCGGTACCCCGGTCGCCGCGCGGACCCGCGCGACCAGCCGGGTGGCGAGCAGCGAGTGGCCGCCCAGGCCGAAGAAGTCCTCGTCGGCGCCGACCTTGTCCAGCCCCAGCACCTCGGCGAAGAGCCCGCACAGCAGCTCTTCGCGGGGCGTGCGCGCATCTCGGCCCACGGCGTCCGGGGCGCGGGCACCGGAGGGCGCGGGCAGCGCCGCGCGGTCGAGCTTGCCGTTCGGGGTCAGCGGGAAGCGGTCGAGGACGACGACGGCGGAGGGCACCATGTACTCGGGCAGCAGCCCGGCGAGCCGGGCGCGCACCTCGACCGGGTCGGCGGCCGCGCCCGGCTCGGGGACCAGATAGCCGATCAGGCGGCGGTCGCCGGGGCGGTCCTCCCGGATCGTCACCGCGGTCTGGGCGACTCCGTCCAGCTTCGCGAACGCCGCCTCGATCTCGCCCAGTTCGATCCGCACACCGCGGATCTTGACCTGGTGGTCCACCCGCCCGATGTACTCGATGGCGCCGCTGTCCCGGCGCCTGGCCAGGTCACCGGTGCGGTACATGCGGGATCCCGGCGGGCCGTACGGGTCGGCCACGAAGCGCTCGGCCGTCAGCCCGGGGCGGCCGAGGTAGCCGCGGGCGAGCTGGACGCCCGCCAGGTAGAGTTCGCCGGTCTCGCCCGGCGGCAGCTCCATGAGGTCCTGGCCGAGGACGTACACCCGGGTGTTCCACACGGGGCGGCCGATGGGCACGGTGTGCGCGCCGGGTTCGGGCACGCACTCCCAGTACGTGACGTCGACCGACGCCTCGGTGGGGCCGTACAGGTTGTGCAGCGCCGCCGTGCCGCCCAGGACGCCGCGGAAGCGCGCCGCGAGTTCGGCCGGCAGCGCCTCGCCGCTGCAGATGACGTCGCGCAGGGAGGTGCACCGGGCGACGGTCGGCTCCTCGAGGAACAGCTGGAGCATGGACGGGACGAAGTGGACCGTGGTGATCCGTTCCCGGCGGATCGTCTCGGCGAGATAGCCCGGGTCGCGGTGGCCTTCCGGCCTCGCCATCACCAGCGTCGCCCCGAAGGACAGCGGCCAGAAGAACTCCCAGACCGAGACATCGAATCCGGACGGGGTCTTTTGCAGGACGCGGTCGCCGGCACCCAGTCGGTACTCCGCCTGCATCCAGTACAGGCGGTTGGCGATGCCGCCGTGCGGCACGACCACGCCCTTGGGGCGCCCGGTGGAGCCGGAGGTGTAGATGACGTACGCCGCGTCATCCTCGGTCAGCGGCCGGGCGGGCCGATACGGGCCGGCGGGCCTGGTGGCGAGCCGCTCCCGCGTCTCCGCGGTGTCCAGCACCACCGTGTCCAGCCCCTCGGGGCGGGCGCCGGGCGGCAGCACCGCCTCGGCGCCGGTGTGGCTGAGCACCAGCGCGGGAGCGGAGTCCCGCAGCAGGTAGGTGATGCGGTCGGCCGGGTAGTCGGGGTCGACCGGCACATAGGCGGCACCGGTTCTGAGCACGGCGAGCAGCGCGACGATCAGCTCCGTGCAGCGGGGCACGGTGATCGCCACGACGGACTCCGGGCCGACGCCCCGCTCGGCGAGCAGATGCGCCAGTCGGTCGACGCGCCGGTCCAGCTCCGCGTACGTCAGCCGTTCGCTCTCGTGGACCAGAGCGAGCCGTTCCGGTGAGCGCGCCACCTGCGCGGCGAACAGCTCCGGCAGGGTCCTGTCCGTACCGGGCAGCGGCACGGCAGTGTCATTCCAATCCACCTCAATGCCCTTCCAGAGCTCGTCAGTTCGAGAATCTACCTACGGGTGGTGCGGCGCCCACCGGTCCCGGTGGTGCCCGCTACCGGCAATGGCCGGTAGCGGCCAGCCGGTCACGGGCGGAAGCTGCGCACGGTGCGGGTGCGCAGCGCGAACGGGGTCGTCGCGTCCACGGACACCCGGCCCGGCGGCCGGGGCGCGCCAGGCCGGGCCGCGGCCCAGTCGGGCGTCTGGGACGGGTCCATGGGTACGGGCGCGAACTGCGGCCAGACGGTGGTGTCGGCGCCGAGGTTCGAGCGGGTCAGCAGCGCCCACAGCAGGTCCTCCGCGCACGCGACGTCGATGTCGTCGTCCGTGAAGAGCACCAGCTTCACGAAGGGATGGTGCGCCAGCAGCTCCCGCGCGAGCACCTCCAGCCCGCCGTCCGCCGCCCGCGACTCCTTCCGCACGGCGACCGTCAGCAGCAGCATGCCGCCGCCCGCGGCGGCGAAGTGGAGCCGGTGCACCCGCACGCCCCCGGCGCTCGTCAGCACCGGTCGCAGCGACAGCGCGGCCGAGAGCGCCCCGGCCGTGCCGAGGATGGCCGACTGCTCGCGGCCGGGCCCGATGACCGCCTGGTAGACCGGGGCCGTCCGGTGTGTCACGGCGGTGACGGTCAGCACCGGGAGGCCGGTCCGGGCGCCCCCGTCGTAGCCCAGGAACTCCGGCAGCGACCCGCTGGGGGCGGCTCCCGGCAGGGCCTCGTCCGCGAGGGAGCCGTCGAGGTACCCCTCCAGGACGATCTCGGCCTCCGCGAGCGCGGACACCCGCTGGGTGAGCGCGGGCGCCACCGTGAGCGGCTGCCGGGCGAGCGCTCCGGCGACGGCGAGCTTGTCCAGCCCCTCCGGCAGGAAGCGGGTGTTCAGCGCGGACGCCACCATGGCCGCGGGCGGCACCCCGATGTTCACGGTCACCGGCAGGGCGCGGCGATCCCGCACCGCCTCCTCGTACAGCGCTCCGAGCTGCCGCCCCGGCGCCATCGACACGGTCAGCCGCCCGCGGTCCAGGACCAGCATCCGGTGTGCCGACAGCGCGGTCCGGCCCGTCTCCGGATCCTCGGCGCGGACCAGCGCGGCGGTGAGGTACGGGCCCGCGTCGCGCGGGGTGATGGTCAGCACCGGAAGGCGCGTCAGATCGACTTCCGCCCCGGTGAACCGCTGCTCCTGGCACCCCGGGCGGCCGACGTTGACGGGTGCGGCGGAGGCGCGGGCGGCCTCGGTCACCAGGCGCGCCGCGGTGTCGGGCGCGGCGCGTTCCGGCATCCCGGGCAGCCATCGGCGCAGCCGCTCCTCGTCCCCGTACAGGCCCAGCAGCACCGGGCCTTGGGCTCCGGGCACCGCCGTGTACAGCACGGCGGGCTCGGCGCGGGAGACACCCACCGCCGGTACCCCCGCGTGGGTGCGGGCGAAGTGGTCCGCCACCCGGGTGCGGTCCGTCGGACCGCCGTGGTCGCGGACCGCGCCCGGCCGATCGGCGCGCAGCTCGGCCAGGGCGGCCCGCAGCGACAGGCCCGGCGGCGGCGCCGTCGCGCCGGTCACCGGACCCGCTCCCGCTGCCGCTCCAGAGCCGCGAACCAGGCCCGGAGGTCGTCCTGGAGCAGCAGGCCGGTGCCCACCAGGAGCGCCCGGTAGCCGGCGGACAGCAGATCGGCGGCCTGCCCCGGGGTGCGGATGCCGCTGGCGCTGACCGGCACGCGGGTGCCGGTCGCCAGCACGGCGGGCAGCAGGCCGCGGCTGCGCTCGGGGCCGCCGGCGTCCCGTTCGCGCTGCCGGATGTCCTTGTTGTTGACGGCGATGACACACCGGTCCGCGTGTACGACGCTCGCCAGCTCGGCTTCCGCGGTCACCTCCACGAAGGGGGTGAGGCCGTGCGCCAGGCAGCCCTCGATCAGGCGCGGCAGCACGGTCCGCGGCAGCAGGCCCGCGGTGAGCAGGATGGCGGCCGCGCCGTGGGCCGCCGCGTCGGCGAGCTGGCGCTCCTTGGTGAGGAAGTCCTTGACGAGCACCGGCAGTTCGGTCGCCGCCACCACGTCCGCCAGCAGCTCCGGACCGCCGCCGAACCAGGAGCCGGTGACCACCGACAGCGCCGGGGCGCCCAACGCCTCGTACGCGGCGACGAGTTCGGCTGCCGTCCGGCCCCGGAACAGGTCGGCTCCGTGCGCGCTGCGCCGCTTCAGCTCCATGATGACCGGCGTCCGCGCGTGCAGCAGGGCGGTTTCGAAGGCCGCCGCGCCCGCACCGGACCCGCCGCGCGCGCGAGGCGCCGTCACGGCGCGCACCGGACCGCCGCGTGCCGCTCGCCCCACGCGGCTCGGATGGCGTCGACCCGCCGCAGCCTGAGGGACCCATCGTCCGCGCGCAGCGCGCTGTCCACGTCGATGCCCCGGAAGCCGCGGTGCCGCATCAGCCCGTCGTACCGGTCGGCGCCGGTGTCACCGAGGCCGCCGGCCAGCAGGAACGGCAGGTCGGTCCGCTCCAGTACGCGGATCGGCGCCATGGGGTCCAGGGGTGTGCCGGTACTGCCGACTCGGCCGTCGCCGGCCACCGAGTCGAAGAGGAAGAGATCGGCTCCCGCGCGCCGGTACGCGTCCGCCAGCGACTCCTCCACGATCTGCCCGCCTCGCGCGTGCAGCACCTTGACCAGCGTGACGTCCGGCAGCGCCGCTCTGATCCGCCGCACCCGGGCGGGCATCGGGTAGCCGTGCAGCTGGACCCAGCGCACCCCCGACGCCGCGACCACCTCCCGTAGCCGCTCCGGGTCGTCCAGGAGCGTGACCAGGACCGGTTCGACGGCCACCTGCCGGGCGCAGCGGGCCAGTCGGGCCAGCCGGGCCGGCGGCAGCTCCCGCCGCCCGCCGGGCACGCCGTGCCACAGCCCGGCCAGCTCGACGCGGAAGCCGGACATCCGGCGCAGCTCGTGGACATCGGTGACGCCGCACACCTTCAGCAGCACGGCGCCTCAGCCCTCGTGCCCGGGAAGGTCCGCGACATCCGGGACATCCGGGAGGGCCGCGAGCGACCGTGCCACGGCGTCGGAATCGAGACCGTCGTCGGTGAGCTCACCCGCGAGATGCTTCTCGTACGAGAGCAGGTCGAAGTGGCCGTGCCCGGACAACCCGAAAAGGATCACCCGCGGCCGGCCCTCCTCGCGGCAGCGCACCGCTTCGTCGACGACCACGCGGACGGCGTGCGTGGATTCCGGAGCCGGCACGATGCCCTCGCTGCGGGCGAAGACCAGTCCGGCCTCGAAGCAGCGGGTCTGCGGCACGGCCCGCGCTTCGATCAGCCCCTCCGTCACGGCATGGCTGACCAGCGGTGAGATCCCGTGGTAGCGCAGGCCCCCGGCGTGGATCGAGGGCGGGATGAAGGAGTGCCCGAGGGTGTGCATCCTCAGCAGCGGGGTGAGCCCCGCGGTGTCCCCGAAGTCGTAGGCGACCCGGCCGCGGGTCAGCGTGGGGCAGGCCGCCGGTTCCGCCGCGACGACCTGGACGCCGTCCCCGCCGCGCAGCCGTGCGCCGAGGAAGGGGAAGGCCAGCCCGCCGAGGTTGCTGCCGCCGCCGGCGCAGCCCACGATCAGGTCCGGGTAGTCCTCGGCCATGTCCAGCTGCGCCATGGCCTCCTGCCCGATCACCGTCTGGTGCAGGACGACGTTGTTGAGCACGCTGCCGCCGGCGTAGTTGGTGTGCGGGTCGTTCATGGCCAGTTCCAGCGCCTCCGAGGTGGCGATCCCCAGGCTGCCGGGGCAGTCCGGATCCTGGTCGAGGATCCGGCGGCCGAACTCGGTCTCACGGGAGGGGCTGGGCAGACAGGTGGCGCCGTACGCGTGCATCAGGGCACGCCGGTGCGGCTTCTGGTGGTAGCTGACGCGCACCATGTGCACCTGGACGTCGAGGCCGAAGAGCGCGCCCGCCAGCGCCAGCGACGATCCCCACTGCCCGGCACCGGTCTCCGTCGTCAGCCGTCTGATGCCCGCCTGCTTGTTGTAGAAGGCCTGCGGGAAGGCGGTGTTGGGCTTGTGGCTGCCCGCCGGGCTGACGCCCTCGTACTTGTAGTAGATCCGCGCAGGTGTGCCCAGCGCCTTCTCCAGACGGCGGGCGCGGAACAGCGGGGACGGCCGCCACTGGGCGTAGACCTGCCGGACCGGGTCCGGGATCTCGATCTCACGCGTCGTGGACAGCTCCTGTTCCGCCAGCTCCTTGGGCATGATGCCGGTCAGGTCACCGACCGAGGCCGGGGCGCCGGTCGCCGGGTGCAGCAGCGGAGCGAGGCCGGGCAGATCGGCGGCGATGTTGTACCAGGACGTGGGGATGCGGACGTCGCTGAGCTGGTACTTGATGGATTCCACTGCGGGCTTGTCCTCTCGGTCAGTCGGTGCGGGGCGCGCCTGTGCCGGCGGCCTCCGCGTCGGCGTCCGCTGCCAGCGAGCCGGCGACGAACCGGTCGTCGGTGCCCTCGACGAAGATGCGCGGGTGCTCGCGGCGGAGTCCGGCCAGTACCTCGTCGTACGGCAGGTCGTCGAACTCGCCGTGCTCCTTGATCAGTTCCATGTGGGTCCCGCCGCGCTCGTCGTAGGGGTGGTAGACGCTGTCGGCGGTCCCGTCGAACTCCATCGGCTCGATGCGGTAGAGGCGGCACAGCAGCCGGTTGAACACCGGCGTCGCGCGGATCCACCGGTCCAGGCGGAGCGAGGTCAGGGCGTGGTAGTGGAAGATGTCCCCGCCGATGAACTCCCGTACGGCTTCCGAGGACAGGTGGTTGCGGACGTCGGTGAACACGAGCCGGCCGGGGATGCCCACGCAGCGCAGCGCGGAGACGTAGAGCACGGACTTGTGGATGCACAGCCCCTTGCCGGTGCGGACCACCTGTGACGCGGTCAGGCCGCGGCGGGTCAGGTCCGCGCCGTAGATCTCGTAGCGGATCTGGTCGCGCACGGCGTAGTAGAGGCGCACGGCGCGCTCCCGGTCGCCGGTACCCGCGCCGCGGAGCGCCTGGCGGACGAATCGCCGTACCTCGGGCGAGTCGTGGTCGAGGAAGGCGGTGCGGGCGAGTGCGGAGTCGTGATTCATGGGGCCTCGTCGTGTCGGAGGGACGGACCGGGTCCGGGGCGGAGCCCCGGCTACAGGCCCAGGCTGGCGGCGATGCGGGACGACTGGATCTCGGAGGTGCCCGAGTAGACGGTCCCGGCGACCGCGTTGCGCAACTCCTGCTCCAGGCCGTACTCGGCGGTGTAGCCGTTGCCCCCGAAGATCTGCACGGCACTCAGCGCGGAGGCCACGTTGGCCTCGCTGACCACCCGCTTGGCCATCGCGAGATCGGCGGCGACGTTCTCGCCCCGGGTGTGTTTCTCCGCGGTGTCGTAGAGCCATTTCCGCGCGCTCTCCACGCCGATCCGCATATCCACGATCTTGTGGGAGACGGCCTGGAATCCGCCGATCGGCCGGCCGAAGGCCCGGCGCTCCTTGGCGTACGCGACGCAACGCTCCAGGCGCCGCTGCATCTCGCCCAGGGTCACGGCGAAGGAGCAAAGGATCTCCCACCGCATGACGTGGTCCAGGATCAGGAAGCCGGTCCCGGCGCGGCCGATCAGGTGGTCGGCCGGGATCCGGCAGTCGTCGAGGAACAGCTCGCAGAACGGCGACGACTTCAGTCCCATCTTCGCGATGGGGTTGCCGAAGGCCAGGCCGGGTGTGCCGCGCCGCAGCAGGAACGCGCTGATCCCCAGCGGCCCGGCGCAGGCGTCGGTCCTGGCGTACACCACGACGAGCTCGGCGACCGGGCCGTTGCTGACGAACGTCTTGGAGCCGCGCAGCACGTACGCGTCGCCGTCGCGCACCGCGGTGGTCCGCATGCTCATCATGTCCGAGCCGGCGTCCGGTTCGCTGATGGCGTGGGCGCCGATCAGCGAACCGTCGCACACCCGCGGCAGATACCGCTGCCTGAGCTCGGCGGAGCCGAAGCGCTGCAGCGGCACCCCCGTGCTGACCATGTGGGTGGTGACGGAGAAGTTCAGACCGCCGTTGCGGCAGCCGTACCCGAGGGCTTCGAGGACGTACATGGTCGTCAGGAGGGACTGCCCGAGTCCGCCCCAGTCCTCGCCGAACGGCAGTCGGAGGAGCCCGCTGTCCCGGACGGCGTCCCAGGGACCGCGGGGGAATTCCGCCGCCGCGTCGTACTTCAGGTGCCGGTCGCCGAACTTCTCGAACCAGGGGGTGAGCCCGTCGCGCAACCGCGTCTGCTCACCGGTCCATTCGATCACTGGGGCTCCTGCGTCGTCGTCTGCCGTCGGCCGGCGTCTTCAGTAGTGGGAGGAGTGCGCGCCGTTGAGCGAATGCCGTTCGTCGCCGCGCAGCGCCGGGGTGAAGACGCAGACCAGGCGCAGGTCCTCGGCGGGGTGGGCGATGAGCCAGTGCGCGTCGTGCTGGTCCAGCGCGTAGAGGGTGCCGGGGGTGATGGGGTGGCTGTCGCCGGCCATGTCCACGACCTCACCGCTGCCGGAGATGCAGTAGCACGCCTCGAGGTGGTGCTTGTACTCCAGCAGCGACTTGGTTCCGGCCGACACCACGGTGTCGGTGACGGTGTATCCCATGCCGTCCGAGTCCAGCAGGAAGCGGCGGCTGAGCCCGTTGCCCCAGTCGACGGACGGGACTTCCGCGAGCCGACGGATGATCATGGATTCCTCCCCGTGGACGTGTCTGTAGCGCTTCCGGGCGGTTCCGCAGCGCTTCCGAGCAGCTCCGCGACGCAGGCGCGGGCTTCGGTGACCGGATCCGCCCCGGTGAGCAGCGCCCGTTCCAGCCGGGCGACCACGGCGGTCCCGACGACCGCGGCGTCCGCCCCCAGGCGGCCGACCGCGGAGACATCGGCGGCGGTACGGACACCGAAGCCCACCGCGACGGGTGCTTCGGTCAGCTTCTTGAGCCTGCTCAGGACCGGTTCCAGGGATCTGGGATCGAGAGCGGCGGACCCCGTGCGCCCGTAATGGGCGACGAGGTAGAGATAGGCCGAGGCGGTGCGCGCCGCCTCCTCCAGCACGGCCGGCTCGGACCGGGCGTAGCAGGTCGTCACCATCGGCTGGCCGAGGTGGGCGGCGGCCTCCAGGCACCCCGGCCGCGCTCGGGGCGGCGCCCCGTGCACCAGCACGCCGTCCGCTCCGGCGTCGCGGGCCCGTGCGAGGAACTCCCGCGGGCCGGCGGGGTGGACGGAATACCGCCAGTCGGCGAGCAGGGCCACCCGGGTGTGCCGCAGCCGCGGGCGTACGCGGGCCAGCAGATCCAGGGTCCATGCCAGGTCGACGCCGCTGTCCAGGGCCCGTCGGGCCGAACGGCGGATGACCGGCCCGTCGGTGATGGAGTCGGGGAACGGCACGGCCAGTTCGAGGCAGTCCACGCCGGACTCGTCCAGCATCAGCAGCAGTTCCTCGAAGCGGTCCGGCGGGCCCGGATCCCCGGCGTTGAGGAACAGGGCGAGTCCCGGATCATGTGCTCCGCGGCCGGGGAAGAACCGGTGCGGCTCAGCCATGGACGCCTGCCCCGGCCGTGCGGTCGCCGCCCCGCGCACCGTTCGGACGGTGTGTACGGTCGGCCCGCAGCCGCTCCACGAGCCGCAGCGCGGCGCCGTCGGTCAGCGCGTCCTCGGCGGCGGCGAGTGCGGTCGGCCAGTCCGGCCGGGCGCCGGAGAGGACGGCGGCCGCCGCGGCGTTGAGACTGATGCTGCGCAGCGCCGCACGAGGGCCGCGCCCGGCGAGCAGCTCCCTCAGATACGTCTCGGGCGGCACCCCGTCCGGGGCCGGCGCGAGGTCCGCCAGCGTGCCCTCGGCGGGGCTCAGCGCCCGTAGCGTGTGCGGCCCGATGCGCAGCGGCGGGCCGTCATCCGGGCGGACGACGTTGTCGGCGAAGCTGACCAGCTCGTCCACGCCGAGGTCGTTGTGCAGCAGCCAGACACGGCGCCCGGCGGCGGCCCGGCGCGCGACGAGGCCGGTGAGCACCGTGCGGGCGCGCGGCTCGGCGACGCCGGTGAGCTGTGCGGCGACCGGTACGCGCGCCAGCAGCGGGCCGAGGGTGTTCACGGCCCCGCCGACCTGCTTCAGCCCGTAGGGCAGGATGCGCCGGGCCAGCGTGGTCAGTTCGACCGGGTAGACGAATCCGCCGGCGAACGCGATGCCGTGGCGGCCGAGCCCGTCCTCGCACTGCGCGTAGGAGGAGGCGAGGGGAATGCCCAGCCGCTCCAGGATGTCGACCGAGCCGGTGCGGCTGGTCTGGCCGCGCGAGCCGGTCTTGACGATCCGTACGCCCAGGGTCGCGGCGAGCAGTGCGGCGGCCGTGCTCAGGTTGACGGTGGGCGGGCCGCCGCCGGTGCCGACCAGGTTCACCGTCCCCGGCCATGCGGCGGGCACCGCTTCGCCGCCGCGGGGGCCGCTCGCGCGCCGTTCGTCGAGAGAGACGAGGAGGGCGTCGAGGGTGGCGGCGTCCGGCAGCCGGGTCGACAGCGCGGTGAGCACCGCGAGGGCTTCGGCGTTCGGTGTGGCACCGGTGTGCAGCCGGTCCCAGAAGTCCGACCAGGCGCGGACGGGCACGGGGCGGTCGCCGGCGATGAGGGCGGGGAGCAGATCGGGCACCGCTACCGCGTCCCCGCCGTTGCGTCCGCCGTGTCGCAGAACGCGTCGATCGCGGCGACGGAGCGGAAGTTCTCCGGGGCGATGTCCAGGACGTCCAGGTCCAGTCCGTAAGTGGCTTCCAGCCAGCTCACCAGGGTGAGCAGGCCGAGGCTGTCGATGACGCCGCCGGCCAGCAGGTCGTAGTCGTCGGCCAGGTCGTCGGGTTGGATGTCGAGGGAGAACTGCTCGATCAGGTACTTCTTGATCTGCGCGGTGCGGGCCATGGTCAGTCTCCGGTTCGTCAGCTCGGTCGGCGGATGGGCGGGGCGGGAGGCCGTGGGCCGGCGCCGAGCGCGGCCGCCAGCGCGGCGCGGTCGAGCTTTCCGGTGGAGGTGCGCGGCAGCGGCCCGTCGGCCCACCCGACGGTCTTGGGCAGCGCCGCCCGCGGCAGCCGGCGCCCCAGGTACTCGCGCAGCGTGAGACTGTCGAGGGTGGCCGTGACGGTACGGCGCACGACCGCGTGCAGCACCTTGCCGGCCTCCTCGTCGGGCAGCGCGAGCACCGCGGCCTCCTCGATCTCGTCGTGCGCGCTCAAGGCGGCTTCGAGTTCAGCCGTGTTCACGCGGACGCCGCGCACCTTCACCACGAAGTCCCGGCGGCCCTCCAGCGTCAGCGTGCCGTCGGGGTGTCTGCGCACCAGGTCGCCGGTGCGGTAGAAGAGGCCGGTCGCCGCGGCGTCCGGGTGGGGAACGAACGGGCTCACCGGTGGGGCGGCGCCGGCGTAGCCGGTGGTCTGGAACGGTGTGCGGACGACGAGTTCGCCCCGCCCCGCACCGCGCAGCACGCTGCCGTCGTCGGCCCGGAGCCATGCGCGCGTACCGGCCACCGGACGGCCGAGTGGCAGCGAACCGTACGGCATCGGGGTGTCGGTGTCGATCTCGTGGACGAAGCTGTCGTTGGTCTCGGTGCAGCCGTAGACGTTGTGGAAGCGCGCCCGCGGAAAGAGGGCCGGCAGGGAGGCGAAGGCCCGCTCGGAGATCGCGTCACCGGTGATCAGGACGTGCCGGACGGAGGCCAGATGCGCGGCGTCCGCGTCCGCGGTGGCGCGGGCGAGCAAGGCGTAGAGCAGGGGCACCCCTTGGACGACATGGACGGGCCGCGCGCGGAAGACCGCTGCCAGGTGGGCGGGGTTGGCGGCGCGGTCCTGGTCGACGACGGCCACGCAGCCGCCGCTGCCCAGCGTCGTCCAGATGTCGAACAGGCACAGGTCGAAGTTGAGTGGTGCGTGGTTGAGCACGGTGCTGTCGGCCCCGACCGCGAAGTGGCCGGCCGCCCATGAGGCGAAGCGGTCGAGGGCGCCGAAGGTGACCGGCACGACCTTGGGGACCCCCGTGGAGCCCGACGTGGTGAGCAGCAGTGCGACGTCGTCAGGGGCACCCGGCGCCGGGCCGAGCCCCGCCGTGCCGCCCTCGCCGGGCCGGGCGTCCCCGCCCGGCCCGGTCTCCTCCGGCCCTCCCGAGGTGAGGTCGCCGGGGTCCGGCAGCCGTTCGGCGCCGGCGGAGGCCAGCAGGACCGGCAACGCCTCCTCACCCAGGTCGGCCGAGGCGATGAGCACGGGTCGGCGCAGCAGGAGGCAGGCGAGTACCACGGCCACGGATTCCGGTGACTTCTTGGCGACGAGGGCGACCGGGGAGCGAACGCCGTCCGTACGCAGCTTCTCGGCCGCCCGGCCGGCCATGGCGATGAGCCGTCCGTAGCCGATCTCACGGCCGTGCCAGAGCAGCGCCGGGGCGTCGGGGCGCCGTACCGCGTGCCGGATGATACGCGCCGGCAGATGACTCGACATCGGGCAGTCCTTCCTCGGCACAGAGCCGCACAAAAGGAAACGGCGAAACGCGACGGAGTGAAAAGGGAACGGCGCATCGGCGCCAGGCATGAAGGAATACCAAGTTGTTGATGGCCGAACCTTTATGGAGGTGCAAGGTGGCGAAATCCGGCCCTGCACCGGAATGGCCGAGCAGTCCGTCGCCGACTCAGTGGAGCGGTGTCCTCAGCCCCACTCGAAGTCGCGTTCGTCGTCCGCGCGCCCGCGGCAGGCGGTCCGCTGCCTTCCCCGCGCCACGGCGGTCGACAGTGTCTCCCCGCGTCTTGCCGCCGGCGCCGCCGAATCCGCGACCGTCCCCCGAGTCGTGCGCCCCGCCGTACCGGCGGGTCCGCACGCAGTCCGTAGTGCCATGGTGTCGTGCACTCCCTCCAACTGGCCGCCCGCCGAAGGAGAACCCTCTTTGGAAGGCGCTGATGGAAGTAACTCTGCCGATGGAAAAAACGCCAGTAAAGTGACGAAGGCTGGCAGCCAAGGGACATGACGCCCACCGGCCAGCAAAATGATCCATTCCGTTTTCGTGCCGTGGGGGTCTCGGTGGATATTGAAGAGGACCGGAAAGTACTCGCGGATCTGTACAGAAGCATGCTGAAGGAACCCACGCTGGAAATCCGGGAGTTACGGGAGCGCACCCGACTTGACCAGCAGACCTTCAGTGAAGCGACCCGGCTGCTGCGGGAGGTCGGCCTGCTCGCCGACGCCGGGCCCGGCCGGCTGGCCACCATCTCCACCGAGAAGGCGCTGGCCCGGCTGGCGTGCATGGCAGAGGAGTCGGCCGACATGCTGCTGGCCGACTCGGTGCGCCTGCGCAAGGCGATCCGGCTGTTGTGCACGGAGCTGGCCGACCAGTACCACGACCAGACGAGTCTGGCGCCGGCGGAGCTGATCGTCGGGATGGACAGGATCTCGGAATGCCTGGAGGACTCCGCCGAGATCGCGGTCAACGAGGTGCTGAGCATGCACCCCGGGCCCGTGATCGAGAGCCGGACCCCGGACCGCATCGCCCGGAACCAGCGCGTCCTCAAGCGCGGCGTCGCCATGCGCACCATCCATCTGGCCTCCACCAGCCGGGTCCCCCACGGCCTGCGCTATCTGCGGGAACTCCAGGGCATGGGCGCCACGATCCGGCTGGCGCCCACCATCCCGTTCCGCCTCATCGTGATCGACGACGTCATGGCCTTCACCCCGGCTCCTGGCAACGAGGCGCAGGCCGCCGCGCTGGTCACGCGCGGCCCGATCATCACGCATCTGCTCCGCCGGGTCTTCGAGCACTGCTGGCACTCGGCGACGGCGCTGGACAGCGCGTCGCCCGACGGGCCCGGTGAGCACGCCCCGCCGCTGGACACCCAGCAGTTCACCGTGCTGCAGATGCTCAACGCCGGTCTCAAGGACGAGGCGATCGCCCGCGAACTGGGCGTCTCCATCCGGACCCTGCGCCGGATCACCGCGGACCTGATGGACAAGCTGAACGCCACCAGCCGCTTCCAGGCGGGCGTGCGCGCCCAGGAACTCGGCTGGCTCGCTTCGGACGGCGGCACCCGCCGCTCGGACGGTGGGCGCTGCGGCTCAGGCAGTGGGCACTGCGGTTCAGGCAGCGGGTACCGCCGCGAACAGCCCGAGGCAGATGTAGACGGCCCCGACCACGAGCGGTTGCCGGCGCAGGATCCGGGGGCGGCCGCGGAGCCAGGCGCTCAGTAGGCCGCCTGCCAGGGCGTACGCGACGTCGAGCACCAGGGCGATGGCGAAGAACACCGCGCCCAGCACGAGCATGTGTCCCCGGGCCGCCGCCGTGCCCGCGTCGGCGCTGACGAACTGCGGCAGGAAGGCGAGGAAGAACAGCGCGACCTTCGGATTGAGCACGTTCACCAGGACGCCGGCCCGGAACACCCGCACCAGGGGCGTCGGGGCCGCCGTCCCCGACAGGTCGAGTGCGGACGGGCGCCTGATGGCCCGTACGCCGAGATGGACGAGATAGGCGGCACCGGCGTATTTCAGAATGGCGTAGGCGACGTCGGAGCGCGCGATCAGGGCGGAGAGACCGAACGCGGCGGCCGCGATGTGGACCAGGGTGCCGGCCTCCACCCCGAGCGCCGAGCAGAGCCCGGCGCGGCGGCCCTGGCTGACGCTCCGGGTGAGGACGTAGACGAGGTTCGGTCCGGGGACCAGGATCAGCACGAGGGAGGCGGCGACGAAGGCGAGCAGCCGCGAGGTCTCCGGGATCACGCGCGCTCCGCCACGATGCGGTGCCCGCGGCGGGTCCGCCGCCCCGCCCCGTCTCGCCCCCGGCCACCACCCCCGGACGTCGTCCGGTGGCGGTGGCGGGCCGGGGGCCGGGACGGAGCCCCGGTCTCACAGCGAGGGGGGGCAGGGGACCCGGATTCGCAGCGGAGCGGGGCAGCAGAAGGACTCATGTCCCCTAGCCTGACGGCGCGAGAAGAACTCCACCCGGGCCAACGAAGGGGAAAGTGGACCGGATGACGGATCCCTCGGAGCTGCTGCTCCTGCTCGGCGACTGGATGGCCGGCCCCGGCCCGCTGTACGGCAAGCTCGCGCACGCGCTCCACCGCGCCGTACTGGCCGGGGACCTCGGCTCCGGCGCACGGCTTCCCTCCGAGCGCGGCCTCGCGAAGGCCCTCGGCGTCAGCCGGGCCACCGTCGTCGCGGCCTACGACGAACTGCGTGCGCTCGGGGCGGTGGAGAGCCGGCGGGGGAGCGGCACCCGGATCGCCGCGCGGCCGGTGCCCCGGTCGGCGGGCCGCGACGGCCGGGTGTCCGGCGGGCGCGCGACCGCGCTGCTGCAGCGGCTGGTCGACCGGCGGGACGAGACCATCTCGCTGGCCATGGCGGCGGAGCCGGCGGCGGCCGAAGTCCGGGAAGCGCTCCACGAGGTGCTGTGCACGGACCTGACCGGGCTCATGGCCGACACCGGGTACCACCCGAGCGGTCTCCCCGTCCTGCGGCGCGCCGCCGCGGACCACTTCGCCGCCGCCGGGCTGCCCACGACACCCGAGCAGGTGCTGGTCACCACTGGGGCGACCCAGGCCCTGGGGCTCGTGGCGCAGTTGTACCTGCGCAAGGGTTCGGGCGTCGTGGTGGAGTGCCCGAGCTGGCCCGGCTGCCTGGACGTGTTCCGCGCCGCCGGAGCCCGGCCGCACGCCGTGCCCCTGGACCAGGACGGGATCCGTGTCGACGGACTCGCGGAAGCGCTCACCCGGCACCGTCCCGAGCTGCTGTACGTCACGCCGACCTATCACAACCCGACCGGCGTGCTGATGTCGGAGGGGCGCCGGCGCCGGGTCGCCGAACTCTGCCGCCGCCATGCCGTACCCGTTCTGGAGGACATCGCCTACGACATCGGCGTCGGGCAGGCGGCGGGGGAGCCCGCGCCCATCGCGGCCTTCGCGGAGCCGGGCGCCAAACCGGGAACGGACACGCGTACGGGCACGCACACGGCAGCCGAAGTGCTCACGGTGGGCTCGCTGGCCAAGGCCGTATGGGGAGGGCTGCGCATCGGCTGGGTCCGCGGGCCGGCCGACGTGATCGGGCGGCTCGCCCGGCTGAAGGCCCTGGCCGACCTAGGCAGCCCGGTTCTCGACCAGGCCCTCGCCGCGCGGCTGCTGCCCCGGCTCGACGAACTGAAGGCCCGCCGGGCCGTGACGCTGCGCCGGCGCCTGGACCATCTGGAAGGGCTGCTCGCGGCCCGGCTGCCCGCCTGGCAGTGGAGCAGGCCGGCCGGCGGGTCCGCACTGTGGGTACGGCTGCCCGGCGACACCGACGCCCAGGTGTACGCCCAGGTGGCGCTCCGGCACCGGGTCGAGGTCGTACCGGGAGCCGTAACGGACGCAAGCGGCGCGCACGACAGCCACATCAGGATCCCGTTCAGCCTCCCCGAGGACCGGCTCACCGACCTCGCGAACCGCCTCGCCGCGGCCTGGGCGGAGCTGGTGGGTCAGATCCCCCCTGCTGGGCGTGTCCAGAACGGCGAGTCTCCTGACCGAAGAGACACGACCTAGCTGTGCTGTCCTGAGTCGGAAGTCTGTCGGTAGTTCTTCGCGGAGCCACCCAGGAATCTCCGGCTCAGGACACCGGGTTGTCCCGCGGTTCAGGCCGACAGCGCCATGCGCGGGTTTCACGACTGCACGGCCACAGCCTGCTCGCGGCTGCCCTCGGGCACGAGCGCGAAGGCGGCCCCCAGCACCATGCCGGTCAGCACGCCGATGCCATGGTTGTTCTCCATCAGGCACAGCACCGCACCGGCGGCCGGCACGAGCACGGACAGCATCCGCAGCGGCCGTTGCCGACCGCTCAGCGCGTAAGACGTCGCGAGAGCGCCGACCAGACCACAGATCCCCACCGAGTCACCCTCGCAGTGCACACTCCAGCAGGCTGATCGATACAAAACTGGCTAGCTGTCAGCGGAGCGTGAACGCCTGCGTCGCCGCAGCGGCGCTGTCACCCACATCGTCAGTCCAACAAGGGAAAAGACCAAGGTCCCTCCGATGAGGGTCGGGACGGCCGCCGCGAGAGCAAAGGACAGCAGGAGATCTGCCCACGTCGGCTCCTCACCCATCGTGCTCCCACCCTGTGCCATGAACGTCACGACGCCAGCGGGGATCGACCAGTTCCAGAAGCTCGCGTTGGAAACGCGAGCGATGCCTGGTTCACGCACCGTCGTCCCTCGCCTTGTCCACCGATTCGGCGGGCAACGGAGTGCTGATCCAAAACGAAACCGCCTAGCCGAGCTGGTGCGTGGCCCGGGCGGCGGCCAGGTCGTGCCGGAAGTCGCGCAGCATCGGTTCCGCGTCGCGAGCGGCACGCAGCTGTTCCGGGTTCAGCGTCGCCGTGACCAGCTCCGGCTTGTCCGGGCCCGCTTCGGCGACGATACGGCCGTCCGGCCCCCAGATCGCGCTCGATCCGCAGGTGTTCCAGCCGCCAGTGGTGCCGATGTGGTTGGCCAGGACGGCGTAGACGGTGTTGTCGAAGGCCCGGGCGGGAAACCAGATGCGGGACTCGTGGTAGCCGTTGCCGACGCCGAACAGCGCGCCCACCAGGTACGCGTGGCACCCGTCGAGCGCCGCGGCGCGGGCGTGTTCGGGGAAGCCGGAGTCGTAGCAGATGCCCAGCCCGAGCCGCCAGTCGTCGACGACGAGCGTGCACCCGCGCGTACCCTCGCGGTACACCTCACGCTCCGACTTGAACAGTGTCTGCTTGTCGTAGCGGGCGGCGAGGGCGCCGTCGGGGCCGAACACCAGCGCCGACACGTACAGGTCACCGGCCTCGTGCACGGCGGCCCCCACCACTGCCACCGTGCCGGTGTCGCGGCAGGTTTCCGCCACCACGTCCAGCCGCGCGTCTCCGCCGGCGTCCGCGCGCACCGCGCACCGAGCGGGATCGGCCCGGATGAGCTCCGGCTCGTACCCGGTGAGGAACTTCTCGGGGAAGAGGACGACCTGCGCCCCGTCGTCGGCGGACTTCCGCACCATCCGGGCAGCCGCCGCGGCATTGGCGGGAATGTCCCCGGCGGCGGCCTGGGCCTGTGCGGCGGCGACGCGGAGTGGGCGGGAGGGAAGCGGCAAGGAACGGTCGATGTGTTCGCTCACGGGCACCCACCCTAGCCGGACCGGACTGGGCCTTCTACTGCGAATCATCGCGTGGGCCAAGAGGGCGATTCATCGCCCAAGTGGCCTCCCAAGGGGCGAAGTCATGCGGCAGACAGCGCCAGGGGGGCCGGGGCGGCCAGGGCGGCTGGGGTGAGTCTGGGGAAGCCCGCCTGCTTGTTCATTCTCTGTTAGTGGCCGCTCCATTCCCATCTGGCAAGTTGACGGGCCCCCACCAAGGAGTCCACACGATGAATCGACGCGTCATACTCGCGCTTGGCACCGCGCTCGCCCTGAGTGCGGCCGCCTCCGTCGCCACGATGAGCACCGCCGAGGCGGCCGACGAGACGCTGACCGTGATGAGCCTCAACACCTGGCATGGCGGCTCCCAGGTCACGGACGGTGTCAACACGACTGTCCAGGAGATCAACGCCTCCGGCGCCGAGGTGGTCGCCTTGCAGGAGACCGACAAGGCCGTCACCAAACAGCTCGCCGAGAAGCTGGGATGGGAGCACTACACACAGAGCGGTCTGGACGTCGACATCATCAGCAGTCAGCCCATTGAGAAGGTCGACTCCCTGCCGTCGCTGGCGGTGGCCGCGAAGATCAAGGGAGCCTGGGTGTACTCGATCCACCTGGGCTACACGAAGTACGGGCCGTACAACGCCTGTTTCGACGGTGACAGCTACGAGACGATCTACGCGGACGAGACCGAGCGCAAGGAGCAGGCCGAGGCGGTCGTCAAGTGGGCCGGGTCCTCACCGGCGATCATCGCCGGCGATCTCAACACCCCGTCCCACATGGACTGGACCGAAAAGACCAAGGGAAAGCACTGCGACTCGGTCGTGGAATGGCCCGCGACAAAGGCGTTCGCCGACGGGGGGTATTGGGACTCCTACCGTGAGGTCAACCCGGACGAAGCGGCTTCCCCCGGCGACACCTGGAGTCCGAAGTTCGCCACCAACAGCGACTACGGCAACAGGCCCGAGCCCCAGGACCGCATCGACTTCATCCTGTACAAGGGCGGCTCGCTGGACGCCACCAGCTCGAAGGTCCACGGCGGCGACAAGGAGAACTGGCCGTCCGACCACCGAGCCGTCATCACCCAGTTCACACTCTGACTGAATCCGCCTGAATCCGCCGTCAACGGGGCGGGCCGGTCCACGTGGCGCTCATCGCCAGCAGGACCGGCCCGCGCCGTGTCCGGGGGCACCGCTCGCGCGCCCCCGTGCCCTGGCCTCCGCCGCGTTGAACGGCCCCGCACCCACCCGCCCCGCTCGCCACCGCCCTGCTGGGACGGGAGCTGCTCGCGAGCACGCGGTCGCGTCGAGCATGGACGAACACGCCCGGTTCGGCGGCGTGGTGCCGGAGATCGCGGCCCGTGCGCGCCTGTACTCCGTCGGCCCCGTCGTCCGCGCCGCCCTCGCCGACGCGGGCCTCGCCCTGGAGGACGTCGGGGCCGTGGCGGTGACGACCGGCCCCGGGCTGTCCGGGGCGCTCCAGGCCGGGGTGGCGGCGGCCAGGAGCTACGCGTACGCGCTGGGTGTGCCGCTGTACGGGTGCACCACCTGGCCGGGCATGTCGCCGCCGACACCTTGGAGGACGGCCCGCTGCCCGGCCCCTGCGTGGTGCTGATCGTCTCCGGCGGGCACACCTGCCTGCTGCTGGTGCGGGACCTGGTCCGGGACCCGATCCTGCATCTGGGAGACACCGTGGACGACGCGGCAGGGGGAGTGCTTCGACAAGGCCGCCCGGGTGCTGGGCCTGGCCTACCCCGGCGGTCCGGCGATCGACCGTGCCGTCCGTGGCGGGGACCCGCGCGCCATCGCCTTCCCTCGTCCCATGACCGGCTCTCACGAGGACCGGTACGCCTTCTCCTTCTCCGGGCTGAAGACGGCCGCCACCCGATGGGCCGAGCGCCACCCCGACGGCCACGTGCCCGACGCCGCCGCCTCGCTTCAGGAGGCCATCGCCGACGTACTCACCCGCAAGGTCGTCGCCGCCTGCCGCGAGCACGGTGTCGGGACGCTGGTGGTGGTCGGCGGGGTGGCCGCCAACTCCCGGGTGCGGGCGCTGGCCGAGGAGCGCTGCGACGCGGCCGGGATCCGGCTCCGCGTACCGCCCTTGCGGCTGTGCACGGACAACGGCGCCGTGATCGCCGCCGTCGGTGATCTGCTGGTCCGGGCGTGCGCGCCGTCCGCCCCGTTCGACATCTCCATCGACCCTTCGGCGCCTCTGGAATACGCGGCGCTGCACCCCCGCGCGCACCTGGCCGGAGCGGCCCGGTGAACCCCGTCGTCCGCGTCCGCGACGGCGACGCGATCCCGCCCGCCCCGCCGCCCAGGGCGCACTTGGCCGCGTCCGGCCGATCGCGGGCGAACGGACCCGGCCTAACGGGCTGCCGCCGTCACCGGGCGGCGGCGCAGTGCCCAGGCGGCGGACAGCGCCGCGCACGGTGCCGCGATCAGTACGCACGCCCCTGTCACCAGGCCGAGGGGGCGCCAGGGTGCGGCCAGTGGCGCGCCGACCCCAAGCAGTGCCAAACCGGCGTGCATGGTGCCCAGTTGGATGGCGGCCACCGCGCAGCCCAGCACCGCGCCGACCGCCACCACCAGCACCGCCTCGGTGGTCACCAGCCGTATCACCTGCGCCCGGGTGGCGCCGGCCAGGCGCAGCAGGGCCAGTTCGCGGCGCCGGTCGGCGGTCGCCATCACGAGGGTGTTGGCGAGCGCGATGCCGGTGTAAGTCAGGGCGAGGCCCAGAACCAGGACCGTCCGCAGCCAGGCGATCCGGCTCGCGGCGGGGGCGGTGGCGGCGAGCCACTCCTCCCGGGTGGCGACGGCGGTGCCGAACGGGCGTGCGGCGGCGCGGAGCAGGTCGGGGGTGGTGACGTCGGCCGCGGCGGTGAGTCTGATCTCGATCCGATCGACGAGGGCTCCCGGGCCGTTGCGGGCGGTCACGTACAGCCCGTTGTCGCCCAGGCCGTCGCGCAGGACCGCGGCCACCCGCAGGGTCGCCCGACTGCCGTCCGCGCGCACCACCTGTACCGGGGCGCCGACGGTGGTCTGGCCCCACTCCTCAGGCAGCACGATGCCGTCGTCGTCCAGTGCGGACACCGATCCTTTGAGCACCGGAAGTCGGGCGGTGGCCGCCAGGGCGGCCGGATCGGCGGTCCTGGCCTCGGACCTGACCGCCGTGCCGTCCGGTTCGACCAGCGAGAGCGCGGTGGGGGCGGTGGGGGAGACGGTGACGCCCGGGACGGCGCGCAGAGCGGCGACGAGGGCATCGGGGGAGGAGACGAGGGCATCAGGGGAGGAGGCGTGCGGTACGGCGACGAAGTCAGCGGCGGTTCGCGAGCGGGCCTCGGCCGTGCGGGCGGCGCTCACCGTCTCCAGGGCTCCGGCCAGCGAGCCCGTCAGCGCAACCGACACCAGAACGGGCGCGGCGACGGCGCCCGTCCGACGCAGCGCCGCCGAGGCGTTCTCGCGCACCAGCCGCCCGGCGTACGAGGTCCAGCGGACCGGCAACCAGGTCAACGCGCGCAGCAGCGGGCGCGCCAGGACGGGCGCGAGCAGGCCGCACGCGGAGATCAGCACCATCGGCTGCACGGTGTACGTCTTGCGATGCAGGAGATCGGCGGGGTCGGTGACCAGGGCGGTGACGATCAGGGCGGCGGCGGTGAGGAGCAGCCCCAGGCCCCAGAACCAACGGCCCCCGGTCATCACCCCGGCGTCGAGGTCCGCGGCGTGCAGCGCGTCCAGTGGTCCGAGCCGGCCCGCGCGGCGGGCGGCCACCGCCACCCCGGCCAGGGCCACCAGCAGGCCCGTCCAGAAGGCGGCGTGCAGGGGCCAGTTCTGGTGCCCGAGCGTGAGGTCGGGCGGCGCCATGCCGACGTCCGCGAGCCAGCGCACCATCCGGGGCGCCGCGAGCCGGCCGAGCGCGCAGCCGGTCGCGGAGGCCACGATGCCGAGGACGAGGGCTTCGGCGAGCACAGTGCGGCGCACCTGGGCGCGGGTGGCGCCGGCGAGGCGCAGCAGGCCGAGTTCGCGCCGACGCTGTGCCACCACGTACGAGAAGGTGGACGCGACGACGAACGCCGACACGAACGCGCTCACCCCGCCCGCCGTGCCGAGCGCCGCCACCAGCGACACCACCTCCTCGCTGCCGGGCATCGCCATCGCGGTGGCCAGTCCGAGCAGCATGACCGTCATCATCGCGACGCCGAGCGCGAGGGCGGTGAACGCTCCGATGAGCGAGACCCAGCGGGTCCGGAGGGACTTCAGTGCAATCGGCAACATCCTCATGCCGCAAGCCAACCGGCCGGGGACGCGGGGATCAGTGGAGCAGGGGCCACTGTGAAAGGTAGAGCCTGCCCTACCGCGCGACGGGCGGGCCGGTGCCTAGGGTAGGTGGTGGGTCGGGAGAGGGGGGTGGATGGGCGACGTCTGGGGGGAGTTGAGACGCCCGGGGTTCCTGCGGTCGGCGACACCGTGGCGGGCCGCCGGGTACCTGCTGGTGAGCGGGGCGGCTGGGGTGCTGCTCTGCGCGGGATTGCTGGTGGCGGCGGTTGCCGCAGGGGTGCTGGCGGTGGTGCTGGTGGGGTTGCCGCTGTTGGCCGGGCTGGCCCTGGTGGGGGTGCCGTTCGCGGCGTGGGAGCGGCGGCTGGTGCGGCTGCTCGACGGCACGCGGGTGGCGGATCCGCATCAGCTGCCGTCCCGCCCCGGGCTGTCGGCCTGGCTGAGGCTGCGATATCGCGAGCAGGCGACCTGGAGGGAGTTGGGCTTCACCGTGCTGGCGGCGTTCGTGCTGTGGCCGGTGGACCTGGTCGTGGTGGGCTGCGCTCTGGTGGTGCCGGCGTACCTGCTGGCGGCGCTGCCTCTGCTGCTGGCCGACGGCGAGCAGGTGAACGTCCTGAAACTGTGGGAGGTCCATTCGCCGGCCGTGGCGGGCGCGTTCGGAATCGTCGGACTGGTGGCGCTGACGCTGTTCGCGTATCCGCTGACAGCGGTGGCGGCGGGCCGGGCGGCACTGGTCCGGCTGGTGCTGTCGCCGGGTGGGCAGGAGCTGCGGATCGGTGAACTGGTCAGCTCCCGGGCGAGGCTGGTGGACGCCTTCGAGGCGGAGCGGCGCCGGATCGAGCGCGATCTGCACGACGGCGCCCAACAGCGGCTGGTGGCCCTTTCGATGACGCTGGGGCTGGCCCGGCTGGACGCCCCGCCGGACAGTGCGCTGGCCGCCCAGCTGGCCGTCGCGCACCGGGAGGCGGGCGAAGCCCTGTCCGAGCTGAGAGAGCTGATCAACGGCATCCACCCCCAGGTGCTCACCGACCGCGGCCTGCCGGATGCCTGCGCGGACGCCGCCGACCGCTCGCCCATACGCGTCGAGGTCCGCTTCGACCTGCCCGGACGGCTGCCGTCGGCGGTCGAGTCGGCCGGCTACTTCGCGGTGTCCGAGGCGCTGGCCAATGTCGCCAAGCACAGCGGCGCCGGAACCGCCCGGATCGACGGGCACTACGCTGACGGGCTGTTGACGATCGACGTGTCGGACGACGGGGGTGGCGGCGCCGACCCGGCAGGCGGTACCGGCCTCACCGGGCTGGCCGACCGGGTCTCGGTGGTGGACGGCACGCTGACGGTGAGCAGCCCGCCCGGCGGCCCGACCCTGCTGCGCGTGGAGATCCCTTGCACCCCACTGAGCCCGACCCGCTCCGGATAGTCCTGGCCGAGGACGGTGTGCTGCTGCGCGAAGGGCTGATCGGCCTGCTCGCCCGCTTCGGTCACCGGGTGGTGGCCGCGGTGGGCGATGCCGACGCCCTGTACGCGGCCGTCGCCGAGCACGGGCCGGACATCGTGATCACTGATGTGCGGATGCCGCCGGGCCAGACGGACGAGGGGCTGCGCGCCGCCGTCGCCCTGCGCGAGCAGCGGTCGGGGATGCCGGTGCTGGTCCTCAGCCAGTACGTCCAACGCTCCTACGCGGCAGATCTGTTGGACTCCGGGGACGGCTCGGGGGTCGGCTATCTGCTGAAGGACCGGATCGGCCAGGTCGAGGAGTTCCTGGCGGCGGTCGGCACGGTCGCGGCCGGCGGCACGGTGGTCGACCCGGAGGTGGTGCGCCAGCTGCTGCGCCGCCGCCGGGACCCGCTGGAGCGGCTGACTCCACGCGAGCGCGAGGTGCTGGCGCTCATGGCCGAGGGCCGGTCCAACGCGGCGATCTGCCGCGAGCTCGTGGTGTCGGATGCCGCAGTGAGCAAGCACATCGGCAACATCCTCATGAAGCTGGACCTGCCCCCGACCGAGGAGACCCACCGCCGGGTGCTGGCGGTGCTGGAGTTCCTGCGGGCCTGATCCCTCCCCGGACGACCCGGGAGTACGTTCGCGGTCTGCTGAAGACACGGAACCGGCCCCGGTCGGCGTACGGGACGCCGAGCAGGGCAGGGCACGGCCCGCGCCAGGGCGCACCCGCTTCACGGGGCGGAGCCTTTGGCCGCGATCATCTGGTGAGTTCCGCCAGGACCTCCTCCAGCCAGGCCAGATGCGTGTCCAGGGCGCGGCCTTTGTAGTCGTGGACGTGATCGAGGATCAGCGCCATCCTCGCGCGATCCACCCCTGGCAGCCACGGCTCCTCGCGGATCTCCCGGGCGCGGAAGCGCTCCGCCTGCGCGCGCCGGGCCTCCAGCTCGGTGCGGACCAGGCGGACCTGCTCGTCCCGGCTCAGGAAGATCGCGAAGGTATAGCGGATCAGGAACTCCGGGTCGCCGAAGTCGGGCGAGGGCGTGTACGGCTCGGCGAGGCGGGCACGCAGCACCTGCTCGCCGGTTTCCGTGACGCTGTACACCTTCGCGTCCGGGCGCCCCTCCTTGCGCTCGACGGTGTACTCGACCCAGCCGTCGGCGCACATGCGGCTCAGTGTTCGGTAGATCTGGCTCCGCTGGGTGCGCAGCCGGATCATCCGGCCCATCTCGCTGTCCAGCCAGCGCTTGAGGTCGTAGCCCGTACAGGGACGCATCGCCACGAATCCGAGCAGAACATGCTCGAACTTCACTTCCGTCTCGCCACCTCTCTGATATGCCACTAGTCACCTATGACACTCGGCACCTATGCTCTCGGCCCCGGAGCCGTATCCGGGCATGCCCCTGTCGTCAGGAGACCCTATGCCTGGGCCCGCGAGACTCCTGCGCCGAGCGCGCGGGGTCGTGCTGCCCCTCGCCGTCGCCGCCACGGCCCTCATCCCCTCGTCGGCTCAGGCCGACCAGTCCGCCAGCGGGTCCGTCCTCGTCCGTACCGAGAACGGGTGGGTGCGTGGCGAGGCCACCGCCGAAGGGCGGCAGTTCCTCGGCGTCCCCTACGCCCAGCCGCCTGCGGGCGCTCTGCGATGGTCGGCGCCGAGGCCCGCCGCCGACTGGCGCGGGGTGAAGGACGCCACCCAGTACGGCAACTACTGCGCGCAGAACACCTACTGGGCGCCCGGCTACGAGAAGCGGCACACCGCCGAGGACTGCCTCGACGTCAACGTCTACACCCCGCCCGCCGACCGTCACCGAGGCAAGCTCCCCGTCATGGTGTGGATCCACGGCGGCGGGAACATCGGCGGCGCGGGCCGCGACATCGTGCCCGACGCCTTCGCCCGCCGCACGGGCACCGTCGTCGTCACCGTCAACTACCGCCTGGGCGCCCTGGGCTTCCTCACCCTCCCCGGCGCCACCGGCAACTTCGCCCTGCTCGACCAGCAGCAGGCGCTGCGCTGGGTGCAGGCCAACATCGGCCGCTTCGGCGGCGACCGCACCCGGGTCACGCTCGCCGGCGAGTCGGCGGGCGGCAGCGCGGTCTGCTCCCAGCTCGCGTCCCCGGGCAGCCGCGGCCTGTACCGGGCGGCCATCATCCAAAGCGGTGCCTTCGCGGACTGCGCGGGCACCCCCCGTAAGAAGGCCGCCGCCGACGGGCTCGCCTTCGCCGCCAAGCTTGGCTGCACCGAGCCCGGCACAGCGGCCGACTGCCTGCGCGCCAAGCCCGCCAAGGAGATCCTCGACGCCCAGAACGGCACCGGCCCCGACCTCTGGCGGTACACCGTCGGCGGCCGCGAACTGCCGCTCCAGCCCGCCGACGCCTTCACCTCCGGCCGCGCCGCCCGCGTCCCCGTCATGAACGGCGCCAACAGCAAGGAGGGCCTGGTCTTCGCCTACGACAGCTTCGACCGCTGGGGCACCCCGCTGACCGCCCACGCCTACCCCAAGGCCCTCACCTCCGCCTTCGGCGAGGAGGCCGGCACCCGAGCACTGGAGCGCTACCCGCTCAGCGCCTACGACCGGCCCGGCTACGCCTATGCCGCCGCCTTCGGCGACCACCTCTTCGCCTGCCCGGCACTGCGGATCAACCCGCGCCTCGCCGAACGCGGCCGGGTCTACGCGTACGAGTTCGCGGACCGCACCTCGCCGCTGTTCGCCTCCCTCCCGCAGCACGCCGACTTCGACTTCGGCGCCACCCACGCAGCCGAGCTGAACTACCTGTTCAAGCCGTACGGCCGCAGCGCGGAACTCAACGCCGAGCAGCGCGCCCTGGCCGCACAGATGACCGCGTACTGGGGCTCCTTCATCCACGGCTCACCGCCGCACGCCACGGGGCAGCCGGCCATGCCGGAGCAAGGCTCCCGACCTGGCCGAGTGCTCCAGCTGCGCACCGCTTCCGAGGGCGGCAACGCCGCCACCACCGGACTGCGGGCGGCACACCGATGCGACCTGTGGGACGCCGCAGCACCGACACCTTGAGCGAAAAGGCCCAGGTCGTTGACCTGGGCCTGTAGTCCGCATTGCCTTGGGGCTTGGAAGGGCTCTTAGAAGGGCTTGGTGGGCAGGTACTTGCCGTCGAAGGTGATGACGGCGCGCTCGCCGCCCTCGGGGTCGGCGACCTTCTTCACATCGAGCTTGAAATTGATCGCGGAGATGATGCCGTCGCCGAACTGCTCGTGGACCAAGGCCTTGAGGGTGGTGCCGTAGACCTGGAGCATCTCGTAGAAGCGGTAGATGGTCGGGTCGGTGGGGATGCCTCCCTCGATGGATCCGCGGGTGGGGATGGTCTGCAGCGCAAGCGCCGCGTCCGCGTCCAGGTCCAGCAGCTCGGCGACGGCCTTCGCGGACGCCTCGGGCAGGGGGTGCTGGCCGAGGACGGCGGCGGTGGTGAAGGCGACGGACAGGCCGGAGGCGTCGGCGATCTGCTGCCAGGACAGGTCCTTGCGCGTCTTGGCCTCGACCGCGGCGTTCGCGAGCTGCTGACGGGCGCTGTTGTCGAACTGGGCGTGCACCATGGGAAGGGATTCCTTTCGGATGGGAGCCGCCCGCCGGAAGGGGGCGGCAGGTTCGTGGGGGAGGCCAGGGGCGAGGGCGCCCCGGGCGGGATCAGGGGACGTGTCAGGCAGGGAGGGCCGGGCCCGTGGTGTCGCCGATGTCTTCGACGGCGCCGGTGGGGATGTCGAAGACCCAGCCGTGCAGCCGCACACTGCCCTCGGCGCGTGTGCGGGCCACGGAAGGGTGGGTGGCCAGGTTCGCGAGCTGCGCGGCGACGTTCGCGCGGACCAGGGCGGCGACCTTGGCGCCGCCCGCGGCGCCGTCGGTGCCGGCGGTACGGGCCCGGGCGGCGTCGGCGTGATGCAGCCAGCCGGCGACGGCCGGTGCGCCGGTCAGGTCGTGGCCTTCGGCGAGTGCGGTCATCGCGCCGCAGGCGGAGTGCCCGCAGACGATGACGTCTTGCACGCCCAGGACGGCCACCGCGTATTCGATGCTGGCGGCGACGCCGTCGGCGCCGGGGGCGTAGGCGGGGACCAGGTTGCCGGCGGTACGGATGACGAACAGCTCGCCGGGGTCGGTCTGCGTGATCAGCTCGGGGACGACGCGGGCGTCGGAGCAGCTGATGAACAGCGTGGTGGGCTGGTGGACGGTGGCCAACTGGGCGAAGAGTCCGGCCTTGGCGGGGAAGACCTCCCGCTGGAAGCGGTCGATTCCCTGGGCGAGATGCGGCATGGCCCGCACTCCCTTCGATCGGGTTGTCGGTGGGGCCGACGCCATTCACTGTGCATGACCAGCATCTATAGCGTCCAAGACGCAATATCGATGTCTGCTATCGATGATGTCTATAGTTGGCTCATGAGGCCGGAACTGCGTCACCTGCGTTACCTGCTCGCCGTGGCCGAGCACGCCAACTTCACCCGCGCCGCCGAAGAGCTGCGAATCTCCCAGCCCACCCTCTCCCAGCAGATCCGGCAGTTGGAGAAATCCCTCGGCGTCCAGCTGCTCGACCGCGCCGGCCGCACCGTGCGGCTGACCGACGCCGGGCAGACGTACGTCGGCTACGCCCAGCGCGCCCTGCACGAGCTCGCGGCCGGCGAGCGGGCGGTGGCGGACGTGCAGGACCTCTCCCGCGGACGTCTCCGGCTGGCGGTCACCCCGACCTTCACCGCCTACCTCACCGGGCCGCTCGTCGCCGGCTTCCACGCCCGCCACCCTGGCGTCACCGTCGACGTACGGGAGATGACGCAGGACCGCATCGAGGCCGACCTCCTGGACGACCGCCTCGATCTCGGCATCGCCTTCAGCGCCGCCCACCTGCCGGGCATCGACGCCACAGCGCTGTTCACCGAGACCCTCAGCCTCGTCGTCGGCCCCCACCACCCCGACACCGGCCGTGCCACCCCCATGCCGGTGAGCGAACTGCCCGAGCATCACCTGGCCCTGCTGAGCGAGGACTTCGCCACCCGCCGGCACATCGACCAGCACTTCGCCGCACACCGCGTTCAACCGCGCATCGCGGTGGAGGCCAACTCCGTCACCGCGCTCACCGAGATCGTGCGGCGCACCCCGCTCGCCACCGTCCTGCCCGATGCGGTCACCCGCGACCACCCCCACCTGACCCCCATCCCCCTCACCCCTGCGCTCCCCTCGCGCACCGTCACCTTGCTGCGCCGCGAAGGCGGCTACCGAAGCGCCGCCGCGCGCGCCTTCACCGATCAGGCCACCCAGTGGATCCACACCCACGGCTACCCCCTCGTCTGAAGCCGGCCAAGGACGGTGCCGTCGTATGTGTGGGGCCACGCCGTACGACGACCGAAGCGGTGGCTTGTGCGGCCGGAGCCGCCTCCTCCGCGGGCCACTTCGCCGCTCGCGCCGTCCCGGGCGACGCGGTGTACCGGAGCCGGTCAGGTCCCAGATACGTCAGTACCGCCCTGACCCGGCGGTGGTCGTCCGGGGCGGGGGCAGATCCAGCTTCTGCAGAATGCCGGCGATGTGTTTGGCCACCGCCGCCTCCGCCACCACCAGGGCGCGGGCCACCGCCGCGTTGGAGCGCCCCTCGGCCATCAGCGCCAGCACCTCACGCTCCCGGGGCGGCAACCGGCTCAGCGGATCACGGCGCCGGGCAAGCAACTGCCGTACCACCTCGGGGTCCACCACCATGCCGCCGTCCGCCACCCGGGCCACCGACGCCATGAACTCCGCGACGTCCCCGACCCGGTCCTTCAGCAGATAGCCGGTACCCGCGCCGCCCCGCCCCTCCAGCAGCTCCTCCGCGAAGGTCTGCTCGATGTACTGCACCGCCCCCGTCCTCGCCACCATCGGCTTCGTGGTCCTGATCACCGGCAACACCCAGACCTCGGCGCACAGTTACACCGCCAGGGACGCCGCCGCGGTGCGTGCCGAGGCCGCTGTAGTCGCCGACGGCACACCGGGCCTGTCGGACGCGGCGGTCGACGCCGCCGATGGCAGCCCGATCCTGCCGACCACCGTCTACGCCGGCCCCACCAGGACCGCGATCGAGGGCGCCGGAGTCGAACCGCGGTCCTTCACCGCCGTCCACGACCGGCTGACCGTGGTCTCCGGATCCCTGGCCGCCCTGCGCGCCCCGGATACCATGGCCGTGTCCCGCTCCGCCCTGACCTCCCTGGACGGCCGGCTGGGCGGCACCGCCGAGGTCACCTTCGAGGACGGGCGCACCGCCCGGCTGCGCATCGTGGCCGTACTCGCCGACACCTCCGCCCCCTACGGTGTGCTGCTCACCCGCGCCGCGCGTGCCCACGACCCGTCCGCGCTCACTGACGTCGTGTACCGCACCGGCTCCGTGCGCGCGGACCTCCCGGAAGACCTCGGCGCCCGGGAGATCACCGTCGCCCACGCGGGCCGCGCCGACGCCGAGGAGGACCACCTGGTGTGGGTCTTCACCCTGCTGCTGGTCGGCATGTCCGCCGGATGCACCGGCATCGCCGTCGGCAACACGCTGCTGATGGCCACCGCCGACCGGGTGCCCGACTTCCGCGTGCTGCGGTTGTCCGGCGCGACCGACCGGCAGGTGCTGTGGACCGTCGCAGGGGAGACCACGATCGTGGTGGCCCTGGGCACCGTACTGGGGGGACTCGTCGCCCTGCCCTCACTCCTGGGTATCCGGGCCGGCCTCAGCGCGAGCCTCGGTGTCCCGGTCGACCTCGTCATCCCCTGGACGCCCGTCCTCGCCGCCGTCGCCGGCACGTACACGCTCGCCCTGGCCGCGAGCCTGCTGCCCGCGCGGGCGGCCCTGCGCAGACGCCTGGGCTGAATCCCGAACCTGCCGGGGGAAATCCCCGTCGCTCGGCTGGTCAGGGTCGGGTGAGCACAACCGCGACGTGCGGCTGAGCCCCGGGTGGTGCCTGATGCAGTCCCGGCTGGTCACGATGGGCATGGCCGCCACGCCCGAGGGCACCTGGACGCGGCTGCCCGTCTGCGGCGCGGCGCGGCCCGCCGCCCTTGGCCCCGTGCAGCGCGTGTATCGCCGCCTGCTCGGACCGCGTCGCACACGTGCCTTCTTCCGCGAGGTGGAGCACCGCGCCGCACTGCGCTGACCTCTCACCCGGTCCTGGCGATGAGCTTCCGCAGACCCTCGGCCACCAACTCCGGCCGCTGCCGCTCCTCGTACAGATGGTGCCTGGCGCCCGGCACCACCCGTACGGTCAGGCCGTCCGCGTTGGGATCGCCGCCCCGCAGCAGGACCGGCGGGATCACCGGGTCGTGCTCGCCGCCCAGGACGAGCGTCGGGACGGCCAGTCCGCGGCGGCGGGTGCCCCGGAAGCCCGCCGGGATGTCCCGTACGACGTACTGCCAGAACATCGCCTGCCCGGCGTGGGCCGAGGCCTGTGCCGCCTCGGTGAACTCCGCGAGATCCGCCTCCCGCACGTCGTCGGGTCGGCGACCGCACGCCGCAGCAGAAACCGGGTGAAGGCGGGCCAGCGCCGCAGAAACAGCCGTCCGAGCACCGGGTACTCGATGAAGGCGGTGAACCACATCCGTCACAGATTCGGCAGGACGTCGCGGTGGCGCGTCCACGGGTGCGTCATGTTCAGCGCCAGGAAGGCGCGGAACCGTTCCGGGGCCCGCTGGCAGAGCCGGAAGCCCGCTCCGGCGCCCCAGTTGTGAGCGACCAGGGTCACGCGGTCCAGGCCGAGCTCGTCAAGAAGCGCGAGAACGTCGCGCCCGAGTCCATCCGTGTCATGGCCGCGCTCGGTCTGCTCCGACCAGCCGAAGCCGCGCAGATCGACGCAGATCAGCCGGTAGCTGTCGGCTAGCATCGGGACGAGAGCGCGCCACGCGTACTAGTGCTGCGGGAAGCCGTGCAGCAGCACGACGGGTTCACCGCTGCCGGCCTCGGCGATGTGCAGCCGGGCCCCGCGGACCGTCACCCACCGGTGCTCGGCCCCGTCCAGTGGGGGCATCGGACGGTCACTGCTGATCATGAGGGAATCCCTTCGCCGAGGGAGGGGGGACCCGCGGGAGACATCGCCGTCGACCTCGGGTGCTGGCCCGGCCCTCAGTCACTGGCCCTCGCCCGCCTCGGCTTCGGCCCCATCTCCGCCGTCGACACCAGCGAGACACTCCTCACCGAACTCGCCCGGCACGGGGACCAGAACCCGGCAATCCGCCCCATCCGTGCGGACATCCGCGACGCTCTTCCCCAGGTCGCCGACCCGGGGACGGTGGGCGCGGTCGTATGCATGGGCGACACGCTCCCTCATCTCCAGGAGAAATCCGATGTCGTCGCGTACCGCGACCTCACTCGCCCGCTGATCGGCACCGACCGGTTCCTGCCGGTCCGCACTGCCCATGACCGGCTACTCACCTGCTTCCTCGAATACCTCGACGACGACACCGTGATGGTCCACGACCTCCTCCACACCCGATCCGACGGGACCTGGACCCTGCAGGCCAGCAGCTACCCCAAGCTGAGGATCGGCTCCGGGTGGCTGGTCAGCCGATGCCGTGGCGCGGGGGTGGACATACAGCACGACGCCAACGGCCCGCGGGGCATGCGCTTCCTGCACGCCCGCAAACCATGAAGCTCGGCGCCACCCGCGGTTCAGCCGTGACGTGACATCCGCGCGGCCTTCCTCCGCCTCGCCTGCTGCCTCATGACACCGCCTCAGACAGGTCAGCTCATTGTGTTCAGGCGTTGCTAGAAGACACCGGGGCGCTGGTCGAGGAGTCGCGCGGCGGCATCCCCGTCGAGTTCTCCGGGGAGGGGGCCGATCTCGATGGGCCCATGTGACCGTCGCCGTCACGCGCACCGACGAGCGGGTGCTCGTCCAGGTGCGCAACGGCGTGCCGCCCGTGCTGCCCGCTGCTGTGACGGGGCTGACGGGCCGGGAGCGGGAGGCGCTGGTCATGCTGAGGGAGGGGCGGTCGAACCCGGAGGTCGGCCGGCGGCTCGGCATCGGTGTGGGGGCGGTCAAGAGCCACGTCGGATCGATCCCGGAGAAGACGGGGTGCGGCAGTCGGGTGCTGGCGGCGGTGCTGGCGCACCAGGCCGGGCTCATGGGCTGAAGTCACCGGTTGGTGCCGCTTGCTCTGTCTTCGGGTAGACCTGTCGGCTCTGTCTGTTGGTAGAGGGGCGGTGGTCCCTGAGGGCGACGCGGCCGCCGCGGGTCTGCCGATCGGCAGAAGGCGCATCACCAACCTGAGGGTGACGTGTGCGGGGGTTTGCCGCGGCCACGATGGTCGGGAGTTTCGCACCCCGTTCCAGGAGCGCCTATGCCGCAGCCTGCCACCGCTATCGCCCGCCTCAGTGCCTCCTCCGCTGCCGCCTACGCGACGGGGTTGACCAAGGGCTACGACGAGGGCGAGATCCGCGCGGTCGCCTGACCACGTCCTCGATGCGCGAGATACGAGACGGTCCTGCCGCGGGGGAGGCCCGGCGCGTTCCTGGTACTGCCCTGAACAACCCCCGAAAGCCCACTGAAGAGCGGCGTGGCCGACAAGCGGTCGACGCCCGAGAAGTTCCCGACAAGTTACGGAGATTCGCGTGTCCACACAGTGCACCACCCCAGCTCGTCGAGACCAACGGAGCGGAGCCAAGCGACGGTCCAAGCGCACCGCACAGCGTGCGAGTGCGATCCTGGTCCCCCTCGCGGCGTTGACGCTCCTCGCACCGGCCGCGCACGCGGACGAGGTCCATGGCCAGGACGCCAGTGAAGACCCGAAGCTGGCCGGCGAACTGATCGACTACTGCCAGAAGAACGCAAGCGACTGCACGTTCACGCCCTCTGGGGAGCCTCAGACGTTCGATGCGGCGCCTGAGGTTGTCTCGGAGAAGAAGTACAACTGCTCCCAGACGGAGAACCTCAGCGCCAAGTACGCCGTCTCCCGGAAATACGGCGGAAGTTACACCGTGACGACGGGCGTCACGCTGGGGGCCGAGGCAGGAGGAAGCCCGTTCGACGTCGCGGTCAAAGGCTCGATCCAGGCCAAGTACGAGGAAGCCCGGTCCTGGAACTGGGAGACCACCACCACGGAAGAACTCAGCGCCACGATCAAGCCCCGCATGGCCGGTTTCGTCAAGGCCGTCAAGCACATGAAATCAGTCGAAGGCTCACTGTTCGTCAAGCGGTACAACGACAGCGGCGTCGGATACACCTACTACCTCCTCGACCGCATCTTCGCCGCCATGCAGGAGCGCGCACCTTCCCTGGTGGCGGATGAAGCGGCAATGACGTCTGGAGAGACCCAGAGCTACTGCTCCACTGCTCGTTAGCCGTACTGCGGCGAGGGCCCGTCAGCAAGCCGACGGGCCCTTTGCCCGCCCGGTGAGCAACCCGACTCGCCGGTGCCGGAGCCCGGCGCGGGTGGGACTGATGGCCAGTGTGTCGCCCTGTGCTCCACCACCCACCGGCCCCACCACCGTGTACGCCGTCGAATCGCGAGGGGGATCCAGGGGACAGAGGCGTCTGCTCGACCGGCGCGCTGGTCTACAAGGTCGACTCCTCCGTGAAGACCGGCGAAGGACTGATCCGGGTCATGGACGCCAAACCGAGCACCACCCGGCGTCCGGCTGCCGCCCGCCGGACGATGCTCCGTACTGGGTCGGCGAGACCGTGCGCATATCCGAGTCGTAGTGCCACTCTCACGGTTGTGCCCCGGCTCCTCTTTCCCCTCCCGAGAAGCCGTGGCACAACTCGTCGCCGGTTTGCGCGCGGCCTGGACCAGAGCGCTCAAGTAGGGCAGCTGACTTCAGGTTTGGGAAAGCGCTGTGCCTGTCAGAGGCAGCTGCCACCATGGCTCCATGGCTGCCAAGAGATCCGGCTACTTGCAACCACCATCCGGAGCAGAGCCATCGTGACGCAGGTTGGGGATGGATCCCGCAGCCGGTGAAAGGACTGTGGGAGGGCATAGGTCCAAAGCGTCCGGTGCAGGCCACGGAGGGGAACATGGCTCTCGTCGCCCATCGCCGGTGCGGCAGCTGCCTGTCGTAGCCAGGATCGAGCCGTGATCCACATGCGGGGCTCTTCCGGCCGCCGCGTGTGATGCCCACGCTGCGAATCGACGACTCTTTCATGCCCTCATGCTCATTCCTCAGTGTCGCAGAGCCCTCGTCAGCAGGTCGGCCAGATGTATCACGGTGCGGTCGGCCAGGTGCGGCCCGATGAGCTGGAGGCCGAGGGGGAGGCCGTCGGCGGTGCGGCCCGCGGGGATGGTGGCCGCCGGCAGGTGTACGGGGCCCGCGAGGTTGAGCCAGGTGGTCTGCTCCCAGTACCCGCGGCGCTCACCGTCCACGGTGATGTACCGCTCGGATATGGGTACGCCGGTCTCGTCGGGCACGGCGGCAGTCGGTGCCGCGGGCGTGATGAGGATGTCGATGTCGCCGAAGTAAGTCGCCCACTGCGTCCGCAGGCGCTGACGCTCCTCGTTGGCCAGCAGCCAGTCCCGGTGCCGCATGGTGCGAGCTCGCAGGTAGGACGCGTAGGGAGACCGGTCGTCGGGGGACAGGTCCGCGGCGGCCGTGGCATCAGTGGCGAATGCCTCAGGTGAAGCGCTGGCGGACGAGCCGGCGTACATCAGGGCTTGGAAGAGGCGGTCCGAGTCGGCCATGCTGACGGGCCGCGCAGTGTCATCGACGTGGGCGCCGTTGTCGTGCAGGGTCTTGGAGACGTGCTGGAGGAGAGCGAGGGTCTCGGCATCCACCCGGCAGTACGGGTCATCGGCCCACACGCCGACGCGGTACTCGTGCAACCGTCCGCGGCGAGGGGCGGGCAACTCCAGCCGCCATGCGGCACTGTCGTCGGACGATGGGCCGGCCAGGACCCCCAGGGCGAGCTCGAGGTCCGCCGCGCTGCGGGCCAGAGGGCCGAGAGCGAGCATGTCCGAGGTCGAGAGCCAACCAGGCGGGCGGGGGATGTGGCCCCGGGAGGGCACGATGCCGCAGCTGGTGCGCAGGCTGTAGACGCCGCAGTAGTGGCCCGGCAGCCGCAGCGATCCGGCGAGGTCGCTGCCGATACCCAAGGGGCTCAGGTGGGCGGCGACGGCCGCTGCCGCGCCGCCGGAGGAACCGCCGGACGTGCGCTGCGGGTCGTGCGGGTTGGGCGTGGTGCCGAAGAGCGGGTTGCTGGTCTGGACGTCCTGGCACATCGCCGGGGTATTGGTCTTGCCAAGGATGACCGCGCCGGCGGCGCGCAGCCGCGCCACGGCGTCGGCATCCCGGCTGGGTATGTGTTCGGCCAGCTCCACAGCTCCGCATGTGGTGCGCAGACCTTCGGTCTCCAGTGAGTCCTTGACGGTGACCGGCAGCCCGAGCAGCGCCCTGTCGGCCCGGCCGTCGGCCCGCTGCTCGTCCGCCGCGGCGGCCGCGGTGAGCGCGCCGTCGTGGTCGAGGGTGACCACCGCGTTGTACTCCGGATGACGGGCGATGCGGTCCAGGTGCGCGATGGTCAGCTCGCAGCTGGAGACCTCGCCTCGTCCAAGGGCGTGCAGTTGCTCACTGGCGGAGCGGTGCGTCAGGTCCATGAAGTGGCGGCTTCCTGTTCGGCGGGTGAGGTGGTGAAGTGGGCGGCGATGCGGAGCAGCGCGCGGACGTCGTCATCGGGGGTGCGCACGTCCTCTCGGGTGCCGGCGTCGGCGTACTCGGCCGGGGTCCGTGGGGACTCGTTGCGGCTGTAGGCGGCGAGCGCCGAACGCAGCTGGTCGGCGGTGACGGCGGAGGCCAGCTCGGCGCCGGTGAGACCGGCGGCGCCGTGGCGTTGCTCTGCCGCGCTGCGTACGGACTCCTCCAGGTGGTGTTGCAGAGCCCATTGACCATCTCGGATTTCCACGGCTCGACGGTACAGATGCCAGGGCGTGTCCCAGATGCGCATACGGGCCGGGGACGCGGCGCGGGTGGGCTGGAGCGCGATGGTGGGAACGGCGTGGTGGACCGCCTCCCACAGCGGCGTCAGGCTCCGGTAGTCGCGGCGCGCACGCACCCACGCCCGCACATGCGGGACGATCCGCACGGCCAGGGTCGGGATGAGAAACCCGGTCAGCGTGAGCGTGTTGCCACCGTCGGCGCAGATCCACGCGAGGTTCTCGGCGGCGGGCGGCGGGCGGTTCAGGTCGAACAGCGCGGCACCTACACCTGTGAGACGGACAGCGCTGTAGCCGAAGGTCAGCGTCGCGCCGACCCCGGCGATGCGCAGCCCACGAGCGATCCACGCCTGGTCCGTACGGCGGGCGGCGCTCCAGCAGCCTATGGCGAGGATGGCCTCGCCGATGGTGTAGGCGACGATGTAGAGGGCCAGGTACGCCTGGTAGACACCCAGATGGATGTGCTGGGCGGTGAAACCTTGCGGGCTTGTCTGTCCGTCAGACGGGATCTGGAAGAACAGTACGCACAGGGCCAAGACGACTACGGCCCCTGTCAGCAGGCACAGATGGGCCCGCTTCCGGGCTCTCTCCGGCGGCATCGCCCAGTAGGCGAGCACCACCGGTTGAAGGGATACCTGTACCACCACGGAGCCGAACGCCCCGAGGATGCCGATGGAGGGGCGGCCGGTGGCGTCGTCCAGCAGTCTCCAGCTCGGTGCCATGGACACCAGGAAGGAGAGGCCGCAGAAGCCGTAGACACCGACGAGGGCGGCCAGTGCGCGGTCCTGGCGCAGGTACCGCGCAGGGCAGAGCAGCAGGAGGAAGCCAACGACGGCCAGCGCCAGACATAAGGGATGGAGGAGCTGCTGCACGGGCCTCTTACTCCCTGTTGCGTAGCAACGTCTCGGCCACGCGGTCGTGGCCTCCGATGTGCACACCGGGGCGGTGCACATGACGCTGGAGATAGGAGCCGATCAGCTCGGCCTCCCGTTCGTCCTGGTATTCGTAGGTGCTGCGGCCGAGTATCAACTTCACCACCGCCGGGTCGAGAGTGGTGAGCAGCTGGTCGGGTATCGGCGCCGCTTGCGGGAGAGGCAGGCTTCCGCGGTGATCGCAAAGGATGTGTGCCACCTCGTGCGCGATGATGTGATCCTGGTGGGCCCGGCTGGTCATCTCGTGGACGAATATGTAGTCCACGCCCTCGGTGGTCCGTATCCACATACCGCACATGCCCTGCTCGCTGCCCACTGGAGCGGGCGTGAGGCGGATCGGGTAGCCCGACCGTTCCTCGATGGTGGGTAGCAGCTCTCGGATACTGCCCACCGGCGGCAGGCCGAGGCCGCGGACGAAGCGGCGGCTCTCGCGCCGCATGGTGTCCCTGCGCCTCACGAGGTCTCGTCCGCGCCTTCGCCGGTCGGGCCGGGGCGCAGCCCTTCCCGCTCGCGGATGTGCTCGATGGTGGCGAGGATCTGCTCCATGCTCTGCGGCGACAGCCCGGCGACGCGCGCGGCCACGCGCCGCACCCCGCTCTCCCGGAGATGTCGGACGAACTCCAGCTCGGACCCGACCTTGACCGCGGTGTCGTCGTCGAAGAAGTAGGCCACAGGCACACCGAAGAACTCGGCCAGCGCCTCCAGATGCCGCCGGGTGGGGTTGTCTCGCCGTCCCGTGCGCAACTGCCACAGGTAGACGTGGGAGACGGTCGGGCGGCCGCGCTCGCGCAGCAGCTCGGCGACCTCATGGTTCGTGTACGGACCGCGGCCTGGCGGGTGCACCAACTCGAAGAGCCGGTTCAGGCGTTCACCGAACGTGTCCATCGGCGGAAGGACCTCCCGAGGTCCGCCAACGCGGCCAGGAATAAGGTGAGTTGACGCTGGGCTACAGCGTATGTCAGATTCGTCGTCAGTGAGATTAACTGAGGTTAATCACGGGCGCCAGCCGGCCCCAGTGCACTGCGGGGCACGCCCCCGGCCGGGCGGGTGAGCGGCCGGCTGGAATGATCGTCGCTGGGGGGATCGTTTCGTGGAGACCGCGCCGGTGTCGCATAGGGACCTTCCGTGCCCGGCGGAGCCCGTCTCCCGTTGCGTGTGGCGACAGGCTCCGCATCTACGGCGCCGCCCATCGCGAGGTCATGCCCTCGGCTCACTCCCAAGAGAGAAGGGCTGGCCTTGGCAGAGCAGAGTCACCGTCGCGAGCACACCTCGATGAGCAAGAGGGGGCCGTGTGTCACACAGGTTCCCGGGCACCCGCCGCATCAGCAAAGTACCGTGCTGCGCAAGCCAGTTGACATTGAGAGAGTGCAGCTCCACGCCTTGCGGTCGGCCGTGTCGCCGCGTTTGGCCGGCGAGGATGACCAGCATGTGCGGGCCTTGGCCCGGTTGGACATCCCCTTACCTCCCATCGTTGTGCATCGCGCGACCCTGCGCGTCATCGATGGAATGCACCGCCTTCGCGCGGCCGAGTTGCGGGGCGACACGGACATCGAGGTCCGCTTTGTCGACGGTAGTGAAGCCGACGCCTTCGTGCTCTCCGTCAAACTCAACAAGGCCCATGGACTCCCGCTCTCACATGCTGACCGCAGCCTGGCAGCGGCTCGCATCATCGCCTCGCATCCGCATTGGTCGGACCGGAAGATCGCAAAGGTGACCGATCTGGCGGCAAGCAGCGTCGGCGCCATCCGCAAGCGTTCGACTGAACAGATCGACCAGTCGAACGGCCGTCTCGGCATGGACGGGCGCGTCCGACCGCTGGATATCGCAGAGAGACGTCGACTGGCGAGCAGGTTGTTCTCCGAGCAGCCGCAGATATCGCTGCGTGCGGTCGCGAAGACCGCTGGGATCTCCCTCAGCACCGCGCACGACGTTCGGGTGCGGCTGCGCGCGGGAAACGATCCGCTGCCGACACGGCAGCGGGAGAGGCTCGCCAGGTCTCCGGCAGGCCGACTCGCCGCCTGCGAGCAGCCGACCGCTGCCACCGGGGGTGCTGCTGAGCCGGCCTCCGCCGACCTCCTGGAGCGGCTTCGCAAAGACCCGTCCCTGCGCTTCAACGAGATGTGCAGATACCTGCTCCAGTGGCTCGGCGCCACCACCATCGCAGATGAGGGGCCGGAGAGGTTCGTCCGCTGCGTGCCTCCGCACCGAGCCCAGGCTGTGGCCCGCGCCGCTCGCGCCTGCGCGGAGTCATGGGTCCAGCTTGCCGAGGCGCTTGAGGGGCATGCCAAGTCGTCTCGTAGACACGGGTGAGCGGCACAAGTCCGTCACGATGACCGCACCGCGCTCGACCACCACGGTTCGAGCTTTCGATGTGCCGCGGGGCCAGGTCCTACTTGAGGACTACATGGCTGCGCCGGGTAATACCGCGGGGCGACGGAAGGCGGGCGCAGAGTCTGATTGCGCCACGCCGGACCCTCAGGAGGATGGGTGCCTGCTGATTGCACTCATTCGACGGGAGTTGCTCTGTGACCCGTACACCCCGCCCTCATGAGTTATCCAATTCTCCGGGGGACTCGGCGGCGCTGGACCGTGTGAAGCGATCCGAGTCCGGGGGCAGAACGAGCTGACCTGCAATCGCCAGCAGATCACGCCGAAGCTCTCACCCCAGGATTCGCCATGTTCCGTACCGCCTTACGCAATGTGCTCATGCACAAGGCCCGTCTGTTGATGACCGTGCTCGCCGTGATGCTCGGCGTGGCCTTCGTCTCCGGCACCCTGATCTTCACCTCGACCATTTCCGACGCGTACCGCAACGGTTCCGAGAAGGGCTTCTCGGATGTCGACGTCGCCGTCCAGCCGCACAAGAAGTCCGGTGAGGGCAAACCCGGAGCCCCTCCCGACCTCACCCAGCAACTCCTCGACAGGGCCGCTCAGGTGCCGCACGCCGCCTCGGTCACCGGCACGGTCACGGGGGAGGCGGCCGTGGCCGACAAGGACGGCGACCTCATCGGGCAGGGCTTTTCGACGGTAGGCGCCAACTACTTCGCGGGCGTGAACGGCAAGGACGCCCGCTATCCGATGAAGCGGGGCCGCCCGCCAAAGGCACCGAACGAGGTGGCCCTCGACGCCAAGACCGCCGAACGCGCGCATTACAAGGTCGGCAACACCGCCCGCATGTCCGTCGACGGGCCGGTCATGGACCAGGTGATCGTCGGCATCTTCACCACCGACGACGGCAACGTCGCGGCGGGTGGCACACTCGTCCTCTTCGACACCGCCACCGCGCAGAAGCTGTTCACCAGGCCTGGGGAGTTCAGCGAGATCTACGTCAAGGCCCAGTCGGATACCGATCAGAACACACTGAAGGCCGAGATCGAGGGTATCCTGCCTGACCATACCCGAGCCGTCACCGGTGAGAAACTCGCCGACGACCAGGCCGCGGCCGTGAAGCGGGACATGGAGAGCATGCGGATGGCGCTGCTCTTCTTCGCCGTCATCGCGCTGTTCGTCGGAATCTTCACCATCGCCAACACCTTCACCGTGTTGGTCTCCCAGCGCACCAGGGAACTCGCCCTGCTCCGAGCGGTGGGCGCGAGCCGCCGTCAGGTCATCCGATCCATACTCGTCGAAGCGTTCGTCGTCGGCACCGCCGCGGCAGCCGCCGGATTCGCGGTGGGTGTGGGTATCGGCGCCCTCCTGGGGCCGCTCATGCGTTCCACCGGCGTGCTCATCCCGGACGGTCCGCTGGTCATCCCCCCTGTCGCGGTCTTCACCTCCCTGCTGGTCGGCGTCGGCGTCACCATGCTCGCGGCCTGGTTGCCCAGCCGCCGTGCCGCCAAAGTCCCACCCGTCGCAGCCATGGGCAGCGTGCACGCCCCGGCCGGTGCCCGCTCTCTGGTACTGCGCAACAGCGTCGGTGCGCTCCTGGGCGCGGGTGGTCTGGCACTCATCCTCGTCGCACGAGCCGGAAACGAGCCGGCCAGCGGGCCACTGGCACTGGGATCGGTTCTTCTGCTGGTGGGAGTGATCGTGCTGACGCCCGTGCTCGCCCGCGTCCTGATCGCCGCTGCCGCCCCCGCACTGCGCCTCTTCGGGATGCCCGGCAGGCTCGCACGCCAGAACGCCGTCCGTAACCCCCGCCGCACCGCCGCCACCGCCTCGGCGCTGATGATCGGCCTCACCCTGATCACGGGCATGACGGTGGTCGCCGTCGGACTCCAAAGGGGCTTGGACAAGATGGCCACCGACGGTCTGCGCGCCGACTACGTCATCTCCATGGTGACCAAGACACCGCTCTCGCCGCAGGTGGAGAAGTCCCTGGACCGCTTGCCGGAGGTGACCCGGTCCAGCCCAGTGCGCAACTCCGCGGCACGGATCGAGGGAAAATCCAAGAGCCTGACGGGTGTCGATCGCCGGACGATGGACACGCTGACCAGACTCGACTTCTCTGCGGGCTCTTTCAGCCGACTCGGCGGCAACCACGCTGTCGTCGATCACAAGACCGCCGACACCTTCGGCTGGCGCGTCGGTTCCGTCTTCAACGTCACCTATGAGGACGGCCGGAGGGCCAGACTGACTGTCACCGGGCTGTTCGAGGGAAACAACCTGCTGAACGGGATCATGGTCGATACCGCCACGCTTGCTCCACACCAACGGCACCGGACCGGTGACGTGCTTCTGCTGGTGAAGACCCAGGACGGCGCGTCCAGCACCGTCAAAGACTCCCTGACCAGGGCGCTCGGCGACAATCCGGCGCTGCGTGTGCAGGACAAGGAAGAGGTCTCGAAGTCCATCTCCAAGATGGCCAATCTGCTCCTCACCATGCTGTACGCGCTACTGGGAGTAGCGGTGCTCGTCGCGGTTCTCGGGGTCATCAACACGCTCGCCCTGTCCGTGTTCGAACGAACGAGAGAAATTGGCATTCTGGGGGCGGTCGGTATGGACCGAGGGTCCATCAAGCGCATGATTCGTCTGGAGTCTGTGGTCATTTCTGTGTTCGGCGGCGGGCTCGGCATCCTGATCGGCCTCTTCCTGAGCTGGTCGGTCAGCAGACTGATCACCGAGAGGATGGCGACATACGAACTCGTCCTGCCGTGGGGCCGTTTGGGTGTCTTCTTGGTGCTTGCCATTGTGGTGGGGGTGATCGCCGCTCTCTGGCCGGCGCGCGGGGCGGCGAAAATCAATCCGCTCGACGCCGTCAAGGCGGAATAGCCGGTGCCCGGCTGACCAGGGGTGCTACTGCGCTGCTACAGATTCACTACAACTGTTGTGCAGGGTGGAGAACAAGCGGTCGCCCGTATCGCCGGTTTGTGTATGCGGGCGGTCGGTGTTTCAACAACAACGGAGGATGTTATGAGCACCGAAGCGAAGATGTGGAAGGACGCCCAGGCCGCCACCAACCCGGCGGGTTCCGGGTTCGGCGAGCTCTCCCTCGCGGAGCTCCGGGAGGACCAGTCCGCGCACAACGTGCTGAGCAGCGGCTGGGTCTGCACCCTCACGACCGAGTGCGGCTGCTGAACCAACCGCTGAGCATCGGCTCTTCACAAAGCAGTTGTCTTCAGTAGTTCCGAATGGTCGGCAGGAGTTCCGAACCGGATTACAGCCGGTTCGGAACCCTGACGGACGGGTGGCGGGCGGAGGCCCCGTCTCGGCCCGCCACCCGTTTTGACTCAATGAACCGTCACGCTGAGAAGACGAGGCATACGGAGAAATGACCGGCACTCGCGGAATCGCGCTCACGCATGCCAAGAAAGCGGCCTACAGTCACGAGCGAGCTATCCAGGCGGGCGCTGTTCCAGAGGGAACGGCTGCGAAGCTGAAGGAATGGCGCGATTCGGCATTCCTCTCCCGGGAGACGTTCCGACACCGCTTGGACCACTCCGATATCACAGAGGAAACATTCAGTGCGCTGATCGACGCGGAGGCGGCCTTCTCAGTCGCACCGGAATCCGTTTCCTGGGGCGATGAACTCGCAGAGGTCCTGCACGGTCCTGGGGTCGATTTCTCCGGGATTCGGACCAGACTCTACGGATACGGCTTCCCCAGGCTTCCCTTCGAGGCGCTGATAGGCAGTTTCCTCGCCTATTACGAACGGCGCCTGCTGGTCCGTCTGCCGAACTCTCAGCCTGCCCTGCGGGGCGTCGCAGGCAGGCTGCGCGAGCAACTTCTCGGATCGCTGGCGAATCGATTGCTCAAGATCTGCGCCCGCACGCTGATCCTGGAACTGAACGTCGCCCGCGTCGACGGGAAACTGCAGGGTGACACTCCTGAGGACCGGTACGACTTCTATGCCCGGCAGCTCTTGTCGGATGAGGACTACCTGGCTGGACTGTTCGCCGAGTACCCGGTCCTCGGCCGCTCGATGGTTGAGTGTGCGCAGCAATGGACCGTCCATATAAGCGAAGTACTCATGCGTCTGATGGCGGACGAGACGACGCTGCGTGCTCACGGCCTCATCGGTCCCGGAGCCCGGTCACTCGTCGACATCGATCTCGATCTGGGCGACAACCATCACCAGGGCCGCTCCGTCGCCCTGCTGATCTTCGACGACGGCGGACGTCTGATCTACAAGCCGCGTTCGGTGGCAGCGGAGGTGCTGTACGGCACCATCGTCGGGACAGTCAACGGCTACGAGCCGCGCCACCACAACATCGCCGTCTCAGCGGTCGAACGAGACGGCTACGGCTGGTGCGAGTTCATCGCGCACCAGCCCTGCTCCTCTCCCCAGGACGTCGGGTCGTTCTACTGGAGAATCGGCAGCTCGCTGGCGATTCTCCTGTATCTGGGGGCCATCGACTTCCACATGGAGAACGTCATCGCATCAGGTTCGTACCCGGTCCCCATCGATATGGAGACCATCTTCCAGCACCCGACGGTCCAGGGGGGCGGCGACACCGCCCATCAGCGCGCGATGCGTCAACTGTTCGAGGGTGTCCTGGCCACAGGGATGCTTCCCGCCCGCGTATTCGGTGATCGCAGAGCCAGGGGAGTGGACCTCAGCGCGATCAACGGCGGGATCTCCCAGGAGACCTCACGACCGATTCCCACTGTTGTCGACAGCTATGCGGACACCATGCGGATCGAAGCGCGGAGCACCGCCCTGGGGAAGGCCAAGAACAGGCCGTTCTGTCACGGCGTCGAGGTCCGGCCCGAAGAGTACACCGAAGAGATCGTCTCGGGATTCGGTGAAGCCTACGGCATCGTCAGGCAGAATGAACAAGTCTTTCGCGAGATACTTGACTCAGCGGCTGCCGTCGAGATCCGTCATCTTCCCCGGCAGACTCGCCGATATTCCTTGTTCCTGACGGAAAGCTACCATCCCGACTATCTGAGGGACGCACTCGAGCGGGAGCGGTTGCTGGACAAGCTGTGGGCCACTGCCGAAACACGCCCTGACCTGATGCCGGTCATTGAGCTCGAAAAGCGCCAGATCGTGCACGGTGATATTCCCTGCTTCCGCACCCATGCCAGCAGCAAGGACCTTTGTGCGCCGGGCTATGGAACGGTGCGCGACTACTTCACCGAGCCCAGCATCATCGCGATGCGGAAGCGGCTCGCCAGCTTCACGCCAGAATACCGGCGTGCCCAGGAGCGCATCATCCGGGAGACCATGAGCACGTTGCTGGTCGGGGGAAGCCGGCCGCGTTGGCATCCCGAGGAGGACGCCCCGCCATACGCGGTGCACCGCGCCGCCTCTGCCGCCAGACAGCTCGCGACGAAACTCGCGGACCAGGCCATTCTCGGGGCCGATGACTGCAGCTGGCTCGGCGTGAGTCTGGACGGAGGGCAGGAGGACTCCCTCACCTACAAGCCCGTCGGTACCTCGTTGTACGACGGCCTCGCCGGCCTGGCTGTGATGTTCGCGCACGCCGCCGAACTGTTCGCCGACGACCGGTACCTCGATCTCGCGCAGCGCTGCACCGTCCCGATTCTGGCCCATCTCAAGGATGCGCAGAAGAACAGGCTGAACGAGCCCGCAGGAGCCTTCGACGGCATCGCCGGCCTGCTGTACGCGTTGGATCAGGTGGCCTCGGCCACCGGCGACCCCACCTACCGCGGCCATGTGGAAGAAGCCTCTGGCCTGCTGCTGCGGGTGGTCAAAGAAGAGGCCTCACCGGACCTCATCAGTGGACTCGCCGGAAGCGCGATCGTCGCACTGGGCCTCCGACAGCGGTACGCGAGCACCGAGTTCCGCGAGGCAGCGGAGGTGTGCGCGCAACGACTCCAGGAGATGAGCGTGGACGTGAATGGTGCCGCGGGCTGGAAGCCGGCGCCGAACTCCGCGCCCATGGGGGGCCTTTCCCACGGGTCGGCCGGTATCGCCTGGGCCGTGTTCGAGCTCGCGACCGCGCTCGACGTGCCCGACCTGCGAGTGCTGGGCTGGAGGGCGGTGGAGTTCGACCGGAGGCTGTTCCTGCCGGAGGAGCGGCGCTGGCGGGATCTGCGCCAGGAGCAAGGCGTCATCTCCCGAGCCCCCGAACCCGCGGGCTGGTGGTGCAACGGCGGTGCGGGCATTGGTCTGTCCCGGCTGCTGATCTCACGTCACCAGGACGACAGCGGACTGTACGCCGAGGCGGAGACCGCACTGCAGGCTGTTTACGAGGGGGGATTCGGGCAGAACCACAGCCTGTGTCACGGAGACTTCGGGAACCTTGAACTGTTCACACTCGCCGGCGAGGTGATGCCGGAAGCTGGCCGGGCGGCCCACTGGCGCCGAACGAGAGACGACATCGCGCAGGGCACCCTGGCGCGAATGGAGAAGACAGGGGCCATCTGCGGAATTCCGGCGGGGCTGGTTGATGTCCCGGGCGTGATGATCGGAACGGCTGGCATCTGTCTGGGCCTCATGCGACTGGCGGCACCGGGGCGGATCCCCAGCGTGCTGTCCCTGCAATTCGCAGAAAGCCCCGCAGTCGTGCGCTGACCGAACTCGCAAGTTCCTCCTTCTCGCCGGAGCGGCGCTGGTGACACTTCGTGCACCAGCGCCGCTCCGGCGTGTGGCAATGGTGCCAATCCGGCCGCGGTGGCCATCGCCGGAACAAGTTCTGCCGCCTCAAATGAACATGCGAACAAAAACCCCGGCGATCGGCCCAATTTGACATATGATGTTCATGGGATGAAAACAGCCGCATGGGGGGAAATGCGGAATATGGGACTCCGCTCCCCGCCTTTGCTGACATGGAGGCGTCTGTTGGAAGTACGACTCTTGGGAACGGTGGAGGTCTTGGACGACGGTGGCGCCACGGTGTCGATCGGTGCCCCCTTGCTGCGGACCACTCTGGCTGCCCTTGCGTTGAGAGCCAGATATATCGTTCCTTCAAGCGAGTTGACCGACCAGATATGGGGAAGCCGCCCGCCAGTGACCGCAGGAGCCACCATGCGTAATTACATCAAGCGATTACGTCAGCTGCTTCCCAGCAATCGCATCCACACGGAATCGGGTGGGTACCGCCTGGTTGCCGACCGCAGCGAGATCGATGTGGAGCGGTTTCGGGACATGCTGCAGCGCTCAAGGGAGCTGGGTCGTGAGAACCTGGTCGAAGCCGCGAAGACACTTGATGAAGCCCTGACCCTGTGGCGCGGCACTCCGCTGACTGATCTGTGCGACTGTCCGCTGCGATCCTTCGGGCAGACACGGCTGGAAGAGCTTTATCTCACTGCGGTAGAGGAGCGCTTCGCCATCGGACTCGAACTCGGCAAGCACGCCGAAATCGTCGAGGACATCATGGCTACGGGAGCGATCTACTGTATGAGAGAGCGGCTGGTACACCAGTTGATGACGGCCCTTTATCGCTGCGGACGTACCGTTGATGCGCTCAACGTCTACCGGTCCACAAGGGAGCGCATGGTCGAAGAGCTCGGGATCGAACCCGGAGTCAACCTCCGTAAGCTGGAACAGGCGATTCTGAAGGGCGATCCGGCCCTGATGGTATGGAGGGCCGCTGCGGAATGCGGAACGGCAGTGTGACGGGCCCCGGCCGGTGAATCTCCCGGCTGCTGGGGGCGCCCGGACCGGGCGCCCCCTTGCCATCGCGAGCACGTGGCGCGATCTTATCGGGAGAATGCGGCGGTCGAGTCGCGGACTCAGCGTCCGTAGCGACGATCTCGGCTGGCATACGCGCGCAGGGCGCGGAGGAAGTCGAGGCGGCGGAAAGCAGGCCAGAAGCAGTCGACGAAATGAATCTCGGCATACGCCGACTGCCACAGCAGGAATCCGGACAGGCGCTGCTCGCCGGATGTGCGAATGATGAAGTCCGTGCTGTCGCGCCCCGTTGACGAGTAGAGGTGCTTGGAGATGTGGTCCTCGTTGAAGGTCTCGATGAAATCGGTCAGATCCATGCCTGCGGCACGATGCGCCTCGAATGCCGATTTCACTGCGTCCACTATCTCGCGGCGACCCCCATACCCGACCGCGACGTCCACCTTGAGGCCGCCGCGTCCCGACGTCTGCTGGGCGGCACTCTTCAGGGACGCGGCAGTGCTGCCGGGTAACAGGTCCAGCGAGCCGATGATCTCGACCTCCCACTGATGGCCCGGCTGGGAGATATTGCCGACCGTCTCTTCGATGACCTCGATCAGTGGGCCCAGCTGCTCGGCGGGACGATGCAGATTGTCGTCACTGAGCATGAACAGCGTGACGTGTTCGATCCTGGAGTCCGCGCACCAGCCCAGGAACTCGACGGCCTTCGCACCGCCTACCCGGTATCCCTCACGGGGGTCTTCCAACCCGGCGCCACGAGCCCACCGGCGGTTTCCGTCGAGCATGATGCCGACGTGCTGTGGGTGCGGGAGGCCCTTGAGTTTGGCGGCCAGACGGCGTTCGTATACCGCCTCTATGGTCGAGCGAATCACTGACAACACCGGCACCACTCCACACTGCCGCAAAGGCTACTTGTCGGCGCATGCTACCAGGGGATGGATCAACTCCGCTCAGTTGGTGCGGAGTTGAGGTTGCTTGAGCCCTCTTGGAATCCTTCCGCAAAGAGCTACTGTGGGTTACGGTTAATTGGCGTCGCAAATTCGGTGACCTTTCCGGTCATTCCTGTGTGAAGGGACTGCCACGCGTAGCGGACTTGGGTCTGGATTCGCTCAACTTGGTAGAGCTGGTCATCGCCATCCGCAAGGAGTGGAGCATCGAACTCAAGCTCGCCCGGCTGGATCCCTACTCGACCGTCGACGACCTGGCCGCCCTGGTCGAGGAGATGTCAGATGGGGTAGCCGGGCGGAGTCGCGCTGATATGCGGGCATTGATCAGCGGGACGGGCTCAGCCCTTCCCCAACGTGTCGTGGACAACGACCACTTCGTCTCCCTTGCCATCACCGGTGAGCGGATCGTCCGGCGCCTCGGGATCCACCGGCGGTGATGGCTCTCGGAGGGCGAGACGCTGTACGGCCTGGCCCTTGACGCCTCCGCCGACGCGCTGGCAGACGCCGGCAGGGACGGCGAGGATGTCGATCTCGTACTTGCCGCGACACTCACACCCGACCGCGTGTCACCCGCGCTGGCGGCGGAACTGTCGGCGAGGCAGGGCACCCGGAAGGTTGGAGCGGTGGACCTCAACGCCGCGTGTACCGGCTTCATGTACGCCCTTGATTACGCCCACGTGGCGGTGGAGTCGGGCCGGTACCGCTGTGTGGTGGTCTGCGGCGCTGACGCGGTGTTCCGCATCACCGACATGACTGACCGGTCCACCGGGCCCCTCTTCGGCGACGCCGCCGGAGCCGTCGTCGTCACCGCGGACGAGGACTGCGGGCACGGCAGGTGCCGCCCCGTATCGCGACTCGGCTCGGACCGCAACCTTGGGCACATCCTGCACATCCTGCACATCGAGCACGCCGACCGGCTCGTTCGGATGGACGGCCCCGCTGTCTTCGAGGCGGCTCTGGAGGCCATGGCCGAGGGATGCCGGGACGTCTGCCTGCAACGCGGGCTGGCGGTCGAGGACGTCGACCTGTTCGTCACCCACCAGGCCAACGCGCGCATCATCTCGGCCCTGGTGCGGGAACTCGACGTTCCCATGGACCGGGTCGTGGTGACGGTCGACGAGGTCGGCAACACTTCGTCCTCGTCGATACCCGTGGCCCTGACCCGGGCGCAGCGGGACGGCCGCCTTGTGCCTGGCGCCACGGTCGCCCTGACGGCCTTCGGAGCCGGCCTGACCTGGGGCGCGGCCATCGTCGACTGGAAGGGATGCGTTCACGCTGTGGGGGCGGACACCCCAGGCAGCCCCGCATGACGGCCGACGACGGCCCGGTACGGCTGGAGTCCGACGGGCCCGTGTCCGTCATCACGCTGGATACGCCCGAGAACGGGAACGCTCTGACGGCCCCCATGCTCGGAGGTCTCGCCGACGCGCTTTCCGCCGTCGCGTGCGAGAAGCGGACCAGAGCGGTGGTCCTCACCGGGGCGGGGACCTCCTTCTGCCTTGGCGCGGACGTCACCGAACTGGACCATAGCCTGGAGTCGGGTCCGATCGGTGCCGCCGCTCACTGGCGGGACCAACTGGACGGCCTCGCCGCTGTGGTCCAGAGCATGCGGGGGCTGCGGTGCGCGGTGGTCGGGGCGCTGAACGGGCAGGTCGCCGGGGCCGGCCTGGCGCTCGCTCTCGCCTGTGACCACCGGATCGCCGCGGACCGCTCGTCGCTGAACCTGGCCTATGGCCGACTGGGCGCCTCCACCGATGGCGGTGTTAGCTGGTTCCTTCCCCGTATCGCGGCCACGCCCGAGCCTTGGAGATCATCCTGGAACAGGCGGTGATCCGGCCGCGGCGCGCGATGGAGCTGGGGCTGGTGAACGCCGTCGTCCCACGCGACAAACTGCTGTCGGCCGCCCTCCAGCAGGCCGTTCTGCTCGCGGAGTTGGCGCCGCACGTCGTCCGGGCCGGCAAGGAGCTGATCGACGTGAGCGCGGCCAATACACTCTCGGAGCACATGAGGCAGGAGCATGAGATGTTCCTCCGGGGCCTGAGCACCTCCGATGTGCGACGGGGGCTCGCTGCCCGTAGAGAAGGCGACTGGGCGCGCTTCGAGGGGGACTGACGCCCGCACCGCCCTGATCATCCGGCCCCAGGGGCAAGGCGATCAGGGGCGCGGCTACCGATCTGCGACCTGTTCGGCACGCAGACCGCTGGAGACTTCGGCAAGGGCGAGCCCCAGCCGTCGCACCCCCTCCGAGATGGTCTCCGGGGGATGGGTCGGGAAGGACAGCCGCATCGTCGCACGGTCCGGCGGCCCGCAGAAGAACGGTTCTCCGGGTACGAAGGCGACCTGGTGCACCGCTGCCCGAGACAGCAGGACGGTCGTGTCGTAGCCGGACGGCAGCCGGACCCAGACAAACATGCCGCCGAGCAGACGGCCGCAGTGGCTCCCCTCCGGCAGCACCCGCCGCATACCGGTCAACAATGCGTCCCGGCGGCCGCGGTACGCCTCGCGGATCCGTCCCAGATGGGCGTCGAGGCCAAGGTCGACCAGGTAGCCGGCGGCGGCCGCCTGGTCGACCGCGGAGGAGTGGACATTCGGTGGCCCCCTTGACGATGACGCAGGCCCGGCGCAGCACGGCGGGCGCGCGCAGCCAGCCGAGCCGCAGCCCCGGCGCCATGAGCTTGGACAGGCTCCCGAGGAGTGCCGTCCGGTCGCTAGCCTCCGGCATGGCCGCGACCCACTGCTCGGTCTGCCCCGCGTACCGGAGCTCGCCGTACGGGTCGTCCTCGGCGATCCAGAATCCGTGCTGCTCCGCGAGAGAGGCCACGGCCCCGCGGCGCGTGGCCGACATGGTCCTGCCGGTCGGATTGTGGAAGTTCGGGATGAGATAGAGGAGCTTCGGCCGGTGACGCTGGACGGCTTTCTCCAGAGCTGACGGTTCGACACCGTACTCATCGCACCGCACGGGAATCACCCGTGCTCCGGGGAGGTGGAAGCACTGGAGGGCGACGAGGTAGGTCGGGTCCTCGACCAGAACGACATCGCCCGGCGCGAACAGTGCGGCGGCGAGCAGTGAAAGCGCCTGCTGCCCACCGGTCGTCACCACCAGATCGTTCGCCGCGGTGGCAAGGCCACGCCGGGAGAGTCGCGCAGCGATGGTCTCGCGGAGCAGCGGATCCCTTTCGGTGGTCGAGTACTGCAGAACGCGTCGGGGGGCCTTCAGCGCGCGGGCGTAGGCAGCGGAGATGCCCTCGGCGTCGAACAGCTCCGGCGCGGGCATTCCGCCGGCCAAGGAGATCGTGCCCGGCTGTGTGGAAAGGGTGAGGATGCCACGGAGCGAGGAAGCGAGGGTAGCAGCCGAGGCGATGCGCCCGGCGACCCCGGCAGGGTCCGCACGGCCCGTCATCGCCCCGCCGCCAGCCGCGTGCCGACGAACCCGCTGTGCACCGTCATGCCTGCCCTCGGTAGGCCGATGGGCCGCCGGTGGCCGGCCATGCCCCGTCGAGTGGGGGCAGCACGCGCGGCCGAGGCATCGATGCGGCCATCCCTTCGGGTAGCGCTCTCAAGGCGTAGAAGCGGCGCAGCCACCGATCTTGACCGTCATAGCGCGGTGTGAATGCCGAACGGCCGTGCACAGCCGTGTGATTGTCGACAACAACCAGGTCGCCGGAGGTGATGTCCAGCTCCTGCCCCGCACGGCGCAGGGCGGTGGCGAGAGCTGTGAGCGCAGAGTTCGCCGCCGCACCGACGGCCTTCGTGTGGTGGGCGTTGAACCGGACGCAGGGCTCCCGCTCGCTGCCGAACAACACGGGGTGCCGGGTCGTCGGCGGAACGCCTCCGATGGTTTGAGTGAAGGAGGTCGGGTGCCGGCTGGAGAAGTTCTCCTTCCGCAGCTCGGCGACATGGTGCGGGGGAAGTTCCCTGAGGGCGTGGCGCACGGAGGAGACCCGCAGCCTGGCCCGGCCGTCGTGGTCCTGGCGGAGGCAGAGCAGCCCCAGGTAGTCGGGCCGAAGTGGGTGGTGGACGTTCTCGGTGTGGTAGTCGAACTCGACCGACCCGCTGTTCTCTATGCGTTCCTCCTCGCCCCTGACCGGATGCACATCGTGGATCAGTGCGCCGTCCTTCTCGTCGGCGTATCCGATGAGTGATCCGAGCAGCTCGGCCGTGAGCAGCAGGAGACCGGCCGTCCAATGATGCTGCAGGAGCCGCGGGCTGCGCTCCGTTGGGGTGCTGGGCAGATGCAGGGTGTCCGGTGACGCTATGCCTCGAAAGATGACATATCCCGACTCATGTGTGGAGAAGGTCAACTGGCGCAGGCTTTCATGTAACGCGGCGGGAATCTCGTTGAGCAGGTCGCTCAATTCGGTCTGATAGGCGGAGAAGCAGGGTGCGGCCCGGGTCGCCAGTCCGAAAATCGCACGCCGATCGTGCGCGCCTATCGCGACCTCGGGAAACTCCGTGGGAGAAATCAAGGCGGACTCCTGGTGTGTTCTGCATGGTGGGCCTCAGGGGGTCCGCACATTACCGCAAGGGCCTACCTGGCCACGATAACCACGGCCTTCCATTTCGAGTGCGGGGATGGTGCGACATCCGCTGACCAGGGGTGCTACTGCGCTGCTACAGATTCACTACAACTGTTGTGCAGGGTGGAGAGCGAGCGGTCGCCCGCATCGCCGGTTTGTGTATGCGGGCGGTCGGTGTTTCAACAACAACGGAGGATGTTATGAGCACCGAAGCGAAGATGTGGAAGGACGCCCAGGCCGCCACCAACCCGGCGGGTTCCGGGTTCGGCGAGCTCTCCCTCGCGGAGCTCCGGGAGGACCAGTCCGCGCACAACGTGCTGAGCAGCGGCTGGGTCTGCACCCTCACGACCGAGTGCGGCTGCTGAACCAACCGCTGAGCATCGGCTCTTCACAAAGCAGTTGTCTTCAGTAGTTCCGAATGGTCGACAGGAGTTCCGAACCGGATGGCAGCCGGTTCGGAACCCTGACGGACGGGTGGCGGGCGGAGGCCCCGTCTCGGCCCGCCACCCGTGCTACTTGGTGATGGCGCCAACGTATGAGCAAGGAAGAACTCGCACATCTGCTTTTCGGCCGAAGGAGGCGTGGACCGTGAACCCCGGACAAGGGCATGAATCGATACCGGATGAGCTTCCGGGAATCCCGGTACCACCGGCGGTGATTTCGGCGCTCACGGCGACAGTCGCGCTATTCCACCGCCGCACCGGGAACGACCGGGTCACGGTGTGCTGTGATATCGCAGGTCCGGCCGGCGAGCCATTATCGGGCCGTTTGGTGGCCGACCTCGACGGCGACCCCACATTCCGGGCGCTGGCTGAGCAGCTGGGGCGGTCGATGGGGGAGCTGGCGGCGGCGGGGAGCCGGGAGCTGTCGGCCAAGGACGAGGAGATCGACGTCCGGTTCTCCTTCACGAACGCCGCGCGGTGTGATGGCGTGACCGTGCGAGAGGCCGCGGACGGGGCCTCTGCCGTTCCTCTGGTGCGTGCCGTTGCCGACGGGGCCGGCCGGGTGCGGCTTGCCGCCACGGCGGTTACGAACGGCAGCGCCGAGGATGCGGACCTTCTCACCGAAGAGCTGATGAGCGCGGCCAGGTCGGGCCGCCGGAACGCGGACGTCCGCGTGTCCGTGCTTCCTCTCCTGGATGCCGCGGAGATGGCGCGCGTCACCTCGATGAACGGCGACGGATCCGCCGCCGAGGAGGCGCAGTGCCTCCACGAACTCGTCAGACGGCAGGCCCGGTTGCGCCCCGACGCCCAAGCCGTGGTGTGCGGGCCCGACGCCCTGACATACCGGCAACTAGACGAGCGCTCCGACTGGTTCGCCGACGCCCTTGCCGCCCGCGGTGTGCGGCCGGGCCATGTCGTCGGTGTCGCCCATGAGCGCTCGGCGAGGCTGGTCGTCATCCTGCTGGCCGTGCTCAAGGCGGGTGCCTGCTACTTGGCCCTCGACCCGGGCGATCCGCCCGTCCGCTGCGCCCAGCTGCTGGCATCCGCCGACGCCGTGCTGACGGTCGCGGAGGAGGACCTCCGCCACAAGGTCAACACCGTGGTACCGACCGTCGTGCCGTCCGAACTGGAGGACGCGGACGCCACCTCGGCGGTGGCCGGCGGGCAGCCCGCGGTCACCCCGGACCATCTGGCGTACGTGAGCTGCACCTCGGGCTCGACCGGTGAGCCGAAAGCCGTCGGGGTACCACACCGAGCGGTCGCCCGGCTGCTGCGCGGCCCGGACTGGGTCCGCATCGGCCCCGATGACGTCTTCCTCACGCTGGCGCCCGTCGCCTTCGACGCCTCCACCATCGAGATCTGGGGCCCCCTGCTCAACGGCGGCAGGCTCGCGGTCCACCCGGGTGACCCCTCGGACCTCGAGCGGCTCGCGAGGGAGATCGAGAGCCGCGGAGTCACGGTCCTGCTGCTCACAACCGGCCTCCTCAACCAGATGGTCACCTCGCAACCGGCGTGCTTCCGCACCGTCCGCCATGTGCTTACCGGCGGTGACGTCGCCTCGCCCGGCCACGTCGAGCGGCTGCTGAGCGCCCACCCGCATCTGACGTTCACCAACGGCTACGGGCCTACCGAGAACACGTCGTACACGACGTGCTGGACCGTGCGGGGCAGCCATCGCGGCCCCGTTCCGATCGGCCGGCCGATCCGCGGAACCCGTATCGCCGTCCTGGACGCCGCGCTGCACCCGGTGCCCGTGGGGGTGTGCGGGGAGCTGTACGCGAGTGGCGACGGACTCGCCCGCGGCTACATCGGTAGGCCCGCGGCTACGGCGGAACGCTTTGTGGCCGACCCGTTCGCCACCGAACCCGGCGGCCGGATGTACCGGACGGGCGACCTGGTCCGCCGACTCGCCGACGGCTCCCTGGAGTTCGTCGGCCGGGTGGACCAGCAAGTCAAGATCCGTGGATATCGCGTGGAACTCGGCCACATCGAGGCAGCTCTGACGCGCCACCGCGAGGTCCGCGCCGCCGCGGTCGTTGTCCAGGAGGACCGGCACGGGACCAAGCGGCTACTGGCTTACGTCGTGGCGGAGGACGGGGTGCCCGCGCCGGACCTCGGCGGACTGGGCCAGCGCCTGGCCACGGCGCTCCGCGGTGAACTGCCCCCTTACATGGTCCCGTGGGCCGTCCTGACCTGCCCGGAACTCCCGCTCAACCGGAACGGGAAGCTCGACCGGCGTGCGCTCCCGCCGGCGCACCGGCCCCCGGCGGCCGACGCCCACGCTTACGTACCGCCACGCACTCCCCTGGAGCGGCGGCTGGCGGAGCTGTGGGGCGAGATCCTCGGCGTCGAACCGGTGGGTATCGAGGACAACTTCTTCCACATGGGCGGCTATTCACTGCTCGCCGCGCATCTCCTGGCCGACATCCAGCGGGATCTGGGCATCGATGTCCCCGCCCGCGCGCTCTACCTCAAGCCGACCATCGCGGGACTCCTCGACGAGATCGCCGTCGACGAATAGGCCGCTTCCACTGCGTACTGGGGACAACCATTCATGGATCTCACGGCACTGCTGTGCGTTATGGAGTTCGGACGAGCCGTCGACCTGACGCTGAGTCAACCGGTCAGGGCCTATATCAACGGAGGAGCGGGCGCGCAGCGGACGGTCGAGGGCAACCGTGCCGCATTCGACGCGCTGCGACTCGTGCCGCGCGTGCTCGCCGAGACGCGAGGCGATCCTGACACCGAGGTGACCCTGTTCGGGCAGACCCTCTCCACGCCGGTCCTCCTCGCCCCCATCAGCCCTCAGCGGCTCCTGCACCCGGACGCCGAACTCGCCACCGCGCGCGCGGCGCAGGAGGCCGGCACCGTCTCCATCGTGAGCAGCGACAGCCACTATCCCTTCCGGGAGATCGCAGGTTCGGTCAAGGACGGATGCTGGTTCCAGTTGTACGCCTACGAGGGCCGGGCCTGTATCGCCGAGACCCTCGCCATGGCTGAGACGGCCGGGGCCCGAGCCCTGGTCCTCACCGTGGACGCGCACTATCCGGCGCGGCGGGTCGCGGCTGCGCGCTCGGGCTTCCGCACTCCGTCCGACGTCGAATTCGGGACGCTGAGAGAGCTGGGAATCCTCGAGGGCCCCATCCCGGCCTCCGCGCGCATCGAACGCTACCCGGTCACCTGGGACGACCTGGCCTGGATCCGTGAGCGCACTGCCGTCCCGCTCGTCGTCAAGGGAGTGCTGCGCGCCGCCGACGCCCGCCGGTGCGTGGACCTCGGGGCGGACGGGATCGTGGTCTCCAACCACGGTGGCCGCCAGCTGGACGACGTCGTATCGAGCCTGGCGGCCCTGGAAGGGGTGGTAGCGGAGGTCGGGCGGGACTGCGCTGTCCTCGTCGACGGCGGTGTGCGATCCGGAACCGACGTGATCAAGGCCCTCGCGTCGGGAGCGGACGCGGTGTGCGTGGGCCGGCCCTACCTGTGGGGGCTGGGGCTGGCGGGCCAGGCTGGGGTCGCCGCCGTACTCACCCTGCTGAGGCAGGAGCTGGACGACGCGCTACGGCAGTTGGGGGCGGCGGGGGTGGCCGATCTCGACTCCTCGTACGTCACTGCGGCGACGGCGCCGGGCCACGCTGCCCGCTCGGACTGAGGGCTCGCGCGTCCGCGGCACGCCGGCCGGGCAGGACCGGCTCCGGCTTGAGGACAGACCCGACTGGAGGGCAGTACGTTGTTCCACTTCTCCCGCGGAATCCCGCCTCTTGAGGCGATTCCGTCCGTGAGTATCGCCCGACTGACCGAGCAGGTACTCGACACCGAGCGCGACCGGGTCTTCCAGTACGCGCCGATCGGTGGATACGCCGGGGACCCGGAGCTCCGCCGGCAGCTTGCCGCGCACCACGCCACGGAGCCGGAGCGGATCTTCGTGACCAACGGTTCGCTGCAGGCCCTCGACCTCGTGGCGGCGCACCTGGTGAACCCTGGTGATGTCGTCTATGCCGAGGCCCCCACGTACGACCGGGCGGTCCAGATCTTCCAACGGCACGGTGCGAGGGTCGTCGGCGTACCGCTGGAGAGCGACGGGCTGGACACGGCCGAGCTGGCGCGGCGGCTGGAGAGCGAAGTCCCGGTACTCCTCTACACCATCCCCGATTTCCAGAACCCCAGCGGCGTCACGATGAACGGTTCCAAGCGCCGTGAGCTCCTCCGCCTCGCGGCCGCGTACGGATTCACCGTGCTGGAGGACACCCCCTACCGGGAACTGCGGTACACCGGCACGGCTCCGGCGTCGCTCGCCGAGCTCGACACCAGCGGTCAGGTGATCGCCATCGGTTCTTTGAGCAAGGTGCTCAGCCCGGGCCTTCGTATCGGCTATGTCATCGGCGACCCCGCCCTCGTGCGCCGGCTGGCGGACCGGGCCGAAGGCGTCTATCTCTCCCCGGCCCCGCTCAGCCAGGCCATCGCCGTCAGGTGCCTGGCCGAGGATCTGCTGCGGAGCAATGTCGAGCGCGTGCGGCAGCTCATGGCACCGCGTCTCGACGCCGCTGTCGAAGCGGTCCGTGCGCAGCTCGGAGAGGTGCTGGTCGCCGTTCCCGAAGGAGGCTACTACGTCACCGTCCACCTTCCGGTGAAGACCGGGGAGGCCACTTTCCTGGCCGCCGCGCGCGATGCGGGAGTCGCGCTCACCCGCGGCTCCGCGTTCTACCCCGACGGGACTGCGCCACCGGAAGGGACGCTCTTCCTGCGACTTCCGTTCCAGGCGATGGAGCCCGCGGAGTTCACGGCGGGGATCGGCCGACTGGCCGCGCTGGCCGCGTGGTGACGCACTCCTGGGAGACACCGACAGACCTGCACTCGATGAAGGGGAACCCATGAAAGCGCTCAGTACGGGAACGCGGAAACTCAAGGACGAGATCGAGGCCAGCGGAGACGCCCCCGCCCTGGCGGCGGTGGCCGCGCTGCTGGAAATGGGAGACCGGCTGAGCCTTCTCGACCGTATCGTCCCCGGAAAGGAGTTCACCGTCCAGGAGCTCGCCGCACACGCCGATCTGCCCCAGGCGGGTACGGCGGGCTATCTGGCGGCGATGGAGTCCGCGGGCATCATCGAGCCGACCGGGTCCGGCGCCTTCGTGACGGCTGCGGACTTCGAGCGGGTCCGGCATCAGGCCGGCTATCTGTCCTGGGTGATGAACGCCAACCGGCCGTTCATCGAAAACGCCCGTGAATACCTCTGCAACCCCGACAAGGGCAGCGGGGCCTACCTCCGCGACGGCCGCCAAGTCGCCGTCAGTTCCCAGTGGATGGGCTCGATGGCGTTCTACCCGGCAGCCCTGGAGGTCATCGCCGCCAGCAAGCCGGAGCGGATCGCCGACCTCGGATCGGGCACCTGCCGACTGCTGATCGAGGTACTGCGGAAGTTCCCCGGATGCACCGGCATCGGGCTGGACCTGGACGGGCCGTCGTGTCGCGCTGCCGAGGCGGCGGGCGAACAGGCAGGCGTCGGCGACCGTCTCACGGTGATCGAGAGGCCCATCCAGTCCATCGCCACCGACCCCGCGCCCGTCGCGGACACCGACGTCATCCATGCCGGTTTCGTCTTCCACGACATGATGCCGGAGGAGGAGGACGTGGCCGATGCCGTCCTGGCCAACTGCCGGAACGCCTTGCGGCCCGGCGGCATCATGGCGATCACCGACGCCGTTCCCTATCTGCGCAATGACCGCGAGCGCCGGTTCAGCGCCATCGTCACCTATTACCACCAGCAGTTCATGAGGCGAAAGCTGCTCACTGAATCGGAGTGGTCCGACAAGCTCAAGGCCGCCGGTTTTCGTGAGGTCGCGATCGTCGAACTCGGCTTCCCCACAGGGCGCCTGTTCGTGGCGTCCCGCTAGCGCCTCTGAAAGGAATCCGGATGCAACCGTCCGCAGTGTCGCCGTGGTTCCCCGGCCAGCCCATGACCAGCACCCCGGAACTGTGCCTGTTCTGCCTGCCCCACGCGGGCGCGGGTGCGTCGACCTACCGCGACTGGCAGCGGCTCCTCGGCCCGCGCATCGAGGTCGTGCCCGTTCAGCTCCCCGGCCGCGAAGGCCGGTTCACCGAGCCCGCCGAACGCTCGATACGCCGTCTCTCCGAGCGTCTGCTCGAGCCGGTCGTGACCCGCGCCGGCGCCGTCCCCTTCGCCTTCTTCGGGCACAGCATGGGGGCACTGCTCGCATACGACCTCAGCAATGAGCTGGCCCGGCTGGGGAGCCCGCCGGCGCATCTGGCGGTATCGGGGTACGCACCCCCGCACGCGCGTGCGGCGAACCCCGTCCACACGCTCCCCGACAAGGAGTTCCTGGAACACGTCATCAACCTGGAGGGCACCGCTCCCGACCTGCTCGACAGCCCCCAACTGCTCGAGCTGCTGCTGCCGGTGCTCCGAGACGACTTCGCGGCATGCGAGACGTATGAGTACGTCGAACGCGGGCCGCTGCGTGTTCCACTGACCGCCTTCGGCGGCCACCGCGACCCGGGAGTCGGCGTGGCGCTGCTGGAGCGGTGGCGGGAACTCACCACTGGCACAGCCACCGTGGAGGTGTTCCCCGGTGGGCACTTCTACCTTCTCGACCAGGTCGAGCAGGTGCTGGAGACACTGGCCGCGAGGCTCGGTGCGGCGCGGGAGGCGGGCCTGGCATGAGCGAGACGGCCGAGAGCGGCCCGGCGACGGTCCCCGACCTCTCGGACCCGGCGCTGTATCAGAGCGACAGGGCGGCGGGCGTATGGGAGAGGCTCCGTACGGTCGCGCCTGTCTGCCGGGTGGAACGGGAGAACGGGGGCCCCTTCTGGGCGGTGCTCACCTACGGCCTCGTGTCCCAGGCGCTGGCCGACACCCGGACCTTCAGCTCCAGCAGGGGCATGCGGCTGGACGCCGACTCTGTCGCCACCGCCGCAGCATCCGGAAAGATGATGGTCATCACCGACCCGCCGCAGCACGGCAAGATCCGACGGATCGTGAGCAACGCCTTCACTCCGAAGATGGTCCAGCGGCTTGAGTCGAACATGCGGATCACCGCGATCGAGATCATCGAGCAGGCCCTGGAGCAGGGTCAATGCGACTTCGCCGAGGTCGCCTCCCGGCTTCCCGTTTCGGTCATCTGCGACATGCTGGGGGTGCCGCGCGAAGACTGGGACTTCATGCTGAGGCACACCATGACCGCATTCGGCGTCGGCGCCGAGACGGCGGATCCGGCAGAGGCGGCGGCGGCACACACCGAAATCTTCCTCTATTACGACGAATTGATGCGGCGGCGGCGCAAGGAGCCACAGGAAGACATCATCAGCGCGCTCGTGCACGGATCGCTCGACGGCAGGCCGCTCACCGACGAGGAGGTCATCCTCAACTGCAACGGCCTGGTCTCGGGCGGAAACGAAACCACGCGGCACGCCACGATCAAGGGCCTGCTCGCTTTTGTCCAGAACCCCGGACAGTGGGAACGGCTGCGTTCGGACCCCGGCCTGCTGCCGAGCGCGGTACGGGAGATCCTCCGCTACTCGACGCCCGCCATGCACGTGTTGCGCACGGTGGTACACGACACGGCCTTCGGCGGTCGGGAGCTGATGGTGGGCGACGCGGTGACGCTCTGGCTCGCCTCGGCCAACCGGGACGAGACCGTCTTCGGCGATCCGCACACCTTCGACATCGAGCGCTTCCCGAACCGGCACCTGACCTTCGCCTACGGTTCGCACTTCTGTATCGGGTCGGCCTTGGCGAGCACTGAACTCGCCATATTCTTCGGCGAATTGCTCCGCCGAATGGAACTGCCCGAACTCGCCGGCGAAGTCCGCCGCATGTACTCGAACCTGATCGGCGGAGTCGAGCACATGCCGGTCCGTCTGCGCCGACGCTTACCGACCCCTGGAGAAGCCGAGCAATGGTGACACCGCAGGAGCTGCCCCTGACTGCCGCCCAGTTGGAGATGTGGGTCGCCCAGCAGCTCGCCCCCTCGAACCCGAGCTTCAACATCGGCTGCTACTTCCAGATATCCGGCCCCATCGACACGGGTGTCTTCACAGCCGCCCTGCGGCACGTCATGGAGGAGACGGAGGCGATCCGGGTGAAGATCACCACCGGCCAGGACGGCCCCCGGCAGCGCGTCGCCCCCCTCGGGGACTGGTCACCGCTCCTCATCGACGCCAGCGCACAGCCCGAGCCCGAGAGGTGCGCCACGTCGTGGATGCGGGCCGACCTGAGCCGGCCGCTCGACATCGTCGAGGACGCCCTCTTCGCCCAGGTGCTGTTCCAGGTGGCGCCGGACCGGTTCATCTGGTTCCAGCGCGCCCACCACGTGGTCATGGACGGTTACGGTCTCGCCGCGATCGCGCAGCGCACGGCTGAGGTGTACACGGCTCTCGTCTCCGACCGGCCGGTACCACCCACCGCCTTCAGACCGCTGAGTGACCTGGTGGCCGACGACCAGGCATACCGGAGTTCACCGGAGTACGAGCAGGACCGCGCCTACTGGCGGGTGCAGCTCGCCGCGTTGCCCGACGTCGCCAGCGTGGTGCCCGGCGCCACCAAGGCGCTGCCGCACTCGCTCATCCACCGGGGAACCCTGCCGCCGGAGCACAGCGCCAAACTGTTCCGCCTCGCGCGGTCCCTGCGGACCACGTGGCCGGCGCTCGTCGTGGCGGCAGCGGCCGGCTACGTGGGCGGTGTCAGCGGCCACCAGGACGTGCTGCTCGGGTTCACAGTGACCGGCCGCATCGGCGCCGTGGCCCGCAACACCCCCGGACACGTCTCGAACCTGGTCCCCCTGCGCCTGTCGGCAACCCCGTGGACCACCACCGCTGAGCTGGTAGGGCAGACCCGGGAGAAGCTGCGCGCGGGTCTGGCCGCGCAGCGCTACCGCGGCGAGGACATGCGGCGCGACCTCGGTCTCGGTGCCGATGCCCACGTCTTCGGCTGGCGGGTCAACATCATGCCCTTCGAATTCGACGCGGCCTTCGACGGCCACCCCGTGGTGATGCAGACGCTGTCCACCGGTCCGATCGAAGACGTCATCGTGAACGTCTACAACCGCGTCGGGACCGACGGCCTCCAGATCGACCTGGAGGCCAACCCGGCGCGCTACACCGAGGAGCAGCTCGCCGCCCAGCACGCCCGTTTCCTGAACGTACTGTGCTGGCTCGCCGAGACCGCCGACCCCGAAACACCTCTCGCCGCACTACCCGTTGCCACCGCGCCCGAGAAGGCCCGCGTCCTCGATCCCGAGTGGAACTCCTCCCGCCACCCGGCGGGGGACGAGACCCTCCCCGACCTCTTCGAGGCGCAGGTCGCCCGTACCCCCGACGCACCTGCGCTGGTGTGCGGGGAGACCGAGCTGAGCTATGCGGAGCTGAACGCCAGGGCCAACCGGCTGGCCCGGCTCCTGCTGGACCGCGGGGTCGGGCTCGACGACCTGGTAGCGGTCGCCGTGCCCCGCTCACCGGACATGGTCGTCTCGGTGCTGGCGGTCCTCAAGGCCGGAGCCGGCTATCTGCCGGTCGACCTGGACTATCCGGCCGAGCGCATCGCGCTCACCCTCGAGGACGCGGACGTGGCCCTGCTAGTGACCACAGCCGGCTCGGTGGCCTCGCTCCCGACCCATCTGGGCGTACCGACCGTGCTCCTCGACGACGAGGCCACGGCCAAGGAGCTCGCCCGCCGGAGCACGGCCGATCCGACGGCTGCCGACCGTGGCGGACTCCTCACCCAGGCGAATCTCGCGTACGTCATCTACACCTCGGGCTCCACCGGCCGCCCCAAGGGCGTCCTGGTTGAGCACCGCTCCGTCGTGAACTACGCCGTACGAGGAGTGCGGGCCTACCCCGCACTGCACGAGGAGGCCCTCCTCCACTCTCCGATCGCCTTCGACCTCACCGTGACGGCTCTGTACGGCGTCCTGTGCGGTGGCGGCTGCCTGCGCCTGTACGACCTGGAGGAGTACGCCTCGTTCGACGATCCCCGAGGCCGGTACACCTTCCTCAAGGCCACCCCGAGCCACCTCGCGATGCTCTCCACCCTGCCCGCCCACTGCTCGCCGACCCGAGAGGCGGTCGTCGGCGGTGAGCCGCTGACCGGAGAAGTCCTCGCGGCGTGGCGACGGCTCAATCCGCAGGTCAGTGTCATCAACCACTACGGTCCGACGGAGACCACCTGCGGCTGTGTGGATCTGCGCATCGACCCGGCCGACGACATCCCGCCCGGCATCCTCCCCATCGGCCGGCCATTCGCCAACACCGGCCTCTGGGTGCTCGACTCGGCCCTGCGGCCCGTACCGGTCGGCGGCGTGGGCGAACTGTACGTCTCGGGCAGCGGCCTGGCGCGGGGCTACCTCGACCGCCCCGGCCTCACCTCCGAGCGGTTCGTCGCCAACCCGTTCGGCGCGTCCGGCAGCCGCATGTACCGCACCGGGGACGTCGTCCGCTGGCGCGAGGACGGCCGGTTGGACATCCTCGGCCGCGTCGACCACCAAGTGAAGATCCGCGGATTCCGGATCGAGCTGGGCGAGGTGGACTCGGCCGTCGGCCGGCACCCGAGCGTTCTACGGACCGCCGCGGTAGTGCGCGAGGACGAGCCCGGGGACAAGCGGCTGGTCTCGTACGTCGTCTGCGAGAAGGACGACCACGTGAGCCCGGCGGACCTGCGCGAGTACGTCGGCCGCGGCCTCCCCGCATACATGGTGCCCTCGGCGTTCGTCTTCATGGACGCACTGCCGCTGACGCCCAACGGCAAGCTCGACCGCGCCGCCCTGCCGGCTCCTCTCGTCAGCGGCAACCCGGGTGGCCGACCCCACCGCACCCGCCAGGAGAAGATCCTCTGCGATCTCTTCTCCGAGGTCCTGGGCGTCGCCCGGGTCACGATCGATGACAGCTTCTTCGACCTGGGCGGGCACTCGCTGTCCGCGGTCCGGCTCCTCAGCCGGATCCGCCGCGAGACCGGAACCGACCTCCCGCTGCGCAGCATCTTCGAGACCCCGACCGTCTCCGAGCTCACCGCGCTGCTCACCGGCACCGATGCGGGGCGGCCGCCCGTCACCCGGCGCAAGCACCCAGCGGCGATCCCGCTCTCCATGGCGCAGAACCGGCTGTGGCTCATGAATCAGCTGGAGATCCCGGGCGGCGTCTACAACATCCCGCTGTCCGTGCCGATCCACGGCAGGCTGGACCGGGCGGCGCTGGGCATGGCCCTGTCCGACGTCGTCGAACGGCACGAAGCCCTCAGGACGATCTTCCCGACGGGGCCGGACGGGGTCACGCAGGTGATCCTCGCCCCGGCGGCCGCCCGAATGGAACCGGAGGTGGTGCCTGCGACGGAGGAGAGCGTGCCCGAGCTTTCCCGGGCCTTCGCCCGCGTCGCCTTCGACTTGGAGAAGGATCTGCCCGTCCGGGCCGTGCTGTTCGAGGTGGCCGCTGAGCACCATGTCCTCGTCGTCGTGCTGCACCACATCGTCGGCGACGGCTGGTCGTTCGCGCCGTTCGCCCGCGACGTGGAGACGGCGTACGCGGCACGCAGCCGCGGATCGCTGCCCCAGTGGCCGCCGCTCGCCGTCCAGTACGCGGACTACGCGCTGTGGCAGCACGAGTTCCTGGCGGAGAACCGCCCCGGAGGCGTCATGGAGCAGCAGCTCGCCTACTGGTCCGAGCAACTGCGCGGTGTGCCGGCGCAGCTGGACATCCCCGTCGACCGCCCCCGGCCGACCGTACCCAGTTACGGCGGCGACACGGTCCCGCTCGATCTGGACGAAAGGCTCCACGGCCAACTCGCCGAACTTGCGGAGCACTCCGGGACCACCTTGTTCATGGTCATCCAAGCCGGCCTGGCCGCGATGTTCACCCGGCTCGGCGCCGGTGAGGACATCCCGATCGGCACCGGCGTCGCCGGACGGGTCGACGACGCGCTCGTGGATCTCGTCGGTTTCTTCATCAACACCCTGGTGCTGCGCACGGACGTCTCCGGCAACCCGTCCTTCCGCGAGCTGCTGACGCGTGTGAAGGACACCGACCTGTCCGCCTTCGCCCACCAGGACCTGCCTTTCGACCGCCTCGTCGAGGCGATCAACCCGGAACGCGCCATGGCCAGGCACCCCCTGTTCCAGGTGCTCCTCATGCTGCGCAACACGCCGAGGGCGGACCTGCGGCTGCGACTGCCCGGACTCGTGGCCGACGGCGTCGAGATCCCGGCCGGATACGCCAAGTTCGACCTGACGTTCAACCTGCGGGAGGTCAGGTCGTCCGACGGCCGCTGCAAGGGCATCGAGGGATTCATCGAGTACAGCACGGACCTGTTCGACCGCTGCACCGCCGAGCGGATGGCCGGACGGCTGGTCCGCCTCCTGGAGTGGGCGGTTGCCGACCCGGACCATCCGGTCGACGAGCTCGATGTCCTGCTGGACGACGAGCGGCAGCGGCTGCTCGTCGACTGGCCCGGCGCCACGGTCGATGTGCCGCGACTCACCGTGCCCGAGCTGTTCGAGGACCAGGTCGTGCGGAATCCAGAAGCGCCCGCGCTCGCCGCGGGCGCGGACGAACTGACCTATGCGGCGCTCAACGCCCGCGCGAACCAACTGGCCCGGCTGCTCGTAGAGCACGGTGTCGGACCGGAGCGCACCGTCGCGGTGGCCCTGCCCCGCTCGCCGGAGATGGTCGTCTCGGTCCTGGCCGTTCTGAAGGCCGGTGCCGCATATCTGCCCGTCGACGTCGACTACCCGTCGGACCGGATCGCGTTCATGCTCGATGACGCCCGGCCGGAACTGGTCATCACCCACTCCGAGCTGGTGCGGCGCCTCCCCGCCGAGGCCGGCCCGTTCCTGCTGGTGAACGACGGCGCCACGGCACGAGCCCGCGAGGCGATGCCGATGGACGATCTGTCCGACACGGACCGGATGGCGCCACTGCACCGGCACGGCGCCGCCTGCGTACTGTTCACGTCGGGATCGACCGGGCGGCCGAAGGGCGCGGTGCTCACACATGCCGGCATCAGCAGCCTGGTCGAGGCGCAACCCGTCGTCTTCGGGGCGGGAGTCGGCAGCCGGGTCCTGCAGATGGGGTCGCCGAGTTTCGACGCCTTTCTCCTCGAGATCTGCATGGCCCTGCTCTCGGGAGCCTGCCTGGTCGTGGCAGAGCCACGAGAGCTGACCCCCGGGGTTCCGCTGCGGAACCTGGTGGCCGCCCAGCGCGTGACGCACCTGACGATGCCGCCCTCCGCCCTCTCGGCGGTGCCGGCCGACGGCCTGCCGCCCGGGATCACGCTCGTCGTTGCGGGGGAGCGGGTCACAGGAGCGATGGTCCGCCAGTGGTCGCCCGGCCGACGCATGATCAACCTCTACGGTCCCACGGAGACCACCGTGTACGTCACGTGGTGCGGGCCGATGTCGGGTGACACGGCGCCGCCCATCGGGAGGCCGCTGATCAACTCCCGGCTGTACGTCCTCGACGCGAAGCTGCGCCCGGTGCCTCCCGGCGTGGTGGGGGAGCTGTACATCCACAGCGACGGCATCGCCCGCGGCTATCTGAACCGGCCCGGGCCGACCGCCGTGCGGTTCCTCGCCGACCCGTACGGCACGCCCGGCGCGCGCATGTACCGTTCCGGGGACCTCGTACGGTGGCGTGCCGACGGGCAGCTGGAGTTCGTCGGACGCGCCGACGACCAGGTCAAGCTGCGCGGCTTCCGCATCGAGCTGGGCGAGGTGGAGGCGACCCTGGAACGTCACCCCGGCGTGCACCAGGCCGTCGCCCTCCTCCGGGAAACGGGGGACGGGGACCGGCGGTTACTCGCCTTCGTCCTGCCCGCACCGGGGTATGACGTGGACCCGGTGAAGCTGCGCGACCGCGTCGGCCTCACGCTGGCGCCGTCCATGGTGCCCGCCGGCATCCAAGTGCTCGAGGCCATGCCGCTGTCTCCCAACGGAAAGGTCGACCGCGCCGCCCTGCCCGAGTTCACCGCGGGCCCGGCCGAGCCGGCGGGGCGGCCGCCCGGCAGCCGTACTGAACAGCTGATCGCCGAGGTCTGGGCGGAGGTCCTCGGCCGGGCCTCCGTCTCGGCCACGGACGATTTCTTCGCGCTCGGCGGCCACTCGCTGCTCGCCAACCGCACCGTCCTGCGCTTGGAGGAGCGGTTCGGGTTCGCGATTCCGATCCGGCTGCTTTTCGAGACCCCGACCGTCGAAGGGCTCGCTGCCTCGGTGAGCGGCCTCGCGCTGAACAGGGCCCTCGAGGCCGCGGCCGGTGGGCCGGACGAGGGAGGCGAACGGAGGTGACGAGCCCGATGAAGCGCTTCGTCGCGGATCTGTGCGCCGCTGTCCCGGGCGTCGGCGCGCTGCCCCCCGGAGACAACCTCCTCGACCATGGCGGCGACCAGCGGCTCGGGGCTCTCGCGGCGCGGCTGGCCGACACGCTGGGCTTTGAGGTGCCGGTCGAGCGGCTGCGCGGCGCCCGTACCGTGGCGGAGATCGCCACTGTCGTCGGCGACTTGGTCGTCGCCCGCGCCGGTGAGACGTCCCCCGCGCGGGAATCCGGGCCGCGCTCCGGCGCAGCGGCATCGGCCGGCTCGACGACCGGAGCGGCGGAGGAAGGCGCCTCCCAGGGACTGCCGCTGTCCTCGGCACAGCGCCGCCTGTGGTTCATGGAGCAGCTCCATCCCGGGCGGGCCGACTACAACGTCTCGCTCCCCCTGCGGATACGCGGCCGACTGGACGCCGCCGTGCTCGAGGCGGCGATCGCGGCGCTGGTCGATCGGCACGCATCGCTGCGCACCTGCTTCCAGGACTCCGGCGGAGGGCCGCGCCAACTGGTACGCCCCCTGGTCAGGACGACGCTGGAGCGGCTGGACCTGACCAGCTGTCCCGAAAGGGAGGCGTGGCAACGGTGCCGCGACCGCGTGGCGGCGGAGGCCACGCAGTCGTTCGACCTGGCGCGACCCCCCTTGCTGAGGCCGCTGCTCATCTCTGTCGCCCCGGACGATCACGTCCTCTCCCTGACGCTCCACCACATCCTCGCGGACGGCTGGTCGTGCGAGATCCTTGTGCGGGAGCTGGGCCTGCTGTACACGGCTGGCGTGGCCGACCGCCCTGCCAACCTGCCCGTACTCACCCTGACCTACGCCGACTTCGCCGTGTGGCAGCAGGGCTGGCTCCGGGAGGCGACCGCGCACGGCCAGCTGGAGTACTGGCGTGCCAGGCTGGGCGATCTGAAGCCGCTTCAGCTGCCGCTCTCCCAGCCCCGGCCGAACCTGCCGACCGGCCGGGGCTCGTCCTTCGCCTTCCGGCTGGAGCCGGAGACCGGGAACGCGCTGCGCTCGATCGCGCAGCACCACCGCGCCACGCTCTTCATGACCCTGCTGGCCGCATTCACCGTGCTGCTGCGCGGCCACACCGGGCGTGACGACATAGCGATCGGCACACCGACCGCTGGGCGGACCCGACTCGAAACCGAAGGTATCGTCGGCTTCTTCGTCAACACGCTCGTCCTGCGCATCGACCTCGCGGGCAACCCGCGGTTCGACGAGCTGCTCGCCCGGGTACGGGAAACCGCGCTGGACGCGTACGACCATCAGGACCTGCCCTTCGACCACCTCATCGACGAGCTCAACCCCGAACGGGACCTGAGCCGCAACCCGATCTTCTCGGTGAGCTTCGCGGTGCGGAACTCTAGCGGCATGCGGCTCTCCCTCCCTGGTGCGGACGTCGAACCGCTGGCCCGCGACGTATACGCGTCCAAGTTCGATCTCACGCTCAATGTCGACGAGTCCGAGGAGAGCCTGGCGCTCCAGTTCGTCTATGCCACCGACCTGTTCGACCCCGAGTCGATCGAGCGCATGGCCGGTCATCTGCGGCGCGTGCTTCTGCGGGTGGCTCAGGATCCCCGGATCCGGCTGCGGGACATCGAGCTGCTCCCAGAGACGGAGTCGGCGCGGATGCTGACGGCGTGGAACGGGAGCGGCAGAACGTCGAAGGGCGGCACGCTGCACGGCCTGTTCGAGGAGCGGGTGCGCCGGTCACCGGACGCGCCGGCGGTGGAGTGCGGCGGCCGCCGCGTGACGTACCGGCAACTGGACGCCATGGCGAATCGGCAGGCGCACCGGCTGCGGGGACTGGGCGTGGGGCCCGAAGTTCCGGTGCCCGTGTGCCTGGAGCGGGGTGTCGGCCTGGTGGTGGCCCTGCTCGGCGTGCTGAAGGCCGGCGGGGCATACGTGCCCTTGGACCCCGGTACGCCGAAGGAGCGCCTTCGGGTAGTCGTCGAGCAGGTCGGCGGGAGCGTCCTGGTGGGGGATTCCTCGTGCGCGGCATGGGTCCCGCATGGCGTGGTGCCGATCGCGGTGGACGAGGGCGAGGAGGGCCTGGAGAGCTGGGCCGGGAGACCCGCCGGGACATCCTCCCCGATGGCTGTACCCGAACGGGCGGCGGCGTACGTCGTCTTCACCTCGGGGTCGACGGGCGCGCCGAAGGGCGTGGTGGTGGAGCACCGGTCCATCGTCGGCTACGTACGTCGCGTTGCGGGGGCGTACCAGGGCCTGGCGCGGGGTGCGCTGCTGCATTCGTCCGTCGCCTTCGACCTCCCGCTGACCGGCCTGTTCGGGGCCCTGGAGGCCGGCGGCTGTGTGCACGTGGGCGACGTGGCGGACACCGGGGAGACCCCGGCAGTCGATGTCGGGTTCCTGAAGGCCACCCCCAGCCACCTCCCGCTCCTGCTGGCATCGGGGCGTGCACCATCCGGCGAACTGGTCCTGGGCGGTGAGGCGCTGACGGGTGGCGCGCTGTCGGCCTGGCGGGCGCTGCACCCGGATGCGGTCGTGGTGAACCACTACGGCCCCACCGAGGCCACGGTGGGGTGTGCGGACTTCCGGATCGAGCCGGGTGCGCCGCTGGACGAGGGGCCGGTGCCGATCGGCCGGCCGTTCGACCATGCGCGGATGTACGTGCTCGACGCGTGGCTGCGGCCGGTACCCGTGGGGGTGGCCGGGGAACTGTACATCGGCGGCGACGTGCTGGCGCGCGGGTACTCCGGACGCGCGGATCTGACCTCCGAGCGGTTCGTCACGGATCCCTTCGGCCCGCCCGGTGGGCGCATGTATCGGAGCGGAGATGTGGCGCGATGGCGGGACGACGGCGTCCTGGAATGCCTGGGGCGGGTCGATGAGCAGGTGAAGATACGAGGCTTCCGGGTGGAGCTCGGGGAGGTCGAAGCGGCCTTGTCCGCATGCCCGGGAGTGGTACGGGCCGTCGTGGTGGTCCGAGAAGACCGGCCGGGCGACCGCCGTCTGGTCGGCTACGCCGTCAGCGACGGCTCGCTGGTCGAGGGCAGCGCGCTGCACGCCGCCGTGGCGCGGCGGCTGCCCGCGTACATGGTGCCTTCCGCGGTGGTCGTGGTGGACGCGCTGCCGTTGACGGCGAACGGGAAGCTGGACCGGTCGGCGCTGCCGGCGCCGGAGCACCGGGTGTCGGGAGGCCTGCCGCGCACCGAGCTGGAGCGGGAGCTGTGCGGCCTGGTCGAAGAGGTGCTGGGCGTCGAGGGCGTCGGGACCGACGACAGCTTCTTCGACCTCGGTGGGCACTCGCTTCTGGCGACACGGCTGGCCAACAGGGTGCGGGACGTGCTGTCGCGCGAGCTCCCGGTCCACACCGTGTTCGAGGAGCCCACCATCGCGGGCCTGGCCGCCCGGCTGGAGACCGCGGCGCCCGCTCGGCCGGCGCTGCGCCGGATGCGACGCGAGGAGCAGCCATCGTGATCCCTTTGTCGTACGCCCAGCGGCGCCAGTGGTTCCTCAACCGGATGGAGGGCAGTGACGCGGCGTACAACATGCCGCTGCCCCTGCGGCTGTCCGGCCTGTTGGACCGTTCCGCGCTGAGCTCGGCACTCCAGGACGTCGTGCTCCGGCACGAGACACTGCGGACCGTCTTCCCGGAGACCGACGGCGTGCCCCGCCAACACGTCCTGGACGCCGCTGACGTGCCCTTCGCACTGGTGGTCCGCGAGGTGTCGGAGGCCGAGCTCACCATCGCTGTACGCGAGGAGTTCCGCCGCCCCTTCGACCTGACCCGCGAACCTCCCCTGCGGGCCGTCCTGTTCGCCCTCGCGCCGTCGGACCATCTGCTGCTGCTGGTACTGCACCACATAGCCTGTGATGGCTGGTCCCTGGTGCCGCTGGCTCGAGACATCGCCACCGCCTACGGGGCCCGGCGCTCGGGGCGGGCCCCGGCCTGGGAGCGACTCCCCGTGCAGTACGTGGACTACACCATGTGGCAGCGCGAGCTGCTGGGCGGCGAGGACGACCCCGACAGCCTCCTCGTCCGGCAGGGCGCGTACTGGCGGCGGCGCCTGGCGGGTCTCCCCGACCACCTGGACCTGCCCACCGACCGGCCGCGCCCCGTCACCCAGTCCTTCCGCGGCAGCAGGACGCCCATCAGGTTCGGTGCCGACCTGCACCGTCGGATCGCCGTCCTCGCCCGTGAAGAGCGGGCCAGTGTGTTCATGGTCGTGCACGCGGCCGTCGCCGCGGTGCTGACCCGGCTCGGCGCCGGAACCGACGTGCCCATCGGCACTCCCGTGGCCGGCCGCGCCGACGACGCCCTGAACGACCTCGTCGGATTCTTCGTCAATACGCTGGTGCTGCGCACGGACACCGGCGGTGCCCCGACGTTCCGGGAGCTGCTGCGGCGAGTCCGCACCACGGATCTGGAGGCCATGGCCCACCAGGACGTCCCCTTCGAACAGCTCGTCGAGGTCCTCAACCCGCCCCGCTCGACAGCCTGGCACCCCCTCTTCCAGACCATGCTGAGTTTCCGCAACAACACGGCGCCCTCCTTCGAGCTGCCCGGGCTCGTGGTGACCCTGGAGCAGGCCGACGTACCAACGGCCAAGTTCGACCTGCTGTTCAGCATCGCGGACCGCTACACGGCGGAGGGGGCCCCGGCCGGCCTGGAGGGGGTCTGCGAGTACGCCTGCGACCTCTTCGACCGGGAGACGGCACAGACGCTGGTGGCGCGGCTAGAACGGTTCCTGGAGGCGGCCACCAAGGCCCCGGACCAGCCCATCGGCCGCCCTGATCTGCTCGCCCCGCAGGAGCGTTCCCGGATCCTCAAGGAGTGGAACGACACCCGGGCGGACGTGCCCTGGACGCCGGTGGCGGAGCTGTTCGAGCGCCAGGTCGCGCTCGCCCTGGACGCGACCGCCGTGATGTACGAGGACGCGGAGCTGACGTACGCCGAACTCAACGCCCGGGCTAACCGGCTGGCTCGGCTGCTGGTGGCCCGGGGCGTGGGCCCGGAGCGCACCGTGGCGCTGGTGATGCCACGCTCCACCGAGCTGATCGCGGCCCTGCTGGGTGTGGTGAAGACGGGCGCGGCATACGTCCCGGTCGATCCGGACTACCCGGCCGACCGCGTCGCCCACATCCTCGGCGACGCCGGGCCCGAACTGGCGCTCGCCACGACCGGTACCCGGGCGCTGCTACCCGACGACATACCGGTGGTCGTCCTCGACGAGCAGGGAACGACCCTCACGGACGGCCCTGCGGAGAATCTGTCGGACGACGAGCGCCGGGGCCCGGTGCTGCCGCAGCACCCGTTCTTCATCGTCTTCACCTCAGGCTCGACCGGGCGCCCAAAGGGCCTTGTGTTTACCGCGGGTGGCATGGCCAACCTGATGGCGTGGCACCACGGCACCGGAACCGGCCGGGGCGTGGTCACCGCCAACTTCACGACGATCAGCTTCGACGTCGCTACCCAGGAGATCCTCGCCGCACTTCTGTCGGGCCGCTCCCTGGCCGTGCCGCGCGACGCCGTACGCCGCGACCCGGTGGCCCTGGTGCGCTGGCTCGACCGGCTTGGGGTGAACGAGATCTACGTACCGAACCTGGTCCTCGAGGCGGTGGCCGAAGCGGCGGCGGAGGAGGGACTGACCCTGCCCCGGCTGCGGATGCTGGCGCAGGGAGGCGAGGTGCTGGCTCTCCACGGACCCGTGCGGGACTTCTTCGCCAAGGTCCCTGGGCGTGTGCTGCGCAATCACTACGGCCCGTCCGAGTCCCATGTCGTCACCACGCACGTGCTCGACGGGGACGTCACGGGCTGGCCGGTGTTCCCGCCGATCGGCCGCCCGGTGATCAACAGTCGCATGTATGTGCTGGACGATGCGCTTCAGCCCGTCCCGGTGGGTGTCGTGGGCGAGCTGTACCTGGCGGGGGAACAGCTCTCGCGTGGCTATCTGAATCGGCCGGGGCTCTCGGCCGAGCGGTTCGTGGCGCACCCGTTCGGCGCGCCCGGCGAGCGGATGTACCGGACCGGTGACCTCGTGCGATGGCGCGCGGACGGCAGTCTGGAGTACCGGGGCCGGGCCGACCACCAGGTCAAGTTCCGGGGCATCCGGATCGAGCCGGGCGAGATCGAGGCGACGTTGCACGAGCTCGCCTCGGTGGCGAAGACCGCGGTCGTGGTCCGACCGGACGCACAGGGCAGGAAGCGGCTGGTGGCCTATGTGGTGCCGGAGCCGGCCGAGTCGGCCGACGTGGACGCACTGCGCGCCTTTCTGAGCCGCAGGCTGCCGCGCTCCATGGTCCCCTCGGCGTTCGTCCTGCTCGACGCCCTGCCACTGAACCCGAACGGCAAACTGGACCGGAACGCCCTGCCGGCACCGGACCCGGGCGCCGCCGCGACAAGGCGCGTGCCGCGCACCCCACGTGAAGAGGTCCTGTGCCGCCTCTATGCCGAGATCCTGGGCATCGGCGGCGTGGGCGTCGACGACAGCTTCTTCGAACTCGGCGGACACTCGCTGCTCGCCATGCGGCTGCTGAGCCGCATCCGGACGGTGATGGGGCTCGAAGTCGAGGTCAAGGCCCTGTTCGATGCGCCGACCCCGGCACTGCTGGCTCTTCGGCTGGCGGCCGGGGAGACCGCACGGCAGCCGCTGCGGGCCGGGCCGCGGCCCGCAGCCGTACCGTTGTCGCCTGGGCAGCTGCGACTCTGGTTCCTCAACAGGTTCGCCGGGCCGAACGCCTTGTACAACCTGCGCTTCGCCTTCAGCCTGAAGGGTGCCCTGGACATCGACGCGCTGCGGGCGGCGCTCTGGGACGTGCTGGCGCGGCACGAGGCTCTGCGTACCGTCTACCCCGACGTCGACGGGAGGCCGAGGCAGCAGGTCATCGCGGCCGATGACGCACGGCTCGACGTGTCGCTGACCGCGGTCGCGGCAGACGGCCTTGACGAGGCACTCGCCGCCGTGGCCGACACCGGGTTCGACCTGGTCACCGAACTCCCCGTGCGGGCCGCTCTGTTCGCGGTCGGCCCCGATGAACTTGTACTTCTCCTCGTCGTGCACCACATCGCTTGCGACGGCTGGTCCATGACGCCCTTGTGGCGCGACATCTCCACGGCCTACCGTGCCCGGTGCCGCCGGAACGCTCCCGCGTGGACCCCGCTGCCGGTCCAGTACGCGGACTACGCGGTGTGGCAGCAGCAGCTCCTCGGCACCGATGCCGAGCCCGACAGCCTGATCGCCCGGCAACTGGGCTACTGGAGGCACCGCCTGTGCGGAGTCCCGGAGGAGCTTGCCCTGCCCTACGACCGGCCGCGCCCCCCGGTGGAGGGTCACGAGGGCGGGCGCGTCGACTTCGCGTTGGACGCCGGGACCCACCAGCGGCTCGCGGAGCTGGCCCGTGACGGGCGCGTCAGCATGTTCATGGTGATGCAGGCCGCCCTTGCCGCGCTGCTGGCCAGGCTGGGCGCCGGCACGGACATTCCGATCGGCACCGCGGTGGCGGGCCGGACCGATGAGGCGCTGGACGATCTGGTCGGCTTCTTCGTCAACACGCTCGTACTGCGCACCGACCTGTCCGGGAACCCGACGTTCCGTGAGCTGATGCACCGGGTGCGCGACACCACCCTGTCCGCCTTCTCCCGACAGGACGTTCCGTTCGAGCGGCTGGTCGAGGAGGTGAACCCGGCCCGGTCCGCGGGGCGCCACCCGTTGTTCCAGGTCATGCTGAACTTCCTCAACGACGCCGAGGCGTCGATGGACCTGCCGGGCGTCGAGGTCGTCGCGCGGCGAACGGGAACCGGCATGGCCAAGTTCGACCTCACCCTGCACGTCAGGGAGAAGACGGACGAGGGCGGGGCCCGCCTGGGCATCGCGGGCTCCTTCGAGTACAGCGGCGAACTCTTCGACCGGGCGACCGTGGAGGGATTCGCGCCCCGGTTCGAGAGCCTGCTGCAGGCCGTCGTGCGTGACCCGGAACGACGCCTCGGCCAGATCGAGTTGCTGTCGGGCGAGGAGCTGCAACACCTGTCCTCAACATGGCGGCCCACCGGTCCACCGTCGGCGGGCGGGACCGTGCACGCGATGTTCGAGCGGCAGGCGGAGCGGTCCCCCGGCGCGGTGGCCGTGGTCGTCGGCGGTGCCCGTTGGACGTACGGCGAGTTGAACGCCCAGGCCAACCAACTGGCCCACTATCTGCGATCACTCGGCGTGGAAGTGGAAGACCTGGTGGGCGTGCATCTGGAGCAGGGCCCTGACCTGCTGCCGACGCTGCTGGCCGTGCTGAAGGCCGGTGCGGGTTACGTGCCCCTGGATCCAGTGAACCCGCCGGAACGACTGCGGTACTTCGCTGACGACGCGGACGTGCGGATGGTGGTGACGACCTCCTCACTGGCCGCCTCCCTCGCCCGCGCTTACGACGGTGCGCTGGTGCTGCTGGACGAACCGGAGACCACCGGGGCGCTGGCATCGCAACCGGTGACCGACCTGTCGGTGACGGTCCGCCCGGACAACGCGGTCTACACGATCTACACCTCAGGGTCGACCGGCCGCCCCAAGGGAGTGCTGCTCACCCACGCCAACGTGGTGCGCCTCATGGAGGCGGCGCACGCGAGTTACCCCTGCACCGCGGACGACGTGTGGACCATGGCCCACTCGTACGCCTTCGACTTCTCCGTTTTCGAGATGTGGGGTGCGCTGGCCTTCGGCGGCTGTGTCGTCGTGGTGTCCCGATCCGTGGCCCGATCCCCGGAGGACTTCCTGGAGCTGCTGGTCGAACAGCAGGTCACCGTCGTCTCCCAGACGCCGACGGGGTTCCGCTCGTTGGTGGCGGCCGCGGCCGAGGGGGATGCCCGGATGGACCGGCTTCGGCTGCGCGCGGTGGTCCTCGGGGGAGAGAGGCTGGAGGTCGCCGAACTCAGGCCGTGGGTGGCCCGGGTGGGCCTCGACCGGGTGGCTCTGGTGAACATGTACGGCATCACCGAGACCACGGTGCACGTCACACATCACCCGGTGCGGGAGAGTGACATCGAGGCGGCGGGCAGGAGCCCGGTCGGACGGCCGCTGCCGGATCTCGCGGTCTACCTGCTGGACGAGTGGCTGCGGCCGCTACCACCGGGCGTGTCGGGTGAGATCTACGTGGCGGGTCCGGGTCTGGCCCGCGGCTATCTGCGGCGCGGGGCGCTGACGGCGGAGCGCTTCGTGGCGGATCCGTTCGGCCCCCCGGGCAGCCGCATGTACCGCACCGGCGATGTGGCCAGACGCGCTGCGGACGGCGTTCTTGAGACGGTGGGCCGGGCCGACGACCAGGTCAAGATCCGTGGCTTCCGTGTCGAGCCGGGTGAGATCACGGCTGAGCTCCTGGGGTGCGACGGAGTGCGCCAGGCGGTGACCGTGGCCCGTGAGGAGGTCCCTGGGGACAAGCGACTGATCGCCTACGTCGTCCCCGCGGAGCGCGGCCGGGCCCCGTCCGCCGGCCTCCTCCGCGCCGAACTGTCGCGGCGGCTGCCGGAGTACATGGTGCCGTCGGCCGTGGTGCTCTTGGAGACGCTGCCGCGGACGGCCAACGGCAAGCTGGACCGTCAGGCGCTGCCCGCCCCGCGGTACGAGACGTCGCGGGGCGGTGCGCGCACGGCGCTGGAGCGCACGCTGTGCGGCCTGTTCGAAGAGGTCCTGGGCGTGGAGGCGGTCGGGGTCGACGACGACTTCTTCGACCTCGGCGGTCACTCGCTCCTCGCGGCCCAGTTGGTGAGCCGGGCGCGGACCACGGCAGGCGTGGACCTGACCCTGCCCGCGCTCTTCCAAGCCCCCACGGTCGTCGGATTGGCGAAGGCTCTGGAGAGCGCCGAGCCCGGAGAGGAAGGCCCGCTCGTCCTCCTGCGCGAGGGCGCCGGCCGCCCGGGAGGGCGCGGTGCGGCGGAAGGCGCCGACCCCTCACCCATCGTGCTCGTCCACCCCGTCGGCGGCGGCCTTCTGTGCTACCGGGAGCTGGTCGACGCTCTCGACGAGGCTTGGGAGATCGCCGCGTTCGAGGCCCGTGTCCCCTCGGGCGAGTCGCTCGCCCAACTCGCCGCCCGCTATGTGCGAGAGCTGGCGGCCAGGTACCAGCGGGGGCCCGCCCTGCTGTGCGGCTGGTCGTCCGGTGGGGTCCTGGCCCATGAGATCGCCCGGCAGTGGCAGGCGGCGTCCGGCGTCGCTGTTCCCCTGCTGCTGGTCGATTCCGTCCCCGCCGATCAGCTGCTGCACGGCTGCGAGCCGGAGACCATCCGGCGTGCCTTCGACCATGACGTGGCCCGGGGAGCCGGGGTCGAGGCGCACCGCCTCGCCGATGTCGACCTCGACCAGCCCTGGATCGAGGCGCGCTTCGCGGTGTTCGACTGGCTGTACCGGGAGATCCACGGCCATCGGACGGGGGTGTTCTCGGGCCCCGTTCACGTCGTGCACTGCGCCGGATCCCCGGACTCGCTGCCGTCGCAGTGGGAGCCGTGGTGCAGTGAGTTGTCCGTTCATGAGTTGAAGGGAGGACATTTCGATGTCCTCCGGGTGCCATATGTCGCAGCGCTGTCGGATGTCATGGCGAATGTGCTCGCGGATTCGCGCGCCGCCCCGTAGCCCCATAGCCCCGAAGCCGCCGTGCCGACAGTCGGACAGGATGAAAGGAGACCCCATGTCCAACCCGTTCGAGAACCCCGACGGAAGCTACCTGGTCCTGGTGAACGACGAGGGCCAGCATTCGCTCTGGCCCTCGTTCGCCGATGTACCGGAGGGATGGCGTGTCGTGCTCGGTCCCACCAGCCGACAGGAATGTATTGGCTACGTCAACGAGAACTGGACCGACCTGCGCCCGAAGAGCCTCGTCAGCCAAATGAACCGCTAGTCGCTCCCGCAACTTTGGAAGGTGCTCCATGGTGCAGCAGCAGGCGTGGTGGCGGCTCAACCGCTTTCCGCTGTTCGTCGCCGCCCGCACGCTGTCCGTTGTCGGGGACTTCGCCGCGGCGGCGGCCCTGACGGTCCACCTGTATCAGGAGACGCGGTCCGGGCTGGCGATCAGCGGGTTCTTCGCCGCCCGGATCATCCCTCGGCTGCTGGGCCCCCTCGGCGGCGCGCTATCCGACCGATTCGACCCGCGTACGCTGCTCATCTACTGCGATGTCGCCGCCACCACCTTCTACGTGGCGATCGCCTGGCTACAGCCGTCCTACTTCGCGCTGCTCGGCATGGTGCTGCTGGCGGAGTCGGTCGCCACGGTGTCCGCACCCGCCGCCCGAACCATGATCGCCAAGGCGATACCGGCCGAATCGCGGGCCAAGGCGAACGCCGTACTGATGATGATCGCGACCATCAGCATGACCGCGGGGTCGGGTCTCGGCGGCATGGTCTCCGGGCTCGGATACCGCTACGCCCTGGTCATCAACGCGGGGACCTTCGTGGCTTCGGCCGTTCTGCTCGGGATGATCCCGTTGAGCTCGGCCTCCCGGACCGCCCTACCCAAGCGGTCCACCCTGGTGAACTCCGCCCTGTCCGGAGTGCGGGCGCTGCTGAAGGACCGCCAACTCAGAGCCGTCGCCTTCGCCACGGCGGGAACCACCTTCGCGGTCGCCGTCGACCGGCCCGCCCTCATCGTGCTCGTCGAGGGCAGGCTGCATGCCGGGAGCAGCATGTACGGCTTCGTCCTCGGCGCGGCGAGTCTCGGCGGACTCCTCGCGGCGTTCATGGCCCTGAGGTCGAAACGCCTCGCCCCCTCGCTGCGCCTGTTCGCCGGCGCCGTGACGCTGCTCGCCATCGGCCACCTCGCCACCGGCGCCTCGTTCACCCTGGCCGTCCTCTTCGCCGCGACGCTGCTCGCCGGAGTCGCGGCATGCCTGCGGGACATATCCGGCACGACGCTGTTGCAGGGGTTCAAGAGCTCCGAATCCCTGGGCGTCGTGATGGGCACGGTCATGAGCGGGACATTCCTGGCCGACGCGTTCGGCTCGCTGGTCGGCGGCCTGCTCACGGACGCCGTCGGCCCACGTCTCACCTATGCGGTGGGCGGCAGCATGATGCTGATCACCGCGGCCCTGACCCCGTGGCGCAGCGCCTCCGCGACGAAGCGCGCCCCAGGAATCGCCCCTGCACGCGGCAGACAAGGGCCCGCAGCGGGCTGACCCCATCCACAGCAACACGAGGAGTACCCAATGAAGTCCGACGCGTCGATGCCCCCTGCCTCCGATGGCCTCTGCTGGACCGGTGAACAGCCGGGCAGCCCGGTCTCGTCGTACACCGAGTGGGATCCACTGGAAGAAGTCATCGTCGGCATCGTGGACGGAGCGAGCTTTCCGACCTGGCACATGGCCCTGCCACCGGTGCTTCCCGGCAACCAGCTCGGCACCTTCCGCCGCCAGGCCGGCCGCCCCTTTCCCGCCGATCGGATTGCCGCCGCCCACGCGGAGTTGGAGGAGCTCGTCCGCATTCTCGAGGGGGAGGGAGTAACCGTACGCCGTCCGGAGGCGATTCCACAGCGCACGCCCTACAGCACATTGGACTGGACGAGCACGGGGATGTATGCGGCGATGCCCCGGGACACGCTGCTGGTCGTCGGCGACGAGATCATCGAATGCCCCATGGCCTGGCGTTCCCGTTATTACGAGAACCTCGCGTACCGGCCGCTTCTGAAGGAGTACTTCAGGGGCGGAGCCAAGTGGAGCGCAGGGCCGAAGCCGGAGCTCACGGACGACCAGTTCGACCAGGACTGGGTCGACCCTGGTGAGCAGGGCCCGCCGCGGCTCGTCGTGACCGAATTCGAACCGACCTTCGACGCTGCCGATTTCGTCCGCTGCGGCCGCGACATCATCGCGCAGAAGAGCAACGTCACCAACGAATTCGGTATCGAGTGGCTGCGCCGTCACCTCGGCGATGAATACCGCGTCCATGTACTCGAATTCCATGACACACACCCGATGCACATCGATGCGACCATCGCGCCGATGGCGCCGGGGAAGCTCCTCGTCAATCCCGAACGGGTTACCGCAGTGCCGGAGATCTTCAAGGGCTGGGACGTGATGGCCGCGCCCGCCCCGGTGATCCCCGACTCCCACCCGCTCTACATGACCAGCAAGTGGATCAACATGAACATTCTGATGCTGGACGAGCAGCGGGTGATCGTGGAGCGGCAGGACGAGCCCATGATCGACGCTATGAAGAACTTCGGGTTCACGCCGGTCCTGTGCGACTTCCGCAACTTCAACAGCTTCGGCGGCTCGTTTCACTGCGCCACCTTGGATGTGCGCCGTCGTGGGACGCTGGAGACCTACCTCTGATGGCGACCGGGCGAATATGGAGAAGCTCGCCCTGGGACGCGTTGCTGCTCGCGATCAGCGTCGCCCAGTTCGTCCTCACCCTCTGGCTGGCGGTCGGCTGGGCGGCCGGTTCGCACCTGGTTCGGGTCGGCGGATGCGCCGCCGTAGCCGCGATGACCACGTACAACATCATTGTCGTCTCCCATCTGTTCACCCACGCGCCGTGGTTCACCTCGAACCGGCTCAACGCGCTGGTCTCGGTGCTCAATTCGATGAACATCGGCCAGTCGGTCCAGGCGTACCGGCTGACCCATGTACGCAATCACCATCGCTTCAACAATGACTCCAAGGCCGAGGACGGTACGACACGGGACCTCTCCTCGACGTACCGCGCCGGCAAGGACGGCGAACACGCCCCGCTGCCGCGCTACGCGGTCGGTGGGGCGCTGCGGTCGTTTGCCGACAGAGGCAGGGAGGTGCTGTACGTACGACGGCTCTGGAGGGTCGGTCGGGACGAGACGGTGCTGTGCTCCCTTGCCTCCCGCGGGGCAGCGCGCCGTGCTCGGGAGCTGCGCCAGATCCAGGCCGACCGCGCCGCACATGTCTTGGTGCTGGTGCTGTTCGCGGCGATCTCGTGGCAGTGGCTGCTGCTCTGCTACGCCCCCGCCTTCCTGCTCTCCCTGACCATCGTGAACGTACAGAACTACTACCGGCATTACGGTGCCGACCCGCACGAGCGCGCCGCGGATTCAGTGAGCTACTACGGACGCCTGTACAACCTGGTCACGTTCAACGACGGCTACCACCAGGAGCACCACCTCAGTCCGACGGCGCACTGGTCCGATCTGCCGGCCGTGCGCGAGCGGAACCGGGCCCGGCTGGATGCCCAGCCCCGGATCGTCAGCCCCGTCCCGGCCATGCTCGGCTTCCTGCACCGACGGCGCCCCCTGCTGCACCGCGGCGTCGAGGGGTGTCCGCACGCCTCGGAGGCCGGCCGGTACCAGCAAGAGGTGAAGGCACCGTGACCACGCTCCCGAAGGCGACCCGCATCACGGGCAGGACCTTGGAGGCACATCAGTTCCGCATACACGAGACATTCCAGGCCGTGGACACCAAGGCCGTGTTCCAGGTCCTGCGAGGGGAGCTCGCCGCCTATCGGATCAGCGGATTCGTCCGCGCGGAGGACTGCGCGCGGATCGCGGCGAACTTCTGGTCCTCGCCCCTTCGCAAGCCCCGGTACGGCGAGGGCGACGACGGAGTCGAGGGTTATATCGTCGGGGCCTCGCACATCGAGAAGAACACGGACCAGTACCTGGCGGAGGTCGAGCAGTCCGCGGAGGCTGTCCGGAGCCTGTTCCGGGGGGCGGCGGACCCGGTATCGGTGCTGCGCGCACGGCTGGCCGAGGAGGGGGCCGTGGCGCGGGCCCGTCCCGCAGCACACGAGGGACGCACCGCCGGCGAGGTGAAGGCGGTGTGCTGGAACAACGGCGGTGACTTCCTGCTGCTTCCCCACGAGGACCTGGCCCAGCTCCGCGACCCTCGGCAGACAGGCTTCGAGATCCAGCGGCTGCGCCGGGTCATGGCCGTCAACGTCTACCCGCACGTGCCCCCTGGAACGGGGCAGATCAAGCTGTGGAACGTCGAGCCGGACGACTGCTCCCGCGAGGCGCTCGGGCTGGCCCATAGCGGATTCCCGTATCCACCGGAGCTCCTCGAAGGACGTCCCAGCCTGGTCGTTCCGGTGGCGACCGGAGACCTGTGCGTGATCAACGGAAACCTCGCACACGCGGTCCTGGGCGGATCCGCCGCGGCGGCCGGCAAGCGTCTGCTGCTGACCTGCTTCACCGCCTTGAACGATGACGGCGAGCTGCTGTGGTGGACCTAGCGAGGGCATGTCCGAGCTCTCTTGCACTGCTTCGCCGCGGCGCCCCCTGTGAGGCGCAGCCCGCCGCCCACACCGGCCACCACACCCAACTCGATGCCCTGGCCACCGCCCCCGCTCCTCTCACGCCTGCACCCACCCGCCCACCACGACATCCGGCCCCTGCGCGCGCCGCGGCGGCTGAGCGCCGCCGTCCGCCACCCCCCAAGAACCCGTCTTCCTCACCGTGGCCCGCTCCACCGCCACCCCCGATGTCAGGTGCACACAGTCTCCATGTCGGTGGTCGCTGCCATGATGCCTGGCAACATCGGCAGCACGGGAGCAGAGCATGGTGGAGCAGGCAGTACGCCCCATAGTCGAGCCATAGTCGAGGCGATCGTCGCGAAGGCCCCGAGCGGCTGGACGCACGCGGTACTGCACGGCCGGGCAGGGCGGGGCGGTTCCTCGGTGACCGGCGGCTACGCCCGGCAGAGGGAGCGCTGGAACGTCGGCATGCCCAAGCCCCACGTGGAACTCATGGCACTGGCGGAGACGCTGCGCGAGGACCGCGGATGGGAACCCGTCAGCCTTGAGATCCAGTGCCGGCCGTCCGGCGAGTACCGGCTCGTCGCCTTCGACGACGCCATCACCTATGTGACCGGGATGGGCAGCGGCTTCCAAGTGGTCCTGGACCCCGATTACCGGTTGCCCCAGCCCGGCCTGCACCAGGAGCCCGGCGCAGCCGCTCCGGCGGGCGGCCCCGAGCTGGCCGTGGCCCGCTTCCGCGCCTACCTCGAACGGCGCGCCGCGATCCTGGGACACCCCGACGAACTGCCCCCGCCCGCCACCGCCGCCGCGATCGAGGACGCCGAACGCCGCCTTGGCCGACGCCTGCCGGCCGATCTGCGGGCGCTCTACACGATCGCCGACGGCGACGGCATCGGCTACGAGAACCGCTACCTGTTCCAGGGCAACGCCTGGCTGTCGCTGGAGAGCCTCGTCGCCGAGTACACCGAGTGGAGAGCGGGCGAACGGCCCTGGTACGGCTGGGACCTGGAATGGGACGCCGTCGTCTTCGACACCACCCCCACCCCCACCGACACCGTCCGCCGCTGCGGAGCCCACCCCCCGGCTGGCTGCGCTTCGCCACCAGCCAGGACGGCAACTTCCTGGCCGTCGACACGGCCCCGGCCCGCAACGGTCGCCCCGGCCAGATCATCGGCACCGGCCGCGACTACGACGAGGGGCCCGCCTACGTCGCCGACTCGATCACCTCACTCCTCGGCCACCACCTGGAACTGCTGGACCAAGGCACCTACGAGAAGCACGGCGACCACATCTCCCTGCTCGAACCCGACTGCGATCCCGCCCCCCAACAGATCATCGGCGACATCCCCGACGAGGTGCCGCCCACCCTCCAGGCCATCCACATCAACAACGCCACCGGCCTCGTCGACCTCGCCCCGCTCACCGCCGCCCCCAACCTCCGCCGACTGCACCTCAACCGCTCCACCACCGCCGACCTGACGCCGGTGCGCGAACTGCCCGTCGAATCTCTGCGCGTCGCCCTCGACGACGGCGACCTGACCCCGCTCGCAGGCCACCCCCACCTCACATCCCTCGACCTGACGACCATCGTCCCGGTCGACCTCGCCCCCTTGCGCACCGTCCCCCACCTGCGCGGCCTCGACCTCTCCCGGGCCGACGTCCCCGCCCCGACCGTCCTGGCCGACCTGACGAACCTGCGCTACCTCTCCCTCACCGGACGGCAGTGGGCCACCCTGCTGAACGAGGGCAAAGTGCCCCCCACCCTCACCGCCGCCCGCCTGGCCGACACAGAGGCCACCCTCGACGAGGCCCTCGCCTGGGCAGCCCGCCTCGGCCTCAACACGGAGAACGCCCTCCGCGTCACCGGCACCCACGAGACCGCCGGCGGCTAACTGATCACCGCCGGCCACAGGACGGTGAAGGCAGGGGAGTGGGCGGATTCACGGCCGTTGTCCATGGGAGGGACGCGACGCCGACGTTCCTGGGCTGTTCCAGGCCGGTGGGATTGAAGTCGAGGGCCAGGGCGGGCAAGCCGCGGCGTGCGAGGTACAGGGCGTCGCGGCCGTCCCGGCGCCCAGGGGCTTGTCGAGGTGTCGGCAGATGGTGGGCGGATGACGCCGAATTCGGCGGCTGACGTGCGCCGACGGCCGGGAGACGCAGGTCACATTCGCTCATGTCACAGGGGGCCGGGCTACCCCGTCTCAGGGGGTGTAGCCACTGACGACCACAGAGGAGCACACCATGGACGCGCGACTGAACTTCGCCACCGGCCCGACCGCCCCCAAGGCCTTCAAGCACCTGATGTCGGCGGGCAAGGCGCTCAAGGAATCGCCGCTGCCGGCCGCGACGCAGGAGCTGGTGGCGCTGCGCGTGAGTCAGATCAACGGCTGTGCCGTATGCATCGACATGCACACCAAGGAGGCCGCCGCTGCCGGCGAGACCTCGGTGCGGCTGAACCTGGTCGCGGCGTGGCGGGAGGCCACGGTCTTCACCGACGCCGAGCGTGCCGCGCTGGAGCTGGCGGAGGAGGGAACCCGGGTCGCGGATGCGGCCGGTGGGGTCAGTGACGCGGTGTGGGCGTACGCCGCCAAGCACTACGACGAGGAGCAGCTCACCGCCCTGGTGGTCCTGGTCTCCTTCATGAACATGGCGAACCGGCTGAACCTCATCACCCAGCAGCCGGCCGGCAACTACGAGGTCGGGCAGTTCCACTGAGCGGCAGCGGCAGCGGCAGCGGCAGCGGCAACGGGCTCGGGGTCCGGCTGCGGGCTCCGGGCCCCCGGGCTCGGGGGCGTTACTCTGGCCTGCCGGTGGTCTGGATGATCATCAAAAGATGCCTGCGCCGGCGAGTAAGGCCGGGTGGGAGGGCTTCAGGGGGAGGGGATTCGGCGTGAGCAAGGTCGAGGAGTTCGAGGAGCTGCGGCCGCTGCTGTTCTCGATCGCCTATCGGATTCTGGGCAGTGTGGGTGAGGCCGAGGACGCGGTGCAGGATACGTGGCTGCGCTTTGACGGCTCGGCGACCCGGCCCACGTCGACCAAGGCATTTCTGTCGGCCGCGGTGACGCGGATCTCGATCGATGTGCTGCGTTCCGCGCGGGTGCGGCGCGAGGAGTACGTGGGCCCGTGGTTTCCCGAGCCGCTGCTCGCCGACCCCTATGAGGATCCGGCGCGGTCGGTGGAGCTGGCCGACTCGGTGTCGATGGCGGCGTTGCTGCTGCTGGAGCGGCTCAGTCCGCTGGAGCGTGCGGTCTTCGTGCTGCGGGAGGTGTTCGGCTTCGGGTTCGACGAGGTCGCCGTGGCGGTGGGGCGGTCGGAGGCGGCGTGCCGGCAGCTGCTGGTGCGGGCGCGGCGGCATATGGAGGCCGGGCGGCCGCGCTTCGAAGCGGACCGCAAAGAGCGGGAGGAACTGGCGTCGCGGTTCTTCGACGCCCTCCGCGAAGGCGACGTCGCCGGCCTGAGGGAAGTGCTCGCCGCCGACGTATCGATGGTCGGCGACGGCGGCGGCAAGGCTCCGCAGCTGGCCAGGGCCGTCATCGGCGCCGAGAACGTGGCCCGTCTGCTTGCCTCCGTCTTCCCCCTGATGGCCCGGATCGACGTGACATGGGAGCCGCACGAGGTCAACGGCCAGCCGGGCGCGATCTTCCGCGACCGGGACGGCAAGGTCCTCAACACCATGGCGCTCGACGTACTCGACGGGCAGATCCAGACGATCCGCTCGGTGATCAACCCCGAGAAGCTCGGGCATGTGGGCCCGGTAGCGGACGCCTGGGCAGTCCACCGCGAAGTAAGACAGGCACGCCGGCCTACGGCATGACCGCAACGGCCGACCGTACCTCGAACCCCCGACGAGCGGCTCAACGCCTTTACCGGCAGGAGGACTTCGCCATCCCGGGGGATGGGGGATGGGGCGAGGGCGCGCTGATCACCGCTGCGCCCTCACCCCGCCCCCTGGGGCGCGAGGTCATGGCGATCGGCGCATCGCCCCGTACAGCACCCGCAGCGACAGGACCGCGCTGACCGCCAGCAGGTTGTAGCCCAGCAGCGGGAAGAGCTCCAGCTCGGTGGTGACCCGCGGCCCGCGTCCGGTGCCGAAGACCAGCATCATCACCCCCATCACTCCGGTGCCGGTGGCCAGCAGCGCGACCAGCAGCTGATGGAACAGGCCGGAGAGGTAGCGGCGGTCCCGCTCGTCCGCGAGGAACCGGATCCGCATGCCTAGGCGGCCCTGCTCGACGGATGAGCTGATGCGTTCGACGCGGCGGGGGAGGCGGCGCAGCATGGGCAGCAGCGGCAGGATCTCCTGGGCCACGGTGCGGGTGAGCGAGGCGCCGTCGACGGCCGCCGGGTCACCCGGATCCGGGGCGCCGGTCCAGCGCGCGTAGGACTCGGCCGCGCGGGCGGCGATCCGGCCGCTTACCCCGCCTGGCCCGCCTGGCCCGCCGGACAGCCGGTCCGCGAGCAGCTCGGTGGCGGTGCGGCGGGCCTCGTCGACCAGCCGGAAGCCGGGGCAGAGGCGCGCCAGGGTGCCCTCCAGGGTGGCCAGCGCACGGAAGACCGCGGCGGCCTCCGGCGGCACGGTGAGATCGAAGTGGGTGAGCAGCCGGAAGAGCGCGGTGAACATCTCCACGTCGGGCTGGACTCCGGCGCCCAGATGACGGGCCATGAAGCGGCCCAGCTCCCGTTCCAGGAGGAGGGTGTCCAGCTCCGCCTCCTCGCCACCGGGACCGTCCGCGCGCGGGCCGAGCAGCTCAAGCAGCGCATCGCACATCCCGGCCGGGTCACCGCGGTCCACGGCCAGCAGCAGGTGCTGGATGGCAGCCCGCACGGTCGGGTCGATCCGGCCCACCGAGCCGAAGTCCAGCAGACCGACCCGGGCTCCGTCGGCGAGCAGCAGCATGTTGCCGGGGTGCGGATCGGCGTGGAAGACACCGTCCCGCATGATCTGCCGGAGCATCGCGCCCAACAGGGTGCGGGCCAACTCCGCACGGTCCAGCCCGCGCTCGTCGGCGGCAGCCCCGGCATGCTCCAGGGTGACGCCGTCCAGCCACTCCTGCACCAGCACGCGGGTGGAGGAGAGCTGGTGATCCACCCGGGGCACCTTCACCGGCGCGTCCGGTGCATGCCCGCCGCAGGCCGCCGCCACCGCGTCGGCGTTCCGCGCCTCGATCCGGAAGTCCAGCTCCTCGCGGACCGCCATGGCGAAGCCGTCCGCCAGTTCCCGCAGACCGAATGCCTGCACGGCGCGGGCCCGGACATGCAGACCCTGGGCTATGGCCAGCACGATGTCGAGGTCGCGCTCGACGGACTCGCGGACACCGGGCCGCTGCACCTTCACCGCTACGGTGCTGCCGTCCCGCAGCCGGGCCCGGTGCACCTGGGCGATGGAGGCGGCGGCCAACGGCTCGCGGTCGAACTCGGCGAAGACCTTGTCGACCGGCGCGCCCAACTCCTCGCGGAGCACCGCCTCGACCTCGGGCCAGGGCGCGGGCGGTACATCGTTCTGCAGTCGGCTGAGCTCGTCGACGACATGGGGCGGCAGCAGATCGCGCCGGGTCGACAGCACTTGGCCGAGTTTGATGAACGTACCCCCGCACTCCTCCAGCGCCAGCCGCAGCGAGCGGGCGGCGTGCAGGCCCGCCTCGTCCGGATGCGCCGCCCGGTCCAGGCTGGCCCGCCCGCGCACATAGCGGCCCAGGTCGTGGCGCATGAAGATGCGGCTGATCTGGGAGTAGCGACGGGCCCGGACCAGCCGGCGGCGCAGCAGCCGCAGCCACTGCACCGGCCGGATCCAGCTGCCGGACGGAAACGCCACCTCGATGACGACGAGTACGGTCATGGCCGCCAGCAGCGACAGCGTCATCCCGACCGTGGACAGGGCCGCCAGACTCTTCTGGTCGTCGATCACGACGCCGAACGCCTGGAACGTGGCAACCCCGGTCAGCCCGGCCACAATGGTGCGCAGCAGCCCGACCCGGATGCCGAGCAGCCGGCGTGAGCCCACCGAGACGCCGACCACGAACAGGGTCACGGTGGCCGCGGCGACCAGCGCGGTCAGCGGCCAGGTGGCGGCCTTCGCGGCGGCCCCCGCAGCGAGGGCGCTGCCCGCGGATATGGCGGGGTCGACGGCGGCGGCATGGGCTGCCAGATCGGGCATGGAGCGGTCCCCTTCGGGGTGGATGGTCCGGTCCCGCGCGATCATGGTGCGCGGCGGAGATCATCGTGGCGTCCGGACCATGCCGGGAGCAACTGACGGAATCTCTACTTCTCGAGTCGGGACAGGTCGGGCGCGCGGTCGCCTTCGGCTTCCGGGATGGCTGCGGTGATGGACCGGAGCTGTGCGTCGGTGAGTGTCACCGCGAGCGCGCCGATGTTCTCCTCGAGGTGCGCGCGACGGCGCATGCCGGGTATGGGGATCACGGTGTCCCCTTGCGCCAGCACCCAGGCGAGGGCCAGTTGCGCCGGCGTGCAGCCGATGTCCACCGCGAGTGCGCGTACGCGCTGGACCAGGCGCAGGTTGGCGAGCAGGTTGGCTCCCCGGAAGCGGGGCTGTCCGCGTCGGATGTCGTCGGGGGCCAGCTCGTCCACGGACGTGAGGGTCCCGGTGAGGAGGCCGCGGCCGAGAGGCGAGTACGGGACGAGCGCGACGCCCAGTTCGCGGGCTGCGGGCAGGATGTCCCGCTCCAGGCCGCGGGTACACAGCGAGTACTCGCTCTGCAGAGCCGCGATGGGCCCTGCCGCGCATGCCCGGCGCAGGGTGCGGGCGTTCACCTCCGACAGGCCGAGGTGCCGGACCTTGCCCTCTGCCACGAGTTCGGCCATCGCGCCGACCGTCTCCTCGATCGGCACGTCCGGGTTGCGGCGGTGGAGGTAGTACAGGTCGAGGTGGTCGACGTCGAGACGTCGCAGTGAAGCCTCGCATGCCCGCTTCGCGTACTGCGGGGATGAGTCAACCCTCCGTGCTCCCGGGTCGGTTCCGCGGACGACGCCGAACTTGCTGGCGAGGAAGACCTGGTGGCGGCGCCCCGCGAGGGCCCGGCCCACGAACTCCTCGTTGGTGTACGGGCCGTACATGTCGGCCGTGTCGAAAAGGGTGACCCCTGTGTCGAGTGCGCGATGGATGGTGGCGACGGCTTCGCCCTCATCGGTGGGGCCGTAGAACTCGGACATGCCCATGCAGCCGAGACCGATCGCCGACACCAGTGGACCACCACGGCCCAGCCGTCTCTGCTCCACCAGTCCCCCTCGAGCCACGGGAGGCCAGCGTAGTTCCGACGGGACAGCAGACGGACGGCTGATTTCCGTCTCCTCGCACCCGGGTTGGTGCTTCTAGTCTCGCCATGTCCGGCAGGAAGGAGGACGACGTCGTGCGTCGCGCCGCCGTGACCGGCTGGAGCCGTCATTCCTTCGCCTCGCCGGCGGTCTTCCGGCTCCCGTACGTAGCCGATCACGTGGTACTCGCCCGCCGAACGCGTAAGGCGCTGCTCGACGGTCCCGGCTTCGCCGTGGTGACCGGCGTTCCCGTCACCTCGATGACCATCCAGGACCTCCAGCGGTTCAGTGAGTCGATGCTCAGCCACCTCGGAGTGCCGCTCACTCAAGGGCGCGGTGCGGACATGGCCCGTGCCTGGCTGGTACGGGACGAGGGCGTCTCCGCGCACACCGACGACCGCCGCTTCCACGAGAACGCCTACACATCGAAGTCACGCGGCTACCTGCACCTGCACAACGACCGGGCCGTCCGGCCCTTCGGCCACGAGCCGGACTATCTCGCCCTGCTCACCCACCGACGAGCCCGGCAGGGCGGTGACTCCCTCCTGGCGGACGGCTGGGCCGTCCACCAGATCCTGTGCGAGGAGTTCCCGCGGGAGCTGGACGTGCTGCACACCCCCTTCCCCTTCGACAGGCGCCATGTCACGCCACCGGGCGGGTCGCCGGTGGTGTGGGCACCGGTCTTCGAAGAACGCGACGGCCGCGTACACGTCCGGTGCAATGTCAAGCGGAACGAGACCGCGGCCGAACTGACCGGGGCACCACTGCCCTCCGGCAAACGCGCGGCGCTCGACGCCCTCAAGCACGTCCTCGACCGACCGGATCTCAGAGTCTCGATCCTCCTGGAGGCAGGGGACTGCCTGATCACCGATGACCGCCGGGTCCTGCACGGCCGAACAGCCTACGACGACCACGCCACACTGCGGCGCTGCCTGGTCCGCGTCATGCTCACCGACGGCTCTGACGCCGATCGCTGAAGACGCCATCGCTACATTCGGTCAGTTGGCGATCTAGCCTTCGGGGTAGAAGACGAACAGCGTGCAACCCGTCATCGTCTGCGGGATGTGCGAGGAGCCTGCGGGGGCATGGATGAAGGAGCCGGCGGGATAGTCCCGGTCACCGTCGTTGAAGACGCCGGATACCACGAAGACCTCCTCGGGCCCCGGTTCGTGAACGTCGATTCCCTGCCAGCACGTGTTCGGGTCCATCTCGAGCACATGGGCCTTCGCGCCGTTACTTCCCAGCCACAGCGGGCGCAGGCGGATACCCGGGAAGAGCTCGCGAACCGGGGCGTCCTGCACCGAGGCCCACACGTAGCCGAGCGTGTTCTGGTCTGTCGTCATGGAGCCAGCCTCTCCGACCGCTGCGCCCCTGCCGAGTGTCAGGGATGACATCCTGAGGTACTTTCCTGCCATGCATCGAGTAGTCGCACTCGTCCGCTCACCGCAGTCGGCCTTCGAACTCGGCTGCGCGGCAGAGGTGTTCGGGATGGAGAGGCGAGGGCTTCCGACGCGGTACGCGTTCAGCGTGTGCACTGGGCATCCCGGACCCGTCGCGACCTGCGCCGGGTACGCCATGCTCGTGACCGACGGACTCGACGCGCTCGACCAGGCAGACACCGTGATCATCCCCGGGTGGCTGCCCACCGAGGAGCCACCCTCGCCTGCGGTCACCCGGTCCCTGCGGCGCGCACACGACCGCGGAGCGCGACTGGTCAGCATCTGCACCGGTGCCTTCGCACTGGCGCACGCCGGTCTGCTGGACGGGCGACGGGCGACCACGCACTGGGCCCGAGCGGACGAACTGGCCGCACGCTTCCCAGCCGTCCACATCGACCGGGACGTGCTCTACGTGGATCACGGCGACGTGGCCACCAGCGCAGGCGCCGGAGCCGGCATCGACCTGTGCCTCCACCTGGTACGCACCGACCAGGGGGCCGGATACGCCGCCCACGTCGCTCGGAGCATGGTCATGCCGCCCCACCGCGAGGGCGGCCAGTTGCAGTACGCGGCGCCACCGCACCCCGCCCAGATTGACGGTTCGCTTGCGCCATTGCTGGAGTGGATGACAGGGCGACTCGGCGAACCGCTCACGGTCGAGGACCTGGCCGCGCGGGCCGGCGTCTCGTCACGCACGCTCGCCCGCCGGTTCACCGACCAGCTGGGCATCGGCCCTGGACACTGGCTGCTGGCCCAGCGGATAGCCGTGGCACGGGAGTTGTTGGAAACCACCGACCTCCCGTTGGACGCCGTCGCTCGCCGCGTCGGCCTCTCCTCGGCCACCAACCTCCGCAGGCGCTTCCTTCGCGCCCTGGGCACGACGCCAGGTGCCTACCGCAGGGCGTTCAGGGCCCACCCCCGATAACACTTCACCGGCTGCCTGTTCACGTGCAGCGTCGACAATGACCAGGCCCCCTTCCCTGTACGTCTCCCTCCGACATGACGGGAACAGGGGCCCGCAAGGCCCGGGTCGGCGGCGGGGCCACCATGAGCCATCTCGACCGGGCGGCCGAGCACATTGCGCGCTCCGTCGCTTCGCCTTCTCACACCTGCACCACTGTGTCCGCACGTCATCCGTGGGTGAGCCGGTCCAGTGGCACGTCCGGGTCGGCCAGCCTTGATCGGTCGATCCGCTGGCCGGACCGGATCAGTTGCTGGATTGTCTCGTTGACGTCCCAGATGTTGACGTTCATGCCCGCCAGCACGCGGCCGTCGGCCTGCCAGAAGGCGATGAACTCGCGGCTCGCCGGATCGCCACGTACCACCACGTCGTCGTAGCCGCCGGGTTCGGTGTAGCCCGCGTATTCCATGCCGAGGTCGTACTGGTCGGTGAAGAAGTACGGGACGCGGTCGTAGACCGCGGGCTCGCCCAGCATCGAACGCGCGGCTGTCGCGGGCTGGTGGAGGGCGTTGGCCCAGTGCTCCACACGGATGTGCTTGCCCAGCATCGGGTGCCAGGCGTTGGCCACGTCACCGGCCGCGTGGATGTGGGGGTCGGAGGTCCGCAGGGAGGCGTCGACCACGACGCCGTTGTCGACGCGCAGGCCGGATTCGGTGGCCAACCGTGTGTTGGGGGTGACGCCGATGCCGACCACGATCGCGTCGGCGTCGATGCGTGCGCCGTCGGCGAGCCGTACCCCGGCGGCGCTTCCCCGCTCGCCGACGATCTCGGTGACCTGCGCGCCGAGCCGCAGGTCCACGCCGTGGTCGCGGTGCAGGTCGGCGAAGACGGGCGCGATCCGCCGACCCATGACGCGCAGCAGTGGCAGCTCGTCCGCCTCCAGGAGGGTCGTCTCGACGCCGGCGTTCCGGGCGGCTGCCGCCACCTCCAGGCCGATCCAGCCCCCTCCGACGAGGACGATGCGGGAGGCGGTCCGGAAGGTGCTTCGGATGCGCTCGCAGTCGCCGACGCGGCGCAGGTAGAAGATGCCGTCGAGGTCGGCGCCCGGTAGGGGGAGGCGGCGTGGGGCCGCGCCGGTGGCCAGGAGCAGCTTGTCGTAGCCGATCGTCTCCCCGTCGGAGACGGTGACCGACCGACGGTCGCGGTCGATCGCGGTGACGGTGGTCCGCAGCCGCAGATCGATGTCCTGGTCGGTGTACCACTGCGACGGGTGGACGAAGATCTTTTCGCGGTCCTGCTTGCCCTGCAGGTAGCCCTTGGACAGCGGCGGCCGCTCATAGGGCGGCTCCGGCTCGTCCCCGATGAGCAGGATCCGGCCGTCGAAACCGTTCCCGCGCAGGGCCTCGGCGGCCTTGGCTCCGGCCAGGCTCGCTCCGACGATCACGAACGTGCGTGGTGCCATCAGGCGTGCTCCTCGGTGCCGTCATTCCGGTGGACGGGCGGTGTCCCTCTGCGACCGTCACGAGCCGCGGACACGAGCCGCGGTAAGGGTCCGTCGGGCCAAGACTCACCCATCAGCCGGGACGGCGCAGGTCGAGCCGCTCCCCGGGTGCGCCGACGCTGCTGCCACCGGATGATCGAAGCGTGGCATGTGCCGCGGCGTACGCGCCGCGGGATCGGCGGTCGACCGCGAGGGACGACAGGTGAGTGATCAGCAGCAGTCACCCAGTGGGGCGCCGAAGGTCGGCGGCCTGGCCGGGGACGACATCGGATACGACAGCGAGGAATGGGCCGCCGTCCGCCCCCGGCGCATCGCCCCCGAGCAGTGGCAGCGGTTCGAGGGGTACATGCGGGAGATCTTCACGGCGCTGGGCATGCCCGATGGCCTGCCCGGGACGGTCGACACGCCGCGCCGCTTCCTCCGCGCGCTCCTGGAGGCGACCAGCGGCTATGAGGGGGACGAGAAGCTGGTCACCGCGTTCCCGACCGAATGCCGCGGTGGCCCGGACTGCCGCATCAGCCAGGTGGTGGAGGGCCCGATCCCGTTCTTCTCCCTGTGCGAGCACCACAGCCTGCCGTTCTTCGGCACCGCGTACGTCGGCTACGTCGCCCATGAGCACATCCTGGGCCTGTCCAAGCTGACCCGGCTGGTGCGGCTGTTCGCCCGCCGGTTCTCGGTGCAGGAGCGGATCGGCCAGCAGCTCGCCGACGCGCTGGAGCGCATCCTGCTGCCGCACGGCGTCGCCGTGCATCTGGAAGCGGAGCACCTGTGCACGCAGATGCGCGGCGTCGGCGAGATCGAGTCCAGAACCCGCACCACCTACTGGCGCGGCAACTACGACACCCAGGACCAGCTGAGGATGGAGTTCTTCGAGCTGTGCGGGCCGAGGGGAACCGGGCGTGGCCGGGCCTGACGCCGCACCCGGCGCTTCGCCGGTACGGGCCGAGCCGTTGGTACCGCTGTACGAGGAGCCCGGGCTGCCCCTGTGGCGCCTGCCACCGGCTCTCGCCGCGCTCTACGGAGGCGACCTGGGCTTCACCGAACCACGCCTGTACGCCAACTTCGTCGCCTCGCTCGACGGGGTGGTCGCGCTCGGCCCCGAACACCCCTCCTCCGGCTCGACCATCAGCGGACGGGAGCCCGCCGACCGATTCCTCATGGGCCTGCTGCGAGCCTGCGCCGACGCCGTCCTCATCGGTGCCGGCACCCTGCGCGCCTCACCCCGCCACCGCTGGACGCCCGAGCACGTCTACCCGCCGGCCGCCGCCGACTACGCCCGGCTTCGCCTCCACCGGAGCCGCCCCGCCGAGCCGGAACTGGTCGTCGTCACCGCCAGTGGCGCCCTGCCGGCCGAGCACCCGGCGCTGCGGGCGGGCGCCCTGATCGCCACCACCACCGCGGGGGCAGACCGCCTCGCCGGACGCGTCCCGCCGAGCTGCACCGTCCTTCCCCTGGGTGATGGCCCCTCGCTGCGCCTGGCTTCCGTGCTCGACGCCCTTCGGGCCCGAGGACATGCCATGGCCCTGTCCGAGGCGGGCCCTCTCGTCGTCGGGCAGCTCGTCGGCGACGGCCTCCTGGACGAGCTGTTCCTGACGGTCTCTCCCGTGCTGGCGGGCCGCGCGGACACCACCCGCCATGGCCTGGTCGCCGGCCTGGAACTGCTCCCGAACCGGCACGAAGGGGCAGACCTGATCAGCGCGCGTCGGCGGGCGTCCTACCTGTTCCTGCGCTACCGGTTGCTCGGCCCGCGTCCCTCGGCGGGTGACAACGGCCGTCAGACGCCCCCTCGTGAAGGTGCCTCAGCTGGCGACTGAGGCGACTCCGCTGATCAGGGTCCGCCTCGATCGTCAGTGCGTGAGGTAACTACGATCTCGTCATGGCCAAGCTATTCACGCACCGACTGCGAGTGCGCTACAGCGAGTGTGACCAGCAAGGCGTGGTGTTCAACGGCCACTACCTCTTCTACTACGACGTCGCCCTGACGGAGCTGTGGCGGGAAGCCATCGAAGACTACGCGTCCACGGTCGAGGGCGGAGCCGACCTGGTCGTGGCAGAAGCGCGGATTCTCTACCGTCTGGGGGCACGCTTCGATGAGCTGCTCGACATTGAGATGCCCATCGCCCATCTCGGAACAACGAGCATGATCGTGCGCCCGGTGTTCAAGGTCGGTGAACGGACCATCGCAGAAGGTGAAGTGCGGCACGTGTTCGTCGATCCCGCGACCCACAGCAAGAAGGAGATGCCCACCGCGGTTCGTGCGGCCCTCCAGCCCTACATGTCAGCAGGGTAATAGGAGCAGCCGTGGGGCAGCCGGTCTTCGAATCCGTCAGGTACTCCGCTGAGCAGCGTCGTATCCGGCGTCCAGCATCACCGCGGGTGAACCGGCCACGGGGGCTGGGGATGTCGGAAAACGACCCGCAGCGCGTGGGGCGCCCCGACTGGGGCGCCCCACGACAGCGAGTTGTCAGGGCGTGACCGTGTGACCGGCGGACTCGCCGCGGTCCTCGCCGGTGACCGCGGCCGGCCGGCCGGTGCGGTGTTCGTGGCGGCGAGGACTGTTGCGGATCCGGCGCCAGCCCCGGGCGCTCGCGGCGAGGACGATGCCGGCGGCCAGGCTGCCCAGGAACTCAGGCAATGCGCTGCTGAGGAGGCTCATCGGGCGCTGCCCCGTAACAGGGCGGCTGCCTGGGGGCAGGCGGTATGCCGTTCCCCGAGGCGCTTGAGCTTGCGGCGGATCCGTTCGCCGTACGAGGCGGGTGGGCCGGCCGCGGGCGCGGCCTGACGCCGGCTGTCCCCGATATGGGCTCGCTCGTGGGCCACGATCCGTTCATCTCGGTGGAGCTCGCGCAGGACGGCGGCCAGCCGACGGCCGGCGAATATCGTGAAGGACGGGACCATCGAGACCCTGTGTTCGGGCTCCGGTTCGGAGGCAGCGGGGACGGTGGGCATGAAGCGAGCTCTCCTCCACGGCAGACGGGACGTTCACTTCCAAGGCTTCGCAGCGCCCCCTTCCGGCAATGAGAAGGAGAATCTCGCCTGTGATCCCCGTCACTTCGGATGCGTCCATGGTTGCCGTGCCGTGCGAGCCTGGGCCGGTGCCAGACCAAGAACAGGGGGGACGGCGCCAAGGGCGTCGTCCCCCCTGCCCCGCCGCTGACCTCGCACCAGCGTCATCAGCAAGGCCGAGACCCAGAGGCAGCCCAGAGGCGGACTCAGAGGCAGAAGACGTGTCCGCGAGGACCTCGGTCAGGTGCCGACGTAGGCCGCGAGGTGCTCGCCGGTGAGGGTGGAGCGGGCGGCGACGAGGTCGGCGGGGGTGCCCTCGAAGACGATCCGGCCGCCGTCGTGGCCGGCGCCGGGGCCGAGGTCGATGATCCAGTCGGCGTGCGCCATGACCGCCGGGTGGTGCTCGACGACGATGACCGACTTGCCGGAGTCCACGAGCCGGTCGAGCAGGCCGAGCAACTGCTCGACGTCGGCCAGGTGGAGGCCGGTGGTCGGCTCGTCGAGGACGTAGACGCCGCCCTTGTCGGCCATGTGGGTGGCCAGCTTGAGCCGCTGCCGCTCGCCGCCGGACAGCGTGGTGAGCGGCTGGCCGAGGCTGAGGTAGCCGAGCCCGACGTCGGCGAGCCGGCCGAGAACGCGGTGCGCGGCCGGCGTGTGCGCCTCGCCGGCGCCGAAGAACTCCTCGGCCTCGTTCACCGGCATCGCGAGCACCTCGCTGATGTCGCGGCCGCCGAGGTGGTACTCGAGCACCGCTGCCTGGTACCGCTTGCCCTCGCACTCCTCGCAGGTGCTGGCGACGCCGGCCATGATCGCCAGGTCGGTGTAGACGACGCCGACGCCGTTGCAGTTGGGGCAGGCGCCCTCGGAGTTGGCGCTGAACAGGGCCGGCTTCACGCCGTTGGCCTTCGCGAACGCCTTGCGGATCGGGTCGAGCAGTCCGGTGTACGTCGCCGGGTTGCTCCGTCGCGAGCCGCGGATCGCGCCCTGGTCGACCGAGACCACGCCCTCGTCGGCGGGGATCGACCCGTGTACGAGCGAGCTCTTGCCGGAGCCGGCGACGCCCGTGACGACGGTCAGCACTCCGAGGGGGATGCCGACGTCGACGCCCCGCAGGTTGTGCGTCGTCGCGCCGCGGATCTCCAGCGTGCCGGTGGGCTTGCGCACCGTCTCCTTGAGGGCGGCCCGGTCGTCGAGATGGCGGCCGGTGACGGTGCCACCGGCCCGCAGCCCCTCGACGGTGCCCTCGAAGCAGACGGTGCCGCCCGCCGTACCGGCGCCGGGGCCGAGGTCGACGACGTGGTCGGCGATCGCGATCACCTGTGGCTTGTGCTCCACGACGAGCACCGTGTTGCCCTTGTCCCGCAGCCGCAGCAGCAGGTCGTTCATCCGCTGGATGTCATGGGGGTGCAGGCCCGTGGTGGGCTCGTCGAAGACGTAGGTGACGTCGGTGAGCGAGGAGCCGAGGTGGCGGATCATCTTGACGCGCTGTGCCTCGCCGCCCGAGAGCGTGCCCGACGGCCGCTCCAGCGAGAGGTAGCCGAGGCCGATCTCCACGAACGACTCGAGGGTGTGCCGCAGCTTCGCGACCAGCGGCGCCACCGACTGCTCGTCGAGGCCGCGGACCCATTCGGCCAGGTCGCTGATCTGCATCGCGCAGGCGTCGGCGATGCTGATCCCCTTGATCTTCGACGATCGGGCCGCCTCGCTGAGCCGGGTGCCGTCGCACTCGGGGCAGACGGTGAACGTCATCGCCCGCTCCACGAACGCGCGGATGTGCGGCTGCAGCGCGTCGATGTCCTTGGACAGCATCGACTTCTGGATCTTCGGGATCAGGCCCTCGTACGTCAGGTTGATGCCCTCGACCTTGATCTTGGTCGGCTCCTTGTGGAGGAGGTCGTGGAGCTCCTTCTTGGTGTACTTGCGGATCGGCTTGTCCGGGTCGAAGAAGCCGCAGCCCTTGAAGATGCGGCCGTACCAGCCATCCATGCTGTAGCCGGGGATCGTGAGCGCGCCCTCGTTGAGCGACTTGGAGTCGTCGTAGAGCTGGGTGAGGTCGATGTCGGAGACCGTGCCCCGGCCTTCGCAGCGCGTACACATGCCGCCCGTGCGGGAGTAGGTCGCCTTCACCGCCTTCTTGGCACCGCGTTCGACCCTGATCGCACCGCTCGCCCGGACCGACGCGACGTTGAAGGCGTACGCGCTGGGCGGACCGCTGTGCGGCTTCGCGAGCCGGCTGAAGAGGATGCGCAGCATCGCGTTGGCGTCGGTGGCGGTGCCGACCGTGGAGCGGGGGTCGCCGCCCATCCGCTGCTGGTCGACGCTGATCGCGGTCGTCAGCCCGTCGAGGACGTCGACCTCGGGCCGCGCCAGCGTCGGCATGAAGCCCTGCACGAACGCGCTGTAGGTCTCGTTGATCAGTCGCTGCGACTCCGCGGCGATCGTGTCGAACACCAGCGAGCTCTTGCCCGAGCCGGACACGCCGGTGAACACCGTCAGCCGGCGCTTCGGGATCTCGATGCTGACGTCCTTGAGGTTGTTCTCGCGCGCGCCGTGCACGCGGATCAGATCGTGGCTGTCGGCAACGTGCGGCGCAGACGACTGCGCGTCCGTCTTCTTGGCCATGCTTATCGTGTCTCCATCTGTTACGCGGGTCCGCCTTCGGGTCTCCGTCAGCGTCGCCTTGCCCGATATGACCCGCCTCGCCGTCCCGGTCGCACCACGGCGGTACCCGGTACGGCACACGTGCAGGTCATGGCTGCGACAGCCGGACGGTCAGCGCAGCTCCTGGATGCGGATCAGGTTGCCCGCGGGGTCGCGGAAGGCGCAGTCGCGAACGCCGTACGGCTGCTCGGTCGGCTCCTGGACGACCTCGGCGTCGCCGGCCTGCAGCCGCTCGAAGGTGCCGTCGAGGTCCTTCGTGGCCAGCAGGATCCAGCCGTACGTGCCCTTGGCCATCATCTCGGCGATGGTGCGGCGCTCGTCGTCGGTGATGCCGGGGTCGGCGGCCGGCGGCGCCAGGAGGATGGACGTGCCGGGCTGGTCGGCGGGGCCGACCGTGATCCAGCGCATCGCGCCGCTTCCGACGTCGTTGCGGACCTCGAAGCCGAGGGTGTCGCGATAGAAGGCCAGGGAGGCCTCCGGGTCGTCATGCGGGAGGGAGCTCGTGTGGATGGTGATGTCCATGGCGGTCACGCTAGCCGCGGCCCGGGGTACGTGCTTCTCGATTCCTGATCGGTCTGGTCACCTGCTTCGCGACGCACGACGGGACCCCCGCCGTCGCGCTCGCCGCCTGGCGCCGATAGACGCTGGGCGGCATACCGACCAACTCGGTGAAGCGGGTGCTGAACGTGCCGAGCGACGAGCAGCCGACTGCGAAGCAGACCTCGGTGACGCTGAGGTCGCCGCGACGCAGCAGTGCCATCGCGCGCTCGATGCGCCGCGTCATCAGATAGGCGTACGGCGACTCTCCGTAGGCGTGCCGGAACTCGCGGCTGAGGTGCCCGGCCGACATGTTCACGCCGCGGGCGAGCGCCTCGACGTCCAGCGGCTGCGCGTACTCCCGGTCGATCCGGTCGCGAACCCGGCGCAGCCGCGCGAGGTCGCGCAGGTGCTGCGCCGTGGTGGGTCTGCTGCTCACCCGCGAGATCGTGCCACGTCGCACCGGAGTTGCCCAGCGCCGCCGGCCACAGCTTGGCGGCACACATGCGCACCCGGGGAACACTTGCCTGAGCCCCATACGGCGTAGCCAGTCACAGGGCCGAAGGAATCGGCATGACGATATCCCCCACGATTCAAGGGGATTGACAGTCGCTCTGCTCCCAGAGCAGGAAGGACCCCCATGACGCGCATACGCATGATCGTCCTCGCGGGCGTCACCGCGGCCGCCTCGACGGCCGCCCTCGCGCTCCCCGCGCAGGCCGACACCCGCACCCCCCACGACACCGCGGCCGCCCAGTGCGAGTACCCCGCAGACGTCCTCGACCTCACCAACTGGAAGATGACCCTCCCCACCGGCGAGAACGAGGACCCAACCGAGATCACGCAGCCCGATCTCGCCACCTTCTCCGCAAAGCCCTGGTTCCGGGTCGACGAGGCGTGCGACGCGGTCCAGTTCCGGTCCGCCGTCGACGGCGTGACGACGGGGGGCTCCAGCTACCCGCGCGCCGAACTGCGGGAGATGACAGGCGGTGGGGAGGAGGCCGGCTGGTCGACCACTGAGGGCACCCACACTCTCGCGGTCACAGAGGCCTTCACGGCGCTCCCCAACGACAAGCCGCATCTCGTCGGCGCCCAGGTCCACGGCGGGGACGACGACGTCACGGTCTTCCGCCTCGAAGGCAGCCGCCTCTACATCACCGCCGGTGATGACTCCCACCACCACCTCGTCACCGGCGACTATGAGCTGGGCACCGAGTTCGAGGCCAAGTTCGTGGCGCAGGACGGGCAGATCAACGTGTACTACGACGGGAAGCTTGAGACCACGATCTCCCACGACGGCGACACCAACTACTTCAAGGCAGGGGCCTACACGCAGGCCAACTGCGAGAACTCGGCCCCGTGCGACAGCGACAACTACGGCGAGGTCCACATATCCAGCATCGAGGTCACCCACTCCTAGCCAGGGGATCGCGGCGCCGGGCCTCCCCGCCGTGGAAGGCCCGGCACCGCCGCGACTCCTATGCGACCTGCCCTCCCAGCACCTGCCTCGACCCCGTGTGCCTCCGCGCGCCGCAGCCTCCACAGGAATGAAGATTTCTGGAGTGCTGAGCGCCGGAAACGGTGTGTGACTCTCCCCGTACGCAGTAAGTTCGGTGCGCGTCCCTGGCAACAGCAGGGGTTCTGGTCTTGTGCGAGGGGAGTGCCGTCGTGCGCCGGGGAGAGAAGGTGGGCAAGTACCGGCTCACAAAAGGGCCCGTGGAGGGAGGGCGAGGCGCGGTCTGGTTCGCCGTCGACACGGAACTGGGTCGGCCAGTCGTCCTCAAGCGGGCCTTGCTTGAGGAGGACAGCCAGGCCGACGTGGACCAGTTGCTGGCCGAAGCGCGCGCTCTGGCGAAGTTCAGTCACCCGCACGTGGTCACCCTCTATGACGCCGTCCGCGCGGGCAAGGGCAGGAGGGCCACGTTCTGGCTCGTGATGGAGCACGTGACCGGCGGGAGCCTGGACGTCCCGGTGAAGATGGCCCCGGAGCTCGCGGCGCACATCGGCGCGCAGATCGCGGGCGCGCTCGCGGCCCTGCACGCCAAGGGCATCGTGCACTGCGACGTCAAGCCCGGCAATATCGTGATCACCCACGACAGAGTGGCCAAGCTGGCCGACTTCGGCGCCGCGTACCGGGTGGACGGCAGCGAGACGATCACGCCCAACGGGCCGACCGCCCTCACCCCGGCCTATGCGGCTCCCGAGGCGTTCCGGGGAGCGCCCGAGCGTGCGTCCGACGTGTTCTCCCTTGGTGCCACGATGTACTGGCTGGTCACCGGGACTCCGCCGCTGCGCGGCCCCGGACGCGTGGTCCGGATGGAGGCCATAAGCCCTCAGGTCGGGCCGCTCGGCGGGGTGCTCACCGCGATGCTCCACCGCGACCCCAGGGCCCGGCCCACCGCTCCTGAGGTGCTCAGCGCGCTCGTGGACATCGCGGGATCGCCGGACCGGCTCGCGACCCTGCCGCTGACCTCGGTGACCACGCCCTACGCGGACGCCCTTTCCGGCGGCGAGGACCCGCCGGGAGGACAGTGGCGCCGGACGACGACCCTCGTCCGGCGCCGCCCGCTGCTGACGGCCGGTGCAGCCGCCGTCACGGCACTGGCCATCGCCGTTCCGTTCATCATGATGAGCCTGGGTGGCGAGGCCGGAGCGGACAGAGCCGTCCCGCCGTCGGGCACGCCGACCAGCGCGTCGGACTTCATCGGCGATCCCCGTACGGCCGACCCCTGCGCCTTGCTGAAGGCCGCCGTGTTCGATCGGTACGAAGAGGCCGAACTGGACCGCGACGACGGCAACTTCAACCGATGCGACGTCATCCTGAAGGAGCGCGGCGAGGACGTCGTGGACGTCAGGGTGGAACTCGACGCCGACCCGCTGCCGGAGGCCGTGAGGAGGAAGACCGAGGGCAGGGTCACCGTCGTGGAGCGAGCCGCCGAGCGCGACGCGTGCGAGCGGGCCCTGGCGGTGACCGGCGCTCGCGACGACAGCCTTCGGGTCACCGCGGCCGCGAGACGGCCTGCCGAGGTCAAGGAGCCGCTGTGCGACACCGCCGATGTCGCCACGGTGATCGCGGTCAAGGTGCTCAACCGCGGTGAGATCCCCCGGCGTTCCCCGGGCTTCCCGTCCGGTTCGCTGGCGCACCAGGACGCGTGCACGCTGCTCGACGTCAAGGCGCTGGAGAAGGTGCCCGGTATCGACGCCCAGGACCCGGACGTCGGATTCGGCCGCTGGGACTGCCAGTGGAAGTCCACCACCAGCGAGCTCGAGGTGGACGTGCGGTTCGACCAGGGCGGCCTGCCGAGCGAGAAGAACGCCCGGTCGACCAGGCTCAGCGATCACCGGGCCATCGTGCTGCCGGAGAACGAGGGCCCGGGGACCTGCCGCGTCGAGGTGGTCCATCGTGACTACACCGGCGTGGACCGGGTGAAGGGGACCGAGCGGGTGGCCCTCGTCATCAAGGGGGCGGGCCCCAAGGGCCGGCCCTGCGAGCTGGCCACCGATCTCGCCGGGGCGGCCGCCGCCGCGCTGCCGTCCGCCTGACCGCCGCGGCCGATTCGGTGCCCGGTGACAAGCGGGAGGGGTCCCGCCGCCCGTACCGCCCGGCAGCGGTGAACGCCTGCCTCGACGGCCCCGGCGGCCGTGGCTGCCGGGGCCGCCCGGCAGTTCAGGACTGGGAGGTGAGCACCTGCTTGCTGTAGCACTCGCTGTCCAGTTCGGTCACATCCACGGTGAGCGTGAGGGTGGTATCGGCCGGGACGGGGACGTGGTTGCGGGCGAGGTCCAGCACGGCACGGGACAGGTCGCGCTTGGCCTCCGGGGTCCGGCCGGACAGTATCGCCAGCTCGATGTGGACCATCGCGTGATCCGGGGAGCCATCGGCGATGCAGGCTTCCTCGATCCTCCGGAAGCGCGTCTTGCAGGTGTCGATGGAGGCCTCGAGGAGGCCGGCGACGAGCGGGTTCAGCGCGAGGCCGAAATCGCGGCGGTCGAACGCTGCGGAGAGCGTGTCGGAGTAGTCGACGACGATGTGCGGCATGGGTGCTCCCGGGTCGAGAGGCGCGCGGTGGCGCGACGAAGTAGATCTTGAGTCATCCGCAGCGTAGAGCAGAGGCAGAGGCCGGGGAGCCTGCTCTCAGCTGAGGATCCGATTCTGCCGACGCGCCATCGATGAGTTCGGCCGGCCCGCGTCGTCTACTGGAGTAGGAGGGCATCACCGACGACTTCTGTGGAGAGCCGGCATGAGGAAGATCACCGCACAGCTGTTCATCTCGCTTGACGGCGTTGTAGAAGCGCCCGATCAGTGGCACTTCCCCTACTTCAACGATGAGATGGGGGCGGCCGTCGACGCCGTGTTCGGCGCGGCCGACACGTTGATCCTCGGCCGTAGGACCTATGACAGCTTCGCCGGAGCCTGGCCCGAGCGGGAGGCGGCCGGTGGCGAGGACGCTCCCTTTGCCAAGGTGCTCGGCGATGCGCGGAAGATCGTCGTGTCGAGCCGGAGGCTCGAGTTCACCTGGCGGAACTCCGAGCAGCTCACGGGCGATCTCATCGAGGCGGTCACCGCCCTGAAGAACGAGCCGGGCACCAGTCCCATCAGCATCAGCGGCTCGATCTCCGTGGTCCGTCAGCTGCTGACCGCGGGACTGCTGGACGAGCTGCATCTGCTGGTGCACCCGATCGCCGTCCGTCACGGCATGCGGCTGTTCGAGGACGGCAAGGCCCCCCTCCCGCTCAAGCTGATCTCTTGCGAGACCTTCCAGACAGGCGTGCTGAACCTCCGCTATGCCCCAGCCGAGTCACCCGGCCAGGCGACCTACGACGACGCCAAGACCCACCTGCGCCAACCCCACCAGTAACAGCGTCCTCGGGCCGCGCCCGTAACGCTCTTTGCCACCTGAGGTCGCCGCCGTCATCCTGCGCAGACGTCCGCGGAGTCCGCCGTCACCATCGACGACCGGCAGCGGTCGTGTCGGAGGTTCCAGCGCTCCGGCCCCGTGGAAGCGCGGTGTGAAGTGATTCACAGTGGCGGGCTGTCACGGTTGGCTGGTGCGGGGTGTCTCGATGGGTGTCCCGAGGAGAGGAGCACGGTGTGGTGTCGGAGTGTCGACGCGTCGGACAGGCCATCAGCCTGGGGCGCCGAGCGGATGTGATCCGGCCTTCCCGGCCCGACGGCACTCCGGTCGGGCCCCCGGTCACCGGGTGCACCGAGGCGGTGGACGCCTTCACCGAGCACCGCGCGCTGCTGTTCACCATCGCCTACGAGATGCTGGGCAGCGCCACCGACGCCGAGGACGTGCTGCAGGAGAGCTACCTGCGATGGAGCGCGGTCGATCCGTCCGCGGTCGAGCATCCGCGCGCCTACCTGGTCCGCGTGGTGACCCGGCAGGCCCTCAACCACCTGCGCGCGGCCAGAGCGCGGCGTGAGGAGTACGTCGGCACGTGGCTGCCCGAGCCGATCCGCACCGCACCCGAGGTGAGCGACGACGCGATCCTGGCCGAGTCGGTGTCGATGGCCATGATGCTCGTCCTGGAGACGCTGAACCCGGCCGAGCGCGCGGTGTTCGTGCTGCACGACGTGTTCGGCTACACCCATGGCGAGATCGCCGCCTCGATCGGGAAGACCGAGGTCACCGTCCGGCAGATCGCCCACCGCGCACGCCGCCACGTCCACGCGCGCCGCCGCCGCTTCGAGCCCGACTCCGGCGCCACCCGGGAGATCGTCCAACGGTTCCTGCACGCGGCGGGGACCGGTGAGGTCCAGGTGCTGATGGACCTGCTGGCGCCCGATGTCGTGCAGATCTCCGACGGCGGCGGGAAAGTGGTCGCCGCCCGGCGCCCGATCACCGGCCGCGACGACGTCGGCCGGTTCGTCCTCGGCGTGCTCCGCACCACCACCGCGGCGACCCGCATCGAGCACGCCACGTACAACGGCATGCCCGCGGCACGGTTCGTCACCAACGACGAACTCGACTGGCTGGTCGCGTTCGAGATCCACGACGGACGGATCACCGGCCTCTACGGCATTCGCAACCCCGACAAGCTGCACCGTGCCGAGACGGTGCTCCCACTCGACAGAGGAGACCACCAGCTGTGGAAACCATGATCGTTGAACGTGTCATCGACGCCCCGATCGAGGACGTGTTCGCCTGGCTCACCACGACCACCAACTACACGACCTCGCCCCTGGTGGTGCGCTGCCGCCTGACCCGGCGCGGCGAGTCCGCGCCCTACGGCGTCGGCGCGATACGCAATCACCTCTGGCTGATCGGCTGGTTTCGAGAACGCATCACTCAGTACGACCCGCCGTACGCCACCGAGTACGTCGTCGAGCGCAGTCTGCCGCCGTCCCGGCACGAACTCGGCCGCATGACGTTCACCGAGGTCGACGGCGGCACGCAGGTGCGCTGGACCACCCGCGCCGAGATCCCCGTCCCCCTGCTCGGCGCCTTCCTCACCCGGCGCCTTGCGAGGCCGATCATCACCCGCACCTTCCGCAACATCCTCGACACTGCCGACAGCGCACTGTCCCAACACCCCAGCCGGAACCGGGCATGAGACGACCAGGCGAGCCGGTCACCGGGGTTTGATCATCCGGCGGCTGATCAGCCGCCGGATGATCAGCCGAGGACGAGCGGGAGTTTCGCGGCCAACTCGCCCAGTTCGGCGTTCTCCGCTTCGGTGGGAGTACGCCGTCCGGTGCCGATCAGCAGCGCGTCCTTGTCGGAGAACGACGAGGGAAAAGCCGCGCCGGCGATCTTCTCCAGCAGCGCGCGTGACCAGATGAGCCCCTCGGCGGGCGGTTCCGCCGCGTCCGGGAGGTGCGCGATCAGGTCGAGGTGGTGCAGCGTCCATTCGAGGACGTACGCGGAGAGGTAGTCGCCCGAGGTGAGCACCTCATCGCGGGTGCCGACCCGGAGCGCGCGATCCGCGAGCTCGGCGGCCCGACCGGCGGCGGAACCGACGTCGTCGAGGTGGAACTTGAGCAGCCACGGCTCTTCGTACGCGGTGGCCAGGCGGACGATCAGCGCGTCGAGCGGGTCGTCGCCGGTCGGGGCTTCGACGATGTCCCAGTAGGTCACCGCGTCCCGGGTCGGTTCCGTTTCGGCGGGGGTGACGAGGGTGATCAGGACGTCCTGAGCGTCGATGATCAGGTGGCACACCAGGTCCCGCACGAGCCAGCCGGCGCACCCGGACGGCCGCGCGAAGTCCTCGTCGTGGAGTTCGGCGACCGCTGTGCGCAACGCCGTCCAAGAGCGTGAGAAGAGATCCACGGCCGCAAGCTAGCAGCGCCCGGCCCCCGCTGCGACCGATTTCGCCCGCCCCCGCGAACGTGGTTCCGACCGTGATGGATGGCTCGAGGCCCCCCGTCGCCCCGCACTTACGCAGACGCCTCTCGCGTCTGAAACTAGCTGCTCGCAAGGCTGAAGTGGCTTGATCGACACCCTGTCACATTGCCTTTGATTGACACTGCCTTGGGTATTTCTTTGGAGGGGTGCATCAGCGCGGCGTCCAAGGCGGGTTGCATCAGCGCGGCCCCGAAGTCCGGCTGTATCTCCTGAACGGCTGCTGACCGAGCTGCCGGAGTGGGCCGGGGCGCGTCTTCCGGTCCCTGGCCCTCTCCGGGCTCTTCCCGTCGCCCAGGACCTCCTCCGGAGGTTTCCGTTCGCCTAGCGCACAGAGGGTGCCCATGCATGGTCAGCCGACAGCCGAGGTCGTCGACCAGATCAAGGACATACCGATCTACCGCACGTCGATCGAGCGGGGGCACTTCCCCATCCTCGACAAATCCGAGATCGCACGGGGCTTTCCGGACAACTGGATGACACCGGGGCTCACCGCCGCGCTGGCAGCCGGCGAGGCGGAGTACGTGCTCTCGACGGGCACCAACCACGCCCGTATGCAGATCATCCGGCCCCCGTACTTCCTGCTGAACTCCTACTACCAGCTGTGGAGCGAGCACCCCGACATCGCCTTCACCTGGGAACAGGGCTGCCAACGCGTCTCTCTCACCACGGTGCTGGCGACCGAGCACGTCGCGCGGGTCAACGCGAAGAAGCGCGGGGCGCAGCCGGACCCGGTTCCGGAACTGGACGAGCGGCGGCTCGACAGCCGCACCGTATATCTCAATCTCCGGCTCGATCCGGCGCTGTGGCAGCGCGACGAGCTCGAGCGCATGCTGAGCGAGATCCGGGCCGCCCAGCGGGCACACCCGCGAGGCTGGTACCACCTCGACTGCTCCGGCTACCACTTGGCGCACCTGGTACTCAAGGCCAAGCAGTGGGGCCTGTGGGACGACTTCCCGCGGCCCGCGACGATCATCCACGCTTACGAGTACACCCCGATGAACGTCCGGCGCTTCCTGCGACAGCACTTCGCGTGCCCGGTCATCGACCTGTTCGGCAGCACCGAACTCGGCTACCTCTACTACAGCGACCGCCACGGCCGGTTCCACCCCCACCTCGACAAGATGAGCGTCGAGTTGCTCCCGGTCACACCGGGGAGCCAGATCTACAGCCTGATCGTGTCGAGCGTGCGCAATCCGTACATGCCGCTGATCCGGTACCGCTCGGGGGACTGCGTCCGCACGCTGGACGGAACACCGGCCCCGGATCGGATCGCGCGGTTCTGCGGCCGGGAGAAGGAACTCCTCACTCCGGGCACGTCAGGCGCCGCGTCGCGCGGCCCCGTCGCGCAAGGTGATCTGGACGACCGCGTCAGCGGCGTCTCGACCAGCGTCTTCGTCCACCAGCTGCGGGTGATGTGCGAGACGGAAGCCCGGCTGTCCTACACGACGTTCGACGGCACCGCACTGAAGCCGGTGGAGGCCCTCGAACTCGCCGACGCCGTCAGCGACCTGATCGGTCGCCGCTGCCGGGTCGAGCACGGCGCGCACATACCCATCGGGAAGTCCGGCAAGTACGCCTGGCTCGCGACAGACCACTGACCGTGTCCGTACGGGCCCTTTGCACGGGAGAGCCATGACCGACCAGCCGCACATGTCCGCCGACGATCTCAAGGCCCTGATAGGCGATGACCTCCACGCCGAGGTGGTGACGTACTTCGCCGACAAGAGCGGAGCAGCACCGGAATTCGTCGAGAGGCAGGTCACCGAGTGCCTGCGGTACCTCTACCTCGTCTCACGTCACCGCGAGCGGCTCAGCGGACTCTTCCTCCCCGTCGAGCAGGACATCGACGAGATCTGGCACTACCTCATCCTGCAGACGCGCGAGTACCGGGCCTTGTGCGAGGAGCGGCTGCCGGGGCGGTTCTTCATCGAGCACCGCAGCATTGCCTACGAGGACTACCAGCAGGAACCCGGACGCGAGCAGGCGCTGGAAGAAGCGCTGCGCTGGATCCCCTTGTACTGCGAGGAGTTCGGCCGGTTCGACGAGGGCGCACTGCCGCACTGGACGGTCCTGCGCTTCCTCCACCAGCAGATGCGCATGTCGCTGGAGGACATCGCGGCGCTCGAACCGCTGGACGCGGCGTAGCACGCGACGCCCCGCGCACTTCCGCCCGGCCCGCACGCGCCCTCAGCCCCTCGTGGACATTCGTGGAGACTCCTTGAAACGTCCTTATAACGTCGGGAGGGGGGCCATCGCCCCGGCTGTGACCGCGCGGTCCGGCGAACCGCCCGGGCCCGGCATGCCGGAGCCCCCGGAGCCCTCGGAACTCCCGGAGCTCCCTGAGCTTCCCGAGCAGAATCGGGTCCTGACTATGACGCCCGTCCACATGCGGGAGCACGGGCACGGCACGCAGGACGCCGGGCTCGTCATCGCTCTCCACGGCGATGTTCCTGCCGTCCCCGCTCACCGGGCTGCCCGCGCCTCAACCCAGGGCCTGGTCGACGTCGGTGTGGCGATCGCCGGTGCCACCGGCGGGATGGCCTCGGGCACGGTCGTCGCATCCGCCGGATACTCGGCACTGGCGGCCGCCGGGGCAGTCCTCGCGATCGCCCTCCTGCCCCTTGCCCTGGCCGCCCGGCCGCATACCGGCCTGACGCACGCCCCAGAGCCCGCTGAGCGCAGGTGACGTCGGCCGGATGCCGACCGCGAGGGCGCCGTAACAGCGGAACGCGCGGTCGCTCCGCTGTTACGGCGCCTTCGCTGTCGCGCCGTTGCTATCGCACGGCTGTCAGGGAGCCATCTCGTAAGCCCCGGACAGCGCCTCGACACGGTCCCAGACGCGCGCCGAGCGGGCCTCGTCGACGATCGGGCGCCGGACCGCGCCCAGCGCCCAGCGCTGCTGTTCCGCGGTGGCGGAATCCTTGCCGTGCAGCTCGACGGCGTACGCGGAGAAGTCGCGTACGAGGACGGCGAACAGTTCGTCGAGCACATCCTCCTCGCAGCCGGTCAGACGCGCCTGCTCCAGGATCAGCTGGCCGTGCACGACCAGCGCGAACAGCTGGCCGACGGCCAGGAGCAGATCCAGGTCGCGGCTCTGCTCCTCGCCGGGGGCGGCGGTGGTGACGAACTCGCACAAGGCGTCCGCCTGCTCCCGGAAGCGGCCGACGTTGGGCACGTGGGCATAGGCCTCGTACGCGGTGCGCCAGTCGTGGAAGCGCACGGAGCCCAGGCCGCGGGCCGGTCCCTGCCGGAACAGGAAGTCGTCGTCCGCCGCGTCGAGGCGGGTCGGCACGGGCGGGTACTCGGCCGGGTTCAGCAGGTGGTTCCGCATGAACTTGAGGATCAGCGCGAGATTGACGTGGACCGTGCCCTCCAGCTTGGGCAGCCCCCGGATCTCGGAGGCCGCCTGGGCGAAGTAGGTGTCCTTCTCGAAGCCCTTGGCGGCGATGACGTCCCACATCAGGTCGATCACCTTCTCGCCCTCCGTGGTCACCTTCATCTTCGTCATCGGGTTGAACAGCAGATAGCGGCGGTCGTCGGGGCCGGCGGAACGGAAGTAGTCGACGGCGCGGTCGCTGAACAGCTTCATCCCGACGAGGCGGACGTACGCGTCGGTCAGCTCGCGGCGCACGTGCGGGAAGGCGGTGACGGGCCGGCCGTAGAGGATGCGGTTGTGTGCGTGGGTGACGGCCTCGTACATCGCGTGCTCGCAGATGCCGATCGAGGCGGTGCAGAGGTTGAACTTGCCGACGTTGACCGTGTTGAGAGCGGCGTCGAAGGCCGCACGGCCGGTGTGCAGTACGTCGTCGGGACCGACCGGGTAGTTGTCGAGACGGAACTCGCTGACGTACTTCGAGGAATCGACCACGTTCTTCACGAGGTGGTACGCCGGGTGGCGGCTGTCGGCGGCGAAGAAGACATAGCCGTCGGGGCCCTCGACGTCGGTGCGACGGCCGAAGACGGAGACGAGTCCGGCGGCGTTGCCGTTGCCGATGTAGTACTTGGAGCCGGTGGCCCGGAATCCGCCGTCACCGTCGGGCTCCAGCAGCATGTCGGTGGAGTAGATGTCGGCGCCGTGGGCCTTCTCTGACAGGCCGAAGGCGAACACCTCGCCCTGGGAGAGGAGTTCCGCCGCGCGGGTGCGAGCGGCGGCGTTGTCGCTCTGCCAGACCGGGCCGAGGCCGAGGATGGTGACCTGCCACGCGTACCAGTAGTCGAGCCCGTAGAAACCGAAGATCTCGTTGAGGGCGGCGATCCGGGCGGTGTCCCAGCGCTTGTCCTGCTGCCCGTCGGCGGCCGAGGCCGGGGTGAGGAAGGCCGCGAACAACCCCTCCTTGGCGGAGAAGGCAAGGAACTCCGCGAGCCACGCGCGGGAGCGGTAGTCCTCGATCAGCTTGCGCTTGCCGCGGTCCTCGAACCAGTCGACGGTGGCGCGCAGCAGCCTGCGGGTCTCGGGGTCGAAGTGCGCCGGGTCGTAGGTGCGCGGGTTGAACAGCAGCGGGTCGGCCATGGCTGGTCGCCTTTCCGGCTCGGGGTTGCGGGTTGTGGGCCGCGGAGGTTCAGGTGGTGGAGAGATTGGGGCAGTGAAGGATTCAGGCAGGTGAGAGTGCGTGGAGCGGCTGGGGCGGACGAGTGGCTCGTCGGCACCCTTCAGCGCTCGGGATGGAGCCGGTGGAGCGTGGCGAGTACGTCGTCGAGCCAGGCGAGCGTCATCCGCTCGTACGCGATGCCGCCGCGGAGCACGACGTGCTGGAGCTCCTGCCCGGCGCTGAGCGTTGGGGGAGCCTCGGGTCCGGTGAAGTCACGGCGCTCACCGGCGAGATAGTGCGCGAGCCGGTCAGTGTGCGTCTGATGGTGCCGCTCGACCTCGCGGATCAGCGCGGTCGGGTCGTCGAAGGCCGCGCCGCGGATCTTCACGGCGAGCTCGTGCCGGACACTCTCGGGTTCGATCGGTTCATGCAGCCACTCGGAGAGGGCGGCCCGGCCGAGGTCGGTGACGGAGTACTCCCTCTTGTCCGGCCGGGCCTGCTGCGGCACCTCGCGGGCGTCGATCCAGCCGTCGCCCTCCATGCGCTTGAGGACGCGATAGATCTGCTGATGGGTGGCGGTCCAGAAGTAGCCGATGGACCGCTCGAAGCGCCGGGCCAGCTCATAGCCGGAGCCCGGCTTCTCCAGCAGAGAGACGAGGATCGCGTGCTCGAGCGCCATGCCCTGATCCTCCTATGCAACTCGTTGCATAACAAGAGGTGCCACCCCGCTGAGGCGCAGCTCACCCCCGGCGGCCGGCCCGGCCCGCGGCGGACTCGGCCCGCGGCGGACTCGGCCACGCGCCTGTCGGCGGCCGAGCGCGGTTCAGGGCCACCTCAGGTGTGCTGCCTGGGGTGGCCCTGAGCTGGGATTTCGGGGCGTTCTGTGGTTTCGGGGCGTTACGGTGAACGCTCAGCCGCGGTCTGTCTTCAGCGGGTGAAGTTCGCCTTCAGCGCCTTCAGCCCCTCGATGTCCCACGGTGTGTACTGCCCCCCGTGCTGCTTGGCGCGGGTCACGCTGCCGCCCTTCCCCCTCCCGTAGCCCCCGTTGGGAGAGCACATCACCGGCGTGTCCTTGCTGCTGTTGGTGACGCACTCGTACGGGTCGGCGGTCTTGTCGGCGTCCGGACCGTCCACATTGGGGTGGTTCAGGCCTATCGAGTGCCCCACCTCGTGGGTCACCGCGTTCGCCAGGATCCACGGTTCGAGCTTGCGGTCCGGCATCCAGTACTCACTGTCCATCCAGATCCAGCCGCCCCACGCGCTGCGGTTGCCGCTCGCCGAGCAGGGCCACGCCCGGGACATCCCCGGCTTGCCGTCGAAAGGCCGGTACCTCAGCCCCACCACGATGACGTGGCGCTCCGCGGAGGAGCAGGCGGTCTCCGGGCTGTGGTAGGCGTCGGACACCGTGAACTTGGTGCCGGTGATCGAGGTCAGCTGGGCGGCGCTCTTCTTCAGCAGCGTCCGCAGCTGGGCTTCGGCGGCCTTGTTCTGCGCGGGGGTGAGCTTGTCGTCCGCGGTGGGCTTGACGAGCCGGATGACATACGGGTCGGGGCTGAGCGACTGGATGCCGTGGTGCGTCGAGATCCGCCACCCGGTGCCCTGGTAGACGTCTCCCGCGGCGTGTGCCGGGGCGCTGCCGAGGGCTGCCAGGCTCGCGGCAGCGGCGACAACGCCGAGAGTACGGCCGATCTTTTTCATGGTCGTGATCCCCCTGAATGCGACTAACACGCACCTGCGCGCATTAGTTCGATCGAACGGTAGTCACCGGGCAACACCCGACGCAAAACGGCGCCCTGGGACATCGAGAGCTCCATGGGGCAAGTCATCCCCCGTGCGACCAGCCAGTCCGCCGTAAAGTAGCCCGGCGAAGCGTCTGCCAGCCGTGACGAGGGGATCAGCGTGGGAACGTCCGGGACAGCCGGAATAGACGACGAGGCCGCACAGGGAGTCGTGGACCCGAGCCCCACTCCGCCCACACCACCACGCGTGCTGAACACCCTGCTGTGGGCTGTGGCGATTCCGCTGGTGACCGTGGTGGGCGCGGTCCTCGCCCAGGTCTCCTGGCTCCTGTGGATCGGAGCCGGCATCGGGCTTATCGCGGGGGCGGCCGCGGCCATCGTGGCCGGCGGTGTCTGGCACCGTGCGGGCGCCGCGACCCTCGCCGCCGTCGCCACCTTCGCGCTCGGGCTCTTCTCCGGGCCCACACTGTACGAGGCATACGCCAAGCGGTACGGCGAGAAGGTCGACGCCCTGGTGGCCGACACCGGAAACCGGGTCAACGCCAAGGGGACCGAACTCGACGTCTGCCGCGTGGTCGACACGTCGGGCGAGGTCCAGGACCTGTCCAATCAGCAGAACTGCCACGGCCAGTTCAAGCCGAAGCAGCACATCATCCTGTTCAAGGACCCGCTCGGCGCCTTCAAGCCCTGGGCGGAGGCCACGGACGACCGCGGCGTCGACGCTGTGAGCCTGTCGGCCACCGGCGGCCTTCTCGTCGTCACCACGTCGACCCTGTTCTACGCCGGGATGCGGCGACGCTCCAGCCAGGAGATGGACGCGAAAAAGCTCCGCAAGTACGGGCCTCCGCGGCGATCGGCCGAGTCGAGTGGTGCGGGATAATGCGGCCATGCGGATCTCGGCCAGGGCGGACTATGCGGTACGGGCCGCACTGCAACTCGCGGCGGCTCCGGACGCGGGGCCGCTGAAGGCTGAGGCGATCGCGGACGCCCAGAAGATCCCGCACAAGTTCCTCGAAGGCATCCTCAACGACATGCGCCGCGGCGGGCTCGTCCGGAGTCAGCGCGGCGTCAACGGCGGCTACCGGCTGGCCAGGCCGCCGGAGTCCATCACCGTCGCGGACGTCATCCGCGTCGTCGACGGGCCGCTGGTGTCGGTGCAGGGGGTGCGTCCCCCCGAGCTGTCGTACGCCGGCCCCGCCGCGTCGCTGCTCCCTCTGTGGATCGCCTTGCGGGCCAACGTCCGCCAGATCCTGGACGGCGTCTCGCTCGCGGACGTCGTTTCGGGACATCTGCCCGCCGCGGTCGAGGCTCTCGCCGACGACCCGGCCGCCTGGACGAACCCCTAGCGCCTGCGGCAGCCGTTCCGGTCGCTGAGGCCGGCGCTGTCCGACTGGTGGATCGGCCTTGCTCGCGGATTACGGAGCAGCAAGAATCCCTACTAATCCAGTAGGAAAAATAGGGAATATGCGAGGTGGCCGTGAGAACGCTCATTCCGTCTCGGCTCGGAGAACAGCGGTGAGCGGCGGCGCGACGGACGAGGCCGCCGTCGCCGAGGGCTTCTGGATGCGGGTCGCCTACGAACTCGGAGACGACCTCGCGGTCGACGCGCTCGACCGCGATCGGGCCGGCAAACCACCGTTCGACGAGGTGATGCGGCTCCGTGAATCCGGACTCCTCGCCGCCCTCGCACCACCCGGGCCGACGGGTCAGGGAATGCACTGGCAGGAAGCCTGCGCCATCGTCCGCCGGATCGCCGCCGCCGACGGATCGATGGGCGAACTCCTCGGCCGCCACTACGCCCTGTCCTGGAGCGCCCGGTTCTTCGCCGCCCCGGAGCACGCGGCCGCTCTGGAAGCCATCGCGATGCGGGAGCAATGGCTGTGGGCGGGCGACATCGGCTCCTGCGGCACAGACGGTGCTCGCCTCGCGCGCGAAGACCCACCCCTCGCCCTCGTTCCCGCCGCCGACGGATATCTCCTCCGCGGCGGCCGGGCCCTGGCCACCGCGGTGAACCTGGCCGACCGGCTGGCACTTGACGCGGTCTGTACCGACACGAACGAGTCACTCGTGGTGGTCGTGGACCCGCGTCACCCCGGCGTCGCTCGCGACCCCCTGCACGACCGGCTCGGCCAGCGGCTCGCGGGGGCCGGCAGTGTGCGCTTCGAGGACGTTCCGGTCGGCGCGGACCAGGTGCTCGGCATCGCCGTGCGTGACGAGCACGCGGCCACACCGTTCGCCACGCTCGCTCCGCCCGCCCTGAGGCTCATGCTGGCCCATGTCGCGCTGGGCATAGCCGAAGGGGCGCTGGCGGAAGCCAAGGACCTCAGCCATGCGGCATCCCATGTTCGGCCGGCGGACGGCGCGGACGCCGGTGCCCGAACGGGCGGTACCGCCCCCGGCACGGACGCGGATCTCCTTCTGGCCTATGGAGAACTGGTTCTGGCCGTGCACACCGCGTCGGCGGTCGTCGATCGCGCGACGGCCGCCATGGCGCGCGCCCTCCGGGTGGGACGGGAACTGGATCCCGAGCAGCGCGAGGACTCGGCCGCGCTCGTGGCGGCGGCGGAGGCCGTGACCACCAAGGCGGCTCTGCTCACGGGTGAACGAGTCGTGGAACTCACCGACGCCGAAGGCCTGGACCGGTTCTGGCGCAATGTCAGGGTCGTGGTGGGGCGCAGCCCTACCGCCCGGACACTGCGTGCCATCGGGGACCACTTCCTGAACAGCGTACGCATCCCTTCGGCACCGTGGATCTGATGCGAGCCCCTGGGATCGGCTCGGGCCGCCGCTCCCGTACTGCAACGGGGGGAGGGAAGGCGAGGCGTGTGACTGCTTGTGGCGGTGCGGGCCTCATGCTGACGTCTCGTGCGGTCGGGACACGACCGCTCGAATGGCCGCCCTCACCCGCTGTTCGGTCCTCGCACCGCCCGGAACGTACGGAGAACCATGGCCGAGCCCGCCGCCCCTCAGGCCAGTGCCGCGACACTGCTGCGCCGCCCCAAGCTGTGGCTGATCCCCACGATCCTCACGGGACTGCTCGCCTTTCTGCTGTCCCTGCTCTACATGGGCGGCATCGTCAACCCCCACCGGGACCTGCGCGACCTGCCCATCGCCCTCGTCAACGACGACACCGGCAAGCCGCCGGCCGGGCAGAAACAGAACCTCGGCGCACAGATCACCGCCGCCATCGCCGCCGACACCGCGGGCGGCAAGGCCGAGTGGCGCACGCTCACCCACGGCCGGGCCGAGGACCAGCTCGACTCCGGCAAGGTCTTCGGCGCCCTCGTCGTCCCGGCCGGCTTCACGGACTCCGTCACCGCGCTCACCACGGCGGGGGCCACGCAGCGGCCGACGATCACCGTGCTGACCAACCCCGGCAAGGGCAGCCTCGGCTCCTCCCTTGCCAGTCAGATCACGACCCAGGCCGCCCACCAGGCGTCCCGGTCCATCGGCGAACAGCTCACGGCAGCCGCCGGCACTCGGGCGAGTTCCACCGCGCGGCTGCTGCTCGCCGACCCGGCGAACGTCGTCACCCGGGTCGGCCACCCGATCGGCACCCGCAGCGGCCTCGGCCTGACCGCCTTCTACTACGCCCTGCTGCTCGTGCTGGCCGGGTTCATGGGGGGCAACGTCATCAGCAACGGCGTCGACACCGCCCTCGGCTACGCCGACAACGAGATCGGCCCCTGGCACACCCGCCGCCCGACCGTGCCGATCGACCGCACCCAGACGCTGCTGCTGAAGATGGCCATGACCGCGGGCATCACGCTCCTCAGCGCCTCACTGGTGATGCTCGCCTGCGTCGCCATCCTCGACATGGACACCTCCCACCTGCCGCTGCTGTGGATCTACTCCTACTGCGCGACCCTCGCCGTCGGCCTGGGCGTGCAGGCCATCAACGCCGCCTTCGGCGGGGTCGGTCAGCTTGTGTCGATGTTCGTGTTCATCGTTCTGGGCCTGCCATCGTCGGGCGCGACGGTGCCGCTCCAGGCGGTCCCCGACTTCTACCGCTTCCTGTCCCACTTCGAGCCCATGCGCCAGCTCAGCGACGGGGTGCGCGCGATCCTCTTCTTCGACGCCCGCGGCGATGCCGGCCTCACCCGCTCCTGGATCATGATCGCGATCGGCTCGGCCCTCGCCCTGCTCTTCGGCTTCGCCATGACCGCCTACTACGACCGCAAGGGCCACAAGCGCCTCACGCCGCAACCCACCTGACTGTGCACCCAGCCCCTGCGGGCCCATCCCTTCCTCACAGCAGGTGGACGACGGGGTCGCCGCCGCACAGGTCGGCTCCGAGGATGTGCTGGCCGAGGGCCGGCAGGATCATCCCGTGGCGGGTTCCGACCTCGCAGTCCCGCCAGAGTCGCTGAATCGGATTGGTCTCGGCGAAGGCGGCGGCGCCCTGGGCGTCCAGGAGCAGCTCGATGGCCTCGCGGCTGTGGCGCAGGGCCCAGCCGCAGTCCATACGGATCCGGGATCGCTCGGGCGCGGGCAGGAGCTGACCGCGTTTCGCGTGGTCGTCGGCCACGTCCGCCGCCCGCAGCAGGTGGAGTTCGGCGGTGTCGACCTTGGCCTGGGCCTCGGCGACCTGGAGCTGGACGATCGGCGAGTCGCGCAGGCGTTCCACCACGGTGAAGGTCATGCGCTTGCCGGACCTGACCTGGTCAAGCGTCAGTTCGAGGGCGCCCTTGGCCATGCCGACGAAGGCGCCGACGACGTAGAGGATCATCGCCGCCGCGAAACCCGAGCGGTAGAGGTCACCCTCGACATCCGGGAGCACGCGGCCCTGGTCGAGTCCCGCCACATCCAGGACCCTGTGCCGAGGGATGAAGAGGTCCCGTCCGACCAGCGTGTTGCTGCCGCTGGCGCGCATCCCGGCCATGTGCCAGGTGTCCCTGACCTCCAGTTCGCTCATCGGGACCAGCCCCAGGCCGGGAGCCGCCGGTCCTTCATCCCGGAACACGGGAATCCCCACCAGGGCCCAGTCGGCGTGCAGGCAGCCGGTCGCGTAGGGCCATTCTCCGGAGACCCGCAGGCCGTCGCGGTCGGGCTGCGCCTGGGACGGCAGGGACACCACGGAGCAGAAGCGCGGTTCCTGACCGGCGGCCCAGATCTCGTCCGTGGCCTGCTTCGGCAGCAGGCTGGCCATCCATTGGCAGGCGGACATGATGCTGATCGTCCAGCCCGTGCTGCCACACCCGCGGCCCACCTCGACGGCTGCCCTGGCGAACACGGACAGGCCGCGCTGCTGACCGCCGTAGGCGGCGGGGCGGCTGGCGGAGAACAGGCCCTTGTCCGTCAGCGCGGCCAGCACCTCGTCCGGGAGCCTGCGCCCGCGTTCCGCCTCGGCCGCCATGGAGCGCAGCGGCGGGACAAGGGACGCGGCCCCTTGGACGAACGCCTCGTCGCTTGCGCTCAGGTGGGCGGTCATGCGCGTCGACCTCCTTGATCGGCACCCTTGTCGGTGGCCGGATGGACGATGTGTCCCGCGGGGCGCGCGGGCGGTTGCTGTCCGGTGGCCTGCCGTTCCGCGTGGGCGGACAGCTCCTGTACGAACTCGTTGAGGAAGTCCTCCATGTAGTGGTGCCAGTGGCGGCCGCGCCCGGGCACCTTGACGTGGAAGGCCAGGTCCCAGCGGATCCGGCCCGCGCTCACGGTCCCGCGGCCCTCATAGCCGAAGAAGGGCAGGCCGGACAGGAGCCGGTAGCGCAGCAGCCGCGGGGGCTGTACCTCGACGATCTCGGCGCGGGTGGTACGGCCCCTGAAGGCGAAGCGGCGGATGGCGCCCGGGCCCTCCCGGTCGCCGGCGCCCTCCCGTTCCAGGCTGAAGGCGTCGACGGAGGAGCACCAGTCGGGCCAGGTGGCGCCGTTGGCGATGAGCGCGAAGACGACTTCCGTCGGTGCCGCTGTGGTTGCCGAGGCCGTGACGCGGTGTTTGAACATCGACCCTCCTGGACGCGGTGCTGCCAACGGGGGGTTACGGCTGGTGGGGCGTGGCGAGGTGGGTGCCGAGTTCGGCGGCGAGGTCGCCGAGCAGGGGCGGCGGCTGCTTCAGCACTGAGAAGTGACCGCCGGGATGGACGTAGGAGCGCAGCGGGAGAACGGTGTGCTGCTGCCAGTACGGCGCCTGCGCGGGGGTCACCAGGGTGTCGTGCTCGGCGGTGAAGGTGGTGATCGGCAGCGGCAGGGGGTGCACCGCCGCCGACGTGTGGCCGCCGTAGAGCCTGGCGTCCGCGCGCAGGATGTCGCGTATCAGTTCGGCCAGTTCCGGATCGTCGGCGACGTCGGACGGTATGCCGCCGAGTCGGCGGTATGCCTCCAGCGGGTCGGTCTCGTCGAGTCCGTACATCATCCGGGGGCCGTCCCACCGCGAGGGTGCGGGGGCGGCCGAGGCCAGCAGCGCCACGGGTAGTCGCGTCTGCGCGCGGTTGAGTGCCTGGGCGCACTCGTAGGCGAGCAGGGCGCCGGCACAGTGTCCGAAGAAGGCGAAGGGCAGGTGCGGATGGTGTCGTGCCAGGGCTTCGCACAGGGGGTCGGCGATGTCCTGGACGCGGATGGCGAAGGGTTCGCCGATGCGGTTCTCACGTCCGGGCAGCTGTACCCCGACGACCTCGACCGCGTGGGGAAGCCCGGCCGCCCAGCGGGCGTACGGCGCGATGCCTCCACCGGCGTGGGGGAAGCAGTACAGGCGCAGGCGGGCGTCGGGCTTGGCGGGCAGGGGCAGGAGCCAGGTGTCCGGACGCGAGCCCAGGTGGTCGCTGCTCATGCCGGCTCCCCACTTCCCGCTGACTCTCCACTTCCCGGTTCCGACGGCAGCGCGGCCGCGTCGCCCGTGGCCCCCGCAACGGGTCCGTCGGCCTGGCGGGCGAGGTGTCTGGCCAGGAGCCTCGGGGTCGGGTGGCGCCAGACGGCCGTCGTGGACATGGTGGCCTGACCTCCGGTCGTCACGCGCTGGCGCAACTGCACGGCGCCGAGCGAGTCCAGTCCCATGGTGATGAAGGGGGAGTCGGAATCGATGCGGCTGGGCCGCCTGCCCAGGATCTCGCCGAGCTGTCCGCGGAGGAACTCGGTCCAGATGCTCTCTCGCTCGGCCGCCGACGCCCGGGCCGGCAGCGCAGGCAGCGGCTGAGCCGTCCCGCCAGCCCGCTCCGCGGCCGGCGGCCGGGGGAGCGCGGCGAACAACGGCAGTGAGGCCAGGGCCGGTTGGTCGGCGAACCAGTGCTCGGTGTCTGGTCGGAAGACCCCGACCTGGGTGAGTTCGTGGTCCAGTACGACGCCCATGGCCTCCAGGGCGTCCTCGGGGTCGAGGGCCGATTGGCCGCGTTCCTCGTACGAGCGGGCGAGCGCGCTGCCGGCCCACAGGCCCCAGCCGATGCTGGTGGCGGGCAGCCCCTGCGCCCGCCGCCAGGCGGCGAAGCCGTCCAGCCAGGCGTTGGCGGAGGCGTACGCGGCGAGGCCCGGCATGCCGATCAGGGCCGACAGGGACGTGAAGTTGACCCACCAGTCCAGCGGCCGTCCCGCGCTCGCCTCGTGCAGGTGCCAGGCCCCCGCGGCCTTGGCCTGCCAGGTCGGTTCCAGGTCCGCCGGCTTCAGGTCGGCCACCAGACGGTCATGGAGCGTGAGCGCGGCGTGCAGTATGCCGCGCAGCACGGTGCCTCCGGCCTCGGCCCGCGCGACCAGCCGCCGCGCCGTGCCGGGGTCGCCGATGTCGCCCAGGACGAGGTCGACCGCGGTGCCCGCGGCCCGTAACGCGGCGATCGCCCGGGCGGCGTCGGCGCCGGGCGCGGAGCGGCCGTTGAGGATGACGCGCCCGGCGCCCTGGGCGCTGAGCCAGTCGGCCGCCCGCAGCCCCAGCGCACCGAGTCCGCCGGTGATGACGTACGCCCCATCCGGCCTGGCCAGAGGGATCGTGTTCGGTGCCACCACCGCGCTGACCGGGCCCCGCGGCATCTCCAGGTACGTGCCCGCCGCCCCGTCCGTGAGAGAGCAGGCGTGTCCGGCCTCCGCTGCCTCCAGCAGGGGGATGCCGGTCAGGGAGGGCGGGGCGAGTGTCCTGGCGGCCGCCTGAGCGATGACGTACCCCAGCGTTTCACCCGCGGCGGGCGCGGTGCGGGATCGGGGCGGCCGCGTCCAGTCCACCGTCAGGACCCCGGCACCGGCCGGCAGCGCTGACAGGTCGAGCGTCGCGGTGGAGCCCGGAGCATCCGGGGCGGGCAGCAGGAGCGTGCCCCCGTCCGCCAGCGCGCTCGGGACGCCGACGCCCGAGGCCGGGGCAGTGGTGTGCATCACGGCATGGCACACCCGGCCTCCGGTGACGCGGGCGATTTCGGGGAGGTCGGCGTCGCCGCTGCCGGTGCCCACCACCACGACGCCGCGCTCGGCCAGCTCGCGACGTGCTCGATCGCTGCCGGTCGTCGCCAGGACGCGGGCGCCCAGGGCCCGCGCGACGGCGATCGCCGACCGTCCCGCGGCGTGGTCGGCGTCGTGGACCAGGAGGAAGTCGTCGGCGCGGAGGCCCGCCTGAACGCGGAGAGAGTGCCAGACGGCGGCGGTGACGGGCAGGGCCAGCGCCTCGGCGTCGCTGAGCGCGTCAGGCACGGCCGCGGCGTCCGCCGCGTCGAGGACCGCGTACGTCGACGCCGGACCGGATGCCCAGCCCGTCACCCGGTGCCCCGCGCGCAGCGCGCCTGCCTCGCCGCCCGCGCGGGTCACGACGCCCACCACCGGGTGGGCTTCCCGGCCGTCTGCCGGTGGCGGGCTCGCTGTCGGCGCGGCCGCGTGCACGCGTATCTCGACCTGCCCCGTGCCGGGCGGCCGCCGCCGTACGAGCATGGGTTGGACCGTGTCGGGACGGGCCGCGGGCGCGCCGGCGGCGACGGCGAACTCCATGGCCGGCGCGACCTTTCGACGGGGCCGATGGTTCCAGGTCCCGTCGTGCAGCGGGGTCGGGGTGATCTGGGCGACCGACCGGGCACCGGACCGCCAGGCGACCGCGCTCACGTCCTGGTCCGCGGCCATCTCCGCCGCCAGATCCTCGGCATCCGACGTGTCCGCGCCGAGGTCGACGAGTGTGGCCCTCAACTCGGGATGCTCCCAGCGCAGGACGTGGACGACCCCTGTGACCCCGGCCTGGCCCAGGTCCGGCGCCTCACCCGGGCACACGGTCTGGGCCCCGCGGGCCACCGCCCACAACCGGGGAGCGGGGCCGCCGCCGGCGCGGACACAGGCACGGGCGACCATGGCGACGAGTCCGGCCGACCCGACCGCGCGACGCGGCGGCGCCTGGTGGGTCTCCGCCCGCGGCAGCATCAGCACCACGCCCCGCCGGGGCCGACCGCGTGCGGCGGAGCGGGCGAGCGCCTCCGCCACCTGGGCCTCCAGGGCCGCGAAGCGCTCTTCCTGGTCCTCTGCCGCGCCGGAGCGGTCAGCGGTGGGCACCGCCAGTCGGTCCACCTGAGCGCCGGTGTCCAGGAGCAGGTCCGTGAGCCGTCCGGCCAGGCCATCATGGGGCGCCGCGCACACGATCCAGTCCCCGCCCGCACCATCGCCGGTGTCGTCAAGGGGCGACGGTACCCAGGACAGTTCGTGCAGCAGCGGATCGAGTCGCCGGGGGCCGCGCGCGTAACGCGCGAACCGTACGCCGGCCGCCTCGGCGACGACGGCGCCCTCCGAGTCCACCAGCCGGAGAGCACCCCGCAGGCCGCCGTCCGCGGCGGGGGCCAGCCAGGACTCGCACCGTGCCGCTCGGGCGGGGTCCGCGACGATCCGCAGTGCGTCGATCCCGACGGGCAGCGGGGCGATGTCCAGGGCGGTGTGGGTGCGCATCAGCGCGGCGCTCAGCGTCTGGAGGCACGCGTCGAACAGGACGGGGTGCAGGTGGAAGCGCCCCGCGGCACGCACGTGGCCGGGCATGTCCAGTCCGGCCCGGGCATGGACGCGAGGACCGGCCGCGGTGATCCGCACATCGCCGGGGGCCGGAAGCGCCGGACCACGGCGGACGCCGCGCCGCAGGAACTCGTCCCGGAGCATGTCCGCCGTGACGGATTCCGTGTGCGTCTCGTCGGCAGCGAGGCCGCCGGGGTCCGACGTGGCGCCGAAGTCCGTGTCGGGACCGAAGCCGTGGGCTGCTTCGGCAGGGGAGGAGGGCAGGATCTCCGCCGTCGCGTGCACGATCCACTCGCCGGTGCCCGCGTCGTGCGTGCGGATCTCGCAACGCAGTGCCCCGCCGGCCGTGGGCACGGCCGTGACGCACACCCGGGTCGACGGGCCGAGCACCAGCATCTGCTGTACGCGCAGGTCGCCGATCCATACGTCGGTGGCCGTGCGGTCCAGCGCCTGACAGGCCGCCGCGATGGCCATCTCGGCCAACGCGGCCACCGGAAGAGCCGCGTCACCATGCACTTCCTGGGCGGCGACCCACGGCTCGGTGCCGGTTGCGAGGTCGAGCTGCCAGAGGTGCCCGGTGGCGGGTGGGGGCAGCGCCACCCGCGGCCCGAGGAGCGGGTGCCGGCCAGGGGAGCCGACGACGGACGAGTGGTCCGGGTGCGGCGGTGGAAGGTCGATCCAGTGACGCTCGCGGCGCCACACGGTCACCGGTAGGTCCACGAGCCGACCGGAGCCGTACAGCGCCTGCCAGCCGACCGTCAGCCCGTGGGCCCAGACGGTGGCCAGCGCGCGGCGCAGCGCGGCAGGTCCGTCGTCGTCGCGCGACAGCGTGCCGATGACCAGGGGTTCCGGGCTGTGCTCAGCCAGCGTGCCGCAGATCGCGGAGACGAGCACGGGGTGCGGCGAGATCTCGATGAAGACGCTGTGCCCGTCCGCGGCGGCCGCCGTGACGGCATGGTGGAACCGGACGGGCCTGCGGAGATTCCCGACCCAGTACCGGGCGTCGAAGGCCACCGGGCTCCGGCAGTCGTCCAGGACGGTGGAGTAGAACGCGGGGCGGGCGCTGCCCGGTGCGTCGGGCGCGGCCCGCACGCAGGCGAGGCGGTCGGCCAGCTCCGCCAGGATCGGGTCGACCATCGGGGAGTGCGAGGCCACGTCGACCTCGACCATGCGGGCGGGAACCTCCCGTGCCGTCCAGCCCTCCACGAGGTACCGGACCGTCGCCGTCGCGCCGGAGATCACCGTGGAGTGCGGGGCGGACAGCGCTGCCACCGAGACGTCGTCGTGCGCTGCCAGTTCCTCCCTGATCCGGTCCTCGTCCAGGCCGACAACGGCCATCGCGCCCCGGCCGCTGAGCCGTGCCATCAGCGCGGAGCGTCTGCAGACCACCCGGACACCGTCGTCGAGTGACAGCGCGCCGGCCACGACGGCCGCCGCCACCTCACCCATCGAATGCCCGATGACCGCCGCGGGTTCCACCCCCTGCGCCCGCCAGCACTGCGCGAGCGCCACCTGCATGGCGAACAGCGCGGGCTGGACCTTCGCGATATCGGTGACGCCGCCAGGGTCGGTCAGCGCCTGGCGCAGGGAGAAGCCCGACTCGCCCGCCACCAACGGCTCCAGAGCGTCGATGACCGCGGTGAAGGCGGCGTCCACGTCGAGCAGGGAGCGTCCCATCGCCGGCCACTGGCTCCCCTGGCCGGGGAAGACCCATACCGCTCCCGGCCCCGTGCCGGCGCGCGCTGTGCCCCGGACCGCGCTTGCGGGGTGGGGCGGCCCGCCCTCCGCCGCCAGGCGCAGCTGCCGTACGACACTCTCCCGGTCGTCGGCGACCACGGCGAGCCGCTCCCGCGCGGGCGAACGCCGCATGGCCAGGGTGTGCGCGATGTCGTCCAGCGGGGCCGGGCCGCTGTCGTCGCGGAGCCGGTCGGCGAGCCGGTCCGCGAGCCGCGCGGCTGTCTCGGCCAATGCCTCACCGGTGTGCGCCGAGACGGCGAACACCCTCGGCCCCGCCCCGTGGGCAGATCTCGGACCTGGCGCGGGTGCGTCGTGGCTCTCGACGATGACGTGTGCGTTGGTCCCACTGAACCCGAAGCTCGACACCCCCGCGAGCCGGGTGGGGGAGTGGACCGGCCAGGGCATGCGGTCGACGGGCACGAACAGCCGGGACCCCGTCGCGTCGATCCGCGGGTTCCACCGGGTGAAGTGCAGCGTCGGGACCACGGTCGCGTGCTGTACGCACAACACCGCCTTGATCAACCCGGCGACACCGGCCGCGGCTTCGAGGTGCCCGATATTGGACTTGAGGCTGCCCAGGGCACAACCGCCGGTCCCACCGGCCCCGTACACGTCGGTCCCACAGGCCCCGTACACGTCGGAGAGCGCGGAGAACTCCATCGGATCGCCCACCGGCGTGCCGGCGCCGTGGGCCTCCAGCATGCCGATCGCGGAAGGATCGACACCGGCGGAGCGCACCGCGCTGCGGAGCAGGGCGCGCTGGGCGTCGGCCGACGGCGTGGTCAGGCCGTTGGACCGGCCGTCCTGGTTCACCGCCGAGCCCCGGATGACAGCCAGGACCGGGTCGCCGTCCCGGCGGGCGTCCTCCAGGCGCTTGAGCACGACCAGTCCCGCGCCTTCGGCACGTACGTAGCCGTCGGCCTCGGCGTCGAAGGGGCGGCACCGGCCGCGTGGCGAGAGCATGCCCCAACGCGAGTACGACAGGCCGGGCTCGGGCACCACCATGGCGTTGGCGCCGCCCGCGAGCGCCAGCGCGCAGTCGCCCGAACGCAGGCTCTGGCAGGCCAGGTGCACCGACACCAGCGCCGATGAGCACGCGGTGTCGACGGCCATGCTGGGCCCACGGAGGCCCAGCAGATAGGAGATCCGTCCGGCCGCTGTGGAGTGCGCCGTACCGGATGACGTGTACGCCTCGATGCCGTCGAACCGTCCCGCCATGCGCAGGAGATAGTCCGAGTGGCACAGACCCGCGAACACCCCCACTGCCCGGCCCTCCAGCGAGCGCGGGGGAATGCCCGCCCGTTCGAGGGCCTCCCAGGCCAGTTCCAGGAGCATCCGGGCCTGCGGGTCCATGGCATCCGCCTCGCGCCTGGAGATCCCGAAGAACTCGGCGTCGAATCCGGCGATGTCGTCGAGGAAGCCGCCCCAGCGGGAGACGGTCCGACCGGGAACATCCGACTCGGGGGAGTAGAACGCGTCCACCGCCCATCGGTCGAACGGGCCTTCCCTGACCGCGCCCCGACCGCCCGCCAACAGGTCCCACAATTCACCGGGCGTCGTTGTCCCGCCCGGCAGGCGAACTCCCATGCCGATGACGGCGATCGGCTCGGCGGGAGCACATGAGTCTCGCGGAGGGAGATTCCGGGGCAACATCACTCCTCATCAAGGATCACGCTGATGCGTCGAGCCTGACGGTCAGAGGTGCGCGCCGAGCCGAGTCCGGCCCGGGCGGCATGCTGGCATTTCGGAACGTAGGAGAAACGCAGAAGAATCGTTTCGGCACTGGGATCACTGGGATCACTGGGATCACTGGGATTGTCGCGGCGTGATCGCCCCTCGTCCACGGCGCCTTTCGAGCCAGACACGGGCACCGAAGTTCGAGCCAGGTACGGGCGCCGAACGCGTCTGCCCCGACCTCCGGCCAGGTGGGCATACGGGCCGCCGCCTAGGCCTATCCATCACCTGTCACATGTGAAATATTACTGCGCGCCCGGCGACTCAATCGAAGGGATCCGTCATGTCGCGCAGACTCACGGCGGCAGGAGCAGCGATAGCCCTCGCGCTCCTCGCCGCCCCCGCAATCGGCGCCCAGGCGCTGGCCGCCCCCGCACCGGCCGCCGCCGCTCCGCCGGAATCCGCCGGCCACCCGCAGGACGCCGGCCACGGGCACGGCGCCGAGGCCCCGCCGCCGCCCAGCCGCCAGGAACTCCAGCAGCAGGCAGTGCGCCGGCAGGCCCTGGAGCAGGTGGCGGCGGGACGCGTCAGCAGCACCGCCGACGGCCGCCTCCCGCAGCGGGTCAAGGTCGGCAAGCGCTACGTGGAACTCGCCCAGGAACGCAAGGACAAGGTCTTCGTCATCCTCGCCGAGTTCGGCGAGCAGGTGGACAACACGACCGAGTTCGAGGGCAAGCCCCGCTTCGGCGGCGAGCCCGGTCCGCTGCACAACTCCATCGACAAGCCCGCAAAGGCCGACAACCACACGGTCTGGCGCAAGGACTTCAACCGCGCCTACTACCAGCAGCGGTTCTTCAGCGACAAGGCCGGCGCCGTCAGCCTGCGCAACTACTACCGGTTGCAGTCCTCCGGCCGGTACGACATGGACGGCCATGTCACCGACTGGGTGAAGCTCCCCTGGAACGAGAACCGCTACGGCACCGACAACTGCTCCGAGTCCGGCCAGTGCCGCACCAACTGGGACCTGGTGCGCGACGCCACCAACGCCTGGTACCACTCCGAGCGGGCCAAGGGCCGCACCCCGGCCGAGATCAAGGCCCAGCTCGCCGAGTACGACGTGTGGGACCGCTACGACTTCGACCGCGACGGTGACTTCGACGAGCCCGACGGCTACCTCGACCACCTGATGATCGTGCACGCCGGGAAGGACCAGACCTGGGGCGGCGGCAAGCAGGGCACCGGCGCCGTCTGGGCGCACCGCTGGTTCGCGTACTGGAACCAGGCAGGAACCGCGGGCCCCCAGGACAACAGGAACGGCGGCACCCCGGTCGGGGAGTCCGGGATCTGGGCGGGCGACTACCTCACCGGCGGCGAGAACAGCGGGGTCGGCCTGTTCGCTCACGAATTCGGCCACGACCTGGGCCTGCCGGACATGTACAGCTCCGACGGCGACAACAGCGTCAACTTCTGGTCGCTGATGTCGTCCGCCTCCTACCTGGCCAAGGGCCGCAACACCACCGGCGAGTACCCGGGCGACCTCGACGCCTGGAGCAAGCTGCAACTGGGCTGGCTGGAATACACCGAGGCCGACGCGGGCCGCAAGACCCGGGCTCTGCTGGGTGTGTCCGGCTACAACACCGAGGACCCGCAGGCGCTCATGGTGCACCTGCCGCCGTCCACCACCTCCACCGACCTGACCGACCCCTACGAGGGCGGCAGCCAGTGGTGGAGCGGCGCCGGTGACTACATGGACAACACGCTGACCCGCACCGTCGACCTGACCGCCGCGAACGGCCCGGCCCGCCTCGACGCCAGGGCCTGGTACGACACCGAGGAGGGCTACGACTTCCTGACCGTGGAGGCGTCCACGGACGGCGGGGTGCGCTGGAGCCCCCTGACCGGCACCGTCGGCGGACGGCCCATCCCCGCAGGCGGAATCTCCGGCTCCTCGGGCGGCTGGACCGAGCTGAGCGTGTCGCTGGACGAGTTCACCGGCCGGAGCGTGCAGCTGCGGCTGCGGGCGACATCCGACAGCAACACCCACGGCAAGGGCGTCACCTTCGACGACATCCGCATCACGGCGGGCGGCACCGAGGTGCTGCGCGACGGCGCCGAGCAGGGCGCGAACGGCTGGAGCGCCGTCAAGTGGTCACGTACCCAGGGGCGTACGGGCACCGCAGAGCATCCGCGGGCGTACCTCGTGGAGAACCGCCGCCACACCGGGTACGGCGCCTATCTCAAGACCGGCCCGTACAACTTCGGCTGGACCGGCGACGCCGCCCACCCCGAGAAGAAGGAGACGGTGGAGTTCTACCCGTACCAGGAGGGCGTGCTCATCTGGCTCTGGGACACCGCGTACAGCGACAACACCACCAAGGCACATCCGGGCAAGGGCATGCTCCTGCCGGTCGACGCGCGGCCGCAGGCGCTGCGGTTCGCGGACGGAACCGCGGCCAACGCGCGGGCGCAGACCTTCGACGCGCCCTTCTCGCTCCGGCCGAGTGACGAGATCCTGCTGCACCGCGCGGGAGTGCCCGCGGTCATCCCGGAGCGCCCGGGCGTGCCGGCCTTCGACGACCACACGGGCGTGTACTGGAACGAGGAGCTGCCGCAGGTCGGGGTGAAGGTGCCGGACACCGGGACCAGGATCGCGGTGGTGAAGGAGGCCCAGGACGGCCGGCTGACCACCGTGCAGGTGAGCCCCTCGCGCTGATCCGCCGATCCGTCGATCCGGCCCCGGCGGGGGGACGGCGGCGCCGGCCGCGGGGAGGGCAGCGGTGTGGTCACGCCGCCGCCCTCCCCGCGCCGGCCCGGGCGGGCGACTGGCACGGCGCGCCATGATCGCCTGCGGGTGGGGACGCCACGTCCCGAGGACCGGCACGTCCCGAGGACCGGCACGTCCCGAGGACCGGCACCTCCCGAAACCCATGGCCCAGATCGGGCTCGGACCGTGCTGCCACCGGACACCCGCTACGGCAGCGAGGTGCGGTCCGCCGCGGCGGTGCCGTGGGCCCAGCCCTCCGCGTCACGGCACTTGAGGCGGTGTGCCGTGGTGTCCGGGAACATCCGCTCTGTCGCCTCACCCACGGCCACCTCGCGGGCCGCGAGCACGGGCAGGACGTGGCCGGTGGTCATGGCCTGCTCGGTCACCTGCCGTGTCGCCGCGGCGAGGCGGTCACGTATACGGCCCGCGTAGGCGATGAGGAAGGACTCACGGAAGTTCCGGGTGCGGCGGGCACGGCCGCGCGCGTGGTGGTCGTCGGCGGCCTGGCGCATCGCGGTCGTGGCCTGGAGCAGGAGGGAGGCGTAGAGCAACTCGACGTGCTCCAGGTCGGCCTCGAAGCCGACGACCGTCGAGAAACCGAGCTCGCTCGCCCAGACAGCCTGGCAGCGGTTGGCCTCCGCCACGGCGTCGAGCAGCAGGGCCTTGGCCGATTCGTACGGGGCGTCGACGCCGATCCGGCAGGCCCCGGGGCCGCCGCTCGCGTCGGTCTCGATCAGCGCCTCGTCGATGCTGTACCGGGCCATGAGCTCCTGCGCCTTGGCGGACAACGCCTCCGCCTCCTCGGGATACGACGTGGACTCGGCCTTGGCGAGCAGCGCGCGGACCCGCCCCAACATGCGCGGCTCGCCACCCGCCCGCCGTTCCGCCGGCCGCCCGAGCGGCATGATCCGGGGCAGCCGCCCGATCAGCCGCAGTACGTCGAGCACGCACGACGCCGTCTCGAACCGGCTCGTCGGGCGCTCCCACCGGGCGAACCCGTCCAGATACGCGCCGTCGCCGTCCCACCACACCCGCGCGTCCAGCTCACGCAGCTGCCCCGCCCAGCGCGCGTCCGTCCCCCGCGCGGGCTGCCGCCGCGCCTCGGCGGCGATCATGTCGGTGATGAACCGGGCCGGGCCGGCGCCCCGCTCCCTGCGGACGATCCGCACCAGGTCAGCGGGTTGCCAGCCGCCGTCCCAACACCGCCGCACGTGCCGCTCGGCGACCGCGACCACCCTCAGGCTCACCGCCTCCCAGCCCCCGGGGGCGGTGGTGAGGGCGGAGGCGGCGATGTCGAGCGCGTCCTCAAGACCGTCGTCCGGCGCCGACCGCACCGCGGACAGCGCGGCCTCCACAGGGTCGGGCTCCCGCTGCCCCTGCTCTTGCCGTGCGCTTCGCTGTCCCATGTGACTCTCTTCTCCCTGCCGGTGCGAGACCGATTCTCCCTTGTCTCGCTGTGGGAGAGTGCGGTGTGCTCTCGGGAGCGATGGCCGGCCAGGGGTGGGTCAGCGACTGGGCGCGCGCTCGAATGCCTCGATCACCCGTTCCGCCGCTTCGAGGGTTTCCTCATCGGCGAACCGCAGCCTGATGTGCCCACCGGGGATGCGGTCGGCGACGAGCTCCCTGACGATCTGCCACATCGTGCGGCGGCTGCGCGGGTCGAGGCCGGGGGTGGGCTCGTCGAGGAAGGTGACGCGTGGGCTGCCCACAAGAGTCATCGCGAGGTCGAGCCGGCGCAGCATGCCGCCGATCGCCGACCGTACTCCCTTGGCGTCGCGCCCCAGATCGTGCCCGGCGACGCTCGCCCGGCCGTCGTCCGCGGGGGCCGAGCGTGGACAGGATCTCGACCACGGGTGTCCTACCGGCGCCGTTCGGGCCGAGCAGGGCGAAGATCGTTCCCTCGCCGATCCTCAGGTCGATCCCGGCATCAGCAGGAGGAGGGGCGTGGCGTGCGCTGTCACTCCGTGTCGGAGAGAACCGTCTCGGAGAGAACCGTGTCGGACAGGAGCGGGGAGCGCCGGATCACGATGTCGCCGAACTCCGTCTGGGCACGCACCTTGACGGTACGGTCGGACGGTTCGGGCTTGTCGGAGGGTTCCAGGAGGTTGTGCACACTGCCGTGCGCGGAGTGCGCGTCGATCCAGGCGCTCGTGCCCGCGCGGATGCCGACATCGACCGCGCCACCACCGGACTTGAGCGTGACGGTGCCGCCGGCGACCTCCCTGAGGTGGACCTGGCCGAGGGTGGTGCTGGCCTCGACCGAGGCGTGGGCGCGGTCGATCACGATGTCGCCCGCGGTCGTGTCGGCCCGCACGTCGCCGGTGACGTCGCCGACCGTGACGGTGCCGGCCCAGTTCTTGATCACCGCGGTGCCGTCGATCCTGCGGACACGTACCGTGCCGCCCCCGCTCGTGACGTCGGCCGGGCCCGCCACACGGTCCACGGCCACGTCGCCGCCGGAAGTGTCCAGGTGGACCGAATCGGCCCGGTCGACCCGGATGGCACCGAGGCCGGTCTGGAGCCGGCATTCGCCGAACCGGCCCTCGCAGTGGAATCCCCCTACCGCCGCGGTGGCTTCGAGCCGTGAGCCCGCGGGCAGTGTGACCGTCACGTCGACCGACGCGCCCTTCTTGCGGCCGTAGCCGAGGTAGCCGCGCTGACGGGGAGCCTTGATCAGGAGCCTGCCGTTCCTGAACTCGATGTCGGTCTGCTCCGCCGCCTCCACGTCGATCGACTTGGACGCGTCGGTGGGCTGGACCTCGACGACGGTATGCGCGGCGTCCCCCGCGATGAACTGGGCGTCGCCGACCACGAGGTCGAGGCTGACGGAGATGGCTCCTGGGGTGTCGAACCTGGGCATGGCGAATCCGCTCCTGACGGGGGCCGTTGGTGGCCTCTCCGGCACTGAAGGGGGGAGAGGCGTGGGGTGGTTGTGGGCTCGGGGCAGGGGAGGGGTGGGGCCGGTGCGCTCAGTGCGACCAGCCGGTGTACCGCCTGCCGCTGCGATCGGCGCGTCGGCCGGGAAGCTGGTCGCGGTCGGCCTTGTCCAGCGCTGCCGCCATGGTGCGGACGATCCACGCGTTCGTCGAGAGCTCCTCGTGATCGGCTGCCTGCTCGGCCCGGCTCTTGAGGTTCTCGGGGAGACGGAGATTGATCCGCGTCATCGCTCCGTTGTCGGCATCGGGTGGCGTGATCGGTTTGGCGGGTGGCTTGGGGGCTTTGACCTCGTCGGCCCGCTCCTCGGCGGACCAATCGGCCGGCGGCGTCACGACGAAGTCCGGGACGTCCCTGCGCAGCCGCAGATCAACTGATCCGGTCCCCAGTTCGCGCGTGATTTCCTCCGCGGCGACCGACAGGGCGTCCAGCAGCGTGAGCCGGATCGCCGACTCCAACGGGCGGCTGAGACGGTCGGTCAGCTCCGTCGCCTCCTGGCCAATGGCCTCGGCGGCGACCGTGAACTCGTGCCGGAGTCTGCCGACATAGGCTTCCAGGTCCATGGCCTCACTGTGGCACCACTGTGGTGCCACGTCAAGCTGTATGGCACCATGGTGGTGCCGGTATAAGTTTGAAGTGATGCCCCCAAGTCTCCGGGTGAGTGGTGCCATCGCCGGGTCCTGAGTGGTGCCACCTTCGGTGGGGCTCGGGGCGTCGCCCTCCGGCCGTGCGCCGTTACGGCGCCGCCGCATTCCGTATCTGCCGAGCGGGGTCGAACGGCCGCCGCAGGGCGGTCCGCGGCGACCGTGTCAAGGCCGGGCCAGGTGAATCGGCGGCGGCAGAAACGTCAACAAGACGCCACATGCACCTACTTCTTGTCGTATGTTGAACGGGTGAGCATACGTGACCTGGAGCCCCGATCTCCGTCCACACTGGCGGAGAAGATAGACAGCGTGCTGGCGATACTGATCATCATCGGTATCGCCTACGGGGCGTATTGGCTCGTCTCAAGCCTCGCCTCGTCCTACATAGGGTTCTTCACCTGACGGGCCCGTAGGCCCCGCTCCCGCCCCCCAGCCTGCACCCCCGTGGGCATCGGCCCCGTGTGGTGAGGGGCGGGACGGCCGCAGTCAGCCCCCGAAAGCGCGCCGCGCCGCGCGGCGCCAGCGGTTGGCGGGCAGGGCGGGACGCAGCGCCGCCAGCGCCCCGCAGTACTTGGTGAACACGGCCGGCCGCACCCCGTGGGCGTGCAGGAAGTGATCCGCCTCGGTGAGGTGACCCGCCGTCTTGACCTCTACCAGGACCAGGCCGGTGTCGCAGTTGACCGCCCGGCCGGCGCGTACGTCGCGGCAGATCAGCGCCGCGTCGCAGGTGACGCGTTCGCCGTCGGCCACCAGCGTCGCCCGCCGGTAGTCGGTGGTCAGCGACGGGTGCAGCCGGTCCGGGGGATCGATGCCGTACGCGTCATGGAGGACGGTGGCCAGGAACTCCCGGAACGGGGCATCGAGCGGGGTGGCCGCGCCGGTGAGAGCCCGCCGTTGTTTGACGGTCTCGCCCCGACCGCCCTTGAGCTTGATCTCGAAGTGCCGTTCCCCCGAGTCCTGGTACACCCGCTCACGGAGCTTGAAGCGCAGCCGGCGCCCCTGGCGGTGGTCGTGGAACGAGCGGAGCCCCGGGGTGTCGTAGTAGACGGAGTGGTAGCGGAACCAGCGCTGTCCGTCGATGGTGAGCGCCCGGAAGGGCCCCTGCGGGCGCCGCTCGTCGGTCAGGTGCGCGGCGAGCGCGGTGAAGACCTGGGCGGGTACGAGGTAGCAGCGGTCCACCCGCGCCATCAGGGCGGCGCGCTGGTTGACCTCGGCGAGGGAGATGGGCCGCGCCGTGTGGATGGGCTCGCCCACGGCGTCGAGGTCCCGCGCCGTGTGGAGGGGCTCGCTCACGAGGTCCCCGCCCGCGGAGTCCCCGCCTAATGGGTCGAGGTCCCGCGCCGACGCCGTCGCCGGGGTCACGCGGCCTCCCACGAGCGTGCGGGCCGGTGCGAGGGAGCCGGACGCTCGGCGGTGGAGTTCCCGGCCGCGGGCTGCTCGCCATGTGCGGCGTCCTCGCCCGGTGCGGCCTCGCGGTAGCGGACGTCGACGACGGTCAGGTCGCGCACGAAGTCGACCTCCATGACCGTCCAGTTGAGGGGTTCGCCCAGGCGCCGGGCGAGATCGGCGCGCAGGTCGGCCGGATCGCTGTGGACGGAGTCGAGGGTGACGACGGTGCGGCGGGAGCGCGCGAACAGGCGCGGGTGGTCGGATATGTAGACGACGAGCAGCAGCAGGCCGGCGAAGGCCGCGGCGAAGCCGAACTCAAGGTGGGTCAGACCGCAGATGAGACCCAGCACCAGGGTCGTGAAGTAGTACGCGACCTCCTCGTGCTGGACCGAGTCGGAGCGGAGCCTGATGATCGACAAGACGCCGAAGAGGCCGAAGCCGAGCGCCATGCCGCCGTTGCCGCCGACCCTGGCCAGCGCCGCGACGACCGCGAAGAGCGCGACGTTCAGGGCGAGATAGGCCGGCACGAGATCACGGCGCCGGTGCCGCGGGTAGTACACCGCGAAGGTCAGCACGGACACGGCGGTCAGGTCGAGGGCCAGGCGCGCGGCGAGCTGGGTCGAAGACTCCATGGACTCCCTTTCGGTAGTGGGTCGACTACAGACCGTAGGAAACTCTAGGTAAACGTAGGGTAATCGGATGGTGAACAACACGACTTCTTAACTCGGCTTGGCGGCCCTTCGATCAGCCGAAGAGTCGTGGGCGTGGCCCCAGATGGGCAGGTTCCATAGCCTGGCGGCATGGACATCGACACTCGGTTGCTGCGCTACTTCGCCGCGGTGGCCGAAGAGGGAAACCTCACCTATGCCGCACAACGGCTCTTCGTGGCGCAGCCGACCCTGACCAAGCAGATCAAGCAGTTGGAGAGCCGACTGGGCGTGGAGCTGTTCACCCGGTCCCGGGCCGGCATGGCCCTCACCGAACCGGGCCGGACCCTGGCGGAGCGGGTGCCCGCCCTGTTGGCCGACTGGGACCAGGTGCTACGGGCGACCAAGAGCACGGCCAACCGGGCGGCCCGCGTGCTGCGGGTCGGCTTCCTGGCCAGTGCCGCCAACGAGGCCACGCCACGCATCATCGCGGAGTTCACCCGCCGCCAGCCGGGCTGGAAGGTCGACATGCGGCAGGCCGCCTGGTCGAACCCGACCGCCGGGCTCTCCGCCGGAGACGTGGACGCCGCTGTGCTGCGGCTGCCCTTCCCGGGGCAGGACGCCCTGCGCGTGGAGGTACTGTTCACCGAGCCTCGGTGGGTCGCGCTCCCCGCGACCCACCCGTTCGCCGCACGCGACCGGATCCCCTTCGCGGACCTGTGGGATGAGCCGTTCGTGGCAGCCCCACCCGAAACAGGAGGGTGGCGGGACTACTGGCTGGCCACCGACGAACGCGACGGCCGCCCGGTCCGCATCGGCGCCGTCACCGAACACCCCGACGACTGGCTCAGTGCGATCGCCAACGGCTACGGCATCGCCCTCGCCCCCGAATCCTCCGCCCGCTTCTACGCGCGCCCCGGCATCACCTACCGACCCGTCAGCGGTGTCAGCCCCAGCCAGGTCGGCGTCGCCTGGGCACCCGCTGACGACGCCGATCCCGTCGTCCAGGCCTTCGTCCGCTGCTGCCTGAACAGCAGGCAGCCCCAACACGACGAGACGATCCCGAGCGACGATGGGAGGGCGGCTTCCCCCGGCTCCTGGACACCCGGAGACGAGGCGCGGTTCGACCGAGGCTGAGAGCCCGCCGCCAAGGGGCATGCCCCGCGGCCGGCGCGGCCGGTCGTGGTGAGAGGCTCCGCCGTGGCGGGCCCCCTCCCCTCACCGCTCTTCGCCGGTCCCGTGCTCCGCGACGCCGATCTTCCGGAACTCGGCACGGGCGTCCTCGGTGTAGGCGCCCACGCTGCCCGCCGTGTACGGGCGTTCCCGGTCCTCGAAGTCCACCAGCGGACGGCCGTCCACGACCACCGTCATCCGTGGGCCCCGCTGCCGCACCCTGACCTCCGACCAGGTCCCGACCGGAAAGGAGGGGGAGCCGGTGGCCAGGAACCGCTGCCCGCCCCGGTAGTCGGGGTCCCGCTTGCCCAGCTCCCAGCCGTTGGGCTTGAGCGCCAGATAGTAGAAGTGCTCGGGGTCGGTGTACGCCCACACCAGCCACGCCACTTCCCACGGGTTGGGCTCGGGGCTGCGCAACTGCTCGGCGGTACGCATCCGCGCCCGGTAGTCCACCCGCTCATAGCGTGCGGTGGAGACGACCAGTGCGGCGTGGGTGCGGCCGGGTTCGCGGGCCGCGAGCGGGGTGAGCGTCAGCTCGTCCACCCCGCCGGTGGTGTGCCCGTACCCGTGGAAGACCGACCGCCACGGCCCGTACACCGCGCCGTCCTGCCAGGACGGTGCCGTCCCGTCCCGCCGCCCGTCTCCGCGGACACGGTCCACCACGAGTGCGCCGCTCACCACGAGGACGGCGATGAGAGCGATCCCCGCACACCGCCGGAAGGCGCACCACCGCACGGACGTCATGCCGTCGGATCATACGAGCCCGATGCCCCGTCGCCCAGTGGGCGCCCGTCGTCCTCCTTCGCTCCGCTCCGACCGGCCCGGACCGGTCCACCCTTGAAGTCCTCGGCAAGCCGGGCCACGATGTGCTCCGCGGCCCGGCCGTCCCCGAACGGGTGGCGGGCCTGCGCCATCCGCCCGTACTCGGCCCGGTCGTCCAGCAGCCGTACCGCGGCGGCCAGGATGGCCTGCGGATCGGTGCCGACCAGTCGGGCCGCTCCCGCCTCCACCGCCTCCGGGCGCTCGGTGGTGGTCCGCAGCACCAGGGCGGGTTTGCCCAGGCTGGGAGCCTCCTCCTGTACGCCTCCTGAGTCGGTCAGCACCAGATCGCAGGCGGCCAGGGTGGCGGCGAAGTCCAGGTAGTCGAGCGGTTCCACCACCGTCACCGCCGGATGCCCGGCCAGCTCCGGGAGCAGGGCGTCGCGCACCGCGGGGCTGCGGTGCAGCGGCAGCACGATCTCCACATCCCCCCGGTCGGCCAGCTGCCGGAGCGCCGCGCCCATCGCTCGCATCCGGTGCCCTTGGTTCTCCCGGCGGTGCAGGGTCAGCAGCACCCGCCGGGCGCCCGTGCGAAAGGCGCTGCGTCCGGTCCCCTCCCTCAGGACCCACAGCAGGTTGTCGACGACGGTGTTGCCCGTGGTGATCACCTGCTCGGCCGGTACCCCTTCGGCGCGCAGATGCGCCGCGGACCGGGCGGTGGGGGCGAAGTGCCAGAACGCCATGCGGCCGATGAGCCGGCGGTTGAGCTCCTCGGGGAACGGGTTGTCGAGGACACCGGTGCGCAGCCCCGCCTCCACATGGGCCACCGGGACGCGTTCGTAGAAGGCGGCCAGCGCGCCGCACAGCGCGGTGGTGGTGTCGCCCTGGACCACCACCACGTCCGGTCGTTCGGTCCGGATCGCCGCGCCCAGCCCCGCCACCAGTCGGGCCGTCAGCTCCGGCAGCCGCTGCCGGTCCCGCATCACCGCCAGGTCGGTCTTCACCCCGACGCCGAGCAGGCCGAGCATCTGGTCCAGCATCTCGCGGTGCTGACCGGTGGTCACCACCATCGGCTCGAACAGCGAGGAGGCGGCCATCGCCCGGGCCACCGGCGCCAGTTTGATCGCCTCCGGGCGGGTGCCGAGCAGGAGCATGGCGCGCACGGACAGGGGTCTACCTGATGAGGACATGGGTCTCCCTAGGCGGGTGAGCGGACGGAAAGGGAAAGAGCGTCAGGCGCGTACGGTCCTGGGACGTCAGGTACGCGTGGAGTGAGCGTCAGGTACGCGCGGTCTTGAGCCAGGTCCGCTTGCCGGTGGCGGCCCGCCACAACCCCCACCAGCCCGCCGCGAACCAGATGTAGCCGTAGAGCACGAAGACGTGTCCGAGCAGCACCGCCCGGAGCACTCCGAGCGACCGCTCGCGCCGGCGGTAGACGAAGCCGTAGATCCAGGCGGAGGTGAAGGAGAGCAGATACGGGCCGAGCAGCCACAGCGGGGAGATCAGCGGGCGTCCGGCCTGGAACGAGGCGGCGGCCGTGCCGATCACGGCGATCAGGAAGGACAGCGGAAGCAGGGAGGTCAGCAGGATCAGGAGCGGGCTGGACAGGTGGTAGACCAGGTCCGTCGCGGCCCTGCCCCGCACCTCACGCAGGATCAGCGGGACCAGGTTGGCGGACTGCAGGTGCCCCTGGAACCAGCGGGAGCGCTGGCGCACCAGCCGCCGCAGGTCCAGTACGGCCTGCTGGGAGACGGCGGCCATGGTGCAGTGCTGGTTGGTCCAGCCGCGTGCGATCAGCCGCACGCCCAGGTCCAGGTCCTCGGTGAGGCTGTCGCTCCACGGCTCCTCACCCAGCGAGTCCAGCGCGGACAGCCGCATGAACTGGCCGTTGCCGCCCATCCCCACGCTGCCGATGGACCGGCGGGCGCTTTGGAAGACGTCGCCGTAGACGACGAACTCCATGTCCTGGAGCCGGGCCAGCAGCCCCGCCTCCCGGTTGTACATCCGGACGCAGAGCTGGGTGGCCCCGGTCCGCGGGTCGTTGAAGAACGGGTCGACCGCCTCGATCACATGGCGGTCCAGCCGGCCGTCCGCGTCCACGACGCAGACGATCACATCGTGCGGGTCCCGGTCGTCGAGCAGCCCGGACGCCCGCAACCGGCGGACGCCGTCGTTGAGCGCGGCGCCCTTGCCGCGCCGGGCGTCGGGCAACCGGCGCTGGTGGAGCCGGACCCGCTCGGGGTCCGCGGCGCGCGCGATCTCGGCCGTCCGGTCGTCGGAGGCGTCGTCGATGACCAGGGCGACGCAGTCGTCGGCGGGCAGGCTGGTGATCCGCGCCAGGCTCTCGGCCAGCACCTTCTCCTCGTTGAGGCAGGCGAGCAGGAAGACGTAGCGGCGGCTTCGGCCGGAGCCGGGGGCGTGCGGCACCCGGCGCCGGGAGAGCAGGAAGAGGCTGAAGTTGTATGTCCCGGCCATCGCGATGAGCGCGACGGCAGCCCATGTCAACGGCTCGAGCGTCACGGCCGGTCCACCGCCGGCAGACCGTCACGCGCGACGCCGTCCGAAGGCGGCAGGGCAGAGACCGCACGTATTCGAAAACGCGCGATAATCAATCCGAAAACAATCAGGCAGTAGAGCAGGAATCCCGCACCGGCGGCTGCCTGGAGAACCCTGGCAACCGAAATCCCTGGGATCATTTCCGGTGCCGCCGCAAGTCCCGCCAAGGGCAGCACAGATCCCAGAGCAGACCTACCGTACATCGGTCCCCCCAATGTGACGCGGCGCAGAAGTGGTGGACCCGTCCCCAATAGGCCCACTGCTGCGCGCTTATGGAAGGTACCAGACACATCCGCCCGTACGGGGGGCGGTTGTTCTTTTTTCAAGCGGAGATTTTTTCACGGTACGGTCCCATTGACAGCCGGGCGGGACGATCACCACAATCACCGGATTGTTGAGCTCCGTGATCCCGCGCGTGGAATTCGGTGACGGCTCGAACATATTCCTGGTACCACAATCGGCCATGATCCGATGTCTTCTGAGTGGCTGCGTTCCACAGCACGCGGGACCGAATCGAGGGGGGTACACAGAATGCGAGAACCCCGTAGGAGATCCCGGCCGGCATGGCTGGCCATGATCGCTCTGGCGATCGCCGCCCTGTTGGGGGGTGGTTTCCTGACGCCCACGGCCGCCGCCGGTGGCAGCGCGGACCGGTCGTCGGCGCACGACCCCGGCACCGGCGTGCGGGCGCAGGACGTCAGGGGCTGGGCGGCGACGCAGCGGTCCGCGGACGCGCAGCGGCGCGCTGAGATGGCCGAAAAGCGCACCATCGGGAACCGGTCGGCGAAGGATCCGCGGTCGAACCGGCTTGTGAAGAAGGTGAAGAAGCTGCGGTCGGCGCTGACCGCCGGGCCGCGGCTCCGGCTCAGGCCGCGCGCGGCCGCCGCCGAGCCCGGTCAGGCCAAGACCCTGGTCCTGTACGACACGGCGGGCCCGTACGGGCACCTGGGCGAGCTGTACGCGATGGGCGTGGCCAACCTCGGTGGCCACTTCGGCACGGTGACGGCCAAGCCGGTCCAGGAGTACGCCTCCGGCATGCTGGAGAACTACGACGCCACCGTCTACATCGGCTCCACCTACTACGGCGGTGAGATCCCGGACGCCGTACCGGAGGACTTCTACCTCGACACGCTGCTGTCCGAGCGGCCGGTGGTCTGGGTCGGCGCCAACATCTGGAACATGGCCAACTCCATCAGCCGGCAGGAGTTCGGGTTCAAGTACGGCTGGGACCCGACGACCTCCTTCTACGAGTCCGGCGGCAGCGTGGGCCAGGTCAGCAAGGTCACCTACAAGGGCCAGCAGCTCACCCGCACGATCCCGGCTGGCCAGGACGGCGGTGTGCTGCGCCCGGACATCAAGACCGGACCGGGCTACGCGCCGGTGGCCGAGGTGGCGCAGGCGGTGGACACGGCCGGGGGTACGGAGACGGCCTTCCCCTGGGCGATCCGCTCCGGCAACCTGACCTACGTCGGTGAGATCCCGTTCACGTACGTCAACGAGACCGACCGGGTCATCGCCTTCCAGGACCTGCTGTTCGACGCGCTGGCGCCGCAGACGGCCGAGCAGCACCGGGCCATGGTGCGTCTGGAGGACATCACCCCGCTGTCCGACGCCACCAGACTGCGGGCGATCGCCGACTACCTGAAGTCGCAGAACATCTCCTACGGCATCAACGTCATCCCGGTCTACACCGACCCCAAGGGGGCGCAGAACAACGGCGTGCCGCGCACCGTCAAGCTCTCCCAACGGCCGGGTCTGGTCAGCACCCTCAAGTACATGCTCGGCAACGGCGCGGTGCTCATGGACCACGGCTACACCCACCAGTACGGGAACGCGGACAACCCGTACAACGGGGTGAGCGGGGACGACTTCGAGTTCTTCCGCGCCCACGTGGCAGCCGACAACTCGGTGGTCTACGACGGTCCGGTGGCCGAGGACTCCGCCGAGTGGGCCCAGGGCCGGATCACCGCGGCCCTCGCCGAGTTCGCCCGGGTGGGCCTGCCCAAGCCGAAGCTGTGGACCACGCCGCACTACGCCGCCTCGGCCACCGACTACCGGGTCTTCGCGCAGAACTTCTCGGCCCGGCTGGAGCGGTCGCTGTACTTCGCGGGAACGCTGCGGGGCGCCGCGGCCGACCCCACCCGCTACCTGGGGCAGTTCTTCCCGTACCCGGTCACCGATGTGTACGGGACGAAGGTGCTCCCGGAGAACCTGGGCAGCTATGAGCCCGAGGCCGCCAACAACCATCCGCCCCGGCTGGCGGCCGACCTGGTCAAGGCCGCCAAGGCCAACCTGGCGGTGCGGGACGGCTTCGCCAGCTTCTACTACCACCCGTACCACCCGGTGGAGCCGCTGAAGGAGACCGTTCAGGGGCTCCAGCAGCTGGGCTACACCTTCGTCAGCCCGGAGAGCCTGATCGGGTGAGCTGACGCGCCCGGTATCGCCTGAGCACCACCCGTGCCGTCCCCGCCCCTTGCGGCGGGGACGGCACGGGCATCCGTACGACGCCATAGTCACGCCATAGTGAGGCCCTGCCGATGAAAGCACTGAGGCGGGCGACCGCCGCGGTGACCGCCGCCCTCGCCTTTCTGACCGGATGCTCGGGAGGCGGCGACGGCTCGACCGCACCCCGCACCGGCAGCCCCACCCGTTCCCCCGCCACCGGCGGCCCGGGTGAACAGGTGCGGGGCATCACCCTGCCCGCCTGGAGCACCGACGACTACGACCGGCCCGAAGCCCGGCGCTATCTGCGGCAGATCGCGGACACCGGCGCCGGCTGGGTGGTCTTCACCCCCACCTGGTACCAGGACGGCCCCCGCCGGTCCGCGATGCACACCACCGAGGAGACCGCGAGCGACCGCAGCGTGCGTCGCATCGTCGGGCTGGCCCACGCCGCCGGGCTGAAGGTGATGCTCAAGCCGCACGTGGACCTGGTGGACGGGGGAGACCGCGCCGGTATCCGGCCCACCGACACGGACGCCTGGTTCACCGCCTACGAGCGCTTCATCACCCACTACGCCGAACTGGCCGAGGAGATGGGCGTGGAGCGGTTCGCCGTCGGCACCGAGCTGGCGGGCACCAGCCGCGACCGCCGGCGCTGGACCGAGGTGATCTCCTCCGTACGCGGCACCTACCGCGGCCCGCTGACCTACGCCGCCAACTACGACGAATACCGCCGCATCCGCTTCTGGTCCTCCCTCGACACGATCGGCATCGACGCCTACTGGCCGCTGACGGAGACCGCCACGACCGACCCCGACCGGCTGGCCGAGGGCTGGCGGCCGATCGTCACCGAACTCGCCGCGTTCGCCCGCCGGCAGGACCGCGAGATCCTGTTCACCGAGGCCGGCTACGTCAGCCAGCGCGGCTCCACCACCGCGCCGTACTCCTGGACCGTCAGCCAACGGGCCGCCGTGAGCGAGCAGTCCGCGGCGTACGAGGCCCTGCTGACCGCCTTCGATGGCCGCCCCTGGTGGGCCGGGGTCTGCTGGTGGATGTGGGACGACTGGCCCGGCAGTGGGGAGACCGCGCGGCGCCTGGCCTACACCCCGCACGGCAAGCCCGCGGAGGACGTGCTGCGCCGCTGGTGGCGGTAGCCGGCGGCGAGGGGGCGCGTGATCGAGAGGGGTGCAGCGCCGTTGCACTCCCTCTACGCTCCTTCACCTCTCCTTCATCGTTGTAAAGAGTGGCTAACCGACCGGCGCTGTGTAATTCTCTGATTGCTCCGGTGGCCTGATGTCACCAGTGTCCACCGGGCGTTCCCGATCGCGCCGTCCGCGCGAAAGGGCTTGGGGGAATTCCGAAACCGCGCCGCGCCGCCACCAGTCGAAGCTGCGGAGTACTTCCGACACATCCAGTCGCATTGGTTCCGTAACGGCGGCCGTCCCCGCATCCCAGCACCATTCCTGTTGCCGATCCCAGCAGAGAGAAGGTAAGAGATGCACGCGAAAAGCCATGGGAATCCCACGGGATGGCCGACTCGCATACTCCGTGCCCTGACGGTGGTCGCACTCGCCGTCGGCATGATCGCTCTCGCGCCCTTCACCGCCCACGCGGCCCCGAGCCGTGGCTATGCCTACGTGTGGGCGAACCAGGCGTCCGCCCCGCTCAACACGCCCTACACACCGTCCGGCTACTACAGCGCCAACTCCACCGGCGCGGCCAACTCCGTCGTCCGCACCGGCACCGGCCAGTACACCGTGCGCATGCCCAGACTCGGGCTGCTGGGCGGCACCGTGCACGTCACGGCGTACGGAGCGACATCCCACTCCTGCAACGTCTCCTCCTGGTACCCCGTCGGTGACCGGCTCGACGTGCACGTGCGGTGCTTCACCCCGTCCGGCTACCGCGCCAACACCCGGTTCACCGCGAGCTTCGTCAACGCCTCCTCCCTCGGCGGCCGCTTCGGCTACGTGTGGGCGGACCGGCCGACCGCGGGCTCGTACACGGCGTCGACGACGTACCAGTTCAACTCGACCGGCGCCGCCAACACCGTCACGCGCGGCGGAGTGGGCCAGTACACGGTGCGGTTCCCGAACATCGGCTCCTCGGCGGGGCACGTGCAGGCCACCGCGTACGGAGACGTGCAGGCGCGCTGCAAGGTCGTCAACTGGTACCCCTCCGGAACCTCCCAGCTCGTCAACGTCCGCTGCTTCACCCTCGGCGGCGCTCTGCGCGACACCCGGTTCACGCTGACCTACGCCCGCGGCACGAGCATCCTCCGCACCGCGCCCGCCGCGTACGCCTGGGCGAACCAGCCGACCGCGGGCTCGTACACGCCGGCGACGGCGTACCAGTACAACTCCACCGGAAACACCAACCGGATCACGCGCCACGGCGTCGGCGTCTACCGTGTCTGGACCCCCGGAATGCCCCTGGGTTACGGCGATGTCCAGGTGACGGCCTATGGCTCCGACTCCAGGCACTGCAAGGTGGACTACTGGACGCCGAGCACCGGCATCCAGGTGCGCTGCTTCACCGCCTGGGGGACACCGGCTGACACCCAGTACGACGTGTCGTTCGCACGATAGCGAGGCGTTGGCCCATCCCGGCCCTGCGCTCCCGGCCACGGCTGGGAGCGCAGGGCCGTCCGATGGATGTCGGTGCGGTGCTGCTCGCGGTGGCCGGTGTCGGGGGAACGCTCGGGGGCGCGCTGCGGCTGGGGTTCCTGCCGGCCGCGTACCCGCTGCCTGCTCAGGCGCGGAGTGCGTCGGCGGTGGGGACGACGAGGCCGAACAGGTCGGTGATGGTGGTCAGGGCGGCGGTCTGGAGGTGGGCGGCGGGCAGGACGGTGCCGTCCGGGACGGGGAGAGCGCGGGTGGCGGTGGTCTCGGCGACGACGGTGGGCCGGTAGCCGAGGTTGAAGGCGCCCTGGGCGGTGAAGGTGACGCACATGTGCGTCATGAACCCGGCCAGCACGAGGTCCTTGCCGCTGCCCGGGCCGAATCCCAGGTCGCACAGGGTCTTCTCCAGCTCGGTGGCGTGGAAGGCGTTGGGGAACCGCTTGACCACGACCGGCTCGCCGCCGACCGGGGCGACCTCGTCGCTGATGGAGCCGATGTGGGCGCGGATGTCGTACGGGGTGTTCTCGCCGCCGTCGTTGACGATGTGGATGACCGGCGTGCCCGTGTCGCGGGCGCGCCCCAGCAGGCGGGCGGCCGCTGCGAGGGCCTCCTCGGCGCCGGCCAGGGCCATGACGCCGGTGCGGTAGGTGTTCTGGAAGTCGATCATGATCAGGGCGGACTCGCTCAGCCGGGGCGGCTGGTCGTCCAGCCCGATCACGTCGCGCAGGGTCGTGGACGGGTGGTGCGTGCTCATCAGGGGCCTTTCATCAGGGAAGTGGGCATGGCGAATCATCAGGGAAGCGGGCATGGCGGAGTCCTCCGCCTCGCTCCATGCGGGGTGAATCAGGTGGGTGCGCGGGTCAGGCGGCCTGGGCGCGGAAGCGGCGGCGGTAGGCCGCCGGGGTGGTGGCGAGCTGCCGCCTGAACGCCCGGTGCAGGGTCTCCGCCGAGCCGAGCCCGGCAGCGGCCGCGACCTGGTCGAGCGGGCAGTCGGTGGTCTCCAGCAGACGCCGGGCCACCTCGATACGGGCCGCTTCGACATAGGCGCCGGGACTTGTGCCCGTCTCCTGTTTGAAGACGCGGGCGAAGTGCCGTTCGCTGAGGCACATCCGGGCGGCCAGGGCCCCAGCGGACAGGTCCGCGTCGAGGTGGTCGGCGATCCACAACCGCAGCTCGTCGATGTCCCGGCGGGTGGCGGCGGGGCGGCTGAGCGGCACGGAGAACTGGCTCTGGCCGCCCTGCCGTTTGAGGTACATCACCAGCTGCCGGGCCACCGCCAGCGCGGTCTGCTCACCCTGGTCCTCCGCGACCAGCGCCAGGGCGAGATCCAGGCAGGCGCTGATCCCCGCCCCGGTCCACAGCCGGCCGCGGTCGGTACGGACGAAGATCGGGTCCGGATCGACCGTGACGCCCGGGTGGTCGGCGGCGAGCTGGGCGGCGGTCGACCAGTGAGTGGTCGCCGGCTTCCCGTCCAGCAGCCCGGCCGCGGCCAGCACGTGCGCGCCCACGCACACCGATGCCACTCTCCGGGCGTGCGGGGCGGTCTCCTTCACCCACGCCACGACAGCGCTGTCGATACGCGCGCGGGGACCGTCGTCGGTCATGTCCACCGCGCCCGGCACCAGCAGGGTGTCCACCTGCCCGCCGACGTCGTCGAAGGCCACGTCGGTGAGCAGCCGCACCCCCGCCGACGTGCGGACCGCGCCCTCGACCGGCCCGGCAAGGCGGACCTGGTAGCCGGCCCGGCCTGCGGTCTCCCGGTTGGCCAGCGCGAAGACCTCGGCCGGGCCGGTGACGTCGAGGAGATCGACATCGGGGAAGACCGCGATGACGACACGGTGCGAAGTGGGCATGCGCCCATCCTCACTGCCGCCACTCCGGGACCGCAATGACGATTCCCTGTCACATACGGACACGGTGGACCCGCCTGTCCGCGCCGCTCGAACGCTCGGATCGTCGACGAGACACGCGCTGGATCACTCGCGGAGTGGCGCGGTGGCGCAAGCCAGGATGGCAGCCAGTACGCGAGGGAAACGCGTCTCCAGATCATCGCGGCGCAGGGTCATGTAGCGCGCCTTGCCCTCTGAGCGAGTCCACGTCAGGCCCGCCTCCCGCAGGATGCGCCAATGGTTGGACAGCGTGGAGCGCGGGATGTCGAGGTGCTCTGGACTGCACGGCACCTCGCCGTCGGAGGCCATCAGGCGCACCAGTTCCAGGCGGACCGGATCGCTCAGAGCGTGCAGCACGGAGACCAGATCCAGGTCTGCCGTCTCCGGTTGAGTCAGTGATCGCATCCCGCACTCTCTGTTGGCCACCAGGCTTGGCATCGTCGCCAACCCAGCATACGATCATTTCCATGTTTCGGGATCATCGAAATGATCAAGGAGTGGCCTGATGGCAGTTCTCACTACCTACGCCCGCGTGTACGTCGACGACCTGGACGCCGCTCTCCCGACCTTCGAGGCCCTGACCGGCGCCAAGCCGGAGCTCCGCTTCGTGTACGAGGGTGTCGAGCTCGCGGCAGTAGGCGCCTGCCTGCTGGTCGCGGGAACGCCGGAGGCGTTGGCTCCGTTCCGCAACGTGCAGGTCACCGCCATCGTCGACGACCTCGAGGAAATCCTCACGGTAGTTGCGCGCGAGGGTGGCCAGACGCTCGACGGCCCCAACGCTGTCCCAACCGGGCAGAATTTGACGATTCTCCACCCCGGTGGAGCGGTCATCGAGTATGTCCGATTCGACTCCGCCAAGGTCGAGGCGCAAACCTGATGCGACATGACTCAAACCAGTTCGGGTTGCGGTTCCGGTTGCCGCACTGGTGCGGCCTTCGGTTCCCACAGTTTGGTGGTCCGTACGTAGCCGTAGACCACTGAGGTCATCGCCAGAATGAGAAGTGGTCCGAACACCCACGGATGCTCGGCCATCTCCATCGGCAGATACCGATACGACACCAAGAGCGCGACGAAGACCGTTGCGCCGGAGGCGACCAGCTGGATTCCTGACCGATCCCAGCCACGGTCGAGCGAGCGCAGAGCCGCCTCGATCGTGAGCGCGAACACCACGCCGGCAATGAGATCCACGCCGTAGTGGTAGCCGAATCCCAGCGTTGCGCCGAGCGTGGCAATCAGCCAGAACGTGCCTGCGAATCGCAGAATCCTTGGGCCCTTGCGGGTATGAATGAAGATCGCGACAGCCCACGCCGTGTGCAGGCTGGGCATGCAGTTGCGAGGGGTGATCCCGTCGTATCCCACCGGGTGCGGGGTATTGATCGGCGGCAGCGTGTCCGGCCACAGGTTGGCCACCGCCCACTGCACGCCGCCGGTGCCGGAGGTGCCCGGGCCGTAGGCGAAGATCGGTCCGACCACCGGGAAGACCATGTAGATGGCCGGCCCGAGGAGGCCGATCACCAAAAAGGTGCGCACCAGATGATGGCGCGGGAAGCGGCGCTCGACCGCCACGTTACGCAGCTGGTACAGCGCGACGACGACCGCGGCCACCGCGAGCTCACCGTAGACCCAGTCGAGAAGATGGGTGCCGATCGGATCGGTGGCCCTGAGAATCCGGCCTGCCAGCCATGACGGGTTGCCCAGCGCGTGATCGGCGGTTGCCACATACTGGTCGAGCACCTGCGGGCGGGTCTTCGACGTGATGAGCAGCCAGGTATCGCCGGTCTTGCGGCCGGCCACCAGCACCAGGCCCAGCCCGACGCCCTTCAGGAGCAGGACACGTTCCCGGCCGGTGCGGCGCGTGACAGCGATGACCCCATAGCCCAACATCACCCACAACGCGCCGTTGCCGAAGAAGTGCCCGTCGGGCGTCTCAGCGTCGACCGCCCACCGCACCAGCACGAAGACGACGTCGATGCCGATCGCGGCACCAGCCGCGATGAACCGCTGCCGCCAGGTGAGCACCACCATCATCAACGCCATACCGCCGTACAGCGGCCCGGGTTTGGGGGCGAATATCACCTCTCGCGCCTGGTTGGTGATCGGCCCCGGCTGGCCGGTGTAGCGACGCGCGGCGATCTCCAGCGCGATGAGGAATCCGAGGGTCACCACACCCGCCGTGGCCCACAGCATCACCCGTGGTTGACGCCACGCGGCGAACGGCATTCTGTTGTTTATTCGCGAAAACACCCGCGATGCTATAGGTATCAATTGTTTGGCCGATTTGTTAGTTCTAGTTGGCTAGGTCACCCTTTGTGCCGGTTGGCATGGTTTTCCGGTGAAGGGTGGGCGATGAGGGCGATCGTCGTGAGTTCGAGCATGCTATCGGAGCGGTGCGGGTGGCTTCGCTGGTCACGGGCGGCACGAAGGCCAGTCGATGCTGCGCTCGATGGTCCGGCGTCTCGGGGATGACCATGAATGCCCGTTGGTCCCGGCGTTCGGGGATCGCGTGCCGGATCTGCCGTCGCCGCAGGGGTGCGGCGGTTGTAGCGGTTACGGTGGTTATGGCAGGGACTGTGTGTTTTGTCGCCGCAGACGTGGTCCGGCGCGTCCTGTTCAGCCAGTTGGCCACAGCGGCGTGGACGGGCGCCGGTGGCGACCAGCGCGTGGTGCACGCGCTCGGTCAACGGCGCGGCACCGGACGCGTCGGCCAGGTCGAGCGCCTGTCGCAGCTGGGCACGGGATTCCTCGATGTGAACCGTCCTTGTGCAGGGCCTCGCCCAGCTCGGTCAGGGCGTGGGTGAGGTCGAGGCGTGCCGGTGTCGATTCCAGCGAGGCGACCGCCTCGGCCAGCGTCGCCGGTCGCGGCCGGGCCGGTCAGGAGCTTCCCGAGGCCGCGCAGGCTCGTGGCGACGGTGCGCGGGCTGCCCCATGCGCGAGCGAGCTCCAGCTCCTCCCGGGCCAGGCGCGCGGCGGTCGTGCCGTCGCCCAGCTGGTGGTGGATCCGGGCGGTTCGGAGCGCCGTGGGACCAGCGTGGGACTGTCGTAGCCACCCTCTACCTGGCGACGGCCGCACTCCTCCAGATCGGCCAGGGCGGCCCGGGGCTTCCCCTGGACCAGCCGCAGCCGGGCCCGCGCGGCGAACAGGTGTGTCCAGCTCCAGTGCCTGCCCACTGGGCCTTCGAACGGGGCCAGGCACATCCGGGCGGGCTGATAGCGCTGGTCGGCCGAGGCCGAGGCCGAGGCCGAGACAAGGCGAGAGCCTGCCGACTGTGCTCCAGGGCCGTGCGGGGGTCTCCCAGCCGGTGGGCGATCTCGGTCCGGATGGACGGCAGCAGCGGCCGCAGTGGTGGCGACTGCCGCTCCGGCGTGGTGCCGACCACGCGCTCGTACCAGCACTCGGCCTTCAACGCGAGCGCCGCCATCAGGAGACGCTGGCCAGCAGGATGCCCTGCGCCCACAGTGCGTACAGCGACTCGCGGTCGGCCTCGGGAATCTGGCCTCTGAGCGCGTCCAGCACTCCGATGGCTTCTTCGGCCCGGCCGGTACGGGTCAGCGCCTCGGACAGGTGGGGGACCAGCCGGGCGGGTTCGGGCTCCTCCTCCACGGCCGTACGCAGATGGCCGAGCCTGCCTGGGCCAGCAGTGCCTCCCGCAGGAGGGGGTGGCGCAGTCGCCAGGGCGGCCCCGGCTCCAGCAGGCCGGCCTGTTCCCGGACGGTGACCGCACCGGCCACGGCGACGTCGTCGAGCCCGGTGACCTCCCGGAGCAGCGCCATGCTGGAGTCACGTTCCACGACGGCCACCGTGGCGGCCACGGACGAGACGGCGGGCGAGTGCCGGCGCGCAGCAGGACCGGCAGATGGCGGACGAGGGAACAAGCCGTCACCGTGGTCAGCCGGGGCAGCTCCGGGCCCTTCGGCGGAACGCCGCTACGGACGGGGTCGTCGGCGAGCGCGCGCAGCAGGCGGCCACGCGCTATCTGGTGACAGGCGGCGCCGAGGTGATCGTCGGGTGCGGCCGAGCCCGCGGTGGCGGCCGGCTCGTGGCTGACAGCGGTGTCCCCGTCAGCCGGGCGCCAGAGCACGCTCGACCGCGCCCATCGCCTCCAGTACGCGGGCTTCGCTGCCGCGTCTGGACGGGCGTAGATCACCTAACGGCCTGTCAGCACCAGCCTGAGCGTCCACAGCGCTGTATCCGGCCTGCTCAGGCTTCGGTCCGCTTCTCCAGGTGGGTGCCGCGTGGCAGCGTGACGGCCATGATGCCGCTGGGGGCGTCCAGTGCGATGCGGTGCCATCGCCCGCGCGGCACGATGGCCGCGGTTCCGGCCGCCAGCTTGATCTCGTCCTCGTCGTCCCCCGGCCGTTCCGGGCGGAGGACGAGGCGTATTCCGCCGGTGATGCAGGAGACGAGTTCGTCAGCGTCGGGGTGAAGTTCCCAGTGGTCGCCGTGGACGTCGGCTTCGGTCTCCGCGTGGGCGGCCATCAGCAGCCAGCCGTCCCGCCCGAGTTCGGGGTCCATCGTTTGCTGCTCGGTGTGCACTTGGCCGCCTGGGTGAAGGTGGACAGCGGAGGTGAAGAGATCGATCGGGGTGACAGTCATGCCGGGACGTCCTTCCTGCGGTGGTCTTTCATCGGGTGGGTTGTGGCATGGAGGTGGTCGGCCGCGACCAGGCCGGTGGCAGGCCGGCAAGGTCGGCGGCCCGCGCCGGGGCGGCGTACGGCGTGGCGGGCTGGGAGCTCAGGTAGTGCCGCCACGCTGCGGTGATCTTGTCGCGGTTCATCCAGGGCGTGCCGGTGAAGTTCCGTGCCGACCACGTCTCCTGCCGGTCATCCAGCGGGGGCTGGTTGAGCAGTTGGAGGCGGATCGGCGGCCCCTGCTGGTCACGCGCCCGCAACGCCACCGCGGCCGCGAGCCCGCCGCCCGCACTGTGCCCTCCGACCGCGATCCGCTCCGGGTCGATACCGAGCTCGGCGGCGTGCTCGGACGTCCAGGTCAGCGTGGCGTACGCGTCGTCGAGGGCGGCCGGGAACGGGTGCTCGGGGGCCAGACGATAGCCCACCGAGATCACCGCCGCGCCGGAGAGATCTGCGATGCGGGTGGCTCACGGGTGCTCGGTGTCCAGGTCGCCCATGACGAATCCGCCGCCGTGCAGCCAGACGACGGCGCTGCCCCGCGCCTGGTGTGGCCAGGTCGGCACGGGGGAACAGCGGGATGAATGCTTCGAGTTCGGGATCCATGTCGACCATCCTCACCGCGGCCGCCCCCGAGGTCATCCGCCAACTGTCGGGCATCCCAACCGGATCACGCACCGATCGGCGCCTGGCCTCTGGTCCTGGACGATCACCTGGTGCACCGGCTTCGGTACGTCCTCGGCTATCGGACCTGAGGCGCCGGTGGCGGGGCAGCCGTTGACCGAAATGAGCCGTTGTCCCGCATGTGAACGCCTGCCACCGTTCCCTTGGCAGGGTTGGGGGGTTTCCCGCCCTGAAGCAACCTCCTGGAGGGGTTATGGCGGCCACCTCGGACACTCGGACAGACATCGTCTTCCGCGACGTACTTCCGGCGGGAAGCTCCATCGCCGTATCGGCCCGGCTCTCCGTCACCATTGACGTTCCCGAAGCAGCAATCGGCCTCACCGACGACCTCTGCCGACTGGTCGCGCAGTCGGGAGTAACCGAGGGAACGCTGCACATCTACTGCGGCCACACCACCTGCGGCCTGACCATCAACGAGAACGACAGTGGCCTGGACACGGACATGAAAGCCGTGCTGGAGCGCATCGCCCCGCACAGCAGCCACCACTACTACGCCCACGACAAGACGCGCACTCCCGCCGAGCGAGCAGTCCACGGCGAGCGCGACAACGGCCACTCCCACGCACGCGCCCTGATCGCCACGCACCCTGAGCTGAACATCCCGATCACGGCGGGCGAGCTGTACCTGGGCCGGTGGCAGGCAGTCATGCTCGCGGAGTTCGACGGACCGCGCACACGAGAGCTGCTGGTCCGCGTCCACAGGTGCTGAGCACCACGGCATGCTCCGCGACCCCGTGCCGTGGAGGCGGAACGTCTACCGGCGCCGGTCGCGGGCGATGGAGGTCAGGAGGACGGCCACGAATGCCACCACGGGCAGACCCATGAACACCCCGATGAACAGCCCCTCGGGGATGTCCGGGAGGTCGTCGAGTGCACCAGTGAACATCAAGGTCAGGAAGAGAACGGTCTGTACGCAGAGCGTCCCCATCGCGGCCGCCCGCCCCCGCTGACTCGCCGCCATGATCGTACCCGCGGTCCTCGTCTGCGCCTCGGCCTTCGTCACCGCGACCTCGGTGACCGGCAGAGGCGTCCAGTCCTCGCCACGCTGCCGCTCCCACATCTCGCGCATGGCGAGCACCTCTTGGTACACCGACAGCCCGCGCCTGTCGTGGAGATGGGGAAGCGTGAACCTACGGCCGTCGCGGTCGTAGATCGTGACGATCCCCGTGGGCTGCGTCTCGTCGGCCACCGCGGCCGCGTTGCCGTCGATCTCGATGGCCTGGATGTCGCACCAGGCCGTTCTCCGGGTCCGGAACACCCTGCGGACAGCGACGTGGTCCTGGTCGACGATGGTCATGCTCCGCCAGACCGCCGCGACCAGCAGGACGACCAGCGGAGCCACCAGCGCGACCATCGCGACCACGAGGACTATGGGCGCCCTGTCCTCCACGAAGAACGGGCCCAGCACCGAAAGGCCGCCACCCCCGAAGAAGACGGTGACGAACACCGACATCGCGAGTGGCGCACGGTACTTACGCACCTGCGGACCGCCATCCGCCGCCCCGGTCATCTCCCACCCCAGTCCTGTCCGCGCCGCCCACATGAACGGTGCAGACGCTACCGCCCAGAGGTAGGCGGGAGTCCCCAATCGCGCGTAATCCACGGCCGGTTGGGCAGGCCCGCCGTGGCAGTCGAAGAGGCTGATCCTGTTGCCGTTCGTGCTCGCGTTGCGCGCGTTGTCCAGGCACTTGCCCAGCGCGCGGAACGTGCCGTCCAGCACATGACCGGTGTCTGGCCGGAGTCGCTGCCCTTGACGCAGTCACGTACAGTGCTCTCGCCATGGCAGCCGGTTACCACTGCCCGTGAACCGGATAATTTACACGCCAGTACGACATTTATGCGCGACACTTCCACATCCTCTTCACCATAAAGGCCTAATTGGCAACATTCACCGTTCAACAGCCGCAATGGTTGCGACGCTGGCTGCGCTCCTCATCCAGCAGGAGCCCCCGTGTAACGTCACGGGTGGGGTGTAAGTGAAGAGGGGGGACGATCTTCCATGAGGGTTCATCGAAGAACGACCTGGGTTGGATCGGTTCTGCTCGTCTGCGCGTTAGGGATTCCCGCCGGAGCGGCGCAGGCGGACAACTCCGTCCAGAGGCAGCAGAGTACGGAGGGGCTGGAGAGAGCGGGGAGCGACGAGGGCCGGACGCCGGTCGCCGGGCACGGCATTCCCAGCACAGCGCGTCCCGGTGCCCCGTCGGCCGCGGCGCCCCGTCGGGAGGGCGCGGCGCTGATACGGGCGGATCAGAAGATCACCTTCTCCGAGTTCCCGCTGAACACCGCGATCAGCACGCAGTACCGGTCGCGCGGCATCGTCTTCGCGGGATCCGGCGGCGGTGGTACCCCGTTCATCAGTCAGGACGGGGCCAACCCGACATCCCCCGTGCTCTCCGGCAGTCCCCAGTTCCACGGTGGCATCCAGGGCACGTTCGTCAAGAAGAACGGCAAGCCGCGCACCGTCTCCGCGTTCTCGCTGGATGTCGGCTACATCGACACCCCGGGCACGGTGGCCGTCACCGCCCTCGACCGCAAGGGCAAGGAGATCGCCAAGAAGGTCGTCGACCGGTCCGGGATCGTCCCGGTTACCCTCCAGGTCAAGGGCATCGCCTCGTTCCGGGTCGATGAGGTCAGTGGCGAGGCGGCCGGATTCGCCATCGACAACGTCGCCTACGCCCAGCCCGAGGTTCTGGCGGCGCTCGGCGACTCGTACTCCTCCGGGGAGGCCAACCCGCCCTATGACCCGGGCACCGGTTCCGGCAGCGGCTGCCACCGCAGTGCCAGAGGCTGGCCCCGGCTGCTGGGCCAGAACAACCAGTCGTTCAAGCGGGTCAAGCACGTCGCCTGCTCGGGGGCCACGACCGTGGCGCTGAACGGCCGGTTCAAGGGCGAGATTCCGCAGTTGGAGGCCCTGGGCAAGCTCAAGGGGGCGGACGAACCCGCTTACGTCACCATGAGCATGGGCGGCAACGACGTCGGGTTCGCCCCGATCCTGAAGGGCTGCTTCCTGCGCAACTGCGTCAGGGACGGCACGCTGGCTCAGGCAGCGGCCAGGATCGATGCCCTGCGTCCCACCTTGGTGTCCCACTACAAGCGAATCCAGAACGCGGCACCCAACGCCACCGTGGTCATCGTCGGCTACCCGCGGTTGTTCCCCGAACGGAGCCAGGACGAGAACTGCTTGTGGCTGGCGAACAATGAGCGGGCCGGTCTGAACCAGCTGACCGTCAGGCTGGACCGGATGCTCGCCGGGGCGGCGCGTAGCGCCGGTGTGGAGTACGTGCCCGTGCTGGAGACGATGAACCGGCATGAGCTGTGCACCAGGCGCTCCTGGATCTACCCGATCAACGTCTACGGCGGCCAGCAGCAGGCGCATCCGATCCTGCCGGGCCAGCAGGCGATCGAAGCGGTGGTGCGCCAGCGCATCGCCGACCTCGGCTGACCGCGTCCCGCGGCCCCAGACGGTCGGAGGTGTCCACCGTCAGCTGGTGAGCCGGGCCGCGGTACGCACGGACTCGTCGGCCGCACGGCGTGCTTCCCGCGCCGTGCGGCCGATTTCCGCCGCCGCGACATACATCGGCCGATCCGCCCCCGCGCGGCGCCGAGATGCGTGCCGCGCCGCGCGGGGGGAGCATGAAAAAGGGATGAATCTGCCGCGATACCCGATGCGCGGGACCTCCAGGGTGATGGCGATGGGCGAAGGCGAGAAGAAGACCGACCGCGCCGCAGCAGCCGAGAGCCGGCCGCACCGGGTGCGTATTCCCGGATTCGTCAGCGGGGATGAAGAGGTCGGCCTCGGCGACGTTATCAAGCGAGTCACGTATGCGATGGGCGTGAGACACCCCTGCGGCGGCTGTGAACGGCGTGCTGCCGCCCTGAACCAGCGGGTGACGTTCTCCAGTCGACGGGCCCGCAGGTAGTTCTCGACGGGCCCGTAGCCGGTCCGCACCCAGAGAGTTCGTACGCAGAGAGTTCGCACACCGACAGCTCGGCTGCGCCTCCAGCTCAAGGCGGCTGAATCCCGAGTCCGGCCGAATCCGTGCGAGGAGACACCGATGGAGCCCGAACAGAGCGACGTTGTGACAAGCCGGTCCGTGGACGAAGACGATGACGAACTGCGCGCGGTGGAGCCGACCGAGACGCCGTCGATCACTCAGGCCACCTGCGGTTGCGCGGGGGAGAGAGCCGTCGCCGAGGTACAACCGGAGGCACAGGCCGACCCGGTGGAGGATGCCGCGAACCCGAGTTATGTCTATGCGTTGGGGCGCATCGAGGCGCGCTTCCCCAGTCCGGGTATCGAGAAGGAGTTCGCCCAGGTCCTGGGCAGGGCCGAAGCGCCGGATCTGACGGATGAGGAGATGCTTCATCGGGTGCTGTCGGATCCGGACAACCGCTACCTGGTGCGGCAACTGTGCTTCGTGCTGTCCGTTCAGGGGATTGAGACCTACATCCTGCGGCCGCGCGATCCTGTGGATCTCAACGCGCTGGTCGACGCGGTGCGTCCCGTGAGCAGCCCCATGGACCTCGACGTCGTCATCGGGGTGCGCGGGCCTGTCGCACCACCTGAGCTGTGCAATGGGCTGACCATTCCGGTGGTCACCTTCGACAAGATCTATTCCTTCGACAGCGAAGAGCTGATCAAGGCGGTCGAGCGTCCGAAAGACATACCCGCCAAAGATTTCGAGAAGGCGGCGAAGAAGGTATTGGAAAGATTCCTGCAGATCGGTGACAACGCCGGTGCCGCCGACGAGCATCGCGTCCTGAACTACCTGGCGGTCCGGTACGAGAAGGTCTACCAGGAAACGGTCAAGGCGTACGCGGACGGCTTCCGGTTGTCCGGTGTGGACGTCTACCCCTCACGGCTGAGCGGCACGCGCAAGATTCTGGACGTCGTGTTCTCGTTCACCAGCCGGAAATCGGACGCGACCGAGAAGTCGTTCGTCCGGGTCGATGCCACCGAGCAGTTTCTGTTCATCAGGACCAACTGGTCGCCCTACTACTACCGGTGATGTTGCGGGAGAGGTGAAGAAGGATGAGTATTCCTGGATTTACCGCCGGGACGGCGGTCTACCGGACAGGCGCGACAAGAAGCGGCGGGCTGCCGGGCGAGGCCGCCCGGATGGGCGGCGGCCACGGTGACCGGGTGGTGCCGCAGCAGTTCACCTGCGAGGAGGAACTCCGGCCGGTGTGCCGCCACCGCTGCCGACACTCCCATGATCCCCGTTGCGTCCAAAGGTGTCTCGCCGAGGCGTGCTCCGAACAGTGGTGGTGAGGCCGAGCCGGACAGGAAGGACTGAGCGGCAGTGAGACTCCCTGGATTCAGCGATTCAGCGCCGAAGAACCACCGGGAGGATCGCATCCGTGACCGCGTCTTCTGGTGCGACGTCCCGACCCGGTAAGAGGCGATGAAACCGCTGGAACTGGTCGGGCTGCCGCCTCTGATGGAACGCACGGCCGGGAGCCCCGCCGTCACCGTCGGACTGATCGACGGGAGCGTGGCGCTGGACCATCCCGATCTGGCCGGTCACCCGGTGCGGGAACTCCGCCCGGCCCGGCAGGGAGGACCGGGGCGGGGCCGGTGCGGGCCCAAGGACGCGTGCTGCGCCCATGGGACGTTCGTCGCCGGGATCCTCAGCGCGCGACGGACGTCGGTGGCACCGGCCATCTGCCCGCACTGCACGCTGCTGACGCGCCCCATCTTCTCGGGCGGGCCGTATGCCGGATCAGGCGGGCCCGGCCCCGCCCCCGGACCGGCATGCATGTCAGGCGCGCGGACCGAGGAACTGGCCGCGGCCGTGGTCGAGACGGTGGCGGCGGGCGCCCAGGTGATCAACCTCAGCCTCGCGCAGGCGGAGCCGTCCGGCAGACGGCACCGGGAACTCGACGAGGCGCTGGACCACGCCGCGAGACACGGCGTGATCATTGTCGTCGCGGCGGGCAATCAGGGCACACTCGGCATCTCGTCCATCACCCGGCACCCCTGGACGATCCCGGTCGTCGCCTGCGACCGGGGCGGCCGCCCACTGCGCCTGTCCAACCTCGGGGGCTCGATCGGCAGGCGCGGCCTGGGGGCACCCGGCGACGGCATCGTGAGTCTCGGGATCGACGGCAGGGCGCTGACCCTCAGCGGGACCAGCGCCGCCGCCCCGTTCGTCACCGGCACGATCGCGCTGCTGCGCTCGGAGTTCCCCGCGGCGTCGGCAGCGGAGGTGCGCTTCGCGGTCACGCACTCCGCCGCTGTGCGCGGCCGGGGTTCGGTGACCCCGCCCCTGCTGGACGCCTGGGCCGCGTACCGCCTTCTGCTGGCGGCCCACGCCCGCGGCTGACGCCCGGTCGGCGCGCTCACGGACGGCGCCCCCGCGCCCGCCCGGCCCTCTGTCCCGCCCGGCCCCCTGTCCAGCCCGGCCCCCGTCCCGCCCGGAGGCTCGCCGCCGCGCGCGGGCTGCGGCGAGAACGCGCTGCGCTGAAATCCTGCCCGGTGGATCACGGGTGCGGCCGGGATCGGGAACGCCCGCGATCATGTGCGGTCGCCCAGCAACGGCTTGCGGGGTCAGCGGTGTCGTGCGAAGTACAGATCGCGCATCAGGGCGATCTCGGCCCCGTGGTGCAGCACTTCCTGGTTGACCCACCACACGATGTCGATGAGCGGCTCGTCAGCGTCGCTGCCGTGGGGATAGGTGCAGTACCCGACGGTGTCGAGCGCGGAGTCCTCGACGCTCAGCAGCGCCTTCTGTACCGGCTCCCAGAAGTACTCCTCGTCGGTCATGCGGCTGACCTCGGTCTCCGCCCCGTCGCCGCTGTCCATGGCGGGCCCTGCCATACGGTCGGCGAGGCGCTGGCACGCGAAGTCGAACCGCTCGAGCAAGGGGATGAGGCGAGGTGGTACCACTGGACGCTCCTATCGCGAGCAGGGTCCGGCCAGGTCGCCCCCTTGGAGGAGAGGTTGATCTGCCGCCCCGTCAGCCTGGCGCAGACCGACAGCTTATGGGTGGTTGCCGGTAGCCCGTTGCGGGTGTCGGCGGGACGGTTTCCGGACACTATGGAGACGACGGTGGGAGGGTGGCGGGCTCCCCTCGGGGCGCCGTGTGTGGGGGGACATCGATGGTCGAAGCGCTGGCGGCCGACGACCCGCGGTGGGTGGGGCCGTACCGGATCACGGGCCGGTTGGGCGCCGGGGGCATGGGCCGGGTGTATCTGGGCCGCTCCCCGGGCGGGCGCGCGGTGGCCGTCAAGGTCATCCGGCCCGAGCTGACCGGCGATCCCGGCTTCCGCGCCCGGTTCGCCCGGGAGGCCGCCGCGGCCCGGTCCGTGAGCGGCGCCTTCACCGCCGCCGTGGTCGGAGCCGACCCGGACAGCGTGCCGCCCTGGCTCGCGACCCTGCACGTGCCCGGTCTCTCGCTCGCCGAGGCGGTCGTCCGGCACGGGCCGTTGCCGGCTCGCTCGGTGTGGGCGCTGGGGGCCGGGCTGGCGGAGGCCCTTCAGGCCATCCACGCCGCGGGGCTGGTCCACCGGGACCTCAAGCCGTCGAACGTGCTGCTGGCCGCCGACGGCCCGCGGGTCATCGACTTCGGTATCGCGGCGGCCTTGGAGGCGGGCGCCACCCTCACCCGCAGCGGAGTCATCATCGGGACCCCCGGGTTCATGGCCCCCGAGCAGCTGACCGGCGGGCCGGTGGGCCCGGCTGCCGACGTGTTCTGCCTGGGCGCGGTCCTGGTCTTCGCCGCCTGCGGGCGCGGCCCCTTCGGGCAGGGATCCGGCGCGGCCCTCGGCTACCGCGTCGTCCACGAGCCGCCGGACGTGGCGGGTGTGCCCGAGGACGTCAGGGCCGTGGCGGTCCGCTGTCTGGCCAAGGCCCCGGACGCCCGCCCCACCGTTCCCGACATCCTGCGCGAGCTGGCCGAACGCGTCGTACCAGAGCCACCGTTGGGTGCCGAGGACGACGCGGGAACGGTCGTCCTCGCCCTCCGCGGCGCCCGTTGGCTGCCGGACCCGGTCGCCGACTCCGTCGACCGCGCCCACCCCCTCGGCGGCGCCGACGCCGCCCGTACCGAAGCCCCCGCGGACCCGGCCCCCGACCCCCGCGCCGACCGAGCGGCCACCGGCACCGGCCCGCGGCCGGAGCCCGCCGGACCGGGCACCGGGGCGGGCGGCCACGCCACGCGTCGGCGGGTGCTGGCCGGGCTCGCCGGGGTGGCCGCCGCGGCGGCCGCGGGCCTGGGCGCCCGACTCCTCGGCGGAGGGACGGGCGGGGACACCGGGGGCGCGCGGGCGAGCGCCTCCGGCGGGCGCGGGCGCCGGGCGGAACGGGAATCGTGGGCGGTGGCCACGGGCGGCCCGGTGACGGCGGCAGTGGTGGCCGCGGGCGGCGTGGTCTACGCGAGCAGCAAGGACGGCAGCCTGTACGCGCTGGACGCCGGCAGCGGCGAGCAGCGCTGGCAGTTCCCCACCGGCAACGGGGTCTATTCCTCCGCGGCCGTCACCGGCGGCGTCGTCTACGTCGGGAGCGCCGACTACGCGCTGTACGCGGTGAACGCGGCCACCGGCAGGGAGAAGTGGCACTTCGACACCGGCGGTGAGGTCAACTCCTCGCCGGTGGTCGCGGGCGGTGTCGTCTACGTCGGCAGCGACGACCGCCATCTGTACGCGGTCGACACCCGCACCGGCGAGCAGCGCTGGAAGTTCCCCACCGGCGGCTGGGTGCGCTCGTCGCCCGTGGTGGCGGGCGGTCTCGTCTACGTCGGCAGCCGGGACGGCAGTCTCTACGCGGTCGACGCCCGTACCGGCGAGGAGCGCTGGAGGTTCCCGACCGGCGCGGAGGTCAAGTCGTCGCCGGCGGTGTGGGGCCGCGTCGTCTGCGCCGGCAGCTACGACGGCAGCCTGTACGCCCTGGACGCCGGCAGCGGGAAGCGGCGCTGGCGGTTCCGCACGGACGGCGGGGTCGGCTCCTCCCCGGCCATCGCGGGCGGCGCGGCCCACGTGGGCAGCGACGACGGCCATCTGTACGCCGTCGACATCCGAAGCGGCCAACGGCGCTGGGCCTTCCGGATCGGCCACATCGTCTACTCCTCCCCGGCCGTCTCCGGTGGCGTGGCCTACGTCGGTGCCAAGAACGGCGAGCTCTACGCGGTCGACGCCGGCACCGGCGAGGAGCGCTGGCGCCACCTGACCAGCGCCGACATCAAGTCCTCCCCGGCCGTCGCAGACGGGCTGGTCTTCGTCGGCAACGACAGCGGCTTCGTGTACGCCCTGCGGACGTAGGCGCGGTGGTCCGCTCGCGAAGACGGTGCGGCCGGTCGGTCCGCGCCAGTGCTGTGAGGGGGAGGGGTCGCCGGGCCGCGCCGTGCGAGATGATCGCGTCATGGGTGAGATCGTCTTGATGTCCGATCCGAACGTCGCCGCCATACCCGTCGCGGAATGCGGTGAACGTCTCGTGGACGTCCGCCGCGGTGGCTCGTTGCTGGTGGACGCGCGCAAGCAGGACCCGGCGGACGCCTTCGCGTACCTGCGGGAAGGTGTGCTGAAGCGGCTGCTCGAGGCCCAGGCGATGCTTCCGCGGGGCCTGCGGCTGCTGTTCGTCGAGGGGTACCGGCCGCCCTCGCTCCAGCAGGAGTACTTCGAGGAGTACGCCGGCCGGCTCCGAGCCGACCACCCTGAATGGCCCGACGAGCGGATCCACTCGGCGGCGAGCCGGTACGTGTCCCCACCCGACATCGCGCCGCACAGTGCCGGCGCGGCCGTCGACCTCACCCTGGCCGACGTGGAGGGAGGCGAGTTGGACCTGGGCACGCGGATGAACGCGGACCCGGAGGAGAGCGACGGCGCCTGCTACACCCACGCCGTCAACATCAGTGAGGAGGCTCGCGCCAACCGGAAGCTGCTCGGCACTGTGCTCACCGCCGCCGGTTTGGTGAACTACCCCACGGAATGGTGGCACTGGTCCTTCGGCGACCGCTATTGGGCTCTGATCACGGGGGAGGACGCGGCCCTCTACGGTCCGGCGAGGGGGCACAGGGTGGAGGCCCCCCGGTGACGGGCGACCTCCACTGGCCCTGCTTGTGTCCGGTCAGCTCGTGTAGAAGCGCTTGACCGCCTTCAGGAACTCCGCGGCGCTCAGCCGTTCGTCGCCGTCGCTGTCGAGCTTCGCGAAGTAGGACGACGCCTCGGTGGGCGGCATGCACAGGAAGTCGGCCGCGCGGAGGAACTCCTCCTGGCTGATGGTGCCGTCGTCGTCGCTGTCGAGGACGGCGAAGAGGGTCTGGCAGACCTCGCCCTTGCCCGGGCGGTCGGGGGAACGGAACTCGGGCGAGGTGCGGGCGGTCACGTACTCGTCGGAGGTGAGCTTCCCGTCGCCGTTGGCGTCGCCCAGGGACAGGAAGAAGGCCCATTGGGTCTCATTGGCCCGGATCAGAGCCTGGGCCTTGGGGGCGTCCTCCGGGATGTCGAGGGCGGTGAGGAGCCTGCGGGGGGCGCGCAGGAAGTCGGTGAGGTCGACGGCTCCCTCGCCGTCGGCGTCCATGCGCTGGAACTCCTTGACGATCGCGGCACGTGCGCTTTCGCTGATAGTGGTCATGCCACCGCAGCGTGCCAGCCGCGCCTCCCAGGCGGTGGCCACCCGGGGCCGGGCTCCCCCTCACGAGTGAACGGAGAAGGGCCCCCTCGGCAGGGGCATGAGAGGGGGTTGACCCGATTCGACCAAGTAACGCCCAAAGGGGTCGTCTCGTTGGACGCGTCGTGATCAGAAACATTCTTGCGACAGCCGCACTCGTCGGCGGTGCCCTGTTCGCCGCTCCCGCCGCCCAAGCCCAGCCGCCCGTCCACAACGGGGTGGCCGACCAGGGCGCCGCCGCTCTGGGCGCCACCTCGGAACTGCTGCGTGGCGTCGCGGTCGTGCCCACCGGCGCGAAGACGCACTGGTACGACTGCAGCGGTCATCCGAACGGGGACTACCTCCACCCGACGGACGAGACCAAGTTCATCACGTGCGCCAATGGGCGGCATGCCTACGAGCGGGACTGCGGCGTCCGGCACGCGGGGCAGCGCGCCGGGGACATGGAACGGGGCTTCTGCCTCGACCGGTGGGCCAAAGCGGCATGAGTGCGGAACTCCGTCACGCGTGAGCGCGCCCGCACGGCGGCGGGCACGCTCACGGACAGGTGGACAGGCGCACAGGCGGGGTTGACCGCGGAGGTCGTCGGCGGGCGCGTCGTGCCGTGTGGGCTGGCCCCCCGCACTGCCGTCAGCGCGCTGTCCTGACGGCGGTTCAGACAGCGGCCGCGGCCGTGGCCGGCTCGTGCCGCGTGTCGACCACCGTCCGCAGCTTGCCGGTGGCGGGTGTCCGCTCCAGGGCGGCGCTGTCCACTTCCCTCACCTCCAGCTCCAGCAGCCCCTCGGTGACGGCCGCCCGCAGCTCGGGGTAGCCCGCGAGGAACACCTCGCGCGCCCGCGCGGCGCGCGGCTCGCCGGCCGCCCGCTCCAGGCGGACCGTGAGCCGCTCGCGCCGCCCGTCGTGGGCGAGCACGACCTGTGTCTCGCCCCGGTGGCCCAGCTCCTCCTCGGCGAGGGTGACGAACCGCCGGTAGTTGAGGAAGTACGTCGCCACCCGCACCACGTCCCCGAGCCGCCCCAGCAGCTCGAAGCGCGGGGCGCGGCTGCCGCAGGGACACGGGCCCGGCACGGCCCGGCCGAGGTCGCCGATGACGTACCGGCCCAGGTCCTGGCCCCGTCGCGCACGGGTGGTGAAGACCAGCCGGCCGGTCTCCCCGTCGGCCACCGGGCGGTCCTCGTCGGCGTCGAGGATCTCCAGGGTGTGCAGGTCGGCGTGGAGGTGGTGCACGCCGCCGGTGCTCTCGGTGCACTGGTAGCCCAGCGGGCCCAGGTCCGTGCTGCCGTAGGTGAGCGAGTGGACCGTCTCGATGCCGAACTCCTCGGCGAGCACCCGCCGCTGCTCGGCGGTGAAGTGCTCGCCGCCGTAGAAGATCCGGCGGAGGCCGCCGTACGCGCGCAGCAGGTCGGCCTGGTCGTGCAGCAGCTGCCACAGGTACGAGGGCATGCCGAACAGCGTGTCGACCTCGTACGCCACCAGCGCTTGCGCCGTCGCCCGGTGGTCGGGGCCGGCGGCGAGGGGGATCTGCACGCCACCCAGCCGCTCCAGGATGGAGAAGAAGCTGATGAACCCGCCGTACATTCCGCCGCAGTAGAAGAGGTTGGCGGTCCGGTCGCGGCGCGGGTCGTATCCGGCCGCCAGCAGGCCCCGGGCGGCGGCGTGCATCTGCGCGTCGTAGTCCTCGTAGGTGAACAGCGACAGCGCGGGCGTGCCGGTGCTGCCGCCGCTGCGGAAGTACAGCTCGGCGTCGGCCCGGGAGACCGTCCCGTTCAGCTCCCGCACCGCGGCCTTGTCGCGCAGCGGGCCGCCCGGCGCGGGCGTTTGCACCGGCCGTACCAGGTCGTCGAGGCAGGCCACGGTGGCGAACCGCTCGTCGGCCCGCACCGCGACGCGGCGGCTGTAGCGCTGGAGCGCGTACACGCCGTCGTGCGGTTCGCCGGAGTAGCCCGACGGCATTCCGCCCAGTGGCGTGACCCGGGTCGCGCCGGCGGTCAGCAACAGGTGGGCCAGCTCGGCGACGTCGGCGCGGCCGCCCGCGACGCCGGCCGTCTGGAGGTAGCGGCGCATCGGCCGCAGCACGCTCAGCGCGCGCTTGCGCGGCAGCGGCTTGACCCAGACGCTCCGGTACAGCGGGGAGGCCGTGAGCGCCGGCCGGGTGTCGGCGATCACGCGCCACGAGCCGTCGGCCGCGGCGTGCACGCGGGTGAGCCCGAGGTGCTCCTCCAGCCGGGCGATCAGCTCGGTGGTGGTGACCTCCGCCTCCTCCGCGCGGCCGGGCGCGTCGGCGGCGGCCGGGGCGGGCACCGCGGCCAGCGCGCCGGCGAAGCGCTCCGCGAACGCGAAGACCTCCTCCTCGTCCTCGGTGTCGAGGTAGACCACCTGTGGGCTGGAGCAGGCCTGCTGCTCGTACGCGCAGACGTCGGCGGCCAGCGCCGCGAGCGCCCGGCCGTCGTGCCAGGCCTCGCGCGCCAGATACGCGAAGGAGATCTTGTGGCCCCACTCCACCAGGCGGCAGCCGGGCGGTACGTGCGCGGCGACACCTTCGACGGCCGCCTCCCCGCCCCACACCGCGACCGCGTCCGCGGGCGCGCACATCATGCGCAGCCACTCCCGACGCGACGAGGGGAAGCGCAGGACGATCACGCGCTCGGCGACGGCTCCCGTGGGGTCCAGCGCGGCCAGTTCGGCCAGCACGGCCTGCGCGAGCAGGGTGTCGCCGGAGCTGGTCTTGAGCACGTTGACGTTGCCGGCGAGCAGGCCCTCGACGACGCTGAGCGGGGCCACGGTCGCGGCGTTGCCGGGCGCGATGTGGGCGACCAGGCCCACCGGCGCCCACGCCTCGTAAACGGTCTCCTTCGCATCGGGCCGCATCAGCCGCTGCGGCGCCGTGCCGCCCAGCTCGCGGCGGAGCTTGGCGGTCAGCTCGGCGCGGGTGAGGGCCAGGCCCAGCTCGGCGAGCACGCCCTCGTCCTCGCCGGCGGGCAACTGGGTGGCCAGGCGCACGCGCGTCGGATGGGCGGGGTCGCGCAGGGCGGTGGCCAGCGCGTCGCACGCGGACAGCACGGCCGCGGTGTCGAGCGGAGCGGCCAGGGCGGCCTCCACGGTGGCGGCCAGGCCGGCCAGGCGGCGGCCCGCCTCCTCGTCGCCGACGAACGAGCCCTGCCAGTAATGCTGGTTCTCTGGAGTGGGGGTGGTCACGACAGTCCCTTCATCAGTTCGGCGGCGGCCACCGCACAGCTCTTGTTGCGGCTCACCCCGGCCCGGCCCAGGACGGTGAACCAGGGCGTCCCCAGGTCGCAGGGGCACTCCCGGCCCGGCTGAAGCGTCGCCAGGTCCCCCATGACGACGCTCTGCGCCGGTACGGAGGTGATGTACGGGGAGACCAGGTGCAGGAATCCGGGCTCGCCGTGGGGCAGCGGCTCCAGCGTGCGCGTCGAGCGGACGAACACCCGCGACCAAACGGGGGCGTGCAGCCGGTGGTGGTCGCACTCGATGTACGGAACGCAGTGCTCGACCGAGCCGAAGGTGTCGCGGATCCGCTCCGGCGCCACGCCCAGCTGCTCGGTGACCCGGGCGTACAGCTCCTCCTTGCCGATCCGCCGGTCGGCGTGGCCCTTCCAGCCGCCGCCGAGGACGACCAGGGAGCCCTCCGGCAGGGTCAGCGGCGGCAGCTCCATGGCCCGCATCCGCTCCAGCGTGAACCACAGGAAGGCGGGGAAGCCGAGGATGCGCACCGGTACGTCGTCCTCGGCGAACCGCCGCAGCGCCGCCACCGAGCCGAACGGGTCGAACTCGTGGCCGCTGCCGGTGTGCCGCAGCGCGTACTCCACCCGCCGGGCGGGCGCGAAGTCGCACAGGTAGTTGTCGGTGAAGGAGGTGCCCAGCTTCAGGCCGGGGGCGGGCTCGTAGCTGTAGAGCAGGTAGTTGACCTCCTGCTCCGGGGTGATCCAGCCGTTGCGTTCGAAGATGCGGGCGACCATGCGCTGGGCGGAGCGGATGGTCCAGTGGTCGAAGAACATCTGCGACTTCTGGCCGGTGGTGCCCGAGGAGGTCAGGTGCAGCTCCACCTCGTCCCGGGGGATCGAGAGCACCTCGTGCCGTTTGAAGAAGTTGGCGTGCACCGGGGGTGCGCCGTACGGCTCGGCTGCATCCCGGTCGGCTCGCTCGGACAGCGAGCGGAAGAACGGGGAGCGGTCCGCGTGCCAGGCGTTGACCTCCGCCATGGCCGCGGCGAACAGCTCTTCTTGCAGGGGGCCGCAGGCGTACGGATCGGTGAGATCGCACAGTTCCTGCACCCGCGGCAGCAAGGCGGGGTCGGGGACCTCCACGGGGGCGAGATGAGGGTTGAGGACCGGGGATTCGGTCGTGGTCATGAGGCAACCTCGAAAGGGGGCAGGTAGGTCGACGCCCAGGTCGACAGGTAAGCGTCCAGGTAGGGCTGGAGGGGCCCGTCGGCGACCACGCCGCGGAAGTCGATCTGCTCGGCGGTCCGCGACATCACCACGTAGTCGTGGAAGCCGTCGCCGCCGGGCTCGGGGCGCATCGCCGGGTAGAGCGCGCCGGGAATGAAGCCCTGCGCGAGGAACGCGGACAGCAGGTCGTGCCGCGCCAGCGGCAGCAGTGCCTCGACGTAGCCGGCGCCCGCCCGGGTCAGGGCGCGGGTGACGGGCTCCAGCCAGGCGGCCGCCGCCTCCGGGCCGGGGTGGGCGGCGACCAGGGAGCAGTAGCGCCCGGCCCGGTTGAGGTACGCGTACACCTCGCAGCCGTCGTCGTCGGGGACGAGCAGGGTGTTGGGCGTGTGCAGTGGGTAGAACCAGCGCTCGGTGCCGGGGAACCGGTCGCGGAAGCGGCGGCGGACGAAGCCGGGCGCCTCGATCATCTCCAGCATGTCCAGCCGGGCGGCCGGAGCGGCGGGAGCCGCCGGAGCCGCCGGGTGGCCCGGCACGGGGCGCGGCGCGGTCGTGCGCGTGGGCCCGTAGTCGACGCCGACGCTGTCCTCGGCCGCGCGGAGCAGGGGGGCCAGCGGGGCCGGCACCTCGGCGACGGGGATGCGGCGGTCCAGCACCCCCGCGGCGTGACGCGCGTAGAGGGCGAGGCTTTCACGGGTGCTGAGGTCCACGGCGTTGGCCAGCAGGCCCAGCGGCCTGAAGCCGTTGCGGGAGACGACGCGCTGCGGACCGGCGCCGACGGTACGGACGGTGGCGTACACCGAGTCCAGGCGCCCGGCCTCCAGCGTGCGTCGGCACAACTCGCCGGTGAGGACTGAGGCCAGCCCGCCGGATCGGTAATCGGGGTGCACGGCCACGCCCTCCAGCCGGCCGACCCGGCCGCCCGGTTCGCCGTGGACGGCGGCCGACGCGGTGACGGCGCCGGTGTCCGGGCAGCGGGCGACCAGCCAGAGTGTGTCCGGGTCGCCGATGAGCCGGGCCATCTCGGCGGGGTCCGTGCCCAGGGCGCCGGGGTAGTGCGGCCCGTAGACGGCGTAGTAGAGCTGGCGCAGCTCGGCGATGTCGGTCGGCGACGCCCGGTCGATCACGGCGGTCATCGCTCTCCTCCGGTGGCCGCCAACTCAGGGGACCGGTCGGACGGATGGGGCTTCCGGCCCTCGTGGGCCTGCGGGTCCTCGTCGGCCTGCGGGTTATCACCGGTCCGCCGGTCCGCACCGGTCTGCCGGCCCTCGCTGGCCCGCCCGCGGTCCCGGTCGCCGGTGCCCGGCGTGCGCAGCAGCGCCAGCGCGATCGCGGCGGGCACCAGTCCAGCGGCCTGGACCAGGCACAGCGTCCGCGCCGGGAGGTGATCGCCGAGCAGGCCGAACAGCAGTGACGCCACGGGGAAGGACGCCCCGAGCACGGCCTGCATGACGGCGAAGAACCCCGGCTTGTCCGCGGGCGGGACGAGCCGCTGGAACAGCGCCACGAAGCGCACCCCGATGACGCCCACGCACCAGCCGGCCACCACCAGACAGCTCGCCAGGACCAACCGCCCAGCCAGCAGCCCCGCCAAGGCGAACGCCGCGGCCATGACGCCCAGCAGACAGGCCCCCAGGCGCGTGGGCCGGCCCGGGACCCGGGCGCCGGTGACCGAGCCGAGCAGCGTGCCCGTGCCCAGCGCCGCCTCCAGCAGCGCCACGGTCGAACCGCCGTCGCCGAGTTCGGACGTGGTGTAGAGCGGGATGACCACGAAGACGGCGGTGGTGAACAGGTTGGCCGCGGTGAAGCAGACCAGGATCCTCCGGATGGCCGGCAGCCCCGCCAGCGTCTCGCGCAGCCCGCGCGGCTTCCCGTCCGTGGCCGCAGGGCCGTCAGCGCCCTCCGCGCCGCCGTGCGACGCCGGCTCGGCGGCCGTGCGGAAACGGACCGTCGTGACGAGGAGCGCGGCGGCCAGGTAGGCGGCGGCACAGCCGGCGGCCAGCCCGGGCACCCCGGCCGCGTCCACGACCAGCGCGCCCAGCAGCGCACCGCCCAGACTCGCCAGCGACTGGGTGGACAGCTCGAAGCCGGTGGCGGCCTCGATGTCCTCGTCGTGGACGAGCTCGGGCACGGAGGTGGTCAGGCACGGGTCGAAGAACGCCTGGCACGAGGCCAGCACCAGCGTCGCCGCGTACGCGGCCACCACCGGCGCCGTGCCGCCGTGACCCCACAGGGCCAGGACGGCGACGGCGGCACCGGCCGTCGCCGCGGCCGCGCGCAGCACAGACCGGTGCGCGCAACGGGCCACGACGCGGGCGACCACGGGCGCCAGCGCCACGGCCGGCAGCGTGCTGACGGCCATGAACAGGCCCGACGCCAGTCCCCGCCCGGCGCCGACGGCGTAGGCCACCAGCCACCACGACACGCCGACCTGGAACATGCGGACCGCGGCCTGGGTCAGCACCTGGCCCAGCCAGACCGCGCCGAAAGCGCGGTTGCGCAGGACGAGCGGCAGCCTGCGCCCCGCCCTCCCGGTGGTGGCGGTCACGCGGTCGGCCTCTCGTCGACCACCCGGACGAGCTTGCCCGAGCGGGAGTTGACCACGAGGTCGGTGTGGCGCGCCCACTCCACGGCGAGCGGGTGGACGTGCCCGGCGGCAGCGCTCTCCGGGTACAGCGGCCGGGCCCGGTTGAGCCCGTCCACGACCGTGCGGCCCAGGGACTCCAGTCCGGCGTCGTCGCCGCCGGGCGCCGTGGCGAGGCGCAGCACGAGCCCGTCGCGGCCCTCCCGGCGCCGCACCACGAGCTGGGTGCCCACGACGCGGCCGTCGCGGTCCGCCTCGGCGACGGCGGCCAGCGCGTCCTGCGCGTACAGCGACACCGGCCCCACGCGCACGCCCTCCTCGGCCCGGCCCAGGATGCGGAAGCAGCCGGCCTCGGGGTCCGTCCACTCGGCGCGGTCACCGGCGGGGTAGCGCAGGACGGGCATCAGGCGGCGGTAGAGCTGGGTCACGATGACGCGCCCTGCCCGGCCCGCCTCGCGGATGGGCTCCCCGGTCGTCTCGTCGAGGATCTCCACGACGGTGTGCGGGGTGAACGCGCGGTGCACGCGCGGGTCCGGCCCGGGGACCGGACGGCCGAGCAGTCCGGCGTCGACGCTCGCGTACCCCAGCGAGCGCGGTTCTGCCTGGGGGAACGCGGCGGCCAGCAGCGGCCGCTGGTCGGGGAAGAGCGCCTCGCCGCCGAAGAACAGCAGCTCCACCGAGGGCAGCTGACGGCCCGTGGCCACCAGGTGCGCGGCGAGCCGGCACAGCGTGGTCGGGGTGCCCGCCACCACCTGTGCCCGGAAGTCCTCCAGCGCGGGGACGGTGGACTCCGGGGGAGCGGCCCCGCCGATGGGGAGGCGGACGTTGCCGACGGGGGCGTGGGCCAGGGCGTCCAGGACGAAGAGGAAGCTGGCGTACAGGTCCCCCGCGTAGAACAGGTCCGCGACCCGGTGGCCCGGGCGCAGCCCCGCGTCCACCAGGCCCTGACCGAAGGCGGTGGTGAACTCCCGCCACTCCTCGCGGGTGTAGCAGGAGAACTTCGGCGCGCCGGTGGTTCCGCCGGTCTTGTAGACGACGGCCTCGCTCAGCGGGCCGGTCAGGACGCGGTTGCCCTGAAGGGTGTTGGCCGCCCAGAAGGCTTCCTGGTCCACCACGGGCAGTGCGGTGAGGTCGTCCACGTCCGGCGGGAGCGCCGCGTAGAGATCCGAGTAGAAGGGAGAGTTAAGGCGGGTGTGACGTATGAGGTCCGACAACGGATGAACGGACATTCGGCCTTTGCCTAGGGGGATACGAACGGTAACGGTGAGGGTCTGCCGGCACGGCGAAGCCGTGACGAGGGCGCCTGAAGGACAAGGAGGCGCGTCTTCGCCACGCATCGGTGCTCGGGGTGTTCCGCGGGGGGCGTGCGCACGGCCCTCCCGGCGTCGTGCCGTCGTCGCGTCCGACGGTGGGTCACGAGGGAACACCATAGAAGATACCGCAGAATCGAACCTCTACTGACCACATGTCAGGTAAATCCGTCCATAAACCTTTGATTCTTCAACTGTCGCCCGCGTTGGAGCCGTCGCGCCGGGCTGTGGGCGCCGGTGCCGGCGCGTAGAGCCGCGGGAATTGCCGCACACTGCGACAAGGCGTGTCATGGATCGAACATTTGGTCAGTGTCCAACTGTGTAGGGGTTTTGGCGGTATTTTAATCTGCCATGAAGCGGTAATGCGCTGGTAAAGTGATCGTTGTGGCCGTCACGCAGAATGTGCCGCAGAGGCGTGGTGTGACGCCCGGTACCCCGATGTCGCGGTGCCAGGCATACCGCTGCCGCGCCCGGAACTCTTGACCGACCCGACCACACCGCGCCCCGGCCGATGCCGCGGAGGCGCAGGAGGCAGGCCATCATGAAGTCACTGATCGACAACGCCCGTTCCTTCTCGGCCACGCACGTGGCCGACCCCCGGCACGCCGAGGCCTTCAGAGCCCTCGAAGCCGGGCAGTCCCCCGAGGTCCTCTTCATCACCTGCTCCGACTCGCGCGTCGTACCCGCGCTGATCACCGGGGCGCGCCCGGGGGAGCTCTTCGAGCTGCGCACCGCCGGCAACATCGTCCCGGCGTACCCCGGCGGCGACCGCCCCACCGGAGAGGCGGCCACCATCGAGTACGCCGTCCGCGTCCTCGGCGTCCGCGACATCATCGTCTGCGGCCACTCCCACTGCGGCGCGGTGGGCGCGGTGGTCCGCGACGACGACCTCTCCACCGTTCCCGCGGTGCGCGGTTGGCTCGAGCACGCCGTTCCGCCGCACGCGTCCGTCCGCTCGGCGGAGGCGGACTCCTCCGATGTGGCGCAGGCCGTACAGGCCCACGCCGTCGCCCAGTTGGAGGCGCTGCGCGGCTACCCCTGCGTCAGGGAGCGGATCGCCGAGGGCACGCTCTCCCTGCACGCCTGGTACTACGAGGTGCACACGGGTGCGGTGTCGGCGCACCGGCCCGACGAGGGTGCCCTGTCCTTCGGAGCGCTGTGAACCGGCCTGACACAAAGACCGAGGGACTCTCACCCATGTTCTCCGCTTTCTCCGCTCTCAGGAATCCGGCTGTCCTCCGCCAGGACGTGCTCGCCTCGCTCGTCGTCTTCCTCGTGGCGCTGCCGCTGTGCGTCGGCGTGGCCGTCGCGTCCGGCGTGCCCGCCGAACTCGGCCTGATCACCGGCATCGTCGGCGGCCTGGTCGTGGGCTTCATGCCCGGCAGTGCCATGCAGGTCAGCGGACCCGCCGCGGGCCTGACCGTGCTCGTATACGAGGCCGTCCGGGAGTTCGGCCTGGGGATGCTCGGGGCCATCGTGCTGGCCACCGGAGCGCTCCAGATCCTCCTCGGCCTGCTGCGGTTCGGCCGCTGGTTCCGGGCGATCTCCGTCGCGGTCGTGCAGGGCATGCTGGCCGGCATCGGACTCGTCCTCGTCTTCGGCCAGTTGTACACGATGGCCGAGGCCAAGCAGCCGCGCTCGGGGCTGGACAAGATCGTCGGCATCCCGGAGCTGGCCGCCGACATCGCCACCACCCGTACGGCGCTGACCGCCTTCGCGGTCGGCCTCGGCACCATCGTCGTGCTCGTGGCGTGGAAGAGGCTGCCCGCCAAGGTGCGGCTGGTTCCCGCGCCGCTGGCCGCGGTGGCCTTGGCGACGGCCGTCACGGCCGTCGGCGGGCTGGACGTCGCCCACGTGAAGGTGCAGGGGCTGTTCGACGCCATTCAGCCGCCCGCCATGAACGACCTCACGTCGCTGGGTGGCGTCGCGATTCTGGGTACCGTCCTCGCCTTCACCCTCATCGCGTCGGCGGAATCGCTCTTCAGCGCGGCCGCGGTCGACCGCATGCACGACGGCCCGCGCACGCACTACGACAAGGAGCTGGTCGCCCAGGGCGTGGGCAACACGGTCTGCGGCGCCCTCGGGGCCCTGCCGATGACCGCGGTCATCGTCCGCAGCTCCGCCAACGTCCAGGCGGGTGCGAGGACCGAGCTCTCCCGCATCCTGCACGGGCTGTGGATCCTGCTGTTCACCGTGCTGCTGCCGGCGGCGATCGGGATCATCCCGCTCGCGGCGCTGGCGGGCGTCCTGGTGCACGCCGGGTGCAAGCTGATCCCCGCCAAGGAGATCGTCCCGCTGTGGCGGGAGCACCGCGGTGAGGCCGTCATCCTCGCCATCACGGCCGTCGCCATCGTGACGACCAGCATGTTCGAGGGCGTGGTGCTGGGCCTGGTCCTGGCGGTGGTGAAATCGGCGTGGGAGACCTCGCACGTCCACGTCGACACCCGCGAACTCACCGGCGGCAGAACGGTGGTGACGCTCACCGGCAACGCCACCTTCCTCCGGCTGCCGCGCATCCTCGACGCGCTGGAGGCCCTGCCCAAGGACCGGCCCATCGAGCTCGACCTGTCGTCCGTCCGGCACCTGGACCACGCGTGCCGCGCGGCCCTGGAGAACTGGGCGGCCCGTCACAACGACGCCGGCACCGAACCGGTGCGGATGAGCCTGGAGCACGTCGGCTCCTAGGCGGTCCGGCTGACGCCGCATCACCGGGGGTCGGCTGTCGCGGTCGTGACAGCCGGCCCCTGCCCGTTCCCCCGTACGATGAACAGGACGAGGGGAATGGCCGGGACGACGAGCGGGACGCGGCCGAGAAGGAGGCCGTGGCATGACCGCGCTGCTCGACGGCCTTGCCGTCAACCCGGCCGCCCCGGCCGACCTGCTGCTGCGGCTGCTGGAACCGGAGCACGAGAGCGCCTGGTCCGCGCTGGCCTCCCGGCGCGCCTCCTTCCCCGAGGAGGTGACCGCCGCGATCGTCACGCACCCGCACCCCCGGGTCCGCGGTGCCCTGGCCCGCAACCCGTTCGTGGACCCCGAGGTGCGCGGGCTGGTCGTGGACGATCCCGAGTGGCTCGTCCGGGCACGCCTCGCCGGCCGCCCGGACCGGACGCGGCCCGTCCGCCCGCTCCCCGACTGGGTGATCGACCGGATGCTCACGACGTACGAAAGCGATTGCTTGCAGGAGCTGTTCTTCTCCTGTCAGATCCCCTTCCGCGTCCAGCGGTCGTTCGGCGGCCACCCCATGGCCTCGATCCGGCAGATGGCCACCAACATGTGGACCCTCATGTCCGGGGACGAACGGACGGCTCTGCTGAACGACCCGCACCCGCGGGTCCGGGCGAGCGCGGAGCACATGCTGGAGACCGACGACGCGGAGGCGATGGAGCGCAGGCTGGGGCCGCTGCCGGTGCCGCGCAATCACGGGACCGGGCTGATCCTGGTGAACTACCGCCTCTCCCGGACCGTCGTCGACTGGCTGCTGCGCGACCCCCACCCCGACAACCCCTGGGTCCTCGCCCACAACCACAGCACTCCGCCGGACGTCGTCGCCCGGCTCGTCGAGCACCCCGATCCGGAGGTCAGACTGGAGCTGGCCCGTCGCGGCGACCTCGTCCCCGCGCTCGTGAAGACCCTCGCGCGCGACCTCGACCCGCGGGTGCGCACCGCGATCTCCCTGCGGCCCGAACTGACCGAGGACGAGCGGGCGGCGATCGACTACACGGTGGACGCCGACGACGACTTCGGGCCGATCGACCACCACGCGTGCGCGGCCCCCGACCCGGACGCCTCCGCCGCGTACGCCCGCTCACGCCACCCTCTGCTGCGCCGCCGGGCCGCCCGGGACCCCGCGTTGCCCGCCGCGCTCGTCGCCCTGCTCGCGCGCGACGACGACCTGGGCGTACGGATGCTGCTTGCCCACAACCACCCGGCGCCGCCGCCGGAGCTGCTGCTGCGCGGCTACCTGGAGCACCGGGGCGCGGCCCGCGACCTGCTCACCGAGCACCCGCGCTTCCCCGTCGCCGGACTGGGCGCACGCTTCGCGGACGCCGACGCACCCGACGAACGGCGCCTGGCCGTCCTCGACCCCGGACTCGCGCCCGGCACCGCCGACCGCCTCACCCGCGACCCGGATCCGGCGGTCCGCGCGGGGGCGGCCCGCCATCCCCGACTGCCGGGCGGGCGGCTGCTCGCCCTCCTCGACGACGAGGAACTGGCGCAGCACGCGGCCGCCAACCCGGCGCTGCCCGTGACCGTGATGCGCGGACTGCTCACCTGACGGGCCCCGCGCCTCACTCCGGCGGGTCCGCCGGGGCGCCCTCGGGCACCCACCAGAGTGATGTTCACCCGTTCGGACCTCTGAGGCGTCTCCGGCGCCGTGCCGGAGGGCCGTACCGGGCCCGTTCCCAGGTCAGCCGCTGCCTCGGGTCACCGCGAGCAGCGCCATGTCATCGGTGATGCGGCCGCCGGTGTGGCGGCTCACCTCGGTGAGAAGGGTGTCGAGCAGCGCGTCCGGGCCGGGAAAGTCGCGCCCGGCAAGCCCGGCCGCGGGGTCGTAGAAGTCCCCGGCGCGGTTCCGGGCCTCGTTCAGGCCATCGGTGTACAGCAGGAGAGTGGCCCCTGTGGGGAAGGGCACCGTTTCGGTCCGGTCCTGGCCGGCGGCCAGCTCCGCCAGCCCCAGGGGGAGGGCCGGCTCGGACGGTTCCGCGCAGCGCACCCGGCCGGCGTGCAGCAGCAGAGGCGCCGGGTGGCCCCGGTTGACCAGCCGCAGTTCACCGCCGCGGTGCGGGATCTCGACGAGAACGCCGGTGACGAACCCCTCGGCCCGCTCGGGTCCCGTCCGCCGCTCCTTCTCCCGTACCAGCGCCCGCTCCAGCCTGGCCGCGATCCTGACGAGCGTGGGTTCCTCCTCGGCGGCCTCCCGGAACACCCCCATGGCCACGTCCACCACCTTGACCGCGCCCATGCCCTTGCCCCGGACATCGCCGACCAGGCAGCGTACGCCGTACGGGGTGTCCTGCACGCTGTACAGGTCACCGCCGATCTGAGCGTCCTTCACTGCTGCCTGGTAGCGCACGGCGATCCGCAGGGGCCCGATCGTGGCCGGCAGCCGCGGCAGCACGGCGCGCTGCACGGCGAGGGCGATTCTGCGTGCGGACTGCAGCCGCACGTTGCTGTAGTACATGAGCCGGTTGACGACGATGGCGAAGGCCGAGACGGTCACGACCGCCGCCAGCTCGCTCTGCCCACCCGGTTTCCCTATGAAGCCGAAGTGGGTGAGCAGCGCGACGTCGGCGGCACAGGCACCGATGCCCGCCAGGATCGTCGCGCGCAGCGACAGCAGTGCGGCGGCTGTCATCGGCGCGGCTGTGTAGAAGGCCTCTCCACTCACGTGCCCGGAAGTGTTGTAGTCGAAGAGGACACCTCCGACGAGCAGAGCGACGGGCAGCAGCTGAAGGTGGCGCAGAAACCAGCGTCCGACGGTGGTGCGCCGCGCCGCGCCCGGTGCCCTCACGTACCCGCTCCCGCTCTGTTGCGCTGTACCACACGCTCAAGCATCCTCGGGCCGGATTACGGCTGCCAGTCGTGGCACGGCCGTATGGGTACGTGCCTGGGTACGTACCGCGACGCCGCATGCGCCGGCATCGGGGCCCGCCCGGGGGAACGGCATGGGCTCGCCCGGTGCCCGGAGGCGCGGGAGACACCGTGCGGCCCGCGGCGCGGCCGAGCCGCCCGGCGCCGGCCCCTGGGATCACCGCACGTCCGCGGGTGCTCGGGCGACCGCGCTGATCGCCGTCGCGGTCGGCAGGGGTACGGTTTCGCCATGGATGTATCCGGAGCGAACGCCGCCGATGAGAACACCGGGCAGCCGGAGGTCATCAAGGCCACCGCGCGCCAACTGCTGGTGAAACTGGGCGCCGGAGGGCTGTCCCTGGATGCCGTGGCCGCCGGCGGCGGTCTGGCAGTCGTCGACGTGGAAGCCGTCTTCCCGCATCGGGACGACCTGCTGACCGCGCTGGTCATCGACGCCTACAACGAGTCCGGCGCCGCGATGGAGCAGGCCGATCAGGCCGCCGGGCGCGCCGACGCGTCGGCGGGCGCGCGGCTCCTCGCGGTCACTCGCGCACTGCGGCAGTGGTCCTTCGACAACCCCGCCGAGTTCACGCTGATCTACGGCTCGCCCGTTCCGGACTACCACGCCCCGCAGGAGACGGTTCCGCCCGCCTCGCGCACCCCCGCGGTGCTGGCCGGCATTGTCCGTTCGGCGCTGGAGGCCGGTGAACTCACCCCGCCCCGGCGGGCGGTGCCCGGGCCGCCGCTGCTCCTGCCGGAGGCCGTGGAGCTCTTCGGCGGCGTGCCCGAGGCCCCGTTCTCGGACGTCATCGAGCGCGGCATCGTGCTGTGGAGCAGCCTGATCGGGCTCCTGGTGTTCCAGGTCTTCAGCCGTACCCACGACAGTGTCCGGGACGAGTCCGCGTTCTTCGACTACGCCGTCGCGGTGGCGGCCGAAGGCATCGGACTGGTGGTTCCCTTGGGTGAGAACACCGACTAGACGGTCCGCCGCGTGCGCGTCACCCGCGGGGAATCCAGGCCGAGGACACCACGAACCCTCACCGGGCCCGCAGCCGCTCACGCCACCAGTCCACCGTCGCCTTGACCTGCTCGTCGACGGGGGTGGCCCGTACCGCGAACGCGGCTTGGTAAGCGCTTGAGTCAACGACGAACGGGCGGTCGAACTGGTAGCGGATCTCTTTCAGTTCGCGGATCAGCGGGGAGAAGACCGACACGACACCCAGCACGGCCGGCGACAGCCCGCGCACCGCGACCGGCCCCGTCTCCGACTGGGCGGCGAGGCGGTCGACCATCTCCCGGGTGGACAGCGCGGGCTCCGTCGGGACGTGCCAGGCCCGTCCCCAGGCCCGCTCCTCGCCCGCGACCTCGACCAGGGCCCTGGCCACATCGGGGAGATAGCTCCAGCTGTGCGGGGCGTCCGGGTCCCCGAGCGCGGAGACCGGCTTGCCGCGCAGCACGCGTGGCACGACCCGCGCGGCCAGGTGCCCGCCGCCGGTCACGCCGGGCCCGAAGAAGTCCGAGGCCCGCACCTCGACCGCCCTGATACGGCCCTGCTCATGCAGTTTCCGCGCCTGCTCCCAGGCGGCGGCGCGCACCCGCCCCTTGGGGCCGGTCGCCGCGAGCGGCAGCTCCTCGGTCATGGGACCGTCCACCGGACCGTAGCCGTAGAGGTTGCCCAGCATGACCAGGACGGCCCCGGTCGCCTCGGCCGCCGCGCAGGCTGCTGAGGCCAGCGGCGGCCATGCGCGCGCCCAGCGATGGTAGGGCGGTGCGGCACAGCCGTAGATCGCGGCCGCGCCCCGCGCGACCTCGATCAGTCGCTCGCTGTCCGTCGCGTCCAACGCGACGTGCTCGATGCCGGGCTCCGGGCTTCGGCCCGACCTGGTGACGACCCGTACCGAATGACCCTGTTCGGCGAGCAGCCGAGCAGTGGCCGCCCCGGCGGGCCCGAATCCCACAACGACATGAAGGCTCACGTGCGCACACTAGCGCGAGTGCGTGTTCAGTCCGCGGTCGGTGCGCCCGCCGACAGGCCGCACGAAGTGGCCCACTAAAAGCGGCCCTCATTGTCCTGTCTGGGCGAGCCACTGTCTGGATACCGTCCAGCCATGTCCACGCTGCTGCCGCCTGCCGGTCCCCAACGCACGCTCGCCCTCGCCCAGTTGAGCAACTCCGTGGGTGACGGCGCGTACTACGTCACCTCGGCTCTCTATTTCACTCACGTCGTCGGTCTCGCACCCGCCAGGATCGGCCTCGGCCTCACCCTGGCCTGGGCCGTCGGCTCGGTCGTCGGGGTGCCGCTCGGCCGGATCGCGGACCGGCGCGGACCACGCGGCACCGCGGTGCTGCTCGCCCTCGCGACCGCCGCCGCGGTCGCGTCCTTCCTGGTCGTACGGGACTTCGTGCCGTTCCTCGCGGCCGCCTGCCTCTACGCCACCGCGCAGTCGGGCCTCGCCGCCGCCCGGCAGGCGCTGCTCGCGGGCCTGGTCGCCAAGGAGGAGCGCACCCGTGCGCTCGCCCACCTCCAGTCGACGCTCAACGCGGGCCTCGCGGTGGGGGCGGCACTGGGCGGGCTCGCGCTCTCCGCCGCGACCAGGTCGGCCTATCTCGCGGTCTTCGCGATCGATGCCCTGAGCTTCCTGATCTGCGCGCTTCTGCTGTCGCGGCTGCCTGCGGTCGCCCCCGTTCCCCTGGCCCGGGGTGCGAAACTCGAAGTCCTGCGGGATCGGCCGTACGTCGCCGTGACGCTCCTCAACACCGTGCTGCTGCTGCGCATGCCGCTGCTCAGCCTCGGCCTGCCCCTGTGGATCACCGAGCGCACCGACGCCCCCGAGTGGCTGGTCTCCGCGCTCTTCATGCTCAACACCGGTGCCGTGATGCTCTTCCAGGTCCGTGCCGCTCGCTCGGTCACCGGACTGGCCACGGCAGCCCGTGCCATCCGTCGATCCGGCGCACTCATGCTGCTGACCTGCGGGGTCTTCGCGCTCTCGGCCGGACGTTCGCCCTGGGGCGCGGTCGCCGTCCTGGCCGGCGGCTCGGTGCTGCTGGTGGCCGCCGAGATGCTCCAGTCGGCCGGGTCCTGGCAACTCGGCTTCGATCTGGCGCCGGTGGGGCGCGTCGGCGAGTACCAGGGCTTCTTCGGCACGGGCACCACGGTCGCCCGCACGCTCGGACCGCTGATGCTCACCGGGCTGCTCCTGGGGATGGGCGCGATGGGCTGGCTGCTGCTCGGCGGACTGTTCCTGGCGGCGTCGTACGCGTTGGGGCCCGTGACGCGGTGGGCGGCGGGAACGCGGGGCGCCGAAGGCGACGGGGCCTCATCTGTTGCGGAATGCGCGGCGGTAGGCGACAGGTGAGATGCCGAGCGTGGTGGCGAGGTGCTGGCGGAGTGAGGCGGCGGTACCGAAGCCCGCATGGGTGGCGATGTGGTCGACCGGCAGGTCGGTGGTCTCCAGGAGCCGTCGGGCGTGATCGACCCGCTGTCGGGTGAGCCACTGGCCGGGCGGCATGCCGACCTCGTCGCGGAACCGCCGGCAGAACGTTCGGACGCTCATGCGGGCATGCGCCGCCAACTCGGCGAGGGTGAGCGGCCGGTGGAGGTGTTCCAGGGCCCAGTCGCGGGTGGCGGCCGTGGTGGTGGCCGAGGGCTCCGGCACGGGGCGGTCGACGTACTGGGCCTGGCCGCCTTCGCGCCATGGGGGCACCACGCAGAGCCGGGCCACCCGGTTGGCGACCTCGCTGCCGTGGTCGCGGCGTACCAGGTGCAGGCAGAGGTCGACGCCGGCGGCGACCCCCGCCGCCGTGAGGACCTGGCCGTTGTCGACGAACAGCACGTTGGCGTCCACCTGGACCCGCGGAAAGGCCTGCTGGAAGTGGTGAGCCTCGTTCCAGTGCGTGGTGGCGGGGCGGCCGTCGAGCAGGCCCGCGGCGGCGAGGACGTAGGAGGCGGTGCAGATCGAGACGATGCGGGCGCCGGCGGGCAGGAGGGCCAGAGCCCGGGCCACCTCGTCGGGCAGCCAGTCCCGTTGCTCGTCGGGGCCGCAGGTGAACGGGGGGATGACGAGGGTGTCCGCTGTGCGCAGCGCCTCGCTCCCATGGGCCACGGTGATGGCGAAGTCGGCGCTGGTGGTGACCGGGCCGCCGTCCAGGCCGCAGGTGGCGACCTCGTACAGCGGCTCCCCATCGCGCCCGGCGGCGGTGCCGAAGATCCTTACCGGGATGCTGAGTTCGAAGGGGTAGACGCCTTCGAGGGCCAGGACGACGACACGGTGCATGGCAAGATCCTTTCAGATGATGGCAATCATGCCACTCGCTCCCGGTGCCGGAAGGCGAGAACCTTGATCCAAGCGGGCCGGAGCGGCCCGAACGGACAAGGGGGATGACGATGCGTGCGATCGGCCAGGACGGCTTCGGCGGGCCCGAGGTACTGAAGGTGATCGAGGTGGAGCGCCCGGAGCCGGGTCCGGCCGAGGTGCTGGTGCGGGTGCACGCCGCCGGGGTCAACCCGACCGACTCCTGGCACCGGGCCTCCGGCGGGCTGGCCGGCGCCGTGGTCCGGCTCGGCTGGGACGTCTCCGGCGTCGTCGAGGCGGTCGGCCCGGGGGTGACCACGCTGGCTCCCGGCGACGAGGTGTTCGGCCTGCCGCGCCACCCGCTCCCCGCGGGCACCTACGCCGAGTACGTGACCTCCCCGGCCCGGCACCTGGTCCGCAAGCCCGCCGGGCTGACCCACGTACAGGCCGCCGCGCTGCCGCTGGCCGCGCTCACCGCCTGGCAGGCCCTGGTCGACGTCGCCGAAGTGCGCTCCGGCCAGAGGGTGCTGATCCACGCCGCGGCGGGCGGCGTCGGCCACCTCGCCGTGCAGATCGCGAAGGCCCGCGGCGCCCACGTGATCGGCACCGCCCGCTCGGCCAAGCACGACTTCCTGCGCGGCCTCGGCGCCGACGAACTGGTCGACTACACCGAGGCCGACTTCGAGACGGCCGTCGAACCGGTCGACGTCGTCATCGACGCGATCGGCGGCGCGTACGGGCCGCGCTCCCTGCGGACCCTGCGCCGGGGCGGTGTCCTGGTCTCACTCGCCTCCCCGGCCGAGGCGTACCTGGCCGACGAGGCCCGCCCCCTCGGACTGCGCGCCGCCTTCATGATCGTCGAAGCCGACCAGGCGGGCATGCGGGAGATCGCCGCCCTCACCGAGGCGGGCCTGCTCCGGCCCGAGATCGACACGGTGCTCCCCCTCGACCAAGCAGCCAAGGCCCACGAACTGGGCGACAGCCGCCGCACCACCGGCAAGATCGTCCTCTCCCTCACCGACTGACCGCCCGACTGACCACCTGATTGACCGGAAGAGACATTCCCGCGATGACCACCTTCGTCCTCATACCCGGTGCCTGGCACGGCGCCTGGACCTACGAACCGCTGGCCCGGCAGCTGCGCGCGCACGGCCACCAGGCCTACCCCCTGACCCTCACCGGAGTGGGGGACCGCCGGCACCTGCTCACCGCCACGGTCAACCTCGACACCCACATCGCCGACGTGGTCAACCTTCTGACGGACGAGCAGATCACCGATGCCGTACTGGTCGGACACAGCTACGGCGGCATGGTGATCACCGGCGCCGCCGACCGCGTCCCGGAGCGCGTGGCCGGACTGGTCTACGTCGACGCCATGGTCCCCGAGGACGGTGACTCGTGCTGGTCCCTCGTCACCGACCAAGAGCGCGCCTGGTACCTCGAGGGCGTGGGCGAGACCGGCTACACCAGCGCGCCGCTGCCGTTCTTCGACCCCCGGGCCACACCGCACCCGCTGGCCTCCCTGCTCCAGTCCGTCCGCTTGGCGGGCGGGCTCGACCGCTACCGCAGCAGGGACTACGTCTACGCCACCGGCTGGGACGGGCAGTCCCCCTTCACCGCGCTCCACGAACGACTGCGCGACGACCCCGCCTGGCGCACGCACGCCGTGGCGTCTGGCCACAACGTGATGCGGGACGCCCCCGACGAGCTGCTGAGGATCCTGCTGGCGGCCGCCGCGGTCGACCGGATCCGCTCCGGTCAGGCGTAGCGGCTGTCAGTCACGCGTCAGTCCCGGTTCGGGCAGCGTGCGGAACAGCAACCAGCTCAGAGCGGGCATCAGGATCAGCGGGGCCAGCGCCGTGCGCAGGGACGTCGCGTCGGCGAGGCTCCCGATGAGGGGGCTGGCCAGGCCGCCGACGCTGACGGTGAGGCCGAGGGTGATCCCGCTGGCGGTACCGATCCGGGAGGGCAGGTAGTCCTGGCCGAGGGTGACCTGTAGCGAGAACGGCACGTACAGGCCGGCGGAAGCCAGCGCCGCGAACAGGTAGAGCCCCGGGCCGGGGGCGGTCACGATCCCCGCGACCGCGACGGCCGTGGCCAGGTACGACCAGCGGGACACGGTCACCCGGTCCCAGCGGTCGGCCAGCCTGCCGCCCAGCACGGAGCCCACCGCGCCGCCGAGATAGAGCACGAAGAGCGCCGCGGTCCCCGCCGCCGTGCTGCCTCCCATGCGCTGCGTGGCGTAGAGCGAGATGAAGGTGCTCAGGCCGATGAAGACGACGGACCGGCAGATCACCGCCAGCGAGAGCTTCACGAATGAGACGTGGTCGTCACGTCCCGCCGGCACCGCGGCGTCGGCACGGACGCCACCGGAGCCGTCCAACGCCCGCAGCACGGGCAGGAGGAGCACGCTGCCGACGAGGGCCGGCAGCACGAGGAGCGGCGTCAGCCGAAGGCCGCCGGTGGCGACGATGGCGGAGACCATAAGGGGTGCCAGCGCGAAACCGAGGTTGCCCCCGAGGGCGAACCAGCCCATGCTGCTGTGGCTGCCGCGGCTGGCGAGCCGTGCGACGCGGGCGGACTCGGGGTGGTAGGCGGCCACCCCCAGCCCCGAGACCGCCACGAAGGCCAGCGTCAGCGCATAGGACCCGCTCACACCGCTCAGGGCGATGCCCACCCCGCCGAGCAGTGTGCTCACCGGCAGCAGCCAGGGCATCGGCCACCGGTCGGTCAGCACCCCGAACACGGGTTGGGCCACCGAGGACAGCACGGACGCGGCGAGGACGATGCCGGACACCGCGGCGTAGCCGTAGGCGCGCTCGGCGGCGAAGAACGGGACGAGCGCCGCCACCGCGCCCTGGTAGACGTCCACGCAGGCATGACCGACGGACAGCAGGATGATCGACTTGTTCCTTGGCACGCCTCCATCGTCGGCAGCGTGCCGCATGTCGTACTTCCAATAAACTGCCAAACAATGACGCAGATCCGCCACCAGCCGATCGCGTCGACCCGCACCCAGACGCTGGCGACCGGAGCGGAGATCGACGCCCACCGGCACGACGACCACCAGATCGTCTACGCCGGGCGGGGCGTGCTCACCGTGACGACCAGCACGGGTACCTGGGTGGCGCCGGCCACGCGCGCCATCTGGGTGCCCGCCGGCACGGTGCACGCCCACCAGGCCCACGGCGAACTGGAGTTGCACCTGGTCGGCCTGCCCGCGAGCGACAACCCGCTCGGGTTGGAGGAGCCGACCGTGCTGGCCGTTGGCCCCCTGCTGCGCGAACTCCTCCTCGCCTACACGCGTGCCCCGCTCGACGACGGCCCCGAACGCACGCGGCTGCGTGCCGTACTGCTGGACCAACTCCGGGCCTCGCCCCAGCAGCCGCTGCACCTGGCCACCCCCATCGCCCCTCAACTGAGGGACCTGTGCGACATCCTGCGCGCCGACCCGGCCGACAGCCGTACGCTGTCCGCCCTGTCCAAGGAGGTCGGCGCCGGCGAACGCACGCTGTCCCGGCTGTTCCGGGCCGACCTCGGCATGACCTTCCCGCAGTGGCGTACTCAGCTGCGCCTGCACCACGCCCTGATCCTGCTGGCCGAGAACACCCCGGTCACCACCGTGGCGCATCGCTGCGGCTGGTCGTCCGCCAGCGCGTTCATCGACGTCTTCCGACGGACCTTCGGACACACGCCCGGGGCGTACCGGGGGCGCCGGTCGGGGCTCCCCGGAGACACCGAGGAGGGCCGAGCCGGAGGTCCTCCGTAACGGGCCTGGTCACACACCCTTTAGGCTGCGGAGACCGCTCGCCGCGGCGGGCGCGGCACGCCGTCTCCCAGAAAGGGAAAGCCGTTGAGCACCGACATCCCGGCCCAGAGCACCGAAGAACTCCTCGCAGACGGACGGCGACTGCTCGACGCCGGTGATCACGACGCCGCCGAGCCGCCGCTGTCCGCCGCGGCCGAGTCCGGCGGCCCGGAAGCCGCCGCGGCCTACGGCGAGTTGCTCGTCGCCACCGGTCGGGTCGACGAGGCCGTGGCGTGGCTGGAGCGCGGCGCCGAGGCGGGCATCGCCACGGCCGCGCGGAAGCGGGCCGTGATAGCCAAGGACCGCGGCGAATGGGATGCGGCCGAGCGCTGGTACCGCTGCGCCGCGGAGCACGACGGCGGCTGCGCCTTCGGTCTCGCGAACTTCCTGGAGGAGGGCGGGGACCTGGCGGGTGCCGCCGAGTGGTACCGCCGCGGCGCGGCGCTCGGCAGCCTGGCCTGCAAGACCAACGGTGCGGTGCTGCTGGCCCGGAGCGGCCAGGAGGAGGCGGCCCGCGACCAGCTGCGGGAGGCGGCCGACGCGGGCGACCACATCGCCCACCACGCCCTGGACGCCATGGACACGGCCGAGGGCAAGCTCATCGACTACGCGGACGAGCTGGCGGAGGCCGAGGACGCCGAGGAGGCGTTCGACGCCATCGAGGACCTGATGCACGAGAAGGAGATCTTCCGCGCCTACCCCTGGCTGGTCGCCGAGGCCGAGAGGATCTACGAACAGGCCGCGGAGCTCGGCTGCGACCACGCCCTGGTCGATCATGCGCTGGTCATCGAACGGGAACAGGACCGCTTCGAGGAGGCGGACGCCCTGCTGCTGCGCGCCCATGAACGGGGCAGCCTGCGCGCGGCCCGCGTCTTCGCCTCCCTCCATGAGGACCGTGGCGAGATCGCGACGGCGGAGGAGTGGTACCTCAAGGCGGCGGAGGGCGGCGACGAGACCGCCCAGTGGAACCTCGGCCTGCTCTACAAGCGCCAGCGCCGCCTGGACGAGGCGTATGCGTGGATCGAGCGGTCGGAGCACGAGGACTACGAGGAGCAGCTCGAACACCTCGATGAGCTCCGGGACGCGCCGGACAACGTGCTGACCGAGGAGGACGAGTCCCGCCAGCTCGCCCTGCGCCCCGTCGCCGAGGCAGGCGACGCCGAGGCCGCCACCGAGCTGGCCGACCTCCTGGCCCGCAAGCGGGACCTCCCGGAGGCCATCGCGTGGTACGAGCGCGCCTTCGCGGCCGGACACGCCGGGGCCGGACTGGCTCTCGGCCGGATGCTGAAGGGGATCGGAGCCCCGCCCGAGCGTCTGCTGGACCTCTACCGCCCGGCCGCGGAGAGCCCCGAACTCGCCCCGGAGGCCACCGACGAGCTGGGTCAGCTGTATCTGCGCATGGACGACAAGGTCGGCGCCGAGCGCTGGCTGCGCCGCGCCGCGCGGCTCGGCAGCGGACAGGCCGCCTGGTGGTGCGCCGAACGGTCGGACGAATACGGCGACAAGGAGGAGGCGGTCCGGCTGTGGCGGCGGGCCGCCGAGGAGGGGCACGGCATGCCCGCCTTCAAGGCCGGCCGCGCGCTGTTCCTGCGCGGCGACGCCGCCGAGGCCGAGCCGCTGCTGCGGCTGGCGTACGAGAAGGATGTCCCGGAGGGCGCGTACTGGCTCGGACGCGCCTTCCGCGAGCTCGGGCAGCTCGACGACGCGCTGACCTGGCTGCGTACGGCCGTCGACATCCACGGCTACGTCCAGTCCCGCTACTCGGGGTTCATGCTCACCTCGCTCTTCGATCCCCGGATCGAGCTGGCCGAGGTGCTCTGCGAGCGGGAAGCGGATGACGAGTGCCGTGAGCAGCTGGACGCGGTCCTGGAGCGCAGCCCGCGTCACCGGACGGCGCACCGGCTGTACGCCCAGGTGGCGGCCCGCCAGGGCGACGCCGAGGCGGCACGTGCCCATCTGAAGGAGGCCGGCGTGGAGGACCCGGTAGCCCTCGACCGTCCCGGGGTCAGCGCCGAGGAGGTCGTACGGATCGTGCGCGCCGCCGCGAGCGGGTGCTGGTGACGGCGGAAGGCCCGCGGGCCGGAGCCGGGCCGCTCGGGGCCTGACCCACCGCGTCGGCGAGGGCCCGTCGGCCCCGGCTCACCCACCCGGTCGCGCCCGGCGTGCCGGGGCGGGGCGGCCGGGGCGAGTCTGGGGGCGTGGACGCCGGACCTTCCGACGCGGGAGACGTCAGACGTGTCGCCGTGGTGAGCGACTGCCCGCTCTTCCGCCGCGGCCTGGCCCAGGTGATCGGCACCGCCTCCGACCTGGAGTTGGCCGCCGGGGTGCGGTCGGTGGAGGAACTGGACGGACAGCTCGGGCCCGGCGACGTGGTGCTGCTGGACCTGCCCGAGCCGCCCGTGTGCCTGGCGGCCGCCGTGTCCCGGCTCGCCGGTCAGGGGACGGCGGTCCTGCTCGTCTGCTCCTCCCCGCGGATCGACATCGTGCCGCCCCTGCGGGCCGGCGCGCGCGGCTGCCTGAGCAGACAGGCCACCGAGGAGGAGGCGCTGGCGGCGGTCCGGCTGGTGGCCTCCGGCTGCCCCTATGTGTCCGCGGCGCTCGCCGTGCGCCCCGGCGACGAACCGCCGTGCCATGTCACCCACAGGGAGCGGCAGATCCTGGAGTTGCTCTCCCACGGCGAGACCGACCACGGCATCGCCGCCCGCCTCGGCATCAGCGAGCACACCGTGCACTCGCACCTGGACCGGCTCCGCGACAAGATCGGCTCGCGGCGGAGGGCGGATCTGACCCGCTTCGCGATCGAGCACGACATCATCACGCCGTCCGGCGGTGCGGGGCAGAGCTGAGGGGACAGCGGTAGGGGACAGGGGGAGAGGCAGGGGCGACTCCGCCCCGGCGACGTGGGTATTTACACCCCTTGGCATATGCCGCAGTCACGACAAGACTGAATTCGAAGATCCGCTCTCCTCGACTGGCCGGGAGGATTCCGCGATGAGCGCCATTTTCGGAGAAACCCTCACGTTCACTCAGGAGGACGGAGGCGATGTGGAACTCGTGGTCTTCGGCGACGACAAGTACGCCCGCTACGAGACGCTGGACGGCTATACGGTCGTCTATGACGAGGACTACGGCGGGTACTGCTACGCCGAGCCGACCGAGGACGGCATGGAACGGCGGTTCCACTCCACCGGCGACCGCATCGACCAGGGCCCGCCGCACGCGCTGCCCCGCCATCTGCGGGAAGGGCAGAAATACCGTCGGAACGTGGTGGTCAATCGCTTCGCGGCGATGATCCCGCCCGAGGAGCGCGGCTCGGTGCCCCCCGACGCCATGCTGACCTTCGGCCCGAACCAGGGCCTGCTGCCCGGACGCCGGGTGAGTGAGGGCGACGTCCGCGGCCTGACCATCCTCGTCACCTTCCCCGGCACCACGACCACGGTCACACCGGCCGAGGTGAAGGCCATGCTGAACGGCCCGGACTTCCACGCGCACGGAAACCGCTGCTCGGTCAACGAGTTCTTCCGCACGATGTCGACGGACCGGCTCAACTTCACCAACGAGGTCGTGGGTCCGTTCCAGATGAGCCGGTCCCGGCTGGCGTATGCCAATACGGAGGGCATGCTGGTGCCGGAGGCGATTCAGGCGGCGTTCGACGCCGGGGTCGACTTCAGCGCGTTCGATTCTCAGGGCCTTGGAGTGGTCGACTCGGTGTGCATCATGTACGCGGGCCGGACCGAGTACAAGGGCGACCTGTGGCCGCACAACTGGGTGCACCGCGACACCTGGGACGGCATGCGGACGGACCTCTACACGGTCACCAGCATGGGGCGCACCCCGGCCGACCTGAGCATCGGCACGTTCTGCCATGAGAGCGGGCACCTGCTGTGCCGGTTCCCGGATGTGTACGACTACGGCCGGGCCGATCGGGAAGGCGACGACTTCACCAGCGCGGGTATGGGCACCTACTGCGTGATGGGCGCGGGGAACCACCTGGGCCAGGGGCGTTCGCCGTCCCCGGTGTGCGTGTATCTGCGGCGCCTCGTCGACTGGTGCGCCAATGAGGTCGACCTGGCGGAGGACGGTGTCTACGAGGCCACCCACGGGGATTACGACACCGCCCTGATCTACCAGAACCCGCAGCGCCCCGACGTCGAGTACTTCCTGGTCGAGAACCGGACGCGCCTGGACTTCGACGAGAAGCTGACGGCCAGCGGACTGGCGGTCCTCCACTGCGACATCAAGGGCTCGAACGAGTTCCAGCAGGGCACCCCGACCCACCACTACCAGTGCGCGCTGATGCAGGCCGACGGCCACCAGGACCTGGAGACCAACGCCAACCAGGGGGACGGCGGGGACCTGTACGGGCCGGTCGAGGGCACCGCGATGTCGCACAGCAGCCGTCCGGCGTCGCTGTGGTGGAACGGGACGGAGTCCGGTCTCACCATCTCGCAGGTCAGCGCCCCCGGACAGGTGATGGAGTTCCAAACCGGTGAGGAGGGCGTCGCCGGGGTGACGATCAGCGGCCGGTCCGCGCCGGACGCCCAGATCCCGCGGCAGAGCGCCACCGGGCTGAGCGACAGCATCGAGCTGGCGGGTGCCGGCACGGCCCGTCAGCTGGAGGTCTCGATCGACATCGCGCACCCCCGTATCGGTGATCTGCGCGTGGTACTGATGTCGCCGACCGGCCGCCGAGCGGTGCTGCACAACCGCTCGGGCGGCGAGGCGGACAACCTGCGGCTGACCCTCGACTCCAGGACGCCCTCACTCCTCGCTCCGCTGGTCGGCGAGGGCGTGGCGGGCGACTGGCAGCTCCGGATCACCGACGCGGGGCTGCGCGGCCCCGGGACGCTGCGCCGCTGGGAGATATGGATCCGGACCGCCTCCTGAGGCACCTCCGCGGAGCCGCGGAACCAGCGACGAGTTCCCTGGCTCACCTCACTTCCCTCACCCCGCCCGGGTCGCTTCGATGACGTTCATCCCGGGCGGGCCGTGGACGACCCTGTCGAACGTCCAGCCACCGCGCTCCAGCAGCGCGCGGTACTGCGTGAGGGTGCGCTCCCGGGCGCCGTCGTACAGGGCCATCATCACCAAGTCGGACCAGTTCTGCGCGGGGGCCGGGGAGCCCCGTTCCGGGAGCAGGTCCTCGAAGATCCGGAGGCGGGCGGCCGCGTCGGCGTCCCGGCTGATCGCGGCGAGGATCCGGACCACGCCGTCGTCGTCCCAGTCGTGCAGCACCCGGGAGAGCAGGTACATGTCGGCCGGCGGTGGTGGTTCGAACAGGTTCCCCGCCCGGACCGCGCAGCGGTCGGCGACGCCCTCGTCCTTCAGGAAGGACCGGGCCCGATCCAGCACCTGGGGCTGGTCGACGAGGATCCCGCGCGCGCCCGGCTCCTCCTGGAGCACGGCCGCCAGCAGGACACCGATGCCGCCCCCCACGTCGACGACGGTGCCGGCGGGCGGCCAGTCCACCAGGTGCACGCAGGGCAGCGACAGCAGCCGTGCCTGCTCCGCCATGGCCTCGCTGAACACGGTCTGCTGCTCCGGGCGCTCGGCCAGGTACTCCCAGAACCCGGTGCCCAGCGCCGGTACGGTGGCGGGCCGGCCGGTCCGGACGGTCTCGGTGAGGGCGTGGGCGACGTCCGATATCCCGAGCGTCGCGAACGTTGCCCGCAGGGACATGGCGTGCCGGCCCTGGAGCAGCTCGCTGCGCGCGGTGAGACCGGCGAGGTCGCGCTCCGGGTCGTAGGTCAGCAGTGAGTGGCCGGCGAGCAGCCGCAGCACGCGCCGCAGCGCGTCCTCGTCGCAGCCCGTCTCGGCCGCGACCCGCGCCACCTCGCGCGGCTCGTGATCGAGCGCGTCGGGGATGCCCAGCCGGGTGACGGCGCAGACGCAGTGGAAGACGATCCCCTGTTGGTAGAGGTCGAACAGCGCCGCGACGTCCGCTATCGGTTCCTCGCTCACGTGTCTCCCTTCGCCCGGGTGGTGAGCTCTTCCCCGGCCCGTTCGTCCCCGGCCGGCGATGCCGGGGCGGGCGCCGACCGGTCCTGTTCCGGCCGGTCCTGCTCCGGGGCGAGCAGCCGCTCGCCCGCCAGGACCGCCACCGCGGCGAAGTTCAGCACCCCGCCGAGCAGGAAGAGCCCGCGCACGCCGGTGTGCGGCAGGACCGCACCGCCGAGGAGGGCGCCGGCGGCGATCCCCACGTTGTACGCGGCCGAGTTCATCGCCAGGCCGATCTCGGTCCTTCCGGGCGCGACCCGCAAGACGCGGTTCTGGGTGGCGGTGAAGACCGGGGCCGCCGACAGGCCCAGCAGGGCCAGCATGCCGATCACCGCGGGCTGCACCGAGTCGAACAGGTACATCCCGGTCAGGGCGGCCGACTGGAGCGCCACCGGGAGTGCCAGGGTGGTCGTGGGACTGCGGTCGGCGAGGGTGCCGATGCCCAGCACGCCGGCGACGCCGGCGAGTCCGAAGACCATCAGCAGCACGCCGACCCGCTGCTCGCTGAAACCGCCCTCCCTGGTGAGGAACTCGGTGACATAGGTGAATCCGGTGAACGCGCCCGTGACGGACAGGACGGTGGTGGCCAGCACCAGGGCGAACCTGCGGGTGTCCGGCGCGGGCGCGTAGGCGGCGTGCCCCTCCTCGGGCGGCGTGGTCGGCAGCAGCGCGGCGATCACGACCAGCGTGAGCAGGCCCATGCCGCTGAGCACCAGGAAGGGCGTCTGCCAGTCGGCGCGCTGTCCCAGCCAGGTGCAGACCGGCACGCCCAGCACGGTGGCCAGCGAGCCGCCGACGGCCGTCACCACCACGACCCGGCCCTTCACGCGGGGCGGGAACAGCCCCACCGCGACCGGCATCATCACCGCCCAGAACAGGGCCTGGGCGAGGGCGACGCACACCCTCGCCGCGAGGAGGACCCCGTACGACGAGGTGGCGACCGACACCCACGTCGCCACGACGAACACGGCGAGCAGGGCGGACAGGACGTGACGGCGCGGCACCTGACGGGTCAGTTGGGCCAGCGGTACGGACACGACCGCCACCGTCAGGCCGTAGCCGGTCACCAGATAACCCACCGACGACAGGGACACGTCGAAGTCGTCGGCGATGAGCCCGAGAAGTCCGATCGGAAGCGTCTCGGTGGTGTTGAAGGCGAAGGCCGCCACGGACAGGGCCGCGACCACGCTGACCCGCCGCCAGGTGTCGGTACGCATACGGGAACCATCCATTCTCAACCGCGGTCGCCGCACCCGACGGCGTCGGAATCGGTCAGCCCCACAGGTCCGCGGAGGGCGGATCCAGCCAGCCGTCCCGGCACGGCATCGCGGGCTGCACGTCTTCGGTCAGGATGAGGTGGCCGGCGATGTCCCGGAACTCGGCGAACGTCGCCACCTGGAACGCGGCGGCGGTCGCCAGCGAACTCGCCGCGAAACAGCCCACCATGATCCTGAGGTCCCTGCGGCGCGCCTGCTCGACGATCCGCAGCGCCGCGGTGAGGCCGCCGCACTTGTCGAGCTTGATGTTCACCCCGTCGTAGAGCTCGGAGATCCTGGGCAGGTCCCCCTCGCCGTAGAAGGACTCGTCCGCGACGAGCGGGACCGCGCGGGGCAGGCCCCGCAGCCCCTCCTCCTCGTCGGGGCCGACCGGCTGCTCCACCATGCGGACGTCATGGCGAGCCAGGACCGGCAGCATCTCGACGAGCCGGTCCAGGCTCCACCCGCAGTTGACGTCGACCACGAGCTCGGCGTCCGGGCGGAGCGCGCGGGTGGTCTCCAGCCGCTGGACGTCGGTGTCCGAGCCCAGCTTCAGCTTCAGCGCCCGCCGTCCCCGGCTGTCCTCCAGCTCCTGTGTGAACTGGGGCTCGTCCGCCAGGGAGATGGTGAGCATGTCCTCGACGGGGACGGGCGCGGGAAGGCCGGCCAGGCTCCAGACCCGGACGCCCCTCCGCTTGGCCTCCAGGTCCCACAGCGCGGCGTCGACGGCGTTGCGGGCCGGTCCCGCCGGCAGCAGGGTGAGGAGTTCGTCGCGGGTCGCGCCCTCCTCGATGTCACGCCTCGCCCGCTCCAGTTGCTCCGCCGTGGCGGCCTTCGGATCTGCGAAGGGGCTTTCGAAGAGGGTCGCCTCGCCGCGGCCCGAGAAGTCATCGTCCGTGATTTCCACCCGCAGCAGCGGAGCGGATACCAGATGCGCCCGTGCGAAGCTGTACGGAAGATTGAAGGGAATGTCCAGAAAAGCCACGTCCAGTTTCATGTTCCCCCACTGTCTACACAGAGAACCTGATCCGGTTGAATTGGGCGTTTTCGGTAACGGTCGCCTCGCGAAGGGCGCCCCGAAGAATGAATGCCGATGACGAAATCAGCAATGTAGGCGATCACCGGCAGCGAAGGAACCCGCCCGCTCAAGTTGGCTTGATCCGTAAGGGTGTTCGGCTTGGGTGGGCCCGGCAATCATGGCATCCCGGTCATATCGCACCGCCCAGGGCCCGCACATGCCGCTGTCAGAGGCCACGTTCAAGGTCTTGACTCTCGCGACGGCGTGCTGGCTATGATGCGAATCCCGGTCCAGGATGATTCCACGCCGTGCATGCGTTCCCTGGACACGGTCTCAACGAATCCCCCCATTCTCGACGTTGATTGACCGAGCGCGAACGACCGGAAGTCTGACGGCGGCCACCGGCCCCTGACAGAGACCACCCCAGTGTGAGGGACATTCCGGCGAGCACATCTCCGTTTCGCAAAGACGAGTCGGAAGGACGCGTGTTGTCCGTGCACCGCAGGGAAAGCTGGCCGCTGCTCGCAGCACAGCAGGGAATCTGGTTCGCCCAGTCACTGGACCCGGCCTCCACCGCCTACAGCATCAGCGACTGCCTCGACATCCACGGAGCGGTGGACCCGGCCCTCATGACAGCCGCGCACGCGCAGGTCGAGCGCGAGGCCGAGGCCATGCGCCTGCGCTTCGCGGCGGGGGAGGAGGGGCCGGCCCAGCACCTCGACCCGTCGGCCGGGTCGCCCCTGCACCACCTCGACGTCAGCGCCGAGCCCGACCCGGTCGCCGCCACCGAGGCGTGGATGGCGGCCGACATGTCCGGCCCGGTCGACCTGCTGCGCGACCCCCTGTGCACCACCGCTCTGTTCAGGATCGCCGCCGACCGCTTCACGCTGTACCGCCGGGTCCACCACGCCGTCCTGGACGGCTGGAGCCTCGCGCTGATCCACAACCGGACCGCGGCCGTCTACACCGCGCTGGCCGAGGGCCGGTCACCGGACGAAGGCGCCTTCCCGCCGTTCCGGCTGCTGTTGGACGGCGAGTCGGAGTACCGGGCCTCGCGGCGCCGCGCGCGGGACCGCGCCTACTGGACACGCCGGCTGCCGGAGCACCCCGAACCCGTCCGGCTGGCGGGCGGGCGGGCCACCGCGTCCCGGCCGGCGCACCGGTGCCGGGCCCCGATCGCGCCGGAGACGCTCACCCGGCTGCGGGACACCGCGGAGCGGCTCGGGGTGAGCCGGACGGACCTCCTGATCGGCGTCACCGCGGCCTACGTGGCCCGGATGACGAACGCCCAGGACATCGTCCTGGGCGCGCCGCTGAGCGCGCGCACCGGCCGACGGGAACGCGACGTCCCCGGCATGACCACCAACGGCCTGCCGATCCGCGTTCCGGTGGATACCGCGATGACCCTCGCCGAACTCGCCGGCCGGACGCAACTGGCCGTACGGGAGACGAGCCTGCACTGCGGCTACCGCAGCGAGGACCTCTCCCGCGACCTGGGTCTGGTGGGCACCGGACACTCCCTGTGGGGCCCGGTGGTCAACGTGATGGACCTCGCCTACGAGCTGGACTTCGCCGGATCCCCCGCCACGGTGCGCAACGTCTCCCGGGCCGTCACGGACGACCTGGCGGTGACCTTCTACCGCACCTCCGCCGAGGACCGGATGGAACTGATCCTCGACGCGCACCCGGACCTCTACCGGCTCCAGGAGGCCGAGGGCCATCTGGAGCGCCTGTCGTTCTTCCTCGACGCGGTCGCGGCCGCGGACGCGGACACCGCGCGCGTCGGCGAGCTGCCGCTGGTGAGTCCCGCGGAACGGGACCGGGTGATGGCGTGGTCCGCCGGGCCGGTCCGCGACATCCCGGACATCCCCCTGCACGCCCTGTTCGAGGCGTGGGCGGAACGCACCCCGCGGGCACCGGCGCTGGAGTTCGGGGACACGGTGCTGAGCTTCGCCGAACTCGACGAGAGGGCCAACCGGTTGGCCCGGTACCTGCTCGCCGCCGGCGCCGGGCCGGGGAAGGTGGTGGCGTTCGCCCTGCCCCGGTCGGCCGACCTGCACGTGGCGGCGCTCGGCGTCCTCAAAGCGGGCGCGGCGTTCGTCCCGTTGGACCCCACCTACCCGCTCCGCCGGATCGCCTTCATGGTCGAGGACGCCAAGCCGACCCTGGTCCTGCTGCATTCCACGACCGCCGGGCTCGCCACCGGCCTGGACGCGCCGTGCGTGTGCCTGGACGACGCCGAGGCCGAGCATGTCCTGGACGGGCTGTCCGGCGACCGCCTCACCGACCGGGAACGCGGCGGCCCGGTCCGGCCCGACCAACCGGCCTACGTCATCTACACGTCCGGCTCCACCGGCGTGCCCAAGGGCGTCGTCGTCCCCCACCGGGGCGTGGTGAACCTCACCGCCGCGATGGTCGACAGGCTCGGCTCGGGGCCGGGCACGCGCACGCTGCAGTTCGCCTCCGCCAGCTTCGACGCGTTCGTCGGCGAGATGACCCAGTCCCTGCTCAACGGCGGCACGCTGGTGGGCGCCCCCACCGAGCGACTGGCCCCCGGCCCCGCGCTCACCGCGCTGATCGCCGAGAAGGGCGTCAACGACCTCGTACTGCCGCCCTCCGCGCTGGAGGTGATGGCGCCGGAGCTGATGCCGGCCGGCGTCACCGTGTCCGTCGTCGGAGAGGCGTGCAAGCCCACCGTCGTGGAACGCTGGGCCCCGGTGTGCCGGCTCATCAACGGCTACGGGCCCACCGAGGCGACCGTGTCCACCGCGATGAGCCCCCCGCTGCCCGTCGGCCGCCCCGACGAGGCCCCGCCGATCGGCACCCCGTTGCGCAACGTCCGGGCCTATGTGTTGGATTCCCGCCAGGAGCCGGTGCCGGTGGGTGCGGTGGGACAGCTCCACGTCGCGGGCGCCGGGGTGACCCGCGGCTACCTGGGACGGGACGCCCTGACCGCGGAGCGCTTCCGTGACGACCCGTACGGCCCGCCCGGAACCCGGATGTACCGCACCGGGGACCTGGTGCGCTGGAACGCCGACGGGCAACTGGTCTTCGTCGGCCGCGACGACGACCAGGTCAAGCTGCGCGGCTTCCGGATCGAGCTGGGAGAGGTCGAGGCCGCCCTCGCCCGCTGCCCCGGAGTGGCGCAGGCCGCCGCCGCGGTGCGGGAGGACACCCCGGGGGACCGGCGGCTGGTGGGGTACGCGGTGGCCGAACCCGGCACCCGGCTGGACCCCGCCCAACTGAGGAAACGTCTCTCCGCCGACCTGCCGGCCCATCTCACCCCGGGCCTGGTGGTGATCGTCGACGCCCTGCCCCGGACACTGAACGGGAAGCTGGACCGCAAAGCCCTGCCGGCCCCCGCCACGGCCCCCGAGACCCACAGCCGCATGCCGCGCACCGCGACGGAGGAGATCCTGGCCGGCCTGTTCGCCCAGACGCTCGGGCTGCCCCAGGTCGGGATCGACGACAGCTTCTTCGAGCTCGGCGGGCACTCCCTGTCCGCCACCCGGCTGCTCGGCCGGGTGCGCAGGACCCTGGGCGTGGAGCTGTCCGTGGGCGACCTGTTCGAGGCCCGGTCGGTCGCCGCGCTCGCGCGCCGCACCACCACGCGGTCCGCCCGGGACGGCGGGGAGGTACTGGTGCCGCTGCGCCCCACCGGGAACGAGCCCCCGCTGTTCTGCGTCCACCCGGCCAGCGGGCAGAGCTGGGTCTTCCTCCGGCTCGCCGGCCACCTCCCCGCCCGGCTGCCCCTCTACGGCCTCCAGGCCCGCACACCCCGGGACGGCGCACCGCTCCCCACCCGGGTCGAGGACATGGCCGCCGAGTACGTCGACGCCCTCCGCACCGTCCAGCCGACCGGCCCCTACCGGCTGCTGGGCTGGTCCTTCGGCGGGCTCGTCGCCCACGCCATGGCCACCCGGTTGCAGGCGCAGGGCGAGCAGGTGGAGCTCCTCGCCCTGCTCGACTGCTATCCGCGCACCGACACCCACATGGTCAGCTCGCTGACCGAGGAGGGGGCGCTGCACGCGATGCTGCGCTACTTCGACGTGGAGCCGCCCGGCCGGCCCGGCGACCCCGTGACCCCCGCCCGGGTCACCGCCGCCCTGCGCGCACAGGGCGGCCACCTGGAGCACTTCGACGAGGACGACACCGTGTCGATGATGCGCACCTTCCAGCACTCCAGCGCGCTCGCCTGCGCCTTCGCACCCGGACGCTTCCGCGGCGACGTGCTGTTCTTCACCGCGGCACTCGACCGGGAGGAGGGGGCCCCGACCGCGGACGCCTGGCGGAAGCACGTGGCCGGCACGGTCGTGGACCGGCAGGTCGACAGCCGCCACGACGACATGCTGCGTCCGGCGCCGCTCACCGAGATCAGCGCGGCCGTCGCCGCCGCGCTCCACACCCCGCAACCCCCGTCCCGGCATGGGGACAGGCGAGACTTGGAGGAGCGATGAGGTTCAGGGGGTCCGGCACGCCCGACCCCGGCGCCGCCGGTCCGGCGGAGACCATGGCGCCGGCGACGGCCGAGCAGGAGACGGCCGGGCCGCCCGGCGGGGGCGGGGCGGAGCTGCGCACCGCGCTGAAGCACCTGCGCACCGAGGTGCGCGGCCGGGCGTTCGCCTGGAAGCTGCTGCTGTGCGGCCTGCTGACCGCCGTCGGCATCGTGACCGTGCTGCGCCCGGAGACGTGGTGCCGGATCACCGGCGTTCTGCTGCTCGGCTGCATGTACGCACACGCCGCCGAACTCCAGCACCAGACCCTGCACGGCCTGGGCTTCCGCAACCGGCGCGCCAACGCGGCCGCGGGCATCGTGCTGGGCATACCGATGCTGATCTCGTTCGCCGCCTACCGCGTCACCCACCTGCGCCACCACCGTTATCTGGGCACGCCGTTGAACAGGGAGTTCTTCGACTACGGAAACCAGTACGGTGCCGATCGGCCCCGGTCGCGACGGGACGCCCTGCTGTCCTGGGCGGTCCGGTTCTCGATGATCCACCACTACGGGCTGTTCCTGCGGAACCTGGCCCGCTCACTGCTCGGCCGGGACTTCGAGGGGGAGACCGCCACCACCTCACGGCGCATCCGGCGCGACCACCGCATCGCCCTGGCCGTGTTCGCGGGCCTGACCGCGCTGTCCGCGGCGCTGCGGGAACCCGTCGTCGTGGTGGTCTGGGTGCTGCCGCTGGTCCTCGTCGCCGCACCGGTGCACGCCGCGATCGAACTCCCCGAGCACCACGGCTGCGACACGCTCGACGAGGACCCGTTCGCCAACACCAGGACCATCCGGTCGAACCGGTTCATGACCTGGTTCACCAACGGCAACAACTTCCACGTCGAACACCATCTGGTGCCCAACCTGCCGATCGAGCGCCTGCCGGACGCGCACGCCGTCGTCCGCGACCGGCTGCGGCACTTCCACCCCAGCTACACCCACTACTTCTACAAGCTGGTCCGCAAGTGACCGGAGGGGAGCCGACGGTGGGGTCTGTGGAGTTTCGACTCGCGCGGTCAGCGGCCGACAAGGACGCGGTGCTGCGGCTGCGCGAAGCGGTCTACGTACAGGACCAGGGCCGACTGGCCGACGCCGCGGACACCGCGGCGACGTTCGACAGATTCGACGCGTCCGCCGAGTACATCGTCGCGTACGCGGACGGGGAGCCGGTCGGCACGGTCAAGGTCGTGCCGGACTCGGCCGCGGGCCTGCCCTGCGACGACGTCGTCGACCTGACCGAACTCCGCCCGGGCAACCGGCTGGTGGAGTTCGGCCATCTGATGACCCTCCCCGGCGTGCGGCAGCGGCGCATCGGCGTGGCGCTGATGCGCGAGGGGCTGGTACGCAGCGTACGGGAGCACCGGGCGACGCACATTCTCGGCGACTTCTTCGTTGACGACACCGGCCGGCTGCGGGACTTCTACACGGCGATCGGCTTCGAGCCGGTCGGCGAGCCCTACCCGGACGCCCGGTTCCAGGAAGCGCCGCTCAGCGTGGTCGGGGTGCTCGACATCGCGGACGCCGTGAGCCGGTCCAGGACCGTCGAGGGCGGACGCATCGAGCTGCTGCGGTTCTTCTTCGGGGACTTCGACACGTACGCGGACGGCCTTCGGGAAGCCGCGCGGGGGAGGTGAGCGCATGCGGACACGGCGTCAGACACTGGCGGAGTCCAAGGCCGCCCACAACCACCCGGCCTACTCGAAGATGGCCTTCGTGATGGGCTGCGGGGTGCAGGGACCGGGCCGGGCCGGCCGCGTCACCGACGAGCGGGGCAGGTCCTTCCTTGCCCTGTTCGACCAGTACGGCAACCAGTCGTTCGGCTACTCCCACCCGCGGGTCGTCTCCGCGATCCGCGAACAGCTGGACAGCGAGGTGCTGAACAGCACCAAGATCATGTTCGAGGAGGAGCAGATCCGCCTCACCGAACGGCTGGCCGAGCTCACCGGGAACAGGCTGCCCTACGCCTATCTGGCCAACGGCGGCGGCGAGACCATCGACAACGCCCTGAAACTGGCCCGGGCGGCCACCGGGCGGTCCGCGTTCGTCACCGCGGCCGGCTGCTTCCACGGCAAGACCTTCGCCACGCTCAGCGCGTCCGGCCGACCCGAGCACCGCGCCGCCTTCGGGCCGTTCATGGACCGCTTCCGGCAGGTGCGGTTCGGCGACATCGGGGAACTGGCCCAGGCCGTCGACTCCGACACGGCCGCCGTCCTCCTGGAACCCGTCCAGGCGGAGGCCGGGGTGATCGTGCCGCCCCCGGACTACCTGGCGCGGGTGCGCGAGGTGTGCACGCGCGCCGGCGCCCTGCTGATCCTCGACGAGATGCAGACCGCGTTCGGCAGGTGCGGCACGTTCTTCGCCTACGAGCGGTTCGGCGTCACCCCCGACCTGCTGTGCATCGGCAAGGCGTTCGGCGGCGGCGTGGTGCCGATCTCCGCGGTGCTGGGCACCGAGGCCGTGTGGGGAGCCCTGCGGACCCTGCCCTCCTCCTTCGGCTCCAGCCTGGGCGGCAACCCCCTGTCGTGCCGGGTGGGCCTGGAGTCCATCGCCATCGCCTCGGACGCGTCCTTCCTCGCCGGCGTCGACGAGCGGGCCCGGGTGATCGGCGACCGGCTCGCCGCGGCCGCGGCCGACTTCCCCGACCTGATCGCGGAACACCGGGGCGTGGGCATGATGCACGGCCTGGAGTTCCGGGACGAGGCCCTCGCCGGGCTCGTCCTGGGACGCCTGCTCGCCGAGGGGATCACCTCGACGTACTCGCTCTACAACACCGCGGTGCTCCGCGTGCAACCGCCGATGGTGATCCCGACCGAGGAGCTGGACCACGGACTGGACGTCCTGGCGGCGATCCTGACCGAGGTGAGCGCCGACCGGGAGGCCACCCGGCGGGAGGACGGCGCCGTGCCGCGCCCCCTGGTGCGCACCCTTCGGCTGGGCCGCCGGCCCAAGGTGGTGCTCGACCTGCTGCGGAACACCCCGCACCTCCTCGACCCGTTCGCCGCGCGCCCCGGCGCGCGGGCGACGGCGCCCGTCGACCCGGAGTTCGCGGGCACGCTGGGCGGCGACACCGTCGTCTGGACCGACCGGACCGAGATCCATGACGAGGGCGTGGTGCTGCGCGCCGAGCCGGACTGGCTGTGGGACCGGCTCGAACGCTCGGTCGTGGTGCGGCCGCTGGCGGACGAGGAGACGTCGGTAGTGGAGGTGCGCGTCGACTGGGACACCGGCAGCGGCGCGTACGAGGAGATGCTCGCCGGGAGGATCGGCTTCCTCGCGGCCCAGCGGCTGACCGAACTCGTCACGCGCCTGGAGGAACAGTGGACATGAGGATCGCGGAACTCACCGACCGGTACCGCCGCAACACCTCCGCGGCCGTCGTGGAGATCGACGCCCGGGGCGGCCGCCGCCGTCTGACACACAGTGAGTTGTACGCCCTGGCCCGCTCCCGCGCGGACCAGCTACACGCCGCCGGCGTGGCCGCGGGGCACCTGATCGGCATCCGGGCCGCGGGCGGCCTGGACTGGATCTCCTGGGACCTCGCCGCCGTCATGACCGGCGCCGTGCTGAAGGCGTTCCCGGACGACACGCCCATCGAGGACGCGGAAGAGTTCGTGGCACGGCACGCCCTGGCGCTGCTGATCACCGACCACGCCCCGGCCGGCGCGCTCCCGTACGTCATCGGCCCGGCCGACGTACCGGGCGAGAAGGTCGTGCCGGCGACCGCGAGCCAGGAGGACCCCGGCGACCTGCACAGCCTCGTCTACTCCTCCGGGACGTCGGGACGGCTCAAGGGGCTGCGGGTCAGCGCCAAGGGCACGGAGTACGTCATCAACCGGTTCGTCGAGTCCTTCGCGGTCACCGCCGAGGACCGGCACCTGATCTTCCTGCCGCTGTCGAACTACCAGCAGCGGCTGTCGCTCTACTGCTGCCTGTGGACCGGGGCCGACCTCGTCCTGGCGCCGTTCCAGCGGGTCTTCCCCGCCATCGCCGAGGAGCGGCCGACGTTCCTGATCGGACCGCCGGTGTTCTACGACACGGCGCTCCAGCTCCACCGGAAGACAGGTGGCGGGGCGTCCCTCGGTGACTTCCTGGGCGGCCGCATACGCTTCTCGATCACGGGCATGGCCCCGATCCGGCGCGAGACCCTGGGGGCGTTCGCCGCCGCCGGGGTCCGGCTGCTGGAGGCGTACGGGATGACCGAGTCCGGGATGATCGCCTGGAACACCGAGCAGGACCACCGGATCGGCAGCGTCGGCAAGCTCATCGACCCGCAGGCCGTCACCTTCCTCCCGGACGGGGAACTGATCATCCGCCGGCCCGCCCCGCTGAGCACCGGATACTTCGACACCGGCGGCGACGCGGCGGACGGCACCTACCGCGCCGACGGCTCGATCGTCACGGGCGACTACGGGCGGCTCGACGCGGACGGCTTCCTGACCCTGGTGGGCCGCAAGAAGGACGTCATCGCACTGGGCAGCGGCCGGAAGGTCCACCCGGCCGAGATCGAGGGCTTCTTCGCCGGGGTCGACGGCATCGCGGAGCTGATCGTCGTCCCCACCCCGCAGTCCCAGCGGCTCGGCGCGATCGTCACCCCGTCGGGCCCGGACGCGCCCGAGGCGCGGGAACGCATACGGCAGGGGATCGAGCAGGTCAACCGGTCGCTCGACGCCCACCAGCGGATCGCTTCGGTGGTCTTCTCCGCGCAGCCGCTCCGCGCGGATCCCCGGTTCATGACCGCCAACCTGAAGCTCAGCCGCGGGCGCGCCGCGGACTTCTTCGCCGACGCCGTGGCCGCACCCGGCACGGCACCCGACCACGGGCCGGTCGCCACGCCCCGCGGCCGGCAGGCGTGAGGGCCGTGGACGCGGTGCCCGGCCCGCGGCCGCTGGTGGTGGACGCGCAGGTGAACCTCGCCAGCGAGCTGGCGATCCCGAGCGACTTCATCCGGCACCAGGCGGCCAACGCCCACCACCGGCTGGTCTCCCACGGGCACAAGACACCCTATGCGCGGGTCAGCGACCGGGTGTTCTCCCTCTACCAGGACGACGACGGCGACCGGCTCGTCGCCGAGATGGACGCCGCGGGCGTCGACCAGGCGTTCCTGGTGGCGGCGGACTTCTCCCACGCGACGCGCTGCGCGCTGTCCCCGCCGGAACTCGCCGCGCTGCACGACCGGGTGAACCGGCGCCACCCGGGCCGGTTCAAGGTCTTCTGGGGCGTCGACCCGCGTGCCGGCCAGGACGGCCTCGACCTGTTCGAACGGTGCGTCACCGAGTACGGCTTCGCGGGGCTGAAGCTGTATCCGCTGTGCGGCTACTCGCCCAGCGACCCGCGGCTCTACCCGTACTTCGAGATCTGCGCCCAGCGCCGGATGCCGGTGCTCAGCCACACCGGCCCGGGCTGGGGACCGCTGGACTTCACCTACGGGCCGCCGCTGCTGGTCGACCGGGCGGCGCGGGACTTCCCCGGGGTGGACTTCATCCTCGGACACGGCGGTGTCACGCATGTGGACGAGGCGTCCTACCTGTGCGCGCACCGGCCCAACGTCCATCTGGACATCAGCCAGTTCCATGCCGTGCTCAGCTCGGACGGCTGGCAGGCGCACCTGAACCGGCTCTTCCGGATGGGCATCGAGCACAAGATCCTCTTCGGCACGTGCTGGCCCTCCTTCCGGCTCTCGGCCTCCCTTGCCGGCCTGGTCGGGGCATTCGGACCGGAGTCGGAAGTCTTCACCGGGATCAGGGAGTCGGCCAGGGCGCTGATCATGAGCGGCAACAGCCTTCGCCTGCTGGGCGCGGGAACGACCGGACAGACAGGAGCTGGGGATGAGCGTTGACGTCGAGGCGCTGGAGAAGGACCTGGTCGAGTGGGTCCTCAACTGGAACGAAGGGGAGGGGGAGGGCGATGTCGACGTGGAGACGGACCTGAGCGCGTCCGGCCTGCTGGACTCGATGGCACTGGTGGGACTGGTCACCTACCTGGAGGACCGGACCGACAGCTCCTTCGACTTCGCGAGCTTCGACCCGAGCGAGGGCACGACGATCCGCCGGCTCGTCCGGCACTGCGTGGGCTGAGCGGTGCCGACGCTGTACGACGCCCACTGCCACGTGGCGTCGACCGACTTCATCCCGCGCCGGTTCATGGCGGATGTCGCCCGGAACGTCCAGCGCAGGCTCCAGGCCCGGGGTACCGCGTCCTCGCCGGACCGCGTCCTCGCCGGGTATGCGGCGCAGCACCAGGACCACCAGGCGGACCGGCTGGTGCGGGAGATGGACCTGGCAGGCGTGGACCGCGCCGTGCTCATGGTGCCGGACTTCGGGCTGCGCATGGAGTGCCCGCTCACGCTCGAGGAGATGGCCAGGCGGCACCACGAGATCCGGTCGCGCCACCCGGGCCGGTTCTGGGTCTTCATCGGCGCGGATCCGCGGCGTGGGCCCGAGGGCGTGCGCGCCTTCGAGCGGATGGTCGAGGCCTACCGCCTCGACGGCCTGAAGCTGTACCCGCCCTGCGGCTACTCGCCGTCCGACGACGGGCTCTACCCGTACTACGAGGTGTGTGCCGCGCGTTCGCTGCCGGTGTTCGTCCACACCGGCCCGACGGCGGGGAGCCTGGACTACGCTCCGGCGCATCCGCTGCTGATCGACCGGGCCGCCCGTGACTTCCCCTCGGTGAACTTCGTCCTGGGACACGCGGGTCTCACGCACGTCGACATCGCTGGCTATCTCGCCGCCCACCGGCCCAACGTCTACCTCGACATCGGCGGCTTCGCCAGCACTCCGACGATCCCGGACTGGCGCGCGCACCTGAACCGGCTCTTCCGGCTGGGGCTCAACCACAAGGTCGTGTTCGGTACCGACTGGCCGCTCAGCCGACTGGCGGGTGGGCTGAGCCGTTTGGTGGACGAGATCGTGCACGGTCCGACGGTCTTCGCCGGCGTGCCGCGGCGGGAGCGCGAACTCCTGCTGGGCGGCAATCTGCTGACCGTGCTCGGTGCCCGCGGCGGCTCCGGTTCAGATCGCCTGTGACGTCCGTGCCGTCACGCGGTGGATGCCTGCGCCCGGTCATGGGCGCCGGTGAGGAAGGCGCTGAGGGTGTCCTCGAGATGGCTGAGGGATTCCGCGTAGTAGAGAACGGGCTGGTAGTTCTGGACCTGGTATTTCTGCTGGGCCATGGAGGTGGTGTCGAGCGGGCGGATCTCGGCCTTGTGGAACTGTTCGAGCTCTCCGGGGGAAGACAGGAGACTGGCTCCGCATGCCTTCAACCGGCCGTTTTCCCGGACGAGTCCGTATTCCACGGTGAACCAGAAGACGCGGGATATGGCGTTGACGGGTTCCGGAGTCCGCAGACGCCGGATGGTGTGGCCGATGAGTTCGTACAGGCGCGCCCAGCGCGGGCTGCACAAATGGGTGCCGTGCCCGACGATCTCGTGGATCATGTCGGGTTCGGGGGAGAAGCGCGGAAAGGAGGAGTGCCGGATGTACTGGGTTGCCTGGAAGCGCCGGTCCGCGAGGGACCCGTAGAAGTCGCGCTGCTCAACGAGGCCCGGGGCGGGTTCGAAGGCGAACCCCGTCTCGCGCTGGATGGTGGCGGACGCCTCGCGGAGCTGCGGCAGCCGATGGGTCGGCAGCGCGAGCCGTTCGGACGCCTCGAGGAACTCCTCGCAGGCGTACTGCTGGTGTTTCAGGGCGAATTCCGCGTTGATGAGTCGCCAGATCTCGTGTTCTTCGTCGGTGTAGTCGATGAGCGGGGCGGGCCGCCCGGACCGGTAGTCAAGAGCCGCTCGGGCGATCCGCGCCCGGTGTTCCTGGTAGCGCTGGTCGTGGTATCCGGGATGGTCCGCGGAGAACTCCACGGATATCTTTCCCCGCTCGGTCTTGATGAGCGGGGAGTACACGGTCGCCTGCGCAGCCATCGCTACTCCTGTCCTGGCTTCCAGCCATGTACCGTCGCCGGACTCATACTACGCATCGAATCTCCGTTTGCCATCCTCGAACAATTCAGGTTCGGATTAAGGGCATTTGTATATCGCATTCCCGACCGTAGGGAGACTCGTGATGGAACCCGTGGCACCCGTGACCCCGGCCGTGCCCTTGCCTGAGCCCTCGTCAGATTCTTCCGCCGCGGAGAGCCGCGCTCCGGTATGGCGTGTGGGGGGACCCGGTATCGACCTGGCGGATCCTCACCTCTACACCACCCCCCGCTATCCGGAGATGTGGCGTGAGGCCCGCCGCGTTCATCCCGTGGCCTGGAGCGAGTCCGCTCGGGTGGGTGGTTTCTGGTCGGTGACCACCTATGAGGAGGGACGCCAGGTCGTCACGCGGCCGGCCGTGTTCACCTCGACGTCCGGGATGCGCCTGGGAAGTGATCCGGCCGGCGTGGGGGCCGCTTCGGGAAGGATGCTGGTGGTCTCGGACGGGGAGGACCACCGGGCGTTGCGCGCGGGGCACGCCTCCTGGTTCACCGGCAGAGCCGTCGCGGCGCTCGGCCCGCTTCTCCGGCAGCGGCTGGAGGAGCGCCTCGACGCGCTCCTGACCTGCGGTGAACCCTTCGACGCGGTCGCCGAACTGGCCGCGCCCCTACCCACCTGGGTGCTCTTCCACATGCTGGGCGTCGACGGCCGGGACGGGGCGGCGCTGGCGGAGATGACCGCGCGGGCGTTCGACGACACCGATGACACCCCTGCCGCGGCGGCTGCCCGGACCGAGGCGCACACGGAGATCTTCGGGTACTTCGCCGACCTGCTCGACGAGCGTCGGGAGTGCCCGGGGGAGGACATAGTGTCCTCGCTGGCGGAGGCGCGTGTCGGTGGCAGGGCGTTCTCGGACGACGAGATCATCCTCAACTGCGACGGCCTCATGAATGGAGGTCTGGAGACCACCCCGCACGCCATCGCCGGTGCCCTGCTGGCCTTCGCCCGGCACCCCCTGGAGTGGCGGCGGTTGAAGCAGGACCACGACCTGCTGGACACGGCCGTCGAGGAGATCCTGAGGTGGACCTCTCCGCCCACCCACACGATGCGCACCGCCACACAGGACACCGAGTTGGGCGGAGCCGGGATCCGCCGGGGCGACCGGGTCGTGGTGTGGTTCCCCTCGTGCAACCGCGACGAGGCGGTCTTCCCGCGGGCCGACAGCTTCCTCGTGGACCGGCATCCCAACCCGCACCTGAGCTTCGGAGCCGGGCCGCACTATTGCATCGGCTCCGCCCTGGCCCGTGTCGAGGTGCGCTGCCTGCTGGAACTCCTGCTGTGCCGTGTCCGCCGCGTGGAGGTGGTCGGCGAGCCCGGCCGGCGACCGTCGAACTTCCTCCACGGCCTGGAACGCCTGCGAGTGCGCCTGATACCGGAGGCCGGAGCATAGTGGGCGGCCTGCTCATCGAACCGACCGGCATGCCGGGGCCCTCCCCGGGACCGTTCGAGGTGCGGTGCGACCAGGAGGTCACCTTCGGCAGGGGCGCCGCCGATGGAGCGGGAGTCGACGGCGAGCCGGTGGACATCCCTCTCGAAGACCCGGCGGCCGAGCCGTTGGCCGGCCGGATCCGGGCCACGGCGGACTACTGGCTCATCACCAACCTCAGCCGGGTCTCCAGCTACGTGGTGGACAACGACGACGACCGCGGGGAGTACGTGCGGGTGCCGCCCGGCCGGGTCAACATGCCCATCCCCTTCACCCACGCCCGAGTGACCCTTCCCTCGCTCAGCGGGAGGCCGTCGCTGACCGTCACCGCGCCCCGGCCCGCCTACGTCGACATCTACACCGCGCCGCCGCCGCTGCCGGTGGATCAGGCGATGGACGCCTTCGCGCTGGACGAGGCGGCGAAGTACTTCCTGGTACTCGTCGCCCTGTGCGAGCCGAGGCTGCGCGACGCCTCGACACCGGCGATCCCCAACACGCCCGAGATCGTCCGGCGGCTGAGCGGCGTCGGCTCGTGGGGCGGCATCACCCGGGCCGCGGTCAACTTCCACATCGAGTACCTGGCCCGCCACAAGCTACGGGTCCGCGACAAACAGGCCCCTGGAACCGGGGAGCGGGTCAACTGGCAACGGGAGGCGGTGGTGGCGACCGCGTTGCGGTTCGGCCTGGTCCGCAAGGAGCACCTGGACCTCCTGGACCCGCCGTGAGACGGCCCTCGCCCCGAGCGGCCGGGCGCGGCGGGGGCCGACCCGCGCGCCCCGCCGTCCCTACCGCGGCCGCTCACCAGGCGTACGCCTCGGGCGCCGCGCCTCCGGGGCCGGGGAAGAGCGCGTCGAGTTCGGCGAGCTGCTGGTCGCCCAGCTTCAGTCGCGGTGCCCGCAGCGCTTCCTCGAACTGCGCCGGCGTGCGCGGTCCGACGATCACGGAGGTCACTCCGGTCTGGTGGAGGAGCCAGGCGAGTGCCACCCGGGCGGGTTCCTCGCCCAGGTCGGCGCACCACTTCTCGTACGCGGCGATGCGATCACGGTGCCGGTCCAGCAGCCTGCGGGTCTTCGGCTCCGTGCTGCGGCCGGTCTGCTCCGCCTCCCGCCGCAGGACGCCGGAGAGCAGTCCGCCCTGGAGCGGGCTGTAGGGCAGGAAGCCGATTCCGTACTCCCGGCAGGCGGGGAGCACCTCCAGCTCCACGGTGCGTTCCAGCAGGTTGTAGACGGACTGTTCGCTGACCAGGCCCACGATGTCGCGCCGGAGCGCGCGTTCCTGCGCGCGGGTGATGTGCCAGGCGGCGTGGTTGGAGGTGCCCACGTACAACACCTTGCCCTGGGCGACGAGGAGTTCGAGGGCCTGCCAGATCTCCTCCCACGGGGTGGTCCGGTCGACGTGGTGGAGTTGGAGCAGGTCGACGTGGTCGGTGCGCAGCCGCCGTAGCGAGTCCTCGCAGGCCTGCCGGATGTGCAGGGCGGAGAGCCTGTTGGTGTTGGCCTTCCTGCCCATCGGCCCGTACAGCTTCGTCGCGAGCACGATCTGCTCGCGACGGGCGGGATCGTGGTCGAGCCATCTGCCGATGATCTGCTCGGTGATGCCCTCGCCGGGCTTCCAGCCGTAGATGTTGGCGGTGTCGAAGAGGTTGACGCCCGCGTCCAGGGCCCGGCTCATGATCTGGTGGGCTTCGGGCTCAGGGGTCAGCGGCCCGAAGTTCATGGTGCCCAGTCCCAGTCGGCTCACGGTGACGCCCGCGCGCCCGAGGTTGTTGTACTTCACCGGCACTCCCGTTTCCCACGGTCTCACCGTGACGAATTGACGGTTGGCATGTGGAGGTACGTGTGTGGAGCGGGGGAGCAGTGCACGAACGGTAGTCGAGGCTACTGCAGTACCGCCCCCCTCACCAGGCGCCCCACCTGACCGGCTGCCCTCGCCCTGATATGCGTCCTGTCCTCCCTTTACTACGTGCTGTCACCAGAAACGGCTCCAAAATGCTCATCTGAGCATTACGCGCTCATTTTTTGAAAAAGTTCGCCGGAAAGGCCCTCGGGCTATTGACATGGGCTGATGGCGATCTTTAATGGAAGCAGAACTACACATATGAGATGTAATTGCTCAATTGAGCAAAAGCGCAGTGCATACGCGTCCAGAACTTCAGTCGCCCACGACAGGAAATGGCTCTCGGATCCCCGCACTGCAGCAGATCCGGGGGGATCCCTCCTTGAGGCCGCGGCGGCCTCAAGGGCCGATCGCTTGAAGGGCCGACGAAATGGATGCTCTGGCCGAACGCCCCACCCGCGCTGATACCGAGGTCGCCTCCGTGCGGCTCGAACTCCAGGCGGTCCTGTCGGCAGCCCGGCAGGCGCGCGTCTTCACCGAAGAGTCCCTGCGCCTGTGGGGCGAGGACGAGGAGCTCATCGAAGCGGCGGTGCTGGTCGTCTGCGAGCTGGCCACGAACGCCGTCTGTCATGGCGCTCGCCCGCTGCCGGTCGGGCGCGAGCGCGGGCGGGGCTCGACGATCACCCTCAGGCTGATGCTGCGAACCGACGCGCTTCACATCGAGGTGCGCGACGGCTCCGCGGTGCTGCCCGTCCCGCGCGCGGCCGGACGCGACGACGACCACGGACGCGGGCTGATGATCATCTCGGCGCTCGCCGAATCCTGGACATCCGGCCGGGACCCCGGCGGCGGAAAATGGGTCCGGGCCTCCCTTGCCCGCATGGCCGGCGCCCTCGTGAGGTGACGTGATGGTGGGAGCTCAGCAAAGACCACGGGCCGGAGCCCGCCCGCACCACGCGGGCCCCGAGGAGCTGGTGCAGACCGCTGCCATGGCCCGGATGTTCTATCTCGAGGGCAAGTCCAAGATCGAGATCGCGGAGAAGTTCGGTATCAGCCGCTTCAAGGTGGCCCGGACGCTCGAGACCGCCATCCGCGACGGCCTGATCCGGCTCGAGATCCGCCTGCCCGCCGAGCTGGACGCCGAACGCTCCGACGCCCTGCGCACCCGGTACGGCCTGAGCCACGCCATCGTGTTCCACTCGCAGGCACACGACCCGGGCGGCGCGGCGCTGGTCACCCGCCGCCTCGGCGCGGTCGCGGCGGACCTGCTCGCCGAGATCGTCACCGAGGGCGATGTCCTCGGGCTCATCTGGGGCCCGGAGATCGAGGCGCTCAGCCCCGAGCTGACGAAGCTGCCCCGGTGCACCGTGGTGCAACTGTGCGGCGTCACCCCGCTGCGGCCGGTGGACGCCAACGCCGTGGAGGCCGTGCGCCGGGCCGCCGCGGTCTCCAGAGGCGTCGCCTACCCCATCTACGCACCGCACCTGCTTCCTGACGGCGCGACAGCCCGCATGCTGCGCCGGCAGCCGGGCATCGTCGAAGCCGTCAGCCGGTTCGGCCAGGTGACCAAGGCGGTCATCACCGTCGGTGCCTGGGGGCCGGGCCTGTCCACCGTCTACGACGCGCTCAGCGAGGCGGAGCGTGAGGACTACCGGCGCCAGGGAGCATGCGCCGAGGTCTCCGGCCGGCTGCTCGACGCCGAGGGGCGGATCGTCGCCGAGGAACTGAGCGAACGGATCATCGCCATCAGCTTCGAGGAGCTGCGCCGCGTGCCCGACGTGATCCTCCTGGCCGACGGCGCCCAGCGGACCACCGCCACCGCGGCAGCCCTGAAGACCGGCGTGTTCAACGGCATCGTCACGGACTCGGCCGTCGCCGAGTACCTCCTCGCATGAGCCCGCGAGCCACCGCCGGCCGACCGGACGCGCGACGCGGAAACGGGCACCCGGGCGCGCCCGACCGGTCCGTACCAAGCCCGCAGAATCTGGCCGTCCCCCTCTCTGACCTGCGTGAACGCCGTCCGTCGGGTCGGGCGTAAACGGGCGGAATCCATGACGGAACGGAGGCTTCCAGGGGCACCAGGCAAAGGTATAAATCTCAGGCAGCCCCAAACGGGCATACGACGCCTCGGACATACGACGCCCTCGGCACACGGCGTCCCGAACGGAGAACCAGGGAGGTGCTGGACACGATGAAGGCCAAAGAGCGACAGCACCGGATCCTGGCTCTCGCACGGCAGCGGGGCGGTGTCGAAGTCGCGGCCGCCGCGGCCGACTTCCGCGTGGCACCGGAGACCATCCGCAGGGATCTGAGCGAGCTCGAGCGGCGCGGCCTGGTCCGTCGCACACACGGCGGTGCCTACCCGGTGGAGAGCGCCGGCTTTGAGACCAACCTGGCCCAGCGCGAGGCCAACCACGTGGAGAGCAAACGCCGTATCGCAGCCGTCACCACGGGCCTGCTCGGCGAGGCGGAGACCGTCTTCATCGACGAGGGCTACACCCAGCAGCTCATCGCCGCCGAGCTGCCCACCGGCCGGCCCCTGACGGTGGTGACCGCATCGCTGCCCACCGCCGCGGCGATCGCGGAGTCATCCCAGGCGACCGTTCTCCTCCTCGGCGGCAGAGTCCGCGGCCGCACCCTGGCCACCGTCGGATCCTGGGCCACCCAGATGCTGTCCTCCTTCGTCATCGACCTGGCGATCCTGGGCGCCAACGGCATCTCCCGCGACTTCGGCCTGACGACCCCCGACCCGGTGGTCGCCGATGTCAAGGCGCAGGCCCTGCGCTCTTCCCGGCGCCGAATACTGGTCGGGATCCACACCAAGTTCGGCGCGAAGAGCTTCTGCCGATTCGGCGAGATCGGCGACTTCGACACGATCGTCACCGACACGGGGCTGTCAGCCGCGGAAGCGGGCCGCTACTCCCTCCTCGGACCAGACGTCATCCGCACCTGAAGACCCTCCCCGCAAGCCCCCTCGGCCTCGGCGTGGAACGCCGCAGGCTCATGCCGCCATACCCGCTGACACCCGCAGCCGCGTCCAACTCCCCTGAATTCCCGCTCGAAAAGAGACATTTCCATGAACGCAAGATCCATGAGGCCCGGGCGGCGTACCACCGCCTCACTCGCCGCGCTTCTCACCGCCACCTCCTCCCTGCTGCTCGCCGGCTGCGCCGGAGCGGGAGGCCAGGACGGGGGAGCCAAGTCGGTGAACGTACTGATGGTGAACAACCCTCAGATGCTCGACCTGCAGAAGCTGACGAACAAGTACTTCACCAAGAAGACCGGCATCAAGGTCAACTACACCGTTCTGCCGGAGAACGACGTACGCGACAAGATCAGCCAGGAGTTCACCAGCCAGGCCGGCACGTACGACGTGGCGTCGATCAGCAACTTCGAGGCACCTATTTACGGAAAGAACGGCTGGCTGGCCCCGTTGAACGACACCGTCGCCAAAGACGGGTCCTTCCGCCAGACCGACATCCTCCCCTCGATCCAGGAGGGGCTGATGGGGGAGGACGGCAAGCTCTACGCCGAGCCCTTCTACGGCGAGTCGTCGTTCCTGATGTATCGCAAGGACGTGTTCAAGGCCGCCGGGCTGACCATGCCGGAGCACCCGACCTGGAAGCAGGTCGCCGACCTGGCGGCCAAGGCGGACGGTGCCAGACCGGGCATGAAGGGCATCTGCCTGCGCGGCATGCCCGGGTGGGGTGAGGTCTTCGCCCCGCTGACCACAGTGGTCAACACCTACGGCGGCACCTGGTTCACCAAGGACTGGAAAGCGCAGGTGAACGGCCGGGGCTTCACCGAGGCGACGAAGCTGTACGTCGACCTGGTCCGCGAACACGGTGAGCCCGGTGCCGCACAGGCCGGGTTCGCCGAGTGCCTGGCCAGCTTCCAGCAGGGCAAGACCGCCATGTGGTACGACGCCACCTCGGCCGCCGGACTGCTGGAGAGCAAGGACTCGGCCGTCTCCGGCAAGGTCGGCTACGTCGCGGCTCCGGTGAACAAGACCAAGAGCTCCGGGTGGCTGTACTCATGGGCCTGGGGCATCCAGAAGGCGAGCAAGCGCCAGGACTCCGCCGCGCAGTTCGTCGCGTGGGCGTCGAGCAGGGAGTACGAGGAACTCGTCGGGGCCAAGCTCGGCTGGGCGAGGGTGCCGGCCGGCAAGCGCGCCTCGACCTACGCCAACCCCGACTACCAGAAGACGGCGGCCTCCTTCTACATGGCCACCCAGAACGCCATCGCGACCGCCGACCCGAGGAACCCCGGGCTGCAGCCGCGCCCGACCGTCGGCGTCCAGTTCGTGGACATCCCGGAGTTCCCGGATCTGGGCACCAAGGTCTCCCAGTACATCGCCTCGGCCATCGCGGGCCGCACCTCGGTGACCTCGGCCCTGGACAAGGGACAGGAGCTCGCGGAGGACGTGGCCGCGAAGTACCGGAAGGACTGACGCGTCGCCCAAGAGGCCCGCTGCTGCCGGCGGTTGGGGCGGGGGCGCCGACCCGACCGGGGAAACACCGATGAAATGAGTATCACGCACATGCAAAAGGCAAGACTTCTCGCCACGGGCGCGGCCGCGCCGGCACGGCGATTGCGTTCACGCCAGGCCTGGGCCAGACGCGGACCCCTGCTGCCGGCTCTGGTGTTCATGGTGATCGTCACCCAGCTGCCGTTCGTCGCCACGCTGGTGATCTCCTTCATGGACTGGAACGCGCTGCGGCCGGGCGAGCGCGGGTTCACGGGGTTCGGAAACTACACACAGCTGTTCAGCGACCCGGAACTGCGCTCCTCGGTGTTCACCACGGTCTGGCTCACCGCGGGCGTCGTACTGGTCAGCCTCGTGCTGGGCCTGGGAGCGGCGCTGCTGCTCGACCGGAAGTTCCGCGGTCGCGGGCTCGTGCGCACGATGTTGATCGCGCCGTTCCTGGTCGTGCCCGTCGCGGCCGCACTGCTGTGGAAGCACGCGCTCTACAACCCGGAGTACGGACTGCTCAACGGCGCGCTGACCTGGATCTGGTCCCTGTTCGGCTCCGACAGCCCGCCGCAACCGGACTGGATCACCCAGGCCCCGCTGACCGCCGTCACGGCCTCCCTGATCTGGCAGTGGACCCCGTTCATGATGCTGATCCTGCTCGCGGGCCTGCAAAGCCGTCCCCTCGACGTGGTCGAGGCCGCCCGGGTGGACGGCGCGGGCGCGTGGCAGATCTTCCGCTACCTGACCCTGCCGCACCTGCGCAGGTACATCGAGTTGGCCGTGCTGCTCGGATCCATCTACATCGTGCAGAACTTCGACGCGGTCTTCACCATCACCTCCGGCGGCCTGGACACCGCCAACCTGCCCTACACCATCTACCAGAGCTTCTACCAGGCGCATGACTACGGCAGAGCGTCCGCGGCCGGCGTCATCGTCGTCCTCGGCACCATCGTCGTCGCCACGCTCGCACTGCGCCTGGTCTCGACACTCCTGCGGGAGGAGCAGTCATGAGCACAGCCACGGCACCAGCACGATCGCACCGACGGCCGGGAGGCGGACCGCTGCGGCGTCACGCGGGCGCCCTTTTGGGTCTGGCCGCCTGGGCCACGGGCCTGTTCTTCTTCCTGCCGGTGGCATGGATGGTCCTGACCTCCTTCCACAGCGAGCCCGACGCCGCGACGAATCCCCCCGCGATCACCGCCCATCTGACCCTCGACGGTTACCGCGAGTTCTTCGGGACCTCCACCGGCACCAGCCCGTGGCCGGCGCTGGCCAACTCCGCCACAGCGGCCGTCGCCTCCACCGCGCTCGTCCTCGCGCTGGCGATCCCGGCGGCGTACGCCCTGTCGATCAAACCGGTGCGCAAATGGTCTGACGTGCTGTTCTTCTTCCTGTCCACGAAGATGCTGCCGGCCGTCGCGGGCCTGCTCCCGATCTACCTCGCCGCCAAGAACATCGGACTGCTGGACAACATCTGGCTGATGACCGTCCTCTACACCGCGATGAACCTGCCGATCGCCGTGTGGATGATGCGCTCGTTCCTCGCCGAGATCCCCGTGTCGATCCTCGAAGCGGCCGCCATCGACGGCGCCGGGTTGCTCACCGTCTTCCGCAAGATCATCACCCCGATCGCCGCACCCGGCATCGCGGCCACCTCTCTCATCTGCTTCATCTTCAGCTGGAACGAGATGCTCTTCGCCCGGGTGCTCACCGGCATCCGCTCCACCACCGCCCCGGTCTTCCTGACCGGCTTCGTCACCAGCCAGGGACTCTTCCTGGCCCAGGTGTGCGCCGCGGCCGTCGCCGTGTCGCTGCCGGTGCTCATCGCGGGATTCGCCGCTCAGGACAGGCTCGTCCAGGGCCTGTCACTCGGAGCGGTCAAATGAAGACCGTTGCCCCATACCCCTAGGGGGTATACATTGGGTGGTGTCGGGCGGAACCGTCGGCACACCAAGCAGGGGGAATGAGGACGTCATGGAACACCGCGGCCACCGCCCCGCCGAGCACGCCACGCACCCTGAGCATGGCCACGCCGCTCACCACCACGTGGCGGGGGGAGGCGTCCCCTCCTGGCGGACCGCCGCGCAGGCGACGCTGCACTGCCTCACCGGCTGCGCCATCGGCGAGGTCATGGGCATGGTCATCGGCACCGCCCTCGCCCTCTCGGCCGGCGCGACCGTGGCCCTCGCCGTGGTCTTGGCCTTCGTCTTCGGCTACGCGCTGACCATGCGCGGCGTCCTCAAGGCCGGACTGCCCGTCCGGCAGGCCCTGAAGGTGGCGCTCGCCGCCGACACCGTCTCCATCCTCGTCATGGAGGTCATCGACAACGCCGTCATGGTCGCCGTTCCCGGCGCCATGGACGCGGGCCTGGCGAGTTTCCTGTTCTGGGGCGCGCTCGCGTTCGCCCTGGTCATCGCGTTCCTTCTGACCGTGCCCGTCAACCGCTGGCTGATCGCCCGCGGCAAGGGACATGCGGTCGTCCACGCCCACCACTGACGACGGGCGGAGCCCCGGCAATGAAAGGTCGCCCCGGCCGCGCCCGCCGTCTGTCGGGCGTCGGGCGCGGGCCGGGGCGATCGCTGAGCGAAGGGGCTCAGCTGTCCGTGGACCGGACGGTGTTCATGATCTTCTCGATCTCGGCGGCGGTCAGCGCGTTCGGCACGCCCTGGTCCGCGTAGATCACCCAGCCGTGCATGGTGCCGTCGGGGAGCTTCTGCGCGATGCTGTGCACGACGGCCGTCGCCGGGACGCACTTGCTCGGCCGGTTGGTGACGGTGACCGTGGCGGTCGCGGTGTAGCCGTCGATGCCGCCCCGCTTCCACGGCTTGGCCTGGCTGACCTTGATCTTGGGCTTGTGGTCCTCGCCGCCGAACGCCGCGAATCCCCAGTTGCCCGCCCAGTTACGGGCGTTTTCCTGGAGGGTGCCGTCCTTGCCGCCGCCGGTGGTGCCGACCGTGGCGAGCTGTCCCTTGCCCGCCTCGCCGAACGTCTTGGGGTTCGGGGTGGAGGCGCAACCGCCCTCGCGGTAGTTGGAGACGCCGGTCATGACGACGATCGGCTTGCCGGCCTTGTCCGTGTACGAGAGGGAAATGTCCTGGTCGAAGACCTTCCACTTCTCGGACTTGGCGGGCACGTCGTAGCGGAAGTGGTGGTCCTGCCGGGCCTGCGTCTGCCATCCGGCGACCAGCGGCTGGTCGCCGGAGGGGTTCGCCGGGGCAGAGGAGTCGGCCGTGCCGGGGGAGGAGGGCTGGGGCGAGCCGGCCGACGTCGGAGCCTTCGACTCCGCGGCGGGGGTGGCCTTGTCGGCGGCCCCGTCGGAGTCGTCGTTGCACCCGCTCAGGGCGAGGGTCATGGCGACACCGACGGCCGCGACCAGAGCCTGCTTGCTCCGGCGGGACGGGATCGGTGCGGAGTGCTGGTGGTGAGAGTCTTGCTGGGCGTTCTTTGACCGAGACATGCCCGACACCCTATGTGAGCTGCACCTCTGCACGCCCAACGGGGGGTGCCCGGCTCCTCCGCCGCCAGCCGGCCGCCCGACCGCCTGAGCCCTCCCACCTCCCGTGCTGGAGGTGGGCCCAGCCCCCGGGAACGGGCTCTTCCAGCCGGGCGGCCCGGCCTGATCAGAGCCCGCGCCCGGCGCATGGGAAACAGAGTGCTCACGCGCTCAATTCCTGCCAAGCAGTCGCACCGTTCCCTCCTGCTTTGGCTCCAAGTACGCTGGAAACGTTCGCTCGTTGAGGCAGCTCGTGGCAGATTGCAGCGGACCCAGGAGGTAGTCATTCCTCGGTACATTCCTGTCGCAAAAGGGAAGTTCCCCTTCCTTGGACATCTGCCGTCCCTGGCGACACGGCGTCTGGCGTTCCTGGAACGCGTGCGCGAGCAGGGAGACATCGTAGAGATCTTCCTGGGCCGTACCCCGGCCTATGTGATCAACGATCCGCGACTCGCCCGAGAAGCTCTCGGTGACAACGGGACCGTCTACGCCAAGGGGCGGTTCTTCGAGAATCTGCGCCCCCTGCTCGGCAATGGCCTCGGGACCTCCGACGGGCCGTTCCATCTCAGGCAGCGGCGCATGGTGCAACCGGCGTTCCACCACGCGAGGCCCGGGTACGACGTCGCGACGTTGCTCGCCGTCATCGAATCGCGCATCGCTCCCTGGCGCTCCGGCGACATGCTGGACATCGCGAAGGAGATGGATCAGTTGAGCGTGGCGCTGACCATCAAGACACTGTTCTCGTCTGACGCGGCATTCGGTGACGTGCGCGCCGTACAGCAGGCCATCGCCGATTTCATGAACGGCGTGGGAATCAGGACGGTGTTGCCCAGCAGCGCGCTGCACCGACTGCCGATCCCGATGAATCGCCGATTCGATACGGCACGGAAGGTGCTGGACAACGCCCTGACGACAGTGATCGATCTGTACCGATCCGGCGGATGCCGACAGGACGACATCCTTTCCATGCTCATGGATGCCCGCGACCCGGACGGGGTGCCCATGTCCGACCAGGAGCTGTGGGACGAAGCGATGTCGATGCTGGTCGCGGGCAGTGACACGACCGGCCATGTTCTGGGGTGGATTTTCCACGAGTTGGGCCGCAACCCGGAGATCGAGCGGCAGCTGCACGACGAGCTCGACCGAGTCCTGTGCGGGACCCGGCCGACCAAGGACACCGTGCGTCAGCTCGTGTACACGGGACAGATCGTCAACGAGGCGTTGCGCGTGCACAATCCGGGCTGGATTCTCATGCGCCGGACCACAGAAGCCGTTGACCTCGGCAGGGCCTCGATTCCCGCCGGCACCGAGCTGCTGATCAGCCTTACGTCCCTGCATCGCGACCCGCGCGTCTATCCCGACCCCATGCGCTTTGATCCCGACCGATGGTTGCCCGGCCGGCTGAAGGACATGCCACGCACCTCCTTCATGCCGTTCGGCGCGGGCTCACATCAATGCGTGGGCGAGCAGCTCGCCAGGATCTCCATGGTCCTGGTGCTCGCCACCGTCTGCTCGCGGATGCGGCTGCGCCCCGTCGCCGGCCATCGGGTACGGGAAGTGGCCCGGGGGACCATGTCAGCCGACTCCATACCCATGACGATCACGGCTGGGAGAGGCTGAGCCACAGTGACCACGAATGCGCCGCGGTCCCCTTTCACCGAAGTGCCGCCGTTCTACTGCCCGTTTCCCTATGCGGTCTCTCCCGAGGCGGCTGAGGTGGATCGCCGAACAGTCCAGTGGATGGACGACCTCGGGCTCTTTCAGACGAGTACCCAGCGCGACTATCTCGCCACGCAGAAGGTCGGCTACTTCGCTTCTCTGACCATGCCCCACGGATCCGGCGAGGGCCTCCAGATCGCCAGTGACCAGCTGTTCTGGCTGTTCACGTTCGATGACATGTACTGCGACGAACGGACGGCGAGCCTCTCGCTCGACGAACTGGTCCAGCTCCTGGGGAGGCTCGCCCGAATCGTCGAGGCACCGGCCGCGGACATGCTGCCGGGGAATCCATGGGCCGAGGGGCTGCGGGACATCCGCGAGCGGCTTGCCGGATATGGGACTCCTTCGCAGGTGGCGCGCTGGGCGGAGGAGCTCCGTAAGTATCTCTTCGGGCTGATCTGGGAAGCGGCCAATCGCTCCGCGGGCCGCATTCCCACCGTGAACGACTACACCGCGATGTGGCTCAACGTCACCGCCACCGGGCCCAGCCTGATGTTCATCGACATCAGTTCCGGGTACGAGGTGCCGGCCGCGGACATGGTCAGGCCGCGGGTACGCGCCCTGACGGAGATGGCCAACATGCTGGTGGGCTGGGACAACGACATCATCTCCTTCAACAAGGAGGTGTTCCGCAAAGTTCGTTACGGTTACGCCGAACTCCAGAACATCGTCACTGTTCTCGCTCACCACGAGGCGTCGACCACCGAAGAGGCACTGGCGTCCGCGATGGCCATGCGGGACCGGCTCATGTGCCGGTTCCTTCACCTCAGCGACAGGGTTCGGCAAGAAGTGCGCCCCGAGACGGCCCGATATATCCATGGCCTTGGTGAATGGGTTCGCGGTTACCTCGAGTGGAGCATGATCACGGATCGCTACGGAGACCCTCGCAACCCGGGCGACCCCGTGCGGACGGACCGGGTTCCCCTGCCGCGCGCGTGGAAGGACACCCCGTCCGACAGGAGCCGCGCTCCTCTCCCGGTGACCTCCATAGCGTGGTGGTGGAACGTCTGACGCCCTCCGAGTCGCGGCCGGATTCACCGCGTCTGATCGAGCGCCAGCGCAGACCGCTTCACCGCCGATGCCACGGCGTCCGCCACCTTGTCGTTGAAGACGCTGGGGATGATGTAGTTGGCGTTGAGTTCCTCGTCGTGGACGACGTCGGCCAGCGCTCCGGCGGCGGCGAGCATCATGCCGGTGTCGACGGTGCGGGACTGGGCGTCGAGCAGGCCGCGGAAGACGCCGGGGAAGACCAGCACGTTGTTGATCTGGTTGGGGAAGTCCGAGCGGCCGGTGGCGACCACGGCGGCGGTCTGGCGGGCGATCGCCGGGTCCACCTCGGGGTCGGGGTTGGCCAGCGCGAAGACGATCGCGTCGTCCGCCATCGCGGCCACGTCCTGACCGCCCAGCACGTTGGGCGCCGAGACACCGATGAACACATCAGCGCCGCGCACGGCCTCCTTCAGGGTGCCGGTGACACCCTCGGGATTGGTGTTGTCGGCGATCCAGCGCAGCGGGGAGTCCGGGTCGGCGTCGACCAGGTCGGTGCGGCCGGCGTGCACCACGCCGTGGATGTCGGCGACCACCGCGTGACTGACCCCGGCGGCGATCAGGAGCTTGAGGATGGCGGTGCCGGCCGCGCCCGCCCCGGACATCACCACCCGCACATCGCCGATCTTCTTACCCACCACGCGCAGCGCGTTGGTCAGGGCGGCGAGCACCACGATGGCGGTGCCGTGCTGGTCGTCGTGGAAGACCGGGATGTCCAGCGCCTCACGCAGCCTCGCCTCGATCTCGAAGCAGCGGGGCGCGGAGATGTCCTCCAGGTTGATGCCCGCGAACCCCGGCGCGATGGCCTTGACGATGGCGACGATCTCGTCGGAGTCCTGGGTGTCCAGACACAGCGGCCAGGCGTCGATGCCCGCGAAGCGCTTGAACAGCGCGGCCTTGCCCTCCATCACCGGCAGCGCGGCCATGGGGCCGATGTTCCCCAGACCCAGCACCGCGGAGCCGTCGGTGACGACCGCGACACTGTTGCGCTTGATCGTCAGCCGGCGGGCGTCCTCGGGGTTCTCCGCGATCGCCTGGCAGACCCGGGCCACACCGGGGGTGTAGACCATGGACAGGTCATCACGGTTGCGGATCGGATGCTTGGACGACATCTCGATCTTGCCGCCGAGGTGCATCAGGAACGTACGGTCGGAGACCTTGCCCAGCGTGACGCCCTCGATGCCGCGCAGCTTCTCGACGATCTCGTCGGCGTGCGCGGTGGAGGTCGCGGCGATCGTGACGTCGATACGGAGCTTCTCGTGGCCGGAGGCGGTCACGTCCAGGCCGGTGACCGAACCACCCGAGGACTCCACCGCGGTGGTCAGCTGGCTCACGGCCGTGCCGCTCGCCGGAACCTCAAGCCGAACGGTCATCGAGTAGGAGACGCTGGGCGCCGTTGCCATCGGGGTGCTTCTTCCTTCTTTTTCTGGTGGTGGTGCGGGATCGGGTCGGTCGGGGGATCAGGGCGCGGCGGTCGCGGTGGCCTGGGCGTGCGGGTGGGCGAGGTGGTCCGGGTGGAGGATCTCCTGGAGCTGCTCGGGGGTGAGCAGGCCCTTGGCCAAGACGAGGTCGTGTACTGAGGCGCCGGTGGTCAGCGCCTCCTGGGCGACGGCGGTGGCCTGTTCGTAGCCGATGTGCGGGTTGAGCGCGGTGGCCAGCCCGATGGACTGCCCGACGAGGCGGGCCAGGTGCTCGCGGTTGGCGGTGATACCGCTGACGCATCGTTCGGCGAGGGTCAGGCACCCGGCGCGCAGATGCGTCAGGCTCTTGAGCAGGCTGTGCGCGATGACCGGTTCGAAGGCGTTGAGCTGGAGCTGGCCGGACTCGGCGGCGAAGGTGACGGTCACGTCGTTGCCGATCACCTCGAAGGCGATCTGGTTGACCACCTCGGGGATCACCGGGTTCACCTTGCCCGGCATGATGCTCGACCCCGCCTGCACGGGCGGCAGGTTGATCTCGGCGAGACCGGCGCGCGGGCCGCACGAGAGCAGGCGCAGGTCGTTGCAGGTCTTGGAGAGCTTGACGGCGATCCGCTTGAGCACGCCGGAGAGCTGCACGAACGCGCCCATGTCCTGGGTGGCCTCGACGAGGTCACCGGCGACGGTGAGCGGGATGCCGGTGATCGCGCTCAGGTGGCCGCAGGCCGTCTCGGCGTACCGCGGGTGGGCGTTGAGGCCGGTGCCGATCGCGGTGCCGCCGAGGTTGATCTCGCGCAGCAGCGCGCACGCCTCGTCCAGGCGTGCCCGGTCCTCGGCCAGCATCACCGCGTAGGCCCTGAACTCCTGGCCGAGCGTCATGGGCACCGCGTCCTGAAGCTGCGTGCGGCCCATCTTCAGGACGTCCGCGAACTCCCCGGCCTTCGCCGCGAAGGCCACGCGCAGCACCTCCATGGCCTCCAGCAGGCGGCCGGCGGCGAGTTGCAGGGAGAGGCTGACGGCGGTCGGGTAGACATCGTTGGTGCTCTGACCGGCGTTGACGTCCTCCAGCGGGTGGAGGTGGTGGTACTCGCCCTTGCCGTGGCCGAGCAGTTCCAGCGCCCGGTTGGCGACGACCTCGTTGGCGTTGAGGTTGGTGGAGGTGCCGGCGCCGCCCTGGATGACGTCCACGACGAACTGGTCGTGGAACCGCCCGGCGCGGATCTCCTCGCAGGCGCGCACGATGGCGTCCGCCTTGCGCTCGTCCAGCAGCCCCAGGTCGCGGTTGGCCTGGGCGGCGGCCTGCTTGACGGAGGCCAGGGCGATGACGAGGTCGGGGTAGGCGGAGATGGGGGTGCCGGTGATGGGGAAGTTCTCCACGGCCCGCAGGGTGTGGACGCCGTAGTACGCGGCAGCGGGGACCTCCCTGTCGCCGAGGAGGTCGTGCTCGGTCCGTACGCGCGGGTGGTCGTGAGGCGAGGCGGGGGCGAGGGCGGGGCCGGGGACGGATGCCGACATGGAGGGGTCCGATCAGATGAGGGAGAGCGTGGTGGAAGGCGAGGGCCGAGAGGGGCAGGAGCGTCAGGCGGGCGCGCGGGGAGGAGGGGCGTCAGGCGGCCGCGCCCGGCGAGGCGGCCGCGGTGGCCGTGGCGCTGCCGAGGGTGTGGCGCAGCGCACGGGCGCGTTCGGCCGGGTCGGTGGAGGCGAGGGCCGCGGAGAGCACGGCGATCCGTGCCTGGCCGGCGCGCAGGGTGCCGGTCAGTACGGCTCCGGCGGCCGCGAGGTCCACCGCTCCCCCGTGGGTGTAGATCTCCGCGACCGGCCCGCTGGACACGCGCGTGGTCACGGCGACGAGGACGCCACGGGAGACCGCCGCCCCGACGGCGGCGCTGATCTCGGGGGTGGCGTTGCCCGCTCCCGTCGCGACCAGGACGATGCCCTGGGCGCCGGCCCCGACGGCGGCGTCGAACAGCAGCGGGTCCGCGTCGCAGTGGTGCATGACGACGTCGACCCGGGGCAGCGGCTCGACGGCCGGCGGCAGGGGCAGCGGCGTGGGGCGCTCGGGCCGCCGGTGGACGAGGACTCCGCCGGCCGTCACGTCCGCGACCCGGCTGCCGGAGGGGTCGGCGAACGCGTCGGCGGCCAGCGTCCGCACCTTCACCGTGCCGCGCGCGGCATGCACCTGCCCGTCGAAGACCACCAGTACGCCGAGGTCGCGCACCCCGGCCGCCGTCAGCAGCGCGTCGTGGAGGTTGCGCGGACCGTCGCCGTCCGGTGCTTCGAGCGGGCGCTGGGCGCCGGTGAAGACCACCGGCCGGGGGTCGTCGTGATGGAGGTCGAGCAGGAACGCGGACTCCTCCAGTGTGTCCGTGCCGTGCGTGACGACGATGCCGTCGACGGTGGGATCGGCCAGCACCTCGCGCACGGTGCGCAGGAGCGCCAGCTGGTGTGCGGTGGTGATCCGGGCGCTGTTCACGCTCATCAGGTCGACGACCCGCACGGTCACGCCCTCGGGCACGGCGGCCGTGGCCAGGACGTCCCCGCCCCGGGCCTCGGCGGCGAATCCGGACCCCTGCCAGCGGCTGGCGATCGTCCCGCCGGTGCTGATGACGACGACCTGTCCCACGTCTGCTCGCTCCTCTTCCCGCTTCTTCCGGGTGATCACTGCTGGGCGTGGCCCCGTACGCCAGTTCGTCGGCGGTCGGGCCGGTGGCAACAATAGGACGAATCGCGCGCAATCGGATCGCTAAATCAGGCGCGACCCGGCCGAAGGTGTGGTGGATAATTGCGCAGTGGATCAGATTGACAGGAATATCTTGCGTGAGCTTCAGAGTGATGGCCGGCTGACCATCCAGGAGCTGGCCCAGCGGGTCGGCCTCACGCCCTCGCCCTGCATGCGCCGCGTCCGCCAGCTCGAACAGGACGGCGTCATCCAGGGCTACCGGGCGGTCATCAACCCCGAGGCCGTCGGGCGGAGCTTCGAGGTCCTCGTCTCCGTCGAGGTCAGACGCGACCGGGAGGCGGTCGAGGCCTTCGAGGCGGCGCTCCAGGACATCCCCGACGTCATCGAGGCGTACCGCCTCTTCGGCAGCCCCGGCTGCCTGCTGCGTATCGCCGTCACCGACATCACCGCCTACGAGCGGCTGTGGATCGAGCGCCTCACCACGCTGTCCGGCGTCACCGAGGTGAACTCGCAGATCGTCATGAAACGGATCAAGGAGCCGCGAGGGCTGCCGGTCGACGGCTGAGGGACGACGAAGCGGTGGCACGGAACTCCTCCGTACCACCGCCTCCGCCTCCTCGATGCCGTCCTCGGGGCGCGGGCCCCAGGGCTCACAGCACCGGGTACACCAGGGTGTTCTCCCTGCCGAGCCGCTTGGCGGTGGTGTTGTTGTACATCGTGGTCTCACCGTCCGACCAGCGGACCAGCAGGTCGTCGGTGCGGCCGTTGGGCGTGAACCTGCCCGTGGTCATGGCCGCGTTGTGCGTCCAGGTCCCGTTGGCGTTCAGGATGCGCTGCTTCGCGCCCAGGCCCGAGGTGGAGGTCCCGGCGTAGTTGTCGAGCGCGCCGTCCGTCCAGCTGACCATCAGGTCCCACTTGGCCTTGCCCGAGTACTCGCCGCTGGTGAGCAGCTTGGCGCGCTTCCACGTGCCGTTCTTTGCCTTGAGCCTGTGCTCCTGGCCGAAGGTGCCGGGACCCACGTTGGTGTAGAGCGTGAGTTCCCCGTCGGACCAGCGCACGACCAGGTCGGTGACGTACTTGCGGGCATTGAACCGGCCCGCGGCGATCTGTGTGGCGTGCGACCAGTCGGACTTCTTGCCGGGCATCTTCTTCTCACTGCCGAGGCTCTTGCTGCCGAGGTCCTGGTAGAGGGTGACCTCACCGTTCGACCAGACCACCATCAGGTCGAACTCGGCGCTGCCCCCGAAGTCGCCGGCGGTGATGGTCCGGGCGTGCGTCCAGGTGGATTTCTTGGGCGCGAGCCGGCGCTCGGAGGAGAAGTCGCCGTGGCCGTCGCCGCGGTAGAGGGTGACCTCGCCGTCCGTCCAGACCACGACCAGGTCGCCGCGGCCGGTGCCGCTGAAGTCCCCGGCCGCCATGAGCTTGGCGGACTTCCAGGTCCCGGCCCGGCCGACGGAGTAGGGCGGCGTGGGCTGGCGGTACGGGCCGTGGCCGGCGTTGCTGTTCTTCTGGGCGTCGTCGAAGAGCTGGAAGAACCGGTCCGTGTGGAGCGGACTGTAGGTCAGCCGGTTGTACAGCGGGTTCTCGGGCTTCACGTCGGGGCCGCCGCCATTGGAGCCGCCGACGTTACCGATGATCGTTCCGGTGCCGCGATCGAGGTTCACGGAGGAGAACCACGGGGAGCCCGAGATGCCGCCCCACAGGCCCGCGCAGTCGATGCGCATCTGGTTGAAGCCCGGCAGCGCACCCGTGTCGGTGGTGCACTGGACCGCCTTGTCCTTCGGGTTGTGGCCGACGGACGGGTACCCGATCACCGTCACGCGGTTCTTGGCACTCTGCGTACGCGCCAGGCGGTTGCCGCCGACGACGTCCTGGACGTTCTTTCCGCCGTTCTTGCCGACACGGGCGAAGGCGAAGTCCAGATCGGACTCGCGCGCCTTGGTGTTCTTGCTGTAGTTCCCGTCCACGAACCACTTGTTGACGGGCCAGATGCCGTACGGCTGGTGCCTGACGTCCTTGGAGCCGTCGTAGTACGGAATGAAGATCGCCTTGGTGTTCAGGCAGTGCCCGGCCGTCAGGATCAGGTTGCGGCCGGCGCTCTCCACCACGGACGCGGAGCAGTAGTGGGTCTTGGGGTTGTTCGGGTCCTTGGCGAAGAGCACGCCGACGGACTTGATGCCACGGAAGTGCGAGGAGCCCTCGTGCGTGATTCCCGGGCGGGGCTTGCCCTTGAGCGCCGGGGCAGGGGTGCCGGACCTCGCGGCGCCACCGGCCGGTGAGGAGGGCGTGGTGGGGGCCGGCCGGGCGAAGGCGCCGGGGTCGGTCGCGGAGGTGATGCGCTCGGGCGTCCAGAAGCGCGTCGCCTCCTCCACCGTCCAGTCGCCGGACTCGGCCGCCCGGGCGGTCTTGGAGGCACCGGCGCCCGCGCTCGGCGGGGTCGCCGACTCCGACGTCACCGGAGCCGGCGACCGCTTCGGCTGGGCGGGCGCGGCACCGGCTGCGCCGGCGGTCACCAGCGAGACGCAGACGGCCGAAATGACCATCCGGCGTATTCGCAACGTGCGCAAGGTATGTACTCCATACGGTGAGAAGAGATGTACGGCACGCCGAGGGCGTGCCCAGCCACCGGCCCCTTTGGCCCAGGGCGGAGGCCTGGGAGAAAGCGCGGTGTCACGGAAGAGGAGTCAAGGAACCGGTCGAAGAGGCGTCACGGAACCGGCCGGGCTCCCCGCCCTGGATCGCGGGCCGTCACCCGGCGCCGGCATCCGCGTGACGGCGCCGGCGCGACACGACGAACCACGCGCCGGCCGCCAGGGCCACCACCCCGGCGCCGCCGGCGAGGAACCAGGGCGCCCGGTCGCCGGAGTCCTTCTCGTCCCCTGCCGCCTCGTCCCCTGCCACCAGGAGGCGCTTGGTCGTCTTCTTCTGGCCGTGGTGACTGGTGACCGTGACGTCGTACGTTCCCGAAGGCGTGCCCTTCGGGACGGCGATCCGCGCCGCGTAGACCGTGGCCCCGTCGTCGCACTTGCAGGCCGGGTTGTCGGGGCTGTCGGGCCCCGCTTCCCTGATGCTGTGGGAGCCGCCGAAGGCGCGGGACTCGACGGTCACCGCTGCCTCGTCCGGCGCGGCGTGATCGTCCGAGAGGACGACCAGCACCTTCTCACCGGGGTGGGCCTTCGTCCCCTTGGGCTCCAGGGCGAACCGGCGGATCTCGGCCGGCCCCTGCGGCACGACCTCGAGCCGCCCGGTCGCCACGGCGCGGCCGTTCAGCTTCGCGGTGAGCGGGTAGTTCCCCGGCTTGATGCCGCTGCGGACCTGTGCTCGGGCCTGTGGCATGAAGGGGTCGACGGAGTGCGTGGCCCCTTTGCTCTCGGGGGTCAGACGCAGCGGGCCGTTCAAGGCGGGGGACGTGACGGCCACCGCGTCCCACGGCCCGGCCAGCCCCTCGATGGCGAGCCCGAAAGTGTCCCCGACCTCGACCGGGGCATGAGCGAGCGTCAGCCGCGGCCCGGCCGGGGCGTCGCCGGGCGCCGCGATGGATCGCCCCGCCGCGGCCGGTGAGAACAGCAGCAAGGCGGTCAGCCCGACAACCCACGCGGTTCGGCGCGAACTGAGTAGGGCAGCGCCCCGATCCGCGAACACAAGCCACTTCCATTCCGTGCAGTACCGGTAGAACTACTGCAATGTACATGCACTGGACAGTGTTATGCCCATGTTCATGGTTCCGCTTCGGTCCTGACAGGTGGCAACCGCGACGACAGCACCCGGCTTGTACCGTTGCCGACCGCGAGCGTCATCGTGCCGCGTCCGCCGCGAGAGCCGCCGGCCGCCACTGCGGCATGAGGTTCCGGTGCACGATGTCGTTCACGTAGTCGATCTGCTCCACGGTGAGGTAGTCGCGGAATCCCCCGATGACTCCCCGGCGGGTCTTGTAGGACTCGGGGTCGCCGGGCACGCCCGGTCGCAGCCGTTCGGTGGCCAATGCGTCGGAGATCTCCATGGTGCGCATGGCCTTGAAATCCGCGAACGCCACCGAAGCGCGCAGCGTTTCCTCCGCGGCAGGCGGCAGCCCGCAGAAATCCAGCACACGGGAGAGTTCCCCGGCGGTGTCCGCGGTCAGTCTCTCGTACGAGGTGAGCAGGAACGAGGCGGGCACGTTCTGCCGGGCGTGCCAGATGTTCCACCAGGCCAGACAGGTCCTCACACTGCCCTCCTCCTCGGATAGGAAGTCCCCGAGCCTGCCGGTGTACGGATTCCCCTTCCTGCGCGTCCGCTGGAAGTAGTAGGAGACGGTGGTGTCCCGGATGTCGCGGAGCAGAAGCACGACTTTGCGGTCACGGTAGAAGCTCTTGTCCTGGGACAGCTCGGCAGGTGTTCGCCAGCCGACGCGATCGTCGTGCCAGAAGACGATGCGCGGAACAGCCGAGTCGATCCTGCTGAATTCGGTGAGGTCCAGATCACGGCAGATCTCCATCGGAATCCCGCGAGCTTCCGAAACGGCCTTGGCCATCAGTACGCGCAACCAGGTACGGCCGCATTTGGGGAAGGAGAGGACATAGACCTCACCGTGGGCATCGACCGTCGTCATCGCAGTCCATTCCTCTCGGGCGCTGGAATCACCGCACCGGCCTCGTCCGCCGCGACGGCCACCCGGTTGACGTGCGGGAACGGCTCGTCGGGAATCGGCACTCCGAGGAACGGCGCCAGGCGCTCGTATCCCTCGCCCCCGATGATGTCCAGCACCAGCAGGTCGCTCCTCCGGCCGGCGAAGTGGCGTTCCACCTGCTCGATGTGCCGGCGGCGGACCCGGGCGAAGCGCCGGGGCTGGAACGCGTGGCAGCCGTAGACGGCGGCGCGGAGGAAGCGCTGGAGCTGAGGGTAGACGTCGCCCTGGCCGGCCTTGCTGTCGATGGGCCGCCGCCAGTGCCGTTCGCAGGAGCGCAGCCAGCTCTCCTCCTCGCGGACCGTCAGGATGAACTTGGCGCCCGGCCAGGCGAGGTCGAGTTCCTCGTAGCAGGGCACGGCCGTGATGTCGGTGATCCCGTCGCGCTCGGCGAGCAGCGGGAACCGGGCGGCGCCTTCCAGCAGCGCTTGGTAGGTGCCCTGGTCGGCCGGGTAGTGGGCGACGTCGAAGCCCAGGGTGCGCAGCGCGGCGGTGAGGGAGAGGGTGCCGGTGCGCGACAGGCCGAGGCCGAAGACCTTCGGCCGGCCGGGACCGGGGAGGTTCCGGGGCGCGCCGGAGCGGAGTCGGCCCTCACCCAATGACGGACCCCCTCAGCGCGGCGGCGTGCGCGGCCATCGCCGCCAGCCCGTCGAGCAGCTCGGTCCGCGGACGGTAGCCGAACGCCCGGGCGGCCAGGGAGATGTCGGCGCCCGTGTGCCGGGACTCGCCGAGGCCGCCGGGCCGCGGGTCGAGGTTGACCGGGCCGACCATGTGCTCGACCGCGGCGATCGCCTGCTTCATGGACACCGGGCTGCCCCCGCCGAGGTTGGCCACCCCGGTGAAACGGGAGCGGGCCGCGTCCCGCATGGCACTGACGACGTCCAGTACATAGGTGAAGTCGCGGGTCTGTTCGCCGTCGCCGTACAGAGGGAACGATGCGCCACTCAAGGCGGCCGCGATCAGGCGGGCGAAGGCCATGTCCGGCCGCTGCCGGGGGCCGTACACCGTGAACAGGCGCAGCGACACGCTGGGCAGGCCGTGCGCGGAACGGTACAGCTCGCACAGGTGCTCGGCGGCCAGCTTGGTGACCCCGTAGGGGGAGACGGGGCGTGGGCACACTGTCTCCGGCGTGGGGAAGATCGGCGCCTCGCCGTACACGGAGGAGCTGGAGGCGTAGACGAACTTGCGCAGCGGGCGCCCCCGCGCGGCCTCCAGGAGGGCCTGGGAGGCGAGCAGGTTGCGCTGGTCGTACAGGGCGAACTCCCGGCCCCAGGAGGGCCGTACGCCGGGCTGTCCGGCCAGGTGGTAGACGACGTCCACGCCGTCGAGGAGGGCGGCGAGGTCCGCCTCCAGCAGGTCGGCCCGGTGGAAGGTGAAGGCCGGGTGGGGTGTCAGCTCGCGCAGGTTGCGCGCCTTGAGGGCCGGGGCGTAGTAGTCGGTGAGCGAGTCGACGCCGATGACGGTGTCCCCGGCGGCCAGGAGGTGCGCGGACAGGTGCGAGCCGATGAAGCCGGCCGCGCCGGTCACCACCGCCCGCATCAGCGCCTCCCGGCGGGCTCGCCGGGCGCGGGCAGTACCTGGTCGGCGCGGGCCCGCCAGGTGTGCCGGTCGTGCAGCCGCCGCCGGGCCTCGGCGCCCAGGGCCTCGCGCAGGGCCTGGTCCTCGGCCAGCCGTGTCACCGCGTCCGACCAGGCGTCGACGGAATCCGGCGGGCAGAGCAGGCAGTTGACCCCGTCGTCCAGGACCTCCCGCAGTACGGGCAGGTCCGAGGCGATGATGGCCTTGCCGTGCGACATGTACTCGAACAGCTTCATCGGTGACACCCAGCGGCTGATCTCGCCGACGCCCCCGGCGCAGAAGACCTTCCGCTGATACGGCGCCAGCACGATGTCGAACGCCCGGTAGTAGGGGGCGAGTCCGGCCGGCGGCAGGTGCCCGTGGAAGTGCACGTTGGGCCGACCGCACCTGCTCTGCCAGTGCTCGCGGTCGGCCGCGGTGCCGCCGACGAGGTGGAAGTCGGCCGCCGGGAGGCGGTCCGCCAGGTCGAGGATGACGTCCGTGCCGCGGCCCGGGTACAGATGGCCGACATAGCCGATCCGCAGCGCTCCGGGCCGGCCGGGCAGCCCGGCCGCCGGGCCGCCCTCAGGCGCCGGATCGGCGCAGTCGTGGGCCGTGACCAGGTCGACCCGCCGTAGGGAGCCGAGCCGGGGGAAGGACCGGCGGTAGTCGTCGGCGAGCGCCTGGGAGACGAACACCACGCGGCGCAGGTTCGGCCTGCCGAACAGCAGGCGTTCGATGCCGCGGACGGCGCGGTCGGGCCACAGCAGATGGGTCTCGTAGACCACCGGGGCCAGGTCCGAGGCGGCGAGCAAGGCCCGCAGGTCCCGCCCGTACAGCAGGTCGGGCACGCCCCGGCGGCGCAGGTCGGCGCGTACCCGCCGGGCGCGGATCCACCTGCCCAGCCCAGGGACGCGGGGCTGGGCCACAGTGCGCACCTCGAAGCGGTTGCGGGTGCCGTAGTAGGCGTGGACGTCGTCGACGGGGACGGTCCCCGGCGGGGCGTAGAGCACGACGTCGTGTCCGGCGTCCGTGAAGGCGTCGCACATCCGCATGACGTGCACACCGTTGGCGTAGACGGAGGGGATGCTGCCGGAATGCAGATAGGCGATCCGCATGGCTGAATGGGCCTCCGGAGGCGTGGGGACGGCGGCTGCCCATGGTCCCCACGGCCCTCTGGGGCCACAACGGTGCTCGTCGATCTCCCGGCAGCACGGCGGGGGCGCACACCGGTGCGCGGTGGGCCCGGCCGCACGCCGGTATGAGCCAGATTCACGAGCCACTGGCGTCACACGGCTCCCGTCACGCACCTGGCGTCCCACCATGGGCGGCGAAACGGCCTGCCGTACGCCTGTTCTGCCCTGCCTTCCGAACGCCGGGGCGCACGTGAGCCGACCGCTGTCCGGTTCTCGTACCGGCCGTTCGACCGCCGATGGTCCGCCGGCCGGGCCTGGGGTAGTTCTGATCAGGGCGTCGCCCGGCGCTCGGTGGTAGTCCGACGACTAGGCATTGGAGGACCGTATGGAGGACCGCACGGAGATCCAGGACATCGAGCAGGTCACCGAGGAGCTCCCCGACTACGCGCTCATGGTCGACATCCCGGACCAGGACTGACCCGGATCGTGTCGCGTCGGCTACCCGCCGCATCCGTTCCCGACCCGGAGGTGGACTGTGAACTCGGTGGAGGCGAAACGATGCTGCGGGTAGCCCCCGACGAGCGCGAGGCCGCGCACGACGAGCAGGCGGTGCGGCGGACGGTGCACGCCGTGCTCGCGGCGGCCGGTCTCCCCGCTCCCATGCCGGCCCACCCGGCGGTGGTGGCGGCCGCCTTCGCGGCGCAGGCGGGCGAAGACGGGCACCGCGTGCTCCGGGACGCGGCGATGCGGAAGGCGCCGGACCGGACCCGACCCGACCGCCACGGACCGGACGGGGGCCCGCACAGCCTGGCGCCGGTCCGGAGGACCGGACCCGAGGGCCCCGGACCCGGCCCCGCCGGACCCGACAGGACCCGGCAGAGCCTGGCGCCGGCCGAGCCGGCACCGTATCTCGCCCGGTCCGTGGCCCGCGCCCTCGCCATGCTGCCCGCCGGTGCGGATCCCGGCGACGGCTCGCGGGTGGCCGCCTGGCGGCCCGCCGACCGCGCCGCGCTGGACGAGAGCCTCGCGCTGCTGGCCGCCGCCTGGCCGGAGATGCTGGCCGAACTGCGGGTCTGCGTGGCCCAGGTGGCGCTCCTGGAAGGCCGGGCCATCGACGGCTTCACCGACTTCGCCGCGCACGGCGCGATCCACGTCAACCGCACCCGCCTGACCGCGAGCCCCCTGGGGCTGCCAGGCCCGGCGCGGTTCGCCGAGGCCCTCGTACACGAGGGCACCCACACCCGCTGCAACGCGGCCCAGCTCAGCGCCCCGCCCCTGACCACCGCGGCCGACGCCGCGGATCCGGTGCGGACCCCGCTGCGGCCCGATCCACGACCGCTCGCGGGGCTGTTCCAGCAGGCGGTGGTGCTGGCCAGGTGCACCGCGTTGTACGGGCGGTTTCTGGCGGCCGAGACCGCGGCCGGCACTGCGCTGGCGGCACGCCGGGACCGCCTGTCGGACCGCGCCCGACAGGCGATCACCAGCCTCCGGGAGCGCTCTTCGATGCTCACCGAGCACGGGCTGGCCGCCGTGGAGGAGTGCGACTCGCTGCTGCGGGCGACCACCGTATGACCCGCTATCCCCGGGAGCCCGTCATGCCGCCGCCCGCTGCCCACCCCGTGCCGGCCACCGGGTCCGCCTGGACGCCGCAGATCTTCCAGCCGTTCCCCGCCGAGCCTGCCGTGCGCTTCGGCCGGGTCGCCGCCCGCAGCCCGCTGTTCGGCGCCACGAGCAGCGCCGGCGGGGACCGGGTCCTGATCGGCGGCGCGGCCGGCTCGGACGCCGGCGAGGTCGCGGTACGGGCACGGGGCGAGCTGCTGGAACGGATGGGCAACGTCCTGGCCGCCCGCGCCGCCGAGGCCAGTGCCTCACTCGTCGCCACCCACGACGAACTGCGGCGACGCCGGGCACCCGCGCTGGATCCCGCGCCCTGGTGCGGCCCGGAGGGGCGGGCGGCACGCCAACTCTGGGTCGCCGGACGCTCCTTGCTCACCGATGCCGAGGTCCTGATCCCCGCCGGGCTCGCCTTCCTCCAGCACCGCCCGCCCCAGGGCTGCGTGGCACCGGCACGCGCCGGCTCCACGGGGCTGGCCGCCCACCCCGACCGGTCCAAGGCCGTCGACCACGCGGCCTGGGAGATCCTGGAGCGCGACCAACTGCGCCGCAGCTGGCACGCTCCCGTCGACCACCCGCCCGCCGCCCACCCCGCCCTCGACCGACTCCCGCCTCCGGTACGGCGCGTGTGCGAGCATCTCGGCCTGCGCGCCACCGCGCTGACCCTGCCCGCGCCCGGGGTCCTCACGGTCGCCGTCTGCCTGCACACCCCCGACCGCCGCGAGCAGACCTTCGGCGCCCGCTGCGGCCCGCCCGCCCACCGCGCCGAGCTCCTCGCCCGGGCCGCCCACGAGGCGCTGATGGTGCGCTGGAGCATGACCACCCCGGTGGCCCACCGCGCCCGCGAGCGGCTGGCATCGACGGGGACGCCGGTCTCCGCCGTCGACCACGCGCTGTGGACGTACCACGGAAGCCAGGACGCCCTCGGGTACTGGCTGCGCGGCGAAGCACCGCCCCCACGGCAACCGCGGGGGCGGCAGGTCGCACCGGCGGACCCGGTGCGGCTGCTCGCCGAACTCACCGCCCAGGACGTCCTCGCCGTCGACACCACCCCCGGCGATCTCCGCGACGAGGCGACGGCCGTCGTCCGCCTGGTCGCCCCCGGCGCCCGCCCCCTGCCGTCCACGACCCACCCGGGCGCCGGCGTCCCGCCCCACCCGTTCGGCTGACCCCTTCCCAGAGGAGCACCATGCCCCAAGGCCCCGGCTACGCCACGGACCTCGCGGACCGCTACGACGACTGGTTCGCCCCGCCCGCCGCGACCACGGACGCGACGGTGGCGCTGCTGGCGCGGCTGGCCGGGAGCGCCCCGGACGGGCCGCTGCTCGAACTCGGCATCGGCACCGGCCGGGTGGCCCTGCCCCTGGCCGCACGCGGACACGACGTGCACGGCATCGACGCGTCCACGACCATGGTCGAGCGGCTCCGCGCCAAGCCGGGCGGTGAGAAGCTCACCGTCAGCATCGGTGACTTCGCCGAGGTGGACCACGAGGGTGAGTTCGCCGTCGCCTACGTCGCGGGCGGCACCTTCTTCGAGCTGCGCACCCAGCAGGCCCAACTGCGCTGCTTCGCCCAGGCCGCGCGGCGCCTGCTGCCCGGCGGGCTGTTCGTTCTGGACGCCCATCTGCCCGAGGCCCTCGCGGCCCATGCCGGCGCCGGCGCCCAGACCGTGGAGACGGCCAACGGCGACCCGGTCCTGCGGGTCCGCCGGCTGCGGCCGGCGGGCCAGCGCTACACCTCCGACTACCTGGTCTTCGCCGACGGCCTCTTCCGGCACGTCCGGGTGGACTTCCGCTATGCGTCCCCCGGCGAGCTGGACCTGATGGCCGCCGCCGCGGGCCTGCGCCTGCGCGAGCGGTTCGGCGGCTGGTCCGGCACCCCGTTCAGCGACACCAGCGGCTACCACGTCAGCGTCTACGAGCTGCCCGCATGACCGGGCCGGCCTCCGCCCGCGGGGCGCGCGACCCGCAGGCGTATGTGAGGAACAACCGCGAAATGTGGGAGCGCTGGACCCCGTTGAAGGCCGCCTCGGCCCAGTACGACCTGGACGGCTTCCGCTCCGGCGGCTCCCGGATGCGCGCGCTGGAACGCACCGAGGTCGGTGACGTACGCGGCCGGTCGCTGCTGCACCTCCAGTGCCATGTCGGGGTGGACACCCTCTCCTGGGCGCGGCTCGGCGCGCGTGTGACCGGCGTCGACTTCTCGGCCGAAGGCGTGGCCACCGCCCGCTCCCTCGCTGCCGACATCGACCCCTCCGCCGTCTTCGTGGAGGCCGACGTCCTCACCCTCCCCGACCACCTCGACGGGGTCTTCGACATCGTCTACACCTCGCACGGGGTCCTCGGCTGGCTGCCCGACCTGCGCCGCTGGGCCGAGGTCGTCGCGCACTTCACCGCGCCGGGCGGCTTCGTCTACGTCTTCGAGTCCCACCCGGCGGCCTGGATGCTCGACAACCAGGTCGCGGAACCCGAACTGAGGCTCCGTTACTCGTACTTCGGCGAACCGGAGCCACTGGCATTCGAGTACCGCAGCCCGATCGCCGTGCCCGGCCGGCAGGTGCCCGGCATGGAGTACGCATGGGGACACTCGCTCGGCGAGATCGTCAGCGCCCTGGCGGCCGCCGGGATGCGGGTCGAGTTCCTGCACGAGTGGCCGTTCGTGGCCTGGCCGATGGTGCCCTTCATGACACAGGACGAGGACGGCTGGTGGCGGCTGCCGGACGGCCTGCCGCAGATGCCGTTGTCCTTCTCACTGCGCGCGGCCAAACCGCCCGCCGAACCCCCCACCTGACGAAGGGAGGAACCATGCCACCGGCGCTCTTACGGGAGTCGAGTCTTCCGGACGTCAGCCTCAGCCAGGTGCTGCGAGGCCGGCTGGTCGTGGTCCGCGGTGGATCGGACCTGCTCGCCGGAGCCGAACGGCTGCGCCGGACGGCACTGGCCGCCGTCGCGTCAGCCACCGCCCCCGACGCCGCCGAGCGGCTGGCGGAGCGGGGCCTGGAACGGCTCCACACCGTCGCCGGAGTCGAGGAGATCCGCGCCGTCCGCGACGAGCTGGACCGTCGGCTGCGCCGGCCCGCCCGACAGCTGCTGCTGCGCTTCGCCCGCGCCCTGCCCCCGCAGGGGCGCCGGCTCTATGTGAGCGAACACCTCGGTGTGCGGATCATGCCGCCGCGAACCGCCGTCGACGGCCGGGAGGAGGAGCTGAGGGACTACACCGGATTCCTGCTCCCGACCGGCGCGCACACGGACTCCTGGTTCAACACGGCCGTCAACTCGGTCAACCTGTGGATGGCCGTCAGCCGCGTACGGCGGGACAACGGCCTGATCGTCTGGCCGGACGCGTTCCGGCGGCCGCTGCGGCACGACGGGGTGCGGCTGCTGCCCGGCCAGCACGTCGGCGACCCGGTGGAGGTGGAACTCGACCCCGGCGACCTGCTGCTCTTCGCCGGAGACCACCTCCACGCCACCCGCCCGAACACCGGGCCGGAAACCCGCTGGGTCGTCACCAAGCGGATCTGCCTCGGCCCCCCGCGCTACCACCCGCGCGCCACGGGCTGGACCCCGTACGCCGACCCCCGCCTGCTTGACACGCCGCTGCGAGCCCTGGCCTCGCTGCGGTCGGTCCTCACCACCGGACGCGCCCGCCAGGCCGCCCGCGACACCCGCCGACTGGCCGCACGGCTCCGCCGCTGACTCATCGTTCGGCGCGGCGCTCGAGATGGATGGCGGTGAAGACGGCCACCTTGGCGCGCAGGGCCCAGGGGTCGAAGGGCTTGCTGATGTAGTCGACCGCGCCGGCCGCGTACCCGCGGGCGGAGTGCTCTGGATCGACGCCCATCGCGGTCAGGAAGATGATGGGCACGTCGCGGGTCCGGGGCCGGCGCTTGATGTGCGCGGCGGTCTCGTAGCCGTCCATCTCCGGCATCTGCACGTCCATGATGATGACCGCGAAGTCGTCGTGGTCGAGCAGCGCCTTGAGGGCCTCCCGGCCGGAGGAGACGGTGACGAGCTCCTGGTCCAGGGTCGCCAGCACCGCCGTCATCGCGAGCAGGTTGTCGGGCTGGTCGTCGACGACCAGGATCCTGGGCATCCCCTGGGCCGCCGAGGCCGCGGCCGGAGGAAGGACCCTCGGCTGCTCGACGGCGTCCAGCTGGCGTTCGAGCAGGTCGCATCGGGCTTCCGCGGCGTCGCGCTGTTCTCGCGCCGCGCGGAGTTCGGCCCCCAGCCGAGTGACTTCCTGCCGCAGGGTGTCGCGCTCCTGGAGCAGCTCGGAGGCATCGGTGTGGGCCGCCGCGAGCAGGTCCGCGCGCTCGCGCTCGGCGCTCCAGTCGGCCTCCAGCTGGGTCAGCCGCACCTCCAGGTCGGCGATGCGGTGTGTGCGGTCCAGCAGGGCGTCGCCCAGGACGTCACCGCGCACGCTGGAGCGCCGCGAGACCCGGTCGGCGTCGGCGAGCTGCCGCTCCAGGATCTCGACGGCGTGCTTCGGCGAGGACCCGGCGTCGACCGCCGATCGGTACAACCCGCGGACGAACTCGATGGCCTCAGTGGTGACCGCGGTTCCGCGGTGCTCGGCGAGGTCCGTGAACAGGTCCGTGATCACCTGCCACGGGGGTAAGCGCGTGCCGTTCAGGTAGCGCGAGAACGTCCCCGGATCGCGCGTGCGTCGGGCCGCGTACCGCCGTACGGATACCTCCAGCCCTTCGAAGAGCTCCCGCAGCGCCTGAGCGAGCGCCCGGGACTCATCCGTGAGGTCGTCTCCCAGCGGCCGCAGCTCACCCATTCCCGTCGTCCTCCCCGATACCGGCACCCGCGCGCGCACGGGGCTGGTGCCCCACCGGCTCGGTGGCGATCAGCCGGTTGAAGAAGGACACCGCCAGCCCCGCGGCGGCCAGACTCGCGAGCACGCTGCGCGGGGCGCCCTCTCCCGCCAGCGCGGTCAGGACTCCCGCTGCCGCGCCGGCGAGGGAGCCGAGCAGGAGCACCAGGGTCGTTCTCAGTGACAGCAGTGGCCGGTCCACCAGGCTCTCCGTCCGTCCAACCCGTCACGAAAGCGGCGGGAGTCGTCACCCTTCCAGCGGATTGCGAGAGGGAGGGTTACAGGATGGAGGGTCGCCAGACCGTTGCGCGCCGCGCTCCGGGGGAAAGGCAACGGGGCACTTCGTCGCCACCGTGTCCTTCCGCTGCTCAGGGCGATGCGACCGCGATCGTTGCCGGGCTGTTGCGCCGCAACACCCGTCGATGCCGGCGGACGCGGGGGCGGATGCTCCGGGGCGGCGGCGACCGTATGTACAGCATCGCCCCGTTACCTGGCAGTAGTGCTGTCTGTCAGCTCTCCTGCCGGTGCGTCATCGGATAAGCTGAAGTGAGCCAATTGCCGTTGTTTCGGGGCGAGTTCGGTTCGGGGGATCGCGGGCGCGCGCCAGGAGATCCAACGTGTTCGTCGGCGCCCGGGCAGGACCGCTGCGGACACGCGCGCCCGTGGCAGGGACCGCGGATCAGCCGGGCTTCGTCCCGGCGCGAAGGAGACCCGCATGAGCACACCCTCCGGTACACCGGACCCCTCCGACGAGGGAGGTGAGGACGCCGCGTCCGCCGCCCCCGCGGACGAGGAGCCGGACGGGGAGCCGGGCGGAGAGCCGGGCGGGGAGAGATCCCGGCGGGTCACCTGGACGGTCGCGATCGGCAGCGGCGTCGCCATCGCCACCGCTGTCGCCGCCCTCGTCACGGCCTTCACTCCCTGGCTGACCGGCGGGGGTGGCGGCGGCGCCGAACCCGGGCCGGCGTCGCCCGCCACCGGGCGGGCGATGACTCCGGTGACGCCGCCCACCTCGCCGACGGTCAGCCCCTCGCGGCGGTCTGGTGCCGAACCCGGGCACGCGACGCCCGCCACGACACCGGCGATGACTCCGGCGACGCCGCCCACCTCGCCGACGGTCAGCCCCCCGCAGCCTCCGTCCGCGCAGGCGGTGGACCAGCCCTGCCGGTCCACCAAGACGGCGCACGGCTTCCGTGCCGCGTTCGTCGCGCCGTGCGACGGGGGTTCCGCCACCGCCCCGTACCCGACCGTCACCCTCGCGGTGCCCCGGTACCCCGCCGGGGACGGTTCCCAGGGGCGGATCTGGATCGTCTCCAGGATCCTCACCAACGGTGCGGGTATGCCGCTCGCGGACGAACCGCTGTACGGCCAGTACGCGGTGGAGCGCAAGTCCGCCGACCGCTTCACCGCCACGACCTGGCAGAAGAACCTCTTCGTCTTCCGGACCTGCCACGACTACGGGCCCACGGAGCTCTCGGTGTACTGGCTCGATCCCGGCGGCGCCAAGGAAGCCGAGAAGTGGCGGCCCGGTGTGGCCATCACGATTCCCGCCCGCAGCACGCTGCTGGACCAGGTGACCGTCACCCTCGCCCCCGGTTGCTGACCGGCCGGATCCCCGGCGGCGGCGAGCCCGCAGCAGACATGGCCCGCGCCGCGCGGACCAGCGCCGCGGGCACGGCGCCCAACGCGCCGATCGCGGGGGAAAGTTCCCTGGTCGCCACCAGGGCGGCGCAAACCGCCCTCAAGGGGTCACCAGTGGCGGCCGAGGCGTGCGGGGGCGGATATGCCTCTGTCACTCGCTCGGGTCGTTATCCCGTCCGCCCCGCTGGTCATGTATGGAACCGACACATATTGACCGGCTTCGGACGACCCTGCCCTGCTTCTCTTCCCTCTCGCATTCGCGCCAGGCGGGGTCCGCGTCGTGTGCCGTGTTCGTGACGGTCATGGCGCGCGTGTGTCCTGCTTCCGCGCCGGTTGACCCACTCGAGGAGAGTATCGTGACAGCTGTCGTAGAGCCCCAGACCATGGCGAGGCTCGCTTACGCCCCCTGCACCACAAAATTCCAGCTTCAGGGTAAGGCCACAGGCACTCAGATTCCCTTCAAGTTCGACACGATCGACGGGAACAGGCCGAAGAGCAACGCCAACACCGTGTTCCTGTGGCAGACCTCGGATCTGCGTATTCCTTCGACTGCGCCGTTGTTCAGCATGCCGGTGAAGAAGGATGAGCCCAAGGGCAGTGACGTGTTCCAGCCGGTCAGTCTCGAGAGGAAGCCCTATCTGATGGGCTACGGGGTCGGCCCCGAGGTCAAGAACATCTGCTCGCTGCTGCTGTTCAACGAGCAGGGAGAAGAGCAGAAGCACTTCTTCGCGGACCTCTCCATCAAGGAGGTGGGCACCGACTCCGTGACGTTCAAGTACTTCATGCCCGCCGGGACGAAGGGCGTGACCGACCGCGACTGGTTCGGCCTCTGGGAGACGGACTCGCCCGCCGACCTGTACTCCTCGCGGCCCGTTGCCACGGGATATCCCTCGGGAAACCTCCACGAGGGTGATGGCGCGCTCTTCCACGGCCTCATCCGAGACCGGAAGTACACCATCGGCTACTTCAAGGGCGGGTACCAGGACGGCAACCCCAAGCAGACCACCCTCGCCTGCACCGAGACCTTCACCGCATAGCTGATGCCGTGCCGGCTGCCGTGCGCACCGCACCGCAGCCGGCGCGGGGAGAGCCATGACGACCTTCACGCGCTACTCGACATCGCGGCTCTTCCGGGCGCAGGACGACACCGCCCCGGGCTGGCTGGGTTTCCTGGCGGCACCGAGCTCCGGAAAGCTCCCGGACACCATCCCGCTCAAAGACGCGTACGCCGTCCAGGACAGCTCGTTCCTGTTCGCGACCAGTGTCCCGAAGCACCTCGGCGACCTCGACGGATTCATCCTGAAGCTCGACAGCGTCATCGCGACGCTGCCCGGGGAACGCCACCTCGTATGGCTGCGCCGGCCGGATGACATCTCCGGCCAGACCGTGTCCGCCATGGCCGTGGACCAGCAGGGCACGAAAGTCGTCGGCGGTCTCACCGCCCCACTCATCCAGGCGGACAACCTGGACCAGGTGCTCGCTCTTTCGGTGGAGAACAATGTCACGCTGGCACTGGACGGCGGCCGGCTCGGACTGACCGCCCAGTCGGGGAACAAGGTGCTCAGCCTGACCGGGAGTTCCGGCCCCTCAGGGGCGGCGCTGCCCGTCACCGCGGCGGTCCTGAGTCTCGCCGGACCGCTGCGCGGCTGCTTCGTCTTCGCCATCGCTCTCCAACGGACCTATCTGCACGATGGCTTCTCCTGGGGATTCCAGATCGTCACTCCCAGCCACACCGAACCGGTGTCCGAGGCCGTCCAATGGCTGCCCCTGGCCGCCGCCGATCAAGGGGCGGGGGACTACCTCCCCTTCACGGCGCGGATCGATCCCGGCGACTCGCTCAACGCCTTCGCCGCGGACCGGACCGCCTTCTTCTTCGCCGAGGGCGCCTCCGAGACCCGCTTGGCCTCCTACTTCCGTACCACCACCGGCAAGAAGGTCACCCTGGTCCCGGTCACCAGCGCGGCGGAGACCAACGCGCACCCCGCCCGCCTGGTGTTCACGCGCGGGATCGTGGCCGGTGGCGGCCGACGCTTCCAGGCAGCGCCCGCCGGCGACTTCACGCTCGACGTGGACGGAGCGAACGGGGCGGGAGAACGCGAGCTGCTGTGCGCGCTCGACGGCACGGAGCACATCGGCTTCCGGCCGAGAGGCACGGGGTACGAAGGCGACCGGCTGCGATTCGTCGCCGGGATGCCCGCGTACGTCCCCGTGTTCCCGCTGAAGTCCGCCTCGCCGGTCGGCCCGCCGGTCGACCCCACCAGGCTGCTGGACTCCCGGTACCTCACCTCGTGGGTGTCGGCCGTGTCGGCGCCGGGCGCCGCGTCGGCAGCGGGCGCCATGAGCTACGTCGCGCAGCCCCGCGGCGCCTCGCTCTACGGCAAGGACCCGGTCATCGCACCCCACCACCCCGGTCTGCTCGGCCCCGTGGACCCCGCGATCACGCTGGAGGACGGAGCGGCGGCCTTCCCGCTCGTGCCCTATGCCGGGGTGACCATCGGCACCGGCGCGGGCGCCATGACCGCGGCCCACCTGGTGGAGGTAGAGCACACCGTCCTCGCACCCCGGCGCCGCGCGGCCATCGCCACCGGCACGCGCGGCACCGCGCCCTCCAAGGCCGTCGCGGCCAAAGAGGCGGCCGTGGCCGCGGACGAGCGGCCCCGGACGGCGACCACACCGGCTGGCGTGGTCGTGACGCTGAAGCCGGACGGCGGCTGGGCCGGCATCGCCCTGGGCCAGAACACGCTGTCCGAAGGGCCCGCCGGGAAACTCTCGCTGGGCTTCCGGGCGCCCGGCGACAAGCTGCGCCAGGCGTTCCAGACCAACGGGCTCTTCCTCGTCGCGGCCAACGCCGACCACCTGGGGCCCGCGACGGCCGGCGACGGCGGCGGCGAGGCACCGGCCTTCCACAACAAGATCAACGTCGAGAGCTGGGTCCTGGAGGCGAAGGTCGGGGCCAACGCGCCGGGCGACTACTCCAACGTCTTCATCGTCAAGGCGCGCAAAGGGAAGCTCGTGGACCTGGTGACCACGCCGGAGGCGTGGACGCAAGCAGAGGACTTCGCCTGGCCCGCGATCGACGGACGTCCCGACGGACGGCAGTTGGCCGCGTTGTCGGCCTGGCTGCGGAGCTATATCGAGGACGCGGCGCGGCACACCGGTGACGACGCCGACTACTTCCGCGCCTTCAACGCCCTCGCCCGCGACGAGAACTGGACCGGGATCCTCGTGCTCCGCGCCGAGATCGCCAAGCTTCCCGCCGAACTCGCCGGCATCCGGGCCGGAGTCACCCGTCCCGACCTGTTCCGCGCCCACCACATCGGCGTCGAGATGAGCCATCTGAAGCTCACCGAGACGGGCCCGGTGATCGACAACAGGAGCTCGATCTTCGGGCTGATCCACTACGCCGACCCCGAGTTGACCGGCAGCCCGCCGATCCCGCCCGCGCCCGGCGTCGACTATGCCTTCCGGGTGCTGACGTTGAAGGCGCTCTTCGCCCGGACCGGCGTCCAGCGGTTCAGCAGCACCGTGCAGCTCACCGTCAACCAGCTGTTCGGCATGCCTGTCAAGGAGATGACCGGAAGCGGCGGCAACCCGTACAACACGCTGGTGCTGAGCGGCGCCTTCCAGGCCACCGGTGGCAAACCCGACTACTCGCTCACCACCGAGGCCGACACCATCTTCCGGTTCGCCAACGACATCCTGCGGCGGATCGAGGTGACCGGCGTCCGGATGGCGACCCGCGCCACGGGCCAGGAGCCCGTGTCCGCCTTCGGCTTCACCGGGTTCCTGGACTTCGGTGTACCGCGGGCGACGCGGGACGGCCGGGCCATGCCGGTGGATCTGTTCTCGTACGGCGGCCCGGCGGACGGCGACGGCGCGGCGACCCGGCAGGGCCTGAGCTTCTCCGGCCTCGACCTGGTGATGTCCGCGAAGAGCGGCGGCAGCCCGGCGTTCTCCCTCGAAACCGGCGGCATCCGCTTCGACCCCGCCCGCAGCACCCTGCGCAAGGACAGCCTCACGCAGCAGTTCGCGCTCAGCCTGAAGGGCCTGGAGCACGGCGACGGCAAGCGCTCTCCCGCCGCCACGGGCTTTCTCCCGGTGGTGACGGACGTGTCGACCCGCGGGCTGGACAAGCAGCCGTGGTACGGGCTGCGCCTGGGCGTCGACCTGGGCAGTCCCGGCAGGCTGGCCGGCGAGGTGGGCCTCGCCGCCACGCTGCTGCTGGCCTGGGCGCCGTCCAGCACCGCCGCGTCACCCGAGCTGTTCGTCGGCCTGGAGCTGCCCGGCACCGGCGGCGGCACCGAACTGCTGAGCCTGGAGAACGTCCTGAAGCTCTCCATCGGCCAGCTGCGGCTGACCCTGGCCCGCGACAAGAAGAGCTTCCTGCTGATGCTCACCCAGATTGCCCTGAAATTCCTGGGCCTGCTGAAGATCCCGCCCTCGGGATCGACGTCGTTCTATCTGTTCGGCAATCCCCAGGCCGGCGGCAAACCATCCGGTCTCGGCTGGTACGCGCAGTACGCCAAGGAGTCCAAGAAGCCGACCGCGGAGGCCGAAGGGAGCCGATGATGCTCTGGAACTTCCTGACCTGGCTGGCCTCGTTCGCCACCGGCGCGGCCGCGTACCGAAGCGAGGACGTCGAGAAGAACCTGGAGAAGCTGCGCACCGTCCTCGCCGCGGAGAAGGAAATCCGGGTGTTCGTGGACAGCGCCAAGGGACAGGGGCACCAGTCCGCGGCCGTACACCTTCTCGAAAGGCTCTTCTCGCCCGCCGGCGGTGAGATTCCCGGCCTGGGATACGGCGGCGTGGCCAAGGTCTTCTACGACGAAGGCGAGGCGGCGGCAGCCGGCACGGGAGCGAAACTGCGCAGGCTGCTCCGATGGCCGGACGGGCAGAACGAAGGGTCATACAAAGGGGGGCGGGTGGAGCTCATCAAGTGGGACGGCAAGAATCCACCGGCCGAACCCGCGAAGTTCGCGCTGTGCGCCGCCTGCGACAGGGACATGGACCCCGGCAAGCTGAACGTCGGCTACTACCTCCAGATCCAGCCCTTTCAGTGGCACGGGCTCAACCAGCTGTGGCTCGGAGCGGAATGCCTCGATCTGACCGGGCAGCGGGAGCTGGGCGGCGCGACGTTCCACCAGCGGGCCATGCGCTTTCCGGTGCCCGTCCTCACCGGATTCGACTGGGGCAAGTACACCGGGAGCGCGGATGAGTCGTTGCGACGGCAGGCCGCGGCCTTGCAGGAGGTGGTGAAACTCGTCCGTGGATCGGACGGGACCGGCCCGTGCGACCTGCTGACCGCGTATGGCATCTGCACCGTGAAGAACCGGCAGGGGAAGTCCGCGACCAACGGCATCGGGACGAAGCCGTACGAGCAGGTGGTGACGCTGGCAGCCGGCGCGCTGGCGGCACAGCGGGCGCCGGACGGCAGTGCCTACGCGGGCGCCAAGCCCGTCGTCATCGTCAATTTCGGCGACTTCTCGTGGGACGAATCGGAAGGGTACGAGAAGCCGGATCATCCCTTCGATCCGGTGCGCAAGCTGCTGGCAGGCGGGATCCTCGAACGCGAGCGAAATTGCCCGAACCTCACTCCCAAGGCCGTGCTCGAGCTGCGGAAGGAGTATCTGACCAAGAAGGCCGACGCGTCCCACAGGGTGAAGTTCTGGGACATCGGTGAAAAGGCCGCCATCACACGTGACCTGACATGGCTGACGACCGACGGCGATGTCCCCGCGAAACAGAAGGTGTTGTGGGCGCAGATCGGGCCGGTGCCGGAAGAGCTCTTCCACTATCTGATGAGGTGCGGCACCTACCCGTCGGTGTTCGAAGGTGCCAACACCACGTGCTTCGCGCTCAACCTCGGCACGATGTACTACCGCGCCCGAGGGCGGGGCGCTTTGGCAGGGGTCGAGGTGCTGTATCCCACCACGGACCTGGCAGCCGACCCACGCCGGCGTCCCCTCGCGGATCTGCAGACCGCGGCGAATCAGGTCGGCGTCGAAATGGTGCACTGGTCCGCGCGCGCCCTGCCGCCGGAGATCCTGGCCAGGCCGATCATCGCCTACCGCCGGGAGAACGGCAGCGGGCCCTACCACGACTACTTCCGTGGCGTCGCCGACTTCTACCGGTCTCCCGCCAACGACAAGATCAACCTCGCCCTCGCCTTCCTGGCACAGCGGTACTCCGAGAAGGCCGATCACATCCGCTTCCGTTCAGCCGTCACCTCGACACCGCTCGAAACCCTCCACCAAGACCTGACCAGCGCCCTCAAGAACCACACCCTGGTGCTCGCGGACTCGTTCCCCGGCAGATGGCGGGCCTTCTTCGGCAAGCTGACCGGCCCCGGGCCGCTGACCCTCCAGGCGGTCGCGATCGTGCCGGAGCGCCAGAACGGCTCCCTGACCAAGATCACGGTATCGGGGGCCGCCACCGACTTCCCGCTGCACCCCACTCTCACGCTGGTCTTCACCGCGCCCGGCGACACCGTCGAAGCCCGGATCACCGTGGCCTGGGCGGGCGCCGGTGGACTCCCCGGACTGGAGTGGGTCCAGCTCAGCGGTCTCGAACTGACCATGACCATCGCGGAGCGGCTGAAACTCTCCCACGGCGCGCTGCGCACCAAGGTGAGGATCGACGACGGGCCGCAGGCGGAGCTGGAACTGCTCCTGCCCTCGCCCGCCGACCAATGGCTGCTGACCGCCTCCCTCGACCCCCGGCAGGCCACCGCCGCCCGGTTCTTCAACCTGGCCGGCGGCATCGATCTCGCCCGGCTCCCCGCCCCCTTCTCGAAGCTGGGCGACCTGGGACTCAAGACGCTGAGCATCGCCTACGACCCGAAGCGGAAGACGGCCGAGAGCCTCACCTTCACCATGACGACCACCAAGGCCGTGCAGTTGCTCGGGAACATCACCCTGAAGGAGATCGAGGTCGAGACCTCCGTCACCGCACCCGGCAGCCTCACCGACCGCCGTGTGGCCACCCGGTTCCAGGGGACGTTCACGATCGGGAAGGCGGTCGTCGCGGTCGCCGCGACCACACCGGAGATGGTCTTCTCCGGGCAGCTGGTGTCCGGCGCGATCAAGACCGCCGACCTCCTCGCGGCATTCCTGCCCGGCGTCACCCTGGAGGGCGTCAAGGCGCCGGAGATCTCGACGTTCTCCTTCCGGCACGACCACCCCGGCCGGGCGACCACGGTCTCGGCCGCGCTGAAGGGCTCGCTCCCGGTGGGGGAGCTGTTCACCATCACGGACCTCTCCCTGTTCATCGACTCCGTACAGGGCGGCGCCGACGGCCGCCTGACGGGCCGGTTGACCCTGCTGCCGGGCCCGGCCCAGCTCGAACTCGACGTCACCAGCAGCTATGCGAGGGACACCCGCCGCTGGACGTTCGAGGCACGGCAGACCGGCAAGGCCCTGAGCCTCGCGGCACTCGCCAAGCAGTACCTGGGCTGGACGGTGGGCAGCGAGTACGACTTCCAGATCCAGGGGCTGACCGCGCGCCTGGTGTCGCCGACCGGATCGTGGGAAGTCGGCGGCCGGACGGCCAAGCCATGGCGCCCGCCCTTCCTCGGCGCGGCCGTCAGCGCATCCGTCCAACTGGCCTACGACGGGGAGAAGAAGACCAAGTCCGGTCGCCTTGAGGCCGACATCGCGTGGCAGGGCATCGACGTCAAGCTGGGATACGAGCTCCAGAAGGGGCAGCCCTACCTCGCCTGGCGCGGACTTGGGGGGACGCTGACGAAGGGGGAGAAGGGCGACTGGACCGCGGAGCTGGCCTTCACCGAGACCGTCACCGTCGGCTGGGTGATCGAGGAGATGGTCTCCTGGCTCACCGGCTCCCGATTCGGCCTCGAAGCGCCCTGGAACATCCTGGACAACGTCAAGCTGAACGGCCTCACGCTGCGCTACACGTTCAACTCCGCCTCACCCCAGCGGGCAGGGGTGGGCTTCCGGGTCGCCATCGACCCGATCGACCTGGGGTTCGCCCGTATCGACGGCATCAGCGTCGACTACGCCAAGGACGCCGCCTCGCCAGGCGTCAAGGTGTCCATCACCGGCTCGTTCCCGTGGAACGTCGGCGACACCGCCAAGGGCGACACCGGCACCCTCGGCCCCTGGGACGCGAGCCGGCCCGGCGACGCGCCGACGCCTCCCGGGCAGGGCGGGAAGTACCTGGACCTGCGCCTCCTCGCGCTCGGCCAGCACGTCACCGTCGACGGCCTGAAGGAGGCCGAGACCGTCCAGGCGGCGATCACGGCGATGTACAAGCTGAACGAGACCAAGCCGGGCGAGATCCCCGACGTCCGGTTCGACGCCGCCAGCGACTGGCTCGTGGGGGCGGACTTCGGGGTGCTGCGGCTCGACAAGGGTGGCAAGCAGGACGGCGCCGCCGCCTCGGAGGAGAAGCCCGGCTACCTGGTGACCCTCCAGGCCGTCTTCAACGACCCCAGCCTCTACGGCCTGCGCGTCGCCCTCGACGGCGACGCGGCCAAGGTCTTCAAGGGGCTGGACTTCCAGGTGATGTACCGCCAGCTCAGCAAGGACCTCGGCGTCTACCAGGCGCAGATCGCGCTGCCCGACACCATGCGGCACCTCAGCATCGGGGCGTACACGCTGACCCTGCCGATCTTCGCGGTGGCCGTCTACACCAACGGCGACTTCCTCATCGACGTGGGCTTCCCGAAGAACGGCGACTGGACACGGTCGTTCAGCATCGAGGGGATCGTCCCCCCGGGCATCCCCATGCTCGGCTCCGGCGGCTTCTACTTCGGCAAACTGCCCGCGGCCGCAACCCCCAAGGTGCCCTCGGCACCGGCCCTGGGCACCTTCAACCCCATCATCGTCTTCGGCCTCGGACTGCGCGTCGGATTCGGCAAGTCGGTCGAGTACGGCGTACTCAAGGCGGGCTTCAGCCTGACCATGTTCGGCGTGCTCGAAGGGGTGGTCGCGACCTGGAACCCGTACCGGGCGCTCCCCCCGTCGTCCGGCCCCGACGACCGCGCCCAGCTCCAGAGCACCAACTACTACTGGCTCCAGGGCAGCATCGGCATCGCCGGGAAACTCTACGGAAGCGTCGACTTCGCGATCATCAAGGCGCAGGTCGACGTGGACATCAAGCTGTACGTGCAGATGACCTACGAGTCATACGTCAGCCTCGCCATCAGCGTCGTGGTCTCCGTGGAGGTCTCCGCGAGCGTGAAGATCGACCTGTGGCTCGCCTCGATCACACTCCACTTCAGCTTCTCCCTCCATCTGAAAGAGACCTTCACCCTCCCCAACCACGGCACGCCCCCCTGGCTGCCCGACGGGCACGAGACCGGCGGCGTCCTGGCGGGCGCGAGCGACCGGCGGCTGAGCGACATGCGCCCGCTGGCCGCCGTGGCACCGGGGCCCGCGCTGCTGGTCGCGTACGCGGTGAACGCCACGTCGCCCGCCGCAGTCGCGGCCGCCCCGGGAACCATCGGGACCGCGGCGATCGCCGGGACCACCGAGCCCCGAGCGGACTGGACGCGGCTGAAGCCCGCCGACGACGCGTACAAGAAGGCCCACCCGCTCTCCGGCCATCTGCTCACCCCCCTGACGATGGCCGCCGACGAGTACGCGCCGGGCGAGCCGGCCCGGCAGCAGGCCGTCTGCGCCGCCATGCTGTCCCTGGACTCGGTGGCACCTGCCGGCCAGGAGAACCCCGAAAGGACGGGGAAGGACAGCTCCTTCGAGCTGCTGTGCAAGCGCGTGCTCGCCTGGGCCGTCGCGGCGGTCGGCGCCGACGATGCCGGCAAGCAGTCGTACGACGAGGTGTGCGCCCGGCAGGTCACCGAGGCGCAGCTCGCCTACCTGCTGGACGTGGTGCTGGTCAGCAAGGACCACAGGCCTACCCCGATCCCCCCGGACGCCGTCGAGACGTTCCTCGCCGAGCAGTTCGTCCTCACCGTGCGCGCCGCGCCCGAGGACGCCAAGGCCGCCGGGAAGACCGAGTCCAAACCCGCGGCGGTGTTCCCGATGCCGCCGGGACTGACGCTCACCCCGCCCTCCGGCGGCTCCTACACCCTCGGCACGTACAACGCGATCGGCAGGGAGGCCCTCAAAGCCCTCCGCGAGGACTTCAACAAGCTGCTCGTGCGGACCCAGGCCGAGCAGCCGACCGCTGTCGTGCCGACGGCCGAGGAGGCCGCGCCGCTCTCGGTGGCCTCGTGGGTCTTCGCCGACTTCTTCCTGCTGCTGGCCCGTCAGATGGTCCAGGCCGCCCGCAGCGGGCTGCGCTCCTTCACCTATCCGCTGTCCGACGGGGCCACCGCGCAGCAGGCCATCACATGGATCGCCGGACAGGGCGGCCCGGAACTGCACCTGTACGACGTGCTGGCGGCCAACGCCAGGCACCGCCTGTCCACCGCGAGCGGCACCGGCGTCACGATCGGCGCGACCTGCACCGCGGGGGGCGACGACACCTTCGACACGCTCGCCGAAGCGCTGCCCAGGACCGTCGGCGCCAAGGCCACCGCCGCCGACCTGGCGACCGCCAACGGCGCCGCGGCCTGCCTGCGCGACGGCGCGAAGGTCATGGTCGGCGAGCGCGAGTACACCGTCCGATCCGGCGACACCCTGCTCACGGTGGCGGGCCACTTCGGCCTGCGGCTGGGGCAGCTTCTGGCGGAAGCGGCACTGCTCGAACAGACCGGACTGCTCGCGGACCGGGCCACCCTGCTGGCACCCGCCGTGACCCGGCAGACGCGCGCCAAGGACACCCTGAGCTCGCTCGCCAAGGAACTCGGCCTGGCCGCGGACGTGTTGGCCAAGGCCAACGCCGGGCGCGCCGTGCTGCGCGCGGGGGCCACGGTCTCTTACCCCGGCAAGGCCGACCACACCCTGCTGCCGGGGGAGTGCCTGGGCGACGCGGCGAACGCCCTCGGCGTCCCGCTCGCCGACCTGCTGGCCCACGGCACGGTGGGCAAGCACCCGCTGCTGAAAGCCGAGGGTCTGCTCGCCCCGCTCGGCGTGCTCGTCCTGCCGACGCTCACCGTCACCCCGGCACAGGGCGACACGCTGCAGGGCATCGCCGCACGGTTCGGCACGACCCTCGCCGTGCTCGGCCACCAGCCGGCCAACGGCGCCGTCACCTTCGCCGCCGACAGCACCCCGTCGCTCACCCTGCCGCACCTGTCCCGGCTGCGGCTGGGCACCCTCATCGACGAGGCGCAACGCGCCCACGCGCTCCAGCACCTGTCCGGGATGGCCTCCCGCTACCAGTTGCACGGGCTGCGCCTGAACACCACCGGCATCACCCCCAAGGCCCGCGGCATGTGGGTGACCGGGGTCGACGGAGCCCTGAAGCTGCCGCCCGAGGCCGGCCTGCACGCGCTCACGGGCCAGCAGCTGGCCGTACCGCAGGGCAAGCCGGAGAAGGCAGTCCTCACGGTCGGCACCTCCCCGGGCATGTCCTGGCTGCGCCTGGCCGACGCCGACGGGAACCCCAAGGAGCGGCTGGACCTCCCCCTGGCCCGGGGCAGGCGCGGTCAGGCGGTGGCCAAGCTCACCGCCTGGGCCCGGCAGAACCGCCTCGACGTACCGAAGCTGCGGCTCGGCCCGGCACCCACGCACCGCAGCACCCCCCAGCGGCACCCGCTGACCACGCAGAGCGTGTGGCAGGCGGTGGCGCCGGTGCCCCTGCCGTACGGGTCCGGCGCGGCCGCCGACCCTGGCGCCCTGCGCGTGTGGCGGCTGCCCGACGCCCTGCGCGCCCTGCCCGATCCGGCCCGCCACCCCGACGGGCCCCGGATGCGGATCGGCGTGGCCCGCTACGACGAGGCGACCGGCGCGACCACCGGCGCCCCGGTGACGGAGTACGCCTGGGCGTCCGTGATCCACTTCGGCGTCACCCGCGTCCCGCCCGACACCGTTGGCCGCGCGTCCTCGGCCACGTACCAGATCACCGGCGCCGAAGGCGAGGACCTGCTGCTGCTGGAGCGCCTGGTCGACCAGGTCGGCGACGACGACTCCGCCTACGCCGGGCTGTACATCGGCTTCCCGCCGAGCGCCACCGGCGGCGCCGCGGACGGGCTGCAGACCGGCGACCCGGCGCGGGTGACCACCGGCATCGCGCAGGTCGACCTGTCCACCACCACCCGGCCCGGCTCCCTCCTGGCCGCGGCCCCCGCGGCGGAGCCGTCCGCAACCACTCACGGACTCCTCAACCGGCCCGCGGAGCTGGCCCGGCTGCTGTGGGAGGCCAGCATCACCCGCAACGGGGGCTTCTTCCTCTACTACTTCGACACGGCCGAGGGCACGGGCCTGCCCGACCGGGTCTTCAACGACCGCGGGCAGGCCCGGCTCACCCTCCTCGTCCTGCACGCCAAGCCCGACACGCCCGCCGCCCGGAACCGCCTCGCGGACCACATGAACGCGCTCGTGACGGGCGAACGCCTCGAGAGCACGCACGCCACGCTGTACACCGAGGCCGACCCGCCGACCGACGTGACGGTCGAAACCGGCCCCGACGTCTCCCTCGCCGGCGTCGCCGAGCCCTCGTTCTCCGACGTCGGCGACCTGGCCGTGCGCAACGCCGCACTCAAACTCAGCGGCAAGGCCCACCTCCGCGTCAACCAGGGCCTGTACCAGGCACCGGTCTCCCGCATCAAGGTCGCGGACGTCGCCACCCGCTTCTCGACCACCCTGGACGCGCTGCGGAAGGCCAACCCGCTGCGCGACCTCCAGCCGGACGCCCACCTCGCCTACCCCGACACCCTGCGCCTGCCCCCGCTGACCCTCCCCGCGGGCACCGCCGGCAGGACCGGCACGCTCGCCGAGGCCGGCGCCTTCTGCGGCGAGGACCTCGCCGCCCTGGGCGCCGACAACGCGGACGTGGCGGGCCTCTTCGCGGACGGGCAGCGGATCCAGGTCACCGGTGGCCCCATGGACCGCACGCCGAGCGTGCCGCAGGGGGTCCTGCCGTTCCGGGCCGAGCGGCCCGTACCGGACGTCGTCCCCGACGACCCGGAGGCAGCCGGCTTCGCCCGGTCGTATCTGCTGCGCGACTTCACCCTGCTCGGCTACCGCGTCGAGGACAACCCGGCCTTCAAGGCCAGCCCGCTCGGGGTGCCGGCCGGCCCCACCGTGGCGCCCACCGCACCGCACGACGGGAACAAGCTGCGCACCCTCCCCGCACCGACCGCCGACGAGACGTGGACGTACGCGATGACCGTGCCCTACACGGGCTTCGCGAAGCAGCCCTCGGGGCCGTACGCGGGGGTGGGCGAGGTGCTCCGGACGTCCTTCGACTGGCTGGACCAGTTCGGCAACCGCCTGGTGACGACGTTGTCCGCACCCAGCGCCCAGGACACCGCGCCGCTGGGCCGGCCGCCGGTGCTCGCGGGGTACGCCGACGCGCTCACCGGGCTCGGCCAGTGGCCGGCGGTCAGCGCCGACTGGCGCGTCACCGGCCGGAGCGGCTCACCAGCGGTCGAGCTCCGCCAGGTCTTCGACGCCACCCGCTACGCGGGACTGCTCTCCGCGCGCGCCGTCGACGCCTCCACCGTGCGGGCCGAGTTCACCGAACCCCTGGACCCCGCCTCGGCCGCGGACGTGGCCCACTACACGATCAGCCCCGACGCGACCGTCACCCGCGCCGAACTCCACGCCGACGGGCGCACGGTCTCGCTCACCGTGAGCGGCATGCCCGGCGGAATCCTGACGCTCACCGCCCGCGACATCAAGCCGAAGGACACCGCACGCCACCGGGACCTCGGCGGCACGGCGAGCTCCGACCCCCAAGGCCTGCACCACTCCTCCACGGCGCAGCTGAACGCCGTCCGCGATCTGCGGGTCTACACCAGGCTCCTGGACCAGCTCACCGACACCAGAGGAACCGCCCTCACCGTCGAGACCACCCTGGTCGTCGGCGGCGAGGGACGGCCGAAGCCACTGGCCCTCACCCCGGCGCAGGTCACCAAGCTCGTCAGCTGGCTCGGGGCCGTCAGGGACTTCCTCACCGACCGCGCCGCCTTCGGCACCGCGAAACCGGAACCCACGGGCGAGCACACCATCGCCATCCCGCTCGACCCCGCCTCCGTCAACCCCGCCCAGGTCTTCGAGCTGTCGCTGTCCTTCACCGTGGCCCGCACCGGCGGCGTCATCCTGGGCGACCTCGCCACCGCCCCCGGCGTCCGCCGGGCCACGACGGCGGTGCCGCCCCGCCACGAGAAGGCCACCGGCACGGGCGCCGCCCTGGGCCTCACCGCCTTCGCCGGCTCCTTCGAGACGGCCCTGTCCGGGGCGGGACAACTGCTGAAGGTCGCCACCGGCGCCGACCGCGACGACACCGGGCCGGGAGCGGCATCGGCGCTGTGGGCCGTACGCGTCGGCCGCGAGCCCGGTGTGCCGATCTCCTACGGACTCACCGAGGCGAGCAGGGCGAAGCCCGCGGTGTTCGTGCCGCGCCCGGCCGCCAACCAGCTCCAGTCCCGCTCGCGGGTGGAGATCCGCGAGTTCAAGACGGGGGAGGGCCTCGTCAACCCCGCCCAGCGCGACTTCAAGGGCGTGGACATGGACGTATGGTGCCGGGGGCTGTTCACGGCGGTCGACGCCGTGCTCGGCCCCCGCTACACGGCCGCCCTCCAGATCCTGTCGCGGCAGCCGTTCGGCGACGGCGAGCGCGACTGGCTCGACGAGCTGCTGATGTGCAAGAGGCGGCTGGCCGAGGCCGCCACGACCTGGCTGGTGCCGGTCTTCGCAGACCAGCAGGGCGCGGACCCCGGCACGGCGCGCGAGACGTTCCTCCAGCAGCTCCTGGGCCGGCTGTCGAACGCCTACGCCACCCGCGCGGCGGTGGAGTTCCAGGCCGACGTGACCGCCGACATCCCCGAACCGCTCGCCGAGGAACCGCCGCGCCTGTACGGCGGCATGGTGCTCCGTGTCGACGGGGCACGCCAGGGGAGCCCGGCGCCGGACGGCGACAGGCGGGACGCCGCCGAGCGGGACACCGCCAAGCCGGAAGCCGCCCTCACCCCCTCGTCGCCCAAACTCGTGCTCAAGAGCGGCACGCGTCCGCTGACCTTCGTCCTCAGCGGACCGGAGGTCGTCCACGACCCGGAAGGCGGCGTCATCAAGCACGCCGCTCTGAACCTGAGGTACACCCCCACCGCGATCGAGCACCAGATCGGCGAGCCGCTCGGCACCACCGACTACCGGCCGTCGAGCTGGTTGGCCTTCGTCAAACCCGACGGTCTGGCCGACCTCGCCCCCAACCGCTTCGAGGTTCCGCTGCCGCTGCGCGCGTTCCCCGACAGCCCGGTCCTCACCACGCAGACCGGCCGGACGTCCGCCGGCGGCGACCGGCTGGGCGACCTCACCCGCTGGGACTACGGCTTCACCTACACGCTCCCCTTCCACTACCCGCAGGACCAGGTGCGGCTGGACGTGCGGTTCAACGTCCGCGACCAGATGCGCGGCGGTGCGGGCCCGCTGGAGGACGCCTTCGCGCAACTGGCGCAGTTCACCACGGCGTTCCCCAAGGTGCGGGCCGACCTCGACACCTATCTCGCGGCGATCGACGCCACCAGTGACCCGGTGAAGGAGGCGGTGAAGTTCCGCAAGGCGGCGGTCGCGGTGAACGCGCTGGTGAGCATGGTCACCGCGGTCACCGCCGACGGCGGCAGCGGCAGCGGCAGCGGCAGTGGCAGTGGCAGTGGCGGCGGGCCGCTGACCGTCTGCCCGCCGCCCGCCACGGCCGCGGGGGAGGGAAACCCCGCCTACCGCTTCGTCCTCAGCGAGTCGGTCGGGACCGTGGACGGGACCCGGGACGTCCTCGTGGTCGAGGTCGCGGTCGAGGGCGAGCCGCCGACCGGGCTCGGCGCGCCGCGCGTACTCGTCGAACCGGACGCGTACGAGCCCGTCCCGCTGCCCTCGACCGGCGCGGAACCCGGCACCCACCGCTTCGCGTACCGCAAGAAGACCGATCCGAAGGTGTATCTGTCCGCGAGCCGGGGCCAGGCCGTCCCCGAGCGCACCGTCGTGCTGCCCGGGCTGGACATTCTGGCGTTCCAGGACGCCCACGCCGCCGCCCACCTGGAACGCAACAGATCTCTGGTGCCGGGCCGCCCGCTGGCCGAACCCTTCGTCTTCACCACGGCTCAGGTGTCCTTCCCCAACCCGCTGCATCCGCACGTCGATGTGAGCACACCGGTGAACATCGCCGAACTCGGCAGCGCGGAGCGGAAGGCGCTCGACGAGCATCTGCTGACCCTCTTCGAGACGCTGCTGCTGCGGGACGGCGAGCCCAAGGCCGATGAGGTGACGGTCCGGGCCGAGGTGACCTACCGCTATCTGCTCAACGCCAAGCTCCCCGCCGTGCCGCTGCCGATCCTCGTACAGCCGCCGCTCCTGGTGACCCTGGGGCCGGAGCCGGCGGAGCTGAAGGCACTGTGCGGGAGCTGGGCCCGCGCCGTCAGAAGGTGGTTCGAGACCAAGACCCCGCTCGGCGGGGGAGACCTGGCGCTGGACCTGACCATCGTGTCGAATCTGACCCGCAGCCCGATGCCCCTGCTCCGGCTGCGCGGGCTCTACCTGCCCATCACGCGTGTGGAACCCGCGCTGGACACCATCGCCCCCGACGTGTGACGACGACGGCCCCTCATGCGCTGGGACCGCCGGAACGCAGGACGTGAAGGGGCGCCCGGCACAGGGGGACTGCCGGGCGCCTCGCAGGTCGGTGGGCGATCAGACCTCCAGCTCGGCCTCGATCCGCTTCAGCTGGTGCCGGGCCATCGCCAGGTTCGCCCGCGCCTTGTCCAGGGCCAGATACAGGAAGAGCCCGCCGTTGTTGCGGCCCTTCAGCAGCCGGATCAGGTGGTACTGGCTGCCGAGGGTGATCAGGATGTCCTCGATCTCGTCGTTCAGGCCGAGCAGTTCCATGGCCCGCACCTTGGCGCGCACCACGTCGGTGTTCGCGGCCGCGGCCACGGTCAGGTCGAGCTCATGGCCGCCTCCGAGCGTGCCGAGGGCCATTCCGCTCGTGTAGTCCACGAGGGCTACGCCCAGCGCGCCCTCGATGGTCATCGCTTCCTTCAGCGCGGTCTCCGTGTTGGCCATGATCAGTGGGGTGTCCTTTCGGGGTTGGGCTCTGCGGGGTGGTGCGGATGGTGCGGGTGGGGCGGGGCGCGGGGGCCCCGGGGAGCGCGGGCGTGGGGTCAGGCGGGCTCCCGGCGTGCCAGCGCGGCGTCGACCAGTTCGCCGATGCGGGCACTGGCGCGGCGGGCTTCCAGGTGCAGACGGCCGATGTTGATCCGCGGTCCGGCCAGTACGGTGACGACGGCCGCCGTCCCCGCCGCATACGTGGCGACGTAGCCCTGCTCGCCCCGGATCAGCAGCTCCCGGAACTCCCCCTGGCCGGTGGCGTCCGTCAGCCGGAGGGCGACGCCGAGTGCCGCCGCGGTCATGGCGGCCACCCCTTCCGCCTCCACGCCCGCCGTCCCCGCCGCCGGGGTGTCCTGGGCGAGGATCAGGCCGTCGACCGTGGCCGTCAGGGCGGCGGTGAGATGCGGGACGCGCACCCGCAGGCGCCGCAGTTCATCGAGCACTTCGGGCTCGGCCGCCAATAGCTGCCTCCTTTCGGAGCGTTGCCTCAGTACGCGCTTCATGACAGCGCGGACGGTGCCGTGCGGACGGACCGTGACATCACAGACGAGCCTCCAGAGCATCACGAAGCCGGTGCAACAGGGCGACGTCCGGGTCGGCGGAGATGCCGGCGACCCAGGCGGGAAGCGTGGGAGCGGGGGGCGGGGCGGCCGCGGGCGGAGTCCGTACCCGCCCGGCGGCGGCCAGCCGCCGTACGTCCAGCAGGGTGTGGAAGGCCGGGCGCCCCAGCAGCCAGGCGATGCCGGTGGCCGTCCGTACGCCGTCCGCCGCGGCGAGTACGGCCCGCTGACGGCACGTCGTGGCCGGACCGCCGGCGGCCGGGACCGCCACCACCGGCGCGGTGTCGACCTCCGGCCGCGGCCAGAGCCTGTCCAGCAGCTCCCTGCGGCGCCGGGCCTCCCGCTCCACGGCCGGGACCGGCACGGGCCGTACGGGGCCGAGCCAGTGGGCCGCGCCGGAGCGGAAGCGGGCCGGTCCGCTGTCCGGGGCCAGGACGAAGAAGGCGGCGTCGAACAGCGCGCCGAGATGGCATATCTCCAACTCGCCGCTGGACATGTGGCCCTTCTCCACCAGATACCGGGCGACCCGCCGCCGGGCCCCCGCCCGGTCGACAGCCTCCCGCCACCCTTCGGTGGGCAGCCGCCCGCCCCGGGTGAGCAGCGCGTCCAGGCCGGGTGCGGCGGGGCTCTCGGCGTGGACGACCGCGCCGTCGGCGAGGTAGAGGGTGCCGGTGTCCCGCAGCAGCGCGCCCGTGGCGCGCTCGGTGGTCAACCGGGCGAGCAGTGTGGAGACCTGGCTCGTCATGCGAGGACCAGGCGCTCGGCCAGGTTCTGCAACCGCAGCCGGGCGAGAGCGAGATTGCCGGTGTCCCGGTCGAGCCACAGATGGAGGAAGACGCTGCTGTCGAAGCAGGTCTCGACGAAGCAGAGCAGGTGGAAGCCGTCGCGTGTGGTGACGATGACGTCCTGGACCGGGAGGCCCTTGCCCGCCTCCGCGGGGGCGAACGCGGTGTGCTCGGCGGCCATCCGGGCGAACTCCGCGGTCTCCACGGCGCCGGCCTCGCCATCGCCGCCCGGACACGCCCCGACCGTGCCGAGCGCGAGCCCGCTGACCCAGTCGATGACGGCCGCGCCGCGCGCACCCGGCAGCGCCATGGCCTCGAGCAGGCACTCGTCGATTCCCGGCACGCGTAACTCCCCTCCCCGCACAGCGCGCTGGTGCGGACGGCATTGCAGTGACCATGACGTTACGCATGGTGCTCGCCGCCCGGTGAGGGTTTTGGCAAGTTCCAACGGAACATGCTCAGAACTGTCTTGAACTCGGCTCTGGACAAGCGGCGGCGGTCAGTGCTCCGTCGCGCACGGGAAGCGAAGTGAGTGGGCGCCGCAAACTGTGTGATGGGTCACACCAGTTGGGCGTCCCAGCGAGGGGCTCAACCGGAGCGCTGTCTCTCACATTGGCCCTGAGCTGCGCTTTCTTCATCCCTGACGGGACGGGACGGGGTTCGGTTCGCCGTCCCGCCCACGGCGTCCGCGGCATCCAGATCATCTCCACAGCTTCTCCTCAGCAAATTCTTGTTATCTGATGATCGCCCCCAGATCTCCCAGGTATCGGACGTCACCCGGGTAGGGCACAGGAAGAGGGGCGCGGAGCGTGAACAGTGAGGTTGGGACGCGGCTCGTCGAAGCCGCGCGGACCGGTGACACCGGCGCGCAGGATCAGCTCGTCGCCACGTACCTGCCGCTGGTCTACAACATCGTCGGCCGTGCCCTGAAGGGACACGCGGACGTCGACGACGTGGTGCAGGAGACGATGATCCGGGCACTCAACGGACTCGACGGGCTGCGCGACCCGGCCTGCTTCCGCTCCTGGCTCGTGTCGATCACGATGAACCAGATACGCGGCCACTGGCAGCAGGAACGCCGCGACGCGCCGATCGGCGGTCTGCACGAGGTCCACGAACTCGCCGCCCCCGAGCCCGACTTCGCCGACATGACGATCGTTCGGCTGGGGCTCGAAGGCCAGCGGAAGGAGGTCGCCGAGGCGACGCGCTGGCTCGACGACGACCAGCGGCAGGTGCTCTCCCTGTGGTGGCTGGAGGCCGCGGGCGAGCTGACCCGCGCCGAGGTCGCCGCCGCCCTCGAACTCCCCCCGCAGCACGCCGCCGTACGCATGCAGCGCACCAAGGAGCAACTGGACACCGCACGGGTCGTGGTCCGCGCCCTCGGCGCCGTGCCCCGCTGCGGTGACCTGGAGCAGCTGATCGGCCTCTGGGACGGGGTCCCCTCGGCGCTGTGGCGCAAGCGCATCGCCCGGCACGCGCGGGGCTGCGCCGGCTGCGCCGACCACTGGTCCACGCTGGCCCCGGCCGAGGGACTGCTCGTCGCACTGGGGCTCGTCCCCGTCGCCGGAGCCCTCCTGCGGTGGCGGGCGAGCGACGCCGCGGCGCCCGGCGCCGCCCCCGTGGGGTACGCCTCGCCCTCGACCGCCGACGCGCCGCCCGGGCATCCCGCCGCCACCCCCGGCGCCGACGCGGCGCCCGGGCACATCGCCGCCACCCCCGCCGACGACGCCCCGCCCGTCCACCCCGCCGACGACCGCGCCATGCCGCACACCGGCCGGCACCGCGCGCACCGCCGTCCGCGGACGGGGGGCAAGGTCGTGGGCGCCGCGGCGCTCGTCATGGCCGTGGGAGGAGCCGCCTTCGTCCTCAACCTTCCCGGGAACAAGGGCGAGCGCGTGGAGAGCGGGACCGCGCGCACCGAGCCGCTCCCCGACCGGCTGCCCTCCGCGACCCCGTCCACCGCCCAGCGGGAGACCGCCGAGCCCACCAGCCGCTCCGACAAGCCCACGCGGCGCCCGGTCACCAAGCCACCGCGCACGGCATCACCCTCCCCGCGCCCCCCGAAGACCGTTCCGGCCACGCCCCCGGCCCGCCCCACGCCGAGCCCGACCCCTCAGGCGACCCGCCCCGCGGACCCCCGAGCGCCCCTCGTACAGCAGGTGACGGCCCTGGTCAACGCCGAGCGGGCGAAGGCCGGATGCGCGCCGGTCCGCCCCAACGACCAGCTGACCACCGCCGCCCAGCGGCACTCGGACGACATGGCGGCGCGCCACTACTTCGACCACACCGAGCCGGACGGCACCGGGCCCGGCGAGCGGATCACCGCCGCCGGATACCGGTGGCAGACCTACGGCGAGAACATCGCCGCCGGCCAGCAGACCCCGCACACCGTCATGGACTCCTGGATGAACAGTCCCGGACACCGGCAGAACATCCTCAACTGCGACGTGACCGAGATCGGAGTCGGCATCACCGACGACTCCGGCGGCCCCCTTTGGACCCAGGTCTTCGCCACCCGCTGAGCAGCCGGCGCGCACCGCCCGCCATCTCCCGTATGCGCCACAGCCACCCGGCCGCCGCGCCCTGCCCAGCCCCCTTCGTGCCCGGCGCCTGCCCGGCACCTCCTCAAGCCATCCCTCCACTCCCATCCCCACACGAGTACAGACGGGATTCCCTCATGGAAACAAGACGCTCGACACACCGGCGCGGCAAAGCCAAGCGCCGTCTGGCGCTGATAGCCACCGCGACGGCGGCCGCCGCCGGAATCGCCGTCGGCGTGGTCACCATCGGCTCGGCCAACACCGACCAGCCGAGCGCCGCGGACCGGCCGACGCCCGGCGTGGAACCGCTCTACGAGACGCCGCCGGAGCCGCTCACCGAGGTCCCGGAGAGCAACGAGCGGCGCGGCATGGTCTACGAGGGGCTCAAGCCCGCCCCCGAGGGCGACCCCTGCGTCGGTGTCTACGTCGTCTCCCAGGCGAGCTCCAAGGCGAAGCTGTGCACGCACGGCCCGGACGCCCCGCCCAAGGGCGTCGACATCAGCAAGGACGCCCCGCCCGCGGTGCGGCAGACCGCCCCGGCCCCGGCGCTGAAGGGCGGCACGAGCGGCACCCCGGAGGCCTCCGACGTACTGCGCGGCGGCCTGCCGGCGCTCGACGCGCGCACCGGTGAGGCGGAGCGGCCCGGCGCGGCGGCCCCCGGCTCGGCCACCGGCGCCAAGGCCGACGCCGGCTCCAAGGTGGTCTGCGAGGGCGACGGCTCCTCGGGCAACCGCGTCCAGGCGCTCTACGTGCACGGCCCCGGAAACAGCCGATTCGCGCAGTACGTGGCCTCGTTCAAGAAGTGGGCGGCCGAGGCCGACGTCATCTACAACGAGAGCGCCAAGGAGACCGGCGGCAACCGCCACATCCGGTTCGTCACCGACTCCGACTGCACGGCCAACGTCCTGGACGTCGAGGTCTCGTCCGGCGCCCTGAACGAGTTCGGCTCGACCAACAACGCGCTGGCCGCCAAGGGCTTCAACCGCCGCGACCGCAAGTACATGATCTTCGCGGACACCAATGTCTACTGCGGCATCGGCTCCTTCAACGGCGACGAGCGCCCCGGGCAGGAGAACCTCAGCAACTTCGGCCCCTCCTACGGACGTACGGACGCCGGCTGCTGGGGCGGCTCCACCCCCGCCCACGAACTGGGCCACAACCTCGGTGCCGTCAACAACAGCGCCCCGAACACCAGCGGCGGCGGCCACTGCGTGGACGAGTGGGACATCATGTGCTACTCGGATTCGCCGAACTACCCGCAGATGAAGACCGTGTGCCCCGACCGCGCAGCTGACGCGCGGCTCGACTGCCGCCACGACGACTACTTCAACACCGCGCCCAAGCCCGGCAGTTACCTGGCCACCCACTGGAACATCGCCAACAACCGCTTCCTGATAGCCGGCGGCGGTGGCGACACCGAGCCCGACCCGAACCCGACCAGCACACCCACCCCGACGCCGTCCCCGACGTCCACCCCCGACCCGGGCACCGGCCCCGCCGCCAAGGTCACCCAGATCACCGCCAACTCGGCCGTGGTCAGCTGGACCAAGGTGCCCTCCGCCGCGGGCTACACCGTTTTCCTGAACGGCAGCAAGCTCGCCGACGTGAGCGACACTGCGATCCGCGTCGTCCGGCTGACCCCCGACACCTCGTACAAGATCGCCGTCGCCACGCGTGACTCCGGCGGCAAGACCTCGCAGCCGGGCCCCGCCAGCACCTTCCGCACCCTCGTCGCCTCCGACGGCGACACGCCCACCCGGCCGGGCACGAAGTACGTGATGGTCAACTCCCTCACCGGGCAGGCCGCCGACATGTGGGGCGGCTCCACGCAGAACGGCACGGTCGCCATCGCCTACCAGCGCCACGGCTACGCCAACCAGCAGTGGACCTTCAAGGACGCCGGCGGCGGCGCCGTGAACGTCACGTCGGCGGCGTCCGGCAAGTGCCTGCAGTTCTCCTCCGACGCCGCGGGCGCGTACGTCGCCCAGCAGCCGTGCAGCGGCGCCGCGTCCCAGAAGTGGCGCCTGAAGAGCGCCGGGGACGGCTCGCACGTGCTCCAGCCGCAGGGCTCCTCGCTCGTCCTGGGCGTCAGCAAGCGCTGGTACTACGGCGGCTGGCTGCTCGAACTGCAGAAGCAGAACGACGAGGGCTACCAGAAGTGGACCCTTCAGCGCGCCTCCTGACCGTCCCGCGGCGCTCTCCCGACCGCTGACGGCCGGCTGATCCGGGCCGGCGGCTGCCCACCCCCCAGCCGCCGGCCCACCGGCCGCTCCCCCCTCAGCCTCATGACCCTCACCCCTCACCCCTCTCACCCCCCACCGCTCTCACCCCCCCCATTGCCAGGAGCACCCGTGCGACACTCCCGTTCCCTCCGCCACGCGCCGGTCGCCGTCCTCGCCGCGCTGCTCGTCGCCGGCCCGGCCCCGTCGGCCGTCGCGCACGGCGACACCATCGCCTTCGACATCGTCACCACGCAGCCCGCCGACGGCCATATCCGCACCGTCGCGACCTGGGAGAACGACAACGACCCGGTGACCGAATCCATCGCGGGGACGCTGTCCGCCGTCGATGTGAACGGGCGCTCCCTCGGCCCGTGGAAGCTCGTCCCCGTCGACGGTGCGAAGGCCACCTACACCACCCGCCAGGTGCTGCCACCCGGCCGCTGGAAGGTGACCGTGGACTGCGGCTTCCCCGATCTGGGCCACGGCGAGGCCACCGTCGACGTACCCGCCGCCGGCACCAAGCCCACCGGCGCCCCCACCAGCGCGCCCGCGGACCCGCCGACGGACCGGCCCGCCGCCGAGCCGTCGCCCAAGTCCGCCGACGGCCACTCGTCCGACACGTCGTCGTCCGCGCCCATCTGGGCCGGGGTGGCTGCCGCCGCCGCGCTGGCCGGCGGTGCCGCGTTCCTGGTCGCCCGGCGCCGCCGCGCCGGGCGGTGATCAGCGGGCCGCGTCGCGCCGCGACAGCGGCTCTCGGCCGGGGACGCGGTCATGCTCCGCTCGGGGGAGTCGCCGCGTCCGCCGGCTCCAGAGGTTGCGGACGGGCCGCCCGGCCGTCCAGCCAGCGGCGCAGCGCGGTGCGGTCCACCTTGCCGTTCGCGTTCACCGGCATGGTCTCGACGGCGTGCACCGACGTGGGCACCATGTACGGCGGCAGGCTGTCCGCGGACGCCTCGGCCACGGCGGTCGGATCCGCCGCACCGGACAGTACGGCGGTGATCGTCCCCGGGTCCGGCCACATCAGGCACACCGCCTCCACCGCTCCGGACCGGCGCAGCACCGCTTCGATCTCACCCAGCTCGATCCGGTAGCCGTCGATCTTGACCTGCTGGTCGTTGCGGCCGATACAGACCAACTGGCCGTGGTGCGTACGTACCAGGTCGCCCGTGCGGTAGTACGTCCTGCCATCGCGTTCGAAGAAGCGCTCAGCGGTCAGCTCGGGCGCCTGCCAGTAGCCGGGCGTGGTCTGGGGGCCGGCCACGCACAGCTCACCGGTGGCCCCGTCCGTGACCGGAGCCAGGTCCTCGTCCACGATCAGCGTATGCAGTCCGGGGTACGGCCGCCCGATCGGCACGTTGTCGTGCACGCACTGCTCCGGACTCGTCTCCGGGTCCCAGCGGTAGGCCGTGCAGGCGATGGTCAGCTCGGTCGGGCCGTACAGGTTCTCCACGGTCGATCCGGGAGCGGCGGCCCGCCAGGCCTCGGCGGTGGCCCTGGGCAGCGCCTCGCCGCAGAACAGGCTCCAGCGCAGGGTGGGCATCGATCCGGGCGTGAGCACGCCCTGCTTGCGCAGCACCGCGGCCACCGACGGCACCGAGAACCAGACGGTGATTCCATTGCGCTCCAGGTACGGGAAGGGCGCCAGCAGCTCCAGGGGGTCCATCGCGCAGACCCGCGCCCCGTTCTCCCAGGCCATGAAGAGGTCGAAGACCGACAGGTCGAAGGTCTGGTCGCCGATCTGCGTAAGCCGGTCGTCGGCTGTCAGCCGATAGCGGTCCTGATTCGCGTCGAGAAACCAGCGGACGTTGGAGTGGGTGATGGGGACGCCCTTGGGCTCACCGGTGCTGCCCGAGGTGAACAGCAGATACGCCAGGTCGTCGTGGCCGACCTCGGGCAGCTGCTCCAGCGGCGCGGCGGCCGCGAGATGGGCCGCGTCCAGCACCGGGCCGTCGCCGAGGTCCGGTACATCGGCGCGCGGGCTGCCGGGCAGCAGCACGGCCGGCCGCCGCGGCAGGCCCCGCAGCAGGTCGGGCAGTTGGGGCAGCGACTCCTCGTCGACGATCAGCGCGTCGACCCCGGACAGCGCCAGCATGGTCCGGGTCCGACGTACGGGGAGATTCCGGTTCAGCGGGACGAAGGCCGCTCCGGCGAACAGCGCCGCGGCCACCCCCAGGTACGCGGCCTCACTGCGAGAGGCCAGGACACCGACCCGCCGCGGCCGGGGTCCCGCTGCCTCGACGACCGAGGCCGCCCACCGCCGGGCGGTGTGCGCGACCTCCTGGTAGGTGTACTCGCGCCGGCCGATGGTCAGCGCGATGCGGTCGGGAGAAGTGTCCGCGTGGTGCAGGAGTCCGACGCCCAAGGGGCGGTTCAGCGCCGTGACCATCTCAGCTCCGTGGCAGCGGGGTGGCCCAGGACCTGGTGGGGGGCCGGCGGCGGTGGACGGGGAGAACGCGGCGGCGGCCGCCGGGTGCCGGCGGAGGTACCACGCCGCGGGGCCGGGGAGAGTCGCTCATGCCTCCACCCTGCCGACTCCGGGCGCTCGGCGCCTGCTGGCGGGTGCGGTCAGGGGATGCCGCCCGCTGAGCGCGGGTCCCACAAGCTGCGGGCCCCGGCCATCCGTGCGCGGGTCCCAAGCAGCCGGGCCCCGGCCATCCGTGACGGGTCGTGGCCGGCGGGACGGGGCGACCGCCAGACGGGTCGGTTCGCGGTGGAACGGTGACCTGCGGGTGACACGGCTGGTTCAGCTGGGCGTCACCGGGTGTTCGAGGAGTTCGTCCGGTCCGTCGAAGCCGCAGCGCTGGTACAGCGGAGCGCTTCGCTCCGACGGCCACACGATCAACGTGTCCAGCTGGTGGTCATGCGCATAGCGGGTCACCTCATCGAGGAGGGCCCTGCCCAGGCCACGGTTGCGCTGCTCCGGGGTGACATAGAAGTTCGTCACATATCCGAACGTCTCGGATTGTGGGCAAGGGCTCGGGACCTTCTCCACGAGGCACACGAACACGTGGCCGCAAGGCCGGCCCCCGACTTCCGCGAGCCAGACCAGCCACGGCCCGGTCATCCGGGTGCGCAGCCACTCCTCGCACCCGGCGACGAACTCCTTCTCACCCTGGGGGACTCCGTCGCCTTCGTCCTCCACCTTGAACTGCCAGCGCAGGGCCGCCAGGGCAGGAGCGTCAACAAGCTCGGCCCGACGGACAACGAAGTCATTCATGGCCGCACTCTCGCAGACCGGTTCGTCCGAACGAAACCGCTTTTCTCGCAGCTGCCGGCGCGATCGGGAACTGACGAACAAGCGGCTCAGCCGGCAGGTCGCTCGTACTGGCGGCAGTGGCCGGGGAAGGCGGTCTGGACGCGTGCGGTGACGACGGCGAGGGCGGCGCTGGCGGCGGTGGCGTCGGGGTCGGATCCGAGCTGCAGGGCGAGGCCCTCGGCCAGGCTGTGGAGTTCCAGGGCGGTGAGGGCCGGATCGGTGTCGTGGGGGACCTCGCCGCACTCCTTTCCGTTCTGGATGGCTGTGGCGAGCATCGAGCGGATGAGCCGTCCGGTCTCGGCGTGGGCGCGCGCGAGGCGCGGGTTGTCGACGGTGCGGCCCACGAACGCCAGGGCCACTCGGTGCGCCGAGCGGCGGCGGGGGTCCGCCGGGAGCCACTCGGCCAGTCCTTCGGCGACCACGTCGCGGATCGGCAGCTGCTGGCGAGCGGCGCGGTCCCGGAGCGCCGAGACCCGGTCGAGGGTCTTCTGCACGACGCGTTCGTGGGTGAACAGCAGCATCTCGTCCTTGGTCGGGAAGTAGTGCTGTACGTGGCCGACGGAGACGCCTGCCGTGGCGGCGGTGCGCGCCATGGTGACCCGGTCGAGGCCCTGTTCGGTGATCAGCGCCTGTACGGCGTCGGCGATCTGGACGCGCCTGGCTTGATGATCGACGACCTTCGGCATGCCGTCAGGGTATCCGCCGGCGGGGCTTGCGGAACTCTTTAACCATATGCTCGTATGGTAAAAACGAAGAGGCACGGACCGGGGGGTGGCTGCGGACATGGCAGCGTTAGCAAGGGCACCATGGCGCCGATGGCGCGCAGGGCTGGGGAAGTTGGCGCGGGCGGTGCTCGCGGCAGGTGCGGTGGCGGGCCTCGCGACACCCGCCGCGGCGGCCGAGGGCGCGGGGCCGCGAGCCGCGGCGCCGACGGGTGCGGCGTCGCACGCCACGGCCGCCGACACGGGGCGCTGGCCGGAGTTGGACGCGTTCGTCCGCGGCAGGCTCGGGGCGACGGACACGCCGGGTGCCGCGTTCGCCGTGATCGAGGACGGTCGTGTCGTGCACCAGCGGGGCTTCGGCGAGGACGGCCGGGGCCGGGCCGTCACGCCGGACACGCCCTTCCTCTGGGGCTCGGTGTCCAAGCCGATCACCGGCCTTGCCGTGATGCAACTGGTGGAGGCGGGCCGCGTGGACCTCGACACGCCGGTGCGGACGTACCTGCCCTGGTTCGGGCTCGCCGACCCGGACGCATCCGGCCGCATCACGGTCCGGCACCTGCTCACCCACACCAGCGGCATTCCCACCTCCGCCTCCGGCGAGATCGGGGACCGCTACGACAACGCTCCGGGCGCCCTCGCCGACGCGGCCCGCGATCTCACGCGGATCGCTCCGGCCGCCGCGCCCGGCGACTCCTTCGCCTACTCCAGCGCCGGATACGCCGTACTCGGCGCGCTGGTCGAGGCGGTCTCCGGACGGCCGTTCGGGACCTACCTGCACGAGAGGATCCTCGACCCGCTCGGCATGGAGCACGCCGTCGCCACCGAACGGGACTTCGAACGTGAGCGGGTGGCGCCCGGTCACCGCTTCGTCTTCGGCTCCCCTGTGCGGTTCGACGCGCCCTACGACACCTCGGGCGTCCCCTTCGGCCATGTGGGCGGCACCCTGCGGGACCTGACCCGGTTCGTCCGCGCCGAACTCGACGGCGGCCGGCTCGACGGCCGGCGGGTGCTCTCGGCGAAGGGTACGGCCGACACCCAGCGCGGGCACGTCGACAGCAGCGTCGACCGCTACGGCCTCGGCTGGTCGGTCGGCACGCTCAAGGGCACGGGTGAGCGCATGGTCTGGCACGACGGAGCACTGCCCGGCCACCACGCCATGGTCGTCATGCTGCCCGACAGCGGCCGAGCCGTGATCGTCCTGCAGAACGCCTACCACCTGCTGCGGGCCAAGGAGTTCGGTGACGCGGCGTTCGGGGCGGCCCGAATGCTGTCCGGCGTGGCCCCCGGCACCACGTCGGCCGACCCGTTCGCCATCGTCCTGCCGTGGGCCACGGCAGGTCTCGCCGCGGTGCTTCTCCTGTGCCTGGCCGCTCCCGCCCTGCGCTGCCTGCCCGGACGGCGCGCGGCGGTTCGCTCTCGCTCCCGCCGCCGGATCGTGCTGACCGCCATCGCGTCGGTCACCGCCGCGCTGACCCTCGCGGCACTCCTGTGGTGGGTACTGCCCTCGGCCCTCGGCGGCACGATCTCGATGGCGCTGCTGTGGCTGCCCGATGTGGGGTGGGGCGTGGTGGCCGCTGTCGTGCTCGCGTCGGCGCTCGCGGTGGAGCGCGCGGTCCTCGCCGTGGTGGACCTGCGGCGGCGGGGCACCGGAGGGTCATGCGACGCTGCCGAGCGGGAACCGGCCGAAGGCGACATCGTGCTGGGGCGGGGCTGCCTCGAAGCGCCTTCAACACGCTGAGCGGCCATACGTACCGGAATGGCCTCGGCCTCGTGCCGACGGGCTACTCCAACGCGCGTCCCGGCGTGGCCGCGCCGTCTCCGCCCTCCCGCCGGTGCTGGACGGCGGTGGCGACGAGGTGGTCTCCGAACCGGACGAGCGAGGCGATCCTGGCCGCTCGTACGTGACGCATGAGGCGCAGTACCGAGACGGCGTTGTCCGTGGTCGCCGGTGGCTGGATCAGTGACCGCTCGGCCCCCACCACCGGCTCCACGAGGCATACGTGGCGCTCTGCCTCGATGAGGTCGGCCTCCAGGAGAGCCTCCCGGGCGAAGGCGAGGTCCGGTTCGCGCGGAGCGAGGTCCTCGATCGCGTCGGGCAGGGCCTCGACCAGTTCGCCGATCGCGTCGCGGTACTCGCGGTACTCCACGTGCATGCCTCCGCTGAGGGGCACCGGCACCACGGTCGGGACCATCGTGGGGCGAACGGTCGTGTTGTAGAAGTCGGAAGGCAGGGCCGCGGCATGTGCCCGGGCGGCGGCGAACCCCTGGACGTAGACGGTGGTGCGGTCGATCCGCGCGATGGCCTCGCGTACCGCGCCGCCGCGTAGCCGCTCGACGGCCTGTCTCAGCGTGATCGTCGCGTAGACGTTGAACAGGACGTGCACATGATGGCCGGTGATCCAGCGGGAGAGCCACATCTCCTCCTGCCACCGAGGCCCCGTCCCGGGCGCGGCGGGAGCCGACTCGCCGCTCTCGCCGCTCCGATCCCCGGTGCCCTGCGGACTCTCCTCGCTTCCCGCGAGGTCCACCACCACCTGCCGCATCGCGGCGGTCTCCCGGACGATGTCGCTCCCGGAGAGCGGCACTTCGCACAGGTCCGCGAGTCCCCGGTGGATCACCTGAGCGGCTTGGTGGGCGGCCTGCCCGGCGGTGAGCGCGGCCGTACGCACCCGGAAGTAGCCCTGTACCGGAGACCTGACCGGCAGCCCGTCCGTGTCGGTGAGGGCGTCTGCCGCAGGCAGCGCCCGGACAAGCCCGGCGGCCGCGCGGGCGGCCGCCCGCAGCCCCGAGGCGCGCAGTGCGGCTGTGCCGAACGCCGGGACGGCGGCGAGCACGGCGGCCAGTCGCCCGGCCTCGGCGCGTGCTCCGGCGCCCAGACAGGGCATGGGGTGCGGCCGCGTGGCGTCGGGGAACACGGTGACCGGAGGCAGGGCGTACGCGGATGCTTGCTCTCCCATGCGGCTGACCTCCTGTTGTCCTATGCCTTCCGTGCCGTCCCCACGCCCTTCCGTGCCCTGGTAGCCACCCGAACACGGTGATCGGACCCTCCGGCCGGCGCAACACCGCCACTTGTGGAGGGGCCGTTTCCCGCCAGCCGGGTCGGCCGGGCAACGGTGGACACCATGGCTACTTCGGCCCCGGCGGCGAGGGCTGTGTCCGCCTCACCGTGTGTGCCGATCCGATGTGATCCGCGAGGCCGTACGGCGCATCACCGCGATCGCATGGTGAGTTCGGCTTGAACGCACCGCTTCCTCGGCATGGCGGTCCGGGCTCTGTCCGGCCGGACCGTGCCCTCAGCGGCGCGGCGGACATCAGGGCGTCGGAGCCGACCCGGTCCCGAAGGCTCCCGCGCGGGCGGCCTGGTAGGCGGCTTCGGCGCTGGTCCGTACCAGTCGGGCGTCGATGGGGCCGCGCATGACGAGCATCCGGTAGTAGAAGGGTGCGCTCAGTGCGGCGATGACCTCGGTGGCGTCGGTGTCCGGAGCGAGTTCGCCGCGCTCGACCGCGTGCCGCACGATCCGCGTGACGTGCTCGGTGCGGGCGGCGAACGCGCCACGGACGATCTCTGCCACACGTGCGTCGCGGGCGGCGGCCGCGACGATCCCCTCGATGAGGTTGCGGTTGCGCAACGTGGCGTGGAAATCGGCGATCGCCTGGGCCAGTTCGCGCAGGTCCCGCAGGAGGTCGCCGCTGTCGGGGGTCGGGATGGCCGTGCTGTGCTGGGCCAGCAGGTCGACGACGACGCCCTCCACGGTGCGCCAGCGCCGCCGGATCGTCGACACGTGGACCCCGGAGCGCTTGGCGAGCCTGTCCAGGGTGAGCGCTCCGTACTCGTCGGCGTCGAGTTCCTCGAGGGCCGCGGCCAGCACGGCCGCCCGAGTGCGGGCCGTGCGCCCGCCAGGGCGAGCCGTGCCATGGGGTGGGCGCTCTGTCATGGCTCCTGTGGCGCGTGGTGACTGGGTGACTGGCTGGATGACTGGCTGAGTCTACGGCCGCTCTCCAGCTCATGTACACCAGATCTTCACGTTGTGCCCGCGTGATGTCGGCGGGTCCGGCCCCCGGAAGGCGATTGGGCGGGGCACCGCCTTGATCACCGATACATCGAAGGATGTACGGATCTTTCATCAGAGGTCATGAGGCCTGTGGCGGATCGGGTGGCGAGGATGGCGGAAGTCAGCGCACCTGGGCCTGCATCGCGGCCAGGGAACCACCCGCGCTCGAAGGGGTTACATGACCGAGCATCACCGTGGCACGCCCGCGCCCTCTCACTCCAGGGCCTTGGGTCAGGCCCTGATCGGCGGCCTCATCATGGCCACGGCGCTGGGCGTCGGTACAACGCTGGGCTCGGTGGTCGCCGACGCCGCCGGAGCCACCGGTTGGGCGGCCCGGCTGATACCGGCGGTGCTTGTCAGCGCCCTGGCCCTTCCGCTCGTCTTCGTCGCCGCGTGCCGGGGCCGCCGCTCGCCGGCGCCGCTCGGGTTCGGCAGCGCGGGTGCGAGCCTGCGCGCCCTCCTGACGGGCGTGGGCGTGACGGCGGCAGCGGCGGCGCTCGTCCTCGGCGCGGGCACGGCCGCGGGCATGCTGCGCTGGTCGACCCCCGACCCCGTCGCCCTCACCGGGTTCGTCGTCTCGAACGGGGCGGTCGCCTTCCTGCTCGAGGCGCTGCCGGAGGAGACGACGCTGCGCGGCCACGCCTGGACCTCGCTGCGCGAGCGGTTCGGCGGCACGGGCGCGGCGCTCGGCACGACGGCGGTGTTCCTGCTGGTGCCGGGGGCCTCGACGGTGGTGGAGGCCGGGACCGCGCACCTGGTCGGAGCCGAGCCCGCGCGAATCGGGATCTCGCCGGAGGGGCAGCACCCGGCCGACTACCTGATGCTCCTGACGGTCTTCGGCCTGACTCTCGTCGCGGCCCGGACGGCGGTGGGCCGGGCTCCGCTGTGGGTCGCCATCGGTACTCATCTGACCTTTCTGACGGTCAACCGGATCGTGCTGGAGGGCGACCGGCGTGACGCGGGCTGGTCCGCGGACCAGACGGCACCGGACGCGGTCCTGCTCGTCCCCGCGTACCTGCTGGTCGCCGCTGCCGGATTCGCGGTGTGCCGACGGGTGGGGCGGCGGCGTGGAGACGAGGCCCGCCCGCCGACGGCATCACCTGCTCCCCCCACCGATGCGCGCAGGGCGTTGATTGGGCGGTAAATCGGGCGCAAGCTGGCCATATGGGTGCTCAGCAGGGTCCCACGCTCATCACTTCCGTGCAGCGAGCCTTCCGCTTGATGGAGGCCGTGAGCGCACACGAAGGCGGTGCGCCCGCGAAGCAGCTGGCACGCGAGGCGGGGCTGTCGCTTGCCACCGCCTACCACCTGCTGCGGACTCTGGCCCACGACGGGTACGTCCGAAAGCTGGATGACGGCGGGTACGTCATCGGTGACAAGCTGCACGTGCTGCACGCCGGAAGCCGTGGACAGGCGCTGCTCACCCGTATCCGCCCCACGCTGGCCGCCCTGCGGGACGAGCTGTCGGTCGCCACGTACCTGACCTTCTACGAGGAGGGGGAGATCCGGGTCGCCGAGATCGTCGACGGCCCCCGGGCGCCACGCGTCGACCTGTGGGTGGGATTCGAGGACGCCGGGCACGCGACGGCGCTGGGCAAGTGCGTGCTGCGCGAGCTGGACGACGAGGCCCGCAACGACTACCTCTCCCGGCACCATCTCGCCGACCTCACGCCCCGCACGATCACCCGGCGTTCCGAACTTCTCCGGCGGCTCGACTCGCCGCCCCTCGCCCCGGCGGTCCTGGACCTGGAGGAGTACGCCCTCGGCACGGTGTGCGTCGCGGTGCCCGTGTACAGCGAGGGCAGGCCCGGCGCGCTCGGTGTCTCCCTTCGGGCCGACCAGCGCTCCCGTATCGAGCAGGTCCAAGCGCGGCTGATACCGGCGGCGACCCGCGTGACCAGGAGCCTCTCGCTCACTATCTGAAATCCCTGTCCTTGTGGCTCCCGCACTGGCGCGTGTTCCCTGGATGAAGCACACGTTCAGGCGGATACGCGGCGTAAGCGGCGAAGAGAGTTGCAAAAGAGGACATGAGTCAGGCCCGAGACCATCAGCGCGACCGCTGGCGTATGCCGCAGCTCACGAACCGGCCGCCCCGCTCCGCGGGACCGTCCCGGCTGGGCGATCACGCGGATCACCCGGATCATCCGGAGCCGGCCTCGGCCTCAGGCGCGGCGCCGCCCGCCCGGCCTCGCGCCGCGGGGCACTTCGCCGCCGTCGTTCCGGTACTGATCGTCTCCGCCGTGGCGCCCCTCGCCCTCGTCGGCGGGGCCGGGATGAGCTGGTTGCCGCTGCTCGCCGTCGCCCCCGCGCTGGCCTCCGCGACCAGCGGCCCCTGGAGAGTCCTCCTGGTCGGCTTCCTCGCCGTGGCACTGGGCGCCGGGATCGGCGCCAGCGGCGGCGCGCCGGGCAGCGAGCAGGCGATCGTGCTGTCCGCGCTGGCCGCCGTGACTCTGGCGAGCGGTCTGGCCAGCGCGATGCGCCGGCGCCGGGAACGGGTGCTGGCGGCCGTCCGCTCGGTCGCCGAGGCCGCCCAGCACGCACTCCTGAAGCCCGTGCCCGCCACTGTCGGTCGGTTCCAGGTGGCCGTCCGCTACAGCGCCGCGGCCGCGGAGGCCCGAATCGGTGGAGACCTCTACGCACTGGTGCCCACCCCGTACGGGGTCAGGCTGATCGTCGGCGACGTACGCGGCAAGGGGCTGCCCGCGGTGGGCACAGCCGCTCTGGTGGTCGGCGTGTTCCGCGAGGCCGCCTACGACGAGCCGCGCCTCCTCGACGTCGTCGACAGGATCGAGCGGAGTCTGGCACGCAACCTGGCTTCCGACGACTTCGTCACCGCCGTGGTCGTCGGGTACCCCGACGACGGGCACATGGAGGTGGTCAACTGCGGACACGCCCCACCACTGATGATCCGTCGGTCCGAGGTGGTGGCCGTCGAGCCGACCCGGCACTCCCCGCCTCTCGGGCTGCGTGCCCTCACCGGCGAGACCCCGACCCTCCAGAGGCTGCCCTTCGCCGACGGCGAGCAGTTGCTGCTCTACACCGACGGAGTCACCGAGGCCCGCGACCACCGCCATCAGTTCTACCCGCTCATGGAGCGGGTGGCGCGGCACGCGTCTGACGACGTGTCCCGTACCCTCGCGGCGCTCCACGGCGACCTGCTGGCACACGTGGGCGGTCGGCTCCACGACGACGCGGCGCTGCTCCTGCTCCGCAAGCCGGCCGTCCGCGAATCCATTGCGCGCTGTGCCCCGGAGGGCCCGACGCCGGCTGACGCACATGCCGGGCAGGGCCGAGCAGGCGTCGAGCGCGTGCGGTTCACCGGTCGGCCGCCGGGTGCGCGGTTCGGCGTCGGTAGTAGTGGACGGTGACGGCGGCGAGCAGCGGACCCCAAGCCAGCAGGGGCAGGTAGCAGACGTTCAGCAGCACGACCCCCCACGGCTCCGCCTCCAACTCGCTGTTGAGGGCGGTGTAGACGAACGCCACTCCGTAGACCGACGTCGCCAGCACACCGAACGCCGCCGGGACCACCGCCGCCGCCACCGGGATCGTCCGCCCGCGTAACCACGGCACCCAGCGTGGCCACACCTCGCCCCACGGTCTGACGAGGCCGAGCGCGAGCAGCGCGAACGCTTCGGACACCACGCTCAGGCACACCAGGAACAGCGAACCCCACCCGGGCGCACCCATCGCCTCGTACTCCGAGTGGGCCAGTCCGACGGGGATGCCCACGGCGATGGCGATACGCCACAGCCCCGAAGGCACATTGGTCAGCGCCGCCGCCGTCGCCGCTCTGCGTGCCCAGCGCGGGACGGCGGTCGCGGTCGCGGTCGGGCCCGACGGCGAGGAGATGGGGGCGGTGGTGGCAGTGGGCGGCATGGGGACTCCCTGGTGATCAGCGACCCCGTCATTGAACTGCCCGTCAGGCCGCCCCCGCATCGCGCCGAAGCACGATGCCCGTCACACCCCAGTCGTACGCCGGCATGCACCCTGAGTCGCATGTGGGCCCCGCTCGGCCGGGCGCACGCGGCCCGGGGTGCGCACCCCGGGCGCGGGTGTGCGGGGGGCATGGCGCCCCCCCGCACACCCGCGCCCGACCGTCAGATCCCGAAGGGTGCGGCGTAGCGGACGGTGCCGGTGGGCAGCGGGCGGGACGGGTCCAGGCTGAGGGCCATCATGGCTTCGTCCGGGACGTCGAAGGTCAGGCCGATGCCGTGGGTGGAGGCGCGGGTGAAGCCGAAGCGCGGATAGTACGCCGGGTGTCCGAGGACGGTGACGTAGTACTCGCCCATGCCCTTGGCCGCGGCGAGAGCGGCGCGGATGGCAGCCGAGCCGGCGCCGCCGTTGTGGTGATCCGGGCGTACGGCGACGGGAGCCAGGCACAGGGCCGGGGTGTCGCCGATGTGGCAGCGGGTCAGCAGCGCGTGGCCGATGAGCTCGCCGTCCCCGTCGGTGGAGACGATGGACAGGCCGTCGATCCAGGAGGAGTCGGCGCGCAAGGCGTCGACGAGGTCGGCCTCGAGCGGTGTCTCGAACGCGGCGAGGAGGATGTCGCGGATGGCGGGGATGTCGGCGCCGGTCTCGGCGCGGGTGATCCAGTTGTCGCGTGTACGCATGACGGGATGCGGATCCGTTTCATGGTGAGGTTCGTACGGGCATGGCATCGCCTCGCGAGCTCACGCTCTCGGCGAGGCAAGGACGGCTGGGTCAGACCGTCGCCCGGGACGTGAGGGCGGTCCGGGCGCTGCACTGCGCAGTGGCCTTGAGCGCGGTCATCAGCCCCACCTCCCTTTCGTCCTCGATCCGGATCATGCGAACCCTCGCAAACGTAGCACGCGGGCCGGTGCCGGTGCCGGAGGCGGGGGCGGCCATGACGGGACGACTCTTCGGGCTCCGTCCCTCCGGGCTCCGTCCCCGGGCCCGGCTTTTTTTGCGTACCCGTACTTGAGCGCCCCCTGATTGTTCCGGCCGGGGTCCGGCGGCGAGAGTGGCGGGCAAGAGGCTGCCCCACCAGTCTCCGCAGCCTTCGACCGGGCTGCTGCGGATGGCCGGGCCCCGCCTGCGTCTGTCGAGCGGGGCCAGGTCACGTCGAGGGGCCGCTGCCGCGGCCGGCTGTACGAACATCCCCACTCCGCGTCCCGGCTCGCGAAAGCCGGTGACGTGAAGGAGCCCCACGTGATGACGGTCGAGAAGACACGCTCCGTTACCTCCGGTCGGCGCTGGCCGGGCCGGACCGCCGACGGGACGAGGTCGGCCGTGTGCGTCATGCCCGCGGTCGCCGAATCGGTACCCGTCCTGCGGTGTTTCGCCCGTGACGCGGTGCGGCGGTGGGAACAGTCCGAGGCGGTCGACGAGGCGGTGGCCGTCATCGTGACCGAGCTGGTCGCGAACGCGGTGCGGCACAGCGGCAGCCCCGACGTGGCCGTCCTGCTGGCCGTCGCCGGCCCGACCATGACGGTCCAGGTCCAGGACACCGGGCGGTGGCGGCCACGGCCGGCGGCGCGCCGGGTGAACGAGGAGGACGCCGGCGACCCGCCGTGCCGCGGCCGCGGCCTGCGGATCGTGGAGGCGTACGCGGCCGGCTGCTTCGTCACGGTCACGGCGCGCGGCACCCGGGTGGCCGCCGAGCTGGTGCTGGGAGCCGGTGGCGGACAGCCGCTCGGTGGTGGGTTCACCCGTCCGGGCTGACCGCCGCTCGGTGGTGGGCTCGTCCGTCCGGGCTGACCGCCGTTCGGTGGTGGGCTCGTCCGTCCGTGCTGACCGCCGTTCGGTGGTGGGTTCACTCGTCCCCGGCTGACCGCCGTTCGGTGGTGGGATCGCCCGTCCCCGCTGACCGCTGACCGCTGACGGCCGCGCCGCCGCGGCGGCGCGGCGGCGGCCCGGGCGTACGGTCGCCGCCCCTCGCGCACCCGTCTGTTGCCGCCCCTCGTGCGCCGGTCTAGCGTGGCCAGCACAGGGCCACGGGACCGGTCAGCGCCGCTCCGTCCGGTGCCGTGGGCGAGGCAGGTGATCGCGTGCGAGTCGGCCCCGACCGCGCTGCCGCGGCGACCGGCGGGACCTTCCGATTCGTCGGCAGGCAGCGGGAGTTCGACCTGCTGCTGACCGCGCTCAGCCATCCGCCGGCGGTCGTACTGGTCGAGGGCGAGGCCGGGATCGGCAAGTCCCGCCTGGTCCGCGAGGCCGTGCGGGCCGCGGCGGACCGCCGGGTGCTGACGGGCTTCTGCCACCCGCTGCGCGAGCCCTTCCCGTTCGGCCCGGTCGTGGACGCCCTGCGGAAGGCGGGCCGCTGGCTGCCGCCATCGGGCCGCGTTCCGCCGACCGCCGGTGCGCTGGCACCGCTCCTGCCGGACCTGGCCGACCGGCTTCCGCCCCCGCCGCCGCGGCCGGAGGACGCCCACTCCCAGCGCCATCAGCTGGTGCAGGCGGTCCGCTCGTTCCTGGAGGCACTGGGCCCCGCCGTCCTGGTCGTCGAGGACCTGCACTGGGTCGACGACGCCACCCGCGAGCTGCTCCTCCTGATCGCCAGGGACCTGCCCGAACAGCTGAGCCTGGTGCTCACCTACCGGGCCGAGGACCTGCCGGTGGACGCCCCGCTGCTCGGGGCCGCGTACCGCCGCCCGCCCGGGACCGGCGGCACCACGATCCGCCTCGACCCGCTGTCCGAGCAGGACGTGCGGGATCTGGCGGGTGCCGTGCTCGGCCCGCGCGCCACACCGGCACTCGGCCACGCCCTGTACCACCGCAGCGAGGGCCTGCCACTGGTCGCCGAGGAGGACCTGATCACTCTGTGCGAGCAGGGACAGCTGCTCAGCGGCGGCGACGATCTCACCGCCGGCCTCGAACGCGCCGGGGTGCCCAGGAGCCTGCGCGAAGCGGTCACGGAACGCCTGGCGGCCCTGTCACCGGCCGGGGCGGCGATCGTCGACGCGGCCTGTGTGCTCGCCGTCCCCGCCCCGGAGCCCCTCCTCACCGGCGTCGCCGGCCTGGAGGCCGACGCAGGCGCCAAGGGGCTGACGGAGGCGCTGCGGTCCTCCCTCCTCCGCGAGACCGGCTCTGGCCGGTACGTCTTCCGGCACGTCCTGGCCCAGCAGGCCGCCTACCAGCACATCCCCGGCCCGCAGCGCACCCGCCTGCACCGGCGGGCGGTCGAGGCGCTCGCGGCGCAGTCACCTCCGCCGCTGGTCCAGATCGCGCACCACACCCACGCCCTGGGCGATCACGCGGCATGGCTGCGGCAGGCGGAGGCCGCCGCCGACCAGGCGATCGCCCTGGGCGACCAGGGCACCGCCGCCGCGCTGCTGCACCAGATCCTGGACCAGCCGCGTCTGGACGCCGACCTGCGGTCGCGGGCCGCCCTCGCGCTGGCGCGGATCGCCGTCAACGGCGTCGACCACGCCGCCAACGCCGCCATTCTGCGCCGCATCCTCGCCGATCCGCAGCTGCCGGCGGCCACCCGTGGCGACATCCGCCTGACGCTGGGCATCATCATGATCAGCCAGGTCGGCGACCGGGCCGGCTTCCGGCGGCTCGAAGAGGCCGTCGAGGAGCTGGGCAGCCGCCCCGAACGTGCCGCCCGCGCCATGGCCGCCTTGGCCATGAACGAGCAGAACGGCGCCTCGGACCACGCCTGGACCTGGCTGGACCGGGCCGAGGACACCATCCGGGACAGCCGGAACGACGCCATCCGGGCGACGGTGCGCGCCACCCGGCTCACACTGCTCGCCCGGGACGGCGACGCCCGGGTATGGGCCCTCCTGGACGGGCTGCCGCGGCGGGCGGACGACGCGGACGTCCTCAGGCAGACGGTCCGCGCCCTGTACAACGTCGGCGAGATCGCCATCGAGCTGGGCCACGGCCGCCGTGCCGCCGCGCTGCTGGAGGAGAGCCGGGAGCTCGCCAGGCGCGCGGGCATCCCGTACCTGGAGTGCTACAGCCGCATCGCCCTGCTGCGGCTGGCCGGTCTGGCCGGCCACTGGACGGACCTGGAGCGGCGCTTCGGCGCCCTCGGGGACGAGTTCCCCGACATCCGCATGGCCACGGCGGAGCAGGCCATGGTCAACGCCCGGCTGGCAGCGGCCCGTGGGCAGTACGCCCGCGCTCTGGAGTGGCTGGACGCGGCCGCCGCCTCCGGGGAGCGGGAGTCCCAGGTGACCATGGCCTGCCGGGCGGCCGCGGAGATCGCCGCGATCCGGCTGGCGGAGGGGGCACCGGAGGCCGCCTTCGCGACCACCCTCCCGGCGGTGGCGGCGCTGCGCCGGGCGGGCGCGTGGGCGAGGGCCACCGGTCTGGTGCCCGTGGCCGTCGAAGCGGCCCTCGCCCGCGGCGACCGGGAGGCCGCCGGACGGCTGGCCGAGGACGCCGAGAACGGACTGCGCGGCCGGGACGCGCCCGGCGCCGTCGCCGAACTGCACCTGGCTCGGGGCCTGTTGCGGGGCGAGGACGCCGAAGCCGCCGCCGAGGAGTTCGGGTACGCCCGCGAGATGTGGCGGCAGATCGGGCGCCCGTACGAGACCGCCCGCGCGGCCGAACGCCAGGGGCGCGCCCTGGGCCGCTCCCACCTCGACACGGTCGCCGAGCACCTCACCCGGGCCGCCGACGCCTACGAGCGGCTCGGCGCCACCTCCGACGCCGCCCGCTGCCAGCGGACCCTCCGTGAACTCGGCCTGGCCCGCCCCTCGCCGCGCGGCCGCCGCGGCTACGGGGACCAACTCTCGCCGCGCGAACGGCAGGTCGCCGAGCTGCTCGCCCGAGGCGCCACCAACCAGGACATCGCGCAGGCCCTGTTCCTGTCTCCCCGCACCATCGAGCAGCACGTGGCCCATGTACTCAAGAAGCTGGGCGTCACGAGGAGACACGTCCGCGACGCCCTCTCCGGCGGGAAGCGGTAGTCCCGTCGGCGGGAACCGCCGAGGGCGGGTGGCGTGCGGCGGCCGCACCCCACCCGCCCACCGGGTGCCTATCGGCTGAGCGTTCCGCCGAACTCGACCGCGCCCCGCAGCCCCAGGCTGCCCGGCGTCACCGAGAGGATCGGGAGCGGGTCGCCCTCCTCGCGGGACTGGAAGTCCCAGACGCCGCCCGAGCCGGCGTTCTCGCCGGGCGCGCCGACGGCGATGTCGAGGTAGTTGTCGCCGTTGTAGTCGCCGCTGGCGACCGCCCCGCCGAAGCGGTCGCCCGCCTCGGCCGTGCCGGGCACGCGCTCGGTGTCCTGGGTGCGGGGCGAGCCGACCAGCGTGGCTTCCGGGCCCACCACGGAGAGGGAGTACCAGGAGCCCGCCTTCGCCCGCGTGCCGACGCCCTCGCGGCCGACGCCGACGACCAGTTCGTCGTAACCGCTCCGGTCGACGTCGGCGACGGCGAGCGCCGCGCCGAAGTCGTCCTCGGGCTCGGCGGTGCCGCCGACGGCCCGGGAGGACTGCGTGGCGCATGTGGCCACGCCGCCGAGGGTGGTGCCCGGCTTGCCGAGGATCACGGCGACCGCCCCGCCGAGGCGGTCCTCGCAGAGCGTGCCGTCGGCCTCCGGATTGGCCTGGACCAGGCCGATGGCGAGGTCCGTCGCCTTGTCGCCGTTGAGGTCGCCGGCGACGATCGCGGAACCGTGGTCGCCGGTGGACCAGGTCGTCTTCCAGCCGCCCGACGCCTTGCTGAGGACGTGGGTGCCGGCGCTCTCCATGCCGTCGTACGTCACCGCGAGGTCGTCGCCGCCGTCGCCGTCGAAGTCACCCGTGGTGACGGCCTGAGGAGCGGCGAACTGATACCCCTGGATGAGGGACGTGGCGGTGGACGAGCCCGCGGTGAACGGGCCGCGGCGCAGCTGCATCGCGCCGCCCTCCTCGCCGGCGGTGCTCAGCGCGAGGTCCTTGTGGCCGTCGTGGTCGTAGTCGCCCACCGACAGCAGCCTGCCGAGCCGGCCGTCGGCCGCGCCCTTGGCGGCGGTGAGCCCGCTCTTGAAGCCGGTCGCCGAGCCCCACAGCACGGTGGCGGTGCCCTCGCGGTCGGTGCCGGTGTTCGTGACCTGCTCGCCGGGAGCGGTGACGGTCAGGTCGCTGTAGCCGTCGCCGTTGAGGTCGGCGGCGGCCACCGCCGTACCGAACAGGTCGCCCGCCTCGGCGGTGCCCGGCACCCCGGTGCTGTCCTGGCTGACGCTGGTGGAGCCCTTGCCGCCGAGGCCCTTCGGGCTGCCCCACACCACGTTGACGTAGCCCGCCTTGGCCTTGCCGCCGACGGCCGCCTTCGGCATGCCGACCGCCAGGTCCGCGTACCCGTCGCCGTTGAAGTCGCCCCTGAGGCCGGAGGGGGCCGCGGAGGCGGTGCCCGCGCTCAGGTCCGACATGGCGACGAGGGCGGTCGAGCACAGGACGGCGGTCGAGCAGAGCACGCCCGCCGAGAGAGTCTTTCTGCGCAAGTGGTTCTCCGAAATCCTTGAGAAGAATGAGGGGGGTGGCGTGTGTGGGGGTCAGGCGCCGGCCGCGGTCTCGCCAGGGGCGCCGACCGCGATCTCCGTGCAGCCGTCAGGTGGACGGGCTTCCGGTGTGTGACACACGAGTCGTCCGGAGGGTTGTATGCGGATGTCGTCGAAGTGAACGGGGTTTCCGGGGGGCCGCCTCACCCTCCGGAGGGCCGCGGACGGCGCCGCGGCACGGTGTGCGGGCGGTGCGCCGGGGGCGGTTGGGCCGGTCCGGGTCCACGCGGGCGTCAGAGGGAGGAGGGGGGTACGTTTGCCCGACGGCGGTCAGCCGGCCGCCTCGGGGTGGGAGGAGACCACCATGACGGACCCCATGTCGTTACTCGCCATGACGGGCGCCAGCACGATCGTCGCCGCCATGGCCACCAGCACCTGGGAAGTGGCCCGCGACCGGACCGTGGCGCTGTTCCGGCGGGGCGGCGACGCCGAGGGCGGGGATACGGGTGGCGAAGGCGACGCCATACGCACCGAGTTGGAGGCGGGCGCCGCCCAGGTGCGGGACGCCGCCGCGCCGGAGGGCGCCCGCGGCGCGCAGACGCGGCGCCTGCGGGAGACCCTGGCCGACCTGCTGCACCGCGACCCGGAGGCCGCCCATGAGCTTCAGGCACTGATCGACGAGGTCCAAGGCCGCCTCCGGGACGACCGGCCCGTCTGGCACCAGAGCGTGACGGCCACCGGCGGCGGCTCGGCGTACGGAGCGCTGGGGCCGGGCAGCAGCGTGCACATCCACCACCACGCGCCGCCGCACCCGTCGCCACCCTCCCACCCCACGGGCGCGGGGGACGGCGCCTCGTGACGCAGCACGTACGCGCCGAGAACGGTTTCGCCTACGGTGCGGTCGGCGCGGACATCCACGTCTTCGGCGACGGCGTACCGGTCTACCTGCTCCAGCGGTGGAGGGCCTCGGCCCCGCCCGACGACGGATTCCTGCGCGAGATGCCGAGCCGCATGCTCAACGCCCGGTTCGGCGTCGTGGAGTTCACCGGGCGCTCGGCGGAGCTGGGGGCGCTGCGGCGGTGGCGGGACGACGGGGCGCGGCTGGCCGTGCGGTGGCTGCACGCTCCGGGCGGCCAGGGCAAGACCCGGCTCGCCGACCGCTTCGCGCAGGAGTCGGCGGCCGACGGCTGGCAGGTCGTGACCGCCACGCACGGCCCGGGCAGCGTCCTTCCGCCCCCCGGCAGTCAGGACCTCGGTGCCGCGGCCGACGCCAGGACCCTGCTCATCGTCGACTACGCCGACCGCTGGCCGCTGTCCCACCTGCTGTGGCTGTTCAGCAACGCGCTGCTGCACCGGCCCGCCGGGCGCGCCCGTGTCCTGCTGCTGGCCCGGAGCGACGACGTATGGCCCGCCGTCCGCGCCGCACTGGCCAACCAGCAGGCGGCGACATCCGCCCAGTTCCTCCCGCCGCTGCCCGGCGCGTCCGGCGAGGGGGACGGCGCCGGGGAGGCCGGGACCGAGTCCCCGCGGACGGAGATGTTCACCGCCGCCCGGGACAGCTTCGCCGTCCGGTACGGCATCCCGTCCGTCGGCATCACCGCCCCCGAGACGCTCACCAGCGCCGACTTCGGCCTGACCCTGGCGGTGCACATGGCCGCACTGGTCGCCGTCGACGCCCGCGCCGCGGGCCGGCGGCCACCGCCCGACCTCGCCGGGCTGACCAGCTACCTCCTGGACCGCGAACACCTCCACTGGGCGCGGCTCTACGGGGACGCCGGCGACGCCGACCACGAGATCGCCCCCTCCGCCAAGGCGTTCCGCACGCCGCCCGAGGTGATGAACCGTACGGTCTTCACCGCGGCACTCACCGGGCCGCTGGCTCCCGCGAAGGGGCGGGACGTCGTCGGCGGGATGGGCCTGGGGCTGCCGGCGGGGCGCGTCCTCGCGGACCACGCCGTGTGCTACCCCCGGGCGGATCCGGACCAGGACACCGTCCTGGAACCGCTGTATCCGGACCGGCTCAGCGAGGACTTCCTGGCGCTCACCCTCCCAGGACACCGAGCCGAGTACCCGGCACAGCCGTGGGCCGGGCCGGTCGTCGACACGCTGCTCACAGGCTCGGTCGCCGACAGCTGGACGCCCCGTGCCGTCACCTTCCTCGTCGCCGCCGCCGAGCGCTGGCCGCACATCGGCCCGCGGTACCTGTACCCACTGCTCACGGCCGCCCCCCGACTCGCCGTCGCCGGCGGCAGCGGCGTGCTGTCCGCCCTGGCCGCGCTCGACGGCATCGCTCCCGAGCTCCTCGAAGCCGTCGCCGCGCACTTCCCGTCCTCCCAGCGGCCCGACGTCGACCTCGACCCGGGTATCGCCGCCGTCAGCGTCCGGCTGCTGCCGCACCGCCTCGCCGCCGCGGGACACCCCGGCGACCAGGCCGCCGAACGGCACCGGCTCAGCATCCTGCTCCACCACGCCGGGCGGCTGGAAGAGGCCGTGGCCGAGTCCGGAGCCGCCGTGGAGCAGTACCGGGTGATCGATCCGGACGGCATGCCCACCCCGGCCCTGGCGGTGGCCGTCCAACGCAACCTCGCAGTCGGGCTGAAGGCCCACGGCGTCCGGCTGGCCGCCGTCGGACGGCGTGCCGAGGCACTGGCCGTCACCGAGGAGTCCGTGGACATCCTGCGCGGACTCGCCGAGCGCGACAGGCGGTTCCTTCCGGATCTCGCGAGCGCGCTGCTCAACGTGGGACGCGGTCTGACCCTCGCCGACCGCTGGGACGAGGCGACCGCCGCGACGCGGGAGTGCGTGGCCCTGCACCAGGAACTGGCCGCGGCCGATCCCGCCGCACACGAGTCGGACCTGGCCGCGTCGCTGGTGGCGCTCGGCCTGTGCCTCGGGCGGACGGGCCGGCCGGAGGAAGCGGTGACGGCGACCCGGGAGGGCGTGAGCATCCTGCGCCGGCTCGCGCGGGCCGAGCCGGCCGCCTACACCCCGGCCCTGGCCAATGCCCTGACCAACCTCGCCGCGGCTCTGGCCCGCACCGGCGGTCGCGACGCCGTCCCCGCGGGACGGGAGGCGGCTGCTCTGTACCGGCGGCTCGCCACCGCCAACCCGGCCTCCTACGAGAGCCAACTGGCGAACGTCCTGTCCGGGCTCGGTCTGCGGCTGCTCATGGCGGGGCAGCCGGACGAGGCCGTCGCCGCCGCCCACGAGTCGGTGACGATCCTGCGCCGGCTGGCGGAACGGCGGCCGGAGGCCCACGGGCACTTTCTGGCCGAGGCGCAGGGCGCGCTCAGTACCGTGCTGCTCGCCACCGGGCGACTCGACGACGCCCTCGCCGCGGCGGACGAGTGCGTGGCCGTACGCCGCCGAATGGCCGCGGCCGACCCGGGGGTCATGCCGAAGCTCGCCCACGCCCTGCTCAACGCCACCGGAATCCGGGCCGAGGCGGGCGGCTCCCGGCTGACGGAGGCCGTCCACCTGTTCATCGAGGCCACGGGCGTCTGCGGGCGGCGCGACGCCATCGCGGCGGGCGTCGGCGGCCTGCACCAGGCCGTCGGCTCCCGGCTCGCCGACCGGCTGGCCGCCGAGGGCCGCCCCGACGCGGCCGACCGGATCCGCCGCGCTGTCACGGGGCTGAGCCCCTGACCGGCGGCGGGGCGGGGGGGCGCCGGGCCTCCGGCGCCCGGGCGGGGGACGCCCTCCAGTAGGGCCTGAGCCGGAGCCGACCCCGCCCGCGCGCGTGGTGGCACTGTGGTAGCGGAGGCCACGGAGGCGTGATGCACACCAGCGAGGAGATCTACCACCGCGTCTGCTACGACCCGCGGTTCGACCCCACCAGGTTCGTGCTGGGGATCAGGCAGCGCGGAGCCGCGCCGGAGCGGATGCCGCTGCCCGACTTCGTACCAGGAGGCGAGATCCCCTGGCACCGCGTGCTGTTCTTCGAGGCGGACGGCGAGCTGGTCTGGGACCGCGCCACCGGTGTGGACCGCGTCGACGTCTCGAAGGCCGGGCGGGCACCGGACCCGCGCCGCCTGCGGGCGCCGTTCTTCACGGCCAGGACACCGTACACGTGGGATCCGGCGGCCGGCTGGCGCCCCGCGGGCCGGACGACCCGGGCGGCGCCGACGGCGCGGGGGCTGCGTGTGCTGACCTGGAACGCGCGTCGGGACCGGTACGGCGGCGAGCGCGTCGCCACCGCCCCGCGCCGTCCCCCGCTCCCGGCGGCCCTGAGGGATGCCGACGCGGACGTCATCGCGCTGCAGGACGTGGAGCCCGAACCGCTCGCCACGCTGCTGCGGACCCCATGGGTGCGGGCCGGTTACACACTGAGCACCGATCCGGCCGCGGCGGACATCGACGACAGCGGGCTGCTGCTGCTCAGCCGGCTGCCCGTACGGGAGGCGGGGTGGCACGCCCTCGGGCCGCACAGGTCCGTCACCGCCATGGTCGTGGACACCGCCTCCCACCCGCTCGTGGTGGCCGACACCCGCCTGAGCAGCGACCACTCCGAGGACGGCCCGGCCCGGAGGCGGGCCGAACTGCTCCGGCTCGCCGAGGCGCTGGCCGGTGTGGAGGGCGACCTGATCCTGCTCGGCGACTTCGGTGACGCCGGAGAGGGCGAGGACGGGCCCGCCGCGGGGCTCGGGCTGCTGGACGCCTGGACCGAGGCGCGCGGACCCCACCACCGGACCCCGGCGTCCACCCCGCGCGCCGGTCCGCCGGCCGCGGTCTCCCCGCCGTCGGGCCGGGCCTTGCCACCGGACCGGGTGCTGGTGCGCGCGGACGGCTGGCGCGCGACCGGGGCTGCCCTGCGGGGTGACTCGCCCACCTCGGAGGGTCGGTACGTATCAGCCCCGTACGGCATGCAAGTGGACCTGCGCCTCGGCGCTTACGGCGGGGAGGCGGACCCGGGCGACGGCGCGTACGGCGTGGGGGTGGACCCGGGCGGCGGCGGGTACGGCGCGGGGGCGGACCCGGGCTCCGGCGCGACCCGGCCCGCCGGCGTCCTCGCCGTCGCGCCGACCGCCCGCACCGCCGTGGCCTGGATCCCCCCGCAGGAGCTGTGGCCGTCGATCCAGCACATCCGGCGGCAGCACGACCGGCAGATCCGCCGCTGGCCACCGCACGTCAATCTGCTCTTCGGCTTCGTACCGGAGTCCGACTTCGAGCGGGCGGCGCCGCTGCTCGCCGCGGCGGCCGCCGAGACGACGGCGTTCACCGCCCGCCTGGAGGGCGTACGCGCCTTCAGGCACCGGGAGGACGCCACGGTCTGGCTCGACCCGGCGGCGGCAGACGCGGCACCGTGGGCGGCACTGCACCACGCCCTGGAACGGCGGTTCCCCCGTTGCGAGGGCCGCGCCAAGGGCTTCACCCCGCACCTCTCCCTGGGCCGGACCCGGGATCCGCACCGGCTCGCAGCCCAGTGCGAGGCCCTGTTGGACGGCATGTCGGCGCGGGTGGGGGAGGTAGTCCTGCTCTCCCGCCGAGGTGACGAGCCCATGCGGCCACGGGCCACCGTCGCTCTGGGAACGGGCGAGGTGCGGTGGCTGCCCGAGACGGGCACCGGTGAGCCGGCGGGGGAGTCCGGGCCCCCGGAGGCGCTGGCCGGGCACACCGCCCCGCGCGCCTCGGACGCCGCCCGAGCGGGCGGTGCCGCGTTCGGCGCGGTCGCCGACGCGGTGTGTTCCGGTGCCGCGGCCGGGGCAGACCACGCCGGATTCGCGCGGCTGGCCCGGGAGGTGAAGGCGTGGGCCACGGCGCGCGGCCTCGACTGCGCCCCGTTCGGGGGACTGCCCGATCCGGCCTGGGCGGTACTGGTGGCGCGCACGACCCGCGAGGCCGGCGACGTCCCCGCCGATGACCTGCTCCGGCGCTTCTTCGGCACCTGGGCGGCCTGGGACTGGCGAGAACCGGTCAGCCTCGCCGCCACCTCCACCGGGCCACCGGTCAGCGGGGCCGCGATGACGGTCATGGCCCCCGCCGACCCGGTCCGCAACTGCGCCGCGCGGGTCGGCCCCGGATTCCGGGACCTGCTCACCCAGGAGCTCTACCGGGCCTGGGAGACCCTGGAGACGGCGGCGAAGACCGGCGCGGACGCCTGGCCCGAGCTACTGTCACCTCCGCCCCTGCACCGCCGGCACGCGGCATGGGCGATCCTGTCCGTACGCCCGGGCCGGACCGGACAGCCGGAGGAAGCCCCGGACCGCGTCCGGGGCCGGGTGCGGGCCTTGCTCACCGAACTGGAAGACGCCGGGATACCGGACGCGCACGCCTGGCCCCGCCCGTTCGAGACCGGCCCGGCATCGGAGCGGTACGCGATCGGCCTCGGCCGCACACCGCCGGACGCGGCCCGGCTCGCCGAGATCGCCGCCACGTGGGGCGGCGGCACACCTGGTGTCGAGATCGAATGGGCGGAGTGCGGCGCCGTGCCGACGCTGCGCTAGACGCGGCGCGTGCGAAGCCAGTACGAGCGGGCGGCGACGGTCAGCGCGACGCCGTACACGGCGAACGCGGCCATGCCGATCCAGCTGACCAGCAGCGCGTCCCGTGAGGAGTGGAGGTCGCCGCGCCGCATCGTCACCACGCCGGCCGAAGCCAGGGCCGAGTAGCCGACCCCGAGCACCCCGTACGGAGCGAGTGTGGCGGCACCGATCAGGGCCGGGGCCAGGGGGAGCCAGCGCGGGACGCGGCGGCCGTGCAGGAACAGCGTCCAGCGCGGGAAGATCTGGCCCCAGGGGCGGACCAGGCCCCAGAGCAGGAAGACGCCGAGTGCGGCCAGCAGCACGGTGGGGTCCAGACCCCAGGACTCCATGGTGAGCCACATCTCCGAGGCGCCGTTGCGCTCGGAGACCGCGAGCATCTCCTCGCCCGACACCCCGGCGAAAGTGCCGCCGAAGGCCCACACCAACTTCATCGCCATATACGGGAGGAAGGCCACCGAACCGGCCCAGGCGGCGAGTTGGACCGGCCGGGGAGCGGCGGAGGGCGCCTGCGCGGAGGCGGCGGCGGGCGGGCGGCGGCCGGACCGGGCGGTGGCCGCGAGCAGGAGCACCCCGGCCGCCGCCAGCGCGTGGTGCGCGGCGGACACCCAACTGTCCACCCCTTGGCCGACCATCAGCGTGATCACGTCCATCAGGAGGCTGAACGCGGCGACCCCGGCCAGCGCGCAGACCACCCAGAGCAGCACGCGGAGCGTCGGCCGCGTCCCGTACCGCGCCACCGCCGCACAGGTCAGCGCCGCCGACGCGCCCACCACGGCGACCACCCAACCCAGCGCGGAGGGCCCCGGGCCGCCGCCGTGGTGGAGCAGCGGAGCCCCGCTCAGGGCGCAGCCCACGCCGAAGCAGGCGTACACCACCCCCCAGCACATCGTGACCCGGCCCACCCACCGTTGCGGCCGCTGCCGCCACGTGTGCCAGGGCGTCCTCATCGTCCGTACAGCACCGATCATGTTCCGAACGTCGCATCGACCGCGATGCCGTGGCGTCGGCCGTCTGAACGATCCTCCTCCGCCTGACGGGTGAGTGGCCGTATGAGACTCAGGTATGCGGGTGGTAGTACACGGTCGCGGAGAGCCAGTCACCGTGCTCTGTGACCTCCGAGTGGATGACGATGTCCTGGATCTCCACCGGTCCGAGGGACTCGATGGTGTCAGCCACCCGTCGCAGGAGTGCGGGGGCGCTGTCGCATCCCGGACCCGACGGGTTGGCCTGGGAGAAGTGGCAGACGGTGTGGCGCTCGGGCTCGGCTGGCATGGCGACTGATCGTAGCGGCGGCGCCGCGAGCCCGGCTCCATCAGATCCAACGGCTGCCCGACGGTTACCACCGCCCACAGTGATCGTTTATCCGGATATGGAGAGGAACATCACCACCGCAGCCCTGACACTGTCGCTCATCGCGTTGGCCGGACCGGCCCACGCCCAGGGCGACCCCACGCTGGACATGACGGGCAAGGGCCTGCCCGCCGCCCTCAAGAGCCTCAACAATCTGGAGCAGCTGGACGTCAAGGGTGTGAGCCGCCCGAACCGCAACGCGGTCTGGCCCCCGATGTGGAAGGTGTGTCTCCAGCAGCCGGCCCCGGGAGCGTCCCGGGAGATCCAGCAGGTCAAGTTCGCCGTGGTCAAGAGGGCTGAGCGGTGCCCGTAGCGGAAGGATCCCGGCGGCCTGTTCGAGACGGGTCCGCCGGGCGTGGTTCACGGAGGGCTTGGAGGAGGTGGCGCAGGGCGGCGCCGGGCGGTCCGGGCAGCACGGCCAGCGATGTGGTGAGGGCGGGTGCGGCCAGGCGGCGCAGGGCGATCCGCGGGAATGACGGCACTCCGGTGACCTCGTAGAAGACCGTCCAGGAGGGCGCGCCGGTCGCGATCTCGGCCAGGGTCTCCTGCAAGGTGGTGAACGGCGGCCCCTGGAGCGGTTCGGCTCCGGCCGCGCGCAGGGCCTCGGTGACCAGGTCGTGGAACGGCGGGTTGCTCTCCCGCCGGGCGAGCCGCAGCGGCAGCTCCGCCAGCTGTTCCAGGCGGAGGGCCGCCGCATCCGCCAGCCGGTGATCGGCGGGCAGGGCCACGTACAGCGGATCGGTCCACACCGGCAGGAGTTCCAGACCGGGCGCCGTGGACAGGGCCCGTACGAACGCGGCGTCGAGCTCACCGGAGCGCACCGCGGCGAGTCGGTCGACGACCGCCAGGCGCCGCAGCCGTACCTGGAGGCGCGGGGCGGTGACCGCCAGGTCGTTCAGCAGCCGGTGGATCCGGTCGCCGGGGCCCTGGACGGTGCCGAGCCGCAGCAGTCCCTCGTCGCCGGAGGCGATGTCACCGGCCACCTGACGGACGCGGTGCGCGGCCGCGAGCACGGCCCGTGCCTCGGGCATCAGCCGCTCACCCGCACCGGAGAGGCGCACATGGCGGGTCGAGCGGTCGAACAGGACCACCCCGAGCTCGCGTTCAAGACGGCTGATCTGCTGGCTGACCGCCGACGGGACGATGCCGAGGCGCTCGGCGGCGCGGCCGAAGCCGCCCTCCTCGGCGACGGCCGTGAAGTACCGCAGCTGCCGCAGTTCCATCGGTCCTCCGCTGTCCACACTGTTCACGATCCGTGAATTCTGGAGGTGTCAACCGCTTCTGGTACGGCGCTTCTTCCTGGGTTCGAATGGAATCCGATCACAGGATCCGAGAAGAAGGGGAGCCGAAGAGATGACGGCGAACGCCGGACGCACCGCGGACGCGTTGATCGTGCGGGCCGAGGAGGCCGAGAGCGTACCTCTGCCGCATGGTGGAGGGTTCCGACTGCTGGCCGACGCCGGCGCGACCGGCGGAGCCCTGGGCGCCAACCGCCTGGTCCTCAAAGGGGGCGCCGACGGCGCCAGACCGCACTACCACGCGCTGTCGTCGGAGATGTTCTACGTGCTCGACGGGGCGGTGGACTTCTTCCTGGACGGTGGCATGGCGACCGTGGGCCGGGGAGGGCTGGTCGTCGTGCCGCCCGGGATGCCGCACGCCTTCGGCGCCGCTCATGGCGGCGACGCCGATCTGATCGCGGTCCTGACTCCCGGCATCGAACGGTTCGGATACTTCCGTGCCCTGGGCCGCATCCAGCACGGTCAGGACTCCTTCGACAGCCTCCTGCCCGAGCAGGACCGCTACGACGTGCACTTCCTCGACGCCGCCGACTGGCAGTCGGCACGGGCCGGCAGGACGAGGACGGGCTGAGGCCCGCCGCAGGGTCAGGACGCGCGCGTGCTCGCCCGCCACTGGGGGGCGAGCACCGACCAGACCTCGATGTCACGCCGCTTCCCCCGGTACAGGAAGCTCTCCCGCAGCACGGCGTCCCTCGTCATCCCCAGCCGCCGGGCCACGGCGATGCTGGCCTCGTTCGCCGCCGAGACCCGCCACTCCACGCGGTGGATGCCCCGCTCCTCGACGGCCCAGTCGATGATCACCCGCACGGCCCGGGTCACCAGGCCCCTGCCCGCCGCCGACGGCTCCAGCCAGCAGCCCGCCTCGGCGGTGCCCTGCGCGACGTCCATCGTCCGGAAGAGGACTCCGCCGACCAGTTTGCCGTCCAGCCAGATGCCGTGGATCCGCCCGGTGTCGGCCGCGGCCTTCTCCGCGTACGCCTGGAGGAACGCCCGACTCGACTCCGCGTCCGTGACGACGTCCGCGAGCAAGATGTGCTGCCCGACGAACTCCCGTCCCCGGTCGATGTGGGCCAGGAACTCCTCGGCCCGCCACGGCTCGAGCGGGCGCAGCTCCGCGCCGTCGTCGCCCAGGGATATCGCGTACATCGTCGTCCTCCACGGTCGAGACCCGGCACACTGCGAAGTGATCTTCTCACGGGCCCCGAATACCGGGCCTGTGCGCCGGAGTCGACGGGGTCGTCTGGGACGATGGCCCCCATGGACGAGGAAGTCATTCCCATTCTTCATGTCGAGGACGCCGCCGCGGCGGTCGCGTGGTACGGCCGCCTGGGCTTCACCCAGCAATGGGAGCATCGCTTCGAAGCGGGGCTCCCCGCTTTCGTCGAGGTCGCCCGTGGCCGGGTGAGGCTGTTCTTGTCAGAGCACAAGGACGACGCCCGTCCCGATACGCTGGTGTACCTCCGTGTCCGCGATGTCGACGCCATCGCGGCCGAGTTCGGAGTCCGGGCAGCGGACGCGCCCTGGGCACGCGAGATCGAACTGCGCGACCCTTACGGAAACCGGCTACGGGTGGCCACGCCCACAGAATGAACACCGCCGGGTTCGCGCCCGTTTCGGGTTTTCCCGGCAGCCATACCGATTGCCCCGGACCGACCACGGTCCGGGGCAATCGGGTGGTGAGGACGCGGCGGGCTCCTGGTGGTCCGGTCAGTGGCCGGTCACATGGAACGTGAGATCCCAGGTCGCCGGGGTCAGGAGCCTCAGCTTCATCTCGCCGCCCGCGTCACGGAACTTCCCGGTGCCTCCGGTGATCGCGTTGGTGACCGGACTCGGCGTCGGAATTCCCGTCTGCTCGCCCTGCACGGTGATCTGCCCTCCCGAGAACACCGCGGTTGTCGAACACTGCCCGGAGTTGCGTTCCAGGGCGGTGATGACACAGAACCCGCCGAAGCGGCCGACGACGCGACCCGCCGGTTTCGCCGTCGAAAGCAGGTTGCCGCTGAAGACGAACTGGTCGCCGACACTACGGCCCGGTGCCCCCAGGTCCAGCTCTTCGCCGACCAGGAGATTGGCCTCCACGTGGATGACATGGGACGTGTTCACCGCGGAAACGTTGGCAGTACGGGGTGCCGGCGTCCGGGCCCCGGTGTCGCCTCGGCCGTCCCCGGGAGGGCTGACGCCACTGACCGTCAGCGACGCCAGAACGGCGGCTCCCGTGGCCACAACGGCATACCGTATCCGCCGCTTGCCTGTTCTCATGATGCTCTCCTGCTCCCAGCGAGAAAGTGAATGCCGGTTTTCACGGTAATGCGGCAAGAGGAAGTGCGCCGCTGGACTCGGCCGTTCGGGTACCTCTCCGTGAATGGTGCAATCGCCTCACGTATTGACGGTTACTCAACCTGGTGAAGCCTTCCGGATGACCGCGAGAAGCGACGACGGCGGTGACGATGCGTCTCCTGGTGATCGAGGACGAGGAGCGGCTCGCCGAAGGGCTGCGCCACGGGCTGGAGGCCGAGGGCTTCGCCGTGGACGTGGCCCTCAACGGCACCGACGGCCTGTGGATGGGCCAGGAGAACCCTTACGACGCGATCGTCCTCGACATCATGCTGCCCGGGCTCAACGGCTACCGGGTCTGCGCCGCCCTGCGGGAGCAGGGCATCTGGACCCCGATCCTCATGCTCACCGCGAAAGAGGGCGAGTGGGACGAGGTCGAGGGCCTGGACACCGGTGCGGACGACTATCTGACCAAGCCTTTCTCCTACGCGGTCCTGATCGCCCGGCTGCGGGCCCTGCTGCGCCGGGGCGCCCCCGCGCGGCCCACGGTGCTGGCAGCGGGGGACCTGCGACTCGACCCGGCGGCCAAGCGGGTGTGGCGGGGCCCGAACGAGGTGGAGCTGACCGCCCGGGAGCTCTCGCTCCTGGAGTTCCTGCTGCGCCACCGGGGCGAGGCCGTCTCCAAGCAGGACATCCTCGATCACGTCTGGGACTACGACTTCGAGGGCGACCCGAACATCGTCGAGGTCTACGTGCGGCGTCTGCGCAACAAGCTCGACCGCCCCTTCGGGCGGGCGGCCATCGAGACCCTGCGGGGCTCCGGATACCGGCTGGCCGCTGATGGCGGCTGACAGGCCGGCGGACCCGGGCCGGAGGGACCCGCGCCGTACCCGCCCACCCCGGACGAACCCACGCCGGACGGACCCGCGCCGTACGAACCCAAGCCGCACAAGCTGGCGCGCCCTGTCCGGCACCGTCCGCGTCCGGTCGACCGTCGCGGCGGTGCTCGTGGTGGCCGTCGCGCTGGTCGCCGGGGCCCTGACGCTGGTGACCGGACTGCGCGGCACGCTCACCGACCAGGTGCGTTCGGCGGCCAGGGCCCGGGCCGCCGAGGTGGCCGCGCAGCTCGAAGCGGGGCGGGAGCCGACCCTGGCGGTCGCCGAAGAGGACGAGGAGGTGGTCCAGATCCTCGACGCGGACGGCCGGGTCGTGGCGTCCAGCCCCAACGTCCGCGGCAGCCCCGCGTTGGCGACACTGCGGCCGGGGCAGTCGGCGCAGATCGCGACGCCGGTCGACGACGACCGGTTCATCGCCGTGGCCGCGGCCGCCGACACCCCGGAGGGCGCGCGCACCGTGGTCGCCGCCCGCGCGCTCGCGGACGTCTCCGATTCGACGCAGACCGTCATCAGGCTGCTGCTGATCGGTCTGCCGGTGCTGTTGCTGCTGGTCGGTTTCACGACCTGGAAGGCGGTGGGGCGGGCGCTGGCTCCGGTGGAGGCGATCCGCACCCGGGTCGACGAGATCTCCGCCGCCGAGCTGCACCGCAGGGTCCCCGAGCCGCCCGGAACCGACGAGATCGCCCGCCTGGCGGCGACGATGAACCGCATGCTGGGCCGCCTGGAGCGCGCCCAGGCCAGTCAGCGGCGCTTCGTCTCCGACGCCTCCCACGAGCTGCGCTCGCCCGTCGCCACCATCCGGCAGCACGCCGAGGTCGCCCTCGCCCACCCCGAACGCATCCCCGTCACCGGCCTGGCCGAGACGGTGCTGGCTGAGGGGCTCCGTATGCAGTACCTGGTCGACGACCTGCTCCTGCTGGCCCGGGCCGGCGAGGAGACCCTGGCGCTCCAGCGCCGCCCGGTCGATCTCGACGATCTGGTCTTCGAGGAGGCGGGCCGGCTGCGAGCGGTGACCGGTCTGCGGATCGACACCGCCGCCGTCTCGGCCGGGCGCGTCCGCGGCGACGCCACGGGGCTGCGGCGCATGCTGCGCAATCTCGCGGACAACGCCGCCCGATACGCCCGCCGGCAGGTGGCCTTCACCCTCTCCGAACGGGCCGGGAGCGTGGTCCTCACCGTCGAGGACGACGGTGACGGCATCCCGGAGGCCGAGCGTGAGCGGGTCTTCGAGCGGTTCGTACGACTCGACGACGCCCGGGCCCGCGACCACGGAGGGACCGGTCTCGGTCTCGCGATCGTCGCCGAACTCGTCCGCGCGCACGGCGGCACGGTCGCGATCGCCGACAGCGGGCTGGGCGGGGCGCGCATCGAGGTGGTTCTCCCCTCCGCAGAGGGCGCGTGAGTTCAGCCTCTGTTCAGCATGTGCGGCGCACGATGGGGGTGCACGGGAATGGGGTGAGCAGGAGAGGAGCCCCGTGATGAACCGCAAGAAGAAGTGGATCGTCGGCGCGGTGGCCACCGCCGCCCTGATCGGCGGCGGAACGGGAATCGGCCTGGCGAGCAGCGGCGGGGACGACTCCGAGCCGCCGATCACCGGGCGCGCCCTGGAGAAGGCGAGCGCCGCGGCACTCGACCACACCGGCGGCGGCCGGGTCACCGACTCCGAGGTCGGCGACGAGGACGCCTTCTACGAAGTCGAGGTGACCCTCCCCGACGGCAGCCGGGTCGACGTCCACCTCGACGAGGGCTTCAAGGTCGTCGGCAGCCAGCCCGACCACGGCCCGGAAGACGAAGGCGACGACTGACCGCCTCGGCCTCATCCCCCTTCATCGACCCGAGGGGAGGGGGACGCGTGCCCGCGCCATGGCCCGGCCTGACCTGACCTGACCCGACCCGCTCCGTGCCGGTGGCCGTCGGTGTGGCCTGAGCGGCCGCGAACTCCGTCACGGGCGGAGCCGCTTCGTCGCTTCCCGCTGGCGCGCGTTCGCGCCTGTCAGGAAGCGGGTGACGACCTCCAGTTCCTCGGTGGTGAACTCCTCGTACAGTTCCGTGACTTCGCGCGCCCAGTCGTCGAAGAGCGGAGCCAGCTCTGCCAGCTTCTCCGGGCGGGACTCGACGAGCACCCGGCGCTTGTCCGTCGGGTGCTTCACTCTGCGGACGTAGCCCTTGTTCTCCAGCCGGTCCACCAGCCCGGTCACCGACGCGGGCGCCAGCCCCGAGAGCTCGGCGAGGTCCTTCGCGGTCAGGGCGCCATGGCGCTCGAGGAGGTCGAGGGTCTTGGTCTCGGTGGGGCCGAGGCCCTGCTTGGCCGCGACCGCCGTGTGGAACGCGACGGACGCCGCGCTGGAGTCCCGGCCCGCGGCGGTCAGGGCTGCGATCGCCTCGGCCCGTCGTGTGCTGTCGTCCCTGCTCATGGCGGAACCCTAGCAAATATTTCGTTCGGTCGAACGAAGGACTTGCGGACGGCCTTGCTGTCATGCAAGCATTTCGTTCGACCGAACGAAATAAGTTGAGGGACCCACGGGAGCCGAGATGACCGCGACATCCACCGCCGCCGCACCCCCCGCGGCGCTCCACCCGCACCGCTGGGCGGCAGCCGCCGTCATGATGGTCGCCGCGCTGATGGACCTCCTCGACGTGACGATCGTCAACGTGGCGATCCCGTCCATCGGGCGCGACCTGCACGCCTCCGAAAGCGCCCTCCAGTGGACCGTCTCCGCCTACCTGCTGGGCTTCGCCGCGACCCTCGTCGTCTCCGGGCACCTCGGCGACCGGTGCGGACGCAAGACGCTCTTCCTGGCAGGCACCGCCGGGTTCGGCATCGCCAGCCTCGCGTGCGGAATCGCGCAGAGCCCGGGGCAGCTGATCGCGGCACGCGCGTTCCAGGGCGTCATGGCCGCGATACTGATGCCGCAGGTCCTCGGCTCGTTCCGCACGTTGTTCCAGGGCAAGGAGCGCGGCGCCGCCTTCGGGATGTACGGAGCCGTCGCGGGCTTCGCCTCCGCCGTCGGGCTGCTGCTCGGCGGTCTCCTCACCGACGCCGACCTGTTCGGCTGGGGCTGGCGCGCGGTGTTCCTGGTGAACGTGCCGGTGGCCGCCGTGACGTTCGTCGCCGGGGCGGTCCTGGTCCCGGCGACCAGGGAGCGCTCGGCGGGCCGCCCCGACATCCTGGGCAGCCTGGTGCTGGCGACCGGTCTGATCGCCATCGTCCTGCCACTGGTGCAGGGGCGCTCCAACGGCTGGCCGCTGTGGGGCTGGATCTGCCTCGCCGCCGGTGTTCTGGTGGTCGTCGGACTGGCGCTGTTCGAGGCGCGCCGACGGGGCGGGACCGTACCGCTGCTGCCCGCGCGGGCCTTCCGCCTCCCCGCCTTCTCCGTGGGCGTGGCCGTACAGACGCTGTTCGCGATCGGCATGCAGGGCTTCTTCCTGGTCTTCGCGATCTGGCTGCAGGACGGCGAGGGCTACACCCCGATGCGGGCGGGCCTGGTCACGGTCGCCTTCTCGGTCGGCGGCTTCCTCACCGCCCCGGCCGCGGACGCTCTCGCGGTCAAGGCCGGCCGACTGGTGCTCGTCGCGGGCTCGCTGATGATGGCCGGCGGCTTCGCCTGGGTGTGGCACGCGGTGGCCCATGCCGACGCCACCCGCACCGGCGCCTGGCCGCTGGTCCCCGGGCTGGTCGTCGCGGGCGCGGGCCTCGGCTTCCTGGTCGTCCCGCTGGTGAACGTCGTCCTGTCCGCCGTCCCGGCCGACATCGCGGGCGGCGCCTCGGGAATCTTCTCCACGGCCCAGCAGTTCGGCGGCGCTCTCGGTGCCGCGGTGATCGGCGCGGTGTTCTTCGAGCACGCGGCGGGCGGCCTGACGGACGCGCTGTCGGCGGCGATGCCCTGGGTGATCACGGCGTTCGTGCTCTGCGCCGCCCTCTGCCCGGCCCTCCCGCGCACCGCCACCGCCGCCGCGAGGGACGCCTGAACCGCGACCCGGGGCCGTAACCGCAACCCGTGGCCGTCATGTGCCCGGTGGCGGCTCGACGCGGGCCAGCCAGGCCGTCAGGAGCGCCTCCAACTGCGCGGCCTCTTGCGGTGTCAGGGCGTCGAGGAGATGGCGCTCATTGCGCATGTGGTCGGTGAAGGCCTGGTCGAACAGTTCCCGACCCGCCTGGGTGAGCGCCACCACCCGTCCTCGGCCGTCGGCGGCGGATCGGCGGCGAGTGACGAGGCCGTCGCGTTCGAGCCGGTCGATCCGCTTGGTCATCGCGCCGGTCGTCACCATGGTGTGCGCCGCCAACTCGCCGGGCGCCCGCTCGAACGGATCGCCCGCACGCCGCAGCGCGGCCAGGACGTCGAACTCGCCCTCGCTCAGACCGTATCGCCGGTAGACGAGGCAGAGGCGCTCCGTCAGAAGCCTGCCGAGACGGTGCAGTCGCCCGATCACCGCCTGGGGGCTCACATCGAGGTCTGCTCGTTCGCGGGCCCACTCGGCTTGGATGCGGGCGACGTGGTCCATGGGCTGCTGCACAGCACCAGCGTACCCGCATACCTTCCATGGAAGCTATATTCCCTTCCATGGAAGGTAACTCTCGGTGGTCGCTGATCACCGCACTCGCGCCCATGGCATGGGGCACGAACTACTTCGTCACCCATGAGTTCCTGCCCGCCGGTCACCCGCTGTACGGAGCGGCGATCAGGGCACTGCCCGCCGGCGTCCTGCTCCTGGCCATATGCCGGAGGCTGCCGAGCGGATCCTGGTGGTGGAAGTCGCCGGTCCTCGGCTTCCTCAACATGGGCGGGTTCTTCGCGCTGGTCTACGTCGCCGCGCAGCGGCTCCCGACGAGTGTGGCCTCGACCGTCATGGCGACCTCGCCACTGGCCATGACCCTCATCGCGTGGGCACTGATCGCCGAACGGCCGCGCCCGGCACACCTCGCCGGTGCCGGCGTCGGTGCCGGCGGAGTCTGCCTCATGCTGCTCACCTCGACCGTGTCGATCGACGCCCTCGGCGTGCTCGCCTCCGTCGCCGCCATGGCGATGTCGTCCCTCGGCTACATCCTCGCCAAGCGCTGGGGCTCCGAAGTCGACGTACTCGCCGCCACCTCCTGGCAGCTCATGGCAGGCGGCCTTCTGCTGCTGCCCCTCGCCGCCGTCGTGGAGGGATCTCCGCCGGCTCTCGACGGTCCGTCCCTCGCCGGATTCGGCTACATCACGGTCGTGGCCACGGCGCTGGCCTTCGTCGCCTGGTTCGCGGGCTTGCGCCACCTGCCCGCGGCGACCGTCGGCCTGGTCGGGCTGCTCAACCCGGTGACCGGCGTGCTCCTGGGCACCGCGATCGCGGGGGAGGCGCTCACGGCCCAGCAGGTCTGCGGCCTCCTCCTGGTCCTGACCGGCATCCTCCTCGGGCGCCCCGCCGCACGAGGCGACCGGCGGCCGCGGCCGACCTGAAGATCGCCGGTGCGGCCGCGGGCGCCGCCGGTGCCGTCACGGTCGGCGCGGCGGCCCCGGCATCGGCGGCCGGCGGGGCCTTCGCGCACCCCGGGATGTGAGGCGACGGCACCGCCATCGGCCCCGGCCCCTGCCCCACCACCGCCTCCGGCGCGTCCGCCGGACCGTCCTCCTCGCCTCGCCCCCAGGGCGGGAAGGGCGACGGTGACCTGGCCGCCACCGGCGTCACCGCCCTGGCCGGAGGACTGCTCCTGCTCCGGCGCCGCGGACGTCGGATACGCTGAGCGGATGCGTCGTGACTCAGGGGAGCCGGGGCGGTCGGCCGTTCGCCAGGGGGTGGTGCTGGCGGGCGGCTACGGGCGGCGACTTCGACCGTTGACGTGTGATCGGCCGAAGGCGATGGTCGAGGTGCGGGGCACGCCGATCCTGCGGCATCAGATCGACTGGTTCGCCGAGTCCGGGGTGGAGCGGGTCATCGTCTCGGCGGGGTACCTGGCGACGGTGATCAGCGACTACCTCGGGTCGCGGGAGTTGCCGCTGCGCGCCGAAGTGGTGGTCGAGGAGCGGCCGTTAGGGCGCGGCGGGGGACTCAAGCGGGCCGCCAGGGTGCTGCCGTACCCCGACGAACCCTGGCTCGCCGCCTACGGGGACATCTGGACCAGCTTCTCCCTCTCCGACATGTGTGCGCACCACGAACGGCACGCCGCGCTGGCGACCGTGGCCCTGGCCCGCGCGGGGGCGCCGCGCGCCGGCGTGGAGTGCGATGAGCGGGGCCGGGTGACGTCGCTGGCATCGGCGGGGTCCCCGCGTCCCCGGGTGAACGCCGGGATATACCTCCTCGCCCCCGAGGCGGTCGACCTGCTTCCCGACGAAGGCGACCACGTCCAGAGCACTCTCGCCCACCTGATCAGGACCCGCCAGCTCATGGGATACCCGGTCGACGCTCCGTGGCGGGCCGTCAACACCCCCCAGGATCTGGCAGAACTTGAACGGGAACTCGCCAAGCCCCGGTCCGCCCGGACGGCATGACGTCAACATGAGCGAGAGTCGACTCGCCGGCCGATCGCATCGCGGGAGGAGCGCCCATGCGTCTGGGAGCCGTCGGTATCTGGAGTGTCGCGTTCACGCACGGGGATCGCGGCGAGGCGCGGGACGCGGCCGCCGAGCTGGAGGAGCTGGGCTACGGCACGCTGTGGCTCGGCGGCCGTCCCGGCGGGAACCCGGGCGGTGACCTCGTCACGACCGCCGAACTCCTCGCGGCGACCGGCCGGGTCGTGGTCGCCCCCTCGTGCGTGAACATCTGGTGGCTGACGGCGGATCGGCTGGCCGCCGCGTACGGCGGTCTTCCGGAGCGGGACCGCGCCCGCGCGCTGCTGGGCCTGGCCGTCGCCCACGCCCCGTTCTCGGAGCGTTACGACCGCCCCTACTCGACGATGTGCTCCTACTTGGACGAGCTGGACGCGGCCCCCCGGCCACTGCCGCCGGCCGCGCGGTTCGTGGGCGCGCACCGGCCCCGTATGACGCGGCTCGCCGCCGCACGAGCCGCCGGGGTCCAGCCCTATCTGGTCGGCTCCTCCCACACGGCCCGGGCGCGTGAACTGCTGGGTGAGGGGCCGCTGCTGGCGCCGATCCAGACGGTCGTCCTCCACGCCGGCCGGGCCGATGCCCAGGCGGCCCGTGCGACCGCCCGGGCTGCGATCAGCCCGTATCTGTCGCTGCCCAACTACGTCGACACCTGGCTCGCCGCCGGTTTCACGGAGGACGACGTGGCGGGGGGCGGCAGCGACCGGCTCGTCGACGAGCTGGTGGTGTGGGGCGAACCCGAGACGATCGCGGCCCGGGTCACCGAACACCTCGAGGCAGGCGCCGACCACGTCGCGCTGCAGGTCCTCGGCGAGGATCCGGACGCGTTCCCGCGCGGTGCGTGGCGTGAACTCCGTGCCGTGCTGCCCGGCGGCTAGGGGGGCGGGGTGTGGTGTCGGCCGTCATGGTTCCGCGTCATGCCGCGCCGGAATGGCCGAACCGGTGGCTCGGCGGCGCCGCGGCGCCCGGCGCTCAGCGGCCGAGGAACCGCTCGACAGCCGCCGCGAGGGCCTCGGGGGTCTCCTCCGGCGCGTAGTGGCCCGCCTCATCGAGCACCGCGAGCTCGGCGTTCGGGTACCACCGCAGCCAGGTCGCGTGCATGGCCTCCGGCCCCAGCGCCGGGTCGTGGGCACCGGCGACGAGGAGTACCGGGACCGGGTTGCCCCGCACACGCTCGTGGAAGTCGGTACGCGACCACGAGTCCAGATACGCGCGGAACGCCGCCGGTGACGAACGCTCCACAGAGCGGCTCACCATGGCGTCCAGCCAGGCGTCGTCGTACCGCCCACCGGTGGTGTTGTCGATGATCGCTCTGCGGTTGCCGGGACTCTCCGCGGCTCCGGCGAACAGCTCCCAGGTCTCCCCCTCGAGCGGGAAGCCGGACGCGGGCACCGGCGAGACGCCGACGATCGAGCGGACGCGTGACGGGGCGTCCAGCAGCATCAACTGGGCCGCCTTGCCGCCCATGGAGTGACCGAGGACCGAGAAGGACTCCCAGCCGAGACGGTCGGCCACGGCGAGGGCGTCCTCGGCGACCTCCTCCATGGTGAAGGCGCCCTCGGCGTCGATCGCCTCGCCGTACCCGCGGCAGTCGAGGAAGGCGTACGTGAACGCGTCCCCGTTCAGATACCGGCGCATCGGGTCGAAGCTGGACCGGTCGCCGAACCAGTTGTGGAGGAGCAGGACCCGTTCGGAACCGCTTCCCTGCACGTCGTGCGGAACAACCTGCCCTGTCACAGCGTCCCCTCCGGTCCGAGGTGGTCACCCGGTGCACGTGGCGGAGGCCACGGACGACCGAGTCTCGTTCCTTCCGGGAGGCCGGGTCAACGCGCCACGCGTCGCCCTACTGAGAACGCAGTACACGCCGGGTGACCCGACCTTTCCGGGCACGGCGGGTCAGGCGGCGGGGCAGTCCGCCACGGAGTCCGCCGAAGGCGCGGCAGCCGGGGCGGGGCGGGTCTCCGGCAGCAGCGCGAAGCAGCCCAGGCTCAGGAGCGCGACACCGGCGAGATACGCCGCGACGCCCCAGGGCGGCCCGCCGCCGCTCGTCACGACCGTCGCCACCAGGGGCGTCAGGGCGCCGCCGAAGACACCGCTCAGGTTGTAGCCGACCGCGGCCCCGGTGCAGCGCACCCGTGGCTCGAAGAGTTCCGGGAGATACGCCGCGACGACGGCGAACGTGGAGGTGAACGCCAGGCCCGCGCCCAGGAAGCCGAGGAACATCAGCAGCGGCTCGCCCGTGTGCAGCAGCGCGATCAGCGGATAGGCCCACAGCGCGGAAGCCGCACAGCCCAGCAGGCACATGGGCTTCCGCCCGAACCGGTCGCCGAACAGCGCCGCGATGGGTGTGAAGGCGGCCTTGACCGCCACGGCCGCCATGATGCAGGCCAGCACCACCGTCCTGCTGACGCCGAGTTCCTCGGTCGCGTACGCCAGGGACCAGGTGCTCACCGTGTAGAAGACCGCGTAGCCGGCCGTGAGCGCGCCCGCCGTCAGCAGCACGGTCCGCCAGTGGTCGCGTGCCACCTCGGCCAGGGGCAGCCGGGCGCGGCCGCCCTCGGCGGCCAGCTCCTCGAACCGCGGGCTCTCGGCCAGGGCGTGACGCAGCAGCACCCCGCCCAGCGCCAGCACCCCCGCCGCCCAGAACGGCACCCGCCAGCCCCAGGAGCGGAACTGGGCATCGCTGAGCGACGCGGACAGGGCCAGGACCACACCGTTGGCGAGCAGGAAACCGACCGCCGGACCGAACTGCGGAAAGCTGGTCCACAGCACGCGGCGCCGCTCGGGCGCGTGCTCAGCGGTGATCAGCACCGCGCCGCCCCACTCGCCGCCCACGCCGAGCCCTTGGAGGAAGCGCAGCACGAGCAGCAGCACGGGGGCGGCGATCCCGATCGATGCGTATGTGGGCACACAGCCGACGGCGACGGTCGCCACGCCCGTCAGCAGCAGCGAGGCGATGAGGACCGGCCGCCGCCCGTGGCGGTCGCCGATGTGCCCGAACAGCATCGAGCCGAGCGGTCGTGCCAGGAAGCCGATGCCGAAGGTGCCGAAGGCGGCGAGGGTGCCGGCGAGCGGGGAGAAGCTCGGGAAGAACAGCGGGCCGAGGACCAGTGCCGCGGCGGTGCCGTAGACGAAGAAGTCGTAGAACTCGATGGCGGTGCCCGCGAGCGAGGCGGTCGCCAGCCGGATCATGGAGGGTTGGTGCGCCGGGGGGCGCCGGATGGTGTCCGTGCGATCATCCACACCGCGCTCAACGAGCGCCCCGAGGGCCGGTCACCGGGCGCGCGGTGGCGCTCGCCGACCCCGCGGGTCCGACCGGCGCGCAGACGCCGACCGGACAGTGCGGCCCCACCGGCGCGAAGACCGCCCCTGCGGGGCCGCGCTCCGCGCATGGAAAGTCTCCGCCGGTGATATCTACGGTAGAGACCGGTTGCTATGCCCAGTCGCCGAGCCGGAGGGCCGCTGCCTTGTCCGACGTGCCTGACCTGCCCGGGCGTCCGCGCGCGCTGTTCGCCATGACGCCCGAGAACGTGCCGCGGCTCTTCCCTCCCGAGGTCCTGGACCGGGTCCGGCGGTCTGTCGAGATCGACCCGGAGCTGGTCGCCGACGACTTCGCCCGCCCCAGGGTCCGCGAGGCGCTGGCCCGCGCCGAGGTCCTGATCACCGGTTGGGGCTGCCCCCGGCTGGAGGAGACCGTGCTGGACGCGGCACCCGAGCTGCGGGCCGTGCTGCACGCGGCGGGCTCGGTCAAGGGCTTCACCACCCCCGCCGTCTGGGAGCGCGGCATCGCGGTGTCGTCGGCGGCCTCGGCCAACGCGCTGCCCGTAGCCGAGTACACGCTTGCCATGGTGCTGCTCGCGGGCAAGGACCTCTTCGCGCAGCGCGACCGCTACCGCGCGCAGCGGGCCTTCCCGTTCGGCGAGATCGTCCCCGGCGTCGGCAACTTCGGCCGCCGGGTCGGCGTCATCGGCGCCTCCCGCATCGGCCGCCGCCTCATCGAACTGCTGCGCCCCTTCGACCTGCGGGTCGGCCTCGCCGACCCGCACGTCGACGAGGCCGCCGCCGCGGCGCTCGGCGTGCCCCTGCTGCCCCTTGACGACCTCCTGCGCACCAGCGACATCGTCACCGTGCACGCCCCGCAGACCCCGGAGACCCACCACCTCATCGGCCGCCGCGAACTCGCGCTGATGCCCGACGGATCGGTGCTCCTCAACACCGCGCGCGGATCGCTCGTCGACCACGCGGCGCTCGTCGAGGAACTGCGGGGCGGACGGATCAGCGCCATCCTGGACGTCACCGACCCCGAGCCGCTGCCTGTCGACTCACCGCTCTTCGACCTGCCGAACGCCTTCGTCACCCCGCACGTCGCGGGTTCTCAGGGCAACGAGCTGGCGCGGCTCGGCCGCACCGTGACCGAGGAACTGGAGCGGCTGCTGACCGGCCGGGAGCTCGCCCACCGCATCGACCCCGCGGAACTGGAGCGCACCGCGTAACGGCCGCCGCCGGGCCGCCGCCTCCGGCCCCGCCGTACGAACGTCCGGTCCCGCTGGCGCACCGCCGCCCCGCACGGCCCCGGCCACGGGCTGCCAGCCCACAACCGTGCCTACCTCGACTGGCTCCGCTGCTCGACCGCCACCCGCGCCTCGTCGTCAAGGGCTGCGCGGCGGGCGGCATCACTGGTCCGTCGCCGGTCGACCGGCGCAAGACGGGCAGTGAACATCACCTGATCTGCGACGGACGGGGCTCCCCGCTGATGGACTCCTGATAGATGTCCGCGTTGGTGCGCGAGTCCTTGATCAGGTCGTCGCAGAAGGCGGCGACGTCGTTGCCGATGAGTTCCAGGACTCCCCTGCCGGCCGCCACGCCCTCCTCGAAGAAATCGACGATCCCCGAGAGCAGAGGCCCGTCAGGCAAGTCGACCGGCCCGACCTTGAAGAAGTACCTCTGCATCTCCTTGTAGACGATCTGGTAGTCCGGCGGCAGCGCCTGCACCCGCGCCAGATGCGCCCGCCACTGCTTCTTGCCCTGGATGATGTCTTGGATGCCCACATCAGCCTCCCAGCCGGCCCAGTTTCTTTGCGACGTTCCTGTTCAACTGCTCGCGCCACCGGTCGCGATGGCTCCGAGCCCCTTCTCCGCCGGTCAGCGCCGCGCAGAAGCCGGCGATGTCGTCGCCGAGCACCTCGTGAACGCTCTGCCCGTCCGCCGCTGATTCCTCGAGCAGCCCCAGGACGCCGTCAAAAATCGGCATCAGGTTGCGGCCCGTGAAGCCCGAGCTGGGGGAGACGTAGTACTTGATCTGCTCCCACGCCGCCCGGTAGTCGGCCGGCAAAGCCTCGGCCCGGGTTTCGAACGCCTTCCACTCCCTCGTGAGGTCGCTGCCCGTAATGGTCTCCCAGAAGTTCATCGCCCGCCCTCCTTGAGCCTGTCGATTCGTGATGAGAGGTACTCCCATTTCGCCCAGAACGTCGCGAGTTCTTCGCGCCCTGCGTCGTTGAGCGCGAAGAACTTGCGCGGTGGCCCCAGTCCGGATGGTCGTTTCGTCACCTGGACGAGCCCGTTCCGCTCCAGTCGCAGCAAGATGGTGTAGATCGTCCCCTCGACGACGTCGGTGAAGCCAAGTTCGTTCAGCCGACGCGTGATGGCGTACCCGTAGGTCTCCTCGCTGCCGATGATTTGAAGCACGCAGCCCTCAAGCGTGCCCTTCAGCATCTCCGTCAGATCGTCCATCGCGGGTCCTCTTCGGTCCTCCTGGTACTACGTAGTACCAAGTACTGCTACACGGTATCACAGAGTAGTGGACCGGGTGCCTGAACGCTGTTCCGTAAATGACCTCTGACGTGCATGCCAGGCTGCTCGTTTCCTGGTCACCCGGTGATCGTGAGGCCGGTGCCCCGGTAGCCGCCGTCTGCGATGGCCGTGGCCCGGCCGACGGCATCCTTGGCGCCGGACAGCGCCCACGCCTTGCAGTCATTGCGGTTGCCTGGCACCGGTCGGCCGCCGAACAAAAGGGCCAGCTGTCGCAGCGTCAAGTTCGTTCGCCAGTAGGCGGTCACCAGCAGCACACGGCCCTCCCAGCGGCAGGCTCCATGGACGGCCTTGCGAACCGGATCCGCGCCTTCGCGGCGTAACGCAGTGATCAGCTTGCGGAAGCAGCGCGGGCTCAGCCCGGTGAACGGGGCTGTCCAGACACCTCAGGCGTGTAAGAAGTCAAGTTCGGAGTGCTGAGTCCCTGTGTAGCCTGTCGATCTGTTCGAACGGCGAGGGGCTGAGGGTGGACAGGGAACGCCAGCACGTTGGCATCCAGCTCCCCGAGGGGTCCTGGTGGGACTGGGACGTCATCACCTGGAACGCCGGTCAGTTCCGTCTGGCGGCCGGACATGACCTCACCTACTGCCACGGCCTGGAGTTGGTCTTCGGCGATCCGGTCTTCGTCAGCTGCCCGGCGATGTTTCACGACCCGGTCTTCCGCGTGCCGACGAGCGAGGAGCGGATGCGAGTCGCTCGTCAGCTGGGTGAGGAACCGCCGGTTTTCGTCGCCTTCGAAGCGGACGCGGGCGGTCAGGAGCCCGTCCCATGCCTCATCGCCGCGGAGCGGTTCGAGGTAGTGCATGAGACCGTTCTGAGGTACTGGCGGGATGACGCAGTCCCTGGTCAGCGCTTCGCTCCGTGGGTGCGGCCTCCGGCGTAGCCAACGAGGCGAACTATGCAGCCACCACCCTGGCAGACGAGGACGAGAAGGCGATGCCTCATCGAAGCGCCGGCCGTGCTGCAGGCAGTGGTAGAGCTGTCCGATCATGCGGTTGAAGAGATTGCGCTGGGCGGCGGCGTGCCAGTCACCGTGCTCTTCGCGGCGGCGTCGGTAGTGGGTCTTGGCGCCAGGTGAGGCGGTGATCGCGGAGAAGGCCCATAGATAGCCGGCGTGGTTGAGGCGGTCGTTCTTCACCCAACGGCGGGTGATCGCAGCCTTCTTGCCCGAAGCTCTGGTGACACGCGAGGAGCCGGCGTATGCCTTCAGACCGCGGGCGCCCGCGAACCGGTTGCGGTCGTCGCCGATCTCGGGGCCTGTGCAGCGCGGACGCGTCAGCCATCACGCCTCGGTCCGCCTCAGCAAGGCGGAACGCATAACGATAGGTAGCGCCCCGCTCAGGACCGCGTCCTTGAGCTCCGCGCGGTGCGCGGCTGATTCCTGTACTCAAGCTGTCGGGCGCTCGCTCGCGACACGAGGTACTGGCCAAACAGCGACCTGCCCGCGCCGAGTGCAACACCTGCGAGAGACAACAACATGTCCTCGCCTGCCGGCAGATGGCCGCTCGTGTTACGAGCTCTTAGCAGAGGGCTTTCCGGGCGCTCTTCGCTTGCATTTCTGGAAAAAGTGTGGGCACAGGGAGATGTCCTTCTTCTCGTGTGCACACAAGCCGAATGGGTCTGTCAAGGGTGAGGATCATCACCCCGGAAAACCCCCGCTTTTTGGCGGCTTCCCGGGGTCCCTGGGCTGCTACGTTCAATTCGCGAAAGCCGTTCGCCGGTTGAATTCGTCCCGGCCATTCTTCGGAGTTCCTCCATGTCTTCTGACAGCACAATCGCCGTCGCTTCCGCGCGCCCGGCGGCCCCCGGGGATTCACCCCGGGGGCGTCATCTCGGCCTGGCCCTGGTCGTGATCGCCGCGGCCCAGTTGATGGTGGTCCTGGACGCCACGATCACGAACATCGCCCTGCCCAGCATCCAGACCGACCTGGGCGTGTCCGACTCGGGCCTGGCGTGGATCGTCAACTCGTACGCGCTGGCCTTCGGCGGGCTGCTGCTGCTCGGCGGACGGGCCGGCGACCTGTTCGGGCGCCGGCGGATGTTCCAGGCCGGCATCGCGGTGTTCACGCTGGCGTCGCTGCTCGGCGGGCTGGCCCCGAACGAGGCGCTGCTGATCGGCGCACGCGTGCTCCAGGGAGTCGGCGCGGCGCTCGCCGCGCCCAGTGCGCTGGCGTTGATCGCCACGACGTTCCCGGCGGGCAAACCGCGCAACACGGCGATGGGTGTGTACGCCGCGATGGCGGGTCTCGGCTCCACCATCGGCCTGCTCCTGGGCGGCGTCCTGACCGACTACCTGGACTGGCGCTGGGTCTTGTTCGTCAACATCCCGATCGGCCTGGCCGTGCTGGCCGGGACCAGGACCCTCGTGGAGGCCGAACGCCACCCCGGCCGCCTCGACATCCCCGGCGCGATCACCGGCACCGGCGGTCTGATCGCCCTGGTCTACGGCATCACCCGCGGCGGCGAGCACGGCTGGACCGGCGGCCTGACGCTGGCCTCCTTCGCCACCGCCGCGGTCCTGCTGGCCGCCTTCCTGGTCGTCCAGGCCCGCACCGGGCACCCGATGATGCCGCTGCGGCTGTTCAAGGACCGCAACCGGTGGGGCAGCTACGCCACCATGCTGCTCATCGGCTCCGGCATGTTCGCCACCTTCTACTTCCTGACGCTCTATATGCAGCTGATCCTCGGCTACAGCCCGGTGCGGACCGGCTTCGCCTACCTGCCGTTCAGCTTCGGCATGGCCGCGGCGGCGGGCATCAGCTCCAAGCTGGTCACCCACGTCGCACCCCGGGCCATCGCCGGGCCGGGCCTGCTGGTCGCGGCCGCGGGCATGTTCTGGTTCGCCACGTTGGAGCCGGACTCCTCGTACACCGCGCACCTGATGCCCGCCATGTTCGTCACGGCCCTGGGCCTGGGCATGAGCTTCGTGCCGATGACGCTGGGCGCGGTCAGCGGGGTCGCGCACGAGGACACGGGGATCGCCTCGGCGCTGCTGAACACCGCGCAGCAGATCGGCGGCGCACTGGGCCTCGCGGTGCTGTCGACGATCTCCACCTCGGCGTCGGACGCCAAGCTCCCGAAGGCGGCCTCCGCCCTCTATCGGGGCCTGGCCACGGAGGACTTCGGCCTGGTGGCGCGGGCGGGTGAGGCGCTGACCCACGGCTACACGGTGGCGTTCGCCGCCGCGGGCGCCATGTTCCTGGCCGGCCTGGCCGTCACCGTGCTGGCCGTCAACGCCGGCAGGCAGCGGCACACCGAGGGCGCGGCCCCCGCCCACATGGGCTGACGCAGGAAGGCCCGGGACCGCGCGTTCGCGGTCCCGGGCCTTCCCCTGTCTGCTGCCTGCCGAAACGGCGCCTACCGGCCGTGCTTGGCCGGAGTGGTACGGACAGAGCCGTTGCCCTCCGCGAGCTTCCACTCCCGGTGCAGGGAGCCCAGCGGGATGCGCTTCTCGAAGACCGGAGTACCGAAGATCTTCAGGTGGAACAGGAGCGCTCCGGACAAGTCGACCCCGCCGGCGACCAGCCAGTGGCCCACGGCCGAGCCGTTCCCGTCGCTGGATCCCGTCGCGCTGGCCTCGGCGTCGCCGCGCAGGTACGGCGCGAGTTCGGCGGTCACGCCGGTCACGCCGTAGAGGCCGACGGTGGCCTCGGCGCCGAGGGTGGCCTTGACCTCGCCCTTCGCGGCCACCGTGGCCTTGATCGGGGACGCCTTGATGTCGGACTCGTTGACGGCGTGCCAGCCCTTGGCCCGGCTGTAGCTGCCGCCGACCCGGAAGTCGCCCTTGACGTCCTCCTTGACGTCGACGCTGACGCGGCCGTCGGCGTCCACCTCGATGTAGGCGGTGAGGTCGAGGTTGACCACGACCGGGACCGGGCCGACCTGGATGACCGGGTCGGCGTGCAGTTTGGCGAACGGCATCCGCAGCGGCTTGCCGTCCGGGGTGCGGGCGGCCGCCTGGCCCTTGAGCCGCCACTGCGAGGACCAGTCGCCGGACAGGCCCAGGTAGGCGCCGCCGGGCGAGCCGGAGTGGCCGGCGCCCCCGCCGTCGTACGAGAACTCCACCTCCGGTGCCAGCTGGACGAAGCCCGAGACCGACGCGGCGGCGGACGCCGGGGCGTCCTCGGCGGTGGCGATCTCGGCACCGACGTCGAGGCGGAGGTTGCCCAGCGGAACCTTCGTGCCCTGCGGCCCGGAGTGCACGCCGCCGGCCTTCGACCAGGACACCTTGACGCCCTTGACCAGTGGTTCGACCGCCACCGAGGCCGGGTCGACGGGCACTTGGCCGTCGGCCTTGGCGCCGCCCAGCAGCGAGTTGAGGGTGGCCGGGGCGGTCTTGACCTCGGTCGCCCGCTTGGTGGTGCCGAGCACCTCGGTGACCTTGGCGAGTACACCGTCGGGGGCACCGGGCACGGGCCCGCTGGCGACGACGTCGCCCACGGCGAGGCTGTCGTGGCCGTCCGCTCCGGTGCCGGACGCGGGCGTCTGGCTGGGCTCGGCCTTGGGGGAGCCCTTCGCCCGGGGCGCGGGCGTGGAGATGACGGCCCGTCCGCTGTTCCGGTCGAACGAGGTGATCTTCAGCGAGGACTTCTGGACCGGGCGGTCGCCACCGGTGGGGCGGGCGACGGCGGTCGGGGTGGCCGACGCCGCGGGGCCCTTGCCGACGGCGAGCTGCCCGTCGGCAGAGGTGCCGGGGGCCGCGTCATCGGCGGACGAGGGCCGCGCCGCGGCGGGCTTGCCGGGACCGGACGACTCGGACGGCCCGGTCGCCGAGCACCCGACAGCGAGCAGTGCCATGGCACTGAGCGCAGGCAGTAAAGCGGTTCTGGATATCTTGCGCACGTTGGATCCTCGGGGGCGTGAGGTGGGGACGGCCGCAAGGCGCCCCGGAAGGGCGTCTCGGGGCCGCGTCACACGTCATCGGCACGAAAGACGGCCGCTCGTGGGCGGTTTGCCCAAGAGCGGTCGATTGCGTGATCATGCCATGCTCCCGGCGGGCGGCAAGAGGCAGGCCGCTCAGTGCGCGGTGCAGAAGGTCACTGGGGGCCGAGGTCACCGGGGCTGAGCAGGCTCTTGAACGAGGGCTGGAGGTCCGGCCCGAAGCCCTCGCCCTCGGTGGAGGAGTCGAACCAGTCGACGGACGAGACCCGGTCGTTGAAGTCCCCGGTCCAGTCGTCGTGCTCGGCGTGGATGTAGACGTTGTTCAGCTGGGAGTGCTTCTCCTGGCCGTGCATGTGGATGTAGGGGTTGTGGTCGACCTGTGCGTGCTCCCGCAGATAGGCCTCGGTTTCGTCGGAGGTGTTCATGTACGCGGAGCTGGCGAGGTCGTTCGCCCCGTACGGGGCCAGGGAGTCCACCTGGCCTGTGATGATCCAGATCTGGGCGTCCTGCTCGCCGTTGTAGTCGGCGTCCTCGTACAGGCACAGGGACTCTTCCGGGCAGGCCTCCAGGCCGTGCCCCTGGGCCACGCGGACCGGCGCGTCTTCGGTTGCCGACGCGGACGTCTGGGGCGCCACGAGGGCGGCCGCGGCCAGCCAGGCCGCGGTTGCGGTCTTCTTGATCATGACCGGAACAACGAAAACCCGTGGGCCAGGTCACGTCCTGCGCCGTTCAGCAACTCGTTCAGCCGCAGTGCCGTCACGTCTGCCTTTCGGTAGAGGGGGGATCGGCCGCCAGGCGCAGGGGATGCCACGTGGGCGTGACCGATAATCGGCGATATGCCGCCCAGCCCTCCGCCAGATTCGAAGCACCGTCCACCCCGGAGCCCCTTCGCCGGTCCGGGCGAGCGGGGGCCGCGGCTGTGGCGGGCCGTGGGGGAGGGGATCCTCGCCGGACTGCTCATGGCCCTCACGTACCAGGCCGTGTCGGGGGTCGGCAGCACGCTCGACGGCGGGCCCACGATGGTCCTGGCGCTCGCCGGTGTCGGGCTGGTGCTGGTGCGGCGCCGGTTCCCGGTGGCGAGCGCGCTCGGACTGGCCGCGCTGATGGGACTCATGCCCGCCGTGGCGATGCTGACCGCGGTGGCCGTGTACGGCGCGACCCGGCAGACCGAGGCGCCCCGCCGGCGCGCCGCGCTGCTGCTCGCCGGGGTCGCGCTGGCGATGTCGGCGTGCACCGGGTTCGCGCCCGAGGTGGGGTTCGGCAGCAGGTCGTACGGACTCGCGCTCGGCGCGGTGCTCGCCGCGACCACCGTCATCGTGCCCGGCCTCGTCGGCACGGCCGCGGGGCAGCAGGACCGCCTGCTGCAGGCGCTGCGGGAGCGTACGGCCGCCGCCGAAGAGGCGCGCCGGCTCGCGGACAGCGAGTCGCGCATGCACGAGCGGTCGCGGATCGCCGCGGAGATGCACGACCTCGTCGGCCACCGGCTGAGCCTGATCTCGCTGCACGCGGGCGGCCTGGAGATGGCGCTGCTGAAGGAGTCGCCCGAACTGCGCGACGAGGCCGCGCTGGTGCGCCGCGCCACCCGCGACGCGATGCAGGAGCTGCGCGAGGCGCTGGGGGTCCTCGGCCCGCTGGGACGGGACACCGGCACCGACGCGCTGACCGACGCGACGGGCACCCGCTCGGACATCGGGGCGCTGGTCGAGGAGTCACGCGCCGGCGGCATCCCCGTCGAGTTCTCCTGGCAGGGCGCCGATCTCGACGCGCGGCCGGCCCGCGTGCGGCGGGCGGTGCACCGGGTGGTGCGCGAGTCGCTCACCAACGTGCACCGGTACGCGGCCGGGGCCCATGTGACCGTCGCCGTCACCCACACCGGCGACCGGGTGGAGATCCGGGTGCGCAACGGTGTGCCGCCCGCACCGCCCGCCGCCGCGACGGGGCTCGGCTCCGGGCGCGGGCTGACCGGCCTGCGCGAGCGGGTGGCGCTGCTCGGCGGCGGCTTCGAGGCGGGCCCGACACCGGGCGGCGGGTTCGCCGTGGCGGCGGACATCCCCGCGGACCCCGGGACCGGCCCCGAGGCGACGGGCGCGGCGCCGTACGAGGACGGGGCGGGCCGCGTCGCGGCCGTCGAGCCCGGCCGGGAGCTCTCCACCGTCCAGCGGCGCCTGGCCGGCGCCGTCACCGGGCTGCTCGGCATGGCGGGCGTGGGCGTGATGATGCTGTTCGGGCTCGTCCTGCTGGACCAGGCGCGGGAGCCCGACTACCAGCCCCCGCCCAAGCCCCGGCTGGGGATGACCAAGGAGCAGGTGGAGGGCGCCGTCGCCTACGACGACGACGTGGTGCGCGCGGCCGCCGCCGGGCGCGAGCCGCCGCGGCCCCGGTCCGCCACGACCTGCATCTACCCGTACGCGGGGGGCGAGGCCAAGGGCGGGCGGCTGGAGATCGTCCGCTACTGTTTCCGCGCCGACAGCTTGATCGCGATCGACCGTTTCAAGGTCCCCATGGTGACCGAATCGCCCCGTGGAGGCAGGACGCATGACTGACCAGGCCCACGCCGCAGGGGTTCCCGGGGCGGGTTCCGCGATCCGGGTGCTGCTCGCCGACGACGAGGAGATGATCCGGCACGGCGTCCGGCTGATCCTCCGGCACGCCGACGGCATCGAGGTGGTGGCCGAGGCGGTCAACGGCGCCGAGGCCGTCCGGCTCGCCGCCGAGCACCGGCCGGACGTGGTGCTCCTCGACATCCGTATGCCCGTGCTCGACGGGCTCGCGGCCATCGAGCGGCTGCTCGCCGCGGACCCCGCCCCGCAGGTCGTCATGCTCACCACCTTCGGCGACGAGGAGAACGTCGTCCGGGCCCTGAAGTCCGGCGCCATCGGCTTCCTGCTCAAGGACGAGGGTCCGCAGGAGCTGATCAGCGCGGTACGGGCCGCGGCCGCGGGGGACGCGGTCCTCTCGCCCGGGGTCACCGGAGCCGTCATCCGGCGGATGCTGCGGGGCGGCGCGGCCGGTGCCGAGCCCGTCACGCCGGACCGGCGGCTGGCCGGGCTGACGGGCCGGGAGCGCGAGGTGCTGGCCATGCTGGGGGAGGGGCTGTCGAACCTGGAGATCGGCGAGCGGCTCGGCATCGGCGTCGGGACGGTCAAGACGCACGTCCGGTCGATCCTGGAGAAGACGGGGTCGAGCAGCCGGGTGCAGGCGGCCCTGCTGGCGCACCAGGCGGGGCTGATGGGCTGAGCCGCGAAGCGGCGGGTGGGCGGCCGGGGGAGAGAGTCCCCTAAGGGGGAGGGTCTACCTCATGGCAGAGTCCCGGTAATCCGGAAGTAGCACCTCCGTAGGTCGGGTCTGCCCATGGGCAGGCGGCGGATTCACGCCCTGAGAGCGACGGATCCGGGGGTGGGCCGCGACCACGATGGAAGGGAGTCGAACCGCCCCTTCCAGGAGTCCCCATGCAGCAAGCAGCCACCCCCGCGTCCCGCCAGGTCCCCGCCGTCGCCGCCGCCCGCGCGACCGAGCTGAGCAAGGTCTACGGCGAGGGCGAGACCCGCGTGGTCGCCCTCGACTCGGTCTCCGTGGAGTTCGGGCGCGGCCGGTTCACCGCGATCATGGGACCGTCCGGCTCGGGCAAGTCGACGCTGATGCACTGCATGGCGGGCCTCGACTCCATCTCCGCGGGATCCGCCCGGATCGGTGAGACCGAGCTGTCCAGCCTGAACGACCGGCACCTCACCAAGCTCCGCCGGGACAAGATCGGCTTCGTCTTCCAGGCGTTCAACCTGCTGCCCACGCTGACCGCCATCGAGAACATCACGCTGCCCATGGACATCGCCGGCCGCAAGCCCGATCAGAAGTGGCTCGACCTGGTCGTCAACACCGTCGGTCTCGGCGGGCGGCTCCAGCACCGCCCCTCGCAGCTCTCCGGAGGCCAGCAGCAGCGGGTCGCCGTGGCCCGCGCGCTGGCCGGCCGACCGGAGATCATCTTCGCGGACGAGCCGACCGGCAACCTCGACTCCCGCTCCGGCGCCGAGATCCTGGGCTTTCTGCGGGAGTCCGTGCGCGAGCTGGGGCAGACCGTCGTGATGGTCACCCACGATCCGGTGGCCGCCTCCTACGCGGACCGGGTGGTCTTCCTCGCCGACGGGCGCCTCATCGACGAGCTGCCCGCCCCCAGCTCCGAGGACGTACTCGACCGCATGCGGCTCTTCGACGCCAAGGGCCGGACGAGCTGACGCGCCCCTTCCGGGCCCCCGCCTCCCGGTGCTCCCTCCGTACCCCATCCCCGCGTAACTCCAGGACTGACACCACCATGCTGCGTACAGCCCTGCGCAACGTCGTTGCGCACAAAGCCCGATTGGTCATGACCGCCCTCGCGGTCCTGCTCGGCGTCGCCTTCGTCTCCGGCACCCTCGTCTTCGGCGACACCGTCGCGAACTCCTTCCGCAACGCCTCCGCCAAGAGCCTCAAGGACGTGGCCGTCTCCGTCCAGGCGGACGACGCCGGCGACAAGCGCGGCACCGCCCTCGACACCGCGCTGGCGGGGAAGATCCGCGCGCTGCCCGGCGTCGACTCGGTGCGCCCCACCGTCAACGGCGAGGCCACCCTGGCCGGCAAGGACGGCGACCCGGTCAACGCCGACAACACCTGGCAGAACCTCGCCACGAACTACCAGCCCGGCAAGGACGGCAAGGACAGTCACTACCCGCTGAAGGAAGGCCGCGGCCCGGCGGCCGAGGGCGAGCTGGCCCTGGACGCCAAGACCGCCGACAAGGCCGGTTACGAGATCGGCGACACCGTCCGCTTCGCCATCGACGGGCCCGCGCTGACCAAGAAGCTCGTCGGCATCGTCGGCACCGACGACCCGCGGGTCACCGCGGGCGGCACGCTGACGCTGTTCGACACCAGGACCGCGCAGAAGCTGTACCTCAAGCCCGGCCACTTCGACGAGTTCGCGGTGGCGGCCAAGCCCGGCGCCAACGACCGCGCGCTGACCGACGAGGTGCGGGCGCTGCTGCCCGAGGAGGGCGCCACGGCCACCCGCGGTGCCGAGCTCGCCGCCGAGCAGTCCCGGCAGATCACCGAAGACACCAAGTCCCTCACCAAGACGCTGCTGGTCTTCGCCGGCATCGCGCTGTTCGTCGGCGTGTTCATCATCGCCAACACCTTCACCATGCTGATCGCCCAGCGCGGCCGCGAGATCGCGCTGATGCGGGCCGTGGGCGCCTCGCGCCGCCAGGTCGTACGCTCCGTCCTCGCCGAGGCGGCCCTCCTCGGGCTCGGTGCCTCCGCCGCCGGGTTCGGGCTCGGCCTCGGCATCGCCACCGCCATGCGCCCGCTGCTCAACGCGGGCGGCGCGGGGCTGCCCGACGGACCGCTGGTCATCTCGCCCGCGTCCCTGCTGTGGTCGCTCGCGGTCGGCGTCGTCGTGACCGTGCTGGCCGCCTGGCTGCCGTCCCGCAAGGCCGCGAAGATCGCGCCCGTCGAGGCGCTCAGCAGCGTCGACCAGGCACCGCCCACCCGCGCCCTGGTGGTCCGCAACGTGCTCGGCGGGCTCCTCACCGGGCTCGGCGTGCTGGTCATGCTGTACGTCTCCACGCTCAAGACCAGCAACGAGTCGGACCTGATGATCGCCATGCTCGGCTCCGCGCTGACCCTGAGCGGCATGATCGTCCTGGCCCCGCTGCTGTCCAAGCCGCTGATCACCCTGGCCGGCAAGGTCACCACCCGCCTCTTCGGCGTCAGCGGCAAGCTGGCCAAGGAGAACGCGCTGCGCAACCCGCGGCGCACCGCCGCCACCGCCTCGGCCCTGATGATCGGGCTCGCCCTGATCACCGGCCTCACCGTGGCCGGGCACTCCACCCAGCAGACCATCGACAAGCGGGCGACCCAGGGCCTGACGGCCGACTACAAGGTCACCAACAGCTCCTACGAGGGCCTCGACGCGGGCGTACCCGGCAAGGTCGCGAAGGTGCCCGGAGTCGCCGCGGCCGCGCCCGTCACCTCGGCGAGCCTCACGGCGAAGGGCGAGTTCGGCCTGCTCACCGGTACCGACCCGGCGACGCTCGACAAGGTCGTCGACCTGCGGTTCCGCGACGGTTCGCCGCGCGACATCGGCCCCGGGCGGATCGCGGTGTCCGACGAGTTCGCCAAGAAGGCGGGCCTCCGGGTGGGCGATACGGTCACCACGGACAGGGACCTCGGCAAGGCCGAGAAGAAGCTGAAGGTCGTCGGCGTGTACGAGAAGAACGCCGTCATCGAAGACGCGCTGGGCACGCTGCGCGACGTGCTCCCGTACTCCGGCTCCAAGAAGTTCGACAGCGTCCTGGTCAAGGCCGAGCCCGGCAAGGCCGTGGACCTGGACCGCGGCATCCGCGCGGCGCTCGGCGACAGCCCGCTGCTCAAGGTCCAGGACCAGGAGCAGATCGTCAAGGCGGACAGCGGGTCGATCACCCTGGTCCTCAACATGATGTACGGGCTGCTCGGCATGGCCGTCGTCATCGCGGTGCTCGGCGTCGTCAACACCCTGGCCATGTCGGTCTTCGAGCGCACCCGGGAGATCGGGATGCTGCGGGCCATCGGGCTCGACCGCTCCGGGATCAAGCAGATGGTGCGGCTCGAATCCGTGGTGATCTCGATGTTCGGCGCGGTGCTCGGGATCGGCACGGGCATCTTCCTGGCCTGGGCCGGGGGCAGCCTGACGGCGTCGTCGATGCCGACGTACGAGATGGCGCTGCCGTGGGCCAGGCTCGGGATCTTCCTGACGCTGGGGCTGGTGATCGGGGTCCTGGCGGCGATCTGGCCGGCCCGCAGGGCCGCCCGCCTGAACATGCTGGCGTCGATCCAGTCGCAGTAAGGGCGCACCACCGGGGCGGGGCGGGGGAGATTCCCCCGCCCCGTCCCTGTGCACGGCACCGACCTGCCCGCCGGATCCACGGGTACCGGACTACTGACTTCCGGCCGTTCCCGAATCGGTCATAGGTAAAGAATCTTCTGTCACGGGTCTTGACTCCGCAGGTCGAGTGCGTGGAATCAGCCGAACCGGAAGGACCGATTCGCCTACGCAGAGATCAACGACCGTCCACCTAAGGTGAATATGCCAGCTGCTAGATCCCCTTCCTCGGGAAGGTACGTGCAATGAGCAAAGTTCACGGCGCGATCCTGTTCGATCTGGATGGCACGCTCGTCGACTCCTACGCAGACGCTGAGGACTGCTGGGGCGAGTGGGCGGAGTCCGTCGGCGTAGGCGAAGTCTTCGACCTGTCGAGGTTCTACGGGCAGAAGCGCAGCGACATCGTGCGGACCCTGCTTCCGGATCTGCCGGAGCAGGAGATCCTGGACCACGCGGAGCGCGTCAGGCTCGCCGAGCGGGCCCGTGTCGCGAAGGTGGTCGCGCTGCCCGGCGCGGCGGAGGTACTCGCCTCGCTTCCCTCCGATCGCTGGGGCATCGTCACATCGAACGACACGGAGGTCGCCCTGGCGCGTCTGCGCAGCGCGGGCCTTCCGGCCCCCGAAGTGATCGTCAGCGCGGACGACGTCGTCCATCCCAAGCCCCACCCGGAGGGGTTCCTCCTCGCCGCGCGGAAGATGGGCGTCGACCCCGAGTCCGCGGTGGGGATCGACGACTCCCCCATGGGCATCGCCGCGGCCAGAGCCGCCGGTATGACGACCATCGCGGTGCGTTTCCGGCAGGAGGACAGCGCACTACAGGAAGCGCATGCCATCGCGGACGGCGTGGGCTCCATCGTGTTCCAGACACGGACCGGCGGAATTTCCCTCCACATTCCCGGAGTTCAGTCATGACCGTACGCATATCGCCGAGCATCCTCGCGGCCGACTTCACCCGGCTCGCCGACGAGGCGGACGCGGTCGCGCACGACGCCGACCTGCTGCATGTCGACGTGATGGACAACCACTTCGTTCCCAACCTCACGGTGGGGCTTCCGGTGGTGGAGTCCCTCGTGAAGAACGTGCGCCTCCCGCTCGACATCCACCTCGGTGTCGCCGACCCCGACCGCTGGGCCCCGGACTACGCCGAGGCGGGAGCGGGCAGCGTGACCATCCACGCGGAGGCCACCAACTCCCCGGTCCGCACACTGCGGGCGATCCGGGCGGCGGGGGCGCAGGCGGGACTCGCGCTCAGCCCCGCCACCCCTCTGCTGCCCTACGAAGGGCTGCTCCAAGAGGCCGACACGCTCCTGATCATGACCGTCGAACCCGGTTTCGGCAGCCAGAAGTTCCTGGAGTTCACGCTGGAGAAGGTCCGGCAGGCACGCGAGGCCATCGACGCGCTGCGGCGCCTGAGCGGCCGCGAGATACCCCTGTGGTTGCAGGTCGACGGCGGCGTCAACGAGAGCACCATCGCGCGCTGCTCCGAGGCGGGCGCGGACTCGTTCGTGGCCGGCTCGGCCGTGTACGCCGCCGCCGACCCCGCGGCCGCCGTGCGCGCCCTGCGTACGAAGGCCGAGGACGCGAAGCTGGTCGTCGCCGAAGCGTCCTGAAGCCGCCCCCGCATCCACTTCGCCCGGAAGGAACGATCACATGGGACGCGTAGAGGGAAAGGTCGCCCTCATCACCGGTGCCGCCCGCGGACAAGGGCGTTCGCACGCCGTCCGGCTGGCACAGGAAGGGGCGCACATCATCGCCTCCGACATATGCGAGGAAGTCGGAAGCACGCATTACACGCTGGCGACCAGCAAGGACCTCGACGAGACCCGACGGCTCGTCGAGAACGAGGGCGGGAAGATCCTGACCGTCAGCGCCGACGTGCGCGAGCCGGAGCAGCTGAAGGCGGTCGTCGACGCCGGCCTGTCGGACTTCGGGCACATCGACATCGTGTGCGCCAACGCCGGAATCGGCTCGCTCGGACGAGCCTGGGAGCTTTCCGACAAGCAGTGGGGCGACATGCTCGACGTCAACCTGACGGGGGCGTGGAACACCGTACGGGCCGTCATCCCGCACATGATCGAGGCCGGCCGCGGCGGGTCCATCATCTTCACCAACTCGGTGGCCGGCACCCTCGGGCGCCCCAACATGGCGCACTACGCGGCGTCCAAGCACGGGCTGGTGGGCCTGATGCGGTCGCTCGCCAACGAACTGGCGCCGTATTACATCAGGGTCAACAGCATCCACCCGGGCAATGTGGACACCGACATGGTGCAGAACACCACCGGGCGCAAACTGCTGCTGCCCGAGGTGGAGAACCCGACCCGCGAGCAGGCCGCCGCGGCCTTCACCGAGCTCAGCGTCATCCCGGTGCCGTGGGTGGAATCCGTCGACGTCAGCAACGCCGTGCTGTGGCTCGCCTCCGACGAGGCGCGCTATGTCACCGGCGCGACCCTGCCGGTGGACGCCGGCGCCGCGATCAAGGCATGAACCGGGCATCAGCCATCCCGGCACCAGCTGAGGAGTCATCACTTTCATGACGGTCATAGCGGAACGTTTAAGGCGGCTCAGCGAAGAGGGCGTGTCGATCTGGCTGGACGATCTCAGCCGCGAGCGCCTCATATCCGGCAACCTCGCCGCCGTCATCCGCGACAAGGCGGTGGTCGGCGTCACCACCAACCCCTCCATCTTCCAGCGGGCCATCGCCGGCGGCTCGGGATCCGCGTACGAGGCACAACTGCGGGATCTCGCCCTGCGCGGGGTCACCGCGGAGGAAGCCGTGCGGGTCCTGACGACCGCGGACGTGCGTGCCGCGGCCGACATCCTGCGGCCGGTGTTCGACCGCACGGAAGGGCACGACGGACGCATCTCACTGGAGGTGGATCCCCGGCTCGCCCATCACACGGAGGCCACCGTCGCCGAAGCCCGGCAGCTGTGGTGGATGGTGGACCGGCCCAACGTCCTCATCAAGATCCCGGCCACCCGGGCGGGTCTCCCGGCGATCACCCGGGCCATCGCCGAGGGCATCAGCGTGAACGTGACGCTGATCTTCTCGATCGAGCGGTACCGGGCGGTGGCGGACGCCTATCTCAGCGGACTCGAAGCGGCTCTCGAAGCGGGCCTCGACGTGTCCGGCATCGAGTCGGTGGCCTCCTTCTTCGTCTCCCGGCTGGACACCGAGACCGACCGGCGCCTGGAGCGGGTGGGAGGCGAGAAGGCCCTGGCGCTGCGCGGCCAGACCGGGCTCGCCAACTCCCGCCTGGCCCACGAGGCGTACGAGGAGATCGCCGACTCCGAGCGGTGGCGGGCTCTGGAGGCCGCCGGTGCGAACCCGCAGCGACTGCTGTGGACCTCGACCAGCACGAAGAACCCCGCCTACCCGGACACCTGCTACGTCACCGGCCTGGTCACGGCGGGAACGGTCAACACCCTGCCGGAGGAGACCCTGGACGCCGTGGCCGACCACGGCGACATCCAGGGCGACACGGTCCGCGGCCGGTACGCGCAGGCCGCGGAGGTCTTCGCCGGACTGGCCGGAGTGGGCGTCGACTACGACGAGGTCGTCCAGCTGCTGGAAGACGAGGGGGTCAAGGCGTTCGAGAACGCGTGGCAGGCACTCCTGGAGAGCGTCGAGAGCTCGCTCCGGCGTCTGGGCGAGGGGCCGGCCGCGTGACGAGCGCGGACGCACGATGACATCGACCGCCGTACCGGCGACGACCGAGAGCGGACCACGGGTGTCGCGGGCATTCGTGGTCCGGCTCGGGCTCGGCTACCTGGGCCTGTACAGCGCGGTGCTCTCGGTCGCGCTGGTCACCCTCGCGCTGCGGATCGAGGACGTCGACCCGCGGCACAAGGAGACCTCGCTCGCGGTCGTGGCGAGCCTCGGGGCCCTGGTCGCCCTGCTGGCCAACCCCCTGGCCGGCCGGCTGTCGGACCGCACCACCTCGCGATTCGGACGGCGCAGGCCGTGGCTCATAGGCGGCGTGCTCGGCGGCACACTCGGCTTGGCGATCATGGCCCTGTCCCCGTCCGTCGCCGCGGTCGCCGCCGGATGGTGCCTGGCGCAGCTCTGCTTCAACGCGACCATCGCCGCGCTGGCCGCCACCGTGCCCGAGCAGGTACCGGCACCGCAGCGCGGCCTGGTCTCCGGCGTCGTGGGCTTCAGCCAGCGCCTGGCCGTACCCGTCGGCATGGGGGCGGCCGCGCTGTTCTCGGCGGGCGCCGCCGGGTTCCTCGTACCGGCCGTGGCGGCGGTGGCGGTCATCACCCTGTTCGCCGTGCCCTTGCGCGACCGCGCGGCGCCGGCCGGCCAGGTCCCGTTCTCCGCGCGGGAGTTCCTCGGCAGCTTCTGGACCGATCCCCGCAGCCACCCGGACTTCGGATGGGTATGGCTGACGCGGTTCCTGACGTTCTTCGCCTCCGTGGCACCCGTGCCGTACCTCGCGTACTACCTCACCTCGGAGTTGCACGTCTCCGACGGCGAGGTAGCGGCCACCGTCGCGCTGCTGACCACGGTCAACTACGGCCTGAGCGGCCTGACCGCGGTCCTGTGCGGCTGGCTCTCCGACCGGATCGGCCGCCGCAAGCCCTTCGTGACCGCGGCCGCGCTCCTCCTGGCGGCCGGCCTCGGCCTGCTCGCGAGCGCGACCACGATGCCGTGGGTGTACGTCGCGCAGGCCCTGCTGGGCGTCGGCTCCGGCTTCTACTTCGCCGTGGACATGGCCCTGGCGACCGAGGTACTGCCCAACTCCGCCGACATCGGCAAGGACCTCGGCGTCATCAACAGTGCCGACGTCCTTCCGCAGTCCATCGGCCCGGCCCTCGCGCCGCTGCTGCTGGCCGTCGGCTCGGGACACAACTACACAGCTCTCTACCTGTTCACGATGGTCGTCGGGCTCGTAGGGGCCGTCACCGTCACCCGGATCAAGACCGTGCGCTGACCACCATCCGCATCATCTGGCCATCTGGAGGAACCCGTGATCTACGAATACGCCTACCTGTACATCACCCCGGGCCGCGAGGACGAGTTCGAGCAGGCGCTCGTCGCGGCGAGCCCGATCCTGAAGTCCGCGGAGGGCTGCGAGTCCGTCGACCTCTACCGCGACGTCGAGACCACCGGTTCCTACCTGCTGCGTGTCGGCTGGGCGCACCTGGACGACCACCTGGAGAAGTTCCCCAAGAGCGAGCAGGCCGGGAAGTTCGCCGCGGCCATCGAGCACTTCTTCGACCGTGAGCCCACCCTGCGCCACTTCGACTCCCGGCCGGTGGGGCAGCCGTCCGCCGGCTAGGTGTGTTGTCCCGGCAGGTCGGTGACGCGGCTGGCTGGGGCTTCGCCCCTGGACCCCCGGGTCCGGGGAGGGGCCCCGGCGCGGGGGTAGCCGCAGATCGGACTCAGCCGGGAGGGCTGGGGCCCCACGCCCGCAGGGCGTAGGGGGGAGGGCCGGGGGAATGGAGCGCCGCAGGCACCTAGGTGCGCGCCAGCTCCTCGTGCCGGATTCCGGGCCCGTCCTCCGCGGGCCCGTCTCCGGCCGCGCCGTCCGGCTCGCCGAACCACGCGACCGCCACGGCACCGGCCACGGCGAGGGCGAAGCCCGCGATCGCGAGCCACAGGAACCCGGGGCGCGAGGAGTCACCGAGCCACAGCACGCCCAGCATCCCCGGCAGGATCGTTTCTCCTACGACCAGCGCCGCCGTTGCGCCATTGACCGACCCGATCTGCAGGGCGACGGTGTGCAGGTACATGCCGACGGCGCCGGCGACGAGGATCGCGTACAGCGCGGGGTCGGCCAGCAGGGCCAGCGGGTCGAACGGATCGACCCCCTCCAGCACCCGTACGCCCACTCCGATGGCGCCGAAGCCGAGGCCCGACAGCAGACCGGCCGTGATGGCGCCCCGGGAGCCGAGTCGGCGGACCAGCAGGGTGCCACCGCCCATCAGCAGCACGGTGACCGCGAGCAGCCACCAGTGCGCCGCGTCGGAGCCCCGGCTGTCGCCCTCCGCTCCCGCCGCCGTGGCCAGCATGACCAGCGACGCGCAGACGACGCCGATGGAGGTCCACTCCGCGCGGGACAGCCGGATGCCGAGCAGCTTGATGCCCAGCAGCGCGGTGATCACCAGATTGGCGCTGATCACGGTCTGCGACAGGAACAGCGGGAGCAGCCGGGCGGCCAGCGCGCCCAGCCCGAAGCCGACGAAGTCCAGCACCGTGCCGACCATGAACTCCCAGGTCATAGCGGCTTTGGCGGTGGAGGAGAGACTCGGTCCGCCGTGCTGGGTGGTACCGGTGGTGGAGGCCGCGGCCGCCTCCTGGCGGGCGGACTTGCGGGATCCCACGGCCTGCAGGACCGATCCCGTGCCGTAGCAGGCCGAGGCCGCGACGGCCGTCAGGAGGCCGATGATCACTAAGAGCTCCGTTCACGCGCGAGGGGACTGCGGACCAAGAGGCACTCCCGCGAAGAAGATGCGCCGCGACGGCTGGAAGTTGCCTCACCGCGGCCGTTTGCCGACAGCGCCGGGATCAAGGCGCCGCGATCAAGCCGTCGTACGGCTGCCGCCGCCCTGCCCGCCCTGCCCGCCGCGTCGCGGGCGCCGGCGCCGGGCGCCCGACCTCCCGGTACCGGACCCGCCTTCGGCACCGGCCCCGCCCACGGCACCGGACCTGCTGCCGGAACCGGAGCCGGACCTGCTGCCGGCACCGGCCCTGCCGCCGGCACCGGAACCGGACCTGCCGCCGGGATCGGCCCCGGCCGCGGCGCGCTTCGGCCGCGCGCCCGCCCTCGCCCTGGTGCCCGCCTTCGCCTTGGCGGCCTTGGCGGGCGCCTTCTGCTTGCGCTGGTCGGCGGCCGCCGGCACCTCGAGCGTCACGGCCACGCCGGACGGCTCCCGCGCCCCGGTGAGCCGCGCGAGCTCCTCGTCGCTGGACTTGACCCTGGCCGTGGACGGGCTGATCCCCGCGTCCGCCATCAGCCGTGAGATCTCCCTCCTCTGCTCGGGCAGCACCAGCGTCACGACGCTGCCGGACTCCCCGGCCCTGGCGGTGCGCCCGCCACGGTGCAGGTAGTCCTTGTGATCGGTCGGCGGATCGACGTTGACGACCAGATCCAGATCGTCGACATGAATGCCGCGGGCCGCCACATTGGTGGCCACGAGCGCCGTGACGTGACCGTTCTTGAAGTAGTCGAGGGTGCGATTGCGCTGCGGCTGCGAGCGGCCGCCGTGCAGCGCGTCCGCTCGTACGCCGTTGGCGAGCAGCCGCTTGGCGAAGCGGTCGGCCGCGCGCTTGGTGTCCACGAAGAGGATCACCCGGCCGTCGCGGGCCGCGATGCGCATGGCCACGGCCTTCTTGTCGGTCTCGTCCGCGACGTGCAGCACATGGTGCTCCATGGTGGTCACCGCGCCCGCCGACGGGTCGACCGAGTGGACCACGGGGTCGGTCAGGAACATCCGGACGAGCCGGTCGATGTTCTTGTCCAGCGTCGCCGAGAACAGCATCCGCTGCCCGTCCGGCTCGACCTGCTTGAGCAGCGCCGTGACCTGCGGCATGAAACCCATGTCGGCCATCTGGTCGGCCTCGTCCAGGACGGTGATCGACACCCGGTCGAGGGTGCAGTCGCGCCGTTCTATGAGGTCCTTGAGCCGCCCGGGCGTGGCCACGAGCACTTCCGCGCCGCGCCGCAGCGTGCCGGCCTGCTTGGTGATCGACAGCCCGCCGACGACCGTGGCCAGCCGCAGGTTCACGGCCGTCGCGTACGGCGTGAGGGCGTCGGTGACCTGCTGCGCGAGCTCCCGCGTGGGCACCAGCACCAGCGCGAGCGGCGCCTTCGCCTCGGCGCGGCGGCCCGCGGTGCGGGCGAGGAGCGCGAGGCCGAACGCGAGCGTCTTGCCCGAGCCGGTGCGTCCCCGGGCGAGGATGTCCCGTCCGGCGAGGGAGTTCGGCAGCGTCGCGCCCTGGATCGGGAAGGGCTCGGTCACGCCCTGTGCCGCGAGGGTCTTCGCCAGGGCGGCCGGCATGTCCAGCGCGTCGAACGTCTCGGCGGCGGGCAGCGCGGGGGTGACGGTTTCCGGCAGCGCGAATTCGCGCGGCGGCGCGGCCTTGCGGGCGGGGGCCTTGCCGGTGCCCCTCGCGGCGGCCTTCGCAGGGGCCGTGCCGCGGGATGTCGCCGGCCGCGTGCGGGCCGGGCGTGCGGATCGAGTCATGGGGAAATGCCTTCCTGGGCCTCACGGACAGCACAAGCCGGGGCCCGCACCGCGAAGGTGCGGGCCCCGCGTAGGCCCCATCCGGAGCTGCCGGAAAACAATTAGGCGCCTGAGGAGGCTTCCGGTCAGGCGCGCAGAGTTCATGGGTACCAAGAACGAATCGGACTCAGGCTAGCATGCCTCGCCCATCGGCCACGCGGGCCGTGGTACCGCGGTCGCCGGGGTCAGGCGGGGCCGCGCGCGCGGCGGGACAGGGCCTGACCGACGACTTTCGCCACCACCGAGGGGTGGAAGAGGACGGTGGGCGGAGCCAGCATGTTGGCGACCCGCACGAAACGGGACCACACCTGCGCGTCGCGCACCGACACCGCGAAGAGGTGCTTGTTGTACCAGTGGGCGATCCTCGCCGTGAGGGGCTGGTGGTGCGGGTTCCACATGAGGTCCGAGTTGGTCGACAGCGTCCACGGCACCAGGACGATCCGTGCCACCGCGCGCTGATACGCCCTGCTCAGACCGTCGAGGCCGGCCTTGACCCGCCGGTGTTTGGCCAGGGTGCGGTGGAGGAGGTCGGCCTCCAGCGCGGCGACCGTCAGGCCCTGCCCGTAGGCCGGGTTGAACACGCAGACCGAGTCGCCGATGGCGATCAGGCGTTCCGGCCATTCCTTGACCTTGTGGTACGGACGCCACTGGTTGTTGACGTTGGTGTACCGGTAGATAGGTTCCTGGTGGGTGCGGCGTTCGATCTGCTCGGCCAGATGGGCGTTGTCGAGGCTCTTCGCGAAATCCAGGTATGCCGCGTCGTCGGTCGGCGGCGCGTGGTCGCCGAACCCGATCAACGAGCACGTCCAGCGGTTCCGCTCCACGGCCAGGACGACGCCGCCCCGGGGGATGTGGGGGGCGAACGTCATCTGGTAGGCGATGTTGAAGTCCGGGTGGCCCTTCTCCGGCCGGTCGAAGTTCATCGACGTATACGTGATCTTCGCCTTCACGACGCGCTTGCGGGGGACCGGCAGGCCCATCTCCTCCAGCCAGCCGTCCAGCGCGCTGGACCGCCCCGAGGCGTCGACCACCAGGTCCGCCGTGAGCTCCGTGGGCCGCTCGGCGCCGTCCGTCCGGTACAGCACCCGGTTGACCCTGCCGGGACTCCCCATTCGCAGGCCCTCGCACCGGGTCGAGGAGAGCAACGTCACCTCGGGCAGCGCGAGCACCTTGTGCCGCAGGCGCCGCTCCAGTTCGTCCCGGGTGAACGACTGGATCTCCACGCCGGTCCGGGCGCGCGGGGCGAACCCGGACGGCAGCAGGAAGCTGATGTGCTCGCCGTAGTCGAAGACCGGCGCCCCGATCTCCTTCAGTTCCGCGCGGAGCCCGGGGAAGAGCCGCTCCAGGACCTCCGCGCCTTTGGCCAGCATGGCATGGGCGTGGTAGCCCTGCGGTACGTGCGGATGGGTGCCGGTCTGCTCGTCCACCGAGTCCCGCTCCAGGATGACCACTTCGGAGAAGTGGTCCGCCAGTACGCGGGCCGTCACCAGACCGGCGTACCCGCCGCCGACGACGACGGCCTTCCCCCAGCGGGCACCGGACCGGAGAGCTCTGTTCTGCATGGGTGCTTCCCTCCCTTGAGCCTGATACCCGCCATACCCGTCTTACGGGGCGCCGAGACGAGCGTAGGGCCTCCGCCGTCGCGAACCGGTCATTTGGGACGGTGTCTCATTCCTGCGGAGCCGGGCCTGCGCGGCATGCGCGCCACCCCGATGGATCAGGGGCGCGGGGGGTCGGTGTCGGGGAGCGCCGATCACGAGATATCTTGATGTCGAGAGACGATGTAGACGTGAAGCGGAGTATCGGTGACTGACTCGACCATCATCTATACGCACACTGACGAGGCTCCGGCCCTGGCGACGTACTCGTTCCTGCCTGTGGTCCGGGCGTACGCAGCGACGGCCGGGATCAGTGTCGAGAGCCGTGACATTTCCCTGGCCGGGCGGATCATCGCCAGCTTCCCCGAGCACCTCGAAGAGGCCCAGCGCATCGACGACGCGCTCGCCGAGCTCGGCGAGCTGGCCAAGACGCCCGAGGCGAACATCATCAAGCTGCCGAACATCTCGGCTTCCATTCCGCAGCTCAAGGCCGCGGTCGCCGAGCTGCAGCAGCAGGGCTACGCGCTGCCGGACTACCCGGACGACCCGAAGACCGACGAGGAGCGGGAGATCCGCGCCCGGTACGACAAGGTCAAGGGCAGCGCCGTCAACCCGGTGCTGCGCGAGGGCAACTCCGACCGCCGCGCCCCCGCGTCGGTGAAGAACTACGCCAAGACCCACCCGCACCGCATGGGCGCCTGGACCCCCGAGTCCAAGACGAACGTCGCGACCATGGGTGAGAACGACTTCCGCTCCACCGAGAAGTCCGCGGTGATCTCCGAGGCCGGTGCCCTCCGCATCGAGCTGGCGGGCGACGACGGCTCCACCACCGTGCTGCGCGAGTCCGTGCCCGTGCTGGCGGGCGAGGTCGTCGACGCCTCCGTGATGCGCGTCGCCGCGCTGCGCGAGTTCCTGACCGCGCAGGTCGCCCGCGCCAAGGCCGAGGGCGTGCTGTTCTCGGTGCACCTCAAGGCGACGATGATGAAGGTCTCCGACCCGATCGTCTTCGGCCACGTGGTGCGCGCCTTCTTCCCGAAGACGTTCGCCAAGTACGGCGAGGTGTTCGCCGCCGCCGGCCTGACCCCGAACGACGGTCTCGGCGGCATCTTCAAGGGCCTGGAGTCTCTGCCCCAGGGCGCTGAGATCAAGGCCTCCTTCGACGCCGAGCTCGCCGAGGGCCCGGAGCTGGCGATGGTCGACTCCGACAAGGGCATCACCAACCTGCACGTGCCGTCCGACGTCATCGTCGACGCCTCCATGCCGGCCATGATCCGCACCTCCGGCCACATGTGGGGCCCGGACGGCCAGGAGGCCGACACCCTCGCGGTCCTGCCGGACAGCAGCTACTCGGGCGTCTACCAGGCCGTGCTCGACGACTGCCGCGCCCACGGCGCCTACGACCCGTCGACCATGGGCTCCGTCCCGAACGTCGGTCTGATGGCGCAGAAGGCCGAGGAGTACGGCAGCCACGACAAGACCTTCGAGATCCCGGCCACCGGTACGGTCCGCCTCGTCGACCAGGCCGGCAACGTGGTCCTGGAGCAGGCCGTCTCCGCCGGCGACATCTTCCGCGCCTGCCAGACCAAGGACGCCCCGATCAAGGACTGGGTCAAGCTGGCCGTCACCCGCGCCCGCGCGACCGGCGACCCGGCGGTGTTCTGGCTGGACGAGACCCGTGCCCACGACGCCAACCTGATCGCCAAGGTCGAGCAGTACCTGCCGGAGCACGACACCGAGGGCCTGGACATCCGGATCCTGTCCCCGGTCGAGGCGACCAAGCTCTCCGTGGAGCGCATCCGCCGCGGCGAGAACACCATCTCCGTCACCGGCAACGTGCTGCGCGACTACCTGACCGACCTGTTCCCGATCCTGGAGCTGGGCACCAGCGCCAAGATGCTGTCGGTCGTCCCGCTGATGGCGGGCGGCGGCCTCTTCGAGACGGGCGCCGGCGGCTCCGCGCCGAAGCACGTCCAGCAGCTCGTCAAGGAGAACTACCTGCGCTGGGACAGCCTGGGTGAGTTCTTCGCGCTCGCGGCCAGCTTCGAGCACCTCGCGCAGGCGGCGGGCAACGCGCGCGCCCAGATCCTCGCCGACACCCTCGACCGCGCCACGGCTACCTTCCTCAACGAGGACAAGTCGCCGACCCGCCGCGTCGGTGGCATCGACAACCGCGGCAGCCACTTCTACCTGTCGCTGTACTGGGCGCAGGAGCTGGCCAAGCAGACCGACGACGCGGACCTGGCCAAGGCGTTCGCGCCGCTCGCCGAGTCGCTGACCGCCAAGGAGCAGACGATCGTCGACGAGCTGATCGCGGTCCAGGGCTCGCCCGCCGACATCGGCGGCTACTACCAGCCCGACCCCGCCAAGGCGGAGGCCGTCATGCGTCCGTCGAAGACCCTCAACGAGGCGCTCGCGACCCTCGGCTGACCGACCGACTCACGAAGAAGGGGCCCCCGGCCGTCCAAGCGACGGCCGGGGGCCCCTTCCCATGCACGCACGGTGCTCAGCGCACCGTCACGGTGAAGACGGCGGAGGCGGTCTTGCCGCTGACCATGCGCAGCTCGTTCTTGCCCTTCAGGCCGAGCTTGGCGCGCAGCGAGTAGGCGCCGCTCTTGTTGACGACGGTGCCGGCGGGCAGCGCGACCCACTTGCCTCGCTGCTTCTGCTGGAGGCCGACCTTGGTGCCCGCCGCGATGCCGGTCGCCTTGCCGGTGATCCGGAACTCCTGCCAGGCGCGGACGCTGTTCACGGACGGCTTGGCGGTGAGGGCCGCCTTGGCCTTGGGCTGGACCTTCACCTGCGCCACGGGCTTGGCCGGAGCGGGGGAGGCGGCCATCGCCGTGGCGGCACCGCCGCCGAGGATCGCGGCGGCGAGGGTGGTGGCGATGACAAGGCGACGCGTCTGATTCATGGCATTTCTTCCACATCGTGTGAATTGGACGACCTTCGCCCTGATAGAGGGGGGAAGTGAGGGATGGGTTGCGTCGTTCGCCGCGGATTTCTCGCCGGGATTTCCCCCTCAGGCGTCGGCCGATACGACGGTGTCCCAGGGATCCACGGCGATGACGAGGACCCCGTGCTCGCCGCCCGCCGGAAGTGACGCCCGGCGGATCAGTGGCTCCCATTCCACCGGCCATACCGTGGTGGCGTCCCATCGGACGCCCTCCAGCGGCACGCCGTCCAGCGCCGAGGGGCGGCGGCGGTGGGGCTGCGGCAGAGGCGTGCCACCTCCACCTCTCCGTTGTCTCCCTTCCCGACCTCGGTCACCACCCGGGCGGCAACCCGGGTCATCAACAGTGACTCAGGCAGTGGAAGTTGTGACGTCGCGCTGGTGAGGGGCCCTCACAGGGGCTCGCCGCGGCCACGGCCTCCTGGCACGGAACCGTGGGCCGTCACGACGGGAACCGTCACCGCGACTGACCCCGGCGCGCGTCGCGGCTACCGTGACCCGCATGGCGAGCCGGACCGTCAGCGTTCACCATGTGCGCGCCGCATTGCGCGGCGCGCGGCGCCTCGGCGTCGACACCGTGCCGCTGCTCCAGCGCGCGCGGATCCCGCCGCTGCTGCTCGCTGACGACCACGGCCGAGTCACCGCCGAGCAGTTCACCCGGCTCGTCCGCGGCCTGTACCGGGCCACGGACGACGAGTTCCTCGGCCTCGGCACCGGCCCGAGCCGGCGCGGCACGTTCGCGATGATGTGCTACGCCTGCCTGGGCTGCCGGGACCTGGGTGCCGCGCTGCGGCGCGGCATCCGCTTCTACGGGCTCTTCCCGCACGGCCCCGACCTGGCGCTGGAGACCCCCGTGGCACCCCGGACCGACGCGTGCCGCGCCACCCGTCACGACGCTGTCCTCGTCGTCCGCAGCGATCTCACGCACGACGAGGACCACTTCCTCTCCGAGTGCCTCGTCGTCATCTGGCACCGGCTCTCCAACTGGCTCATCGGCCGCCGGATCCCGCTGCGCTGGGCCGAGTTCGCCTATCCCGCGCCGTCCTGCCACGCGGAGTACGACCTGCTGTTCGGCTGCCCGGTGCGCTTCGGTGCGCACCGTACGCGCGTGGGCTTCGACGCCCGCTGGCTGGCCTCGCCCGTCGTACGGGACGAGGCGGCGCTGGAGCGTCTGCTGCGCCGGGCCCCCGCCGACCTGCTGAGCCGCCGCGACTACGGCACGACGGTCGCCGAGCAGGTGCGCCGCACCCTTGTACGGGCGTTGTGCGGCGGTGCCGGGGCGGCACGGCTGCCCGAGGTGGCCGAGGTCGCCGCCCGGCTCGCGGTCAGCCCCGCCACGCTGGGGCGGCGGCTCCAGCGCGAGGGCACGTCGTACCGGCTCCTGAAGGACGCGGTGCGCCGGGACGCGGCGATCGCGGGGCTGACGCAGGGGAGCGAGCCGATCGCGGAGTTGGCGGCGCGGCTGGGGTTCTCGGAGGACACGGCCTTCCACCGGGCCTTCCGCCGCTGGACCGGGACGACGCCGGGCGCGTACCGGCTGTCCGCGACCGTCACCCGTGAGAGGGAACGCCGCGGGGCCTGCCGTACGCCTGGTGAGGCGCGAGGCCAGCAAAGGTGAGCGGTCCGGTCAGCGCCGTCCCCGCCCGGAAGTCACTACGGTCCCCTCACCATCCAGGCCGTGACCGTTGGGAGAGCCGCATGTACCTCCGACACCCGCGCAGCCACCGCCGACTCGCCGCGGCCGTGGGGGCCCTGACCCTCTCTCTGGCGCTGCCCCAGGCCCTGGCACCCGCGGCCGCCGGCGCCCCGGCGGGCAAGCCGGGCGACATCGTCAGCTCGGCGCCGACCTCCTTCCACCCGCTGCCCGGCCAGCCGACGAACACCAGGGCATGGCACGTCGAGTACCGCTCCACCACCGCCACCGGCGCCCCGAACACCGTCTCCGGCACGGTCATCGTCCCGGACGACGGCCGAAGGGGACCGCGCCCGATCGTCACCTACGCCGTCGGCACCGTCGGCCTCGGCGACCAGTGCGCCCCCTCGGCCGGCTTCCCGCACGGCACGACCGTCGAGGCCAGCCTGATCAACCAGGTGGTGCGGCGCGGCTGGGCCGTCGCCGTCACCGACTACGAGGGCCTCGGTACCCCCGGCGACCACACCTACACCGTCGGCCGTGCCGAGGGGCAGGCCGTCCTCGACGCGGCGCGCGCCGCCCAGCGGCTGCCGGGCGCGGGCCTGTCGAAGGACTCGCCCGTCGGCATCATGGGCTACTCCCAGGGCGGTCAGGCCTCCGGCTGGGCGGCCGAGCTCCACGCCTCCTACGCCCCCGAGCTGAAGGTGAAGGGCACCGCGACCGGCGGAGTCCCCGCCGACCTGCTCAAGACCGCCGACTTCAACAACGGCAACGTCGGAGCGGGGCTGGTCCTGATGGCGGCCACCGGACAGAACGCCGCCTTCCCGGAGCTGGACCTCGACAGGTACCTCAACGACCAGGGCCGCCACCACGTCGACTTCATGCGGAGGAACTGCGTCGCCATCGACACCGTGGCCGGGCTCTTCAAGCGCGTCTCCGACGTGACGGTCAAGAACCCGCTGGACGAGGCCGACTGGCAGCGGCGGCTGCGCGAGAGCGACCTCGGCACCCGGGCGCCCGACCACCCGGTGTACCTCTACCACGGGTTGGTCGACGAGCTGATCCCGTACGAGGTCGGTAAGGGGCTGCGCGCGGACTGGTGCGCCAAGGGCGCCCAGGTCCAGTGGCGGACCTATCCGCTCGGCCACATCACGGGCGTGACGGTGGGCGCCTTCCCGGCCATGGAATGGCTCGCGGACCGCTTCGCGGGCAGGCCCTCCACGGGCAACTGCGGCTGATCGCCGTCCGCGGGCGGACTCCCGCGCTCCTCCCGCCCCGAGAATCTCCGTCGCTGGCGACCACGGTGCGTGAGCTATGTTGAGCGGGAGAGGGTCGAGAAGGAGGCACTCCCGTGTCATCAGGGCAGCAGGCACGCGCGCAGGCGTCCGCGATCACCCCGGGAAAGCGGTCCGCGGAGGCGGAGCCGCTGCCCGCGGACAAGGTGCGCGCCCTGTTCGGCGGCCACCGGCTGTCTCCCGCGCAGCGGCGCATCGCGCAGTACATCACCGACCACCTCACCGAGGCCGCGTTCCTGTCGATCACGGACCTCGCGGAGCGGGTCGGCGTGAGCCAGCCGTCGGTGACCCGCTTCGCGTCCTCCCTGGGCTTCAGCGGGTACCCCGCGCTCAGGGAGGCGCTGCAGCCGATCGCGCTGAGCGCGGTCGCCGGCGCCCCGGGGACGCGGGAGGAGATCCGCCGCAACGAGCTGCAGGCGGCCGTCGACGCCGAGATCGCGAACCTGGAGAGCCTGCGCCGGGTGTTCGCCGACACCGACCAGGTGCTCGACGTCGGCCGCGAACTCGCCAGGTCCGTCCCCCTGACGATCCTGGGCCTGCGGATCTCCGTCTCGCTGGCCGAGTACTTCGCGTACGCGGCCAAGCGGATCCACCCGGACGTGCGCCTGGTGTCCCGCGGCGGCAGCGTGGCCTATGACGCGCTGCTCCAGTCGCGGGAGGCCGGCGGGACGTGGGTGCTGGCGTTCGCGATGCCCAGGCACGCCCACGAGACCCTGGCGGCGATGCGGGCCGCGCGCCGTACCGGGCTGCGCGTCGCGCTGATCACGGACCTGACGCTCGGGCCGCTGGTGGAGGAGGCCGAGGTGGCGCTCACCGCCGGCACCGGATCGCGCCTCGTCTTCGACTCGTATTCGGCGCCGGGGGTCCTGGCCGCGGCCATCCTCCAGGCCATGGCGGACGCCGATCCCGAGCGCACCCAACTGCGGCTGGAGAAGTACGAACAGGCCGCGGAGCAGCACGACTTCTTCCTGGACCAGTGACCCGGCGGGCTTGGCCTCTCCGGCCTCCGCGGCGGGGCGCCACGCGCGGAAGCGGGGGCGTTTTTTCAGGCCCCGCGATGCATGAAATTTTTCATGTCCTTGCGTACTTCGCAGTATATATATTTACTACGTGTGGCACCTGGGCCTCACGGGGCTGGAGCCGGTAACAGCGCTCGCGACGGCGAGCCCCGGGAGCCAAGTGGACGAACACCCTGGGACGACTACCCTCCTCGTCGGCCCGGCGGTGTTCCGTTCGGGCAGTCCGCTCCCCTCGGATGCCCCCGGCGGCCCCCGGTCAACCCCTGGGCCGGGGCCGCCGGTCATCATCTGGTCCCCGCGACCAGAACCCTCAGCTCCGGAAGCGACGGCGATGTCCCAGACGATGACCCAGACCTCCTCACCGATCAACGCGGCCTGGCCCTGCCAGGTTCCGGCCCCCGGGACGCGGGACTGGGAGCGTGCGGCGGCCCGGTGGCTCCGGGACCTCCTGCCGGCCCGCTACGCGGGATACCCGACGCTCACCCGGCACCCCGTCCTGCTCGCCCGGCACGCGCAGATCCAGCTCCAGCACGAGATCCGCGCCGTGCGGGTCGCGCTGCGGACCTCCCGGGCCGAACTGCCCGGGCTCGGGGTCGCCGAGACGATCATCGAAAGCAGCATCAGGATGTACGCGACCGAGCTGGAGCAGCTCAACCGCCTCGCGTGCGGAGTGCGGCTGATCACGGAAGCCCTGCTCAAGGACGGCGGCGCGCAGCGCTGGCGATGACGCGGTCATCGCCGGGCGGCGCGGGGCGACGGCTACAGGCCCTGCGCGAGCAGCAGCTCGTGCGCCAGCCGCGCGCCACGCGCGGAGCTGTCCTGTGGCCCCCGGTCCTCGGACGGAATCTGCTCAAGGCCCTGGGCGAGGGCCCGGACGGCGTCGGCCAGGGTCTGGACCTGCGCTTCCAGGAGGCGCAGCCGCTCGGCGTGGCCTTCCGGGACCTGCTGGGCGGCGGGGTTGTCGGTCGTCATCATCGGCCTCCGCGACGTCGTGCTGGTACGTACCGGTCAGGTTCCTATTCGGCGGGTGTGATCAGGCCGTAGTGGGTGGCGTCCCCTCTCGCGCCGTACTTCCAGACTCGTCATTCGACCCCTAGTTCGCAAAAGGGGGCAAAATGGTCGGGCCGGAAACCTACCCTGGCAGGGAGAGACACAGATCCTGGACCCGATCGGGGCGAGCTGCCGTGATCACACGCGTACGCCTCTCCCGCCGGCACCCGACACGGTCGGCCAAGCCGGGGCCCCCGCGCGAGCCGCCCCAGCCTCCGCGCCCGACCACGTCCCCTCCCGCCTGGCGGCGGTGGCTGCTGCCCCTCGCCCTGGTGGTCGTGTTCGTCGTCCTGCTGCTGGTACGGACCCCGGCGGGGGACAAGCCCACCTCGTACAGCTACACCGACTTCGTCGGCAAGGTGGACGTCGGCCAGGTGCGGACCGTGAGCATCGACGACAAGGGCGAGGTGCACGGCACCTTGAAGAACGGCACGAAATTCACCACCCAGATCCCCACCGCGCTCGACAACCGCGGCCTCGAACAGGATCTCCAGGACAAGGACGTGCGGATCACGGCCACCCGGGACAGCGAGGGCGGCGGCAACGCGCTGGTGACGCTCGCGGTGCTGTTCCTGCCGCTGCTGCTGCTCGGCGGTCTCCTGCTGTGGACCGGGCGGCGGGCGGCACGGTCGCTGACGGGCGGCATCAGCGCCATCGGGCGGTCCCGAGCGAAGATCATCGAAGCGGAGCGGCCGACCACCCGGTTCGACGACGTCGCCGGCTACGAGGGCGTCAAACAGGAGGTCAACGAGGTCGTCGACTTCCTGCGGAACCCCGGCCGCTACGCCGCGGCGGGCGCCAAGGGGCCGCGCGGCGTGATCATGGTCGGGCCGCCCGGCACCGGGAAGACCCTCCTCGCGCGGGCCGTCGCCGGGGAGGCCGACGTGCCGTTCCTGTCGGTGACCGGCTCGGGGTTCGTCGAGATGTTCGTCGGCGTCGGCGCCTCCCGGGTGCGCGACCTGTTCGGCGAGGCACGCAAGCGCGCTCCCTCGATCATCTTCATCGACGAGATCGACGCCGTCGGCAGCCGCCGGAGCGCCGTACGGATCAGCGGCAACGACGAGCGCGAGCAGACCCTCAACCAGCTGCTGGCCGAGATGGACGGCTTCGACGTCAGCACCGGCATCGTCGTCCTGGCCGCCACCAACCGGCCCGAGGCCCTCGACACGGCCCTGCTGCGCCCCGGCCGCTTCGACCGGCACGTGACCGTCCCGCTGCCCAACCAGGCCGAGCGAGCCGCGATCCTGGCCGTCCACTCCCGAGGAAAGTCCATGTCAGCCGCGGTCGACCTGGGCGTGATCGCCCGAGCCACCCCCGGCTTCTCCGGCGCCGACCTGGCCAACCTGGTGAACGAGGCGGCCATCAACGCGGTGCGCGCCGACCGGTCGACCATCGGCCCCGACGACCTCGACGCGGCCCGCGACCGGATCCTGCTCGGCCGCCGGGAGTCCTCCAACGCCCTGCTCCCCGAGGAACGCCGTTCGGTCGCGGTCCACGAGTCCGGACACGCGCTTGCCGCGGCGCTGTGCGAGCACGCCGACCCGGTGGCGAAGGTGACCATCCTGCCCTCCGGCCCGGCGCTCGGCGCCACCGAGCAGCTCCCGGAGGCCGAGCGGCACCTCTACAGCGAGAGCTACCTCAGCGACCTGCTCACCGTCCGCCTGGGCGGCCGGGCCGCCGAGCTGGTCGTCTTCGGCGAGGGGACGACGGGGGCCGCCGACGACCTGGCCGCGGCCACCCAGATCGCCGTCCGTATGGTGCGCGAGTTCGGGCTCTCCCCGGAACTGGGACCGGTCGGCTACGCCGCCAGCCGCCCCCAGTTCGTCGGCGAACCGGCGGACGAGCCCCAGTGGCGGCCCTATTCCGAGCAGACCCAGCGGCTCGTCGACGAAGAGGTCGCACGTCTGGTGCGGCAGGCCGAAGAACGCGCCGTCGCCCTGCTGCGCGCCCACCGGACGGCACTGGACCGGCTCGCCGCCCTCCTCGTCGCACGGGAGACCGTCGACGGGGCCATGGTCCTCGACGTCCTGGCGAAGGAGCGGCAGCCGGACCGGAGCGAGGACAGGCGGCCGGACCTGCGCAAGGAGCGGCAGACCGACCTGCGCGAGGAGCGGCACGACCTGCGCGAGCAAGAGCAGCCGGAGCCGGACCCGCACGAGGCGCGGCGGCCCGGCGACCACTGAGCCGGACCGGCCGCGGCCAATGCGCCGGAGGCCACGGCCACCGAGCCGCATCGGCCACGGCCAATGCGCCCGCGGCCAAGGCGACCGAGCCGGACTGGCCACAGCCACCGGGCCAGAGGCCACTGCGGCCGCGCCGGATCGGCCACGGCCACTGCGCCGGAGGCCACGGAGGCCACGCCGGATCGGCTGCGGCCACCGAGCCGCCCCGGCCGCGGCGACCACGCCGCCCCGGCCGCGCCGACGTCACGGCCGGGTGCCCGGGTCGGTGTACCGCAGCAGCACCCCGACGCCCTCCTCCAGCGGCAGTTCGCGGCGCGGCACGACGACCAGCTCCGCCCCCGTGCGGACCAGCGCGCGGATCAGCGCCGCCCCGGCCGGGCCCTCCTGGCAGCCCAGCACGCCGAACGACTCCAGTTCCGCGGGCGACAGGGCGATCTCCGTCGGCTCCGAGCCGGTCCACAGCGGCCCCCAGAACTGGACGGGGGTGTTGAGCAGCAGCGCGCTCACCTGGCCGCGCTGCAACGCGGCCACGACGTCGGCCATCCCCTCGACCGCGCCCCCGCCACGGGCCCGCTGCGCCAGGAACGTCTCCATCCGGGCCCGGTCCCGCGCGCTCAGCCTCCCCCGGAACGCCGCCTCCAGCTCCCGCTCCATCAGCGCGCGGCCCGGGCCGGCGCCGCGCCCGTCGCCCGCGACCGCGACGACGCGCTCGCGCAACTGCCGGGGAAGGCGGTTGACCAGCACGTTGCGCGCCCACGGCGTGCCGCTCACCACGATCGCCTCGGCGTCGCTGCCGTACGCCAGCTCCGCCAGCTCGGCGGCGATCCGGGCGGCGCCGCGCGGCCACTGATCCGCGGGACCGCGCCGGTGGTGGCGGACCCCGGGCGAGACCATGCTGCTGGGCCACCGTCCCGCCTGGAAGTCCACCTCCAGCTCCTCCGGCGCACCGGTGTCCGCGTGCGTGACACGGTGCACGGCCGCCGCGGTGTACGGGATGTCGGGCGCGTGCTGCACCACCAGCGGCAGGACGTCGGGCAGCCGGGTGAACCGGGCCGCGTCGTGCGCCGGTGGCTCGGGCAGTTCGTCCACCAGCACCAGATGGCCGTGGCTGGCGAAGATCGCCTGCCCGTGCCGCCCGGCCACCCGCCGGTCGGCGCCCGCCGCCCCGGCGACGGCGGCCACGGTGGCGGTGTCGGCCCCCTGCCCGGCCAGCTCCTCGCGCACGTGCCGCCGTCGCAGCCCCATGGCCGTCTCCGGGTCGTCGACATCGCGCGAGGTGTCCAGATAGGCGCAGGCGTAGGGGCCCGGGCTCGCGTACACCGGATCGAGAAAGGTCAGCTTCACGATCGCTCCCCTTTTCGGCGCCCCGCTTCCACTCTCGGTGTCCCCGCTTCCAGTAGACCGCGTCAGCCCTTGACGACGCCGAGGGGTACGAGACGGGCGACGACGCGGGCCAGCCCGGCGCCCTCGGTGGCGGCGGCCACCGCGTCGACGTCCTTGTACGCGTCGGGTGCCTCCTCGGCCAGTCCGCGCCAGGAGGACGGGCGGACGGCGATGCCCCGGGACTCCAGCTCGTCGCGCAGCTGCTGCCCGCGCACCATGCGCAGCGCCTTGTGGCGGCTCCACACCCGCCCCGCGCCGTGGCAGGCCGAGAAGAACGCGTCGTTGCCGGGCATGCCCACCATCACGTAGGAAGCGGTGCCCATGGTGCCGGGGATCAGCACGGGCTGGCCGGCGGCCGCGAGATCGTCCGGCAGACCCGGGGCACCCGGCGGCAGCGCCAGCGTGGCGCCCTTGCGGTGGACGCAGAGCCGGCGCGGCGCGCCGTCGACCTCGTGGGTCTCCAGCTTCGCCATGTTGTGGGAGACGTCGTACACCAGGTCGAGGCCCGTCTCCGCCGCGGTGGCGAACGCCCTGCGAGCGGCCTCGGAGAGCAGCTGCCGGTTGGCGCGGCCGTAGTTGGCGGCCGCCGCCATCGCCCCCAGGTAGGCGCGGCCGGGCGGGGACTCCACGGGCACGCAGGCCAGCTGCCGGTCCGGGACCTCGATGCCGTAGCGGCGCATCGCCTGGTCCATCACCCGCACGTGGTCGGTGCACACCTGGTGGCCCAGACCGCGCGAGCCGCAGTGGATCATCACGCACACCTGCTCGGGCCGGAGCCCGAAGGCGGCCGCGGTGGCCGGGTCGTACACCTGGTCCACCGCCTGCACCTCCAGGAAGTGGTTGCCCGAGCCGAGACTGCCCACCTGGCCGAGCCCCCGCTCCACGGCCCGCGTCCCGACCTGCGCCGGATCGGCCCCGGCCAGGGCGCCGGCGTCCTCGCAGCGCGCGAGGTCGCGCGGCACGCCGTGGCCGTGCTCGACCGCGTACCGGGCGCCGCCGGTCAGCAGCCCGTCCACCTCCCCGCGGCCGGACAGCGGCCACAGGCCGCCACGTCGCATGCCGCGCGGGATGGTGGCGTCGAGGATGTCCATCAGCCGCGGCAACCTGCGGGCCAGCGGTCCGCGGTCGATGCCGGCCGCCAGCAGCCGGACGCCGCAGGAGATGTCGAAGCCGACGCCGCCGGGCGAGATCACGCCGCCCGCCGCGACGTCGGTGGCGGCCACTCCGCCGATGGGGAAGCCGTACCCCCAGTGCACGTCGGGCATGGCGAAGGACGCGCGGACGATCCCGGGCAGCGTCGCCACGTTCGCGACCTGCTCCAGCGCCTGGTCGCCGGCGATCTGGGGGAGCAGGTCCTTCGAGCCGAACACCACTCCGGGCACCCGCATGGGCCCTCGCCGCTCGATGACGAAGCGGAACGAGCCTTCCTCCACCAGGGTGATCTCCATGCTCCGCGCCTCCAGTCCGGCCATCGCGGTGTCAGACGTCGACCGTCACGTGGCAGCTCCACCTCCCCGGCGCGCCCTCCAGGCGGAGGCCGTGCAGCGCGACGGCCTTGGGGACGGCTCCGACCGGTGCCGCCGCGGCGGCGTCGACCATGCGGAAGCGGACCGTGGTGGTACGGCGGCCGTCCTCCGCGCTGATGGGCTCCACCGCCACGTCCAGGGGGATCTCCCCGTCGATGTCCATCCTGGAGATGACTTCCTCCAGCACCGCGCACAGCACGTCCGCGTCGGTGCCGGCGGTGACCGAACACTCCCGTTCGGCCACGAAGCCGGCCGCGGAGGTGTCGGCGAAGCCCTCCACCATCGCGCGCACGGCTTCGGCGATGCATCCCTCGGGCGTGGTGGACCAGGCCTCCAGGCGGGTGTCCGCGGTGTGCGGCACGGCCCGGTGGCCGCTGCCGGGAGGCCGGTCGGCGGGCACTCGATCGTCCACCGCCTCTCCTCCGGCCCAGGGGTCCGGGGCCCCTTCCTCCAGCCTTGACCAGCGCCTCACCTGCGGCAACCGGGGGCGGGAAGCCGCTGACGAGGCGCCGGCGGAGCCGGCGGCGGTGATGCCGCGCGGACGTGCTCCGGGCCGTCGCTAGCGGCCGATGCGTCCCGCGCACCGGAGAGCGGTGCCGAGGGGCAGTCCGGGGCCGTTCCCGGTGAGGGCCGAGTCGAGGTGGCGGGTCGTGTACTCGGCGACGCAGCGGTCGGCCTCGGCGACGGATCGGGTGACGGGGATGAGGATGGTCGCGACGAGGCCGTCGTCCGCCGCCGCCGGGGCGGCCGAGAGGCTGAGGGCGGCGGTGACGACGGCGGCCAGGGCGGCGCCGCGGCGTGCGATGCGGGTCATCAGACACTCCGAATGATCTTGTGTGGGGGGTTCGCGGTCCGCACAACGAGGCGGACCGCGGGGGGTCACGTCGCGTTCCACCATCCCGGCGGCCGCATGCCGCCGACCGTGGGGTCCGGCGCGTCATAGCCGGTCTTCCGCAGCAGCCGCAACACCCGTTCACCAGCGCGTGTGGAATCTCCGATTCACGGGGCGCACCCGCCGCCACTCGTGCACATTCGGTCCATGAGTGGATACGAGGACGAGGTCCCCGCCTATCTGACGGTGCGGGTGACCTTGCAGGACGGTCCGATCGCGGCCTTCGCCGAGCAGGAGGCGTGGCAGGCCAGGGAGCGGTATCCCAAGCTGATGGGTCTGGGGGCGCCGGAGTTCTTCCACGCGAAGGAGCTGGAGGCGGGAGGCTGGGAGCTGTCCGGTTACGGGAACGGCACTCCGCAGCAGGCGCGGGACTCACTCGGCTCCTACTTCCGGCAGCGGGCCGCCGAGGCCGCCGAGGCCGCCGAGGCCGGGGAGGACAAGGCGCACCGGAGGTGGATGGCGGCGGCGCTGCGCATGGACCGGGAGGTCGTCGACGATCTGCGCGTCCAGGGCGAGAGACGACGGATCGTACGCGCCTCGCACTTCATCCGGGCCGGGGACAGCGGCCCGGAGCCGCCCCGCCCCTCCGACCCCGATCCGGGGGAGGTCGGTGAGTCGTACCGGCTGCCGTGCCGTACCAAGGGCTTCGTCGTGGACCCGTTCACCGGCACCGGCCTCTCCGACGGCATCCTCAAGCTGGACCTGGTCCGGTTCGCCGGAGCTCCGGCCGGGGGGCCTCCGGAGATGGCCGAGGACGCGCGGCGGGCCCTCGAGCGGTATCCGGGCGGGGTGCTGCTGCCGGCCGCGTACACGATCTCCGAGCGGGTGGACGGGCAGTGGCAGGCGCACAACCCGGGCTCGACGTACTCGACGCCGCAGGGCGCGCGCGACGGCCTGGCGACCTGGCTGCGCGTGATGGCGCCGTTCACGATGGAACTCGACGAGGCGGAGCGCGCGGAGTACGCGGGGGCGGCCGACCGGCTGGACGAGAAGCGCGGCAACGCGGCGAGCGTCGCGGGCCGCCGCTTCCGGGTGACACGGGTCGAGCGGCTGATCCGCATCGGCCCAGACGGGCCCGAGGGCCCGCGCCCCTCGGACTTCGATCCGGACCCGCCCGTCGAGGTCCAGACGGCGCAACTGAAGGCGGAAGGGCTGTGGAAGGAGGAGGACGAGCCGATCGAACTCGACGAGCGGACCTTGGAACTGAAGCGCTTATGGGACCAGGAGGAGGTCCGCCGCGCCGCGGCCAAGGAGCGCAGGAACCGTGACAAGGGCGTCTGACGTGCGCGGAGGGCCCCGGGCACAGGGCAGGGAGGGAGAAGCCCGGGGCCCGGTGTGCGGGCCGGACTGCCGACCGGTTCCGGTTCGGTGGTCTCGGTACGGCGGCCGGTTACGGTGCGGCGCCTTCCGGTGCGGCCGATGCCGGGACGGGGACGGCCGGTTCCGGTGCGGCTTCCGTTACGGCCGGTTCCGGCGCGGCCGTCAGTTCGCCGCGGTCCCCGGGGCGGACCCGTCGCCGTCCTCGGTGCCGATGACCGCGCCCGTGGCCTCCAGTGCGGCCGAGACCGGCTGGAAGAATGTCTCGCCGCCCTGGGTGCAGTCGCCGCTGCCGCCCGAGGTGAGGCCGACCGCGGCATCGCCGGAGAACATCGCGCCGCCGCTGTCGCCCGGCTCCGCGCAGATGTCCGTCTGGATCAGGCCGTTCACGATGTCGCCGTTGCCGTAGTTGACGGTGGCGTCGAGGCCGGTGACGGTGCCGGCGCTGCGGCCGGTGGTGCTGCCGGAGCGCTGCACCTCCATCCCCACGGCGGCGTCGGCGACCCGGGTGATCTCCTGGGTGCCGCCGTCCTGGAGGTCGACGCTGCTGGGAGCCGCGGCGTTCGGGTCGTCGTACGTCACGAGCGCGAAGTCGCTGCCCGGGAACTGCGACTCCCGCGTGGTGCCCAGCGGCTGGGCGCCGCCCTGGTCGCTGGTCCAGGCCCGGGCGATGTTGCCGCAGTGGCCCGCGGTCAGGAACGCCGGCGCCCCGTCGACGGTGACGTTGAACCCGAGCGAGCAGCGCGAACCGCCGCCGAAGATGGCGTCACCGCCGTTGGCGGCGCCGTCGGTGTCGAACGCCTTGAACTCGCCCCGGGAGCGCTGTACGGACACCAGCCCGCCCATCCGCTCGACGGCCCTGGTCAGGGTGCGCAGCCTGCTCCCGGTCACGGTTCTGTCGGCGATGACGCGCACCTTGTTGGTGCGCGGGTCGATGGACCAGGCGGTGCCGGGCAGCGCCGCCGAGTCGCCGAGGGTGCGGGTCGCGGCCCGCAGTTCGGCCATGCTGTTCTCGACGGTCCTGGCCTCGGCACCGGTGCCCCGGACCCGGCGGGCGGCGGCCTCGTCCAGCACATTGACCACCAGTCGGCCGCGCCGCGCGTCGTAGTACCAGCCCGCGGCCTTCGCGTCGAGGCCGGGCACGAGCGTGCCGGCGAGCCGCGTCGCGGAGCGGGCGGTGAACGTCCGGGCGGACGACGTCCCGTCCGGGCTCGCGTCGGCGTCGGCGTCCGGGCTCGCGTTGGCGTCGGGGAGCAGGATCACCGCTGCCAGGAGGGCGGTTCCGGAGGCTCCCACTATGAGACCCGTCCGCTTGTTCACATGTCGATGGCTCAACTCGCTGTCCTCCGGTCGGGGGAGCGCGGGGGAACCGCCGTCAAGGGCCTGTTCCACGCCCTTCGGCACCCCGTGCGCGCTGGTCATCCATTCGTACGGGGTGCGGGCCGCCCCGATTCGAGGCCACTCAAGCTGTGATGAATTCCGCCGCCGGGGCCTCCGGTCGGGTAAACTCGCTCGTTTTGCCCGTGACCGGAGCTGACGGAGAGTGAGGGGGAGGCGTTCCGCGAACGTCCATTCGACTCGCCGAATTGCCCCGAATGCGGGTGCTTCTGATAATTGTCGCCATGGACGACATATGGGTTCCACGAATCACCGGCTTCGGCGTGGCTCTCCCGTCGATATACCAGTCCCAGGCGGAGATCCCTGACTTCCTGCCGGACGACTATCCCAAGAAGGGCTTCCTCCAGAAGGTCGTTGCCCACTGCGGAATCGAGGGCCGCTATCTGGCGGTGGACCCGATCGCCGAGGACGTGCGGAACTGGTCCACCGGGGCGCGCATGAGCCGTCACCTGGACGAGGCGCTGCCGCTCAGCGAAGAGGCCGTCGCCACCGCACTCAAGCGGACGTCCCTCGACGCCGACGACATCGGGCTCCTGTGCCTCGTGTCGTCGACCGGCTACGTGACGCCCGGCGTCGACACCGGCATCGCCCGGGACTTCGGCATGGCGCCGGACACCAAGCGCGTCTCGGTGGGGCACATGGGCTGCTTCGCCGCGCTCCCCGCCCTGGAGGTCTGCGCGGACTTCGTGCGCCACAACGAGCGGCCCGCGTTGATGATCAACGTGGAACTCTCGTCCCTGCACCTGCAACCGCCGCCCTACGACAACCAGCAGGTCGTGGTGAGCTCGCTGTTCGCCGACGCGGCCGTGGCCACGGTCGTCCAGCACGAGCAGCGCCGCGGCGGCTGGGGCCTTGAGGTAGTGGACGTCACCACCCGCACCGACGCCGAGCACGAGGACTGCATGTCCTGGACGGTGACCGACAAGGGGTTCCGGATGGGACTGTCCCCGCAGGTCCCCGGCGTGGTCGGCACCCATCTGCCCGGCATGGTCCGGGAACTGCTCGGGCGCCGCGGGCTCGACGTCTCCGACGTGGGGTGGTGGGCGATCCACCCGGGCGGGCCCGCCATCATCGACGCCGCGGTGAACAGCCTGGAGCTCGACCCCGCCGCCGCCGACGTCTCCCGGAGGGTGCTCCACGACTACGGCAACTGCGCCTCCGCGGGCGTGCTGATGGTCATGGAGGCGCTGCAGAGCAGCACACCGCTGGAGACCGGGAAGCACGGCATCGCCGTGGCGTTCGGCCCCGGACTGACCATCTACGCCGCATTGGTGCGCGGCACGTGAGGCCGGCCATTTCGCGCTGCGTCAGGTTGCGCGACGACGGGCCACTGCTACGCTCAATTCGATGTGTCATCATCCGGAACGGTGGTGAGGCAGATGCATTCGACGACCCCGGGCGCGGAAATCCTGCGGCAACTGGGTTTCGCGGCGCACGACGACCACGGTCTGACCGCCTCGTTCGCGAAATTCGATGACGGCGCCGACTTCCGAATAGAAGTCCCGGCCGTGAACAGCTTGGCGACCTTTTCCGGAATTCTCCGCCGCGCCCGCCGCCAGGGCATCTTCGTCAACCGGGCAACCGAGACACTGGGCCTGTTCCGGCACACCCGCCGGGAACTGAGGGACTATCTCTCGCTCGCCCGAGACGAGGGCGTCGCGATGTACTTCTCCGCCGGGCCGCCGGCGGAGTACGACGCCGGCGCGACGCGCCCCACCCCGCGGACCGGCGGCTGCGCCGGCGACCGGCTGCGGGGCGTGGACCAGGTCCGCAACGCGCTCGACGACGTGCTGCGCGGCATCGACCTGGGGTGCCGCAACTTCGTGGTCCACGACGAGGGACTGCTGCACATCCTGTCACTCGCCCGGTCCCGCCGCCGGATCCCCGCCGAGGTGCGGTTCAAGGCGTCGGCGCGCCTGGGCTACGCCAACGCCGCCGGCGTGCGGCTGCTGGCCGGACTGGGCGCCGACAGCGTCACCCCCGTACGCGACCTGCCGCCGGCGGCCGTGGCGGCGATGCGGCAGGCGGTCGACGTCCCGTTGGACCTGCACACCGACAACCCTCCCGGCTCCGGCGGGTTCGTCCGCACCTACGAGATCCCCGACCTCGTCCGGGTCGCGCGGCCGGTGCACCTGATGCCGGGCGACGCGGCGCCGGCCGCCCACGGCGCGGTCACCGACACCGCGGACGGCGAGCGGATGGCCGACCAGACCGCCATCGTGGTGGAGACGCTGCAACGCCTCGCCCCGGAACTGCGCCAGAGCCCCGCGGGCACGGAGACGCCGCCGGCCGCCGGACCGCGAACGCCGGTCAACGGGGTGGGCGGGCGCCCCCTGACGGTCTCGCCGCTCACCGACCCGGACAAGGGCCTCGGTCCCATCAAGGACGGCGGCCTGCGCCCCGCCAAGGACAAGCCGTACGCCTGACCGCGCGATGTCGGAGATCTCCCATGTCCGGGCAGCACCCTGGGTACACGCTCCACCTGGCACGGCATGAGGACGACGTACGGGCCGCCCAACGGCTGCGCCACCTCGTGTTCGTCGAGGAGATGGGGGCACGGGCCGGCACCCCGCTGCCCGGCCACGACATCGACGACCTCGACGACCACTGCGACCACCTGCTCGCACGCGACGCGGCCACCGGAGCCGTCGGGGCCACCTGCCGGCTGCTGCCGCCCGGGGGCGCGGCGGCCGCCGGGCGCCTCGACTCCGAGGCGTACTTCGACCTGAGCGGACACGCGCGGCTCCACGGCGATCTGGTGGAGGTCGGCAGGGCCTGTCTCCACCCTGCTCACCGCGGCGGCGTCCTCGTCCCGTTGATGACCCTCGGCGTCGCCCGTTACGTCCTCCAGGCGGGGCACGCCTGGGTGGGCGGAATCGCCGCGGTGCCGATGGGGGACCGCGGCGAACTGGCCTCAGCCGTATGGCGGATGGTCGCGCCGGACCATCTGTCACCCGAGGAGTACCGGGTCAGCCCGCGGACGCCCGTGCTGACGGACGTCGCCGCACCGCTGGACCCGTCCCTGGTTCCGCCGCTGGTGCGCGGCGCCCTCTCGCTCGGCGCGTGGGTGTGCGGCGAACCCAGCTACATGCCCAGGCTCGGCACAGCCGTCCTGTACGTCCTGATGTCGATGCGCCTGGTCGACCCGGCGCTGCTACGGGAACTCCCCGAGTTCCCGGCTCGCTGAAAGGGGTTCGCCATGACGCCGCCTCCTGACCAGACCCCCATCGCCGTGGTGGGCGCCGCCTGCCGGCTGCCCGGCGGGATCACCACACTGGACGGACTGTGGTCGGCGCTCGTCGAGGGGCGGGACCTGGTCGGCGAGGTGCCGCCGGACCGGTTCGACCCGGCCCGCTGGCTCGACTCCGCTCCGTGGCGCCCGGGGAAGACCTACACCGTCGCCGGCGGGTTCCTCGACGACGTCCACGGCTTCGACGCCGGGTACTTCGGCATGTCGCCGCGCGAGGCCGGGCGCACCGATCCGCAGCAACGCCTCTTCCTGGAGATGGCGGTGGAGGCCCTGGACGACGCGGGGGTGGCGGCCGCCTCGCTCGCCGGTTCCGACACGGCGGTGTACGCGGGCGTCTCCAGCCCGGCCTTCGGAGTGATGCAGGGACTGCACGGGAGGTCGACCGACGCCTACACGATGACGGGCGGCGCCACGTCGAACGTCGCCAACCGGGTCTCGTACTTCCTGGACCTGCGCGGCCCCAGCCTCGCCGTGGACACCGCCTGCTCCTCCGCCCTGGTCGCCGTGCACCACGCCTGCGAGGCGCTGCGTACGGGGCGTTGCGCGACGGCGCTGGCGGGCGGGGTCCACGTACTGCTGAGCCCCTTCGAGTTCGTCGGGTTCGCCAAGGCGTCGATGCTCTCGCCCACCGGGCGCTGCCGCACGTTCGCCGCGGCGGCCGACGGCTACGTACGGGCCGAGGGCGGCGGTCTGGCCGTCCTCAAGCCGCTGCCCCGCGCGCTGGCGGACGGCGACCGCGTGCACGCGGTCATCCTCGGCAGCGCCGTCAACACCGACGGGCGCACACCGGGACTGGCGCAGCCCAGCCCGGCGGCCCAGGAGGCGCTGCTGCGCGAGGTGTACGAGGCGGTCGGCGTCGCGCCCGACGACGTCGCGTACCTGGAGATGCACGGCACCGGCACGCCGACCGGGGACCCCACGGAGTGCCGCGCCGTCGGACAGGCCCTCGGCGTCCGGCGGGCACCGGGCCGGGCGCTCCCGGTCGGGTCGGTCAAGAGCCAACTGGGCCACCTGGAACCGGCGTCCGGCATGGCGGGGATGTTCAAGGCCATGCTGGTCCTCAAGCACGGGCGAGTACCCGCGAACCTCCATGCCGTGCCCCTCAATCCGGGCATCGACTTCGACGGCCTGCGGCTCGCCCCCGCCACCGAGCCCCGCCCCCTGGAACGGCCCCCGAACGGACGGGCCGTGGCCGGCGTCAACTCCTTCGGCTTCGGCGGCGCGAACGCCCACGTCGTCCTCGCCCCGGGACCCGAGCGGCCCCGGGCCGCCACCTGCCCCGACCGCCCGGACCCTCCAGGGCCGCTGCCGGTCGTCGTGTCGGGCCGCAGCCCCGGCGCGGCCCTGACGGCGGCCCGCCGGATGGCCGAGCGGCTGGGCACCTGCGGGGAACGGGACTACTACGACCTGGCGTACACCGCCTGCCGCCGGCGCGGCCACCACGAGCACCGGGCCGCCGTGCTGGCCGACCACCCCGCCGAGGCCGCGGCCCTCCTGGACCGGCTGGCCTCCGGGGAGCAGCCGGTCGCGGGCGCGGAGGCGGCTGCCGCCGAGCACGGGAACGTCGCGCTGGCGTTCTGCGGCAACGGGTCGCAGTGGGCCGGGATGGGGGCGGACCTGCTGGCGGCCGATCCGGTCTTCCGGGCCGCCGTCTCCGACGCGGACGACGCGCTGCGCCCGCTCCTGGGCTGGTCGGTGCCGGCGGAGTTGACCGCGGCCGCCGCCGACCGGCGGCCGGACACCACCGACGTCGCCCAGCCGCTGCTGTTCGCCGTACAGGTGGGGGTGGTCGCGATGCTGCGGTCGCTCGGCGTCCGGCCGGCCGGGGTGGTCGGGCACAGCTCCGGTGAGATGGCGGCCGCGTGGGCCGCGGGCGTACTCGAACTGGACGCCGCGGCCCGGGTGGTGGTGGAGCGCTCCCGGGCCCAGGCGACGACGGCCGGCGACTGGGGCATGGCGGCGATCGGGGCCGACGAGGAGTCCGTCCGGGCGCTGCTGGCGCCGTACGCCGGGCGGCTGGAGATCGCCGGGGTCAACAGCGCCCAGGACGTGACCGTCAGCGGCGACCGGGCGGCCCTGGCCGAGCTGGGCCGGGACCTGCGGCGGCGCGGCGTCTACTGCCAGGACCTGGGCCTGGCGTACGCCTTCCACAGCCACGCCATGGACGGCCTGGAGGACGGCCTGCTGGCGGCGCTGGCGGACCTGGAGGCCCACCGGGCGCACACCCCCTACGCCTCGGCCACCACGGGCACCGTACTGACCGGCCCCGAGATGGACGCCGCGTACTGGTGGCGCAACCTGCGCCACCCGGTGCTGTTCGCACCCGCCGTCACCCGGCTGCGGGAACGCGGCTGCGACATCGTCGTCGAGGTCGGACCGCATCCGGTGCTCGGCGGCTACCTCCGGCGGCCCGTGCCGGGCCGGCCGCCGCCCGCCCCGCTCACCGTCGTGCCCACCCTCAGCCGGGACGTGCCCGGGCCGACCGCGGTGCGCGCCGCCGTCAGCCGCCTCCTGGCGGCGGGGGCCCGAGGCGGCACGGACGCCTTCTTCCCCCGGCCCGGCCGCGTCGTCGACCTGCCCGCCTACCCCTGGGAGCGCGAGCGCCACTGGAACGGCGACCCCGGAGTCTGGTTGCGCCGCTGCGGCGACGGCACCATCGACCACCCGCTGCTGGGCGAGCGCGCCGCCGTGGCCGAGCCCACCTGGCACGGCACGTTCGATCCGGCCCGTGTGCCCTGGCTGGCAGGCCACAAGATCGCCGAAGCCGTGCTCATGCCCGCCACGGGCTACGTGGACATGGCGCTGGCCGCCGGGCGCCGGGCATGGGACTCCGCCGTGGAGATCACGGACCTGACCATCCCCCACGCCCTCGTGCTGCCCTTCGACGACGACCGGCAGGTCCAGATCCAGACCACGCTGTCGGCGGACGACGGCCTGGCCCGGATCGCCAGCCGCGGCGAGGACACCGACGCCTGGCAGGACCACGCCCGGGGGCGGGCCAGAAGACTGCTCGACCCGCCGGCCGGCCCCCTCGACCTCGACCGCCTCGCGGCCGAGCTGACCGAGCGCCGCCCGGCGGCGGACCTCTACCACGGCCTCGAACGGGCCGGCGTCCGGTACGGGCCGGACTTCCTGGTACTGGACGAGGACCTCCTCATCGACGGCGACCAGGCTCTGACCCGCTACACCACCGAAGCCGAACTCGACGGCTACGAGGCGCACCCCGCCCTGCTGGACGGAGCCGTCCAGACCGGCCTCGTCCTGCTCGAGGACCTGGCCGTGCACGGGGTGCCGCACCTCCCCGCGTCCATCGACCGGGTCCGCGCGTGGCGGCCGCTGCCCGCCGCCGGCCACTTCCACGCCCGGCTGCGCGCCCGGTCCGGACGGGAGTCGCTGCTGGACCTGACCGTCGCCGACCCCGACGGCCAGGTCTGCCTGCTGCTGGAAGGGGTCCGGCTGCGGCGGGTCGACAAGCCCCGCACCAGCGGCGTGCTCCACCACGCCACCGTGCTGCGCGCCGCCTCCCGCCCGGGCCAGGACCTCGGCCCCAGCCCGGTGCCCGACCCCGCCGAACTCGTGCGCGCCTGCGGACCCGAACTGCGCGAGCTGCGCTCGGCCGCCCGCCGCGGCGACCGCGCCCACGCCTTCGACGCCGCACGGGAACTGGCGGCGCACTTCGGCGCGGCGGCCATCGCGGGCGCCCTACCCGACGCCGGAGCGGGGCCCTTCACCGTGCCGGACCTGATCGGCGCGGGCGTGCCGCAGCCGTACACCAAGCTGCTCGGCGTGCTGCTGGAGACGGCCGGGGCCCACGGGCTCGTCGCATCGGACGGCTCCGGCGGCTCCGGCGGCTCCGGCGGCTCGGACGGCCCCGGGGGCGCCCGGCGGTGGCGGATCGTACGGACCCCGGCGCCGCGCGAGCGGTTCCGCGACCTCACCGAGCGGTGCCCGGGCCTCGCCGTCGAACTCACCTTGCTCGGCACGTGCGGGACGCGGCTGCCCGAGGTGCTGAGCGGCCGCCGCGCCCCGGAGGACGTCCTGCCCACCGAGACCAACCGGCACCTGCTGGAGGAGCTGTACAGCGGGGGCGGCATGCCCTGGTTCGGCGCCCGGGCGGCCCGCGCGGTGCTGGCGGCCCTCGTCCGCACCTGGCCCGCCGACCGGCCCCTGCGCGTACTGGAGATCGGCGCGGGAAGCGGCGGCACCACCGCGCAACTGCTGCCCGTCCTGCCGCCCGAACGCACCGAGTACGCGTACACCGACGTCTCCGACAGCGTCTTCCCCCGGGCCCGACGCCGCTTCCCCGCCCACGACTTCGTGACCTACCGGACGCTGGACCTGGACCAGGACCCCGTGGAACAGGGGCTGCCGGAGGCCGGGTTCGACGTCGTGGCGGCCGGCCACGCGCTGCACACCGCCGACGACCTGCGCCGCTCGCTCGACCACATCGGCCGGCTCCTCGCGGACGGCGGTCTCCTCCTCGCCACGGAACCGCACGACCCGGCCGCGTCGGCACTGCTGTCCGGCCTGCTCCCCGGCTTCTGGCGGCAGCAGGACCCCGACCTGCGCCCCGACGGGCCGCTGCTGTCGGCCGACGCGTGGACAGCGGTCCTGACGCACGCCGGATACGGGGACGCGACGGCGGTGGGGCAGGGCGAACGCGGCTCGGACGCGGGGGAGTCCTCCGTACTCCTGGCCCGGCGGCCGCACCGGGCCCGGCCCGCCCGGCCGCCCGGGACCGCAGCTTCCACCGGTCCTGCCGAATTGGCCGGTCCTGCCGAGTTCGCCGGTCCCGCCGGGTCCGCCGAGTCCGCGGAGGCGACACGTACCTGGATCGTCGCCGCCGAGCGCTCACCCGACCCGCTCGCGGACGCGCTCGCCCGGCAGCTGCCCACGCGGGACGACGGCCCGGGTGAGTGCCGGGCCCCGCTCAGCGCCGAACCCGCCGACTGGGCCGCCCTGTTGGACCAGCGGCCCGGGGACGTCCGAATCGTCGTACTCCTCGGAGCGGACACCGGCGCCGGGCCCCGTCCGGGGCCGGACACCGACCGTACTCCGGAGCTGGACATGCGGCGTACGGTGCGCCGCCTCGCGGCGCTGCGCGCCCTGGCCGCGTCCGCCGGGGACCGCGACGACGTCGCCCTGTGGCTGGTCACACCCCCGACCGGGGTGCTGCCCGCCCCCGAACGCCCCCTGGACCCCGAGGCCGCGACCGTGTGGGGCGTGGGACGCTGCCTCGGCACCGAGTATCCGCACCTGACCGTCCGGCGGATCGCGCTGGAACGCGGGGACCGACCCGAGGCGGACGCCGCCCGGCTGGCCGCGGAGCTGGCCGACCCCACCGAAGAGGACGAGATCCTCCTCGCCCGCTCCGGCCGCTTCGTGCCCCGCGTCCACGCGCATCCCTCCCTCACCACCGCCGAACCGGCGCCGGAGGGGGCTTCCTTCGCGCTGCGGATGCGCGACCCCGGCCGCGCCTACCGTTTGGCGTGGGCGCCCGCCGCGATCCCCCGCCCGGGGCCGGACGAGGTGCTCATCTCCGTACGCGCGGCAGCGCTCAACTACCGCGACGTCTTGCAGGCCCTCGGCCTGATCCCGCTCATCGCGCCGAAGACCGGCGGCCCGACCGGCGAGGACGCCACTGCGGGGGAGGAGCCCACCGCGGGCGGAGGCGGCTCGGTGGGCGACGACGGCGCCCTCGGCCTGGAGTGCGCCGGTGTGGTCACCGGCGTCGGCTCCCGCGTCACCCGGTTCGCCGTGGGCGACCGGGTCTTCGGCTTCGGCTCCGACACGCTGCGCTCCCACGCCACCATCCAGGAGGTCCTCGCCGGCCACATCCCCGACGGCATGGACTTCTCCCGGGCCACGACGCTGCCCGCCGTCTACCTCACCGTCCACCACAGCCTGCGCCGCCTCGCCCGGCTCGCACCCGGCGAGACGGTCCTGGTGCACGGCGCCGCGGGCGGAGTGGGCCTGGCCGCCCTCCAGTACGCGGCGCACGCGGGCGCCCACGTCATCGCGACCGCCGGCACCCCCGCCAAACGCGACCTGCTGCGGCTGCTCGGCGTCCGGCACGTACTGGACTCGCGCTCGCTGGACTTCGCCCACCAGGTGAAGGACCTCACGGACGGCCAGGGGGTCGACGTCGTCCTCAACTCGCTCGCGGGCGAGGCCATCAGCCGGGGCCTGGAGTCGCTGCGCAGCGGCGGCCGCTTCATCGAGCTGGGCAAACGCGACCTCTACGGCAACAGCCGACTGCTGCTGCGCCCCTTCCTCAACAACCTGACGCTGTCGGCGGTGGGCGACATCAACGAACTGCTCACCCATCACCCGGAGATCGCGAGCGCGGAGGGGCCCGAGTTCGCCGAGCGGATACGGGACGGCGTCTACGGGCCCATCCTGCACCACGTCTATCCCGCCGACCGGATCACCGACGCGTTCCAGGCGCTGCAGCACTCACGCCACATCGGCAAGGTCGTCATCTCCCTGGACCCGCCGCCGCACCTGGAGGACCGCCCCGCGCCGCTCGCCCTGGATCCTCAGGCGACGTACCTCGTCACCGGCGGGCTCGGCGGCTTCGGCGCCGCCACCGCCCACTGGCTCACCCGGCAGGGGGCGCGCCGGCTGGCCCTGGTCGGCAGGCGCGGCGCGGACGCCCCCGAGGCGCCCGGCCTCCTCGACGCGCTGCGCCGGGAAGGCGTACACGTCACCACCCACGCCGCGGACGCCTCCGACAGCACGGCCATGCGGGCCGTGCTGGACGCCGTCGACACCCGCGAACATCCGCTGCGGGGCGTGGTCCACGCGGCCGCCGTGTTCGACGACGCGCCGCTGGCGGAGCTCACCGACGAACGCCTCCGGAGCGTGCTGGCGCCCAAGGCGGCGGGCGCGGCCGTGCTGGACGAACTGACCCGTGACCGCGACCTGGCGCTGTTCCTGCTGTACTCCTCGGTCACCGGGCTGGTCGGGAACCGCCACCAGAGCAACTACGTGGCGGCCAACGTGTTCCTGGAGGCCCTGGCGCGGGCGCGCCGCCAGGCAGGACGGCCGGCGCTGGCCGTCGGCTGGGGGCCGGTGGCCGACGTCGGCCACGTCGTACGCAGCGACCTGGGCGACTATCTGCGGAGCCTCGGCCTGCCCCCGGTGCCCCCGGCCGAACTCCTGCGGCCGCTCGGCTCCCTGCTGGCCCGCGGCGACGACGTGGCGGTCCTGGCGGAGCTCGACTGGAGCCGGGCCCGGCGCCTGGCCCCGGCCGTCTCGGCCGCCCGCTTCGCCGCGGTCCTGCCCGAGGGCCACGGCGACGTCCGGGCCGATGACGCACTGGCCCGGCAACTGGCCGCCGCCACACCCGAGTCCGCCCTCGTCCTGCTCACCGACCTCCTCACCCAGGTACTCGCGGGCATTCTGCAGACGACGGCCGACCGGCTGCCGCCCGACCGGCCCCTGGCCCAGCTCGGCCTCGACTCCCTCATGGGCGCGGAACTGATGAACTCCGTCCAGCAGCGGCTCGGTTGCGACCTGCCCATGCTGGAGATCGTCAACGCCACCTCGATCGGCGACCTCGCCCGACGCTGCCTGCACCGGCTGAACCGGCGCCCGGAGCCGCGGTAGCCGCGACGGGAACCGCGGACGCCCGCAGGCGCGAACCACCGCGTTTCGGCCATGTCACCGACGGGCTCCTGACAGTGTGACGCTTCCGTGGCACTCTGCCCCCACGCAAGCCCGATCCGCACCGCTCATCTGCCAGGACCGCACCCACGGCGGTCCGGCCCCCCACACTGCCCGCGCGACGACTCGCGCGGCCTGGGCAGAAGGAGTACGCGTGAGACGTCCCCGCCGTACCGCCACCGGCATCCTGCTGGCCGCAGGTGCCCTGCTCGCCACCGGACTTCAGACCGCCACCGCCGCCCCCGCTCCGTCCCCCGAGCCCGCCGCCGTGCACACCGCCGCGGACTCCGCGAGCGCGCAGCAGAAGGTCAGGGACTTCTGGACGCCCGAGCGGATGCGGAGCGCCACCCCGCTCGACCGGCTCACCATCGCCCCCGGCCACCTCTCCGCCCCGAAGCGCGGCGGGAGCACGACCACGGTCGCGCCCACCGCTCCCTCCCCGCAGACCAGGTCCTTCCCGCAGGCCGGTGGGCCGTGGACCGGGGGCGGCGCGGTCGTCAAGACCTCCGGCCGGGTGTTCTTCACCATGCAGGGCCGCACGGCCTCCTGCTCGGGCAACGCGGTGACCAGCACCAACGGCAGCACCGTGATCACCGCCGGGCACTGCGTCAAGTACCAGGGCAACTGGCATACCAACTGGGCGTTCGTGCCCGGCTACAACGACGGACAGACCCCCTACGGCACCTGGACGGCGACCAAGACGCTGTCCACCCCGCAGTGGACGGCCAGTGAGGACATGAACTTCGACGTCGGCGCCGCCGTCGTCGGCCCCCTCGACGGCAGGAAGCTCACCGAGGCCGTCGGCGCCCAGGGCCTCCAGTTCAACGGCGGCTACAACAAGGCCATGTACGCCTTCGGGTTCCCCGCCGCGTCCCCGTACGACGGCAAGAAGCTCATCTATTGCAGCGGCAACACGTCCAAGGACTTCCTGCTCACCAAGGACCACGGACTGGCCTGCAACATGACGCCCGGTTCCAGCGGAGGCCCGTGGTTCGCCTCGTTCGACGAGGCCAAGGGCACCGGCCTCCAGTCCTCGGTGAACAGCTTCGGCTACCGCTTCCTTCCGAACACGATGTTCGGCCCGTACTTCGGCGACGAGATCAAGAGCCTCTACGAACAGGCGCAAGCGACCTGAGGGTCCGACGGCCCATGAGGAGGCTCATGCGGACATCCATGAGGACGTCCATGCGGAGGCTCATGAGGAGCTGCCCTTGCCCTCCTCGCCCTTGTCCTCCTCGTCGATGACCTCGGCGTCCACGACGTCCTCGTCTCCCGGGCCCTGCGGGGCGCCCGCGCCGGCGGGCCGCTCCTCCTGGGCCTGGGAGTACAGGGCCGTGCCGACCTTCTGCGCCGCCGCGGCCGCCGCTTCCATCGCGGTACGGATCGCGGCGGTGTCCTCGCTCTTGAGCTTCTCCTTCAGCTCTCCGACGGCGGCCTCGACCTCGGACTTCACGTCGCCGGGGATCTTGTCCCCGCTGTCGCGCAGCAGCTTTTCCGTCTGGTACACGAACTGCTCGGCCTGGTTGCGGGTCTCGGCGGCCTCGCGGCGGCGGTGGTCCTCCTCCGCGTACTGCTCGGCCTCGCGCATCATGCGGTCGATGTCGTCCCTCGGCAGCGCGGAGCCACCGGTGACGGTCATCTTCTGCTCCTTGCCCGTGCCGAGGTCCTTCGCGGTCACGTGCATGATGCCGTTGGCGTCGATGTCGAAGGCGACCTCGATCTGCGGGACGCCGCGCGGCGCCGGCGGGAGGCCCGTCAGCTCGAACATGCCGAGCTTCTTGTTGTACGCGGCGATCTCACGCTCGCCCTGGTAGACCTGGATCTGCACCGACGGCTGGTTGTCCTCGGCCGTGGTGAAGATCTCCGCACGCCTGACCGGGATCGTGGTGTTGCGCTCGATCAGCTTGGTCATGATGCCGCCCTTGGTCTCGATGCCGAGCGACAGCGGGGTGACGTCGAGCAGCAGGACGTCCTTGACCTCGCCCCTGAGGACACCGGCCTGGAGCGAGGCGCCGATGGCGACGACCTCGTCCGGGTTCACACCCTTGTGCGGATCCTTTCCGGTGAGCTCCTTGACCAGGGAGGTCACCGCGGGCATCCGGGTCGAGCCGCCGACCAGGATCACGTGGTCGACATCGGCCACCGTGATCTTCGCGTCCTTGACCGCGGCGTGGAACGGGCCCTTGCACCGCTCCAGCAGATCGGCCGTGAGCTGCTCGAACTGGGCGCGGTTGAGCTTCTCGTCCAGATGCAGCGGACCCTCGGCCGAGGCGGTGATGTACGGCAGGTTGATCGAGGTCTCGGTGGCCGCGGACAACTCGATCTTCGCCCGCTCCGCCGCCTCACGCAGCCGCTGGACGGCCATCTTGTCCTTGGACAGGTCCACGCCGTACGCGTTCTTGAACTGCTTGACCAGGTGGTCGACGATGCGCTGGTCCCAGTCGTCGCCCCCCAGGTGCGTGTCGCCGTGGGTCGCCTTGACCTCGACCACGCCCTCGCCGATCTCCAGCAGCGACACGTCGAACGTGCCGCCGCCCAGGTCGAAGACCAGGACCGTCTGCTCCTGCTCCTTGTCCAGGCCGTACGCCAGGGCGGCGGACGTCGGCTCGTTGATGATCCGCAGGACGTTCAGCCCCGCGATCTCGCCGGCCTCCTTGGTGGCGGTGCGCTGCGCGTCGTTGAAGTACGCGGGCACCGTGACGACGGCGTCGGTCACGTTCTCACCGAGGTAGTGCTCCGCGTCGCGCTTGAGCTTCTGGAGGACCCGCGCGGAGATCTCCTGCGCGGTGAACCGCTTGCCGTCCACGCTGCCGGACTCCGGGAACCGCCACTGCGCGTCCCCCATGTGGCGCTTCACCGACCTCGCGGTGCGCTCCACGTTGGTGACGGCCTGGCGCTTGGCGATCTCGCCGACGAGCACCTCGTTGGTCTTGGCGAAGGCCACCACCGACGGTGTGGTGCGCTGACCCTCCGCATTCGCGATCACGGTGGGCTCGCCGGCCTCCAGGACCGACACCACCGAGTTAGTCGTGCCGAGGTCAATACCGACTGAGCGGGACATGTCGGCCCTCCTCCCGGGCTACATGGCGCACCTAAAATCTTCGCACACAGGTGTCAATCTGTGCATTCCGGTCACTTCACCGATCCTGCCATGACGCCTTGGACGAAATGCCGCTGGAAGGCGAAGAACACGATCAGCGGTACGACGAGGGAGAGGAAGGCGCCGGGCGCCAGCACCCCGATGTTGCTCCCGAACTGCCGCATCTCCGACTGGAGGGCCACGGTCAGCGGCTGCGACTCGCTGTCGGCGAAGATCAGCGCCACCAGCATGTCGTTCCACACCCACAGGAACTGGAAGATGGCCAGGCTGGCGATGGCGGGCCGGCCCAGCGGCAGCACCAGCCGGGAGAAGATCCGCCACTCCCCGCCGCCGTCCATCCGGGCGGCCTCCAGCATCTCCTTGGGGATCTCCGCGAAGTAGTTGCGCAGCAGGAAGATGGCGAACGGCAGGCCGTAGGCGACGTGGAAGAGCACCACGCCGGGGATGGAGCCGAAGAGCCCCAGCGCCCCGAACATCTTGGCCACCGGCAGCAGGCCGATCTGGATGGGCACCACCAGCATCGCGACCACGAGCAGGAAGATCCAGTCCCGGCCGGGGAACTCCAGCCAGGCGAAGGCGTATCCGGCCAGCGCGGCGATCACCACGACCAGGACGGTCGTGGGCACCGAGATCAGCAGGGTGTTCCAGAACGCCTGCGTGATGCCGGAGTTCTCCAGCAGCGCGGTGTAGTTGTCGACCGAGAGCTTGCCGGGCGAGGTGAGCGCGCTCCACCAGCCGCTGGTCGCGTTCTCCTCCTCCGTGCGCAGCGAGGAGAAGAAGAGTCCGGCGACGGGGGTGACCCAGATCAGCCCGATGACCAGCAGGAAGATCTGGATCAGGCCGCCGCTGAGCCACTTCGTCAGCCGGGCGGCCGGGCGCCTGCGGGGCCCGGATGCGCCGGGCGTGGTCGTCGTCATGACTGGCTCCTGCGGAAGCGTCGGATGTTGAGGGCCATGGCGGGGACCACCAGGAGCAGCAGCAGGACGCCGAGCGCGCTGCCGAGTCCCTGGTTGTTGCCGCCGCCGAAGGAGACCAGCCACATCTGCATGGCCAGGACGTTGGCGTCCTGCTGCACCGGGCCCGGGGCGATGATGTAGACGAGGTCGAAGACCTTCATCACGTTGATCACCATGGTCACGAAGACCACGCCGAGTACGGGCCCCAGCAGCGGGACGGTGATCTTGCGGAAGATCTGCCACTCGTTGGCGCCGTCCATCCGGGCGGCCTCCAGGACGTCACGCGGCATGGCGGAGAGCCCGGCGCCGATGAGGACCATGGCGAAGCCGGTCCAGATCCACATGTACGCGCCGATGATGGCCGGGGTGACCAGGGCGGGCCCGAGCCAGGAGATCCCCTCGTAGGGCGGGGCGAAGTTCTTGGCGGGCAGCTGGACGGTGTACGCGCCCGGCTCCAGGCCGGCGAACCGGTACCCGCCGTCCGGCCCTGTCGTGGCCTTCCCCACGACCTCCCCCTGCGCGTCGACCGCCTCCACGGCCATCTTCGGCATGCCGCGCTCGGTGGGATCCACCCGGCCCGGCTTGCCACCGCCGCCGAGGGTGAAGTCGAGGTAGACCGTGCCGCGCAGTTCCCCGGCGGCGGCCGGGGTGGTCGCGGCCTTCGCGGCCGGCTTCGCCTCCGCGGGCAGCTCCTTGGCCGGGACGCCGACCAGCCCGAGGTTGACCGTCTGCCCCGGCCCGGTCAGCCGGGTCGCGTGCGCCGTGCGGTACGAGCCGTCGTCCCGCTTCTCCAGCAGCTTGTCGCCGAAGCGGGCCTTGGCGGTGGGGTAGGCGGAGGGCTCCTCGAAGCTGTCGTGGATGCCGACCGCCACCGCGTTGAGCACCCCGCGGTCCGGATCCTGCTCGTACGCGAGCCGGAAGATGATCCCGGCGGCGAGGAAGGAGATCGCCATCGGCATGAACATCAGCAGCTTGAAGGCGGTCTTCCAGCGCACCTTCTCGGTCAGCACGGCGAGGATCAGGCCGAGCCCGGTGAGCAGCGCCGGGGCGAACACCACCCAGACCGCGCTGTTGCGGATGGCCTTGAGCGTCGCCGGGTCATGGAAGATCTCGGCGTAGTTGTCGGTGCCGACGAAGTTCTCGCCCGAGGCGTCGAAGAGGCTGCGGCCGACCGAGAACAGGATCGGGTACGCGACCAGGGCGCCGAGCAGCAGCAGCGCGGGCAGCAGGAACAGCGCGGCGATGAGCCTGCGCCGTCGGGCGGCGCGCCGCCTGGGGTCGGGGGCGGGCGGCGGGCCGGGGTGGCGGCCGGCGCGCGAGGGTCCGGGCGGGGTGCCGCCCGCTTTCGCGGGCGGCACCTGAGGGGTGGTCACAGACATCGGGGCGGGGGTCCTTACTTCCGGTAGGCCTTGGCCGCCGCGGCTTCCAGCTTGCGGGCCGTGGCCTTCGGGTCGGACGGGTCGCGCAGGAAGTCCTGGAGGAGCTTCCACTCGCCCGCCCCCTGGGTGCCGCCGAACGCGGCCGGGGCCTGGTCGGACATGTCGAACCGCACCGAGTCGCCCGCGTCGACCAGCGACTTGGCGGTCTGGCGGGTGGTGTCGTCCGCGTACCGGCCCATGTCCACCTTGGTGTTGGGGGAGAGGAAGCCGCCGGCCTCGGCCCAGATGCCCGCCGCCTCCGGGGAGGCGAGATACTTCACCAGCTCCATGGCGGCCTTCTTGTTCTTCCCGGCCTTGAGCACCACGGCGGCGTCACCGCCGCTGACCACCGGCGCCTTGCCGCCGTCGACCGCAGGGAACGGGAAGAACTTCGCGTCCTCGCCGACCTTCTTCTTGAGCTGGTCGGTGACCAGCCCGCCGACGAAGTCGCCTTCGTAGACCATGCCCGCCTTGGGCTCGGGGCCGAAGACGTGCTCGACGGACTCGGGGAAGTCGGTGCGCAGCGCGCCCGCCCCGCCCCCGGCGACCAGGTCCTTGTCCCCGAACAGCTCGCCGAGCGTGGTCAGCGCCTTGACCACGGTGGGGTGGGTCCACGGGATCTCGTGGGCGGCCAGCTTGTCGTAGTTCTCCGGGCCCGCCTGGGAGAGGTAGATGTTCTCGAACCAGTCGGTGAGCGGCCATCCGGCCTCGCCCGCGACCGCGAAAGCGGGCACGCCCGAGTCGGAGAGGGTCCGGCCGTTCTTGAGGAGGTCCTGGTAGCTCTTCGCGGGCTCGACGCCCGCCTGCTCGAACGCCTCCGGGCTGTACCAGACCGTCGACTTGTGGGACGCCTTGAAGTACAGGCCGTAGTAGGTGCCGTCGACCGTGCCGTACTCCTTCCACACCGGCGCGAAGTCGGCCGCGGCGCGGTCGGCCACCTCCTTGGACAGCGGCTCCAGCCACTTCTTCTCGGCGAACTGCTCCAGCACGCCGACCTGCGGCACCATCACCACGTCCGGGGCGTTGCCGCCCTCGATCTTGCTGCCGATGACGGTGGAGACGTTGTCGCCGGTGGAGACGAAGGAGGTCTTGGCGCCGGTCTTCTCGGAGAAGGCGTCCAGGACCTTCTTGAAGTTCTTCTGCTCCACACCGGTCCAGACCCCGGCGACGGTCACCGACTGGCCCTTGAGCGTCTGCTTGCCGCCCCCGGAGCTGTCGCCGTCGCCGCCGCCGCACGCGGTCGCGGTCAGCGCGAGGCCGAGCACGGCGGTGCTGGAGACGGCGGTACGTATGCCGGCGCGTACGCGTCGTGCCGCGAGGTGTCTCATGAGGGTTCCCTTCGTCGGGGGTGGGAGAGATGGAGGTCGGGTCGGCCGGGGGGCGTCACGCGCCGGTCATCCACCAGGCGGCGGTGGATCCGGGCAGCGTCCCGGCGGGGCAGTCACCGCTGGCCAGCAGCGGGGTTCCGGGTACGGGGGCGGGCACCGGCTCCGTACCGAAGTTGACGGCGCACACCAGGCCGTCCCCGCGGGCGAACGCGAGCACCTGCGGCGGCGACGGCAGCCAGCGCAGCGTGCCCTCGCCGAGCTGGGGCAGGCTGCGGCGCAGCTGGAGCCCCTCGCGGTACAGGTGCCAGAACGAGCGGGTGTCGGCCAGGGCCCGGTCCGTGGCGTGCTCGGCGAACCACTCGGGCTGCGGCAGCCACGGCCGCACCCCCTCGGTGGCGCTGGTGAAGCCGAACGGCGAGGCGTGGCCGGACCACGGCAGCGGCACCCGGCAGCCGTCGCGTATGTGCTGGCGGCTGCCGGTGCGGTGGAAGATCGGGTCGGTGAGGACCTCGTCGGGCAGGTCGAGGACCTCGGGCAGGCCCAGCTCCTCGCCCTGGTAGACGTACGCGGCCCCGGGGAGGGCCAGCATCAGCAGGGCGGCGGCGCGGGCCCGCGCCGGACCGAGGCCGCTCGGCCCTTCGCTGAGCTCGGTCGCGTACCGGGTGACGGTCCTGACCTGGTCGTGGTTGTTGAGCACCCAGGTGACGGTGGAGCCGGTCTCCGCGATGTCGGTCAGCGCCCCGGAGATGGCCGTACGGAAGACGTCCACGTCCCAGCGGGCGGTCAGCAGGTGGAAGAAGAACGCCTGGTGCAGCTCGTCCGGGCGGACGTAGGCGGCCTGCTCGGCGGGCGTGCGGACCGAGACCTCGCCGACCAGCAGCCGGTCCCGGCCGTCCCGCGCGGTGTACTCCTCGCACAGCGCCCGCCACTCGCGCCATACCTGGTGGACCTCCGGCTGGTTCCAGGCCAGCGGGTTGACCGAGTCGCGGGTCCGCTCGTCGGCCTCGGGGTCGGGCGAATCGGGCAGCTCGGGGTGCTTGAACAGGCCCGCGGCCACGTCGATGCGGAAGCCGTCCGCGCCGCGGTCCAGCCAGAACCGCAGCACCTGGTCGAAGTGGCGGCCCACGGCGGGGTTCCGCCAGTTCAGGTCGGGCTGCTCCGGGGTGAACATGTGCAGGTACCACTGGCCGGGCGTGCCGTCCGGTTCCGTGACGCGGGACCAGGCGGGGCCGCCGAACATGGCCCGCCAGTTGTTGGGCGGCAGCGAGCCGTCCGCGCCGCGGCCGTCGGCGAAGTGGAAGAGGGAACGGGCCGGACCGTCCGGCCCCTCCGCCAGCGCCGCCCGGAACCAGGGGTGCTCGCTGGAGCAGTGGTTCGGGACGATGTCGAGGAGCACCTTCAGACCCAGCCGGTGGGCGTCGGCCACCAGGCCGTCGAACTCGGCGAGGTCGCCGTAGACCGGGTCCACGCCGCGGTAGTCGGCCACGTCGTAGCCGTGGTCGTGCTGCGGGGAGGGGTAGAAGGGGCTGAGCCAGATGCCGTCCACCCCGAGCTTCTTCAGGTAGGGCAGCCCGGTGCGGACGCCGGCGAGATCGCCGATGCCGTCCCCGGTGCTGTCGAGGAAGCTGCGGACGTAGACCTGGTAGATGACCGCGTCCCGCCACCAGGGCTGCGCGGTGTTCGCGGTGTTCTCGACGGTCGGAGTGACCGGAGCGAGCGTGGCTGTGAGCATCTGCCGTGAAACCCGTTCTTACACGTGCACGCCGACACGGCATGCGGTGGGTGTTGTGCATGCATGTTAAGTAGGTGTGTCATTTGGGTGTCAACGAAACTGCCGAAACTGGCGAGCGATTGCCCGATTTGAGGAGAAATGCGGGATGGCTGGGTGGCGCATGCCAGAGATGCACGTACTTAACAGGTAAGTAGATGTGTGGTGGGGATCAGCCGCGGCCGACGATGGCCCGCAGCTCCCGCGACAGGCGCGCGACCGCCGCGCCCGGGCTCTGCCGCCCGGCCAGCGCGTCATGCGCCACGGCCTGTACCGCCAGGCTGACCTGGTCGTACCGGGCGCTCTTGGGTCGCGGCTTGGCCGCCAGCACGCTGCGCCGCAGCGTCGGCAGGTAGGGGAACCGCCGTACCAGCCGCGGCTCGGTGTACAGCTGCGCCCACACAGGCGGCAGCGCCCCCTGGGTGAGCACCCGCCGCTGGACCGGCTCGCTCGTCAGATACGCCATCAGCTCGGTGGCCGTCGCCCGGTGCCGCGAATGCGCGTTGACCGCGAGGTTGGAGCCGCCCAGGACGCTGGAGCCCGGCCCCTCGGGGCCAGGGAGCGGCACGGCGCCGAACTTCCCGGCCACCGCCGAGCCGCTCGCGCCGGCCATCGTGTACGCGTACGGCCAGTTGCGCAGGAACAGCAGCTCGCCGTTCTGGAACGCCGCGCGGGACTCCTCCTCCGTGAAGGACAGCGCCCGCCGGGGAATCCACCCCTCGCGCAGCCCGCCGGTGAGGAAGTCCAGGCCCCGGCGGGCGGCGGGGGAGTCCACCGTGACCCGCGCGCCCTCGTCGCCGAGCACCGTCCCGCCCGCCGACTGCACCGCCTCGACGACGTTCGCGGTCAGCCCCTCGTACGGCAGGAACTGCCCCGCGTAACCGTCCATGCCGTACCTGGGCGCGACGGTCCTCGCCAGCCGCTCCAGCTCGGCCCACGTGCGCGGGGGCCGCTCGCCCTCCCGGTCCAGCACGTCCTTGCGGTAGTAGAGCAGCCCCGCGTTGGTCACATACGGCACCGCGTACAGCCGCCCGCCGAAGGTGGCGGTGTCCACCACGGGCGGCAGGAAACGGTCCAGCGGAAACCGCTTGCCGTCCACGGGCGCGATCCAGCCCGCGGCGGCGAACTCCGACGTCCACGCCACATCGATGTTGAGCACGTCGAAGCGGTCGCTGCCGGAACGCAACTCGCTGACCATCTGCGCCCGCACCTCGTCGGCGGAGTCCGGCAGCTCGACCAGCGTGACCTTCTCGCGAGGGTGCGAACGGTTCCAGCCGTCCAGGATCCCGCGCAGATAGCCGGTAAGGTCGCCCCCGGTCACCAGCGTGATCGGGCCCCGCCCGGCGGCGTCCGGGGCCGGCCGGCCGGCCCGCGCCTCCACGCCCGCGTACCCCGCGAGCAGCAGGACACAGACAAGAAGGGCCCTACCCGCGGCACGCTTCCACCGCATAGGTTCCTCCTTGCACCGAGGCGCCGACCTGCGGTCCGGCGTCCAGCCCCCCTGTATACCGGTTAGGCATGCGCGATACTAGACGGTGCTGGAAGATGCGGAAGCGATCCGGCTCACAGCCGGGCGAGGACGGCTAACGGTCAAGTACGCCTGCGAGGAAGAGAGAGATTGTGCGGCTGCCACTCCTGGCGCTGTTGGCGAGCGGACCCGCACACGGCTACGAACTCAAGCAGGCCCTTGAGAAGCTCCTGGGCGCAGCGTACCCTCAGCCGAACGTCGGCCAGATCTACGTCACTCTGGGCAGACTGGAGAAGGCCGGTCTGATCGAGGGCGAGGACGTCGAACAGTCGGATCGCCCGAACAAGCGCATCTACCGCATCACCGACGCGGGGCGCGAGACGGTGGACGCCTGGTTCGAGGAGTCGACCGCCGAGCCGCGGGTGCGGGACGAGTTCTTCATGAAACTCGCCCTCGCTCCGCGCACCGGGGACGTCAACCAGATCGCCCTGATCAACAAGCAGCGCCGCCACTACCTCAACACCATGCGCGACCTGTCGAAGCTGGCCGCGGCCGAGGACCGGGACAACCGGGTCGCACAGCTGCTGATCGAGGGCGCCATGCTGCATCTGCAGGCGGACCTCGACTGGTTGGAGCGCTGTCAGGAGGAGCTGGAGGAGCTGGAATGAGCCGCGAGGAGCCGTGCGGCGCCATAGTGAGGGCCGAGGGCCTGGTCAAGACCTACCGGCCGGAAGGCGCCGCCCCCGTCCCCGCGGTGCGCGGCGTCGACCTCACCGTGCAGCGCGGCGAGTTCGTCGCCGTCACCGGCCCCTCCGGCGCGGGCAAGTCCACCCTGCTGCATCTGCTCGGCGGCCTCGACCGCCCCGACAGCGGGTCCATCTGGCTCGACGGCCGTCAGGTCGACACCTGTAGTGAGGCCCGCTGGGCCGTACTGCGCCGCAAGCACATCGGGATCGTCTTCCAGTTCTTCAACCTGGTCTCCAACCTCACCGTCGCCGACAACGTCGAACTGCCCGCGCTGCTGGCCGGCAGCTCCCCGCGGCAGGCCAGGGCCGCCCGCGCGGAACTGCTCGCGGAGCTGGGCCTGGAAGGCAAGGAGAACAGCACGCCCAGCGAGCTGTCCGGCGGCGAGCAGCAGCGCGTCGCCCTGGCCCGGGCCCTGGTCAACGCCCCCAGCCTGCTGCTCGCCGACGAGCCCGCCGGCAGCCTCGACAGCAAGGGCACCCGCGAGGTGCTGCGCCTGCTCTCCCGCTTCCACCAGCGCGGACAGACCATCCTGCTCGTCACCCACGACGCCCGGGTCGCCAGCGCCGCGGACCGGGTGATCAGCTTCTTCGACGGCCGGATCGCCGACGACGCGCCCCTCGGCGCGGACCGGGACCGCCGCACCAGCGGGGTCGCCGACGTCCTCAGGCTGAAGGGCTGACCGGCGTGTGGGCCACGGCGCGCTGGGCACACGCGGACCTGCGGGCACACCGCGGCGCTGCCGTCTTCCTCGTCCTGGCGACGGCAGGGATCACCGTCTCGCTGCTGCTGGCCGGCGCCCTGTTCTCGTACGCGGCCGACCCCTGGCAGCGGGTCTTCACCCAGTCCTCCGGCGCGCATGTGTGGATCCACGCGAAGGCCGACGCGCCCGCGGGTGGGCTGAGCGGCCTGGAGGAGGTCCGGGCCGCCGCCGGTCCGTACCGGACGGTACGCACCACCGCGGCCCAGGAGCGCGGCGCGGCCCGGGAGACCGGCGGTTCCGGCGGCTCCAAGGTGGCGCTGGAAGTGCGCGCGGTGACCGAGCGGCCCACCACGGCCGCCCCCCTGGTCGCCTCCGGCCGCTGGCTCGAGCCCGGCACCGACGAGGGCACACCCGGCGGGCACGGCGGACGCGGGGGGCGGCGCGGCGGCATCGTGCTGGAGCGCTCCCTGGCCAGGGCGCTGTGGGCCGAGCCCGGGGACTCGATCGCGCTGCGCGGCTTCGCCGTGCCGCTGCGCGTGGTGGGGGTCGCGGACACCGCCGAGGTGCGGTACCGCGTGGGCGAGACCCCCGGCGTGGCGTGGGTCCTTCCCGGCACCCTGGCCGCCTCCGACGCGAGCCGCGACCACCGCGGCCAGACCGTCGGACTGCGGCTGGCCGACGCGAAGGACACCGACTTCGTGGTCCAGCGCGCGGTCACCGAGCTCGGCGCCGGCCAGATCACCGGAGTCTCCACCTGGCGGCAGGCCAAGTCCGAGGCCGAAGGCGACGACCGGCTCCTCGGCCGGCTGCTCGGCCTGTTCGGACTCGGCGCGCTGCTCGCCGCCGCGCTGGCCGTCGGCGGGGCCATCAGCACCCGGGTACGGGGCCACCTGCGGGACATCTCCGTCCTCAAGGCCATCGGGTTCACCCCCGGCCAGGTGACCCGGATGTTCCTGGCCCAGCACCTGGGCCTGGCGCTGCTGGGCGTCACCCTCGGGGCGGTGCTCACCGAGGCCCTCGGCAGCCGTATCCCCGGGCGGATCGGGGAGGCCATGGCGCTGTGGCGGGAACTGCCCGAGCACACCTGGGCGCCGCTCGCCATCTGCGGCGGCGCGGTGGTCTTCATCGCCACGGCGACGTGCCTGGCCGCGTGGCGGGCCGGCCGGGTGCCGCCGGTGCCCGTGGCCCGCGCCGCCGTCGCGCCCAGCCGGCGGATGTCCGGCACCGCCCGCCGGGCGCTCGGCCTCAAGGTGCCGCCCGCCCTGGTGCTCGGCTGGCGCGGCGCCTTCCACCGGCCGCTGCGCTCCTCGGCGGCGGTGGGACGGCTCGCCGTGCCGCTGCTGCTGATCACCGTCGCGCTCGGCGCCTGGGCCACCCTGGACCGCTTCGAGTCCCACCCCGAGAAGGTCGGGCTGCCCGCCGCGCTCATCGCCCGCGCCGACGGCCTCGACGACCGCGAGCTGCGGGGACTGCTGGCCGCGCGGCCCGACGCGACGCCCTACCCCGGCAGGGAGGTGCAGGCGCTGGTCCCCGGCCAGACCGGGACGATCACCCTGCGCGCGCTGGGCACCGACCGCGACCCCTACCCCCTCTCGGTGGCCGAGGGGCGGCCGGCCCGCGGCCCGGACGAGGCGGTGGCCGGACAGGGACTGCTCGACCTGCTGGACGTGCGGGTCGGCGACTGGGTACGGATGACCGTCGGCGGCACCCCGCACGTACTCCATATCGTCGGGCGCGGCATCGAACCGGCGGACGGTGGCCGGGTGATCACCACGACGCTCGACACGTTGCGCGAGGGTGCCGACGTGCCCCGGCCGGACTTCTACCACCTGGTGCTCCAGCGCGGCGCCGACCCGGCGGCGGTGCGCGAGGGCGTGTTGGACGCCTCGGACGGCCGCGTCGACGTACGGGAGATCCCCAATCCGGCCGACCGGCTGTCCGCCGTGCGCGGGGTCACCGTCGGCCTGGTCGTGGTCCTGGCGCTGATCGGCCTGGCCGAGCTGTCGACCACGATCGGCGCGTCGGTGCGCGACCGCGGCCGCGATCTGCTCGCGCTGAAGGCCATCGGGCTCACTCCCCGCCAGATAGCGGCGGTGATCGTGGCCGCCACAGGCTTCATCGCGGCCGCCGCCGCCGTCGTCGGAACGTCCCTGGGCGTCTTCGCGGCCTCCTGGCTGATCGACCTGCAGGGCCGGACCAGCGGCATCGGCGCGGGCATCGCACAGCCGCCCCCGCCGGGCGTCCTGCTGCTGGTGGGCGCCGCCGCCGTCGCGGGCGCGATAGCCGTCTCCGTCATCCCCGCCGCGCGCGCCGCCCGCCGCAGGTCCGCGGACTCCGCCAGCGACGTGCTCTGAACCGGCGGGCTCCGCCGGCGACGTGCCTCTGAACCGGCCGCGCCCTGCCCCCGGCCCGGTCACCCGGACCGCAACCGGGCCGCCGCCTCCCGCAGCCAGGGCAGCTTCTCGTACAGCGCCCCGCCCGGGCAGTCCGTCTCGTACCCGTCCCGATGGCCGGAGATCACATCGAGTTCCGCCGGCGTCCCCTTCGGGTACCGGCTCTCGTCGTTGGTCGACACCATGCGCACCCGCCCCTTCGGGTCCGCGCCCGGCCGCAGCTTCCAGGCCGCCACCGCGGCGATCGCCTCCAGCATGGGGCGCGGTATCTCCTCGCCCGCGCCGAAGTGCCCGAGCGCCGCGATCCCCGTGCTTCCGGTGTTGAAGCCCTTCGTGTGGGCTCCCACCACCGCGCGATCCACCCCGCCGGCGCGCCCCTCGTAGATGGTTCCGCACCGGTCCACGACGAAGTTGTAGCCCAGGTCGTCCCACCCCTCGCCGTGGGTGTGGTCATCCTGCATGGCGCGCAGCATCCCGGGCACGTCCTCGCGGCAGTCGTAATCATGGGGGTGGCCGGTGTGGTGCACGAACACCGCCGACACCGCGTCGGCGTACCTCGGCTTCTCCCGTACCGCCGTCTCGTCCGCGTGCCACGACGCCCGGCCCACGACGGCGGGCCGCGGTGCCGCCGGGCGGGCGGCGGTCTCATGGCGCTGCCGCGGCTCCGGCGTCCAGCGCTCCGGAGCGTCCCACGTCACCAGCAGGGCCAGCGGCACCAGTGCCACCGCCCGCGTCAGCCTGCGGGGCCACATGAGGTCCAGCGTGCTCCCGCTCGCGGGGCGTCGCCCGCTCGGACGCCGCCGTTCGGGTGACGGGCGCGGCGGGTTCGCGGACATCGAATCCTCAGCGCACCATGGCCGTACCAGGCCGGACAGTGTTAGATGGCGCTGTGGCCGTTGGTTTTGACCGATTTCGGCGCGTATCGGTCCGGTCACTGACCGAAAAGCGCCCGAGAAGCGTTGCCGGGCAGGTGTTCATCCTGCAGGTGGCGTTCGCCGTGCTGCTCGTCGTCGCGGCGGTGCTGGCGCTGGTCCTGCAGACGCGGTCCGACAGCGACAGGGAGGCCCGCAAGCGCTCCATCGCCGTCGCGGAGACGTTCGCGCATTCCCCCGGGCTCCTGGGCGCCCTGGACGCCCCCGATCCCGCGAAGGTGCTCCAGCCGATCACGGAGACGGCGCGGAAGGAGGCGGGCGTCGACTTCATCGTGGTCATGGACACGCATGGGATCCGCTACACCCACCCGCAACCGGACCGGATCGGCGGACGGTTCGTCGGCACCATCGAACCGTCGCTGGCCGGGCGCGTGCACACCGAGAGCGTCGACGGCCCCCTGGGCAAAGAGGTGCAGGCCATCGTCCCCGTCACCGACCGCGGCGACGTCGTCGCCCTGGTGTCCGCGGGAATGAAGGTCAAGAACGTGGACAACGCCTTCCAGCGCCACCTGCCGATCATCTTCGGCACCGGCGCGGGCGGACTCGCCCTGGCCATGACCGGCACCGCGCTGGTGGCCCGGCGGCTGCGCCGGCAGACCCACGGCCTGGACCCGGCCGAGATGACCCGCATGTACGAGCATCATGACGCGGTGCTCCACGCCGTCCGGGAAGGCGTACTCATCGTCGGCGGCGACGGCCGGCTGCTGCTGGCGAACGACGAGGCCAAGCGGCTGCTCGGACTGCCGCCGGACGCCGAGGGGCGGAACATCGCGGAGCTGCCCGGCCTGGACCCCGGCATGGCCCGGCTGGTGGTCTCCGGCCGCACGGCGACGGACGAGCTGCATCCGGCCGGGGACCGGTTGCTGGCCGTGAACCAGCGCGCCACGGACCGCTACGGCGGACCCATGGGATCGGTCACGACCCTGCGCGACTCCACGGAGCTGCAAGCCCTGACCGGCAGGATGGAAGTCACCAGCAAGCGCCTCAAGCTCCTGTACGCCGCCGGTGTCGGCATCGGCACCAGCCTGGACGTGGTGCGTACGGCCGAGGAACTGGCAGAGGTCGCGGTCGCCGGATTCGCCGACTTCGTCACCGTCGACCTGGCCGAACCGGTACTGCGGGGGGAGGAGCCCACCGGCGGGGAGACCCGCATGCGGCGCAGCGCCGTCCGGGGCATCCGCGACGACCACCCGCTCCTGCCCATCGACGCGACCATCGACTACGCCGCCACCACCCCGCAGGCGCGCGGATTCGGCAGCGGCCGGTCGGAGGTCGTGGCCGACCTCGCCGACGCCCTCGACTGGCAGGCGCAGGACCCGGTGCAGACCCGGAGGGTCACCGACTACGGCATCCACTCCCTGATCGCGGCCCCGATCCAGGCGCGGGGCATCGTGCTGGGCGTGGCCAACTTCTGGCGTTCGGAGAAGCCCGAACCGTTCGACGAAGAGGACCTGTTCCTGGCCGAGGAACTCGTCGCCCGCGCCGGGATCAGCATCGACAACGCACGCCGCTACACCCGCGAGCACGCCGTGGCCGTGACCCTCCAGCGCAGCCTGCTGCCGCGCGCCCTGCCCCAGCAGAGCGCCCTCGACGTCGCCCACCGCTACCTGCCCGCCCAGTCCGGCGTCAGCGGCGACTGGTTCGACGTGATCCCGCTGTCCGGCAGCCGCGTCGCGCTGGTCGTCGGCGACGTCGTCGGACACGGACTGCACGCCGCCGCCACCATGGGGCGGCTGCGGACCGCGGTCCACAACTTCTCCACGCTCGACCTGGCACCCGACGAACTCCTGGGCCACCTCGACGACCTGGTCAACCGCATCGACCAGGACGAACCGGGAGCGGGCCCCGACGGGAGCGCCGCCGCCGGCGGATCGGGCATCACCGGAGCCACCTGCCTGTACGCGATCTACGATCCCGTGTCCCGGCGCTGCGCCATGGCACGGGCGGGACACCCCCCGCCCGCACTGGTCCACCTCGACGGCCGCGTGGAGTTCCCGGACCTCCCGGCCGGGCCGCCACTGGGCCTCGGCAGCATGCCGTTCGAGACCACCGAACTGGAGCTGGCCGAGGGCAGCCAGCTCGTGCTCTACACCGACGGGCTGATCGAGGACCGCACCCGGGACATCGACGTGGGGATGGAGCTGCTGCGCCGAGCGCTGGCACACCCCGACCGGTCACCGGACGAGAGCTGCCAGGCGCTGCTGGAGGCGCTCCTGCCCGCCCGCCCGAAGGACGACGTGGCCCTGCTCATCGCCCGGACCCGGACGCTGGGGCGCGACCGCGTCGCGGAGTGGGACGTGCCGTCCGACCCCGCCGCCGTCGCGGGGATGCGCGCCGCCGTCAGCGGGCAACTGGCCGACTGGGGCCTGTCGGACCTGGAGTTCACCACGGAGCTGGTCCTCAGCGAGCTGATCACCAACGCCATCCGCTACGGCTCGCCGCCGATCAGGGTACGGCTGCTGCGCGACCGCACCCTGATCAGCGAAGTGGCCGACGGCAGCAGCACCTCGCCCCACCTGCGGTACGCGGCCTCGACGGACGAGGGCGGCCGGGGACTGTTCCTGGTCGCCCAGATCGCCGAACGCTGGGGCACCAGGTACACCCCCGAGGGCAAGGTCATCTGGGCCGAGCAGCCACTGCCCCCCAGCGGCGACGCCGGGTAGGGCGCATCGCCTACGGCTGTGCCGGGCGCAGCATCTGACCGTGCGCCAGCTGTCGGTACATGGCGCTGCCGGCGAGCAGCTCCTCGTGCGATCCGGAAGCCACGGCACGGCCCTCCCGCAGGACGACGATGCGGTCGGCGTGCCGCACGGTGGACAGCCGGTGTGCGATCACCAGCACCGCGCACTCCTGGGTGATCTCCTTCATCACCCTCGTCAGAGCTGCCTCGTTGATGGCGTCGAGGTGGGAGGTCGGCTCGTCCAGCAGGAGCAGTGAGGGCCTGGTGAGCAGGGCTCGGGCCAGTGCGACGCGCTGACGTTCCCCCGCGGACAGGGTACGGCCGCGCTGACCGAGCGGACCGTACAGCCCACCGGGCAGCCGCTGGACCACCTCGTCCAGCTGAGCGAGTTCGACCACCCGCCGGACGTCGGCCTCGGCGGCCTCCGGTGCGGCGTAGGTGAGGTTGTCCCACAGCGTGCCGTCGATGACATGCGTGCCCTGGTCCACGATGGCGAGCCGCGAGCGGCACGGCCCGCGCCCCAGCTCGGTCGCGGGACGGCCGTCGAACAGCAAGGTCCCGGAGTCCGGTTCGTAGAACCGGGTCACCAGCGCGAAGAGCGTGCTCTTACCCGCACCCGACGGGCCGACCAGGGCGACCTGCTGCCGGTGGGGGACGGTGAGCGAGACACCGCGGAGCACCGGGCGGTCCGGAACGTACCCGAAGCGCACGTCGCGCAGGGCCAGGGCGGGAGCCGGCGCCTCGCCGTCCGCGGCCCGGTCCGCACAGCGGCGCTCGGGGAGCCCGGGCGAGCCCGTCTCCGGCGCCCGACGCGCGATGGGCTCCACGGGTTCCACCGGCTCCACGGGCAGCGCCAGCGCCTCCTCGATGCGCTGGAACGCCCCCATGCCGCGCTGGATCAGACCGATCGCCCCGAAGACCGATGACAACGGCACCACGAGATACGAGGCATAGAGCAGGAAGGCGACCAGGTCCCCGAGCGAGTCGGCGTCTCCACCCACCCGCAGTCCGCCGATGACCAGGACGATCAGGAACGAACCTCCGACGGCGAGTTCGACCGCCGGACTGGTCAAGGACGCCAGCCGCGCGGTCCGTACGCCCGCGCTGTACGCCGCCTCGACGCGCTCCCCGATGCGGGCGGCCTCCCGCTCCTCGGCCCGGTGGACCCGTACCAGGGGCAGCGCGCCGAGCGCCCGCTCCAGATCGGCGGCGAGCTGGCCCACGGCTCCTTGCATGCGCTCCGCCGCGGCCCGGAGCCCGCGCAGCAGCGAGGCCACGACCACCGCCGCCGCGGCGACGGTCAGGGTGACCAGGAGCATCAGCAGCGGGTCGAGCCACAGCATCAGGGCCACGGCCCCCACGGCGACCGTCGCCCCCGTCGCCAGGTCGACCAGCGCCTGGGCCACCACCTCCCGCAGCAGCGTGGTGTCGGCGGTGACGCGGGAGATCAGGTCACCGCTGCGGTGCTTGTCGTACTCCCGCATCTCCACGCGAAGGAGCCGGGCCACCAGGCCATGCCGCAGCCCCCGCACCACGCCCTCACCGGTGCGCTCCAGGACGAAGCGCCCCACCGCCCCTGTCGCCGCCTCGGCGACGAAGACGGCGGCCAGGAGCAGCACCAGCGGCCAGTACGCACGGCCCTGACCGCCGGCGTCGACGATGCCCCTGGCGAGCAGCGGCTGAGCCAGCCCCAGAGCCGAACTCGCCAGGGTGAGCAGCGCCGCGGCGGCCATGGCGGGCCGGTGCTCGGCGGTGAGCCGGAACATGGCGATGATCGAACTCCGGGTGGAGTGCCCGCCCGTTTCCGACGTCCCGTCGGCGGATGTCTCCTCGCCGACCGCGACGGATCCGCTCATTCTGCCGCGCGTCGCACCGGGGCGACGGTCATGAGCCGGGTGAAGTACCCGTCGGGCACGCCCTCGCCCACGGGGTGGCCGTCGGCCTCCACCCAGGCGTGGGCCGTGAACGGGGGCACCACGCGCACCCCGGTGACCCATGTCGGCCAGCGGCCCCGCAGCCGGCACAGCAGCGCCGCGCCCAGCGACCTGGGGAGGCAGCCGCGCGGCCCGGCACAGCGCAGGCTCACCGCGCACATCGCGTCGCGCGCCGACTTGGCCTGGTCGGCGGAGGCCGGAGCGGCCCCGCGCCGCACGATCTCCAGTACCGACCGGATCCGGCGCGGCGGCAGCAGGGACAGGGCCACGGCGGGGACGAGGACGGCGCGGGCGGCCAGCCGCTGGGTGAAGGGGACCCCGGTCGGCCGCTCCACCACGCTCGGTGTCGTCATGCGGCCAGCCCCGACGCCCGCAGTTCCTGGACCAGTTCGGCGACATCCCGCGCCGCTTGCGCACGGTCGATGTCGAACTCCGCGATGAGCGCGTCGACCGCCTCCGGCTCCGCCCCGCCGCCGAGCAGGGTGCGGACCACCAGCGCGCCGGTGGGATTCAGCTCCCAATAGTGTCCGCCGCGCTCGTCGAGAAGCACCGTGCCGTAATCGGTCTCCGCGGTGGAGACACCGGCACGGAGTCGCAGTGTCATGTGGTGAAGCCCCTTTCTGCCTGAACCCCGGTGAAACGTGACCTACGAAGTGGTGGGCACCGCTTCGTCCTTCGCGGGTGCCAGTCCGCGCAACCAGACCTCGCAGGCGATCGTGGTGTAGAGGATCCCCTTGCTCAGCCCGGGAGAGGAGGGCCGTCTGGCCAACCGCCGCAAGGCGTCGGCGTCCACGAGCCCGAGCTCCGCCAGCCGCGAGTCCTCCCACAACGCCATCAGGTCGCCGCGGTGTTCGCGGAGGCCGTTGGCGGCGTCCATCGACGCCTCGGCCTTGTTGGTACGGCTGAGGCACGCCTCCGGAACGACCCCTCGCATGGCGGCGCTCAGCAGGGGTTTGTACTGCCAGGGTGTGACCCGCTCGCTCGGCCGGACGGCGAGACAGGCCTCGATCACCCGGTCGTCGAAGAACGGGTGCGCCATCGGCAGCCCCGCGCGGGCGGCCATCCGGTCCCACTGGCGGATGATGCGCGTGCAGGAGCGGATCTGCTCCAGGTCGGTGTGCATGCCACGGTCGCGGTGGAGAGGTGCGACGCTCGCCGCGGCCTCGCGCAGCGCCCGCCCGACCATCCGCTCCGCGTCCGGGGTGACCCAGTGGAACAGGCGCGGTGACATGCCCCAGCCGAGTCCGTTGCTCACGGACGAGGGCAGGGGACCGCGCAGCCGGCGGCTGGAGTCGGCCAGCCATCGTCCGTACGACCGACAGTCGGCCAGCGCCCGTGCGGTCCCGGCGAGCGGCCAGTGCCACAGGGCCCGGAAGCCCCGCAGCTGTTGCAGGGCGAACAACGGCCGCGTGCGGAGCAGCCGGTGGTAGTACGCCTCCGAACACCACGCGACATGATCGCCGCCGATGCCGGTGAGATGCAGGCGGCTGCCCCGTTCCGCCAGTCCCGGCAGATGGTGCAGGGCCCGCGACCGGTCCATGACGCCGATGGTCGGCTCGTCCATCGGATCGTCGATGTCCAGCAGGTCGGTGTAGACCAGCGGTGAGGCGTCGGCGTCCCACACCACGTGCTCGACGTCCGGCAGGAAGGAGACGGCCTTCTCGGCCCACTGGAGGTCGGTGTCGGCGGGGTCCCGTCCCGGCCAGGTGCTTGCCAGCACCTTGGCCGGTGACCGCGCGGCGAGAAAGCAGACGGAAGTGGAGTCCAGGCCGCCGGAGAGGTCGCAGCTGATCACGCCGCCGTCCCGGGTCCGGGCGTCGACGGCCTCGGCGAGAACCTCCCGCACGATCGGCGCGCCGTCGGCGAGGGTCCGGGTCGGCTCGGGGGGCGTCCACCAGCGCGACCGCCGCGCCGTCCGGCCGTCCGGCTCGATGATCAGGGCGTCGTCCGGCGGCACGGCCGCGATGCCGCGCCAGATGGAGGACTCGAACAGGGGATAGGGAGCCGGCCACAGCAGCCGGACGGCCAGCTGCTCGGGGTCGGGTTCGGCGCCGATCGCGGCGGCGAGCAGGTCGGCGCGGCTGGCGGCGACCCGCACGCCGCCGACGGACGCGTCGAAGACGAGCCGGAGACCGGAGGCGGCGCCCTGCACGCGCACCCGCCCTCCGGAGGAGGCCACGAGATGGAAGCTGCCGGGCAGCGTGCGCGCCAGCGTCTCCAGCTCGGCGAGGTCGCGCAGACGGGCGGCGCGACGCTCCAGCTCGCCGGTGTCGACGGGGCAGCATCCGATGACGGCGAGCGAGGTCTGCCCCGCTCGCACGCTCACGCACTCGTGCTCGCCCCACTCGCCGATCAGCCATGGCCGTCCCGAGGCATGGGACAGCGTCTGTGTTCCTGGGCGGGTGAAGGAGCGGGCCACGGCTGCCGCGTCCGCGCAGTCTGGGAAGACCGCGAAGTACGCGTCGCCGGGGCCCGTCCCCGCACTCTCGTGCAACTCAGGCATGAATTCGGATCAGCGAACCGTCAGCCTCAGTTCTTGCTGAAGATGAGTCGGTCGTTGCCGTGGTGCTGGAGAAGTCCCGTCTTCTTCCGGAACGTGCCGAGCCGGACCAGCGTCGGGGCTTCGTACGACTTCTTCATGCCATCTCCTCATGCGATTCGCCCGCGAGCTCATCGAGCTTGCGGGGCAAGGGATTTGCGACGCGGATGAGACTACCCCCATGTCACCTAGAGTGTTCAATACATGTATTAAAGGTCATTTAATAGGAATAATGAGGCGGGCGAGAGGTGTGCGACGCGTGGTGACCGGGGGTTCTGCATAATCAGTGCGTCTTCGGGGTGCTAGGGAGGAAGAGCAGGTGGGATCGGAGATACCTGGGAGAGCCGCCGGCCCCGCAGGGCCGCCGGACCGGGGGCCCGCGCCCTCGGCCGACTCGACGGTCAGACCCCTGGTCGGGGCGGCGGGCGCCGGGCCCGCGGCGGCGGACCTGGACCTGTTCGCCGCCGGGCCGGACGCCCCGGGCCTCGAGTCCTACGGGCCGGTCGAACCGCGGCCGGGCGCGCTCGGCCGGGCCGCGCGCCGCCGCCGCGCGCCACGCTCCCGCAGGGCGTCCGTCGTGGTCGGCGCGGTCGTCGCGACCGCCGCCGCGGCGGGGCTGGTCTCGCTCGCCGTCTCGCTGTTCAGCGGCTCGGAACGGACCGACCGGGCGGTACCCGACGGCGATTCCCTGACTCCGCGCCTGGTCCTCCCCACGCACCTCCCCTCCAGCGACGCCTCCCTCGCCCGCCCCACCGGGCCGTCCACCGGTTCGCCGTCGGTCAAGTCGCCGTCCCGCCGCGCCACTTCGGCTCCGGCCGCCGCGCCCGAACCGGCCCCGTCGCCATCGGCGTCCCCCGGCGTCGGCCCCGCTCGGCAGTCGGCCGCGGCCACGCGGGCCCCGGACGGCGGCCCGGTCCTCAAGCCCGGCAGCCGCGGCCCCGAGGTCGTCGAACTGCAGGAGCGCCTCGCCCAGGTCGGCCTCTACGACGAGAGCGCCGACGGCAGATACGACGGCGGCGTGCGGTACGCGGTGCTGCGCTATCAGCAGGGCTACCGGGTCGAGGGCGACGAGGAAGGCGTGTACGGCGCCGGCACCCGGCGCTCCCTGGAGGCGCGCACCACGCGACCGTAGCCGTCCTGGCACTCGCGGCCTGATGTGGTCTGGACTCTTCGCGCGCCCGCTCCTATGGTGCGATTGCTCCGGCGCCCCGCACACACCGTCCCCAAGGGGGTACCTCCCATGCCCGAAGGGCGTGGGGAAGCGCTGGAGCTCGGCATGCGCAAGACCCGGGCGAACCGTCGCCGAAACGATTCCTCGCGCCCGGGCGTGTTCGGTTCAGCAAGTCGTTCAACCCCACGTGGAGCGCCGCCCGGGCCGCTCGAGCCTTCCCGGCGCGTTCCCCTGACGACTGATCGGAGAACCATGCCGCGCCTACTGTTCGCTGGGGCCGCCATAGCGGCGCTCTGCGCCACGACGCTGTCCACACAGAGCGCGTCCGCGGAGATCACCGAGCCGCCGGACAAGATGCAGATCGAGATCGCCACCGTCAACGGATCGGGATGCAGACCCGGCAGCGCCGCCGTGGCCGTCTCCCCGGACAACACCGCATTCACCGTGACGTACAGCGAGTACCTCGCCCAGGTGGGCGTCGGCTCCAAGCCGACCGACTTCCGCAAGAACTGCCAGCTCAACCTGATCGTGCACGTCCCGCAGGGCTTCACCTACGCCATCGCCAGCGCCGACTACCGCGGGTTCGCCCACCTGGAGCGCGGCGCGAGCGCGGTACAGAAGGCGTCGTACTACTTCCAGGGCTCCGCGGAGACGACACCGGTCAGCCATCCCTTCGCGGGGCCGCGCAGCGACAACTGGCAAGCCACCGATGTCACCGACATCGGGACGATCGTCTGGGCACCGTGCGGTGAGCGCCGGAACTTCAACATCAACACCGAACTGAGGGTCAGCGCCGGAACGTCGGATACGACGACGACCACCAGCTTCATGACGATGGACTCCACGGACGGCGACATCAACACCGTGTACCGGCTCAAGTGGAAGGAGTGCCCGGCCAAGAAGCCCTGACCCCGTGCCGCGTGGGACGGCTTCGGCCGTCCCACGCGGTGTCCGCGTGTCAGGCGGTGGCGGTTCGTGCCCCGGGCCGCGCGGGCGGGGCCAGCCGGCCGGTGCGGTGCAGGCCGAGGACGGCCAGCGCGCACGCGCCTCCGACGGCGGCGAGGATCGCCCATGGCAGAGCCGGGGCCCCGGCGGCGCGGGCGGCGTCCAGCGCCGCGCCGGTGAGCAGGTTCCCCAGGGTGATGCCGATCCCGCAGATGGTGTTGTAGAGGCCGTAGTGCGTGGCCACGTACCGGTCTTCGGCCAGAGCGACGATCGTGTCCATCTCGAACGGGTACGCCAGCATGGTGCCCAGTGCCAGCAGCAGCGCGGAGACCAGCGGTGGCACCACGGCCAGCGCCCAGCGGCCCGGCCCGTCGGCGGGCGTGGGCACCGCCGTGGCGGCCAGCAGCGGCAGGAAGGCGATCCCGAGCGCGGCCAGCCCGGCGACCAGTGAACGCCCCGCCCCCAGCCGCTGCTTGCACCAGGCGGTCAGCCGGGTCTGCCACCAGATGGTGGACAGCCCGGAGGCGGCGAACAACAAGGCCACACCGATGGTGTTGACCTGCCCGTCCCCGGCCACCCGCCGTACCTCCAGGGGCAGGGCGAGGTAGACCTGGAAGGACAGCGCGTACGAGCCGATCATCGCGACGGAGAACAGCAGGAAGGGGCGGTTCGTCACGACCGTGCGCCACTGGGAGAGCACGGACGCCACCGACCTGTCGCTGTCGTGCGGCGCGGTACGGGCCGGCAGCGCGCGCAGCTGGACGGCGGCCAGGACGGCGAAGACGCCCGCGGCGACCAGGCAGGTGAGGCGGAAGCTCACCCCGGTCAGCGCCAGACCCACCAGCGGGCCCAGCAGGATCCCGGCCTGGTAGAAGACGTTGAACAGCGCGAACGCCTCCACCCGCCGCTCACCGGAGTCCTGCGCCAGATACGCCCGCACGGCCGGGTTGAACAGGGCGCCGGCCAGCCCGGTCGCCGCCGACGCGGCCAGCAGCGCGGGCAGGGAGTCGACCAGCCCCAGCACCGCGAAGCCGACTATGCGCAGCGTCAGACCGGCGATGATCAGCGGCTTGAATCCGAACCGGTCGGCCAGGGTCCCGCCGAAGAGGAACATGCCCTGCTGGCTGAAGTTGCGCACGCCCAGGATCAGGCCGACCGTCCACGCGGCCAGCCCCAGGTTTCCGGCCAGATGCTGGGCCAGGTAGGGCATGAGCATGTAGAAGCCGAGGTTGATGGTGAACTGGTTCGCCATCAGCAACTGGACGCTGCGCGGGTGTGAGCGCACCTGCGCGAGGGTGGTCTTCACGCGCCCGCCTCCGCCGGGGAGTCGGCCTTCGCCGGGGAGCCGGTCCCGGCCGGGGAGCCGGCTTCCTCCGGTGCGGCGGACAGGGTGAGCGGGTCCACGACGTCGGCGCACCGGGTCCAGCGGGTGACCTCCTTCTCGACCGCGCTGCCCACCACCTCCGGTTCGGGGGCGGGCGCGGAGTCGAGGAGCCCGTGGGCGGCGCAGTAGTCGTCGTCGTACACCGTCCCGAGATAGCGCTGCGGGCCGTCGGGGAAGACGGCCGCGATCCGGGTCTCGGCGGGCAGGGTACGGGCCAGCCACCCGGCGACCAGGGCGACCGCGCCGACGCTCCAGCCACCGGTGGCGTAGTGGGAGGCGGCGAGCTGGCGGCAGGTCCACACCGCCTCGGCCGGTGCCACCCAGTGCACCTCGCTGAAGTTCTCGTAGGCGACGTTGCGGGGATAGATGCTCGATCCCAGTCCGCGCATCAGACGCGGCCGCGCGGGCTGCCCGAAGATCGTCGAGCCCACGGTGTCCACGCCCACCAGCCTCAGCTCGGGATAGAGCTGGCGCAGGACCCGGGAGACGCCCGCGGAGTGCCCGCCGGTCCCCACGCTGCACACCAGTACGTCGATGTGGCGGAGTTCGGACGCCAGCTCCAGCGCGAGCGGGGTGTAGGCGGCGACGTTGTCCGGGTTGTTGTACTGGTCGGGGCACCACGAGTCGGGGTACCGCGCCATCAGCTGGGTCACCCGGTCGCGGCGCGCCTGCTGCCAGCCGCCGCTCGGGTGCGGTTCGGAGACGACGTTGACCTGGGCCCCGTACGCGGTCAGCAGCTGGGTCATGGACCGCTCCAGCCCGGGGTCGGTGACCAGCGTGACCGGATGGCCGTGGACCATGCCCGCCAGCGCGAGCCCCAGGCCGAGGGTGCCGCTGGTGGACTCGATGATCCGGCCGCCCGGGCGGAGTTCGCCCCGGGCGCGGGCCCGCTCCACCATGTGCAGGCCCGGACGGTCCTTGATACCTCCGGGGTTGAAGCCCTCCAGCTTGGCCCAGAAGCCGCGCCCGGCGGGGGCCAGCGGCTCGGAGACACGCAGCAGGGGGGTGTTGCCGACCAGTCCGGACATTCCGGATTGAGGGACGGCGGGGGTGGGGGTGGGGGTCTGAGAGCGCATCTTTTCCTCTCGGATGCCGCACGCGATACGGACGCGGTGCGGGCGCACTGGTCAGCCCTCCCGCGCGCGAAGGCGGCTGCGGGGGAAGGGCGGACGGATGACAGGGACGTGCCCGGGAAGAACCGATCGCCCGGCGTCAGGGACGCACGCGAGACGGTGGGACAGGGCGCGAGCGCGCGCTGGAATCGCCGACGGCCGGTTCGGACCGTGTCGGCCTAGATCCGCAGGATCGCCGAATCTCTGGCAGGTGGCGGGGGCGTCTCGGCCGGGCCGCGCCGCATGACCGCGCCATGGTGTGCGGGCGCGGACGGGACCGCGGCCGGCGGGGCGGCGCAGGGCATCGGCAGGTCAATGCCGTGCTGGGGCTTGCCGGAGAGGCAGTCCGGCGCGGCGTGCCCCGACTCCTCGTGGTCGTGGTGGCCGGGGCCGAGACGGGGTTCGGGGTGGTCGGCAACCGCTGCCACGGCGGTCCCGCCGACTTCCGCATGTGTCCGAGCGGTGTGCGTGGACGCCGCCGTCACGGACGAACCCGCGGCCATGTGGCCGGCGACGCTCTCGCCGCTCAGTCCGTGCGTGTACAACAGGCCCAGCAGCAGCGCCGCCAGCCACACCACGCGAACGGGACCCGCCGACGTGCGGCGGGCCCGCAGCAGGCTGGAAGGCGGCCGGGCCGTGACCATGCCGTGATCCTAGCCGCATCGCGCCACCGCCTCGCACGCGGTCTGTCCGAACAGTGTGTGAACCGGCCATCGTGAACGATCGCGGGGCGCGGCGCGGTCGGCGGCCGCTCGGGGTGCCCGGGGCGCGGGGCACGCGGGTACTGATGATCCGACACGTCGCGGCCCTGGCCGCCGGGTCCGCCTCGCGCGCCGCCGGTGGCGGATGATCGACCCATCGCCGCTCCGGACCGGCGGAGCGGTCACACGAGTGTGATGGGAGGCGCGGTGGGCGAGCATCCGGTGATCGGGTATCTGGTCTGGGCGGTGCTGTTCGGCGCGCTCTTCGCGTGGGAGGGCGTCTCCCTGATCCGGACGGGTGATGCCTTTCCGACCCTCAGCGACGCCATGCGCGCGGTCATGCGCTATCCGGTGGGACGCTGGGCGCTGTTCGCGCTGTGGCTGTGGTTCGGCTGGCACACCTTCGTCCGGGGCTGGCACTTTCTGCTCCGGGACGGGCAGGACCCCCAATAGGGCCGCCGCCGACGACCGAAGGGCTCAGCCGTGCTCCCCACCCTGACGAACATCGCGGTCATGCTGGTCGGCTATCTGCTGGTCATGGGCTATCTCGCCGTCGGCCTGCGCATCCTGCGCCGGCACCCGGTCCGGGACGCGCGGGGGACCGGTGCGGGTCGCCGACGCGGCGGACGTATTCCGGTCGTACCCCGTAGGAGGGGCTGGCCCGGCCTCGTGCGACAGGTCCTCGGTACCGCCGTCGGCGGGTATCTGCTGCTGATGGTCGTGGTGGTCGGCTACTACTACGGAGTGGCGCGCGTGGCGGGGCACTTCCTGGCGAGCGCGTTCACCGGTTCCGCGCTGATGGCGGGAATCGCCCTGCCGGTGTTCCTCTTCGCGTCGTGGACGTCCGAGCGGATGCGCCGGAGGCGGGGCCGGGGGGTGCGGCCGCCTCCCGCGGGCGGGAGGCGTCAGGCGTGACGCGGCTGGGCGAGCGGCGGCCCGTCGGGCTCGAATTCCCGAAACACCAGGTCGCGCAGCGGGCGGACACGGTCCGAGCGCGGAGCCGTCGGCGGATTCCGCCGGGCGCCGGGGTGCGGCTGCGGCGTGGGCGGGTTACGTATGGTCTGTGACTCGGGCAGCACACGTGCCTCACGACGGACACGTTGTGAACGCGGCCTGTGTGGCACGGGCGTGCCTGGGGAGTGCCCGGCGGGGCGATGTGGCAGGGACGTGGCTCCCTCATGACGGGAGTGCCCGCGTCCCCTGCGGGTTCCGGACCCCTGTTGTCGGGTCTGTGCCCTGATTGCCGGGCCTGTGCCCCCACTGGAGGTTTGAGTTGAAGCGCACAAGCATACGCAAGCATCATTCGGTCATCGCCGGTGCGGGCGTGATGGCGCTGGCCACCGCCGCGATCACCCTGCAGAGCGCGACCGCGGCTCCCGCCGCTGACCCTGCCCCCCTGACCGCCACCGCGGCCGGGAAGCTGGCCACGACCATCAGCTCCGACCTCGGGGCGGACGCGGCCGGTTCCTACTACGACGCCAAGGACCGCAAGCTCGTCGTCAACGTGCTGAACGCGGCGGCCGCCAAGAAGGTCCGGGCGGCCGGTGCCGAGGCCCAGGTCGTCAAACACTCGCTCCAGTCCCTGGACGAGGCCCGCGAGACCCTGAAGGGCAAGGCCACGATCCCCGGTACGGCCTGGGCGATGGACCCGAAGCTCAACAAGGTGGTCGTCACCGCCGACCGCACGGTCAAAAGCACCGCCCTGTCCCGGCTGAACAAGGCCGTCTCCTCGCTCGGTGACCGGGCCACGGTCAGGCGGACGACGGGCACGATCCAGCCGCTGATCGCCGGTGGCGACGCCATCTGGGGCGACAGCGCCCGCTGTTCGCTCGGATTCAACGTCATCAGGGCCGGGCGGCCGTACTTCCTGACCGCGGGCCACTGCACCAGCCGGGTGCAGACCTGGTCCGCCACGCGGGGCGGACCGGAGATCGCCTCGACGACGGGCAGCAGCTTCCCGAGTGATGACTACGGCCTCGCCGCGTACACCGCCAACGTCGCCCACCCGAGCGCGGTGAACCTGTACAACGGCAGGACGCAGCCGATCACCCGGGCGGGCGATCCGATCGTGGGCCAGCGGGTGCTGCGCAGCGGCAGCACCAGCCGCGTGCACAGCGGCTCCGTGCTCGCGGTCAACGTGACCGTCAACTACGCGCAGGGCACGGTCGACGACCTGATCCAGACGTCGGTCTGCGCCGAGCCCGGCGACAGCGGCGGCTCGCTCTTCGCGGGCAGCACGGCGCTGGGCCTGACCTCCGGGGGCAGCGGTGACTGCACCCTGGGCGGTCAGACCTACTACCAGCCGGTGGCCGAAGCCCTTCGGGCGACCGGTTCGCGGATCGGCTGACGGCTTCTGACGTCCTCAGTCCGCCGGGCGGGCTCACCTGCGAGCCCGCCCGGCGGACGCGCCGAACAGCTGTGTCCAGTACGTGCCCGACGCGCCGCCGACGGCGTAGCCGATGCCTATGTGGGTGAAGTCGGGCTTGAGGATGTTGGCGCGGTGGCCCGGGCTGTTCATCCATCCCTCGACCACCTCGGCGGGGGTGCGCTGGCCGCAGGCGATGTTCTCGCCGATCCCCCGGTGGGCACACCCCGCGGCCGCGGCCCTGTCCCACGGCTGGTGCCCGTCCGGGCTGGTGTGGGAGTAGAAGTCGCGGCCGACCATGTCGTCGCTGTGCGCCTGGGCGGCGACTGTCAGGCGGGGGTCGGGTGCGAGCGGGGCCAGCCGGGCGGCGGCCCGCTGGGCGTTGGTGAGGGCGATGACCTCCGAGGCCGTACGTGCCAGCCCGGCCGCGGTGAAGGGCTCGGCCCACAGCGCCGTCCAGAAGACGTCGCCCGAGCCGCCGTTGACGGCCCGGCCGACGCCCACATGGACGAACGCCCGGTCGCGGAACGGCCCGCTGCGCCGCTCGTCGGCCAGGAGGTAGTCGACGAGATCGGCGGGGGTGCGGGGGCCGGAGACGAGGTGCTCGGCGATGCCCAGGCACGCGTATCCGCCGGCGGCGATCCGGTGGTGGACCGATGTCCCGCCGCGGCTCGCGGTGCCGAGCCGCCCGTCGCCGGCCATGGCCTCGGCGTGGGCCTGCGCCGCGGCGGCGAGCCGGCGGTCGAGGGCCACCGGCGGGCAACCGAAGCGCAGCCGCGCCGAGTTGACCGCACCGACGAACCCGTCGGGGGGCGCGGCCGCGGCGGCGGTGCCGGCTGGATGCCGCGGCGCCGGGCCGGGGGCACCGGCGGGCCCCGCCGCGGCCACCCCGCCGCGCGCGGTGCTGGGGCGGCCTGCGGCATCGGCATCGGGCGCGGCACCGGCGTCGTCCACGACATCGACGCCGAAGTCGCGCGCCACGCCCGCCAGACCGTCCGCGTATCCCTGGCCGAGGGCCCGCAGCTTCCACTGGGCGCCCCGCCGGTAGAGCTCGGCCAGCAGCAGGACCGTCTCCCGCGCGGGTCGCGGCGGGGTGAAGCGGGCGACAGGCGCTCCGCCTTCCCGCGTCACGCTCATGCTCGGCGCGGGCAGCCGCCCGAGCGGGGTGCCGGGATCGGCGGGGGAGACCACCACCGTCACCCGGCTCGCGCCGGGGCGCAGCCGCTCCGGCCGCACGGTCACGGTGTCACCGCGCAGCCGGGCGCCCGGAGCTGAGGGCTGGTTGAAGAACACGAAGTCGCCGTCCCCGGCGACCTTGCCCTCGTCACCGGTGATCAGCACGGACACGTCGAAGGGGCCCGGCACGCGGATGACCAGCGCGCCGTCCGGCAGCACCGTATTGCCGCCGGGCACCAGCTCGTTCAATGTCCACCCCCCGGAGGGGCCGTGCCGGCGACGGCCCGCTCATCCGGGGAAACGTGCTCAGCGCAGTGCGCGTTCCCGCAAGTGCGCGTAAGTCCGCAGCGGATCCCCGTTCAGCCGCCACGGCCAGGAGGTGACCCGGCCCTCGATCAGGGTGAACACGGCGGCGGCGTCGGTCAGGCGGTTGGCCTGGGCCAGCGCGTAGGCGAGGACGTTGAGGTCGGCCAGGGCGGCGGCATGGCTCAGGAACCCGGGGCGGGTCCAGTCGGTGAACGCCTGGTTCAGGGCGTTGGCGGCGGGCGGGTGCGTCCACTGCCGGTCGGCGAGGAGCCCGTTGATGCCGCCTTCCTGCACGATCCTGTGGTGGTTCTGGACGGCTGCCGCCAGCTCCACGCCGACAGCCGGGGCCGTGGACGGGATACGGGACCGGACGGTGTCGATGAAGTCGCGCAGCTGGACGTGGGAGCCGCATTCCTCGGGGGAGAGGTAGCCGAGCATCTGGAGGTACGCCTCCCGGTTCCACGCGTCGCGCGCCGTCGCCTCGCGCCAGACGGGGAAGACCTCGCGCGAGGGGGCCTGGAGCGCTCGCAGCACTCCCAGCAGCACGACCCACGGCGTCGGGTCCTGCGGCGCCAGCTCCGTGGCCCGGTGGCACCGGTCGACGGTCGCTCGCTCGTCCGGCATGGTGCCCGACCGCTGGGCGCGTACCAGGTCCACCCACGCCTGGAAGGTCAGCGCGTGGGCGCTGCCGGGACGGCGGACGACCCAGGCCTCGGAGAGGTTGCCGGCCTGCGCGGTCTCGGCGAGTACAGCCATTCGGTGGGTCTGCCGGTCCCAGTCCGCGCTCTGCGTGATCACGTTCTCGATCTGATCGACGTGCAGGTCCCGCAGGCCGGGGGTGGGCGGAGCCTGCAACTGCACCAGCACCCGGCCGAGGGCGCTGTCGTCGAGTTCGGGGGTGAGGCGCGGAGCGGACTTCCGACGTATTCCGAAGAGCATTGGGCGAGCGTACGGGCGGTGTCGACGCAGAAGGAGATCTTGGAACGGATCGTTACCTCGATGGGCGGAACTGCGACACTACCTGTCCGTATGCCGGGATGTGAGCGTCTCAAGGTCTGGACCAGCATCGCCTTGGCTAGTGCAGCCCGCGCTTGCCCGGGGTCCAGAACGGTTTGACCTTGATGGCGGTGCGTGGCCAGCCGCGCTCCTTGACGAGGTGGTCGCGGACCATCTGGCAGGTCCTGGCCTCCCCGGCCACGTATGCGGCCCCCACCGTGCGGGGCAGGTCGAGTCCGGCCACTGCCGCGAGGAGCGTCCGCGAGGAGGCGGCCGACGCGCCCGCGCGGTGTACGCGGCGCAGCCGGTGCGGGCCGGGCATGGGCAGGTCGTGCTCGGCGGAGTCGCTCTCCAGCACCCCGTACAGCCACGCCGCGGGCCCCAGTGCCCGGATCATCGGGCCGAACGCGGCGCTCGCCGTCTCCTCGCCGATGAACAGGTGGTAAGGCGCCTCCCGGAGGGTGAAGTCGCCCTGGGGCCACCACAGCGTCACCGGCTCGCCGGGCCGGACGTCGCGCCCCCACCTCAGGCCGATGCCGTCCCCGCCGTACAGATGGACGCGCAGCTCCAGGGCGCGCTCCTGGGGGCGGAACTCCCAGATGGTGTACGTGCGCAGCGTCTCGCTCGGGCGCAGGATCCCGTACACGGACAGCGGGTCGTTGATCTGGACCCTGACGTGCTGGCCCGGGGTGTACGGGAAGGTGATGGGCTCGTCGGCCACCAGGCGGATCCGCCGCATCGTGGGCGTGACCAGCTCGGCCTCGGTGACGACCGCCTCCATCGAGTACTTGGCGAAGGCCTTGGCCAGTGGACGGCGCACTCTCGTGCTCACGACACTCCCCCTACGGCTTCTAGGTTTCCTTAGAGCCATTAAGCAAACATAGATGCTCTAGACTGTCAACGCCGAGCGGCGAAGGGGAGTGAGCGGATGGCTGAGCGGGCCACGAGCCGGCGGGACAGGGTGCGCCGGGCGACCCTGGCGGAGATCCACGCGGCCGTCCGCGGGCTGCTGACCACGCGCGGACCCGGGGCGGTGACCATCAACGCCGTGGCCCGGGAGGTGGGGATGAGCGGCCCCGCCCTCTACCACTACTACTCCAGCCACGAAGAGCTGGTCGGGGCGGTGACCGCCGACCTGTACCGGGAGCTCGCCGAGGAGATGGAGGCCGCGCGTGACGCGCACGCCTCCCGCTCGCCCGCGCGGCGGCTCCTCGCCACCTGCCGCGCGATGCGCGGCTGGGCGACGGCCCATCCGGCCGAGTTCGGCTGGATCTTCGCCAGCCCGATACCGCCGTCGGGCAAGCACGCGGATTCGCCGCGCTATCTGGCCGGGCAGCGGTTCGAGCGAGTCCTGCTGGACCAGGTCGCGGACCTGTGGGAGACGCGGGCGTTCCCGGCGCCCGACCTCGCGGACCTGGCCCCCTCCCTGCGCCGGCAGCTGCGCGCGTACGCGTCGGCGACGGACGGACGCCTGCCACCCGAGGCCCTGCACGTCTTCCTGTCCTGCTGGATCAGGCTCTACGGGCTGCTGTGCATGGAGGTCCTTGGCCAACTGGACTTCGCCTACACGGACTTGGAGCCGGTCTTCGAGGAGTGCCTGCGGGATCTGTGCGCCCTGCTGGGGCTGGAGTACGCCGTCGCGTGAGGGCGTGCCGCGCGGCACGCCCCGCCGCGGACCGGCCTGAAGCCGCCCGGCGCCCGGGCCGGGGCGGCGGTGGACGCCTCAGCCGAGCGCGGAGAACGTCTCCACAGCCGCGGTCCGCCCGGTGACGATGATCACGTCGCCCTTCTCGACGACCGTCTCCGCCGTCGCGTGGGTGAAGTCCTCACCCATGCGCTTGATGCCCACCACCGTGACGCCGTAGTTGCTGCGGATCCGGCTCTCGCCCAGCGGGATACCCCGTACGACGCTCGGCGCGATCGTCTTCGCCAGGGCGTAGTCGCTGTCGAACTCGATGAAGTCGAGCATCTGCCCGGTCACCAGATGGGCGACGCGCTCACCCATGTCGTACTCCGGCAGGACGACGTGGTGGACGCCCAGCCGACGCAGGATCTGGCCGTGCTGCCGGCTGATGGCCTTGGACCAAATGTTCGGTACGCCGACCTCCAGCAGGTTGGAGTTGATCAGGAGGCTCGACTCGATGTCCGTGCCGATGCCGACGACGACCCGGGTGAACTCGCCCACGCCGAGCTGGGCGAGCGCCTCCGGGTCGGTGCAGTCCGCGACCACCGCGTGGGTGAGGGTCTCGCTGTACTTCTGGACGAGGGCCGCGTCCGTGTCGATGCCGAGGACCTCCCAGCCCCGTCGCATGAGCTCGCCGGCGAGCGAGTAGCCGAACCGGCCGAGGCCGATCACCGCGACCCGCTGGTCGCCCAGGGGCACGTGCCGGGCCGCCGGCCGCTTCCGGTGCCGGCGGCGGCGCAGGGCATGCAGATAGCTAGCCAATGACAGGTCGCTCCTCGGGTAGCTGGTAACGGCGGGTCCGCTCGCGCAGCGCCAGGGCCGAGACCAGGGTGATCGGGCCGAGTCGCCCGACGAACATCAGCAGGATCAGGATCAGCCGCGCCGACTCCGGAAGGTCCGGAGTGATGCCGGTGGACATGCCCGTCGTGCTGAACGCGGAGACGGCTTCGAAGAGCACCGCCTCCATGCGCTCCTCGGTCACGGTCAGCAGGGCGAGCACCGAGGCCACCACCACGCCCACACTCAGCAGGGCGACGGTCAGCGCCTGGCGCACCAGGTCCGGCGTCAGCCGCCGCCGCATGATCACCGCGTGGTTCTCGCCGCGTACCTCGGCCGACATGGCGGCGGCCAGCACCGCGAACGTCGTGACCTTGATGCCGCCCGCGGTACCGGCGCTGCCGCCGCCGATGAACATCAGAATGGAGATCAGCAGCAGGGTCGCGGGGTGCAGGGATCCGACGTCGAAGGTGTTGAAGCCCGCCGTCCGGCTCGCCGCCGAGACGAAGAATCCGTTCAGCACCTTCTGGGGGGTGCTGAAGGCGCCGAGGGTGCCGGAGTTGGTCCACTCCAGCAGGCAGATGAGCAGGGTGCCGCCGAACAGCAGCACCGCCGTGGCCACCAGCGTCAGCTTGGTGTTCAGTGACCAGTTGGGCCGCCCCTGGGCCCGCCGCCTGCGGTGCCGCAGCAGTTCCAGGATGACGGGGAAGCCGATGCCGCCGAGGATGATGGTGAAGGCGACGGTCAGTGTCACCCAGGGGTCCGTGGCGTAGCGCGTCAGGCTGTCGGCGTGCAGCCCGAAGCTCCCGTTGGTGAACGCGGAGACGGCGTGAAAGGTGCCCAGATATGCTGCGCGGCCGGGGGATTCGTCGTAGCCGAACGTGAGGCGCAGCGCGAGGATCGTGGCAGCCGTCAGCTCGACGGCGAGCGTGGTCCCGGCGACGCCGAGCAGCACCCGGCGGACCTCCGCCATGCCCAGGCCCTTGGCCTCCGCCTGCGTCGTGAGCTGCATCCGCATCCGCAGCCGCCCGGAGACCAGCAGGGCCAGCAGGGACGCCATCGTCATGATGCCGAACCCGCCGATCTGGAGGAGCGCGAGGATGACGCCCTCGCCGAAGCCGCTCCAGTACGTCCCGGTGTCCACCACCGTCAGGCCCGTGACGCACACCGCGGACGTCGAGGTGAACAGCGAGGTGACGAACCCGGTGGTCCGGCCGTCCTCGGAGGCGACCGGCAGTGACAGCAGCGCCGTGCCGAGGAGGATCACCAGGGCGAACGCGAGGACGACCGTACGAGCGGGATGGGCGGTGAAGACGCGGCGCCGAGCTCGCACGCGTTCGTCCACGGTTCCGGTCCCCTCGTCGCCACGTCCCTGACCCGATTCGTACGCGACTTTAACGGCATCGCGTACGGACGGCCCATCAGGAAGCCCTGGAGTGGGGAGCCAGGAGCAGGGGAGTCAGGAGCGGGAGAGTCAGGACGGCGCGCAGATCACCTCGACGAAGTGGCCCACCTGATCCTCCGGCAGGTTGCGCGCGAGGTCCGCCTCGCTGATCATGCCGACCAGGCGGTGCTTGTCGTCGATCACCGGTAGCCGCCGGATCCGGTGCTCCTCCATGGCGCGCAGCACCTCGTTCGTGTCCGCCCCGGTACTGATCGTCACCGGCTTGCCCTGCGCCAGCATGCCCGCCGTCGTGGTCTTCGGGTCCTTGCCCTTGGCCAGGCACTTGATCACGATGTCGCGGTCGGTGATGATCCCGTGCAGCCGGTCGTCCGGCCCGCAGATCGGCAGCGAGCCGACACCCAGGTCCGCCATCCGCCGTGCGGCGGTCTCCAGCGTCTCGCTCTCCTGTATGCAGGTACCGCCAGCGTGCATGATCTCCCGTGCGGTCTTCATGGCTGCCTCCTCAAGGCGGCGTACGTAGCCGGGGCTACCGTTCGTTCCGCGACACGAGTACCCATTCGGCGCCGAATATGCGTGCAGCGTGAGGCTTTTGGTCACTCACCGCGTTCACTCACCGTGTTCCTCCGCCGTGTTCCCCCGCCGGGTTCGTCCGCCGGGTTCGTCCGCCGGGCTCAGTCATGCGGGACGACGGCGACCGGGCACATGGCGTGGTGCACCGCCGCGTGCGCCACGGGGCCGAGGTGGGGCGCCACGGGCGGGCGGTGCAGGCGCCGCCCGACGGCCAGCAGCTCGGCGTTGCCGGCGGCGCGCAGCAGGGCTCGCGCGGCGCTCTCCAGGACCACGGTCCCGGTCACCTGCACCCCGGGGAACCGCTCCCGCCACGGCCGCAGTGTCTCGCTCAGCTGCTTCTGGGCGCCCTGCCGGTACTCGTCGGCGACATCCGGGTCCACGCCCCAGGGCGCGTACGCGGCGACCGGCAGACTCGTGCCGTGCACGGCGTACACGGGTACGTCCCGTCCGGCGGCGGTGTCGAACGCGAACTCCAGGAGCCGCTCACAGGGCTCGTGCAGGCTCAGCCCGACCACCACCCTGGTCCGCCCCGCGGCGGGTGCGGGTTCCCCGTCCCCCGCGGCCGTGCCCGCTGCCGCGCGGACCAGCACGACGGGCTGCTCGGCGCGCGCGGTGACGTAGAGGCTGATGTCTCCCAGGAAGAAGCTCTCGATGGCCCTCAGCCCACGGGAACCCAGGACCAGCATGCGGGAGTGGGTGGCCGCGTCGAAGAGCGCCCGCGAGGCGTCCTCCGCCACGAGTTCCTCGACGATGGGCAGCTCGGGATGGCGCCTGTGCAGCTCCTTCGCCGCGTCGTGCACGATCCGCTCCGCCCAGTAGTTCTGGTCCCGCTCGGCGGGGACCCCGTTCGAGGCGGCGGCCAGCATGATCCAGGCGTGCAGCAGCCGCAGCGTGAGGCGGCGGCGGTCGGCCTCCCGGGCGGCCCAGCGCGCGGCGGCCAGGCTCTCGGCCGAGCCGTCGAGGCCTACGGTGACGACGTCCTCCATGGCGATGGCCTCCGTGCTGTCGATGGCCTCTGTGCTGTTCAGCGAGCCGACCTTCCAGGCCGACTACCTCCACGAGTACCCCCAACAGATGATCTGGTGCTGTTTGGCTTGATTTCCGGAATTATTGGTACCGGGGGAGCGCCGAGGCGAGGAGGCGGGGAGCCATGGCAGCCGACGCCTTGAGACGGCCGTCCGATGTCGCCGAGCAGTGGCTCAACAGACTGTTGATGGTGTTGCTCCTGCTGGGTGTGCCGGTCCTCGCGTTCGCCGCGGGATCGGCCGCCTACACCTCCGAGCTGCGCACCGCGCGCTCCCAGGCGGCGGAGCGGCACCAGGTCACCGCCCACCTGACCGAGGACGCCGGCGGTGCCCCCGTCACCCGTGCCGGAGAGGACCGGCAAAGGGCACCGGTGCGGTGGACCGAGAAGAACGGCGCGGCACGGACGGGCGTGGCCGAGGTGCCGCCGGGCACCGAGAAGGGCGAGACCGTGCGCGTCTGGGTCGACCGGGCCGGGAAGGTCACGACGGCGCCGCTGCCGTCCTCGGCGGCGATGTCGACCGGCTGGACGGCGGGCGCCATGACCGCGGCGGCGGGCGCCACGGTGGTGTGGGGGACGCGGGCGGCCATCCGCCGGGCGCTGGACCACCGCCGGTGCGCGCAGTGGGAGAAGGAGTGGGACGAACTGGAGCCCGTGTGGTCCCGGCGGTTGCCGGGCTGAGCGCCGCAGGACGGAAGACGGACGCCGAGCGCGCCGTAGGACGGACGAAGACGCCGAGCGCGCCCCGGGACGGATGAAGACGCCGAGCGCGCCCCGGGACGGATGAAGACGCGCGCCCTGGGACGGACGCCGGGCGCGCTTCGGGACGGATGCCGGACGCCGAGCGCGCTTCGGCGGCACGCCGCATGCCCAGGGCGCTCCGGCGCGCATGCCGGACGCCGAGGAGACGGAGCCGAGCCGATGTCCGACGCGACGACCACCGATCTCTACGAAGTGACGATGGCGATGTCGTATCTGCGGGAGGGCATGACCCGGCCGGCGACCTTCAGCCTGTTCGTGCGCACCCTGCCGCCGAGCCGGGGGTTCCTCGTCGCCGCGGGACTGGAGCAGGCGCTGGACTATCTGGGCGCCTTCCGGGTCGGCCCCGAGGACGTCGACGCCTTCGCCGCGGCGCTGCACCGCCCGCGAGCCGAGCTCGCGCCCCTGCTCGGGCTGCGGTTCACCGGCGAGGTGCGCGCGGTTCCCGAGGGGCGCGTGATGCTCGCGGACGAGCCCCTGCTGGAGGTGACCGCGCCCCTGCCGGTGGCCCAACTGGTCGAGACCTACCTGCTCAACCAGGTCAGCCACCAGACCGCGGTCGCCTCGAAGGCGGCACGGTGCGTCCTCGCGGCGGCGGGACACCCGGTGGTGGACTTCTCCCTCCGCCGCACCCACGGCGTGCGGGCCGGATTCCACGCGGCCCGGCTCGGCGCCCTGGTGGGGTTCGCCGGAACGAGCAACGTGGCGGCGGCGACCGCCCTCGGCGTACCCGCCGTCGGCACGATGGCGCATTCGTACGTCGAGGCGTTCGCCTCGGAGGAGGAGGCATTCCGCGCCTTCGCCCGGACCCACCCCGGCCCGCTGACCTTCCTGGTGGACACCTACGACACCGAGCGGGGCACCGAGACCGCCGCGCGCGTGCTGCGGGACCTGGGCCGCGGCCCCGGCTCGGCGATCCGGCTGGACAGCGGCGACCTCGGCGAGCTGGCGGTACGGGCGCGCGCCGCCCTCGACGCCGCCGGCCTGGCCGACGTACTCGTCATCGTCAGCGGCGGCCTGGACGAGTACGACGTGGACCGGCTGGTCCGTTCCGGGGCGCCGATCGACACCTACGCCGTCGGGACCCGCGTCGGCGTCGCGGCCGACGCCCCCTACCTGGACTCCGCCTACAAGCTGGTCGCCTACGACGGCCGTCCGGTGATGAAGCTGTCCTCGAAGAAGGTGACCGCACCCGCGCCCAAGCAGGTCTTCCGCCGCCCCGGGTACGCCGACGTGATCGGCCTGGCGGACGAACCGGCCCCCGGTGGCGGACGGCCGCTGCTGGAGGCCGTGATGCGGGAGGGACACCGGGTCGGCGGCGGCGACGGCACAGGCCGCGCGCTCGCCGCCGCCCGGGCCCGGTTCACCGCCGACCTGGCCGAGCTTCCCGAGGACGCCCGCCGCATCACGGATCCGGTCGCGCCGCGCGCGGTCTTCTCCGACCGGCTGTCGGCCCTCACCGACCGCGTGAGGTCAGGGCTGTCCGGCGCTTGAGGACCCCGGCGCGTGCGTCAGCCGCGAGTCGACGTCCACGACGCCCTCCACGGCGCGGACCAGACGCACGACGACGGAGTCCAGCGAGGTGTCCGGAACGTTCCCGGTGAGGGTGACGACCCCCTCGCGCACGCTCACCCGTACGTCGCCGAGGGCGGGAAACGGGTCGGACGCCACCACGTGGCGGACCTCCTCGGCAATGTCCTCGTCCGGGCGCAGGAAGACCTTCAGCAGGTCGGCCCGGCTGACGATGCCCCGCAACTTGCCCACGTCGTCCACCACGGGAAGGCGCTTGACCCCCTTGATCGCCATGGTCCTGGCCGCCTCCGCCAGCGTCGCCCCGGCATGCACCGTGACGGCCGGGCTGGACATCAGCTCCTCCGCCGTCACGGCTTCGGCCTTCGCCAGGTCGGACAGGCGCCGCAACTCGTCGTAGCGGTTGGGCGCACGGTCGCGGAACTCCTCCTTCGGGAGCAGGTCCGCCTCGGAGACGACCCCGATGACCCGCCCCTCGCCCTCCAGCACCGGCAGCGCGCTGACCTTCCAGCGCACCATGGTCCCGACGATCTCCTTGAAGGTCGCGGCACGTCCCACGGCGACAACGGCCTGCGTCATCACATCGCCGACCGTCCGCGGGGTCCCGGCCATGAGAACCTCCCTCAGCTGACGCGGCTCGCATACGGCCTGGCGGCACCTCGCACGCCACCGCACCGGTCGGTCCTGCCCACCTCCTTCGACGATACGCGCGACGGCGCCGCGACGGCGTCCCGAGGCCCGCTGGAGGGGTGACCGCGCGGGGCGGCGATCCGCCGTGGGCGCGCTTGACGCCGTCGTGACCCCCGCCCCACGGGCCGTCTTCCCCGACCTGTCGCGAGTCCTCTTCCCCGCCTTGCGGGTCGGCGCCGGGCTTCCCGCGTACGCGCGCACCACCGCGTGCCCGCCCGTCCGCCCGCACCGCCGCCGCCATCGCCGCCCGGATCGGCGTCGACCGCGTACCGGGCGGCGGATCCCCCCGGCACAAGGCCGAGGAGATCCGCCGCCCGCGGGGGCGTCCCGCGGCGCCAACGCCCCTGACCGGCTGTCAGGCGTCGAGGACCGTCAGGTCCAGCTCGCGGAGGCGTTCGGGGTCGGTGAGGATGTCGAGTTCGACGACCTTCCCGCCCGCGACCGTGAACGCCGCGACCGACATCGGCCGGCCCTCCGACATCGCGACGGCTCCCGCGGCTCCGTTGACGAGCGCGGGCCGGGTGAACTCGGCGAGCCGCGCGAAGATGATCGCGCCCTCTGCCACGGCGCGCGCACCGCGGACCACGCTGCTCGGACGCAGGGCACCGCCGTCGGACCGCACCACGACATCCGGGTCGAGGACCGCGACGAGGGCCTCGAAGTCGCCGCCGCGCGCGGCGGCGAGGAAGGCGTCGACGACCTCGCGCTGCCGGGTGAGATCCGTGTCCGGAGCCGGAGCCGCTCCCTGCACCCGGCGGCGGGCGCGGCTGGCGAGCTGCCGCGCCGCGGTCGGGGTACGGCCGACGATGGGGGCGATCTCGTCGTACGACACGGCGAACAGGTCGTGCAGGACGAAGGCGAGCCGCTCGGCGGGGGCCAGCGTTTCGAGGACCACGAGCAGCGCGAGGCCGACCGAGTCGGCCAGCAGCGCCTCCTGTTCGGGGTCGATGCCGTCCGCGCCGCTGACGATCGGGTCGGGGACGCGTACGTCCAGCGGCTCCTCGCGCCGCGAGGCGCGCGAGCGCAGCATGTCCAGGCAGACCCGGCCGACCACCGTCGTCAGCCAGCCGCCCAGGTTCTCCACACCGGACACGTCCGAGCGGTTGAGCTTGAGCCAGGTCTCCTGGACGGCGTCGTCCGCCTCGCTCAGTGAGCCGAGCATCCGGTAGGCCACTGACCGCAGATGGGTGCGGTGGGACTCGAAGTGCTCCGCCAGAAATTCGCTTCCGTCCATGGGCCCGTCTTCCTCGTCATGATCTGTTACTGCCATGACGTATCCGACCAGGCCGATGTGACGGGATGACCGAAGATGGGACCGTGACCATCATCACCTTCGTCCAGGGCGACATCACCGATCAGCACGTCGACGCCGTCGTCAACGCGGCGAACTCCTCCCTGCTCGGGGGCGGCGGCGTGGACGGCGCCATCCACCGCGCGGGCGGTCCCGCGATCCTCGACGCCTGCCGCGCTCTCCGCGCCTCCCACTACGGCAAGGGCCTGCCGACGGGGAAGGCCGTGGCCACGACCGCGGGCCGGCTTCCCGCGCGGTGGGTCGTCCATACCGTCGGCCCGGTCTTCTCCCGGCAGGAGGACCGCTCCGACCTGCTCGCCTCCTGCTACCGCGAGTCGCTGCGGGTCGCCGACGAGCTCGGCGCCCGCACGGTGGCCTTCCCCGCCATCTCGACCGGCGTCTACCGCTGGCCCATGGAAGACGCCGCCCGTATCGCGGTGGAGACGGTGCGGGCGGCGGAGACGGCGGTGGAGGAGGTGCGGTTCGTCCTCTTCGACGAGCGGGCGTACGAGGCCTTCGCGTCGCAATAGCAGCATCGACCGGACTGACGGCACGATATCGGCCACCTGGGCAACGGAGGACTCTGCGTCAGAGTCGCCGCCGGGCCGCCGCCTCGGCTTGCCCGGAATGCGGTGCATCACGGCATAGCGGACACGGTCGCCGTTCTCGCTCATCATTCGTCGCCCCGAGAACGGGGGCGGCCGGTGCGAGGCCGTGTCCGTTCCATGGCGCAAACACGCCGGTGCTTCCCCAGCCATCTCGACCAACATCATTACGCGCTGCTTCACTTGCGCGGCCGGAGCTCCTTGTCACCTGATCGGGCGATTTCAGGGGCTCCCTTTTGACGCGTGCGCCCAGATGGAAGGGACCGGGATGTCGACCGCAGCGCACCGGCAGCAGCCGGAGCAGCCCGCACAGCAAGCAGGCCGGGAACAACTGAGCCTGGGGATCGCCGCTGCGCGGAACCTCGCGACCACCACCAAGAGCGTCCCGCAGATGCAGGGCATCAGCTCGCGGTGGCTGCTGCGCACGCTGCCCTGGGTGGAGGTGAAGGGCGGCACGTACCGGGTCAACCGGCGCCTGGCGTACGAGGTCGGGGACGGCCGGGTCACCTTCGTCCAGGAAGGCGCGACCGTCAAGGTCATCCCCGCGGAGCTGGGGGAACTGCCCCTGCTGCGCGGGTTCCACGACGACGAGGCGCTGCGGGCGCTGGCCGAGCGGTGCTGGCAGCAGGAGTACGAACCCGGCCAGGTGATCGCCGAACAGGGCCGGGCCGTCGACCACGTCTATCTGATCGCGCGCGGCAAGGTGGAGAAGACCGGCACCGGAAAGTACGGCGAGGAGTCCCGGCGCGGCGTGCTGGCCGACGGCGGCTTCTTCGGCGCGCAGGCGGTCGCCGAGGAGCCCGGCGAGTGGGGGTTCACGGCGCGCGCGATGACCTCGTGCACCGTCCTGGCCCTGACCCGGGCCGCGTACCAGGAGGTGGCGCGCCGCAACGAGCGGCTGCGGGACCACGTCCGGCGGCGCGAGGCCGAGAAGGCGCGGCCGCAGAACAAGAGGGGCGAGGCGAGCATCGCCCTCGCCTCCGGCCACACCGGCGAGCCGGTGCTGCCGGGCACCTTCGTCGACTACGAGCTCACCCCCCGCGAGTACGAACTCAGCGTGGCCCAGACGGTCCTGCGGGTGCACACCCGGGTCGCCGACCTCTACAACGAGCCGATGGACCAGGTCGAGCAGCAACTGCGGCTGACCATCGAGGCGCTGCGCGAGCGCCAGGAGGCCGAGCTCGTCAACAACCCCGAGTTCGGCCTGCTGCACAACGCCGACCACAGCCAGCGCATCTCCACCCACTCCGGCCCGCCCACGCCCGACGACATGGACGAGCTGCTGAGCATGCGGCGGGGGACCAAGGCATTCTTCGCCCACCCCCGGGCCATCTCCGCCCTCGGCCGCGAGTGCAACAAGCGGGGTCTGAACTTCGACAGCGCCGACGTCGGCGGCCACCCGGTTCCCGCCTGGCGGGGTGTGCCGATCCTCCCCTGCGGCAAGATCCCCGTCTCGGACGAGGGCACCTCCGCCATCCTCGCCATGCGCCTGGGCGAGGCCGAGCAAGGGGTGGTCGGCCTGCGGCAGACGGGGATCCCCGACGAGTACGAGCCGGGCCTGAACGTGCGCTTCATGGGCATCAACGATCAGGCCCTCATCTCCTACCTGGTGAGTACCTACTATTCGGCAGCCGTTCTCGTCCCCGACGCGCTCGGCGTCCTGGAGAACGTCGAGGTCTTCCACGCCCCGTCCTGACGGGCATCACCCCGGAACGGAGACAACAACCTGTGTCACTGCTGTCCCGGATCACCGCGCCGACGGCCGGCCACGACGTGGCGCGGCTCGTGGCCGCACTGCTCACCCACCACGAGGGCATCCGCCGGGCCGCGCCGACGGCGCTGCCCGGAACCGCCCCCCACCCGGTGGGCACCGCCCTGCCCACCGGGCCGACGGGGCTGGGCACCTCCGCTGCCCGCGTCGCGGCCCGGAAGCCGGCCGGCACCCCGGACGCCCCCGACGAGGGCGGTACCGGCGTCCCGCGGCTGTACTGCCCGCCCGCGCTCCGGGACGACCCGGCACTGGGCCAGGAGGTCAACGACCGGCTGGTGGAGTGGGCCGACGAGGTCGGAATCTACGCCGGACGGCTCGACCGCGTCCGCGCGGCCGACTTCGGGCGCCTGATGATGCTGGCCCACCCCGACACCGACGACCCGGACCGGCTGCTGGCGGCGGGGAAGTGCGCGCTGGCGGAATGGGCCACGGACGACTACTACTGCGACGACGAGACCACGGGCTCCAGGCCCGAACTCCTCGGCTCGCACCTCGGGCTCGCCTACGCCGCCGCCGACCCCGCCCAGCTCCCGGCCCGTTACGCGCCCGCATGGGAGAGCGACCTGCGCGACGACCCCGTACGGGTCGCCCTGCGCTCGGGTTTCGAGCACCTGGCCCGGTACGCGGAGCCGTCCCAGGTGTCCCGGCTGCGCCACGAGATCGCCGTCCTCTTCGTGGGCTACGGCCAGGAGGGCTCCTGGCGGTCCCGGGGCCACATGCCCAGCGTCCACGAATACCTGGTTCACCGCCAGATCAACAGCTTCCTGCCCTGCATCGCGCTGGTCGACGCGGTGGGCGGCTACGCACTGCCCGCCACGGAGTACGGCGATCCGCGCGTGCGCCGCGCCGTGGCGATGGCCGCCACGGCCGCCACGCTCGTCAACGACCTGTACTCGATGACGAAGGAACACGACTCCTCAGGAGTGGAGTTCAACCTGCCCACCGTGATCGCCGAGGGGGAGCGGTGCTCGCCGCGCGAGGCGATCGAGCGGAGCGCGGAGATCCACGACGAGCTGGTGCACCGCTTCGAGGCGGAGGCCGCGGCCCTCGCCCTCGCCGGATCACCCCAGCTGCGCCGGTTCCTCGCGGGGGTGTGGGCCTGGCTCGGCGGCAACCGCGAATGGCACAGCGGCAGCCCCCGCTACAACGGCGCGTGAGCCCGCCCCACTTCCCTGTCACCGCACATATCCCCACGCATGCCGTAAGGAGCATTCCATGACGACCACGCCCGCCCCCGCCGCGCCCGGCGCTTCGGTTGGAGTACTGCGCACCGCCTACCAGAAGGCCGTCGCGGAGTACTGGAACAACGAGAAGGACCCGGTCAACCTGCGCCTGGGCGACGTCGACGGCCTCTACCACCACCACTACGGGATCGGCGACTACGACCCGTCCGTCCTGGAGGGCCCGCGGGAGACCCGCGACGAGCGCATAGTCGAGGAACTGCACCGGCTGGAGTCGGCACAGGCCGACGTCCTCCTCGACCACCTGGGCCCCGTCGCACCCGACCAGCGTCTGCTGGACGCCGGCTGCGGCCGGGGCGGCACCAGCATCATGGCCAACGCGCGCTTCGGCTGCCAGGTCGACGGCGTCTCCATCTCCCAGTCCCAGGTCGACTTCGCCAATAGTCAGGCCCACAAGCGCGGTGTGGACGACAAGGTCCGCTACCACTTCCGGAACATGCTGGACACCGGCCTCCCCACCGGCGCCTTCCAGGGAATCTGGAACAACGAGTCGACCATGTACGTGGACCTGTTCGAGCTCTTCTCCGAGCACGCCCGCCAGCTGGCTTACGGCGGCCGCTATGTCACCATCACCGGCTGCTACAACGATGTCACCGGCGGTCGCTCCAAGGCGGTCAGCCGCATCGACGAGCACTACACCTGCAACATCCACCCCCGCAGCGCCTACTTCAAGGCCATGGCCGCCAACGGCCTCGTGCCCATCAACGTCGTCGACCTCACAGCCGCCACGATCCCGTACTGGGAGCTGCGCGCGCAGTCCTCCCTCGCCACCGGCGTCGAGGACCCGTTCCTGACCGCCTACCGCGAGGGCAGCTTCCACTACCTCCTCATCGCCGCCGACCGCGTCTGACCTCTCGGCCGGCGGCCACCCCTGGCGGGCGATCGGGAACGATCACGACGTTTCGGGCAACCTTTGCCCTGCCGTGGCCGTCCTCTGGGCAGGGGCGTTTCCCCCACCGTCGGACCAGCGCGGCCCGTGAGCCCGCCCAGGGGAGCAGTGAGAGGTACATCATGAGAGCAAGATCGGCTGGGAGGCGCCGTGTCGGCGCGGCGTTCGGCGCGGTGCTGGGCCTGGTCGGGACGGCCGGTGCCGTGACGGTCGGCCTGGGAGCCGCACCGGCCCAGGCCGCTCCCGCCAAGGCGGCCCCGAGCTGCACCGCCGGGACCGGCCCGTACCAGAAGCAGGCCGAGAAGTTCCTCGGCCTTCCGGCCGACGGCAAGCAGTCGGCCAAGGACTGCAAGGCGATACGCGCCTTCCAGACCGTGAACGGCATCGCGCCGGCATCCGGGTACGCCGGGCCCGTCACCTGGGGCGTGATGAAGCGGCAGCAGAGCACCGGCGACAGGTCCAGCTGCCCGACCAACAAGGGCCGTATCGCCTGTGTCGACCTCACCCGGCAGCTCAGCTGGGTGCAGGACGGAAGCAAGCGGATTTACGAGCCGATTCCGGTACGTACCGGACGAAACGGCTATGAGACGCGCACCGGCATGCACAAGATCTACTGGCGGCACAAGGACCACGTGTCGTCGATCTACGACGTGCCCATGCCGTACAGCCAGTTCTTCGACGGCGGTCAGGCCTTCCACTCCATCTCGGGCTCCGTCTACTCCCAGCCCGGCTCCCACGGCTGCGTCAACATGCGCAAGGCGGACGCCGCCGCGTACTGGAAGCTGCTCCGCAACGGCGACGACGTCTTCATCTACGGCCGCAAGCCCGGCACCTGACACGGGCGGCGGCGGCCGGAGCGGGCGGTCGGCTCGCCGCGCCGTCAGTACCAGATGGCGACGGGCAGGCCCGTGGCCGTCGTCTCCGGCGGATCGGGGAGCCTGGCGGCGGTGCGCAGGGCGATGCGCCGCGCGCTCCACGCCGCCGCCGCGGCGTCCAGGATGTCGTCCGGTGGGACACGCCCGGCCGCGCCGAGCTCTTCGGGCAGGACGATGCCGTGGTCCGCGAGCAGCCGCCGGCGTGCCGCCTGGCCGTTCCAGCTCTTCTTGCTCGCGGCCACCGGCCTGCCGCCGTTCATGGCCGCGAAGGACACCTCGGGGTGCACCTCGTGCAGCCTTCGGTCGCCGCCCTCGCGGCACGCGTTGGCCTGCCGGAGCTTCGCCGCCAGGCCCCAGGTCTGGCGGCTCAGCCCGGCGCCGGTGACCTCGCGGCAGCGCAGGTTCGCCGCCTGGTAGTCCGGCTGGTCCCAGACCGGGCGCGGCGGCACCGGAAAGACCCGCGAGCGGTGCGGCGCGATCCACTCGGCCGCCATCGCGTCGGCTCGCCGGCGGCCGGTCTCCAGCAGCCCCAGCGGCATGTCGATTCCGATCACCGTCGCGTCGGGGGCGCGTTCAAGGAGTTCGGTCAGGCGGACCGCCGCGTCGGCGCCGCCCACCCCGCCCGCGCCCAGGATGACCCCGACCCAGCCCGTGGGGCAGGCGTCCACCCCCATCACGTGTACATCGTCCACCGTCGCATTCTCCCGCGGCGGTCATGCCGAGTCGGCGGCACCGCGGTTCAGGAAGCACAGCCGGGCCCGCTTCTCGGGCACGTGGACCTCCGGCAGGACGATCTCGGGCAGGACGACCTCCGGGCCCAGCACGAAGCCCGTCCGGCGCAGCCGCGCGATCGCCTTCTCGTTGTGCGCGTCGGGTTCGGCGACGATGCGCCTGCGCTCCGGGTCGGCGAGCACGTACGCCATGAGGGCGGGCAGCAGGGCGCCGGTGAAGCCCGGCCGGGCGGCGCCGGTGGCGGGGCCGATCAGCAGGTGGACGCCGATGTCGCCGGGTTCGACGTCGTAGACCTCGCTGACGCGGTCCGCGGCCGGTTCGTACGTCTGGAGGAGCGCGACCGGCTCGTCGTCCCGGTGGACCAGGTAGGCGTGGTGCGTGGTGAGGGAGTCCAGGTGCTCGTAGATCTCCAGAACGCGCCGGCGGTCGGCCTCGGCCATGCCCCAGAACCGGGCCCGGTCCTCGGTGACCCAGGCGTGGATCAGGTCGATGTCCTTGGCGGGGCGCACGGGCAGCACACGGACGGTGCCGAAGCCGCCGACGGCCTGCTCGTGCACGGCTTCGCGGCGGGCGCCGCCGACGGGACCGGGGCGGGCGGCGGCGTGGGGGGCGGGCTCAGTGGTCATGGCTCTCCTGGTCATGGCTCTCTTTGGTCAGGCGGTTCCAGTCGGTGACGACGGGGACGAGTTCGCCCCGCAGCCACAGCGGCAGCTGGTCGCGGTGGTGCGGGTCACCGGGGACGCCCGAGGAGCCGAAGGGGACCACCCAGAGGCTGTCCTCGCGCCGCGCGAGGTCCCACGCGTACCGTGCGGCAGGGCCGCGCACACTGTGGTCGGTGACGCCGGGGACGCTCGTGGTCGACAGCACGCAGTCGTGGTCACCGGGCAGCCCCGGGCGCAGCTCGGGCGCCGGGTCGGGCAGCGCCTGCCACGGCGCGAGGCGGTGTACCTCGGCCCACGGCACGGGAGCCTCCCCGGCGGCGGCCACCTCCTCGACGGCCGCCCTGACGGCCTCGGCCGGGTCGAGGCCGGGCAGCAGATCCGTCGTCAGCAGGCTGTCCAGGGCGAACGCGACCCGCGGGACCAGGGCGAGCCAGGGGAGGAAGATCTGCGGATAGGCCGACGGCCCGGTGGGTCCGTCCGGATCGGCCGGTTCAGCCGGTCCGGCCAGTTCCGCCCGCTCGGCCGGTTCAGCCAGTTCCGCCGCTTCGGCGAGTTCGGTCACATCGGTCAGACCGGCCAGCGCCGGGTGCGCCGCCAGTCGGCGCACCACAGCGGCCCGTACCGCTGCGTACGCCGTCGCGTCCGTGCTGTCGGCCGCCATCCGGCGGTCCCAGCGCAGGAGCCGGTCCCGCAGCCGGGCGGCCGCCGCGCTGAGCCCCTCCGACTCCGCCACCAGGCCCAGCAGCAGCCGGGCCGAGCCCAGATGGGTGTCGGTGTGGACCGCCGCCATGCTCGCGGCGGTCCAGCCGTCCGCCCCCTCCAGCAGCTGCCGGATGCGCTCGGCACGGTGCGGCGGCGCGAACTCGACGCCGAGCGGCTCGGCCAGACCGCGCTGGTTCGCCATGACGGCCACCCCGTCGACCGGTTCGCGCGGCAGCGGGTCGTGCCAGCCGCGCCACTCGTACCCGGGCTCCCAGGCGGGTACGACGCGCAACCGGTTGTCCTGGTGGCGCAGCGGGACCCGGCCCGCGACCCTGTGCAGCAGGCCGCCCTCGGTGTCCGCGGCCTGGACGACGTTGACGGGCTCCGCCCAATGGTCGAACGCCCGGTCCACGTCGGCGACACTGCCCGCCCTGAGCAGCGCGGGCAGGGTGCTGAAGCCGAGGTCCTCGCGGACCCGCGGGGGATAGCGGAGGCTCATCGCCTCCGCGCTGTCCGGGCCGCCGACCACGACCGGTCCGCGCTCGGTCTCGACCACCTCGACCTCGACCGGATCGGCCCCGGCCACCTCGATGGTCTCGGTGTGCGCCGAGGCGGTGCGCCAGCCGTCCGGGCCCAGCGCCCGCACCCGCGGCCCGTCGCGCCGGAGCCGTTCCCGGTACAGGTCCTGGTAGTCGGCCATGGCGTTGGTGATGGCCCAGGCCACCTTGCCGGTGTGTCCGAAGTGGGCGACGCCCGGTACGCCCGGGACGGCCAGCCCCACCACGTCGTACTCCGGGCACGCCAGACGGATCTGCTGGTAGACGCCCGGGGCCTCGATGAAACGGTGGGGGTCGCCGGCGATGACGGGCGCTCCGGTGGCGGTGCGGTCGCCGGTGACGAGCCAGCCGTTGCTGCCCGAGGAGACGGGGCCGTCGGTGGCGAACAGCCCGACCGCCCGGGGGCCGAGGCGCCGTACCACCTCCTCGCGCCACAGCTTGGTGGGGAACCCCGCGAAGAGGATGTGCGTGGCCAGCCAGACCCCCAGCGGTGTCCACGGCCGCCACGCTCCGGGCGCCAGCCCGGTGGCCGCGAACTCCGGGGCCCGCCGCGCCCCCTCGGCGAGGCCCGCGTTAACCCCGTCGACGTACGCGCGGACCCAGGCAGCGGTGTCGGCGTCGAGGGCGCGGAAGCACCGCTGGGCGGTGTCGTCCAGCCGGGCCTGCCGGGCGAACCGGTCCCAGCCCACGGCGTCGGCGCCCAGGAAGGCGGCTGTCGTCCCCTGCGAACGGTGCCGTTCCACCTCGATCTGCCAGGCCCGGTCCAGGGCGGCGTTCCGTCCCTGGGCGAAGGCGAGTTCGTCAGCGCTGTCGGCGCGGAGATGAGGGATCCCCCACGCGTCGCGGTAGACCTCGGTACTCACCACTGTTCCTCGTCTCACTTAAGTTAGGCTGCCCTAAATTATGTGACTGCTGTGTAAGAAACAAATGGGCGAGGTGTGAATGAGCGGGGGCCGGCGTCTCTGCCGGACAGAGGCGCCGGCCCGGGGCGGGACCCGCTAAGCGGGCCTGGTGCCGATGACGACGGTGGCGTCCAGCTCGTCGCAGGCGGCGATCTGGGTGACCAGGCCGCCGCGGGCGAAGGTACGGGCGGTCAGCGGCGCCTGGCGCTCACTGGTCTCGATCAGCAGGCATCCGCCCGGCGCCAGCCAGTCGGCCGCCGACGCGGCGACCCTCCGCTGGACCTCCAGTCCGTCCGCCCCGCCGTCGAGCGCCACCAGCGGCTCGTGTTCGCGCGCCTCCGGAGGCAGCAGCCCGATCGCCTCGGTGGGCACGTACGGCGCGTTGGCGACCAGGACGTCGACGCGGCCGCGCAGCGCGGCGGGCAGCGGCTCGTAGAGGTCGCCCTCGTACACCCGGCCGCCGGCGGCGGCGATGTTGCCGCGGGCGCACCGGACCGCCGCGGGGTCGATGTCCGCGGCGTGCAACTCGGCCCGCCCCAGGGCCGCGACCAGCGCCGCGCCCACCGCGCCCGAGCCGCAGCACAGATCCACGACGACGGCCTCCCGCCCCTCGGGCCGCGGAGCGACGGCGGCGGCCCGCTCCACCAGGAACGCGGTGCGGGGGCGGGGTACGAAGACGCCGGGGCCCACGGATATGCGCAGGCCGCAGAACTCGGCCCAGCCGACGACGTGTTCCAGGGGCAGGCCGGCGACGCGCCGGTCCACCATGGCGTCGAGATCGGACGGCGTCCGCGCCGCGGAGATGAGCAACTCGGCCTCGTCCTCGGCGAAGACGCAGCCGGCGGCCCGAAGCCTGGTGACGATGGCGGAACGGAGAGGGGAGGGCGAGAACGACGAGACTGACGGGAAAACCGACACGGGAACCTTTCGGGAAGCCGATGGGGCTCCCTCGGTCACCTGTGCCGGTCGACCGTTCGGCCGCCGGAAGGGAGCACCCGACCTGATACAGCGGTAATGGGTCTCACCTCCTAGGTCGTTCACTGCTTGAGTCGGCAACACTACCAGGGCGTTCGCTCGGGAGGGACGGCCGCGGAGGTCAGGGCGGCTGCCGGCGCCCGACCTCCCCGGCACGGCGCGGGCCGTTGCGGCTACCGCCTCCCCGGCCCGGCGTGTTCGTCGCGGCTACCGCCTCAACGGCCCGCGCCCGCCGCCTTCTGGAACTCCGCGATGCCGACGGACTGGTCGGCCGACGGCGTCTCGGCCGGCACCGGCTCGTCGTAGTCGGTGAACAGGACCGTGGCCGGGTTGTCGCCCGCCTCCTCGGACTTCAGCACGTACGGCGTGCCCTCGGTGGCGATGTACAAGGTCACCGGGTCGCCCTCGTCCGACGTGCCCTTCACGGCGATGGCCCGCCGGCCGCCCACGTCGACGGAGCCCCCCTTGGTCCACTTGTCGCCCTCGGACGAATCGACCTGCTTCTGGGCCGACTTCATGTCGCAGCCGTCGGCCATGTCGTTGAGCGCCTTGTCGGAGGCGGTGCCCTGGATGTACTTGCCCTGGTACTTCTGCGTGGCGGCGGCACTGCCCGGGCCGAACAGCTGCTTCGCGATCGCCGCGTCCGGCTTCAGCCAGATCCGGTCGCCGCGCCTCACCAGTTCCCAGGAGCCCGCGGAGCCCACCGACATGGTGTCGCGGCAGTTGCCGCCGCTGTCCATGACGAAGTCCCCGGTCGCCTTCTGGCCGTTGAGCTTCCCGTCGATCCGCATCCGGACCGACTTCGCCGACGCGAACGCGTTCTCACCCTTGTCCGCGATCTCCTTGGCGGAAAGCTGCTCGATCCCGTTGCCGCCGGACCTGGCGTCCGAACTCCCGCCGCTCGACTTCTCGTCGTCCCCGCCGCAGCCGGTGACACCGAGCGCCAGAACCGCACACGCCGCCGCGGCGGCCCCCGCCCTGTACTTCCTCGTCATAACGAGCGCACTACTCCTTGCGAGCCGTTTTGCAGATGAGCACCTCACCCTATGGCGTCAGCGCCTCACCCTATGGCGTCAGCACCGCCACCCCGGTGATCCGGCCGTCCGCCAGATCGGTCAGGGCGCGGTCGGCGCGGTCCAGGGGGTAGCGGGCCACCCGGACCGTGGGGCGCAGCTCGGTCGCGGCGGCCAGGAAAGTGCGGCCGTCCTCGCGGGTGTTCGCGGTCACGCTGCGCAGCGTCCGTTCCTGGAACAGGTGGCGCGCGTAGTCGAGGCGGGGCACGTCCGTCAGGTGGATTCCGGCGACCGCGAGCGTCCCGCCCCGGTCCAGCGCCTCCAAGGCGACCGGCACCAGCTCGCCGGCCGGAGCGAAGAGGATCGCGGCGTCCAGCGGTTCCGGAGGGGGGCCCGCCCCGGCGGAGGCCGCGCCCAGTTCGAGCGCCAGCCGCTGGGCCGGCTCCCCCCGGGTGACGACATGCACGGTGGCGCCGCGCGCGATCGCGAGCTGGGCGGTCAGATGGGCGGACGCGCCGAACCCGTAGATGCCCAGCCGCCCGCCGGGCGGCAGGTCGGCGCGCCGCAGCGCCCGGTAGCCGATGATCCCCGCGCACAGCAGGGGTGCGGCCTCGGCGTCGGGCCAACCGGTCGGCAGCTGGTACACGTACCGGGAGTCGACAGCCGTGTGGGTGGCGAAGCCGCCGTCGATGTCCCAGCCGGTGTAGCGGGAGCGGGGGCACAGGTTCTCCCGGCCGGTGCGGCAGAAGTGGCACACGCCGCAGGTCGCGGCCAGCCAGGCGGCGCCCACCCGGTCGCCCGGGGCGAACCCCTCGGCGGCGTCCCCGACCGCCAGCACGCGGCCGACGATCTCGTGGCCGGGGGTGCAGCGCGGTCGCCGCGGCGGCAGGTCGCCCTCGGCCAGATGCAGGTCCGTGCGGCACACCCCGCACGCCAGCACCTCCAGCAGCAGGCCGTGCGGCCCGGGCGCCGGAACCGGGCGCTCCAGCATCCGCAGCGGCGCGGAGCCCATGGGGCCGGGCCGCTCGACCACCCAGGCGACCGAGCTCGCGTCACCGCTGGAGTCGCGCACCATGCTTCGGAGCCTACGGGCCCGCGGCCGGTACCGCTCCCCGCGCCGGTCGTCGTGATCATGCCCTCCGCTGGACCGGAACGGCCCAGTCGGCTTTACTGAAAGTGACGAGGAGGACAAAAGAGACGCGGAGTAGCGGAGAGACACCGTGCACCGCGCAATCAGGACCCGCGAGAAGTGGGTAGTCCTCCTCGCCTCATCTGTCCGCGGCCCCTTGCGGCGCGGTAGGGACATCGGGGAAGTGCTGTGCGGGCGACGTTCGTACTGGGGCGGATCGCCGGGGTCCGGATCGGGGTGCACTGGAGCGTCCTGGTCATCTTCACGCTCATCGCCCTCGGCCTCGCCCAGAGCCGGCTGCCCGACGCCTACCCGGGCCATCCCTGGCCGGTGTACTGGGTGGTCGGGCTCGCCACGTCCGTGGTGTTCTTCGCCTCGCTCCTCGCCCACGAACTCGCGCACGCCACCCTGGCCCGGCGCAACGGCATCGACGTGGAGGACATCGTCCTGTGGCTGCTCGGGGGCGCGGCGCGGATCAAGACCGAGGCCAGGACCCCGGGCGCCGAGCTGCGCATCGCCGGGGTCGGCCCGCTGGTCAGCCTCCTCGCGGGAGGCTTCTTCGCGCTGGCCGCGTGGCTGCTCGACGTGGCGTCGGCACCGGGGCTCGCGGTCGAGGCGGTGACGTGGCTCGCGGCGATCAACATCATCCTGGCGGTCTTCAACGCCATTCCCGCCGCCCCGCTCGACGGCGGCCGACTGCTGCGCGCCTTCCTGTGGTGGCGTACGGGCGACCGGGCGCGGGCGACCGCGGGGGCGACCGCGGCCGGCCGCGTCTTCGGCTGGTTCCTCGTGGTGGCGGGCCTGTACCTGTTCCTGGGCGGCGGCGCGGTCGGCGGCCTGTGGATGGCGCTGATCGGCTGGTTCCTGGTCGCGGCCGCCTCGGCGGAAGGCCGGCAGGCGCAGTTCCAGGCGGTGCTCGCCGGTATTCCGGTACGGCACGCGATGACACCGGATCCGGTCACCGTGCCGATCGGGCTCACGGTCGGGGAGTTCCTGGCGGAGCCGCGGTACCGGTACCGGCACTCCGCCTTCCCGGTCGCCGGCGACGACGGCGCGCCGGCCGGACTGGTGACCGTGGACGCGGCCAAACAGGTGCCCGACGACCGGCGGGGCACGGTCGAGGTGGGCGCGATCATGCTGCCGCTGTCGCAGGTCGCGGTGGTGGCGCCGGACGATCCGCTGGCGGACCTGCTGACGCGTACGGATCCGGGCACCGAGCATCCGGCGCTGGTGCTGGAGGGGGGCAAGCTCGTCGGGATCGTCTCCCCGTCGGACGTCAACCGCACCGTGAACTGGCTGATGAGAAAGGCTCCGCCCAAGTGGGGCGGCCGCTGAGGCGGCGACATGGCCGCACCCCCCGCTCCCGAAGACCTCGTCCGGGCCTGCCGCGCGGCCGGCATCACCGACCGGCGCGTGCTCGCGGCCGTGCGCGCGACGCCGCGCGCGGGGTTCGTCCCCACCGGCCACGTCGCGCTCGCCTATCGCGACGAGCCCGTGCCGATCGCGCACGGGCAGGTGACCACGCAGCCGTCGCTGTCGGCGAGGATGATCGAGGGCCTCGGCCTCCGCGGGACCGAGCACGTCCTGGAGGTCGGCACGGGCCTCGGCTTCCAGACCGCGCTGCTCGCCCGCCTCGCCGCCGACGTCGTGAGCATCGAGATGTGGCCGGACCTGAGCGAGCAGGCACGGCGCAACCTCGACCGTGAGAGGATCGCGCACGTGGAGCTGCGCGTCGGGGACGGCAGCTGCGGCGTGCCGGACCGCGCCCCGTACGACGCCGTCGTCGTGTCCGCGGCCTTCCCGCACGTCCCTCCGCCGCTGGTCGAACAGCTCCGTTCCGGCGGCCGTCTCGTCCAGCCCATCGGGCCGGGCGGCGAGGAGGAGGTCGTGGCGTTCGAGCGCACCGGCACGGGGCTGACGCGCCGGCAGGTTCTCACCTGGGCGCGGTTCGTCCGCCTGCACGGACGGCACGGCTTCCCGCCCTGAGCGGGGCGGACCGCGTGGTGTACGCGGCGGACCGCTCGCGCCCCGAGGACCTCGGGGGTGCCCCGGACGGGCCACCGGAATTGCCGCGCCAGGGGAGTTGCCCCGTAGTGGAGGGAGGGCGGTCCGCGAGGGCGGACCGCAGGCCTCGCCCTGTCCGAGCCCTGCCCGGCGCTGTCCGATCGGGGCGGGCCCCGGTCCGCAGGAGCCCGTGATTCCGCAGGAGCCCGTGATGAAGCACCCCGCCAAGCCCGGCCTCATGGTCACCGCCGCCCTCCTCGCAGCCGTATGCGCCGGATGCGGCGACGGTGACGGTAACGGCGACGAGGACACGACAGAGCCCCCCACGCCGACCGCCACGGGGCCCACCAGGACCACCCCGGCCACCAGTCCGCCGGCCTCCGAGGGGGCGGCCACCGTGACCGTACGCTCCAGCGAGCTCGGCCGGATCCTGACCGACGCGAGCGGCCGCACGCTGTACCTGTTCGAGGCCGACACCTCGGATCGGTCGACGTGCTCGGGCGGATGCGCGGCGGCGTGGCCGCCCCTGATCACCTCCGGCAAGCCCAAGGCCGGGGAGGGGGTGGACGCGAGCAAGCTCTCCACCACGACCCGCAGCGACGGCAAGACCGAGGTCGTCTACAACGGCCACCCGCTGTACTACTACGTGGAGGACGACGAGCCCGGCGACACGGAAGGCCAAGGACTCGACCAGTTCGGCGCCAAGTGGTACGTGCTCGACTCGGCGGGCGACAAGATCACGCGCGCCGAGCCGGACGACGACCAGGAGACCGACCAGGAGGAGACCCGGCCCCCCGGCTACTGACCCCCTCGCCGGGCGGCCGGTCGGCAGCCAGTAGGGTGCCGGTCCATGACCGAGCCGGACTTCCTGCGCACCACCCGGGCGTCCTACGACGCCATGGCCGCCGACGTCGCCGAGCGGTGGCGGGACGAACTCGCCGCCAAGCCGCTGGACCGGGCCCTGCTCGCCGGCTTCGCCGAACTCGTCACCGCCTCCGGTGCCGGGCCGGTCGCCGACATCGGCTGCGGCACCGGCCGGGTGACGGCGCATCTGCACGCCCTTGGAGTCGACGTGTTCGGGGTCGACCTGTCGCCGGGGATGCTCGCGGCGGCCCGGCGGGCGCACCCGGGCCTGCGGTTCGAGGAGGGGTCGATGCTGGCCCTGGACCTTCCGGACGGCGGCCTCGGCGGCATCCTGGCCTGGTACTCGATCATCCACATCCCGTGGGAGCGGCTGCCGGAGGTGTTCACCGAGTTCCACCGGGTGCTGGCGCCGGGCGGCCACGTGCTGCTCGGGTTCCAGGTCGGCGACGAGCCGCTGCACCTCGAGGAGGCGTTCGGGCACGCGATCTCGCTCGACTTCCACCGGCGGCGGCCCGACCGGGTCGCCGAGCTGCTGGACCAGGCCGGGCTGACCGTGCGTGCCCGGACGCTGCGGGAGCGCGACGAGGACGGCGACTTCCCGGAGCGGACGCCCCAGGGCTTCGTGCTGGCCCGCAAGCCGGTCGCCGCCGCGCCCCCGCGGCCGGTCAGCCCGTGATCGTCGCCGGATCGCTCACGCCGGGCGCGCCGGTCTCGACGTGCCCGGCGAACCGGCGCAGGAACGCGCCGTCCGCGTCCGACACCACGGACAGGTCGTACCAGCGCTTGGTGCCGCGCAGGTCGACGGTGTGCGTCACCGTCGCCCCCGAGCGGACCGTGAACGTCGCCTTCCGGCCGTCGTAGGCATTGGTCACCGTGAGGTGTACGTCGGCGGTGCCCGCGTTCTTCATGGCCAGCGCGATGTTGCCGCTGCTCGCGACGTGGCGCGCGGTCACCTCGGGACCCGCCGCTGTGCCCGACCCCCTGAAGGCGCGCAGGAAGCCGTTGGGGCCGTGCACCGTCAGGTCGTGCTTCCCGCCCGAGTACGTCGAGTTCCACGTGTCGGAGATCGTCTTGCCGGCAGCCGTGGTGTAGGTCCAGGGGCCGTCCGTGCGGTTGCCCGACGTGACGAGGAACTGCGAGCCCGCCTTGTCACCGCCGCCGAACGTGAGCGTGATGCGGCCCGTCGAGGCGTTGGCCGAGGCGTCCACCAGCGGCGCGTACGGCAGCGGGCGGGAGGGCCGCGAACCCGCCTCCTGCTTCGGCAGGGAGGGGTGGGCGGGCGGCTTCGGCACGTAGTCGGGGTGCCGCTCGTGGTCCGGCGGCTCGTAGGCGTCGGTGTCCGGCAGCACGGCGGGATCGGTGTCCTTGAGCCCGAAGTCGAAGGCCGAGGTGAGGTCGCCGCAGATGGCGCGCCGCCAGGGCGAGATGTTGGGCTCGCGCACGCCGAAGCGGCGCTCCATGAAGCGGATGATCGAGGTGTGGTCGAAGGTCTCCGAGCAGACGAAGCCGCCGGTGCTCCACGGGGAGACGACGAGCATGGGGACGCGCTGTCCGAGGCCGTAGGGTCCCGCGGCGTAGCTGGCGTTGCCGCCGAACCAGTCGAGCGCGGTGTCCACCGTGGACAGGCCCTGTGCGGCGGAGGACGGCGGGAAGGGCGGCACGACGTGGTCGAAGTAGCCGTCGTTCTCGTCGTAGGTGATGAACAGGGCGGTCCTGCTCCACACCTCGGGGTTGGACGTCAGGGCGTCCAGGACCTGGGAGATGTACCAGGCGCCGTAGTTCGCGGGGAAGTTGGGGTGCTCGGTGAAGGCTTCCGGGGCGGCGATCCAGGAGATCCGCGGCAGCTTCCCGGCCTTCACGTCGGCCCTGAGATGGTCGAAGTAGCCGTCGCCGGCCTTCGCGTTGGTGCCGGTGCGCGCCTTGTCGTAGAGCGGATCACCGGGCTTGGCGTTCCGGTACTTGTTGAAGTACAGCAGCGAGTTGTCGCCGTAGTTGCCGCGGTACGCGTCCTCGATCCAGCCCCAGTGGCCCGCCGCGTCCAGTCCGTCGCCGATGTCCTGGTAGATCTTCCACGAGATCCCGGCCTGCTCCAGCCGCTCCGGGTACGTCGTCCAGTCGTACCCGGCCTCCTGGTTGCCCAGGACGGGGCCGCCGCCCGTGCCGTCGTTGCCGGTGTGGCCCGTCCACATGTAGTAGCGGTTGGGGTCGGTGGCGCCGATGAAGGAGCAGTGGTAGGCGTCGCAGACGGTGAACGCGTCGGCGAGCGCGTAGTGGAACGGAATGTCCTCGCGCGTCAGATACGCCATGGTGCCCGCCGACTTCGCGGGTATCCACTGGTCGTACTTGCCGTTGTTCCAGGCCTTGTGGCCGCCCGCCCAGTCGTGGTCGAGGCCCGCGATGAACTGCATGCCGAGGTTCTCGGCGTCCGGGTGGTAGGGCAGCACGTCCTTGGTGCCGTCGGGCTGGTGCCAGACCGACTTGCCGCCGGGCAGCGTCACCGGGCGCGGGTCACCGAACCCGCGCACGCCCTTCAGCGACCCGAAGTAGTGGTCGAAGGAACGGTTCTCCTGCATCAGCACCACGATGTGCTCGACATCCTCGATGGTGCCGGAACGCCGCGTGGCGGGAATGGCGGCGGCGCGGTCGATGCTGTGCGACAGCGCCGCGACGCCCGCGGTCGCGCCGGCGATCTGGAGGAAGCGCCGCCTATTGAGTTCAGCCATGAGTGCGGGGACCTCTTGGAATGAGGGGGACGGGGGACCGGAGTCAGAGTGTTCCAAGAGCCGTGCCTGCCGGGGAAGGGTCGGTGTCGCGGATATGAAGGCGCGCGGTACGCACGGCGAACCGCCTGGCCCGCCCGACCACCGTCGCGTCCTCACGGGCGCCGAACCCCTTGGGAGGGCACATCACGTGGGTCATCCCAGGGCGGCGGTCGGTTGCACGGGGCGGCCGCCCTGGACGTTCCAGCGCTGGGCGCGGCCGCTGAGCTCGGTGGCGGTGAGCGGGCGGACGTCCAGGCGCCAGAAGGCGTGGTCGGGTGCCGACAGGACGTGGACCACGGCGGTGCGGACGACGTCCGGCTCCACGACGGCGACGACGCGTCCGGCCCCGTCGGGCAACGCGTCGAGCCACGCCCCCACGCGCATGCGAGTGTCCCGCAGCGACTCACCGCCGTGGGGCGCGGCGGTCGGGTCGGTCAGCCAGGCCGTGACGGCCTCTTCCTCGGCGGCCGCGACGGCCTCCAGCCGCTGCCCGCGCCAGCGCCCCATGTCGCAGGTGGCGAGGTCGGCCAGCGGTTCGGCGGCCAGCCCGAGGGCCCGCGCGGTCTGACGGCAGCGCAGGCCTGGCGAGGCGTACGCCTGACCGTCCGTGCCGAACGCGCCCGCCGCGGCCTCGGCGGCCGCCAGGCCGGCCGGGTCCAGAGGGCTGTCGTGGTCGAACCGGACCTCCCGCAGCGCCTCGCTCGTCGCGGGGGAGATCAGGGTGACCCGTACCGTCATCCGCGTCCTTTCCCTTTCTTTTGCTGCCATTTCGCACGCCGCACCTTACACATGGGGGGCGCACGGTAGTGATACAGGACTCAAGGGCTTGGCCGAAACCATGTGTCGCGGTACGGTCACCGCGACAATTTCGACGACGGCGAGACGGAAGTCCGGTGAAACTCCGGCACGGTCGCGCCACTGTGTGCCGTAAGCGGGCCTCCATCAGGGGGAACGCCGCGGTGAGTCAGACCCGTGGACCGTCGTCGCGCACCACCGTATGGGACGCGTGTTCCCCAAGGAGGTATCTGACATGGCCGAGGCCGTCGTCTCCGCTGCCGTATCCACCCCGTCCGTCTCCGCGCCGGCGGCCCTGCCCGTCCGAGCGGTACTGCCCTGGGCGGTATTCGTCGGCGTCCTGATGCTCGTCGCGCTGTACTTCGTCGGTGCCGAACAGGGCGCCACCTCCGTCTTCTCCGGCGCCGGAGTGCACGAGTGGGTGCACGACGGACGTCATCTGCTCGGCTTCCCCTGCCACTGAGAGGCGACGTACGTGTACGCCTCTACTGTCAGAGGACTGCTGGTCCGCGGCATGCTCGCGGGCCTGATCGCCGGACTGTTCGCCTTCGCGGTGGCCTATGTCGTGGGTGAACCGCCCGTGGACGACGCCATCGCGGTCGAGGAGGCCCAGTCCGCCCCGGCGGCGCACGCCGAGGACGGCGGGCACGCCGGGCATCACGGTGCCGCGGCCGAGTCGGCAGGGGAGGAGGAAGAGGAACTGGTCAGCCGGTCGGTCCAGTCGACCGCCGGCCTGGCCACCGGCGTCCTGGTGTACGGGGTCGCGCTGGGCGGCATCGCCTCCCTGGCGTTCTGCTTCGCGCTGGGCCGCGCGGGCCGGTTCAGCGCCCGCGCGACCGCGGCACTGACGGCGGCCGGTGCCTTCACCACCGTCTACCTGGTGCCGTTCCTGAAGTACCCGGCCACGCCGCCGGCGGTCGGCAATCCGGACACCATCGGCAAGCGCACCACGCTGTTCTTCCTGATGATCCTGCTCAGCGTGCTGCTGGGGGTCGCCGCGATCATCCTCGGGCGGCGGCTGGCGCCGCGTCTGGGCAACTGGAACGCGACCCTGGCCGCCGGCGGCAGCTTCATCGCCGCCGTAGCCATCGCCTTCGTGTTCCTGCCCGGGAACGGCGACGCGGTCAAGGACAGCTTCCCCGCCGACGTGCTGTGGGAGTTCAGGCTGGCCTCGCTGGGCATCCAGGCCGTGCTGTGGACGGTGTTCGCGATCGTCTTCGGCGCCCTCGCCCACCGGGCCCTGGCGCCGCGCGCGACCGGCGCCGAGACCGAGGTGACGGCGCGGCAGGAGGCGCCTGCCCTCGGCTGACGCACAAGGCCGCGGCCCCGCCGCCCCGTTGGGGGCTCCGGCGGGGCCGCGGCATATTTCGTTGAGCGCCGAAAGGTTCACGGCTTAGCGTCGGCGGCATGAGAACTTCGCCGGACACCGGCCGTCAAAGGGAATGGCTCGCGCTGGCCGCGGCGGGCGTCACCGTCGTGCTGTGGGCCTCGGCCTTCGTCTCCATCCGCAGCGCGGGTTCCGCCTACTCGCCGGGCGCGCTGGCGCTGGGGCGGCTGCTCGCCGGAACGCTGGTCCTGGCGGCCATCAGCGCCATACGTCGCACGGGGTGGCCGGCGCGGGCCGCCTGGCCGGGCATCGTCTGCTCGGGGCTCCTGTGGTTCGGCGGCTACATGGTGGTGCTGAACTGGGGCGAGCGGGAGGTCGACGCGGGCACGGCGGCGATGGTCGTCAACATCGGGCCGATCCTCATCGCGCTGCTGAGCAGCCGACTGCTGGGCGAGGGGCTGCCGCGTCAGCTGATGGCGGGCATGGCGGTGTCCTTCGCCGGGGCGGTGGTAGTGGGCGTCTCCATATCCGACAGCGGCGGCGCGTCCGTCCTCGGCGTCCTGCTCTGCGTGCTGGCCGCGGTGTGCTACGCGGGCGGTGTCGTCTCCCAGAAGCCGGCGCTGCGGCACACCGGGGCGCTTCAGGTGACCACGTTCGGATGCCTGATCGGGACGGTGGCCTGCCTGCCGTTCGCCGGGACGCTGGTGTCGGAGGCCGAGCACGCCCCGCCGTCCGCGACGCTCAACATGATCTACCTGGGCGTCTTCCCCACCGCCCTGGCCTTCACGACCTGGGCCTTCGCCCTGGCCCGCACCACTGCGGGCCGGATGGCCGCGACCACCTACGTGGTGCCGGCGATGGTCGTGCTCATGTCCTGGCTGGTCCTGGACGAGGTCCCGGGCCCGCTCACGCTGGCCGGCGGCGCCCTGTGCCTGGCCGGAGTGGGGGTGTCCCGCCGCCGCTCCCGCGCGCAGCGGCCGACGCCCAAGGGAGGCGCCGGGAGCGCCGGGCCTGCCGGGGCGGCCGTCGAGAACATCGAGGAGTGCGGCACCGGCGACGACGCCGCGGAGCGGGGAGCCTCCGTCACCTGAGCCCGCCGCGCCGTCAGCCGGCGCCCAGCGCGCTCTTGGGGTGCTGCTTCCCCCGCTCCGTGCGGCCCTCTGCCCACAGCGAGCGGACGTGGCCGAGGTGCCGGGTCATACACGCCTCCGCGCCCTCGACGTCGCCGGCCAGCATGAGGTCGAGGAGTTCCAGGTGCTCCTCGGCGGACGGAAGGAGTTCCCCGCTCTCGTCGAGTGCCGTCAGCCCGTAGAGCCGGGAGCGCTTGCGCAGCTCTCCGACGGCCTCGACGAGGCGCTCGTTGCCGGCGAGGCCGAGCAGGGTGAGGTGGAACCGGCGATCCGCCTCCAGATAGCCGATGAGGTCGTGCTCACGTGCGGCGCTGACGATCTCCTCGGCCACGGGGCGCAGCGCCTCGAGCTCCTCGCGCGGGGCGCTGCGCGTGATCCGGCCGACGGTCGGCACCTCGATCAGGGTGCGGATCTCCGTGTACTGGTCGAGATCGCGCTCATTGACCTCGGTGACCCGGAAGCCCTTGTTCCGTACCGGCTCGACCAGGCCCTCGCGCGCCAGATCGAGCATGGCCTCGCGCACGGGGGTGGCGGAGATGCCGAAGTCCGCCGCGAGCCCCGGTGCGGAGTAGACCTCGCCGGGGCGGAGCTCGCCGGAGATGAGGGCGGCGCGCAGGGCATGGGCGACCTGGTCGCGCAGCCGTTCCTGCGCGGTGATGAGGTTGGTCTGCTTCAGGTGCCCCATAGTGATTCCTCCGTGCTGCCGCGGATCATCAAGCGTACAATGTCACGTTGCTCCCGCGCCGTCTCCCGGGTGCGCCCGCCGCCCGCGCCGCGGCGCGCTGTGCCAACTCGCCCCGCATGCCCGCCGGTTATCGCCCATGGCGGATGAATGTGCGAAGTCATCCCCGAAGTGCTGAAAGAGTCGGATTGTTCGGTTGATCTTCTTTCAGGGTGAGTATCTGTATGACGACCCCCCCAGTCGTGGAAGGTGAACGCGTGAGCACCGTGATCGCGTCCAGCGGCCCGGTCGTGCTGACGGCCCCCGGCCGCATCCCCGGTCTGGGCCACGCCCTGCCGCTGCTGCGTGACCCGCTCGGCTTCCTCGCCTCGCTCTCCGGGCTCGGCGGTGTGGTGCGGATCCGCCTCGGCGTCCGCCCCGTGTACGTCGTCACCGATCCGGCGCTGGTGCACAGCCTGCTGGTGACCCACGCGTACGCCTGCCCGCGCGGCTCCGTGCACGAGACGCTCAAGGGTGCCTTCGGGGACGGGCTGCTGATGACCGACGGAACGTTGCACCGCTTCCGGCGCCGGGCCGTGCAGCCGGTGTTCGCGCCGGGCCGGATCGCCCGGTACGTTCCCGTGATGCGGGATGCGGTGCGGGAGCGGATCGACCGGTGGCGCCCGGGCCGGGTGCTGGACGTCAGCGTGGAGACGCACCACCTCGCGCTGGAGATCGTCACCTCGGTGCTCTTCGGCACCCGGCTGGCGGACGAGACCGCCGCCGCGTTCCAGCGCGCCCTGCCCGAGGTGGTGAAGGGGCAGATCGTGCACTCGCTGTACCCATGGCCGGTGCTGGCCCGGCTGCCGCTGCCGGTCAACCGCCGCTTCGCCGGAGCCGTCCGCGTCCTGAACGAGGTGGTCGACCAGGTCGTCCGGGACCACGAACCCGGACGCGACACCCTGCTCTCCGTACTGCGGGCCACCGTGGACCCCGAGACGCAGGAGGTGCTGCGCGAGCGGGATGTGCGGTCCGAGGTCGTCACCATGCTCGGAGCGGGGACCGAAACCGTCTCGACCACACTGGCCTGGCTCTTCCACGAACTGCTGGAGCATCCGCACATCCACGCCCGGGTGCTGGCCGAGGTCGACGAACACCTCGCGGACGGCGAGGAGTTCGGCATGGACGCGGTCGAACGGCTCACGTACACCCGGCGCGTGATCCACGAAGTGCTCCGGCTCCACACCCCCAACGCCTTTCTCACGCGCGTCGCCACCCGGCCCGTGCGGCTCGGCGGCTACCGTGTCCCGGCCGGGGCCGAACTCCTCTACAGCCTCACCGCACTCCACCGCGACCCCGCCCGGTACCCGGACCCCCTGCGCTTCGACCCCGACCGCCGGCGGCCCGGATCCGACGCGGATGGCCCCTCCCGCCACAGTTATCTCCCCTTCGGCGCCGGCAAGCACAAGTGTGTCGGCGACACCCTCGCACTGGCCGAACTCGTCGTCGCGGTGGCGACCGTCCTCAGACGCTGGCAGCTGATCCGCGTCCCCGGGACGCGGGCACGCGAGGTCGTCTGGACGACGGTCCAGGCCCAGGGGCTCCACGTCACGGTCGCCCCGCGCCGATAGCGCCCCGGCCCGACGCGGTCTCCACCAGCGATGCGACACGTCAGCGACGCGATACGCCAGCCATTCAGGAAAACACCGTGGGACAGCGCCTCGACCTCCCCCTGCCTGCCGTGCCGCCGAGCGCCGGAACGCCGCACGCCGCGCGGAAGAACGCCGCCTGGATCGCGCGGCACCGGCTCCTCGCCGGCGAGGAAGAGCTGCGCCGGCACCTGTCCTTCGACCTGCCGCGGCTGATCGTCTCCTCGTATCCGCACGCCGAGGGTCCCGACCTCGACCTGCTGGTGGACATCCTGAGCTGGTTCACCGTCGTGGACGACCTGTTCGACGGACCGGCCGGCCGGTCGTCCGCCGCCGCACGCGCCCTCGTCGCCCCGCTCACCGCCGTACTGCGCGTCGACGGCGCGAGCGGGCCCTCCACCGGTGGGGCGCGGACCGTGCTGGAGCGGGCATGGCGGGACCTGTGGCACCGGCAGGCTCACGACATGACCCGGACATGGCGGGCCCGCGCGGCCCGGGAATGGGAGGACTGCCTCGGCACGTTCGTCCAGGAGGCGACCCACCGCGAGGCGGGGACCCTGCCCACCGTCGAGGAGGGCATCCGGCTGCGCCGTCACTCCAGCTGCCTGTACCCCTTCATGAACATGCTGGAGCGCGTGACCGGAGGCGAGCTGCCCCCGGCGCTCGTCGAGGACCCGCTCCTCCAGCGCCTGCGCGCGGACACGGCGGACGCCGCGACCTACATCAACGACCTCTTCTCGCTCGAACGCGAGGAACGCCAGGCCCAGCCGTTCAACATGGTGCGGATCCTCCAGGCCCGGTGTGGCCTGCGGCGGGACGAGGCGATCGCGGCCGTCCGCGACCGGGTGCACCGGTCGCTGCGGGACAGCGCGGAGTCGCGCGCCCGGCTCGCGGCAGCCCACCCGGCCGCCCGGCCGTATCTGGACGGCACGGCCGACCTCATCACCGGCGTGTACGCGTGGACGTCGAACACCCGTCGCTACCACCACCCCGCCGCGGACCGGTAGTCGGGGATTCCCTCGTTCGTGGGGCGTACGAGGTAAACCGGGACGGGTAGTTCACAACCGCAACCTAATGAGGTTCTGCGACGGAAATCCCCGCAGATCCGGATCCGGCCGACCGACCCCGTTCCAAGGTGAGGCACATGACCGACGACGAGAACGTTCTCGACATCAAGCTCGACCGCTCGTTCGACATGCTCGACGCCGACGGCGACGGGAAGTTGGAGGAACAGGATCTGCTGGTGCTGGCCGGCAGGCTGGGCGGAGCCTTCGACGTGGACGCCAAGGGCCCCGTCGAACGCCTCCAGCGCGCCTTCGCCGCGCTGTGGGAGGCCGACCTGAAGAACATGGGCACCGACGGCACCGAGGCGATCGACCGCGAGGAGTTCCGCTCCGGCGTACGCAGAGCCGTGGACGCCGACCGTGACGGGTTCCTCGGCCGCATGAACCAGATGCTGGAGGCATGGCTGGACATCTGCGACAGCGACAGAGACGGGCGCATCAGCCTCGACGACTTCATCACCATGTACGCCAAGACCCTGGCCCTGTTCCCCGACAGCCTCGCGGAGGCGTTCACCCGGCTCGACACCGACGGCGACGGCATGCTGAGCCGCAGCGACATCCACCGCGCGGTCGAGGAGTACTACACCAGCGAGGAGCCGCAGACCCCAGGGAACTGGCTCTTCGGTCCGCTCTGAAGCGATCCGTCCCGTGTCACCCCGGCCCGTGCGTGACCCGGATCTTGGACTGACCGTGCGGACGCTGTTCCCAGTCCTCCATGAAGCGGGCGGCGAGGCCGTGTCCGCGGGCCAGTTCCAGCAGCGTCTCGGTGCGGTAGTAGAAGTCCTCGCGGAGCACGTGGTGTTCGTTGCCCTCCGTGCGGTCGAAGGTGAAGTCGAAGAACCCTCCGGGTGCCAGGACCCGGCCGACATGGGCCAGGCACTCGTCGATGACGTCGAGTGGGGAGTGCGAGAAGACGCTGTGCGCGTGGACCACCGTGAACCGTCCGCTGGGCAGGAAGTCCAGCGTCAGATCGGTGGTGAGCGCCAGATACGGCAGCTTGTCCCGCAGGCCGCGGCCCACGAGGGTCCGATGGGCTTCGAGCAGGATGTCGGGGGAGATGTCGATCCCGTAGTAGTGGCCCGGCTGGAGGTAGTCGATGAACCGCCAGCCCGCCCGGAGGTTGCCGCACCCGATCTCCAGCATCCGGTCCTGCGGGGTGAGCCCGTGCTCGGTGAGGTAGTCGAACTGCATCCGGCCGAGTGCCAGCCACCGCTCCGCCGACGCGCTCCCCACCGCCGCGTCGGGGCTCCGCGCCGTGTCCGACGCCATGACGGCCCGGTAGTAGGCGATGTGGTCGCGGTGCCTGGTGCGCAGCCAGGCGTCCCGCGCCGCCCGCCGCAGATGGGCGGGAATCCGCCGGGGGTGCCGTACCGCGTAGCGGGCCTTGTGCGCGAGGCCGGTGCGGTCCCGGTGCGGCCTCGGCGCTGATATGTCGGGCATCGCGGCTCTCCGTGGCTCGGAGCGGGTACGGGCGCCCCCCTCGGGGGAGCGTAACCGGGCGCGGTCGGGGCCGCAGCCCGGGCGTCGCCGCCGTGTACCGGCCGCCCCGCCGCCGCGCGGGGTGGTTGGCGACTGACTAGCGTGAAGGCCAGGACCATCCACCCACCGAGCAGGAGGGAGCGGAGCCATGGCCGCACCACCTGAAGGCACCCCGTGCTGGGCCGACGCGATGTTCAGTGACGTGGAGGGTGCGAAGAGCTTCTACGGGCACGTGCTGGGCTGGACCTTCGGCGAGAGCGCCTCGGAGTACGGCGGCTACACACAGGCGTACTCCGACGGCAAGGCCGTCGCCGCCGTCGTCCCCCCGATGCCCGGCAGCGAAGGCCAGTCGGCCTGGTGCCTGTACTTCGCGTCGCCCGATGTCACCGCCACCGCCGGGAAGATCCGCGAGAACGGCGGTGAGCTGGTGATGGAGCCGATGCGGGTCGGCGAGTTCGGCTCGATGCTGCTCGCCCGAGAGCCCAGCGGCGCGGTCTTCGGTGTCTGGCAGGCAGGCACCCACGAGGGTTTCGAGAAGCGCGGTGGGCCGGGCGCGTACTGCTGGGCCGAGGTCTTCACCCGCGATCCCGGCAAGCCGGACGCCTTCTTCCCCGCCGTCTTCCCCTTCCGCGTCCAGCGCATGGCGGACGACGCCATCGACTACAAGGTCTTCAACCTCGGCGGCGACCCCGTCCTCGGGCGCATGACGATGACGGACGAGTTCCCGCCCGAGATCCCGTCGTACATCCAGGTGTACTTCGGCGTCGAGGACTGCGACGCGGCGGTGGCCAGGGCGGCCGAGCGCGGCGGGATCCTGCGCTTCGGGCCGCTGGTCACCCCGTTCGGGCGGTTCGCGGCGCTGTCCGACCCGCAGGGAGCGGCGTTCTCCGTGATCGACATGAGCACGACGGAGGGGGACGTGCCAGCCATGATCGACGAGCCCTGAGCGCCTTGAGCGCCTTGAGGCCCCCCGGGCACGTTCGGCCGGAACGGCCGGGGCACCTCGGTCGGGCATCCGGAGATGAGGTTGGGCATCCGGAGATACGGTCCTAGCCTGGGGGAGTGCGAGGTGACCTGGTCACGTTGTCCCTCTGCGGCGACGTGATGCTCGGCCGCGGCGTCGACCAGATCCTTCCGCATCCCGGCGACCCGGCGCTGCGGGAGGGCTGGGTCAAGGACGCCCGCGTCTATGTCGAGCTGGCGGAAGCGGTGAACGGGCCGATTCCGCGCCCGGTCGACTTCGCCTGGCCGTGGGGCGACGCGCTGCGGGTACTCGACGAGGCCGCCCCCGAGGCCCGGGTGATCAACCTGGAGACCAGCGTCACGCGGACCGACACCTTCGCGCCGGGCAAGGGCATCCACTACCGGATGCACCCCGACAACGTGCCGTGCCTGGCCGCCGCGCGGCCCGACGTCTGCGTCCTGGCCAACAACCACGTCCTGGACTTCGGCCACCCCGGTCTGGAGGAGACCCTCGACACCCTGGCCGCCGCGGGGCTGCGCACGGCGGGCGCGGGACGGGACGCCGACCGGGCGCGGCGCCCCGCCGTCGTCCCCGTCGGCGGCGGCCGGCGGGTGCTGGTGTTCTCCGTCGGACTGCCGTCCAGCGGCATCCCGCGGCGCTGGGCGGCGACGGACGACCGCGGCGGGGTCGACTTCGTGGCCGAGGCGTCGGACGCCGCCGCGAGCGCCGTGGCCGACCGGGTACGGGAGACAAAGCTGCCCGGCGACGTGGCGGTCGTCTCCGTCCACTGGGGTTCCAACTGGGGCTACGACATCCCCCGCGACCAGGTCCGCTTCGCGCACCGGCTGATCGACGGCGGGGTGGACGTCGTGCACGGACACTCCTCGCACCACGCCCGCCCCCTGGAGGTGTACGGGGGAAAGCTGATCCTCTACGGCTGCGGCGACTTCGTCGACGACTACGAGGGCATCCGCGGCTACGCGCAGTACCGGGACGACCTGCGGCCGCTGTACCTCGCCTCGGTGGAGACCGGCACCGGCAGGCTCGACCGGCTGCGGATCGTCGTCCTGCAGGCCCGCCGGATGCGGCTGTGGCGCGCCTCGGGCGAGGACGCCGGGTGGCTGCGGGCGGTGCTGGACCGGGTCGGCCGAGGCTTCGGCACGCGCGTCGGCTCCGAGCCGGACGGCACGCTCACGCTGCTGCGGCCGGGAGAGGCCTGAGGAACGGGACGGCGCCCGGCAGGAACGGGACGGCGCCCGGCCGCGCGGCCGGGTTGGCCGCGCGATCCGGGCGCCGATCAGGCGTGTCACCGGTCAGACATGGGCCGCCGTACGGTCCTCGGCGGGCGACTTGACCACCGCGGCCGCCGCGGCCGGGGTGCGGCGGCGGGGCAGGCGGAGCGCCGGGAGGAGGGCGAGGAGCATGAGCGCAACGGCCCACAGGTAGGTCTCGGCGAACGGCTCGGCGCGGGTGGGCACGGTGGCGCCGCCGCTGCCGTTGACGGAGAGCATGACCGAGAAGAACGCGATGCCGATCGAGGCCCCCGCCTGGGAGGTGATCTGGAGCGCCGTCGACGCCGACGGGGCGTCGTCCGGGGACAGGCCACGCGTGGCGGCGGCCATCGTCGGCATCATGGTCAGCCCCACGCCGATCCCCATGACGGCCAGTGAGCCGGCCAGCCGCCAGTACGCGGCGGCTTCGGCCAGGTGCAGGCTGAGCAGCGCCACTCCGAGCGCCGCCAGGGTGATGCCGGAGGTGACGAGCATCCGCGGGGACACCCGGTCCGACAGCCGTCCGGAGAACTGCATGGTCACGCCGGCGGCGAGCGCCAAGGGGGCACCCATCAGCCCGGAGGCGACGACGGACTCGCCACGGACGATCTGGAAGTACATCGGGAGCAGCAGCATGCTGCCGAAGTAGCCGACGACGAACAGGAACAGGGTCGCCGCACCGGCCGCGAAGGCCTTGTCGCGGTACAGCCGCAGGTCGATCAGCGGGTGCGGGGACCGCTGGGCCCGCACGACGAAGCCCACGACCAGGGCGGCGCCCAGCAGCGCCGGGAGCAGCGCGTCGAGCGAGCCGAAGTCGCGGCGCTCGGCGCCGGTTGACACCCCGTAGATGAATCCGGCCAGGCCCGGGGAGAGCATCAGCAGTCCGGGGATGTCCAGCCGCCGGCCGGGCGCTCCTTGCGTCCGCGGGAAGATCCGGGCGGCCAGGAGGAACGCGGCGATCCCGACAGGGACGTTGATGGTGAACATCCACCGCCAGGAGAAGGAGTCCACCAGCCAGCCGCCCAGGATGGGGCCTGCGAGGGGCCCGATGAGAATCGGGATGCCCATGATGCTCATGATGCGGCCCATGGTCTGCGGGGTGGCGGCGCGCATCATGATCGTCATGCCGGTCGGCGTGATCATGCCGCCGCCCAGCCCCTGGACCACCCGGAACGCCACCAGCGACTCGGCCGACCAGGCCAGTCCGGCCAGGAGGGAGCCGAGGACGAAAAGGATCAGGGCCGTCATGTAGACCCGCTTGGTGCCGAAGCGGTGGATCGCCCACGCCGTCACGGGGATCACGGCGGCCAGGGCCAGGGAGTAGCCGGAGGCCACCCACTGGATGGTGGAGAGGGGCGCGTCGAAGTGCTCGGCCAGCGGGTGCATGGCGACGTTCACCACGGTCACGTCCAGCACCGACATGATGGAGCCGAGGGTGACGACGGAGGCCAGGGCCGCGACCTTCGGCGCGGCGGAGGTTGGCGTATGGGGCATGGGGAGCCTCGACTTTCGGTGACCGGTGGACCGCGGTGGACCGAGGGGCACCGCGGTGGTGGGGCGGGGCTCGTGTTCCCGCCGTGCCACGAGGTTCCGACATGAACCAAGGTTTAAGTCAAGCGGTCCGGTGCCGGTCCGGTGTCAGTCCGGTGCCGGTCCGTGCACCCGTCACCCTTGGTCACCTTTTCGTACTGAACTCCTATTCCCTCCAAAGGGTGTTGTGAATTCAGACTTTCAACGGACAGACCCGACAATGGCGGAGCGTCCGCTGTCACGCCACCCCCCTGGAGATGCCGTTGCCTGGTTACGACATGCCCACGTCGCCCAAGACGGACCTGAGGAGCTATTCCGCTCCCTCGCTCGGATACGCGCTGTTCGCCACCCGATGGCTCCAAGCCCCGCTGTACTTCGGGCTGGTGGCCGCACAAGGCGTGTACGTCTTCAAGTTCTTCTCCGAACTGTGGCACCTGGTCCAGCATGTCGTCAGCGGTCACGCCGACGAGACCCACGTCATGCTCGCCGTCCTCAAGCTCGTCGACGTGGTGATGATCGCCAACCTGCTGATCATGGTGATCGTCGGCGGCTACGAGACGTTCGTCTCCCGTATCGGCCTCCAGGGGCACCGGGACCAGCCCGAGTGGCTCTCGCACGTCAACTCCAACGTGCTGAAGGTCAAGCTCGCCACCGCCATCGTGGGCATCTCCTCGGTCCACCTGCTCCAGATGTTCGTCGACGTCGACCACACCTCCCGGCACTCCCTGCAGTGGGGAACGGTGATCCACATGGCGTTCATCGCCTCCGCCGCGATCCTCGCGTACATGACCGGCCCCATGGACATGCGCGGCGCCACGAGCCACGCCGGACGGAGCCGCATGGGAGATGCGGACGTCACGGAGGGCCTCGGCCGTGCCCGCGCCCTCGCCGCACTGATTCCGGCCCAGCACCCGGCGGCCCTGCCCGCCGGGTCCGAGGATCTCGCCGTCGCCCAGGAGGCCCCCGGCGCCGAGTCCCGCATCCGCGCCGCGGGGTTCCCCGCCCGTAAGACGCTGCAGGAGTTCGACCACGGCCATCAGCGGTCCCTCGACCGGGAGTCCGTCGCCCGGCTGGGGGCGCTGGACTTCGTCACGGCCAGGGAGAACCTGCTCCTCGTCGGCCCGCCCGGCACCGGCAAGACGCATCTGGCCACCGCGCTGGGCCTGCGCGCCTGCCAGGCCGGACACGACGTGCTGTTCGCCACCGCCACCGAGTGGGCGGCCCGGCTGAGCGAGGCCCGCGACGCGGGCCGCCTGGCCGGGGAACTGGCCAGGCTGGACGACTACGCACTGCTGGTCGTCGACGAGATCGGCTACGTCCCCTTCGACGCCGAGACGGCCAACCTCTTCTTCCGGCTCGTCTCCCACCGCTACGAGCGAGCCTCGCTGATCGTCACCAGCGACAAGCATCTGGACCGCTGGCCCGAGGTCTTCGGCGACAACGCCGTCACCTCCGCCATGATCGACCGCCTGGCCCACCACGCCGAGATCATCCATCTCCAGGGCGACAGCTACCGCACCCGGGGCCGCGGCGCCGCGCCCGACCCCGTCCTCTCGCCCTCCGTCAACGCCCGCTGAGCACGGGGCCCGGGCTCGGGCCTGGGCCCGGTGTCAGGCATCCAGCAGCCAGGCCACGAGGGCGCGTACCGCGCCGGAGACGACCGCGGCGGCGATCTCGCCGATCAGGGGCAGGCGCCCACCGCGATCGCCGTCGGCGCAGCGGAGACGGTCACGGACGGGGCGGCGGCGGTGCGAAGTCGAGGTGGGGCCGGTGACGGTCATGGGCGGTCTCCTTCACGAGGCAGGCCCGGCCGGTGCGTTGCGGGGGCTTCCCGGCGGCGGCTGTCCGCCGGGAAGGCCGGAAGGCAAGGGCGGGGCAAGGGAGAAGACGCTGGGGGGAACTGGATGAACCTGTGAGCGCGTTACGAGGCGGAGGGCCGCCCGGCGCTGTGCCGACTGCTCGCTGTGTCCTCGCGTGGACCAGCGGAATTCCTGACCGGGGCATTCCCGAGCATGCGGGAATAACAGCATGATGGGCTGCTGGAACACGCAATCCCATGGCGGCGCGCGTCGTTGACGCGAATTCCCCCGCTCGGTCTAAGAATTCCCGGGACGGGGGGCGGGGCAACTGCACGCACCCGCCAAGCGGTTCGCCGCGCCGTGGCCTGAAGCCGACGGTCCCCGCGGCGACCCCGGCCGAGTGGACTTAGGGTTACCTAACCTACGCGGGATCGGGAAGGGGAACACGATGGCTGAGACCGGGCAACGGACGCCGGGCGCCGAGGACCACGCACGAGTGATCCAGCTGATATTCGGGGCCATGGCGGGTCAACTGATGGGCGCCGCCGTACGCCTGCGGGTACTCGACCGCATCGGCGACGGCGAACGGCATGCGGACGACCTCGCGGCGGAGTGCGGCACGCATCCCCAGGCCACGACCAGGATGCTGCGCGCGCTGGCCGGGCTCGGACTGCTCGCCGAGACAGCCTCCGGCGCGTTCTCCGCCACCGCGACCGGCGCCCTGCTGCGCACCGACCGGCCTGACTCCAAGGCGTCGTTGGTCGGCCTGTTCGCCGACCCGGCGATGCTTCGCGCCTGGGAGCACCTGGACGACAGCGTCCGCACCGGCGAGCGCTCCTTCGACAAGGTCTTCGGCACGGACTTCTTCGGCTACCTCAAAGACCACCAGGCGCTGTCGGAGCAGTTCAACGAGGCGATGAGCCAGGGCACCCGAGGCGTCGCCGAACTCCTCCCCGAAGCCTGCGATTTCGGCCGCTTCACCACCGTGGCCGATGTGGGCGGCGGCGACGGCACCCTGCTCGCCGCCGTCCTGAGGGCGTACCCGGACGTGCGCGGCATCGTCTACGACACCGCCGAGGGGCTGGCCCAGGCCGACCCGGTACTGGACCGGGACGGGCTCACCGGCCGCTGCGCCCTGGTGGCCGGCGACTTCTTCGCCGCCGCGCCCGAGGGCGCCGACGCCCACCTGCTCAAGAGCGTGCTGCACGACTGGAGCGACGAGCAGTCGGCCGTCATCCTCGGCCACTGCCGCCGGGCACTGCCGGACCACGGCCGGGTCCTGATCGTCGAGGTGGTGCTGCCCGAGACGGCCGACACCGGCTACGGCGGCCTGCCCTATCTCAGCGACCTCAACATGCTGGTGAACCTGGGCGGCCGGGAACGCACCCGCGCCGAGTTCGAGGAGCTGTGCGGACGTTCGGGCCTGGCGGTCGCCTCCGTCACGCCGCTGGCCGAGGGCAACCCGTACTGCCTGATCGAGGCCCGGCCCGTCTGACGCCCGTACCGGCCCGCGACGTGCCGGCGCGCCCGTGCGCGAGGCGAAGCCGCCTCGCGCACGGGCGCGTTGGCGCCGGGGCAGTACGTCAGGGGGCCGGCACCGGCTCCCGCACGGCGTCGACGCCCGGCGCCTCCGCCGCCGGCCCGGCGTCCGCGCCCTCGATGTGCTGCTTGGGGCGGGCCGGCAGCGCGAACATCACGGCGAAGATGGCCGCCAGGACGCCGACCACCCACCACAAGGACTGCTGGAACGCGTCCGTGAACGCCTGGCCCGCCGTGCCCGGCGCGGCGGACAGCTGCTCATCGCCGATCGCCCCGAAGAAGACCACCGACACCAGGCCGAGCCCGAGCGCGTTGCCCATCTGCATGGTGGTGTTGATGAGCCCGGACGCCGAGCCGGCGTGCTCACGCGGCACCTCCGACAGCACCGCGTCCGTCAGCGGCGCGACGATCAGACCCATGCCCGTGCCCATCACGACCAGCGGGAGCGCCATCTGCCAGGAGGCGATGTCCGTGCCGTACCGCCCTGCCTCCCATATGTAGAGCAGCAGACCCGCGGCCATCGTCAGCGCACCGCCCTGGAGCACCTTCCGGCCGAAGCGCGGTACCAGCTTCTGTACGGACATACCTGCCGCGGCCGACACGGCGAGGGAGAACGGGATACCGGTCAGACCGGCCCGCAGCGCGCTCCAGCCGAGCCCCATCTGCATGTACAGCGTCCAGACCAGGAAGAAGATGCCGCACGCGACGCCGAACGTCAGCTGCACCGCGATACCGGCGGCGAAGCTCTTGACGCGGAACAGGCTGAGCTCGACCAGCGGCGAGCCGTCCTTGCGCGCCTTGCGCCGCTCGTACGCCACGAACACCCCGAGGACGACGAGGCTGCCCGCCATCGACGCGTACCCCCACAGCGGCCAGTCCAGCTCATGGCCGCGGGTGAGCGGGTAGATCAGCATCAGCAGGCCGAGCGTGACGAGCGCGACGCCGACGAGATCCAGCCGCAGCGCCATGGGTGCCTTGGACTCGGTGATGTACTTGCGGCCCAGCAGCAGGCCCAGCACGCCGACCGGCAGGTTGATCAGGAAGATCGGCCGCCATTCGAGGCCGAAGAGGTTCCACTGCGTGAGCAGCGCCCCCAGCATCGGTCCGGACACCGCGCCGAGCCCGACGACCGCGCCGAACAGGCCGAAGACCTTGCCGCGCTCATGCGCGGGGAAGGTGGCGTGCACGATCGAGAGGACCTGCGGCACCATCAGCGAGGCCATGGCCCCCTGGAGGAGCCGGGCGGCGACGAGCACCTCCGGGTTCGGGGCGACGCCGCAGAGCGCGGAGGCGACGGTGAAGCCACCGATCCCGATCAGGAAGAGCCGCTTGCGGCCGTGGATGTCGCCGAGGCGGCCGCCCGTGATCAGCCCGGCCGCGAAGGCGAGGGCGTATCCGGCGGTGATCCACTGGATCGCGCTCAGCGAGGCGCCGGTGTCCTGCTTGATGCTCGGGACGGCGATGTTGACGATCGTGACGTCGACCAGGTCCATGAAGGCCGCGGTCATCACGATGGCGAGCGCGAACCAGCGGCGGCGGTCGTTCGGAGAGGCCGCCTGAGCGGGTTCCTGAGGTGCTGCTGAAGTCATACGGTGAACCTAGACCTCATATAGGTCAGCTTCTGTCCCACATGGACGGCATCCTGAAGACATGACGGACACCACACCGGCACGGCTGCTCACCCTGCTCTCCCTGCTCCAGACCCCGCGCGAGTGGCCGGGCGGCGAGCTCGCCGCCCGGCTGGGCGTCAGCAGGCGCACCGTACGGCGCGATATCGAGCGCCTGCGCGAACTCGGATACCCGGTACAGGCCACGATGGGCGCCGACGGCGGCTACCGCCTGGTCGCGGGCAAGGCCATGCCGCCGCTGGTCCTCGACGACGAGGAGGCGGTGGCGATCGCCGTCGGGCTGCGGGCGGGTGCCGGACACGCCGTCGAGGGCGTCGAAGAGGCGTCCGTACGGGCCCTCGCCAAGCTGGAGCAGGTACTGCCTTCGCGGCTGCGGCACCGCGTCTCCAGCCTTCAGGCGGCGACCGTGCCGCTGGTGATGGGAGGCGGCGGGGACGCCGCGACCGTGGACCCGCACACGCTGACGGTGATGGCTTCGGCGGCCACCGGCCACGAGCGGCTGCGCTTCGGCTACCGCTCGGGCGACGGTACGGAGAGCCGCCGGCAGGCGGAGCCGCATCGGCTGGTGTCGACCGGTCGGCGCTGGTACCTCGTGGCGTACGACCTGGACCGCGACGACTGGCGCACCTTCCGGGTCGACCGGGTCAGCGAGGTGTTCGCGACGGGGGCGCGGTTCACCCCGCGGGAGCTGCCCGCCGGGGGCGCGGCGGAGTTCATGACCCGCTCGCTGTCCCGGCTCCAACCCAGGCACCGGCTGGACGTCACCTTCGAGGCGCCCGCGTCCTTCGTGGCCGCCCGCCTGCCCGCGTCGCTGGGCACCCCGGAACCGACCGGCGAACGGGCCTGCCGCCTGCGCACCACGGCCGCGGACTCCCTGGAGTGGCTGGCGCTGCGGCTGGCTCTGGTCGACTGCGAGTTCCGCGTGCACGAGCCCGAGGCGCTGGTCCACCACCTCCGCACCCTGGGCGCCCGGCTCCGCCGCGCGGCCGCCGCACCGGAGGACGGTCACGCGGCCCCTGGAGCGGATGACTGAGCTACCCCGTCCGTCCGTGCATGTGCGGGCAGCGTTTGCCGCGTCTGGTGAAGGCCGCGCCCGTCTCAAGGGCCATGGCGGCGAAGAATAACCGGCCTTCCCGCGACTGACGCGACGTGACCCAGTGGTACCCGGGGCCGCGTGCCAGCGCCTCATGGATCGCCTCGCGTGCCAGTCCCTGGCGCTGCCAGGCGAGGGCGACGGAGATCTGCTCGACGCGCCCCGTCCGGCATGCGTGGCACAGCTGGTAGTCCAGGCGGCCGACGGCGCGGTCCCTGCCGTCCCGCATGACGACCGTGTGGTGGCCGCCGGACGGGTGCGACCGGCTGTGCTGGATGCGCACGGCCGGGCTGCGAGCTGCGAGGCGCCAGATCCTCCACTGCATGCGGCAACCGTATGGCCCGAGACCCCCGCACTCAACGTACATGCGGAAATAGCTCCTGACGCCTGGTGAATCCGTCATACGGGGCGATAGGAGACCTGCGCCATGCCCCACCCTCCCTTGGGGCATGGCGCAGTGCGGGGCGTCGCGTCACACGATGCGGATGCCCAGTGCCCAGGCCGTGATCGTGGCCGGATCCGAGATGTGGTGGTCCTTGGAGGCCGCGCTGAAGCTCGGCGTCTGGGTGGTCGACGGTTCGAGCCGCCACAGCAGGTTGCCCGCCCCGCGGTAGTGCACCTCGGCGCCGCCGCCCGTCAGCGCGTACCCCTGCGCCACCGATGCCACCGCGGCCGGGTGCGCGGACTGGCCGGAGTCGGCCCGGGAGAAGCTGTTCAGGACGGTGCCGACCGGGAGGCGGCGCCGCAGCGCGATGGAGAACGCGCGGATGTTGGCCGGGTCGGAGACGATGTGGTCCTTCGACCGCGCCTTCCAGGAGGTCTCCGTGGCGGGGAAGGAGGCGGTGCCGAGGTTGCCGGACCCGTGCCAGTCCACCCGGAACCCGCCGCCAACGAGGACGTAGTCGTTCGACGACGGGATTCCGGCCTCGGCCTCCGGATGCGGGGCCACGCCGCTGTCCGCGCGCGAGACGTACACCGACCGCAGCAGCTGGTCGCGGCTCATCCCGGCGATCTTCAGACCGATGACATAGGACTCCAGCTCATGCGGCTGGGGGTCGATGTGGTCCTTCGAGCAGACGGTCCAGCCCGACAGGTCGTCGGTGGGATGCGACGCGGTCAGCAGCGCGCCGTTGCCGGTGTTCGTCGCCCTGGCGCCGCCGCCGATGGCGATCATGTCGCCGTCGCCGACGAGTATGGTCTCGTTGATCCAGTGCTGCTGGGCGGGGTTTCCGTGATGCGAGAACACCGACACGGTCACCTTGCCCGACGCGTCCCGGAACGTGTTGAGCCGTGTCCCCACGGAACTCAGCACCCGTCTCGGTGCCGGCGCCGGAGTCCTGGACGAGGCGGCGGCCGTGCCGCTCCCCACGGCGACGGCCGCGGCGGCGCCCGCCGCGGCCGTCGCCGCCCTCAGTACATCTCTTCTGCTTCTCATCAACCTGCCTCTCTCCTCGGTCCCCTGACACGGCGTCGGGACGAGCGGATCCGGACGGGCAGCGAAGCTAGCCGCGGCCGCGAAGATGCCGATATCCCCCGAAATAGGGGTTGACAGTGCGGTGACCCCGCCGGGAGAGCCCTTCGCGCAGGTCGGCGGCCCGCGCCCCGAGCGGGTCGGTGACCGGTGCGCCCAGCGCTGCCCTACAAGTCGGCCTATTCGGGCACGCAGGTGATATGTCGGTTGGCCAATCTTGCGCGGAGGGACGTCCTCAGCCGCTCGCCAGGAGTTCGCCGAGGCGGTCGAGGAAGACCTGCTGCTTGGCCACGATCTTCTCCCTGGCCTGGTCGAGGCCCCACCAGGCGACCCTGTCGAGCTCCGGGAACCGCTGGAGCCGGCCGGAGCGCGGCGGCCACTCCAGTTCGAAGGTGCCGGGGACCACCAGTCGGGGGTCCAGATCCCCTTCCACGGCCCAGACGGTCACCACCTTCCCGCCGGTCTGCCGGACCGACCCGAGCGCCGCCCAGTCGCCGGCCGGTGGCGGCAGCCCGAGTTCCTCGGCGAACTCGCGCCGCGCCGCGGCTTCCGGTTCCTCCTGGTCAGGCTGGTACTCGCCCTTGGGCAGCGACCACGCGCGCGCGTCCTTCCGGGCCCAGAAGGGCCCGCCCATGTGGCCGAGGAGCACCTCGGTGTCCGGGCCCGTCCGGCGGTACAGCAGGACCCCGGCACTCTGTCTTGCCGTCACCCTGCCAGTGTGCGGCGCGCCGGCGTTCCCCGCGGCTCGGGACCCGCGTCACCCGCCCTGCGGCGGTGCGCCGTCGGCGGCGGACAACTCGACGAACGCCGCCCGGCCGCGTGAGTCGAGACTCAGGATCGGGACCGCCTTGTCGCGGGGGTTGCCGTTGTTCTGGAACGCGATGAAGCCGCTCGCCCCCGGCACCTGCTGATCGCCGTCCATCTGGTGGAACATACGGGCCACCGCCTCGCCGGTCACTTCGCCCTCCCAGCGGGCGGCCATCCTGACGCCCTGGGCGGCGGTGAGGACGGAGTCGTGGGCCACGATGGCGCCGCCGTCGTAGCGGGGGTCGTTCGGGAACCAGCGGTCCAGGGTGCCGCCCTCCTGGAAGTGCTTCGCGGAAGGGGCGGAGACGCTGTGCGGGGCCCCGCGCCACATGTCGGGGTGGGCCAGGCCCGTATAGAGCACCCGCACCCCGGTCCGCGCGGCGTACGCGAGCTGCTTCGCGGTGAGGTTCGTGGTGTCGTCGCCGGTGATGACGGTGAACTTCTCCTCCTGGCAGGTGCGGTTGGCGATCGCGTCGAGGAAGTGGGTCAGGTGCTGCCCGCGGCCCGCGAAGTAGACCACCTCGGGCTTCCTCTGGCAGAGCTGCCCGGGGATGAAGCGCAGCTCGTTCTCCCAGGCGCTGCGCACCGAGGAGTCGAAGGTCAGCCGCTCCGCGACCAGCCGGTGGCCGCCGTCCTTGTCCGGGAACGCCTCGGTGAACGCGTCGCCCAGCGTCCTGGCGTACAGGTTGTGGTCGGCGACGTCCTGGACGACGACCGCCGTGCGGACCTTCTCCCGCTTCAGGTACGCGGAGGCGGCGCGCGCCTCGTCGACGTTGGTGGGCGCGACCCGTACGAAGCCGTTGATGTCGCGGATGTTGGTCGCCGTCATGGAGCTGGCGACCATCGCGAGGCCGTGTTCCGACAGCCGCTTCAGGGCGGCGAGGGTGCGGTCCGTACTGGGCCCCAGTCCGGCGACGGCCACCAGCCTGTCGTCGGAGTCCTTCCGCTTGGCCAGCTCCTCGACGGTGTGCTCCCACTGGCCCGCGCGGGAGCCCGGGTTGGCGATCAGCAGCCGGATCTTGGGGGAGGCGGGCAGGTCGCCGCGATTGTGCCGGTACTGCGCGAGGTAGGCGCCCTCCAGCTCGTGCCGGACCGACTCATCGGAGTTGCTGTCGTCGTCGGTGAGGGTGAAGGACGTCATGTACGCGACGCTGACGTACGGCTCCTCGTCGGCGTTGGCGGCGACCCGGTCGTTCTCTTCCTTGATCTTCTCGATGACGGCGTCGAGGTGGTCGTCGAAGCTGTACGAGCCGTCGGTGACCCCGACGCACTCGTCGGCCTCGCCCTTCTTCACCACGCCGTCCGCGCACCGCGACCGGGTGTCCTCGATCCAGTCCATGGTCAGCGGTACGGCCACCGCGAGCAGGGTGAGGACGACGGCGGCGATCACGACGCGGCGCACGATGTGCAGCGGCCATTCGAGTCTGGGCATCGGGCTCATCCCTCACTGGTGGACGTCAGCGGATGGCGCCAGTGGCGATAGCGCTCCGCCTCGTTGAACAGGGCCACGATGTCGCTCCTCCGAATGCGTGACAGCTGGTTGAACCCGTCGGCGATCAGGTTGTTCAGCCGCATCCCGGGGTCGGCGAGCGGATCGCTCCACACCCATCGCGTCAGGACCAGGTCGCGGATGACCGACTCGTTGGTGACCGAGCCCCGCGGGTCGTCCGGCGAGAGCCCGGCGAGCAGGTCGAGGGGGGTGCCGTCGCTCCGGAACCGGTTGGGCGCCGAGGTGATCGCGTTGAACTCGCTGATCCACTGCGTCGCCGGAACCGCCGGGAAGCGCTCGACCAGATGGCCGGTCACCGCCTCGACCTGCCCGGTGGCCAGCCGGTGGTACATCTCCTGGACCAGGCGCCGCTCGGCCGCGAAGTGCTCGGCGAGCAGCTCGTGCACCGTGTCCCAGTCACCCGGGCGCTCCGCCAGCCGCCACAGCAGCAGCCGTCGCAGCCACGGGTGGAGGGTCGGCGTCACCGTCCCCGGACTGAGCAGCCAGCGCGCGCGGGCCTCGCTGAACAGCGCGTCACCGCGGCTGAGCACCCGGGTGCCGATGGACAGGTCGCGCGCGGCGGCGCATTCGGCCAGCGAATCCCGCTCGGCGTCGGAGAATCCCCGCAGCAGATGGTCCAGGGCCGCCTGGATGAGGGCGCGGGCGTCCTCATCCTCGTGCGCCGTCCGGGTGGGCAGCGCACGCAGCCATCGGTCCTGGTCCGGCCCGTCCTCCACCGGCGTACCGGGCTGCCGAAGGACGTCCAGCACCTGGCGTACGGCCCGGGGCAGGCCGCCGGTCAGCCGGTGCACGAACGGGGCGAGCCGCGTGAACGGGGCGAGACCGGGGTGGTCGTGCAGCTCCAGCTCGATACGGACGCGCACCTCGTCGAGGGTGAGGTCGCGCAGCCGCAGCGGATACCACCAGGTGTCGTCGCTGTCGCGGCCGGGCCGGTGCTCGCGCCAGTCCTCCAGGGAGGCCCGGTCCGGGCCGCGTAACCGCCAGGGCCACTGGTCGCCCGTGGCCGGGCCCCAGCGGGGGAGCCAGCGGTTGGCGCTCGCGACGACCGTCAGCGGGTCGCAGGCGGTGCCCGGCGCGAGGGCGTCGTCGCGCCGGGCGCGTATCAGCAGGTCGAGGAAGCGGCGGCCGCGTTCCGTATGGGAGTTGTCGAGCAGCAGCAGGTACGAGCGTGGCATGAACGAGCGGCCCGCGTTCTGGCGCAGATCCTCCATGAAGGCCGAGAAGAGCACCCGGTCCAGCCGGTCCTGGTCGTTCTCGTCGCCCTCGTGCCGCCAGAGGTTGAGCTCCACCAGCGCGTCCCAGGGGTCCTGGCTCCGGGTGAGCGGGTGGCCGCCGTACCACGCCGCGTTGCCCGTGGACTTCCGGCCGGGCAGTCGGCGGCGGCCGTGCCGCACGGCGTCCCGCAGCAGCGCCAGGGCCGCCGTCGACGCGCCGTCCGGAGCCCCCACGGCGCCCCCCGCCACCTCGAAGAAGGCGGCGAGGTAGTCGCCGTGGCGGGCCTCGTTCTCCGCTTGGAAGCGGTCCAGCTCCTGGCGGATGCCGCGCCGCCCGTCGGCCAGGCTGGTCATCCGCAGCTCGTGGTCGGAGGCGAGCAGCCCGAGCGTGAGCCGCGGGAAGTGGGAGCGCCGGTACCGCGGCAGCTTGCGCTCCAGCTGCCGCGCGAGCAGGGCCAGGGCATAGCGCGGCAGCACCGACTGCTCGCCCCCGAAGCTCACGTACGCGAACGGGTGCTCGGCGCCGAACGCCTCCATGAGAGCGCTGTGCGCCTCGCTGGCCCCGCTGCCCCGCGGCCCGAGGAGCGTGATCACGGGGCGTTCCCTGGCGGGGGGCTGCGCGAGGCACTGGCCGACGAGGGAGATGATCCCGTCACGGCCTCTGAGGCCCATACCCGACCCGGACTCCGTCACGCCGCGCCCCCCGGTGCTACATGTGGCCTGACTCTCTTTCAGTGACAGCAAGAATGCCCCGCGTCCGCTGACCTTGCACGCCAAATGCCGCTGATTTTCGCCGGGTTGCCCGGAAAAAAGCCCGCGGGCAGGGGTACTCGGCATGCCCCTACGGCACTGTCACCACCATGGCCACCGCCGCCACCGCCGCCACCGCCGCCACCGCCGCCGCGCCGAACAGGGCCGCGGCGAGGAGGCGGCAGCGCAGCGCGCGGTAGCGGTGTTCGTACTCGGCACGCAGCTCGCCGCCGCGGGCGGCCACGCGCTCCAGGAATCCCCTCGACGCGTCCAGATGGTCCTGGGCGTAGAGCCGTTCCACCTCCTGGCGCTGGGAGTCGGTCAGCCACGGCATCCGGGAGCCGAAGGCGCGGGCGCGGCTGTGCGCCGTACGCTTCTCCGCCTCCCAGAGGAGGAAGCCCTCGATGTCGTTGACCGTCCCGGCTGTGTTCGTGTCGGCGGTGTTCACACCAGCGCCCCCTTCTCCTGGGCGGGTTCGGCGGCGGGCAGCCCGATCTCGGGGTGGTGCAGGTCGAACGCCGGGGATTCGGAGCGGATCCGGGGGAGGGCGGTGAAGTTGTGCCGCGGCGGCGGGCAGGAGGTCGCCCACTCCAGCGAGCGGCCGTAGCCCCACGGGTCGTCGACCTCGACCTTCTTGCCGTACTTGGCCGTCTTCCAGACGTTGTAGAAGAACGGCAGGAACGACAGACCGAGCAGGAACGAGGCGATCGTGGAGACGGTGTTCAGCGTGGTGACGCCGTCTGCCGCGAGATAGTCGGGGACGCGGCGCACCATGCCCTCGGCGCCGATCCAGTGCTGGACGAGGAAGGTGCCGTGGAAGCCGATGAACAGCGTCCAGAAGGTGATCTTGCCGAGTCGCTCGTCCAGCATCTTGCCGGTGAACTTCGGCCACCAGAAGTGGAAGCCGGAGAACATCGCGAAGACCACGGTGCCGAAGATGACGTAGTGGAAGTGCGCCACCACGAAGTACGAGTCCGAGACGTGGAAGTCCATCGGCGGCGAGGCCAGGATGACACCGGTCAGACCACCGAAGGTGAAGGTGATCAGGAAGCCGACGGCCCACAGCATCGGCGTCTCGAAGCTCAACGACCCCTTCCACATGGTGCCGATCCAGTTGAAGAACTTCACACCGGTCGGGACCGCGATCAGGAACGTCATGAACGAGAAGAACGGCAGCAGCACACCACCGGTGACGTACATGTGGTGCGCCCACACCGTCACCGACAGACCCGCGATCGCGATCGTCGCCGCGACCAGACCGCCGTAACCGAACATCGGCTTGCGCGAGAAGACCGGGATGACCTCGGAGATGATGCCGAAGAACGGCAGCGCGATGATGTACACCTCGGGATGCCCGAAGAACCAGAACAGGTGCTGCCACAGCAGCGCCCCGCCGTTGGCCGCGTCGAAGATGTGCGCCCCGAACTTCCGGTCCGCCTCCAGCGCGAACAGCGCGGCGGCCAGCACCGGGAAGGCCAGCAGCACCAGCACACCGGTCAGCAGCACGTTCCAGGTGAAGATCGGCATCCGGAACATCGTCATGCCCGGAGCGCGCATGCAGATGATCGTGGTGATGAAGTTGACCGAGCCCAGGATCGTACCGAAGCCCGAGAACGCCAGACCCATGATCCACATGTCGGCGCCCACACCCGGCGACCGGACGGAGTCCGACAGCGGCGCGTACGCGAACCAGCCGAAGTCGGCGGCCCCTTGCGGGGTCAGGAAGCCCGCCACCACGATCAGCGACCCCAGGAGGTACAGCCAGTACGCCAGCATGTTCAGCCGCGGGAAGGCCACGTCGGGGGCGCCGATCTGGAGCGGCATGATCCAGTTCGCGAAGCCCGCGAACAGCGGGGTGGCGAACATCAGCAGCATGATCGTGCCATGCATGGTGAACGCCTGGTTGAACTGCTCGTTCGACATGATCTGCGTGCCGGGCCGGGCCAGCTCGGCGCGCATGAACAGCGCCAGCACACCGCCGAACAGGAAGAACCCGAACGACGTGACCAGATACAGCGTGCCGATCGTCTTGTGGTCGGTGGTGGTCAGCCACCGCACCGCCGCGGGGCGGCGGTCATGCGTGATCCTCATGCCCTGTACGTGTCCGGCCCCCCGCGCGCCGTCACACGGGAAAGATCACAGGGCCGGGGTGTGATGCCCGGGGCGTTGCCGGACACAGGCGGGACATGAGCACGGACGACGCATTCGCCGATGCCTATCGCGCGCACTACTGGGCGGTGAGCCGCTATGTGGCCCGGCGGTTGGACGGCCAGACGTACGAGGTCGAGGAAGTGGTCGCGGAGGTCTTCGCCGTGGCGTGGCGGCGCAGGGGCGAACTCCCCGAGGCGCCGCTGCCGTGGCTGTACGGCGTGGCGCGGAACTGCCTGGCCAACACCGTCCGGGGCCAGGGCCGCTACCGGCGGCTGCTGCACAGAATCGGCCACCACGAGGCGACGCACGGTGCCCAGATCGTGCACAGTCCCGACGCGGAACGCCCCGGCGCCTGGGTGCACGAGGCCCTGACCCGGCTCTCGGCCGTGGACCAGGAGATCCTGCGCCTGACGAGCTGGGAGGAGCTGGACGTCGGCGAGCTCGCCGTGGCCCTGGGGTGCGGCCGCGGCGCGGCGGCCATGCGGCTGCACCGGGCCCGCCGGCGCCTGCGCGCGCAGATAGACCGTATGCGCCCGGCACGGACGCCCGCCGTGCCGGCGGCCGCCACCACGGGAGCGGCGACGGACAGGGCGGCGGCGAGCGGCGCCGTCCCGGCACAGCAGAGGAACCGCGGCGATGACTGACGAACTCGAACTGCTCCGGCGGGCCAACCCCGTCACGGCGGACGAAGGCCTCTGGCGCGACCGGCCCCTGGACAGCTGGGCGGAGCGGCGCCTGAACCGCCTGCTGCACGGCGGGCGGCGGCCGGGACGAGCGCGGCGGCTCGCGCTGGGCGTCGCCGCCGCGGCCGTCGCCACGGTCGCCGTCCTCACCCTCGCCTTCTCCGGCGCCACCACGGCCCCCGCGGCCGCCGCCCCGGTCGCGCTCGTACCGCGGGCCGGCTCCCAGGCCGTACCGCTCGACGAGATCGCCCGCCGGGCGAAGGAGCTGGCGCGGGGCAGCACGGCGGGTCCGCGCCGGGGCAGCCATCTCCAGGCGTGGTACATGAGCATGGAGACCGGCCCCGACGCCGTGCGGCCGGTCACGCTCCCGGAGGAGCGTGTCACGCGCTGGAACGCCGACGGAAGCGGCTCGGAGCTGGTCGTGGCCACCGACCCGGAACACCCGGGCCGAACCGTCGTCGACGCCGGCGGCAAGTGGCGCACCGTCGACGACGCCAAGGTGCTCCAGCGCAAGTCGTACCCGCCGGGGACCGGCGGCGGCCACGACGGCCTCTCCGGCCTCGAACCGCCGTACGACCCCGGGAAGTTGCGCTCCTATCTGTCGGACCTGTGGGGAGGCGCCGGCGACAAGCCGCCCCAGCTGCTGCAAGCGATCTCCTCGATGCTTCAGCAGTGGACGCCGGGTCCCCGCGAGAACGCCGCCATCTCCGAGCTGCTGGCCGACACCGGTGGCCTCCGCGGCGTCGGTATGGTCACCGACCGCATGGGCCGGCCGGGGCAGGCGTACGTCTACGACGGGCCGGACGGCTTCTCGAACGGGACCCGGCACATGGTGATCCTCGACCCGCACGACGGGCGGGTCCTTGGCATCGAGGTCACCTTCACCAAGGACCTCGACGAGTTCCAGGTCAAGGCCGGAGACGTGATGTCCTACGAGGCGTGGCTGTCCTGACCGGCGGCGGTACCCGATGACGGCGTCGCGCGGCGGCTCAACTCCGCCACCAGCCCGGCGGCGACGGGCACCGCCACACCGTGCCGCTCGGCGGCCCGGAGCAGGGCGCCGCCGATCGCGTCCACCTCCAGCGGGCGGCCCGCTTCGGCGTCCCGTTGCATCGACGACCTGGTGTCCGCGGGGAAGGAGTCGAACCGCCGCAGGATGGCGGCGGTGTCGACCGGGCAGCCGGCGGCGCCGCTCACCGCGGCGGTCTCCTCGACCACCGCCAGCAACTCCGCGCGCCGCTCCTCGCGCACGGCGCCCACGGTCAGCCCGTACCGCGTGGTGAGCAGCGCCATGGGAGCGAGAAAGGCCATCTTCGCCCACAGCGCGGCGGCCTCGTCGTCCCGGACCCGGGTGGGCACACCGGCGGCGGTGAGCACCTCGGCCAGGGCGTCGAGGCGGTCCCCGTCCACCGCGGCGCCGGCCAGGTCGACTTCGGCGAAGGGGCTGCCGTGCTCGATGACGCCCGGGGCGACGCGGGTCGACTCGACGCGGATCACGCCCGGCGCCATCTGTTCCGGGCGGTAGCGGCGGCGCAGGAGGGCCGGGTGCTCGATGCCGTTCAGGAGCGGTACGACGAGACCGCCGCCCAGCGCGGCGGGCGGCACCCGCTCCAGCGCCGCGGCCAGAGCCGTGTGCTTGACGGTGACCAGGCACGCGTCGGCGGGCTCGCGCAGCTCCGTGTCCGCCTCGACCCGCGCGGTGAAGCCGCCGAAGGCCGAGCTGCGCACGCGGATGCCGTCCCGGCGCAGCGTCGCGGCCGTCTCCTCACCCGCGAGGCAGATCACGCGATGTCCGGCACGGGCCAGCAGGGCGGCCAGCAGCCCGCCCACGCCGCCGGGGCCGAGCACCGCCACGGTCCATGGATGTGTCCCGGTCATTGAATTCCTCCCGCTCAACTGTCGATCGATCAGATGATCACAATGCGCGGAGAGTTAAGTCAATCCTAGGATTTTCTGGTAAATCCCCAAGGAGTGGCTTGGGGGTCAGGTTCATGGGCTCACGCGTCCGGTGTGCGGGTCGCCTCGCGCCCCAGTGACGACACGGCCTTGGCGAAGGCTGCGGCGTCGTGGACGGCGGCGCCGCCCAGGTCGTTGTTGAAGTACGCGTAGACCTCGGCGCTGTCCGGCCAGGTGTCGTGCACCCGTTGGGCCCAGCGGCCGAGCGCCTGGCGGCCGTAGCGGGGCGACGGCCGGGCGGCTCCGCCGTGGAAGCGCAGATACCCCCACGAGGTCGTCCGCCATAGCGGTGCGACGGGGCGGGAGCCCCGGTCCGCCCAGCACAGTGCGGCACCGTGCCGCTCCAGCAGCTCCCGGACCTCCGCCGTCCACCAGGAGTCGTGGCGGGGCTCGACGGCCACGCGCGCCGTGGCCGGGAAGCAGCCCAGGCAGGCGTCCAACAAGCCGGTGTCCACGCGCAGGTTCGGCGGAAGCTGGAGCAGGACGGGGCCCAGGCGGTCGTTGAGGCCGGAGGCGTGCGACATGAGCCGGTCCACGGGCTCCTCGGGGTCGTGCAGCCGCTTGATGTGCGTCAGGTACCGGCTGGCCTTGACCGCCATGACGAATCCGTCGGGGGTGCGGTCCCGCCAGGCGGCGAACTGCTCGGTCGTGGGGAGCCTGTAGAAGGCGTTGTTGCTCTCCAGGGTCGCGAAGTGCCGCGCGTACTCCTCCAGCCACAGCCGCTGGGGGCAGCCGGACGGGTAGAGGACGCCGCGCCAGTCCTTGTACTGCCATCCCGACGTTCCGATGAGGACGACCATGCCTCGATCTCATCGCACGCGACGGCGCCGCCGGGCAACTCCACGCCGGTCATTCGAGTGATGATCGCATGTCCATACGGCGGGTTGGGGCGGTTCTGGCTTGGCCGGGGCCGCCCGCCGAGAGACCGTGTGCAGTCGAACCACCCGAAATCCGCCTGGAAACTCCCGAACTGAAAGGCTGTGCCATGCGCCGTATCGCCGTCCTCGCCCTCGGAGCCACCGCGCTGCTGGGGCTCGCCGCCTCCCCGGCGAGCGCCGTCCCGTGCAATGGCGACGTGTGCGTCAACAGCGTGTCCCTCACCTTCCCGCCGCAGCACCTCATCAAGGGGCCCGTCAGTTGGATGGCCGACGCGCTGAACCCCTTCGACGCCCGGTAGCCCACGGCGGCGAGGCGGTGGCGCGGGAAACCGCTCTCGGCACGGCTCGCATCGCAGGTATATTGTTCTAGTGATATGCGAACAAGTGGGGGGTGGTTGCGTTGCGTGACTCGACGCGTCCGACGAGCCGTCGCCGGACCCTTGTGGTGTCACTTCCGTTCGGGCTCGCCGCTGTTGCCGCGCTGGTGGCGTTCGCGGCGCTGCGGGACCGCTTGCCGGATCCCGTGGCCACGCACTTCAGTGCCGACGGCGGCGCGGACGGCTTCAGCGGGCGGGACGGATTCCTCGGCACGGTGCTGGGAGTGCTGCTGGGCGCGGGGGTCGTCTTCGGCGTGTTGACGTATGCCAGCCGCACGGCGCCGAGCGCGCAGCGCGTTCTGGCCGCGTCGGGATGCGCCGTCGCGGCGCTGCTCGCCACGGCCTTCGGCGCGACGGCATGGGCGAACGCCGCGGCCGATGGCGCGGCGGTGGCCACGCTGCCCGGCTGGCTGATGGCGGTGGTCCTCGCCGCGGCCGCCGCGGGTGGCGGGCTGGGGTGGCTGCTGGCCGGGGCGGACCCGCGTCCGTCCGGTTCGGTACCGGCGCCGTCCCCGGCGGCGCCCCGCCTGGCGCTGGCCGAGGGCGAGGTGGTCACCTGGACGCGCACCGTCGGCTCACGGGTGCTCCCGCCGGCCGGTGTGGCGATCGCCGCCGCCGGTGCGGCGATCGGCCTCGCCGTCAGCTGGGGGCCGGGATTCGCCCTGCTGGGCGGCGGTGTTCCCATGGCCCTGCTGACCGGTGCGCGGGTGACCGTGGACCGGCGGGGCGTCACCGTCGCCCCGCTGCTGCTGCCCCGCCCCCGGATGACCGTACCCCTGGAGCGCATCGAGGAGGCGACCGCGCGCGAGGTCCGCGCGCTGCGCGACTTCGGAGGCTGGGGCTACCGGGTGCGCCCGGGCGCCGGCGGGGTGATCCTGCGGTCTGGCGGCGCGCTCTCGATGCGGCTCGCCCATGGCAGCGAGTTCGTCGTCACGGTGGACGACGCGCACACCGCCGCCGCCCTGCTGAACGCGCTCGCCGCCCGCGAACGGGCGACCGGGGAGGGCTGAGATGCTGTTCCGCCTCGACCCCGCCTCGCCGCGGTCGCTCAGCGAGCAGATCGCGGGCTGCGTACGCCAGGCCATCGCCGACGGCGAGGTCCGCGGCGGTGAACGCCTGCCTCCGGCCCGGCAGCTCGCCGAGTCCTTGGACGTCAACATGCACACGGTGCTGCGCGGCTATCAGCGTCTGCGCGAGGAGGGCCTGGTCGACCTCCGCCGGGGCCGTGGCGCGGTGGTCACCGGCGTACAGCCCTCCGGGCGCGCCCGGTTGGTGGAGCACACCCGCGAGCTCGTCGCCCAGGCCCGGCGCCTCGGCCTCCACGACGAGGAAGTGATCAGTCTGCTCCGCGTGTCACTGGCCCAGGAAGGCATGCCCTGATCCCGGGGCCGGTTCCGGGGCCTGACGGTCTCGCCGAGGAGCACCCGTGGCGCTCGCGAGGGAGCACCCGTGGGTGGCGGCGGCTCGAGCCGCCACCACCCACGCCGACCGGATTCCGGTCCCCCCTCTGGGCGGCGCTCCGTCAGACGCCGGGCTTCCCCCATCGGTACGGCCGTACTCTGCCGCGTCGCCGCGGACAGCCGGGCCCCCACGCCCCTCTGACTCCGCGGACCGGTACCGGCGAATGATGGCCTCTGGCCATCGGCTCGCCCTCCAACCTCGCGCCACGGACGGCCGCCCGTCCCCCGTGGGCAAGATTCCCTCATGAGCGAGCCTTCGACCTGCTGCGTTGACGTGGCCCTTACGGAAGCCCGGGACTCCTTGACGGCTTTCTGTCAGCCACAGGGGGCCGCCGGAGGAGGCCGTCCACCATGCCGCCGCCGGACAGCTTCGCCATGGGGGACTGGCCACGCAGCGCACGCCCCACCCGGCCGCCGGACGTCAATGAAGCGTCAGCGATGCGTCAACGATGGGAGAACTCTCGCCAGGGAAGCGTCAACACCGGCCGCATGAGCCGAGTCGCCACGTTCGCTTTGGGGTGGCCGGCGTTCATGCCTCGCGCGACCGCGCCGCCGTCCGGAACCCTCACCGTGGGCTCATCAAGCCCTCTCCCTCGGGTGGTGTCATGTCCCAAGAGAACATCGTCGGCGTCATCATCGCTGTCTGCCTGCTCGGATACCTGGTGCTGGCGCGGATCTTCCCGGAGAAGCTCTGACGGCCGCGGTGACACGTGATCTTCGGCCGGGCGGTGCGCCCGGCCGACTCAAGGTCTTCCTCGGGGCGGCACCCGGAGTGGGCAAGACGTACCGGATGCTCGACGAGGGCCGGCGCAGGGCGGGGCGCGGCACCGATGTGGTCGTCGGCATCGCCGAGTGCCACCAGCGGCCCCGCACCGAGGGGATGCTGGGCGGCCTGGAGACCGTCCCCCGGATCCGGCGCGGCCACCGGGGAGCTGAGCCGACCGACATGGACGTCGAGGCCGTGCTGGCCCGGCGCCCGCAGGTGGTGCTGGTCGACGAGCTGGCGCACACCAACGCTCCCGGCGGCCGGCACGCCAAGCGCTGGCAGGACGTGCGGACGCTGCTGGCGGCCGGCATCGACGTGGTCACCACGGTCAACATCCAGCACCTGGAGTCCCTCAACGACGTCGTCGAGAAGATCACCGGAGTCCCGCAGCGGGAGACCGTCCCCGACGAGGTGGTCCGCCGCGCGGACGAGATCGAGCTGGTGGACATGGCACCGGAGGGGCTGCGCCGCCGCATGGCACACGGGGACATCCACCCTCCGGAGCGGATCGACGCGGCGCTGGCCAACTGCTTTCGTGTGGGCAGTCTGACCGCGCTTCGGGAGCTCGCGCTGCTGTGGCTGGCCGGGCAGGTCGACGAGGCGCTGAAGAGGTACCGCACGGCACACGCCATCGGGGGAGTGTGGGAGACCCGCGAGCGCGTCGTCGTGGCGCTGACCGGGGGACCGGAAGGCGAGACCCTGATCAGGCGGGCGGCCCGGATCGCGGCCCGCGCGTCCGGGGGCGACCTGCTCGCCGTGCACGTCGCCCGCACCGACGGTCTGGCCGACTCCTCGCCCGCGGCGCTGGGCGCGCAGCGGCGGCTGGTGGAAAGCCTCGGCGGGAGCTACCACTCGGTCGTCGGCGACGATGTCCCCACCGCCCTGCTGGACTTCGCCCGCGCGGAGAACGCCACCCAACTGGTGATCGGCGCCTCGCGCCGCGGCCGGCTTCTGCGCGTCCTCGGCGGCCGCGGCATCGGCGAGAGGGCCACCGCGATGTCCGGCGAAATCGATGTCCATACGGTGACCCATGAGCGGTCCGGACAAGGCCGCCGTCTCCCGGCGCTGCGCGGCAAGCCCCCGCTCTCCCGCCGGATCGCGGGGCCGGCTGCCGCACTGGTCCTCCCGTTCCTGCTCACCCTGCTGCTCCTGCTCGACCGGCCCGGCGGTCCCCTCGACATCACCAGCGAGGCACTGCTCTTCCTGATCACCGTGGTCGGGGTGGCGTGCTTCGGAGGTGTGCTGTCCGCGCTGCTGGCCGCGGTCAACGCCTCGCTGCTGCTGCACTACTTCTTCATGCCGCCGTCCGGGCACTTCACGCTCGCCGAGCCCAACAACGTCCTGGCCCTCGCGGCCTTGACCGGTGTCGCCGTGACGGTCGCGGCGATCGTGGACCGTTCGCTGCGGCTGTCCCGACGGGCCGCGCGCGCAACGGCCGAGGCGGAGACGCTCTCCGCCCTCACGGGCAGCGTGCTCCGCGGTGACCAGGCCATCCCCGCGCTGCTGAGCCGCATCAGGGAGACCTTCGGGATGGAGTCGGTGCGGCTGGCGTACGGATGGAACCGGCTTCCGGGGCCCGGGACATCCGCACTCCGCGGCCCCGATCCCGCTCCTGAGCAGCCGAGCACGGGGGAGGGCGTGATGGTCCCGGTCGACGAGGACACCGCCCTGGTCCTGAGCGGACGCGGACTTCCCGCGTCCGACCGCCGCGTGCTGGCCGCGTTCGCCGCCCATGTCGCCGCCGCGCTGGAGCACGCCCGGCTGGCCGAGGCGGCAGCCGAGGTCGAGCCGGTGAAAGCGGCCGACCGGATGCGCACCGCGCTGCTGCGGGCGGTCAGCCACGACCTTCGCACCCCGCTCGCCGGGGCGCTCGCCGCGGTCAGCTCGCTTCGCGGCCGCGAGGTCGAGTTCTCCGCGGCGGACCGTGACGAACTGCTGTGCACCGCCGAGGAATCCCTGGTCAAGCTCCACCGGCTCGTGGAGAACCTGCTGGACATGAGCCGGATCCAGGCAGGTGCGGTCACGCTGCACCTGCGGCCCACGACCGTGGAGGAGCTGCTGCCGCTCGCGCTGGACTCGATCGCACAGCCACCCCGCCGGGTCGCCACGCACGGACTGGACACCGCCCCGGAGGTCCTGGCCGACCCGGCGCTGCTGGAGCGGGTGATCGCCAACCTCCTCGCGAACGCCCTCCGGTACAGCCCGGGTGAACGCCCCGTCACGGTGACCGTGAGCGCCCTCGCCGACCGTGTGGAGCTGCGCGTCATCGACCGCGGCCCCGGTCTCCCACCGGGCGGCCGCGACCACCTCTTCCAGCCCTTCCAGCGTCTGGGCGACACCGACAACACCACCGGCACCGGACTCGGCCTCGCCCTCTCCCGCGGTTTCGCCGAGGCCATGGGCGGCACGCTCGACCCGGAGGACACCCCCGGCGGGGGCCTGACGATGGTGCTGTCACTGCCGGCGGCTCCGTGACGGACCCGGGCGCGTCATGCCGGGCAACGGCGGTCCACCCTCTCGGCGTCGTAGGGGGCGGGCTCGGCCTCGGGCCAGTGGACTCATGTTCCGCCGTGGGCACCGGCCTTCGCGATCACCGTCACGACCGCGTAGGCGGTCTTGCGTACCCGTAGCAGCGCCGGCGGCACATCTCCTCCTCTGGTGTCGGTCCGAGTCTCACCGTACGCATTTTGGAAACGAATGTCATTTCGGTTAGCTTGGTCGGGCAGCGACACCTCATGGGATGGGTATGCACGAACGACGACACGAGCAAGAGCCGCAGAAGCTCGGCCCCTACACGGTCCGCCCGGCGGAGCCCCGGGACTGCGACGGCGCACGCCGCGTCATGCTGGACACCTTCTATCGCGAGTTCGGGTACGGATACGTGCCCGCGTGGCACGACGACGTCGTCGACATCCGGGGCGCCTACCTGGAGCACCCGCGCCATCTGCTGGTCGTCGCCCGATCGGGGGACGACGTTGTGGGCACCACCGGGCTGCTGTCACGGGGCCCGGCTCATCCCCCGCATCCGCGATGGCTCGCCGAGCGCTACCCCTCCGGGTCCACCGCCCAGCTGGTCCGGGTCTACGTACGTCCCGACCACCGGCGCCATGGACTGGCCCGCGCCATGGTGAGGATGGCGTGCGAGTTCGCCGCCGCCACGGGGGGATACGAGTGCGTCTACCTCCACACCAACGTCGACATCCCAGGCGCGCAGGCCTTCTGGAACAGCCTCGCCAAGGAGGTCTTCGACGCCAGGACGACCGGTGAGCACGGAACGGGCTTCGGGACCGTGCACTTCGAGATCCCCCTGCCTCACCGCTGAACCGTCGGGCGCCGGCAGGGCGGCGAGAACGGGGCGCCGTCGGCCGCGTCGTCCCCTGGGAACGCTTGGTCCGGCTGCACCAGGAACCCGCGCGGCCGCCCCGCCGCCGCGCCGCTCCGCCGCGGTGGCCGTGCGACGGCTCGTACCCGCGGACACGCGGGCCCTCACCGCGTTCACGGCGCGGGCCCCCGACACGGTCTGGAACCACGCGACATGGGGCGGTCCGGCCGGTCTCGCCGCCTCCGGCCACGGCCGGGCCGCCTTCCCGCGCGCTCGTGAGTCGCCCGGTCGGGTGCGGTGCGCCTGGCCCCGCGGGGACTCTCGGCTGCCTAAGGTGCGGCTGTGGACCTGGACGACGATCTGCGCCTGCTCAGCCGTGACGAACTGGTCGCCGAGGTACGGCGGCTGCGCACAGGCATCCGTGCGCACAGGGACAGTTCGGGGCACGAGCTGTGCTGGCATCACCCCCGGCTGTGGGGTCTGCTGCCGGAGCGTGTGGAACCGGAGGTGGCGGTGCCGCCATGGCCGCGCTTTCTGCGCGGCTGCGTCCGCTACCGGGAATCGCTGGATCGCCAACTGCCGGACGCGCCGGTCCACGACCGCGAGTACGGCGAGTAGGGCCTGGTGCCAGTCCGCTTCAGCGCAGGACTTCTGCGGTGGCTCGTGAGGCATCTCCGCCGGTCCACAGAACGGGTGGACGCCGTTGGAAGGCGTGACCGGCGGACGTACGGACGGAGCACCTGCGCGCGCTCACCACGCTGGGGGAGCGGTCCATTGCCGCCGGACCGGACGCCGCGACGTGGTCGTTGCGTCGTCGGCGAGCTACACCTCGGCGACGAGGAATTGCTCGGCCCTGGGGGGACGCAAGCCGTCGGGACGGTTGGCGAAGTATCGAGCGGCCAGGTCGTCGGGGGATATGTGTTCAGCCTTCGTGAACCCTGCCTCCAGGGCTGCTTGCCGCATCTCGTCAGGCGAGTACAGGCTGATGAACGGGGTGCCCGACGCGGCGGCGTTGCGCATCGAGAACTCCTGGACCTGCCGCTCGTCCGGGTCGAGCATGTCGAGCGGCGGCAGGAACGTCGTGGCGAATACGGAGCCGGGCGCGAGCGCGGCGACCTGGTGCAGCGTCGCGGTGTTGGCTTCGTGTGTGAGGTACATGCTGACGCCGGTCGACGCGATGACCGTCGGCTTCTGCGGATCGAACCCGGCGGCGGTCAGCCGCTCCGTCCACGAGTCGCCGGCCTCGAAGTCGACGGGCACCAGGGTCAGCCAGGACGGGATGTCGTAGCCGAGTTCGGTCAGGCGCTGCCGCTTCCATGCCTGCGTGCCCGGCTGGTCGATCTCGAAAACGCGGAGGCGGGAACCGAGTTCGGGGCGCCGCTGGGCGAAGGTGTCCAGGCCGGCGCCGAGGATGACGTACTGCGCCACGCCGGCGTCGGCGCGTTCGGCGACGAGGTCCTCGATGAAGCGGGCGCGGGCGACGATGGACGCGCGGACGCCACTGATGCCCGGCATGGTCATGTCGCCGCGCTCACGCCAGTTCTGCCCGGGGTCGGCGAGCTTCAGCCCGATCTCGTCGTTGAGCACGTGGGGCGGGGCGTCGGCCTGGGCGTGAAGAGCGCGCCACAGGGCGACGCGCACAGCGGTGTGGTCGGGTTCGTACTTGCCGGAGAGGTGCTGTCCGTCAGCCATGGTGGTGTCCTTCCGTGCCGTCGTTGCCGTCGGGGAGTGGGGCTTCGAGAGTGACGATCCGCCCGTCGGGGTCGCGGACCAGCGCCTGTCGGACACCCCAGTGCGTCGGCGTGAACGGCTGGGCGAACTCCGGTGCGCGGTCGGGCGCGAAGGCCTCGGCGTCGGCCACCTTGAGCACGGGGTGAGTGGCGAGCTCGCGTTCGTGCTGCTCGACGATGAACACGTAGGGCCCGCCGGCCGGATGGGACCAGCGTCCGGAGCCGTGGTCGGTCTCCAACACGCTCTCGAAGCCGAGCGACTTCCAGAACGCGGCGGTCGCGCCGTAGTTGCGGGTCTCGACGAGGAACCCCTCGATGCCGTCAGTCGTCATGAGTGCTCTCCTTCCCAGCGGTTGCGACGCGCTGGAGGTACTCGGTCAGGGCCGCCTCGACGATCGCGGAGAGTGACCGTTCGGTGTCGACGGCGTGATGCTTGACCTCGCGGATGAGGTCGACCGGCAGGTAGACGTTGAACTGCTTTACCTGTCTCTCGGAGGCCATGGTTAGGATGCTAGCACTCTAGATGCCTAGGGGCGAGGAGGTAGGGAAGCAGGGGTGGGCGGCTGGCCTCCCGCGACGCAGGTTCAGTACCGGGGGCGCTACAGCCTCCGCCCCGCCAGGTGAGCCGGCTCGCCTCTCTACGTCGGCTTCCGGTAGGCCCGGAATGCCCGTGTGGCCAGGACGCCCATCACGAGGACGGCCGCCGTGAGCAGTCCCAGACGGGTCCAGACCGTGCTCCAGTCGGTGTGCGCGAGCATCGCCTGCCGCGGAGCGGGCCGACAAGGCGTACGCCTCCCGCAAGAACCGGTCCTACCTGCGCAGGCGCGGGATTCGCTGCACCACCCCCGTATAGGGCCGACCACTCCCGAGAGACTCGCCGTCCGTTACGAAGCCACCGTCCTCGTCGCGGCCATCAGCCAGTGGCTGTGACCAGCAGTTGTGGTGCACGCCCGGAAGCAGCCCGTCGGCATGGAACCGCGGTCACTGCCCGGCCGCGTCGAGGAGGATCCGCGCCAGTGCGTCCGGCTGGGAGAACATCGGCCAATGGCCAGTATCCATCGCGACCAGCCGCCACTGATCGCTCGCCAGTAGCCTGGCCACATCCTCGTTCGGCTCGGCACCGTCGAGCAGGCACTTGACGTACGTCGCCGGAAGCTCGCCGAGCGGCCGGGCCAGCACCGCCGGGTCGGCCAGCGAGGCGCCCGGGTGCGGCGTCGATCCGCCCACGAACCGGGCGATCTGCTCATCGGTCAGGCCCTGACCGTCGCAGTCGGCCTCGGCCAGCGGTGCCCAGAAGCCGCCGTTCTCAGCAATGGCGGCTTCCAGCTTCGCCGGGCCCGCCCACCAGTTGGAGACGAACGACTCACCATCGGCCGGAACGTTGGCGTCGATGAAGACCACGCGGGCCAGCCGGTCGCCGATCAGCTCGGCGGCCTGACCGACCGGGATGCCCGAGTAGCTGTGACCGACCAGCACGACGTCGCGCAGATCGAGGTGCTCGACCTCATCGACGATGTCCCGGACGTGAGTCTGCCGCCCAGCAGGCACGGCCTGTTTGTCGGCGAGACCGGACAGCGTCAACGGGTGGACACCGTGGCCGGCTTCACGCAGCGTGGGTACCACCTCATCCCACGCCCATGATCCGAGCCACGCACCTGCAACCAGTACAAAGTTCGACATGGCCGCACGGTAGCCGAGGGGGCTGACAACGCCTCGCAGTGGCGGCAGCAAGGGGCTTGTGCGTAACGTCGGTCCCTCTTCGCCCGCTACACAGAGCCATCGAAGCCGTGTGGGCCCTGCCTCGCAGTGCGACGGGCAGGATCCTGAGTCGCGTACTCATCACCGGTGCGCGACCGGTACCGACCGCACGCGTCCGCAAAGCGCCGGAAAGGGCCACCGGCACGTCGCAGGCCGCGCTGGAGTCCCACTTGATACCGACCGGCCTGCTAGCTCGCTGTCGCCTCCTGAAGCTGTGTGAGGTGGCCGGCGTTCAGTTCCACGTGCGTGCCGGTGAAGCGGGTGCGCATGCGGCGGTCGTGGGTGACGATGACGACCGCGCCCGGGTAGTCGGCCACGGCTCCTTCCAGTTCCTCGACCAGGGCCGGGGCGAGGTGGTTGGTGGGCTCGTCCAGGAGCAGCAGGTCGACGGGGTCGCTGACCAGGCGGGCCAGTTCGATCCGGCGTCGTTGTCCGTAGGACAACTCGCCCACCTTCAGGCGCAGGTCGGCGGGACTGAACAGGCCGAGTGACAGGAGGTGGTCGGTGTGCTCATCCAGGTCGCCCCCGCGGCCGTGGGCGAATGCCTGCGGGACCGTCAGGCCGGGCGGCCACGGCGTTTCCTCCTGTCTCAAGTGGCCGACGCGGCCCCGCGTGCGCACTGTCCCCTCATCGGATCGCAGCTCGCCGGCCAGAACCCGCATGAGCGTCGTCTTGCCCGCCCCGTTGGGCCCGGTGATCAGCAGCCGCTCCCCGCCGCCGAGCCGCAGCGACGGCACGTGCAGTCGGTCCCCGACACGGATGCCGGTAAGTTCCGCTGCCGCCTGCGACGTCCGGTCGCCGGTGGTGGTCATGCGGGCGGCGAACACCAGTGGGTCGGGCGGCGGCGCGACGGGATGCTCCGTCAGCCGCTTGACACGCTCCTTCGCATTGCGGATACGGCCCATCGCTCCGTGGCCACGGCTGCGGCTGCGGAAGGCACCATGGCCGAACACGGCGAACGGCAATTTGCGTGGGATCGCATCGAGGCGGACCACATTCGTCGTGGCCGTCTTTCGGTTGCGGGCCAGCTCCGCACACCAGTCGTCGTACTCCTGAAGCCGACGCTGCCGCTCGGCGGCTTTGGCGGCCAGGTAGCCGTCGTAGCCGTCGCCGTAACGTGTCACCTTGCCCTCACCGACCTCCAGGATCGTGGTGGTGACCCGTTCCAGGAACAGTCGGTCATGGGTGACCGCGAGCACGGTGCCGCGATGCGCCCGCAGATGAGCCTCCAGCCAGCCCACCGCCTGGTCGTCCAGATCGTTGGTCGGCTCGTCCAGCAGCAGCAGCTCCGGCTGGGACGCCAGGGTCGCGGCCAGCGCCAGCCGCGACCGCTCACCGCCCGACAGCGTGCCCAGCGTCCTGTCCCGGGCCAGGTCTGGCAGGCCGAGACCGTGCAGGGCGATGTCCACCCGGACATCCGCCTCGTAACCGGCGCGCGCCTCGTACTGGGTGACCAGGCGGTCATAGGCGTCCAGCGCGGCGGTGAGCTCCGCCCCTGCCAGGCCCTGGAGCCCGGCTTCGGCCTGGTGCATCTGCGCTTCGAGATCGCGCAGATCAGCAAGAGCCACCTCCACCGCGTCCTGGACGGTGGCCTCGGCAGGCAGGGCCAACGACTGCGCGAGATAGCCGATGCCGCCAGGCGCGATCACAGTCAACTCGCCATCGTCGGCCCGGTCCTGCCCGGTGATCAGTCGCAGCAGGGTGGATTTCCCGGCCCCGTTGTCACCGATGACGCCCGCCTTTTCGCCTGGCTTGAGGCTGAAGGACACGTCGTCCAGCACGACGCGGTCGGCGTAGCGCCGGGTGACGTTCTGAAGAGATAGCTGTGCAGTAAGCATGGAAGGTCCCCTGTTCTCGGCCAGGCCGATCGAAGCGGGTAGGTGGACGCATCCGCGTATGCCAAGACACTCAGCGGCACGCCAGACAGGCGGCATCACGAGAGCATCGGCAGCACGGATCGGCAGCGCGGATGAGAACGCGCGACGGCGGAGCCAAGCTCAACGCGGTCGCACGGGGAATATCACAGGGAACCCATGCGCAGCACCGTAGACCGGGAATGCGCGCGCCCGCAAACCATTTCTTACCGCCTGACATTCGTGGGTGTTCCGGGCGGTTCTCATCGCCCGGAACACCCACGACGCCAGAGCAGGAGCAGGCTCACCTGGCGAGTTCGATCAGTTCGTCCAGTCGCGTCAGCTTCCGCGGGTTCCGCACCACATAGATCCGGGTGACCCGCCCGTCCTCCACCACGAGGCTCACCGCGGACGGCTCGCCGTCGATCTCGATCCGGCCGGCAGGCGCACCGTTGAGCCACACGGCCGTCGTCTCGAACGCGGCCACCACACGGTTCGCGCGCGCGAGCAAAGGCGCCACCAGCTCGGCCCCGTTGATCGGAGCCAGGGCGGCGGCCACCAGTCCGCCACCATCGGTGATCAGGACGACGTCCGGCGCCAGGACCTCCATCAGCTGCTGCAACTGCCCGGTCCGCAGCGCGACCAGGAACCGCTCCACCACAGCCTGCTGCTCCGACCGGCTCACCCGTACCCGCGGCCGCCGGGCCGCCACATGCTCGCGTGCCCGCCGCGCGATCTGGCGCACCGCGGCCGCGGACTTTCCGATGGCCTCGGCGATCTCGCCGTACGGCAGCTCGAAGACCTCGCGGAGCACGAACACCGCCCGCTCCGCCGGCCCGAGCGTCTCCAGCACGGTCAGCATCGCGATCGAGACGCTCTCCGCGAGTTCGACGTCCTCGGCTACATCAGGGCTGGTCAGCAGCGGTTCCGGCAGCCACTCGCCGACGTAGTCCTCGCGGCTGCGCGACAACGTCCGCAGACGGTTGAGCGCCTGCCGCGTGACGACCCGGACGAGGTACGCCCGCGGGTCGTGGACCTGCGACCGGTCGACGTCGGCCCACCGCAGCCAGGACTCCTGCAGCACGTCCTCCGCGTCGGCCGCCGACCCGAGCATCTCGTAGGCGACAGTGAACAGCAGGCTGCGATGGGCGACGAACGGGTCCTGGGTCATGCCGTCGACGCTACGCCGGACTGCTCCGGGCGCTGTGCCAGCGGAATCTCGCAGGCGTCGGAGTAGCCCTGCGACGTGATCCCGTTCGCGTTGTTGTTCCTGGTCGCCATGTTGACGAAGGCGATGTACGCGGTGAGCTCGACCATCGCCGCCGGGCCGAGCCGGTCCAGCAGACCCGCGTACAGCTCGTCGGTGACGGTCGGCGGCGTGTTCGTCATGGCCTCGGCGTACTCCAGGACGTCCCGCTCCAGCGGGGCGAACACCTCCGACTCCCGCCAGCGCGGCACCTGGCTCGCCTTGGTCAGGTCCAGGTTCTGGTTCTGCGCCTGGAAGTAGCCGATGTCGAGGCACCAGCTGCAGCCGACCTGTGTCGCGACGGCCATGTGCGCGAACGACTTGAGGCTCGCGTCGGCCGCATCCCACTCGCTCAGCTTGGCCGAGAACTCCAGATTGGACGTGGCGACCTTGGGGCTGTGCCACACCACCTCGACGGGCTCGGGCACGGCACCGAGCTGCTTGATCATGTTCTCGCTCACCTCGGTGGGAAGCTCCGCCTTGGGAATGCGCAGTGTCATGGTGTTCCTTATCCGTTGGCCTGTTTGACATGAAGACACCGCCGACCCCTCGAATGTGACAACGGGGGTTGGGTGGTGATCCGGTTATCGGTTGGATGACCGATGTGCTGACCCTGTTCGCCGTCCGATAGTCCTCATCGACACGCTCACTCGATGAGAGGACGCCGCCCATGGCCGCCCCCGCAGATCTGGTCTTCCTCAACGGATCGGTGCTCACCGTCGATCCGGACTTCACCGTCGCCTCCGCACTGGCCGTGACCGACGGGGTGGTCAGTGCCGTGGGCGGCCGGGAGGATGTCGCGCCGTACGTCGGGCCCGCGACCCGGGTCGTCGACCTCGACGGCGGGACGCTGCTGCCCGGTATCAACGACTCGCACCTGCACGGGTGCGCGTTCGGGGTGGGGATGCCGCCGCTGTCGCTCGACGTCAAGCACCCGGCCGTCCGCTCCATAGCCGATGTCGCCGACGCCGTACAGGAGGCCGCCCGGAGCACCCCGCCCGGTGAGTGGATCATCGGCCACGGCTGGGACCCCGGCTTCCTGAACGAGTGCGTCGCCGATCCCTCGCGGCTGCCGACCCGGCACGACCTGGACGCCGTCAGTCCGGACCATCCGGTGCTGCTGTACTCCTTCTCCGGGCACGCCACCTGGGTCAACTCCGCTGCCCTGGTGCGCGCCGGGGTCGACCGGAACGCCACCGCCCCGTACGGCCCCCTCGTCGTCACCGACGCCGCCGGGGAGCCCACGGGCATGCTGACCGAGGGTGCGCAGGACCTGGTCCACCGGGCGCTGCCCGCCCTGTCCCCGAAGGTGCGGGCCGAGGCGATCACCGCGACCCTGAAGACCCTGGCCCGGCTCGGCGTCACCAGCTACACCGAGCCCGGGCTCGGGCCCGGCGGCGACTCTCTGATGCGCGGCGCGCTCGCCCACAGCACCCTGGACGTCTACCGGCGGCTGCTGGCCGACGGAGAACTCACCGCGCGGGTCAGCGTCCTGCTGCTGCCCAGCGGGATGGCGGGTACGGGCGACGAGTTCATCCGGGCGCTTGACGGCATCGGCGAGACCATGACCGCCGATCCCCGTCTTCTCAACGTCATCGGCGTGAAGATCTTCGCCGATGGCGTCGTGCCCAACAAGACGGCCTGGATGCACCAGCCGTATGTGGGCGGCGGCTGCGGATCGCTGTGCGTCGGCGGGGACGGTGCCGCCGACGACGAGCGGGTCGCCGAGGTCGGGCGGATGATCCGGCACGCGCACGCCGCCGGCTACCAGGTCGGTGTCCACGTCACCGGCGACCGCGGCATCGACGCCGTCGTCGACGCCTTCGCCGACGCGGCCGCCGAGCACCCGCGCCCCGACCCACGGCACTACGTGATCCACGGCGACTTCCTCACCGCCCGCAGCATGAAGCTGCTCGCCGCGCACGGCTTCGGGGTCAACATGAACCCCACCATCAAATGGACCGTCGCCGATCTGGAAGAGGAGTTCGTCGGTCCCGAACGGGCCGCGTACGCGTGGCCCTACCGCGACGCCATCGACGCCGGAGTGACCGTGGCCAGCGGCTCGGACGCGCCCGTCACCTTCCCCGACTGGCGCCAGGGCATCGCCACCATGCTGCTGCGCGAGTCGAAGGCCAGCGGCCGCGTCAGCGGCCCCGACCAGCGCATCCAGCTCGCCGAGGCGGTCCGCACCTACACCGTCAACGCCGCCTGGCAGGACCTCGCCGAGGACTGGAAGGGCTCCCTGGAGGTCGGCAAGGTCGCCGACCTGTGCGTCCTCGCGGGGGACCTGCTCTCCGCCGACCCACACGACATCCCGGACATGCCGGTCGTCCTCACCGCCGTCGGCGGCGAGATCGTGTACGACGCGCTGGACGCGCCGGGAGGCGACGCCCTCGCGGTTTGACCTGCCCCATCCGGGTGATCATGCTGAACGGATGGCGGCGAAGCGGAGCACAGCGGACGTGTTGGGCGCGGCCTTGCGGGTGCGCGAGGCCGCGTGGGACGCCGTGCACCGGGCCGCGGGCGCCGACTCCGTCCTCAGGGCGCTGTCCGACGTCATCGACTACGACCACGCCTCGCTGTCCCGGTGGGACCCGCTGCGCCGCCGCCATCTCACCCTGGCCGGCAGCTACCCGGCCGACACCGCCGCGTACATCGAGACCCGGCTGCACGACGACCCGGTGTTCGCGCTGATCCGCCACTCGGCGGGCGGCGCACGGTGGCTGCGTGATGTGCCCGGCCAACTGCGGCGGACCTCACCGGGGTTCCGCGAGGTGCTCGAACCGTGGGGCATCGAGGACGGCGTGGCGCAGTGCCTGTTCGCCCCGGACGGCCGGTATGTCGGGGTGCTCAACGTGAGTACGACGCGGGTTCGGGCGAGGCAGGACCCCGCCCGGGGTGTGCTGACCCTGCTGGGCGAATGCCTCGCGGCCGTCGCCGACCCGCTGCGGCCGACGCCGACCGACGCACCCGGTACCCCGGACGGGACCGCGGACCAGGCGTGCGCCGTGGCGTTCCCGGCGGCGGAGCGGGCCGCTCCGGTGCCACTCGGCGGAGCGGTCCTGCCACCGGAGTTCGCCGAGGCCGACTCCCCGTTGACCGTTCTCGTACGGCGGCTGACCGCCCGGCGGCCGCTGCCCGCCACGGTCCTGGTGCCGCACGGGCGGCGCCTCCTGGAGCTCCGGCTGTCGCGCCAGGGCGCCGGGACCGTCGTCGTATGCCGTCCCGTCGCCCGGCCCGCCGGGCTCTCCCCACGCGAACTGCAGGTCCTGGCCGAACTCACCCACGGCCGGACCAACCGCGAGATCGCCGCCCGGCTCTTCGTCGGTACGCGTACGGTCGCGACCCACATCGAACATATCCTCGCCAAGCTCGACGTCGCCAACCGTGCGGCCGCCGCCGCCCGCGCCGCGGCATGGGGACTGGAGCCGGCGGAGGGGCCAGGGCCGACCGTCGGCTGAGCCGAGCGCCGGCGTGCCGCCCGCACGAGCCCGCTCACGAGGGCTCCCTCACGAGGGCCCCCTCGGGAGAGGCCCCTCACGAGGGCCCGCTCGGGAGAGGCCCCTCACGAGGGGCGCGGCGACTCCCGCCGGATTCCCTCACCCATCCGGGAACTCACCCCGGCATCCAGCCGACTCTTCAGGCAGCGGCGCGGCAACCGGTCTCGCGTCCGCGCCCCGGACCGCTGAGGAGACCCACCACCATGTGCGGAATCACCGGCTGGGTGTCCTTCCACACCGACGCCCGCCGCCACACCCCCGTCATCGAGGCCATGACCGCCGCCCTGGCCCCCCGGGGACCCGACGCCGCCGGGACCTGGCTCGGCGAGCACGCCGCCCTCGGCCACCGTCGACTGGCCGTCATCGACCTCGAAGGCGGCGCCCAGCCCATGAGCGCGCCCCGCCCGGCGGCCCGCCCCGGCGACGAGACCTCCGCCACCGTGCTCACCTACAGCGGCGAGGTCTACAACCACCACGAACTCCGTGCCGAACTGCGCCGCCGCGGCCACACCTTCCGTACCCGCTCCGACACCGAGGTCGTGCTGCGCGCCTACGAACAGTGGGGAGCCGGGGTCGCCGACCACCTGGAGGGCATGTTCGCCTTCGCCGTCTGGGACGAGAGGCGGCAGCGGCTGCTGCTGGTCCGCGACCGGCTCGGCGTCAAGCCCCTGTACTGGGCCCGGATCGGCGGCGGGATCGCGTTCGCCTCCGAGCCCAAGGCGCTGTTCGCCCACCCCGAGATCACCCCGCGGGTGGACGCCGACGGGCTGCGCGAGGCGTACAGCCTGCTCTTCAGCACCGGCACCACCCTGTGGAGCGGCGTCCGCGAGGTGGCGCCCGGCGGCCTGCTCACCCTCGACCGCGGCGGCCTCACCGAGCGCCTGTACTGGCAGCTCGAGGCCCGGCCCCACACCGACGACCAGCCCGGCACCGTCGAGCGGATCGCCGAGTTGGTCGGCCACGCCGCCCGCACCCAGCTCGACGCCGACGTACCCCGCTGCAGCCTGCTCTCCGGCGGCCTCGACTCCACCGTGCTGACGGCGCTGCTCGCCGGGGAACTGCGCCGCCGGGAAGGCCCGGACGCCCGGATCCGCTCGTACGCCGTGGACTACAGCGACCAGGCCGAGCAGTTCACCGGCGACGTCCTGCGCACCGGACACGACACCCCGTACGCCACGGAGGCGGGCGCGTACATCGGCACCGACCACGCCACGGTCGTACTGGACCCGCGCGACCTGCTCGACCCCGAGCACCGCCGGGCGGTCGTCGCCGCCCGCGACTCGCCGATCGGCGTCGGCGACATGGACACCTCGCTCTACCTGCTCTTCGGCCGGATCCGGGAGCACTCCACCGTCGCCCTGTCGGGAGAGGCCGCGGACGAGGTCTTCGGCGGCTACCCCTGGTTCCACGACCCCAGGGCCCTGGCCGCGAGGACCTTCCCCTGGCTGCTGGTGACCGGGGACGAGGCCGCCATGCCGCTGAACCCCGGCCTCGCCGCGACCCTGCGGATCGCCGAGTTCCGTGCCGACGCCTACCGCGATGCGCTCGCCGCGGTCCCCCACACCGAGGGCGAGACCCCGGAGGAGCACCGGCAGCGCGAGATGCAGCACCTGTCGCTCACGCGATGGCTGCGCCAGCTCCTGCACCGCAAGGACCGCCTCAGCATGGCCCAGGGGCTGGAGGTCCGCGTCCCGTACTGCGACCACCGGCTCGTCGAATACGCCTTCAACACCCCCTGGGCGCTGAAGAGCCACGACGGCCGGGAGAAGAGCCTGCTGCGGGCCGTGGGCACCGGCCTCGCCCCGGCATCGGTTCTGTGGCGGGCCAAGAACCACTACCCGGCCACCCATCACCCCGACTACAACCGCGGACTCCAGGCGATGGCCCGCGACGCCCTGGACGCGCACCACGGGCAGGTGCGCGAACTCGCCGACGAGAACGTCGTCAAGTCCTGCCTGGCCACCCCGCCCGACGCGCTGTCCTGGGGCCACCGCCTACGGCTGGAGCGGGTGGTCGACCTCGCGCTGTGGCTGGACGACCACCGGCCGGAGATCAGCCTCTGAACCCGGAGATCAGCCTCTGAACCTCGTTCCCGCGCCACCCCCGGCGCCCTGGCAGTACGGTGACGTTCCATAGGGTGGCCTCTTACATGTTTATATGAGGGGACGAGTCCGGGGCGGGCTCGCGGGGGGAAGACAGGTGAGAGCCGAGTGAGCACCGTGGACCCGGTCCGCGCGCGGAAGCGCGGCCAGGAGACCGCCGCGGAACCGCGACTACCGGCACAGCGCGAAGCGGTTGACCCGACGTCGGATGGCGTGCGCCGCACGCTCGGTTCGCGGTCCCGCCGCGACTGGGGTCGGCTCGGGAAGGCCCTGGCGCACCCCGTGTCCGTCTCGCTCGTCCTCGCCGCGGTCCTGCACCTGGCGTGGGTGCGGCTGATCGCGAACAGCGGAGGCGATCTGGCCGCGCAGGACGCGTGGGCGAAGTTCGCCCTGGAGCACCCGGATTCGGCGTACACGCTCGCCTGGTTCGGCGGGATGCACCCGGTCTCGTACAGTGCGCTCTCTCCTTACCTGATGGCGGTCCTCGGGGTCCGCACCACGATGGTGATCGCGGGCACCGTGTCCGCCGGACTGCTCGCGCTGCTGCTGGTGCGCAGCCGTGCGGTGCGCCGCCCCCTGTGGCCCGCCCTGTACGGGACGGTCGCGCTGATCTGCAACGCCGCCTCGGGCCGGGTGACGTTCGGGCTGGGCATGATGTTCGGCCTGGCGGCGGTGGCCGTGGTCTTCGCGTGGCCGGCCAGGTGGCGGTCGCGGCGGTGGACCCACCGGCTGGCGCGGGCCGGTCTCGCGGCGCTGCTGTCCGGGCTGGCGACCGCCTCCAGCCCGGTCGCCGGGCTGTACGTCGGGATCGTGGCCGCGGCCCTGTGGCTGACCGGGCGGCGCCCCGCCGCGTACGCGCTCGGCGTCACGCCCGCGCTGGTGGTCGCCCTGTCGCACTGGCTGTTCCCCTTCTCCGGGACCATGCCGATGAGCTTCAACTCGGGGGTCGTGCCGTTCCTGAGCGGCGTGGCCGCCTTCGTCTTCGCGCCGAAGGCGTGGCGTACGGTCCGGATCGCCGGACTCCTCTACGCGGTCGCGGTCGTTCTCGTCTTTCTGATCCCCTCGCAGATAGGCTCCAACATCAACCGGTTCGGCGGGGTCTTCGGCGGGGTGGTGCTGATCGCCGCGCTGCCCGCCCCCAAAGCCATCCGCGCCGTGTTGCTGCGCGCCGTTCGCCGGAAGTGGGCCGTGGTGGCCAACTGGGCCGTGCTGGCCGCGGCCGTCGTGGTGGTGGCGATGGATCCCGTGTGGCAGTCCGCAGGCGACGTCATCAGGACCACGCCGTCGGCGTCCTGGGAGGCGAGTGAGCTGGCGCCGCTGCTGGACCGCCTGGAGCAGGAGCACGCGGAGCGCGGCCGGATCGAGGTGGTCCCGGTGCGGAGCCACCGCGAGGCGTCGGCGATCGGGCCGCACTTCAACCTGGCGCGCGGCTGGAACCGCCAGGCGGACAAGGAGCGCAATCCGCTCTTCTACGACGACACGCTCGACGCGGAGAGCTACCACCGCTGGCTGCGGCGCTGGGCGGTGCACTACGTGGTCCTGCCCGAGGACAAGCCGGACTTCGCCGGCAAGGCGGAGGCCGAGTTGGTCGCCGCCGGCCAGCCGTACCTGGACAAGGTGTGGTCCGACGCCAACTGGAGCCTGTACGAGGTGCGGGACCCCGTGCCGATGGCGGACCCGCCGGCCGTCGTCCGCAGCGCCAGGGACGTGGAGCTGACCATCGACGTGAAGGCCGCGGGCCCGGTGCTGATCCGGATCCCGTACTCGCCCTGGCTCGGCCTGATAGACGGTGGGGGCCGGAACGTCGCACGGCCGAAGAAGGGTGACGGCGGCGCCCCCGCGGTGAACACTCAGGGCTGCCTGGTCAAGGAGGTCCAGGAGGTCGAGGAAGGGCAGCCGAAGGACGAGTGGACGGTGCTGCACGCACCGCGGCCCGGTACGTACCGCATAGGGGCGCGCTACAAGCTGCCGCGCGGCACGCCGTGCCCCAAGGAGCTGGCGGAGTAGGCAGCCCCAAGGGGCAGGGGTCGTCAGCGGCCCATGACCAGACCGTCTTGCTCGGCGCCCCGGCTGTGGACGGCGTCCCGGACGCGCTCCAGCGCGGCGCGGTAGCGGTCGTCGCCGGGGTGTTTCTCCAGCGCCCGGGGGAGGTTCACCACCTCGATGGGGTCGTTGTCCACGATGTGCGGGATGAACTCCGCCTTCGTCACGGTCCAGGCGCGGCCGCGGGCGGCGGGCGGGGCGAAGGTGAAGCGGGCGGCCGACCCCATCTGGCCGCGGGCGTCGTTCATGACGCCCGCGACCTGGTCGCCCATGCCGTAGACGACCCAGGTGCCGTTGACCTTCTCGTACGCCTGGGGTACGTGGGCATGGGTGCCGATGACGAGGTCGATGTCGCGGCGGCCGTGGGTGGCCGAGGCGGTGAGTCTCCTGGCGAGGGAGCGCTGGAGCGCGTCCGGCTCCTCCTGCCACTCGGTGCCCCAGTGCGTGCTCACCACGACGACGTCGGCCCCGGCGCGGCGGGCGGCGCGGGCGTCCTTGATGATGCGGGCCGGATCGATGCGGTTGACCAGCCAGGGTTTGCCCTTGGGGACGGGGATGCCGTTCGTGCCGTAGGTGTAGGCGAGCTGGGCGACCTTGGCGCCACCGGCTGTCAGCAGGGTCGGCTCGCGGCGCTCCGCGGCGGAGCGGGCCGAGCCGGCGTGCCCGAGCCCGGCCCGGTCCATGGCGTCGAGGGTGCGGGCCACCCCGGCGGTTCCGGCGTCGAGTGTGTGGTTGGAGGCGGTGGAGCATGAGTCGTAGCCCAGCGACCTGACGGCCTGGGCGAGCTGCGGTGGGGTCTTGAACGCCGGGTAGCCGGTGAACGGCCCGCCGTCGGCTCCGTACACCGTCTCCATGTGGCATATCGCCAGGTCGGCGTCCCTGGCCATGGCCTTGGCCCCGGCGAGCATGCGCCGGAAGTCGTAGCCGTCACCGCCCGCGTCCGCCCGCGCCTGGCGTATGACCGAGGCATGGATGAGCAGATCGCCGGTGGCGACCAGGGTGAATCCCCTGCCGTCCTCGGCCGCCGCTCCGGGGGCTTCGTTACGGGCCTGATGGCCCGAGGGCGTGCCGCTGCTGCAGGCGACGGCCGTACCGGTCAGTGCGGCGGCGACGAGCACCGCCCGCTGGAGCTTGCGAGGGGGCATGGTTCACACGCATTCATATGAGACAAAAAGGTCGATAGTCGCATGTATTGCGCGTGGGAGGGGTGGCTTCTGCGTGGCGACACGGGAATTCACCGGAACGGGTGACGCCATGCGTCCGACCGGACTCAGGTCCCGGAGTCGTCGTCCGAATAGGTGAGGAACCCGGGCGATCGGGCGTCAACTTCAGCCCTGAATCAGTTGGTTGCGGCGGAACGTCCGATATGAATATCGCACATGAGTACATGCCGGTGAAATATGCGCCTGGAGCGCCGCGGCACGCTGATCTGACTATGCTCGCTGTTGCGCAGCGCGTCACGACGACTACCGCGAGTGGGCGGCTGCGCCGCCGCCGATCGCGTGCGGACACAGGCGTCCTGGGGCCCGTGTCCAGGCGCGCGGCGCACCGCCGTGCATCTCCCGCGGCCCTGCGCAGGTGAGCGCCATCCGGCGGTGGTCGAGGTCTTCGCCGCGACCAGCCGACCGGTGCCCACACCACTCACCCGCGTCGCCCCACCTTTCCCGAGCGCCTTGAGGATGTCGATGGTTCGAGTCGGTACGTCACGTGAAGGACCGGAGCCCGGCTCCGCCCGCCCGTGGCTTCTCCTCCCTCTCCTGGTCGCCGTATGCGCGATGGCGGCCGTGCCGCTGGCGCCCCCCGGAGCCCGTGCTCCGGTCGCCCTGTGCGGCGCGGTGGCGACCGCGGCGGTGGCGGCCGCCGCCGGCGAAGTCATACGTCGCGGACGGAAGATCGCCGAACAGCGCAGACTCCACGCCGAACAGGAGGACCTGCTGCGGCGCCGGCTCGCGGACCAGCAGCGGGAGACCCTCCGCTTGGCCAACGAGCTGATGCCCCTGGTCGTGACCCGGCTCCAGGGGGGCATGCCCGCCGAAGAGGTGCTGCGCGACCTCCGCTGCGCCTCCATCGTCGACCCGGACTACGAGGCCGCCCACCGCAGGCTGCTGAGCGTGCTGGTCGGCATCGTCGACACCGAGGAAGCGCTCCGCGACTCCGGCCAGCGGGCCTTCGTCAACATCGCCCGCCGGGTGCAGGCCCTCGTTCACCAACAGGCCCAGGACCTGCGGGAGATGGAGGACAAGCACGGCAACGACAAGGTGGTCTTCGCCGACCTGCTGCACATCGACCACGGCACCGCGCTGGTCGGGCGGCTGGCGGACAGCATCGCCGTGCTCGGCGGCGCCCGGCCGGGCCGCCAGTGGGTCAAGGAGGTCCCCCTCTTCAACGTGCTCCGCGGCGCCATGTCCCGGATCATGGACTACCGCCGGGTCGATCTGCACTCGGTGGCCGACATCGCCATCGTCGGCGCCACGGTCGAGCCGCTCATCCACGCGCTGGCCGAACTGCTGGACAACGCCACGCGGTACTCGCCACCGCTCACCCGCGTGCACCTGACCGCCACCGAGGTCCAAAACGGCGTCGCGGTCGAGATCGAGGACGCCGGAGTCGGCCTGACCGACGAGGCCGCCAAGCGCGTGGCACACGCGCTGGACCTGGAAGGCGGCGGGCTGGACGTCGACGACCTCGGGGAGGCGCCGCGGCTCGGCCTCGCCGTCGTCGGACGACTGGCCGCGGCCTACAAGTTCGACATCTCGCTGCGCAAGTCCGCGTACGGCGGCGTACGGGCCGTCCTGGTCGTCCCACAGGACCAGACCACCGCCACCCCCGCGCCGGGCGGCATGATCGCGCGGGCCGCGAAACTGCCGCCGCCCAAGCGCCGGCTGCGGCCCGGAGCCACCCCGCCCCCGGAGCCCGCCCCCGGCGGCACCGAGCCCGAGGCACCCCGCAACGCCAACGGGCTGCCGCAGCGCCGCCGGCGGGCCCCCGGCTTCCCCGCCCGCGGCGGACGACCCGTGACCTGGGCCCCCGCCGCCCCCCGTTCCCCCGCGCCCGCCGCGGAGACCAGCCGGCGGACGTCCCCGGCTCCTGGGCTGTGGGTGGCCGATTTCATGTCGGGCCTCAACGGAACGGCACCATCGGACGGCTCCGACCGCTCGAAAAGTGATGAGCCATCAGGTAAGGATGCGTAGGTAATCAAGGTGACGACACAGCAGCGGCCCAACATGGACTGGATGCTCAAGGATCTGGGCACGAGCGTCCCGCAGATCCGCCATGTCGTGGTGCTGTCCTCGGACGGCCTGTGCATGGCCCGGTACGGCGCCGATATCGACATCGCCGACCGCGTCGCGGCGGCCTGCGCCGGGCTGCAGAGCCTGGCCGCGGCCATCGCGGCGGAGTTCCCGCACGGTGACGGGACCATGCGGCTGGTGGTCCTCGAGGTCGACGCCGGCTTCTTCTATCTGATGGCCGCCGGCGCCGGCGCCTATCTCGCCGCGCTCGCCGACGAAGGGGTCGACGCCGGGCTGATGGCCGCCCGGATGCGGGACCTGGTCGCCCGGATCGGCGAGCACCTGACGAGCCCGCCGCGCGCCGACGGGCAGTACGCATGACAGCAGGACCCGAAGCGCAAGACGAGCGACCGGAGCGCTGGGACGAGGGCGGACCCGAGCGGCTGTACATAGTCGGGTCCGGCCGGGACCAGGCCGGCAAGCGATCGGACCTCGATCTCGTCACGTTGATCGTGGCCCGCGGCACTCCCGGCTCGGACATGCAGCCCGAGCACGCCGCGATCATCCACATGTGCAACTACCCGCTGTCCGTCGCGGAGATCTCCGCCTACCTGCGCCTGCCTGTCAGCACGGTGACGGTGCTCCTGGAGACGCTGCTGGACGGCAGCCACATCGAGGCGCGTGCGCCGTTGCCGACGGCCACGCTGCCCGACATCGAAATCCTGGAGGCGGTGATGCATGGACTTCAAAACCTCTGAGGCCCACGTCGGCCCGCGCAGCGAGGACACCCTGCCCGCCACGGTGGCCTCGGCCGTCAAGGTGGTGATCGTCGGAGGCTTCGGGGTCGGAAAGACCACACTGGTCGGCTCGGTGAGCGAGATCAGGCCGCTGACCACCGAGGAGACGATGACCGAGGCGGCCGTCGGCATCGATGACATCGCCGGGGTGGAGCGCAAGACCTCCACCACGGTGGCCATGGACTTCGGCCGGATCAGCCTCAACCCGCGGCTGGTGCTGTACCTGTTCGGCACGCCCGGCCAGGAGCGCTTCTGGTTCCTGTGGAACGGGCTGTTCGAAGGCGCGCTGGGCGCGGTCGTCCTGGTCGACACCCGGCGGCTGGAGGTCAGCTTCGACGTGATCGGCAAGCTGGAGGACCGCGGCGTGCCCTTCGTCGTGGCCGTCAACGCCTTCCCCGACGCCCCGTTCCACCCCACGGAGGACCTCCGGGACGCGCTGGACATCCCCGACCACGTACCGGTGATCGACTGCGACGCCCGCGACCGCGTCTCCAGCCGCGACACGCTGATGACCCTCATGCACTATCTGCACGCCCTCGCCACAGGAACCTCGGAGCCCCAGTGACGCCCCCTCAGTACGACTCCGCCCGCGCTGACTCCGCCCTCGCCCCACCCCCGGGCTGCCCGGCCCACCAGGGCCTGGACGCCAAGGGCGCGGTGCCGCTCTTCGGGCCCGTCTACGAATCCGACCCCCTGCGGGTCTTCGAGCAACTGCGCGCCGAACACGGCGCGGTGGCGCCGGTCCGGCTCATCGGCGACCTGCCCGGCTGGCTGGTGCTCGGATACCGCGAGATCCTGGAGGTGGCGCGGACGCCCACCCGGTTCTCCCACGACTCCCGGCACTGGCACATGCTGAAGGAGGGCAAGGTCCCCCCGGACAATCCGCTGCTGCCGGTCATCGGCTGGAACCCGGACCGGATGACCGCCGACGGCGACGACCACCGGCGGTTGCGGGACGCCATCACTGAGTGCCTGGACCGCTGCGACCGCCGGGGCCTGCGCCGGCATGTGATCCGCTTCACCAACCAGCTGGCCGACGAGTTCTCCGCCGAGGGGAGCGCCGACCTGCTGCCCCGGTTCGCCCAGCAACTGCCCATGGTCGTCCTGACGCAGCTCTTCGGCATGCCCGAGGAGTACGGCCCGCGCCTGGTCGACGCCGCCATCGAGCTGGTGAAGGGGACGGAGAAGTCCATCGCCAGCAGCGAGTACATCAAGGAGACACTCGCCCGCCTGGTGGCGCGCAAACGCGTGGATCCGGGCAACGACCTCGCGACATGGGTGGTCGAGCACCCCGCCGGGCTCAGTGACGCCGAACTCGTCAGCGTCCTGTGGATCGTCCTCCTCGCCGCGAACGAGAACACCACCGGACTGCTGGCGACCACCCTGCGGATGGTCCTGACGGACCAGCGGTTCCGCGCCTCGCTGGCGGGCGGGCAGATGACCGTGCCCGACGCGGTGGAGCACGTGTTGTGGGACGACCCGCCGACGACCGTGATCCCCGCCCGATGGGCCACGTCCGACACCGAACTCGGCGGCCGCCCCATCAAGGCCGGCGACATGCTGCTGCTCGGAGTGGCCGCGGGGAACATCGATCCGGCGGTCCGCCCCGACCTCGAAGCCCCCATGTACGGCAACCGGTCCCACCTCTCCTTCAGCGGGGGACCGCACGAGTGCCCTGGTCGGGAGATCGCGCGCGCCATCGTCGACACCGCCATCGACGCCCTGCTGGTGCGGCTGCCCGACCTCCATCTCGCCGTGGACGAGAACGAACTCGGCTGGCGTGCCACGACCTGGACACGCCATCTGAAGTCGCTCCCCGTGCAGTTCGCACCGCGGCGGCCGACCCTGGAGGCCCCGGACTACGCCGCCCTCCCGGCCGGGCAACACCCACCGCTGCCCCAGCCGGAGCCCGCGGCCCCGCCCGCCGGACCGGTCCCCCCGCAGACCACCGGACCCAAGGCCCGGCGATCCTGGTGGAGCCCGCTGGCGCGCTGGTTCCGGCGGCGGTAGTCGGAACGCGGTACGGGGCGAGCCACCGGCCGCCACCAGGAGCGGGCCCGGTCGGGTGGACCGGGCCCGCTCAGCCGGTCAGATCGTGGCGGTGTCGATCACGAACCGGTAGCGCACGTCACTGGCGAGCACCCTCTCGTACGCCTCGTTGATCTGGTCGGCCCGGATGACCTCGATGTCGGCACCGAGGCCGTGGGCCGCGCAGAAGTCCAGCATCGCCTGGGTCTCCGCGATGCCGCCGATCATTGAACCGGCGAACGTCCTGCGCTGGGTGATGAGCGCGAAGGGGGCGACGGACAGCGGTTTCTCCGGCGCGCCCAGCTGCACCAGGGTGCCGTCGGTCTTGAGCAGCCCGAGGTAGGCGTCCAGGTCCAGATCGGCGGAGACGGTGTTGACGATCAGGTCGAAGGTGCCCGCCAGCTTCTCGAAGGTGGCCGGGTCGGAGGTGGCGTGGTAGTGGTCCGCGCCGAGCCGCAGCCCGTCGTCCTTCTTCCGCAGCGACTGGCTGAGCACGGTGACCTCGGCGCCCATCGCGTGCGCGATCTTCACGCCCATGTGGCCCAGACCGCCCAGGCCGACGACGGCGACCTTCTTGCCGGGGCCCGCCTGCCAGCGGGCGAGCGGCGAGTACAGCGTGATCCCGGCGCAGAGCAGCGGGGCGGCCTCGTCCAGCGCGAGCCCTTGAGGGATGCGCAGGGCGTAGTTCTCGTCGACGACGAGGTGGGTGGAGTAGCCGCCCTGGGTGGGCCGGCCGTCCCGCCCCGCCGCGCCGTACGTGCCGACCAGTCCGCCGTCACCCGTGCAGTACTGCTCAAGACCGGCCCGGCAGTTCTCGCACTCCCGGCAGGAGTCGACGAAGACGCCCACGCCGACCCGGTCGCCGACCGCGTAGCGGGTGACCGAGGAGCCGACCGCGGAGACGACGCCCGCGATCTCGTGACCGGGGACGAGCGGGAAGTGCCCGCCCTCGCCCCATTCCCCCCGCACGCTGTGGATGTCGGAGTGGCAGATGCCGGCGTACTTGATGTCGATCAGGATGTCGTGCTCGCCGAGCTCACGGCGCGTGATGGTGGTGCGCTCCAGCGGAGCCTTCGGTGCGGGCGCGGCGTAGGCGGCGGCAGTGGTGTGGGTCATTCCCCCAACCCTGCGGGGAACGGGCCCGGTGGACCAGTGCCCATTGAACCTAGGTCTGGCAGTACCACCCAGGTGTGCGGACCGTTGCCCCCGCCCACCCGGCTCAGCCGACGGTGCTCCGCTGGTGTATGGGCGGGCCCGCCAGCCCGGGCCGACGCGGCAGGAGGAGCGTGCGCAGGGCGACGGCGGGGGAGAGCAGCCGGTTGGGCGTCGCGGTCAGGAACGTGATGTCGCGGAACGCGGCCCCGACCGTCCGGTCGATGGCCGCGCGGGCCACCAGACGGTCGAAGTACCAGGTCCGCAGCCGTTCGGGCAGGCCCGGCGGCGTGGTGCGGTCGGCCGCGGCGTACGGCCGGTCCGCGCCGACGGCGGTCAGCCAGGCGGTGTCGCCGGCCCGGGCCGTGGCGGTCTGGGCCGCCGCGGCGAAACCGGGCGCCTGCAGATCGCCGATGGAGACGACGTCACGCAGGGCGCGGGCGCTCATCGCGGCGACCGACATGCCCTGGCCGTAGATCGGATTGAAGGTGCAGGCGGCGTCGGAGACCACGACGAGGCCGTCGGGCACCCCGCCCGGCGCCTCGTAGCGGCGGCGGCGGTTGGAGGTGTCGCGGAAGCCGTACGCCGGGGCCACCGCCTCGTCGGCCCGGACGTGGTCGCGCAGGTGCGGCTCGTCGAGGGAGGCCACGAAGTCCAGAACGCCCGCGGGGTCGGTCGGCGGGTGGTGGCCGCGCACCCCGGCCAGGGTGAGCAGCCAGTTGCCGTCCTCCACGGGGCACCAGACCGCGCCCCGCGGGCAGTCGGGCCGGGCCTGGACCGCCACCCCCGCGTCGAGTGGCGCGGCGGGCCGGAACATCTGCGTCGTGTAGGCGATCCCGGCGTCCACGACCTCCTCGCGCGGGGGCCGGCGGCCCAGCTCCGCCAGCCACCTCGGGGTGCGCGAGCCGCGCCCGGACGCGTCGACGACGAGGTCGGCGGGCAGTTCCCGCTCCGCGCGCCCGGCGTCGCGGGAGCGGACCCGTAGCCCCGTGACCCGGTCCGCGCCGCCCAGCAGGCCGACGGCCTCGCTGCCCTCCAGCACCGCCACCCGGGTGCGGGACTTCGCGGCGTCGGCCAGCACCCGGGCTCGTACGGTGGCGTCGAAGACCGGACGGGTGCAGCTGACCATGGAGTGCCGGCCCTCGTGGTAGCGCCGGTTCCAGCCGCTCGGGGCGCGGGTGAGGAAGTCGCGCGGCGCCTCCAGGCGGCGCGCCCCCGCGGCCTCGAGTTCCGCGAGCGCTCCGGGCAGCAGGGCCTCCAGGGCGTGCTGGCCGCCGGTGAGGAAGACATGCAGGTGCCGGCTCTGGGGCACGCCCTTGCGGAAGACGGGCTCGGCCGGGTAGCGGTCGCGTTCGACGACGGTGACCGTGTCCACATGGTCGAGCAGTGCCCCCACGGCCAGCATCCCGGCCAGCCCGCCGCCGACCACCACCGCGTCACCCACCGGTACTCCGTTCCTCGGGTCCATGAACTGCCCAGCCTGACGGGGCGCCAGGAGGTCGTCAACCGTACTTCCCGGGGAAATTGCTCGTGCCCCATTAATAGCGGTAAGTGCTGACTCGTAATCAACAGCCGCTTACCCTCCGCGCAGTTCGACCGGTCCGATGTCGATATTCGAGTGGCGGGGCCGCCACTGCCCGTAGCGTGGGGGCGAAGTTCGGCGGTGGAGCGCGTGCGGGATAGAAATTCAGTCAGTTGTCGAATTATGAACCCTGTGAGTGTGAGCTTGCGCACAGAATGCGTTTTCTGACGTGTGCCGAGAGTTTCGTGGGCATGGCAAGGATGTATCCGCCGCATGGTGTCGGGATTGCGGACGTCGAAAACGCCCCGTTTTGCAATGGCGGAACGGCTGGGGTTCACCCGCGAGTTACCCGCCGTTGGTGACACAGAGTGAGTCGCTGTGGGATGAGGTTGGTTGACCGCAGCGAAAACTGCCCAGTTAACTACCTGCGGTCAGCAGATCTTGCACTCGGGAGACTTCATGCGGATGCCGGGTTCCAGCAGGTCCACCCAGTCCTCCCTTTTTCCTGTGGTCATAGCCGTCAATCCGGTGCACCGGCCGTCCCCGCGGCTGACCGCGGCCGCGGCGAAGGCGGGTGCGCTCGGAGTACTGGAACTACCCGTCGGCGATCCCGGAGAACTCGCCGACCTGCTCGACCGCACCAGCCGCTGGTCGACGCGGCCATTCGGGATACGGATACGCCCCGGCTGCGCCATACGCGCCGATCAACTGCCCGAACGGGTCGGCACGGTGCTCCTCGCCGACCCCGGTCGCACGGCCGAGGAGTTCCCCGGACGCCAGGTCCTGGTCGAGGTGACGGAGCGTGAGGGGGCCCTGCGTGCCGCCGGATCCGGGGCCGCCGGGCTGATCGTCCGCGGCAGCGAGAGCGGCGGGCGGGCCGGACGCCTGAGCACCTTCGTACTGCTCCAGCAGATACTCGCCGAGCCGACGCTCGCGCTGCCCGTCTGGGCGTGCGGCGGAATCGGGCCGCACACGGCCGCCGCGGCCGTCGCCGGAGGCGCCGCGGGCGTCGTGATCGACACCCAGCTCGCCCTGTTCGACGAGGCCGGCCTGCCGATGGCCGTGACGGCCGCGCTCACCGGCCTCGACGGTTCCGAGACCATCACCCACCACGGCATCCGCGTGCTGCGCCGCCGCGGCCCCGGCGCCCCGGAACTCCCCGAGGACGCCGCCGAGTTCGCGGCCCGTATCGGCAGCGACGACATGCGGACCCAGTTCCTGCCGGCCGGACAGGACGCCTTCCTCGCCGACGCCTTCGCCCGTCGCTGGCGCTCGGCCGGCGAAGCGATCAAGGGGCTGCGCTCGGCGATCGACGCGGCGTTCGAGGACGACGCGCCCGCCACCGCCCTCGGCGCCGGCTCGCCCGGCGCCCGGGCCCTGGGCACCGCACTGCCCATCGCCCAGGGGCCCATGACCCGCGTCAGCGACCAGCCCGAGTTCGCCGCCGCCGTGGCCGCCGAGGGCGCGCTGCCCTTCCTCGCCCTGGCACTCGCCTCCGGGGAGCAGACCCGCACTCTGCTGGAGCGCACCCGCGACGCGCTCGGCGACGCGCCGTGGGGCGTCGGCGTCCTCGGGTTCGCCGACGAGGAGATCCGCTCCGCCCAACTGGACGTCGTCCGGGAACTGAAGCCGACCCACGCCATCATCGCGGGCGGCAGGCCCCCGCAGGCCGCCGCCCTGGAAGCCGCGGGCATCACCACGTTCCTGCATGTCCCGTCGCCCGGACTGCTACGGCAGTTCCTCGCGGCCGGAGCCCGCCGGTTCATCTTCGAGGGCGCGGAATGCGGCGGACACGTCGGCCCCCGCAACAGCTTTCCGCTCTGGGAGGCCCAGATCGGCGTCCTCCTCGACTTCGCCGCCGCCGAGCCCGCGGCGGCCGCCGAGCTGACCGTCCTCTTCGCGGGCGGGGTGCACGACGAACGCTCCTCCGCCATGGTCGCCGCCCTGGCCGCACCGCTGACCCGGGCGGGCATCGCATACGGCGTCCTGATGGGCACCGGCTATCTCTTCACCGAGGAAGCGGTACGGGCCGGCGCGATCCAGCCGCTCTTCCAGCACCAGATCCTCGCCGCCGACCGCACGGATCTGCTGGAGACCGCGCCCGGCCACGCCACCCGGTGCGCGCACAGCGCCTTCACCGCCGACTTCGCCGACCACAAGAGCACCCTGCGCGAGCAGGGCGTACCCGACCGCGAGGTCTGGGAGCGACTGGAGCGGTTCAACGTCGGCAGGCTCCGCCTCGCCAGCAAGGGCATCGAGCGGGTAGGCGGCGAACTGCGCCCGGTCGACGAGCGACGCCAGGCCGACGAGGGCATGTTCATGGCCGGCGAGGTCTGCGTCCTGCGCGACCGGACCACCACCGTCGCGGCGCTCCACGCCTCCGTGGCGGACGGAGCCGCCCGCCATCTGCGCGCCAGGGCCGGGGAACTCCGCACCCGCCTCGGTCTGGACCGGCCCGCCGAGAAGACCGCGCCCGCACCGCTGCGGATCGCGGTGGTCGGCATGGCCGGCATGTTCCCCGGCGCCGAGGACCTGTCCGCCTTCTGGGCCAACGTCCTCTCCGGTGAGGACTGCGTCACCGAGGTCCCCGACCACCGCTGGGACGCCGAGCGGTACTTCGCGCCGGACGGCGACGGCGAACGGACCCCGTCCCGCTGGGGCGGCTTCCTGCCGGAGATCCCCTTCGACCCCCTCCGGTACGGCATCCCGCCCGCCTCGCTGGCCAGCATCGAACCCGTCCAGCTCCTCGCACTGGAAGCGGCCCGGCGCGCCCTCGACGACGCGGGCTACGGGACCGCCGGCACCGACCACACGCGAACCTCCGTGGTCTTCGGCGCCGAGGCGGGCAGCGACCTGTCCAACGCCAGCACGCTGCGCACCGTCCTCCCCGCCTACGTCGGCACCCTGCCGCCCGCACTCGACGCGCAGCTGCCGCGGCTGACCGAGGACTCCTTCCCCGGGATGCTCGCCAACGTCATCGCCGGACGGATCGCCAACCGCCTCGACCTCGGCGGCGCCAACTACACCGTCGACGCCGCCTGCGCCTCCTCCCTCACCGCCGTCGACGTCGCCTGCAAGGAACTGTCCACCGGGACCAGCGACCTGGTGCTGTGCGGCGGCGCCGACCTGCACAACGGCATCAACGACTATCTGCTGTTCTCCTCCGTGCACGCGCTGTCGCCCTCGGGCCGCTCGGCGACCTTCGACTCCGCCGCCGACGGCATCGCGCTCGGCGAGGGCGTGGCCTGCGTGGTGCTCAAGCGGCTCGCCGACGCCGAGCGCGACGGGGACCGGATCTACGCCGTGATCGACGGCGTCGGCAGCGCCAGCGACGGCCGCGCGCTCGGCCTGACCGCGCCCCGCCCCGAAGGGCAGCGCGCCGCGCTGGACCGCGCGTACCGCAACGCCGGGGTCTCCCCGGCCGACGTCGGGCTCATCGAGGCGCACGGCACCGGCACCGTGGTCGGCGACCGCACCGAACTCGCCACCCTGACCGAGGTCTTCGCCGAGGCGGGCGCCGCGCCGGGCTCCTGCGCGATCGGCTCGGTGAAGTCCCAGATCGGTCACACCAAGTGCGCCGCGGGACTGGCCGGACTCATCAAGACGACCCTCGCGCTCCACCACGGGATCAAGCCCCCGACCCTGCACGTACGGGAGCCGAACGCGGCCTGGGACGCCGAGCGCAGCCCCTTCGTCTTCCACACCGCCGCCCGGCCGTGGGCCGCCGAACCCGCCGAGCGCGTCGCGGGCGTGAGCGCCTTCGGCTTCGGCGGCACCAACTTCCACGTCGTCCTGCGCGCCTACGACCAGGCCCCCGCCCCGCACGCCCTGGACGCCTGGCCGGCGGAACTCCTCACCTTCCGGGGCCAGGACGCCGGCGCCGCCCGCCGCGCCGCCCGCGGCCTGCTGGAACTCGTGGAACGCGGCGGCCCCTGGCGGCTGCGGGACTACGCGCGGACAGCCGCCCGCCGCGGCGATCAGGCCGCGCTGCGCGGCGAGCCGGTACGGATCGCGGTCGTCGCCCCGAGCCTCACCGAGCTGCCCGCCCTGCTCCGCCGGGCGGCCGACGGCGAGCACGACCCGGCGGCCGGGCTCTTCACGGACACCGGGCCGGAGCCGGGCGGGGCAGCGGGTGCCGAACCGGCGTCCGCCGAGGCTGGCAAGCTGGCGTTCCTCTTCCCCGGCCAGGGCAGCCAGCGCCCCGGCATGCTCGCCGACCTCTTCGTCGCCTTCCCCGAGCTACAGCGCTATCTGCACCTCGGCGCGCGCTGGGCGGACACGCTCTATCCGCCCGCCGCGTTCGACGAGACCGCCAGGGCCGAGCAGCTCGCCCGGATCACCGACACCGCCGTCGCCCAGCCCGCGCTCGGCGTGGTCGAGCTGGCCGCCGCCGAACTGCTGGCCACGCTCGGCGTACACCCCGACATGGCCGCCGGGCACAGCTATGGCGAGCTGGTGGCCCTCGGCGTGGCCGGGGCGCTCGCACCGCACGACGTGCTCACCGCCAGCGCCGCACGTGCCGAAGCGATCCTGGCCGAGGTCGCCGCGGGCGACCCCGGCGCGATGGCGGCCGTCACCGCGACCCCCGAGCAGGTCGACGAGGTGCTGCGGCTGGCGGGCCTGGACGCCGACGTCGTCGCCGCGAACCGCAACTCGCCCCGCCAGACGGTGATATCCGGCCCGACGGAGCGGGTCGCCGCCGCCGTCGGCCGACTGCGCGACGCGGGCCACCCGGTCAAACCGCTCCAGGTGGCCTGCGCCTTCCACAGCCCCCTGGTGGCCGGCGCGGGCGAGGCCTTCGCCCGCCGCCTGGCCCCGCTGACCGTGCACCCGCCCCGCGTCGAGGTCTGGGCCAACCGCACGGCCGAGCCGTATCCGGCCGATCCCCGGGAGATACGCGCCGGGCTGGCGGCACAGATCGGCGCTCCGGTCCGGTTCGCCGAGCAGATCGAGGCGATGTACGCCGCAGGCGCCCGCACCTTCGTCGAGGTCGGGCCCGGCCGGGTGCTGAGCGGACTGGTCGCGGCGCAGCTCGGCGACCGCCCCCACCGTACGGTCCAGTTGGACGGCGGCGGCCGCACGGCCGGGCTGACCGCCTTCCTCACCGCCCTGGCCCGGCTCGCGGTCAGCGGTGCGGACCTCCGCACCGGTCCGCTCTTCCAGGGCCGCGACGCGGTCGACGCGGAGACCACCCCGGCGGCGCGGCCCGCCGGGTGGACCGTGGACGGCCAGCTGCTGCGCCTCGCCGACGGCACCATCCCGCCCAACGCCCTCCAACCCGCCCGAGTCGTCACGGAGCTGAACGTGCCGGATAACGCCACCCCCCACGGCATCCCGCTGTCCGGACCGGATGCCCTGATCACCGAGTTCCTGCGCACCAGCCGGGAGATGGTCGCCGCACAGCGCGACGTCCTGCTGCGCTACCTCGGTGCTCCGGACGCCGTCCCGCCCGCCCCCGCCCCGCCCGCGGTGACCGCCGCCCCCGCCCTGCCCGTCGCGCCCGCGGCGACCACTGCGGCTGCCGTTCCCGAGCCCCTCGTCGCCCCGGACCCGGTCGACCCCGCCCCCGCCGCGACGGACCGCGCAGCCGTGCTGGCCTCGGTGTTGTCGGTGGTGGCGGAGCGTACGGGGTATCCGGAGGAGATGATCGAGCCGGATCTGGATCTCGAGGCGGATCTGAGTGTGGATTCGATCAAGCGCGCGGAGATCGCGGGGGAGTTGGCGGTGCGGTTGGGGTTGCCGGTGGACGCCGGTGCCGACCTGGACGGGCTGAGTACGGCCCGTACCGCTGCCGGGATCGCGGGACTGCTGGCCGAGCGGCTCGGCGGGCCGGACATCCCCGAGCCCGGTCCTGCCCCCTCCGCCGAGATCGCCGCGGCGACCGTAGGGACCGGGACGGCCTCGGCCGCCGCAGGGACCGGGAGGGCCCCGGCCGCCGCGGGTACCGGGACGGCCGCGGCCGGGCAGCCCGTGGCCGAGATCCTGCCCCCGCAGCGCCTGGAGTTCACCGAGGCCGAGCTGCCCGCCGTGACCGGAAGCGTCGAACCCGGCACCACCGTATGGATCCTCGGCGGAGGCGACGGCCCGGTGGCCCGGGCCGTCGCCGAGCGGTTGGACGCCGCCGGCGCCCGGCCCCGGCGGATCACCGACGGCGACCTGCCGGACGGGAGCGCCGACGCCGCCCTGTTCCTGGACGCACTCGACGCGGCCGAATCCCCGCTGCCGGAGACGTTCGAGCTGTACCAGCGGGTCCTGGCCACCGGGCCCCGGCTGCTGCTCGCCGCCGACCGCAGGACCGAGGGCGCGGCCACCGGACTGCGCGGCTTCTTCCGCACCGTCGCCCGCGAATACCCGGACCTCACCGCCACTCTGGTCGAGGTGGCGGCCGACGCCGATTCGCGAACCGTGGCCGACGCCCTGGTCACCGAACTCGCCGCCACCGACCGGGAACCGGTCGTCCTCAGCCGCGGCGGGACCCGGCGCGCCCTGCGGCTCACCCCCACCGGCCTGGGCACGCTCGGCGCCACCGGTGCCGGACCGGCCGGGGACGGCGCCGCCGAGGCCGAGGCCGCCGGACTCGACCGCGACTCCGTCGTCCTGCTCGCCGGCGGCGCACGCGGGATCACCGCCCGGTTCGCCCGCACCCTCGCCGCCACCAGCCGCTGCCGCATCGAACTGATGGGCCGCACCCCCGTCCCACCGGAGTCCGAGGACCCGGCGACCGCGGGCGCGCAGGGCCGGGACGGGCTGCGCGCGGCCCTCCTCGCCGCCGGCATGACCGCACCCGCCCAGATCGAGCGCCGGGTCGCGGCCCTGCTCGCCGAGCGCGAGGTGCGCGCCACCCTCACCGCCCTGCGCGACCTGGGCAGTGAGGCGCGCTATCACTGCGTCGACGTCCTCGACTCCGAAGCGGTGCGGGCCACGGTGAAGGCCATCCACGCCGAGCGCGGCAGGCTCGACGGCGTCGTCTGCGCGGCCGGGGTCATCGAGGACAAGCTGATCGCCGAGAAGTCGGCGGAGTCCTTTCGCCGGGTGTTCGCCACCAAGGTCGACGGCGCCCGCGTCCTGCTGGACGCGGTCGACGCCACTCCCGCCGAACCCCGGTTCGCCGTGCTGTTCGGCAGCATCGCCGGGGCGCTGGGCAACCGGGGCCAGAGCGACTACGCGGCGGCCAACGACGCGCTGGAGGAGCTGGGCCGCCGCTGGTCCACCTCCCCCTATGCCCGGGGGCGTGGGGAGACCGCCGACCGGCGCGGCCTGACCGTCCACTGGGGACCCTGGGCTGCGGCCGAGACCGGTGGCGGCATGGTCACCCCCGAGCTGATGCGCTCGTACGCGGCGCGCGGCATCAAGCTCATCGACCCCGAGGAAGGGCCGCTGAGCCTCCTGCGCGAACTCGCCTGGGGCGCGCCCACCGTGCACGCGGCGGTCTACACCGCGTCGGGGTGGTGACCTGGATGGCCCCTCACACCCCCCACGCTTCCCGCACCCCCCACACCCCCCACCACCCCCACCGCACACCGATCGCCATCGTCGGCATGGCCGTGTTCCTGCCGGGCGCAAGGGACCTGGACGGCTACTGGCGGAACATCGTGGGCGGCGTGGACGCCGTCACCGATGTCCCCGCCGGGCGCTGGGACGAGGAGTTCTACGCCCCCGACGGGCCCCGCAGGGCCGACCGGGTCTACTGCCGGCGCGGCGGGTTCGTCGACACCGACGCCGAGTTCGACGTCACCCGGTTCGGCATCATGCCGACTTCCGTGCCCGGCACCGAGCCCGACCAGCTCATCGCGCTGCACGTGGCCCACCAGTCGATCACGGACGCGGGCGGCGAGACGGTGCTGCCCGCGGACCGGCAGCGGGTGGGCGTCGTCCTGGGCCGCGGCGGCTATCTGACGCCCGGACTGGTCCGTCTCGACCAGCGGGTACGCACCGCCCAGCAGCTGGTGCGCACGCTGCGCGAACTGGTGCCCGAGCTCGACGACGACCGGCTGGAGCGGGTGCGGTCGGCGTTCACCGGGCAACTCGGCCCGGAGCGACCGGAATCCGCCATCGGCCTGGTGCCCAACCTGGCGGCCTCCCGGGTCGCCAACCGGCTGGACCTGCGCGGCCCGGCCTACACCGTGGACGCGGCCTGCGCCTCCTCGCTGGTCGCCGTCGACCACGCGGCGCGGGAACTCGCCGCCGGACGCTGCGACGTGATGCTGGCCGGGGGAGTGCACCACTGCCACGACATCACCCTGTGGAGCGTCTTCAGCCAGCTGGGCGCGCTCTCGCCGAGCCAGCGGATCCGCCCGCTGCACCGGGACGCCGACGGGGTGCTGATCGGCGAGGGCACCGGCGTCGTGGTCCTCAAACGGCTCGCGGACGCCGAACGCGACGGCGACCGGGTCTACGCCGTGGTCTCCGGTACGGGCGTGGCCAGCGACGGCCGCTCGGCCAGCCTGCTCAACCCCGACCCCGGCGGCCAGGTCCGCGCCGTCCGCCAGGCGTGGGACGCGGCCGGACTCGACCCGCGAGCGGCGGACGCGATCGGGCTGCTGGAGGCGCACGGCACCGGCACCCCGGCCGGAGACCGCGCCGAACTCGCCACCCTCGCGGAGGTGTTCGGCCCCGCCCAGGGCGAGCGGGCCGCCATCGGCTCGGTGAAGTCCATGATCGGCCACACCATGCCCGCCGCGGGCATCGCCGGTCTGATCAAGGCCGCGCTGGCGCTGCACCACGGGGTACTGCCACCGACCCTGCACTGCGAGGAACCCCACCCGGGTCTTGCCGGCACCCGGTTCGCCCCGCTGGCCGAGGCCCGCCCCTGGGCGCCGCCGACCACCGGAGCGCCGCGCCGGGCAGCCGTCAACGCCTTCGGCTTCGGCGGCATCAACGCGCACGTCGTACTGGAACAGGCCGCCACGGCGCCGGAACGGCTTGCCACCGCCGTGGAGCCGCGTACACCGCGACGACAGGCCGCCACGGCGCCGGAGCCGCGTACGGTGCCGCAGCACGACGCCGCTACCGTGCCGTACGAGGTGGCCGCCGTCCCGGAGCCGGGTAGGGGACGGCAGCGGATCGCCACGGCGCCGGAGCCGCGTACCGCGCCGCAGCAAGACGCCGCCACCGCGCCGCGCCAGATCGCCGCCGCGCCGGCTCCGCGTACGGCGCAGCGATCGCATCCCGCCCGCACCGTCGTGACCGAACCCGAGCGCGTGCTGCGTCTGGCCGCGTCCGGTCCCGACGCGCTGGCCGCGCTGCTGGACGGCGACGACGCCGCGGTTCTGGCCGCCGGTCTGGACGAGCGCGCGCCCGTCACCGAACCCGCCCGGCTGGGCATCGTGGACCCCACCGCGCGCAGGCTCGCGCTCGCCCGCAAGGTGCTGGGCAAGGGCAAGCCCTGGCACGGCCGCAGCGACGTGTGGTTCAGCCCCGCACCGCTGCTCGGCCCGGCCGGTGGCCGCACCGCGTTCGTCTTCCCGGGCCTGGAGGCCGAGTTCGACCCCCGGGTGGCCGAGCTGGCACGGCACTTCGAGCTCGACTGGACCGCCGGCGACGACGCCGAGGTCGGCGACGTGGGGCGGCACGGCGCGGCCGTGTTCCAGCTCGGCAGACTGCTCGACACGGCGCTGCGCCGCCTGGGGGTGGTGCCGGACGCCGTCGCGGGTCACAGCGTGGGCGAGTGGACGGCCATGGCCTGCGGCGGTATCCACGCCGCCGACGAGGTCGACGCCTTCCTCGCCGACTTCGACCCGGACGGGCTCCGGGTGCCGGGCGCGGCCTTCGCCGTCCTCGGCCTGCCCGCCGACCGGGTGCTCGCCGAACTCGCCGACCGCACCGATGTGGTGCTCTCCCACGACAACGCGCCCAAGCAGTCGATGATCTGCGGCCCGGAGGACGCGGTCCAGGAGATCGTGCTGCGGCTGCGCGGCCAGGGGGTGATCGGGCAGATCCTGCCGTTCCGCTCCGGCTTCCACACCCCGATGCTCGCCCCTTACCTGGACCCGATCCGGCGCGCCGCGGAGACCTACACCCTGTACCCGCAGACCACCCCGGTCTGGTCCGCCACGACCGCCGCGCCCTATCCGCAGGACCCGGCAGGGGTCCGTGAGCTGTTCGTCCGCCACCTGCTGGAACCGGTGCGGTTCCGCCTGATGATCGACGCGATGCACGGCGCCGGGTACCGCGCCTTCGTCCAGCTCGGCGCGGGACAGCTCGGCTCACTGATCGACGACACCCTGGCCGACCGCGACCGGCTGGTGGTCTCCGCGCACGCCACGGGACGGGACAGCCTGGCGCAGCTGCGCAGGGTGGTCACCGCGCTGTGGACGTCCGGCGCGGCCCCGGACGCCGGACCGCTGCTGACGCCCGCGGCGTCTCGGTCGGCATCGGGCCACGGGGCCGCCGAGGGCACCCGGCCGGGCGCCGCCGGGACCGTGGACGCCGGGGCCGGGTCCGGCTCCGGGGACGAGCACGTCCCGGCTGAGGGTGCCGCGACCGAGGTTGTCGGACCCGTGGACGCCGGGCTCGGGTCTGGTTCCGGGTACGAGCACGTCCGGGTCGAGGGTGCCGCGACCGAGGTTGTCGGACCCGTGGACGCCGGGGCCGGGTCTGGTTCCGGGTACGAGCACGTCCGGGCTGAGGGTGCCGCGGCCGAGGTCGCCGGGGCCGGGTACGGCAGCGCTGAGGCCGACGGTCCCGGGCGTGCTCGGCCCGAGCACGCCGGTTCCGCGTACGTGGGCTCCCCGGGCCCCGGTTCCACAGGCACCGTGCCCCAGACGGTCGGCGTGCCGCAGGACGGTGCCGTGTCCCGTACCGGCGCGGCCCAGGCCGCGCCGACCGCGACCGGGGTCTCTCCGGAGCGCGGGGGTGCGGGTGCCGGGGCTGCCGCGTACGCGGCTGCCGCGTCCGGCAGCGCCGCGCCCCGTCCCGCCGCCGCGTCCCGTGTGACGGCGTCCCCGAACGCCGCCGCTCCGGTGGTGACCGGAGTCCCTCCGGCGTTCAGGGGCGCGGAGCCCGAGGCCGACAGGGTCACCGACACCGTGTCCGGCCATGCCGCGTCCCGCGCGGCCGCCGGATCCCACGCCCCCGCGGCTCCGGCCACCACCGCCTCGGCGGCGACCGGAGCCGACCCTGCGGCCCGGGCCGGGGTTCGGCTCGACCTCGGCGGGGCGCTGGTCTCGCTGCCCGCGCACGCTCGGGGCCTGCTCGGCGCGGCGCCGGTCCGTTCCGCCACACCCGCCGATGACGGCGTGCTGGACCGGCTCGGCCGCTCCGGTGCCGGTCACCCGGCGGCTGCCGAGCTGTCCGCGCTGCTGTACGACACCGCGGCGCTCGCGGGCGTACTCCTCGACGCCCGTGCCGCCGTTCAGAGCCGGGGCACCTCCGCCGCCGGCGCGACATCGGTGTCCCAGCCCGCCGACGCCCGCGTGGCCGTGCCGCCGGGTACCGGCGGCCCGAGGCCGGCCGGTCGCGGGCCGCAGCCCGCAGCGCCTCTCGTGCCGCCCGGCGCGCCGGTGACGTCTGCGGGTACGCCGCGTCTCGGCGCGGCGTACCCGGGGCGGTCCACCGGCCCCACTGGGCCCGCCGGGCCGTCCGCGGCACCCGAGCCCCCCGCGGCCCCCGGCGCGTCGGGCCGCATCAGTACCCCCGCAGGCCGTGCCGAAGCGCCCGCGCCCGTACCCCCCGCACCGCCCTCCGACATGCCCCTCTCGGACGTGCTCCGCGTGGACGTCGCCGAGATGCCCTACCTCCTCGACCACTGCTTCTTCCGCCAGCGGCCCGGCTGGCCCGACGAGGGCGACCGGTGGCCGATCGTCCCCGCCACGACGGTCGTCACCCACCTCATGGACATCGCGGAACGCACCGTCCCCGGGATGCGCGCGGTCGCCGTGCACGACGTGCGGCTGCTGAAGTGGATCGAGGCGATCCCGGCCGTCGACGTCCCCGTACAGGTGCGCCGGACCGCACCCGACCGCATCCACGTCAGCCTCGTCGGCTCCTCGGAGGCCGTGGTCGAGTTGGCGCCCCGGTACACCGCGCCGCCCGCCCCCTGGCCCGTCGATCCGGCCGCCGAACGCGTCCCCGGGCTGACGGCGGAACAGCTCTACAGCGAGCGGTGGATGTTCCACGGCCCGCGCTTCCAGGGCGTCAGCGAGCTGACCGCCATCGGCGACCGGCACGTACGCGGCGTGCTCACCGACCCCGGCGCGCCCGGCGCGCTGCTGGACAACGTCGGGCAGCTCCTCGGCTACTGGATCATGGCGACGCTGACCGAGCGCACCACCGTCTTCCCCGTACGGATGGAACAGATCCGCTTCCACGGCCCCCACCCCCGGCCCGGTGACCGGCTGGAGTGCGCCATCCGGATCACCGACGTCACCGACAGCACCCTCACCGCGGACATGCAGCTCGTCCACGACGGCCGGGTCTGGGCGCGGTTCAGCGGCTGGCAGGACCGCCGCTTCGACACCGACCCCAACATCCGGGCCGTGGACCGCTTCCCCGGGAGCAACACCCTGTCCACCCTCCGGCCCGAAGGCTGGGCCCAGGTCCACGAGCGCTGGCCGGACCTGGCCACCCGCGAGCTGATCAGGCGGAACGTCCTCGGCGGCGACGAGCGCGCCCACTACGAGCAACTCCCCCCGGTGCGCCGACGGCAGTGGCTGCTCGGCCGGATCGCAGCCAAGGACGCGGTCCGCGGCCTGCTGTGGACCGAGGAGCCCGGCGACGTCTACCCGGCCGAGATCGCCGTCCGCAACGACGCCGAAGGCCGCCCCACGGTCCACGGTGTCCACGGCCGCGTCCTCGGCGACGACCTGGTGGTCTCGCTCGCGCACCGGGCCGAGGCCGGGGTCGCCATCGCCCGGCGCGGGCCCTGCGGGATCGACGTCGAGGAGGTCGCCGAACGGCCGCGGGCCACGATCGAGGCGGCGTGCGACGCCGGGGAACTGGCCCTGCTCGACGCGCGGGTGGCCACCGGGACCGACGGCGAAGCGGTGTGGTTCACCCGCTTCTGGGCGGCCAAGGAGGCCGTCGCCAAGCACCGCGGCACCGGCCTGCGCGGCCGGCCCGCCGACTTCCGTGTGGTGGCCGCCGACGCGGACCGGCTCCGGGTCGAGACCCAGGGCGCGTCGTACGACGTGCGGGTGCGGCGGAGCGCCAACCCGCCCGGCCTGCCGGAGCGGGAGTACGTGGTCGCGTGGACAGCCGGCGGCCAGGGACACGGCCGGACAACGAATCAGGAGAACCGACATGAGCACTGAGACTGTGGGACACACGACGCCGGCGGCACCCGCGACGTCAGCGGCCGAGGCGACGTCAGCCGCACACGCGACGACAGCGGGCGCCACCCCGGCCGCGGACCCCGACGCCGTGCTGGCGGACATCGCGGGCATGCTGCGGACCCTGCTGGAGGAATACGCCCTGGACGACGCCGAGATCACCCGGGAGACCACCTTCCACGACGATCTCGAACTGGAGAGCGTCGACCTGGTCACCCTCTCCGGGTCGCTGCGCGAGCACTACGGCGACCGCGTCAACTTCGCCGCCTTCATCGCCGACCTCGAACTGGACGAGATCATCGCGCTGACCGTCGGCCGGCTCGTCGACCACGTGGTCGTGTCGCTGCGCGCCACCGAGCGGAGCTGAACCCGATGACCAAGCTCCGTACCGGCGAGATCACCACCCACGTCCAGCGGCTGCCCGCCCGGACCCGGCCCGCGGACGGCACCGAGCCGCCGCTGGTGGTCTTCGTCCACGGGCTGCTCACCGACAGCCTGGCCAGCTACTACTTCACCCTCGGCCCCGCGTTCGCGGCCGAGGGCATCGACGTGCTCATGTACGACCTGCGCGGGCACGGCCGCAGCGACCGGCCGCGGGAGGGCTACCGGCTGGAGTCCTTCGTCGACGACCTGGTCGCGCTGCTCGACGCGCTGGGGGAGACCCGCCGGGCGCATGTGGTCGGCAACTCCTTCGGCGGCACGATCGCCGGGGCGCTCGCCGCCTGGCACCCCGACCGCGTCGCCACCGTCACCATGATCGAGTCCGAACCGCCGGTCGCCGAGTGGACCCGGCACATGGCCGACGGACTCGCCGACGCCAAGGACCGGCTCCAGCACGAGGAGGTCATCAGCTGGATATCGGCCCACCACGGCGCGCACACCGCGCGGCTCTCCCGGGGCGCCAGCCGGATCCTGCAGACCACGACGCTCGCCGAGGACGTCCCCCGCAGCAAGGTCATCGACGACGACCTCAGCGCCATCGGCTGCCCGATGCTGGCCGTCTTCGGCGACGAGTCCGGGCTCAGCGCCCAGGTGCCCGGGCTGCGGGCGAGGCTGCCGCGCTGCCGCACCGTGGTCCTCGCCGACCAGGGGCACTCCGTCCTGGTGGAGCGGACCGCCGAGACCCGCGACCTGATACTGGACTGGGTACGGGAGCACACGCCGGCAGTGCGGGAGCACACGCTGGCCGAGGCGGTGCGGTGACCCGGTTCCTGCTCGTCGTCCCCCCGCTGGTCGGGCACACCAACCCCCTGGTCGGCGTCGCGCACGAACTGACCCGCCGCGGCCACCGGGTGGCCTGGGCCGGCTACCCCGACCAGATCCGCCGGCTCGCGGGCACGGACACCACCGTCTTCGCGTGCGCGATGCCCGGTGCGGAGGTCCGCAGACCGCCCAGGCTCATCGGACCGGCCGCCTTCCAGTTCCTCTGGGAGGAGTTCTTCGCCCCGCTGGCCGAACTCATGGCCCCCGGCGTCGACATGGCGATCGGCACCTTCCGGCCGGACGTCGTGGTCGCCGACCAGCACGCGGTGGCGGGCGCCCTCGTCGCCGAGCGGCACGGCGTCGTCCATGTCACCTCCGCCAGCACCTCGGCCGAGTTCGTCGACCCGCTCGCCGGCATGCCCAAGGTGGGCGCCTGGCTGGACGGCCTGCTGGCCGGGCTGCGGAGCCGGCTCGGCGACCCGGCGCGGACCGGCGACCCGCGCTTCTCCCCGTACGGGATCCTCGCGTTCACCGGACGGGAACTGCTCGGGGACGCGGCCCTGCCCCACGAGAGGGTGCACCTGGTGGGACCGGCCATCGCGCCCCGCGCCGCCGCCGGCGCGGCCTTCCCCTGGGCCCGGTTGTCCCCGGACCGCGCCAAGGTGCTGGTCACGCTCGGTACGGCGAACGCGGACGCCGGCGGCCGGTTCCTCGCCACCGCCGCCGAGGCCCTCGACCGGCTCGCCGACCGCGTCCAGGGCATCGTCGTCGACCCCGGGCACACGCTCACCGCCGCACCCGACGGGGTGCTGGTCCTCGACCACGTACCCCAACTCGACCTGCTGCCCCACCTCGACGCGGTCGTCTGCCACAGCGGCCACAACACGGTCTGCGAGTCGCTGTGGCACGGGGTCCCGCTGGTGCTCGCCCCGATCCGCGACGACCAGCCGATCGTCGCCGGACAGGTCGTCGAGGCGGGCGCCGGGGTGCGGGTGCGGTTCAACCGGGTCGACGCCGCCCGGCTCGGCACCGCCATCGAGACCGTCCTCGACCCGGGCCGCGGCCACCGGTCCGCGGCCGAGGCGATCGGCCGCTCCTTCCGCGCGGCGGGCGGGGTGACCGCCGCCGCCGATCACCTCGACCGGATCGCCGCCCGGCACCCGCGGCCCGCCGCCGAGCCCGCGCCCGGCCGGTGACCACCCACGGCGGCCCACGGCCCCGTACGCACGCTCACGACAGCCAACCCAGGACCGACACATGACAACGGCATCCGACACCCCCGCCGCCTCCCGTTCTCCGCTCCCGCCACCGACCGGGGGGAAGGACACGCCCGCGGCCCCCGACGGCTCCCACGCGCCGGGCGATCCCGATGGCTCCCACGCGCCGGGCGATCCCGACGGCACCCCCGCGCCTGGCGCTCCCGCCCCGATACGGACGCTGCTGCGGTACGCCCGCCCGCACCGGCTGGTACTCACCGCCACCCTGTTACTGGTCCTGGTGGCCAGCGCCGCCGGGCTGGTGCAGCCGCTGGTCGCCCAGCACGTCCTGGAGGGGCTGGCCGACGGCGACAGCGTCGTCGGACCGGTCGTGCTGCTGGCCGCCCTGGTGGTGGTCGGCGCCGCGCTCACCGGACTCCAGTCCTGGTGGCAGCAGCGCACCGCGGAACGGGTGGTCCGGCAGATCCGCAGGGACCTGGTCTTCCGGCTGATCCGGTTGCGGGTGCCGGAGCTGGACCGCCGGCCCCCGGGCGACCTCATCGCCCGGGTCACCTCCGACAGCACCCTGGTGCAGAACGCCGCCACCGAGGGTCTGATCATGGTCGCCAACGGCACGCTCAGCATTGTCGGCGCGATCGCGCTGATGGGCGTGGTGCATCTGGGGCTGCTCGGCATCACCCTCGCCGTCCTGCTGTGCGTCGCCGCAGGGATGCTGCTCGTCCTGCCCCGGATCAGCGGCGCCGTGGCCCGCGCGCAGGAGTCGGTCGGCGCGGTCGGCGCCGCCCTGGACCGCACCCTGGGCGCGGCCCGCACCGTCAAGGCCAACGGCGCCGAGCGCCGGGAGACCGAGCTCGCCGACGAGGCCATCGACGGGGCGTACCGGGCGGGACTGACCGGCGCCCGCTACGTCGCCGTGGTGCAGATCCTCTCCGGCGTCTCCGTCCAACTCGCCTTCCTCACCGTACTCGGCGCCGGGGGCGCCCTCGTCGCCTCCGGAGACCTCGGCGCGCCCGAGCTGATCGCCTTCCTGCTGTACGTCTTCTACCTGGCGAGCCCGATCGGCTCCCTGGTGTCGGGGCTGAGCATTCTCCAGGGGGGACTCGGCGCCGTGGGACGCATCGAACAGGTCGGCGCCATGCCGATCGAGGACGACGTGGACGGGGACACGGACACCGGAGGCCTGGACGGACCGCTCCCGGCTCGTCCCGCCCTTCCGCCGACCATCGAGTTCAGCGACGTGCGCTTCGGCTACCCCGGCCGCGGACCCGCCCTGCGAGGCATCTCCTACACCGCCGCGGGCGGCACCCAGACCGCGCTGGTCGGGCTGTCGGGGGCGGGCAAGACCACCATGTTCGCGCTGCTCCAGCGCTTCTACGAACCGGAGTCGGGCCGGATCCTGCTGGACGGAGTGGACATCGCCACCCTGCCCCGGGCCGAGGTGCGCCGCCGGATCGCGTACGTGGAGCAGGACTCACCCGTGCTCGCGGGCACCATCGAGGACAACCTGCGGTACGCGGCGACCGACGCCACCGACGAGGACATCGCCGAGGCGCTGCGGCTGACCCGGCTCGACACGCTGATCGCCCGCCTCCCCGACGGCTTGCGCACCGAGGTCGGCACCCGCGGCGTCACCCTGTCCGGTGGCGAGCGCCAGCGGCTGGCCATCGCGCGGGCGCTGCTGCGCAAGCCGGAGGTACTGCTGCTGGACGAGGCCACCGCGGCACTCGACGCCAGCAACGAGCGCGCGCTGCGCGAGGCGGTGGACCAGGCGGCCCGCACGTGCACCGTGCTGCTCATCGCCCACCGGCTGTCGACGGTGACCGGGGCCGACCAGATCGTGGTGCTGGAACACGGCCGCGTCCGGGCCCTGGGCAGCCATCGCGAACTGGTGGAGACCGACGAGCTGTACCGCGAACTCGCCGCCTCCCAGATGCTGGTGGGCGGCGAGGACGACTGACAGGGGTCACCGCCCCCGAGCCGGCGCTTGTCCGGCTCGCCGAAGGCGCTGGGCCGGGGCGGTGGGCCAGGAGTAGCGGGCCAGGGGCGGTGGGCCGGGGGCGGCTCCCGCCCCGTCGCGACAAGTGGCGGGTCAGCCGCGCGCGGACCGCGCGCCGCCCTCCGCCCGCCGCGCGAGCGGTTTCCCGCCGACCTGGGACCAGACCCCCGCGCCCATGGCCACCCCGAGCCCCAGGAAGGCGGCCACCCCGGCCGGCACGATCCACTGCGTCATGCCGGGAACCCCGGAGTGGGACTCCTCGCCGAGCTGCACCACGGACAGCACCGACGTCAGCAGGCCGTACGGGATCAGCAGTGCCGTTCCGGCGCAGGCCGGCACGAGAAGCAGCCATCGCGGGAACACCCGGCCCCACGGCCGCACGAGCGCCGATACGAGGACCATCCCGCACACCGCCGCCACGGCCGTGAAGTCGACGCCGTGCTCCACCAGCCACACGACCGCCTCGGGCGCGCCGTTCTCGCGGAACTCGTCGCTCATGTCGAACCCGTCGGGCAGGCCGGCCCGCCCGCCCGCCGCCCAGTACGTCTTGACCGCCACGTACGGCACGGCCGCGGCCACACCGAATCCCGCGATCCGCCGGGCGACCTTCGGTGGCACAGCGCGCAGCATGCCCAACTCCCTTGTCTCTGAGCGACTCTCCCGTCGGCGCGGTACGGCGCGGTACGGCGCGGTACGGCGTGACGGCGGCCGACGAGGACCGCCGGCGGGACCACGCTAGGCGCGTCCCGGTGACCGGACGTCAGACCTGGGCGCTGTCCGCACGGCGGCACATCCGCCGCACGGCGGGCTCGGCGTCATGCCTGAGGATGTCTTTCCCGCCGTGCCCCGGCCCGCGTGGACGGCGCCCGGAACCCGCGTGGACGGCGCCCGGAAAGGGTTGTGCGCCGCCCCCGTCCCCAGGGGGCGGCGCACGCGGGCCGTCTCCGCTCTCACGACGGCCCGCAGATCATGAGCGCCCGGAGAGTCCGAGCGAGGGGAGGAGCGCCGCCGTGACGAACCGCGTGAGGTACGCCTCGTCCGCGTACGGGCCTTCCAGGATCGGCCGGATGCGCATGGCCCCGAACAGCTGCGCCGCGACGAACTCCAGCGCCGGGTCGCCCGCGTCGACCTCACCGCGCTCCACACCGCGCCGGACCATCGCGTCGACCGCCGCCAGCTCGGGCTCGACCAGGGCTTCGCGCAGCGCGTCCATCAGCTCGGGATCGTTGAGGGCGGCGTGGCCGAGCGCGTGCTGGAGTGAGGTGTCCATTCCGGAGCAGTCGCCCATGGCGCGCGCCGCCGCGAGCAGATCACCGGCCAGCGAGCCGGTGTCGATGCCGGCCAGCCGCACCTGGCGGGTGCCGCGCAGGGAGGCCGCGACCAGCCGCGGCTTGGTCTGCCACTGGCGGTACAGCGTCGATCTGCTCGCGCGGGTCCGGGCGGCGACGCCCTCCATGGTCACCGCGTCGTAGCCGCCCTCCCTGAGCAGGTCGAGTACGGCCTCGTAGAACTCCCGCTCCCGCTCCGGCGTGATCTTGGAGCGGCGAGCGGGGGGCGCGATGTCCTGGGCGGGCATGGGTCCCTTCCTCTCGGCCTGCTGTTCTCGATACGCAAGTGTATCGGTACATCGCCGTATCGGTACACTCCTGTATCGATGGGCGCGACACTCCGGCGCGCCGCGCCGCCACCGCGATGCGAAGGGAACGGGTGATGGACCCCCGATCCGAGCCAGCCGAGCCCGACCCGGGCACAGCCGCCCGCCCGGCACCGCCGGCCGGCGTCCTCGCCGCGCCGAGCGGCCCCATACCGAGCGGCCCTGTACAGACCGACCCTGTACAGACCGGCTCCGTCCCGACCGGCCCCGCGCCCTTCGCCCCGCGGGCCGCGAGGTGAGCGCGACCGGCATAGCCGTCGTCCTCTCCCTGGTCTCCGCCGTGGCCTACGCCGCCGCCGCGGTTGCCCAGGAGCGGCTCGCCTCCCGTGCCCGCGCGGACCGGACCGGGCTGCTGCGGCTGCTCGGCAGCGCCGCCTGGTGGGGCTCGGTCGCGCTGAACGCGGCGGGAGCCGCGCTGCACGTCGCGGCGCTCAGGTTCGGGCCCCTCACCCTCGTCCAGCCGCTCGGCGCGCTCACCCTGGTCGCGGCCGTGCCGCTCGGCGCGCACCGCGCCGGGCGCCGGGTCTCCCGTGCCGAACGGCGCGGCACGTCGGCCACCCTCGTCGGCCTCGGCGCCCTGCTGACGGCCACGTCTGCCGCCGCGCCCCAGGACACGCTCGGGGCGCGCCAGGCGCTGGGGGTCGCGGCCGTGAGCGCCGTGCTGATCGCCGTACTCGCCCGGCCGGGAGCGCGCCCGGGACTGCGGCACGCCGCCGCCTCCGGCCTCGCCTCCGGCGTCGCGTCGGCGCTCACCCAGACCGTCACCGTGGCCCTCACCGGTGGCGGCGCCGGACCGGTGCCGCGCGTGCTGCTCGTGGCGCTGCTCGTCGCGGCCTTCGCCGGGGCGGGGCTGCTGCTGGCGCAGACCGCCTACCGGGACGGGCTCGGCGCGCCGCTGGCCGTGGTGACCCTCGCCAACCCGGTCGCCGCGGCCGTCATCGGGCTCACGCTGCTGGGTGAACGGCTCCAGGGCGGGGCGGCCGGAGCCGTGTCCGCCGTGGCGGGGGCGGCCCTGGCGGCCCGCGGCGTGGTCCTGCTCACCCGGCGCCCCGACACCCCTGGCGCCCCAGCTCCGCCGTCCGGCGCCGTGGCGGCCGGGCCGGTGGAGCCGGCCGGCCCGCGCGTGCCCGGCCCCGCCGGATGCCGGCCGCCCGGCGCGCGTGCCCGCCCGACGACCCGCCCGGCGCGGCCCCGGCACGCGTGCCGTACCGGCCGGATCTGCGAACTCCCCGCCGCGCCATCGGAGATCGAGGACGATGGGACCCGCGGTCCGCGCGCCGGTACGACCCCCGCCGCGCGGCCGCCGCAGGGCATCCCGCCCGCGCCGTGCAACCGTTGAGGAGCCGTCGCCGATGAGCAGCAGCACGCACGACATCACCGTCCCCGCGGCGCCCCGGGTCGAGGAGGTCGCCGAGGGCGTCTACGCGTACGTCCAGCCCGACGGCACCTGGTGGATCAACAACACCGGCTTCCTCGTCGGCAGACGCGGGGTGATCAGCGTGGACGCCTGCGCCACCGAGCGCCGCACCCGGGCCTACCTCGACGCGATCAAGGCGGTCACGCCGCAGCCGGTCCGGACCCTGGTCAACACCCACCACCACGGCGACCACACCTTCGGCAACCATCTCTTCCGCGGCGCCACCATCGTCGGCCACGAGGGCGTGCGGGCCGGGATACGGGACTGGGGCGAGCCGCGCGCGGCGCCGTACTGGACCGACGTCGAATGGGGCGACATCCAGCTCGAACCGCCGTTCCTCACCTACACCGACGGCGTCACCCTGTGGGTCGACGACCTGCGCTGCGAGGTGCGGCACGTCGGCACCGCCGCGCACACCACCAACGACTCGATCGTCTGGATCCCGGAGCGCCGGGTTCTGTTCTGCGGCGATCTGCTGTTCAACGGCGGCACCCCGTTCCTCGTCCAGGGGTCGCTCTCCGGGGCCGTCAGCGTGCTGGAGGACGTGATCGCGCCGCTGGGTGCCCGGACCATCGTCGCCGGGCACGGCCCGGTCGCCGGGCCCGAGCTGATCGACACCGTGCTGGGCTACCTCCGGTTCGTCCAGGACACCGCGGCCCGCGGCCGCGCCGCGGGCCTGTCCCCGCTGGAGGCGGCCCGGGAGACCGACCTGGGGCCGTACGCGGAACTGGCCGACCGCGAACGGATCGTGGGCAATCTGCACCGCGCCTACGCCGAACTCGCGGGCGCGGCCCCCGGCGCCCCGATAGACGCCCGGAGCGCGCTGGACGACATGATCGCCTACAACGGCGGCCGCCCGCTGTCCTGCCACGCCTGATCCTCGCCCGGGCACGGCTGATAGGCGTTCGACTGGAGCAGGTACATGTCGCGGAACGCGCCGGTGCCCGTCACCGGGTCCATCAGCTCGTCGAAGGTGCCGTGCTCGGCGACCTGCCCGTGCTGGAGGACGTAGATCTCGTCGGCGTGCCGGACGCTGTGCAGCCGGTGGGTGATGAGGATGACGGTCTGCCCCTCGGCGGCGAGATCCCGGATCCGGTCGAAGACCTGCTGCTCGGCGGCGGCGTCCAGCGCGCTGGTCGGCTCGTCGACGACCAGGATCTGGGCGTCGCGCAGCCGGGCGCGGGCGATGCCCAGCCGCTGCCACTGGCCACCGGAGATCTGGTGCCCGCCCCGGTAGCCCCGGGCCAGCAGCGTGCCCCACCCGTGCGGCAGCTCCGTGATCACGTCGTCCGCCCCGGCGTAGCGGGCCGCGGCCTCCAACTGCTCGTCGCCGGCCGGGGTGCTGGTGCGGCCGATGCCGACGTTGACCCGGGCCGTGAACGGCCACCTGTAGAAGTCCTGGTTGACCACCGCGATCCGGTCGAAGATCTGGGCGCGGTCCGCCTCGGTGGCGTCCACGTCGTCCCAGTGGACGGTGCCGCTGTCCGGGACGTACAGCCCGCACAGCAGCCGGGCCAGCGTCGACTTGCCGCTGCCGTTGGTGCCCACCAGCGCGATGGTCTTGCCGGCGGGAATGGTCACATCCACCCCCTTCAGCGCCGGACCGCTGTCGTTGCCGGGGTAGCTGAAGGTGACGTCCGTGAAGCGGATCTTCGCGACCTTCTCGGGCAGGTCCCGGCCGCCGGTGGGGATCAGCCGGCGGTCCGCCTCCGTGCACAGCCGCTCCAGGTCCCCGACGAACAGGCTCTCCTCGTACAGGTAGTTGACCTGTAGGACGAGGCTGTCGAGGCTGGCGGCCCCGGAGCGGATCCCGATCACGGCCGTCCCGGCCGCGGACAGCGCCATCGTGCCCGTCCACAGCAGCATTCCCAGCGCACCGTAGGTGGCGGCCGCCGCGAGGCCCGTGCCGCAGGCCGCGAGCAGCCCGGTACGGGCGGCGAGCCGGGCGAGCCGGGTCTGCTCCCGCTCACCGGCCTCCGACATCGCGCGGTAGTGCCGCAGCAGGAACGGCGCCACCCCGTGGACGCGGACCTCCGGCGCGGCCTGGGTGTCGATCAGGATCCGCCCCAGCAGCTGGCCGGCCCGCGCGTGCTGGACCCAGCTGTGGAAGGAGCGGTAGCGGCGGCGGGCGATCGTCAGCGAACTCCACGCGCTGGGCAGGGTCATCAGGGCCAGCAGCGGCAGCAGCACCGGGTGCAGGGCCGCGAGCACCCCGGCGGCCGCGACGAGGGAGATCATCGCGTTCACCACCGACGTGCAGTACTTGATCAGACGCCGGGCGGCGGACGCGCCCCAGGAGGCGGAGTCCAGGAGCTTGTGGAACTCGTGGTCCTCCACGGCCGCGAGCTCCACCCGCGCCACCCGCTCCAGATACGCCTCCGTCGCCACCCGCTCCACCTTCGGCTCGAGGCGGCCGGTGCCCGCCGTGGACGCCGAGCGCAGCAGTGCCCCCGCCATCGCGGCGAGCGCCACCACCGCGATGGCGGGCAGGGCGGCGGTGAGCCGGTCGGCGGTGGTGCCGCCGTCGAGCAGGTGCGCCAGCACCTGGTTGACCGCGACCAGGCCGACGGCCTGGGCGATCCCGCGGCCGGACTCCGCCGCCGCGACGACCCGCAGCGCGCGCGGATCGGCCTGGTGCGCCAGGCGCACCGTGGTGCCGAGCAGATGCGGTAATCGCCGCACCATCGACCGCAGGGTCAGCTCCAGGAACGACCCGTCGTGCCGGTTCCATCCCATGTCGTACCGCAACGGCCCGCCGAAGAGCAGCCGTTCCGACTCCGAACACCGCTCCTCGTCCGCGGTCTCCGCCGACCCGATGAAACCCCATCTCACACCACGTCACCTCAGCCCTCGTCCCCGATGCCGTTGCCGTCGGCATATCAGAGGCCGGTGGAGAACGGCTCAAGCGGCTTGATGGCGCTGTTGACGTTCCGTCGCCGTGCCTCTACGTTCTAGTCGATATTTCAAACATTGTTCGAAATATCGGACGAAGTAGGAGAGGTCATGGCACCGCCTCTCGACAGACGGCTCTTCCTCCGCGCGTCGACGCTCCTCGCGGCGGCACCGCTGGCCTCCGCCCTCCCGGCCGCCTGGACGGTCCGGCCCTTCGCGCTGGGGGACGCGGCCCTCGGCGGCGACGGCGTCTTCGCCGCCAAGGCATGTTCGGCGCGCTCACGGAGGTCCGCGCGGCACTGCGCCGCGCCCCGGCCGTCCTCGGCGTCCCTGGCAGATTCGGTACGGCGCCGAGAACGCGCGCGGCTCCCACCAGTACGTCGACCTGCCCGCCGGGGTCCTCGGCGGCGCCTCCTCCGTCACCCTCTCCGCCTGGGTGAACCCCACCCACGATGCCAACTGGACCCGCGTCTTCGACTTCGGCGACGGCACCGAGCGCTACCTCTACCTGGCCGCCCGCAACGGGAACGGAAACCCCCGCTTCGCCATCACCACGGGCGGCCCCGGCGGCGAACACCTGGGGCGGCCCGAGCCACCCCGGGTTCCTCGCCGCCTCCCCCCAGACGCAGTTCATCCAAGCTGCCCGACCCGCTCCGACAGCACGACCCTCCTGGACGAGATCTGGGCCGTCGCCCCCTTCCGCGCCAAAGACACCCTGGTCAGCCACGTGGAGGTCACGGTGCGGCGATGGGCGGACCGCCGGCCTGCTCGGCGCGGCCGACGGCCGGAAGGTGGTGCGGACGGCCCGGGACGCCTCCTCCGCGGGCGCGCGATGCCGGAAGCCGACGGGCCGGTCCCGACGGGCGATTGTCAGTGGCCGGTGTCACGCTGAGGTCATCAGGGATCCGTGAAGGGAATCGTCATGATCACCACTGACTTCGTACCCGGTTCGCCCTGCTGGATCGATCTCGGGGCACCCGACGTCGCCGCCACGGCCGCCTTCTACGGGTCGGTCTTCGGCTGGGACTTTCGGCCCATGGGCGGGGACGCGGGCGAATACGGCACCTTCGAGCTGGATGGCAAGACCATCGGCGGGATCGGCCCGCTCACCGAGGAAGGCGCCCGCTCGGCATGGATGATCTACTTCCACACGCGCGACGCCGACGCGGCGACCCGGGCCGTGGAGGCGGCGGGCGGCACGGTGCGGGTCGCCCCGGTCGACGCCGACGGTGAGGGGCGGATGGCCCAGTTCAGCGACCCGCAGGGCGGCCAGTTCGCCGTCTGGCAGCCGGGGCGGCACAAGGGGATGGAGGCGGCGGACCAGCCGGGCGCGCTGTGCTGGACCGAGCTGTACACCACCGACGCGGCCGCCGCGAAGGAGTTCTACGGCGGGCTCTTCGGCTGGCGGACCAGCGATGTGCCGCTGCCGGGCGGCGGCGGTACGTACTCGCTCATCACTCCGCAGGGGCAGGGCGAGGAGCGGATGCAGGGCGGCCTGATGCAGCTGCCCACCGATGCCCTCGCCCTGACCGGCGGCCGCCCCTACTGGCACCCGGTCTTCGCGGTCGAGAACTGCGACGCCACCGTCGCCAAGGTCACCAGGAACGAGGGCAGCGTGCAGATGGGCCCGGAGGACGCGGAGGACGTCGGGCGGCTGGCGGTCTGCGTCGACCCGTCCGGCGCCGACTTCGTCGTGCTCACTCCTGTGGCCACCCCGGCCTGACCCGGTCATCCCGCCCCCACCGCGATGAAGCCGAGGTGAGGCAACCTGGTGTTTCTTGACAGGTGATCACGTACACGACAGCATCCCGCCGGTGGAGATCACCGACCTGACACCGGCGGAACGGCGCGTCTGGCGGGCGTTCCCGCTCGGCGAGAGCGTCGACTTCCGGGACGGCGCCGACGACGACCCCGAGACCGGCGCTTCCTGGGGTCCCGAGCGGACCGTGCGCGCCCGGGTGCTGCGGGCGCTGCTGCTCGACGGGCCGTCACGAGACGGCGAGATAGCGGGCCTGAAGGTGTGGGGCGCGCGCATCACGGGACACCTGGATCTCAAGTACGGCGCGGTCGACCACCCCGTACGGCTGCGGTCCTGCCACTTCGAGCAGGCTCCGGACCTCTACGGGGCGCAGCTTCGCGTCCTGGCCCTGAACGACTCGTTCCTGCCGGGGCTCACGGCCGGGCACCTGCATGTCGACGGAGTGCTGCGCCTCACCTGCTGCCGCGTCACGGGCCCGGTGCGGCTGGCCGGGGCGCAGATCTCCGGCGCGTTCTTCGCCAACGGGGCGCGCCTCGGGGATCCAGCAGGGGCGCAGGAACCGGAGGAGCCGGTTCTCCAGCTCAACCACGCCGACATCGGCGCCGATCTCTGGGCCCCCGACGTGGTCGCCCACGGCCAGATCCGGCTGTACGGCGCGACCGTCGCGGGACAGGTCAACCTCAACGACGCACAGCTCACCGCCCCCGGCGGCCACGCGCTCCAGGCCGAGACCCTCAACGTCGGCACCGACCTGCACGCGATGCGGCTGCGCGCCCACGGCAGGGTCGATCTGCGCGGCGCCAGGATCAGCGGCCAGCTCAACCTCGCCTACGCCGCGCTTGCCAACCCCGGCGGGGTCGCGCTGCGCGTCAGCAGCTGCGTCGCGGGCGAGATGTGGCTGCGCGAGGCGAAGCCCGTCGTGGGCGCCGTCAATCTCCGCCGCGCCCAGTTCGACGTGCTGTACGTTCCGCCGGAGGTCTGGCCGGACGAGGTCAAGCTGGACAGGCTCGTCTACGGCTCGCTCCTGCCGCATCTGCCCGCCGCCGAACGGCTTCCGGTGCTGGAGCGCGAACGCGCCGGATACGTGTCGTACTCGTACGAGCAACTCGCCGCCGCGTACCGCACGGCGGGCGACGAAGCCGCCGCCCGTGCCGTCCAGCTCGCCAAACTCCGCCGCCACCGCCACACCCTGCCCTGGTACGCCAGGGTCTGGGGCCACCTTCAGGACGTGACCGTCGGCTACGGCTTCCGCCCGATGCGCGCCGCCGGATGGCTGCTGGCCCTGCTGCTCGTCGGCGCGCTCGCCTTCGCCGTGCGACATCCGCGCCCGCTGAAGGCCGACGAGGCCCCCGACTTCAACCCCGTCTTCTACACCCTCGACTTGCTGCTGCCGATCATCGGCTTCGGACAGGAGGCGGCCTTCGCGCCCCAAGGTGCGTTCCAGTGGCTGTCGTACCTGCTGGTCGTCACCGGCTGGATCCTGGCCACGACGACGGCGGCGGGCATCACCCGCTCCCTGAGCCGCCAGTAGCCGGCCCGTGGCCGGTTCGCCGGCGTCAGGCGGCGGGGCCGCCCATCAGTCCGGCGAAGGCCGCGGGCTCGGTGTCGAATCCCCTGACGGCCTGCCGGAATTCCCACGCTCCCGCATTGTCCCGGGTGAACTCCGCCAGCGTCACGGCGGTGGATCCGGAGACGCCCGAGAAGTCGCATCGCGCGAACTCCAGGCCGTTTTCCCTGAATCGGACGTCGGTGTTCGCCACCTCGCCGAAGGTCTTGCGTCCCTCGCGCTGCTGGATGGCGACACCCACGACGACCCGTATGTAGGACGTGCTCAACCGGTCGAGTTCCAGCGTCATCACCTCGTCGGCGCCGAAGCCCTGGCCGGTGCGGCTGTCCCTGTTGAGCGTGATGGTGCCGTCAGGGGACCGGCTGTCGAAGTGCACCAGGTAGGCGGGCTCGCCGTTCGGGGCGTCCGCGGTGTAGGTGGCGGCCACGATGTCGAGATCGTTGGCGGGCGTGCCGCTGGGACTGGGGTCCCACCGAAGTGCCACCTCGATTTTCCTGAGCCCCTTGTTGAGACCACTCACCGGACTCGCCCTCCCTGGAACCGGGCCGATACGGAATATCTGCCCGGCCAAGCATAGTGCGGGGGCCAGTGGTTGAGGATTTGTCAGGGTTGGGATTGTCAGGAAGTGGCCCGGTGCCGTTTGGCGGACGCGGCCTCGCGGACCGCTCAGCCCGGTGTGTCGCGATAGGGATTCTCGGGCTCCGGGATCCGGCGCAGGCCGGTCACGTCGAGCGCGGCGCGCGCCTTCTCCGTGCCCGGCTCGCCGCTCGGACGCCAGGTGCCGGTCACGGTGACCCAGGCGCCGGAGGCCGGCGGACTCCCGCCGTTCATCTCCACCTTGAGGGCCTGGGCGTCGGCCGCGCAGCAACTGAGCTGCATCCGGGTCAGATGCCAGCGCTCGCCCTTCCCGCGCGTCACGAATCCGGTCATCCGCACCGTACGGCCCTTCAGGCTCCGCTCCTTGTCCCACACCGCCCGCGTCGAGAAGTCCAACAGCGTCATGGGGAGGGGCGAGCCCGGCGGCAGCGGGTCGAACCGCGCCTGCTCCTCGACCTCCATGGGGCGCTGCCGCTCGGCGGTGTACGAGGCGAGGGCGGGCGGGGCCGAGAACATCAGGCCGATGACAGGGAGGAAGAGCAGCCAGGCGACGCTCGGCCCGCGCGAGTGGTCGTGCCCGTGCCCGTGCTCGGTCCGCGGGTCCTGCCCGCCCTCGGCGTCGCCGTGCGCCGTCCCGGCCCGGTGCGCGTCCTCGGCGCCGTCGGGGCCGGACCCCGCCGCGGCCCGTGCGTACGGGAACGGGAAGCCGTCCCGCCAGGCGCCGGCCATGCCCAGGGCGATCAGCACGATCCCGGCGACGATCAGCGGCAGCCGCAGCCCCTCTTTCACGTACCGCAGGTACACGTCGCCGAACAGCGAGATCCGCAGGACGGCGGCGCCCGCCATGGTGAGGAGGAGAATCTCGACCTGGCGCTTCACAGGATCCACCATCCGATCAGGACGCTGCAGGCGACGGCCACGACCGCCGTCGCCGCGGAGAAGCGGACGGCGAACGCCGATCCGAAGGTGCCCGCCTGCAGGGCGATGAGCTTGAGGTCGACCATCGGCCCGACGACCATGAACGCGAGTCGGGCCGTCGGCGAGAAGCCGGTCAGCGAGGCGGCGACGAACGCGTCCGCCTCCGAGCAGACCGCCAGGATGATCGCCAGGGCGGCGAGGAACAGCACGGACAGCCAGGGCCGGTCGGCGAAGGCGTCCAGGACGGTGCTCGGCACGGCGACGTTGAAGGTGGCGGCGGCCATGGCTCCGAGGACCAGGAACCCACCCGCGTGCAGGAAGTCGTGCTGGAAGCCGAGCCGGAACTCCTCCCACCGGCTCTGCCCCGGCTGGTGCCCGGTGTGCCGGGGGCGAAGCCGCAGCCACTCCGGGCGCCCGAACGCGAGCCACAGCCAGCCCATGGCCGCGGCCGTCGCGAGCGAGGCGATGAGCCGGGCGGCCACCATGGCCGGGTCGCCGGGGAAGGCCACGGCCGTCGCGGTCAGCACGATGGGATTGACCGCCGGGGCCGCCAGCAGGAACGTCAGCGCCGCGGCGGGCGCCACTCCGCGGCGGATCAGACTCCCCGCCACCGGGACCGACGCGCACTCGCACCCGGGCAGCACCACGCCGGCCGCCCCGGCGACCGGCACGGCCAGCGCGGGGTTCTTCGGCAGCGCCCTGGCGAAGACGTGGGCGGGTACGAAGGCGCCGATGGCGGCGGAGAGGACGGTGCCCAGCAGCAGGAAGGGCAGCGCCTGCAGCGCGATGGCCACGCAGACCGTCCGCCACGCTTGGAGGGCGGGCGCGTCGAACCACCTCCCGGTGCCCAGGACCGCCGCGCCGGCGATCGCGAGGGCGACGAATCCGGCCCGGCCGATCAGCGCGGTGACAGCGGGTGCCCCGCCTGGGGGTGCGGGCGCGCAGTGCGCCTCCGTAGCGACCCGCTCTTGTGTGGGGGACACGGCGACTCCGAGATTCGACCATTCGACGGACAGGGCGTAACGATAATCATTCCGCCAACTCCGGCATAGCCCCTGGGCGCGTCCGCGCGGCCGGCGCCGCCTCTCCAGTAGCGTGTACGGGTGATCCGTGCATTCGGACGGGTACGCGGGCGGTTGCCGACACGCGGCACACGGTGGGGGCGTGGCGATGCACAGGGACAACGACGCCGAGGACGCGAGCCGGGACGGCGGCGACGGCAGGCCCGAGGGCCCCTCACAGGTGGCGAACGAGCTGTCCGGCACGGTCACGGGCCCGGTCGTCCAGGCCGGGCGGACCGGCGACATCTCGACGCACCACCATTACCACGCGCCTCCGCCGCCGTCCCCCGAAGTGCCGCACGAGGTCCCCGGCGGAACGCCTTTCTGGGAGAACCGGGACGAGGAGCTGGCGGCCATGAGCGGCTGGCTGGCCCCGGATCGGGGTGGCTCCGCCCGTGTCTTCCTGCTGACCGGACTGCCAGGCGTGGGCAAGCGCGGCATGGCGCGCCACTGGGCCGAGTCCATGCGCGGACGCTTCCCCGGCGGTGAGCTGTACATCGACTTCGGCGACCTGCCGCGGCACGGCGGCGGCGCCGGAGTCGACCTGTCGGAGGGGGCGGCCCGCCTCCTGCGCTCCCTCGGCGTCGACGTGGACTTCCTCCCGCCGTCGCTGTCCGAGCGCGTGGGCATGCTCCGGACGAAGACCGCGGAGCGCCCGCCGCTCCTCGTACTGGAGGGCGTCAGCGAACCCGCCCAGGTCTCCACGTTCATCCTCAACACGCCCGGCAGCGCCGTGCTCGCCACCAGCGGCGAGTGGCTCGGCGAACTCCTCCAGGACGGAGCCCGGCTCATGCAGCTGGAACCTCTCGACGCGGACTCCGGCATGCGACTGCTGGCCACGCTGTGCGGCCCCGAGCGGGTGGCCGCGGAACCGGAGGCGGCCGAACGGATCGTGGCGGCCTGCGGCGGACTGCCGGTCGCCCTCCACGTCGCCTCCGCCCGCCTCAGCCGCGGCAGGCGGCTGTCCCTGACCGGGCTCGCCGACGAACTGTCGGACGAGAACAGGCGCCTGAGCGGTCTTTCGCACGGCACCGACCGCGGGATGGCCGCCATGCTCACCGTCGCCTGCCGCGGCCTGGCGCCGGACGAGGCCCGCATGTACCGGTGCCTGGGAGTGCTGCCGACCCGCACCTACGACGCGTGGACGGCGGGCGCGGCGGCGGATCTCGGCCACGGGACCGCACAGGAGCTGCTGGACGGGCTGGCGGACGCCAGCCTCCTCGACATCGTCTCCGACGGCCGCTACGCGTTCCACGACCTGGTCCGGCTGCACGCCCGCGAACAGGCCGCGGCGGCGGGCGAGCCGGACCGGGACGTGCTGCGCCGGGTGCTGACCCACTACGTGCTCCGGACGGCCGCCGCGGACCGGGCCGTCAGGGCGGACCGGCTGCGCATCACCGACGTCGACGCGCTCCTCCAGGGCCGCGACGACCCGTTCGGCGCGGCCGGCAAGGACGCGGCACTGGACTGGCTGGCGACGGAGCGCGCCAATGCCATGGCGGTGCTGAGGGCGGCGGACGGGCAGGCGCGGGGCGAGCGGGGGCCAGCGCAGCGGCCACGGGGCGAGTCGGGGCTGGACCGGCAGATCTGGCAGCTGGCCGAGGCCCTCATCGTCCTGTTCCTCCATCACCGGATCCTGGGCGACTGGGCGGAGGCCGCCGGGATCGGCGCCGCCGCAGCGGCCCGGGACGGCGCCGTGGCGGCCGAGGCCCGGCTGCGCAGCCTGCTCTCCCGCCCCCTGATGGACCAGGGCGAGTACGACGCGGCGCGTGGGGAACTGGAGGCCGCCCAGGAACTGGCCGACCGCAGCGCGCACCTGGTCCTGCGCGCCTCCGTACAGGAATTCCTCGGCCGTTACTGGGACCGTGTCGACCGCCCCCGGGCCATCGCCGCCTACGAGCGCTCCCTGGAGCTCAACGAGAGCGCGGACGAACCGCGAGGAGCCGCCATCGCCCGGTACTTCCTCGGCTGCGCGCAGGACGCCACCGGTGACCACGCCACGGCCCTGACGACGCTGCGCGAGGCGATCCGCGGCCTGCGCGGCGTCGGCGACGTGCGGATGGCCGGGCGCGCCCTGCACGCGGTCGGCGACGTGCACGTGACCCTGGGGCAGACCGACCTGGCGGCGATCGCGCTGAGCGAGGCGATCGACATGCTGCGGCAGGAGCGCTCCACGCACCACGAGGCGCTGGCGCGCGAGAGCCTGGCGCGGCTGTGTGCGCGGGAGGGCGACCGGGCCGCCGCGCGCGACCACTGGTCCCGGGCCCTGGAGATCTACCAGGCGGGCGGCAGCCCCAGGGCCGCGCGGGTACGCGAGGCGCTGGCGGAGCCGGACGGGGGATGACCGCGATGACCGCCCGTCAGCCCCGGCGGCAGGGGGGGGACGGGAGGGTCGTGGCCCGGTGGCTCGGCGGGTCAGGGCGCGGCCACCCCGGCCCGGGGTGGGCGGCGCGGACCACGTGGCGCACCCGTGCGGCGTGCCGCACGCCGCGCCGCACGTCGCGTCCAGGACCGTGTCCGCCGGACATGGTGTGGCCGTACCCGCCGGTTCGGTCAGCGCGGGTGCGGCCTGACCCGTAGCTCCACGTCCTCCTCGCGCTGGCCGACGCGCAGCGTCACCGGTCCGCCCTGCGGCAGCCCCGCCCGCAGCAGCGTGTAGACGACGGCCGCGTGCAGCGACGGATCGGTCAGCCCGCCGGTGGCCGTCGTCTCCACCACCCGCCCGTCCCGCAGCCCGACGAGGCAGCCGCCCGCGAACGGGACCGCCGCCACCCGGCTTCCCGGATGCGCCTCCAGAGTGTCCTTGATCCAGCGGATCGCGGTCACCGCCGTCCCCGCCGGTGCGGCGGCGGTCAGCACCGAAGCGCTGTCCCTCAGCCCTCGGTCCGAGGTGGTCGCGGCACACGACAGGTGCCGGAACCGCTCGGGCGTCTCCGGCCGCCGGTTCTCGACGGCGGCCGGAAACCGTTCGACGTCGACCACCACGCGCCCGCCCGCCTCGGCCGCGCCGCTGTACGTCGCCAGGGCGGTCGGCGGCGTGAGGCGGACCCGCGGCGGCGGATACGTCAGGACGGGGGGTGCCCCGGCCGGTTCGGGCAGCCGCAGCAACTCGTAGACGTGCGTACGGAGGGCGGCGAGGGCCGTTCCGGGGCATGCGAACGCGCGGTCGGCGATGTGTGTGAGACGGCCGGGCCGGTGCCCCGCGAGCGCCTCGGTGACCTGGTCGCGCAGCGCACCGCGCCGGTCCAGGCGGTCCGCGGTCCGCCCCAGCTCCGCCATCGGCGTGCCCGGCACCGCGTCGGCGCCGAACGCGCCCAGCAGCAAGGGGCGGTCGATGGCCGCCCCGTACAGGGTGACCGACCCGTGGTCGCCGATGACGACGTCCGCCGCGATCAGCACGGCCTGCCAGTCCCTGACCGGGGGGACCATGAGCAGCCCCGCCGCCTCGGCGGCGTCCTGGAGCGTGCGCAGCTGCCAGGCGCCGTGCGCGGACCACACGTTCGGGTGCGCGATGGCGGCCACGCGCCAGGTGTCCGCGGGAAGTTCGGCCAGGAGCCGGCCGGGCAGCCCGGGGTCCTGGCCGAGCAGCGAGGTCTCGCGCCAGGTGGAGCTGAGCACCAGCAGGCGCCGGCCGGGCTCCAGACCCAGCGCGCGCCGGTAGCCGTCGCGGCGGTCGAGGCTCGCGAACAGCTGGTCGCGGCAGGGGTCGCCGACGAGCAGCGTCCGCCCGGCGGCCTTGGGATGGGCTTGCGCCAACTGGTCGGCCTGGTCGGGGTGAGAGACCGTCATCCAGGCCCGGCCGCTCTCCAGAAGCGCGTCGGTGACCACGCCGGAGAGCCGCTCACGGCGGCTGCGGGAGTCGGGTACGGACTTGTGGAACCCCACCCCGTGCGGCAGGACGAGCACGGGGTACTGCCCGTCGGGAACGGTGATGTTCTCGCTCGCGGACACCACGAGATCGGGGCTGATGGCGGCGAGCTGCTCCCAGGGCATGATCCGGCAGCCCGCGGCGCGCAGCAGGTCGTACACACCGTCGTTGAAGGCGGAGGAGGGGTCGTAGGCGAAGACGGTGCCGACCCGGTCGTCCCCGCGCAGCAGGTCGCGCAGGACGTCGAGCAGCCGGACGGTCGACGTCACGGTCCGGGCGGCCGCCACGAGGATCCGGTCGTGAGGGAAGGTGCGCCAGCGGTCGGCGTCGGGACCTACCGGTACGCGCAGTGGCTGGTCAGCGACCACGGCGGCGCTCCCGTTCCGCCCGGAGGCCCGCCGCCACCGCCGGACTTACGCGCGCCCCGCGTCCCGGCAGGCCACGGGCCACGGGCCACGGGCCACGGGCCACGGGCCACGGGCCACGGGCCACGGGCCACGGGCCACGGGCCACGGGCCACGGGCCACGGGCCACGGGCCACGGGCCACGGGCCACGGGCCACGGGCCACGGGCCACGGGCCACGGGCCACGGGCCACGGGCCACGGGCCACGGGCCACGGGCCACGGGCCACGGGCCACGGGCCACGGGCCACGGGCCACGGGCCACGGGCCACGGGCCACGGGCCACGGGCCACGGGCCACGGGCCACGGGCCACGGGCCACGGGCCACGGGCCACGGGCCACGGGCCACGGGCATGGTGCCTCTACCACCGCCCGTGCCACCGGGCAACCCGCCCGCGGCGGAACACCGCCGGAGGCGCGCCCGCCCAGTCGGGTGACGGGGTACGGATGCATGACGGCTGCTCCGGTGGGCGGGGGTGGATGCGGGGGCAGGGGCTGCGGCTGGGTGTGGAGCACGAGTGTACGACGGGCTCCGGACGGGCACGGGCGGCCCGGTCACCGCTTCCCGGGGCTCACCATTCTCCGTCGCTGACCGGCCGTTCGTCCTTGAGCTGGACCGCCGGCGGCGGCGTCGGCGGCGTCCACCCCGGCTGTTCGTCCGCGAGCCAGTGGCCGGTGGGCCTGACCCCGGAAAGCTCCGCGGAAGCGGGCAGGTCCGCCGCGTCGGCGTCGTAGTAGTCGAACCACGGCAACCCCTGCTGGGCGTACGCCTGCGGCGTCACCGGAGTCGGCGGCGCCGCCTCGCCCGTGATCTGCCGCCACTGGGCGGCCGACGCCAGGTGGACGAAGACCCGCCCGCCGGCCTCAGCCTGGTAGTCCGACAGCGGCCGCTGGTCCGCGTAGACCTCCTGCCGCATCCGGCCGCCGGCCCCCAGCCCCATGGACCGGGCCGCGGGCGCCGCGCCCGGCGACGGGGGAGGGCAGCCGAAGCCGCCCGGTGCCGCGGGGCCGGCCGGGGCCGCCCCGGGCGGGGGTGGCGGCGGTCCGCCGTAGCCGCCGTCGGCCGGCCGCGCGGGGTGGAACGTCCGCTGCCAGGCCGCGCGAGCCGTGTCCGTCAGCTCGTGGACCGCCAACTGCACCCCGCCCCACCGCTCCTCGCCGGTGACCTGGCCCTCCACCGTGGCCCCCAGACCCATCGGCACCGCCACGAACTGGCGGATGAAGCCGTCACCGGAGTTGATGCCGTCCAGCCAGGGCTGCTGCGGCACCGCGACGTAGTTCTGCGGCCGCCGGCTCAGGGCGGGGCTCCACGGCTTCCCGGAGACCGCGCACACCTTGCCGACGCCGACCTTCAGCGCGGCCGGCACCCCCGCCGAGAAGTTCAGCCACATGGCCTCCCGCTGATACACCGGCAGCATCACCCCGCCGCGCCGCCGCCACTCCTCGGGCACGGTGTGCGGGTAGTCCGCCACGTGGCGCAGCGGAAACGCGCCCAGCCCCGGCGGGAGCGGGTACGTACCCGTCTCGGGGATGCGGAGCGTCCGCATGAAGCGCACCTGTATCCCGCCGGGGAGCTCCAGCGCGTCGCCCACGACCTTGACTCCAGCCACCATCGCCTGCCTTTCCGTAGCCGGGCCTCTGCCAGCAACGGACGCCGCCGGGCTCGGGTGGGTTCCGGCCACGGGCGAGGCACGTCAGTGGCGGCGGGCCGGCCGGCGGCCCGGCGGCTGCTGGGGCTCGGGCAGCGACGGCGACTCCGGTACGGAACGGCGCTGCGGGCTCTTCTCGGAGACCGTCAGCCGCTGGCCGTAGTGGCAGATCTCCAGCGGCGAGCCCGCCAGGAGGCTGTACGTGGCGTCCGAGTCGCAGATCTCCACCCGCAGGCGGCGCCGCAGCACCTGCACCGTGAAGGCCAGCCGGGCGAGCTTCTCCGGCAGTCTGGGGGCGAAGTGCAGGACGCCGCCCCGGTTCCGCATCCCGCCGAAGCCCGCGACCAGCGCGATCCACGTCCCGGCCAGCGACGCGATGTGCAGCCCGTCCCGGGTGTTGTTCTCCAGGTCCTTCAGATCCATCAGCGCGGTCTCGCCCACGTAGTCGTAGGCCAGCCGCAGATGGCCCACCTCGGCGGCGATGACGGCCTGGCAGCATGCCGAGAGCGAGGAGTCGCGGACCGTCAGGGCCTCGTAGTAGGCGAAGTTGCGGGCCTTCTCCTCCTCGGTGAAGGCGTCACCGCGCAGATACATCGCCAGCACCAGGTCGGCCTGTTTCACCACCTGCCTGCGGTACAGGTCCACGTACGGGAAGTTCATCATCAGCGGGTACTGGTCCGGCCGGGTGCCCGCGAAGTCCCACGTCTGATGGCTGGTGAAAGCCGCCGACTGGGCGTGCACCCCCAGATTGTGGTCGATGTGGATGGACATCGCCTCGGCGGCGTCCCGCCACGCCGCCGCCTCCTCGTCGTCCACGCCCAGCGCCGAGGCCTGCTCCGGATGCCGTTCGGCGATGTCCGCGGCCGCGCGCAGGTTCGCCTGCGCCATCAGGTTCGTGTAAGCGTTGTCGTCCGCGAGCGCGCTGTACTCGTCCGGCCCGGTGACCCCGTCGATGTGGAACCGCCCGTGGTGGTCGTGATGGCCCAGCGACCGCCACAACCGGGCCGTCTCCACCAGCAGTTCCACCCCGGTGTCCCGCTCGAAGTCCGCGTCCGAGGTACACGCGATGTAGCGCACCACGGCGTCGGCGATGTCGGCGTTGACGTGGAAGGCGGCGGTACCGGCCGGCCAGTAGCCCGAGCACTCGGCCCCGTCGATGGTCCGCCAGGGGAACGCGGCGCCCTGATGCCCCAGTTGGCGGGCGCGCGCACGCGCGGCGGGGAGCGTCGACTGGCGCCAGCGCAGCGCCTCGGCCACCGAGTCCGGCGCCGTGTACGTCAGCAGCGGCAGCACGAAGGTCTCGGTGTCCCAGAAGGAGTGCCCGTCGTACCCCGAACCCGTCAGCCCCTTCGCCGGAATGGCCCGCTGCTCACTGCGGGCCCCCGCCTGGAGCACATGGAACAGCCCGAACCGCACCGCCTGCTGGATCTCCGCGTCCCCCTCGACCTCCACGTCCGCCCGGCTCCAGAAGTCGTCCAGGTACGCGCGCTGCTGCGCCAGCAGGCCGTCCCAGCCGGTGCTGCGCGCCCCGGCGAGCGCGGCGTCCACCTGGCCCCGGACGGCGGGTACCGACCGCACCCCCGACCAGCCGTACGCCACCATCTTCTCCAGCCGCATCGACTCACCCGGCCGCAGCCCGCAGGTGACGGTGAGCCGGGCCAGGTCGTCGCTGCTCTCACTCGACGTGCTGCGCAGGTCGGCCGCCTGCACCAGGTGGTCGGCGGCCGCCCCGACCCGCAGCCCGCTGCGCCGGGTGCGGTGCACCAGCCGCAGCCGACTGCCCTCGGCGGCGTGCTCCTCCGGGTCCAGCGGCGACTCCAGGACGGCCGCCACCCGGGGGTCGCCGCCCACCGGCGGGAGCTGCTCGTTGGCCACCAGCTCGGACTGCACCACCAACTGCACCGTGGAATCCACCGCCTCCACCTCGTAGGCGATGGCCGCCACCGCGCGCTGGGTGAAGGAGACCAGCCGGGTGGAGCGCACCCGCACGGTGCAGCCCGCCGGGGAACTCCACTCGCAGGTGCGCCGCAGCACCCCGGCGCGCAGGTCGAGTACCCGCTCGTGGCTGAGGAGCTGCCCGTAGCGCAGGTCGAACGGCTCGTCGTTCACCAGCAGGCGGATCAGCTTGCCGTTGCTGACGTCGATGACGGTCTGGCCGGACTCGGGATAGCCGTAGCCGGCCTCCGCGTACGGCAGCGGGCGCAGCTCGTGCACTCCGTTGAGGTAGGAGCCGGGCAGCCCGTGCGGCTCGCCCTCGTCGAGGTTGCCGCGCCAGCCCACATGGCCGTTGGACAGCGCGAACAGCGACTCGCTCTGCGGCAGCACGTCCAGATGCAGCTCGGTCTCGCGCACGCACCACGGTTCGACGGCGTACGCGTCATGCGTGATCACGGATGTCCTCCAGCAGGTCGGCGAGGTCCGTCACGACGATGTCGGCGCCGTGCGCGCGCAGCGCCCGCGCCTGGCCGGTCCGGTCGACCCCGACCACGTACCCGAAGTGCCCGGACCGTCCGGCGTCCATGCCGGCCAGCGCGTCCTCGAAGACGGCGGCCTGGGCCGGGCGCGCCCCCAGCATGCGGGCGGCCTCCAGGAAGGTGTCGGGGTGCGGTTTGCCCGGCAGCCCGCGCTCGGCGGCGACCACGCCGTCCACCCGGACCTCCAGATACGGTTCCAGGCCCGCGGCGGCGACCACGTCCTTGCAGTTGGCGCTGGAGGAGACCACCGCCGTACGCAGCCGCGCCGCGCGGACCGCCTTCAGGAAGCGCACGGAGCCCGGGTACGCCTCGACGCCCTGCTCGCGGATCTTCCGCAGCAGCAGCGCGTTCTTGTGGTTGCCGAGGCCGTGGACGGTGTCGCTCTGCGGCGGGTCGTCGGCCGAGCCCTCGGGGAGCCGGATGCCGCGCGAGGCGAGGAAGGTGCGGACGCCGTCGGCGCGGGGTCTGCCGTCCACGTACTCGTCGTAGTCGGCCACCGGGTCGAACGGACGGAAACCCGCCCCCTCCCGGCGGCGCAGGAACGCGTCGAACGTCGCCTGCCACGCCGCGGCGTGCACGACGGCGGTCCGGGTCAGCACGCCGTCGAGGTCGAACAGGCAGGTGGTGATGCCGTCCGGGAGGTCGGGCGAGAGGTCCGTCATGCGACGTTATGTCCCCTCGGGCGAGTGCGGGCATGCCTGGGGGCCGGAGAACTCGTCCGCGTGGCGGTCGGCCGGGAGCCGGGCCCTCTGCGCCGGCGGGCTCGGTCAGGCCGGCGTCTGTGCTGTCTCGCGCGGCGGCCCGGGGCTCTGTGCTGTCTCGAGCCGTGGCCCGGGGGCTCTGCGTCGACTTGTGTGGCGGCCCGGGCCTCCCCGCCGACTCAGGGGGATCAGGCGGGCAGGGCTCGCAGGCGGCGGTGGTCCAGTGGGGAGGAGCGGCGGTCCAGCCGCTCCCGCAGCAGACCGTGCGCCTCGGTACATCGCCCGGCCGACACCAGCGCGTACAGCAGCGTCTCCTCGACGACTTCGCGCTGCGCCGCGCTGCCGCCGACGCGCCGCAGCGACGGCCGGACCGCGCTCAGGGCCTCCGCCGCCGTCTCCCAGCGCTCCTCCGCCACCGCCGTCATCGCGTCGCACAGCGGCACGATGACCTCGCGCTGCACCGGGTCGCTGTGCTGGTCCGCGTACCCCCGCAGCCGCCGCAGCGCGCACAGGTCCCGCGCGGCGGCCAGCGCCACCACGCTGTGCAGCGCGGTGAACGGGGTCCCGGGCCGCTCAAGGGTCTCGGGGGCGACCGCGGTCAGCACGTCACCGGTCGGCATCCGGCCGGACCACTGCCCCGCCAGCCGCGCCCGCCACAGCAGCGACGCCGAGTCCACCAGGGCCCGGATGCCGTGCACCCGCGAGGGCGACAACTGGGCGAACCAGCGCTTGCGTACGGCGGGCGGGTCGTCCAGCGCCAGTTCGTGCAGCGCGGCGTGCCAGGAGAAGTGCGCGCGGTGTGTGGCGCCCTGGCCGTGCCCACCGATCCAGGAGTCGAGCAGGCGCCGCCCCTCCTCGTGGTCCCCGCACTCGTAGTGGACATGGGCCAGTGCGTGGACGGCGTGCCCGGAGGCGGGCTCACGGGCCAGAGCGTCCCGGGCCAGCGCGCGGGCGCCCGGGAAATCGCCCTGCTCCTGCCGGACGAAGGCCAGCAAGGAGGTGTGGAACCAGTGGCCGTCGTGGGCGGCCGCGGTGCGCTCGACCAGTTCGTGCGCCTCCTCCCGCAGATCCGTCACGCCGGAGAACGCGATGGTGGGCACGGCGAGGCCCAGGGCCAGCACATCGCGCGGATGGTCGGCGAGATGGCGCAGCAGAGCGGCGTCGCCGCTCCCGGCCGGGCCCTCGATCCGCAGGGAGACGACCTCGACCAGGGCGTGCTCGCGCTCGTCCCCGCGTTCCCGTACGGCGCGCCGGGCGTCGGCCAGGGCGCGCGGCACGTCCACCGGGGCCCCACCCTCGTGGCCCAGCGCCGCCAGCGCGGTGTGCGCCAGGGCGAAGCCCGGGTCCAACTCGACGGCGCGGCGGAACGCGCGCTCGGCGCCCGCGCGGACCTTCATCACCCGCTCCAGGCCGGTGCGGTACGCGGCCGCCGCGGCGGCGTGCGTACTCAGCGGCAGACCCATCGGATCGGCGGGCCTGCGGTGGGCCGCGCCGTGCGCCGCGGGGGCCAGCCGGTCCAGGAGCACCTCCGCGACGCGCGCGGCCTGCACCCGGATCTCGGGAATCGCGGTGCTCTCCCACAACTCACCGCGCCGGTGCGCGCCGAGGGTCCACAGCGGTGCCCGTACGTCGCCGCCGGGTCCGAGGAGCCGCCCGTCGGCGTCGGTGGCGTAGCCGATGCCGAGCGGGCCGGGGGCCGCGAGCCCGGCCTCCAGCAGCCCGCGGTGCAGCGGGTCGCCGGACCGGGCTGGGTGGGTCTCGGGGCCCGTGCAGTCCACCACCCAGCCGACCCGCAGCACCCGGCCGTCGTCCAGCGTCACGCACAGGTCCGAGGCCCGGTCGCGGGAGGCCGTCGCGGAGACGGCCGGTGAGGCGGAGTCGGCCTGTGCCGCGGAGTCGGCCTGCGCCACGGGCTCGGTCTGCGCGACGGCGTGGGTCTGTGCCACGACGTCGGTCGGCGCCACGGAGTCGACCTGTGTCACGGAGTCGACCTGCGTGATGGAGTCGGCCTGCCTCACGGAGGCGATCCGGCCGGCGGACACGGTCAGCCGTCGCGCTCGCCTGAGCCGGGCCACCGCCTCCGCGGTCACGGGCGCCATGCGGTGCCTGTGGGTGTTCCACAGCGACCGGTCCCTGGCCAGGAACTCGTCCCGCTCCTCGGCTGTCAGGGTGCCCCAGAGCCGGGCGGTCAGCGGGCGCAGCCCGTCCAGCGCGGGCCGCCAGTCGCCGTGGCTGCGCACCGTACGGCGGACATGCCGGTACACGCGGCGCCGCAGTTGACGCAGCGGCAGCCCCTCCAGCGGCTCCGTAGGAGCCGCCGGGGGCAGCGGCGTGACCGCGTGCGGCCGGGGGAGCACGCCGCTGCGGGAGACGGCGTGCACGGTGCGGCCGGGCCGGTCGAGGGAGAGCGCCACGTCCACCGCGGTCAGGCCGGTCCCGACCAGGAGGACGTCACGGTCGCAGGCGAGCGGCCCGTCGAGCGCGCCGGGCGCCCACGCGTCGGGCACGAACCCGGGGGAGCGGCGCAGCCCGCCGGGGACCCAGGCTCCGCCGCCGGTCAGCGGGCCCGTGGCCAGGACGACGGCGTCGGCGCGCAGGACGGAGCCGTCGGACAGCGGCAGCGCCGCCCGGTCGCCGGCCCACGAGCAGCCGGTCACCCGGGCCCGCACGTGCCGCAGCACCGCCGCGCCCCGGGCCCGTACCGCCGCGTCCGCGAGCGCGTCCGCCAGATAGCCGCCGAAGCGCCCGCGGGGCACGAAGTCGGCGGCGGTCGCGCGGGGGTTGTCGTGGCGGACGAGCCAGCGCAGGAAGTGGCCGGCGTCGTCGGGGTAGCAACTCATGTTGCCCGCCGGGACGTTGAGCCGGTGCCGCGGGTCCCGCGTCGCGTACGCGGTCCCCGCGCCGACCTCCGGGGCCGGATCGACCAGCACGACCTCGAGCCGGGCGCGCCGCCGCGCGGCGGCCTCGCACAGATGCAGGGCGACGAGGGTGCCGGCGGCTCCCGCGCCGACCACGGCGACGGTCCGCTGGGCCTGGTGAACTCGCAAGGACACCGCTTCCTCCAGTTCCTCTTCCTCCGGCGGGCGCATTCTCTACTAACCCGATGAACTATATGGAGATGGCGTTCGCCGTAGGGGCAGTTGAGGAGGGAGTGGCTCGCATCACGCGGGTGGCGGATGCCGGCGCGGCCGCGCGGGGAGAGTGCCGTCACCGGGCGGCGTGAGACATTACTGGGCATGCGGATATCGGCGAGAGTGGACTACGCGGTGCGCGCCATGGCGGAGCTGGCAGGGACCGGGGCGGCTCCGACCAAGGCGGAGCACCTGTCGGCGGTCCAGGACATCCCGCTGCGCTTCCTGCTGTCCATCCTGCGCGAACTGCGCCAGCACCGGCTGGTGCACAGCGTCCGCGGGCCCGAGGGGGGCTACTTCCTCGCGCGGCCCGCCGACGAGATCACCCTCGCCGACGTGATCCGCGCCGTGGACGGCTCCCTGGCCAACGTGCACGACCTGAGTCTCGGCGGCCTCAGCTACCCGGGGGCGGCCGCCGCGCTGCCGGACGTATGGCGGGCCGTACGGGTGAGCCTGCGTCAGGTGCTGGAACACGTCACGCTCGCCGACCTGGCCCAGGGGCAGCTGCCGCCGGTGGTGCGCGAGCGTGCGCAGGAGTACATCGACGACGTCCGGTACCCGCCCAAGCCCGCGGCCGGGGGCCGCCACTAGGCGCGCGCCCGGGGGCGATCGGCCCCCACGTGTGGCCGGATGCGGACGCGGTCGACGTGATTCCCCAGCCAGGGCCGCGTAATTCTCCAGACAGGGTCGCGCCCTTCTCCGGGCAGGGGTGCCCCCCGCCCCGCTCGTCCGGGGCGTGATCGACAGACCGGTACAGTCGGCTCCCGGACGGGGGCGCGGGGCCTCCTGGGGGCCTCCCGGCCGGAGCTGGCGGGAGCGCGGGGAGCAGGCACATACCGATGGACCCGATGGACGAACTCGCCGGTCGGCATCGCGAACGCGCCGCGTTGGAGGACTTCCTCACCGGGGTACGGTCCGGGGCCGGCCGGGTCCTCGCGGTGCGCGGCGAGCCCGGCGTGGGCAAGTCCGCGCTGCTGCGGCACGCCGTGGCGGGCGCGGCCCCGGCCCGGGTGCTGCGGGCCACCGGGGCCGAACCCGAGGCCGGACTGGCGTTCGCGGCGCTGCACCAGCTCCTGCGCCCGGTCGCCGCGCTCGGCGATGCCCTGCCCGCGGCCCAGCGCGACGCGGTGCGCGCCGCACTCGGCCTGACGGCCCCGGCGGCCGCGCAGGACCGGTTCCTCGTGTCGGCCGGTGTGTTGTCGCTGCTGGCCGAGGCCGCGCGACCGCACGGCCTGGTGTGCGTCGTCGACGACTTCCACTGGGTGGACCGGGCCTCCGCCGACGCCCTGCTGTTCGCCGCGCGCCGCCTGGACACCGACGCGGTGGGGCTGCTGATCGCCACCCGCGACACGGCGGACGCCCGTCACGCGCTGCGTGGCCTGCCCGGCCTGCGGCTCGCCGGACTGGACGCGGCGGAGGCGGCTCTGGCCCTCGCGGCATGGACCGCGGTGGAACCGGCGCCGCAGGTCGCCGACCGGCTCGCGGCCGCCACCGGAGGCAACCCGCTCGCCATGCTGGAGACCGCCGAACTCCTGACGGCCGGGCAGCTGACGGGCCGGGAGCCGCTGCCGGATCCGCTGCCGCTGGGTGACGGCGTCAACGCGGTCTACGGCGAGCAGATCGCCCGGCTGCCGGACGACACCAGGCGGACGCTGCTGGTCGCCGCGCTGGACGGGCCGGGCGACCCGGGTGTGGTACTCGGGGCGGCGTCCCGGCTCGGCGCACCGCCCGAGGCCGTACACGCGGCGGAGGCGGCCGGGTTGGTGGAGGTGACCCCCGACGCCATCGGGTTCCGGCATCCGCTCGTCCGCTCCGCCGTGCACGCCGCCGCGAGTCCCGCGGACCGCCGGGCCGCCCACACGGCGCTGGCCGCCGTGCTGGACGAGAGGGGCGACGCCGACCGGCGCGCCCGGCACCGGGCCGCCGCCGCCCTCGGCCCGGACGAGGACATCGCGGCGGACCTGGCAGCGGCGGCGGATCGCGCCCGCACCCGGGGCGGGTACGCGGACGCGGCGGACGCCCTCACCCGGGCCGCACGGCTGACCCCGGACCCTCGAACCCGCGCCCGCCGCCTGACGGACGCGGCCGTCACCGCCTGGCTCGGCGGCCGCCCGGGCCAGGCCCAGACCGCCGTCGCGGCAGCCGCGGAAGCCACCCAGGACCCCGCTGTATGCATCGAACTCGCCCAGCTGCGCGGTCGCTTCGAACTGAACGCGGGCGACGCCGCCGAGGCCCTGCGGATCTTCCTGGCGGCGGCGGACGGCGCGGCGGCGGACGGGGCGGCGGCGGACGGCGGGGCGCCCGCGGGGTCGCCGCCCGACGGCGCGCTCGGTGGCCTGATGGCCGCTGGTTCGCCGGGTGGCGACGGCGAAGTGACGGGTCTTCCGGCGCCGGGCGAGGCGGCGGCGTACCCGGCGGAGCTGAACGGTGGGGGAGGTGGGCCCGGCGCGGTGCCTGCCCCGGCGACCGTGGGCGCGGACGGCTCGGCACCGGCCCTCGGCGCCGAGCCCGGTGACGCGGCCGCCCGTCCGGTCGCGGCCGGGCGTCCTGCGGCGGGTCGTGGGCGCATCGGCCTCGGTGGCACGGCATCCGGAGTCGCCGCGGCCCGGGACTCCGCGGCAGATGGCACCGGCACCGGCGCGGATCCGGACCGCGCCGATCCCGTCGACCGCGCCGACGCCGTCGCCCATGCCGCCGCGCCCGGGGAAGCCCTGGCAGGAGGCGGCCAGGGGGCCGATCTCCGCGCGGCGGAAGCGCACATCGCCGCCGCCCCGGCCGACCTGGTCGACGCGGATCCGGCCGGCGCGGACCCCGCCGGCGCCGCCTCGGCGGCACGGATCCGGCAGGCCACCGCCCCGGCCGCGGACCTCCGGCAGACCGTCTCGCTGCTCGCCGACGCCGCCGAAGCCGCCGCCTACGTCGGCGACACCGACGCCGCCGTACGGATCGGACGCCGCGCAGAGGTGCTGCGCGGGCCGTGGGACCACGCGACCGCGTTCCTGCGGGACGTGCTGGTCGGAGCCGGTGCGTTGCAGGGCGGCGACGCCCGGCGCGGGGTGCCGCTGCTGCGGCGGGCGCTCGCCGGCGTCCGGAGTGACGAGGACGACGCGGCGACCCTGCTGTGGGCGGCCAACGCGGCCAGCCTGCTGGGTGAGGGCGACGCCGCGGCGGACTACGGCGCCCGGGCCGGAGGCGTGGCCCGGGTGTCGGGGATGACCGGGACCCTCCCCGTCGTCCTGGAGAACGCCGCCACCGCCGAGCGCATGAACAGCCGGTTCGCGCTCAGTGCCGCGCTGTCCACCGAGGGGCTCGCCCTGGCCCGCGCTTCCGGAACCACCAACTCCGCCGCCGCGCACCTGGCCAACCTCGCGGTCTGCGCCGCCGTCAGCGGCCGCGAGGACGAGTGCCGGGACCACGCCCACCAGGCGCTGGCCATCGCGATCCCGCACCGGCTCGGACTGCGGGCCGGCGTCGCCTCCTACGCGCTCGGCGTGCTGGACCTGGGCATGGGCCGGTTCCAGCAGGCCCATGAGCGGTTCACCGCGCTGACCGCCGCGGGCCCCGGCGCCGGGCACCCGGTCGTCGTATGGGGCTCGGTGGCGGACCGTACGGAGGCCGCCGTCGCCGCGGGCGACCGGGCCGCCGCCCGCGACGCCGTCGACTTCCTCGGCCGCTGGTCCGCGCACGCCGCGTCACCGCGCTCCCGTGCGCTCCTCGCCCGCTGCCGGGCGCTCGCCGCCACCGACGACGACGCGGCCGTGACCCTGCTGCGGGACGCGCTCGGCCTGCTCGCCGCCGACAGCGGCGCCGGGTACGACCGCGCCCGTACCGCGCTCCTCCTGGGCGAACGACTGCGCCGCGACCGCCGGGCCGCCGAGGCCCGCCCGCACCTGCGGCAGGCGGCTGAATCGTTCCGGCGGATGGGCGCCGAGCCGTGGGAACGCCGCGCCCTGGGCGAACTGCGGGCCGCGGGCGAGACCGCCGACCGGCCCGCGCCGGACACCCTGGCCGCCCTCACCGCCCAAGAGCTGCGCATCGCCCGGCTGGTCGCCGACGGCGCGTCCAACAAGGAGGTCGCCGCCCGGCTCTTCCTCAGCCCCCGCACGGTCGAGTACCACCTGTACAAGGTCTATCCGAAGCTCGGGATCACCTCGCGCACCGAGCTGGCCCGCCTCGTGCAGCGGACCGCCCCGTAAGCCCACCGACCTGCCCCAGTAAGCCCACCGGCCTGCCCCCAGCAGCCCACCGGCCGCCCTCGTGATCCGCCCCGTAGACCCCCGTAGGCCCCCCGTAGTCCGCACCAGTAGTCCTACGGATGGCACCGGTGCCGCGCCCCGGCAGAGTTCTCGCTTGTCGGGGCGCCACGGTCCCGGCGGAAGAGACACGACGCGCCACCACACAGGAGCACACCCACATATGACCGCTGAAGCACAGCTGATCCAGGTAGGCGACATCGAACTGTGGACCGAGCAGTTCGGCGACCCCGCCCACCCCCCGGTCCTGCTCATCATGGGCTCGATGACCCAGGGCCTGCTGTGGCCCGACGAGTTCGTGGGGCGGCTGGCGGCCGCCGGACACCGGGTCATCCGCTACGACCACCGGGACGTCGGCCGCTCGACGGCCCGCGACTTCGCGGCCCACCCGTACACGTGGGCCGCGATCAAGGACGACGCCCTGGGGCTGCTCGACGCACTCGGCATCGACCGCGCCCACCTCGTCGGCCATTCCGCGGGCGGACTGGTCGCCCAGTGGATCGCCGCGGACCACCCCGAGCGGGTGCGCACGCTCACCGTGATCGGCTCCTCGCCGCTCGGCGGCCGCGAGTCGCAGGTGCTGATCCGGGCCCTGACGGGCGAGCCGCAGGAGCCTGGCAGCCTGCCGGAGCCGAGGCCGGAGTTCACCGAGTTCTTCCGGAAGGCGCTGGCGGCCCCGCCGCCCGCCGCCCGCGCCGCGGCGATCGACTTCCAGATCGAGGTGGCCAGGGTGATGAACGGCACCGCCCTGCCGTTCGACGAGGACGCCCAGCGCCGCCTTGAGGAGCTGCTCTTCGACCGCGCCCGCGACCCCCGCGCGGCGGTCAACCACCGCCTCGCCGGAATGGCCGACACCGAGGTCGAACCCGTCGGCGCGCTGGAGCGGGTGCAGGCACCCACCCTCGTGGTCGAAGGCACCCACGAACCGGCCAAGCCCGGCCACGGCCGCCTCATCGCCGAGGCGATCCGCGGCGCCCGCCTCCTGACCGTCCCGGACATGGGCCACATGATCGCGCCGGAGGTCGTGGCACCGGTCGCGGCGGCACTGGTCGACCACCTGGGGTCGGCGGCGGCCCCGCCGTCGCCGACCGCGCACCGACGGTGACCCGAACGGCCCGGGTGTCCGTACGGCGCACCACCCGGGCCAGGTGTCGTCCGCGCCCATCGGGGCACCTGTGGAGACATGGTGCGGCCCAATGACGAGGTCGCGGCCCTGCTCCAGGAGTACGCCGACCTCATCGCGATCACGGGCGGCGACGCCTTCAAGGCGCGTGCCTACGAGAAGGCCGCCCGCGCGATCGGCGGCTACCACGCCGACGTCTCGAAACTCGACGCCAAGGGCCTGCGCGAGATCCCGAACGTGGGGAAGTCGATCGCCGACAAGGTCGTGGAGTACCTGCGCACCGGGCATGTCGCCACCATCGAGGAGGTCAGGGTCTCGATCCCGGCCGGGGTCCGGGAGCTGATGACCATCCCCATGCTCGGCCCCAAGAAGGCCATGGCGCTCTACGAGGAGCTGCGCATCTCCTCCGTGGACGAGCTCCTCGACGCCCTCCACGAGGAGCGGCTGCGCGACGTCAAGGGCTTCGGCCCGAAGACCGAGGAGAACATCCTGCACGGCATCGCCCTCATGCAGAAGGCGGGCGGCCGCATCCTGCTCAGCGCCGCGATGGACGTCGCCGAGCAGGTCGTCTCCGAGCTGTCGCGGGTCACCGGGTGCGAGGGCTGTACGTACGCCGGATCGCTGCGGCGGATGAAGGAGACCATCGGGGACGTCGACGTCCTGGTCGCCGCGGCCCGGTCGGCGCCGTTCATGGACGCGTTCAGCGGTCTGCCGTACACCGCCGAGGTCATCGCGCACGGGGAGAAGAAGACCTCCATCCGCACCACCAAGGGGCTCCAGGTGGATCTGCGGGTGCTGCCCCCCGACTCATGGGGCGCGGGCCTCCAGTACTTCACGGGGTCGAAGGCGCACAACATCAGAATCCGCGAGATGGCGGTGCGCCACAAGCTCAAGCTGTCCGAGTACGGCCTGTTCCACGCCAAGAGCGGGAGGAAGATCACCTCGCAGACCGAGGAGGAGATCTACGACCGGCTCGGCCTGCCCTGGATCCCGCCGACCCTGCGCGAGGACCGCGGCGAGGTGGCCGCCGGGCTGCGCGGTGAACTCCCCGAGCTGGTCGCCGAGGACGACATCCGCGGCGACCTGCACACGCACACCGACCTCACCGACGGCCTCGCCCCGCTGGAGGACATGGTCGCCGCCGCGGCGGCCCGCGGCTACGCGTACTACGCCGTCACCGACCACGCCCCGGACCTGGTCATGCAGCGGATGACCGACGAGAAGATGCTCGCCCAGCGCGAGCGGGTGCGGGAACTGGACCGCGAGCACCGCCGGATGCGGGTGCTGCACGGCACCGAGCTCAACATCGGCCCCGACGGGGACGTGGACTGGCCCGGCGACTTCCTCGAAGGCTTCGACGTGTGCGTGGCCTCGGTGCACTCGCACTTCAACCAGAGCCGGGAGGCGCAGACCCGGCGGCTCATACGGGCCTGCGAGAACCCGTACGTCGCGGTCATCGGCCACCCGACCACCCGGCGGATCGGCAAGCGCCCCGCCATCGACGCCGACTTCGACGCGGTGTTCGAGGCGTGCGCCAGAACCGGCACGGCGCTGGAGGTCAACGCCCATCCCGAACGGCTCGACCTGGGCGACGAGGAGATCCTGCGCGCCAAGCGGTACGGCGTGAAGTTCGCGGTGAACTCCGACGCCCACGCCACCCCTCATCTGGCGTACATGCGCTACGGCGTGGGCACCGCGCAGCGGGGCTGGCTCACCCCCGACGACATCATCAACACCTGGCCGCTCCAGCGGCTGCGCCGCTTCCTGCGGGACGGCCGGAAGCGCTCCGCCGCCTCCTGACCCCGGACCGGCCCCGGCCTGAGGCACATGCCGGAATCGATTGCTCCACCAGGCGGATTCCATTCCTTCGTGAGATAACAACTCCCGCTGCACGAAGGCAAGTTCGTACCCCTTGGTGAAGGAGTGCGGAGTCTCCCGTGGCCTCGGAATTCCGTAATGCGGCCGACGTGAAGAAGTTCACAGAAAGCCATCTCGGCTCTGAAATCCGACGGTTGATGGTGCAGGATCTCCTCCCGGTACAAGATCCCGTCACCGAGGCGGGACCGTCCGGGCGGACGCCGAGTCCTGCCGCCGCACCGGATGGCCGGACAGATACGCACAGCGGCAGGAGCGGGAGACCCAAGCACGGCGGACCACGAACGCGGTGGTCCTTGGGGTGAAGCCACTTATGTGGCCGGGCAACTTCGCCGGCCCGAACCCGACAGGTCATCTTTCGCAGGCGGATGACGAAGGGCTTCGGCATGTCCGCGATTTCTCGCAAACCCGTGCTTCCCCGTATACCCGCGCTCATATCCAGGACGGGTCGGGTCTCGGCGCTCACCGTGGCGACCGTCACCGCGTCCTTGCTGGTCCCGGGTATGAGCTCCGACGCACAGGCGGCGACCTTGGCATCCAAGGCGCTGAAGGTCGCCGCATCGAAGAAGGGCGCACCTTACGTATATGGAGCGGCCGGCCCCAACCGGTTCGACTGCTCCGGGCTGACGCTCTATTCCTACAAGAAGGCGGGCCGTACGCTGCCGCGTACGGCGGCCGCCCAGTACAACAAGACCCGGCACCTTTCCGCCGGTTCCCGTAAAGCCGGTGATCTGGTGTTCTTCCATTCCGGCGGCAGCGTGTACCACGTCGGGATCTACGCCGGTAAGAATCAGATCTGGCACTCACCCAAGCCGGGTAAGTCGGTCCGGCTGGAAAGGATCTGGACCCGTCAGGTCTGGTACGGCCGGGTCAACTAGACGGTGCCGGGGCGGGCCAGGACCGCAGGGTGCGCCGACTGGTGAACCGGTGCTCGTGCCCGGTGACCGGATCGGTGAACGCCAACTCCCGGGCGAGCAGTTGCAGCGGTTCGCTGAAGTCGTCGGCGGCGGGGTCGCCGACGACCGGGTAGACCGGGTCGCCCAGGATCGGCACACCGAGGGCGTTCATGTGCACCCGCAGCTGATGGGTGCGCCCGGTCACCGGGCGCAGCCGGTAGCGGCCCAGCCCGCCCCGGCGCTCGGCCAGCTCGATACGGCTCTCGCTGTTGGGCGGGCCCGCCACCTCCCGCGCGGCCATCACCCCGCGCTCCTTGACGATCCGGCTGCGCACCGTCCGCGGCAGCGCCAGCCGGGGGGCGTACGGCGCGACGGCCTCGTACTCCTTGCGCACCGCGCGGTCCTGGAACAGCGACTGGTAGGTGCTGCGGTGCTCCGGCCGGATCACGAACATCACGACGCCCGCGGTGAGCCGGTCCAGCCGGTGGGCGGGGCTCAGCTCGCGCAGGCCCAGATCCCGGCGCAGCCGTACCAGGGCGGTCTCGGTCACATGCCGGCCGCGGGGCATGGTGGACAGGAAGTGCGGCTTGTCCACCACCAGCAGGTTCTCGTCGCGGTGGAGCACATCCAGCTCGAAGGGGACCGGCACCTCCGGGCGCAGCGGCCGGTAGAACCACAGGAAGGCCCCGGGTGCGAACGGGGCACCGGGTGCGACGGGCCCGTCCGACCCGACGATCCCGCCCTCGTCCAGCAGGGCGTCGATCAGACCGGGCCCGAGCGCGGGCAGCCGGTCGACCAGGTGGTCCCGGATCGTCGCCCAGGCCCCTTCGGCGGGCAGCCGCAGCCGGACCGGATCGATGCCGTCGCGCTGCGGCAGGGGGGCGGGCGGGGCGGTGGTTCTGCGTCTCATCGTGCTGCCAGCCTATGGCGTGCCCGGCCCGGCCCGGCCCGGCCCAGCCCGGCCCGGTGCCGGACGCCCGGGGTCAGGGGTGGACCGGGCCGTACGGGGTACTCGGAGAGCCGACGGCCCCGGGCGGCGGGCGCCGGGCGGGTCCGGAAGGAGCAGCCATGCAGAAGCAGACCCCCTCTCCGTCTCCGTGGGAGCACACCCCCTCCCAGGCCGAGGGAGAACGGGACGACGAGAACGAGGCGCCCGGCAGGAAGCTGCCCGGAACCGAGAAGCACCCGGACGTCCCCCGCACCACGCCGTCCCAGGCGGAAGGCGAGCGCGACAACGACCTGTGACCGGAGGCCGTCGTACGGTGACCCGGTCTAGGCGGGCTGACAGGCGTCGGACGGGCAGTCCTCCGGCGCCGGCCGCATCCGGGACACCGGCAGGTCACGCACCCGTGCGAGGGGGGAGCACAGCAGGATGAGCCCCGCCAGCGGCACTCCCGCCGTCATGATCCACATGGTGGTACGGACGCCGAGCGCCGTGCCGAGCGCGCCGCCGAGCAGGGCCCCGAGGGGCAGCGTTCCGTAGTTGAGGAACGCCGACGTCGCGGTGAGCCGGCCCAGCAGCTCCGGTGGGCAGTAGCTCTGCTGGAAGGTGGCCTTCAGCACGTTGCCCGCGACGACGCCCGCGGCGACGCAGAAGCCCCCGGAGACGTACAGCAGAACCCCGGCGCCCGGCGTGGTGAGCGGGATGAGCAGGGCGAACACGGCGAACCCCGCCTCGCACACCAAGGTCGCGCGGGCCGTGCCGATCCGGGCGGCGACCCGGCGGGCCAGGAAGGCCCCGGCCACCCCGCCCGACCCGGCCGCCGCCACCAGCCCGCCGACCGTCGCGGGCGCCAGCCCGACCTCGCGGACCAGGAAGACCACCAGAATCGCCTGGTACCCCATCAAGGCGAAGTTGGAGGCCGCCGCGAACAGCGTCAGCGTACGCAGCCACGGGTCCCGCGCGACCAGCCGCAGCCCCTCCCGTACCTCGCCGGCCAGCGCTCGCCGCGGTCGCGTCGAGCGGGGGCCGCGCGGCTCGCGGTGCCGGATGCGCGCCAGGCATGCCAACGACACCAGGAACGTGGCCGCGTTGGCGGACATCGCGTTGACCGCGCCCGCCAGCTGCGCGACGACGCCGCCCGACCCCAGCCCGGCGATCTGCGCGGCGGACGCGCTGCCGTGCAGCTTCGCGTTCCCTTCGGCCTGGTCCGCGGGGTCGAGGAGGCCGGGCAGATAGGCGCTGTAGGCGGTCTGGAAGAACACCGAGGCCGCCCCCGCCAGCAGGGCGACGGCCAGCAGCAGACCGATGGACAGCACGCCGCACCAGGCGGCCACCGGCACACACGCGAACAGCGCGCACGAGACGGCGGCCGCCGTCAGCATGACCGGCCTGCGCCGCGTCCGGTCCACCCAGGCGCCCGCCGGCAGGCCGATGGCCAGCCAGGGCAGCCAGCCGGCGGCGCTGAGCAGGCCGACCTCGAAGGTGCCGGCGTCCAGGGCGGAGACGGCGGCCATCGGCATCGCCACCCCGGACACCGCGGCACCGAACTTCCCGGCGGTCTCACCGCACCACAGCAGCCGGAAGTCGCGGTGCCGGCGCAGCAGCCCGCCGTCGCCGCGGGTCTTCACGCCGGACTCCGATCCGGGGCGGACGCCTTCCGCGGGAACGACTGGAGCTGTACGACGACGGGGAGGGCGTCCGGGTCGGGCTCGGCGTCCGGGGGCGGGGTGTGGCGTGCGATCACGTCCATCAGCTCCGCGTTCAGCGCGGCCAGTTGCTCCGGCGTCATCCGCAGGCCGGACCAGTGGGAGACGCTGCCCGCGTTGCGCCACTCGGCGTCCCAGTCCTCGGCGAAGTAGCGCACGACCCGGTCGAACTGCTGCTGGGCCAGCTCATGGGTGTAGACCGACAGCGCGCCCCGGCTGTCGGGGTCGTCCTGGAATTCCGCCGTGTTGAGCACATTGGTCGCCTCCACCCGCCGCCACCAGCGTTCGCGCCTGGTGCCGCGCCCGCTCTCCTCCTCGATGAAGCCGTGTTCGGCGAGGTGCCGCAGGTGCCAGCTGACGGTGCCGGTGTTCTCGCCGAGGCGCGCGGCGAGCCGGGCGGAGGTGGCCGGGCCGTCGAGGGTGAGCAGGTCGAGGATGCGCATCCGCAGCGGATGTGCGAGCCCGCGCAGACTGCGGGCGTCGAGATGCCGAACGGGCTGCTCCGGTCCGGGCGTTGGGCTGGATTTCTGGGTCATGCCGGCATCGTAGAGTGCAGAGTATCCTCTGCAAAGAGGAATTTGCAGAGGATACTCTGTAAGTCGCATGGCGGGCCACCACGGTTGCCGCGCTCATTGAGGTCATCGCGGTCATCGCGGCCATTGAGGTCATTGCGGTTAGGGTCGGGGCGGGACCGGAATCGATCACAGGGGGGCCGAGCGGATATGGGTGGGGACACGGGGGGAGCGCTGCTGCGGCTGAGCGGGGTGAGCCGCACGTACGGCGAACGGCAGGCGCTGCATCCGCTGGATCTCGACGTGGCCGCCGGCACCTGCACGGCGCTGTTCGGCCACAACGGCTCCGGAAAGTCGACCCTGTTGCGCATCGCCGCGGGCCGTGACGTGCCCACCACCGGCCAGGCGCGGTTCGCGGGCCGCCCGGTCCGCGAGGACGATCCGGAGGTCCGGGCCCGCGTCGCCGTCGTCGGGGACATGGTCGCCTGCTATCCGGACCTCACGGTTCGCGAACATCTGGAACTGGTCGCCGTCGCGCACGCGGTGGCCGACGCGGACGCCTGGATCGACCACGTGCTGGCCGACCGCCGCCTGTCCGACCACGCCGCGGCCCTGCCCGGATCGCTGTCGTCCGGACAGATGCAGTCCCTGATGCTGGCCGCCGCGCTGGTCCGGCCCCGGGATCTGCTCATCCTCGACGAACCGGAGCAGCGCCTCGACCCCGGAGCCCGCACTCGCCTGGCGGAGCTGCTCGTGGCGGAGAAGGAGGACGGCGTCGCGGTACTCCTCGCCACCCACCAGGCGGAACTCGCCGAAGCGGTCGCCGACCGCGTGGTGGCCCTGGAAGACGGCCGGGTGATCGCCGAGGGCACCCCTGCGCAGGTACTGGCCCGCCTGGGGGTGCGCGCATGACCGACCAGGCGAGGACCGCCGCGCAGCGGGCCTGGCAAGGCCCGGAGGACGGACCGGCCCCGCCCGGGGCGGACAACGGCGCGCTGTCCGCGCGCGCCGCCGCCGCCGTACGCGACCCCGACGACGCGGCCGCGCCCGACATCGGCGACACGGCCGCGCCCGAACCCGGTGACGCCGTCTGGTCCGAGGCCGACGACGACCGCACGCGGGAGGCCCTGCGCTGGCTGCGGGTCAAGCGACGGGAGCACCGTCGGCAGAAGGGCCGCGATCTCGCCGTCGCCGTCTACGGTGTCCTGCTCATCGCCGTCGGCTACGGCAGCGGCTACGCCTTCCACTTCGTGCGGCAGGTACACCTCGGCGCCGACTACAGCGAGGCGGGCGAGGCCGTCCAGCATGCGCTGCCCGCCGCCTTCGCCCTGGTCACGGTCGCCACCGCACTGCTCGCCGCCCGTGACGCGCTGTGGCGCGGCCCGGTCGTCGTCCCCGGCCCGACCGTCGGCTGGCTGCTGGCCCAACCGGTCCGCCGGGCGGCCGTGCTGCGGCCGTGGCTGTGGCTCTCGGTCGGTCTCGCCGTGCTCCCCGCCCTGTTCCTGGCGTGCGTCGCCGCCACGTTTCTGCACATCACCGGCGTCGCCGCGCTCGGTGCGGCGCTGCTCGCCCTCCTCCCCGCCGCCGTATGCCTGCCCGCGCTGACCGTCGCGCTCGCCATGGCCGTGGAGCGCCGGCCCGGCTGGGCTGGTCGCGTACGGCGGTACACACCCGGCGCCGTCGTCCTGCTCATGCTGCTCGTGACGCAGACGGTGCTGGCCGCCCGGGGGCACCGGAGCGCCGTACTGGAGTGGTGTGAGCTGTGGTCCGGGCCGTGGGGCTGGGCGGCCCAGCCCGTGGTGCATGCTTGCGGCGGCGCCGCCCCCGCGTGGTGGACCGCGCCGGCCCTGCTGCTCGCCGCCACCGCCGCCGCCCTCGCGCAGGCGCACCGTGACGCCGCGCGACTGCCCAACGCCGAACTGCGCCGCCGGGCCGCGACCGTCTCGGCGGTCACGGCGGGCCTGTGGACCATGGACCCGCGCGTCGCCAAGCTGGCGGTCGTGCGGGCCACCGGCGGCGGCACGGCGCTCCGGGGGCTCCGGCTGCGGCCGCCGCGCCGCCGGGCGGCGATAGTCTGGCGCGACGCGCTGGCCCTGCTGCGCGCCCCGGGCCTGCTGGGCAAGGCGCTCGCCTGGCTGATCTGCGCTTCCGCCACGGCTGGTGCCGCGGACGCGCTAGGCGGCAGGGCGCGGCTCTTCCTGCTGGCGGTGGCGCTGCTCCTCGGTTACATGGGCGTGGCCGCGCTCGCCGAGACCGCTCGTCTGGAGACCGACGACGTACGCCGCTCGGCCTGGTCGCCGGTGCGGTTGCGCCACCTGATGCTCCAGCACGCCGTCGTACCCGCGACGGTCGGCGCGCTGCTGGCGGCGCTGGTCGCGGCACCTTATGCGATGGCCGGCACGCTGTGGCCACTGCTGCTGATGCCGCTGTGCGCGCCGCCGCTCGCGGCCGCCGCGGTGTACGGGGCATGCCGCGGGCCGTCGCGCACGGATCTGCTGTTCACCGGCGTCACCACCCCTGTCGGTGACCCCGGTCCGCTGCTGTACGCCTTCTGGTACGTGGCCGGGCCGTTGACGGCGGCGGGGTCGCTGGCCTTCGTCCTCGACGGTGCGCTGTCGCACGGGCCCGGCGCGGGCACGGCCGTACGCGTCGCGGCCGTCCTCATCGCGCTCACCGCCGGGCTGCTGTTCCGCGCCGCACGCTCCGCCGACCGGCTCGTACGGAACGCATAGCGCCCGGGACGGACCCCGGCGAACGGGTCGGCTCCGGCGGGGTTCGCACCGGCGTCAGACCACCACCTCCTGCCCCTCCTCCTCCCACGCGAAGGGCCGCAGCTGCTCGTCCAATGGTGCGCCGGTCAGCCGGTTCGCCAGCGTCGACATCGTGTAGGTGCCGATGCCCAGGACCACTTCCAGGGCGTTCTGCACGGTGTAGCCATGTGCCAGGAACGCCTCCAGGGCGGCGTCCGGCACCGCGCCCGCGGTCGCCAGCACATCGAGGGCGAAGACCCGTATCGCCTCCAGGCGCGCGTCGTCCAGCGGCTCTCGCGCACGCAGCGCCGCGACCAGGTCAGGATGGGCGTCCATCGCCTGGAGCTTCGCGGTGTGCATCGCCACACAGACATGGCAGGCGTTGCGGGTGGCGATGGTGAGGATGACGACCTCACGCTCCACCGGGCTGAGGGTCGTCGCCTCGAACAGCCCGCTGAGCTTGAGGAATCCGTCCAGCAGATGCGGCGAGGCGGCCAGGCGGCCGACGGGCGCCGGGAGATAGCCCAGTCGCTGGGCCGTGGCCTCCATCAGCCTGCGTGAGGCGGCGGGCGCCGAGTCCGGGGTGTGGTCGGTGAAGGCGTGCGACGGCATGGGGCATCCTTCCACGGGCCGTGACACGCCGTGAGGTGCGGCGGGTACGGCACAAGCACTAAGATGGACAATGTGGTTGTCGAAATCGTAAACCAGGTTGTCGAGATGTGCAATGACTGAACCCACCTCTGAAGCGAGGTCAGGATCAACGCGAGAGGCCCGGGATGGAGCCGGGTTCGAGCTCCCGCTGCTGCTGTTCGCGGGATTCCGCACGATCATCGACCGGCTGCACGCCGAGCTGTCGCGCCAGGGGCATCCGGACGTCCGCCCGGCCTTCGGCTTCGCGATGCAGGCCATCGGGCCCGACGGTGCCACCGCCAGTGAACTGGGGCGGCGGCTCGACGTCTCCAAGCAGGCCGCGGGCAAGACGGTCGACCGCCTGGTGGCGCTCGGCTACGCCGAGCGGGCGATCGACCTGACGGACGCGCGGCGCAAGATCGTCCGGCTCACGCCGCACGGGGTCGACGCCCTGCGCAAGTCCGCCGCGATCTTCGAAGAGCTGCGGGTCGAATGGGTCGCGGCGCTGGGCGCGGAGCGCGTCCGCGCGCTGGAAGCGGACCTGCGCACCCTGGCGCCCGGCGGCTACTTCCGCCTCGACGTCGCGGGCTGGTTCGGCGCCTGACCCGCCAGGCGCCTGACCTGTCAGGCCGGTGCCCCCATGCGGCTGACGCGCCAGGCCGCTGCCCCGCCAAGCCGCGGCCCGGCCTGCCCTGACTCGCCGCACTCCGCCCTGTCGGCGCGCAGGAAAGATGACAACGTGTCAGGAAACTTGGTGCCCGCCCCTTGTCCGCACGACTGACGGAGGCCAGGATCGGCTGCTGCCGGGCACCGATCCGACCGCCAACGGGAGGCCGCCATGCGTCCGCTCCGCGCCGCCACGACACTCGCCCTCGGCACGGCCCTGCTCTGCGCCGCCCCCGCCATCGCCCCCACCAGCGGATCCGCCGCCGCATCCGCACCGGCGCCGGATCCGGCCGCGACGGTGACCGCGCCGACCACGGTGGCCCCGGCGGCAGCGGCCGCGCCGCCCGAGCGGGTGGACTGGCCCCTCCCGTCCGGCACCGTCACCGCACCCGACGGCGTCACGTATCTCACCGACCGGCACGGCCGTGTACTACGGCTCCGTGGACTCAACCTCGGCAAGACCGACACCGTGACCGAAGAGCGCGTCGCCCGGCTGCCCCGCGACGGCTTCGGGCTGATGCGGCTCAATATCCAGTGGGAGAAGGTCGAACCGCGCCGCGGCCGCTACGACACCGGCTATCTGCGCTATCTCGACCGGGTCCTGGGCTGGGCGGACCGCCACCGGGTGCTGGTCCTGGTCGACTGGCACCAGGACGTCTACGGTCCGGCGTTCGGGCACAACGGGATCCCCGCATGGGCCACCCGCACCGATGGGCTGCCCTTCGAACCGAACCCCGACGACTGGTTCGCGGACTACTTCCAGCCCGCCGTACAGGCCGCCTTCACGCACCTGTACGACGACGCCGACCTGCGCGCCGCCCAGACCGCCGCCTACGCCGAGGTCGCCGCCACCCTCCGCGGACACCGCTCCCTGCTGGGCTACGACCTGTTCAACGAGCCCTTCGGGCCCGTCCCGGGAGACCCGGCCGACCCCGAGGACCAGGCCGACGCCGCCGCCGCGCTCGAACGCGGCCGACTCGCGGCCATGTACCGGAGGCTGATCGGCGCCGTCCGCTCCGCCGACCCCGACGCGTGGCTCTTCCTCGAACCCACCGTCCTGGTCGGCCAGGGCGTCCCCACCCGCCTGCCCGGCTTCGACGACCCGCGGCGCGGCGCGGACCGACTCGGCTACGCCCCGCACTACTACGACACCGCCGTCGAATCGGGCGCCGACTGGGACCCCTCGGGCCGCTTCATCGAGAACTACGAGGCCTCCATCGGCGGCTATCCGGCCGCCCACCGGCTTCCCGTGCTCGTCGGCGAATGGGGCCCGCCGAAGGCCACCAGCCCCGGAAACGCCGAGCTGATTCGACGTCAGGTGGCCTCCATGGACGGCTTCGCCTCGGGCTGGGCCATGTGGTACGGCTGCCGTGCCCAGGACGGCGGCGGCTACTGCGTCCACGACCGGGACGGCAGCCCCGCCCCCGGCAAGGAGCCCGCCTTCGCCCCCTACGCGCGGGCGGTGGCGGGCACCCCGGAGGCCGAGTCCTACGACCCGGTCACCCGGACCTACACCCTCACCCTGACCGCCGACCGCACCACGCGGCGCGCCTGGACCCTCCTCAGCCTGCCCGCCGCCGCCTTCCCCGGCGGGGCGCGGGTGTCGGTGACCGGCGGCGGCGCGGCGGTGGTGGCCACGGGGCCGGGGGAGGCGAAGGTCCTGCTCCCGGCGGCCCGTCCGGGTGCCACGGTACGGGTGACGGCGACCGCCCGCTGACCCAGGGACGACGGCACAGATAGGTCTCGGGCCACCGCCGCGTACGCCCGAATGCCGGTACGCCCGTCTGCCATTCGTACGTACAGCCCCGGGCGCGGCTGGTGAACGGCGAGGAAACGGCGGCGGCCCTGAGACGCTCGCACCGTGATCCACGTGACCGAGCTGCTCAAGCGTCTGGTGATCGGCCGCGCCAAGCGCAGCGAGGAACTGCACGAGACGCTGCTGCCCAAGCGTCTCGCCCTGCCGATCTTCGCGTCGGACCCGCTGTCCTCCGTGGCGTACGCCACCCAGGAGATCCTGCTCGTCCTGACCCTCGGCGGACTGGCGTATCTGCACTTCACCCCGTGGATCGCCGCCGCCGTGGTCTTCCTGATGACCGTCGTGGTGCTCTCCTACCGCCAGGTGGTGCACGCCTATCCCAGCGGCGGCGGCTCCTACGAGGTGGCCTCCAGCAACCTGGGGCCCGCCGCCGGGCTCGTCGTCGCCGCCTCCCTGCTGGTCGACTACGTGATGACGGTGGCGGTCTCGGTCGCCTCAGGGGTGGACAACATCATCTCGGCGGTGCCCGACCTGGACACCTACCGGGTCCCCATGGCATTGGGCTTCGTGGCCCTGCTGACCGCGGCGAACCTGCGCGGCATCAGGGAGTCGGGCCGGGCGTTCGCCGCCCCGACCTATCTGTTCATCGGCGGCGTGCTGATCATGGTCGGCACGGGGCTGTTCCGCTATCTCGTGGGCGACGCGCCGGTCGCCGAGAGCGCCGCGTACGGGATCGAACCCGAGCCCGGCGACGAGGACCTGGCCGGACTGGCGCTGACGATGCTGGTCCTGCGCGCCTTCTCCAGCGGCTGTACGGCGCTGACCGGGGTGGAGGCCATCTCCAACGGCGTACCGGCCTTCCGCAAGCCCAAGTCGAAGAACGCGGCGACCACGATGGCGGCGATGGGCCTGATCGCGATCACGATGTTCAGCGGGGTCACCACGCTCGCCGTGGTCGCCAAGGTGCACATCGTCGACGACCCCTGCCACCTCGTCGGCCTCGCCGACTGCGATGACCACACCCAGCGCACCGTCATCGCCCAGCTGGCCGCCGCCGTCTTCGGCGGCGACAGCAGCGTCGGCTTCTACTACATCCAGGCCGCCACCGCCCTGGTGCTGATCCTGGCCGCGAACACCGCCTACAACGGGTTCCCGCTCCTGGGCTCGATCCTCGCCGAACACCGCTATCTGCCGCGCCAGCTGCACAACCGGGGCGACCGGCTCGCCTTCTCCAACGGCATCCTGGCGCTGGCCGTCGTCGTCGGCGCGCTGCTGTGGGCCTACAAGGCGAACGTCACCGACCTCATCCACCTCTACATCCTGGGCGTCTTCACCTCCTTCACGCTCTCCCAGGCCGGCATGGTCCGGCACTGGAACCGGGCGCTGCGCGCCGAGTCGACCTCCGCCGTACGCCGCAGGTACCACGTGGCGCGCGTCGTCAACGCCACCGGCGCCGTCATCACCGGCCTGGTGCTGGTGATCGTGCTGGCCACCAAGTTCGTCCAGGGCGCCTGGCTGGCGGTGCTCGCCGCCGTCCTGCTGTGGCTGATGATGCGGGGCATCCGCCGCCACTACGACGCCACGGCCGCCGAACTCGCGGTCACCGACCCGCGCGACGAACTCGCCCCGCCCTCCCGGGTCCTGGCGATCGTCCTCGTCTCCACCGTGCACAAACCCACCCTGCGGGCCCTGGCCTACGCCCGCGCGCTGCGCCCCGACCACCTCGAAGCCCTCACCGTCGCCGTCGAACGCGAGGAGGCGGCCGAACTGGAGCACCGCTGGGAGCAACTGGACGTCGACGTACCGCTGAAGGTCCTCGACTCCCCTTACCGCGAGGTCACCCGGCCCGTGGTGGAGTACGTGCGCTCCATCCGGCGCTCCAGCCCACGCGACGTGATCAGTGTCTACATCCCCGAGTACGTGGTCGGCCGGTGGTGGGAGAACCTGCTGCACAACCAGTCCGCGCTGTGGCTCAAGAGCCGACTGCTGTTCACCCCGGGCGTGATGGTCACCAGCGTGCCGTGGCAGCTCAGCTCCTCGGTCCGGGCCGACCACCCGGCCGCGCGCGCCCCGGGCTCGGTGCGGCGCGGCGAGCCGCCCAATGCCGCCACCGCCCGGCACCGGCCCGGACCGCCCTGACGAGCGCCCGGCGTCAGCGGGTCAGGCGCCGGTGTCAGCGGGTCACGCGCCGACGTCAGCGGTCGCGCGGTCGTCTTCCAGCGGCAGGCTGTCCATGAAGGAGCTGACCGAGAACACCGCGCGCCCCGGTCCCGGCGGCCCGTAACCGGGCGGCGAGGTCAGCCCGAACTCCTCCAGCGTCGCGCGGTACACCTCCAGCAGCCGGATGTGGTACTCCAGCGGCGCACCCTGCGGATTGGCCTTCCCCAGCGGGGTGGTCGGCTCCGGGCACCAGGTGGTGAACCGCGGGGTGATGCCCCGCGACATGAAGTACCGCAGCCCCTCGGCGGTGGAGTCGATCGCCTCATCGACCGTGGTGAAGCCGAACGGCTCCGCCATCTCCACGCCCGCGACGAAGTTCGGGATCACGTTGCGCGGGCCGAAGACCTCGGCGGAGTCCAGGATCCGCCGGTGCCACTCGTCGCGGCCCACATAGCGCTCCTTGCCCGGGCAGTACAGCTCGAACAGCCGCCGGTCCCACACCTCGTAGTTGGGGTGGTAGATCCGTACGCCGTAGTCGTGGAACCGCTGGACGTCGGCCTTGGGCAGCGCCTGCGCCACGACCTTGCCGATCCACCGGCCCGGGAAGCGCTCCTCGATGGCCTGCGCGTAGTGCCCGTAGAAGTCGGCCTCGTCCCGGCCCGCGACCTTGGAGGTGATGGAGCCGCCGGTGAGGGTGTAGGCCGTCGAGGCGCGGGCGGTGTCGTACTTGTCGATGATCTCCAGCGCCTCCAGCACCTCCTCCACCGGCTTCACCCCGGTGTAGGGGCGCCCTGCCGCCTTGTGCTGGCGCCAGTTGTGGTTGATGTCGCAGTACTGGCACTCCTCCTTGGCGCCGAAGTACTGGCAGACCCGGAACACCGTCAGATAGATCAGGTAGCCCCACTGGATGGTCGGTGCCACCTCCATCACCGACTTGCCGCTGGCCAGCTTGTGCCGGTAGTACTCGGGCATCGGCGGCAGCCCCACGTCGGCGATCCGCGTCCCGTCGAGGTAGAGCCCCAGCGACCCGTCCTCGCCCGGCATCACCCGGTACGGCGACGCGGGGTTGACGCGCACCGAGACCACCGTGCGGCGCAGCTCGTACGGGCCGCCGGTGAGCACGATCTCCTCCGGCGGGCGGCGCAGCGCCGCGGCGCCCAGCTCGGGCAGGGTGCGGTGGTCGAAGGAGAAGATGAAGTACGACTTCGGCTTGACCTCGCCGGACGCCTCGTCGGCGCTGTCGCTGAGCGCTGACTCGTCGAAGGCGATGCCGCCGCGCAGCAGGTCCTCCTTGATCACGGCTTCACGTGGCACATGGGGGAAGCGCCCCATCAGATCCTCGACCAACGCGGTACGGCTCTGCATGCGCGGCTCCTGCCATCGTTCCGTTACTGCCTGCGGCCCATTCTGGCAACCCCCGCGTACCGCTTTGCGCACCGGGGTCCTGTTGTGTCCTCAGACGCCAAGGGGTCCGCGCAGGCCCCGCCACACCGGCGCGCGCAGCCGGCCGCCGCGGGTCCATTCGAGGAACTCCACCTCGCCGCCGAGTACGGGACGCACCCAGCGGACCGGCAGGGTCAGGTCGACGGCGCTCGTGTCCTCGAACGGCGGCGCCGGCGTCTGGAGCGGGCGCAGCAGTCCGGCGAGGCGGCGGCTCTCCTGCTCGGAGAAGCCCGTGCCCACCGACCCCGCGTAAGCCAGGCCGCGCGGGCCGCCCACCCCGACCAGCAGCGAGCGGACGGCGGCGGCCCCGGGGTCCCTGGGCACCCAGCCGCCGATGAGGATGTCGACCGTACGGACGTGCTTTGTCTTGATCCAGTTACGGGACCGCCGACCGGGTTCGTAGCGCGACGCCACGCGCTTGGCGACCACGCCCTCAAGACCCTGCTCCCGGGTCCAGGTCAGGGCGGTCTCGCCGCGGCCCGGCGGCCAGTACGGGGGGACGGCGACGTACGGAGCGGGGAACTCCAGCGCCTCCAGCAGCCGCCGCCGCTCGGTGTACGGCAGCTCCAGCGTGGACCGCCCGGCCAGATGGAGGACGTCGAAGAGCATCAGGGTGACGGGTACGGCCCGCGCCACGGCCCGTACCCGCGCCGGACGGGTGAGGCCCATCCGCTGCTGCAACCGCCCGAAGTCGGGTCGGCCGCGCTCGTCCAGGGCGACGATCTCGCCGTCCAGGACGGCGGTGAGCCCGGGTGCGGCGACGGCGGCGAGCTCGGGGTAGCCCGCGGTGATCTGCCGGCCGGTGCGGCTGACCAGCCGTACGGTCCCGTCGCCCGGCAGATAGACCAGCGTCCGCACGCCGTCCCACTTGACCTCGTACGCCCAGTCGGCGGCGCCCGTCGGCAGCGCGCCCAGGGTCGCCAGCATCGGCGCCAGCTCCGGAAGCCCCGGTGGCGCGGGGCCGGCGGCGGAGGCGGGTGGGGGAGAGGCCATACCTGGTCAGAACCGCTCAGCCGCCGGCCGTCTGCCATTCCCCGAGACCCGGCAGCACCGACTCCGGGCGGACCGGCAGGTCCCGTACGCGCACGCCGGTCGCGTGCCGGACGGCGTTGGCGACGGCGGCCGCCGTGCCGACGACGCCGATCTCGCCGATGCCCTTGGAGCCCATCGGGTTGAGCCGGGTGTCCTGCTCCGCCACCCAGTACGCCTGGACGTCCGGCACATCCGCGTGCACGGCCACGTGGTACGACGCCAGGTCGCGTTCGGCGTGGTCGCCGAAGCCCGGGTCCATGGTGCTGTGCTCCATCAGGGCCATCGACAGGCCCATCGTCATGCCGCCGACCAACTGGGAGCGGGCCGTGAGGGGGTTGAGGACCCGGCCGACCGCGAAGACCCCGAGCAGCCGCCGCACCCGGGTCTCCCCGGTGTCCATGTCCACCGCCACCTCGGCGAACTGCGCGCCGAACGCCCGCCGGGCGACGTCCTCCGGCAGGGCCGCCACCTCGTCCTCGGTGTCGACCCGTACCGACAGCCCCGACTCCGGCAGCGGGCCGCCCTGTTCGGCCACGGCGCGCGCCAGCGAGCGGCACGCCTTGTGTACGGCCCAGCCCCAGGACGCGGTCCCGGCCGAGCCACCGGCCAGCGGCGCCCTCGGCAGATCGCTGCACCCGATCTCGATCCGCACCAGGTCCACCGGGACCTCCAGGGCGTCGGCGGCGATCTGCGCCAGCACCGTGCGCGCCCCGGTGCCGATGTCGGTGGCGTTGACCCGGACCGCGAAGCCGCCCGCGGCCGAGGCGCGGGCCTCGGCGTGCGAGGGGCTGACCTCCGTCGGATAGCAGGAGGCCGCCACACCGGTGCCGATCAGCAGCCGGCCCTCGGCACGGCTGCCGGGGCGCGGGTCGCGGCCCGCCCAGCCGAAGCGGCGCGCCCCCTCCCGCAGGCAGTCGGCCAGTCCGCGGCTGCTGAACCGCCGCCCCGAATCGGGCTCGACCGGGGTGTCGTTGCGCAGCCGCAGCTCCACCGGGTCGACCCCGCAGGCGACGGCCAGTTCGTCCATCGCCGACTCCAGCGCGAACATCCCCGGGCACTCCCCGGGAGCCCGCAACCAGGACGGTGTCGGCACGTCCAGCCGGGCCAGCCGGTGCGTGGTGCGGCTGTTCGGGCTGGCGTACATCGTCCGGGAGGGGAGCGCGGCCTGCTCGGTGAACTCCCGTACGGCGGAGCTGTAGGTGGCCACCTCGTGCGCGAGCGCGGCGATCCGCCCGTCGGTGTCCGCGCCGATCCGGAGCCGCTGCTCGGTGCCCGCACGGTGCCCCACGACGGCGGCCATCTGGGGCCGGGGCAGCGACAGTTTGACGGGACGGCCGGTGGCCAGGGCCGCCATCACCGCCAGCACCACGTGCGGCCGCGGCGTCCCCTTGCAGCCGAACCCGCCGCCGACGTGCTCGGAGACGACCGTGATCCGCTCCGGATCCAGGCCGAACAGCCCGGCCAGGGTGTCGCGGACCAGGGCGGCACCCTGACTGGAGTCGTACACGCGCAGCCGTCCGCCCGCCCACACCGCGGTCGCGGCGTGTGGCTCGATCGGATGGTTGTGCAGAGGGGGGACGCGGTAGACGGTGTCGATCCGCACCGCCGCGTCCGCGTACGCGGCGTCGAAGTCGCCGCGCTCCCGGTCGGCGGGGTAGCCGCCGTTGACGTACTCCGGGGCGTACAGGCCGGGATGGGCGGAGTGGAACCGGACGTCGTGCGGCTCCGGCGCGTACTCCACGTGCACGGCCTCGGCCGTGGCCCGCGCCGCCTCCACGGTGTCCGCGACGGCCAGCGCGACGTAACTCCCGCGGTGCGCCACCCGCGGCGACTGGAGCACCAGCAGTCCCGGGTCGTCGGCCTCGCCCAGCCGGGGAGCGTTGTCGTGGGTGAGCACGGCCAGCGCGCCGGGCTCGGCCAGGGCCCGTTCGGTGTCGATGCCGGTGATCCGGCCCTTGGCGATCGCCGCGGGCACCGGCCAGGCGTGGACGCAGCCGTCGACCGGGTGCTCGGCCGCGTACCGGGCGGCGCCGGTCACCTTCTCGCGGCCCTCCAGCCGGAGCACCGGCTCCCCGGTCCCGCCGTGGCTCATGGGCCCTCCTCGGTACGGTCCGCGCCCCCGTGCCCGGTACGGCCGGTGCCGCCCTGCGCGTCGGCGAGCCCGGCGAGGGTCCGTACCGCCACGTGGCGCAGCAGGGGCAGCTTGAACGCGTTGTCGCGCAGCGGCTCCGCCGGGGCCAGCTCGGCGTCCACGGCCGCGGCGTACGCCTGCTCGGTGGCCGGGCCGCCGAGCAGCCGCCGCTCCGCGGTCCTCGCCCGCCACGGCTTGTGGGCCACCCCGCCGAACGCGAGCCGCACCCGGCGGACGGCGCCGTCCACGACCTCCAACGCGGCGGCCGCCGAGACCAGTGCGAACGAGTACGAGGCCCGGTCGCGGACCTTGCGGTAGGCGGAGTTCGCGGCCTCCGGCACGTCGGGCAGCTCGATGTGGGTGATGAGGTCGCCGTGGGCCAGCTCGGTGTCGCGATCCGGATGGTCACCGGGCAGCCGGTGCAGCTCGTCGAGGGGTACGGTGCGCGGCCCGTCGGGGCCCAGGACGTGGACGTCGGCGTCCAGCGCGGCCAGCGCGACGGCCATGTCGGACGGGTGCGTGGCCACACAGTGCTCGGAGGCGCCGAGCACGGCCAGCTCGCGGTGCACGCCCTCCCGCGCCGGGCATCCGGTGCCGGGGGCGCGCTTGTTGCACGGTTTGCCGGTGTCCTGGAAGTACAGGCAGCGGGTGCGCTGGAGCAGGTTGCCGGCGACGGTGGCGGCGTTGCGCAACTGGCCGGAGGCGCCGGACAGCAGGGCCTGGGCGAGCAGCGGGTAGCGCAGGCGCACCGCGGGGTCGGCGGCCAGCTCGCTGTTGGTGACGGTGGCTCCGATGAGGAGTCCGCCGCCGGGAGCGGGCCGCACGCCGCCGTACGGCAGCCCGGTGATGTCGATCAGCAGCTCGGGGCGTTCCACGCCGAGCTTCATCAGGTCCACCAGGTTGGTGCCGCCGGCCAGATAGCGGGCCGTGGGGTAGGCGCGCAGGGTGGCCACCGCCGCCGCGGGGTCGGCCGCGCGCTCGTACCGGAAGGCCTTCACGGGGCATCACCCTCCGGTCCGGTGGCCGCTCGCTCCGGTCCGGTGGCTGCTCCGGTGTGGGCGCCGGCCGCGTCGCGTACCGCGCGGACGATGTTCACGTACGCGCCGCACCGGCAGATGTTGCCGCTCAAGCGCTCCCGGATCTCCGCGTCATCGGGCGGCACCGGTGCGCCGGCGGGATGGCCGCTGCCCGTCACCAGGCTGGGCAGGCCGGCCGCCAGTTCGTCCAGCACGCCGACGGCGGAGCAGATCTGACCGGGCGTGCAGTAACCGCACTGGAAGGCGTCCCGCTCCAGGAACGCCTCCTGGAGCGGATGCAGCCGCGACCCGTCCGACAGGCCCTCGACGGTGGTGATCCGCGCCCCGTCGTGGGCCACGGCCAGCAGCAGGCAGCTGTTCATCCGGAGCCCGTCCACGAGCACCGTGCAGGCGCCGCACTGCCCGTGGTCGCAGCCCTTCTTGGCGCCGGTCAGATCCAGCCGCTCGCGCAGCACGTCCAGCACGGTGGTGCGGTGGTCGACCACCAGGTCACGGGGCGCCTCGTTCACGTACAGCGTGATCCGGGACGTGTGCTCCGCCGCGTCGGCCGACTCCATGCGCGCCTCCTCGTCCGGCCGGGCGACCGTCGGCACGGGCAACGTCCGCACTCCGGGTGCGGACATGTCTCCGGTATCCGGAACAAGAGCTTCCGAAACGGCGGTGGCGGCACGTCACCCGCAGGCAGGCCCGCCCTTCGTGGGTGATTGGCGCGAGGGCCTGCGGGAACCCGGTCGGCGAGGGGCCGGGACGCCGACCGAGGGGTGTCGATCATGCGCTACGAGGAACTGACAGGTCTGGTCCAGAACCGGGCGGGTCTGCCCGACCGGCAGTCCGCGGAGCGGATCCTCCGGGCGGTCCTGGAGACCCTCGGCGAACGGATCCCGGACGGGCTGGCGGACCATGTGGCGGCACAGCTCCCGGGCGAGGCGGCGGTCTCGCTGCGGCGGGCCGGACTGTCCCACGAGGGCTCTCCGGAAGAGCGCGCCTACCGGCGCGATCACGGCGAACGGTTCGATCTGACGGGCTTCGCCGGGCGGGTGGCGTGGCGCGCGCGGACATCGGAGGAGCGCGGGATCGAGGAGGCCGCGGCCGTCTTCGAGGTACTGGACTCGGCCGTGAGCCCCGAGCTGTCCGAGCGGCTGTACCAGGCGCTGCCGCGCGACATCCGGGAGCTGATGCCCGAAGGGCGGGTGGCCGGCCGATGACACCCTGGCATGCCGTTCCAGGTCGGTTTGGGTAGATTCGTGGCGATACCGCCTTTCAGGAAGGGCACAGCGATGGCGGGTAATGACCTGGAGGGCCTGCTCGGCGGGCTGCTCGGCGCCGGACGGGGTGGTCGCGCGCATCTGCTGAGCGCGCTGCTCGGCGCCCTCGGCAGCGGCAGCGGGGTCGGCGGGAACGCGCTGGACGGGCTGCTGGAGCAGCTGCGGGACGGCGGGCTCGGCGACAAGGCGCGGTCATGGGTGAGCACGGGGGCCAACGACCCGGTCAGCGGTCCGGAGCTCGCGCAGGCGCTGCCGTACCAGGCGCTGGAGTACGTCGCCGAGCAGGCGGGCGTCTCCCCGGAGACCGCGGCCGATCAACTGGCCGAGGTCCTCCCCGAGGCGGTGGACAAGCTCACCCCGGACGGCGATGTGCCGCAGGGCTCGCTGGAGGACGCCCTCACGGAGCGGCACGGCGGCTGACCCGGTCCGCTCTCGCGAACCGGGTCCGGGCGCGGCCCCCACGCCCGGGGACCGGCCCGGCCGCGTCTGTCCGGAATCGGCTCAGCCGCGTCCCAGCGCGGCGTCGAGATCGCGCCACAGGTCCTCGACGTCCTCCAGCCCCACCGACATGCGCAGCAGGCGGTCGCTCACGCCGGCCGCGTGCCGATCGCCCTCGGCCACCACTCGGTGGCTGATCGAGGCGGGGTGCTGGATGAGCGAGTCGACGCTGCCCAGGCTGACCGCCGGAGTGATCAGCCGCACCCCGGCGATCACCGCGTGCGGATCGCCGGCGACCTCGAAGGCGACCATCGCGCCGCCGAGCCTGGGGTAGTGCACCCGCGCCACGCGCGGATCGGCCGCCAGGCGCGCCGCGAGTTCCGCGGCGGTGGCCGACGCCGCCCGCACCCGGACCGGCAGCGTCGCCAGGCCCCGCAGCAGCAGGTATCCGGCCAGCGGGTGCAGCACCCCGCCGGTGGCGAACCGCACCAGGCGCAGTCGGCGGGCGAACTCCTCGTCGCAGCCGACGACCCCGCCGAGCACGTCGCCGTGGCCGCCGAGGTACTTCGTCGCGCTGTGCAGCACGATCCGCGCGCCCTGCTCGGCGGGGCGCTGCAGCACAGGGGTGGCGAAGGTGTTGTCCGCGAGCAGCGGGACCTCGCCGCAGGAGCGCGCTATGGCCGTCAGATCGAGCTCGGCCAGGGTCGGGTTGGCCGGGCTCTCGACCATCACCAGCCCGGTGTCGGGCCGGATCGCGTCGGCGATCCCCGCCGGGTCGACCCAGGTCACCTCGCTGCCCAGCAGGCCCGCGGTGAGCAGATGGTCGCTGCATCCGTACAGCGGCCGGACGGCGACGACGTGCCGCAGTCCCATGCTGATCCGCACCTGGAGGCAGGCCGTCAGCGCCGCCATGCCGCTGGCGAAGGCCACCGCGCTCTCGGTGCCTTCCAGCCGCGCCAGGGCCGTCTCGAACCGGGCCGTGGTCGGGTTGTCCAGTCGGGCGTAGACCGGCGGTCCTTCGAGCCGTTCGCCGGTGCCGGCGAAGGCGTCGATCCGGGCCGCCTCGGCACGGCTGTCGTACGACGGATACGTGGTCGACAGATCGAGGGGCGGCGCGTGCAGGCCGAGTTCCGCGAGATCTTCGCGTCCGGCGTGGACGGCCTCGGTGGCCAGTGATCGGACGGGGTTCGGTGCTGTCGTGTCCATGCGCGCATGCTGAACGGCGATCGGGGAATGGCGGAAAATCGCCGTGCTATGTTCGGCCAATGGCCGATTCCATCCCCCTGGACCCGGTGGATCTGCACATTCTGCGCCTCCTGCAGAACGATGCCCGGACGACCTATCGCGACCTGGCCGCGGAGGTGGGGATCGCCCCGTCCACCTGTCTGGACCGGGTGAACCGGCTCCGCAGGTCGGGGGTGATCCTCGGCCATGAACTGCGCATCGACCCGGCCAAGCTCGGCCGGGGCCTCCAGGCCGTGCTGCTGGTGCAGGTGCGCCCGCACCGCAGGGACCTCATCGGGCCGTTCGTGGAGCGGGTCCGGGCACTGCCCGAGTCGAGGGCACTGTTCCACCTGACCGGACCGGACGACTATCTGGTGCATGTCGCGGTGACCGGCGCCGCCGATCTGCAGCGTCTGGTGCTGGACGAGTTCACCTCGCACCGCGAGGTGGCGCGGGTGGAGACGCGGCTGATCTTCCAGCAATGGGACTGCGGCCCGCTGCTGCCACCGCCGTGACCGGTACGGCTGTGGCCCGGCAGCCGGCATGGGCCCGACCCGGTGGATCCCCGCGCCCGCAGGGGGAGGGTATGGGGGCCTGCGGGGCCCTGGCGTCACGTGGCCAGGACGGTGAAGAGCCCGCCGTCCGGGTCGCGCAGCGTGGCCTCCTTCCCCAGCCGGGAGACGTGCGGCGACTGCGTCACCGTGCCTCCGGCGGCTCTCGCCGCGTGCGCCGCCTCCTCCACGTCGGCGACCTTGAAGTACACGTGCCAGCGGGGCCGGACATGCGGGTCGGGCGCCGCCTCGACGGCGCCGCCGCTGATCCCCGCGACCTCCACCGACTCGGCCCGGACGATCACCTGGTCGCCCTTGTAGACGACGTCGCAGCCCCCCTCGCCCTCGGAGGCCCAGTCGAGCACCCCGGCGTAGAAGATGGCGGCGGCGAAGGTGTCGCGGGTGCGCAGCTCCAACCAGGCGGGCGCGCTGCCGCGCCCGACGGACCAGTGCGGGAGCTGTCCCTGCCAGATCCCGAACACCGCGCCGTCGGGATCCGAGGCGAGCGCGGCCCGGCCCTTGCCGAAGTTGATCGGGCCGACCGCCACCGTGGCGCTGCGCTCCCGGATCCGTGCGGCCGCCGCGTCGGCGTCCTCCACGGCGAAATACGGGGTCCAGGAGACGGCCACCTGGTAGGCGCGCGCGACCGCGCCGATCCCGGCCACGGGCGCCCCGTCGGCGAACGCGACGCAGAACCCCTCCTCCGGCACTCCGGAACGGAACGTCCAGCCGAGGACCGATCCGTAGAACTCCTGGGTCGTCTCCATGTCCCGGGACATCAGACTCACCCAGCAGGGTGCTCCCACCACTGCTTCTCTCGCCGCTCTCGCCGCTCTTGCCGCCGACATGAGACTCGCCTTGCTCCTCTTCCGCGCCCACACCGACGTGCCCTCCGCCCCGCGGTGGCAGAGGGTACGGGCCACGATCGTCACAGCCGCTGAGTACGGGTTCCCAGGCCGCTCCTGCGCTAACTCACTCTTTCGGGGGGCTCGGCGGGTGCCGTTCACATGGTCGGGCCACCGGGTTTGCCACTGGGGATCACGGGTACCCCGGTAGGCCCACCTGCGAAGGGAGGAAGACATGACGAGCCGCACTCCGCAGGACGCGGGGCCGTCGCGCGTCGTGGTCGTCGGCGCCACCGGCAACGTGGGGACCGCGGTGGTGCGCTCGTTGGGAGAGGATCCCGCGATCGGGTCGATCGTGGGGATCGCCCGGCGGGAGCCGCTGTGGGACGCGCCGAAGACCGCTTGGGTGAGCGCGGACATCGGGGCGGACCAGGCGGACCTCGTCGGGCACTTCGCGGGGGCGGACGCGGTCGTCCACCTGGCGTGGCGGTTCCAGCCCGCGCGCGACCCGGCCACGACCTGGCGGACGAACGTCACCGGCAGCCTGGCGGTCTTCGACGCGGTGGCGGCCGCGGGTGTGCCCGCTCTCGTGTACGCCTCGTCCGTCGGGGCCTACTCGCCGGGTCCCAAGGACCTGGCCGTGGACGAGAGCTGGCCGACGCACGGCTGGCCCGAAGCCGCGTACCCCCGCGAGAAGGCGTACGTCGAGCGCGTTCTGGACACCTTCGAGTTGCGCCACCCCGGCGTGCGCGTGGTGCGCATGCGGCCCGGCTTCATCTTCCAGCGGGCCGCGGCCTCCGAGCAGCGCCGGCTGTTCGCCGGGCCTCTGGTGCCGGGTCGGCTGGTCCGCCCGGGGCTGGTGCCCGTGGTCCCGGATCTGCCGGGGCTGCGCTTCCAGGTGCTGCACGCCGACGACGCGGCCGAGGCCTACCGGCTGGCGGTCACCCGCCCGGTGCGCGGGGCGTTCAACCTCGCCGCCGATCCGGTGGTGGACGCGCGCCTCCTGGCCGAGCTGCTGCGGGCGCGGGTGGTGCGGCTGCCCGCCGCCGCCGCGACCGCGGCCCTGACCGCGCTGTGGCGGCTGCACGCCGTCCCCGCCACGCCGGGCCTGCTCCGTACGGTCCTGCGGCTGCCGGTGATGGACACCGGCCGCGCCGCCGAGGAACTGGGCTGGCGCCCCCGGTACAGCGCCCGCGAGGCGCTGGCGGAACTGCTGCGCGGCCTCCGGGAGGAGGCGGGGGCGCCGACGCCGCCGCTGCGCGGCCGCGGGCGCGGATGGGAGGCCATGCCGGGCTGGTAGCCGGGTCGGTGAAAAGGGTCGGCGGAGACCATCGGGAAAGACAGCCACCATCAGGCCGGGTCGGCCATGACGCGGTCCCGCAACGTGGCACAGGTCCGGCTCAGGAGCCGGGAGACATGCATCTGGGAGATCCCGAGTTCCTCGGCGATCCGGCTCTGCGACATGCCGCGGAAGAAGCGGAGGTAGAGGATCTGCCGTTCACGGTAGGGAAGGCTGCGCAGCTGGGGCTTGAGCGCCTCGCGGTCCACCACCCAGTCGTATCCCGGTTCCAGATCGCCCAGCGTCTCGGTCAGCGAATAGCCGTCCTCGGTGCCCGGCAGCTCGGCGTCCAGGGAGAGGGGCGAGTAGCTGTTCATCGCCTCCAGGCCGAGCCGCACCTCCTGATCGCTCAGGTGGGCGTAGGCGGCGATCTCCTGCACGCTGGGGCCGCGCTGGTCGAGCGAGTACGACAGCTCCCGTTCGGCGACCCGCACCTGGTTGCGGAGCTCCTGCACCCGGCGGGGCACATGCGTGCCCCACATGTGGTCCCGGAAGTGCCGCTTGACCTCGCCGACGACCGTGGGGACCGCGAAGCTCGCGAAGGTGTTCCCGCGCGCGGGATCGTAGCGGGCGACGGCCTTGACCAGCCCGAGCGCCGCGATCTGCTGGAGGTCCTCCAGGGACTCGCCGCGGTTGCGGAACTGCCTGGCCAGCCGGTCGGCCATGGGCATCCAGGCGCTGACCACCTGCTGCCGGAGCGCGTTCTTCTCGGGACCGTCCGGAAGTGCGGCGATCTTCTCGAACATGTCCGCCGTGTCCGGGGCGTCGTCGTGCGGATGCCGTGCAGAGGGACGCCTGGCCTGTGTACGTACGCTCATGTCGGAGAGCTCCAGGATCGGTGGTGAGCGGAGCACCAGGGGGAGCGTGCGCACCGGGGCCGAAGGCGACGGTCCCGGTGCGACCGGACCCCGCGGAGAGTGCCTCCGGTCCGAAGCACCTGTTGTGTACGGGCCACGTGTCAATGCCGCGCCTCAATCGGGCGAAGCATGACAATCAACCCGTCACCTCCACCGTAGCCATCCTGGAAGATCACCGCATCCGGCTCACTCCGAGGTCGACGTCCACGGTCGGCAGGCCCGTGTGGTGCTCGCGGCGGACACCCTCTTCCCCTCCCGCTTCGCGGAGGGGAGGAAGGTGGTCGCCGCGGGGTGCGTCCCGCCGCACCGCCCGCGGGCGCCGACTACTTCCCGAGGGCGTTCTTGAGCTGCTCCTTGTTCATGTGGGACCGGCCCTCGATGTTCTTCTTCCTGGCCTCCTGGTAGAGCTGGTCCTTGGTCGGGCCCTGGGATCCCGATCCCGACCGCAGGCCGCCCCGGTGGGAGGAGGAGATGTCCTGGGTGGACGTGCGGCTCGCGGTGCGCGACTCCCCGGCCCGGGCGCGTTCCTTGTTCACCGTCCGCGCGGCGATCTCCTTGGCCCGCTTCTCGCTCTCGCCGCGCTCCTTCGCGCTGTCCTTGATGTGTTCGTACTGGCGTTCGCGCTTGGCGCTCGATCCCCTGGGCACAGCGGACACCTCCCGTTCTCGTGCTCAGGCCCGTGTGCGACCTTGTCGGGTTCCCCGGCCGGGTGCTCCCTAACGGCACCCGGCCGCCGCGTTTGACGGCCTCAGGAGCGGTTACCCGGGTGCAATGAGTGCTCAGCTGAGTTCGGTGCGCGTCGGCGTCTGCGTCTCCGGCGACCGGGACGACGCCTACCGCGTGTTCGACGTCCTCAAGGCCGCGTTCCCGGCCACCGACGCGGGGGTGCGCGAGAAGGCCGCCGCCTCGCCGCCGGGCGCCGCGGCCCACGGCCCCACGGTGTGGTCCATCGTGGTGGAGGCGACCGGCCGGGGGAGCGTCGCGGGCCCCGTCGGGCTGGACGAACCGATCGCCGTCGACCTCTTCGGCACCGATCCGGAGCTGCGCTGGGTGCGCGACGTGCTGGAGAGCGCGTTCGGCATCGAGAGCGAACACCACGTATCGGGCGAGCACGAGATGGAGGTCCGGCTCCGGCTGAGCCCGCCCGTGACGACGTGACCACGTGACGACGTCCCGGGTGCGCGTATTTCGGCCATCTCCATGGGTGGTATGTTTCCGGAGATTTCGTCTCACAGTGCGCTGTGTCGCGGCGAGTTGCGATCGTGGAGGCAGCTTCCGGCGGCTCCACTGCGTCTCTCTTGGAGAGAGCCAGAAAGGAGGGGCGTCGTGAACTGCACCCAGTGTGGAGCCCCGGTCATCCAGGGGCCGAGCGGACAGTGGAGCTGCAACAACTGCGGAGCCGCGGGTTGAGGTCCGTCCCCGCCGTACGGCGGGGACGGTTCCTCAGGTCGCCCGCGCGGCCGGGTCGTTCACCGGGGCCGAGCGGGCGGGCGCGAGCCGCTCACACGATCCCCTCCGCTATCTCCTTCTGCTCACGCGCCGTCCCGTACGCGGACGGTGCGCCCTGTGGCGTGCCGTACGACCGGCGGGCGACGTACCACCACGCCGTGGCCAGCAGCAGCACCACCGCCAGGGCGACCGAGGCGTAGTTCATGGAATCGACGGTCACCGGACGGGACTGCGGCAGGCAGAACAGCACGGTCACCACCGCCACCCAGCACACGGCCACCCAGCCGATCGGTCGGCTCCAGCGGCCCAGCCGCCAGGGACCGGGCTGGAACCGGTCCCCGGCGCGCAGCCGCAGGAAGATGGGGATCGCGTAGGCCGGGGTGATGCCGATGACGTTGATGGCCGTCACCGCCCCGTAGGCCGTGTCGGAGTACAGGGAGGGGGCCGCGAGCACACCGGCCACGCCGACCGACAGCCACACCGCCGCGACGGGGGTCTGGGTACGGGAGCTGACCCGCCGCCAGAGCCCCGAGCCCGGCAGCGCGCCGTCCCGGCTGAAGGCGAACACCATCCGGCTGGCCGCGGCGACCTCCGCGTTGCCGCAGAACAGCTGTGCCACGATGACCACGAGCAGCAGCAGTTCGGCGCCGGTCGTGCCGAGCCCATCGAGGAAGATCTGCGCCGGCGGCACCTGGGTGTCGCTCTCCAGCGTGCCGGAGTAGTCCTGGATGGCGAAGGTCAGCCCGGCCAGCAGCACGAACCCCGCGATCCATGAGACCCAGATCGAGCGCACTATGCCGCGGGCCGCGGACACCGACGCGCGCGAGGTCTCCTCCGACAGGTGCGCGGAGGCGTCGTAGCCGGAGAAGGTGTACTGCGCCAGCAGCAGCCCGATCGCCGCCACGTAGAGCGGATTGGACCAGCCGGTCTCGTTGGCGAACTCGGAGAACGCGAACGACACCGACCGGTGCCGGTCCGGCACCACCGCGAGCGCGGTCACGATCACCGCGACGCCCGCCAGATGCCACCAGACGCTGACGGAGTTCAGCACGCTCACCAGCCGCACCCCGAACAGGTTGAGCACCGCGTGCAGCAGGAGTATGCATCCGAATATGGCCATGGTCTTCTCCGGAGTGGGCTCGAACCCGAACTCCAGATGCAGCAGCGCGCCCGTGAACAGGGCGGCCCCGTAGTCGATACCGGCGATGGCGCCGAGCAGGCCGAGCAGGTTCAGCCAGCCCGTGTACCAGCCCCACTTCCGGCCCCCGAGCCGGTCGGCCATGTAGTACAGCGCCCCTGACGTGGGGTAGGCGCTGGTGACCTCGGCCAGTGCCATGCCGACGCAGAGCACGAAGAGCCCGACACCGAGCCAGCCCCACAGCATGACCGCCGGGCCGCCGGTGCGCATTCCGAACCCGTAGAGCGTCATGCAGCCGGACAGGATGGAGATGACGGAGAAACTGATGGCGAAGTTCCCGAAATCGCCCATGCGGCGGGCCAGCACCGGCTGATAGCCGAGTTCCCGTAACCGTTGCTCTTCGTCCCGCTGTTCGGATTGGCTCGAACTCGTCCATGTCATACGGGACATACGCGACCTCCGGAAGGGAGAGGGGGTGGGGGGACATGGGGAAAGGCGGGGGAGAGCGCGGGTGGTCAGCCGCTTGGCGCGCCCGGGTCGCGCCCTGGCCCGGGGTCCGGATCGCGCCCCGGTCCGGACCCCGGGTCGCGCGCGGCGGCCAGGCAGCGGCTCCTGGCGCGCAGGAACACCTCCTCGGCCCGCTCGGGGCCGCCGTCCGGGCCGTCGGGGTGCCGGTGCGCCCACGGCGTCGGCGTGAGATAGGGGCCGAGCGCCTCGAACACCCGGGCCGCGTCGGCGAACCGCAGCGCACCCCACAGAGCGTGTGCCAGATGGTTCAGATCCAGCGGCGAGCACGCGGCGGGGTCGGCGTGATCGAACCAGTTGCGCAGCGCCTGCCGCGCGTCCCGGACCGCCTCCTCCGTGGTCCAGTGCAGATCCAGGGCCCGCTTGTAGCCGTGCCCCTCCCGGAACCGCTCGACGTGCACATACAGCGGCACCGCCTGGAGCGCCGAGCCCACGGGCGCGCACGAGGCCACCCACTGCGCGTAGTTGACCGCCTCCGCGAGCGGCCCCCCGTCGCGTCGCGCGTACACGAACTGCAGCATCCGGTGGTACGCCTCGCGATTGAACGGGTCCCGCCGGTGCGCCTCACCCAACAGCCCCCACGGCCCCGGGAACAGCATCGGCTCCGGTGGCCGCAGCCGGTGCTCCGCCAACTGCTGCCGGTGGTCGAGTTGCGCCAGGGCCAGCAGGCAGACCCACGGAACCGGGTCGGCCGGCGCGCCGCGCGCGGCCGCGTGGCACGCCTCCCACGCCTCCTGCCGCAGCTCACGGGTGTGCCGGTGGCCATCGCGGTGGGCGCGTACGGTGCGCTCCACCGCGACCCTCGCGTGCATCACCAGCGCGGCGGTGCTGTCGGGCTCCTCGGTCCGCCATGTGCGCACCACGTTGGACCCGGCCGCGGCCGTCGCCAGCACCTGCGTCCGCCGGGTCCACGACGCCCACTCCGAGGTCTCGTCCAGGAGGTTCCGCATCGCCACCCACCGCCCGGTGCGCAGGTCCTGTAACGCGATCCGCAGCCCGTTGTCGTAACCCGCCGGGTGGTACACCGGGCGGAACCCGTCCTCGGGCATCAAGCGGCCGCCGCGGCGGTGCGGGTGGGGGAGCGGCGGACGGAGCCGGCGCCGCCGCTGCGGCATCCGGCGGGAGTCGTGCTGGTCATAAGTCCTCGGAGTCGGCGGGGACGCGTCATGTCCGGGTGCGTGACCGGCCCGCGTCGCGGGCGACGTGTCGTGTCGAAGGGCGGACGCGTCGTGGGGGGTGACACGGTCATGGAGCTGACGTTCTCGTGCGGGTGACGCTGTCGTGTGCCCCTCTCGTGCGGTGCCGCGGCGGAGACGGAAAGCCGTCCGGCGGCCGGAGGTTGGCGTTCCGTTCGGCAGTCTAGAGTCGGTGCGGCGGCACTCGGGCGACTTTCGCGACGCCCGTACGGCCAACAGCTCGTGAACGAGTGAAGACGAGTGAAGACGAGTGAAGGAGTCCCGACATGACCGGTCCCGTACTCGCCGTCGACCAGGGCACATCGGGGACCAAGGCCCTGGTGCTCTGCCCAGAACGCGGAGTCATCGGCTCCGGTACGGCTCCGGTACGGCCCCGCTACGGAGCGGACGGGCTGGTCGAGGTCGACCCGGCGGCGCTGCTCTCCTCGGTCCTCGACGCGAGCCGCCGCGCCCTGGCCGAGGCGGGCGAACCGGTGGCGGCCGTGGGACTGGCCAACCAGGGCGAGACCGTACTGGCCTGGGACCCGGTGACCGGCGCCCCGCTGACCGACGCGATCGTGTGGCAGGACCGGCGGGCCGAAGGGCTGTGCGCGGAACTCGCCCCGCACGCCGACACGCTGCGCGAGCTCACCGGGCTGCCCCTGGACCCGTACTTCGCGGCCCCGAAGATGGCCTGGATCCGCCGCCATCTCACCCGCGAGGGGGTGGTCACCACCAGTGACGTGTGGCTGACCCACCAACTGACCGGGGCGTTCGTCACCGACGCTGCCACCGCCGGCCGCACCCAGCTGCTCGACCTGGACGACGTCACCTGGTCCCCGTCCGCGCTGGAGGTCTTCGGCCTGGCCGGGGAGCGGCTGCCGCAGATCGTGGACGCGGGCGGCGCGTTCGGCACGACGAGCGCTTTCGGCGCCCCCGTCCCCCTCACCGGCCTCCTGGTGGACCAGCAGGCCGCGCTGCTCGCCCAGAACGTGACCGAACCCGGCACCGCCAAGTGCACCTACGGCACCGGCGCGTTCCTGCTCGCACAGACCGGCGACCGCCCCCGGCGCACCACCACCGGCCTGGTCAGCTGTGTGGCGTGGCGGTTCGCCGGACGCACCAGCTACTGCCTCGACGGTCAGGTCTACACCGCCGCGTCCGCCGTACGCTGGCTCGCCGACCTCGGCGTCATCCGCGGGCCTGAGGACCTCGACCCGGTGGGCGGCTCCGTACCGGACACAGGCGGCACCGTCTTCGTACCGGCATTCGCCGGACTCGCCGCCCCCTGGTGGCGCAGCGACCTCCGGGGTTCGCTGACGGGACTCGGCCTCGACACCACCGCCGGGCACCTGGTCCGGGCCCTGTGCGAGGGGATCGCCGCCCAGATCGTGGAGATCGCCGACGCGGCCGCCGCCACCACCGGCGCCCCGCTGACCGCCCTGCGCGTCGACGGTGGCCTGACCCGCTCCGCCTTGCTGATGCAGACCCAGGCCGACCTGCTGCAACGGCCCGTCGAGGTCTCCGCGCTGCCGGACGTCACCGCGCTGGGCGTGGGCACCGCCGCCCGGCTCGGCCTCGACCCTCGGCTGCCACTGGCCGACGCGCTGCCCGAGTGGAAACCGGCCGCCGTGTACGAACCGCGCGTCACGGCGGAGGAGGCCGCGGAACGCCGCGCCGTCTTTCGCGCGGCGGTGGACGCGACACCTGCCCGCCGGGCGTGACCGCCGGGCGTGACGGCCGGGCCTGACCACCGGGCGTGACCGCCGGGCGTGACCACCGGGCGTGACGGCCGAGCCCGGCCACGGCCCCGGACTCGGACCCAGCCACGGACCCGGACCCGGAACACGGACATCCGCCCCATCACGTTCCATCGAACGAGGGATCACCATGACCTTGACGACCACGGGTGACCTGCCGGACGACGTGTACGACGTCGCCGTCGTCGGCGCCGGAGTGGTGGGCACCGCCATCGCCCGCGAACTGGCCCGCCATCCATTGCGGATCGCGCTCGTCGAGGCCGCCCACGATGTCGGCGACGGCACCTCCAAGGCCAACACCGCGATCCTGCACACCGGTTTCGACGCCGTACCCGGCAGCCTGGAGGCCCGCCTCGTCCGCGAGGGGTACCAGCTGCTCACCGCGTACGCCGCCGAGACCGGCATCCCGGTCGAACCCGTCGGCGCCCTGCTCATCGCCTGGGACGAGGAACAGCTCGCCGCCCTGCCTGGGCTCGCCGCCAAGGCGGAACGCAACGGCTACCACGACGCCCGCCTGGTCGACGCGGCCGAACTACGTGCCCGCGAACCGCGGCTCGGGCCCGGCGCGCTCGGCGCCCTCGACATCCCAGGCGAGAGCATCATCTGCCCGTGGACCACGGTCATCGCCTACGCCACCCAGGCGGTACGGGCGGGAGCGGACCTCCACCTCGACTGCCGGGTCCGGTCCGTCCGTACCGGAACGGGCGCGGGACCCCACGAACTCGCCACCAGCAGGGGCACCCTGCGGGCCCGTCACCTGGTCAACGCCGCGGGCCTGCGCTCCGACGAGATCGACCGGCTGCTGGGCCACACCGACTTCACCGTGACCCCGCGCCGCGGCCAGCTGATCGTCTTCGACAAGCCCGCCCGCGACCTGGTCCGGCACATCCTGCTGCCCGTGCCCACCGCGCTCGGCAAGGGCGTGCTCGTCAGCCCCACCGTGTTCGGCAACGTCCTGCTCGGCCCCACCGCCGAGAACCTGGACGACAAACGGGCCACCGGCTCCACCACCGACGGCCTGGCCGCACTGCGGGCGGGCGGCGCCCGCATCCTGCCGGACCTGCTCCGCGAGGAGGTCACCGCCGTCTACGCCGGGCTGCGCGCCGCGACCGAGCACAGCGACTACCGCATCACCGGCCACCCCGGCCAGCGGTACGTCACGGTCGGCGGCATCCGCTCCACGGGGCTCAGCGCGTCGATGGCCATCGCCCGGCACGTCACCGGACTCCTCGCCGAGGCGGGCCTCGCCCTCGGACAACCCCGCGAACCGGCCCCCTTGCGCGTACCGAATCTCGGCGAGGCCTTCCCCCGCCCGTACCAGAGGGCCGCTCTCATCGCCGCCGACCCCGAGTACGGCACCCTCGTCTGCCACTGCGAACGGGTGAGCCGGGGCGAGATCCGCGACGCGCTGGCGTCTCCCGTGCCGCCCGCGACCCTCGACGGACTCCGCCGCCGCACCCGCGCGACGGGCGGCCGCTGCCAAGGCTTCCACTGCGCGGCGGCGATCCGGGACCTGCTGGCCAAGGGCACCGCGGACAGCGGCTCCACGACCTGCGGGTCCACGACCTGCGGCACCAGGACCTGCGGGGCCACCACGGCCCGCGCCGACGACGGCCGTGAGGTCTCCGCCGACGAACCCCGCACGCACTCCGCCACCGACCACCGCCGCACGGCCGCCGGCGGCGGTGCCGTGGGCTCCACCGACGACGGCCGCACGGCCGCTGCCGAGGTCCCCGAGGTCCCCGAGGACCCCGAGGCGGCTTCCGCCGACGACGGTCGCGTGGCCTTCGCCGACGCGCCTCGTACGCGCTTCGCCGACGCCCCCCGCGCGCGCTCCGTCGACGTGCTCGTCATCGGCGCGGGTCCGGCCGGGCTCGCCACCGCCGCCCGTCTGGCCGAAGCCGGAGCGGGCACCGTCGAGGTCCTGGACCGCGAACGGCGGGCCGGCGGCGCCCCGCGCCACTCCCACCACACCGGATACGGGCTGCGCGACGTGCGCCGCCCGCTCAGCGGTCCCGACTACGCCCGCCACTGGGCCGACGCGGCGGCCCGCGCCGGAGCCCGCGTGCGGACCTCGGTCACCGCCACCGGCTGGACCGGGCCGCTCACCCTGGACCTCACCGGACCCGGCGGAGCGGAACGGGTCACCGCCAAAGCCGTCGTCCTCGCCACCGGCGCCCGCGAACGCCCGCGCAACGCACGGCTGATCCCCGGCACCCGGCCCGCCGGGGTGTTCACCACGGGTGAGCTGCAACAGACCGTCAACATCTACCGGCAGCCCGTCGGCACCCGCGCCGTCGTCGTCGGCGCCGAACACGTCAGCTACTTCGCGGTGCTCGCCCTGCGCCGCGCCGGTACCGACGTCGTCGCCATGGTCACCGACCTCCCGCGCCACCAGTCCTTCCCGGCGTTCGCCGCCGCCGCCCGGCTCCACCGCCGGATCCCGCTGCTCACCGGCGCCACGGTCACCGAACTGCTCGGCCGCGACCGGCTGACGGGCATCAGGCTCCGCCGCGCGGACGGCCGCACCGCGACCCTCGACTGCGACACGGTGGTCTTCACCGGCGACTGGATCCCCGAACACGAGCTGGCCAGGACCGGCGGGATCGCCCTCGACCCCGGCACCCTGGGCCCCGCGGTCGACCCGTGGTTCCGCACCTCCCGGCCCGGTGTCTTCGCCGCGGGCAACCTGCTGCACCCCGTCGAACCGGCGGACGCCGCCGCGGGCGACGGACGGGACACCGCCGAGGCGGTGCTGCGCCACCTGGCCGGTGTGCCCTGGCCCGGCGCGTGGCTGCCCGTCGAGGCGGCGGCCCCGCTGTGCTGGGTGGCGCCGAACCGCATCGACCCCAGCGCACCGCCGCCCGTGGGCCGTCACTTCACGCTGCGGATCGCGGAGTTCCGCACCCGGCCCCTGCTCATCGTCGCCCAGGACGGCCGCGAGCTGCACCGCGAGCGGCCCGCCCGCACCGCGATCCCGAACCGGCCGCTGTGCCTGTCCGCGGACTGGACCGTCCGGGTGGACCCGGACGGGGGCCCGGTACGGATCGCCGTACAGGGCGCTGCCGCCCGCCGCTGACCTCGCGGGGCGGGCGACGCGCGTGCGCCACCGACATCGCGGGGTCGGTGCCGCGCGCGGGCGCCGCGACGTCACCGGGCTGGCGGTGTGCGTCGCCGCCGCTGATGTTGCCGGGTCGGCCGTGCGCGGGCGCCGCCGACCTCGCCGGGGCCGCACCACGGGGTACGCGATCCGCCCCGGGACGTACGGGACGGCCCCCGTCGTACGGGACGGCCCTCGTCGTACGGGACGGCCCCCGCCGCCAGGTCCGTTCAGCCCCGCAGGAACCTCGCCTCCGTCTCCGGGTCCAGGCCGACCCGCGGCCGATCGGGCCGCTGCGGCGCCACTCCGCCCAGCCCCCGCAGCCACTCCCACGTGTCGGCCACCGTCTCCGCCACAGGGCGGCACCGCAGCCCGGCCGCCAGCGCCTTGGACACCTCGCGCTGGAATATCGAGTCGTGCAGTTCGCCCGGCGGCAGCCAGATCGGAAGCTGCGACCACGGCTCGATCCCGGCCGCCACGATCTTCTCCGGAGCGGTCCAGCGCAGTTCGGCCGTGCCGCCGGTGACCCGCGCACAGGCCTCCAGCAGCTCGCCGATGGTGGTGTGCCCCGGCGGGCCGACCAGGTTGTACGCCCCGCCGAGACCGCTCTCGGCGGCGTCCAGGATCCAGGCCGCCAGGTCGCGCGTGTCGATGTACTGGATATGTAGATCGCGCGGACCGGGCGCCAGCACCGCGCCGCCGCGCGCCAGCCGCCCCAGCCACCACGGCAACCGCCCGATGTTCTCACCGGGGCCGAGGACCAGCCCCGCGCGAGCCAGCAGCGCGCGCTCGCCGAAGGCGTCGAGGACGGCGAGCTCGGCGCCTCGCTTGGCCGCCGCGTAGTCGACGTCGCCGTCGTCGGGCGAGGCGTCCACCAGGGGAGCGTCCTCACCGAGCCCGGCGGGGACGGGGTGGCGGTACACCGAGCCACTGGAGACGTACACATACCGGCCGACGCGGTCGGCCAGCAGCCGCGCCGCGTCCCGTACGACCCGGGGCGCGGCCGACCACGTGTCGACGACGACGTCCCACTCGCCCTCGGCGAGGGCGGCCAGCCCGTCCTCACGGGTACGGTCGCCGTGCAGGGCCGTGACGCCCTCCGGCGGCGCGTGGCGGCCGCGATGGAAGACCGTCACCTCCCAATCCCGCGCGACGGCCGCCTCGGCGACCGACCGGCCCACGAACTCCGTGCCACCCAAGATCAGTAGTCTCATGGGGTCGACTCTGCCCGCGGACCGGTGCCGTGGGAACGCCCGCATGCTCTCAGCAGAATCGCCCAGAGCCGAACCGGCCCTGAGGCCGGGGCGGTTCAGTCGCCGATGACCCCGTCGACGTACACCCACGCCCCGTCGAGACGGACGAAGCGGCTGTTCTCGTGCAGCTCGCCCGGTCGGCCCTGCGCGGTGTAGTGGGCGCGGAACTCGACCGTGCCCTCGTTGCGGAACGCGCCCCCGTCCGTGCTGCCGAGGATCTCCAGCCGCCGCCACCGCAGCTCGGGGTCGAAGTCGACGGCGGGCGGCCGCGTCTCCGGGTGCCAGCTGCGGAGCAGATACGCCTCGTCGTGCAGGGCGAAGGCGCTGAAGCGGGAGCGCATCAACTGCTCGGGGGTGGCGGCCTGGGCCCGGCCGCCGTGGAACCGGCCGCAGCAGTCGGCGTAGGCGGCGGGCAGCCCGCAGGGGCAGCCCTCCGGGGCGCGGTCGGCGGCCGGGCGCGGGCGCGGGCGGGGGGTGCGTCGGGACATGGCTCCATTGTCCCTTGCGGCCGAGGGGCACATGTGCGGCCGCGGGACACATGGAGCCGTGTCCCGCGGAAGGATCGGATCACCCCATGATGCGGATTACTCCATGCCCCGGGCCGCGGAATGCCCGCTGTGCCCGGTCGCCCGAAGCGGGCGCGAGGCCCTCGCCCAGCGGTGGGGCGTCACTCCTCGTCGTCGTCCCGCGCCGCGGACTGCGCCGCCGCCACCCGAGACGCCTCCAGACCCCGCAGCCGGTCCAGGTCGCGCCGGTCCCGCTTGGTCGGGCGGCCCGTCCCCCGGTCGCGCACGGCGACCACCGCCACTTCCTCGCGCGGCGGAGCCGGCGGGCTGTTGTCGACGTAGCACTCGACGGCTACGGGGGCGCCGACCCGCTTGCGGACGAGGCGTGAGACGACGACGATCCGCTCGCGTCCGGCGTGCCGCAGCCGCACCTCGTCGCCCGGACGCAGCCCATGCGCGGGCTTGACGCGCTCCCCGTTGACCCGCACGTGCCCAGCCCGGCAGGCGGTCGCGGCCAGCGACCGCGTCTTCGTCAGTCGTACGGACCAGATCCAGCTGTCGACCCGTACGGTCCCTTCGTCTGAAGCCACGCACCGAGTCTATGTCGCAGCCCGGGCCGGTACCGGGAATATCGGGGCGGGCCGCCGGGTGGCCCACTGGACTCGCGAATGGAGGCGGGAGTCGAAGGCGGGAACGGGCGCCGATCCGGGCGCGGGTCCGGGCGTGGGTCTGGGGCGCCGGTCCGGGCGCGGGTAGAGAACCCGCATGGCCGCTCCGCCTCCGACTCCGCCCACGCCCCCTGCCCACCCCTTCCCGCTGCCGCCCGAAGACCGCGTGCTCAGCCCGTTCACCGGGCTGACCCGCGCCCACTGGGAGGCCGTCGCCGACGGCCTCCTGGCCGCCGTGCGCCCCTATGCCACCCCCGGTCAGGCCCTCATCCTGCTGCCGGGCGCCCGGCCCAGCGTGTCCGGGCCGCGTTCGGACGGCCTGGAGGGCTACGCCCGCACCTTCCTGCTGGCGGCCTTCCGGATCGCCGGCGCCCAGGGGGACGACCCGCACGGGCTGCTGGACCGATACGCCGACGGACTCGCGTCGGGCACCGCCCACCCGGTGACCGACCCCGAGCTGACGGCCGCGCACCCCGAGGCATGGCCGGCCGTCACCGACCGCGGGCAGGCCATGGTGGAGGCCGCGTCCGTCGCGCTCGGCCTCCGGCTCACCCGGCCCTGGCTCTGGGACCGGCTGGACGACCGGGTGCGCGAGCGCGCCGCCGCCTGGCTGGGCGGTGCACTGCGCCGCACGCCGTGCGACAACAACTGGTGGCTGTTCCCGCTGACCGTCGGTGGGTTCCTCGCCGAGGTCGGGGTGGAGCCCGACGCCGCCGGGCGCGCCGTGGACCGCGGTCTGGAACGGATCGAGCGATGGTGGCTGGGCGATGGCTGGTACACCGACGGACGTCCCCGGGCCTTCGACCACTACAACGGCTGGGCACTGCACTTCTACCCGCCACTGCACGCGCATCTGGCGGGAGACCGGCGGCTGCTGGCCCGCTACGGTCCCCGGCTCGCCGGCCAACTGCGCGCGGCCGCCCTCCTGTTCGGCGCCGACGGCGCACCCGTCCACCAGGGCCGCTCCCTCACCTACCGGTTCGCCACCGCGGCGGCGCCCTGGCTCGGCGCGCTGACCGGCCGCACCCCGCTGGCCCCGGGTGCCACCCGGCGACTGGCCTCCGGAGCGCTGCGGCACTTCCTCGACCGGGGCGCGGCGGCCCCGCACGGGCTGATGAACCTCGGCTGGTACGGGCCGTACGAGCCCGCCGTGCAGCCCTACTCCGGCCCGGCGTCCCCGTACTGGGCGAGCAAGGGCTTCCTCGGCCTGCTGATGCCGCCGGACCACCCCGTGTGGACCGCGGTGGAGGAACCGCTTCCGGCCGAGCGCGGGGACGCGGTCACCCCGCTGCCCGTGCCCGGGTGGCTGATCCAGTCCACGGCCGCGGACGGGCTCGTACGGCTGCACAACCACGGCAGCGACAACCAGCCCGGTGACGGTGTCCGGCCCGGCGACGGCGTCCAGCCCGACGACCCGCTCTACGCGCGGCTCGCGTACTCCACCCGCACCGGGCCCACCCCGCCCGGCGCGCTCCCCGACAACCACTTCGCCCTGGTCATCGAGGGCGAGCTCACCGAGCGGGGGCGTATCGAACCGATGGGAACCGGCGACGCATGGGCGGCGTCCGCGCACCGCCCGCGTGTCGCCGGGGCCGCGCTGCCCGGCGTCCGGATCGTGTCCGTCACCCTGGCGCACGGCCCCGACGAGGTACGCGCGCACCTGGTCGGCGGCGCCGCGGCGGGCACACAGGTCCGGCAGAGCGGCTGGGCGGCGGACCCGTCGGCCGGGACGCGCTCGGAGCTCATCGCCGTCCACGGCTTCGGCGGGAGCGAGGGGCAGGGCTGGAACAAGGGCCAAGGCCAGGGACTAGGCCGAGGCGGGGGAGGGGACGGGGGCCGGGGCGAGGACACGGCACGGCTGACGGCCTGCGGTACGGCGTACGGGCCCCACACCCGGTATCCCGTCCTCACCGGCACGGTGGCGGGGGACGAGTACCACCTGTTCGCCGCCGTGGCCCGGCTGACGGCTGCCCCCGGCCCCGGCCGTCCGTACCCGGAGGTCACGGTCACCGCCGCCGCACCCGACGCCTTCGCCGTCGCGGTCCGCTGGCCGGACGGCGTATGCCACGCGGTCACGGTCAGCGGCACGTCGGTGCGCGACCGCGCCGGCTGACCACGACGGCCGCCCGCCACAACCGGCCACGGGGCTCGAGGAGCGCGTGCGCCGTACCGGCGGGTTCCGTACCCGCGGAAAACCTCCGCCGCACCGCCCGCCGCGATGGCATCCTGACCATGTGAACCGACCGGAGATCCACCTCAGCTTCGCCCCTGAGCTGCGGCTTCTCGCCGCACCCGAGCGACGGGAGGGCCGCACGGCCCTCATCACCGACGGCTCGTCCACCCTCGGCCACGTCATCGAGTCGCTCGGCGTCCCGCTCACCGAGGTCGGCCGACTGCTCGTCGACGGCCGCGAGCGGTCGGCCTCGCACGTACCCGGCCCGGGCGAGAGCGTCGAGGTGCGTCCGGTCGAGCGTCCGCAGCGGGTGCCGGGAGCGCCGCTGCGCTTCCTGCTCGACGTCCACTTGGGCACACTCGCCCGGCGGCTGCGCCTCCTGGGGGTGGACGCGGCGTACGAGAGCGAGGACATCGGCGACCCGGAGCTGGCGGCCCGATCGGCGGCGGAGCGGCGCGTCCTGCTCTCCCGTGACCGCGGACTGCTGCGGCGGCGGGAGCTCTGGGCGGGCGCGTACGTCTACAGCGAGCGGCCCGACGAGCAACTGCGGGACGTCCTCGGCCGGTTCGCGCCCCGGCTCGCTCCGTGGACGCGGTGCACCGCCTGCAACGGGCTGCTTCAGGAGGCCGACAAGGACGCGGTCCGCGAGCGCCTGGAGCACGGCACGCGCCGTACGTACGACGTCTTCGCGCAGTGCACGGCGTGCGAGCGCGTCTATTGGCGCGGGGCCCACCACGCCCAGCTCGAGGCGATCGTGGACGGCGCGATGCGGGAGTTCGGCGGCGCCGCGGTGTGAGGCGCGCCGTGTTCCCGCCCACGGGCGGGCCGCGTACGACGACGCACCGCACAGATGCCCGAAGGGGCAGACGGGCCTGCCCCCGCCCGGCGGAGCCCGACCTGGACGCCCACCGCGGCTGCCCGCGAGGCTGGTGACCGGGATGGACCGGGAGACGTCCGGCCGGGCGTGACGCCCCGAGGGAGCGACAGACGATGCATGCACACGAACACGAGACCGGGTACGAGCACGAACGCGAGCACCGGCACGAACACGACGAGACAACGGGACCGCGGGGGCCTCAGGACGCACCAGGGCCCGCGGAGCTGCCGCATCTGTTCAAGGCCGCGGCCACGGGCCGTACGGATGTGATCGGCTCCTCCGGCATGGGCACGTTGCAGCGGGCGGTGGGCAACAGCGCCGTGGGGTCGGCCATCCAGCGGGAGCGCGCCGCCCGGGCGGCGCAGGAGGCCGCGCCGGAGGAGGCAGGCGAGGATACCCCGCCCACCCCGCCACGTTCGTCCGTCCACGACGTGGTCGCGTCCGGCGGCGGGCAGTCCCTGGACGCCGACACCCGGTCCGACATGGAGTCCAGGCTCGGTGCCGACTTCTCCGACGTGCGGGTGCACAACGACTCGCGGGCGCACGACTCGGCCCGCGAGGTCGGCGCCCGCGCCTACACGGTGGGCAACAACGTCGTCTTCCAGCGCGACGCCTATGACCCCTCCTCGCACGCGGGCCGCACCACGCTCGCCCATGAACTGACCCACGTCATCCAGCAGCGGAACGGGCCGGTCGACGGCACCGAGGCACCGGGCGGGATCAGGGTCAGCGACCCTTCCGACCGCTTCGAGCAGGAGGCCACCGCCAATGCCGAACGGGCGATGGCGCGGCCCTCCGAGCCGGCCCCGGCCGCCCCCGCCGCCGTACAGCGGGCCGCGGACGAAGGCGAGGACGAGCAACCGGCGGACGTCCAGGGCCTGTTCGTCCAGCGGGCCCCGGCGGGCGCCGAGGAGGACGAGGAAGCACCGCCGGAGTGACGCGGCCCGGCCAAGGGCCGGGCCGGTCAGTCACCACCTCAGTCGTCCTCCGCCGAGTCGTCCGCCCGCAGCGTGCCGCCGAGGAACAGCGACTCCGCGCACTGCGAAGGGGTCGGGGCCTTGACCGGCTTGCCCACCTCGCGGCAGGTGACCGAGATGGTGACCTCGCCTTCCGCGGGCACCTCGATCGGGGTGACGAAGTGGTAGTCGGAGTCGCGGAAGTTCTCCAGCGCCAGATTCAGCAACTGGCCGTCCTGGCTGGAGACGACCACCGTGCCCGCGTCGCCCTGCGGGTTCTGGACCACGATGTCGGTCAGCTCGAAGGTCTTGCCCTTCGGCACCTCGATGACCGGTTCGGTGGTCGCGCCGCCGCCCACCGAGTCCTTGACCTGCTTCCGGGCGCTGGTCGGCGCTCCCGGCCCGCCCGGTTCGCCGGGCTTGGCCGACGAACCGGGCGACGGTTTCGGCTTGCCGGACCCGTTCGCGCCGCCGGAGCCCCCGTTCGCCCCGCCGCTGGCCCCGCCGTTCGCCCCGCCCGAGCCGTTCGCGCCGCCCGTCTCGCCCGGGCTCTGGCCGCCGTTGCCGCCGTCCTTCCCCTTGTCGATGGCGGACTCCACCGCCTCAGGGGTGATCGCCTCCCGCGCCGCGGACCGCACGGTGGGCCGCAGCACCGAGAACCAGAGCCCGACCAGCATCGCCGCCAGCACACAGGCCGCGATCAGCGCGCGGGGCAGCCAGCGCGGCAGGATGGCCTGCTGCGCGTACGAGCCGTCCACGACCACCGGCGCGTGCGGATCCCGTCCGGGCACCGGCTTCGGCGCGACCACCGCCTGGAAGGGGTGGGTGACCGGCGCGCCGCGCCATACGCGCTTGGTGGGGCGGATGGTCACCGTGGAGAACTTCGCCTGCCCCGGCGGGATCTCCAGCTCGGCCGGTTCGAAGAGCAGACGGGCCCGCCCGCCGCCCTCCTGGGCGGTCAGCATGACCGTCACGGGCGTGTTGCCCCTGCTGTCCACCGCCACCTTGTGCCGACCGCGCCAAGGGCTGTGCGAGGTGCGCGGCACCAGCTCCGAGGTGACCTCGGAGAACGCCAGCACCGTCACGGTGCGTTCGGGGACCACCGCCTGCGCGGCGTCACCGGTGGGCACCACCCGCAGCCCGAGCGGCGTCTCGCCGGGGGCGATCCGGTGGTCGCGCGGCGGGCGCAGCTTCAGCGTCGCGGTGCCGGACGCGCCGGGGTAGAGCGACAGACTCTCCGGTTCCACGGTGGTCCAGCCGGCGCACGGACCGACCACCTCGAACCGGAACTCCTCGACGGTGGTGCCCGAGTTGAGCACCGTTACGGGGAGGTCAGCCTCGCCACCGGGCTCGACGGTGACGGAAGACTCGTCCAGACTCGCCGAAACACTCATGGCGCGAACCGTACGGCCGGGTAGGACAGCGAAGGAGCGGCCGCACAGGAACACTTTCGGGCACAATGAGGTTCTCTCTGAGCCATCGTCAGTTTCCCTGGGTGGATAACGTGCTTGGCAGGGGAAGACGTGTCGGCCGGGGAGGAGCGAGGCGCAGGGTATGACAGCAGCGTGATGGCGTCGCCGTTCTAGGGGGAGGAACCGACATGAATCAGACAACTGCCGACCGTATCCCAGTGGACCTGAGAGCCCAGGACCCCATCTCGCAGGCCGGAGTGGCCAGTCATCTACGGACCCGGCCCGAAGTACGCCTCATCGACCGGGACGGCACCGAGACGGCCCAGGTCGTCCTGGTCGTCGTGGACGCGGTCGACGACACCGTGCTCCGCATACTGCGGCAGATCCAGCGAACCAGCGCCGCGCGGGGAGTGCTGGTCACCACCCACATCGACGAACAGCAGCTGATGAGCGCGGCGGAGTGCGGCTTCGTCGGCGTCGTACGGCGCTCCGAGGCCACCCCGGAGCGCCTGGTGCAGGTCATCGGGGCGGTGGCGAGAGGAGAGGGACACGTTCCGGCGGACCTGCTCGGCAGTCTGCTGGAACAGGTCGGCAAGCTGCAGGGCGAGGTGCTCGGACCGCGCGGGCTGAACCTCACCGGGTTGTCCGCGCGGGAGGTCGAGGTGCTGCGACTGGTCGCCGAGGGGTACGACACCGCCGACATCGCCCTGAAGCTGTCCTACTCCGAGCGGACCATCAAGAACGTCCTGCACGCGGTGATGGCCCGGCTCAATCTGCGGAACCGCTCGCACGCGGTGGCGTACGCGCTGCGGCAGGGCCTGATCTGACCGCCGGAGCGTAGAGCGGTCGCGATGCGACCCGGATGCACGTTCGGGCACGGGGCCGTACCCGAAGGGTTGGCTCACCTCCCGCTGTACGCGCCGCGTGCCCGCGCGACGTTGGAGCCCAGCGCACCGATCCGGCCCGGCGCGCCGATCTCGAATGGGGTGTTCCGTGCGGGGGGTTCAGCGCCTTCGACGCCTTCGACCACGCGGCATGCGGCTCCGAGGCTTCCGGTCGACCGGAGCCGCGGGCCTCGGATCGAGCAGGGCAGCGAGTTTCCGGTGGACCGGGGCGGCGGGCTTCCGGCGGGCCGGGGCACGGGCCGCCGGGGCCTTCCGCGTGGCCGGCCTCACCGCCGCGCTGATCCTGGTGATCAGCGTCGTACCCGGCACGGCCGCCCCCACCCGGCCGCCGGAGCCGGAGCCGACCGTCACGCCCGCGCGTGTCCAGGACGCCCTGGACCCCGGCGGCTCCCTCACGGTGGACAAGCGGGTCCGTACGCCGGTGGTGCCGCCGCGGCCGGACGTGGTGCTGCTGGTCGACGGAACGGGCAGCATGGATCGCAGCATCGGCAACATCCAGGACCAGCTGAACCTCATCACGGACGCGGTGACCCGGGAGCAGGACGACGCCCGGTTCGCCGTGGCCACCTATGGTGACGCGGCCGACGGGGAGCGGGCGTACCAGGTCCTACAGGGGCTGACCGACGACCTGGACGCAGTGAAGAGGGGCGTCGGGAAGCTCACGGCCGACCTGGGAAACTTCAGCCCCTCCGAGGACTGGATCAACGCGCTGTGGCAGGTCGCCAACAACGGGGAGGACGGGACGGCCTTCCGGGACGGCGCGAGCCCTGTCGTGGTCCTCGTCGGCGACGCGTCGAGCCACGACCCCAGCTTGGGGCACACGCTGACGGAGGCCGTCAACGCGCTGCAGAGCAAGGGCGCGCGCATCCTCGCCGTGGACATCGACACCCCCGTCGGCGACGGGCTCAACGGCAACGGCGACAACGGCAACGGCCAGCCCGGCGAGCCCACACACGAGCCGAACCAGGCCACGAAGGCCGTCGACGCCACCGGGGGCAAGCTCTTCGAGGGCATCGACTCCGACCGGGTGGCCGACACCATCGCGGAGGGGCTCTCCAACCTCCCCACCACCGTCAGCCACCAGATCCTCGCCTGCCACCCGTCCCTGACCGTCACCCTGGAACCGGCGACCCGGACCGTCACCAGCGGCGAGACCGCCGCGTTCAAGGAAACGATCAAGGTGGCGGAGGACGCCCCGCAGGGGGCCGAACTGTCCTGCGGCATCCAGTTCCTCGTGGACGGAAAGGTGCCGGGCGGCGGAACCCCGGACACGGTGATCGGCGACGCCGAGGCGCGGGACAGCACGTTCGGCCACTCGACCGGCGGATCCGGCGCCTCGGGCGCCTCGGGCGGCTCGGACGCCGCGGGAGGTACGAGCGCGTCGGGCGGCTCCGACGATGCGGGCGGGACGAGCGGTTCGGGAGGCACGAGCGACTCGGGCGGCTCCGGCGAAGAGTCGACAGCGGGGGCCGTCGCGGGCGCGATCGGCGGATCCGACGGCGGCCAGAACGCCGGGGTCATCGGCGGCCTCATCGGCAGCGTCACCAGCGGCGCGCACGGTGGCGCGCATGGCGGCGCGAATGGCGGGCCGGGTGGCGAGGTCGGCGGCCCTGGCGGTGACGTGGGCGGGCCTGGCGGTGGTGTGGGCGGTCCCGGTGGTGACGTGGGTGGCCCTGGCGGTGATGTGGGCGGCCCCGGTGGTGACGTGGGCGGTCCCGGTGGCGAGGTCGGTGGCCCGGGCGGTGACACCGAGGGTCCCGGCGGTGACACCGAGGGCCCGGGTGGTGACACCGAGGGCCCGGGGGGCGGCGACGGGGGCGACGACGATCCCGTACCGGCCTACCAGCAGCGCATCACCATCAGCGTCAACGACGTCGAGGCACCGCAGGTCGTCGTGGACGACCGCACGGTCGAGGCCACCGGCAAGGACGGCGCGAAAATCGACTTCACCGCGGCGGCCGTAGACGCGGTCGACGGACGGCTTCCCGCCACCTGCGACCACGCGTCGGGCTCCCTCTTCCCCTTGGGCGCGACCACGGTCACCTGCTCCGCGACCGACTCCGCGGGCAACAAGGGCACCGACACGGCGACGTTCAAGGTCGTCCCCGCCCCGGTGCCGAACGAGGCCGACCTGGCGGTTCTGGTGAACATCGCGCGCGAGCGCACGTACACGGGCCGGGCGGCCACCGCGGTCTTCACGATCACGAACACCGGTCCCAAGACGGCGAAGGGCGTGGTGCTGAGCACCTCGTGGCCCCGTACAGCCGACGCGGCGAAGCGCAGCGTCGGCCGGCTGCCGGGGTGCACGGACAGCGACCCGTGCACCATCGCCCCGGGCAAGCGCCTCACCGTGACCCAGCAGGCGGTCTACCGCACGGCGGTCAACGGTGACGTGACGGTCTCCGTACGCGGCACGCCGCGCGACCCGAAGGCGGGGAACAACAAGGCCAGTGCCCGGCTCCGCGTCCTCCAGCCGAAGTTCACGATCACCCCGGAGGTGGGCCCGCCCGGCCAGACGGTGGTGGCGCGCGGCAAGGACTTCCCGCCCGGCAGCACGGTCCGCCTCACCTGGCAGCCCGGGATCACGGCGGCACGTTCGGCGGTACGGGTAGGACGGGACGGCACCTTCGAGGCGCAGGTCCTGGTCCTGCGCAAGGACCGGCTCGGCCCGCGCGTGCTGCGCGCCGAGGTAGGGGGACTGGAGCCCCTGCGCAAGCCGTTCCTGGCCGTCCAACGGAACTTGGAGCCGCCGGACTTCCGGGGCCGGAGCTGACGCCACCGAGACCGAGCGCTGACGCCGTACGAGGCCGAGCGCTGACGCCACACGAGACCGAGCAGTGAGCGCGATCGAGAACCGGGAGACGCCCACAGTGATCCATGAGGTCGACGAGGCCCTGCGCACGCTGTTCCGGGCGGAAGCGATCGAAGGCGCCCAGATATCGGTGGTCTTCGACGCGCCCACGCGAGACTGGGCCGCCAAGGTCAACGCGCCCACGGTCAATCTGTACCTGTACGACATACGGGAGGACATGCGGCGGCGGGAGCGCGGCCTGCACAACCAGTACGACGAGCAGGGCAGGGTCGTGGCCCGCCACCGCCCGCCCCGCTACTTCAAGCTCTCGTATCTCATCACCGCCTGGACCAAGCGCCCCGAGGACGAGCACCGCCTCCTCGCCTCACTGCTGTCTTGCCTGCTGCGCCACGAGGCCCTTCCGCCCGAACGGCTCACCGGCTCTCTCGCGGAGATCGGCGTGGCCGTCCCCATGACCATCGCCCTGCCGCCACCGGAGGACCGATCGTTCGCCGACGTATGGAGCGCGCTCGGCGGCGAACTCAAGCCGTCGCTGGATCTCGTGGTGAGCGTGCCGGTCACCGATTCGCCGGTGTACGAGGCGGGCCCACCGGTCGGCGAGGAGGGCCTGCGCGTCGGCCTCTCGGACCACGGTGGGGAGGGGGCCGAGCCCTCGGGACCGTACGCGACGACGCCGGACGGCAGACGGATCCCCGTGTACGGCAGGCGCCCGGGGGCCCCGCCGCGCCCGGACGGCGACGCGGGCGGTGCACGCCGGAGCGGCATCGCGTCAAGGGTCGCGGAGGGGCCGGGACAGCGGCCGGGGCCGTCGGAAGGGCCGGAATGAGCGCGGCACGGGAGCCGTACGCGGACCGGCACCGGGAGGCGAGCCTGCTCAAGGAGGCGAGCCTGCGCCATCTCCTCGACCGCGCGGTCATCATCGAGGAGCGTGTACGCCGGGCGGTGGAGGCCCGGCAGTCCGTCGACCCGAATCCGGACGACGCGTTCCGCGGCCTGTACCTGAGCGACGAGGCGGTGCGCCGCCTGCTGGAGGAGGGCCGGGAGGTCGCGGGGCCGGACGCGGCGGAGCCGCCTCTGGTGGCCGAGGCGGAGTCACGGACGCCGGGTGCGACACGACTCCGCTCACTGGCGGCGGAGTTCGACCTGACGGAGCTGGACGTGGAGATCCTGCTGATCGCGCTGGTCCCGGATCTCGACGACCGCTTCGAGGCGTTCTACGGCTATCTGAACGACGACGTGACACGCCGCCGCCCGTCGACCGGCCTGGCGCTGGGGTTGTGCGGCGTGCCGGCGGCCGACGCGGGCGCGCGGGCGCGCCTGCATCCGCTCTCGCCGCTGCGCGCGGGCGGCCTGCTGCTGGTGGAGGAGCCGGATCGCCCGTTCCTGGCGCGGGCGCTGCGCGTCCCCGACCGTGTGACCGCCCACCTGCTCGGCGACGACACCCCGGACCCGCGCATCGCGGACGTCCTGGCGCCCTGGCACGACGTACCCGGGGTGGGCGACGTCCCGCGTGTGGGCGATCCGTCCCCGCTGGCACGGGCCCTCAACGCGGGCGCGCACTTGGTGTACGTGAAGGAGGAGCAGGGCGGCGCGGGCACGGCGCTGGCGGCGTCGGCGCTGGAAGAGTCGGGCCGCGGGGTCCTGGGCGTGGACCTGGAGCGCCTGGCGGAGGACCCGAACCCGACGGAGGCCGTACGCGTTCTGACCCGCGAGGCCCGCCTCACGGGTTCCGGCGTGGTGTGCGGACCTGTCGACGCGCTGATCCGGGAGCGGCCCGAGGCGATCCGGGCGGTGGCGGACACCCCACTGCCGGTGGTCCTGGTCGGCAGGGCCCCATGGGACGCGAACTGGTCCGCGCGCCCGCCGGTGCTGCTGCACGCGCCGAGGGTGGAGCCGACGGCGAGGGCGGGGCTGTGGACGCGGGCCTACGGGGAGCACGTCCCGGCTCATCTGGACGTGACCCGGGTACTGTCCCCGTTCCTGCTGACGCCCGACCAGATCGCGCGGGCGGCGAGAAGCGCGGCACAGACGGCGCTGCTGGACGGTGGTGAGCTTCTCCCGGACCACATCAGGGCGGGCGCCCGCGCCCAGAACGCGGCGGGCCTAGACCGCCTGGCGCGCCGCGTCGAACCCGCCGTGACCTGGCAGGACCTGGTTCTGCCGAAGGACTCCCTGACCCAACTCCGCGAACTGGCCGCTCGCGCCCGCCATCGCGACCGCGTCCTGGGGGAGTGGGGCATGCGCCCGGGCGGCGGCCGGGGCCGCGGCGTGGCCGTGCTCTTCGCCGGCGACTCGGGAACCGGCAAGACGATGTCGGCGGAGGTCGTCGCCGCGGACCTGGGACTGGACCTCTACACGGTGGACCTGGCGACGGTCATCGACAAGTACGTGGGCGAGACGGAGAAGAACCTGGAGCGGATCTTCTCCGAGGCGGCGGGCATCAACGGCGTCCTGCTCTTCGACGAGGCGGACGCCATCTTCGGCAAACGGTCGGAGGTGAAGGACGCGCACGACCGCTACGCCAACGTCGAAAGCGCCTACCTCCTGCAACGTATGGAGACCTTCGACGGCCTGGCCATCCTGGCCACGAACCTCCGAGCCAACCTGGACGACGCCTTCACCCGCCGCCTGGACCTCGTCATCGACTTCCCGGTGCCGGACGCGGCCCAGCGCAGGCTGCTCTGGGAACGCTGCCTGGCCCCGGTCCCGTGTTCGCCGGACCTGGACCTGGACTTCTGCGCGGAGTCCTTCGACCTGGCGGGCGGCAACATCCGCTCCGTGGCGGTGACGGCCGCGTACCTGTCGGCGGAGTCGGGCGCACCCGTGGCGATGGCGGACCTGATCCACGCGGTGCAGCGGGAGTACCAGAAACTGGGCCGGCTGACGCTGGCGTCGGAGTTCGGCCCGTACATGGACCTGCTGACCTGAAGGCGCACCGGGCGCGGTCAGGCGCCGGCATGCGACGCCAGGGGTCACCACGCGGCACCAGAGGTCACCGCGCGACTTATCCACAGGGCCGAGCGGGAGATCCGCGGTGCTTGCACCATGGTGCGACATGGGGATCAGTCACGAGGTGTTGCACCGGGTCCGTGCCGTGGCGGCCCGGCAGGACTGGGTGGTGACCACCGCTCCGTTCCGGGCCGCCGGAGCCCGGCCGGACGACGTACGCCGGATGGTCCGGTCGGGACAGTGGGTCCCGCTGGCCCGGGGCCGCTGCTGGGTGGGCGCGGACCCCTGCGGTCCGCCACTGCGGTCTCGGGTGCGCGCCGTCCTCCTCGGATGCGGACCGCGCGTCGTGGCCGCGGGCCTCACGGCCGCGCGCCTGCTCGGTGTCCAGGGCCTGCCGAGAGACGACGGCGCCCTGCACTTCGCCGCCCCATCGGGCCACGGCCTGCGCTCGCGCGTGGGCCGACACGTACACCGCACGAACCTCCCGCCCGGCGCCCGCATGCTCCTCCGCGGCGTCGCGCTGACCACCCCGGCGCGCACCTGCGCGGATCTGCTGCTGGCGCTACCGCGGGAGGAGGCCGTGAGCGCCCTGGACTCCGCCCTCCACCAGCGGCTGCTGGCCGAGGCCGACCGCCGGACCGTCCTGACCCACCTGTCCGGCCGGCCCGGCGCCCCTCGGGCCCGGACCTGGGTGCCGTTGGCCGACGCCCGAGCGGAGAGCCCTCTGGAGACCCGGATCCGGCTCATCTGCCTGGACGGCGGCCTGCCCCCACCCGTCCTCCAGTGGCGGATCCAGGACCCGCAGCAGGGCTGGCGGTTCCGCATCGATCTGGGCTGGCCCGCCCGACTCGTCGGCGTCGAGGCCGACGGCAGATCCGCGCACGGCGCTCTCCCAGCCCTCTACCAGGACCGGTTCCTCCCCCTACGCCCTTGAGGGCGTGGGGGGACCCCCAAACCGGCTGGCGGTGATCGTGCCCGGCCTCACGCTGCTCCGCTTCACCTGGGCCGACACGTACGCACCGGAGACCATCCTCGCGCCACCGCGCCAGGCACGCTTCCGCCGCACGTGAGCCGCACGTGATCCGCCGCGATCGCTACGACCGCCGGCGAGGCTTGCCCCGCCTGCCCCCCTTGGGGCCGCCGGAAGCGCCCCGCGAGCTCTTGCCGGCCGCCTTTCCGGCCGCGGGCTTGGGCCGTGCGCCGCCCTTCGCGTCAGAGCGCTTCTTGGCCTTCGGCTGGGCCGGGGCCTGGGTGCGGCCCCGTGTGCTGTTGACGGTCCGCCCGCGGACGATCCCGATGAAGTCCTCCACCATGTCCGTGGTCGCGTCCTCGGGCCACGACAGCGCGACACGGGACTGAGGAGCGTCCGTGACCGGCCGGTACGTGAGGTCCTTGCGGTGGTGCAGGCGGGCGAGCGACTGCGGGACGACGAGGAGTCCCACCCCTGCCGCCACCAGTTCGACCGCGTCCGCCGTCGTGGCGGGGCGCTCGATCGCGGGCCGTCCCGGCCGCCGCTCCCAGTCGAGGGTGTCGTCGAGGGGATGGAACACGACGTCGTCGGCCAGATCCTCAGCGGACACCTCGTCGACCGCCGCCACGAGGTGGTCCTTCGGCACCACGACCACCGTCGTCTCGGTGTAGAGGGGGATGGCGCTGAGATCGGTCCGGTCGATCGGCAGCCGCACGAAGCCCGCGTCGGCGCCGCCGCGGCGCAACACGTCGGGCGCTTCGGCGGCGGGCACCGCGACGAGATCCAGCGGGATGTCGGGCAGCCGCTCGTGCCAGATCCGCACCCACTTGGCGGGTGTCACGCCCGGTACGTAAGCCAGCCGGAACGAGGAGGGTGTTTCCGAACCTGTCACTCGGCCCAGGCTACCGGGTGTGGTCGGAGGCAGCGCACACGCTCGATATCCTTGACCTCATGACGTCGCACAAGAGCACCCAGTCCATGAAGCCCGCGACCGCGGCGAAGAAGCTGGGTGTGTACCTCGAGGCCACCCCCGCGGAGTTCCGGGAGGGCGTCGTCACGCGCGACGAACTGAGCGCGCTGCAGGCCGATCCGCCCGAGTGGCTGCGGGAGCTGCGCCGCAACGGCCCGCACCCCCGGCCGGTGGTCGCCGCCAGGCTGGGCGTCTCCATCTCGGGTCTCGCCCGCGGCGGAGTCACCGAGCCGCTCACCACGGAGCAGATCGACGCCCTGAAGAAGGACAGCCCCGAGTGGCTCCAGAAGGAGCGCGCCACCCAGGCCGAGGTGCGCAAGGAAGCAGTGCGCATCAAGGAGAAGAACGCGGAGCAGGCGGGCTGACAGCGCCGCCCGCGTCACGGCTCACCGCGCCTCGACGACCGAGCCGTCCGGCATCCGGAGCTGGACGATACGGGACACCATCTCGGTATAGGAGTCGTAGACCGGGAAGACGGACGAGTCCGCCGGCAGGCTGTTGCGGAGGTCATCCGAAATATCCTCGCCGGTGAACTCGAAGATCCTTTGATCGTGCTCGTCGGCGATGTTGACGGCGAGATACGAGAGCGCGTCCTCGATCCACAGGGCAATGGGATACATTCCGGCCTGGACGAACGACTGGCGCTCCTGCTCATTCGCGTAACCCCACTCGCTCGTGTACCAGCCGGGGTCCACATGGTCCATGCGGGGTGTCCAGTGGGCGTAGCTCTCCACTTGGAATTCCGGGAAGTCTCCGATCAAGGCCACGGCGGAGCTCAGCGTTCGCAGCCAACCGGGGATTCTCACCCCGTGCCGGTTCTCCATGTCGTCGAGCAGTTCCCGAGACGCCCTGGAGTACGTCAGCGTGGGAAACCGGTTGACGAACCGCGCGAGCTCGGATTTCTGCTCGGTAGTGAGTTCCGATGCGTCGATCCACTCCAGGGCATCTCTGCTCGATCCGCGAACGAGCGACATAGTGTGAACCTTTCAGCCTTCGGTCTCATGTGTGCTTGCTGAACATGTTCATGATTTCCTGGTACCTGTCCCGCTGGGTGCCCGGCTCCAGCTTCTTGCGTTTCCTGTCCAGGCATTTCGGATGGATGGGCAGGCTCATGGGGTCGCCTGTCCATATCCACTTCTTGGCAACGGACAGGGCGTTTTTCGCGGCATCCTTGGCCGTCTGGCTCTTGTTGAACGCGTCTCGCAGCTCGTTGTGGAAGTCCTCCTCGTAGAGGGACCGCTTCCCAAGGAGTTGGCCCTTGGCCGGCTGGGGATCGGCAAAGTACACGGCGCCGGCGTGACCGTTCGGCACGAAGTGGTCCTCAACGATTTCCGGTCGTCCCATTTTTTCGTTGAAGACGACGCAGAACGTCTCATTGCGGAGGTCGTTCTGCATGTCGATCAACGGGGGACCCTCTTCCGCCATGGTGGCTGCCTGCTTCGTCACATCCAGTATCAGGTCGCTCGGGATCCATTCGTGATGGTTCTTCTGTACCTGCCGGAATTGATCCTTGATCCAGGCTCTGACCTTCAGCTTCCCGTCGATCTGCTTGTTCCAGGCCTTCTCGAAGAGGTCGAGATTCATTTCCCCCTGGATGCCTCCCTTATTGACCGCGATGGTCTTCGAGCCGCCCTTGCTTGATATGTCCTTGAGGAACTTGACCACGTCTCCGGACTTCTCCACGGCCAACATGACAATGGCAAGATCTTGATCCAGGTTCGCCAAGGTGGCCAGCCGGATGCGTGGATTTATCGAGCCCCAGAGTATCGCGCTGTGCTTCTGCTTCTCAACGATCACCTTGCTCACGCCGGTCTGCTGTCCCAGCTGGGCTCCGAGCTCCGACAGCGTCTCGGGTTTGCTTTCCATCGAAACCCGGGGCAGCGTGAGGGTCTTACTCCTCTTATCGTAATGTGCGTCTTTATGATGAGTCAGTATGTCCTTGGTGACGGCGGCCGGGTCGCCACTCTTGCTGTATATGGAGTGCTCGCCGCCGACTGCTTCCACTTCCTGGGCGAGCTTCGGTGAGGGATTCTTGAGCGTGGCGCTGCCCGGTTCGACGAGTTTCCGAGGCGCCGTTATCTCCTCGGTCCCGTCCTTGCCGCCCGGCTTGTTGTGCGCGGGATCCTTCTTCCTGAATTTCGCCCAGAGCGCCTTGCCCTTCCTGACGATGAAGTCCACGACCTTGTCGATCGCCCGCTTCACCGGCCGCCCCACCGCGTGGAAGACGCTCTTCACCTTGTTCGCCAGACCGCCGATGCCCAGGAGCGAGGCCAGGAGCCCGATCAGCAGGGGGATGCTGGCCGCCAGGGACGTTTCGACCATCTGCGGGACGCCCGCCGCCCCGCCGTTCGCGATGGCTATGACCGCGTCCAGGACCGCGTTGACGAACTGCACGATCTGGGCGCCCTGGTTCACGATGAAGCTGACGATGTCGACGATCGCCTTGACCGCGCGGACGAACGCCGACGCCGGATTCAGCAGGGAGAGAATCCACGTGATACCGGCGACGATGACCGTGGGGATGAGATAGGACTTCAGGTCGTCGAGGATCTTGGCCTTGAGGTCGCCCGCCTCCTCCTGGATCTTCTCCATCGCGCCGGAGGGGCCCTCGCGGGCCAGTGCCTGGGCCACCGGGAGCGATTGCTCGACCGCCTCTATCGCCTGGTCCGGGACGCCCTTGCGCACGATTCTGGCGCGGATGTTCGCCCACGTCAGGCCGAGCATCGAGGCGATCAGCTTGATGATGCCCTTGAGGTCGAACTTCTCCGGGATCTCGATGCCCGCCTTCGTGGCCGTGCCCAGCAGCCACGCGACCAGGCCCTTTTTCAGGTGGTCGGCGATGTTCGTGATGAACAGGTTCAGACCCGAACCCACCGCCTTCACCAGGTTGCCCAGGAAGCCGATCGGGTCCTTGATGATCTTCCCGATGGCGCTGGCGGCCTTGGCCAGGATGCCGAGGAGGAGGTTCTTGAGTTCGATGATGGTCTTGATGGCCCCGACGACCGCGTCCACGGCCTTCTGCACCAGACCCTTGTTCGCCTCCTGGAGCTTCTTGATCTCCTCGTCCACCGCGTTCAACGCTTCGGTGTACTTCTGGGCCAGGGTCTGCACCAGCTCCTGGCTCTTGTCGTTGACCTGTGATTCGAGATCCTCGAACTTCCCCGCGAAGTCCTTCGCCGCCTCCTCGCCGAACTTCTTCAGATCGTCCGGGAGTTTGTCGACCTCCGCCTTCAGGTCCTTGCGGCCCTGGGCGATGCGGGCCTTGGCCTTGCCCAGTTCGGCGCCGATCGTGTCGGCGATGCCGGAGATGACGCTCTGCATCTGGCCGACGTAGAGCTTGCGCGACTCCTGGTAAAGCTGGTTCGCCTCCTCCGGCATGCCCGCGAGTTTGTCCTTGGCCCATTTCGCCGGGCCGAAGAAGCCGCTGTAGCGCTTCTTCTTGTACGCCTTCATGCGCCGCTCGTGGTCGGCGGTGAACGCGTCCCGCGCCGCCTTCTCTCCCTGCGTGAACTGGTCGTCGACCTTCTTGTCCAGGCCCGCCAGTGTCTCCTCGACGTCCTTCTTCGTCGCGTCGAAGACCTTCTGGAGCTTCGCGGTGACCTTCTCGCGCTGCTGCTCGTCCTTGGACTTCGTCTCGCCCTTGCCGCCGTCGACCGCCTTGCCCGCCGTCGCCCGGGTCGTGGTCAGCGACGCCATCGCCTTCTCGCCGGACGCCGCCGCATGCGCCTTCGCCGCCGCCAACTGTTCCTGTTCCGCCGCCCGGCCCTCCGCCGGAGCCTTCGCGGAATGCGCCTCGGCCTTCTTCTTCTCGCCCAGCGCCTCGTCGAACTGCGGCTCGTTGCCCTTGGCCAGCTGCTCCTCGGTGACCTCGGCGTCCGCCATCTCCTTGTCGGTCCGCTTCGGCCCTTCGGAGAAGTCCGTGACCTCCGGCGGCTGCTTCTCCGGAATCGCGTCCTCGGCGCTCGGCGCGCCCGGATTCCCCGGCGGCCGGTCCGGGGACATCGGCGTGACCTGCTTCTCCTTGGCCGCCGATGTGTCCGGCTCCGCCTTGGTCGTGGTCTCGATGTCCTTCGCCGAGGTGTCCTTGCCGTCGGAGACCTTGCCGTCGACCTGTTCCTTGACCTTGTCGGCCTTGCCGGACTCGGAGAACTTGTCCGCCTCGTCGAGGTTCTTCGGCGCCTGCTTGGCGATGGCCTCGTTGACCGCGGCGATGAACGCCCGCTTGTCGAACTCACCCGGCTTGGCCGCGTTCATCTTCTCGGCGTTGGCCGCCTTGCCCTGCGCCTCCTTGTCGTCCGGCGGGGCCACGGCCGCGTCCTGCGCGGCCTTCGACTCGTTCGCCGCCGGCGGATGATGCGCCATCTTCTGCTTCTTCGCCGCCACATCCGCCTTCACCTTGCGGAAGCGCGCGTCCTGCGCGGGCGGAGGCTTCACCGGAGCGGTGTAGCGTTGCGCCACGAGTCGCGAGACCGCGGCGTTGCCCACCGCGCCCTGGAGACGCCGGAGATCGCGGTGGTCCAGGGCCTGGGCGCCGCCGGAGACCGCTGGCGGACGGGCCGGGGGCCCGTCGGGAGTGCGGGCCGCAGTCGGCTGCGACCGATGGTGGTCCTGGTGGTCCCGTGACGCGGACTTCTCCGATGCTGCCTTCACGGCATCTCCCGGTCCATCCCGCCGTCCCCGTCACCCGCCATACCCGCCAGCATGTGCGGCGGCCGGGATCCACCGGGTGCGCGTCGGGTACGGACGCGGTGCACCACCCCGTGCCCCATCGGGCAGCCGGATCTGTACGGCGGGGCGGCCGAAAGCCCTATCCGCTGATCCCGGCCGCTGACGAGAATCACTGTCGTTTCCCCGGTCAAGGAGAGTGGTATGCCGTCGTACCTGTCCCCGGGCGTCTACGTCGAGGAAGTGGAGTCCGGATCCCGCCCGATCGAAGGGGTGGGCACGTCGGTCGCCGCCTTCGTCGGCTTCGCGCAGAAGGGTCCGCTCAACGAACCGACACTGATCACGAACTGGTCCCAGTTCGTCAGTGCCTTCGGCGACTTCGTCGACGGGGCCTACCTCGCCGGCTCCGTCTACGGCTTCTTCGCCAACGGCGGCGGCATCTGCTACGTGGTGCGGATCGGCGGTCCCGACGCCGCGGCCGGGCCCGGCAGGGCGGAGCTCGCCGCCGGGCCGCAGGCCCAGCTCGGCCCGTACGTCGTACGGACCCTGCCCGGGGTGACCGGCGAGATCACCGTGGAGGTCGCCGAACCGGAGGGCGACGACCCGCCGCAGGACCTGTTCAAGCTGGTGGTCAAGCGGGACGGCCAGGTCGTGGAGGCCTATCCGGCCGTCACCAGCAAGCGCAGCAAGGACAACGTGGCCACGCAGGTCAAGGCCCAGTCCCGGGTGATCGCGCTGGAGGAGCCGGGCAAGGGGGCCGCCCCCGCCCGGCCCGCGGCGCAGTCGGTCACGCTGGCCGTGCCGTCCGGTGGGGACCCCGCCGCCGGGCGGCTGTCGGCGGAGAGCTACGTCGGCGACGCCGAGCGGCGCACCGGCTTCGGCGGCCTGGAAGCGGTCGACGAGATCACGATGGTCGCCGCCCCCGACCTGATGGGCGCCTACGAGCGCGGCGTGCTGGACCTGGAGACGGTGATCTCCGTGCAGCAGGGGCTGATCACGCACTGCGAGACGATGGGCAACCGGATCGCCATCCTGGACGCGCCGCCCGGGCTGAGCCCGCAGCAGGTCCGGGAATGGCGCCAGGACCGCACCGGCTTCGACTCCAAGTACGCCACCATGTACTACCCGTGGATCAAGGTCTTCGACCCGGGCGCCGGGCGCAACGCGTTCGTACCGCCCAGTGGGCACATCGCGGGCGTGTGGGCGCGCACCGACGACGCGCGCGGGGTGCACAAGGCCCCGGCGAACGAGGTGGTCCGGGGCGCCGTCGCGCTTCAGACGCAGCTGACCAAGGGCGAGCACGACCTGCTCAACCCGATCGGCCTCAACTGCATTCGGGCCTTCCCCGGCCGCGGCATCCGGATCTGGGGCGCCCGCACCCTCTCCAGCGATCCGGCCTGGCGCTATCTCAACGTACGACGGCTCTTCAACTACCTGGAGGAGTCGATCCTGGCCGGCACCCAGTGGGTGGTGTTCGAGCCGAACGACGACGCCCTGTGGGCGCGGGTCCGGCGCGTCGTGGGGGCGTTCCTGGTCAACGAGTGGCGCAAGGGCGCGCTCTTCGGGCTCACTCCGGACGAGGCCTTCTACGTCAAGTGCGACCGCGAGACCAACCCGCCAGAGAGCATCGACGCGGGCCAGGTCATCTGCGAGATCGGGGTGGCCCCGGTCAAACCGGCGGAGTTCGTGGTCTTCCGGCTCGCTCAGCTGTCCGCCGGCTCCGGCGCGGTCGACGAGTGACGGTGGTCCGAACGGCGGTCCGTGACAGACGACCTACCGGCCGCCCACGGCCTTTCGGAGACTGACACAAGGAGGCTGCAATGCCGCTCCCCGATCTCGACAGTTCAGTAGCCAATTCCTTCGGGCTGGAATTCGACAGCGTCCTCATCCGGCATATCACGGAGGTCAGTGGTCTGAAGATGGAGCAGGACGTCATCGAGCTGAAGCAGAACACCGTCAACGGCCAGTACATCGTCAAGAAGCTCCCGGGGAAGCCGAAGGCCGGCGAGGTCACGGTCACCCGCGGTCTGACGGAGGACAACAGCTTCGAGCGGTGGATCAAGGACTCGCGGTTCGGAAGGATGAGCCAGGTCCGCCGCAGCGGCTCGATCATCGTCTTCGACTATGAGGGCATGCCGATCAAGCGGTACAAGCTGATCGGCGCCTGGCCCAAGTCGCTGGAGATCAGCACCCTCAAGGCGGGCGACACCTCGGTGCTCACGGAGAAGCTGGTCATCACCTACGAGAGCGTGGAAGTCGACTGATGCGCCGGACGATCCCAGCGGCCGTGCGCGACGGCCAGGCATCCCCGGGCCCGGAGGCCGCGGGGAGACCGGAGCGTACCGAGCGGCTGCGTACCGAGTTCCCCTTCGAACTGCCGCGGGGGTACGTGGACGAGACCGGCACCGTGCACCGCACGGGCGTGATGCGCCTGGCCACCGCACGCGACGAGCTGATCCCCCTGCGGGATGACCGCGTGCGGGAGAACTCCGCCTATCTGTCCGTGGTGCTCATCTCCCGTGTCCTCGTCAGCCTCGGCACCATCGAGGACATCCATCCGGGCGTCGTCGAGGACCTGTTCGCCTCCGACCTCGCCTTCCTACAGGACTTCTACCGCCGGATCAACGCCGAGGGGCACACCCGGGCGGCCGTCACCTGCCCCTCATGCCAGGAGAGTTTCGCGGTGGACCTCGCCGGCGGTGGTCGCCTGGGGGAATCGTGACGTACGCGGCGGACCGCATCCACGAGGAAGTCGCGTACCTCGCCTACCACTTCCACTGGTCGCTCGATCAGATCCTCGACCTGGAACACGCCGACCGACTCAGGTACGTGGACCAGATCGCCCGGCTGAACGGAAAGTGACGCAAGCACACGCAAGGGGGGAACCGAGAACTCATGGGATTGCTGTCCTGGCTGAGCGGCCGCCGGCACACCGCCGCGCCCGCCGCCCCGGTGACCCCCGCACCGGCCACGACCCCGGGACCGTCGCCCGAGCCCGGGGGATGGCGCGAACTGCCGCCGCTCCAGCGGGCCGTGGGCGCCGTCGATCTGGTCTCCGACCCGGCCGGGTTCCGCGGCTCGCTGGCGACCTGGCGGGACGCTTCCTTCACGGCCCCGCTCGGCCATCTGGTCAGCGCGCGGGCCCCGTCCGGGCTGGGGCACGGGCTTGCCGACGCCGTCGAGCCGACGGTGAGCCGGACCCCGGACCGCTCCGGGCCAGGGGGTGCCCGGGCCGGGGAGGGGCTTGCTTCGGGGGGTGTCCGGGCGGGGGATGGTCCTGCTGCGGGGCGTGTCGGGGCCGAGGACGGTTTCGATTCGGGTGGTGTCGGGACCCAGGACGGTCGTGCCTCGGGTGCCGACCGAGTCGGGGGCGGCCCAGCCGCGACTGCCGCCCTGCCCGAGGCTCCAAGTGCCGCCGGGCCGCCGGCGGACGACGGCGCGCCCGCCCCGCCTGTCCCGCTCCAACGGGCCGTTACCCGGTCACTGGTCTCCGCCCGGCCGCTGGAGACATCCCTACGTGACCTGGCACAACTGCCGGTCGTCGCACCGCCGCAGGCGACGGAGACGGGCCGCGAGCCGGACCCGAGCCCGAACCCGAGCCCGGACCCGAGCCCGAACCCGAGCCCGAACCCGAGCCCGAACCCGAGCCCGAACCCGGGTCCGAACCCGGGTCCGGGAACGGCTCCGCGCTCGGGCGACGACGTGTTCGCACCGGTGCAGCGGTCCCGCGCCGCAGACGCCCCGCCGCCCCGGGGGGTCGGGCTCGGCGCGCCGCTGCCAGGCCTGCCGCCCACCGCACAGCGCACACCGGCCGCGAGTACCGGCGCGTCGCCCGCGGCCCCGATCACCGGTCCGACGCCCTCCGGCCCGACCTTCTCCGATGCGCCGCCTCCGGGCGCCTCGTCCTCCGGCGCGTCGTCCTCCGGTGTGTCGCCTTCCGGTGTGTCGCCTTCCGCTGCGTCGTCCTCCGGCGCGTCGGACGGCGGTCCGGCGGACGCCCCGACGCTGCCCGTGGCGCGGGAGGCCGACAGCGCCGGTGCCACCCCACCTGACCCGCCCGCCGGGGCCGACGGAACGGATCCGGCCGAGCCGATCAGCCCGCTGCTGGGGGACGATCCGCTGACGACGACCACGCGGCCGGATCCGGTGCCCGCCGGGCCCGTGGCCCCGACCGTTCCTTCGCCGGACACCGCGCTCCGTACGCCCGTACCACTCCAGCGGACCACCGCCGACGGCACGCTGATCCCCGGGCCCGCCGCACCGTCACCGGTCGCGGAACCGGTGGTGCCGCTCGTCGCCCAGCGCTCCGTGCCGCTGTTCTCCGGCGTAGCGGCGCCGACATCGGCCGACGAAGCGTCACCCGCCCTCGCGCCCGAGGCGGTTCCGCTGCGATGGGCGGCCGCAGCCCCGCCCGCGCCGCCGCCCGCCGGTCGTACGGGCTCCCCTCCGGACCGGCTCACCGCCGGTGCCGCGTCCGTGCAGCGGTCAGCGGCGACCGCGGCCGCCGCCTCCTCAACGGCGTCGCCGGCCGAGCCGGTGCAGTGGGTCCGGACGACCCAGTCCATCCCGTCCACCCCGTCGGTCCAGACGGCCGGGGCCGGATCCGGGCTGCCGGTGTCGCGCCCGGCCGCCGCCCCGGTGCCGGTACAGCGCGCCGCCGCAGCCATGCCGTACCAGGCCCGTGCAGGGCAGGAGGCTCGGACGGGCCCCGGACACGACCTGGTGGACGCGGGCGCAGTTGCCGTGGCCGCGGGGGTGGCGCAGCGGATGGCCGACGGGTCCGTGGTCTTCCGGCCACCCGACCGGCCGCCCACCACCACCCAGCTCCCCGTTGCCCAGTTCCCCGTCACTCAGGCGCCCGTCCCCCCGTCGCCAGTCGCGCGGCACCCCACTGTGCAGACGTACACCCCGCAGACGTACACCCCGCAGACGTACACCACGCGGGGCTTCGCGCCACCGGTCGACGTGCCGCCCACCGCCCAGCGGGACGCGGCGGACGGTCCACCGGCGCCGCCCGACCCACCCCCAGAACCGCCCCCCGAGCCCCAGCCGGCCCCCGGCCCGGAGCCGGACACCCCCGGAGGCGCCACAGCAGCAGGCGCACCAGGCGCACCAGGGGCAGCGGCCGGAAAACCAGGCGCACTCGCCGTCACCGACGAGCTGGTCCGAGCCCTGTTCGGGCCGCTCAGCCGGCTGCTCAAGGCCGAGCTGCGGCTGGAACGCGAACGGGCCGGGTTCCTGATCGACACCAGGCACTGACGACACCAGGTACTGACGAGAAAGGGGGCAGGCCGTGCCCGTAACCGACGACCCGGCGGTCAGCGTCTGTTTCGTCGTCACCATCGACGGCATCGAGCTCGGCTCGTTCAACACCTGCGAGGGGCTCGGCTGCGAGGTGGTACTGGAGCAGCGCGAGGAGGGCGGCAACAACTTCCACCTGTGGCAGCTGCCCACCCGGTTGAAGTACTCCAACGTGAAGCTGTCCCGGCCGCTGACCCGGGAGACCGAGAAGGTGGCCAAGTGGTTCGCGTCCATGACCACCGGCTTCAGCCGCAAGACGGCGCACATCGAGGCGCGCACCGGCGACGGTCAGAAGGTCGCCCAATGGGGGCTGCTGGAGGTGGTGCCGGTGCGCTGGACCGGGCCCACCTTCAATCCCGAGTCCCCCAAGGTGGCCATCGAGACCATCGAGATCGCCCACCACGGCTACGTCATGGAGGGCTGAGGCGATGAGCACCCCCATCGCGTTCAGCGCCGCGGGCACCGGCGGCGCCGCGGCCCGCGCCGGCGGGGCCCGGCCCAAACTCGAGCACGCCTACCTGGAGCTGCGCACCCCGCCGCCCGGCGGCAGCCTGACCCCCGGCGGACCGTGCGGCCGGATCGACTTCCAGTTCAACCCCAAGGAACTGAGCCTGACCAAGGCCGCGGCGTGGAAGCGCGACAACGCCAAGGGGGCGAAGAGCGCGGGCCCGCCCGAGTACCAGGGGCCGCAGCCCAGCAAGCTCACCGTCGAGATGTTCTTCGACGCCAGCGACAAGCAGGACACCAGCGTGGTGACGTCGGTGGAGAAGCTGTTCGCCTGCTGTGTGCCGACCAGCGAGACCCGGCAGCAGCAGCGGTCCTCCCCGCCGTGGGTGGTCTTCCACTGGGGCGGGCTCACCGGCTTCCCCGGCTACGTCAGCCAGGTCCAGGTCAAGTACACGCTGTTCACCACCTCCGGGGTGCCGATCCGGGCGGTGTGCCTGGTGACCATGGAGGAGATCAGCGGCGAGACGCCCGGCCAGAACCCGACATCCGGCGCGCTGCACGCCCGCCGGGTGCACCGGGTCCAGTCCGGCGACACGCTGCCGCACCTGGCCTACCGGGAGTACGGCGACCCCGCCGCCTGGCGGGTGATCGCCGAGGCCAACGGCATCGACGACCCGATGCGGCTCACCCACGGCCGGGAGCTGCTGCTGCCGGCTCTCGACGAGCTCGAACGGCTCCAGGACGAGCCCGACCGTCCCGGTGCCCGCGCGGCGCTGCGCGCGGGCCGGTGAGGTGAGACATGGTCGAACAGAGCGTCGCCAAGTCGGTGGTGGTGGAGTTCGCGGGCCGCCCGCTGCCTCCCGCCCTCGCCAACACCCTGGTCGAGGGCTATGTGGACGACAGCCGTACGCTGCCCGATCTGTTCGTGCTGCGGTTCCGCGACCCCAGCCGGGTGCTGCTGGAGCAGGCGGGCATCACGATCGGCGCGAAGGCGCGACTGCTGGCCAAGGCCGGCGGCGCGTCGCCGCAGCCCCTGCTCACCGGCAGCGTCACCGCCCTCGAAGTGGAGATCGACGACACCGGGACCTTCACGGTGGTGCGCGGCCTCGACGAGTCCTACCGCCTCTTCCGCGGCCGCCGGGTGGCCAGCTACCAGAACATGACGCTCGCCGACATCTGCGCCCGGGTGGCCCAGCGCGCGGGACTGCGGCCCGGCAAGGTCGATGTCGCCGGCCCGGTCCTGGAGCACGTTGCCCAGCCCAACGTCACCGACTGGGAGTTCCTGCGCCACCTCGCCCAGGAGGCGGGGGCGCAGATCTATGTCCGTGACGGGCAGCTGCACGTCGTGAGACCCACCGAGGCCGGCGGCGCACCGGATGTCTCCACCCGCGCGGACAAGAGCCCGCTGGTCCTGGAGATGGGCGACAACCTCCTGCGCTGCCGAGCCGGGGTGTCGGCGGCCGAACAGGTGTCGGCCGTCGAGGTGCGCGGCTGGGACCTGCGGGCCAAGAGGCCGCTGGTCGGCCGGGCACCCGCGGGCAGGGCCGGCACCCTGGAGCTGGGCGTCACCGCCGCCCAGGTGTCCGAGCCGTTCGGGGAGGCCTACTTCGTCGTCAGCGACGCCGCGTACGGGACCCAGGCGGAGGTCGACCAGGCCGCCAAGGCCCTGGCCGAGCGCATCGCCGGGTCCTTCGCCGAACTGGAGGCGGTCATCCGCGGCAACCCCCAGGTCAGGGCGGGCGGCGCGGTCACTCTCACGGGTGTCGGCGCACCGTTCGAAGGCCGGTACACCGTCACCTCCACCCGGCATGTGTTCGACTCCCGGCGCGGCTACGAGACGTGGATCAGCGTCTCCGGGCAGCAGGAGCGCTCCCTGTTCGGGCTGACCGGAGGCGCCCAGAATCCCGCGGCGGCCTCGTCCGGGCTGGTCAACGGCACGGTCACGGACACCAAGGACCCGGAAGGGCTCGGCCGGGTCAAGGTCGGCTTCCCGTGGCTGTCCGACGAGTACGCCAGCGACTGGGCGCGTACCGCGCAGGCGACCGGCACCGCCGGCGGCCAGGCGTTCATCCCGGACGTCGGCGACGAGGTCCTGGTCGGGTTCGACCAGGGGTTCCTGGACCGCCCGTACGTCATCGCCGCGCTCTACAACGGGCAGGACAAGCCGGGGCAGGAGGGCAAGGAGGAAGGCGAGACGGTGGACTCCACCAGTGGCGCGGTCAACAAGCGCGCCTTCGGCTCCAAGCACGGAAAGCTGGAGGTGCTGGACACCCCCAACGGCCCGCAGGAAGTACGGCTTGCGTCCACCGACGGCAAGCTGAAGATCGCGCTGGACCGCAAGGGCACCACCATCGTGCTGCACAGCGACGGCACCGTGGAGATCGACGCCAAGGACAAGGTGTCGATCAAGGGCAGCTCCATGGCGCTGGACGCGGGCACCGGAACGCTCGAACTCGCGGGCGGCTCCGTCAAGCTGACCGCCCGCAGCGGAGTGCAACTCGACGGCGGCAGCGGCCAGGTCAAGCTGTCCAGCGGCGGCGCGGTCGAGGTCCAGGGCAGCCAGGTGACGGTGAACGGCACCGCGCGCACCGAGATCAAGGGCGGCGCGACGGTGTCCGTCAACGCCCCCTTGGTGAAGATCAATTGAGGCAGGGGGACCCCGCACATGCCACCAGCCGCCCGTGTCGGCGATGCCACCGGACACCCGGGTGCCATCGGCCCGCCAGGTGTGCCGACGGTGCTCATCGGCGGAATGCCCGCGGCCACCGTCGGCACCCCGCACATCTGCGCGTTCCCCCCGCCCGCGGTGCACCCCCCGAGCCCCGTCGCACCGCCCGGCAGCACCAGCGTCCTGATCGGCGGCAGACCGGCCGCCCGCGTCGGCGACATGGCGGGCTGCGGCGCGCCGATCGTCGCCGGCTGCCCGACCGTACTGATCGGAGGCTGAGCGTGGCCCAGCAGTTCGTCGGCGCGGGCTGGGCCTTCCCGCCCCGCACCGACGCCACCGGCTCCATCGCCCTGGTCAGCGGCGAGCGTGAGATCGAGGAGGCCATCCGGCTGATCCTCGGCACCACGCCCGGCGAACGCCCCATGCGGCCCGAATTCGGCTGCCCCTTGAGCGAGTACGTCTTCGCACCCGCCGACGCGGGCACCGCCGGACAGCTCGCCTACGAGGTACGGCTGGCCCTGGAGCGGTGGGAGCCGCGCATCGACGTGGCAGACGTCGCCGTCCGGTTCGACGAGGCGGACAACGGCGTGCTCTACATCGACATCAGCTACACCGTGCGCGGCGCCAACGACCCGCGCAACCTCGTCTTCCCGTTCTACGTGATCCCGCGGCACGAGGAGGGCGTATGACGCTCCCGCACCATGAGGAGGGCGTATGACGCTCCCCAGCCCCAACCTGGACGACCGGCGCTTCCAGGCACTGGTCGACGAGGCCAAGCGGCTGGTGCAGCAGCGCTGCCCGGAGTGGACCGACCACAACGTCTCCGATCCGGGCGTCACCCTGATCGAGGCGTTCGCGACCATGGTCGACCAGCTGGTCTACCGGCTGAACCGGGTGCCGGACAAGAACTACCTGGCCTTCCTGGACCTGATCGGGGTACGGCTGTACCCGCCGACGGCGGCCCGCACCGAGGTGACGTTCTGGCTGTCGGCCCCGCAACCGGAGCCGGTGCGCGTCACATCCGGCACCGAGGTCGCCACCGTGCGCACCGAGACCGAGGAAGCGGTCGTCTTCACCACCAGCCGCGACCTGTCCGTGGCGCCCTGCTCGCTCGCCCACCTCGCCGGCTGGCCCGCCACCGGCAACGCCACCGACCGCTCCGAGGAACTCGCCCTCGGCCGCGACGTGCCCTGCTTCTCCGCCGCGCCCACCCCCGGCGACTGCCTGTACATCGGCCTGTCCAACCCGGTCCCCGGCTGCGTCCTCGTCCTGCGCCTGGACTGCAAGGTCGAGGGCGTCGGCGTCGACCCGCGCCGCCCGCCGCTGCTGTGGGAGGCCTGGGACGGAGGCAACTGGGTCGCCTGCGCGGTCGACAAGGACGACACCGGAGGCTTCAACAAGGCCGGCGAGGTCATCCTGCACATGCCCGCCGCGCACACCGCCTCCGTGGTGGCCCGGCACTCCGGCGGCTGGCTGCGCTGCCGCCTGGTCGAGGCCGCCCCCGACCAGCCCACGTACCTCGCCTCCCCGACCGTGCGGCAGATCACCGCGTTCACCATCGGCGGCACCGTGGAGGCCGCCCACGCCGAGACCGTCACCGAGGAACTGCTCGGCCTCTCCGAAGGCGTCCCCGGCCAGGGCTTCCGGATCGCCCGGCCCCCGGTGGTGCCGGGGGAGGAGCCGTTCGTGGTCGAGGTCGCGGAGGGCAGCGGATGGGTGGCGTGGACACGGGTGGAGAACTTCGCCCACTCCACCGCCCACGACCGCCACATCACCTTGGACCCCAACTCCGGCCAGGTGGACTTCGGCCCCGCGGTACGGGAACGCGACGGATCCGTGCGGCTGTACGGAGCGGTACCGCCCAAAGGCTGCCCGATCCGGGTCCGCGGCTACCGCACCGGCGGCGGCCGCCGCGGCAACGTGGCCCGCGGCGCGCTGCGGGTGCTGCGCAGCTCGCTGCCGTACGTGGCACGGGTGGAGAACCGCCGTCCCGCGCTCGGCGGCGTGGACGGCGAGACCGTGGAGAACGCGCGGGTGCGCGGCCCCATGACGCTGCGCACCCTGGACCGGGCCGTCGTTCCGCACGACTACGAGCAGCTCGCCCGCGAGGTCGCGCCGGACGCCGCCCGGGTCTTCTGCGTCCCCGCGGGCAGTGTGCACGGCGACGGCCGTGACCGGAGCGAGGCGCGGACGTCCGCGGGCGACGGCGGGGTACGGCTGCTGGTGGTGCCCGCCGGTCGCAGCGACGCGCAGGGCCGCATCCAGTTCGACGAACTCATCCCGCACCAGGACACCCTCGCCAGGATCGCCGCGCATCTGGACACGGCCCGCCCGATCGGCACCCGGCTGGTGGTCGAACCGCCCTACTACCAGGGCGTCACCGTCGTCGCCTCGGTCCAGGCGGGCCGCGGCCACCCCGCCGAGCGGCTGCGCGACGCGGCGCTGACCGCGCTGTACGGCTACTTCAACCCGCTCACCGGAGGCCCGGCCGGAACCGGCTGGCCCTTCGGGCGGCCCATCCACTCCGGCGAGGTGTTCGCGGTGCTCCAGCAGGTACCGGGGGTCGATCTGGTCGAGGACGTACGGCTGTTCCCCGCCGACCCCGTGACGGGGCAGCGCACCGAGGCGACCAACAAGATTGCCCTCGACCGGCACGCCCTGGTCTTCTCCTACGAGCACCAGCTCCGGGTACGGGAGGGCTGACCGTGCGCGCGACGATCCCGGGACTGCCCACCCCCCACCCGCTGCTGCACCAACTCCCCGCCGCCTACCTGGAGCACGACTTCCTCCAGCGGTTCCTCGGCGCGCTGGACGAGGTGCTGGCACCGCTGCTGCTCACCCTCGACAACCTGCCAGCCCACCTGCACCCGCGCACCGCGCCCGAGGACTTCCTCGCTTGGCTGGCCGGGTGGGTCGCGGTGGAGGTGGACGAGGAGCGGCCCGAGACCCAGCGGCGCGCCGTGGTCGCGGGCGCCGTCGTACGGCACCGGAGGCGCGGCACCCGGCGGGGGCTGGCCGCGGCGATCAGGGTGGAGACCGGCATCGAGCCGGAGATCAGCGAGAGTGGCGCGACCACCTGGTCGTCGGCGCCGGGCGGCGCGCTGCCCGGCTCGGCACGGCCGTGGGTGGCGGTCCGGCTGCGGGTGCCGGATCCGGCGCGGCTCGACCGCGCGCGGTTGGAGAAGCTGGTGGCGGCCGAGGTACCCGCGCATGTCGCGTACCGGGTCGAGATCCTGCCCACGGCGGAGGGAGCGGGGAGACCATGACCTGTCCCGACTGCGGACATCGCAACGCCGCCGGTGCGCGGTTCTGCGTGTCGTGCCAGGCGTTTCTGGACTGGGAGGACGGCCCTGACGAGCGGTCGGCCCAGCCGGGAGCCACCCCACCGGTCCACCCGGCGCCACCGGTCGCTCCGGCGCCGCCGGGCCATCCGGCGGCACCTGCCGCACCCACGCCGCCTGCCGCATTCGCGCCGCCGCAGCGGCCGACGGCGCCCGCGCCACCGCAACCCGGCCCGCCCGCGGCGCCGGACCACCCCGCGGCACCCGGCGCGTCCACGCCTCCGCAGCGGGGGCCTGCGGCGCCCGTGCCGCCGCGGTGGCCCGCCCCGCCCGGGCCGGGGTCGCAGGACGACCCCGCAGCGCCGCAGCCGCCCGCGCCGCGTGCGGCCCCCACGGGGTCGGGAGCGCCACCGGCGCGGCCGGGCGCCGGGTCCGGCCCGCCCGCCTACCCCGCGCAGGCCCCGTCCGCGCCGCCCGGTGCGTCGCGGCGGACCGGCACGCCGGCCGCGCCGGGCGGCGTGCCCGACCGGCCCGTGCCGCCAGGGGCTCCGGGCGCGGGGTCCCCCGCGGGGGACCGGGCCGCGGCTGAGTCGCCGGGGGCGCCCGCGCGTCCCGCCGCTCCGACACCGCCGACCATTCACCTCGGGCCGCTGCGGCCCGTCGGGCCGCCTTCGCCCGCGCCGTCACCGCCCGCCCGGAGCACGCGCCCCGGGCCGGTGCCGTCCGGCCCCGCGGCCCCGCGCCGACCCGGCGACCCGCTGGACGGCGGGCCGGGCAGCGGGCCCGGCCACCGGCCCGAGGAGGAGCCCGCCCCGTCCGCCGCAGCCGCTCCGATCGCGGCTCCGCGCCGGTCCGGACGCCCGTGTCCCCGGTGCCGGGCGGACAACTCCGCCGACCGGAACCTGTGCGTACGCTGCGGCGGACTGCTGGAGACCGGTGCCGGTCCGGACGCGTCGCCGCTCCCGTGGTGGCGGCGGCTCTTCCGGCGGCGCTCCGACCGGGTCCTGGAGGCGGGGAGCCGCCCCCGGACCCGTACCTGGCCCCGGCCCCGCCTGGCGCTGCCCCTGACCCTGCTCGTCCTGGCGGCAGCGGCCTGGTTCGCCCGCTCCCAGCTCGACGACGTGTTCAGTTTCACCCAGGACCGCACCGGCAAACTGGAGGCCCTGCGGCCCAAGGAGAGCCGCGCCTCCAGCGAGGCGTCCGGGCACCGGGCGGGCGCGGCGTTCGACGGCTTCAACAACCGCTACTGGGCGCCCGCGGAGGCGGGCCCCGGCGTCGGGCAGTATCTGGAAGCCGAGTTCGAGGAACCCGTGCGGCTGCGCAAGGTGCTGATCACGCCGGGGAGTTCGGCGAAGCAGGACGAGTTCCTCCTCCAGGCGCGGCCCGCCGAGCTCACCGTGACGCTGTTCTCCGCGGACGGCAAGCGCACCACCGAGGCGGTCAACCTCAAGGACCAGCCCGGCCAGCAGACGTTCGACGTGCGCGGCTCGGATGTCGTACGGGTCCGGCTGACGGCCGACGCCGCGTTCGGCGCCCGCTCCCAGCGCAGGCTCGCCATCGCCGAGGTCGAGTTCTTCGGGAGGCGGTGAGGAGCCCGCGGGAACCGGCGGCGATCCGCCGGGACGGGCGGTGACGCGCGTAGCACACGGCGGTGCTACGCGCGTCACTTCCCGCGACAAGGCGCTGGGCGCGCCTTACCAGATCGCCTCGACCCACTCCGGGTGGTCGATGAACGGGTTGCGGTTGTGCTGGTAGCTGTCGTAGATGACCTCGTTGCGGCGCTTTTCGAAGGCGTCCGGCGGGTCCTCCTGGCTCCACTGCTTCAGCGCCGAGAGCCGCCCGTGGTACGGCTGGGTGCCGTTGGTGACCGAGTCGTTGGGCTCCAGGTTCGGGAAGCCGTCGTCGCCCTCGTACCGCACGGCCATGTACAGGATCATGCGGGCCACGTCGCCCTTGACGGCGTCCCGGGGCTCGAAGGAGTCGGAGTCGGTGTAGTTGCCGGGGGCGCCGCTGACCGCGCTGCCGCCGTTGTCGAAGTCCTTGTTGCCGCGGATGCTGTTCACCGTCACGTCCTCGGGACGCAGGTGGTGCAGGTCGGTGCCCGGCCCGGTGGCGGTGCCGAAGTCGCCGTGGGACTTGGCCCAGACGTGCTCGCGGTTCCAGTCGCCGGAGTCGCCGCCGTTGCTGTTCTCGCTGATCGAGCGGCCGGTGTACAGCTCGATGACGTTCGACGGGTTCGCCGGGTCCTCGTCGGTGACCTTGAGCGCCTCCCACACCTGGGAGTACGACACCTTGTTCTGGTCCTTGATGATGGTGTGCAGCGCGGACTTCAGCTGCGGACCGGTCTTGCCGATCGCGCCGCTGTAGTACGTGTCGTCGAAGTCGGTGTCCGCCGCGGCGGCGGGGGTCTGGACGATGACGCCGGCCGTCAGTACGGCGGCGGTCGCCAAGGTCACGGGTATCCAGCGGTTCACGCGGTGGATGCGCATGGAGAAGGTCCTCTCCCGGTGGGGGGCTCGCGCGGGCGATCGGGGCATGTCCCCTTCGCCCGGCGCGAGCTGACGGTTGATCGCTCAACCAGAGAGAGTGACACAGACATGACATCGAACGTGTGAACGGCATGAGTCGATCTTGTGTCAGAACGATGGACGCGAGGTGCGCGGCGGCGTCAGAGGAGCGGCGGGCTGAACTTGCCGACCCGCGAGATCAGCAGCGCCACGTCGTCGTGCTCGTCGGGGTTGCGCAGCGCCGCCAGCAGATGGTCGCAGAGGTCTTCCAGGTTCGCCCGGGGCTCCGCCAGCAGCCCTACCAGCGTGTTGAGCCGGGCGTTGATCGGCTGGTCCCTGGTCTCGATGAGGCCGTCGGTATAGAGCACCAGTTGGTCGCCGGGGGACAGCTGGAGGGTGCTCTCCTCGAAGTGCACACCGCCCACCCCCAGCGGCGCGCCGGACGGCAGGTGCAGCAGCTCGGCCTGCCGGCCGGGCCGGACCACGACCGGGGGCACATGGCCGGCCACGGATATCGTGCAGCGCATGCGGTGCGGGTCGTACTGGGCGTAGATGCAGGTGGCGAGCGCCGGGTCGAGGTCGGCGGCGATGCGGTCGAGGTGGCGCAGCAACTCCGCCGGACCCAGGTCGAGTTCGGCCAGGGTCCGGGTGGCGGTCCGCAGCTGTCCCATGGTGGCGGCCGCGTTGATCCCGCTGCCCATGACGTCCCCGACCACCAGCGCGGTACGGTCGTCGGCCAGCGGGATGGCGTCGAACCAGTCGCCGCCGAGCTGGCCGGCGGCGTGGGCGGGTTCGTACCGGTAGGCGATGTCCAGCCCCTTGGGCTGCGGCGGCTGATGGGTGAGCAGGTGCCGCTGGAGCGCGAGGGCGGTACGGCGCTCGTTCTGGTACCAACGCGCGTTGTCGATGCAGACGGCGGCCCGCGCGGCCAGTTCCCCCGCCAGCACCACGTCCTCGTCGTCGAAGGGCAGCGGGTTGCGGGCGCGGCCCAGGTCCAGCGCGCCGAGCACCTCGCCCCGGGCGATGAGCGGCACCGCCATATAGGAGTGGAGGCCGGTGCGGGCCAGCAGCGCCGCGGACCGCGCGTCGGGGGCGATCCGCCGCAGATCCTGCTCGCCGACGTGCGCCACCAGCACCGGGCGGCCGGTGGTGACGCACTGGGTGATCAGGCGGTCGGAGTCGTACGCGGCTATCTGCCCGGTGGGGTCCCTGGCGTCCAGCGCCTCCGCGGCGTAGGCGGATCCCCTGACGGCCAGGGCCCGGAAACGAGTGCTGCCGGTGGTGGGGGAGACGCCGGGGCGCCGCCCTTCCAGGACGGCGTCCAGGATGTCGACCGCGCCCAGATCGGCCAGTTGGGGCACCACCACGTCGACCAGTTCCTGTGCCGTGCGATCGACTTCGAGGGTGGTGCCGATGGACACCGTGGCGTCGGCGATGAGTGCCAGCCGCTTCCGGGCGCGGGCCGCCTCGGTGGCCGCCCGGTGCTGTTCGGTCACGTCGATGACGGAGGTGGACAGCCCCAGGACGCGCCCGGTGTGGTCCTCGAGTCGGTAGTACGACACCGACCAGGCGTGCTCGGTCCGCATGTCGGGCGGCGGGCGGCCGACGGTGTACTGGTTCAGCAGCGGCCTGCCGCTCTCCAGCACCTGCCGCATGGTCGCCGCCAGGGCCTCGGTGTCCAGGAACGCCAGGACCTCGTGGACGCTGCGGCCCACGTGCTGCTCGGCGGGCAGCCCGTTCATCTGGGCGAGGGCGGGGTTGACCATCACGTACCGCAGATCGGTGTCGTAGACGGCCAGGCCGATCGGGGACTGCGCCACCAGGCGCACCGACAGGGCCAGGTCCTGCTCCACCCCGCGCAGCACGGACTGGTCGGCGGCTATGCCCAGGGCGTAGCTGGCACCCGCCTGGTCCAGCAGCCGCATGTTGCGGAACTCGACGATCCGAGTGGTGCCGTCCTTGTGCCGGATGGGGAAGGCCCCGGCCCAGTTCTCGCCGCTCGCCATGACCTTGGCGAACAGGCTCAGGACGAGCTCGACGTGCTCCGGGGCGACCATGAGCTGCGCGGCGAACTGGCCGAGCGCCTCCTGGGCGGTCCAGCCGAAGAGCTGCTCGGCCTGCGGGCTCCACAGGGTGATCCGCCCGTCGGAGTCGAGCATGACCGCGGCGACGCCGAGGGCGTCCAGCAGGCCACCGGGCTCGGAGGGGCCCGCCTCCGCCGGGTCCAGGCGCACCGGGAACGCGTCGGTCGAACCCATCCAGGCACTCCTTCCGCCAGCCGTCGCGGATCGACGCGCTTTCGGCAGCGTCGGTCCGGTCCCCGCTCGGCGTGCCTACCGCTGGCCTCCATCATCGCTCCGGGCGTGAGCGACTTCCAGATCAAGTGCGATGACCTTACCGGACGTACTCGGCCGCTGCCGCTGCGTCGCACGCAGGATTTCCGCCCGGTGCGGGCATGGGCCGCACGGGTTACGGCCGGGTAGCCGCCGCGGCCGTACGGCCGGCCCGCCGGCGGTGGCCGATGTGACCGGCGGGTACGGACCGTGCCGCCGCACGGGTGGGCTCCCGCGGAGCGGGCGGACAGCGGCGGGTAGGTGAGGTATGCCGCTGATGCGGGAAAACTCCCACTTGTCGCCGCCGCCCGGTCAGGGCCGGGGCGTGCGCAGGGATCATGCTCCGGGAGGCACACAGACATGGACGTCACCGCCCCGACCAGGTACGGAAGAGTGCGTGGCAGAGACAGCGGCGGTATCGCCGGGTTCCTCGGGATCCCGTACGCGGCACCGCCGTTCGGCCCCCGCCGGATGCGGCCGCCAAGGCCCCCGGAGCCCTGGACCGGAGAGCGCGACGCGACCGAGTACGGCGACAGCGCCCCGCAGCCCGGCTATGTGCCGCCGATGTCCGATCTCTTCCCCAACCTCGAAAGCCCCGGCGACGACTGCCTCAATCTCAACATCTGGACACCGGCGCCCGGTCGCACCGGCGGCGGGCTTCCCGTCATGGTGTGGATCCACGGCGGCGGGTTCCGCTACGGGGCGGGCTCGCTGCCCCTATACGAGGGCGGACGGCTCGCCGCCGACGGAACCGTGTGCGTCACGCTCAACCACCGGCTCGGCCCGGAGGGGTTCCTGTGGCTGCCCGACGGCACCGCCAACCTCGGACTCCTCGACGTGATCGCCGCCCTCGAATGGGTCCATGACAACATCGCGGCCTTCGGGGGGGATCCGGGCAACGTCACGGTCTTCGGCGAGTCGTCCGGGGCCATAAGCGTTGTCACCCTCATGGCCATGCCCCGCGCCCGCGGCCTGTTCCACCGGGCCATCGCGCAGAGCGGTGCCGGACACCATGTCCATACCGAGGACGTCGCCCGGCGCGTCACCGCACGTCTGGCCGCCCTCGCCGGGGTCGAGCCCACGAGGGAGGCACTCACCGCCGCCCCGCCGCAGCGGCTGATCGACGCCAACGCCGCGCTCGGCAAGGAGCTGTCGGGGGACCGGGACCGGGCGGTGTGGGGCGAGGCCGCCGGCGGCGTCCTCACCCTGCTTCCGGTCGTGGACGGCGCCACCCTGCCGGCGCGGCCCGTGGACGCCATCGCCGCCGGTTCCGGGGCCGACGTCGATCTCCTCATCGGTACGAACGCCGACGAGTTCCGCTTCTTCCTCGTACCGCTGGGCCTGCAGAACCTGATCACCGACGAGGTCCTGGGGCAGCTGATCGCCGGCTGCGGTCTGGCGGACGAGCCCGGTCTCGCCACGTACCGCGCCGCCCGTCCCGGCGCCACCCCCGGCGACCTGCTGTCCGCCGCCCTCACCGACTACGCCTACCGCGTCCCCGCCCTCCGGCTCGCCGAGGGCCGCGCCGCGCACGGCGCCGACACCCACGTCTACGAGTTCGCCTGGCGGACCCCCGCGCTCGACGGCACCCTCGGCGCCTGCCACGCCGCCGAGATCGGGTTCGTCTTCGGCAACCTCGGCTGCGGCCTGACGGGGGAGACCGCCCCGGGCGAACTGTCCGACCAGATGCGCGCCGCGTGGACCGCCTTCGCCCGCGACGGCCGCCCCGGCACGGCGGGCGGTCTGCTCCCCGAGTGGCCCGCGTATGGAATCCGGCGCTCGGTCATGCGCCTGGGCGACGGCCCGCCCATGGTCCACCACGACCCGGCGGCCGCGGAACGCCGAGTGTGGGAGGGCATCCGCTGAGCGGCGGGGCCGCTGCCATTCGTTCGACGGCCCGCCCGGCGTTCGGCAGCATTCCGCCATGGCACCCGAGTGAACCGTCGCCGAACGGCACGTCCCAGGCGGCGCGGTCGTAGACGGCCGGGGCGCACAGGCCGATCGCGGCCACCCGGGAGCCGTAGTGCGCGACCAGGTCGGCGACGGTCTGGCCGCTCATGCTGAAGCCGATCAGCAGCAGTCGGCGGCCCGGCGGGACGTGCGCGTCGATCACCGCGCGGGCCTGGGTGAAGCGGCGCCGCAGGCTCAGGTGGGGCAGGCGGCCCGAACTGGCGCCGTGGCCGGAGAAGTCGAAGCACAGCGCCTGGTGGCCACGCGCCGCGAGATCGCCCAACAGGCCGGAGAACCGGCCCTCGTCGCTGGTTCCCGCGCCGTGCAGGAGGACCGCGGCGGGCCGGTCGCCGTCCTCGGCGCCGGGGTTCGCTTCGACGCCGGGGCGCGCCTCGACCGCCGGGTCGAGCGCCGCGCAGCTGAGCAGTTCGCCGTCGCAGGCGAAGGTGAAGTGCGGTGCGGTGCGTCCACGGCTCACACCTGGCGTACGGCCACACCGGCCGCCCGCAGCGCGTCGACGTCCGCGGCCGCCGCCCCGTCGTCGGTGACCACGGCGTGCAGCGCGGTGACGGGCGCGACGAACGCCAGCGCGGTGCGGGAGAACTTCGTGGCGTCGGCGACCGCGATCACCCGGCGGGCCGCGGACATCGCCTTCCGCTTCACCGCGGCGTCGGCGAGGTCATACGCCGTCAGACCGTCGGCCGGACCGATGCCGCAGCAGCCGATGACGGCCGTGTCGAAACGCAGCGCGGCCAGTGACGCCTCGGCCAGCGGGCCGGTGAGCGCCAGTTCACCGCGGCGCGCCTCGCCGCCGGGCAGCAGCAGCGTGACCGCGCCGGAGGCCCCGCCCGCCAGGGCGTTGGCGGCGTGCAGGGAAAGCGGCATGGCGGTGATCCGGCGCTCGGCGAGCACCTTGGCCACCTCCAGGCACGTGGTGCCGCTGTCGATCACCACGGACTCGCCGTCGGCGATCATCCCGGCCACCTCCGCGGCGATGCGCCGCTTGGCCTCCGTCCCCTCCCGCGCCCGCAGCCCGAACGGGGGTTCCTCGCCGCGCAGCAGCAGACTCCGGGCGCCGCCCCGGTAGCGCTCCAACACGCCCTGCTCGGCCAGCTGTTCGAGGTCCCGCCGGATGGTCATCTCGGAGCAGCCGGTGAGTTCGGCGAGTTCCGCCACGCTCAGCCGCTCCGCCTCCCGCAAGGCCTCGGTGATCAGCGTCAATCGGTCCACGCTCGTTGTCATGGCGCTATCGCACAGCATTCATGTTCGTAAGTCAATCTTCCGCACACCATATATGTTCGATACGCTCCCGCGGTGACCACGACAGAGACTCCCCGGCCGGAGGCCCCGGCCCCGACCCGCCGACTGCGCGTGGCGCGGCTGGCCACCTTCGCCTTCTTCGCGCTGAACGGCTTCCTCATGGGCATGTGGATCGTGCACATCCCCGCGGTCGAGGAGCGGGTCGGCGTCAGCCATGCCGTACTGGGCTGGCTGCTGCTCTTCCTCGGCGCCGGGGCCTTCCTCGGCATGCGGATCTGCGGCACGCTCGCCGACCGGTACGGAAGCCGGCGGGTCGTGCCCGCGGGCGGTGTGCTGTGCAGCGCGGCGCTGGTCCTGCCCGGCCTGGCGGGCGACGGCCGGACCCTGGCCGCGGCCCTGTTCGTCCTCGGCTTCGGCAACGGCTGCCTCGACGTCGCCATGAACACCCACGCCGTGCAGGTTGAGCGCGGCTACGGACGGCCGGTCATGTCCGCGTTCCACGCGGTGTTCTCCGTCGGCGGGGTACTCGCCGCGCTCCTGGGCGCCCGCACCATCGGCGAGGGCTGGAGCGTGCCCGGCACCCTGGGCGGCGTGGCCGTCGCCGGGGTGGTGGCCACCGGCCTCGGCGCCCTCGGTCTGCTCAGGCCGGCGCCCGAGGCGGGGCGGCGAGTGCCCGGGGCGGGTCCGGAAACGCCGGGGGCGGGTCCGGAAACGCCCGGGACAAGCCCAGGAACGCCCGAGGCGGGTCCGGAGCCCGAGGCGGCGCCGCCCGCTCGGAGGCCTGCCGCGCGTGGCTGGGCGCTGGCCGTCCTCGCCCTGCTGGTCATGCTCTGTGAAGGAGTCGCCAACGACTGGAGCGTGCTGCACCTTCGGGACACCCTCGACGCGCCCGGCGCCACGGCCGCGCTCGCCTACGGTGCCTTCGCCACCGCGATGACCGCCGGACGGTTCGCCACCGACCGGGTCGTCGCCCGCGTCGGCCCGGTGCGGGTGGTCCGCTACGGCACGGCGCTGGCCGCCGCGGGGCTGGCGGCCGCCGCCCTGACGCCGTGGATACCGCTGGCCCTGGCGGGCTGGACGGCGTTCGGCATCGGGCTGTCGGGTGCCGTCCCCCAGTTCTTCAGCGCCGCCGGCCGGCTGGACCCCGACGCTGCCGGGGCGCAGGTGTCACGCGTCGCGGGCCTGGGATACGTGGGCATGCTGGCGGGCCCCGCCGTCATCGGACCGCTCACGGGTCTCGTACCGCTCAACGTGACCTTCCTCCTCCCGGTCGCGCTGTGCGTGGTGGTGGCCTGCGCCGCCGGAGTGCTCGACCCGGACGGGCGCTCGCCCCGGAGGGCCGATGACATCAAGGCCGATGACATCAAGTCCGTTCGGCGATCGCCCGCGTGAGGCGGGGCAGCGGCAGTGCCACCGTGGTGGGCGGGCCCGCGAAGAGGCCGAGCCAGGTGCCGAGAGGCCGAGCCAGGTGCCGAGGGTGTCCGGGCCTCCGCGGCAGCGCCCGCGGGCGGCGCATCCCCACCGTGAACGGGCGGCCGGCCCCGGCCGCGGAGCCCGCCCGGCACTGATCGCCCCGTCATCCCCGGATCGCCTAACATCCCCGGTATGGCCCGCTTTCTGATCGAGCGCCGTTCTCCGTTGCCGGCCGACGAGGCCTGGCGGCGGATCACGGACTGGCCGCGCCACTCCGCCCACGTCCCGCTGACCCGGATCACCGCGACTCCGCCGGGCCCGACCCGCCCGGGCACGGTGGTGCTCGCCCGTACCGGAGTCGGCCGCGCCGTCTTCGACGACCCCATGGAGGTCGTGCGCTGGGAGCCGCCGGAGCCGACCGGGCGGCCCGGTCACTGCCGACTGGAGAAGCGCGGCTCGGTCGTCGTCGGCTGGGCGGAGATCCACGTACGCCGGGACGGGGCCGGTTCGCGAGTGGTCTGGGAAGAGGACGCGCGGGTGCGGGCGCTGCCGCGGCTGTGCGACCGGCCGACGGCCTGGGTCGGACGCCTGGTGTTCGGCCGCATGATCGGCAGGATGCTGGGGCCCGGCCGCCCGACCCGTACGACGGGGCCGCTCCCGCCGGCCGACTGACGGTTTGGCGCGCCAACGGCTGGCGCGGGACGGTGCGGTGCGGCATACGATCCGATCGACCGCTCACCGGAGACATCGACCGCCCACCGGGGCACGGACGACACGGAACGGCATCCTCGACATGAACCACGGCAGGAACCACGGCATATCCTCGGCCCCCGACGTGCTGTTCGCGTACGGGAGCCTCCAGTTCCCCGAAGTGCTCACCGCGCTGCTGGGGCGGGTACCGGAGCGGTCCGCCGCCTCCGCACCCGGCTGGCGCGCGGCGCGGCTCGCGCGCCGCGACTACCCGGGCCTCGTACCCGCCGAAGGGCAGACGGCCCCCGGCCTGCTGCTGACCGGCCTCACGCCGGACGAGTGGCGGATACTGGACGCCTTCGAGGACGCCGAGTACGAGCTGCGCCGATTGCCGCTGTCCGACGGGCGGTGGGCGTGGAGCTACCTCTGGCACGGCGGGGACGTGCTCCCCGGCACGTGGGACGCCACCGAGTTCCGCGCCAACCGGCTGGCCGCGTTCCTGGCGCGGTGCACCGTCCAGCGCTGAGGGACCGCTCGGTGCTGGGGGCCCGTACCGTACAGAGCCCCCTGCGGACCGTGACCGTACGGTCAGCGCCAGGCGGCGGGGATCCGGTCGTCGGCGGACCGGGTGTCGGCCGGCTTGAAGGTGAGCTCCCGCGGGTGGACGGCGTGCGGGTCGAGGCACACCAGCGTGCCCGGACGGACGCTGTCGGCGCTCACCCCCGAGAGCGTCGCGCGAAGCCGGAAGCCCTCCGCCATGTCGATGACGGCCACGGTGCGCAGCGAGCCGTTGCTGCGCCGTACGACGGTGGCCTGCCGGACGACGCCGGTGCCCGCGCTGGCCTCCCAGTCCATGTCGGTGGCGGCGCAGACCGGGCACAGCAGGCGGTGGAAGGCCGCGCTGTGGCACCAGCGGCAGCGCTGGAAGTACAGCTCGCCGTGCTGGAGTCCGTCGAGGTAGGTCTGACCGGGCCAGCCCTCGTCGGGCGCGGCAGGGACGTACGTCTCCGGCTCCAGGCCGGAGGCGGAATCCGGGACAGTGGCGGTGTCCGGCGTGTCGGGGGCGGGCGGATGTTCGGCGATCTCGGCCACGGTGTGGAACACGATGTCATCTCCCTGCGCTGGGCCGGAGGAATCTGGTGCGCTCGGCCCGAGGCTATGGCACCCAGTGCCAGATGTAAAGGCACTGAGTTCCCTCAGTTGGGCAGGCGCTCCGCCCTGGCCCGGGGGGTCTGGGCCTCGTCGAGGGTGGCCTCGATCTCCCGCACCACCCGCCACATTGGAGTCCGCCGCTTGGCGATCAGCACCACCACGTCCCGGTCGTCCCGCGTCGCGGCGTCGCCCTCGGTGCCGTCCGGGGCCCAGGACTGGCGCACGAACTCCAGGGCGTGGTCGACGGCGGCCTCCGCGTCGCCCTCGCCGCCGGAGCGCAGCCAGGACCGCAGGGCGTTGTTGTGCGCCGCGACCACGGCCGCGGCGATGACGTCGGCCCGCAGGTCCCCGTCGGACCAGCCGGCGAAGCGGCGGCGCAGATAGGCGGCCATGGCGCGCTCGTAGCGCCACACCACCGACAGTTCGTAGGCGCGCAGCCCCGGCACGCTCTTGGTCAGCCGGTACCGCTGTACGGAGAACGTCGGGTTCTCCGTGTACATCCGCAGCACCAGGCGGGCCGCGTCGCAGACGCGCGCGACCGGCTCGTCGTCCTCGTCGCTGCCCGCGTCGAGGAAGGCCGTCATGTCCGTGAGGGAGCGCTCGTGGTCGGGGAAGACCACGTCCTCCTTGGAGGGGAAGTACCGGAAGAAGGAGCGGCGCCCGACGCCGGCCAGCGTGACGATGTCATCGACGGTCGTGGCCTCGTAGCCGCGCTTCAGGAACAGCCGGAAGGCCGCGGCGACGAGCGCCTCCCGCATGGGGGGACGGGAGGCCGTCGTACCTGTTCCCGGGCCCGGCCCGCGTTCCTCGCTCATGCCCGGAACATAGCACCAGCATGACCATATGGCACTGAGTGTGCATACTGGAGGGTACTGAGTGCCGTATGTTGCTCTGCCTGCCGTCCGACCGAGGAAACCAGGGGTACCGATCATGAGCCAGGACTTCGACCTGTACCGGCCGTTGGAGGAGCACGAGATGCTTCGTGAGTCGGTGCGGGGGCTCGCTGAGGCGAAGATCGCGCCGTTCGCGGCGGCGGTCGATGAGGAGGCGCGGTTCCCGCAGGAGGCGCTGGACGCGCTGGTGGCCAATGATCTGCACGCGGTGCATGTGCCGGAGTCGTACGGGGGTGCGGGGGCGGACGCGCTGGCGACGGTGATCGTGATCGAGGAGGTCGCGCGGGTGTGCGCGTCCTCGTCGTTGATTCCGGCGGTGAACAAGCTGGGGTCGCTTCCGGTGATCCTGTCGGGTTCGGAGGAGCTGAAGCGCAAGTACCTGGGTCCGCTGGCCAAGGGCGATGCGATGTTCTCGTACTGCCTGTCCGAGCCGGACGCGGGTTCGGACGCGGCGGGGATGAAGACCCGCGCGGTACGCGACGGCGACCACTACATCCTCAACGGTGTGAAGCGGTGGATCACCAACGCCGGCGTCTCGGAGTACTACACGGTGATGGCGGTCACCGACCCCGAGAAGCGCAGCAAGGGCATCAGCGCGTTCGTGGTGGAGAAGGGGGATGAGGGGGTCTCCTTCGGGGCGCCGGAGAAGAAGCTGGGCATCAAGGGCTCCCCGACCCGTGAGGTGTATCTGGACAACGTGCGGATCCCGGCGGACCGGATGATCGGCGCGGAGGGCACGGGCTTCGCCACCGCGATGAAGACGCTGGACCACACGCGGATCACGATCGCTGCGCAGGCGCTGGGGATCGCACAGGGAGCCCTGGACTACGCCAAGGGCTATGTGCGGGAGCGTAAGCAGTTCGGGAAGCCGATCGCGGACTTCCAGGGGATCCAGTTCATGCTGGCCGACATGGCGATGAAGATCGAGGCGGCTCGTCAGTTGACGTATGCGGCGGCGGCGAAGTCGGAGCGTGGGGATGCGGATCTGACGTTCCAGGGCGCGGCGGCGAAGTGCTTCGCGTCGGATGTGGCGATGGAGGTCACCACGGACGCGGTCCAGCTGCTGGGTGGTTACGGCTACACGCGGGACTATCCGGTGGAGCGGATGATGCGGGACGCGAAGATCACGCAGATCTACGAGGGCACCAACCAGGTCCAGCGCATCGTCATGGCCCGCAACCTCCCGTAGCAGGGCTTTCGCAGCGACAGGCCCCGGCCGGATCACTCCGGTCGGGGCCACGTTTGCTTGGGTCAGGCGCTGGGGAAGTCCCCTGCCTTCACCCCTGCCACGAACGCGGACCACGCCGCACCGTCGAAGACCAGGGACGGGCCGTTCGGGTCCTTGCTGTCCCGGACGGGGACGACGCCACGCGAGGCGAGGAGGTTTGCGGCGATCTCGATGCAGTCGCCGCCGTTGTCGCTGTAGGAGGACTTGAACCAACGAGGGGATTCGGTTGTCACGGGGTGCCCTTTCGTATCTGCTCGATCATGGCCACAGATGCCGCCTGCGACAACGCTTCGGCCTGCAACTGATGGTATGCCGTCAGCACAGGCACCACGGAGGTACTCTCCCGGTCTAGGTTTCCTTGAGCCTGAGATTCGGCGTAGCAAATCAGGGACCGGTCCGGCAACGTCAAGACGTTAACGGGCAGGTTGAGCGTGCGGCGCTCCCCTATCTCGTACGGTGCCACCTGCAACAGCGTGTTCGGCAGGTCAGCAAACTCGACCAGCCGCGCCAACTGTGCGTCCATGACAGTGGAGCCGCCAACCGGTCGACGGATACAGCTTTCGTCCAGGGTCACAAACACCATGGGTGGCCGAGGCCGCTCCAGCGCCGCCTGACGCTCTGCCAGAAACGCGACACGTTCATCCGCCTGTTCGGGCGTGATGGCGCCCCGCCTCACGGTGCTATCCGCCAGCACGCGTGCGTACTCCGGTGTCTGCAACAAGCCGGGGATGATCCCGATGTTGTAGAGCCGGATCTCTACTGCACGGCCCTCGTACCCGACGTACTCCGGGAAGCCCTCCAGCAGGCTGCCGTGTTTGATCTCGCGGTACTCACGCTCGAACGAGTCTGCTGTGCCCTCAAGGCCGAAGACGCGGTCCACGTTACGCGAGAACCGGAGAGTCGGAGGTTTCCGACCATTTTCGACGGCCGAAACATGCACACTGGAATATTCCGCGCGTTCGGCAAGATCGTCTTGCGTCCAGCCGCGCGCTTCCCGCAGTCTGCGTAAACGCGCTCCGTAGGCCGCCTGGGGGGAGGCGTCCGGGTTCAACTCGTTGCGATTCAACGGGCGTTCACCGTCCTTCCGTCCACAAGTGACAGGTTGAACGGCCCCTGACTCTAGTCCACGCTGAACCTCCTTGGTAGTGGAAGCGCTACGGAGAGGAGCGGTCGGTGACCAGTAAGACCACGAACGCCCCGGCCGCGCCCCCGCCCCAGCAAGGCGACGTTCAAGACAGCATCGACCGCCCGACCTTGGCGGAGTTGCGGAAGCGCGCAGACGAGCTCGGGGCTCAGGTCCATGACCACCTGGCGCGAGGTGAGAAGAAGTGACCCGCAAGACCTACCGGTTCCGCGAATACGTGATCACCCCGGACACCAGGCCGGAGGCCGAACCGCACACCTACGCCATGACCTGCACCGCATGCCACACGGTCGGACCCCGCAGCGAGGACATGGACGAGGCGCACAACTGGGCCGTCCAGCACTTGAAGGCCAACCCCGCGCATCTCACCTACCGGGAGCACATCACCCGTCCGTACCGCGCCGTTCCGGGAGAGTGGCTGTGACCGCCCCGGCGATCATGAAGGGCGCGAAGTGGGTGCTGAGCCCCGAGACCGCCGAGGGTGCGCCGGAGGGAATCTATGGCGCGCAGTGCCTCCGCTGCGGGCATGAGTCCGGTCTGGTGGACGACGACGCGCGGCCGATCGGCGCATGGGCCATCGCCCACACGGAAGCCGAGCCGACACACCATCAGTTCCTCGTGACGACACAACAACACTGGCGTGTTGACCCCTGCGCCACCAGCGAGGAGCCGCCCCCGGCCCCAAGGACCCTCTTGGTCGTCCCCGCTGCCCCTCCTGGGCTCCAGCCGCACCGGCCCCGGTCCCACGCTCGGCCGGTCAGACGCCATGTCCCGGCCCGCGTGGGGCGCTTCGCGGGTCCGTTGTTCGTCCTGACGCTTGTGGTGTGCGGCGTTCTCCTGGGGGCCCTTTATGACGTCGCATGAGCGGGAAGGGGAGCGGCCCCCGCTGGGCCGCTCCCTGCTCGAATCCGAGGTCGTGACGTCCGACTGGGCCTCCGCTTACGAGGCGGTGCCCCGATCCGCGTTCCTGCCTGATCTGATCTGGCCGCAAGACATGGAGACCGGCCGGAGTGTCGCCGTCAGCAAGGCCAGCGATCCAGCGGCGTGGCAGGGATACGCGGACTCCAATGTCCCCATCGTCACTCAGTGGGATGACGGCAGGCATTCCGGCGCGGAGCCGGGCGGCGAGTCCACCAGTTCCGCGTCCATGCCCAGCGTCGTGTTCTCCATGCTCCGCGACCTGGACGTCCAGCCGGGCAGCCGCGTGCTGGAAGTCGGCACGGGAACGGGTTGGAACGCCGCACTACTCGCTCACCGCCTCGGCTCGGCGAACGTGGTCACGGTCGAAGTGGATGAAGCGGTCGCGGCGTCCGCGCGGGCCGCGCTGGAGCGCTTCGGCCTGCCCGCACAGGTGGTCCATGGAGATGGATTCCGCGGCCACCCCGAGGACGCGCCGTACGACCGGGTCATCGCGACGTGCGGCCTGCGGTCCATCCCCTTCGCGTGGGTGGAGCAGACCCGGCCGCGTGGGGTCATCGTGGCCCCCTGGGGGACGCACTTCAGTCACCAGGACGCCGTCGCGCGTCTTGTGGTCTCGCCGGACGGTGAGCAGGCATCGGGCCTCTTCACCGGGCCTGTGGAGTTCATGAAGCTGCGAGCCCAGCGCCGCCCTCCTGTGGTGCACGCCGAGTACGTTCCGGGGAGCGTGGCCGAGGGTGACGAGACCTCCACAAAGATCACGGAGGAGGAGTTCGTCAGGGAGAAGTTCGACGCCCACCGGTTCGCTCTAGGGCTCCGCGTTCCGGACTGCTGTCACGTCGTCGCCGACAAGCGCGAGGGAGCACGGCCTGTCTGGTTCTACGGGCTGACTGACCGCTCCTGGGCATGCGTGATGTTCCGTGACGGGGCGGAGGCACGTGTCTGGCAAGGCGGCCCCCGGCGGCTGTGGGATGAGGCAGAGGAGGCCCACCGGTGGTGGGGCGGCCATGGCGAGCCGGACCACTCCCGGTTCGGCCTGACGGTGACTCCCGACGGGCATCAAGCATGGCTAGACACGCCGTCCGACCCCTGGGTCGTGTGAGACCGCCCCGCTCCTGGTTGGTGGCGGTGGGCCGGCCTCCTCCGTCGAGGGCGCCGGCCCGCCGTCGTGCGTGCGCGCCGTCGGAGTCAGAAGGTGAACGGCCCCGGCGACTGCGCCGAGGTCGCCGTGCAGTTGACGGTGATCACCCCGAAGACCGTCAGCTTCAGCGACTTCGCCTCCAGGATGTCGCCGGCGGCCACCGTGCCCTTGAGTGGGCCGGTCGTCACATCGTCACCGGTCTCCATCGCCGGGTTGTCCTTGCCGGTGAACGTCGTGGTCCCGGAACCGTTCTTGGACAGGGTGAGGGTGGAGTCGACCGAACCCGCCGGCACCGCCGCGGGTGCCTTGACCGCCGACGAGGTCAGGGTGATGGTCGCCGCCGTGCCGTCCTGCGTGGCCGTGAGGGTCGCCGTACCCGAGCCGTAAGTTCCGCAGTCGGCCGTGACCGTGGCGGTCGTCGGGTCGACCGCCGAGGCCGTGGGCGCCAGGACGATCGCGCCCGTGGCCAGGGCGGCCGTCGCCGTCACGATGCCGATTCCGAGCTTGCTGCGTCGCATGGAGCTTCCTCCAAGGTGGGGGGAGTTGCCTGAGGGCCGCGCGTTCGCCCCCACCTGACGGTCGGTCGGGCGGGGACCATGCCATTGACGCGCGCATGGCGAGAGAAGGCAAGAGTGAAACGGCGTAATTTCAAATAACTGGCGTCAACAAGCCGGTGACAGGCGGTAGTTGAGGCGGAACGTCCCGGCCGGGTCGTGCACCGCCTTCAGCTCGCGCAGCCGGCGCAGGTCCCCGGGCTCGTACACGCCTCGCGCCCGACCGCCCTGGCCGTCGTCCTGCCCGTCCTCGCCGCCGATCCCGTACAGGAAGTTGAGCGATCGGCCCACCGTCGACGGCGCCACGGCGTCGAACACGCGCTGGTGGGCGGCCCCGACCTCCTCGCGCTGTCCGTCCTCCGCCAGCGACAGCACGCTCAGCAGGAAGCGCGCGTCCCGGTGCCCGACCGCGTTGGGGACGGCCGGCGGGCGGCCGAGCGCTCCTCCCAGATGCCGCACCTGCACCACGCAGCCGACCGGCGCGCCCGGCCCGGCCAGGTCCAGTACGGCACGGATCGAGTCCGGGGCGAGGCCGCTCAGCAGCGCGTTGTCACCGCGGTACGGATGCGGCCGCGTCGGGTCGTTGTAGATGGCGCCCGACTCGCTGTACGGCATGTCGGCCAGGCTGTCCACCAGCCGCGGCCCGATCGCCCGCAGCGGGGCCACGAGCCGCTCGCCCTCCGCGGGGTCACCGGTGTAGGCGATCCGGACGTGCGCGATGTGCCGCCCTCGGAGCGGCTCGGGCACCATCGGCAGGTCCGGCATCGGGATCAGCCCGATCGAGGACGTCAGCTCCTCCGGTACCGTCTCCGTCCAGCGCACGTAGGCCGTCAGCGCGTCGTGCAGCAGATCCGTGTCGAAGATCAGGCCGCCGCCGTACACCCGCGACACCGGGAAGAGGTCCACCTCCATGGCCGTCACGACCCCGAAGCCGCCCTGCCCGCCGCGCAGCGCCCAGAAGAGGTCCGGATCGCTGTCCGCCGTCACGTGCCGCAGCTCGGCGTCGGCGGTGACGATGTCGATGGCGCGCACGTGGTCCGCGGCGTAGCCGTACTCGCGCGACAGCAGGCCCAGCCCACCGCCCAGGGTGTACGACACCGCGCCCACGTGCGGGGCCGAACCGTTCAGCGGCGCCAGCCCGTGCCGGGCCGCCTCCGGCACGATCCGCTCCCAGCGCACTCCCGCCTCGAACCACGCGGTACGGGCCTCGGGGTCCACCCGCACCCCGGTCATCCGGCTGGTGTTGACCAGCACCCCGCCCTCGGCGGCCGCGGGCAGCCCGTGCCCCGTCGCCTGCACGCCCACCGGCAGCCCGCGGTCCCGCGCGAACGCCACCGCGGCCCGCACGTCCTCCGCCCCGGCCGCCCCCACGATGAGGGCGGGCAGGTGCCGCAGCCCGGTCTGGAACCCGGACCGCTCGGCGTCGTACCCGTCGTCCCCGGGCAGGAACACCGGCCCCCGGACCCGTTCGCCCAGCCGCCGGGCGTCGGCGGCGAGGTCATCGGCGGCGGGGGCGAGCAGGTCTGCGTGCTTGGTCAACTTCTCTTCCCTTTCGTGAACTCGGCCACGCGGCGGAGCCGTGCATCGACGCGGCGCCCCGTGGCCAGGTGGGAGGAGAATCCCGCGATAACCTGACACCCACCGTCATGTTTTTCCGGGCGGCTCTGCGGCAGTCTTGGCGGGGTGAAATCCGATCGCCTGCTCTCGATCCTGCTGCTCCTGCAGACCCGCGGCCGGGTCCCGGCCACCGAGCTCGCCCGGCGGCTGGAGGTCTCGGCCCGCACCATCTACCGCGACGTCGAGTCGCTGTCGGCGGCCGGGGTCCCGGTCTACGCCGAACGCGGCAGGCACGGCGGGATCGCCCTGCTCCCCGGCTTCCGCACCGATGTCACCGGGCTGACGGGCGACGAGGCGCGGGCGCTGTTCGTGCTCGCCGCGCAGGGCGCGCACAGCGCGCTCGGCCTCGACGGCGCGCTGGGCTCCGCGCTGCGCAAGGTCATGGCCGCGCTGCCCGCCCCGCACCGCCCCACCGCCGAACTCACCAGTCGCCGCATCCTCGTCGACCCGGTCGGCTGGCTGGCCGGGCCGCGCCCCGAGGTGGATCTGGACGCGCTGCACACCGCCGTCTTCACCGACCGCCGGCTGCGGATCCGCTACCGGCACGGCGGCCGGACCGAGCCGCGCACCTACACCGTCGATCCGTACGGGCTGGTGGCCAAGGCGGGCACCTGGTACCTGGTCGCGGACCGCGGCGGCAGGGCCCGGCTGTTCCGGGCGGACCGGGTGGCCGCGGCGACGGTCACCGACGCGCCCGTGCGGCGCCGGGACGGGGTGGAACTGGCCGACGCCTGGGACGCGTTGCGCGCGGAGGTGGAACAGCGCTCCGACGGCGTCCGGGTCCGCGTCCGGGTCCGTACCGCCCGGCTGGCTCTCTTCATCCGCATCACCCGGCCGCAATTGGCCGACGAGCCCGTGCCCGAGGGGGAGTGGGCGACGGCGGAGCTGGTGTACCCGGTGCTCCGGGCGGTCCGCCAACTGCTCCAGTTCGGCCCGGACGTGGAGGTCCTGGGCCCGCCGGAGGCCCGGCGCGAGATGGCACACGCGGCGGCCGCGATCACCGCCGTGTACGGCTCCGCCGGGTACGGGGGCTCCGCGGGTGACGGGGGCTCCGCCGGGTGAGCGGGCCAGGAGCCGTCAGGGCAGGTCGAAGCCGAGGGCGCGGGCCGCCGCGGCGGGCGTGGGCTGCGACCACCGCTCGGCCATGGCCTGGGCCGAGGACAGCGAACGGGGCACGGCGCGGTCGAGGTAGAGCGTGCCGTTCAGATGGTCCGTCTCGTGCTGCACGATCCGCGCGGGCCACCCCGTCACCTCTTCGTCCAGCTCCCGCCCCCGTTCGTCCTGCCCGCGCAGCCGCACGTCCGCGTGGCGTACGACCACCGCCTGCCAGCCGGGCACGCTCAGGCAGCCCTCGAAGAAGGCCGCGCTCCGGTCGCCGACGGGCTCGTACACCGGATTGACCAGCACCCGGAACGGCAGCGGCACCCGGCCGCGGACGGCCCGCACCTCATCGCTCACCTCGGCCGGATCCTCCAGGACGGCCAGCCGCAGGGGGATGCCCACCTGGGGAGCGGCCAGCCCCACACCGGGCGCGGCACGCATGGTCTCCCGCATCGTCCGCACCAGGCGGTCCAACTGCCCGGAGGCCAGCTGCCCTTCGTACGGCGCCGCGGGAGTCCGCAGGACAGGGTCGCCCGCGGCGACGATGGGCAGTGGCCGCGGACCGGCGAGCAGCGCCTCGACCAGCTCGGGCAGGGAGGAAACGGGGATCGGCATGGGGACAGCCTCGCATGACCGCGACGCCCGTCAGGGCAAAGGAGAGTACCCACTCCTTGCCACTTTCAACTTATAGCGCACCGGGGGGCTTGCGGCAAGGCCCGGGTCGTGCCGCAGAATCGCTCGCCGAGCCCAGAACCTGAGGAAGCAGGAGATTCATTGACCCCCCTGACCACCAGCGCGTTCGACCTTCCCGACCGTCTCTCCGCCAAGGCCGACCCGATGCTGATCGCCGCCGACGACCAGCACTTCGCGGCCATCGCGGAGAGCCTCGAGCAGACGATCGCCGAACTGTCCGACCGCCTCGATGCCGAGCTCAGGGCGCCCGGCGGCATGGGCCGGCAGGCGATGGACCGGGACATGGAGATCCACCGGCTGACCGGTCGTCTGCGCGCCTTGCGCCGCTTCGGTTTGGACCTGTGCCTCGGACACATCGTCGGCGCGGACAACCCCGAGCCCGTGTACATCGGACGACTCGGCCTCACCGACAGCGCGGGTCGGCGGCTGCTGCTCGACTGGCGCTCGCCCGCGGCCGAGCCGTTCTTCGCGGCGACCCACGCCAACCCGATGGGTCTGGCAAGCCGCCGCAGGTACCGCTGGGCCCGCGGCCGGATCAGCGACTACTGGGACGAAGTGTTCACCGCTGACGGGCTTGAAGGGCACGCCGCGCTCGACGACCAGTCCGCCTTCATCGCCAGCCTGGGCAGCAACCGGTCGAGCCGGATGCGAGACGTGCTCGCCACCATCCAGGCCGACCAGGACGCCATCATCCGGGCGGGATCCCGCGGCGCTCTCGTCGTCGACGGCGGTCCGGGCACGGGGAAGACCGTCGTCGCCCTGCACCGCTCCGCCCACCTCCTCTACTCCGACCCCCGCCTCGGTCACCGTCGGGGCGGCGTGCTGTTCGTCGGTCCGCACCAGCCCTACCTGGCCTACGTCGCCGACGTCCTCCCCAGCCTCGGAGAGGAGGGCGTGCAGACCTGCACCCTGCGGGACCTGGTCGCCGAGGGAGCCGCAGCGGCGATCGAGGCCGACCCGGACGTGGCCCGCCTGAAGTCCTCCGCGGACATGGTGAAGGCCATCGAGACGGCCGTCCGGTTCTACGAGGAGCCGCCCACCGAGGGGATGACGGTCACGACCCACTGGTCCGACATCTGGCTGAGCGCCGACGACTGGGCCGAGGCGTTCGAAGCACCGGAACCAGGTACTCCGCACAACGAGGCGCGCGAGCAGGTCTGGGAGGCGCTGGTCACGATCCTGATGGACAAGCACGACGGCGACGACGTCCCGCCGGACCTGTTCCGGAGGTCGCTGCTGCACGACGAAGAGCTGGTCACGACCCTCAACCGCGCGTGGCCGCTGCTCGAAGCGGCCGACCTCGTCGGAGACCTGTGGTCGGTACCCGCCTACCTGCGGATGTGTGCTCCCTGGCTCAGCCCCGATGACGTCTCGAAGCTTCGGCGCAAGGACCGGCCCCAGGCCTGGACGGTGTCCGACCTGCCGCTCCTGGACGCGGCACGGCAGCGGCTCGGCGACCCGGAGGCGGCGCGACGGAAGCGTCGGCACAACGCCGCTGTCGCCGCCGAACGCGCGCGCATGGCCGACGTCATCGACAACGTGCTCGCCGCCGACGACGACGGTGAAGGAGCGGTGACGATGCTGCGCGGACAGGACCTACAGGACAGCCTGATCGACGAGACGGCACTGCCCGGCACCGAACCGGACCTGCTCGCCGGCCCGTTCGCGCACATCGTCGTGGACGAGGCTCAGGAACTGACCGACGCGGAGTGGCAGATGCTGCTGCTCCGCTGCCCGTCCCGGAGCTTCACCATTGTCGGGGACCGCGCCCAGGCCAGGCACGGGTTCACGGAGTCGTGGCAGGAGCGGCTCGAGCGGGTCGGGCTCGACCGGATCAACGTGGCCTCCCTGAGCATCAACTACCGGACGCCGGAAGAGGTCATGGCGGAAGCCGAGCCGGCCATCCGGGCCGTGCTCCCGGACGCCAATGTGCCGACCTCCATCCGCAGCGGCGACGTCCCCGTCGTCCACGGATCCGTCTCGGACCTGGACTCGATCCTCGACACCTGGCTCGCCGCGCATGCCGAGGGGATCGCCTGCGTCATCGGCACTGGTGACATCGGGGAGGGCACGTTCCGGGCGATGCCCCGCGTCCGGTCGCTGACCCCGGAGCTGTCGAAGGGGCTCGAATTCGACCTGGTCGTCCTCATCGACCCGGACGCGTTCGGCGAGGGGATCGAAGGAGCGGTCGACCGCTATGTCGCGATGACCCGAGCGACCCGGCAACTCGTCATCCTCACGAGCTCCTGACCTCGGTCGAGGCAACGCGATCGCCGAGTGCGGGCCCTGGCAGACCGTCTGAACAGGCGTTCACTCCTGGTCCAGCGCGGCGCGCAGAATACGGTCCGCCACGCGCACCGAGTCGACCAGCGGGTGCAGGGCCATCGCGCGCAGCGCGGCGGGGCGGCCGCCGTCCGCGGCCGCCTCGATCGTCGAACGCTCCACCGCCTTGAGCGAGAGCATCAGGCCGAGCTGGTCCGGGGCGACGGCGCCTACCGCCAGCGGGTGGGCGCCGCCCGCGTCCACCAGGCACGGCACCTCCACCACCGCGTCCGCGTCCAGCCCCGGCACGGCCGACCGGTTGCGTACGTTGAGGATCAGCTTGGTGCGTTCGTTGCGGGCGACGGCGCGCATCAGGGCGAGCGCCACGCGGTCGTAGCCGCCGCCCTCCAGGTCGCACGAGTCGCGCTCCCACCCGCCGGAGGCCGCCCGGCTCGCCGCCATGTAGGTCTCCTCGCGCTCCAGCCGGGTGCGCTCCCACGCCTGCCAGGCGTTCTCCGGCCGGGCGGCGGCCGCGCGGTAGAAACCCGCCTGCTGGTCCCGCAGGAACTCGCCGCGGGTGGCGTCCGCCGCGCTGATCGCCTCGATCGACTCCCGGTTGAAGTAGTAGTAGTGCAGATACTCGTTGGGCAGCGCGCCCAGCGTCCGCAGCCAGTCCGCGCCGAACAGCCTGCCCTCCTCGAACGACTCCAGCGCGGCCGTGTCGGAGAGCAGCGAGGGCAGCCGGTCCCGGCCGTCGACCAGCACCCGCCGCAGCCACCCGAGGTGGTTGACGCCGACGTAGTCGTAGACCGTCCGGTCCGGGTCGGCGCCCAGGGCGCGCGTGGCCCGGCGGCACAGCCCGATCGGCGAGTCACAGATCCCGATCACCCGGTCGCCCAGGATCCGCTGCATCGCCTCGGTGACCATGCCCGCCGGGTTGGTGAAGTTGATGGTCCAGGCGTCCGGGGCCAGGGCGGCGATCCGCTCCGCGATCCGTACCGCCACCGGAAGCGTCCGCAGGCCGTACAGCACCCCGCCCGCACCGACCGTCTCCTGGCCGAGCACCCCCTGCCCGAGCGGGATCCGCTCGTCGCGGGTGCGCCCCTCCAGACCGCCGACGCGGATGGCGGAGAAGATGAAGTCGGCGCCGCGCAGGGCCTCGTCGAGGTCGGTGGTGGCGGTGACCGCCGGGGCGGCGGGGCGGCCCCGCGCCTGATGGGCGAGCACCGCGCCGATGGCGTCCAGGCGCTGCCGGTCGGTGTCGTACAGCACCAGGTCGGTGCAGCGGCCCCGCTCGTCGCCGGTGTCGTCGAGAAGGGCCCGATGCACCAGCGGCATGCGGAACCCGCCGCCGCCGAGCACGGTCAGCCTCATACGCTCAGTACCTCCGGTTCGCAACGTACTCCACGTGGGCGAGTCCGCGCGAGCGCGCTCGGCCTCTTGCCCCGGGCCCGTCCGAGCTGCAAGGTTTCCGTGACTTGACGCCGGGCCGATCGGGGCCGGACCGAGCCGGAAGGAGATCGCGATGGGCTTATCCGGGAGGGCCCGGCCCGCGGTGCTGGCGGCGGGTGCCGCCCTGCTCGCCGCCGCGTGCGTACCGGGCACCGACGGGTCGGCGGCCGGCGCCCCGGGCCCCGGCGCCGGTACGTCCATACCGGACCCGGCGACGGCGGGCAGGGTCACGCTGACGGTCTGGGACCAGGAGATACGCGGCGGCCAGAACGACGAACTGGAGCAGCTCAACCGCGAGTTCCAGGAGAAGTACCCGAACGTCCGCGTCAAACGCGTGGCACGCAGCTTCACCGACCTCAAGGCGACCCTCAAGCTCGCGCTCTCCGGCGCCAATCCGCCCGACGTCGTCCAGGCCAACCAGGGCTACCCGGACATGGTGGCCTTCGTCCAGGCCGGGCTGCTCGCCCCGCTGGACAACTACGCGGGGATCTACGAGTGGAACACCCGCTACCCCGCGACCCTGCTCAACCTCAACCGGGTCTCCGCCGACGGCAGGCGGTTCGGCGCCGGCCGCCTCTACGGCATCTCGCAGACCGGCGAGTACATCGGCCTGTACTACAACAAGGACGTGCTGGAGAAGGCCGGGCTCGCGCCGCCCAGGACCTGGGGCGACTTCACCGCGGGTCTCGGCCGGCTCAAGGCCCGGGGCGAGCTACCCGTCCAGTTCGGCAACCTCGACAAGTACCCGGCGATCCACACCTTCGGCGTACTCCAGGGCCGGCTCGGCGCCGCGCGCGTCCGCGACACCGTCCTCGGCCACGGCCCCGGCTTCGACACCGCCGATACCCGCGCCGCCGCCGCGACCCTCGCCGACTGGGCCGACCGCGGCTACCTGCCGGAGGGCGCCAACGGCCTCGGCTACGAGGACGCGGCGAAGAAGTTCGCCTCCGGCGAGGGCGGGTACCTGCTCACCGGCACCTGGCAGCTCGCCCAGCTGAAGAAGGCCATGGGCGACCGGCTCGGCTTCATGCCGCCGCCCCCGGCGACCGCGGGCGGCGACCCCGTCACCACCGGCGGGCAGGGCCTGGCCTGGTCCGTGACGTCCCGGTCCCGGCACCCCGAAGTCGCCGCCGCCTACCTCGACTTCCTCACCGGCGGCCACGCCGCGGACGTGATGACCGCGCACGGGGTGCTGCCCGCGGTGGCGGGCGAGGCCGCCTCCCGCGTGCCGCCGGACACCGTCGACGGCCAGATGATCGCGGGCTGGCGGCGGCTCAGTGCCGCCGACGGGCTCGTGCCGTATCTCGACTACGCCACGCCCAGCTTCTACGACACCCTCTCCGAGCACCTTCAGGGCGTCGTCGCCGGAAGGCTGTCGCCCGCACGCTTCGCCGCCACCCTGCAGAAGGACTACGGCGCCTTCATCAGGAAGCAGCGGTCGGCGCCACCGGCCCCGGCGGGCGCGAGGTGAAGCGGCCCCGAGGACGCCGCCGACACCTGGACGAGCACCTGGGCCGGTACCGGCGGCGGGCCCCCGGCGAGCCGCGTGCCGTCGGCTACCTCTACATCCTCCCCGCCCTCGCCCTTTACTCGGCCTTCCTCCTCTACCCCTTCGGCCAGTCGGTCTGGCTGTCCTTCCTGCACTGGGACGGCCTGACCCGGGCCACCCCCGCCGGCCTGGACAACTACCGCGACCTGTTCACCGACCCCGACCTGCGGGCCACCTTCGGCCACGCCCTGCTCCTCCTGGTCTTCTACTCCGCGCTGCCGGTCGCCATCGGACTGCTGCTGGCCGCTGTGCTCTCCCGCGCCCCGGTGCGCGGCATGGCCTTCTTCCGCACGGCCCTGTTCCTGCCGCAGGTCCTGGCCCTGATCGTGGTCGGCGTGGCGTGGCGCTCGATCCTCGCCCCCGACGGGCTGCTCAACGACACCCTGCACACGGTCGGCCTCGGCCGCCTGGCCCGGCCCTGGCTGGGCGACTACGACTGGGCGCTGCCCGCCGTGGGGCTGGTCGGCACCTGGGTGGAGACCGGGCTCTGCGTGGTGCTGTTCCTCGCCGGGGCCCAGCGCATTCCCCGCGAGCTGTACGAGGCGGCACGCGTGGACGGCGCGGGGCCGGTCCGCGAGTTCCGTACCGTGACCCTGCCGGGCCTGCGGCCGCAGATCGCGGTCGCGCTGACCCTGACCATCGTGGCCGGACTGCGCAACTTCGACCTCATCTACATCACGACCGGCGGCGGCCCCGGGAACGCCACCTCCGTGCCCGCGTACGAGGTCTACCACCGGGCGTTCGAGACCAACCAGGTCGGGTCCGCGGCCGCCGTCGGGGTGGCCCTCACCGTGGTGATCTTCGCCCTGACCGTCGCCGTGTCCCGGCTGGCCGAAGGGCGCCGCCCATGAGAAGCCGACGAAGCGCGCCCACCGCGAGCGGCCGACGCATCGCGCCGACCCCGCGCGGCCGCCGCGCCGCGCCTCCCACGAGCACCCGCCTGGAGCGCGCCGTCACCTACGGCATCCTGACGGCGTTCGCCGCCGTGTCGCTCACCCCGGTCATCGGCATCCTGGCCACCGCCCTCGGCCCGCGGGACTCCCTCGACACCGGCTTCTCCCTCCCGGAGGACGGCCTCCACTGGAGCAACTTCGCGGACGCCTGGAGCCGTGGCCACTTCGGTACGTACCTGGCGAACTCCGTCCTGGTCGCGGTGGCCGTCGTCGCCGCCTCGGCCGTGCTGTCCATCCTGGCCGCGTACGCGTTCGGGGTGCTGCGCTTCCCCGGCTCGAACACGCTCTTCCACCTCTTCGTGATCGGCCTGGCCCTGCCGCAGGAGGCCCTCGTCGTCCCGCTCTATTTCGATCTGCGGCACGCCGGGCTGACGGACACCTACTGGGCGCTGATCCTGCCGCAGACCGCCCAGTCCCTGGCCTTCGGCGTCTTCTGGATGCGTACGTACTTCCGGAACGGTGCCCCCCGGGCGGTGATCGAGGCCGCCCGGATCGACGGGGCGGGCAGCTGGACCACGCTGTGGCGCGTCCTGGTGCCGATGGGCCGGCCCGCGATCTCCACCATGGTCGTCATCACCTTCATGTGGACGTGGAACGAGTTCCTCATGGCGTTGGTCATGGTGAGCGACGAGGAGCACCGCACGGTGCCGCTGGGGCTGGCCTTCTTCCAGGGGCAGCACGGCTCGGACACCTCGCTGCTCGCCGCCGCGGCCGTGCTGATCGCCCTGCCCGTGGTGGTCGTCTTCCTCGCGTTGCAGCGCCGCTTCATCGCGGGCATGCTCACCGGGTCGGTGAAGGAGTGACGCTCCCGTACGCCTGTGCCGCCACATCGAAAATCCGGACAAATGGTGGCAGAGTGGCTCTATGGCTGATCGGGGAGCGACGTCGGCCGCCGCGCAGGACCCGGACGACTGGCCCGCCCGCCCGGAATTGAGCCTGGCCCTGAACCGCATGGGCTGCTTCGACTGGGATCTCGACAGCGGCCTGATGCACATGGACTCAAGCGCCCTCGGGGTGCTCGGCGTCACCCCGGAGGAGTACGACGGGCAGCCCGCGTCGCTCGCCCGCTTCCTCCCGGGCGCCGAGTCGGCGCGCCTGGACGCCCAGGTCTCGCAGGCCCTCAAGGACGGCAGCAGCGGCTACAGCACGTATGTGCGCGCCCGGCACGGTGACGGCCCCGACAGCTGGATCCACGTCCAGGGCAGCATCCAGCGCGACAGCGGCGGCCGCCCGCACCGGATCCTCGGCGTGTTCCGCGACGCCACCCAGGAGCTCGCCGACGCCGCCGGCCGCGCCGATCTGGACGAGGAGCGCGTCCGCCAGACGAGTGTGGTGGAGCGGGTCACCGTCATCCTGGCGCACGCCCGGACCGTCTCCGACGTCATCGACGTCCTCGAGGACGCCCGCGCGCTCGGCCACCTCGGCCTGGTCAGCGTGATACTGGGCCTGGTCGAGGGCACCCGCATCCACATCGTCGCCGAGGGACAGATCGGCAGCAACGTCCCGGAGTTCGAGTACACCGGCATCGACGAGCGGTTCCCGATGAGCGAAGTGGTGCGGACCCTCAACCCGCGCTTCATCGTCTCGCGCGAGGAGTTCGAGAGCTGCTACCCCGTGCTGTGGCCGCACATCGAACCCCTGGACGTCGCCTCGGCGGCGTATCTCCCGCTGATCGCCCAGGGCCGGCCCATCGGCGCGCTCGGACTGCTCTACAGCGACAAGGAGGGCTTCACCGCGGAGGACCGCAACCTCATCATCACCCTGGGCACCAGCATCGCGCAGAGCCTCCAGCGCGCCATGCTCTTCGAGCAGGAACACGACCTCGCCGAAGGGCTCCAGCAGGCCATGCTGCCGCGCCGGATCCCCGTCATCCCGGGCGCCCGCGTCGCCGTCCGCTACCGCTCCGCACGCCTGGGCCGGGACATCGGCGGCGACTGGTACGACGTGGTCCCGCTGCCCGGCGGCCGGGTCGGGGTCGCCGTCGGCGACGTCCAGGGCCACGACACCCACGCCGCCGCCGTCATGGGCCAGCTGCGCATCGTGCTGCGCGCCTACGCGGCCGAGGGCCACAACCCCGCCACCGTCATGGCCCGTGCCTCGGTGTTCCTGTACGAGCTGGACACCGACCGCTTCGCCACCTGCGTCTACGCCGAGGTCGACCCCGCCACCGGGGCGATGCACGTGGTACGGGCCGGGCACATGGACCCGCTGCTGCGGCAGACCGACGGCACCTGTCGGCGACTGCCCGTCGCCGGCGGCCTCCCCCTCGGGCTCTCGGCCGAGTTCCACCGCCTGGAATACCCGGTGACCACCGTGGAGCTGGCCCCCGGCGAAACCCTGCTGATGTACACCGACGGACTCGTCGAGCAGCCCGGCGACGACCTCGACGACGGGATCGACCTGCTCACCCGGATCGTCCGCGACGGCCCCGGCGAGCTCCAGCCGCTCGCCGACAAACTGTGCGCCATGGCGGAGGCGCGCGGCGGCGAGGACGACATCGCCCTGCTGCTCCTGCGCCGCCAGGGCGGCGACGTACCCCAGTCCAGCGGGCGGCTCCAGCAGCACGTCGCCCAGGGCGATCCGGAGGCCCTGTCCTCCGCCCGGCACATGCTCCGCGCGGCGCTGCGGGCGTGGGGCACCGGAGGCCGGGCCGACGACATCGAACTCGTCACCAACGAGCTGATGACCAACGTGCTGCTCCACACCGACGGCGGGGCGATCGTCACCGTCCGTATGCTCAGCGGGGCCGAGCGCAGGCTCAGGGTCGACGTGGAGGACGTCTCCAGCGCGCTGCCCCGGCGGCGGGACCCCGGCGAGGCCGGCGTCTCCGGGCGCGGCCTGCTGCTGGTGGACCGGCTGACCGACGTCTGGGGCGTGGAGTCGCGCGGCGGCGGAAAAGTCGTGTGGTGCGAGTTCATGACGCTCCCCGACGGCGGCGCACGGCCGTGACCGACGCACAGCCGTAACGGGCGCACGGCCGTAACCGGCGCACGGCCGTGACCGGCGTCCCGGGAGCCGGGGGACCCGCAGGTGGGGCCGCCGATCCGCCGCACCGTACCAGGGATTCCGGGGCCCGGCCGTTCTTTGTCCATGGGTGACGAACCCTCACCGGTACCCCGCCGCCCGGCGCTAGCGTCCCGTCGCATCTCATCCGGCCCGGAGTAAGGGAGGGTGCTCATGCGACCCGGCCTACGGCGACTCGTCCTCGGCGGCACAGTGGAGTCCCGGCACATGCTCGCCACCACCTTGGTGGTGGGAGCACTCACCGCGACTTTCGTGGCCCTGCTGATCCCCGTTCAGCTCTTCGGCCGCGGCGGCGCGGCGGCCGCCGGCCCGGCGGCGGGGGAGGACGACGGACGCGGGGTCATGAGCACCCAGTACGGGCCGCTGACCCCGCTGGACCGGGAGTTCGTCCGCAAGGTCCGGCTCGCCGGACTGTGGGAGCTGCCCGCGGGACGCCAGGCGCAGCAGCGCGGCACCACCCCGGCGGTGCGGACAGCGGGAGAACACCTCGTCGAGGGCCACACCGAGCTGGACAGGCTGGTCATCCAGGTCGGGCGGGACGTCGGCGTGGACCTGGCCAATCAGCCCACCGAGGAACAGCAGGGCTGGCTGGCCCAGTTGGAGGCCGCGCGCGGCCGCGAGTACGACCGGCTCTTCGCCAACCTGCTGCGGAAGGCGCACGGAAAGGTCTTCTCGCTGGTCGCGCAGATCCGCGCCAACAGCCGCAACTCCATGGTCCGGTCACTGGCGACCCGGGCCAACACCGTCGTCCTCGACCACATCACGGTCTTGGAGGACACCGGTTTCGTGGACTTCGACGCACTCACCGACGGCACCCACCCATCGCACTGATCGATCGCACTGACCGATCGCACCACGATGACGAAGCGAAGTGATCTCATGAGGGAACAGCGGGAACAGACCCATAAACGCGCGCGGTTCGCCCGCCCGTACGTGGTGCTGGCCGCCGTGCTGGCGCTGGGCGCCGGCGGGGTGGCCGCCATCGCGGCGACCGCCTCCGCGGGAAGCGGCGCCGGTGACCAGGGCGGTGGCGACACGGCGCGGGAGCAGGTGCGGACGGTCGACTGCCCGGACGTGGGGGACCGGCTGCGCTGGGTGCCGTCCGGCGCGCGGTCCTCCATCGACACCGACCTGGCGAAGCTGGACGAGCAGGTGGCCGACGCCTACCGGCGGCTCGCCTCCGGCCGGGACGGCGGCGACGCCGTGCTCACCGACCTGAACGCCCAGCGCCGCACGACGATCGACCGGATCGTACGGGCCATGGGCGCCGGGTCGGGTGAGGCCGACCGGCTGCGCGGGATGAGCGCCTGCGAGGTGCGGAGCGAGAACCAGACCCAAGTCCAGGACCAGGACCAGGACCTGTATCAGGGCCAGGATCAGGACCAGGGCCAGGATCAGGGGCAAGGCCAGGGCGTCGGGCCGTCCCGGGACGACTTCGTCGACATCACGACGGTCAGGCCCGAGGCCGACCGGCCCCAGGAGCGCGACGGAGCCTCCACCGGGACGTTCACCTCCGCCTGCGGCCGCAACGAGAACGGCCACTTCAACCCGGACAACGTGATCGTCGCGCCGGGCGTGAGCAACGGCGCCCACCACATGCACGACTACGTCGGCAACGAGTCCACCGACGCCTTCTCGACCGACGAGAGCCTCGCGGCGTCCGGCACCACCTGCGACAACGGCGACCAGTCCACGTACTACTGGCCGGTGCTGCGGCTCCGCGACGGCCAGCGGGAACGCGACGCCGACGCCCCCGGCGGCGGACAGGACGCCAACGTCGGCCGGATCCTCACCCCGGACGAGGTGACGATCACCTTCCAGGGCAGCCCGGTCGGCGAGGTCACCGCGATGCCGCGGTTCCTGCGGATCATCACCGGCGACGCCAAGGCGTTCACCAACGGCCCGGGCAACGCCAACGCCTCATGGAGCTGCACCGGATTCGAGAACCGCCAGCTGAAGGACAAGTATCCGCTGTGCCCCGAGGGCAGCAAGGTGGTGCGTACCTTCGCCTTCCAGAACTGCTGGGACGGCCGCAACACCGACAGCGCCAACCACCGCACTCACGTCGCCTTCGCCGAAGCCGACGGCTCGTGCGGGAACGGCTTCCGGGCCATCCCCCAGCTGGTGCAGCGCATCGTCTACGACGTTCCGCAAGGCACGCTGTTCGCCGTCGACAGCTTCCCCGAGCAGCTCCACAAGCCGGTGACCGACCACGGCGACTTCATCAACGTGATGCCGGACCGGCTGATGGCGGAGGCGGTGGACTGCGTCAACGACGGCCGTGAGTGCCGCTGACCGGACGCACGGCGTACGACATACGGCGGCCCCGGCTCCGACGCCAGGGCCGCCGTACGGTTTCCGCGGCGCTCACAGGCCGTTGACCCGGGCCTCCCGCGCGATACCCAGCGCGAGGCGGCGGCCGCCCGTCATGCCGCTGGTCACGCCGCCCGCCATAGTCCGGGCCCTGCGGGTCACGCGCGCCCGCTGCCGCCGCACCTGCGCCATCAACCGGCGGCTGCGCAGCGCGAGTTCCAGCTCGAAGCGGGTCCGCGGATCGCGCAGCCCGGGGCCGAAGAGCTTCTCGATCTGGCGCAGCCGGTAGCGCACGGTCTGCGGATGTACGTGCAGCGCCTTCGCCGCCTCCGGCGCGCCCCCGCCCTCCAGCCACGCCAGCAGCGTCTCCTCCAGCCGCTCGCTCTGCCGCGGGGTCAGACCGGTCAGCGGCCGCAGCCAGCGGGCGGCCAGCGCCCGTGCCAGCGACTCGTCCTGAAGGAGCAGCAGGGTGGACAGGTGGTCGTCGACGAACACCACCGGGCCTTCGGGACCGCCGTCCACGGGCGCCATCGACAGCAGCCGCCGCGCCCAGCGCAGCGAGGACGCGGCGTCGTACAGCGGCACCGTGTGCCCGACCGCCGCCGAACGCCCCCGCAGCGCCGTCTCCAGCGCGGTTCGCGCCTCCGGCCCCTGGCCCGGATCCGGGATGAGCAGGCACGGCCGGTTGTCGACGGCGCCGACGAGCAGATCGCCCATGGCGGCCGAGAGCCGGGGCAGTTCGCCCGGCGCGGCCAGCACGACGGCCTGGACCGTGTCGGGCAGCGGCCACCGCGCCGACCTGGCCAGCTCCGGCAGCGAGCGCGACGCGCGCGCCGGGTCACCGACCAGCGCCTCGAACAGCGCCTGCCGGGTGCGGTCCGCGACGGGGGCGGGGACGGGGGCCGGGGTCGGGTTCGGCGCCGGGGCCGGAGCGACCGTGGGAGTCAGCGCCGCCGGACCGGGCCCGATCTCCCGGCCGCCGCGCTGCTGCTTCGGTACGGCGCCTGACGGCGCTTCGTCCGCGACCGTCCGGTAGCCGAGCGCGACCAGCAGCGCCAGCTCCATGCCCTGCCGGGCCGCTTCCTGGGATGTTTCCCTCAGAAAAGCGGCAAAGCCCGGTTCTGTATGGCGCAGAGCATCCGCCAGTACTTCAGCGAACATCGGGATTTCGCTGCGCAGAACGCAATCCCACTCGCTTTTCGGGCGCGACCACATGCGGTTGAGAAGTTCGCACATCTTTACCTCGTTCTCGCCGGGGGGCAATGCACCTGCCCGGTAATCAGGAGTTGAGGGTCCTCCTGCGCCTCGCGGGGCGCTTGTCGACGCGGTCAGTGCCGGCCGGCGGATCTTGCCCCGGCCGGTGCCGGGCGGGGGCTGTTCACGGGCCGTGAACCTGGGAATGCATGCATGGGGACACCTTCCACTCGGGGCCGGTCCAAGCCGTGGCCGAACCGCCCGGATGGGCATCTTCCGTAGCCGCGGGGCACGGCGAACGGGTGCGCCCAAGAATTTGTCACACCGCGATAAAGCTTGTGAAGCTTCTGGGAAGAGTCGCGATACTTCTGCCTCCCGGCTGCCGCCGCTGGCGCCTCAGCCGACTACCCCCCGACCTGGGCATCCGAGACGAAATGGGCGCCCGCGCGCTCGGAAGGCATCGATGACCCTTTCCCCGACGCAGTCGCAAGCGCAAACGCAAACACACGTTCAGACAGAGTCGCTGACAGCCCGTCCGCCGGCCGGTCCGCACCGGCCCCGCAGGAGGGGGCGCCACGCGGGCCCGCCGGCCACCGGCGGGCGGCGCGCCGGGCTCAGGCCCCCGCCGCGGCCGGAACCGCCCGAACCGCCGCTCCTCCGCGGCGGACCGGATCCCGGTCGGCTCCGGCCGGTGTCCGGCACCATCCGCGCGGGCGTCCTCGGTGCCGCCGCTGTGCTCTCCCTCGCCGTCGCCGGCAACGCGGGCGCCCTCGCCCGGTTCTGGGACTTCCTCGACTTCGGCGCGGGGGTCCTCGCGCTCGTCTCCCTCAGCGCCACCGTGCTGTGGGGGCTGGTCGCGACCGACCGGCTGCTGCTGCGCACCGGCCACCGGCTGATCGCCCAGGCCGTCCACCGAGGCACGGCCGTCGCGGGATTCGGCTTCCTCGCGCTGCACATCTGGGTGAAGGTCGCGGAAGGCCGCACCGGCCCGGTCGCCGCCGCGGTGCCGTTCACCGACGGCGACCAGCGGCTGCTCATCGGCCTCGGCACGCTCGCCGGCTACCTGTTCCTGGCCGCCGCGGTGACCGGCGCGGTCCGCGGCTCGTTCGCGGCCAAGGGCCGCTCCCACTGGTGGCGCGCGGTGCACCTGTGCGCGTACGCGGCCTGGGGCGCCGCCCTGGTGCACGGCCTCAAATCCGGCCGCGCGGCCGCCTGGTGGGCGACCACCGCGTACGCCCTGTGCCTGGCCGGAGTCGCCGCCGTACTCGTCCAGCGCGCGTACGCCAGGCTCCGGCGCGGTGCGGCGGCGGCCCGTGCCACCACCGCCGCCACCTCCGCCGCCGACGGCCGACCACGCGGCCCGCGCGGGTACCGGCCATGACCGGGCCCGTCCCCCGGCTCGCCTGCGTCGGCCCGCCCCGGCTGCTGGCCGGGCTGGACGAGGTGGGGTGGCTGGACCGGGTCACCCACCTGACCGTGCACGGCGCCCTGCCCGAACAGCGCTCCGGCGAGCTGCTGGAACTCGCCGACAACATCGACCTGCGCGGCCGGGGCGGCGCGGGCTTCCCGTTCGCCCGGAAGCTGCGGGCCGTCGCAGCGGCCGCCCGGCGTGCCGACGGACGGACCGCCGTGGTGGTCAACGGCAGCGAGGGAGAGCCCAGTTGCCTCAAGGACACCGCGCTGCTGCTGCACACCCCGCACCTGGTGCTCGACGGCGCGCAACTGGCCGCCGAGGCGCTCGGCGCCGAGGACATCGCGATCGGCGTCACCCGGCCCGACGTGGCCCGGTCGGTGACCGCGGCCGTCGCCCAACGCGCCCCCGGCGGCTGCCGGATACGGGTGACCCAGCTGCCCGAACGGTTCGTCACCGGCGAGGGGACCGCCCTCACGGGCGGCCTGAACAACGGCGTGGCGCTGCCCTCCGGCCGCCGGGTGCGGACCAGCGAGAGCGGCCTGGACGGCCTGCCCACGCTGCTGTCCAACACCGAGACCTATGCCCAACTGGGCGTCGCCGCCCGGCTCGGCGCGCTGCCCTTCCGCGCCACCGGCCTGCCCACCGAACCCGGCACCGTCCTGCTCACCGTCGCCGGAGCGCAGGTCGTGGAGGTCCCCACGGGCGTGCCGCTCTCCCACGTCCTGGAGCTGTGCGGCACCGACGCCGGGCAGGGCGTCCTGGTCGGCGGCTACCACGGCCGGTGGCTCGGCCCCGGCGCGGCCCGCGCGGCGACCGTCTCCCGCGACTCGCTGGCCGCGCAGGGCGCGGTGCTCGGCGCGGGCGCCGTCCTGCCGCTGCCCGAGGACACCTGCCCGGCCGGTGAGACGCTGCGCGTCGCCCGCTGGATGGCGGCCGAGTCGGCAGGCCAGTGCGGGCCGTGCGTGCTCGGCCTGCCCGCCCTCGCCGACACCCTCGCCGGCCTCGTCCAGGGGGGCGGCCGGGCCGCCTTCGAGGCCGTCCACACGCGGGTGCGGGCCGTCCGCGGCAGGGGGGCGTGCAGCCACCCCGACGGCACCTCGCACTTCGTGGCCAGCGCCCTCGCCGCCTTCCCCGACGACTTCGAACAGCACGCCTTCGGCAGCGGCTGCGGACGCCCCGTACGCGGTGTCCTGCCGCTGCCCGCCGAGGACCCCGCCGCCGCGACCCCGTACGGACCGCCGGCCACCGGCACCGCCGCCGAGGCGGACGAGCGGCTGGTCGTGGACTGGACGCTGTGTCAGGGCCACGGCCTGTGCGCGGACATCGTGCCAGGCGTGATCCGGCTCGGCGCCGACGGCTATCCCGCGCAGGCCAGCATGCCGCTGCCGCGCCGCCAGCGCCCCCGGGCGCTCCGCGCGATCCGGCGCTGCCCCGCCCTGGCACTGCGCATCCAGACCTGAACCCCAACCGTGACAGGACCGCGGCGCGTTTGTCGCTCTGTGACAAATTCCCGGCCGATTGAACGCCGGGCGCGCCGCACCCCGTATCGAGGGGGCAGCGGCACACCGCCGCCCCGACCCAAAGGAGTGAACATGAGGAATCGGCGTCACGCGGCACTCGCCGGCACGGCGGTCGCGGTCATCATGCTGACGGCGGCGTGCGGCGGCTCGGATACGAAGTCCCAGGGAAACGACAAGGTCCAGCCGGCCGGAGACGCGATCGACAAGGGATACGGCGCCGGTGACGGATCGAAGGGGTCCGGCTACGGCTACGGATCGAGCGAGGGCAGCGGTTCCGGCGAGTCCGGCGGCTACGGCGACGGCAAGTCCGAGGCAGGCGCACCGGCGAAGAAGCTGGCCGTGCGCGACGTTCCCGAACTGGGCCCGGTCGTGACCGACAGCAAGGGCTGGACGCTGTATCGATTCGACAAGGACACCGCCAAGCCCCCCGCCTCCAACTGCGACGGCGACTGCGCCGCCGCCTGGCCGCCCGTCCCCGCCGCCGACGCCACCGCGTCCAGTGGCATCGATCCCGAACTCCTCGGCGAGGTGACCCGCGCCGACGGCTCCAAGCAGCTCACCCTCGGCGGCTGGCCGGTCTACCGCTACGCCAAGGACACCGCGCCCGGCGACACCAAGGGACACGGCGTCGGCGGCACGTGGAACGCGCTGGCCCCCGACGGCAAGAAGGCCGGCCAGACGGCGGACAAGCCCAAGGCACCGGAGGACGCCGCGGAGCTGTCCACGATGAAGGACGCGAAGCTCGGCGAGATCATCGTGGACGGGAAGTGGATGACCCTCTACCGCTTCAACAAGGACAGCGCCTGGCCCATGAAGTCCGCGTGCGTCGACGCCTGCCTGGACACCTGGAAGCCGGCCGCGGCCGTCGACAAGGCCAAGGTCAAGGGCGTGAACGCCAAGCTGGTCAGCACGTTCACCCGGCCCGACGGCACCAAGCAGCTCGCCGTCGACTGCTGGCCCGTCTACACGTTCACCGGCGACACCGAGCCCGGCGACACCAACGGCCAGGGCAAGCAGGGCCTGTGGTTCGCCGTCACGAAGGACGGCAAGAAGGCCGGAGCCGGCGCGGGGCAGGGGAGCTGACCGTGGCCCGTCCCCGGCCCGGACGGCTGCTGTCCCCGGTCGCCGCGCTCTGCGCGGCGGCCCTCCTGGGCGGCTGCGGAGGCGGCGGTACGGCGGGCGGCGGCGTGGCGGGCGGCGGTACGGCGGACCGCACCCGTCCGCCGGCCGCCGCCCCCGAGTCGGTGCGCGACATCGCCGCGGCCATCGGCTGCACGGCGGATGTCTACGTCGACGCCGAGGAGCTCCGCCAGGCCGGCTGCCGGACCGAGCGCGGCGAGTTCCGGATGGTCACCTTCGCCGCCGACAGCGGACAGCGCGCCTGGCTGTCGGAGGCCCGCGCGTACGGGGGCACGTATCTCGTCGGCAAGCGATGGGTCGTCACGGCGCGTCCGGTGAAGCCGCTCGCGGCGCTGCGCGACGAACTCGGCGGCACGATCGAGGCGGGGCAGCACCATGGCCATGGCTCCCTCCCCTGACCCGCCCCTCCCCGGGCGGACGGCGCCGTCCGGCCGCGGCCGGAGCAGGCCCACCGGACCGGCTCAGCCGCGGAACCCCCGGGGAGAGACCCCGAAGCGGGCCCGGAAGGCGCGGCTGAAGTGGAACGGGCTGGCGAAGCCCGACGCCGACGCGACCTGGCCGACGTCCAGCGCCGTCGTCTCCAGCAGCCGCGCCGCGTGCCGCAGCCGCGCCTCGCGCAGCGCCCGCATCGGGGTACGGCCCGTCCGCGCGGCGAACAGGTGGGCGAACCGGGACGGTGACAGGGCCACGGCCGCGGCCAGCGAGGCCACGGTGTGCGGCGCGGCGGGGTCGGCGGCGATGAGCGCCTCCGCCCGCCGCACCCGCGGATCCTCCCCGACCGCCCCCGGGGCGCCGCACGTGCCGAGCAGCAGGGCGCGTTCGACGCCGTTCAGCGCGAGCTCGTGCGCGTGCGGAAGGGCGGCCACCACCGCCGGTGCCGTGGTCCGGTGCGCGGCGACGGCCGGTGGCGGCGCCCCCTCGCCCGACCACCGGGCGTCGGCGTGCGCCCGGCGCAGCGCGGCGCCGATCCGGGGCCGGACCCCGGGCGCCACCCGGGGCACCGCGAAGCAGCCCGCACCCCGCAGATACGGCCGCAGCCACTGCTCCCACGCCGGTCGGGGCTGGAAGTGGACCCACCAGAAGCACCACCGCTCCGCATCCGGCGCGAGCCCGTAGTCCTGCCGGATACCCGGCGCCAGCACCACCAGGTCGCCGTCCCGTGCCGTCAGCTCCGCCCCGCCCTGCCGGACGCGCCCCGCGCCGCCGTCGGTCCACAGCAGCAGCCAGCTCGGTGCCCCGCGCTCGCGCCGCACCGCGTATCCGGCGCGCTGCGCGTAGCGGCCGACGATCAGCACTTCGGCGGGCGGGGCAGCAGGATCAGGCAGGTTCTCGGACGCCACGGGCATAGCCTGGCACGGCCGGGCGCGCCTACGGTCGAACCATGGACCCGAGCCTGGACACGACCCTGTTCCACCGCACCGGGCACACCGTGCTGCGCGGCTTCCTGCCGCCCGCCGAGGTGCGGGGGCTGCTGGCGGAGTTCACCGCGCTGCGGGCCGCGGGACCGCTGCCGGGCCACTTCGAACCCCGCCCGCAGGATCCGTACGGCCCCTACGACCCGCTGCGCGCCTACCCGCGCGTGATGAACCCGCACCTGGTCAGCGAACTCGCCCTGCGCACCCTGCTGGACCCCCGCATCGGCCGGGTGGTGACCGAGCTGATGGGGGAGGAGCCGGTAGCAGCGCAGAGCATGTTCTACTTCAAGCCGCCCGGCGCCCGCGGCCAGGCGCCGCACCAGGACAACTTCTATCTACGGGTCGAACCGGGCACCTGCGTCGCGGCCTGGGTGGCGCTGGACCGGGCCGACCGGTCCAACGGCGGCCTGGAAGTCGTCCCCGGCACCCACCGGATGGAGCTGTTCTGCCCGGAGGACGCCGACCCCGGCACGTACTTCACCAAGGAGTACGTGCGGGTGCCGCCCGGCCTCGCCCGGGTGCCCGTCGACATGGACCCCGGTGACGTGCTGTTCTTCAACGGCAGCCTGGTGCACGGCTCGGAGCCCAACACCACCGCCGACCGCTTCCGGCGCTCCTTCATCTGCCACTACGCGCCCCGATCGACCCGCAGCATCGCGCGCTTCTACCGGACCTTCACGCTCGGCGGCGACGAGGTGTTCCTGGAGCCGAGCAGCGGCGGCGGCCCCTGTGGCACCGAGACCGGCTGAGCCGCCGGAGTTCCAGCGGTCCGAGAGCCGTGCTCCACCCACCCGGTGTACCAAACCGTCTCGTATGCACTGGCGTGTCGGGTTCGACGAGACGGGAGCACCACCCTCGTGGCCACGTTCCTCAGCACACTCGGCCGGTTCGCGTTCCGGAGGCGTCGGCTCGTCGTACTGCTCTGGGTCGCCCTGCTCGCGGCCGTCGGCACGGCGGCGGTGACCGCGTCGTACCCGGCGACCAACGACGTCAATGTCCCCGGCACCGAGGCGCAGAAGGCGTTCGACCTGCTGGAGAGGCGGTTTCCCGACTCCCACTCCGATGGCGCCACCGCCCGGGTGGTGTTCCAGGCGCCCTTCGGCGAGAAGATCGAGGATCCCGAACACCGGCGCGGCGTCGCGAAGGTCGTCCAGGGCCTGCGGACCGGGCCCGGCTCGGGGAAGGTCGCTTCCGTCAGCGATCCGTTCCGGGACGGCGGGGTCAGCGAGGACGGCACCACCGCCTACACACTGGTCTCGTACGAGGTCAAGGCCGTCGAGCTGGCGGACGGCGACCGGCATGCGCTCAAGGACGCGGCCCGGCGCGGGCGGTCCGCGGGGCTGGTCGTGGAGATCGGCGGCGACGCGATGGACGAGCAGCCATCGACCGGCGTGACCGAGGTCATCGGCGTCGGCGTCGCGGCGCTCGTCCTCGCCGTCACCTTCGGGTCGCTGGTCGCCGCGGGCCTGCCGCTGCTGACCGCCGTCGTGGGCGTCGGCGTCACCGTCGCGGGGATCACCGCGCTCACCGGACCGCTGGGGCTGGGCAGTTCGACACCCATCCTGGCGATGATGCTCGGCCTCGCCGTCGGCATCGACTACGCCATGTTCATCGTCTCCCGCTTCCGCGGCGAACTGGCCGCGGGCAGGGAGCGGGACGACGCGATCGGCCATGCCGTCGGCACGGCGGGCTCGGCGGTCGTCTTCGCGGGCCTCACGGTCATCATCGCGCTGGTCGGCCTGTCCGTCGTCGACATCCCTGATCTGACCAAGATGGGCCTGGCGGGCGCGGGCGCCGTCGCCGTCGCGGTCGTCATCGCGCTCACGCTGATACCCGCGCTGCTGGGCTTCGCGGGCGACCGGGTGCTCGCCCGCGACCGGCGCCCGGGGCGGCGCGGGCGCGCGGAGCGCGGGAAGCCCTCGGCCCACGGGCGGCGTACGGGCCGCGAGCGGCGCCCGGACGGTGCGGGGCGCCCGGACGGCGGGCGGGTCGCGGTGCCGGAGACCAACACCGGGACCCGCTGGGCCCGCTACGTACTGGTCCGCCCGGTCGGCGTGCTGCTGCTGAGCGTGCTCGGGCTCTGCGCCGTGGCCATCCCGGCGGCGAGCCTGGAACTGGGCATGCCCGACGACGGGACGGCGCCCGGCGACAGCACCCGGCGCAAGGCGTACGACATGCTCGCGGAGGGGTTCGGCCCGGGCTTCAACGGGCCGCTCATCGTCGCGGTGGACGCCAAGGGCAGCCGCGACCCGAAGGCCGTGGCGGGCCGGGTCCACCGGGCCGTCAAGCGGCTCGACGACGTGACCAGCGCGTCCGCCCCCGCCTTCAACAAGGCCGGGGACACCGCGACCATCACGGTGGTACCGGCGTCCGCCCCCACCAGCACCACCACCCAGGACCTGGTCGCCGCGCTCCGCGGCCTCGCCGGTGACGAGGTCCTCGTCACCGGGCGGACCGCCATGGACATCGACATGTCGCGCAAGCTCAACGACGCGCTCGTGCCGTATCTGGCGCTGGTGGTCGGCCTGGCGTTCGTACTGCTGACGGTCGTCTTCCGGTCCGTGCTCGTGCCGTTGAAGGCGGCGCTGGGATTCCTGCTGTCCGTCGTCGCGACCCTCGGCGTGATCGTCGCGGTCTTCCAATGGGGCTGGCTGGGCGCCCTGTTCGGGGTCGAGGAGACCGGCCCGATCACCAGCACGATGCCGATCTTCGTGATCGGCGTGGTCTTCGGCCTGGCGATGGACTACGAGGTCTTCCTCGTGACCCGGATGCGGGAGGCGTACGTGCACGGCATGCGCCCGGCCCCGTCCCTGGTCGCGGGCTTCCGGCACGGCGCGCGCGTCGTCACCGCCGCGGCGGTGATCATGATCAGCGTCTTCTCGGGCTTCGTCGGCTCCGACGAGGTGATGGTCAAGACGATCGGCTTCGGGCTGGCGGTGGCCGTCTTCTTCGACGCCTTCGTGGTCCGTATGGCGATCGTGCCCGCGCTGCTCGCCCTGCTCGACGGGAAGGCCTGGTGGCTGCCGAAGTGGCTGGACCGGATCCTGCCTGACGTCGACGTCGAGGGTGCGCGCCTGAGTGAGCCGCCGCGCACCCCGGCCGCACCCGGCCTTCCCCTGACCTCCGCCGGGAGGTGCCCCCACGGCTCCGGCCCCGAGCCCGGGCCGCGCCCCAGCGGCGCCTGACGCGTCCCGGACTAGCGGGAACCCTCCGCGGCGCGGTGCGGTTCGATGACCGTGACCCCGGTGCGGTTGCGGCTCCTGGAACCCATCGCCACCAGCGCCGTCGGCGCCTCGTCGAGGCCGATCGTATGGGTCACCAGCAGGTCCGGGCGTAGCGTCCCGGCCTTGACCATCTCCATCATCGGCGCGTACGCGGCGGCGGCCATGCCGTGGCTGCCGAGCACGTGCAGTTCGAGGGCGATCACGCGGGCCATCGGGAGCATCGGGTTCCCGGCGGCCGGCGGCAGCAGGCCGACCTGGACATGCCGGCCGTGCCGGCGCAGGCTGTTGATCGACGCGGCACAGGTACGCGGGCTGCCCAGCGCGTCGAGGGAGAGATGCGCGCCACCGCCGGTGGCGTCCAGCACGGCGTCCGCCACCGAGCCCAGCAGCGACGAGGCGTCGATGCACAGCGCGGCGCCGAAGCGGCGCGCCAGGTCCAGCGTGCGGGGCGATATGTCGATCGCGACGACCCGCGCGCCCGCCGCCGCCGCGATCATCACGGCGGAGAGGCCGACCCCGCCGCAGCCGTGCACCGCGACCCATTCGCCCGGGGCGACCCGGCCCTGTGCCACGACGGCCCGGAACGCGGTCGCGAAGCGGCAGCCGAGACCCGCCGCCGTGGTGAAGGACAGCTCATCCCGGATGCCGACCAGATTGATGTCGGCGTTCTCCACGGGTACGTACTCGGCGAAGGAACCCCAGTGGGTGAACCCCGGCTGGCTCTGCCGCTCGCACACCTGCTGGGCGCCTTCCACACAGGCCCCGCAGCGGCCGCAGGCGCACACGAACGGCACGGTGACGCGTTGCCCCGGCCGCCAGTTGGCGACGTCCGGCCCCACCGCCGCGACCACACCGGCCAGTTCATGGCCGGGCACGTGCGGCAGCCGGATGTCGGGGTCGTGCCCCATCCAGCCGTGCCAGTCGCTGCGGCACAGTCCGGTGGCCTCGACGCGGATCACCGCCCCGCCGCGCGAGGCCGCGGGATCCGGGACCTCCCGGACCTCAGGCTTCCGCCCGAACGCATCGAACACCACCGCCCGCATAGGCCCGCTCCCTCACCGTCCGCCGTACGCCCCTATGGTGACGGCTGTCGGTACGAACTGTGGACTGGCGAGCGCGAAGAAATCGCTCCCGCTCATCCTCCGGTACGGACCGGGAGAGGAGAAGACAGACCAGGCCGACATCGCGCCCAGGCCGTCATTTCCGGTCATACGGTGGCGGATGCGTCCCTCCGGTCGTCAGCCGGTGACGGACGCCCCCGCCGCGCGTCACCGCTTGCCGCGCCGCGCCTCGGCGAGTTGGCGGACGGTGTCGCCCCCCACTCGGCGCTGCACCGCCGCCGCCAGCCCCGGGAACAGCCCGCCGATCGCCCCGCCCAGCCGCAGCTCCAGCGGGGCGATGTTGACTTCGCCGCGGTCCTGTTCGACCGCGCGGAGGGTGGCCAGGGCGACCTGGCGCGGCGAGACCGTACGGACCCCCGCGGGCAGGGTGGCGCCGCTGTCGGCGAACATGCCCGCGTCGCGCACGAAGCCGGGCTGCACGATCGACACCCCGACGCCCGTGCCGCGCAGATCCTGCCGCAGGCCGTGGGAGAAGCCGCGCAGGCCGAACTTGGCCGCGTTGTAGAGCGCGGCGCCGGGGGAGGCGGTCCGCCCCGACATCGAGCCGACCATGACCAGATGGCCGCGCCCGGCCGCCACCATCCGCGGCGCGAGCAGCCGGGCCAGCATGATCGGTGCGCGCAGGTTGACGTCCAGCGCCCGGTCGACGTCCTCGGGGGCGCACTCCAGCACCTCGCCGCTGGAGGCGAGCGCGGCGTTGGCGACGAGGATGTCCACGTCCGCCGCCTCGTGCGCCAGCCGCTCCACGTCGGCGCGGACGGCCAGATCGGCCACCACGGTCCGGGTGGTCCCGCCCAGCGACGCGGCCAGCTCCTGGAGGACGTCCGCGCGCCGTCCGGTGAGTAGCAGCCTGGCGCCCTTGGCGGCGAAGGCGCGGGCGAGGGTCCGCCCGATCCCTCCGGTGGCGCCGGTGATCAGGACGGTCGAGCCGGGGATGCGCATACGATCCACCTCCAGTTTGTTCGGTCGGTGGCACGCTACCGGGCAGCGGGTCCGGGACGGAGCCCAGGTCAGGCACCCGTCCCGTACACCCGGTGGGCGTTCCCCGCCGCGATCAGCGCCGCGACCCGCTCCGCGTCCGCCCGTGCCCAGGCGCCGTCGGCGACCCAGCGGGACAGCAGACCGTTCAGCGCCCCGCGGAAGAGCCGGCTGCCGACCACGTACAGCTCGGGAAGCCCGTACGCGTCGGTGGAGAACAGCAGCTTGCCGAACGGCGCCAACTCCAGGAACCCGGCGAGCACGGCTTCGGCCCGGGCCCCGGTGTGCCCCAGGGCCAGCCCGACGTCCGCGTAGACATGCGGGAAGGCATGGGCGAGATAGGCCGCGTTCCGGTGGTACGGGTAGCAGTGCAGCAGCACCAGCGTGCAGCCGGTGGGGCGTACGGCGCGGATGAAGTCGGTGAGCAGCAGCGGGTCGCAGCGGTGCAGGGTCAGGTCGGGATCGCCGAACCCGGTGTGCAGTTGCAGCGGCAGCCCCGTCCGGGCCGCGGACCACAGCAGATGGCGCAGCAGCACCGGGTCGGTGAGCCGGCCGCCGGGTGCGCGGTCGCCGAGCCACCGGCCCGCCGCCGCCGCGACCTGCGCGGCGGTGGGGGGCTCGGCCGGGAGGTCGAGACCATGCCGGTAGGCGGCCACCGACTTGAACCCGGCCGCCGTCCGCGCGGCGATGCGCAGCGCGTCCGCCAGCTCGGCCGGGAAGGCCGCCGCGGACCGCGTGCCGTCGGCGATCCGCTCCGCGAGGTGTTCCAGCCGGACGATCTCGCGCGCCGTGCCGCCGCCCGCCGCCGCGAGCTGCGACGGGTCCGTCAGGTCACCGGGGAGGCCGGTGTCCACCAGGAACGTGCCGATGCCCGCGGCCCGCAGCAGCCGCCGGGTCACCTCCTCCCAGCCCAGTGCGCGCCGCCGGGCCAGATACATCTCGGGCGGGCAGTGCGCGTCGAGCCCGAGGAGCGGCGGGCACCAGCGGCGCACCGCGAAGCCCAGCTGGGTGTCGAAGAAGCTGGTGCCGCGGGCGGCGGGCGCGTCGGACTCGCTGAGCAGCCCCTCGAACCCCGCATCGTCCAGGTCGCCGCGCACCACGCCATGGCAGTGGTGGTCGACCAGCGGCGGCAGCGGCAGCTCCCGCGCCGCGAGGGGCGTACGGGAGCCGTGCTCGGGCGCCGTACCGGAACCGTGCTCGGGCGCCATACCGGAGCCTTGTCCGGGCTGCGAACCGGAACCGTGCTCGGGCGGCATGTCAGTACCGTCCGCGGGTGGCCGCCGCGATCGCCTCCGGCGAGGCCCCCTCGAACAGCTCCGCCTCCGCTCGGCGCACCGCCGCGACGGACTCGAACAGCGGATCGCCCAGCGCTTCGCGGAGCACCGCCGAGCCCTCGTAATGCCGCAGCGCCCCGCCGAGCGAGGTGGGCAACCGGGGCGCTGCGCCGCAGACCGCGGGATCACCGGCGACCGGATCCGGCAGCGACAGCCCGGCGTCGAGCCCCGCGAGACCCGCCGCGATGACCGCGCCCACCACCAGGTACGGATTGGCCGCCGCGTCGAAGCACTTGACCTCGGCGTTGGCCGCACCCGGGGCGTCCGGCGCGCCGGTGACGAAACGGAGGGCGGCCTCGCGGTTCTCCAGCCCCCAGCACTGGAACGCGCCGGCCCAGCGGGAGGGTTCCAGGCGCAGATAGCTGGCGGGCGACGGCGCCCCGATCGCCAGCAGCGCGGGCAACTCCCGCAGCACCCCGGCGAGGAACGCCTCGGCCGTCGCCGTCATCCCGTACGGGCCGTCGCCGCCCCGGCACAGGTTCCGGTCGTGCTGCCACAGGCTGAGATGGAGATGCCCGCCGTTGCCGACCGCGCCCGCCTCGATGACGGGCCCGAACAGCGCGGTGAGTCCGTGCCGGGCCGAGACCGCCCGGATCGTCTCCCGCACCAGTACGGCCAGATCGGCGGCGCCGACCGGGTCGGCGGGCGCCACGGACACCTCGAACTGGCCGGGCGCGTACTCGGGGTGGAGCTGGAGGACCTCCACGCCCTCGGTACACAGAGCGTCGAGGACGTCGGAGAGGTAGTCCGACAGCTCCACGACGCGCGCCATGCCATAGGCGGGGCCCGCACCCGGGCGGACGAGTTCGGGCACCATCCCCGCACCGGCCTCCTGTGTGCCGGCGCGCGTCACCGCCCACTCGGTCTCGAACCCCATCCGCAGCCCGAAGCCGCGCTGGGCGGCGCGTTCGGACATCCGGCGGGCGAACAGCCGCTGGCACACCGGGTGCGGCGCCCCCGACTGGTCGTACCGGTCGACCGGCGCCCACGCCCAACCGGGCTGCGCCGCCAGCGGAGTCAGCCGGTCCAGGTCGGGAAAGAGCCGCAGATCCCCGTCCGGGCCGCCCACATGGCGGCTGCTGGTCATCGAGTCGTCCACCAGGTAGACGTCGAAGACCGGCGACATGCCCACGCCCCAGCGCGCGGCATCCGGCAGCCGCGCGGTCGGTACCCCCTTCACGCGGGTCAGCCCGGCGTTGTCCACCCAGGTCAGCGCGGCGCCCCGGACACCCTCGGCGGCCAGCCGGTCGGCTTCCTGGCGGGCCCTGGCCCGTGCGTGCTCGCGCCCTTGTGCGTCCACGGCGGCTCCCGTCGGCATGCGGCACTCCGTCATGACGCAGTGTCGCACGCTGATGATCTACGAGTGCCGGATCCGGCCGCACCCGCGCCCCGCCCGCCGACCGGGCCGCTTCCGCCGCCGACCGGGCTACCTCAGCTCGATCCGGAGCACCTTGTCGGCCCCGTCCGGCTCACCGCCGTTGTTGTCGGCGTTCGTCGTGGTCAGCCACAGGGCGCTCGCCCCCGGCAAGGCCGCGACCGTCCGCTGCCGCCCGTAGGCGTTCACGTAGTACGCCTGCGGCGTGCCGGTGTCCGCCCCGTCGACCGGGATCCGCCACAGCCGCTCACCGCGCAGCGCCGCCATGTACAGCGCCCCGTCGGCGTAGGCGACACCACTGGGCGACGCCTCGCCGGTCCGCCACTGGCGCTCGGGACCGGTCATGCCCGGGGTGGAGCAGGAGCCTTCGCAGATCGGCCAGCCGTAGTTCTTCCCCGACTCGATCAGATTGAGCTCGTCGTACGCGTTGTTGCCGAACTCGGCGGACCACAGCCTGCCGTCCGGATCCCAGGCCAGCCCCTGCGGATTGCGGTGCCCGTAGGAGTAGACGAGCGTGCCGAACGGGTTGCCCGGGGCCGGTGCGCCGTCCTTCGTCAGCCGCAGGATCTTGCCGTTGAGGGAGTTCTTGTCCTGCGCCAGCGCGGTGTCCTGCGCGTCCCCGGTGGTGGCGTACAGATAGCCGTCCGGGCCGAACGCGATCCGCCCGCCGTTGTGGAACCTGTTCTTCTTGATGCCCGTGACCAGCGTCTTGTGCGCACTGAGCGAGGAGCCGTCGTAGGTCATCCGCACGATGCGGTTGTCGGACGCGGACGAGTGCATGAAGTAGACGTGGTGGTCGCTGTTCCAGCTCGGTGAGACGGCGACACCCAGCAGGCCGCCCTCGCCGCCCGTGGTGACCACCCCGGGCACCTTGCCCACCTGCGTCCTCGTTCCCGACCCGGTCAGCCGGGAGACCGCGAAGGAGTCCCGTTCGGTGATCAGGGCGGAGCCGTCGGGCAGCCAGCCCAAGCCCCACGGGACGGTCCAGCCGGACGAGACGGTGGTCACGCCGGAGGGTACCGACGCCGCCCCCGTGCCCGCCGTGTCCCCCGTGTCCGCCGCGCCGCCGCTGCCGGCCGCGCCGAGCAGCAGCCCGGCGGCCAGGGCGGTCGCGGCACCCGCCGCGATCAGACCGCGGCGAATGCGGGTACTGCTGTGGGGTGGGAGGTGAGGGCGGTGCGTTGATTTCCGCATCAACGGCTCCAACGGTGGGGAAAGCTGATAGGAAAGGTTCCTGATGATTCGTGGGAACGTACTGCCGCCGCTCGCGAAGGGTCAAGAGATGTGTGCGGTCGTCAACTCGCCTTACATCAGGGGCACATACGCCCACGACGTGACCTTCACCATGTGCGGATCCCCGGGAATCCGTCCCGGGGATCACCCCCAACCACAGGAAGGCGGAACCGTCATGAACGACACCCCGCAGCAGGCGGAGCAGACCGCGCTCCGCCCCGAGGAAACCGCTTGGCAGACCCCCGACTACGTGATCGTGGAGACCGCGCTGGAGGTCACCGCCTACTCGCTCAGCACCCGCTGACCCGCCGCCATGCTGCTGCGCGTGCTCGGCACCGCGGCGGGCGGCGGCCTACCCCAGTGGAACTGCGCGTGTCCCGGCTGCTCCGGGGCGCGCGCCCACCCGCACCGGCGCCGCCGCCATGCCTCACTCGCCGTCCAGGTCGCCGAAGGCCGCTGGTACCTGGTCAACGCCACCCCCGATCTGGGCGACCAGATCGAGGACTGCCCGGACCTCCACCCCGGCCCCGGCGTACGCCGCACCCCGCTGGCAGGCGTCCTGCTCACCGACGCCGAACTCGACCACACCCTCGGCATCGCACGGCTGCGCGAGGCGGACCGGATACGGATCCACGCCACCGCGCCCGTCCGCGGCGCCCTGCTGGACCGGCTCCGCCTCGGCGACGTCCTCACCCCCTACGCGGCGCTGGAATGGCGTGAACTCGGCGGCCGGGACGAGCCGCTCGAACCCGGCTCGCCGGTCACCGCGAGCGCCCTGCCGGTCGCCGCCAAACGCCCGCGCTACGCGGCGGGCACCGGACCCGACGCCGACACCTGGGTGGTGGCCCTGCGGCTGCGCGACCGCACCACCGGTCGCACGCTCGTCTACGCCCCCGCGCTCGCCGCCTGGCCCGACGCCTTCCAGCAGGCCGTCGAGGCAGCCGACTGCGTGATCGTCGACGGCACGTTCTGGGACGACGACGAACCCCGGCGCAGCGGCTTCTCCGGCCGCACCGCCACCGCCATGGGACACCTGCCGATCGACGGGCCCGGCGGCACAGCGCACCGGCTCGCCGCCCTGCGCGCCCGCTGCCTCTACACCCACCTGAACAACACCAACCCACTCGCCGACCCGGCCGCACCGCAGCACACCGCACTGACCGAGCTGGGCATCGAGGTGGCCGCCGACGGGATGGAGATCACGCTATGAGCGGCATGGCGACCTTCGAGGAGAGGCTGCGGGCCGTCGCCCGCGAGCGCTACCACGACCGCCACCCCTTCAACGTCCGTATGCACCAAGGCGAACTGACCCCCGCCGAACTGCGGCGCTGGATCAGCAACCGCTTCCACTACCAGCGCCACATCCCCGTCAAGGACGCCCTCATCACCGCCAAACTGGAGACTCCCGCGCTGCGCCGCATGTGGCTGCGCCGGATCCAGGACCACGACGGCGCCGCGGAGGGGGAGGGCGGCATCGAACGCTGGCTGCGGCTGGGCGAGGCCGCCGGGCTCGACCGCGCCCGGATGGCGTCCGGGCAGGACGTCCTGCCGGGGGTGGCGCTCGCTGTCGACGGCTACGTCAACTTCTGCCGGCTCCGCTCCCCACTGGAGGCGGTCGCCGCCTCCCTCACCGAACTGTCCGCCCCCGACATCATGCGCACGCGTACCGCGGCCTTCGAACGGCACTACCGATGGATCGACGGCGACGGCCTGGCGTACTTCCGCTCCCGCGTCAGCCAAGGGCGGCGCGACAGCCAGGAGGCGCTCGCCCTGGTGCTCCAGTGGGCCGGGACCGAGGCCGACCAGGACCGGGCGGTGGCCGCGCTGGCCTTCAAGTGCGACGTGCTGTGGGCGCTGCTCGACGCCGTCGACCACGCGGGGACCGCTGACACCACCGACACCACCGACACCGAGGAAACCGAGGACGAGACCGAGGACGGCACCCAGTGACAGAACAGGGACGACACCGAGGGCCGGAGCAGGGGCGGCACCGAAATCACACACAGGCGGAGGACCCGAGCGGGGTCGTGACCCTCGCGACCCAGTGGCGGCCCAACCTGTCGCCCACGGTCCTGCTCCGCTACGACCACGTACGCGACGACGACCTGCTGGTCCTGCCCGAGCGGGTGGTCGTGCTGGGCGGCTCGGCGGCGGCGGTGCTGCGGCTGTGCGACGGCACCCGCGAAGTCTGGGAGATCGTCGAGGAACTCGCGGAGAGCTTCCCCGGCGCGCCCGTGGAGACCGAGGTCCCCGCCTTCCTGCACCGCGTACTGGAGGAGGGCTGGCTGCGGTGAGCGGCGGCGCACCACAGGAGGCCGCCGCCTGTCGGGAGGCCGACCCGCACGAGGCCGCACCTCGGGAGGCCGACCCGCACGAGGCCGACCCGCACGAGGCCGCCCCGCGGGAAGCCGCCCCGCCCCGGCCCTGGGCGCTGCTCGCCGAGCTCACGCACGCCTGCCCGCTGCACTGCCCGTACTGCTCCAACCCTCTGGAGCTGACCCGCTGCTCGCGGGAGCTGACCGGCGCGCAATGGGCCGATGTGCTGGCCCAGGCGGGGCGGCTCGGCGTGGTCCACACCCACCTGTCCGGCGGCGAGCCGCTGCTCCGCCCGGACCTGGCCGGCATCGTCGCCGCCGCCGAGGCCGCCGGGATCTACACCCAGCTCGTCACCAGCGGCAGCGGCCTCACCAGGACCCGGCTGGCCGAGCTGACCGCCGCCGGTCTGCGCGGCGTCCAGCTGTCGGTACAGCACGCGGACCCGGCCGCCTCGGACCGCATCGCCGGGCGTGCCGCCTCATTCCCGGACAAGGAGCGGGCCGCGGCACTCGTACGGGACGCGGGGCTGCCGCTCGGCCTCAACGTCGTGCTGCACCGCGGCAACCTCGACGCCGTCGACGCCCTGATCCGCCTCGGCCTCGACTGGGGCGTGGACCGTGTGGAACTGGCCAACACCCAGTTCTACGGCTGGGCGCTGCGCAACCGCGACGCGCTGCTGCCCACCCGCGACCAGCTCGCGCGCGCCCGGGAGGTGGTCGAGAGCTGGCGCGGCCGGCTCCGCGGCGGCCCCGACCTGGTGTGGGTGGTCCCCGACTACTTCGACGGCGTCGCCAAGCCCTGCATGGGCGGCTGGGGCGCGGTCTCCCTCACCGTCGCCCCCGACGGGACCGTCCTGCCCTGTCCGGCGGCGGGCACCCTGCCTGGCCTCGACCCACCCAGCGTGCGGGAGCACTCGCTGGAGTGGATCTGGTGCCACTCGCCGGCGTTCCGCCGCTACCGGGGCACCGCGTGGCTGCCCGAGCCCTGCCTCAGCTGCGCCCGGCGGGACGAGGACCACGGCGGCTGCCGCTGCCAGGCCTACGCGCTCACCGGCGACCCCGCCCGCACCGACCCCGCCTGCGCGCTCTCCCCGGACCACGCACGGCTGCGCGCCCTCACCGACGCCGCCGCCCGGACGGCCGTCGCGCCCGCCTACGCCTACCGCAGGCCGGAGCGGGAGTGACCGCGTTCCCGTCACCGGTTTGGCGTCGCCGCCTCCGCTTACGTACAGTTCCGGCGAAGCTTCAGTAGAACAGACGAACCAGAAAGCGGCGGCGGCGATGACGGTGACTGAGGACGGCCGGGTCGACATGGCCGCCGTCGAAGGAGCGGCCGCCTACGGGCCGGGCATCGACCCGGAGCGGCTCGCGGTCTGCCTCGGCGTCCTCGCCGAACTGGACGAGCTGCCGCTGGACCACCCCGACGCGATCATGGTGCGCCGCGCCACCGCGGGCATCTACCGCACGGTCAAGCAGCGCCGCCGCCAGGAGCGGCGCGCGGCGAAGACCGCCCACGACAAGAACGTCACCGAGGCCACCGCCACCGGCGCCGCCGACCGGATCGACGACGAGACCCTGGGTCTGGCGCTGACCAGCTCCGTGACCACCGAGATCGCCGGGATCCTGCAGCGGCCCCGCTCCTGCTACACGTGCAAGAGCCGCTATGTCGAGGTCGACGCCTTCTACCACCAGCTGTGCCAGCCGTGCGCCAAGGAGAACCGCGCGCGCCGTGACGCGCGCACCGACCTCACCGGGCGCCGCGCGCTGCTCACCGGCGGCCGCGCCAAGATCGGCATGTACATCGCGCTGCGGCTGCTGCGCGACGGCGCGCACACCACCATCACCACGCGCTTCCCCAAGGACGCCGTCCGGCGCTTCGCGGCGATGCCGGACAGCGCCGACTGGCTGCACCGGCTCAAGGTCGTCGGCATCGACCTGCGCGACCCCGCCCAGGTGGTCGCGCTGGCCGACTCCGTGGCCGCCGCGGGCCCGCTCGACATCCTGATCAACAACGCCGCCCAGACCGTCCGCCGCTCCGCACAGGCGTACACCGAGCTGGTCGCGGGCGAGTCCGCCGCGCTGCCGGCCGGAGAGCTGCCGGAGTCCGTCGTCTTCGGCGCGTTCGGCAGCGGCGCCCAGGCCGCCCTGCCCGGCCCCGCGACCCCGCGTGACAACGCCCTGACCCCCGACGACGTGGCCGCCCTCGCCCTGACCACCGGCTCCGCCTCCCTGGAGCGGATCGCGGCCGGCACCGCGATCGACGCGGGCGGGCTCGTCCCCGACCTGGACGCCACCAACACCTGGATCCAGCGGGTGCACGAGGTCGACCCGGTCGAGATGCTCGAGGTCCAGCTGTGCAATGAGACCGCGCCGTTCATCCTGGTCAGCCGGCTCCGTCCGGCCATGGCGGCCTCCCCGGCCCGCCGCAAGTACGTGGTGAACGTCTCCGCGATGGAGGGCAAGTTCAGCCGCGGCTACAAGGGCGCGGGCCACCCGCACACCAACATGGCCAAGGCCGCGCTGAACATGCTCACCCGCACCAGTGCCCGGGAGATGTTCGAGTCCGACGGCATCCTGATGACCAGCGTCGACACCGGCTGGATCACCGACGAGCGCCCGCACCCGGACAAGATCCGCCTGGCGGAAGCCGGTTTCCACGCGCCGCTGGACCTGGTCGACGGCGCGGCCCGCGTGTACGACCCGATCGTGCGGGGCGAGGACGGCGAGGACGTCTTCGGCGTCTTCCTCAAGGACTACGCGCCCACCGACTGGTGACCACCGGCGGACGCCCCCGGGGCCGATGACCACGGGCCGGTGACCGCCGGCCGGCGCCCCATGAGACCGTGGAGCGGACGGCGACGCCCCCGGCTCCACGGAAAGGTGCCCGCGATGACGCGTGACGCGGCCGAGGTCCTGCACGACGCGGTCCGGGCACTGGCCCCGGCGGGCGGCGCCAACCGCCTGGTCCCGCTGATCGCCGCGGGCACCGCCCCCAGGGACGTCCTGGCCGCGCTCGCCCTGGAGCAGCGCCACATCATCGACAGCGACCGCCGCAGCTTCCGTCATCTGGCCCAGCGCGCGGCACCGGAACCGGCCGTCGCCGCGTTCTTCACCGCCCTGGCGGAGCACGAGACCGTCGCGCTGGACCGGCTAGCGGCCCTGACCGCCGCCTGCGGCCTGGACGAGTCGGCGATCGAGACCTACGAGCCGCGGGCGGGCTGCCAGGCCTACCCGTCGTACGTCGCCCGGCTGGCGCTGCTCGCCGAACCCGCCGACACGGTGATCGCGCTCGCCGTCAACTTCGCCTCCTGGGGCGGCTACTGCGCCACCGTCTCGCGGGCCCTGCGCCGCCACTACGGCTTCGACGACGCGGCCTGCGGCTTCTTCGACCTCTTCGCCGAGCCCGCTCCGGACGCCCAGGAGCGGACCCGGGCCGCCGTCCAGGCGGGACTGGACGCGGGCCGGGTGACCGGCGCCGCCCGCCGTCACGGGCGCCTGGTGCAGTCCTACGAGTTGATGTTCTGGAACACCCTGGCCGGCTGAGCCCCAGCAGGCCACCGGCGCCGGCCCTGGCACGGGCCCCGGTCGTCCGGGGCCGGATCCACGGTCAGCCGAGCGGCGCCACGTACACCGTCCAGCCGGTGCGGGTGAGCGTGTACGGCGTCCACTCCCGGGCGTAGCGCGGCGCGGTGGACCGCCCCGGTTCGACCAGCGCGGCGGTCGGCACGCGCGCGGCGCGGCGGCGCAGCTCCGGTTCGCTGATGGAGCGGTTGTTGCCGCGCAGCTGCGCCGAGGCGCAGCCCGCCGCGTAGGAGACCGGCAGCGCGCGATAGCCGGTGAGCAGGCAGGGCGGCCGCAGCCCCAGTTCATGCAGGTCGGCCGCGGCGTGCTGGTAGCGGGCGGCGCTGGCGGCGGTGGACTCCGTGGTGTGCGCCAGCACCACCAGCTGACTTGCCAGGTGCAGCGCGAGGACGGTCCCCAGCGCGGCCGCCACCCGGCGCCGGGCGCCGGGTTCCCGTACGCGGCGCGCCGCACGCACCGCGAGTGCGGCGACGGGCAGTGCCAGCAGGGCGTAGGCGGGCAGCAGGAAGCGCGGCGCCGAGTAGCCGATGAGGAAGAGGTACGAGAAGGACAGGGCGGCGGCGCAGACGACGGGCAGGACCGTGGGCGCGCGGCGCCGGTCACGCCAGGCGACGGCGAGCGCGGCGGCCGCCAGCGGCGGCAGCGCCAGCCACCACAGGGCCAGCGCGGGATGCGGGCCCAGGGCCGACTCGCAGGGGCGGCACAGCAGCGGCCCGTTGAGGCTGCGCAGCACCGTGCCGACGTTCCAGTGCAGGCCCATGTCGCCCTCGGTGGCGCTGGAGATCCGCAGCCGCTCCCCGATGCCGCCGAAGCGGACGTACGCCTCGATCACCCACTGCAGCGCGCCGAGCGCCGGACCGGCGACGAGCGCGGGGAGAGCGGGTCGCCAGTCGCGCACCGCCACCGCGGCGACCAGCAGCGGCAGCGCCAGCCAGCCGCCGTCCGGGGTGCGGACCAAGGTGATGGCGGCGAGCACGGCGGCCAGCCACCAGCGGGCGCGCGGCTCACCGGGCACCCGCAGGAACCAGCCGACGGCGGCGACCGCGCCGAGCGCCACCCACAGGTTCGGCATCACCTGCGAGCCGCTGATCTGGGTGATCCACAGCCCGGCGAAGAGCAGCGCGGCGAGCGCGGCGGCGGCCCGCCCGACGAGCCGTTCCCACACCTGGAACGCGGCGTACAGCGCACCGGCCGCGAGCAGCGCGAGCAGCACCCGCAGCACGGCGACCGACTGCGTCACGGACACCACCGGCGCGACGAGCACGCTGATGCCGCGGGAACGGGGTGCGCTGAAGAACAGCGCGGGCCGCCGCGGGTCGACCTGCGAGGCGTAGACGCTCTCGTCCCACAGCAGCCCGAAGCCGACCTGCGGTACGACGACGGCCAGCTGGACCACGGCGTACCCGACCGCGACCACGGCGAGCCACGGGACGGCGGACGGGCGCCGGGGCGCGGAGAGCCGGGCGCGAGGGGTGAGAACGGGTGCGGTGCCGGTCACCACCTCAGGCTCACAGCGCCCCCGATCGCCCGCGACCGGCGCGCGACCAGACGGCGTACCCCCGCGACCCGTCGCGTCAGGGGGCTACGGCTTGCGGGCGACGCCCGCCCACAGGGACACCTCGGCGTCCGTGACGGTGCTCGCGGCCGCCTCCTCGTCCGGCTTCCACCGGTGCGCCACCTCCACACCCGGCTCGACCAGCTCCAGCCCCGCGAAGAAGGCCTGGACCTCGGCGCGGGAGCGCACTTGGGCCGGGATACCGCCGTTGCGGTAGATCTCGACGAGCTTGGCCCAGGTCTCCGGGGCGAAGTCGGGCGTGCAGTGGGACAACACGAGGTAGCTCCCCGAGGGCAGGGCGTCGAGCAGTCGCCGGACGATCTCGTACGGCTTGAACTCGTCCGAGACGAAGTGCAGCAGGGCGTTGAGGGAGAGGGCGACGGGCCGGCTCAGGTCCAGCGTCTCGTGCAGCTCGGGTGCCGACAGAATGCGTTCGGGCTCCCGCACGTCCGCCTGGATGTAGGCGGTACGGCCCTCGGCGGTGCTGTGCAGCAGGGCCTGGGCGTGGGTGAGGACGATCGGATCGTGGTCGGTGTAGACGATCCGGGCGTCGGGCGCGATGCTCTGGGCGACCTGGTGCAGGTTGGGCTCGGTGGGGATGCCGGTGCCGATGTCGAGGAACTGGCGGATCCCCGCCTCCTGGGCCAGCCAGCGGGTGGCGCGGTGCATGAACGACCGGTTGGTGCGGGCGCAGACCTTGATGGCGGGGAAGAGCGATATCACGTGATCGGCGGATTCATGGTCCGCCTCGTAGTTGTCCTTGCCGCCGAGGTAGTAGTCGTACATCCGGGCCGTGTGCGGCTTGCTGGTGTCGATCTGGCCGAGTGTGAGGCCGTTGTCGGTCATGCGGCCCTCCGTTCGTGTGTCATCGCCGCTGGGGGTCACCCGGAGTGGTCGGCTCGGGGTGCTGGATGGGTGTGCGTGGGGCCGTCAGGTGAGCAGGAAGTCCGCCGCGCCGGCCTTGGCTCCCTGGATGAACGTCTCGATCTCGTGGTACGCGTAGATCAGGGCGGGGCCGTCGGGGTCGGTCGACTGACGGAGCGCCACCCGCCCGTCGCTGAGCTTCATGACCTCCACGCAGCTGCCGCCGTTCGGCCCGCTCCATGGCTTCTGCCAGCCCTCCGTACCGAGATGTTTGGAGGGCATGCCGTTGTATATGTGATCCAAAGTCAGTACTCCTTGCGAATCGCGCCGAGGAAGGCCTCGGTTCGGTGCACCGGAGTGGCTTGGGTGCACATCCGGTCCAGGGCCTCCAGATAGGTGGCCACGTCGGCGCGCTGGTCGACGTAGCCCGCGCCGGTCAGGTTCTCGCCGTAGACGATGTCCGGCAGCTCCGGGATCTGGAACCTGAAGATCTGGAACGGACCGAACATGCCCGGATGGGGGCCGGCGGCGAACGGCAGTACCTGAAGGGTGACGTTCGGCATCGCGAGGGCTTCGACGAGCCGGTCGATCTGCGCCCGCATGACGGCCGGCCCGCCGACGGGTCTGCGCAGGGCCGTCTCGTCGATCACGGCCCACAGATGGGGCGCGTCGGGGCGGGTGAGCAGCGCCTGCCGCTCCAGCCGCAGCGCGACCCGGCGGTCCAGCTCCTGGTCGCTCGCGGCGGGGAACCCGACCCTGAACAGGGCGCGGGCGTAGTCCTCGGTCTGCAGCAGACCGGGCACGCAGTGCGGCTCGTACGCCCTGATGCGGTAGGCCGCCTCCTCCAGGCTCACATAGAGGCTGAACCACTCGGGCAGCACATCGCGGAACCGGTGCCACCAGCCGGGCCTGTTGGCCTCCTGCGCGAGTGCGAGGAACGCGTCGACCTCCTCGCGCGGGACGCCGTACGTCAGCAGCAGCTTCTCGACGTACGGGATCTTCAGGCCGACCTCGGCCTTCTCCATGCGGCGCACCGTGGTCTGGTTGACGTGCAGCGCCTTGGCGGCCTGGTCGAACGAGACCCCGGCCTTCTCGCGCAGCGTCCGCAGCCGCATGCCGAGGACCATCTGGCCGACGGTCGGGGCAGACCGCGCTTCACCCACGTCGTTCCTCCCGGGACACCTGCTTGTCGACGCGATCAGTGTGCCATGACCGCCCTGAATCGAACAGACTGCCTTCGCTATTCTGCAATTCGCAGATCGCCTCTTGCCAAATGATGGTCGCAACAACGATAGTGACGTGGCGGCACGGCCAACTCGGCCGCGCAACCGAGGATTTGCAGCACCCAGGCCCCCACAGGTAGATGGAAGGCGCATGGCCGTGGCACTACCTCAGCGCAGCACGATGATCCGCCTCCTGCCCCCGGGCGGTGTCGAGACCGGCCTGTGCCACGAAAGATTCCAACTGCCCGCGCGGGGAACCTCCGTGGCCGCGGCCCGGCGCCGGGTCCGTGTGCATCTGCCCGCGTGGGGCTTCTGCGCCGACCTCTGCGACGCCGTCGAACTGGTGATCTCCGAACTGGTCACCAATGCCTTGGTGCACACGGCCAGCGAGCAGATCCTGTGCGTGCTGCGGGCCGAAGCGGAGGTGTTGTACGTCGAGGTCGCCGACCAGGGCGGGGGACCGGTCGGACCCTCGGCGCGGCAGGCCGGCGCGGGCGACGAGAGCGGGCGCGGGCTGATGCTCGTGTGCGCCCTGGTCGACGCGTGGGGGGACCGGCCCGCCGCGGGGGGCGGCCGCGTGGTCTGGGCGCGCTTGAGGCGCTGACCGCGGCCGGCCCGATCGTCCCCGAGCTCCCTCTGGCGCCGAACACGCCCGAGAGGGAGCTCGGGGAGCGGCCAGGAGCGGGGCGCCGCCGGCGGCGTGCACGGCTTCCGGCGAGCCGCCCGGGACCGCCGATCCCCCAGGGCTGGGTCCGGGCCGAGCCTCAAGGATGGGACGCCGACCCGTACGGCGCCTAGCATGTGCGCGTGTCCGCCGTCCCACGCCGCTCCCTGCTGGCCCTCGCCCTCACCGCGGCCGGCGGTCTCACGGGCGGCTGCGACGCCTCCGGCCCGCGCGGCACGATCCGGCTGGCCACCGGCCCCGAAGGCGGCCCGTACGCCGTCTTCGGCAGCCGCCTCGCCGACGAGGTGCACCGCGCGCACCACGAGCTGACCGTACGGGTGCTCACCACGGCCGCCAGCGTGGAGAACCTGCGGATGCTCGCCGACGGGCGGGCGGACGTGGCACCGGCCCTCGCGGACAGCGCGGCGGACGCGGCGGCGGGCCGCGGCACCTTCCGGCGGCCGGTACCGGTGGCCGCCCTCGCCCGGCTCTACCTCAACTACCTGCACCTCGTGGTACCCGCCGACTCGGCGATCTACGAGCCCGCCCAGCTCGCCGGGCGCACCATCTCGCTCGGTGCCGCCGGGTCCGGCACCTCCGTGAGCGCCGGACGGGTCCTCGACGCCGCCGGAGTGCGCTCCCCGCGCGACGTACGGCTGGGGCTCGGCGAGTCCGTGGCGGCGCTGCGCGAGGGTGCCGTCGCCGCGTTCTTCTGGTCCGGCGGAGCCCCCACCCGGGCCATCGCCGAACTCGCCCGCGAGCTGCCCGTACGGCTGGTCCCGCTGGGCGACCTCGCCGCGCGGCTGCGCCGGGCGCACGGCCCCGTGTACGAGACCGTCTCCATACCCGCGGGCGCCTACGGACACGGCGGCCCGACCGCGACCGTGGGGACCCCGAGCTATCTGGTCTGCCGCACGGGCCTGGGTGACGACATCGCGCGTGCGGTCACCGAGGTGCTGTTCGAACGCCGGGACCGGCTGCCGGTGCCGGACGCGCCGGGCAGCCGACTGGACGAGCGGTACGCGATCGGCACCGGCGCCGTGCCGCTCCACCCGGGCTCCGCGGCCTACTACCGCTCCGTCCACGGCTGACGGAGCCGTGCGCCCCAGGCGAGCCCGCGCCTGCCCGTACGCGTGCCCCTGCCGGGGGCGGCGGGCGCCGGGCGCCGGCTACGCGGCTGCCCTGTGTGCCCCGGGGTGCCCGGGGGGAGGAGCACTCTCCCCACCCCGCCCCTTCCCGAAACTGGGAGCTGCGCCCCCAGACCCCCACCGGGGCTGCGCCTCCTGCCGGGGTGTGCCCCCAGGCACCTGCGGGGGCGGGTCCCAGACCCTGTGGGGTGCCCCAAAGCCTGCGCCGGGGGCTGCGCCCGCAGCCCCCGCCGGGCGCTGTGCCCCTGAGCGCCGGATGGGGACTGTGCCCCAGGCCCCGGTTGGGGCTCCGCCCAGGCCCCGGGCCCCGGGCCCCGTGGCAGGGCTGGGCTGCTTCGAGCCCGGTCCGGCGTTTGAGGGCGGAACAGGGAAGGGGCGGGGAGGGGAAAGAGCACAGCCGGGCAGGCTCCAGCGGCCCCGTGCACGCCGAACTCGGCGCCGGTCAGGCGCCCGCGCTCGGCCGGGCGCCGGTGACCGACGGCGGCGCCGTGGCGTCGGACCGGGCGTCCGGCAGGCGCAGTTCGACCGCCAGGCCGTGCGGTTCCGCCGGGAGTAGGGCGAGCGTGCCGCCGCAGGCCCGGGCCAGTTCGGCGGCGATGGCCAGGCCCAAGCCGCTGCCGGGGACGTTGCCATGGCTCGGCGAACGCCAGAACCGGCCGAGTGCCGCCGCCCGCTGATCCGGGTCGAGCCCCGGCCCGTCGTCGGCGATCCGCAGCGTGCCCGCGCGCAGCGACACCGTCACCGTGCCGCCGTCCGGTACGAACTTCGCCGCGTTGTCCAGGGCGATGTCGGCGATCCGGGCGGCCGCGGCGGGCAGTCGGCCGGTGTCGTGGAGCCGGAGGTCCAGTGTCAGCCCACGCACGCCGTACACCTCCCGCCACGCCGCCAGCCGCTGCCGCAGCTCACCGGCCGGGACCGGCTCCGGCGCCGCGGCGTCGGCCTCCACCCGGGCCAGGGCCAGCAGATCCTCCAGCAGCCGGGCCAGCCGTTCCACTTCCGCGAGCGCCTCGGTGTACTCCGCGCTCCCCGCCGCGGTCAGGTGCGGCTCCAGGTTCTCCAGCCGCAGCGACAGCACGGTCAGCGGGGTACGCAGCTCGTGCGAGGCGTCCGCGACGAACGCCCGCTGCCGGTCCAGCGCCGCCGACACCGCGTCGGCCATGGCGTTGAACCGCCGCTCCAGCAGCCGCAGTTCCGCCGGCCCGCGGTCGGCCGCGCCCACGCGCGCGTCCATCCGCCCCTCGGCGATGGCCCGCGTGGTGGCGTCCAACTCCGTGACCGGGCGCAGGATCCACCGGGCCAGCCGCCGGGCGGCGAACAGCGCGCACAGCACCGCGACCACCGAACCGGCGCCGACGGCCGCCCAGACCCAGGCCACGTCCCGCCGCGCCGCCGCGGTGCCCGCCCGCAGCACCACCACCCCCGAGACCTGCGCGTCCCGGCCGACCGGTTCCGCGACCACCACCGCCCCCGGGCCGAAGGGGGTGACCAGCGGCAGGCTGCCGGTCGTACGGCCGGACAGGGCCCGGTCGGCGGCCTCCGCCTGCCACGCCCCGCCTCCGGTGACCGACGCGCCGTCCCGGTCGCGGATCTCCACCGGCGTGCCGTACAGCAGCGTGTAGCGCCGCACCTCCAGGGCGAGACCGGAGGTGTCCCCGTCCCGGATCGCCTGGTCGGCGAGTTCGGCGAACCGGGTGGCGTCGGCCCGCCGCTCCAGCAGCAGCTGCCCGGTCCGATGCGAGGAGTACGCCAGGGCACACGGCACGGCGAGCGCGGTGACCAGACAGGCGACCAGAACGGTGTAGACGGTCAGGATCCGGCGGCGCATCCGCCCGTCCCCAGCCGGTACCCGGTGCCGCGCAGCGTCTCGATCAGCCCCGGACAGCCCGTCTTCGCCCGGATGCCCGCGATGTGCACATCCAGCGAACGGGAGGCGGAGAGCAGCACATCGCCCCACACCGCGTCCAGGATCTCCTCGCGGCCGCGGACCACCCCCGGCTCGCGCGCCAGCAGCGCCAGGACGTCGAACTCGCGCCGGGTCAGCTCCACCGGCCTGCCGTCCGCCTCGACCCGACGGGCCGCCAGATCGATCCGGACCCCGCCCGCGGCCGCCACCACCGCCGGTCCGGGGGCCGCGAGCGGCCGGGTGCCGCGCCGCACCACCGCCTCCATCCGCGCGATCAGCTCGGCCGTACGGAACGGCTTGACCAGGTAGTCGTCGGCGCCGCCGCGCAGCCCCCGCAGCACGTCGCGCTCCTCGGTCCGCGCGGTGACCACGATGACCGGGACGGCCGAGACCCGCCGCAGCCGGCGCAGCGCCTCCAAGCCGTCCATGTCCGGCAGCCCCAGATCGAGCAGGACGAAGTCGGCGCCGTCTTTGAGTCGCAGTGCGTCATCGGCGCGCCCGGCACGGACGACCTGGTGTCCGTGCCGGGCGAGCGAGGCGGTCAGCGCGGCCGCCAGCCGGTCGTCGTCTTCGACCAGGAGAACGTGCATGCGCGTAAGGGTAAGCGGCGCCGCGGTGCTCAGACAGCGGCTTGTTCGGGCCGTTGCCGGTCGGCCGGAGCATCGGTGGCTATGGCGGCTCCGGCGTCGTCCTCCGCGGTGAGCGCGGTGCCGCGGGTCTCGCGCATCGTGAGGTAGACGACGAGGGACACGGCGGCACATCCGGAGACATACCAGTAGAAGCCGGACTCCGCGTCCGCGTTCTTGAACCACAGCGCCACATACTCCGCGGTCCCGCCGAACAGGGCGTTGGCCAGGGCGTAGGGCAGCGCCACGCCGAGCGCTCGGACCTGCGTGGGGAACAGCTCGGCCTTCACCACCGCGTTGATCGAGGTGTAACCGGTGACGATCACCAGGGCCGCGAGCGACAGCAGCAGTGCCCCGCCGAAGGTGCTGGTGTGCGACAGCGCCGTCATGATCGGCACCGTGCAGAGCATGGAGCCGATACCGAAGCCGATCAGCAACGGGCGGCGGCCGATCCGGTCGGACAGCGCCCCGGCCAGCGGCTGGAGCAGCATGAACAGGAACAGCGCGCAGAAGCTGACCAGGGAGGCGTCGGACTTGCTCAGCCCGGCCGTGTTCGACAGGTACTTGGTGAGGTAGGTCGTGTACGTGTAATACGCCACCGTGCCGCCCATGGTCAGCGCCATCACCAGGACGAACTCCCTGCGGTGGCGCAGCAGCCCGCGGAGCGTCCCGCGCTCCTGCTCCGCCGCGGCGCCCTCGCCCCCGGCGCCCCCGGCGCCCTCGGCGGCCTCGTACGCCTCCGTCTCCAGCAGGTTCCGCCGCAGCCAGAACACCACGGCCGCGCCGACCGTGCCCACCAGGAACGGGATCCGCCAGCCGTAGGAGTGCAGCGCGTCGTCGGACATGGTGTGCTGGAGCATGATCAGCAGGCCCAGGCCGCACAGCTGACCCAGCGTCATGGAGACGTACTGGAAGCTGGAGACGAAGCCGCGGCGGGCGGGCTGCGAGGCCTCGGTGAGGTAGGTGGCGCTGGCGGCGTACTCCCCGCCCACCGAAAGCCCCTGGAGCAACCGGGCGATCAGCAGCACCACGGCGCCCAGATAGCCGGCCTGGTCGTAGGTCGGGGCGACGGCGATGAGCAGGGCGCTCACCGACATCAGCGTCACGGTGAGGGTGAGGGCGGCCTTGCGGCCGCGCCGGTCGGCGTACCGGCCCAGCAGCCAGCCGCCGATGGGCCGCATGAAGAAGCCGACGGCGAAGATGCCGGCGGTCTTCATCAGCTGCGCGGTGTCGTCGCCGCTGGGGAAGAACGCCCCGGCGAAGTAGGTGGCGAAGCTTGCGTAGACGAACCAGTCGAACCACTCGACGAGATTGCCGATCGAGCCGCCGATCACGGCCCTCCAGGGCGTTCGGGCGCGGGGCGCGGATGCGGACTCGGTCGCCGGAGCGGACTCGGACGAGGACGCGGACTCGGACTCGGACTCGGTCACGGAAGCCTCCTTACAGGTGTGCGGGCCGCGGCGGCGCTCCGAGCGGGGAGCGTCGCCGCGGGTCGCAGCTTCCGCGCCGAGGCCCACCCGCGTACAGGCCAGGTGCCCAGAGCTAACATCCCGTTAACACAGGCGGTGGATTCCTCTCTACCGGAGACCGGCAGGCGCTCAAGCTCTTGAGCGGGTCTCAGGAGGTCTGTCTTCCGGTGGTGCGGTGGTGGGCTGCGTGCCGGCGCCACTGGGCCACTTGACGCACGGATGTGCCGCGACCGCATTGTTGGTTAGGGTGGCACGTAGAGACTGATTCCGATGCCCTTGGCCAGGGTGATGGACAGGCTGGCGAGTTCAGGGCTGCACAGGCTGATGGCTCCCGCGCGGGCCAAGTCAGACACGACGGGGGGCTCCTTGGTGGGGAGTTGGCGCCAGCAGAAGCCGAAGGCCACGTCGACGAGCGTCAGTGGCGTTGGATCGCTTGGCCGGAGCGGGTCTGGAAGTCGGCCCGGCCCAGCCCAGTTCGCACGTGACGTGTTTTGCACCCCGCCGTCGGGGGGCGCGGTGGGCGTGTGACCGGCCGGTCGGCGTCCGTGGTGCTGCCCCCATCGCTGCGCGTGTGGCTCGGGCTGATTGCGGCCCTCGCCGCGCTGGTGGTCGTCGTGCTCGGGGTCCTGTACGCAGGCCACAGCGAGCCCGGCACGGTGGACAGGTGGATCATCCAGCCGACGGCGGACAGTGTGCGGCCGCCGTGGCGGAACGTCGCGCTGGCCACGGACTTCTTGGGGGAGCCCGTGGGAGCGGCGACGCTGGTCGTGGCCACCGTGACGGGCTGCCTGCTGCTTCGGCGTCGTCGCGCGGTGGTGCTCGTCGTGGCCGGCGTCTGCCTGACCGTGGGGACGACGACGCTGCTCAAGCCCCTGGTGGGACGCACCATCCACGGCGACGACAACCTGTCCTACCCGAGCGGGCACACCGCCTTCCTCACCGCGCTCGCCCTCGTGGTGGCGCTGCTCGCGTCCGGCCGGCTCGGCCTCGGCAGGACGGCCGGCACGTCACTCGTGCTCGCCGCGGCGCTGGTCGCCGGCGCCGCCATGGGCTGGGCGCAGGTCGCCCTGGGCGCGCACTACCCGACCGACGTCCTCGGCGGCTGGTGCACCGCGCTGGCGGTGATACCGGCGACCGCGTGGCTGGTCGACCGGATGGCTGGCTGGCTGGTCGATCGGATGGCCGACGCCGGTCGGCGGGAGCGTCGCTGACGTCACGTCACGCCAAGCGGCGGAATACGGGCTTCACCGGTCGTCCCGCCAGCCAAGGGGTGGGGTCGGCGGCGTCCAGTGCCTTCCGGTACACCGCACATGCCTGGGCCACCACGTCGACGGTGTGATCGATGTCGGCGTCGCCGAGCGCGCTGCTCACCACGAACGACGGGGCCAGCACCCCGCCTGCGAGGAGCCGGCGCAGGAACAGGGTGCGGTACTGCTGCGAGGGCTGCCGGTTCTCGTCGAGGGTGGCGAAGACCAGGTTGCTGGCTCGGCCTCGGACAACGATGTGGTCGCCGACGCCCATGGCGGCCGCGGCGTCGCGGACACCGGCGGCCAACCGCTCGCCGAGGGCGTGCAACCGCGCGGTGATGCCCTCCTCGGCATAGGTGGTTTGCACGGCCATCGCGGCGGCCAGCGAGTGCGTCTCCGCACCGTGCGTGGTGGACAGCAAGAACACCCGGTCGCCGGAGTGACGCAGCCCGCCCAGCTCCATCAGATCGCCGCGCCCGGCCAGCGCGGAGACGGCGAACCCGTTGCCCAGCGCCTTGCCGAACGTGGAGAGGTCGGGCACGACGCCGTACAGGCCTTGGGCGCCCGCCTCGGACCAGCGCAGGCCGGTGATCATCTCGTCGAAGATCAGTACGCAGCCGTGCCGGTCGGCCAGCTCGCGCAGGCCGGCGAGGTACCCGGGAGTGGGGTCTTCCCTGCTCTGGGGGCCCCTCCCGGCCGAAGGCTGGGGGAGAAGTTGAGAGCTTGGGGAAGGCTCGGTGTGGCCGGCGGGTTCGAGGATCAGGCAGGCGACCTCGTCCTGGTACCGGGTGAGCAGCTCCTCCGTGGCGGCCAGGTCCCCGTAGGGGAACGCCACGGTGAGTTCGGTGGTCGCCGCCGGAATGCCGGCGGACATCGGCGTGGTGCCGATGAACCAGTCGTCGACGGAGAAGAACGGATGGTCGCCGCAGATGGCCACCCGCGGGCGCCCGGTGACGGCGCGGGCGAGGCGCACCGCGGCGGTGGTGACGTCGGAGCCGTTCTTCGCGAACTTCACCATCTCGGCGGTCGGCACGGTGGCCAGGAAGCGTTCCGCGGCCTCGACCTCCACGATGGACGGCCGGACGAAGTTGCTGCCGCGGTCGAGTTCCCGTCGCACCGCCTCGATCACGCGTGGGTGGGCGTGGCCGAGGCTGACCGACCGCAGTCCGGAGCCGTACTCGACGTAGCGGTTGCCGTCGATGTCCCACACGTGGGCACCGCGGCCGTGACTGATGACCGGGGCCAGGTTCTCGGGGTACTGGTCGTCGCCCTTGGCGTAGGTGTGCGCGCCCCCGGGGATCATGGCGTGCAGCCGCTCGTTCGCCGCCCGCGACCGGGGCAGGACGAACTCCTCGGTTCCTCCGGTGTGTTCGGTGTCCACTCCGGCCTCAGCTCTCTCTCTGCTTCAGGACCTCGGCGAGGCTCGGCGCCTCCCGGTCCCGCTGGGACATCGATGTGACCGGCAGCGGCCAGGGAATGGCGAGCTCCGGGTCGTCGAAGGCGATCGTCACGTCCTCGGCCGGATCGTGCGGGCGGTCGATCCGGTACGAGGTGTCAGCGGTATCGGTCAGCGCCTGGAAGCCGTGCGCGCACCCCGCCGGGATGTACAGGGTCACCTGCGTCTCGTCGGACAGCTCGAAGAAAGCCACGTTGCGGTATGTCGGCGAGTCCGTGCGCAGGTCCACGACGACGTCGAAGATCCTCCCGTACGAGCACCGCACCAACTTGGCCTCGCCGGCGCCGGAGCGCAGGTGCAGGCCGCGCAGCACGCCCCGGACCGAGCGGGACAGGCTGTCCTGAACGAAGGCGTCCGGATCGAGACCCACCGAGCGGACCACGTCGGCGTCGAAGGTGCGGCTGAAGAAGCCGCGCTCGTCGGCGTACGGCGTCGGCTCGAACAGGTAGGCGCCGGCGATCGCCGGGATTTCGATCGCTTTCATGGAGTCTCCTGCCGGGCGTGGGCGTGGGCGTGGTCGGTCGCCGGGAACAGGGCCGCGGTCAAGGCGGTGAACTGGTGCTCAAGTCGCCGGACGGCGGCCAGGTTCCGCTCGGTGAGGGTCCGCCGCAGCTCGGCCGATCGCTTCTCCAGCACCCGGAACTGCTCGAGCAACCGGTCGGCGTCGACCTCGCGCGCCGGGTGGCAGTACGCGCCAAGGCCCATCTCCGCCATGAGCGCGTCGCTCTTCGCCGCATAGCAGAGAGCGAGCACCGGCGTACCGGTCTTCAGCGCGCAGATCAGGTTGTGGTAGCGGATCGCCACCACGGTGTCGGCAGCCGCCATCTCCTTCATCAGGTCGGCCAGTGAGGACGGTTCGGCAGCGGTGACCAGCGGTGAGTCCACCGCGTCGAGGATCGCGGCGACCACCGACGCATCGCACTCGTCGCCGGTGAGCAGCCGGACCGGCCTGCCCTCCTCGACCAACGTGCGGACGAACCGGATCGTCCCGTCGAGGTAGCGCCGGTATATCTCCTCGGCGCGGGCGCGGTCGTCGTTGCCGCCGTGGAAGTCCATGACGCCGACGCAGACCGGGCCCGGCGAGCCCGAGGGCGTGCTCGCCTCCGGCGTCGGCAGGGCGAACGCGAGGTCCGGGTAGACCTCGTCGCGCGAAGTGTCCACGCCCATCGCCCGCATCGCGTCACGGGACTGGGCGTCCCGGTACGACCGGTACGCGGCCAGCCGCGCCGACCAACGCACCAGGGCCCGGGTGGGCCGGTTGCCGATCTCGGCGGCGCCGACGCTGACCAGCGCGACCCGGGTGCCGAATAGCCGGCCACTCGCGCAGAGCAGGAACAGCGAGTACGGGAAGCCCCACGGCCGCAGCGGCAGCGTGGCCTCCAGGACACCCATGCCCGGCACGATCACCACGTCGTGCCGGCGCACCCAGGCGGCGGTGCGGAAGACGTCGACGAGTTTGCCCAGCCCCTTCGCCGCGATGGCGCCCGCACGCGACGCGGTCCGGTACTCGCCGCGGTACCAGTGCATCCGGGTCGCGGGGATCCCGAACCGGGCCGCGACGCCCTCCGGCCCGCCGCACAGCGCGTCCACGACCGCCTCCGGGTGCTCGGCGCGCAGGTACCCGAGCACGGCTTCGAGTGACCCGTCGTTGCCGAGGTTGCCGGAGCCGAGCAGGCCGAACACCCCGACGCGCACCGGGGTCTTGTTCGCAGATGTCAAGCCTGCCTCCCCTCACGGCCGGCAACGAGGGCGTCGACGGAGACCGTGAGCAGGGCCGGGTCGACCGGGGCTCGGTCCTCGACCCGTTCGCCGGCGCCCGGCCGGACCCGGCTGGTCATCCATGTGGCCAGGTGGCGGTAGCAGGCGCGGCGGTCGGCCGCGGACAACGGCGCCCGCCGGATGGCCGAAACGAAGCCCCAGACGTACTCGGCGAGCAGGCGGGGCGTCGGGTGCAGCGGGCCTGCCCGGCGCGGGTCCAGGTTGACGCACCGGGAGCGCTTGGAGGGGTTCGCCCGCTCGGCGCGGGTGGGGTGATCGCGGCGGAAGTACAGCAGCTCCGGCACCTGGTGGAAGGGCCCGTGCAGGGTGATCTCGGCGACGAACGTGCGATCCGCGTGGTGGTAGCTGTCGTGCGGCTTCACCCGGCGCAGCACGTCGGCCCGCATCACCCCGTAGAAGTCATCGCCGCCGGGCTCGAACAGCAGACTGCGGAAGCGCTCCGGCGCGTGCGGCGAGTCGGTGGCGAGCCCGTACTCGTACGGGACCTTCACCTGGCCGTCGCCGTCGATGACCGCCTGGCCGCTGTGCGCGAGGATCACGTCAGGCCGCTCGTCCAGCGCCGATACGCAGCGCCGCAGCAGATCACGGCCGTAAAGGTCGTCGTGCGAGGCCCACTTGAAGAGCTCGCCGCGGCACTCGGTGAACACGTAGTTGTGGTTCGGCGCGGCGCCGATGTTCCGGGTCAGCCGGATGTACCGGATGCGCGAGTCCTGCGCGGCGTACTTGCGGCAGATCTCCTGAGTCCCATCGGTCGAGGCGTTGTCGGAGATGACCAGCTCGAAGTCCTCGTACGTCTGGCCGAGCAAGGCGTCGAGCGACTCGGCCAGGTACTCCTCGCCGTTGTACACGGGCAGGCCGATGCTCAGCCTGGGTTGGGCGGTCATGAGGTCCTCACTTCGGGGATGGGGTTGTGGTGGTGCTCGCGCAGGGCGGATCGCAGCTGCAGCCACCACACGGCCGAGCTGCTGACGGTCGCGGCGGCGACGCCCCAGGCCGAGCCGACCGTGCCGGCGACGGCCGCCCCGCCGAGCCCGCCGCTGACGTAGCAGACGGAGGCGAACAGCTGGCAGCGCAGGCTGCGCCGGGCCGCGCCGAGTGCGCGCAGCCCGGCCCCCGCGCCGGTGCCGAGGCCGGCGCCAGCGACGCCGAGGGTGACCGGCACGATGAGTTCCGAGGCGGAGTGCCAGACGCCGCCGAGGACCAGCTCGCCGAGCCGGTCGGGCATCAGCAGCAGTGCCCCGCCCCAGAGCAGCGCGGCGGCGGCCTGCCCGCCGCCCAGCACGAGGCAGAACGCGCCGAGGCGGTGCGGGGCCTGCCGCAGCACCCGTGCCGCCTCCGGGACGGTGACCAGCGACAGCCCCATCAGCACGGCGAGGAACGGGCCGAGCAGGAGCTCGGCGCCCCGCACCGCACCCACCGCGCCTACCCCGACGATCGCGCCGAGCCCGTACGCCCGCAGCTGGCTCGCGCCGCTGAGGCTGACGTTCTCGACCAGGTACCGGTAGCCGAGATCGCGCTGCTCGCGAAGCCAGCCGCGCGCCTCGGCCATCCGGGGCCAGATGCCGGACTGGATGTACCCGTACGCCGCCGCCACCGTGGCGGACGCGCCCCAGGCGAGCACGAAAGCGGCCACGCTGCCCACACGGGCCGCCACCACCATGGCCGGGACGAGCGCAATGCCCCACACGACGTCGTTGCCGAACGCCTTCCGCCCGGTGCCGGCGGCGAAGAACGAGAACCGCCAGGCGTCCTGGAGTAGTAGCCCCGGCAACATGACGCCAAGGGCGGCGAACGCGGGCCCCACGCGGCCGCCGAGGCCGAGCCCGGCCACCAGACACGCCGCGCCGAGGGCCGCACCGACGCCGAGTGCGGTACCCGTCGACCGGGCCACCGCTCCGCGCCAGGACGCGTCCGGCACGCCGCTGAAGCGCACCACGAGCGGGTCGGTGGCCAGCCCGCGGGAGACGTTGAGCACCACGCCGTAGGTCACCCAGGCCAGGCTGAACACGCCGAACGCGGTCACCCCCAGCGAGCGGGCCACGTAGATGCCCACCACGAAGTTGCTGATGCTGGAGGCTGCCTGGTCGGCCAGTCCCCAGGACAACCGGCCGACGAGGGCCCTCCTGGCGGTCGCCGCCTTTGGCCTCGTCTTCTCCCCCTCGATGGTCATCGGCGTCATGCCTTGATCAGCCCGGCGCCGTGCAGGGCGTCGGCCGCGACGGCAACGGTGTCGAACGGCAGCCCGGACCGCTCGGCGACGTCCAGCAGACTGTGCTCGCCGTCGGACAGGTTGAGCACCCAGAGCATGGCCATCTGGGCCTGCTTGGTGTCACTGCGGCCGCCGAGCGCGTCGTACAACCCACGTCGGCCCAGCTGTGGTTCGCCGTAGGGGCTGAGGTTGACGTACCGCCGGTTGCGGTCCAGCACGGCGAACGCCTCGCGGCAGACAGTGAGCGTGTCCGCCATCGCCTCCGGGGAGACGAAGTCCGGGTTGTCCGCCGAGGTGTGGTACTCGGGGTACCCGGCGTACGGGGTCCGGCTGAGCGAGCCCACGCCGAGATTGAACCCGGGCGAGCAGTACTGCCGCTCGTCGTAGCCGTACGGGGTGAACTCGTTGACGCGGTACGGGCGTTCGGATGCGGTCAGCACATGCCGCATCACCCGGTCGATCTCCGCGTCGCCGCGTCTGCTCTGCTTGTACGTCAGTTGGCCCGAGTCTCCGGCGCAGGCCAGCACGAGGCCGTGCCTCACCCGTTCCACCCGCTCCGCGTTGCGGGCCAGCCAGGTGATCGCCCCGATGGTGCCGGGCGCGTAGATGAACCGGTAGGTGTAGTACGGCGTTTCCTGTGCCACCGTCCGGGCCAGGAACGTCGCCACCGCGATGCCTGCCAGGTTGTCGTTGGCCAGCGACGGGTGGCAGACGTGGCAGGAGACGATCACCTCGTCCGGGACCTGACCGGGAATCACATGCTCGGCGTAGGTGAGGTGGCCGTCTTCCAGCGTGGAGTCGATGCGTACCTCATACTCGCCGTCCGGCAGCGCGTCCAGGGCCTCCTGGGCCAGGCAGAACCCCCATTCCGGCTTGTAGTAGCTGGTGCGGTACGGCACCCAGGCCGGGTGGTCCGGCAGGGTGTGCAGGTGTTCGCGCAGCTCGGCCAGCGGCATGGTGGTCGACACCGGGATGCTGTAGCCGAGCACGTGCAGGCTGGACGCGGCGAAGTCGACGACCCGGTTGCCGGCGCTGTCGGCGATGTACGCGTCCCGGATGTTCCACTCCTGCGGCACCGTCCAGTCGAGCACCTGCGTCCCGGTCGGCACCTCGTGCACCTGTAGCGGGACGTATTCGCCGACGATCTCCAGAGTGGCGCGCACACCGTCGCCGGTGATGCTCCGGCACAGCGGGTACAGCCGCTCCACCAGGGCGTGCATCTCTTCGCCGACTGCGGTCATCGGCGCCACCGCAGGGTGTCGTCGACGGCGCCGGCGTCGGACGCCGCGCGCAGCACGGCAAGGCGGGTGAAGCGGCGCTCGAAGTCCTCCCGGGTCAGCCCGTGTTTCCGGTAGGCGTCGGCGAGTTCGAGCGCGCCCTGCTTCACCGTCCACTCGCAGTCGAAGCCGGGCACCGCGGCGCGGAACCGGGAGAAGTTCACCCGGTACGACCGCGGATCGGCACCGGTCTCCCCGGTGATCACCACCTTCGCGCCGGACACCGCCTCGGCGACCTGTTCGGCGATCTCGGCGACCGTGACGTTGTTGATCTCGCTGCCGATGTTGAACGCCAGGTCGTGCACCGATTCCCGCGGCGCGGTCAGCGCGGCCGCGAAGGCCCGTGCGATGTCGGCGGCGTGCACCAGCGGGCGCCAGGGGGTGCCGTCGGAGAGCACCAGCACCTCGCCGGACAGGAGCGCGTGGCCCACCAGGTTGTTCAGCACGATGTCGGCGCGCAGCCGGGGTGAGTGGCCGAAGGCGGTGGCGTTGCGCATGAACACCGGGCTGAAGTCGCCGTCGGACAGGGCGTGCAGGTCGTCCTCCACCCGCACCTTGGACTCCGCGTACGGCGTCACCGGGCGCAGCGGGGCGTCCTCGGTCACCAGGTCGTCGCCGCCGGCGGCGCCGTAGACCGAGCAGGTCGACGCGTACAGGAAGCGCCGCACTCCGGCGTCGCGGGCCAGCCGGGCCAGCCGTACGGACGCGTGGTGGTTGATGTCGTAGGTGAGCTCCGGCGCCAGCGATCCCAGCGGGTCGTTGGACAGCGCGGCCAGGTGGATCACGGCGTCCACCCCCGCCACGTGTTCGGCCGTGACGTCGCGCAGGTCCACCCGATGCCCCTGCGGGTCGGCGGGCGACGGGCCGAGGACGCAGTCGGCGAACAGGCCGGTGTCGAGGCCGACGACCTCGTGCCCGGCGGCCGCGAGGACCGGGGCCATCACGGTGCCCAAGTAGCCCTGGTGTCCGGTCAGTAGTACGCGCAAGGTTCATTCCCCCAGGTTGAGCGTGAGTTTGGTGACGGCGAACGCCTCGGCGTATCGCGCGTGGCATTCGATCCCGCGGATTCGTGCGAGGCCGAGGAAGGCTTCCCGGTCGTACCAGGGTCGGTGCCGCTGCGAGGGGTAGTGCTCCTGCAGCAGCCGCACCTTCTGTTCGGCGATCTCCGGCGCCAGCGGCTGGTACGCCGCCGGACGGCCGAGATCGCCGTCCCACTTGACGATCTCGTAGCCGAGCACGAGGTGGTCGCGGAATGCCGTGGGCAGCAGCTGCGCCAGGCCGCGGTGGTCCTGGTGCGCGTCATCGGTACGCGGGGCCAGCACGAGATCCGGCTCGGTACGCTCGCGCAGCTCCTCGACAGCGGCCTTGGCCTCCTCCCAGTGCGCGGGCATCCGGCCGTCCGGCAACTTGAGCACGGTCAGCCGCAGGTCGGCGCCCGGGCAGAAGGCGGCGAGCGCGGCCTGCTCCTCCTGCTCCCGCTCGCTGCCACCGCCGGAGAGCACCAGCGCGTCGACGCGGATTCCCGGCCGCGCGCGGCACAGCGTCAGCAGCGTGCCGCCGGCACCGATGGCGATGTCGTCGCAGTGCGCCCCTACCGCGACCATCCGATCCAGGGGCCCGGCCCCGAGCCGGATCACGCGGTCCTCACACCGGCGCTCGCCCCCGCGCCGTCCCGTTCCCACACGGCCCACGGGCGGTCGCCCCGGGCGTAGGCGTCGTCGAGCGCGGCCCGCTCCTTCACGGTGTCGGTCGGCTTCCAGAAGCCGCGGTGCTGGTGCGCCACCAACCGGCCGCGCTTGGCCAGTTGGGCGCATCCGTCGGCGACCAGGTCCCCGTTCTCCGGTATGTGGTCGAAGACCTCCTGGCGGAGCACGAAGTAGCCGCCGTTCTCCCACAGCGGCAGTTCGCTCACCGCGGTGATGCCCCCCACCAGGCCGTCCTCGCCCAGGTCCACGCAGTGGAACGAGGACTGCGGCGGCACCACCATCATCGACGCACCGGCGTCGCGCCGGGCGAACCGGTCGATCATCTCCGGCAGCGGGGCGTCGGTGAGCACGTCGGCGTAGTTGGCGAGGAACATCTCGTCGCCGTCCAAGTGGTGCCGCACCCGGCGCAGCCGCTCCCCGATGGGTGACTCGATGCCGGTCTGCGCGAACGTGATCGTCCAGTCCGCGATGTCGGTGGACAGCAGCTCGGTCCGCCCGCCCCGCAGCACGAAGTCGTTGGACGTCGTCTCCTCGTAGTTGAGGAAGAAGTTCTTGATGTGGTGCGCCCCGTACCCGAGACACAGGATGAACTCCGTGTGCCCGAAGTACGCGTAGTAGCGCATGACGTGCCAGATCAGCGGCCGCGGGCCGACCATCGCCATCGGCTTGGGCACGTCGTCTGCGGCACCGCTCCGCATCCGCATCCCGTAACCGCCGCAGAACAGTACGACCTTCATGCCTTGACCTCGACAATGCTCAGTTCCGGGATGGGAAAGACCAGCCGGCCGCCCCAGGCGTGCACGAAGGACAGCTGCTCGACCAGCTCGGCCCGCAGGTTCCAGGGGAGGACGAGCACGTAGTCGGGTCTGTCGGCGGCTATCTGCTCGGGCGGCAGGATCGGGATGCGGGTGCCCGGGGTGAACCTGCCGTGCTTGTAGGGGTTGCGGTCGACCGTGTACGGGAGCAGGTCGGGCCGGATGCCGCAGTGGTTGAGCAGGGTGTTGCCTTTGCCCGGGGCGCCGTAGCCGACGACCGTCTCGCCGCGCTCGGCCGCCTCGATGAGGAACCGCAGCAGGTCCCGGCGCACCTTGGCCACCCGAGCGGAGAACTCGGTGTACCCGGACAGCTCCTGCAGCCCGGCGGCCTTCTCCCGTGCCAGTACGTCGGCCACCCTTCCCCAAGCTCTCGACTCCGCTCGAGCAGGGGATACCCCATTGGTCGGCTCGCCGGCCATCTCGGCCGGCCGGGCCCACAGCCTGATGGAGCCGCCGTGCGTGGGCAGCAACTCGACGTCCACGAGCGTGAGTCCGCCGCTGGCCAGCGCCCGGATCGCGGAGGCGACCGTGTAGTACTGGAAGTGCTCGTGGTAGATCGTGTCGTACTGGTTCTCCTCGATCAGGGTCAGCAGGTGCTGCACCTCGATGGAGACCCAGCCGTCGTCGGCGACCAGGGCGCGCAGCCCCTGGGTGAACCCCACCACGTCGGGGATGTGCGCGTACACGTTGTTGGCCACGACCAGGTCCGCCGGACCGTGCTCGGCGCGGACGGCGGAGCCGGTGTCCGGGCTCAGGAACTCCGTGAGCGTGGGCACACCCGCATCCCGCGCCGCGGCGCCGACGTTCTCCGACGGCTCGATGCCGAGGCAGCGGATCCCCCGGTCCACCACATGCCTCAGCAGGTACCCGTCATTGCTCGCGACCTCGACCACGAAGGCGTCGGTGCCGAGAGCAAGGCGCTGTACGGCGTCGGCTACGAACGTGCGCGCGTGCTCCACCCAGGACGTCGAGTACGAGGAGAAGTACGCGTACTCCTTGAACGTCTCCTCCGGCGTGATCAGCGGCGGGATCTGCGCCAGCCAGCAGTCGGTGCAGACCCGCAGGTGCAGCGGGTACGCCGGTTCCGGTTGATCCAGTTGGTCCGCGGCGAGAAAGCTCTCACATGGTGGCGTCGCCCCCAGATCGACGACGCTCGCCAGCGACCCCGAGCCGCAGAGTCGGCATCGTGTCATTTACTGCCCCCCATTGATTCGGTCCCCCATTGATTCCGTCCGTCCCGCGATCGCGGTGCGGTACCCCTCCACCAGGCGCTCAAGGCCGACGGCCGGGCTGAACCCCTGCTCGTAACGGCGCCGGGCCGCCTGGCCCATCTCCTGGTTGCGGGTCGGCTCGGCGGTGATCCGGCGTATGCAGGACGCGAGCGAGGCTGCCTCGCCCGGCCGGTGCAGCAGTCCGGTCACCCCGTCCTCGACGAGTTCGACGAAGGCGCCGTGACCGGCGGCGACGGCCGGGACCCCCGCCGCCATCGCCTCCACGACCACCAGGCCGAACGCCTCCAGCCACGTCGAGGGAGCCACCACGGCGACCGACCGCGCGAGGGCCTTCCGGCACTCCGCCGTGTCGTACAGGCCGACGTACCGCACGTCGTCCCGGCCCGCCGCCCAGGCGGTCACCTCCCGCTCCAGCGGCCCCGCGCCGGCGACCACGAGAGGCACGCCCACACCGCCGCCGGCGGCGAGCTCGTCCCACGCGGCCATGAGCAGCCGCACGCCCTTGGCCTCCGCGAGCCGGCCGAGATAGAGCAGATGCTCGCCGGCTTCCTCTCGGCAAGTGCCCGGCTCCGGCACGAAGTTGTGCTTCACTGCAAGGCGCTCGGCCGGCATGCCGGCCCGCACCAGGACGTCGCGCTGCGCCGCGGAGATGCAGAAGAACCGCTCCACGCCGGACCACCACCGCCGCCGGTTGACCGACAGGCTGACCGCGAGCGGCACCGTCGCCAGCCGGGAGCTCCGGTAGCAGCCGTGTCGGACGGCGGGCAGCGGCGTGGACCCGACGCACTCGGTGCACGGCCGGCCGTCCCGCTGCAGCGTGCCGGGCGGGCAGACCTGGGTGTAGTTGTGCAGCGTGGCGACGGCGGGCACGCCGGCGTCGGCGCAGGCGGAAAGCACCGCGGGCGACAGGAGCGGGAAGACGTTGTGGACGTGCACCACGTCCGGCCGCTCCTTGCGCAGCCGGGCGGCGAGTTCCGCGCGGACCGCCGGGTTCCACGGCACGAGGAGCGGCACCGCGGCCTTGGCCAGGAGGGACCGGTCGGCGATGGTGTCGCTGCGCCGCTCGAACACCTCGACCCGGTGGCCGGCCGCGCGCAGCAGGTCCACCTCCTGGTCGACGACCTTGTTCTCCCCGCTCGGCTGCGCCGAGGCGTAGCGGTTGTGCACCACGAGGACGTGCATGCTCAGGTCACCTCCGATCTCTGGGCCCAGCGCGGGATGTGTCGCCGAGGGACTTCGGGCGTCGAGAGGGGAGTGGCCGCGGCAGGTGCCGCAAGCAGCGAGGCCGCCACGGCCAGATGCAGCAGATACGGCGAGGCGTCGCCAAGACCGGCCTCGGTGTACGACGCGATCGCGCAGTAGCTGATCAGGAAGATCGCGCAGGCCCTCTGCAGCGACGGTGGCCGCAGCAACGCGACGCCGCCCAGCACGATGATGATCGCCGCGACGAGGGTGACGCCGACCAGGCCCTGCTCGTGGTAAACGGCCAGCCAGCTGTTGTCGATCGGCAGCCCGCCGAACGACTTGTCGCCCAGGCCCACGCCGAACAACTTCTCCGAGGTCGACCGGGGCGCGGCCAGCAGGGTGTCCCAGACCTTGGCCCGACCGGTGAGGTTGGAGAAGTTCTCCTTGCTCTGTCCGCGCAGGAACCACGCCTGTAGCGCGGAGCTGAACGCCACCGCGGCCACCGTGGCGCACAGCACCGCCCAGGCGAAGAACCGGCGGGCGGCGGCGCTGGTCAGGACGAGCGAGCCGATCGCCAACGCCAGCCCGATGAGCAGGCCGAGCGTGGCCGTCCGGGTGTGGGTCAGCGCGAGCAGGACGAGTGACGGCACGATGACCACCGCAGCGCTGGTCCTGTCGGTCCGGCGGCCCAGAACGAGCAGCACGGTCAGCCCGATGATCACCGCGGCGTACTGTCCGATCTGCGGCGGGGTGAGCGGCCACAGCGCGCCGACCAGCCGCCCGCCGTAGAGCTCGGGCAGGGCCGCGCCGGGTGAGATGACCAGGCCGGCGGCCACCGACCCGAGGACAACGAAGTACATCCGTATGTGGTGCCGGACGAACGTCGGGCCGCCGTCCCACCAGCGGCTGAGCAGCCACAGCGTGCCGACGAAGAGAGCCAGCCGGGCGCAGCGGAACAGCGCGCCGAACCCGGACTCCAGGTTCGCGCTGGAGATCACGCTCGGCACCAGCAGCAGGGTGAGCAGGAACACGAAGGCGCTGGCTCGGATGCGCAGCCGGAGATTGACCGCGAGCGCCAGCGCGAACGCGGCGACCAGCGCGCCCATGGTGACCATCTGGATGAGGGAGCGAGGCAGCGGGATGATGGTCTTCGCCCCGGCGGAGCCGAGCGTGTTGAGGACCAGCAGCCCCCAGGCCGTCCCGACGATCTTCGACGTGTGGTCCGCGACCATCTCAACCACCGTCCCGCGCGCGGAAGGTGCTGCCCGCGTCCTGCTGGTACGGCGTGCCCTGCCACTGCCCGGAGTCGAGCACCCGGCTCGGGTCGTGGGCGACGAATGTCCATGGTCCGAGGTAGACGTTGTCGTGCCAGCGGTTGTGCTGCTTGCGGGTGATCGCCTCGGCCACCCGCTCGCCCTGGTACGGCGACCAGTGCGGATAGGTGCCGTAGTTGGCCAGCACTGCCATGCGGTCGCACTTCACCGTGCAGTCGACGACGGACTTGTCCAGCACGAAGCGGTTGCCGTGGATGTCCACCCGCTGGGTCTTCCACCGGCAGTCGGCGTAGAGCGGTGCGGTGGCGATCGCCGGCCGCGCGCAGCGGTCGGTGTCCCGAACCAGCAATGTGCAGTCACCGGACGAGGTGTTGGCCGGGCTGTTGCAGAACCGGTCGGCGTTCTCCCACAGGGTGATCCCGGACCAGTTGTTCTCCAGCACGTTCCGGTAGATCTCGATCTTGTCGGTGCGGGCTCGGATCCGTGGTTCGCCGCCGGACTCGGACAGGTAGACGGTCGCGAACGGGAAGCTGTCGCCGCGGTCGGCTTCCCTGCGGCCCTCGACCCAGTTGTTTCGCCGGATCGTGTTGTTCCGGATGACCGCGTTGTAGCTGGTCTCGTAGATCAGCGCGGCACCGTCGTTGTCCTCGAGCACGTTGTCCTCGATGCGGAAGTCGTTGTTGTTGGTGTCCGCCCACAACCCGGCTCCGCGGTTGTCGTGCACCCAGTTACCGCGTACGTCGGCGCCGTTGACGGCCCAGAACTTGATGCCTCCGGTGCAGCCGCAGCCCTTCCGCCGCCGCTCCCAGTCGCCGGTGTTGTTGCCCACGATCTCGTTGCTTTCGGCCACCAGGCCGCTGATACGGCCGGTGGCCTTGTACGCGTTCATGCCGTACTGACCGTTGCCGCGCAGGCAGCTGGCGCGGACCCGCTGGCGGGCACCGGCCATCAGCCCGGCGCCGGAGTTGTTCTGGATCGTCGCGTGTTCGATCACCCACCCGTCGGCCGAGTCATGGTTGACCACGCCCTCGTTGTGCGGCGCGACGAAACCCTGCACGGTCAGGTAGCGGATGGTGACGTTGCGGGCGGTGCCGCCGAACGCGTACTGGTTGGTCTTCCGGCCGTCGAGCACCGCGCCTGGCGCACCGAGGTAGCGGTTCCCCTCCTTGGGGATGGCCTGGGCGTAGCGGTCCGGGTCGAGCCTGTGCTTGCCCGGCCGAAGCCAGAACGTGGTGTTCGGGGGGCTGCTCTTGGTCTTCGCCGCCAGGTCACCGACCACCGCGGGGTCGACCGTCACCGCGCCCGCCGGCGCCTTCGCCGGTCCGGCGGCGGGCTTGGCGCACACTCGGGCCACGGGCGTGGACGACGGCGCAGCGGTCGGCTTCGCCCCGGCGTCCGACGTGCTGTCACAGCCGGTCACCGCCAGCAGGGCCAGCGCCAGCGGTGCCGCCGCCGACGCCCCGTGCCGCCTCTTGTTCCCCACGCGCCCCCCTAGCCGTGGAACCTGAGCACGGTGGTGAACTCCCCCAACAGCGCAGTGCCGTCGGCGAAGCCGGTGCCGACCAGCGTGGTGGTGGGTTCCTTGCGCCCGAAACCTGCGGAGTACCAGCCCAGCGGCGGGTCGGTCTCGCCGCGATGCGCCTGCCAGGACAGCTGCCCGGGCAGGTCGAGCACCGCGGATCGGTCCTCGCCGTCCCGGGTCCAGGTGAGCTGTGCCCGGTTCCCCACCAGGTCCGCGGCGATCGCCGGGCCGAGGTGGAACGCCAGGCGTACGTCCCGGCGCGGTCCGCGCACCTCGTCGACCACCGTCAGCTCCTGGCTCGCGGCCGTCAGCTCCACCCGGCGGCGGTGCACGGAGGGTTGGTAACCGTCGTGCTCGGCACACCAGCGGGCCGTCCCCCCGTCGGAGGCGCCGGATGTGTCCGCGACCAGGACGCGACTCTTGGCATGCCGGGTCCACAGGAACGGGCCACCGGAGACGGACTGGTCACTGCCATCCAGCTGCAGGGTGTTGTGACCGAGGGTCGACCGGAAGTACTGCCGCCACTCGGGCTGCCCGTGATAGCAGAACGTCCCCGGGTCGGCGAGCACGTCGACCCCGTCGTGCCGGACCTCCACGGACAGCGCGTCCGCGTGGCCGTGCGCGGCGATGGACAGGAAGCCGTGCGGCCCCCCGTCGCAGCGGCACCAGATCTCTTCCGGTCCGCGCAGGATGGTGAGCCCCGCGTCGGCGAAGTGGGCCGGCCGGCCTGCCGGGCGGGTCACGGCCGGTGCGGTTCCCTGTTTCGCGTACGGCCGGATGAGCGCGGCCAGCAGCGGGGTGCGCACATCGGTGCCACCCGCCGTCGGCCACCAGTCGAGCCGGCCGAACACGGCGTCCCCGGTGGCAAGGAGCGAGGCCCAGCGGTCGGTGCCCGCGCCGTCCACGATCAGACCGTGCCCGTCGTCCGCGTCCCCCTGGCGCGGCGGCCGCAGCCGGTTGTCCACGATGGCCGCGAGTGCGTCGGTCATCCGCAGCAGTACCAGCCGGATCGACGCGGGGACCGGCACACCTGCGGCATCCGCCTCGGCCACCGCGGCCAGGCCCAGCTCCAGGACGAGTCCGTGGTACTCGGTGGCCAGCTCGCGGTTGAGGCCGGAGCCGAAGGTGTTGCTGCGCAGGTGCCGCTCCAGCGACCGCAGCGCGTCGGCTCGCCAACGCGCCGAGGAGGGGAACCACCCGAACGCGCAGGCCGCTGCGAACTGCCCGGCGGCCTCGGCGATGACGTGGTTGTTCGCCGAAGACCCCCGGCTGGGGAAGGCCGCCAGCCAGCGCTGGTGGTGCCAGATCTGGTTCAGTGCCACCGGGTTGCCCTCGAACAGCCCGGCCGCGCCCGGCCAGCCGTCGAGCAGCCGGCGGATCCACACCCAGGACAGCAGCCGGATGCCCAGCTCGATGCCGCTGATCCAGTGCACGCCGCGCAGCGGTGGGTTGGCCGCCCACCACGACCGCAGGTGCTCGGCCACCCGCTCGGCATACCGGTCGTCCCCGGTGACCGCGTAGGCGGCGGCGAGCACGGTGAGGTACTGATGCCGGGACAGCTCCCAGATCTGCTTGATGTCCCCGACCGCGTCCTCGTTCCGGTACGGCACGTCGAAGGCGTAGCCCCACGGAGCCCGGCGCCCGGTCTTCGGGTCACACCACCAGTCCGGGTCGGCCAGGTCGTCGCGGACCACCCCGAAATACTCGGCGTGCCCGTACATCAGCCGGTCCGCCTCGGCGATGAGACGTTTCGCGGCGTCCGGAGGTATCGCGGCGATCGTCCCGGCGGGCAGTACGGCGGTGAACCGGGCGCCGGTCACGGTCGGGCAGTCCGGCAGCGCCGACCGCCAGCGCCGCCTGCGCACCACGTCGCCCACCCGGCCGCCGACCTCCCGCGGTCCCATCCGGGACAGCCGCCGCAGGTACCAGCCCGGACTCCCCGAGTTCACAGTCATCGCGCCCTCGCCAACGTCACCGGCGCGCCGCCGGCCAGGCCGGCCTGCACGGCGAGGGTGGCCGACGTGGTGGCGACCAGCGACTCCAGAGGCACCGGCATCGGCCCGCCGGTCCGCACGGCCTTGATGAACGCGGCCAGCTCGGCGGACTGGCCCTTGTCCCGGGCCTTGGGCAGCCGCGAGGAGACCCACCGCTTGCGGCCGTAGACCGAGGCACGGACGAAGTCGTCGAGCCGCAGCACCTTGCCGTCCGCGATCAGGTCCAGCGTCTCCTTGGGGAAGGCCGACGAGCCGGTGGTGACGTAGCTGATGGTGGCGGTGGACCCGTCCGGGTAGCGCAGCACGACCTGCAGGTCCTCGTTGCCGGACGGGGCGACCGCGTACACCGAAACCGGGTCGGCCTCGAGCAGCCAGCTCGCCGTGTCGATGAAGTGTCCGCCCTCGCCGACGAACCGCGAGCCCTCGGTGCCTTGTCGGAGGTACCAGCTGCCGTGCTGCAGATGGCCCGCGTTGACCAGATAGCGGAGGCTCGCCGGCCCGGTCCGGGCGCCGAACCGCTTCCTGGCTTCCTGCAGCAGCGGCGCGAATCGGCGGTTGAAGCCCACCTGCAGCCGGTCGTTGCCGGACTCCTCCACCGCCGCGAGTACGCCGGCCAGTTCGTCCTCGGTGAGGGCCAGGGGCTTCTCAACGAACACGGTCTTGCCGGCCAGCAGCGCCTTCCGGGTCAGTTCGGCGTGCGAGCTGTGCCGGGTGACGACGAAGACCGCGTCGATGGACTTGTCGCCGAGTACGGCGTCGAGATCGGTGGTCGCCTCGGCGAAGCCGAACTTGCGCTGCGCGTTGGCCGCGGACAGCGCCGTCGTGGTGACGACGGTCGACAACTCGACGCCGTCGCGCTGCGTCAGGTGCGGCAGCAGCATCGACGTCGCGTAGTTTCCCGCGCCGACGAACGCAAGGCGCACCGGCGTCTTGGCGGCCCGGGCGGGGGTGGACACTCCGCCGCTTCGCTTCACTGCGGGCACGGCCACCGCCGGGGCTCCCGCTTCCTCCGCTTCCCCCGTGTGTTCGGGGTAGCGGAACAGCACGGCCACGGCCTTCAGGTCGCCGTCCTTCAGGCGCTGGTACGTCTCCACGGCGTCATCGAAGTCGGCTACGTGGGAGACCAAGGGCTCCACGTCGACGCTGCCGCGGGCGACGAGGTCGAGGAAGCACGCCAGGTTGCGGCGCTCGGTCCAGCGCACGTAGCCGATCGGGTAGTCGCGCCCCTCCAGCTCGTACTCCGGGTCGTAGCGACCGGGGCCGTAACTGCGGGAGAACCGGACGTCGAGCTCTTTCTCGTAGTACGCGTTCCACGGCAGGTCCAGGCGGCACTTGCCGATGTCGACGACCCGGCCGCGGTCTCGGGAGAGCCGGGCGGCCAGCTCGACGGGCTGGTTGCTGTCGCCGCCGGCGGCCAGGTACACCTGGTCCACGCCGTGACCGCCGGTGAGTTCGGCGACGGCGGCTTCCACAGCGGCGGATGCGGGATCGCCGCAGGCCGCGGCGCCCAGGCGCTCGGCGAGCTCGCAGCGCACCGGGTCAGGGTCGACCCCGACCACGCGGACTCCCGAGGCGGCAAGGAGCTGCACCACCAGCTGCCCGATCAGCCCGAGGCCGATGACCAGCGCCACGTCGCCCAGCTGTGACTCGCCTTGGCGGACGCCCTGCAACGCGATCGACCCGACGGTGCCGAAGGCCGCGTGCCGCGGCGCGAGGCCATCCGGCACGGGGGAGTAGAGGTTCTTCGGCACCCAGTTCAGCTCGGCGTGCAGCGCGTGCTCATTGCCGGCGCAGGCCACGAGGTCGCCGACCTTCACATCGTCGATCCCGGCGCCGACCTGCTCGACCACCCCGCACAGCGAGTAGCCCAGCGGCGTGTAGGAGTCCAGCTTGCCCATCACCTTGCGGTAGGTGGCGGGCACCCCGTTGGTGGCCACGCTCTGCATGACCTTGGCCACCTGGTCCGGCCGGGAGCGGGCCTTGCCCAGCATCGACATGCCGGCCTCGGACACCTTCATGAGCTCGGTCCCGGTGGATATCAGCGAGTAGGCGGTGCGGACCAGCACACCGCCCGGCTTGCACCCCGGCACCGGCACGTCGAGCACCGCCAGCTCGCCGCTCTTGTAGTTCTGTACAACCTGCTTCACCCGAACTCCTCTGAGATTCCTAAGCCGTTAACCGAGTGCTCTGACCGGACCCAGAGGTCGCGTCGCGATACCAGTACTCGAGGGTCAGCACATGCCACAGATGCTTGGAGAAGTCCCGCTGCCCGGCGGCGTCCTCGGCGACCATGCACGCCAGGGCGTCGCGGCGCAGGAGCCCGGAATTGACGAGCACGCCGTCGTTGACCACCTCGCGCACCAGCGGTGCCAGATCCCGGCTCATCCAGGCCCGCAGCGGGGCGCTGAACAGGCCCTTGGGCCGGTACACGATCTCCCGGGGCAGGATCGAGGTGGCCGCCTCCTTGAGGACGGCCTTGCCCTGCCGTCCGACGATCTTGCGATCACCGGGCACGGCGAACGCCGCCTTGACCACCTCGACGTCCACATACGGCACCCGCACCTCGGTCGACGCGGCCATGCTCGACCGGTCCGTGTACGCGAGGTTCAGACCCGGCAGGAACATCCGGGCGTCGCCCAGGCACATGCGGTTGACGAAGTCGTCGAGGTCGTTGTCCTGGTAGATGTCCGCGTGCTCGGTCAGCACGTCGTCGACCGTCCCGGCCAAGTCCGGATTGACCAAGGCGAGCAGCTCGTCCTGGTCGTACATGGTGTAGCTGCGCCGGAACGCGGTCTCCTCCGGCAGATCGGCGAAGGAGAGGAACCGCTTCGCGAAGCGCACCGACCGGTACCCCCGGCGGGCCGTTGCGACCGGCAGTCGGTCCACGGCCCTGGACAGACCGCGCCGCAGGGGCCGTGGGACGCGCTGGTAGCGCAGCGCGAGCAGGTTGGCCAGGTGCTTGCGGTAACCGGCGAACAGCTCGTCGGCGCCCATCCCCGAGAGCATCACCTTGACCCCGGCCTCCCGGGCGGCCGAGCAGATCAGGAACGTGTTGATCGCGGCGGGGTCGCCGATCGGCTCGTCCAGGTGATACGTCATCTGCGGCAGCAGGTCGAGCACGTTCGGGGCGATCTCGATCTCGTGCAGGTCGACGCCGAACCGCTCGGCCACCTGCCGGGCGTAGCGCAGGTCGTCCGGCATCGCCTCGAACCTGGCGTCCTCGGCGCGGAATCCGATCGTGTACGCGGAGATCCCGGGTCGGTCGCGGGCCGCCAGCGCGGTCAGGTAGCTGGAGTCCAGGCCGCCGGAGAGGAAGGTCGCCACGGGTACGTCGGAGAGCAGGTGCTGCCGCGTCGACTCCTCGACGATGGCGGCCAGGTCCGGCCGCTCGCCACTGCGGGCCCGCTCCCGGCCCTCGGCGGCGACGTCCCTCAGGTTCCAGAACCGGCCACGCTCCACCCGGCCGTCGGGCCGGCATCTCAGCCAGCTCCCCGGCGGCAGCTTCTCCGCCTCGCGGAACGCGCACCGCGAGTCCGGCACCCAGTAGTAAAGGAGCGAGGCCACCAGCGCCGCATGGTCCACCTCCAGAGATCCACCGGTCGCGGCGGCGAGCGCCTTGAGCTCGGAGGCGAACACCAGGCCCTCGCCGCGCCGGAGCAGGAACAGCGGCTTGATGCCCAACTGGTCGCGGGCCAGCACCAGTTCGCCGGTCCGCTCGTCGAAGATCCCGAACGCGAACATGCCGCGCAGCCGGGGCAGGCAGTCCGTGCCCCAGCGCCGCCAGGCCTCCAGCAGCACCTCGGTGTCGGAGGTACCGCGGAAGCGCACCCCGGCGGCCGCCAGCTCGGCACGCAGCTCGGGCGCGTTGTACAGCTCGCCGTTGTACGTCAGGACGAGGCCGCCCGAGGCCATCGGCTGGGCGCCGGTCTCGGACAGGTCGATGATGGCCAGCCGGCGGTGCCCGAGGTGCACTTCGCCGTCACCGACGGGGTGGCTGTACCGGCCCGCACCGTCCGGGCCGCGGTGGGCGAGGGTATCGGTGAGCCGGTCGGTCACGATCTTCCCGTCCGGCCATCGGTAAGTGCCTGCGATGCCACACATGTCCTACCGCGCCTCCTGCTTGCTGTCCGGGACCCGTACGGCCCATGACGACCGCTCCGTCCGCCGCTGGCCGGTCCCGTTCTGCCAGCCCGGCCGCTCGTTCCTGCCGCGCAGCGCGGTGTGCAGCCCGTCCCACAGGGTGCCGTCGGTCCGGTCACGTGGATCGGGGTCGATCAGCACCACACCGATCACCGGAATGCGCTGATCCGCGAGCTGCCGCGCCACCGTGTGCAGCCATGCGGCGCTGCCGTGCCCGGCACGGACGACGAGCACGGTCTGCGTACCGAGGTAGTGGAGGTCGGTCCACGCCGTGCCGGGCGCGACCGAGCCAACTCCCAGCCGGCGCATCTGATGCGGCACGGTCGCGGCACGCTCGCCACTGACCACGGTCGGGTCTCCTGGCTTCTGGCGGCGGTTGGCGAGCCGCAGGCCGGGCAGACCATCGATGATCACCACCGGCCCCTCCTCCGCCAGTGCGTCGGCGAGGTCCAGGGCGATCACGCTCGTGCTGCGCGCACAGCCCAGTTCCAGCAGCGACACCGGTTCCGCGGATCCGCGCATGGTGCGCGCCAGGGTCGAGGTGAGCCGTATCCGTGCCGCCCGGGTCCGCCGACGCTGCCACAGCCTGGCCGACCTGCGGGGCGTGCGGCGCAGCTCCGCGATGACCGAGGCGCCGAGGTTCGCCGCGATCTCCCGGCGCAGCACGGGGCGGTCCGCCACCACCGCGCCGACCGCGGCCAGCGCGAGCCCGAGGACGAGCCCGAGGGCGAGCCCGATCGCGGCGTTGATGACAGCGGCCCTGGGCAGGGAGTGCTGCACCGCGCGCGAGGCGTCCACGATCTGCGTGCCGGCGATGAGCTTGGGCGTGCTGGTGCGCGCCTCCGCGGCGCGCTGGTCGAAATCGGCGATCCGCGAGGTGAGTTCGGCCCGGCGGGTGAAGAGCGACTCGAGGTTCGCCGAGCCTTCCGGGCCGCTCTTCGGCGATCCGTCTCCGATCGCCTTGTTGACCTGGGCGAGTTCGTCCCGCATTCGGTCACGCTGGTCGAGCAGGGCCTTGGCCTCGGCGTTCGCGGCTTCCTGTATCCGCCTCACATGGTCCGCGACGAACGCATCGGCCAGCGCCTTGGCTCGGGTCACCGCTTCCGTGTCGCTGTCACCTGTCACATTGATCTGCAGCAGGTTGTTGGTCAAGCCGATACCCCGGTAGTCCTGCATGAAGTCCTCTGGTTTTTCCGGGGACTTGAGGGACTGCAGGACCTTACTGGCGATCCGCGTGGTCTGCAGCAGCGCGACGTCGGTGCGGATCAGCGTTCCGGGGTCGTTCGGCTGGTCCGCCTCATGCGCGACCAGCACCGTGGTCACCGCGGTCGGCGGCGGCGGCCGCAGGACCGCCAGCGCCGCGCCGACCAGCAGCCCCAGCAGGGCCATGGAACACCAGAGGCGGCGGCGCCTGCGCACCGCGACGATCAGCGCCTGCAGGTCAAGGAGCGGAGCGGCGGCCGACGACTCCGAAGTCGTACTCGTCGTCACACTGAACCTCCCCTCGCGTCGACGCCAACCGCGATCGCCGGCGTGACGGCATCCGGAGGACGGTCGGCAGACCGCCTCGGACGGGCCCGGACCGTGCCGGCGACGACAATGCCGACGACCTCATGCCTGGCGTCCGCACACGCCTCGGCGATGCCGGCGAGCTCTCCTGCGGTCCAGCTGCCCGCGCTGAGCACGACCAGGGCACCGGACTCGGTCTCGCGGTCCGGCACCAGCGGCCGGAACACCGAAACCCCAACCACCCGAAGCATGGGGTATCCCCTGCTCGAAGAGCTTGGGGAGGGATCGCTCCCTGCCTCGGCGACGAGCTGCCCGGCGGCCCGGCGGGCGATCTCGTCGCCGTCCGGGACGAGAACCAGCAGTCGCCGCCGGGGAGATGGCAGCTGGTCCCGGAGGCGAGCGCACACCCGCCGGTAGCGGATCTTCCTGCTGGCCTCGCCGCCGGACGCCTGAAGGGTCGGTATGTCCCACCGGGTGTCGACGCCAAGGAGCCAGCGGATCCAGGCTCGCGGGCCACCACCTTGTGGCCGGTGCGCGGGCCGTTCACGAGGTACATCGACGGTGCCAAGGAGCGCCGAGCCCAGCGCCGCGGCGATCTCCGGTTCGGTGCGCAGCCGGCGGCTCATCCGTGCGGCGGTGAGATGGCCGATGACCGCGAGCAGGAAGAACAGCAGCGCCCCGGCGACGATGAGTTGCATCCTCGTCGGCGGTGCCTCGCCGGTCGGCCGGGCCGCCGGCCCCATGACGACCATGTTGGCCTTATCGGTCGCCGGGTCGGCCTCGTCCAGCTTCTTCATGGCCTCCTGCAGCGCGGTGCGCAGCTTCTCGAGCTCGTTGCGGCCCTGCACGCTCTCCACGGTCTGCCCCGGATCGGCCGCCTCGGCCAGGTCGGTGATGCGGCGGCTGGTCTGCGCCACCATCTTCCGCAGCGCCTCGGGCCCATCCGCCGCTTCGGGGTCGGTGTTGTCGCCTGCGATCCGCGCGGCGAATGTGAGGTACTCCTTGGCCACCTGGTCGGAGAGCCGCTGGGCACGCTCCGGGGTGTCGGCCGTGCCCGAGATCTTGATGATGTTCCCGTCGGCGGCCTTGGCGCTCACCCGATCCCGCAGCTTGCTGCCGCTGACCCCGGTCCAGCCGAGCGTGGCAGCCGCGCGGTCGACCACCACCGAACTGGTCGCGATCTCCGCCTGAGTCAGCAGCTCGCGCTCCTCCCATGCCCCCGGCAGCAGCACCGATGCCGACGCCGTGTACCGCGGCGGAAACAGCACCGAGGTGCCGTAGCCGACGAGCGCGCCCATCACGGCGACGATGGCGAGAAGCCGCCACCGCCGACGGAGAATCCGCCCGATGGTGATCAGGCGGATCGTGTCATCGCTCAACGCCGCGGCCTCTTCCCTGTGCGGACCGGGCCACCCGCCGACACCGGAGCGTGGTCACGGCAGGCAGCGGCGTAGGCAGCGAGCAGTGACGCTTGCGAGTTCCGCCAGGAAAGCTGCCCTGCGATCCGCTCCTGGCCGATCTTGCCCATCCGGGCCCGCTGCTCCGGGTCGTCCAGCAGCAGCGCGACGAGCCCGGCGAATTCGGCCTCGTCGTTGGCGGGCGCGTAGACGGCGGCGTCCCCGGCGGAGACCCGCGCCTCCTTCAGGTCGAACGAGACGATCGGCCGGCCCATCACCATGTACTCCAGGACCTTGTTCATGGTCGACACGTCGTTGAGCGGATTGCGCGGGTCGGGGGAGAGGCACACGTCCGCGGTGGACAGGTAGCGCGCCAGGTCGGCGTCCGGGATGCGCCCGGTGAACTGCACCTGCTCCGAGAGCCCGAGCCGCCGGGACAGCTCCACCATCGCGTCGAAGGCGTCGCCGGCGCCGACGAACACCGCATGCCAGTCGGTGCGCCCGAGCTCGTCGCGCAGCTTCGCGAGGGCCCGCAAGGCGTAGTCGACGCCGTCCTGCGGGCCCATCACGCCGAGGTAGCACAGCAGATGAGACTTGCCGCGCTTCAACTCCGGCTCGGGCGGCACCGGATGGAAACGGTCGATGTCGGGCGCGCTGCGCACCACGAACACGTCCTCCGGCCGAAGACCGCCACGGCGCACCGCGACGTCCCGGTAGCTCTCGTTCGTGGCGAGTACGACGTCCGCGGCCCGGTAGGTCCGCCGTTCCAGTGCGCACACGGCGCGGTAGAGCAGATCCTTGCCGCGGTCGAACCGGGAGAGGTACAGCTCGGGCACCAGGTCGTGCTGGTCGAAGACGAACCGCGCGCCGCGCCGCTTCAGCCACAGTGCGGGCAGGAACAGCAGGTCGGGCGGGTTGCAGGCGTGGACCACGTCGACCGGGCCGACCTTGCGGGCCAGCCGGACCGTGTGCCACAACGCCGATCCGTACTCGCGCAGGTAGCCGGCCGGCCCTCCGGTGGCCGCGCGCAACGGGTAGCGGTGGATCCGCACCCCGTCGATCTCCGCCTCCAACTCCGTGTCCCGTTTTTCCCCCCGGGGACAGATGACGTGCACCTCCCAGCCCGCGTCGCGCAGCGTCGTGCACTCCTGCCACACCCGCCGGTCGAACGGCACCGACAGGTTCTCCACCAGAATCAGCGCGCGCCGGCCTTGCCAGTCGCCGCTGGTTATGTCACCAAGCAAGGCCCATGTATCCCGGTTCGGTCCGGCGCGCGTCGGCGTCGGGAAGGTGGACGAGGTCGACGATCACCGGGCCGTCGCCATGGGGCAGCGACGACAGCACGGCCGGGTCCCTGGTCCCGACCAGGCACACCTCGGCGTGCTCGAGCACCTCGTCGACGGAGTCCGCGAGCAGCTGCGCGAGGTGCGGCAGCCGGGTCTCGATGTACTCGCGGTTCGCGCCGATCAGCCGAGAGAGGCTCACATTGGCGTCGTAGATCTTGAGGTCGTAGCCCTTGCCGAAGAGCCTCTCCGCCATCTCGACGAGCGGGCTCTCGCGGAGGTCGTCGGTGCCGGGTTTGAAGGAAAGGCCGAACAGGCCCACCCGGCGCTTGCCGGTGCGCTCGACCAGCTCCACCGCGCGCTGCAGATGTGCGGAGTTGGAGGGCAACACGTGGGCGAGGATGGGCACCGAGATGTCGGCCCGCTGCGCCGCGTGGACCAGGCTGCGCAGGTCCTTGGGCAGGCAGGAGCCACCGAAGGCGAAGCCGGGCCGCAGGTAGGCGGGGCTGATGTTCAGCTTGCGGTCGGCCAGGAACACGTCCATCACCTGGTGCGAGTCCACCCCGAGCGCCTGGCACACCGCGCCCAGCTCGTTCGCGAAGCCGATCTTGAGGCCGTGGAACGCGTTGTCCGCATACTTGATCGCCTCGGCCGTCGGGACCGGCACCCGGAACACCTCGCCGGGCAATCCGTCGTACAGCGCCGCCACCACGTCGCCGCTTGCCGGGTCGAGCTCGCCGATGACGGTCTTGGGCGGGTCGAAGAAGTCCCGCACGCTCGTGCCCTCGCGCAGGAACTCCGGGTTGACCGCGACCCCGATGTCCACCCCGGCCGTGCCGCCGACGTACTTCTCCAGGATCGGTACCAGCAGGTTCAGACAGGTGCCCGGGAGCATGGTGCTGCGGAACACGACGGTATGCCGGCCCCCCTGCTTGGCCCCCTCGGCCAGCGCGGCGCCGATCTGCTCGGTGACCCGCTCCAAGTACGTGGTGCACAGGCTGCCGTTGGGCTCCGACGGCGTGCCCACGCAGACCAGCGACACCTCGCTGCCCATGATCGCCTCGCGGACGTCGCCGGTGGCGCGTAACGCTCCGGTCCGCACGACCTCGGCGATGAGCTCGCCGATACGCTCCTCGACCACCGGGGCCTTGCCGTCGTTGACCAGGTCGACCTTCACCTGGTTCACGTCCACCCCGATGACCTCGTGACCCATGCTGGCCAGGCACGCGGCCGACACGCAGCCCACGTAGCCGAGCCCGAAAACGCTGACTCTCATGACGCGTTCCTCCCCCCAGGCAGGCCCTTGTGGCCTGCGGTCCCCCCGGACAGGCTCTTGTGGCCTGCGGTCCGCGCGCCGGCCGGACGACGGCCCCCGCGCATCAGTAGGCCCCCTGGCCATGGAGCACCGCACGCAGCGTCTTCCACAAGATCACTGTGTCCAGGGCGAGCGACCAGTCCTCCACGTACCGCAGGTCGAGGCGCACCGCCTCCTCCCACGGCAGGTCGCTGCGTCCGCTGATCTGCCACAGGCCGGTGAGCCCGGGCTTGACCAGCAACCGACGCCGGATGTCCGGGCCGTACGCAGCGGACTCCTCCGGTAACGGTGGCCGCGGACCGACGAGCGACATCGATCCGGTGAGCACGTTGAAAAGCTGCGGGAGCTCGTCGAGCGAGTACCGGCGCAGCACTGCTCCCACCCGGGTCACCCGCGGATCCCGGCGGAGCTTGAACAGCAGCCCCGCGCCCTCGTTGAGGTCGGCCAGCTCGGCACGTGCCCCGTGGGCCCCGGCGACCATGGTGCGGAACTTGAGAATGGTGAACTCGTGGCCGTCCTTGCCGACTCTGCGCTGGCGGTAGAACACTCCGCCCCGGCTGTCCACCAGTACGAGCAGCCCGACGAGCACCATCAGCGGTGCGAACAGCATCAGCAGGATCGCCGCGCCCACCCGGTCGACGACCCCTTTGACCGCCCGGCGCCCCCCGGTGAAGGTCGGCATGCTGACCCGCAGCAGCGGGATCCCGAGCACTGCGTCGACGTGCAGCCGCGGGCCGGCCACCTCCATCAGCACGGGGGCCACGACCATCTCGGCATCGCTGCCTTCGAGGTTCCAGGCCAGCCGCTGCAGCCGGTCCGGTGACCAGTGCGGGTCCGGTGTCACCGCGACGACACGGTAGCCGTCGTGGCGGACGTGCTTGGCGACGTCCGCCAGTTGCCCGACGACCGGCACTCCGTCCAGATGGTCACCGTCGAGCCCGAGACCGTCCGTCGTGCACACCGCATCCACCCGCCAGCCGAGGTGCGGGAACTTGCGGGTTCGGGTGATCAGGTCGCGCACGGTGGCCGGGCTCCCGGCAGCGAGGACCGGTCGCAGGCACCGTCCTTCCTTCCGCTGTTTGTGCAGCCAGAGGCGGAGGAGATACCGCGCGGTCATGGTGATGAGCGCGATCGCGGGGATCGCGACGAAGATCCAGAGCTTGATGTTGCGCGAGGTGAGGGCGATCCCGCCGAGCGCCAGTACGACGGTCGCCGTGAACAGTGAGCGTCCGAGCCTGCGGAATTCCTCGGCGCCCTGGCCGAGCACGGCCGGAGCCCACGACCGGCTCACCGCAAGCGCCCCCAGCACCAGCAGCTCGGTGCCGAATGCGAGAATTCCCCACTTCTCATGCCAGTTGGCCGCGTCCCGAGCCCCGAAGAAGTTGCCGATCGCCGCCACCACGAAGGCGGTGGCCACGGTATCGCTGGTGATCACGGTACGGCGGTACCGCTGCTCCCAGCCGATCGCGAGCTGGCTGATTGCCCCGTTCGTCAGACGCCCGCGCTCTGACGGAAACGGGCTGACTAATCCCCCCTGCCGCACAGAACCCCCCAGGTCCCCAGTGGTTCGACGTGTTCGCCCAACACTGTTCCTCCCCCCCCCCCCGGGAGGCCCCGCCCCCCGCACTGTTCCTCCCCTCGGGAGGCCCCCGCCCCCCGGCGCCGCGCTGTTCCTCCCCTTGGGAGGCCCCCGCCCCCCGCGCATGACATCCCGGCTATTTCGGAGCTACCTGAACAACCCACCCTGGCGGCAGCAGACTCGCATGCCCTGCCAGGCTCTCGAGGTGCGCGGGAACCCGTCGAAACCTCGGGTGCTCCCCGCACCCAAGGCCCCTCTCGGGCTCCAAGAATTGATCATCCCCACGTCTGGCGCCGGGGACGTGACTGCTGGCCTTCCGTGGCGCCGGACCTATGGATCACTATTGGTCGCCTCGTGATCGAACAGCTGAAGCACGGTCAATCTAGACCATCGAGGCCAGTATGTAGAGAGGATGTGTGTAATTTGTGCGCAAGCTTTGAGGCTGGATCCACCGATCGGTGATCCGCCTGCGGGTGCCTTGACGCCACCGCGCGCTCCAGCAGCTCGCCCGGCCCCCGGGCTCGGCTCTACGCGGTAGTGATCGGCGAGCTGCAGCGGCCCTTCTGCGGCGCCCAGTTCGGCAACAACTTCCCGCTGTTCGCGCACTACGGCGTGCCGCTGTGGGTGCGCCCGAGCGCTCGTGACGCTCATTCGACGCTCGTTCTGATGGCGTGTCAGGTGTCGTGCGGCCTTTGGTCGGTCGGTACTCGACAACGGTTTGCTGGCTGCCTACCAGCAGTGCCACTTCACCTCCGACTACTGGCGCAACTACACCGTCATCGGGGACAGCGGCCGACTCGAGAACTTCGGTGACGGGCCGGGCGGCGTCGTCAAGGTCTGGAACTCCCGCCGCTCGGAACACCGTACCGACGCCGATGCCGTCCACAAGGTCGCGGGTACGAAGGACCGATACTGGGCAGGCGCGCCCACCTCCTACGGTATGCCGGGGCCGCCGGCTGGGCCGACAACTACGGCAGCCCCGAGATCCACCACGCGCACCGAGCCTGGCACCGAGGAAGCGCACGCATGCGCCGAGCCGCGTGGTGACATCAGTCGAATCGGGCGGTGAAGCGCCGCCGCAGGTCGGTGTAGTCCCAGGCGGGGAAGAGCCCGGGAAAGTGGTCCAGCGGGTCGGTGTGCCGCTGGATCCGGATCGCCGCGAGCTGCCCTGCCGCCGTGAGCGGGGTGTTGTCGATGACGCGCAACTCGGAGCAGGGCTCGGCCCCTGGCCAGCCGGAGGGGATCAGATCGGGCGGATGCTTGTTCATTGCGCTGAACAGATCGGTGATGCGGAACTCGCCGCCCAGCTCCGGCAGACCCGCGCGGGGTGCACCCCGCCAGTGGTTGGCGAGCTCGCTGATGCGTGGACTGTCCACGCATAGTTCGGAGCTGAGCACCACGCCGTCCCGCTCAAGTGGGTAGCCGAACAGCGCCGGTGTCTTCTCGAAGATCTGGCCCAGCTCGCCGGTCGACGACCTTAGGGAGGGGTGAACCCTTCCGCTGGGTGTGTTCTCGCAGGTGACTGCGTTGGCCCGACTCTCCATCCCGTTAACAGAACGGGCGGCGGTGCCCGGGGGCCTCAGACGTGCGCGATCTCCACTCCGGCGGCCGGGAGATGCTCCTTCGCCCAGGCGCCGAGTGGCCCCAGGGCCTCGTGGAGGGCGACTCCGGACGGGGTCAGGGAGTACTCCACGCGCAGCGGCAGCTCCTCGTAGACCTCGCGGTGCACCACACCGATCGCTTCCAGCTCCCTCAGCTGCTGGACCAGCACCTTCTCGCTGATGCCCGGTATGAGACGGCGCAGTTCACCGAAGCGCGGGGCGTGGTGGTAGAGCGCCCAGAGGATCAGCACCTTCCACTTGCCGCCGACGGCATCCATCGCGGCGTCGGTGCCACAGACATACGAACCCTTCTTCATGCGTCCGACTCTACGGGCCGCGTCTGACAACGGACTTGGCGGACGGGACGACGGGGCGGCGAGACCGGTTGTCAGCGGGCGACGGTGAACCGCCGGCCGACGTGCCGCGGGCTCTCGACCTCGTCGACGAGCGCGACGGCGTAGTCCTCGGCGGTGATGTAGCTGTTGCCGTCCGCGTCGGCGACCAGCTGGTCGTCGCCCGTGCGGTACGTCCCGGTGCGCTCGCCCGGCTCGATGGTCGCCGCCGGGCTCAGGCTGGTCCAGCGGACGTCACCGACCGTGCGCAGGAACTCCAGCGCCTCGCCGTGGGCGTGCATGATCTGCAGGAGCCAGTCCGGCAGGCCGGGGGCGTCCCACACCCGCACCCCGGGCGCGGTCTCCAGGCTGCCCGCGCCGCCGACCGCGATCAGCCGCGGGGCGCCGTCGCCGAGCGTGCGCAGCCCCGCCACCAAGGACCGGGCGGCGGCCGGGATGAGCTGCTGGTGGCCCGGCCCGTCACCACCGCCGACGGCGCTGACCACGACGTCCTGCCCCTTGGCCACCGCGGCGACGGACGCCGGGTCCAGGACGTCACCGGTGGTCACGGTGAGCTTCGGGTGGTCGGCGGTCAGTTTGGCGGGGTCGCGGACGACGGCCGTCACCTCGTGGCCGCGGGACAGGGCCTCGTCCAGCACACGCCGTCCGATGGTGCCGGTGGCGCCGAAAAGGGCGATCTTGGTCATGGTGTTTCTCCTTGGTGTTCGAAAGGTTCGAAACGGCGGGGCCGAGGTGCCCGGGTGGCGGGCTTCAGCGGAAAGTCGGCGGGCTTCCCCGGAAAGGGGATCCAGGTGTCAGGGCAGGAGGGCTCAGGCCAGATGCCGGTCCAGCGCGGCGGTCAGCTCGTCCGCGGAGGAGACCGGGCCGCCGAGCCGCCGGGGCCCGCCCGGGGTGTGCAGCAGCAGGGTCGGGAAGCCCTCGACGCCCAGCGCGCGCACCTCCCGGACGTCCTGCCGGGCCTCGGCGTGCACGGCCGGATCGTCCAGTGCCCCGGTCACCGCACGCGGGTCCAGGGCGAGCCGGTCGGCCAGGACCTCGTACGTCGCGGGGGCGGACAGGTCAAGGCCGTCGCGGTAGAAGGCCCGCTGGAGCGCGCCCGCGAACTCGACCTGCCGGGACGGCACCTGGCGGCGCAGGGCCACCAGCCCGACCGCCGGGCCGGCCGAGTCCAGGACCATGCGGCCGTCCGCGAGCAGTGCCTGGAACGGCGCGCCGAACTCGGCGCCGGTCAGCTGGGTTATGCGCTCGTTCGCCGCGGGGATGTAGGGATGCGCCGACAGGGGCCCGGCCCGGCCGCCGGTGAACAGGCCGCCGCTGCGGACCCGGACCTCGACGCGATCGGCGTTGCCCGCCGCGAAGGCGCGCAGCGCCGGGCCGAAGCCGTAGCACCAGCCGCAGTACGCGTCGAAGGCGTACGTCAGCCGGACGCGCTCGTGGGCCATGGGGACTCCTTGCACTTTCCTGTGGCTGTTTCGGTCAACGGTGTCCACGCTACGTTCATCGCGGCAGGTGAGCGAGGTAGCGTGGTGACTCGCTATGGTGAAAAAGCGACACGATGCGATTCCCGAGGTCCTCTACCGGGCACCGGCGGGGACCCCGCCGGGCGTCGAGGTGATGTCCCTGAGCGAGCTTCGCCGACGTGCTCCGGAAGGCGAGTTCGACGCGCCGCAGCGGCCGCGCTTCCACTCCCTGTTCGCCATCGAGTCGGGAACCGCCTCGCACACCGTCGACTTCACGGGCTACACGCTCGGCGCGGGCACCGTGCTCTGGGTGCGGCCGGGACAGGTGCAGCAGTTCGGCGACCTGACGGCGATCGAGGGCACGCTGGTGCTGTTCCAGCCCGGTTTCCTGACCCCGGAGACGGCCCGGGCCGCCCGGCTTGACGACCGGTTCGGCGGTACGTGGTGGCAGCCGGTGGGGGACGACCGCGAGGCGGTGTCCGCGGCGTTGCGGCATCTGGAGTACGTCTTCCGGTCGGGGCGCGGGCTGCCCGCCGAGGTGCACACGGCGATGCTCCGCCATCTGCTCGCCGTCCTGGTGCTGTGCGTCGCGCATCAGACGGCCCCGGCGGGCAGCCCCGTACCCCGGCCTTCCGAGACCTACCTGCGCTTCCGTGACGCCGTCGAACGCGATTTCGCGCGAACCCACCGGGTCGCGGACTACGCGGAGGTGCTCGGCTACTCGCCGCGTACGCTCTCCCGCGCCACGCTGGCGGCGGCCGGAGTGGGGGCGAAGGAGTTCCTCGACCGCCGGGTCGTGCTGGAGGCCAGGCGGCTCCTCGCGCACAGCGAGCTGCCGGTGGCGCGGGTCGCCGCCCAGACCGGGTTCACCGACGCGGCCAACTTCTCCAAGTTCTTCCAGCACCGCACCGGCCAGGCGCCGGGGGCGTTCCGCGACGCCGTGCGCGGTGAGGCTACGGGCGGTGACGTGATGGGCGACGGCCGTCCGGATGGCGCGGCCGGCTCACCGGTGCATTTGCCAAAACGGGATATTTCGGATTGATTCGAAGGAGGGCGGCGACTCTTCCCGCCACCTCTCCCCGGGCTGGGAGCGGATCATGCTGTTCAACGACCGCACGGACGCCGGGCGGCGCCTCGCCGCGCGCCTGGAACGGCTGCGCGACGAGAGGCCGATCGTCGTCGGGCTGCCCCGGGGCGGGGTGCCCGTGGCCTACGAGGTCGCCCACGTGCTCGGCGCGCCTCTCGACGTCATCATCGTCCGGAAACTCGGCGTCCCCTTCCACCGGGAACTGGGCTTCGGCGCCATCGGCGAGGGCGGGGCGCGCGTCATCCACGACGACATCGTCCGCATGAGCCGTGCCAGCAAGGACGAACTCGCGGAGGTCGAACGGCGCGAGGAGGCCGAACTCGACCGGCAGGCGCGGCGGTTCCGAGGCGACAGGCCCCGGCTGAGCCTGGCGGGCCGCACGGTGGTCGTGGTCGACGACGGCATCGCGACCGGCGCGACGGCCGAGGCCGCCTGCCGCGTGGCCCGCGCCCAGGGCGCGGCGCGCGTCGTCATGGCGGTACCGGTGACATCGCCGAGCGCACTGGGCCCGCTCAGCGCCGAGGCGGACGAGGTGGTGTATCTGTCCGCCCCTGCGGGGTTCGCCGCCGTGGGGGAGTGGTACCGGGACTTCTCCCAGACTCCGGACGAGGAGGTCATGGACCTGCTGGCCAGGGCCGCGGCGGAGCAGCCGGGTCCGGTCCGGGACGCGGACCGGGAAGGCGCCGAGGACCCGGAAGACACGGCAGGCCCGAACCCAAACCCAGGCCCAAGCTCAGCCCCGGATCCCGGCGGCCCGGACCCGGACCCCGGCGGCCCGATCTCGGATCCCGGCGGCCCAGGCCCGAACCCAAACCCAAACCCAGGCCCAGGTCCGGACCCGGATCCCGGCGGCGCGAACCCCGGCCCCGAGCCGAGGCCCGAAGGGAGCGCAGCTCCGAGTTCCGCGGCCGGCCCCGCCACCGTCCTGATCCCGGTGGCCGACGGCGCGGTGCGGTTGCCGGGCGATCTCACCGTCCCCGAGGGGGCGCCCGCCGTCGTGCTCTTCGCCCACGGCAGCGGCAGCAGCCGCCACAGCCCGCGCAACCGGGCGGTCGCCCAGGAGCTGAACCGGGCCGGCCTGGCCACCCTGCTGTTCGACCTGCTGACCCCCGAGGAGGAGATCGACCGGGCGAACGTCTTCGACATCGGGTTGCTGGCGGGGCGGCTCACCGAGGTGACCCGGTGGGCGCGCCGGGCCTCCGTGCCCGTCTGCTACTTCGGTGCCAGCACCGGAGCCGCCGCCGCGCTGCGCGCCGCGGCCGAACCCGGAGCGGACATCGCCGCCGTCGTCTCCCGGGGTGGCCGCCCCGACCTGGCGGGGGACGACCGGCTTCCGCACGTCGCCGCGCCCACCTTGCTGATCGTCGGCGGCCGCGACACGACGGTACTGGACCTCAACCGCCAGGCCCAGGCCCGGCTCCGCTGCGAGAACCGGCTGTCCGTCGTCCCCGGGGCGGGTCATCTCTTCGAGGAGCCGGGCGCGCTGCGGGCGGTCTCAGACCTCGCGCTTGAGTGGTTCCGCGCGCATTCTTGAAAGACGACGCAGAAGGGTGACACAGGAGGTGGTCCCCCATGGAGACGATCGTGGGATGCAACATCGAGATGGAGTTCCACGAGATCGACGCCACCAAGACGGAGGCGGCGGTGCGGGTGCGACTCCACGACGGAACCGAACTCAAGGCGCACGGTGTGGCCCACCGGCACCCCGACGACCCGGCGCAGCAGCGGGTCGGCGAGGAGATCGCGGCAGCCAGGGCGCTGAACGACCTCTCCAAGCAACTGCTCGACAAGGCGGGGGTGGACATCGAGGAGGTCACGCACGTGCACGCGGACCTGATCCGCTGAGCCCCCTGTCCGACCCGGTCATGGGCTGAGTCCCCGCCCGTGCGGCCCCGTCACGCCGGAAGCGGCGGGGTCGGGAGAGGACCCGCCGCAGGCGGGCTATCCGTGGGCCTGGAGCACGCCTTCGGAGCAGTCGCGGTCCGCGCGCCCGGCCTGCCGGGGCACGCGCACCCGGCGGGTGGACGGTACCGGCACGCCCGTGCCCGGCTCCCTGCCGGTGCGGGCGCTGTCGCGCCGGTCCAGGACGTGCTCCGCGGCCGTGTCCACGCCCGTGCCGACGACGCCGGGCGCTCCCGGCCCCGTGGGCGGCTCCTCCGGGGTGTCCGCGTCATGGGCGGCCGTATCCGCGCCGTGCCGGGCCAGCAGTACCAGGCCGGCGCTCGCCACGGCCCCGGCGAGCAGTGCCAGCAGCGTGCCCGCCGTCCCGTGCCGGAAGTGCTCCCCGAGCGCGGCTATGCCGACCGCCGTGGCCACCACGGGGTTGACGACGGTGGCGGTGGCCAGGGGAGCGGTCAGCCCGGCGCCGCGGTAGGCCGCCTGGGACAGGAACACCCCCGCCGCCGCGAGGAGCACGATCATGACCAGGCTGGGCAGCCCGTCGGCCCACGCGGTCCAGGTCCACCCCACGGTCACGTTCTTCGTGAACACCGACGAGACACCGAACGCGGTGCCCGCGGCCGTGGCCAGGACGACGCTGCGGACGACGGGCCGTCGTATCCAGCGCGCGGCCAGCGCGAGCACGGCGATGGAACCGACGGTGACGGCCGTCAGCCCGGCCCGCTCCCCGCGGGACAGCGACTCCGCGGGCGAGGACCCGGTCAGCGACAGCAGCCCTGCCAGCCCCGCCGTCGCCAGGACCGCGCCCCGCCAGCCCGAGGCGCCGACCTCGCGGCGGACGAACAACGCGGCCATCGGCAGCGCGAAGACGATGGTCAGCGCGCCCAGCGGCTGCACCACGCTGAGCGGCCCGTACGCGAGCGCGAGCACATGCAGCACCGCACCCGCGCCGTTCAGCGAAACGGCGGCCCACCAACTCCCGCGCCGCAGCGGGGCGTACGACTGTCCCGGCGTGGTGGCCGCCACGTGCTCCTGAAGGATGGCCCCGGCGGCGTAACAGACCGCCGAGACCAGAGCGAGCAGCACGGACAGCGCGAGCGCGGTCACGTCGGGACCAGCCGCGCTGGTCGGTCATCGTCCATGTTCCTACCCTGGCCTGGAACCCGCGCCGGGTCGTCGTCCCTGAGCACGCATTTTCATGTACTACCGACGGAGTACGACCCACGGCCCAACTCCCTACCTGGGCCGTACGCCCGACCACGTCGAGGCACTCTCGGACGATCTCCACCCGGAGGTTCTCCACCTCGATCGACCTCCACCCCGATACGGTTTCCTACCCGTTCGGCGCGGACGGGATGCGCGTCAGCGGCCGGGCCGGGTGCCGAACAGCGGGTCGGGGAACCGGGCCCATTCCGCGGCCCCCAGGGCGAGTTCGCCGTCGTCCAGCAGCGCCGCGTCCAGCCCGGTGCGAATGCGGTCCTGGTCCAGGCCGCCACCGGTGAACACGATCTCGTTGCGCCGCTCCCCGTAATGGTCGTCCCAGAACCAGGCGGCCAGCGTGCGGCGTTCCGGCGACGCGCGGCGCCATGCCTCGGCGTCGTCGCGCGCCAGCCAGCGCCCTGCCTCCGCCAACTCGACATGCCCGCCGGCCGACCGCCAGACGACGATCGTGTCCGGGCGGCCGGCGAGCCACAGATGCCCGCGGCCGCGCACCACGCCGGGCAGCACCCGGTGCAGCGCCTCCGCCAGCCGCTCGGGGTGCAGCGGGCGCCGGGCCCGCCACAGCACCGAGGACACCCCGTGGTGCACCCCGCGGCGGCACACACTCGACCCGGCCAACGGGTCCAGCCGGTCGGCGGGATCGGCCGGCAGGGCCCGGCCGCCGGGTGTCACCGCGGCCGTCAGCTCGGCGGCGTCCACGCCGTCGCCGAGCACCGTGGCCGAGGGGTTCAGGTGGCCGAGCAGCGCCTGGACGCCCGCGTGCCGCCCCGCCGTCTCCGGCGGAGCGCCCCCGGTGATCAGCACCCCGGCGCCCTCCGCCTGCCGGGCGGCGGCCTCGGCCAAGGTCAACGGGGCTGGCCGATCCGCGTCGCCCCACACCGGCACGGCCTGGTGCACGCACCGCAGGTCGGCGAGGAACCGGTCGACATCGAGGGCCGCGACGACCGGGGCGAGCTCGTAGCGGGAGGCGAGCGGGGTGGAGCCCAGCGGCGGCCGCCACACATCCGCCAGGAAGGGCGTGACGTCGATGTGCTCGGGCAGGGACAGGACCACGTGTGGGGCGCGCTCTGCGCGGGAGAGCTCCAGCAGGTCCTGACGGAGGATCACGGAAGGGATGCCGGTGGCGCCGCGCGCCCACCGCTCGTGCGCACCGCCGCCCGAGATGAAGCGCTGTACGGTGGGGCGCCCGCCGCTCTCGTGGCCCTGGCCATGCCCGCCGTTCCCGCCGCGCCCGCCGCTCTCGTGGTCCTCGCCATGCCCGCCACTCTCGCCGCGTCCGCCGCCGTCGGCGGCCCGCAGCGAGACGGAGAGCACGATCGCCCGCGGCGCGGCGCGCAGCAGGATTTCCAGCGCGCGACCACGCATCTCGGGGGTGTTGCCGTACACGACGCTCAGCAGGCCCCGGGTACGGCCGCTCTCGTCGGCCACACCCGGGATGCTATGCAATTGGAAATCATTTTCACAACTGGGGTTCTCGCGGGGTCCTCGCCGGGGTTCTCACCGGGGCGTGTAGACCACCCACACCTGGCCGCGGGCGAAGTTGAGTTCATCGCCGCTCGGGGTCGTGAACTCCGTACCGTCCTCGGCGTCCGGCCGCACCCAGCGTGCCTGGTACGACTTGCCGTCGCGCAGCACCTCGGCCGTGCCCGACCCCGTCGTGTCGGTGAACGGCGACACGCTGCCCCACCGGTCGCGGAAGCGGGAGTCCCGGATGTCCACGTGCTGGATGACGACCGTCGCCGCCGCGAGCCGCTTGCCGTCCGTGGTCGCGGCGGGTGTCCCGTCCATCGACACCAGCCACCGCTTCTGCTCGCCGGACCAGGAGAACCCGAACCGCGCGGCGGGATAGCGCACCGTCTCCTGCTGGACCGGCCGGCCGCCGCTCGCCGGGGCCGCGCCGAAGTGGAACCCTATGTCCTTGGCGTCGCTCGCGTCGGGGGCGGCGCGCAGCGCGGCTGCCGGGCGTACGAAGAGGTTGTGCGGCGCGGCCCGGTCCCCGCTGCGGACGAAGGCGTCGGGCGCGCGGCCGGGCGTGATCGGATACAGCGGGGCGTCGTCGATGACCGGCTCGAGCCTGGACTGCGCCCCCGAGTACGCCAGGGCCGGCCGGCCGAACTGCCGCAGCAGGTCCAGATCGGACTCGCGGGCGCTGCGCACCGGCCCGACCAGGGGCGGCAGGTCGGAGGAGAAAATCGCCAGAATGCGGCTGAGCCCCGCCTCCACCCGCTCCACGTACACGACGTCGGCCCGGTCGACCCCGGTCTGCGGGCGGGCGGGCGCGACGTTGTCGATCTTCACGGCGAGCACCGGGCGCGGCTCGGCAGGCTCCCCGGTGAACGTCGACCTGCCGTCGGTCTTCTTCTTCCCCCCACCGCCGCCGTCGCCTTCGCTGTCGCAGGCCGGCAGCGCGAGCAGTACCGCGGCCGCGAGCACGGCGAGCGCTCGTCTTCCGGCCCCACCGACCCGATTGACCCGCACGGCTCTCACCTCTTTCGGCTCCAGCTCACCACGTACCCGGCCGCCGCGCACCCGCTGGCTCAGCGGCGTGTCGGCAGAGGCATCTTGCCCGGCGGGTCGTGGCCGAAATCGGCGCGCGATGACCCGGGCGCGTCGTTAATCTGAGGCAACGGATCGCTACCGCGTCCGAAGTGCTGTGACATCGAACCCCACCGGGCGTCCGGCGCCCGGTAGCGCGTGCGTCGGCACATCCGGTCCCGACACGAATGGAGTGTGCGGTGACACCCGAGAAGACCAAGCGGAACGAGGCGTCGGCCGACCGCGAGGAGCGTCCCGCCAGGAACGGCGAGCTGCGCAGCCTGGAGGTGTGGGCGAGGTCCGCGCCGATCCGGCTCGCCGGCTACGAGGAGGATCTCGCAGAACCGCACATCCTTCCGGGAGTCGACTGAAGGTCCGGGGCCGACGGAAGGTCCGCGCATCGGCGGTACCTTGCGTCAGTGGTGTCAGCGGTGGGTTCGGGTCAATCTGGGGCTCCGCCCCGGACCCCGGTTCGGGCTGGAGAGGGAACCCACTGACGGGTGCGGGAGTGAAGCGGCCGGTCGCCGTGCCGACCGGCCTGCTGATGCTGCTCACAGGGTGCTTCGACGGCGGCCCGCGGGACCGCCCGAACCGTGGACCGGCTGCACGCCGACGGCCGCAAGGTGATCTGCTACGGAAGCGGCTCGACCTGGACGCGTGGTTCCGCCCCGGCTGATCGCTGCTGCCAGCGGCCGGCCCCGTGAGCCGCGACCAACTGGTGGTTAAGTTGCCTGGGTATACCGCCTCTGGCATGGGCTGGTGCAGTCCTTCCCGCCATGGCAGGATGCGTCTCGACGGAACCCTCGGCTTAACCACCGGTGAGAGTGAAGGGAGGTCGGGATGGCGCCCGGCAGCGACACGGCACCGAACAGCGAGGGCAGCCCGCTGGCGGGCCGGCTCAACTACCTGTTCGCGAACATGCACCCGCCCGGCGCTCCCTACACCAACGGGTACGTGGCGGAGGAGATCAGCGGCGGCGACGCGTACGGCGGCGTCCGCCTCAGCGAGCAGTACCTGTCGATGCTGCGCAATGGGAAGCGCACCAACCCCAGCCCCGACGTCCTGCGCGCGCTGGCCAAGTTCTTCGCTGTGCCGGTCGGCTATCTTCTCGGAGACCTTTCGGAGTCCCAGACGGAACGCGTGGAGGAGGAGGTACGGTTCCTCGTCGCCATGCGCGACCAGCGGGTGCGCGGAATCGCGCTGCGCGCTGTGGGCCTCCCGCCGGAGGTCCAGGACAGCCTCACCACGATCATCGCCCAGTTCCGCCAGCAGATGAACCTGCCACCGGATCCGGCCGGACCGGGTGAGTCGGACGGTGAGGCACCGCGTGAACAGCCTCGTCGATGAGACCGACCAGCTGTTCCTCACCTGGCGGCGGACCGGATGCGAGGACGGTGCAAGCATGCGAGTGCGGCGGATCCGCCGGCAGTGCAAGCAGCTCATCCAGGAGCTCGGCCTGCCCGCGTCGACAGACCTTCAGGGCCTGTGCGACATCGTCGCGCGCCGCGTCGGCCGCCCTGTCCGGCTGGTGCCGATGAGCCTGGGCGGCGTGGTCTCCGGCATGACGGCCAGCACCGACGAGGACCTGTGGATCTTCTACGAACTGAAGACCTCCCCCTGGCACCAGATCCACATCGTGTTGCACGAGATCGGGCATCTGCTCCTCGGCCATGACCACGATCCGGCCGTCACCGAGGACGCCCTGCGGATGTGGGCCCCCACCGTCGACGTCGCCACCGCCATGCGGCGCATGGGGCTGGCCCCGGGATTCGCCCGCCACCACTGCTACGACGACCTCACCGAGCGTGAGACCGAGGTCCTCGGCACCCTGCTGATGGAACACGTGGTGCCCACCGCTCCCGACCGCAACCTGCCGTTGGAGGGCCGGGCGGCCGAACTCGCCGCCGCGCTCGGCCCCGCGCTGCGCCACGTCCGCAGCGGCGACCGGCCCACCGGAGACGACGGCAGCGCGGGAGACGACGGCGGCGCGGGGGACGGCGGGAACGGCGCGGACAGCGGGCCCGGCGGAGGCGCCCGTGTTTGACCTCGTCTACCTGTGCTTCGGCGCCGCGGCCTGGACGATCGTGGCCTACAAGGCCCGCGCCTGGTTCCGCGACCGCGCCAACACCGACCTCGGTCTGGCATGTCTCATGACCGGCGGCGTGGCGAACGTCTTCGTGCTGTCCGCCCCCAGCGTGTACCGCTGGTTCGACCGGCTGGTGGGCGTGGCGAACCTGGCGATGGTCTTCCTGTACTCCTCCGTCGTGGTCTTCGCCACCGGCGCCCTGGTGCTGCTGCTGCGCTGGACCGGGTCGGCGATACGGCCCCGCACGGTGGTGGCGGCCGTCGCGGCGCTCTGGGCCGTCGCCGTCACCGGCTTCGCCGTCGGCCGCCCGGACTCCGTCGAGCACCCGCGGGACTTCAGCACCGCCTACGCCCACGCCCCCGGCGTCGTCACCTTTCTCGTGCTGTATCTGGCCATCTTCGGCGCCGCGCTCGCCGGGCTGGGACTGCTGTGTCCGCGCTACGCCGCGAGTCTGGAGGGCTCCTGGCTCGCCCGGGGCCTGCGGGTGCTGGCCGTCGGCTGCTGGCTGGGCCTGGTCTACTGCGCCTGCAAGCTCATCGGATTCGTCTTCTCGTGGGCGGGCCGGGACCTGCCCTGGCTCTCCAACGGCGTGGCCCCGCTGACGGCTTCCGTCGCCGCTCTGCTGGTGCTGTCCGGCTTCGCCATCCCCGCGATCGGCCCCCGGGTCTCGGCCTGGCGCCGGCTCCGGCGGCTGGAGCCGCTGTGGCGCGCGGTCACCGACGCGGCCCCCGAGGTGTCCATGGGCCGTTCGCGCTGGTCCACCTGGTGGCCCTTCTCCGATCTGGAGTGGCGGGCGAACCGGCAGATGGCGGAGATCCGTGACGTACAGCGCGGCGTGCGGCGCTATGTGGAGGCCGAAACCCTCGACATCGCCCGTGTCAAGGCCCGTGCGGCGCGGTTGGGCGATTGGCAGGTTGCTGCCGTGGTGGAAGCAGCGGCGCTGCGCCGTGGTTTGCAGAACCAGGCGGCGGGACACGTCCCGGCGTCCGGCGCCGACAGCGTGGTGGTGGCCACCGGCGCCGGCCTGGCCGAGGAACACGAGCACCTGGCCAGGGTCGCCGACGCCTACCACCTGCCGCTGGTCGACGCCGTGCTCGACGAGCTGAGAGAACGGACCGTCGCCCGCGGCGAGTGAGGCGCGGGACCGCAGTCGAGGTGGCCCTGGACGGGGGTCGGGGCCGCCTGTGGCACAGGGCGGCGCCGGGGAGACCCGGCGCCGCCCCTACGCCATTCCGGTGCGGACCGGGCCCGGGCGCCCGGTGCGGAGCCGCACACGTAGGGGCCGGGCCAGAGCGGTACACGTATCGGGGCCGGGCCGGAGCCGGGTATGCGGCGCGGTCGGTCAGGGCGCCTGCGCGGCACCCAAATGCCGCGTCTAGAGTCGGTGTTCATGCAGAGCACCGCCACGCCCGGCACCCCGGAACCGATCGACACGACCACCTTGATCCCGGACCCGTACACCGCCCTCGCCCGGCTGCGGGAAGCCGGTCCGGTGCACCGGATCCGCTACCCCGACGGTCAGACCGCCTGGCTCGTCACGCGGTACGACGACGTCCGGCAGGCGCTGGCCGACCCCCGGCTCGCCCTGGACAAGAGGCATGCCCTCCCCGGCAACTACCAGGGGTTCCGCCTGCCGCCCGCCCTGGACGCCAACCTCCTGAACATGGACCCGCCGGACCACACCCGGGTGCGCCGGATGGTGGTCAAGGCGTTCACTCCGGGCCGCGTCGAGAAGATGCGTGAGCCGATCCGGCGGATCGCGGACGCGCTGCTGGACGCCGTCGAGGCCGATGGCGGCATGGACGTGATCGCCGACTACTCCGGGCCGCTGCCCGTCACGGTGATCTGCGATCTCCTGGGCGTCCCGCAGGACGACCGGCCGGACTTCCGGGCCTGGACCGACGCGATGGTCACTCCGGACCCCCAGCGGCCGGAACTGGCGAAGGAAGCCGTCGGCCGCATGCTCCGCTTCTACACCGGCCTGATCGCGAGCAAGCGCGCCGAGCCGGGCGACGACCTGCTCTCCGATCTGATCGCCGTCCGCGATGACGAGGACGGCAGCGACGGGCTCAGCGAGGACGAGCTGACCTCGCTGGCCTTCCTCATCCTCTTCGCCGGGTACGAGAACGTCGTCCACCTCATCGCCAACTCCGTCCTCGCTCTGTTCGACCACCCCGAGCTGCTGGGCGAGCTGCGTGCTCGGCCCGAGCTGATCGCCCCCGCCGTCGACGAGTTCGCCCGCTACGACGGCCCGGCTCCTCTGGCGATCCGCCGCTTCCCGCTGGCGGACACGGAGATCGGCGGTGTGACGGTGCCCGCCGGGGAGACGGTGCTGGTGTCGCTCGCCGCCGCCAATCGCGACCCCGCGCACTTCAATGAGCCGGATCGGCCGAATCTCCACCGCGGCCATTCCGGGCACCTTGCCCTCGGTCATGGGATCCATTACTGCCTGGGCGCGCCCCTGGCCCGGCTGGAGACGGAAATCGCCCTCAGCGCCTTGCTGGAGCGCTTCCCGCGGCTGAGGCTCGGCGTTCCGCGCGAGGAACTGCGGCACCGTCCCACTATCCGCGCACGTGGCTTGATTTCGCTCCCGGTTTCCTGGTGAAGGCAAAAGCGAACACGTTTTTGATGCAGGGGACCTCTTCCATGCGGTAGAAAGGTGCTGTGCCTGCCCGGTGTGCATCCCCCGTCGCACCGGGCAGGCCTTTGTGAGCTCCCGGGCGGGCTCTTGATGAGCAGCCCCGCCACCCAAGAGAGCAAGCTCACAGGTGCGGCCACTCTGATGGGCTGACCAGCGCACACTAGCCTTCCGTCCATGACGGTCCTGCCCGACGGGCTTCCCCTAGCCGCCGAGTTCCCGGACGCTACCCGGGAACAGTGGTGTCACTTGGTCGAAGGCGTACTGCGCAAATCAGGCACACACGATGCCTTGGGCGCCGACGCCGAACAGGCGCTTGCCACCGCGCTCCAGGACGGCGTCTCGGTACGTCCCCTGTACACCGCGCAGGACGCACCCGGTGATGCCGGATATCCGGGATTCGCCCCGTTCCTCCGCGGCGCGCGGGCGGAAGGCTCGGCGGCCTCCGGCTGGGACGTGCGTCCCCGGCACGCCCACCCCGATCCGCGCCGCACCAACGAGGCCGTCCTCGCGGACCTGGAGAACGGCGCGGCGTCGGTATGGCTGGCGGTCGGCGCCTCGGGCATCCCCGTCCACGCCCTGCCACAGGCCCTCGACGGCGTCTACCTCGACCTGGCCCCCGTGGTCCTCGACGCGGGCGCCGACTTCGAATCCGCCGCCCGCGCCCTGCTGCGCCTGTACGCCGACCGCCAGGTGCCCGCGCGGGCCGCGCTCGGCAACCTCGGCGCCGACCCGCTCGGCCTGGTGGCCCGTACCGGCCAGGACACCGACCTGGCCGCCCACCTGTCCGCCGCCACCGGCCTCGCCCAGCTGGTCCACCGCGACCACCCGGGCGTGCGGACCTTCACCGTGGACGCGCTGCCGTACCACGAGGCGGGCGGCTCCACCGCCGAGGAGCTCGGCTGCTCGCTGGCGGCCGCCGTGGCGTACCTGCGCGAGCTGACCGCCGCCGGACTGCCGGCCGAAGCCGCCTGCGCGCAGCTGGAGTTCCGCTACGCGGCCACCGCCGACCAGTTCCTGACCATCGCCAAGTTGCGCGCCGCCCGGCGCCTGTGGGCCCGCGTGGCCCAGGTGTGCGGGGCGGACGCGGCGGGCGCGCAGCGCCAGCACGCCGTGACCTCACCGGTCATGATGAGCCGCCGCGACCCGTGGGTGAACATGCTGCGGACCACCGTCGCGAGCCTGGCCGCCGGAGTCGGCGGCGCCGACTCCGTCACCGTGCTGCCCTTCGACCACGCCCTGGGCCTGCCCGACGACTTCGCCCGCCGGATCGCCCGGAACACCTCCACCATCCTGCTGGAGGAGTCGCACCTGGCCCGGGTGATCGACCCGGCCGGCGGCTCCTGGTACGTCGAGCGGCTCACCGACGACGTGGCGCGCGCAGCCTGGGCCTGGTTCCAGGAGATCGAGCGCGCCGGGGGGCTCGCCGAGGCCCTGGCCTCCGGCCTCGTCCGCGACCGGATCGCCGCGACCTGGGAGCGCCGCTCGCGCGACCTGGCGCGCCGCAAGGAACCCATCACCGGCGTCAGCGAGTTCCCGAACCTGGCCGAGCAGCCGGTGACCCGCGAGCCGGCCCCCGCCCCGCTCGGTGGCGGCCTCCCGCGGGTGCGCCGCGACGAGGCGTACGAGGCGCTGCGCGCCCGCAGCGACGCCGCCCTGGCCGCCGACGGCACCCGCCCGCGCGTCTTCCTGGCCGCGCTCGGCCCGGCCGCCGCGCACACCGCCCGCGCCTCTTTCGCCGCCAACCTCTTCCAGGCGGGCGGCATCGAGGCCGTACACCAACCGGCCTCCGTCGACGCCGAATCGGTGGCCGAGGCGTTCGCCGCCAGCGGCGCCCGGATCGCCTGCCTGTGCTCCAGCGACGCGCTGTACGCCGAGCAGGCCGTCGCCGTCGCCCAGCGACTCAAGGCCGCGGGCGCGCTCCGCGTCTACCTCGCCGGCCGCCCGGGCGAACTGCGCGAGACGTACGAACAGGCCGGAGTCGACACCTTCGTCTTCGCGGGCTGCGACGCGGTCGAGGTCCTCTCCTCGGCTCTCGACACCATGGGAGAGACGCGATGATCCCCGACTTCTCGTCCGTCGAACTCGACGGCCCGGCCGCCCCGGCGAGCGGCGACGCATGGCGCGCCGCGCTCCGCGAGTCCACCGGCAAGGACGTCGACGCCCTGGTGTGGGACACCCCGGAGGGCATCGGCGTCAAGCCGCTGTACACCTCCGAGGACCTGGCGGGCCTCGACTTCCTGGGCACATACCCGGGCATAGCGCCCTATCTGCGCGGCCCGTACCCGACGATGTACGTCAACCAGCCCTGGACCATCCGGCAGTACGCGGGCTTCTCCACCGCGGAGGAGTCCAACGCCTTCTACCGCCGCAACCTCGCGGCCGGGCAGAAGGGCCTGTCCGTCGCCTTCGACCTGCCCACGCACCGCGGCTACGACAGCGACCACCCCCGGGTCACCGGCGACGTCGGCATGGCGGGCGTGGCGATCGACTCGATCTACGACATGCGGCAGCTCTTCGACGGCATCCCGCTGGACCGGATGAGCGTGTCGATGACGATGAACGGGGCCGTGCTGCCGGTCCTGGCGCTCTACATCGTCGCCGCGGAGGAGCAGGGCGTACCGCCGGAGAAGCTGGCGGGGACCATTCAGAACGACATCCTCAAAGAGTTCATGGTCCGCAACACCTACATCTATCCGCCGCAGCCGTCGATGCGGATCATCTCGGACATCTTCACGTACACCTCGCAGAAGATGCCGCGCTACAACTCCATCTCCATCTCCGGCTACCACATCCAGGAAGCGGGTGCCACGGCCGACCTGGAACTGGCCTACACCCTCGCCGACGGTGTGGAGTACCTGCGCGCGGGCATCGCCGCCGGAATGGACGTGGACGCCTTCGCGCCCCGGCTCTCCTTCTTCTGGGCGATCGGCATGAACTTCTTCATGGAGATCGCCAAGTTGCGCGCGGCCCGGCTGCTGTGGGCCAAGCTGGTCAAGCAGTTCGACCCGAAGAACCCCAAGTCGCTGAGTCTGCGCACCCATTCGCAGACCTCCGGCTGGTCGCTGACCGCGCAGGACGTGTTCAACAACGTGACGCGTACGTGCGTCGAGGCGATGGCCGCCACCCAGGGCCACACCCAGTCGCTGCACACCAACGCCCTCGACGAGGCCCTCGCGCTGCCCACCGACTTCTCCGCTCGTATCGCCCGGAACACCCAGATCCTGCTCCAGCAGGAGTCGGGTACCTGCCGCGCCATCGACCCCTGGGGCGGCAGCGCGTACGTCGAGAAGCTCACCCACGACCTCGCGCGGCGGGCCTGGCAGCATATCGAGGAGGTCGAGGCCGCGGGCGGCATGGCCAAGGCCATCGACGCGGGCATCCCCAAGCTGCGGGTGGAGGAGGCCGCGGCGCGCACCCAGGCGCGGATCGACTCCGGCCGCCAGCCGGTCATCGGCGTCAACAAGTACCGCGTCGACAGCGACGAGCAGATCGAGGTGCTCAAGGTCGACAACTCGGCGGTGCGCGCCCAGCAGATCGACAAGCTGCGCAGGCTCCGCGCCGAGCGCGACGAGGCCGTCTGCCAGGACGCGCTGCGCGCGCTGACGGGGGCGGCCGAGTCGGGGCCGGGCAGCGGCTTGGAGGGCAACCTCCTCGCGCTCGCCGTGGACGCGGCCCGCGCCAAGGCCACCGTCGGTGAGATCTCCGACGCACTCGAGAAGGTGTACGGACGCCACTCCGGCCAGATCCGTACGATCTCCGGTGTGTACCGAGAAGAGGCAGGACCGTCCTCCTCCGTGGAGAAGACCCGTCGGCTCGTCGACGCGTTCGAGGAGGCGGAGGGCCGCCGCCCGCGCATCCTGGTCGCCAAGATGGGCCAGGACGGGCACGACCGCGGTCAGAAGGTGATCGCCACCGCCTTCGCCGACCTGGGCTTCGACGTCGACGTCGGCCCGCTGTTCCAGACGCCGGAGGAGGTGGCGCGGCAGGCCGTCGAGGCCGACGTCCACATCGTCGGCGTCTCCTCGCTCGCGGCGGGCCATCTGACCCTGGTGCCCGCGCTGCGCGAGCAACTGGCCGAGGCGGGCCGGGAGGACATCACCATCGTCGTCGGCGGCGTCATCCCGCCGCAGGACGTCGAGGCGCTGCACGAGGCCGGTGCCGCCGCCGTCTTCCTGCCCGGCACGGTGGTCCCGGACGCCGCGTACGACCTGGTCAGGTCGCTCGCCGAGGACCTCGGCCACGAGCTGGGGGAGAACGAGGAGACGCGTTGAGCACGGTGCGGCCGACCGGACGGCGGCGGAGCATCGACATCGACACCTACGCCAAGGGGGTGCTCGACGGGTCGCGCGCGTTCATCGCGCGCGCGATCACCCTCGTCGAGTCCACCCGGCCCGACCACCGCGAGCTGGCCCAGCGGCTGCTGATCGAACTGCTGCCGCACGCCGGCCGGGCGCGCCGGGTCGGCATCAGCGGGGTGCCCGGCGTCGGCAAGTCCACCTTCATCGACGCCCTGGGCACCATGCTCACCGGGCTCGGCCACCGGGTCGCGGTGCTCGCCGTCGACCCGTCCTCGACCCGGACCGGCGGGTCCATCCTGGGGGACAAGACCCGGATGGAGCGGCTGGCGGTCGATCCGGCGGCGTTCGTCCGGCCCTCGCCGAGCGCGGGCACGCTCGGCGGGGTGGCGCGCGCCACCCGCGAGTCCATGGTGGTCATGGAGGCCGCGGGCTACGACGTCATCCTGGTGGAGACCGTCGGCGTGGGCCAGTCCGAGACCGCCGTGGCGGGCATGGTCGACTCCTTCCTGCTGCTGTCCCTGGCCCGCACGGGCGACCAGCTGCAGGGCATCAAGAAGGGCGTGCTGGAGCTGGCGGACGTCGTCGCCATCAACAAGGCCGACGGCCCGCACGAACGCGACGCCAAGTCGGCGGCGCGCGAACTGGCGGGCGCGCTCAGGCTGCTGCAGCCCGCCGACGCGCCGTGGAACCCGCCCGTCCTCACGTGCAGCGCGCGCGAGAGCACCGGTCTCGACGTGGTGTGGGACCGCCTGGAGCAGCACCGGAAGGTCCTGGACGCCTCGGGCGCGCTCCAGGCCAAGCGCCGCGACCAGCAGGTGGAGTGGACCTGGTCGATGGTGCGGGACCAGCTGCTGGCGCGCCTGCACGGACATCCGGGGGTGCGGCGGCTGGGACCGGTGTTGGAACAGCAGGTACGCGAGGGGACGCTGACGGCGACGCTGGCGGCGGACCGGCTGCTTGAGGCGTTCGGCACGGCTGACGGCTGACGGCTGACGGCTGACGGCTGACGGCTGACGGCTGACGGCTGACGGCTGACGGGGTGTGGTTGGCGCCTGCGGCGGGTTCTCCCCTTCCCCGTGGGGTCTGGGGCGGAGCCCCAGTTGAGGGAAGGGGCGGGTAGGGGAAAGGAAAGGAACCCACGTGCACGAGGCAGCCGCAGTAGGGCCGTTCTTCGGTGTCCGTACCGACGCCGCGCCCGGTCCCGGCGGCCCCCGCGCCGAGGGGTACGTACCGCTCGGCGAGGCGTACCGGACGACCGATGGAACGGCGGCGCAACCGCTGCTCGACCGCATCGACGCCGTCGCGGCGAGCCTGGGCACCGGCGAGCGGCGGGTCGCCGCGTCCCTCGTCTTCCAAGGGCTGGCCGCCCGCCTGTGGTCCATCGCACTCGGCCCGGCCGCACTCAGCGGCCACGTACCCGACCTGCGCCCCGACACCCTGTGGTGGAACCCCGCCCGTACCGCGCCCCACGACCTGTGGCTGCCCGGTCCGGCGCGGGTGCTGGGCGAGCCGGGCGGGCTCGCCGGGCAACTGGGCCACGCCGTGTACGTCAACCTCCTGCCGCTGCACCGCGCCACGCGCACGGCGTGCCGGATCTCCGAGGCACTGCTATGGGGCAACGCCGCCGCCGCGCTCGCCGGTTCGCTGCGTGTCCTGTGCGGCTGGTGCCATGCCCAGGGGCGCCCGGAGGCCGCGCGGCAGGCCGTCGTCCTGGCGCGTGCGCTCCTCGCCGCTCCGCCACTGGAGAACACCGGCACCTGGCACCTCGGCCCCGAGCGGGACTTCCGGCGCCGGAGCTGCTGCCTGTACTACCGGGTGCCGGGCGGCGGGCTCTGCGGTGACTGCGCGCTGCGGTCCCGGCCGCCGGGCCCCGGGCGCCGCCCCGCCCCACCAGGTCAGTAGAGTTTCCGTCGCCGAACCGATCCCCGTACTCCCAACTCCCACGATGAGGTACCCGTGAGCACCGCACGCCCCGCAGTGACCGTCGTGGGGCTGGGGGCCGACGGCTGGGGCGGGCTCGGCCCGGCCGGGCGGGAGGCGCTGTGCGCCGCGGAGACCGTGATCGGCGGCCCGCGCCAACTCGACCTGCTGCCCGCCGACTGCGCCGCCGAGCGCGTGCCGTGGCCGTCGCCGCTGCGCCCCGCCGTGGCCGGACTGCTCGCCGCGCACGCGGGACGGCGTGTCGCCGTCCTGGCCAGCGGGGACCCCATGTTCTTCGGCATCGGGCGGACCCTGGTGGAGGTGCTGGGCGCGGACGCCCTGCACGTCCTGCCGCACCCGTCGTCCGCGTCATACGCCTGCGCGCGGCTCGGCTGGGCGCTGGAGGAGACCGAGGTCGTCAGCCTCGTCGGGCGGCCCCTCGCCTCACTGACCGCCGCCCTGGCCCCCGGCCGCCGGCTGCTGGTCCTCTCGGCGGGCGCCGACACGCCCGGCGAGGTCGCGGCGCTGCTGCGCGACCGCGGATTCGGCCCCAGCCGGATGCGCGTACTCGAACAGCTCGGCGGGGACCGCGAGCGCCGTGTCGACGGCACGGCCGAGGACTGGCCGCATCCGCCCGGCGACCCGCTCAACCTCATCGCCCTGGAGTGCGCCGCCGCGCCCGGCACGCCCCGCCTTGCCGCGGTTCCCGGGCTGCCGGACGAGGCGTACGAGCACGACGGCCAGCTGACCAAGCGCCATGTACGGGCGGTCACCCTCGCCGCGCTCGCCCCCGCCCCGGGCGAGCAGCTGTGGGACGTCGGCGGCGGCTCCGGGTCCATCGCCGTGGAGTGGCTGCGCGCCCACCGCACCTGCCGCGCCGCGACCGTCGAGCGCGACCCCGCGCGCGCCGCGCGCATCGAGCGCAACGCCGCCGCGCTCGGCGTGCCGCGCCTGCGTGTCGTCACCGGCGCCGCGCCCGCCGCACTGGCCGGACTGCCCACGCCGGACGCGGTGTTCATCGGCGGCGGGCTCACCGCGCCGGGACTGCTGGACGCGTGCTGGGCGGCGCTGCCCGGCGGCGGCCGGCTGGTCGCCAACACCGTGACCCTCGAATCCGAGGCGCTGCTCGCCGACCGCTACCGGCGGCACGGCGGCGAACTGGTCAGGCTCGCCGTGGCGCACGCCGTCCCGGTCGGCGGCTTCACCGGGTGGCGGCAGGCGATGCCGGTCACCCAGTGGTCCGTGGTCAAACCCGGATGAACTCCGTCTTGATGAACCCCAGGATCTTTGACCCCGCCGGCCCCCTGAGCCGACTGTGCCGACTGAGGAGAGAACGATGACGGTGTACTTCATCGGCGCGGGCCCCGGCGCCGCCGACCTGATCACCCTGCGCGGGGCGCGCACCCTCGCCCGCTGCCAGGTCTGCCTTTACGCGGGCAGCCTCGTGCCGCGCGAACTGCTCGCCGAATGCCCGCCGGACGCCCGGCTGGTCGACACCGCGCAACTCGACCTCGACCAGATCACCCGAGAGTTCGTACAGGCCCACGAGGCAGGCCATGACGTGGCACGGCTGCACTCCGGCGACCCGTCCGTCTTCAGCGCGGTCGCCGAGCAGATGCGGCGCCTGGACGCCGCCGGCGTGCCGTACGAGGTTGTGCCCGGCGTGCCCGCCTTCGCCGCCGCGGCCGCCGCCCTCAAGCGGGAACTCACCGTGCCGACCGTCGGCCAGACCGTCATCCTGACCCGTATCGCCCAGCAGGCCACACCGATGCCGGAGGGCGAGGACCTGGCCACCTTGGGCCGCAGTGGTGCCCTGCTGGTGCTGCACCTCGCGGTGCGATACGCCGACCGCGTGGTGGCGGAACTGCTGCCGCACTACGGCGCCGACTGCCCGGCCGCCGTCGTCGCGATGGCCAGCCGCCCCGACGAACTGGTCCTGCGCGGCACCCTGGGCGACATCGCGGAGCGGGTGAAGGCGGCGGGCGTGACGCGCACGGCGGTCATCCTGGTCGGCCGGACCCTGGGCGCGGAGCAGTTCCGCGACAGCCACCTGTACTCGACGGAACGGGAGCGCCCGTGCGGTGACGCCTCGGGCGCGGCGAGGTAGGCGTCGTCTGCCGCGCCGTTCAGGCCGTCGCCGCCTGAACCCGGCCGGGCGCTTCCTCGGCGGAAACCGGGGGAGTGCCCGTGCCGGGCCGACCTGGCACCCTCGTACGCGCCAAGGTCAACGCGGTCCACTCGACTCGGCGCGGCCCACGACCGTGCCCGCCCGGTCGATGCAGATCACGTCAACCGCCACCGGCGCCCCGCGCAGCACGCCGAGGGCCTGGTCGCGGGCGGCCGCCGCGACCAGGTCACCGAGCGGCACGCCGTGCGCGGCGCACAACTGGACCGTCTCCAGGCCGGTGTTGGCCCCGGCCACCGCGGCCGCCAGTTCCGCGTCGGCCCCGCCCCGGCGGGCGAGGTCCGCGAGGAAGCCCTTGTCCACCTGCGAGCGCGAGGAGTGCAGATCCAGATGGCCGGCGGCGAGCTTGGACAGCTTGGCGAAGCCTCCGGCGATCGTCAGGCGGCCCACCGGGTGACGGCGCAGGTATTTCAGTACCGCACCGGCGAAGTCCCCCATGTCGAGCAGCGCGTCCTCCGGCAGGCCGTGCACCGCCACCGCGACCTTCTCCGACGTCGAGCCGGTGCACCCGGCGACATGCGTCCGCCCGGCCGCGCGGGCCACGTCCACGCCCCGCCGGATGCTGTCGATCCACGCGGAGCACGAATACGGCACGACGATGCCCGTCGTGCCGAGGATGGACAGGCCGCCCAGGATGCCCAGCCGCGGATTCCACGTACTGCGGGCGATCTCCTCCCCATGGTCCACGGAGATCTCGATCTCCGCGTCACCGGTGCCGCCGAGTTCGGCCGCGACCGCCTCGACGTGCTCGCGCATCATCTGCCGGGGCACGGGGTTGATCGCGGGTTCGCCGACGGCCAGTGGCAGCCCCGGCCGGGTGACCGTGCCTACCCCCGGCCCGGCCCGGAAGACCACGCCCGCGCCGGGCGGCAGGATCCGCACGGTGGCCCGGATCACCGCGCCGTGCGTCACGTCCGGGTCGTCGCCCGCGTCCTTCACCACGGCGGCCATCGCCTCCCGACCGGGCCCCAGCCGCTCACCGGCCAGCGCGAACGCGGGCCGCTGGCCCTTGGGCAGGGTGATGGTCACCGGGTCGGGGAAGTCCCCGCTCAGCAGGGCGGTGTACGCGGCCGTCGTGGCGGCCGTCGCGCACGCGCCGGTCGTCCAGCCGTGCCGCAGCCCGGTCCGCGCCAACTGCGCGGCACGCCCGGACGCCTGCGCCTCAGCCACGGCACCCCCCACGAGCCCGGCGGTCCACGCCTCGGCGGCCGCGGCCGCGCGCCGCGCCGGTGCCCGCGTACCCGTCGCCTGCCCACGCGCTGCCCTCGCATCGGCCGCCCCTGCCGCCGCTGCCGGAGGGGAGCCGGGCGGAGCACCCCGGCCCGCGCGTGTCGTCCGCTGCCGCTCCCACGCACGCGCACCCGCGGCTCGCAGAGGCATCCGGGTACCGGTACGGGCTGTCGGGAGAGGCGTCCGCGTACGGGCCGCCTCGCACGTTGGCCGCTTCGCGCGTGTCACCGCCGACCGCCGACGCACCCACGCACGCGTACCCGCCGCCCGGTGTCCCGGACGTGTGCCGGGCCCTGGCATGATCCAGCCGTGTCGCGCACCGCGTCCGGGCGCCGGACGGCGCCGCCGCGCAGCGAGCCCGTACGCCGGGCCGGGCCGCCGCGCACCGCGACACGCCGACCGGCCCGGGCCGGGACCCGCACCACGAGAGGTTCGAGATGACCGACGCCGCGACCAGGCCCCGCCATGTGCTCATCCTGGGCGGCACCACCGAAGCCCGGCGGCTGGCGGCGGAGCTCGCCGCCGACCCGGCGCTGCGCGTCACCAGTTCCCTCGCGGGCCGGGTCGCCGAACCGCGACTGCCCGCCGGGCAGGTGCGCGTCGGCGGGTTCGGGGGCCCCGAGGGCTTGGCCCGCTGGCTGCGCGAGCACCAGGTGGACGCGCTCATCGACGCCACCCATCCTTTCGCCGGAACGATCAGTTTCCACGCGGCCCAGGCGGCCGCCACGGTCCATGTTCCCCTGCTCGCGCTGCGCCGCCCCGGCTGGGTGGCCGGGCCCGGCGACCGGTGGCACACGGTCGGCTCGCTGGCCGAGGCGGCCGCGTCGCTGCCCGCGCTGGGCGAGCGGATCTTCCTCACCACCGGCCGCATGGGGCTCGCGGCCTTCGCGCACCTGGCCGACCTGTGGTTCCTGGTCCGGTCCGTGGACGCCCCGGAGCCACCGTTCCCGCCGCGTATGGAGGTGCTGCTGGACCGCGGCCCGTTCACCCTCGAAGGGGAGACCGAGCTGCTGCGCCGCCACCGCGTCGACGTCCTGGTGACCAAGGACAGCGGGGGCGCGGCCACGGCCGCCAAGCTGGCCGCGGCCCGCGCGGCGGGGCTGCCGGTGGTGGTGGTCCGCCGACCGCCGGTCCCGGCAGGGGTACCGGTGGCCGAGGACCCGGCTCAGGCGGTCACTTGGCTGCACCGCACGCCGGCCTGACACCGCGGGCCGCCGGCCGCCGGCCGCCGGACCGGGGGCACCCTGGGGGCGCCCCCGGACGGAGTTCGGGGGAGTCAGCTGGGGGAGGGAGGGGACACCCACAGGCGCTCCCCGCAGGAGGTGAAGCAGTGACCGGCCCACCCCGCGACCACCAATAGGGTCACCGCACGAGTGGGGGCACCTCTGGGGCGCCCCCAGCGGCCGTGCTGGGGAAGGTCGCGCCGGGGAGCCCCGGAGGGGACCCAGCCCACCGACCCGCCGAAGGCGCCACCCCGCACCGCGCGGCTCGCACTCCACGGCCCCTCGCCGGGAGGTGTCACCGCTCCGGATACCGGCGCGGCGTCCACACGATCCGCGTCCCGTCGCCACGCCGTACCGTCCTGGTCTGCGACGACCCCACCAGCAGAATCGTCCGCATGTCCACCTGCGCCGGATCCAGATCGGCCAGCGACACGATCCGCACGCTCTCCTCCGGACCGCCGATGTCCCGGCCCAGCACGACCGGCGTGTCGGGCGTACGGTGCGCCAGCAGCAGCTCGCGCGCCTTGCCCACCTGCCAGATCCGGCTGCGCGAACCGGGGTTGTACAGCGCCAGCACCAGGTCCGCCGCGGCCGCCGCGGACAGCCGCTCCGCGATCACCTCCCACGGCTTGAGCCGGTCGGAGAGCGAGATGACCGCGTAGTCGTGGCCCAGCGGCGCACCGACGCGCGAGGCGGCGGCGTGCGCGGCCGTCATCCCGGGCAGCACCCGCACCGGCACCTCCCGGTACGGGTCCTCCGACGCGGCCTCCAGCACGGCGGTCGCCATGGCGAACACGCCGGGGTCACCGGACGACACCACCGCGACACGCCGGCCGCGCCGCGCCAGGTCCAGGGCGAACTCGGCGCGTTCGGCCTCCACCTTGTTGTCGGAGGCGTGCCGCTGCTGCCCCGGCCGCATCGGCACCCGGTTCAGGTACGTGGTGTAGCCCACCAGGTCCTCGGCCGCGGCCAGTTCGCCGCGCGCCTCCGGCGTCAGCCACAGCGGACCCGCCGGGCCCAGTCCGACCACCACGACCTCGCCGCGCGCCGCCTCGGGCGTGGCGTCGACCTGGCCGGAGAGTTCCACCTGGCCGGGGACCTCCATCTGGTCGGCCAGCTCCACCCGGTCGGCCAGCTCCACCCGGCTCGGCAGCACCGCCATCGAGAAGTACGGCACCGACTCCGGGTCGACCTCGGCCAGCGGCGCGGTGCGCTCCGCGTCCATCGTGGCGCGCTCCACATAGTGCGCGTCCGCGAGCCGGCCCGACCGCTCCAGCGCCGCCCGTACCGTCGGGAAGGTCCGGCCGAGCTTCATCACGGCCGCCGCGTCCGTGGCCATCAGCCGCGCCGCCAACTCCTCCTCCGGGAGGGTGCCCGGAAGGATGGTCAGCACCTCCTCGCCCTCCACCAGCGGCTTGCCCAGCCGGGCCGCCGCCGCGCTCACCGAGGTGACACCGGGGACCACCTCGGTGGGGTAGCGGTCGGCGAGCCGCTTGTGCATGTGCATGTACGAGCCGTAGAAGAGCGGATCGCCCTCGGCGAGCACCGCGACCGTACGCCCCGCGTCCAGGTGCGCGGCCAGCCGGGCGGCGGCCTCCGCGTAGAACTCCTCCATCGCGCCCCGGTAACCGCCCGGGTGGTCGGTGGTCTCCGTGGTCACCGGGTAGACCAGGCGCTCCTCGATGTGGTCCGGGCGCAGATGCCGCTCGGCGATGGAGCGCGCGATGCTGCGGCCGTGCCGGGCGCTGTGGTACGCGACCACATCGGCCTCGGCGATGACCTCCACGGCCCGAACGGTCATCAGGGACGGGTCCCCGGGGCCGAGCCCCACACCGTACAGCCGTCCTGTGGCCCCGCTGTTGCCGGTGGCTCCGCCACTCGTCGCCTGCTGCTCGCTCACTCTTCCTCGCTCGCAATCGCGTTGATCGCGGCCGCGGCCATGGCGCTGCCGCCCCGCCGCCCGCGCACCACCAGGTGGTCGAGCCCCGCCGGATGGCCGGCCAGCGCGTCCTTGGACTCCGCCGCGCCGATGAACCCGACCGGCACACCGATGACCGCGGCCGGGCGCGGCGCGCCCGCTCCGCCCTCTTCGATCATCTCCAGCAGCCGGAACAGCGCCGTGGGCGCGTTGCCGACGGCCACGACCGCGCCGTCCAGCCGGTCCCGCCACAGCTCCAGCGCCGCGGCGGAGCGCGTGGTACCCATCCGGGCGGCCAGGTCCGGGACCGACGGGTCGGACAGGGTGCACACCACGTCGTTGTCCGCGGGCAGTCGCCGGCGTGTCACACCGCTGGCGACCATCTGCGCGTCACACAGGATGGGCGCGCCGGCGCGCAGCGCGGCGCGGGCGCGGGAGACCACCTCGGGCGTGTACCCGAGATCCCGTACGAGATCGACCATCCCGCAGGCGTGGATCATCCGCACCGCGACCTGGCTGACGTCGGCGGGGAGCCCGGCGAGATCCGCCTCGGCGCGGATGGTGGCAAAGGACTGGCGGTAGATCTCCGCGCCGTCCTTCTCGTAGTCGAACACTGTGTCCTCGATCATGTCGTTCCGCGTGCCGCCGCCACCGCGTCGGCCGCCTGTTCCGCTGTTACCGCCCACACCGCGCGCTCCGTCTCCGGTGCGCCCGTGCCGCGCGCCGCCACCCGGTAGCCGTCGCCGGTGGCCAGCACGTCGACCCACCGGCCGCCGGGGTGGCCGCACCGCCGCTCGCACCCCGACCAGTACACGGGCAGCGCGTGCGCCGCCGCTCCCGGCACGGTGCGCACGGCCCGTGCCGCCTGCCCGGCGTCCGCCCGCACATCGGCCAGCGACTTGGCGCAGCCGGGCCGTCCCGTACACGCCCCGACGCCGTACCACGGCGAGTTCCGGTCGGTGACGAGTCCGGCGTCCGCCAAAGCGGCCACCAGCTCACGGCCGCTCGCGGCCGACACGCCCGGGATCACCACGCCGCGCCAGGGTGTCACACGCAGTTCACCCGCGCCCTCCCGGGCGGCGGTCGCGGTGAGCAGGCGCCACTGCTCGGCGGTCAGCCTGCCCAGTGGCGCGAGGACGGACAGGGCACACCGCCCCTCCGGCCCGCTGACGAGTCCGGGCACGGGCCGCGCCGCCTCCGCGTTCCCGGTGCCGAGCGGGCACGGCGAGGCGAGGGCGGTAGCCGTGATCCCCGCCTCCGCGAGTCGCCCCGCGAGCCGCCGCGCCGACACCGCGTACGGCGCGGGAAGTTCGCGCACCCGCCAGGCCCGTGTGCCGCTGTCCCGTACGGCCGCGAGGAACTCCAGCGCGGCCAGCACGGCGGCGCCCGGCGCGTCCTCGGCGCGTACCAGGAGCCCGCGACACGCCGCCGCGCCGTCGCCCTCGGCGCCGCCGACCCGCAACACGGCATCGCCGCCGACGCGTGCGATCAATGTCACATCGGCATCCAGCGCCGCCACATCGCCGCGCCCGTCGTCCACCGCGAACAGGAATCGCCCGGAAAGAGACGCTGTGTCTGGTTCCGTGCACAGGAGTTCATCCAGCCGCCGCGCCCACCGCTGCACATCCGCGTACCCCCCGCCGTCCAGCCCCGCCAGCGGTGAGGCGACCACGTTGCGGGCCCGCTCGTGCCGGTCCGACGGCAGCAGCCCGGCCCCCCGCAGCCGGTCCGCGAGCGCGCCGCCGCAGTCCGAACCCAATCCCCGCAACTGGACGTTGCCGCGCGAGGTGAGATCCAGCCGCCCGTCCCCGAGCTCTTCGGCGGCGCGCGCGAGTGCGGCGGCCTGATGGGTCGTCAGCAATCCGGCGGGCAACCGGACGCGCGCCAGTGCGCCGTCGTCCGCCTCGTGCAGTCGCAACGCCCCGGGACAGGCGTCGCCACGCCCACGAGGGGGTGGTTCGGCCCGGGTTGGGCTGGTTTCGGGGGTGAGCGGCATGGCGGCGAGCATACCGACCATCACATCGGCCGCCTGCCCCGCTCGCATGATCAGCCTTTACTATGCTGCTCGGCGGACCGACCCGGTCCGCCGGACGCCAGCGACGGCGCCAGGGGAGGAAGCCGGTGAGAGTCCGGCGCGGTCCCGCCACTGTGAGCACGGCAGCACACCGCGGCCGAGTGAGCCAGGAACTCCCGCCGTCCTCCCACCGCCCGGGGCGCGGACCCCGAGGAAGGCCTGCTGCCGCATGCTGCATTCGTCCGGGGAGCGCCCCCAGCCCACCCGAGTCCTGCTGCTGTCGACCTCCGACACCGACCTGCTGAGCGCCCGCGCCGCAGAGGGGCCCGTCTCGTTCCGGCTCGCCAACCCCGCGCGCCTCCACCTGGACGACCTGCCCGGCCTCCTCGACGGCACCGACCTGGTGGTCGTCCGCCTCCTCGGGGGCCTGCGCGCCTGGCAGGAAGGGCTCGACCTCCTCCTCGCCGGGCCCCGCCCCGTCGTCGTCCTCACCGGCGAACAGGCCCCCGACGCCCAGCTCATGGAGGCGTCCACCGTGCCCGTGGGCATCGCCGCCGAGGCCCACGCCTATCTGGCTCACGGCGGCCCCGCCAACCTCGAGCAGCTCGGCCGCTTCCTGTCCGACACCGTGCTGCTGACCGGCCATGGCTTCGAGCCGCCCGCGCCCGCGCCCTCCTGGGGCCCGCTGGACCGCGCCCACGCGCCGGGTACGCAGGACGGCCCGACCATCGCCGTGCTCTATTACCGCGCCCACCACATGAGCGGCAACACCGCCTTCGTCGAGGCGCTGTGCCGGGCCGTCGAGCAGGCGGGCGCCCGCGCCATGCCGCTGTTCGTCGCCTCGCTGCGCGCCCCCGAGTCCGGGCTGATCGACGAACTGCGCACGGCCGACGCCGTCGTCACCACGGTCCTCGCCGCGGGCGGTACCCGGCCCGCCGACGCGTCCGCCGGCGGCGACGACGAGTCCTGGGACGCGGGCGCCCTCGCCGCCCTCGACGTCCCCGTCCTCCAGGCGCTGTGCCTGACCGGCCCCCGTACCGCGTGGGAGGAGAACGACGAAGGGCTCTCCCCGCTGGACGCCGCCACCCAGGTCGCGGTCCCCGAGTTCGACGGGCGTCTCATCACCGTGCCGTTCTCCTTCAAGGAGGTCGACGCGGACGGGCTGCCGGTGTACGTCGCCGACCCCGAGCGCGCCGCGCGTGTCGCCGGAATCGCGGTACGACACGCCCGGCTGCGGCACATCGCCCCGGCGGACAAGCGGCTCGCCCTCGTGCTGTCCGCGTACCCCACCAAGCACTCCCGGATCGGCAACGCCGTCGGCCTGGACACCCCGGCCAGCGCCGTCGCGCTGCTGCGCCGACTCCAGGCGGAGGGCTACGACTTCGGGACCGAGCCCGTGCCAGGACTGGCGTCCGGCGACGGCGACGAGCTGATCTACGCCCTGATCGAGGCGGGCGGCCACGACCAGGAGTGGCTCACCGAGGAGCAGCTCGCCCGCAACCCGGTGCGCATCCCGGCGGCCGACTACCGCCGGTGGTACGGGCAGCTGCCCAAGGAGCTTCGGGACGCGGTCGAGGAGCACTGGGGCCCGCCGCCGGGCGAGATGTTCGTCGACAAGAGCAGTAACCCCGACGGCGACATCGTGCTGGCCGCGCTGCGCTTCGGCAACCTCCTGGTCCTCATCCAGCCGCCGCGCGGCTTCGGCGAGAACCCCATCGCGATCTACCACGACCCGGACCTGCCGCCGTCCCACCACTACCTGGCCGCGTACCGCTGGATCGCCACCCCGCGGGCCGACGGCGGTTTCGGTGCCGATGCCATGATCCACCTGGGGAAGCACGGCAACCTGGAGTGGCTGCCCGGCAAGAACGCGGGCCTGTCCGCCGCCTGCGGCCCGGACGCCGCGCTCGGTGACCTGCCGCTGGTCTACCCGTTCCTGGTCAACGACCCGGGCGAGGGCACCCAGGCCAAGCGCCGCGTCCACGCCACCCTGGTCGACCACCTCGTACCGCCGATGGCCCGCGCCGACTCCTACGGCGACATCGCGCGCCTGGAGCAGCTGCTGGACGAGTACGCGTCGATCTCCGCGATGGACCCGGCCAAGCTGCCCGCCATCCGCGCCCAGATCTGGACCCTGATCCAGGCCGCCAAGCTGGACCACGACCTCGGCATGGACGACCGGCCGGACGACGACGGCTTCGACGACTTCCTGCTGCACGTCGACGGCTGGCTGTGCGAGGTCAAGGACGCCCAGATCCGCGACGGTCTGCATGTCCTCGGCGGTGCCCCGGCCGGCCCCGAGCGCGTCAACCTCGTCCTCGCGATCCTGCGCGCCCGGCAGATCTGGGGCGGCACGTCCGCCCTGCCCGGCCTGCGCGAGGCCCTCGGCCTGGACGAGTCGGCGGCCACCCGCACCGGCGCGGACGACGCCGAGGAGCGGGCCCGCGCACTGGTGCAGGCGATGGAGGACGCGGACTGGGCGCCGGAGGCCGTGGCCGAGGTCTGCCGCGGCCTGCCCGGCGAGCAGCGCGAGGCCGTCGCCGCGATCCTGGACTTCGCCGCCCGCCAGGTCGTACCGCGGCTCGCCGCCACGACCGACGAGATCGACCACACCGTGCACGCCCTGGGCGGCGGCTTCGTCCCCGCCGGGCCGTCGGGTTCACCGCTGCGCGGCCTGGTCAACGTGCTGCCGACCGGCCGCAACTTCTACTCCGTCGACCCCAAGGCGGTGCCCAGCAGGCTCGCCTGGGAGACGGGCCAGGCCCTGGCGGATTCCCTGCTGGAGCGCTACCGCACCGACAACGGCGAGTGGCCCCAGTCCGTCGGCCTGTCGCTGTGGGGCACGAGCGCGATGCGCACCTCCGGGGACGACGTGGCCGAGGCGCTCGCGCTGCTCGGCATCCGCCCGGTGTGGGACGACGCCTCCCGCCGCGTCACCGGCCTGGAGCCCATCCCGCTCGACCAGCTCGGCCGGCCGCGGATCGATGTCACCCTGCGCATCAGCGGCTTCTTCCGCGACGCCTTCCCGCATGTGGTGGGGCTGCTGGACGACGCCGTCCGGCTCGCCGCCTCGCTGGACGAGCCGGACGCGGACAACCACGTACGGGCGCACACCCGCGCCGACCTCGCCGAGCACGGCGACGAGCGCCGCGCCACCGTACGGATCTTCGGCTCCCGCCCCGGCACCTACGGTGCGGGTCTGCTCCAGCTGATCGACAGCCGGGACTGGCGCACCGACGCCGACCTGGCCGAGGTCTACACCGTCTGGGGCGGCTACGCCTACGGCCGCGGTCTCGAAGGGCGCCCGGCGCGCACGGAGATGGAGACCGCGTACAAGCGGATCGCCGTGGCGGCCAAGAACACCGACACGCGCGAGCACGACATCGCCGACTCGGACGACTACTACCAGTACCACGGCGGCATGGTGGCCGCCGTGCGCGCGCTGAAGGGCACCGCCCCGGCCGCGTACATCGGCGACAGCACCCGTCCCGAGACGGTTCGCACCCGCACCCTGCACGAGGAGACCTCACGCGTCTTCCGGGCCCGGGTGGTCAATCCGCGCTGGATCGAGGCGATGCGCCGGCACGGCTACAAGGGCGCCTTCGAGCTCGCCGCGACCGTCGACTACCTCTTCGGCTACGACGCCACCACCGGCGTGGTCGCCGACTGGATGTACGACAAGCTCGCGCAGACCTATCTGCTCGACCCGCAGAACCGGGAGTTCCTGGAGCAGGCCAACCCCTGGGCGCTGCACGGCATGGCGGAGCGGCTGCTGGAGGCCGAGAGCCGCGGCATGTGGGCCGAGCCGGACGCCGAGGTGCTGGCGGCGGTCCGCGAGCTGTACCTGGAGACCGAGGGAGACCTCGAGGGGAAGGCGGACAGCGCTGACCGCGACGGCTGACCCGCCGCTTACGTGAGGAACGATGCGCCGTCCGGCCAGGCCGGACGGCGCATGATGTCGGCCCACTCCTGGTCGTAGGTCCCGGGCACCGTCTTACCCGCCGAGGACCAGCGCTCCACCAGGGCCATGTAGATGGGCACGTGCGCCGTATACCGAACCCTTTCGGCGTTCGGGGTCGTACTCGGCGCCAGGCCTCGCTGCGCGAGGGGGCGTCGTTGCGTCATGGTTGCCACACTCGGCCAACGCCCCGTCGGAAGGTGCGGTCACTGGCCGCGCGAACGGCTCACCCGGACCGGCGTCCCCTCGCACATCTCGGCGACCCCGACCTGAAAAGGGTTTCCGAAATCACCGTCGAATATGACGTCAATTGATAACCGTGTCCATTGCAGCCTTTGGATAATCCGATGTTATGCGGTTCACTTGCGTTCGCTGTGACGGTGATGGCGAGAGGAGTTCGGGGTGGGCGCGCACACGCATGCGCACGGGGCGGGGCACGGCGGTCACGCGCACGACGGCCACTCACATGGCGTCACGGCGGGGGCCGATCGCCGCTGGCTGGCCTTCGCACTGGCGCTGATCTGCGGATTCATGGTGGTGGAGACCGCCATTGGGATCCTCGCCCAGTCGGTGGCGCTCCTCTCCGACGCCGCCCACATGCTCACCGACGCGGCGGCCATCGTGCTGGCGCTCGTCGCGATCCGCCTGTCCGCACGGCCCGCGGCCGGCGGCTACACGTACGGGCTCAAACGCGCGGAAATTCTCTCGGCGCAGGCGAACGGCCTGTCTCTGCTGCTGCTCGGCGCATTTCTCGGATACGAGTCGGTGGAAAGGCTGATCGACCCGCCGGAGGTGAACGGCGCCCTCGTCCTGGGCACCGGACTTGCCGGCGTGGCCGTCAACCTCGCGGCGGCCTGGTGCCTGTCGCGCGCCAACCGCACCTCCCTCAACGTCGAAGGCGCCTTCCAGCACGTCCTCAACGACCTCTACGCCTTCATCGGCACCGCGCTCTCCGGCCTGGTCGTCCTGACCACCGGCTTCGCCCGCGCCGACGCCATCGCCTCGCTCGTGGTCGTGGCCCTCATGGTCACCGCCGGTGTCCGCCTGGTCCGCGCCTCCGGCCGGATCCTGCTGGAGGCCGCGCCCGCCGGAGTCGAACCGGACGAGGTGGGGGACCGCCTGGTCGCCGACCCGCGGGTGGTCGAGGTCCACGACCTGCACGTCTGGCAGATCACCTCGGGTGAGGTGTCGCTGTCCTGCCATGTGCTGGTCGCGCCCGGCGGCGACTGCCACGCGGTGCGCGAGCGGCTGGAGCAGGTGCTGCGCGAGGAGTACGGCATCACCCACACCACGTTGCAGGTGGACCACGTCCCCGACCGGGCGCCGGTGGCGGAGCAGCACGCACCCGGCACCGTCATCCCCGACGCCGAGGAGCACGGCCCGGGGGATCGGGCCGGTCACTGCCTGACGGCACACGGCCCGGTACACCGCTCGGCGGCACACCCTCACTGACCGGCGGTTTCGCCCACCCGCGGCCCGGCGCCAGCGACCTGCCGCCGGAGCCGGGCTGACGGGCCGTCGGCGTCAGCCGGACGCGTGCTCGCGCCGCACCGGAGGCAGGAAGTCGCGGATGAGCGTGCGATGCCACCAGGCGCCGGTCGCGCGCAGCTCGCGCCAGGTGGTGAACCGGTACAGGTAGACGCGCGCGCGGACGTACCGCGGCGGAGCGCCGGGGAAGGGGTTCACCCGCAGCAGCTTCAGCGTCGCCCGGTCGTTCTCCAGCAGCCGGGCGACCAGCGGTACGAACCAGGAGCTCGCGTAGACCGGGGAGAGCCCGGCGAACCACATCAGCCAGTCCAGCCGCAGGTGGTACGGGGCGAACTGCCGCGGCACCCGGCGCACGTCGCCGGGCTTGCCCTTGAACTCGTACTCCTTCCACACCGTGTCCTCGGTGACCGACACGTCGTCGGTGCCCTCGATCACCACCTCCTGCCTGGCGCGGCTGATGCTGCCGAACGCGCCGTAGGCGTTGACCAGATGGAGCGGGGTGAAGGAGTAGTTCATCAGCTGACGGCCCGACAGGAGGTTGCGGGCGGGCCAGTAGCTGAGGACGAGCACGAACGCGGTGAGCGCGAGGACCAGCACCTCGTACCAGACCGGGGCGTCGGGCAGCTCCCGAGGCTCGGGCAGCGGCAGCACCTCGGCGGCCCGGCGGCCGTCGACCGCGGAGAGGGCGAGCAGGATCGTCAGCCAGTTCAGCCAGGAGAAGTTGCCGGAGAGCACCAGCCACAGCTGGGTGACGACCATCAGCCCGGCCGCCACACTCGCGATCGGCTGCGGAGTGAACAGCAGCAGCGGCATGCCCAGCTGCGCGACGTGGTTGGCGCCGGTCTCGACCCGGTGCAGCGGTCGCGGCATCCGGTGGAAGAACCAGCTCAGCGGGCCCGGCATCGGCTGGGTCTCGTGGTGGTAGTACAGACAGGTCAGATCGCGCCAGCAGCGGTCGCCGCGCATCTTGATCAGCCCGGCGCCGAACTCGACGCGGAACAGCACCCAGCGCAGCAGCCACAGCACCAGCACCGGCGGCGCGACCTCGTCGTTGCCGAGGAACACCGCGAGGAACCCCGTCTCCAGCAGCAGCGACTCCCAGCCGAAGGCGTACCAGACCTGCCCGACGTTGACGATCGACTGGTACAGCGCCCACAGCGCCGTCCACATCAGCATCGAGGCCCACAGCGGCACGGCGTCGGCGGCGCCCGCCACGACGGCCGCGGCCAGTGCCGCGCCCAGCCACGCGCAGCCCGCGAACAGGCGGTCCGAGTACCGCAGATGGAACAGGCTGGGGGAGCGGCGGAACGGCGTCCGGCTCACGAAATCGGGCACCGGCAGCATTCCCCGCTCCCCGATCAGCGCCCGGAACTGGAGGGCCGCGGCGACGAAGGCGACCACGTAGACGGCGGCCAGGCCCCGCTGGAAGACCAGCCGGCTCAGCCAGTAGTCGGATGACGTGAACCACTCCATGCCCTGGTGCCTACCATCCCCGCCACACCGGTGGGACGCGGTGCGACGGGGCGGGAGGGAAGTTCATTCACACGGATCCACGCGGCAGCGCGCCCGGGTCCACGCGCCGGGTCTCAGACGTGGCCGGGCCCGGATCCACGCGCCGGGTGCCTCAGCCGGCTGGGGTGCCTTCCGGAACCGGCAGCCCGGGGCCCTGGCACCGCACATCGGCCGCCGGCACCGCCCCGTCGACCAGATACGCCGCCGCGGCGGCGTCCACACAGGCGTTGCCCCGGCTGGCGAACACGCCGTGTGAGTAGTCGTCGTACAAGGTCACCAGCCGCGAGCCGGGCAGCGTGCGGCGCAGCTTCCGCGCCCCCTCGACCGGGGTGACCGGGTCGTACTCGGAGGCGATCAGCAGCACCGGGGGCACGTCCGGGCCGCCCAGCGGGGTGCGGCGCGCGGGCCGGTGCGGCCAGAAGGCGCACACCGACGCCTCGACGCCGGTGAGCACCGGCTGCGGATCGGCCCGGCGCAGCCGGCGGATGTCGGGCAGCAGCCGGTCCGGGTCCGGGCCCGGACCGTCGGCGCACTTCACCGCGCGGTTGGCCGCCTCGTACGTCCGCGAGTCGGCGCCGTCGAACGGCGCGGTCGGGCGCATCCCGGTCACGGTGCCGTCCCGGAGATACGCGCGCAAGGCCTCCGCGAGCGGGGCCCAGCGCTCGGTCCGGCCCAGTGCCCGGTAGACCGCCCGGTCGAACCCCGCCGCGCCGAAGCCGTCCACCGGGCGGTCCGCGAGGCCGTCCCGCACCCGCTGGTACGAGGCGCGGACAGCGGCCGCCGTGCCGCCGAGCCCGAAGCGCTCGTGGTGCCGGGCGACCCAGTCGAAGAGGACCTCGCGCTGGGCCAGCAGCGCCCGGCTCTGCCGCAGATCGAAGTCGTACCAGCCCCACGGGCCGACGACGCTGTCCAGCACCATCGCGCCGACCCGCCGCGGATACCGGGCCGCGTACGCCGCGCCCAGGTAACTGCCGTAGGAGACGCCCAGAAAGGCGATCCGCGGTTCGCCGAGGGCGGTGCGTATCGCGTCCATGTCGTGGACCGTCTCCGCCGTCGACAGGTGCGGCAGCGCGTCGCCGGTGGCGGCCGCGCAGTCGGCGGCCATCCTGCGCAGCGCGGCGAGGTGGTCCCGCTCGGCGGCGCGGCCGCGCGGCACCGGATCGGCGCCCGGGCTGTCGAACAGCCCGCCCATCGGCCCGCAGTCCGCGGGCGCGCTGCGCCCGGTGCCCCGGGGGTCGAAGCCGATGACGTCATAGGAACGGCGCACGCTCGCGGGCAGCTTGGCGCGCTTGGTGACGGCGTACGGCAGCCCCGAGCCGCCCGGGCCCCCGGGGTTGACCAGCAGGACGCCGCGGCGCTCGCCGGGGGTCCCGGAGGCGGGGACGCGTGAGACGGCGATGTCGATGTGCCGCCCGCCGGGGTGCCGGTGGTCCAGTGGGACGCGCAGAGTGCCGCACTCCACCCGGTCCGGCGGGGGAGCAGCGGGGACGGACGCCGGGCAGGGGCCGAAGGCGATGGCGGGGGCGGACGCGGCGGCCGGAGCGGTCCGGGCCATGGGTGTGAGGACGGTCGCGCCGGTGGCGAGTGCGCACAGCAGGGCGCCCCGTCGTGTGGTGGGGGTCACAGGTCTCGCAATCGGAGGGGGAGGTGCGGGCCAGTCAGATGACAATGAAAATGATTATCGTTAATGTTGTCACGTGGCGCCAGCCGCACAAGGGCACAGCGTCAACGCTTCGAAGCTTCGAAACGAAGGAGAGTCGTGGGTCATCTGCTGATGGTCGAAAGCTGGGTCGGATCGATGAGCAGGCTGCTGCCGCGGGCGCTGCGCGAGAGCGGTCACGAGTTCACGTTCCTCACCCGCGACCTGCACCACTACCTGCGCTCGGCTCCTGAAGGAGCGGCCCATCCACTGCTCTCCGCACGCAACGTCCTCACCGCCGAGACCAACGACCTCGACACGCTGCTGCCCCGCATCGGTGAGCTGCACAAGGTGCTGCGCTTCGACGGCGTCCTCACCTCCTGCGACTACTACCTGCCCGCCGTCGCCCGCATCGCCGCGTACCTCGGCCTGCCGGGACCGGCTCCCGACGCCGTCGCCGACGCCTGCCGCAAGGACGCCACCCGCCGGGCCCTGGACGAAGCGGGCGTGCCCGGCCCGCGCTTCGCGGTCTGCGCCGACTGGGCGGCCACCGTCGCGGCCGCCCGCGAGATCGGCTACCCCCTCGTCCTGAAGCCGGTCGACCTGTGCGCCGGAATGTACGTACGCCGCGTCGACGACGAAGCCGCGCTGTCCGCCGCCTACCGGGCGCTCGCGGACTTCCCCGTCAACGCGCGCGGCCAGCGGCGCGAACCCCAGGTGCTCCTCGAGGAACTCCTTGACGGCCCCGAAGTGAGCGTCGAGACCGTCTCGTTCGGCGGCTCCGCGCACGTCGTCGGCGTGACCGACAAGAGCGTCGGCGGCGCCCCGGCGTTCATCGAGACCGGCCACATGTTCCCCGCCGCGCTCACCGGCGCCGACGCGGCCGCGGCCGCCGACACCGCGCTGGCCGCGCTGACCGCCCTCGGCCTGGACGACGTCGTCGCCCACACCGAGATCAAACTCACCAGCCGCGGCCCGCGCGTGGTCGAGGTCAACCCCCGGCCCGCCGGCAACCGCATCACCGAACTCGTCCGGCACGTCACCGGCGTCGACCTCGCCGCCGCCTTCGTGGACGTCGCGCTGGGCCGCGAACCCGACCTGACGGTACGGCAGACCGGCGTACGCAGCGCCGCCATCGGCTTCCTGGTGCCCGCCACCGCCGGCGTACTGGACCGCATCGACGGCACCGACGCCCTCGACGGCGCCCCCGGCGTCCTGGAGGTGCAACTCGCCGAGCCCGGCGCGCACGTCAAGGCCGCGGGCAGCAACAACGAATACCTCGGCCACGTCATGGCCACCGACCCCGCCGGCGGCGACCGGGCCCGCGCCCACGTCGAGTCCCTCATAGCCGGTCTGCGGCCCTGTGTGGTGCGCCGATGAACGCCTACGAGGACCTCATACGCCGGGTGCGCGCCGGCGCGCTCGGACCCGACCCGGCCGCGGCCCACGTCTCCGTCGCCTTCACCACCAGCCAGGCCGTACGCCACGAGGGCCGAGGCGGCGGCTACCGCAACGAGGTGCTGAGCCTGCGGCTCGCCGAAGCCGTCGGCTCCTGCGCCGTCGAACCCGGCGAACTGCCCGCCACCACCCTCGACGACTGCGTCGGCGCCGACATCGCCACCCTGCTCGACCACCCGCTGCCGCCCGTCAGGACCGCCGCCCTCGACGCCTACCTGATGCACGCCACCCCGCACACCCGCCCGGGCGGCGCCGCCCGGCCCTGGCCGCTGCCCGCCGGCAGCTCGCTGGAGAAGTCCCGCGCCCGCGCCCGCGCCGTCGTCGGCCTGCTCGACCTGCCGCCCGGCAGCACCGTCCTCGTCGTCGGCGTCGTCAACTCCCTCCTCGAAGCGCTGCGCTCCCGCGGACTGCGGTACGTGCCCTGCGACCTCAAGGGCGGCACCACCGAATGGGGCGAACCGGTCCGCACCGACACCGCCGCCGAACTCGCCCACTGCGACGCGGTCCTCGCCTCCGGGATGACCCTGGGCAACGGCACGTTCGAGACCCTGCGCGCGCACGCCGACCGGCAAGGCAAACCGCTGGTGATGTTCGCCCAGACCGGCAGCGCCGTACTGCCGCACTTCCTCGGCGCCGGAGTCACCGCCGTCTGCGCCGAGCCCTACCCCTTCTTCTGGCTCGACGGCGGCCCCGGATTCGTCTACCGCTACGGAGACGCCCGATGACCGTCACCGCGCTGACGGCCGCCTCGCCGCGCGCCACCGCCAACCCCGACCTGCTCACCCTCCTCGGCCGCACCCCGCTCGCCCGGATCAGCTGCGACCTGCCCTGCCCCCAGCCCGGCTTCTGGGCGAAACTCGAAGGGCTCGGCGCCGGCGGCATGAAGGCGCGCGCCGCCGTTTCCATGCTGCTCGGCGCCCGGCGGCGCGGCGAACTGCGCTCCGGCGCGCCCGTGGTGGAGTCCACCTCCGGCACCCTCGGCATCGGACTCGCCTTCGCCGGACAGGCCCTGGGCCACCCCGTCGTCCTCGTCGGCGACGCCGAACTCGAACCCTCGATGCGGCGGTTGCTGCGCGCCCACGGCGTCCGCCTCGAACTCGTCGACCGCCCGGCCGCCGCCGGCGGCTGGCAGGCCGCACGCCTGGCGCGGCTGCGCGCACTGCTCGCCGAACTCCCCGGCGCCTACTGGCCCGACCAGTACAACAACCCCGACAACGTCGCCGGATACGCCTCGCTCGCCACCGAACTCACCCACCAGCTCGACCACCTGGACATCCTCGTGTGCAGCGTCGGCACCGGGGGCCACAGCGCGGGCGTCGTCGCCCCGCTGCGCCGCCGCTGGCCCGCGCTGCGGCTCATCGGCGTCGACGCCACCGGCTCGACCATCTTCGGCCAGCCCGCCCGCCCCCGCCTGATGCGCGGCCTGGGCAGCAGCATCCACCCGCGCAACGTCGCCTACGGCGCCTTCGACGAGGTGCACTGGGTCGGGCCCGCCGAATCCGCCGACTGCTGCCGCCGGCTGGCCCGCGACAACTTCGTCAGCGGCGGCTGGAGCACCGGCGCCGTCGCGCTCGTCTCGGCCTGGGCCGCCCGCGTCCACCCCGGCGCCGTCGTCGCCACCGTCTTCCCCGACGGCCTCCAGCGCTACCTCGGCACCGTCTACGACGACGACTTTACCGCCGCCCATGGCATCGGCCCGGAGCGCGCCGCCACCCGGCCGGTGGAGATCCGGCACCCGCACGCCGCCGAGGCCACCGGCTGGGTCCGCTGCACCACGGTCGTCGACCCGCTGAGCAGCGGTGAGGTGCCGTACCCCCACACCGGACCGGAGTCCACCTGATGAAGACCACCCTGCGCACCGTACGGCTGGAGTTGACCGAGCCGCTGCGGATATCCCGCTCCGTCATGGCCGCCCGCGACGCCGTCTGGATCACCGTCGACCACGGTGGCCTGCGCGGCAACGGCGAGGCCGTCGCCAGCGCCTACTTCGGTCTGGACGCCGCGACCCTGACCAGGCTGCTGGGCGACGCCGCGGCCGCACTCGACCGGATCCCCGACCCGGAGACGGCGCTGGCCGCTTTCCGCGACGGCGAACTGATCGCCGACGGCACCCCGCCCGCCGCCGTCGCCGCCGTCGAGTCGGCACTGCTCGACCTCGTCGGCAAGCGCGCCGGATGCGCCGTCCACCAACTGCTCGGCGGTTTCACCGCCCCCGCCGCCGCGACCGCCCGCACCATCGGCATCACCACCGCGCCGCGCGCCGCCGTCCAGGCCCGCTGCCTGGCCGACAACGGTTTCACCCTGCTCAAGGTCAAGGCCGGCACCCCCGACCCCGAGGACGATCTCGCCCGCGTACGCGCCATCCGCGACGCCGCCCCACACGTCCGGCTCCTGCTGGACCCCAACGGCGCCTGGAGCCCCGCCGAGGCCGAGATCCTGATCCCGCGCTTCGCCGACCTCGGCGTCGAGGCCGTCGAGCAGCCCACCGCCCCCGGCGACCCCGAAACGCTGGCCAAGCTCGCCGGACGCTCCCCGCTGCCGGTCATCGCCGACGAGGACGCGGTGGACTACGAGGACGCCCGCCGCCTGGCCGGGCGCGTCCACGGCATCAACGTCAAGCTCGCCAAGTGCGGCGGCGTCCACGCCGCACTGCGGATCGCCGAACTCCTCGCGGGCAGCGGCACCGACCTGATGCTCGGCTGCCTCACCGCCAGCTCGCTGGGCATCGCCCCCGCCGTCCACCTCGCCGGCCGCGCCCGCTGGGCCGACCTGGACGGACACCTGCTGCTCGCCCACGACCCGTGGACCGGCATCGGCGGCACCGACGGCACCGTACGGGCGAACGGCCGCGCCGGACTCGGCGTACGGCTCAGCGACGCCGCCCACCAGCACCACCCCGCACGCCCCGGAAAGGCACCGACACCGTGAAGACCTGGCGTGAGATGCGCGGCTTCCCGCTCGCCATCCGCCTCCTCCTGATCAACCAGCTCGGCGTCAACACCGGCTTCTACCTGCTCATCCCCTATCTCGCCACCCACCTCGGCGAGGACCTGGGAATGTCCGCGGCGGTCGTCGGGATCGTGCTCGGCGTCCGCAACCTCAGCCAGCAGGGCCTGTTCATCGTCGGCGGCTCGGCCGCCGACCGGCTCGGCGCACGCGGCGTCATCATCGCCGGCTGCGCGACCCGCACCGTCGGCTTCGCGCTCTTCGCCCTCGGCGACGGGCTGCCGGTGCTGCTCGCCGCCTCCGTGCTCAGCGGCCTCGCCGGAGCCCTGTTCAACCCCGCCGTCCGCGCCTACCTCGCCCAGGAGGCCGGAGACCGCAAGGCCGAGGCGTTCGCCCTGTTCAACGTCTTCGCCACCACCGGGGCCCTCGTCGGTCCGCTGCTCGGCAGCGCGCTGCTCCTGGTGGACTTCCGGCTCTCCGCGCTCACCGCCGCCGGGATCTTCGCCCTGCTGACCGTCGCCCAGGCACTCGTCCTGCCCGCCCGCGAGGTGCCCCCGGCCGCCGGCAGCGTACTCGGCGACTGGCGCGAAGTCCTCGGCAACCGGGCGTTCCTCGCCTTCTCCCTGGCCATGGTCGGCATGTTCACCATGGAGAACCAGCTGTACCTGCTGCTGCCCGACGGCGCGCGCCGCGCCACCGGCTGGGACGGCGCGGCCGGGCTCGTGTTCCTCATCGGCACCGTCGCCAACCTCGCCCTCCAGATGCGCGTCACGCGCGCGTTGAAGGAGCGGGGCAGCCGCGCCCGCTGGATCGGCGGCGGACTCGCCCTGATGGGGCTGGCGTTCCTCCCGCCGCTGCTGACCGCCGCCGGCAGCGGCGGACCGGACGGCACCGGCGCCGCCGCGCTCCGCCTGCTGCCCGTCCTCGCCGGAGCGCTTCTGCTCTACGTCGGCGCCATGATCGCCCAGCCGTTCGTGATGGAGCTCATCCCCGCCTTCGGGCGCGCCGAACTCACCGGCACGTACTTCGGGATCTTCTACGTCGTCTCGGGTATCGCCGCCGCCGTCGGCAACACCGTCGTCGGCTGGGCCATGGACGCGGGCGACCACGGCGGCGCGACGTGGCTGCCCTGGCTGTGCTGCGCCGGGTTCGGGCTCGCCTCCGCCGCCGGGGTCGCCTGGCTGCACCGGCTGCGGGCCCTCCCGGCGACCCGTACCCCCGCCCCCGTACCGGCGACGGCGTGAGGAGCCCCATGACCGACCGGAACCACAGGAACGGTGCCTCGTGACCGACCGGAACCGCATGAGCGGATCCCGCATGACCGCCCCGGACGACGCGAGCGGAAACCTGCTCACCGACAACCCCGCCCTATACGAGGCGCGCTTCCCCGACCCCGACCGGCTCGCCGCCCGCTGGGCCGAGGACCGGCTGCGGCGGTATGGCGCCGGGCCGCGCGTCCTGGACCTGGGCTGCGGCACCGGCCGCGACGCCGCCCATCTGCACCGGGCCGGACGGCGCGTCGTCGCCGCCGACGTCTCCGGCGCCATGCTCGACCACGCCCGCGCCCACCACCCCGGGCCGGACTACCGGCACGCCGACCTGCGCGACTTCGACCTGTCCGAGCTGGGCGGGCGCGCCTTCGACGCCGTCGTCTGCCTGGACAGCGCCTTCCTGTACTGCCACACCAACGACCAACTCGACGGCCTGCTGCGCAGCTGCCGCGAGGCGCTCGCCCCCGGCGGGCTGCTGCTGGCCGAAATGCGCAACGGGGCGTTCTTCCTCGGCAGCACCGAACTCCTGGACGCGCCCGCCGTCAGCCGCTTCACCTGGCAGGGGACCGGCTATCGGTCCGTCACCACGCTGCGCGTCGACCGCGCCGCGCAGCTGCTCAGGCGCCGCCGCGTGTGGACCGCGGACGACGGCACACCGCCGGTCGAACAGCACTCCGCGTGGCGGCTGCTCTTCCCCCAGGAGCTGCGGTACGTGCTGGCGGCGCACGGCTTCACGGTCCTGGCGCTGTACGACGGCCCGGGCCCGCGCACCGAGCCGGCCTGGCGGCCGGGAGACCCGTTCGAGTCGCCCACGGCGGACGGCGACCGGCTGCACCTGATCGCCCGGCTGGCGCCGGACGGCCCCAACCCCCTCTGAGGAGAACCCGCATGAACACCACCCCCGACCACACCACCGCGTACCCCGGACTGCGCCGCCGCGGCTTCCTCGCCGCCACCGGAGCCGTAGGCGCCGCCGGGCTCGGCGGCCTCGCGCTCACCGGGTGCGGCTCGTCCAAGCCGTCGGAATCCGGTGCGGCGGACGGCAAGCCCCAGCGCGGCGGGCGCCTGCGCGCGGCCTTCGCCGGCGGAGGCGCCGGCGAGACCCTCGACCCGCACATGACCAACCTCTTCGCCGACGCCGCCCGCGCCAAGGCCCTCTTCGACAAGCTGGCCGACTACGGCTCCGACATGGCCGCCGTCCCCCGGCTCGCCGCCAAGTGGGAGCCCAACGCGGCCCTCGACCGCTGGACGGTCACCCTGCGCGAGGCGACGTTCCACGACGGCAGGCCCGTCACCGCCGACGATGTCCTCTACAGCTACCGGCGCATCGCCGACCCGAAGCGGGCCTTCCGAGCCAAGGCGTCCCTGGAGCCCATCGACCTCGGCGCCAGCCGCGCCAAGGGCAAGCGCGTCATCGAGTTCCGGCTCAAGCGGCCAACGGCCGAATTCCCCAACGTCCTCGCCGCCTTCGGCGCGTACATCGTGCCCAAGGGCGCCGAGGAGTTCGACAAGCACCCCATCGGCTCCGGCCCCTTCAGGTTCGTGTCCTTCGCGCCGGGGCGGTCCACCGTCCTCAAGGCATACGGCGACTACTGGGAGGGCGCGCCCCACCTCGACGAGCTGGAGTTCGTCGTCGCCAACGAAGAGTCCGCCCGGATCAACGCGCTCCTGGGCGGCCAGATCGAGTACGCCCACGAGCTGAACCCCGCCACCGCCCGCGCCCACGAGGGCAAGGGCCAGGTCGAGATCGTCCGGCTGCGCAACAGCGCCATGCAGGGCTTCGCCATGAAGACCGACCGCGCGCCCTTCGACGACAAGCGCGTCCGCCAGGCCCTCTTCCTCATCGCCGACCGGCAGGAGCTGGTCGACGGCGCCCTGTCCGGCGCCGGCGACATCGGCAACGACCTGTTCGGCAAGGGGTACCAGTACTACGCCGACGGGCTGCCGCAGCGCGAACAGGACCTCGACCGCGCCCGGCACCTGCTCAAGGCGGCCGGAGCCGAGGACCTCCGGATCACTCTCGACACCTCCGAGGTCGCCGCCGGGTTCACCGAGGCCGCGGGCATCTTCCGGGACCAGGCCGCCAAGGCGGGAGTCAAGGTCAAGGTCAAGATGGGCAGCAAGGACAGCTACTGGGCCGACATCCTCGACTCCGGCACCCTGTGCTGCTACCGCTCCGGCGCCATGCCCATCGAGTCGCACATCTCCCAGCGGCTGCTCACCGGCTCCACCACCAACGCCACCCACTGGAAGCACAAGGACTTCGACGCCCTGTACCAGCAGGCGCAGTCCACCAAGGACCCCAAGGAGCGCGCCGCGGTGTACGAGCGCATGCAGCGCCGCCTGCACACCGAAGGCGGCTTCCTGATCTGGGGCTTCGCCGACTGGATCGTCGGCACCGCGCGCAACGTCAGGGGCGTGGCGGGCAAGGCACCCGCCAACACCCTCGACTGGGCGCGCTTCGACAAGGTCTGGCTCGCGTGAGGGACCTGCGTTCCTGGCTCGTCCGGCGGCTGATCCTCGGGTGCCTGCAGATCGTGGCCGTCGTGGCCCTGGTCTTCGCGCTCACCGAGGCGCTGCCGGGCGACGCCGCCACCTCGCTGGCCGGCGACCAGCCCGACCCCGAACGGATCGCCGCCATCCACGAGGCCATGGAGCTGGACCGGCCCGCCCTGGAGCGGCTGGCCGACTGGGCGGCCGGGATGCTGCACGGCGACTTCGGCACCTCCCTGGCCTCCGGCCGGCCCGTCACCACCTACCTGTCCGGCGGCTTCGAGCCCACGCTGCTGCTCGCCGGGCTCACCCTGGCGCTGCTGGTGCCCATCGCGGTGGGCCTCGGCGTGCTCGCCGCGCGCCGCGAGGGCGGCTGGGCCGACCGGCTGGTCAGCTCGGTGACCCTGGGCGTCTACGCCGTACCGGAGTTCGCCTTCGGCGTGCTGCTGGTCACGGTCTTCGCCCTGCGCCTGGACTGGCTGCCGCCGACCGCCGTCGGCTACGGCACGGATCTGGCGGGCCATCCGGCCGTCCTGGTGCTGCCCGTCCTGGTGCTGCTGTCCCGGCCCGTCTGCTCCCTCAGCCGCCTCGTCCGCGCCGGCATGATCGATGCCCTGGCCTCGCCGTACGCCGCCCAGGCGCGCCGCTACGGCGTCTCCGGCGTCCGCGTGCGCTACGCCCACGCCCTGCCCAACGCCGTCGTCCCCGCCGCACAGCAACTGGCCCGCACCGTCGACTGGCTGCTGTGCGGGGTGATCGTGGTGGAGGCGCTGTTCGTCATCCCCGGTCTCGGGACGGTCCTGATGGACGCGGTCGCCGCCCGCGACGTGCCGGTGGTCCAGGGGCTGGCGGTGGTCTTCGGCCTGATCGCCGTCGTCCTCAACCTCGGTGCCGACCTGGTCGCCCACCGCCTCGCCCCCAGGTCGGGGGTGGCGGCGTGACCGGCCGTATGTCTTCCGCGAAGTCGCGTGGATTCTCGGCGAGGACGCGCACCCGTGCCGCGGCGACACGTACGTCTCCCGGCCCCGGCCGCTACGCGCTCGGCGCCGTACTCGCCGGTGTGCCCCTGCTGCTGGCCCTGTTCGGCCCGCTGTTCGCGGACGAGGCCGGACGGCGGGCACCGTCCTTCACCCTCGGCGGCGGGCACTGGCTCGGCACCGACTTCGTGGGCCGCGACGTGTGGCGCCAGGTGCTGCTCGGCGGCCAGTCGGTGGTGCTGGTCGCGCTCGCCGCGACCGCGCTCGCCTACGCCGTCGCGCTGCCGCTCGGTCTGGGCGCCGCCCTCACCCACCGGCCGTGGCTGGAGGAAGTGCTGATGCGGCCGCTGGATGTGCTGCTCGCCGTGCCCTCCTTGCTGGTGGTGCTGCTCGTCGCCTCCGTCTACGCACCCGGCGCCGCCGGGCTGGTGCTGCTGGTCGCCGCGGTCAACGTGCCCGACGCGGCCCGCATCGTCCGGGCCGCGGCGGCGGAAGTGGCCGCCCGCCCGGCCGTCGAGGCGCTGCGGATGCAGGGCGAGGGCTGGGCGCGGATCGCCCTCGGCTACGTCGGCCGGTCCATGCTGCGCACCCTCGCCGCCGACGCGGGCGTCCGGCTCACCGGCGTGCTGTACCTGGTGGCCACCGCCGCCTTCCTGGGCGTGGGAGTGGAACCCGACGCCGCCGACTGGGCGGTGATGGTGGACCGCAATCGCGCCGGACTGTTCGTGCAGCCGTGGGCCGTCGTGGTGCCCGCCCTGCTGATCGTCGCCCTGTCGATGGGCACCAACCTGCTGTTCGACGCGGCTCTGGCGCGCCAGGGCGCGAGCCGGCGTCGGCGCACGGGAAAGGAGGCACACCGGTGAGCGCGGTGGCCCGGATAACGGACCTGCGGGTCGAGGTCGACGGCAGCCCGATCGTCGACGGGGTGAGCCTCGCGGCGCGGCCCGGCACGGTGACCGCGCTGGTCGGCCCGTCGGGCAGCGGCAAGACGACGACCGGCCTGGCGCTGCTCGGCGAGTACCCGGCCGGAGCCCGGGTCACCGGCGACGTCCAGGTGGCCGAGGGGCCGGTCGGCTACGTACCGCAGCACCCGGCGGCCGTCCTCAACCCGGTCCGGCACGTCGGCGCCCTCCTGCACGACATCGCCCGTACCCAGGTACGGACGCTGCCCCGGAACCAGCGGCGGGCGGCCGCGCGCGAACGGGTGCTGCGTGCCCTGGAGCTGGCCCAGCTCCCAGACGGCGCCGAGTTGCTGCGCCGCTACCCGCACCAGCTGTCCGGCGGCCAGCAGCAGCGCGTGGTCATCGCCCAGGCGCTGCTGCTCGGCGCGCGGGTCGTCGTCGCCGACGAGCCGACCACCGGGCAGGACGCGCTCACCAAACGGCGCATCGTCGGCGAACTGGCGTCGGTCGCCGCCCAGGGCATCGCGGTCGTCCTGCTCAGCCACGACCTGGCCGTCGTACGGGAACTGGCCGACGACGTCGTGGTGATGAAGGACGGCCGGGTCGTGGAGTCGGGCCCCGCCGAGCAGATCTGGAGCGCCCCACGGCACGCGTGGACCCGCCAACTGCTTGCCACCGACGCCGACCCGGACTCCTTGCCCACGGCGCCCGCCACGGATGCCCGCCCTGCCCCCTCGCCGACGGCGCTGGCCACCGACGCCCGCCCGGACCTCTCGCCCCCGGCGCCCGCCACCGATGCGCGCCCGGAACCGTCGCTCGACGCCGACGCCCGCCCGGACTCCTCGCCCCCGGCGCCCGCCACCGACACGCGGCCCCTGCTGACGGTGCGCGGGCTGACCGCCCGGCACGGCTCGACCGCCGTGCTGCGGGACGCTTCCCTCACGGTCGCGGCGGGGGAGTGTCTGGCCGTCGTCGGGCGCTCCGGGAGCGGCAAGACCACGTTCGCCCGCTGCGTCGCCGGGCTGCACCGGTCCTACGACGGCGAGGTGCTGCTCGACGGCACCGTGCTGCCGCGCAGCCTGCGCGCCCGCGGGCGGGAGCTGCTGGCCGCCGTGCAGTACGTCTTCCAGGACGCGCGGGCCGCGTTCGACGAGCACCGGCCGGTGCTGGACCAGGTCGCCCGCACGGCCGTACGGCTCCGCGGTGCCACCCCCGGCGAGGCGGCCGCCGAGGCGCTGCGGACACTGGCCGAGACGGGGCTGGACCCGGAACTGGTGCGGCGGCGGCCCGGCGAGCTCTCCGGCGGCGAACTCCAGCGCGCCGCGCTCGCCCGCGCCCTGGTGGCCGGGCCCCGGGTGCTGGTCTGCGACGAGATCACCTCCGGCCTCGACATGGTCACCCGCCGCGGCGTCCTCGACCTCCTGGCCGCGCTGCTGCGGGACCGCCGGGACATGGCGCTCGTGCTCATCACCCACGATCTGGACACGGCCGCGCAGGCGAGCCGGATCGCGGTGCTCGACGCGGGGGAGATCGTCGAACAAGGCACAGCCGCCCAGGTACTGACCCGGCCCCGGCACCCGTTCACCGCGTCCCTCGTGGCGGCCGCGCCCGCGTCACCGGCCCGCCGGGACCACACGGCTAGTCGGTCCGCAGCAGATGCCCGATCCCCGGATACGTCAGCACCAGCCCCTCCCGGCTGAACTCGATGTCCTCGGCGAAGTCCCCGGAGGTGAAGCGGACCCGGCTGCCGCGTCCGGTCGGGCCGACGTGGGTGTAGGCCTGCCGGGCGGGCCGCACCGTCAGGTCGGGCACCGACACCCACGCCATCAGGAACTCCCGCTCGCCCGGCCCGGTGTGCAGCTGATGGCGGAGCGCCGGCATCGTGTTCGTCAGCGGCGACATGCCCAGATCGCAGTCGAGCGCGCTGTCCAGTTCCGGGAGCGGCTTCCCGTCCGCCGTCCACTCACCGCCGTCACGCCGCAGGTCCAGCCGGTGCGTCCCGGCGACGGTCTCGGAGGTGACCCGGAGCCGCCGGGTCACATAGCCCTGGCCCGTCTCCAGCTCGTACGTCATCCAGTACGGACGCGGGCGCAGCGCCATCACCCGGCCCCGGGCCCGCAGCCCCGTCCCCGACAGGGTGACCCACGCCGTCTCGTAGCCGCCGGTGCCGGTGATCTCCCAGGTCAGGACGTGCTCATCGGTCATCGGGTCTCCTCCTGGGAAACTCATGGCAACTCGCGAAAAAGGGATTAGTTGAGCACAGCCGGACATACCGCCACGGCGCAGGGTACCCGCATCGCCTAAGATCACCTGAATGCCACCGCATGACCCGTTCGTACGTGTCCGCGGCGCCCGTGTCCACAACCTCCGGGGCGTCGACGTGGACATCCCGCGCGACGCCCTCGTGGTGTTCACCGGAGTGTCCGGTTCCGGGAAGTCGTCGCTCGCCTTCGGCACCCTCTACGCCGAGGCCCAGCGCCGCTACCTGGAGTCCGTAGCGCCCTACGCCCGCCGGCTGATCCACCAGGCGGGCGCGCCCAAGGTCGACGAGGTCAGCGGGCTGCCGCCCGCCGTGGCGCTGGAACAGCGCCGCTCCGCGCCCACGTCGCGGTCCTCCGTCGGCACGGTCACCACGCTGTCCAACTCCCTGCGCATGCTCTTCTCCCGCGCGGGCACCTACCCGGCGGGTGCGGCGCGGCTGGACTCCGACGCGTTCTCGCCGAATACCGCCACCGGGGCCTGTCCCGCGTGTCATGGCCTCGGCAGGATCCACCAGGTGACCGAGGAGTCGCTGGTCCCCGATCCGTCGCTGAGCATCCGCCAGGGCGCCATCGCCGCCTGGCCCGGCGCCTGGCAGGGCAAGAACCTGCGGGACATCCTCGCCGCACTCGGCCACGACATCGACCGGCCCTGGTGCGAACTGCCGCGCGAGGCACGCGACTGGATCCTGTTCACCGACGACCAGCCCGTCGTCACCGTCCACCCCGAACGCGAGGCCCACCGCATCCAGCGCCCCTACAAGGGCACGTACACCAGCGCCCGGCGCTATGTGCTGCACACCTTCGCCGACTCCAAGAGCCAGACCCTCCGCACCCGCGCCGAACGCTTCCTGGTCAGCACTGCGTGCCCCGACTGCCACGGGCGGCGGCTGCGCCCCGAGGCGCTCGCCGTCACCTTCGCCGGGCAGGACATCGCGGCGCTGGCCGCGCTCCCGCTGACGGCCCTCGCCGACGTGCTGGGACCCGCGGCGGACGGGGCCGACGAGACCGCCGCGACTCTCGCCCGCGACCTGACCGCGCGGATCGAGGTGCTCACCGAACTCGGCCTGGGCTACCTGTCCGTCGACCGGCCGACCCCCACCCTGTCGGCGGGCGAACTCCAGCGGCTGCGGCTCGCCACCCAGCTGCGCTCCGGGCTCTTCGGAGTGGTGTACGTCCTCGACGAGCCGTCGGCCGGACTGCACCCGGCCGACAGCGCCGCGCTGCTGACCGTGCTGGACCGGCTCAAGGCGGCGGGGAACTCGCTGTTCGTGGTGGAGCACCACATGGAGCTGGTCCGCCGGGCGGACTGGATCGTCGACGTCGGCCCGGCGGCCGGTGAACGCGGCGGCCAGGTGCTCTACAGCGGCCCGGTGTCCGGCCTGGAGTCCGTCGCGGCCTCGGCCACCCGCCCGTACCTCTTCCCCGACGGCGCCCGGCCCGCGCCCCGTGCGCCGCGCACCCCCGCCGGATGGCTGCGGCTGCGCGGCATCACCCGGCACAACCTGCGCGACCTGGACGCCGAGCTGCCGCTCGGGGTGTTCACCGCCGTCACCGGAGTCTCCGGGTCCGGCAAGTCCACGCTCGTCTCGCAGGTACTGGCCGGCGTCCTCGCCGACCACCTGGGTCTCGGCGCGGAGGAGACCGCCGCGGACGAGGCAGGGGCCGGGCGCAGCGCGTACGGCGCGTATCTCACCGCGGCGGAGGGGCTGGCGGCCGTAAACCGGCTCGTCCAGGTCGACCAGAAGCCGATCGGCCGCACCCCCCGCTCCAACCTCGCCACGTACACCGGCCTGTTCGACGCCGTACGCAAGGTGTTCGCGGCCACCGACGAGGCCCGCGCCCGCGGCCACACCGCCGGGCGGTTCTCCTTCAACGTCGCCGGGGGCCGCTGCGAGACCTGCCAGGGCGAGGGGTTCACCGCCGTCGAGCTGCTGTTCCTCCCCGGCACTTACGCCCCTTGCGCCGACTGCCACGGCGCCCGCTACAACCCGGAGACGCTGTCGGTCACCTACCGGGGCGTGACCATCGCCGACGTCCTGGACATGACCGTGGACACCGCGGCCGGGTTCCTGGCCGACGTACCCGCCGCCGTGCGGGCCCTGCGCGCCCTGCGGGACGTCGGCCTGGGCTATCTGCGGCTCGGCCAGCCCGCCACAGAGCTGTCCGGCGGCGAGGCGCAGCGCATCAAGCTCGCCACCGAGCTCCAGCGCACCCGCCGCGGCCACACCGTCTACCTGCTGGACGAGCCCACCACCGGACTGCACCCGGCCGACACCGAACTGCTGCTGCGGCAGCTGCACGGGCTGGTCGACGCGGGCCATTCGGTGGTGGTCGTCGAGCACGACATGGACGTGGTGGCCGGCGCCGACCGGGTCATCGACCTCGGTCCCGGCGGGGGCGCCGAAGGAGGCAGGATCGTCGCCGCCGGCACGCCCGCCGAGGTGGCCCGGTCGACGGCGAGCCGTACCGCGCCCTACTTGTCCGCCGCCCTCGCCGCGCGCTCCGCCCTGGCCAGCTCCGAGCGGCGGTAGCCGTAGCCGAAGTACACGACCATGCCGATGGCGAACCACACCGCGAACCGCACCCAGGTCTCCCACGCCAGATACGTCGTCAGCCAGATCGACGCGCCGACCCCGACCAGCGGCACGAACGGCATCCACGGGCACAGGAACTCGCGCGGCAGATCGGGCCGCCGGTACCGCAGTGCGATCACCGAGACGCAGACGACCGCGAACGCCAGCAGAATGCCGATGTTCGTCAGCTCCGCCGCCTCGCCGATCTTCACGAACCCGGCGATGGCCGCCGATCCGACCCCCACGATCCAGGTCACCCGGGTCGGCACATGCCGCGTCGGGTGGGTCTTGGCGAACCAGTGCGGCAGCAGTCCGTCGCGGGCCATGGAGAACCACACACGGGTCACTCCCAGCATGAACGTGAACATGACGGTGAGGATGCCGATGATCGCGCCGACCGCGATCACGTCGGCGATGCCGCTCAGCCCCGCCGCCTTGAAGGCGCTGGAGAACCCGCTCTCCTTGTCGATCTCTTTGTAGTCCTGCATCCCGGTCAGCACCAGGCAGGCCAGGACGTACAGCACCATCGAGACGGCCAGCGAGTACAGGATCGCCCTCGGCATGTGCTTCTGCGCGTCCTTGGACTCCTCGGCGGCCGTGCTCATCGCGTCGTACCCGAAGACGGCGAAGAAGACCGTGGCCGCGCCGGTGAACGCGCCGCCCACCCCGTACGGGAAGAACGGCGAGTAGTGCCCGGTCTCGACGTGGAAGAAGCCCACCACGATCACCAGCAGCACGACCGCGACCTTCAGGACCACGACCACCATCTCGAACCGGGCCGCGTTCTTGATGCCGAGATTGAGCAGGTACGCCACGAACAGGCACAGGACGACGGCGAACAGGTCCACCTTGTGCCCCTCGCCGGTGCCCGGCGCGCCCAGCATCCAGTCGGGCAGATCCGCCCCCATCTCCTCCACCAGGAAGGAGAAGTAGCCGGAGATGCCGATGGCCACGACCGCGACGATCGCGGTGTACTCCAGCAGCAGGTCCCATCCGATGAACCAGCCCGCGAACTCGCCGAGCACCGCGTAGCCGTAGGTGTACGCCGACCCCGCCTTCGGGATGAGCCCGGCGAACTCCGCGTAGCTGAACGCCGCCGCCGCGCTCGCCACCCCCGCGATGAGGAACGAGATCAGCACCGCGGGCCCCGCCGTGCCGTTCGCCACGGTGCCCGCCAGGGTGAAGATCCCGGCGCCGATGATGCCGCCGACGCCGATTGCGGTGAGCTGCCACAGCCCCAGCACCCGGGTCAGCCGCTCGCTCTCGGCGCCCTCCGGCTCCTCGATGTGTTCGATCGGTTTGCGGCGCAGTACGCCCTCGCCCATCCGGAGCCTGGCCATGGTGGTGTGTCCTCTCCGCCGACGCCGACTGCTGACGGCGGAACATGATGAAGCAGCACCGGGCGCGGGGGAAGCCGCCGCGCGGGACGGTCCACCGGCGGCCCGCCGCCGGGCGCGATCGCCGGGCGCGGCGCGCGGTTGCCGCCCCGCCGCGCTGCGGCACACTGGTGCCATGCCGGAGCTGCCCGAGGTCGAGGCCCTCGCCGGATTCCTGGCCGGACACGCCGTCGGCCGGGAGATCGCCCGTGTGCACCCCGTCACGGTCAGCGTGCTCAAGACCTACGATCCGCCGCTGACCGCGCTGGAAGGCCGCACGGTCACCGCCGCGACCCGGCACGGCAAGTTCCTGGACCTCGCCACCGGCGGGCCGCATCTGATCGTCCATCTGGCCCGGGCCGGCTGGCTGCGCTGGCAGGAGGGCCTCCCGGCGGACCCGCCCCGGCCCGGCAAGGGGCCGCTGGCGCTGCGCCTGCTGTTCACCGCACCGCCGGGCACCGGCTTCGACCTCACCGAGGCGGGCACCAAGAAGGCCCTTGCCGTGTACGTCGTCGACGACCCCCAGGCGGTGCCGGGCATCGCCCGGCTGGGCCCGGACCCGCTGGCCGAGGCGTTCACCCAGGAGGCGTTCGCAGCGCTGCTGCGCGGCAGGCGGCACCAGATCAAGGGCGTGCTGCGCGACCAGTCCGTCATCGCCGGGATCGGCAACGCCTACTCCGACGAGATCCTGCACGCCGCCCGCATGTCGCCGTTCCGCCTCGCCGCGGACCTGACGGAACACGAGACCGCCGTGGTGTACGAGGCGCTGCGCGGCACCCTGCGCGACGCGGTGGAACGCTCCCGCGGGCTCGCGGCAGGGGAGCTGAAGGCGGAGAAGAAGACCGGCCTGCGGGTGCACGGACGCACCGGGGAGCCCTGCCCGGTGTGCGGCGACACGATCCGGGAGGTGTCCTACCGCGACTCCTCGCTCCAGTACTGCCCGACCTGCCAGACCGGCGGGAAGCCGCTGGCCGACCGCAGGATGTCGCGGCTGCTGAAGTAGCCCCGGCCGCCGCACCGGATCCGGCGGCCGCCTCGCCCCGCGACCCGCGCGCGGGCGCGGGCGCGAGCACGGCGCGCCGCCGCGGGCAGAACGGACCCACCTGTGGACACACCTGCCTACGGACACACCTACGGACCACGGAATACGGCGATGTGCTGTACGCGCCCGTGGCCGGGCGGCACACTGGGACATCCCCACCGCGGCCCCGTTCAGAGGGTGCCCGCGCATACCCGCTGCGGATCGAATCGCCGGCGCCGGCGATCCGGACGGGAGATCGCCAAGGGGGGAGACGACGATGGCATGGAACCCACTGGCCGGACATCAGATCGCGCGACTGCGCCAGGAGAACGCCCTGTTGCGCGCCGAGGCCGCCGAACTCCGCGCCGAACAGCGTGCCTTGCGTGCCGAGGCGCGGCACCTCCACCCCGTCGTCCCCGAACTCCTGCAACTCGCCGACCGGTTGGCCGACCTCACCAAGGAGGGAGAGCCCGCCGACGCCGAGCAGGCCGCGGCGGCGCTGCGCTGGCTCGACCAGCGGCTTACGCGGATCTTCGCCGCCTGCGACGTCGCCGACCTGCGGGACGAAGGGGCCGTCGACCCGGCGCGGCACGAGGTCGTCGGGTCCCGGCCCGCGGATGACGGGCGGCCGGTCGGCTGGATCGCCGAGACCGTCCGGCACGGCTACGTCTGGCGCGGCCAGATCCTCCGCCACCAGCAGGTCATCGTGTACATCGAGCCCCCCAAGCCCTGAACCGCCCCCGAACCGCCCCGAACCGGCCTCCTCGACGCGGTATGGACGGCACCGCGCCGGTCTTGACAGCGTTGTTCCGGCACCCGTACCCGTCCCCCCCCACCGGGAACAGACCGCTTGGAGCAGCATGCCCGACACCGTGATCATCGGCGGCGGTATCGCAGGAGTGGTGGCCGCCATCGCCCTGCGGAAGGCCGGGATCCGCGCGACCGTCTACGAGTCCCGTCCGCTCGGAGCCGCCGACACGGGCGCGTTCCTCGTGCTCTTCGCCAACGGCCTGGAGGCGCTGCGTGCCGTCGGCGCCCACCGCGAGGTGGTCGCCCGGTCCTTCCCCGCCGAACGGGTCCACTTCGTCGGCAGCGCCGGCAAGCCCCTGGGCTCACGGCCGGTCGCGGGCGGCGGGGACGGCGCCCTCGGCGCGCGCACGCTCCGGCGCGCCACCCTCGACCGGGCGTTGCGCGAGGAGGCGGCGCGGCGCGGGGTGCGCATCGAGTACGGCAAGCGGTTCGTCGCGGCCCACATCACCCCGGACGGCCGGATCGTGGCCTCCTTCGCCGACGGCGGGCGGGCCCAGGCGGATGTGCTCATCGGCGCCGACGGCATCCACTCGGTCACCCGGAAGTTCATCGACGCGGCGGCGCCCCGGCCCCGGTACACCGGCCGGAACACCGTCTGCGGCTACACCCGGGACCTCGCCGCCCTGCCGGAGCCGTCCCGTCCGGAACCGGGCGCGTACACGATGGTCTACGGCAGGCAGGCGTTCTTCGGCTGCACGGTCGCCCCGGACGGCGAGGTCTGGTGGTTCGCCGACGTCCCCGGCCCCGAACTTCCCAGGAGCGGCTCCCTTCCCGGAACCGGGTCCGCCGCCACCCCGGAGCAGTGGCGCGGACGGGTCGCCGGGTACTTCGCGGGCGACGGCACCGCCGCCGGCATCGTGCGCGCCGCCGATGACGGCGTGGTCGCCGGCAACGCCTACGACCTGGCGGCCACCCCCACCTGGTCCGGCGACGCCATGGTGCTCATCGGCGACGCCGCGCACGGGCCCGCCCCCGGCACCGCCCAAGGCGCCTCCATGGCCATGGAGGACGCCGTGGTCCTGGCGACCTGTCTGCGCGACCTGCCCGCGCGCCGGGCCTTCGCGGCGTACGAACGGCTGCGCCGCGCGCGGGTGGAGCGCGTGGCGGCCGCCGGCGCGGCGACGGCCCGCCGCACGACCCCGGGGCCCGTGGGGCGCGTACTGCGTGACACGCTGCTGCCGCGCCGCCTGGACCGGGGCGGCGCGGGCGCCGACGACTGGCTCACCGGCTACCGCGTGGACTGGGACGGACCCGTCCGGGACCTGCCCCGCCGGTGAAGATCGCTCGAAAGGAGCGATCACTCTCGCGTACGCTGCTGTTCAGGCGCTACGGCGCGCCGGACGGCGCGCAGGCGCACAGCACGGGGAGACGGGGGAGACGGGACAGATGTGGCCCGAGGCGGGGGCGGCGGCTGAGCCGTACTCATCAGCGGCTGAGCCGTACTCGTCAGGCGTCGGCGGCGCCGGCACCCTCCTCGACGTCCTCCAAGCGGAATCCGACCTTCAGTCCCACCTGGTAGTGCTCGGGCTTGCCGTCCAGGATCTGGCCGCGGATCTCGGTGACCTCGAACCAGTCCAGATGGCGCAGCGTCTGCGTGGCACGGCCGATGCCGTTGCGGATGGCGTCGTCGAGACCGTGGTGAGAGGTGCCGACGATCTCGGTCACCCGATAGGTGTGGTGGGACATGGCGGCTTTCCCGTTCCGTGCGAGGGTCCGGTGGCGCTTGCTCCTCCCACGGTGCCGCACCGTGCCGGGGTCCGCGAGCCGGACGCGTCCACCACCCGACCGGCACCGACCGTACGACAGGAGAAACCATGGGCGGCACGCACCGGGGCGAGCTTCTCGCCATCAGTGACCTGCATGTGGCCTACGAAGAGAACCGGGCGATCGTGGAACGGCTGCGGCCGGGCTCCGACGACGACTGGCTGATCGTCGCCGGGGACGTCGGCGAACTGTACAGCGACGTCGAATGGGCCCTGGGCCTGCTCAGCGAACGGTTCGCCAAGGTCATCTGGTCACCCGGCAACCATGAGCTGTGGACCCACCCCAAGGACCCGCTGCAACTGCGCGGCGTCGCCCGCTACCAGCACCTGGTCGAGATGTGCCGCGCCAAGGGGATCGTCACCCCCGAGGACCCCTACCCGGTCTGGGAGGGCAACGGCGGCCCGCTGACCATCGCACCGCTGTTCCTGCTGTACGACTACACCTTCCGCCTCGACGGCATCCACACCAAGGCGGCGGCGCTGGCCCACGCGAACGAGGCCGGTGTGGTCTGCACCGACGAGCACCTCCTCCACCCCGACCCCTATCCCACCCTCGACGCCTGGTGCCGGGCCCGGGTCGCCGAGACCGAGGCCCGGCTGGCCGCCCGCGACCCGGAGCTGCCGACCGTCCTCATCAACCACTGGCCGCTGACCCGGCTGCCCACCCGCATCCTCCGGTTCCCCGACTTCGCCCTGTGGTGCGGCACCGAACTCACCGCCGACTGGCATCTGCGCTACCGCGCCGAGACCGTCGTCTACGGCCATCTGCACATTCCCCGGACCACCGTGGAGGACGGCGTCCGCTTCCAGGAGGTCTCCGTCGGCTATCCGCGCGAATGGAAGCGGCACGGCGGGCTGCCGGAGGACCCGCTGCGCCGCGTGCTGCGGGTCGCGGTGAGCTGATCCGATCCGGCCGGAACGCTGTGGTGGGCCCGCCTGCCCGGCCGTAGCCTGAGCACGTCAACCCTCTTGCCGAGGAAGGACGATGACGATGAAGGTGACGGTCGACGCCGCCCGGGCGTGCCCCGTCCAGGCGATCTCCGTGGTCGGGTAGGGGCGGTGCGATGAGCGCGCGCGACACCGGCCCTGTGGCGGTGTTCGAACCCGGGACCTACACCTCCGGCGTGCCGTACGACCTGTTCCGCGAACTGCGCGCCACGGACCCCGTCTGCCGGATCGCCGAGCCCGCCGTCGGGCCGTGGCCCGCCGGTTCCGGCTACTGGGCGGTCTTCCGGCACGCGGACGTCAAGCACGTCCTGCGCACACCGGAGGTGTTCTCCTCGCACCTGGGCGCCACCCAGATCCGCGATCCGGACACCGCGTCCGACCTGGAGTTCGTCCGGGCGATGACGCTCAACCAGGATCCTCCCGGGCACGCGCGGTTGCGGCGCATCGTGGCGGCCGCCCTCACCCCGCGCGCGATACGCGAGCTGGAGAGCGTCATCGAGGAGCGCGCCGGGCGGCTGGTGGCCGACGTCGCGGCGGACGGCCGGACGGACTTCGTGGCACTCGCCGCTGACCTGCCGGTGTGGACCCTGGCCCACATCATGGGCGTCCCCGATGTCGACCGGCCGCTGCTGTTCGACTGGGCGAGCCGGGTGATCGGCTATCAGGACGCCGAGTACGCGGAAACCGCCACCGCCGACGCCCGGGCGCTCACGCCGATGGGGCGCGCCGCGCTCGCCCGGCGGCCCGCGACCCTCACCCGGCCGGACGGGCGCCCCATGAACCCGCGCTCACGCCAGGCCCTCAGCGACATGTTCGCGTACGCCCACGCCCTGGCCGAGCGGCCGCGGCCCGGCAGCGTGATGGCCCGGATGCGCGAGGGCGGCCTCACCGGCGACGAGTTCGAGACCATGTTCTTCCTGTTCGCCGTGGCGGGCAACGAGACGCTGCGCAACGGCATTCCGGGCGGACTGCTCACTCTCCTGGACCATCCCGAGCAGTACTCCCTGCTGCGCGAGCGGCCCGAGCTGACCGGCTCCGCCGTCGAGGAGATGCTGCGCTTCTGGCCACCGGTCATCCACATGCGGCGCACCGCCACCCGCGACGTCGAACTCGGCGGCCGGCTCATCCGGCGCGGCGAGAAGGTCGTGGTCTACCACGCCTCCGCCAACCGCGACGAGACCGTCTTCGCCGACCCCGACCGGTTCGACATCACCCGGACCCCGTGCGACCACGTCAGCTTCGGCTTCGGGCCGCACTTCTGCATGGGCGCGCATCTGGCCCGGGTGCAGATGCGCGCCATGCTGCGGAGTGTGCTCGGCGGGCTACCGGGGCTCCGGCGGGCCGGAGCGGCCGTGCGGCTCACCTCCAACTTCCAGAACGGACTCAAGCACCTGCCGGTCAGCTGGGGAACAGCGCGGTGAACGCCTCGGCCGCATCGTCCCCCGACCGGCCGAAGGGGGCGTCGAAGTCCCAGACCAGGAACAGCAGGAACGCGATGAGCATGCTGAACAGGCCGGCCAGCAGCAGCTCACGGGGCGACCGGCGGATCTGCAGTGTGAAGATCAGGCCGACCGTCATCACCGCGCCGAGGAGCAGGCCGAACCACACCACCCCCGGCATGGTCGAGCCTGCGCTCTGCTCACGGGCGCCGCGCGCGTCGGCCGCGATCGCCACCTGGTCCATCAGCGGCTGGTACGTCTGCGCCTCCACCTCGGTGCGCGGCGCGTACTCCGCCACGTCCTGGCGGACCTTGCGCAGCAGCACGTCCCCGTCCTTGGTCAGCTCCCCATGGTCGGCCATCGCCTGCCATTCCTTGCCGACCACCTGGTTCACGTACGCGTCGACGTCCGCGCGGATCCTGTCGCGGACCGGCTCGGGATACACGGCGGCGCGCTCACTGATCTCGTACAGCGCTTGGGCCTCGACCCGGGCGCCGTCCTGCGCGGCGGAGCGGGCCTCCCAGACCCCGGCGATCGCCAGGCCCAGGACGATGGCGTACACCACGCCGACCATCATCGTCATGTACTCGATGACGTCGGGGGTCTCCGAGGAGTCGTAGTCCTCGCCCACCCGGCGCTCCTTGAGCACCGTGACGATGAGGACGACCGCGGACGCCGCGACCATCGCGAGGACCAGTACCAGCCATTCGGACAACGGTGACCTCCAAGGTCAGGAGCGCCGGCCGCCGCCGGCGGCGCTCGAGCGGGGACGGAGAACGGCGGCCGCGAAGACGGCGGGCGCCGTGAGCAGCAGGGTGGAGGTGACGAGCGAGCCCCCGCTGTCGGGCCTCTTGTGGTGTGTGGGCCTGTAGTACGTCCGAAGCGCGACGGGGCGGGGCGGAGGCGGATCCGAACTGCGCCGCGGCGTGTGCCGCGGGGGCGGCGGCACCGGGGGGACCGCCTGCTCGGGGGGAGGGGGCGTGGGCCGCGGCGGCGCGCTCGTCGGCGGCCGGGTCAGGCTCGGCGTGGGGGAGGGCGTGGGGCTGGGCGTGGGGGAGGGGGTCGGGGTGGGGCTCGGCGTCGGAGAAGGGGTGGGTGTCGGGGAAGGGGTGGGTGTCGGTGTGGGGGTCGGCTTGTGCGTCGGCTTGTGCGTGGGCGGATGTGTGGGCGTGGGCGTCGGCGTGGGTGTGGGTTTGTGCGTGGGCGGGCGCGTAGGGCACGAGCCCAGCCACGCCCACGACCCCCGCGGCCAGGCGGCCGCCACGGCGCACCGGCGCGGGCCATGCCCTCCGTCGTCGTGCCCGTGCCCCCTGCCGCCTCCGTCGGCGACGGCTGCGGCTCCGGCCGATGCGACGACGAGCGCCGCGCCGACGACCCCCACACGCCCTGCGCGATTCCATCGGTTCACGTCGGAGATCTTGTACGGCGCTCAGCGCTCGCAGCCGTATGGTCCGGCTTATTCGCCTGAACGAGGGAACGCGCCACGGAGCAGGTGGGGGTCGGCCGGTGGCCGGCGGCGCGGCGTCGCAGTCGCAGTGAGGCCCGCCTCAGGCGTCCGGTTCGAAGAAGGCGCCGTGGCGCCCGGTCCCGGCCGCGAAGCGCGCGGCGCCGGTGAGTCCCTCGGCCAGCACCGCCTGCCCGTGGCGCAGTTCGGCCGCCATCGCCTGTTCCTCCGGCAGCCCCTGCTGGTCGAGCAGCGAGGCCCGGTCGGCGCGCAGGGTCGCCTGCGGGAAGCGGGCGAGTTCGGCGGCCAGCCGCTCCGCCTCCGCCCGCGCGGTCCCCGCCGGTACGAGCCTGTTGACCAGGCCCATCGCGTACGCCTCGGGTGCGGGCACGGGCCGCCCGGTCAGCACGAGGTCCATGGCGCGGCTCATCCCGATCAGCCGGGGGAGCCGCACCGTACCGCCGTCGATCAGCGGCACGCCCCACCGGCGGCAGAAGACGCCCAGCACCGCCTCCTCCTCGGCGACCCGCAGGTCGCACCAGAGCGCCAACTCCAGCCCGCCCGCGACCGCGTGGCCGCTGATCGCCGCGATCACCGGCTTGGTCAGGCGCAGCCGGGTCGGCCCCATCGGCCCGTCGCCATCCGCCGCCACCCGGTTGCCGCGCTCGGTGCCCATGGCCTTCAGATCCGCGCCGGAGCAGAACGTGCCGCCCTCGCCCCACAGCACCGCCACCCGCGCGTCCGCGTCGGCCTCGAAGGCGCGGAAGGCGTCGGCGAGTGCGGCGGCGGTGGCGCCGTCCACGGCGTTGCGCACCTCGGGGCGGGCCAGCACGACCGTGGTGACCGGACCCTGCCGTTCCGTACGGACGGAGGCGGGTACGGTGCCACGGCCCGGACGGCCCGGATCCGCGTCGGACGCGGGCACCGTCATCGCACGTCCTTGAGCCGGGCCCGCTCCAGGATCGGCCCGGTGTCGGCGCCGGGCGGCAGCGTGCCGAACGCGTGCCCCCAGTCCCCGCCCAGTCGCGAGGCGCAGAACGCGTCCGCCACCGCCGGATGGCTGAACCGCACCAGCAGACTGCCCTGCAGAACGAGCGTCATCTGCTCGGCGAGCCGCCGCGCCAGCAGCTGCGCCCGCTGCGGATCGGCCAGCTGCGGCAGCAGCTCGCGCACCCGCGCCACGGCCGCGTCCAGCCGCGTGTCGGCGCCGGCCGCGGCGTCCACCTCGGCCAGGAACGCCTCCAGCGCGTGCTGTTCACGGCCGAGCGCGCGCAGGACGTCGAGGGCGGCGACATTGCCCGAGCCCTCCCAGATCGACAGCAGCGGTGCCTCCCGGTACAGCCGCGGCATGCCCGAATCCTCCACGTACCCGTTGCCGCCCAGGCATTCCAGGGCCTCCGCGGCATGGGCGCTGCCCCGCTTGCACACCCAGTACTTGCTCACCGCCAACCCCAGCCGGCGCAGCGCCGCCTCCGCCGCGTCGCCCGCCTCGGCCCGGTCCAGTGCCGCCGCGAGTCGCAGCGCGAGAGCCGTGGCCGCCTCGGACTCCACCGCCAGATCGGCCAGCACGTTGCGCATCAGCGGCTGGTCGATCAGCTCCGCGCCGAACGCCCGCCGGTGCTCGGTGTGGTGCAGGGCCTGGCGCAGCCCGGCCCGCATGCCCGCCGCCGAGCCGATGACGCAGTCCAGGCGGGTGACGTTGACCATCTCCACGATGGTGCGCACCCCCCGGCCCGGCTCGCCGACCCGCCAGGCCACGGCCTGCTCGTACTCCACTTCCGAGGAGGCGTTCGAGCGGTTGCCCAGCTTGTTCTTCAGCCGCTGGAGCCGCATCGCGTTGCGGCCGCCGTCGGGCAGGACGCGCGGCACCAGGAAGCAGGTCAGCCCCTCGGGCGCCTGTGCCAGGGTCAGGAAGACGTCGCTCATCGGCGCGGAGGTGAACCACTTGTGCCCGGTGAGCAGATACGTCCCGTCCCCGGCCGGAACCGCCGAGGTGGTGTTGGCCCGCACGTCCGAGCCGCCCTGCTTCTCGGTCATCGACATGCCCGCGATCAGCCCGCGCTTGGCCAGCGGCGGGCGCAGTCCGAAGTCGTACGTACGAGAGCCGAGCAGCGGCTCGTAGACGGCGGCCAGGTCCGGCTCCGCGCGCAGCGCGGGCACCGCGGCGTACGTCATCGAGATCGGGCAGCCGTGTCCCGGCTCGGCCTGTGCGAAAGCGTAGAACTTGGCGGCGCGCACCAGATGCGCGCCGGGGCGCGGCTCGGCCCACGCCGCCGCGTGCTGGCCGCTCTCCACCGCGACCGTCATCAACTGGTGGTAGGCCGGGTGGTATTCGACCTCGTCGACGCGGTGGCCGTACCGGTCGTGCGTGTGCAGCACCGGCGGATGCTCCTCGGCCATCCGCGCCCAGTCCTGCACCTCGGCGGAGCCGGCGCGCGCGCCCAGCTCCCGCACCTCGGGCTCGCCCCAGGTGCCGCCGTCGCGGCGCAGGGCTTCCAGCAGCGCGGCGTCGTCCGCCGTACTGAAGTCGATCAGCGGCGGGGCCTGGTTGAGGACCTCGTGCGTTGCGCTCACGGCGGCAACCTCCGATACGGGCGGGCACGGCAGAGACGGACACGGTCTTACACTTCCATCATGCGTGATGAGGAACTGTAAGGGATAGGGTTCAGGACAGCCATGGACCACACCGCATCCGGCACGGGCACCGACAAGAGCCCGCAGACCAGCACGGGCACGCGGACCGGCGCCCCCGCCCCGCGCCCGCTGACCGCCCGCTCCGTCGTGCTGAGCACCCTGCTGGGCCACCACCCGCCGCAGCTGCCCGCACGCGCCCTGGTCCGGGTCGGCGCGCTGTTCGGCACCGCCGAGGGCACCGTCCGCGTCGCCCTCACCCGGATGGTCGCCGCAGGCGACCTGGAGCAGCGCGACGGCATGTACCGGCTCACCGAACGGCTGCTGGCCCGCCAGGCCCGGCAGGACGACGCGCGGTCCCCGCGCACCCGCCGCTGGCACGGCGGCTGGGAGATCGCCGTGGTCACCTCCGAGCGCCGCCCGGCCGCCGAGCGCACCGCCCTGCGCTCCGCCATGGCCGACCTGCGCCTGGCCGAACTGCGGGAAGGCACCTGGTTGCGGCCCGACAACCTGCTCCGCCCGCGGCCCGCCGTCGTCAGCGAGCAGTGCACGCTGCTCACCGGTGCCCCGGAAGGCGACCCGGTGCGGCTCGCCGCGCGCCTTTGGGACCTGGACGGTTGGGCGCGGCAGGCCGGGCAGCTGCTGACCGACCTGGACCGGGCGGACGGACCGGCCGGGCGGTTCACGGCCGCCGCCGCGATCCTGCGCCATCTGCTCACCGATCCCGTCCTGCCCGCCCGGCTGCTGCCCGCGGACTGGCCGGGGGCGCGGCTGCGCGCCCGCTACGACGACTTCGAACGCGAGCTGCGCGGGCTGCTGCCCCGGCACACCGGCTAGCCGGCCCGACAGCCGCGGGCCGGCTCAGGCCGACTCGCGGAGCACCAGCTCCGTCGGCAGCACCACCGACGGCTCGATCGTCTCGCCCGCCGCCAACCGCAGCAGCTGCCGCGCCAGTCGGCGGCCCAGATCCGGGACGGGCTGCCGGACCGTGGTCAGCGGAGGCTCGGTGTACCGCACGGAATCGATGTCGTCGAAGCCCACGACCGCCACGTCCTCGGGCACCCGCCGCCCCGCCCTCCGCAGCGCGTGCAGCACGCCCACGGCCATCAGATCGGAGGCGACGAACACGGCGTCCAGCGCGGGCGCCCGCGCCAGCAGCTCATCCATCGCCACCACGCCGGACTCCTGGGTGAAGTCGCCGACGGCGACGGTCTCCGCCAGGCCGGCGCTCCGCAGCCCCGCCCGGTACCCCGCGAGCCGGTCGATCCCGGCGACCATGTCCTGCGGGCCCGCGACGGTGGCTATCCCGCGCCGCCCGGCCGCGACCAGATGGCGGACCGCGGCCCGCGCGCCGCCCGCGTTGTCGACCCCCACGTACGGCAGGGACGCGGCCCCCAGCAGCCGTTCGTTGCACACCACGGGGATGCCCATGCGGGCCAGCGTGGCGGGCAGCGGGTCGTCGCCGTGCATCGAGGCCATCATGACGCCGTCCACGTGCCGGGCCAGGGCGAACCGCTCGATCCGGTTCCGGCTGGCGGCGGAGCGGGCCATCATCAGCACCAGCTGCTTGTCGGCCTCCTCCAGCTCCTGGCTGACGCCGCGGACGATGCCGGGGAAGAACTGGTCGTCGGAGAAGACCCGGCCCGGCTCCTCGGGCAGCACCAGCGCGAAGGAGTCGGTGCGCTGCGTCACCAGGCTGCGGGCGGCCTGGTTCGGGACGTAGCCCAGCTCCTGGATCGCGCGCAGCACCGCCTGGCGGCTGTCGTCGGCGACCTTGGGAGATCCGTTGACCACGCGGGACACGGTGGCGCGTGAGACGCCCGCGTGCTGCGCCACGCTCTCCAGAGTGGGCCGGGTCCGGTGCATACGCACACACCTCACACTTCGTCGGGCCGCGTCGGAGCGGGCGTCGGTCATCCGGGTCCATGCTCCCACCACGGATCAAGGCCAGGGACGGCCGGCGCGGTTCGGCCGACCGGCCGTTGTCAGACCCGTCTGTCACGATCACTTCAGACAGCGTTGCCAGGGTTCCGTCCTGTTACAGGCGAATACGGAGGGGGAGATCCGTGGCGTTGTGCGACGGTGGCCAGGCGCCGGACGAACGGGCCGAGGAGACCGATGGCGACGAGCTGCTGATGGTGACCGGCCCCGCGGGGCTCTTCCTGCGCGCCTCGTCTGCGGGCATCCCCTGCGCGGACCCTGACCGGCTCGACGACGGGTCGGCATCTCCACCGCACCGTGCAGCCGAGTACGGCACGGCCGAGGTGGTCGCCGATCTGGCCGTCCCCCTGACACCCGAGGAGCGCGCCGTACAGGAGGACGCGGACCGGCTGATCGCGGTCTTCGCGGACGTGCTGACGGAAGCGCTCGGCGGCGCCTTCTTCGTCGCGGGCCTCGACGAGGACGAGGTGATCCGCAGACTGGGCGCGGACCCGCGGGCCTGCCCCGTCCTGGCACTGGACCCGATCGCCTTCGAGCCGTTCGACATGGAAGGCGGCGTCGGGGTGACCGGAGTGGACGGCGGCTGCGTCATCGCGGAATGGATGAGTGGTCTGCCCTACGACGACGAGGTGCTGCGCCGGATCTCGGCGGGCACGATCGCCTACCGCGTGACCTTCAACGCCAAGGGCGGCACGTTCGGCCATCTGGCCCGCGACGGCGCCGTGGAGCACGAGGAGATCGGCCTGGCGCCGGAGCTCGGTCTGTCCATCGGCGGGATCTGGCCCGAGGGGCACTGGCGGTACCGCTTCTGGCAGAGCGGCCCGGACGCCCCGTACGGCGCCACGGAACTCGCCTACGCCTGCGCGAGCGCCGGGCTGCGGCTGACCGATCCCCGGCCGGTGGCCGGGCCGCCCCGCCGATGGGTGCCGCTGGACGAGGGGTGGGCTTCCTGGTGACGGGGTCCCGCCCCCATGACCTGGATCCCCCCCCATGACCGGGATCCGCCCCGGGCCGTGGTCAGCCGACGGCGTCCAAGAGCGCGGCGTGGTGCCGGCGGGCGACGCCCGGGTGGGCGCGCAGCCAGCCCTTGAGCTCGTTGCGGCCGTACTCCGCGAACAGCGGGTTGGCCGGGTCGGCCGTCGCCCCGGGCGCCTGCTGGGCGTAGCGGAACGGCAGCGGTTCGATCCGCGCGTCCAGCCTCGGGTTGTAGAAGAACGGCACCGAGAAGCGCTCCCGGTCGCCCGGCGGGCTCACCACGCGGTGGTGGGTGGCCTTGAGGTAGCCGTCGGTGGCCACCTCGAGCAGCTCGCCGAGGTTGACCACGAACGCGCCCGGCAGCGGTGGCACGTCGTGGAAGCGGCCGTCGGCCCGCTCCACCTGGAGCCCGCCGATGTCGTCCTGCAGCAGCAGGGTCAGGAAGCCGTAGTCCTTGTGCGCGCCCACGCCCTGGTCGGCACCGTCCGGGGCCCGGCCCGGGTAGCGCACCATCTTCAGGTGCAGATGGGGCTCGTCGCCGAACGCCGCGTCGTAGAAGTCCGGGGGCGCGCCGATGGACGCCAGCAGCTCGTGCAGCAGCCGGGCCGCGACCGCGCTGAGCCGGTCGATCCAGGCGAGGGCGGTCGTGCGCAGTTCCGGAAGGGCGGCGGGCCACTGGTTGGGGCCCTCCAGCCACAGATAGGCGGGCTCGTCGGGGCCGGGGACGCGCGGGGGGCGCTCGGCGCCGATGTCGAGCTGGTCGCGCCAGTCCCGGCTGCCGCCGGTGTGCTCGTCGCCGATCCGCGTGTAGCCGCGGAAGTGCGGGGACCGGAGGTTGGATATCGCGAGACGGTCGGCCTCGGGGAGGGCGAAGAACGACCGCATCACGCCGGTGAGCGCGGCGGTCTCCGCCGGGGTGATGCCGTGACCGGTCAGTTGGAAGAAGCCGACGTCGTGCGCCGCCGAGTGGAGTTCGGCGTGCAGGCGGGCACGGTCCTGGGGGCTGCGGGAGGCGGCGGAGAGGTCGATCACGGGAAGCTGCTGCGACATGGGTACATCCGCGAGGTGAGGACCCGGCGGGCCCGGTGGTGGCCGGGCTGACCGCGAACAGTGCCCGGGTAGGGCAGGGCGCGGTACCGGGTGAAGGCTGAAGAGAGGTGATCGTTCCCGGAGAACGCTAGGAACGCTAGGTGAGTGAATGCGGGTCAGCCAGTGCGCAAACAGGACATGCTCGTGACGCGGACGAAGTCCACGTGGCGGCGGCGTACGAGCAGGAGCATGCCTGCCAGGATACTGCGTCGGATGCGGTGCGTCGGTGACGCACGTCACGTTGCCGCCAGGTCGCTGATCTTGGCTACGCGCCGCCGACCTCCGGTTTCGCGGGGTGGTGGTCGGTGTGGAGCGCCAGGAAGCGGGCGCGGCAGGTGGCCGGATCGCCCCACGCGGACCGCAGGGCGCGGGCCTTGCGCAGCCACAGCGACAGGTCGTCTTCGGCCGTGTAGCCGATGGCGCCGTGCAGTTGCAGGGCGGCCCGCGCGGCTCCGTACGCGGCCTCGCCCGCCGCGACCTTGGCGGCGGCGACCTCGGCACCCGCGTCCGGCCTGTCATCCGCGAGTGCCACCGCGGCCCCGTACAGCAGCGGCCGGGCGAACTCCAGCCCGATCAGCACGTCCGCGAGCCGGTGCTTGACGGCCTGGAAGGAGCCGATCGCCCGCCCGAACTGGGAGCGCCGCCGGGCGTGGGAGACGGTCCGCTCCAGCAGCGCGAGCCCCACCCCCAGAGCCTGCGCCGCCGTGGCGAAGGCCGCCCAGTCGGCGGCCCGCGCGGCCGCGGCCGCCACCGCCGGACCGTTCAGCCGCCGCGGGCCGTCTGCCTGCCCGGGGCAGGTGGCCGGTCCGGTCGCCCGTCCGGTGGCCTGACCGGGCAGGCGCGCCGCTTCGGGGCCGCCCGCCCGCCCGGCCGCCGGATCGCGCCGGGGGCCGGTCATCCGCCCCGGGTCGTCCAACACCGGCCGGAACAGCCTGCGGGCCGGGTCCTGGGAGGGCTGGAGCGGGCCGTGGGCGGCGGCCTGCCGCAGGTCCTGTCCGGAGACCACGAACACCGCGTCGGCGGCGTCCGCGTCCAGCACGTACGGACCGGCCTCCGGGGCGCCGAGCGTGACCATGGCCTGCCCCGAGGCGATCCGCGGCAGCCACCGTCCGGCCGGCTCCGCCGTGTGCGTCCCGCCCCGCTCGGTGAGGGCGCCGAGCAGGACCGCCCCGGCGGTGGTCTCCACCACCGGGCCCGGCACGGCGTGCCGCCCCAGTTCCACGTACGCCACGGCCAGTTCCACCGGCAGCGGGCCCACGCCGCCGTACGCCTCGGGGACGGCCAGCGCGAACACCCCGGCGTCGGCGAGCCGCCGCCACAGGGCACGGCCGGGGCCTCGTTCCCCCGCCGCCCACGCCCGTACCGCGCCCGGCACGTCGGCGCCGCCCAGCATCCGGTCCAGCGTCCGGCCGAACGCGGTCTGCTCCTCGTCCAGCGCGAGTCTCATCCGCGGCGCCCCTTCGGCAGGCCCAGCAGCCGCTCGGCGATGATGTCCCGCTGGATCTCGTTGGTGCCCGCGTAGATCGGCCCGGCCAGGGCGAAGGTGTATCCGTCCGCCCAGCCGCCGCGCGCGGGGGCGTCGGGCGCCGTGTCGGCCAGCTCGCCGTACGGACCGAGCAGGTCCAGCGCCGTCTCGTGCAGCGCGAGGTCCAGCTCCGACCAGAACACCTTGGTCAGGCTCGCCTCGGCGCCCGGCGAGCCGCCGCCCGCCGGGCCGGTCGCCCGCGCGTACGCGAACAACTGGTAGGCGCGGGCGCGGATCACGACGTCGGCGACCCGGTCGCGCAGCCCGCTGTCCCGCCCCCCGGGGTCCCCTCTCCCGGGAGTTCCGCCCGGAGCCGCCGCGTGCTCGCGCCACAAGGCTGCCAGGCGGTGGGCGTCCGCCGTGAAGCGGCCAGGGGCGCGCAGGGTCAGGCCGCGCTCGTCGCCCGCCGTGCTCATCGCGACCCGCCAGCCCTGCCCCGGCTCGCCGATCACGTCCTCGTCGGGTACGAACACCTCGTCCAGGAAGATCTCGGCGAACCCCGGCCTGCCGTCGAGACGGCCGAGCGGACGCACCGTCACCCCCGGTGCGTCGAGCGGGAACATCGCGTACGTCAGCCCCTGGTGCGGCCGGTCCGTGCCGGGGTGGCTGCGGAACAGCCCGAAGGCGCGGTCGGCGAAGGCCGCCCGCGACGACCAGGTCTTCTGGCCGTTCAGCCGCCACCCTCCCGCGTCCCGCCGGGCGGTGGAGCGCAGCGCGGCGAGATCCGATCCGGCCTCCGGCTCCGACCACGCCTGGGCCCAGACGACGGCGCCGCTCGCCATCGGCGGCAGGATCCGGGCGCGCTGCTCGGCGGTGCCGTGCCGCAGCAGGGTGGGCGCCAGCAGACTGATGCCGTTCTGGCCGACCCGGCCCGGTGCGCCCGCCGCGTAGTACTCCTCTTCGAAGAGCAACTGGCGCAGCAGGGAGGCGTCCCGACCGCCGTACTCCCCAGGCCAGGACACGACCGACCACCGGTCCTCCGCCAGGGTCCGCTCCCAGGCGCGGTGGGCGGCGAAGCCCTCGGCGGTCTCCAGCGAGGGCAGCCGCCCGGCGGGCACATGAGTGGCGAGCCAGTCCCGGGCCTCGGCACGGAACGCGGCGTCCTCCGGGGAGAGTTCGAGGTCCATCCGGCCACCACCAACCTTCCCTAACAAGTGTTTGGTAGGTTACCGTTCCGGTGTGACGGACAACAAGGCGCAGTACGTCCCGGGGCACGGGCTGCTCACCGGCCGAACCGCCGTCGTCACCGCCGCGGCGGGCGCGGGGATCGGCGGAGCGACCGCCCGCAGGTTCCTGGAGGAAGGCGCGGCCGTCGTCCTCGGCGACGCGCACGCCCGCCGCCTGGAGGCGGTCGTCGCGTCGCTCGCCGCCGAGTTCGGCGGCGCCCGCGTCGCCGGTCTGCCCTGCGACGTGCGCGACGAACCGCAGATCCGCGCGCTGTACGACCTCGCCGAGCGGCGGCACGGCCGCCTGGACGCCGTGATCAACAACGCCGGTCTCGGCGGCACCGCCGAACTCGCCGACATGACCGACAGCCAGTGGCACGAGGTCGTCGACGTCACGCTGAACGGCACCTTCCGCTGCACCCGTGCCGCGCTGCGCCGGATGCGGGCCACCGGCTCCGGCGGGGTCGTCGTCAACAACGCCTCGGTCGTCGGCTGGCGCGCGCAGGCCGGGCAGGCGCACTACGCGGCGGCCAAGGCCGGGGTCATGGCCCTCACCCGCTGCGCCGCCGTCGAGGCCGCCGGCTACGGAGTACGGGTCAACGCGGTCGCCCCGACCCTGGCCGCGCACCCGCACCTGGCCAAGGTCACCACCCCCGAGCTGCTGGCGGAACTCACCCGCCGCGAGGCGTTCGGCCGCGCCGCCGAACCCTGGGAGGTCGCCAACGTCATCGTGTTCCTCGCCAGCGACTACTCCTCGTACATGACCGGCGAGACGGTCTCCGTCAGCGCCCAGCGGGCCTGAGGGGGAGCGGGGCGTGGGGCGACAATGGCCATGTGCCGAACACCAGCCACACCAGCAAGAAGACGACCGTGAGCGCCTCCCCCGAGCGCCGCCGCGAACTGCTGTCGACCGCCGCCGAGGTCTTCGCCGCGCACGGCTACAACGCCACCACCGTCCGCCGGATCGCGGACGAGGCGGGCATGCTCGCCGGCAGCCTCTACTACCACTTCGACTCCAAGGAGTCGATGATCGACGAGATCCTCTCCACTTTCCTGGACGAGCTGTGGGCCGGCTACGACGCGGTCCTCGCCGCCGGTCTCGGCCCCCGGGAGACCATCGAGGCCCTCGTCACCGAGTCCTTCCGGGAGATCGACCGGCACCGCGCGGCGGTGGCGATCTACCAGAAGGAGTCCCGGCACCTGGCCGCCCAGCCCCGGTTCGGCTACCTCACCGCCTCCCAGGAGAAGTTCGAGCGGGCGTGGCTGGGCACCCTGGAGCGCGGCGTGGCGGACGGGGCCTTCCGCGCCGACCTCGACATCCGGCTGACGTACCGCTTCGTGCGCGACACCGTATGGGTCGCCGCCTCCTGGTACCGGCCGGGCGGACAGCACAGCCCCGAGGAGATCGCCCGCCAGTACCTGTCGATGGTGCTGGACGGCATCGCCCTGCGCGAGTGACGCGATTGACGTGAACAGCGCACATCACGCACATGGCGTGAGTGACGCGAGAGTGACGGAGGAGCGGCAGCCATGGCCGAGGCATACATCGTCGAAGCGGTACGCACTCCGGTCGGCAAGCGCGGCGGCGGGCTCGCCGCCGTCCATCCGGCCGACCTCGGCGCCCATGTGCTGCGCGCCCTGATGGAGCGCTCGGGCGCCGACCCGGCCGCCGTCGAGGACGTCGTCTTCGGCTGCCTGGACACCGTCGGCCCGCAGGCCGGGGACATCGCGCGCACCTGCTGGCTGGCCGCCGGGCTGCCGCAGGAGGTCCCCGGCGTCACCGTCGACCGGCAGTGCGGCTCCTCCCAGCAGGCGCTGCACTTCGCGGCGCAGGCCGTGCTCTCCGGCACCCAGGACCTGGTGGTCGCGGGCGGCGTGCAGAACATGTCGCAGGTGCCGATCGCCTACGCCAGCCGCCAGGCCGCCGTGCCACTGGGGCTCGACCAGGGTCCCTTCGCCGGGTCGCCGGGCTGGCGCGCCCGGTACGGGGACCAGCCGGTCAGTCAGTTCCACGGCGCCGAACTCATCGCCGAGCAGTGGCAGATCACGCGCGAGGCGATGGAGGAGTTCGCCCTCCGCTCCCACCGGCGCGCCGTCCGGGCCCTTGACGAAGGCCGCTTCGACCGTGAGCTGGTGCCCTACGGGGAGGTGACCGTGGACGAGGGACCGCGCCGCGACACCTCACTGGAGAAGATGGCCGCCCTGCGCCCCGTGCTCGACGGCGGCCGGATCACCGCCGCGCTCTCCTCCCAGGTCTCCGACGGCGCCGCCGCGCTGCTCGTCGCCTCCGAACGGGCCGTGCGCGAACACGGGCTGACCCCGCGCGCCCGCGTCCACCATCTGTCGGTGTGCGGCGAGGACCCGATCCGGATGCTGACCGCGCCGATCCCCGCCACCGCGCACGCCCTGCGGAAGACGGGGATGGCCATCGACGAGATCGACCTGATCGAGATCAACGAGGCGTTCGCGCCGGTCGTGCTGGCCTGGCTGAAGGAGACCGGCGCCGACCCCGAACGGGTCAACGCCAACGGCGGCGCCATCGCGCTCGGCCATCCGCTGGGGGCGACCGGCGCGAAGCTGATGACCACCCTGCTGCACGAACTGGAGCGCACCGGCGGGCGGTTCGGCCTGCAGACGATGTGCGAGGGCGGCGGCCAGGCGAACGTGACGATCGTCGAACGGCTCTGAGGTCTTCCCGCGCCGCGTACGTCCGGGGCCAGGGGCTACAGGGCGGGCAGCGCGGCCAGGACCTCGTAGGCCTCGTCCATCACCCGCCCCACCAGCTCCGCACACGACGGCAGATCATCGATCCGGCCCACCACCTGGCCCGACGCCATCACCCCCAGATCGGTCCTACCGTCCACCATCGACGCCTTCAGCAGCATCGGCGTGTTGGCCGCCAGCAGCACCTGGCTCCAGGTCAGTTCCTTGTGGCGCTTGAGCGCCAGCCCGTCGCGCAGCAGCCGTGGCCAGCCCACCCCGGACAGCCGCCGGAAGGACGCGGCGTGTCGCGCCGCGCGCACGAGCGCGGCGGCGCGCCCGGACCGCTCCAGCGCCCGGACCAGTTCCCCGCGCAGCATCCGGTGCGGCATGCCGTCGACGCGGGTGGTGACGGCGGCGTCGGCGGCGGACGCCGCCAGATAGCGGGCCTTGACGGTGTCCGGGACGGTGCTGTCCTGCGTCAGCAGGAAACGCGTGCCCATGGCGATCCCCGCGGCTCCGTACGCCAGCGCCGCCACCAGCCCCCGGCCGTCGCAGAAGCCCCCGGCGGCCACGACCGGGATGCCGACGGCGTCCACGACCTCCGGCAGCAGCACGGTCGTGGCGACCTGACCGGTGTGCCCGCCGCCCTCGCCGCCCTGCACCACCACCGCGTCCGCGCCCCAGGCCGCGACCTTCTCGGCGTGTCGCCGCGCGCCGACCGTGGGGATGACGACCACGCCCGCGTCCTTGAGCCGGGTGATCAGCTCGCGGGAGGGCGCCAGCGCGAACGAGGCGACCCGCACGTTCTCCTCGACGATGACGCGGACCCGGTCGGCCGCGTCGGGAGCGTCGGCCCGCAGGTTCACGCCGAACGGCGCGCCGGTACGGGATCCCACCTCCCGTACCGCCGCCCGCAGCCCGTCCAGGGTCATGGTCGCGGAGGCGAGGATGCCCAGGCCCCCGGCGTTCGCGACGGCCGACACCAGCCGGGGCCCGGCCACCCAGCCCATGCCGGTCTGCACGATCGGGTGCGCCACGCCCACCAGCCGGGTCAGTGCCGTCTCCATCAGCTCAGCCCCTCCCGCTCGCGCAGCCCCTCCGGATCGAGCACCTCCCGGATCAGCCGCAGCTCGTGGGCGGTCGGCTCACGGGTGACCGGCACCGGCTCCGGTATCCGCAACTCGAACCCCGTCGCCGCCCGCACCTGACCGGCCGTCACCCCCGGATGCAGGGACCGCACCCGCATGGTGCGGTCCGGAGACTCGAAGTCCAGCACCGCCAGATCGGTGACCACGCGCGCGATGCGGTGGAACCGGGTCGCGGACGGCCCGGCCGCCGCCGCCCGGTCGTACCCCACCCCGCAGACCATGTCCACGCGGGGGACGAACACCCGGGGACTGTGCCGCGGAATCCAGTAACTGGTCGGGTGGTTGAGGGTGTTGACCGGCGCGCCGCGCACCCCCAGAAGCTGCCGCACGGGCCGCTTCCAATCCCCGATGCAGGAGATGTTCTGGTTGCCGTACCGGTCGAGCTGGGCGGCGCCCATCATCACGTGCCGCCTGCCGCCGGTCACCAGCGACAGATGCCACCGGTACGGCAGCCAGCCCTCGGCCTCGCCCGCCGCGTCGACCAGCGTCGCCTCCCCGTCGGTGAGCAGCAGACCAGGGGAGAAGGTCAGCCGCGCCAGGCGCGCCGCGATGCCGGGCACCGTGCCCATCGGGCTCGCCAGGATCTCCCCGGCGCCGCGCCAGGCCTCCGCGCAGGCCACCACACAGCACTCCGCCCGGGTCGCCGTCATGCCCCCTCCTCGGTGAACGCCGCCACCGCGGCCTGGTACCCCCGCTCGTCCCCGGCCAGGAAGCGGCCGGTGAACTCCCGCCAGGCGGCCGGATCGGCGGCGGCCCGGACGTACGCCCGCTGGAACGCCTCGTCGCGCCCGTAGTCGGGGGCGCACGAGGTGAAGTGCGCGCCGTGCGGCGTCTCGATCACCCCGGTCACCACGTGCCGCCTGACCAGCAGCGTCTGCGGGCCGCCCGCCGCGGCGAAATCGGCGGTGGGCACGATGCGCTCACACGACACGTACGCCTCCGCCGCCGCCTCGCAGAACAGGTCGTCGAAGTACGGATCGGGCCCCAGGTACTGGCCGTTGCCGCGCGCGTCCGCCCGGTTGAGGTGCACCAGCGCCGCGTCCAGCCGAAGCGCGGGCACCGCCGCCAGCTCCTCCCGGTCCGGGTACGGGGACGTGACCGTACGCAGCCCGGGGTTGACGGCCATGACGTCCGAACCGAGCCCGGCCCGCACCGGCATGAACGGCAGCCGGTGCGCGGCGGCGGTCAGCCCCCACATCACCATCGCCTCGTCCAGCTCCATCAGCTCCAGGCCGCCGCGCTGCCGCGCCGCCCGGAACCACGGCTCCAGAGCGATCGAGTCCAGCGTCGCGAACGCCGTGACCAGCTTGCGGATCTTCCCCGCGGCGGCCAGCAGCCCGACGTCGGGGCCGCCGTATGAGACGACGGTCAGGTCGGTCACGTCCGATCGCAGCAGGGCCCTGACCAGGGCCATCGGCTTGCGCCGGGAGCCCCAGCCGCCGATGCCGACCGTCATCCCGCTCGCCAGCCGGCCGACGGCCTGATCCGCCGTCATCCGCTTGTCCCACGAACCATCGGAGGCCGTCATTCCCGCTCCTCCCCGAACGTGTCGCGGACCCGCCGCGCCACGCCGTCCAGCCCCGCCTCGAAGGTGAAGCCCTGCTCGTAGCGGTAGCTGCGGCGTACGTCCACGGTGTCGATGCCGTTGAGCGCGGCCTTGGCGAGCCGCAGGAGCGTGCCGTCCTTCGCCGCGATCTCCCGGGCCAGCGCGACGGCCGCGCCACGCAGCTCGCCCCGGGGAACGACCGCCCAGACCGAGCCGTGCCGGTGCAGTTCGGCCGCGCTGACGGTGCGCGAGGTGTAGTACAGCGCGCGCACCAGATGCTGCGGCACCAGCCGGGCCAGATGGGTGGCCGCGCCGAGCGCCCCCCGGTCCAGCTCCGGCAGCCCGAACGTGGCGTCGTCACTGGCCACGATCGCGTCCGAGTTCCCGGCGAGCCCCACCCCGCCGCCCAGGCAGAAGCCCTGCACGGCGGCGACCACCGGCACCTCGCAGTCGTAGACGGCCGCGAAGGCGGCGGCGCAGCCGCGGTTGGCGCCCAGCAGCGCCGTGTGCCCCGGGTCGCGCCGCAACTCCTTGAGGTCCACACCGGCATTGAAGCCGCGTCCGGCGGCGGCCAGGACGACGCAGCGGGTGCGCGGGTCGGCGCCCGCGCCGCGCACCGCTTCGGCCAGGTCGTACCAGCCCCGCACGGGCAGGGCGTTGACCGGCGGGAAGTCCACCGTCACGACGGCGACGCCCGGTTCGGGGACGGAGGTGGAGACACCCATCACTGGATCAGCTACCTTTCCACCAAACGTTTGTTAGGCGTACGGGTACGGAGAAGGTAGCAGCGCCGGGCCGCGCGCGGGAGGTGCCAGATGGCCGTCACCATCGACCTGAGCGGACAGGTCGCCGTCGTCACCGGCGGCACCCGAGGCGTCGGCGCGGGCATCAGCCGCGCCCTGCTCGCCGCCGGAGCCGAGGTGGTGGTCTGCGCGCGGCGCCCGCCGGAGCGCCCCGTCGAAGCCGCCGGGCGCGCCGCCCGGTTCCTGCCCGCCGACGTCCGCGACCCGGACGCGGTCCACCGCCTCTTCGAACGGGTCCGGGCCGACCACGGCGGGCTGGACACGCTGGTCAACAACGCGGGTGGCACCCCGTACGGGCTGCTCGCCGACGCGGGTCCCCGGCGCGCCGCCCGCGTCGTCGAACTGAACCTGACCGCGCCGCTGACGGTTGCCCTGGCCGCCTTCCCCCTGCTGCGCGTGGGCGGCGGGTCCGTGGTGATGATCGGCAGTGTCAGCGGCACCCGCCCGTCCCCGGGCAGCGCGGCCTACGGCGCGGCCAAGGCGGGCCTGGAGAACCTCGCCAGATCCCTGGCCGTCGAATGGGCCCCGCGCGTCCGGGTCAACACCGTCGTCCTCGGCATGGTCCGCACCGAACGCACCGGGCCGCACTACGGCGACGACGCCGGGGTGGCCGCCGTCGCCCGCACGGTTCCGCTGGGCCGCCTGGCCGAACCCGCCGAGGCGGGCGGCGCCTGCGTCTTCCTCGCCTCCCCACTCGCCGCGTACGTCAGCGGCGCGCGCCTGGAGGTCCACGGGGGCGGCGAGCGCCCGGCGTTCCTCGACGCGGCCCGCCACCCGTCCGTACCGGCCGCACCGGAAGCCGACCGCGAACACGAGGAGGAGTGAGATGGCGGGACTGTGCCAGGGCCGGGTGGTGGCCGTCACCGGCGCGGGCCGCGGCCTGGGGCGCGCGCATGCCCTGGCCTTCGCGGCCGAGGGCGCCCGCGTCGTCGTCAACGACCTGGGCACCGGCCCCGACGGCGCGGGACACTCGGCGGACCCCGCGCAGCGGGTCGCCGACGAGATCCGGGCCCGCGGCGGCGAGGCGGTCGCGCACGGCGCCGACATCACCACGCCGGACGGCGCCGTCTCGCTGGTCGGCGCCGCCCTCGGCGCCTTCGGCCGCCTCGACACCCTCGTCAACAACGCGGGGTTCCTGCGCGACCGGATGCTGGTCAACCTCGGCGAGGACGACTGGGACGCCGTCGTACGGGTCCACCTCAGGGGCCACTTCCTGCCGCTGCGGCACGCCGCACGGCACTGGCGCGCCGAGGCCAAGGCGGGCCGCACCCCGGCGGCCCGCGTGGTCAACACCAGCTCCGGTGCCGGCCTGCTCGGCAGCGTCGGCCAGAGCGCCTATTCCGCGGCCAAGGCCGGGATCCTCGGCCTCACCGTGGTCGCCGCCGCCGAACTCGCCCCGTACGGCGTCCAGGTCAACGCCGTCGCCCCGGCCGCCAGGACCCGTATGACCGAGGACACCTTCGCCGCCGAGATGGCCGCCCCCGACCGGCCGGACGCCTTCGACGCCATGGCCCCGGAGAACGTCTCCCCGCTCGTGGTCTGGCTCGGCTCCGCCGCCTGCGACCGGGTCACCGGACGCGTGTTCGCGGCGGAGGCCGGACGGATCACCGTGATGGAGGGCTGGCGCCCCGGACCGGCCACGGACAAGGGCGCGCGCTGGACCCCGCGCGAGGCGGGCGCCGCGGCCACCGCGCTCCTCACGGCGGCCGCCGCGCCCCAACCGGTGTACGGGGCGCGCTGACGCCGGCCGCCGCCCCGGCAGTCCGAGGACGGCGGCCGGCCCCTGTCACTCAGCCCGCGGGGAGGACGAGGCGCTGCCCGGGGAAGATCACGTCGGGCCGTGGGCCGACGGTCTCGCGGTTGACGTCGTACAGCGACTGCCAGCCTCCGTCGACCGACAGGCGCAGCGCGATGCCCGACAGGCTGTCACCGCTGACCACCGTGTACGTCCCGGCCGCCGGCCGCGACCGGTCGCGGTGGGGGTGCGCCGGTGCGGGCGCGGGCACCTGGCGGGTGGCGCTGGGTGCCCTCCGGGGAGCAGCGGGGGCGGTCCGCGGGGCAGGGGGAGTGGTCCGCGGGACGGCCGGAGTGGTCCGCGGGGCACCGCCCGCGGTCGGCGTCAGACCGGCCCGGACCGAGCACGTCGGCCACGCCCCCGGGCCCTGCCGGCCCAGGACCGCCTCCGCGATGACGATCTGCTGGGACTTGGTCGCCAGGTCGGCCCGGGCGGCGAACCTGGTGCCGCCGTACGCCTCCCAGGTCGCCTGGGAGAACTGCAGCCCGCCGTAGTGGCCGTTGCCCGTGTTGCTGCTCCAGTTGCCGCCGCTCTCGCACGCGGCGACCCGCTCCCAGATGTCGGCAGAGGCCGCCGCCGCGCCACCGGCGGCGACGCCGAGTATCGGAAGGGCGAGCCCGGCCCCCCACGCGGCGAGAGCCGCGCTCAGCGGAAGGACGCGGTGGCTGGGAGATGCGGGACGGCGGTGGATTCCTCGTACGGCCATGGGACCCGTTCCTCTCGGCTGCGACATGCGGATCGCCCACCCGTCCTCGGGCGGGCTGCCACGAGTACGGCAGTGGAGCGGTGCAGGTCACAAGGCGCATCCGTGTTCGCGGACCGCCTCGCGCCGTCGTGCGACCATCGCCTGAGGTGCTGACGGCCCGTCATTTATGACGGGTGGGCGCACGGAGAGAGGGTGGGCGCACGGGGCGTCCGGGCCCGGCCGGCCGGGCGGCCGCCCACATCCCTGACGAGCGGCTTCCCCCGGCGGCCGAGGGCCCACGTGGAGGGTACGTGGAACGGCGGATGGCCGGCCGGGGGCGCACACCGCTCCGCACCCTGCGATGAAACGCCCGGCGAGCCACCCCCCGTCCCACCCCCCGCCGCGACCTCCCCCCGCCACCGTCGGACGATTGGGCGCCCCGGCGCGCCGGATGCCACCCGGCGTCGCGCTCAGCGCCCTCGCCGCGCCCCAGGCCCTAGCCGCGCTCCGCCCGGACCAGCCGCAGCGTCACGATCTCGAACGGCCGCAGGTTCAGCGCGACCCGGCCGTCGGCGTGGTCGGCGGGCCCCGTCGGGCGCTCCAGCAGATCGCACACCGAGGCCGACGCCAGCGGGAAACCCGCCACGAGCCCGCTGCGGACCCGGCCGCCCCGTGACTCGTACAGCCGGACCACCACATCCCCGCTGCCGTCGTCCGCGAGCTTCACCGCGCTCAGGACGACCGCGTCGTCGCCCGCCGTCACCAGCGGGACCACCTCCGCGTCCCCCGGCACCCGCCGCTCCGGGAGGTTGACGCGATAGCCCTCGCGCACCGCGTCGCCGATCGAGGCACCCGGCACCAGCGCGTACCGGAACCGGTGCACGCCCTGATCGGTCCGCGGGTCGGGGAAGCGCGGCGCGCGCAGCAGCGACAGCCGCACCGTGGTCGTGGTCCCGCCCGTTCCCGATGCCGCGGTCTCCGGGCGCACCGCGCGGGTCACGTCGTAGCCGTACGTCGAGTCGTTGACCAGCGCCACCCCCCAGCCCGGCTCCTCCAGATGCACGAAGCGGTGCGCGCACGCCTCGAACTTCGCCGCGTCCCAGCTGGTGTTGGTGTGCGTGGGCCGGTACAGATGCCCGAACTGGGTCTCCGCCGCCGCCCGGTCGGCGTGCACATCCAACGGGAACGCCACCTTCAGGAACTTCTCCGTCTCGTGCCAGTCCACTGTGGTTTTGATCTCCACCCGCCGCTCGCCCGGCGGCAACGTGATCCGCTGTCCCACCCGCGAGGAGCCGAAGGCCCGCACCACGTACACCGATTCGTCGCCCATCGGGACCAGGGACTCCACCTCCACCACGTCGGTCACCGTGTTGCGGTAGAAGTGGTCGACGTCCCAGGCGTCCCACATGTTGGGGAAGTCCGGATGCAACTGGAGCAGGTTGCCCGCCTGGCCCGGCGCGATCGTCTCCCGGTCCGCTGTCACGTCGTACACCGACACCAGCAGCCCGCGGCCGTCGATCTCCACCCGCAGCAGCCCGTTGTCCAGGACGAAGCCGCCGCCGTCCCGCGGCGCCCGCGACACCGCCCCCGGGTCCGCCCCCGCCCCCGGCACCGCGCCGCCCGCCGGCACCCCGCCGCGCTCGTGCGGCGCCGCGTTGAAGACGACCGACGCGCCCGCCGCGCCGTCCCCGGCCAGCGCCGTCTGCGCGTCGCCGATGATCCGCTCCAGCTCTGCGGCGACCGCCGCGTACGTCGCGGCCGCCTCGCGGTGCACCCAGGCGATCGACGAACCCGGCAGGATGTCGTGGAACTGGTGCAGCAGCACCGTCTTCCACAGCCGGTCGAGTTCCTCGTACGGGTACGGGAAGCCGGCCCGCACCGCCGCCGTCGCCGCCCACAGCTCCGCCTCGCGCAGCAGATGCTCGCTGCGCCGGTTGCCCTGCTTGGTCTTCGCCTGGCTGGTGAGCGTCGCCCGGTGCAGCTCCAGATACAGCTCGCCCACCCACACCGGGGCGTGGGCGTATTCCGCGTGCGCCTTCTCGAAGAACGCCGAGGGCCGTTCGAAGACGACCTTCGCCGACCCCTCGAGATCCGCCAGCCGCTTGGCGCGCGCCAGCATCTCGCGTGTCGTACCGCCGCCGCCGTCGCCCCACCCGGTGGGCGCCAGCGACCGGGTCGCCGCCCCCTTCTCCTGGAAGTTGCGGACCGCGTGGGCCAGCTCCGCGCCCGACAGCTGCGCGTTGTAGGTGTCGATCGGCGGGAAGTGCGTGAAGACCCGGGAGCCGTCCAGGCCCTCCCACCAGAACGTGTGGTGCGGGAACTTGTTGGTCCGGCTCCAGGAGATCTTCTGCGTCAGGAACCACTTCGCGCCCGCCAGCTTCACCAGCTGCGGCAGCGCGGCCGAGTAGCCGAAGGTGTCCGGCAGCCACACCTCCTCGGTTTCGATCCCGAACTCCTCCAGGAAGAACCGCTTGCCGTGCACGAACTGCCGGGCCAGCGCCTCCGAGCCCGGCATGTTGGTGTCCGACTCCACCCACATGCCGCCGACGGGGACGAACCGGCCCTCCGCGACCGCCTTCTTCACCCGCGCGTAGACCTCCGGCCGGTGCTCCTTGATCCACGCGAACTGCTGCGCCTGCGACATCGCGTACACGAACCCCGGCTCGTCCTCCAGCAGCGCCGTCATGTTCGACGTCGTACGCGCCACCTTGCGCACCGTCTCCCGCAGCGGCCACAGCCACGCCGAGTCGATGTGCGCGTGCCCCACCGCGCTGATCCGGTGCGCAGAGGCGTGGGCGGGCGCGGCCAGCACGTCGGCGAGCCGCGCGCGGGCGCGGGCCGCCGTACCGCCCACGTCCTGGAGGTCGACCGCGTCCAGCGCGCGCTCCACCGCCCGCAGGACCTCCCAGCGGCGCGGGGAGTCCACCGGCAGCTCCGGCATCAGCTGGCCCAGCACCTCCAGATCCTGGACCAGCTCCCACACCGCCGTGTCGAAGACGGCCAGGTCCATCCGGGCCAGCCGGTACCGCGGCTCGTGGCCCGCCGTCTCCTTGTCGCCCAGCTCGGTCGGCCGGAACGGGTCGTAGTCGAGGATCACCGGATTGGACGCGGCCTCGATGTGCAGCACCACCTGCTCCCCGCCCGCCACCGGGGCCCCGACGCGCACCCACTGGTTGCGCGGGTTGAGCCCCTTCACCGGCGAGCCGTCCGGCCGGTAGACCAGCCCTTCGCACTGGAAGCCGGCCATGTTCTCGTCGAAGCCCAGATCCAGCAGGGCCTCCACGGTCCGGCCCGCCCAGCCGTCCGGCACCCGCCCGGTCACGGTGAACCAGCTGGTGCCCCACGGCGGCCCCCACTGGTCGCCCACCGCGATCGGGGTGCGCGGGGCGGCCAGCCCCTCGGCCACGGGCACGGGCTCGTCCGGCGCGTTCCAGACCCCGACCTCGAGCGGCACGGACTCCGGGTAGACGGCCGGGCGGATCCTCTCCTCCAGCACGCGCTTGAGACGGGCTTCGATGACGTCGCGGTCGCTGTGCATACGAAACGGCTCCTCGAGTGGTCTACCAGGTGTACGTGGCAACGGACGGCGCGGACGGGACGAACAGCTCGTCAACAGCCCGCACCTCGATCCGGGTCACCGCTTCACCGCGCGTACGGCGCAGTGCGGGGACGTAGAACGCGGTGCCGCACGTCCCGCCGAGGAACCGGCGGCCCCCGCCGGGCAGCACCTGACACAGCTCGTAGTGGCGTAGGGAACCGCGGGAGCGGCCCCAGACCAGCCGCAGCGCGGCCGACCCGTCGGCATTCTTCCCCGATGCCGCCACCTCGCACGCACCCGGGCGCGCCGGGGCGGCCGGGCGGGTGTCACGCACCGCCAGCGCGCCCAACCGCCAGCGGACGGTACCGCCGTCGGGCGCGGTCAGCCGCACCCCCAGCGCGTGGACCGTGACGGCGCGCGGGTCGCCGAGCGGGCCCCGCAGCCGCCGCCCCGGCCGCAGCGTCACCGTGGTCCAGCCGTCGCCCGCCGCCAGGGTCCCCGCCGGAACGAAGGCGAACCGGTACGGCTCGCCCGGCGAGCCCGGCTCCGCCAGTGCGACCGCCAACTCCACCCGCACCGCGGCCGAACCGGCGTCGGCGCGGTGCGTGAGCTCCACCACCGTCGCCTCCGACAGCGGCAGCCGCACCGAGTGCAGTTCGACGGTGGCGGGGGCGGTGAGCGCGCCGTCCACCAGCAGACTGCTGCCGCCGCGCCAGGCGTCGGCGAAGTCGAAGCCCACCCGCGGCCGGACGCCCCGGGTCCGCACCACCCAGCGGCGCCCGGGCAGCCGGTCCTGGAGGCCCAGATGGTTCCAAGGGGTCTCCGAGAGCACCTCGCCGCGCTCGTACCAGCGCAGCCCGTGCCCGGTGTTGAAGGCGCAGGCGAACGGCAGCGCGGCCACTGTGGACCGGTCGGCGACGGAGAGCGCGGGCGCCCGCCACCCCCCGGAGCCGCCGTCCGGTGCGGACGGATCCAGCGACGACCCGGTCCAGAACCGGTCGTCGCGGGCGTGGAAGGCGGCGGGCGTGCGCTGGTCCGACGGCAGACCGGTCCAGGTCCACTCGGGCCGGTAGAAGCCGTACGACACCACATGCGGCCCGTCCGCCGGGACGATCGCGTCCCAGTCGACCGGGGTGTCCCAGCCGCGCGCCTCGGTGTCGATCCCGGCCCACAGCTCGTACCGGTCGCGGCCCATGTCCTCCGCCAGCCCGCCGGACGCGGCCAGCCCCGACCGGCTCCAGCCGAAGTTCACGAACATGCTGTCGGACGCGCGGAAGAAGTCGGCGTTGCGCTCGTTGAGCCGGTTCTGCCAGCTCACCGCGCCGGTGTCGGTCATCGAGTCGTACCAGGTCACCCGCAACCCGCCGGACCGCTCCCGCAGATGGCGCAGGAAGCCGCGCATGTCCGCCGCGAGCGCCGCGTCCCCGCCGCCGGTCTCGGCGTTGACGAACCAGCCGTCGAACCCGTACGCCCGCGCCACCGCGATCAGCTTGTCCGCGACCGGGAACCCGCCGTCCGCGCCGCGCCGCACCAGGTCCCGGGTCCAGCGCAGCTGCCCGCCGTACGCCGCGGGCGGCAGGAACACGGTGCCGAGGACGGGCACCCCGTTGCGGTGCGCGGCGTCCACCACGGGCGCGTTGGGCGCCAGGATCAGTCCCTCCCCGGAAGAGCCTCCCCAGAAGACGAGCTCATCGATGTACGCCCAGTGGGTGAGCGCGTAGTAGTCCGCCGTCGGCGCGCCCTGGGAGGGGTTGCGCGAGGTGGGCGCGAACGCGGCGAGCGCTTGTACACGGGCCTGCCCGGCGCGGGCGGTGGCGTTCGGGGACACGGGCGCGAACCGTCTCGCCAGCGGCACGGTCGCGGTGTTGTACGGCAGGTCCGCGTCGGCCCCGGGCGTCCACGCCGTGAGGCTGCGCCAGACCACGCCGGGCCCTGGACTGCCGCTCGGCAGGCTGTCGGGGAACCAGTACGAGGCGTACGGCTGGAGGTCTTCGGCGGCGGCGCTCGCGCCGACGGCCCGCCCCGCCGTCAGCCCGACCGCCGCGGCCGCGGCACCTGCCGCGAGCAGGCTGCGCCGGGCGGGGCCGGTGGGCGGGCGGTGGTGTGCGTGTGGTGTGCCGTTCATGGGGTGCTCCTCTGCTCGGGGTTGACGAACGGTGGGTGGCCGCGCGCGATGCTCTCTCCCCTGATCCCGCCCCTTCCCGTAACCGGGGCTCCGCCCCGGACCCCGGGCCCGAGGGCGCCGGGGCCCCGACCCTGCGGAAGCGCGCTGGGGTCCCCACGCCCGTAAGGGCGTAGGGGCGTCCGCAAGCGCGGGACGGCCGGCACCGACGCGCGGCTCCGCCGCGTGGCGGGGCTCTGCCCCGGACCCGGTCCTTGAGGACCGCCCGGAGGGCGTCTCAGGGGTCCGGGGGCTTGCCCCGCTCTGCGGCGGAGCCACACATCGGTGCCGCCAGCCCGTCTGGGGGCACCTCCCAGCGTTAGCTGGGGGAGTTTGAGGGCCGGGGTCTGGGGCGGAGCCCCAGTCTCGGGAAGGGGCGGGGAAGGGGAAGGAGCCCGCGGCAGGCGCAGGGGGCCGGAGCCGGGGCTTGCCCCCCACACGGTGGTAGCCGCACATCGGATCGGGGCACCTCCCAGCGGCCGCGCCGGGTGAGGGAAGGGACGGGGCAGGGGAAGGGGGCCCGCGGCAGGCGCCCGGGAGCCCCGGGCTCGCTCCCCCCCCCCGCGGTGGTAGCCGCATAACGGGGTTGGGGGCACCTCCAGTGGCCGCGCTGGAGAAGACGCCCGCCGCAGGCGCCCTCGGCGGCCGGGGCCAGGCTGGCCGGTGCGGTCCCGGCCGCCCGGCGGCTTGCCGGCAACGGCGGGGTGGGCCAACTCCGTGATGCCGCGCCGCCAGGCTGGCCCGTGCGGCCCGGGGCGCCCGGGCCGGGCTAGCAGGCACCGGCGGGGTGGGCCAACTCCGTGATGCCGCGCGCGGCCAGGTACGCGGCGTCGCCGACGCGCTCGGCGAGCACGCACGCCGGCCGGACCCCCGCCGCCGCGAGCCGCATCCACGCCTCGAAGTACGCGCCGCCCGGCGCACACACCGCCCGGCCGGCCCCCGGATCCACCACCAACGCCGTCGTGCGCGGCTCCGGCCGCGGCGGGCGGTCCCGGCACGCGCGCACGACCGCGGCGATGGCCTCCCCGGCGGGCTTGACGCGCCGGTCGTTGGTGAGCAGACCCAGCCCGTACTCCAGCTCGGGGAAGTCGGCCAGCGCGCGATCGACGTCATGCGAGCACCACCACGTCACCCCCCACACGTCCGGGCAGTCCAGGGCGCGCCGCACGGTCGCCTCGGTGAAGCGCGCGGCCCGGTCGGGCGGGATGTGCGGGGCGGGGGCGCCGACCTCCTGGAGCCAGACCGGCCGGTGCGGGTCGTCCGCCCACGCCTTCGACAACTCGATCAGGTACGCGGCGTGCAGCTCGGTGGCGGCGCCGTCCGCACCGTGCCGCTGGGCGGTGCCGTTGAAGACCCAGGAGTGCACGGCGGTGACCGCCCCGATGCGCGCCGAGTGCTCGGGGGTGAAGGGGTGGTCGTCCCGGAACCAGGCGGCATCGTACGAGGCGTGCAGATGCGGCCGGCCGGGCGCGCCCCGCTCGCACGCGTCCAGCATCCGCCGCAGCCACGCCCCGGCCTGGTCCCGGCCGACCGGATCGGCGTCGGGGTGCGGGGCGCCGGAGAACTGGTTGAACTCGTTGCCGACGGTCATGCCGAGGAAGTTCGGCCGGTCGGCCAGCGCCCCCGCGAGCGTGCGCAGATACCCGGCCTGGGCCTCGACCACGTCCGGGTCGGTGAAGAGGTTGCGGCGGTGCCAGGTGGTCGTCCACGACGGCACGAAGTCGAAGCTCGACAGGTGCCCCTGGAGGCCGTCGACGCCGACGTCCAGGCCGCGCTCACCGGCCGCGTCGACCATCTGGCCGAGCTGGTCGACGGCGCGCGGCCGGATCAGCGTTCGGTTCGGTTGGAAGAGCGGCCACAGCGGGAAGACTCGGACGTGGTCCAGGCCGAGCGCGGCCACGGAGTCCAGGTCGGCGCGGACCGCGTCGAGGTCGAAGTCCAGCCAGTGGTGGAACCAGCCCCGGGTGGGGGTGTAGTTGACGCCGAAACGCACGGGGGTCCATCCCTTCTCGGCAGACGGCCGGCACGGTCAGCCCTTGACGGCGCCCTCCCCGACGCCGCGGAAGAAGTACCGCTGGAGGCAGACGAACAGCAGGATCAGCGGGGCGACGGCGATGATCGTGCCCGCCGCGACCAGCCGGGGGTCGTTGGCGAAGGTGCCGTGCAGATAGTTGAGGCCCACGGTCAGCGTGAACTTGTCCGAGTCGGAGAGCACGATCAGCGGCCACAGGAAGTCGTCCCACGCCCCCATGAAGGCGAAGATCGCCACCACCGCGAGCGTGCCCAGGACCTGCGGCAGCGCGATCCGGGTGAACCGCTGCCAGACGTTGGCGCCGTCGATGACCGCGGCTTCCTCGGTCTCGTACGGCACGGCGGCGAACGCGTTCCGCATCAGCAGCACGTTCAGCGCGCCGACCGCGCCCGGCAGCACCACGGCGATGAGCGTGTTGTTCAGCTCCAGCTCCCGCATGGTGGTGAACTGCGCGATGACGATGGACTCCAGCGGCACCAGCAGCGCCGCGACGAACGCCAGCGTGGCGGCTTTGCGGCCGCGGAACCGCAGCCGGGCGAGGGCGTACCCGGCCAGGGACGCGCCCACGCAGTTGGTCACGACGTTGGTGACCGCGACCTTCAGCGAGTTCAGCGCGTAGTCCCACACCGGGATGATGTCCGCGACACCGGAGTAGTTGCCGAGGGTGGGGTGCTCGGGGACGAAGCGCGGCGGCGAGGTGTAGACGTCCTCGGTGCCGCCCTTGAGCGACGTGGACAGCTGCCACACGAACGGGCCGACGGTCAGCGCCAGGACCGCGAGCAGCAGCAGATAGCGGACGGCCGTTCCCCAGCGGGTCGGGCGCATCACCGCTCCTCCTTCCGGTCCGCGCGCAGCACCAGCAGCATCAGCAGCAGGGTGAGGGCGAAGACGACCAGGGAGATGGCCGACGCGTAGCCGACCCGGCCGTTGAGGCCGGTCCCCACCCGCTGGACCAGCATGACCAGCGTGGTGTCCTGCCCCGCCGGGCCGCCGCTGGGCCCGGCCAGCAGGTACACCTCTGCGAACACCTTGCACGCGGCGACCGAGGACAGCGCCCCGACCAGCACCATCGTCGACCGGAGCGCGGGAACCGTGACATGGACGAACCGGCGGACCGCCCCGGCCCCGTCGACGGCGGCGGCCTCGTGCAGCTCGCGCGGCACGTTCGCCAGCGCCGCGAGGTAGATGACCATGTAGTACCCGAGCCCCTTCCATACCGTCAGCGCCATGGCGCTGAACAGCAGCAGCCACTGGTCGCCGAGGAAGTTCACCGGCCCGGCCCCGAAGAACTCCAGCATCGCGTTGACCAGGCCCCGGTCGTCGAGCACCCACTCCCAGATCAGCGCGACCACGACGACGGAGGCCACCACCGGGGTGTAGAAGGCGGACCGGAAGAAGGCCACCCCCGGGACCTGCCGCCGCACCAGCAGGGCCAGCAGCAGCGGCAGGACCACGCAGCACGGCACCACCAGCGCGACGTACAGCAGACTGTTGCGCAGCCCCACCCGGAACTGCTCGTCGTCCAGCATGGTCCGGAAGTTCTCCAGCCCCACCCACCGGCCCTCGGACAGCGTCCGGGCGTCGGTGAACGACCGGTAGACGGTGGTGAGGAACGGATAGAGCGTGAAGGCGGTGATGACCGCCAGTCCGGGCAGCAGGAACAGCCAGGGGCTGGCCGCCCGGTGGGTGCGTACAGGGACGGCGGGACGGTTGCGCACCGGCGGGGCGGGGCGGCGCCGCATCAGCTCTGCCGCAGCAGCTTGTTGCTCTGCTCCACGGCGTCGTCGAGCGCCTGCCGCGGCGACTTCCTGCCCTGGAACGCCTTGGCGACCTCGTTCTGCAGGATCGTCTTCATTTCGTCGCTCATCACCACGGGGGTGTAGTTCACCGCGCCCTTGAGCGCTTTGGCGGCGGCGACCCGGACCCGTCCCCCGTCCGTGCCGTCGGCCTTGGACCAGTACGCCTTCTCCAGCGATCCCTTGGTGCTGGGGAAGATCGCGACCTGGTGCGCGAAGGACTCCTGGTTCCGCTGGTCGGTGACGAAGTGCGCGAAGGCGATGGCCGCCGCCTTGTGGTCACTGCGGTCGTTGACCGCGAGGCCCATCACGTACATGTTCGGCTTTCCGTTGTTGGTCGGCGCGTCCGTGATACCGAGATTCCGGTACAGGCTCGGCGCGTCCCGTTTGAACGTCTCCAGGTCGTGGGCGCTCCCCGGATTCATCGCGACCTTCTGGGACAGGAACTTCTGCCCGGCCTTCTCCGGAGTCATGGTCAGCACCTGGGAGTCCAGACCTCCGTTGTCGTACAGCTCCTTGTATCGGGTCAGCAGTTCGACGCCCTTGGGCTCGTTGTACGTGAACTCCGTCGCGTCGCCGTTGACCAGCCGCACCCCGTAGCGGCCGAAGTCCTCGATGGCCGGAGTGCCCGCCAGCGTGGCGATCTTCCCGTCCGACGCCTTGGCCATCTCGTTGGCGGCGGCGAACAGCTCGTCGAACGTCCGCGGCGGCTTCTCCGGGTCGAGGCCGGCCTCCCTGAACAGCGCCTTGTTGTAGAACAGCGGCCCGGTGTTCAGATACCAGGGGAACGCGTAACTGCCGTCCAGACCGGGCAGCGAGGTGCCCTGCCATGCCTCCGGGGTGTATTCCCCCTTGAACCTGGCACTGGCCCGCTCCTTGTCCAGATTCATCAGCAGCCCGGCCTTGGCCAGGGGATACGACAGGTCGGGCGATACATTGACGACATCGGGCAGACTGCCCGCGGCGGCGTCGGCGCTGAGCTTCTCCGCGTAGTTCTCGCCGGGCTGGTCCCGCCATTTCACGTGGACGTCCGGGTACTTCGTCTCGAATTCCTCGATGAGCCCGTTGAAGTAGTCCTTGAAGTTCGCCCGCAGATTCCAGGTCTGGAAGGTGATGTCGCCTTCGATCTTCCCATCCGCGCTGCTGCCGCCGTCGTCGCCGGAGCCACCGCACGCGGTGAGCGTGAGGGCCGAGAGGACAAGGGGAAGGGCGGCGGCAACGGATCTCCAGGACATGCGCATAGCTGCGAGCTCCTTCGATCGGTCCAGCGGGGCCGCTCAAGAAGCTGCACCTGTATGGCGTGTTGCGTCAAGAGTTCCGCCAACGCCTAATGCGCTTTAGTCTGTTGACGCTCAAGCGCTTTAGCGCACGCACCGCTCCGGGAGGAACCATGCGCCGGACCCCGGCCCGACGCCCGACCATGAAGGACATCGCGCGCCGCGCCGGAGTGTCGGAGAGCGCGGTGTCCTTCGCGCTGAACGGCCGGCCCGGGGTCTCGCCGGCCACCCGCGACCGGGTGCGCAGGGTCGCCGAGCAGCTCGGCTGGCAGCCGAGTACGGCGGCGCGGGCGCTGTCCGGCGAGGGCTCCGCCACCGTGGGGCTGGTACTGGCCCGTCCCGCGCGCACCCTGGGCGTCGAGTCGTTCTTCCTGCACCTTGTCTCCGGTGTTCAGGAAGCGCTTTCGCACCGGCGGCTGGGACTGCTCTTCCAGGTGGTGGAGGACGTGGACGCCGAGGCCGCGGTCTACCGCCGCTGGTGGGCGGAGCACCGGGTGGACGGACTCCTCGTCGTCGATCCGCGCCGAGACGATCCGCGGCCGGACCTGCTGGACGAGCTCGGCCTCCCCGCGGTGGTGATCGGCTCGCTGCCGGAACGGGAGTCCGGCTCTCCGGGGCGCGGCGGCGGCGAGGAGCACGGCCCGGCCCCGGGCGCGGGGCCCGCTGCCGCCGGTCCGGCGCCGCGGCCCGGGGGCGACCCCGGTCCCGGCACCGGCAGGGTGGGCGCCGCCGCCGCGACCACGGGCCGCCCCGGCATCTCCAACCTCTGGGCGGACGACGCCGGCGCGATGGCGTCCATCGTCGGACACCTGCACGCCCTCGGCCACCGCCGCATCGTGCACATCGCGGGACTGCCCGAACTCACCCACACCCGCCGCCGGATGGACTCCCTGCGTGCCGAGGCCGCCCGCCGCGGGCTCACCGACGTGCGTTCGGTGCCCACCGACTACTCCGACGCCCAGGGCGCCGAGGCGACCCGCCGGGTGCTGGCCGAGGACCGGCCGCCCACCGCCATCGTCTACGACAACGACGTGATGGCGGTCGCCGGGCTGGCCGCCGCCGCCGAGCGGGGCCTGGCGGTCCCGGCCGACCTGTCCATCGTGGCCTGGGACGACTCGGTCCTGTGCCGCAGCACCCACCCCTCCCTCACCGCGCTGGTCCGCGACACCGCGGCCTTCGGCCGGCACGCCGCCGAACTCCTCATCGCGCTGCTGGACGGCGGCCCGGCGGTGCGGATCCAGGACGACCTGCCGCGGCTGGCCCCCCGGGGCAGCACCGCCGGACCGCCCGGTTCACAGCCGTACCGCCAGTGACAGGGCGAAACGGCCCGCGCTGTCGGTCCACCACTGCCGCAGGTCCAGCTCGGCGGCGGCGAGTTCGGCCCGTACTCGTTCCCAGCGGAACTTCGCGGACACCTCGGTGCGCAGTTCCTCACCGGCGGCGAAGTGCACCGCCAGATCCAGGGCCGGGATCTTGGCGGTGAGTTCGGTACGCGCCCGCAGCCGCATCTCGATCCATTCGTGCTCGCTGTCCCACAGCGCGACATGGTCGAAGTCGGCGGGGTCGAAGTCGGCCCCCAGCTCGCGGTTCAGCACCGACAGCACGTTCTTGTTGAACGCCGCCGTGACGCCCTGCGCGTCGTCGTACGCCGCCACCAGCGTGGCCTCGTCCTTGACCAGGTCCGTGCCGAGCAGCAGCGCGTCTCCCGGGGAGAGGAGCTCGGCCACGGAGGCGTGGAAGACGGCCCGCTCCTCGGGCAGCAGATTGCCGATCGTCCCGCCGAGGAACGCCACCAGCCGGGGACCGGGGGTCTCGGGGAGGGCGAGACCGGCCTGGAAGTCGGCGACCAGGGCGTGCACGGCCAGGCCGGGGTGCTCGACCACCAGCGCGTTCCCGGCCTGGTCGAGGGCGCTCTCACTGACGTCCACCGGGACGTACACGGCAAGCTCCGGCAGCAGCGCTTCGATCAGATGGCGGGTCTTCGCCGAGGAGCCGGAGCCCAGCTCCACCAGGGTGCGGGCCCGCGTGAGAGAGGCGATCTCCGAGGCCCGCTCGATCAGGATCTCCCGTTCGGCGCGGGTCGGGTAGTACTCGGGCAGCTCGGTGATCCGCTCGAACAGCTCGCTGCCGCGCGCGTCGTAGAACCACTTGGGCGGCAGTTGCTTGGGGGAGCAGGTCAGCCCGTGGGAGACGTCGGCGCGCAGGGCCGCGGCGGTGGCGTCGGCGGGAAGGGTGCGGGACAAGCGGTACGGGCTCACGCTGAGGGCTCCTTGAGCGGGGTGAGAAGGACTTCCGTGCGGGTGGCGGTGAGCAGGGTGCGGTCGGGCACCTCCGTCCAGAGCGGATCGTCGTCGTGCGGTTCCGAGGCGACGACGACGGTCGCGCGGCCGGGGTCGGCGCGGTACCAGAGGGTGTCGCCCCAGGCGGTCGCGCTGATCGTCTCGCCGTCGGTGAGGAGAAAGTTCAGGCGCGAGCCGGGGGCGGTCGCGGCGAGCGCCAGGGTCGTCCCGGCGAGTGCCTCGGGCTCCTCGTAGCCGTCGCGCAGCCGGCGCAGCACCAGCGCCCACACCAGCGCCGAGTCGCAGCGTGCCTCCAGGGACAGCAGATCGACGGGCGGCAGCGCGGCGGCGAGCCGGGCCGGCGCGTGCGGCCAGCCGCACACCGCTCCGTTGTGGCTGAACAGCCAGCTGTCCGTGCCGAATGGCGCGGCGGCGGCCTCCCCGTCCGGATCGGCGGCCGTGGCGTCCCGCACCGCGCCGAGCAGCGCGCCGGTACGGACGACGCGCGCGAGATCGGCGAAGGAAGTGTCGGCCCAGATCGGCCCGCTGCGGCGGTAGCGGGCGGGCACGGGGTCGCCCGGCGCGTACCAGCCGACTCCGAAACCGTCGGCGTTGACGGTGCCGTGCGCCTGTCGGCGGGGGGCCCAGGACTGCCGGTACAGCGCGTGCGGCGGCCGGACGAGGACGTCGCCGATCGGGACGGCGGGACCGAGATAGGCCACGTGGCGGCACATCAGCGACTCACCTCCGGCGGCTTTGTGAGGGCACCTCGACCTGACCTGAGTCGTACCGGCGGCGCGGCCATCACACGTCCTCCGCGTCGCGCGCGGTGCGGAACCCCGAGAAGATCTGCCGCCGGACCGGCAGGTCCCAGTTGCGGAAAGTGCCCCGGCAGGCGACCGGGTCGACGCCGAACGACCCGCCGCGCAGCACCTTGTACGTACTGCCGAAGAAGACTTCCGAGTACTCCCGGTAGGGGAACGCCGCGAAGCCCGGGTACGGCAGGAAGTCGCTGGCCGTCCACTCCCACACGTCGCCGATCAGCTGCCGTATGCCCAGCGGTGACGCGCCGTCCGGATAGCTGCCGACCGGCGCGGGCCGCAGATGCCGCTGGCCGAGGTTGGCGTGCTCGGGCGCCGGGTCCGCGTCGCCCCACGGGTAGCGCCGGGACCGGTCGCTCTCCGGGTCGTACCGGGCGGCCTTCTCCCACTCCGCCTCGGTCGGCAGCCGGCGCCCGGCCCAACGGGCGTAGGCGTCGGCCTCGTACCAGCTGACGTGCAGCACCGGTTCGCCCGGCGGTACGGGCTCGGTCACCCCGAACCGCCGGCGCAGCCACTGGCCCTCCTCGCGCCGCCAGAACAGCGGGGCGCTCAGGCCCTGCCGCTGTACGTGGTCGCAGCCCGGCCCGGTCCACCAGCGCGGATCGCGGTAGCCGCCGTCCTCGATGAACCGCAGATACGCGCCGTTGCTGACCGGCACGGTGTCGATGAAGAAGGCGGGCAGCAGGCGGCGGTGCGCGGGGCGCTCGTTGTCCAGGGCCCACGGCTCGGTCGAGGTGCCCATGGTGAACGGCCCTGCGGAGACCAGCACTTCGGTCGGCAGGACACCACTCTCGGCGGCCGGCGGCGGCTCGGGCGCGGTCAGCACGGCCGGGCCGCCGCGCAGCTGATGGGTGATGAGCATCGTCTCGTCGTGCTGCTGCTCGTGCTGCGCGATCATGCCGAAGGCGAAGCCCGCGTCGACCAGCGGAGCGCCCCGCAGGGAGCTGCGCTCCAGCACGTCGAGCGCTCGCCCGCGTACGTCGGCCACATAGCGGCGCGCCTCGGCGGGCGGCAGCAGGGGCAGCGCGGGGCGCTCGGCGCGCGGGTGCTCGAAGGCGTCGTAGACCGAGTCGATCTCGGGGCGCAGCGCGTCGAGCCCGCCCACGGCGCGCAGGAGCCACTGCTCCTCCTGGTTGCCGATGTGGGCGAGGTCCCAGACCAGTGGCGACATCAGGGGGGAGTGCTGGGCGGTGAGGTCGTGGTCGTCCACGCAGCCGGTGAGGGCGCGGGTGCGGTCCCGGGCGGTGCGCAGCGCCTGCTCGGCGCGCCGCCGCAGCAGTTCGGGCTCGGGCCCGGTCGGCGCGCCGGCGGAGCCGAGGCGGCGGGGGAAGCCGGGGGCGGTCATAGCTGGTGCTCCTTCCCGGTACGGGCGGGGTTCCCGGTAGGGGCGGGGGCCGCGGCGCGGCCAGGGGTATCGGTATGGCCATGGGCATCGGTACGGGCGGGCGGCTCGGTACGGGCAGAGGCCCTGGCACCCGCCTGGTCGAGCAGATCGTCGGCGGGACATCGGCCGCGGGCGACGTACCGGTCGGTGAAGGCGGCGACGGCGTCGGTGACGGCGGGCGGGGCGCCGAGCCGGGGCAGCGCCTCCTGGGCCGCGGCGAAGCAGAGCATGGCCGCGGCGTGCAGCTCGGGGTCGGTCAGGGCGTGCCGGGCGGCCCTTCGCCACAGCGGGTTGCGCGGCGCGGGCCGCTGCCCGGCGGTCTCGGCGAGCGGCTTCACCGTGCGGTAGGCCGTCTCGGCGGCCTGGGGGTCGTCGAACAGCGCCACCGTGACGGCGAGCGGCACGATCCAGCCCGCGTCTCCCGCCTGAGCGTCGATCATGCGCAGTTCGAGGTGGCCGCGGGGCCGGACGGGCGGAAAGAGCGTGGTGATGTGGTAGTCGAGGTCCTCGCGGGTGGGTCTGCGGGGCAGCCCGGTGCGGACCCACTCCCGGAAGGTCAGGCCCTCGGGGACCTGCCACGGCCCGTCCTCGGATCGGATGAACATCACCGGCGCGTCCAGCACGTAGCCCGCCCAGGACTCGCGCGGGTCCGGGCCGCCGGGCGGTGCGAGCGTACGGCCCGGGTCCATCGCGGCCCACAGGGCCTGCCGGGTGGAGCGGTAGCCGGTCGGGGCGCCCTCGCTCAGCGGCGAGTTAGCGAACGCCGCGCACAGTACGGCGCCCAGCAGATGGGCCAGGTGCCAGCGCCGTCCGGTGCCCAGCGGCCCCGGTTCGGCGTATCCGGCGTCGACACACACCTGCACCGAGGCGGTGCGGCACATCATGGAACGCCCGGCCGGGCCGAAGCGGTCGAGGTACCGCTCCATGGAGGTGTAGCGGCGGTCGGTCAGGAACCGGCGCGGCGGATGCCAGGGGTTGTGGCCGTGCCCGGCGATCCCCAGGCCCGATCCGGCGAGGAGCCCGCGTACGAGGGCGAGATCGGCGGCGGTCGACTCGATGCACGTGGTCAGGGAGTCCGCGGGGCGGGAGCTGAGCTCCACCTGGCCGCCGGGTTCGAAGGTGAGGGCGGACCGCAGGGGCAGCCCGCGCAGTGCGGTGGCCGCGGCGTCGAGCCGGGCCGGGGCGACGGGGGTCGCCGGGTCGTTCAGGTCGTGGACGAGCCACTCGAGTTCGACCCCGATGAGTCGAGGGGGGCCGTTCTTGAAACAGATCCCGCGCAGATGGGCCTCGAGCTCGGCCTCCGCCTCGGTGATCGTCTCGTGCTCGGTCGCCTTGTGTTCGGGCACAGCTGTCATCTCCTGTCCCGTCGCGGTGACCGGCCCGTTGCGACACGGACCGGTATGCCGCCGTCCACCTAACGTGCTCAGGTCGCCGGGCTCAAGGGTGCCTACAGAGTTACACAAGAGTTCACAGTGCGCAGAGTGAGCCGATCACGCTCCGTGTGCGGCCCGGGTGGACAGCGGACCGCATCCGGCTCGACAGCCCGCCGTGGATGGTTCCCCCGCCGCCGACCGACCGCTTAGTATGCCGCGAGGGCGGGACCGCGCCCCACCTCACGACACCTGTGGGAGGCCACCGCATGCAGGCATGGCGAGTGCACGAGAACGGCGAGCCGCGCGAGGTGATGCGCCTGGAAGAAGTGCCGGAGCCGGTCGCCGGACCGGGCGAGCTGCTGGTGCGGGTACGGGCCGCGGGCGTCAACTTCCCCGACGCGCTGCTGTGCCGCGGCCAGTACCAGGTACGGCCGCCGCTGCCGTTCACTCCTGGCGTGGAACTGTGCGGCGAGGTCCTCGCCGCCGGCGAGGGCGTCCGCGCCGAGACCGGCGCCCGCGTCCTGGCCACCGCGGCCCTCCCGGCGGGCGCCTTCGCCGAACGCGTGGTCGTCCCCGCGGCCGCCGTCCTGCCCGCCCCCGACAGCCTGGACGACGCCCGGACCGCCGCCCTGCACATCGGCTACCAGACGGGCTGGTTCGGACTGCACCGCAGGGCGCGGCTGCAAGCGGGCGAGACCCTGCTGGTGCACGCCGCCGCGGGCGGTGTCGGCAGCGCCGCCGTCCAGCTCGGCAAGGCGGCCGGGGCCACCGTCATCGGTGTCGTCGGCGGCGCGGACAAGGCGCGCACCGCCCGGGAGCTGGGCTGCGACGTGGTGATCGACCGCCGCGCCGACGACTTCGTGGCGGCCGTGAAGGAGGCGACCGCGGGCCGCGGCGCCGACGTCGTCTACGACCCCGTCGGCGGCGACGCCTTCACCAGGTCCACCAAGTGCGTCGCGTTCGAAGGCCGGATCGTGGTCGTCGGATTCGCAAGCGGCGTGATCCCCAGCGCCGCCCTCAACCACGCCCTCATCAAGAACTACGCGATCCTCGGCCTGCACTGGGGCCTGTACAACACCCACGACCCGGCCGCCGTGCGCGCCTGCCACGACGAGCTGACCAAGCTCGCCACCCAGGGCGCCGTCTCACCGCTGGTCAGCGAACGCGTCCCGCTCGCCGGGGCGGCCGACGCCGTCCAGCGGGTGGCCGACGGCGCCACCACCGGGCGTGTCGTCGTCGTACCCGGCCTCGCGGACGACACGCGCGGGGGACTCACGGCCGACACGGGGACGGAGCCCATGACGGACACGCGCCGGGAGCCCACGGCCGACACGCGCGGAGCGGGGGAGCCCCGATGAGCACCGTCGACGCCGCGGACCTGCGCCGCCGGGTCGCCGACCTGCTGGCCGCGCACCCGCCCGCCGCCACCGCCCGACTCGACTTCCTGCGCGCCCGGTTCGACGCCGGACTCGCCTGGGTCCACTACCCCGTCGGCCTCGGCGGGCTGGACGCGCCCCGCTCGCTGCAAGCCGTCGTGGACGCCGATCTGGCGGCCGCGGGCGCCCCCGACAACGACCCCCGGCGCATCGGGATCGGCCTGGGCATGGCGGCCCCGACCATCCTCGGATTCGGCACCGACGAACAGCGCCGGCGCCTGCTGCGCCCGCTGTGGACCGGCGAGGAGGTGTGGTGCCAGCTGTTCAGCGAACCGGGCGCGGGCTCCGACCTGGCCGCGCTCGGCACCCGCGCCGTCCGCGACGACGGCGACACCTGGGTCGTCGACGGCCAGAAGGTCTGGACCTCCAGCGCGCACCTCGCCCGCTGGGCCATCCTCATCGCCCGCACCGACCCCGACCTGCCCAAGCACCGCGGCATCACCTACTTCGTCTGCGACATGACCGATCCCGGCGTCGAGGTCAGGCCGCTGCGCCAGATCACCGGTGAGGCCGAGTTCAACGAGGTCTTCCTCACCGGCGTGCGGATCCCCGACAGCGCACGCCTCGGCGAGGTCGGCGACGGCTGGCGCGTCGCCCAGACCACCCTGATGAACGAGCGCGTCGCCATCGGCGGCGGCAGCATCCCCCGCGAAGGCGGCATGATCGGCCTGGTCGCCGAAACCTGGCGCGGCAGGCCGGAGTTGCGCACCCATGACCTGCACCAGCGGCTGCTGCGGCTGTGGGTCGAGGCCGAGGCCGCCCGCCTCGCGGGCATGCGGCTGGGCCAGCAGCTCGCGCTCGGCCAGCCCGGCCCCGAGGGGTCGGCCATGAAGCTCGCCTTCGCCCGGCTCAACCAGGAGATCAGCGGCCTGGAGGTCGAACTCCTCGGGGAGGAGGGTCTCGGTTACGACGACTGGACCCTGCGCCGCCCGGAACTCGTCGACTTCACCGGCCGCGAGGCGGGCTACCGCTATCTGCGGGCCAAGGGCAACTCCATCGAGGGCGGCACGTCGGAAGTGCTGCTGAACATCATCGCCGAACGCGTCCTCGGCCTGCCGCCGGAGCCGCGTACCGACAAGGACGTCGCCTGGAAGGACCTGCCGCGATGAGCACACCTGAGCTGCTGCACTCCGAAGTCGAGCCGGACCTGCTGTACTCCGAAGCCGAGGAGGACCTGCGCGCGGCAGTGCGGTCCCTGCTCGACCACCACTGCTCGCCCTCCGCCGTGCTCGCCGTGGCGGAATCCGGCCGTCCGTACGACGAGGGGCTGTGGCGGACCCTGGCCGCCACGGGTGTCGCCGGGTTGCTGGTGCCCGAAGAGCTAGGCGGCCAGGGCGCCACCGCGCGTGAGACGGCGGTCGTCCTCGAAGAACTCGGCCGGGCCGCCGCCCCCGTCCCCTTCCTGACCAGTGCCGTCCTCGCCGCCGAGGCGCTGCTCGGCTGCGACACCGCACAGCCCGCCGTACGCGCGGCGCTTGCCGCGCTCGCGGCGGGGGAGAGCGTCGTGGCGCTGGCGGTGCCGCTGTCCGCCGGGCCGGAGGCCGGGCCTGGCGCCACGTCGGATGCCGGGCCGGACACCGCCCCCGACGCCGGGCCGCCGACGACCGTGACCGCCGACGGCGACGGCACCCTGCGCGGCCGGGTCACCGGTGTGGCCGGTGCCGCGGGTGCCGATGTGCTGCTCGTCCCGGCCGACGACGGACTGTACGCCGTCGACGCGGCCGCCGACGGCGTGCAGATCACCGCCGTCACCTCCCTCGACCTCACCCGGCCGATCGCCGCCGTCACCTTCGAGCGGGCCGCCGGACGACGCCTGGCCGACGCCGGCCGGGCCCGCTCCGCGGTCGGCCGCGCGATGCTCGCCGGCGCCGGGCTGCTCGCCTCCGAACAGCTGGGCATCGCGGAATGGTGTCTGACCGAGACGGTGCGGCACACCATCCAGCGCACCCAGTTCGGCCGGCCCGTCGGCTCGTTCCAGGCGCTCAAGCACCGGATGGCGGCCCTGTGGCTGGAACTGGTCACCGCGCGCGCCGCAGCCCGGCACGCCGCCGACGCGCTGGCCACCGGCTCCGACGCGCCCGTGGCGGTGTCCGTCGCCCAGTCGTACGCCGCCCAGGTCGCGGTCCACGCGGCACAGGAGTGCGTCCAACTGCACGGCGGCATCGGCATGACCTGGGAGCACCCCGCGCACCTGTACCTCAAGCGCGCCAAGAGCGCGGAGATCGCCCTGGGCACCCCGGGGCGGCACCGCGCCCGACTGGCCGGGCTCGTCGGTCTCCCCGCTCCGACCAGCTGAAACACCCGGGCCGCGGCGTGCCCGCCCCCTGACGTGCGGTTTAATGGCGACCGTAATTGCGAGCAACTCGCAACAACGGTTTTTCAGCAACAGGGGTGTGGGCATGACGGCCCGGACGATACGGACGCTCGCCGCGGTGACCGCCGGCGCGCTGCTGGCGGGCACCGCGGCCTGCTCCGCGCCGAGCGACGGCAAGCGCGGGAAGGCCACCGACGCCCTCGTCGTCGGCATCGCCAACGAGCCCGAGACCCTCAACCCGCTGCTCGGCTACGGCAAGGACGGCAACTCCAAGATCTTCGACGGGCTGCTGCGGCACGACGCCGACATGAAGCTCGCCCCCGCCCTCGCCGCCGCGCTGCCCGAGGTCGGCGACCACGGCCGCACGTACACGTTCACCCTCCGCGACGGCGTGCGGTTCAGCGACGGCAAGCCGCTCACCGCCCGCGACGTGGTCTTCACCTACCGGACGATCCTCGACAAGAAGACCAACAACCCCTCCAAGGGCGAGCTGGACGCCGTGGAGAAGGTCACCGCCAAGGGCGACGACACCGTGGTCTTCTCGCTCAAGTACCCCTACGCGGCCTTCGCCGAGCGCACCGTCCTGCCCGTCGTACCCGAGCACGTCGCGGGTGGGCAGGACGTCAACACCGGCCGGTTCAACACCCAGCCGGTCGGCACCGGCCCGTACACCCTCGTCAACTGGAGCAAGGGCGAGAAGATCACCCTCAAGGCCAACCCCGGCTACTGGGGCGGGCCGCCGAAGGTGAAGAAGCTCACCATGGCGATCATCAAGGACGACGACATACGCGCCACCCGGCTGCGCTCCGGAGACCTCGACGGCGCCATCCTCCCGCCGAACCTCGCCAAGACCTTCAAGAGCGACGAGGACCGGCGGACCATCGCCGCCAAGACCGCCGACTACCGCGCCGTCACCCTCCCCACCGAGAACCGGGTCACCGGCGACCGCGCGATCCGCCGCGCCCTGGACGTCGCCGTGGACCGCACCACCATGGTCGACGCCATCCTCGAAGGCGCGGGCAAGGAGGCGTACGGGCCCGTTCCCATCGACAGCCCGTGGTTCACCAAGGGCACCGAACGCCGGCACGACCTCGCCAAGGCCAAGCGCATCCTCGACGAAGCCGGCTGGCGGCCCGGCGAGGACGGCGTCCGGGAGAAGGACGGACACCGCGCCGCCTTCACCCTCTGGTACCCCTCCGGCGACAAGCTCCGCCAGGAGCACGCCCTCGCCTACGCCGGCGACGCCAAGAAGGCCGGCATCAGGGTCACCGTGCAGAGCGGCACCTGGGAGGTCATCGAGCCGCGGATGAAGCACGACGCGGTCCTCGCGGGCGGCGGCAACCCCGCCGACCCCGACTTCGACCTCTACAACCTCCTGCACTCCTCCCTCGCGGGCGACGGCTTCAACAACATGGCCCGCTACCGCAACCCGGACGTGGACAAGGCCCTGGACGAGGCACGCCGCTCCGCCGATACCGGCGACCGCAGGCTCGCCTACGACCAGGTCCAGCGCGAACTCGCCGACGACCCGGGCTACACCTTCCTCACCCACATCGACCACGTCTACGTCATACGCGACGCCTGGGACGGCTTCAGCACCCAGGTGGAACCCCACGACCACGGCCTGGGCGCGGGTCCCTGGTGGAACGTCGAGGCCTGGCAGCCCAAGAAGTGAGCCGCCGTCCGCCCTGGGGACCGATGGCGCGGATGGCGGGTCGCCGGCTGCTGTTCGCCGTCCCCGTGCTCCTCGCCGTCACCTTCGGGGTCTTCGCGATCGCCGCCGCCTCACCGTTCGACCCCGCACGCGCCTACGCGGGCTCCGCCGGGCTCAGCGCGGGCGACCGGACCCTGGACCAGCTCCGCGCCAACCTCGGCGCCGACGACCCGTTCACCGTCCGCTGGTGGCGCTGGCTGACGGACGCGGCCGGCGGCGACCTCGGCGACTCCAGCAGCCTGCGCCAACCCGTCTCCCAGGTCATCGGCGAACGCCTCGGCTGGTCCGTCCTGCTGTGCGCGGTCGCCTTCGTCCTGGCCGTGACCGTGGGCACCGTGCTCGGCGTCCTCGCCGCCCGACGCCGCGGCGGACCGCTCGACCGCGCCGTCACCGCCGCCGCCTACACCCTCGAAGCGGCGCCCCCCTTCTGGACGGGGCTGCTCGCCGTCTGGTTCTTCGCCGTGCGGCTCGGCGTCCTGCCCCCGGGCGGGCTCACCGACACCGGCAGCGATGTGGTGACGGCCGACCAGGTCGCCCGCCACCTGGTGCTGCCCGCGGCCGTCCTCGCCATCTCCCAACTGCCCTGGTTCGTGCTCTACGTACGCCAGGGTGTCGGCGACGCGCTGGCCGAGGACCCGGTGCGCGGCGCCCGCGCCCGAGGCCTGCGCCCCCGCACCGTGCTGCTCGGCCACGCCCTGCGCGGCGGCCTGCTGCCCGTCCTCACCCTCGTCGGCTCCCGCGTCCCCGAACTCATCACCGGCGCGCTGCTGGTCGAGACGGTCTTCAGCTGGCCCGGCATCGCCTCCGCCACCGTCGAGGCCGCCACCAGCGTGGACTTCCCGCTGCTGGCCGCGCTCACGGTGCTGGCCACCGCCGCCGTACTCCTGGGCAACCTGCTCTCCGACCTGCTGTACGGACTCGCCGACCCGAGGGTGGGCTTCGATGGCTGACCCCACCCGGCGTACCCGCGGCGGTGCGCGTACCCGCCGAGGTGAGCGTGCCCGCGGCGGTGCGCGCGCCCGCACCCTTCGGACGCGCGCCAGCGCCGCCGTGCTCGCCGCCGTCGTGCTCACCGCGCTCGTCGTACCGCTCCTGGTGCCCCTCGACGAGCAGGCCGTGGACCTGAGGGCCAAGCTCCTGCCGCCGTCCCCCGACCACCCCTTCGGTACCGACGACGTGGGCCGCGACCTGCTGCTGCGCTGCGTCTACGGCCTGCGGGTCTCGCTCCTGGTCGGTGTCGTCGCCGCACTCGTCGCCACGGTCATCGGCACCGCCGTCGGCGCGCTGGCGGGCGCCCTCGGCGGCTGGACCGACCGGCTCGTGATGCGCGCGGTCGACCTCTTCTCCTCCGTGCCCCACCTGCTGCTGGGCATCTTCGTCGTCGCGATGTTCCGTCCCGGCGTCTGGCCCGTGATCGCCTCCGTGGCACTCACCCACTGGCTGTCCACCGCCCGGATCGTGCGCGCCGAAGTGCTGACCCTGCGCACCCGCCCCTACATCGACGCGGCCGTCTCCGGCGGCGCCTCCCGGTGGCGGGTCACCGTCCGCCACCTGCTGCCCGGCGTCCTGCCGCAGGCCGGTCTCGCCGCGGTCCTGATGGTGCCGCACGCCATCTGGCACGAATCCGCGCTGTCCTTCCTGGGCCTGGGACTCCCGGCGCACCGGGCGAGCCTGGGCACGATGGTCGACGGCGCCCGCGGGTCCCTGCTGGCCGGGGACTGGTGGCCCACCCTCTTCCCCGGCCTGTTCATCATCGTGCCGACCCTCGCCGTCGCCGGACTGGCCGGAGCCTGGCGCGAACGCATCAACCCGCGCCGCCGATCGGAGCTGACACTGTGACGACGCGGACGACACCCCCGGTGCCCAGCCCGCAGACCCCGGCCGTCCTGCGCGTGCGCGAACTGTCCGTGGCCTTCCGGATGCGCGGCGGACGGGAGATCGCGGCCGTCACCGACGCCACCTTCGACCTGGCGGCGGGGGAGTGCCTGGCCCTGGTGGGCGAATCCGGCTGCGGCAAGTCCGTGCTCGCCTCGGCGCTCCTCGGTCTGCTCCCCGGCAACGCCCGCACGGCGGGCAGCGCCCTGCTGGCCGACGGACTGGACCTGCCCGCCGCCGGAGAGGACACCCTGGCCCGCACCGTCCGCGGCCGCCGCGTCGGCCTGATCCCGCAGAGCCCGGCCGCGCATCTCACCCCCGTACGCACCGTACGCTCCCAACTGGAGGAGACCGTACGGGAGCTGACCGGAACTCCCCGGAGCAGGTTGCGGACCGCCGCCGAGGCCGCCGCCACCCGGGCCGCGTTCCCCACCGACCACCTCGACCGCTACCCGCACCAGCTCTCCGGCGGCCTCGCGCAGCGCGCCGCCACCGCGCTCGCGCTCGTCGGCGACGCGCCACTGCTCCTCGCCGACGAGCCGACCACCGGACTCGACCGCGACCTCGTGGAGCGCACCGTCGACGAACTGCGCCGCCACACCGACGACGGCCGGGCGCTGCTGATCATCACCCACGACCTGGCGGCGGCCGAGCGCATCGCGGACCGGGTGGCCGTGATGTACGCGGGGCGGATCGTGGAGATCGCCGCCGCCGCGTTCTTCGGCGCACCCGGGCCCCGCCACCCGTACGCGCGCGGCCTGCTGGAGGCGCTCCCCGACCGGGCCTTCGTCCCGATCCCCGGCATGCCGCCGGAACTCGGTGATCTGCCTGACGGCTGCGCCTTCGCCGCGCGCTGCGACCGTGCCACCGAGACCTGTGCCACCCTCCCCGCGTTCGTCGGCGGCGTCGCCTGCCACCACGCGCCGGAACCCGCCGAGGGGCCCGCCCCGCGGTCTGCTGAGGAGCCCGCCCGGCAGCGTGTTGAGAAGCCTGCCGAGGGGCCCGCGCCGGAGCCTGCCGAGGAGCGCGCCGATGCTTGAACTGCGCGGCATCACCGCCGGATACACCCCGCGCCGCCCCGTCTTCCGGGGCGTGTCCCTGAGCGTGCGCCCCGGGGAGGCCGTCGGGTTGCTCGGGCCGAGCGGCTGCGGCAAGTCCACTCTGGCGCGGGTCGCCGCCCTGCTGCACCGGCCCGACGCGGGCACCGTCACGCTGGACGGCGAGCCGGTACGCGGCTGGCGGCACCGAGCGCCGCGCGCCCAGCGCACCGCCTGCGGAGTCGTCTTCCAGCAGCCCCGGCTCTCCGCCGACCCCCGGCTACGGCTGCGCGACATCATCGCCGAGCCGCTGCGCGCCACCGGACGGCGCGCCGACGCCGCCGGCACCGTCCGCGTCCTGGCCGAGAGTGTCGGCCTCTCGGACGACCTGCTGGCGCGGCGACCGCATGAGGTGAGCGACGGGCAGTTGCAGCGCGCGTGCCTCGCGCGGGCGCTGGTCCTGCGTCCCCGCTGGCTGATCTGCGACGAGATGACGGCGATGCTGGACGCCTCCACGACGGCCGCGCTCGTCACCGTGGTGGAGGACTACCGCCGCGAGAGCGGCGCCGGCCTGCTCGCCGTCGGCCACGACCGGACGCTTCTGGAGCGCTGGTGCGACCGCACGGTGCGCTGGACGGAGCTGACGGCGGACGTCTCCGCCACTGCGGCGCGCGACCTCTGACGCCGCCACCACGGCCGCGCGCGACCGCTGACGCCGCACCGCCCGGAGGCTGACGCCTCCGGCGCGTCCGGGGGCGTTCGAACCGACGACCTTCACCCGTTCGGAGCACCCTGATTGCCCAGGTGGCGGGCCCGCCGTGGGCGAGACTGGCGGCCCGGTCCCGATCAGCCGAAACGGCCCGAGGAGGCTCGCCATGGTCATTTCGATCTCTGTGGTCCTACTGCTCCTGATCCTGGCGGTGCTCTTCCTGCGCAACGGTGGTCTGCGGTTCACCCACGCCCTGGTCTGCTGTCTGCTGGGCTTCTGCCTGGCGGGCAGCAGCGTCGCGCCGACCATCTCGCGGGGCATCGCCGCCACGGCGGACGTGGTCAGCGGGGTGCGGCCGTGACCGCCCCGGCCGCACCCCGCTGACCTGTACGGGGGTCGGGCCTAGCGCCCGATCTCGACGTCCTCCAGCACACCCAGCGCGTCCGGCACCAGCACCGCGGCCGAGTAGTAGGCGCTGACCAGGTACGACGTCACGGCCTTGTCGTTGATGCCCATGAAGCGGACATTGAGGCTCGGCTCGTACTCATCGGGGATACCGGTCTGGTGGAGGCCGATGACGCCCTGGTTCTCCTCGCCGGTGCGCAGCGCGATGATCGAGCTGGTCCCCGTCCCGCTGATCGGGATCTTGTTGCACGGCAGCAGCGGCACCCCGCGCCAGGACCGCACCGAGGAACCCAGCACCTCCATGCCCTGCGGCACCAGCCCGCGGCTGTTGCACTCGCGGCCGAACGCGGCGATCGTGCGCGGATGGGCCAGCAGATACTGCGTCTTGCGGCGCCGCGACAGCAGCTCGTCCAGGTCGTCGGGGGTCGGCGGGCCGCTGCGGGTGTGGACGCGCTGCTTGAGGTCGGCGTTGTGCAGCAGCCCGAACTCGCGGTTGTTGACCAGTTCGTGCTCCTGGCGCTCGCGCAGCGCCTCGACGGTCAGCCGGAGCTGCTGCTCGACCTGGCTCATCGGGTCGTTGTAGAGGTCCGCCACCCGGGTGTGCACCTGGAGCACGGTCTGCGCCACGCTCAACTCGTACTCGCGCGGGGAGAGTTCGTAGTCGGCGAACGTACCCGGCAGCGTCGGCTCGCCGACATGGCCGGAGGTGACGGCGATATCGGCCTCCCCGCGCCGGTTCTGCGGCGGTACGGGCTGGTCGTCGGCGGCGTCCAGATGGGCCCGCAGCGCGGCGGACCGGTCGGCCAGCTCCGCGAAGGCGCTGCGGGACAGGGCGAGCACCGTGGCGCGGGTGACCGCCTTGACCGTGAACTCCCAGTCCCGCTCGGGGCCGGTCAGCGCGTCGTCACCGAAGTAGTCGCCGTCCGCCAGCACACCGAGTGAGGCGGTCTGGTCGTACGCGCCGGGGCCCCGCATGTCGACCTTGCCATGGGCGATCAGGACGACCTCGCCCGCGGGCCGCCCGGCCTCGACGATCACATCGCCCGGGGCGTACTGCCGCTGGATGAACCGGTCGGCGAGGCTCTCCAGCGCGGCGGTGTCGGTGAAGCCGCGCAGCAGCGGCAGTTCGCCCAGCTCCGGCGGGATGACCCGGACCTCGGAGCCGGTCGAGACGAACTCCACCCGGCCGTCTCCCAGTGTGTAGCTCAGCCGCCGGTTCACCCGGTACGTACCGGCCTGGACCTGCACCCAGGGCAGCACGCGCAGCAGCCACCGGGAGGAGATGCCCTGCATCTGCGGGACGGACTTGGTGGTCGTCGCGAGATTCCGTGCCGCAGGGGTACCGAGGCTCAACTGCGGCTCGACGGACTCGACTGACGTGGTCATGGCTGGTGTTCACCCGATTTCTGTACGTGAAGGACGTGGGGGGGCGGTGATGCGCAGGCGTCAGTGGCCGACTTCGACGTTCTCGAGAATTCCCAACGCGTCGGGTACCAGCACGGCGGCGGAGTAGTAGGCGCTGACGAGATACGAGATGATGGCCTTTTCGCTGATCCCCATGAAGCGGACCGAGAGCCCCGGCTGGTATTCGTCGGCAATTCCGGTCTGGTGAAGACCGACCACGCCCTGCCGCTCCTCCCCGGTGCGCAGCACCAGCAGCGAGCTCACCCCGCTCCGGCTCACCGGGATCTTGTTGCACGGGAAGATCGGCACACCGCGCCAGGCGGGCAGCGCGTGCCCACCCACCTCGGCGCTCTGCGGCACCAGCCCGCGGCTGTTGAGCTCCCGGCCGATCGCGGCGATCGCCCGCGGGTGGGCCAGGATGAACCCGGGGTCCTTCCATACGGTGGCCAGCAGCTCGTCCAGGTCGTCCGGGGTCGGCGGACCGCCGCGGGTGTGGATACGCTGCTTGAGGTCGGCGTTGTGCAGCAGCCCGAACTCGCGGTTGTTGACCAGTTCGTGCTCCTGGCGCTCGCGCAGCGCCTCGACGGTCAACCGGAGCTGCTGCTCCACCTGGTTCATCGGCTCGTTGTACAGATCGGCGACACGGGTGTGCACCCGCAGCACGGTCTGCGCCACACTCAGCCCGTACTCCCGCGGAGCCAGGTCGTAGTCCGCGAAGACGCCCGGCAGGTCCGGCTCGCCCGCGTGCCCCGACGCGACGTCGATCGCCGCCTCGCCGTGCTCGTTCTGCGCGGGAGCCGGCGCCGCCCGGAACGCCTCCAGATGCGCCCGCAGCCGGTCCGAACGAGCCAGGAGCTCCTCGAACTCCCCTCTGGCCAGCACCAGCACCGTGGTCGACGTCGCCGCCCGCGCCGTGAAGTCCCAGGTGCCGGGATCGGCCGCGGCCAGGGCCCGGTCGCCCAGATAGTCGCCGCCGGCCAGGGTGCCCAGCACCGTGGGCTCGTCGTACGCGCCCGGCCCCAGCCTGTCCACCTTGCCGTGGGCGATGAGCACCAGCTCGTCGGCCGGCCGGCCCGCCTCGGTCAGCAGCTCCCCGGGGGCCAGCTCCCGCTGCCGGAAGCGGTCCGCCAGCGACTCCAGGACGTCCGTGTCCGTGAAGTCGCGCAGCACGGGCAGCTCACGCAGCTCCACCGGGATGACCCGCACCTGCGCCCCGGTCGAGACGAACTCCACCCGGCCGTCGCCGAGGGTGTGCGTCAGCCGCCGGTTCACCCGGTACGTGCCGCCGGACACATCGACCCACGACAGCAGCCGCAGCAGCCACCGCGAGGTGATCCCCTGCATTTGCGGGACGGACTTGGTCGTGGTCGCCAGATTCCGTGCGGCCGAAGTCCCCAGACTCAGCTGCGGCTGCGGCCCCGCCGCATCGGAACGGGATTCCACCGAAGTCGTCATGAAGAATGTCCACCCACCCTGTACGGACTGCGGATTCGAATTGCCAGCAAGCAACTCTGAAGCTATCAACGAAAGTTGAAAACCGCAGTCACTCAAATGGGTGGCATGATCGCGTAGTTAAGGTCGGGTGAATACTCCGATGCCATTGGGGACGGGCCGCTCGGCACCGGCCGACGGATGGTTCCGTACCGTGACCCGCGCCGCGCCCGGGTCCCGCGTGACGAGCGTCGAGGAGCCGCCTCCGTCGAGGTTGACCGCGTCCTGGGCGCCGAAGTGGCGCATCACCTCCGCCAGTTCGCTCACCGTCAGCCCCGAGCGGTACTCCGCCCCGCCATCCAGCACCAGCAGATAGAACCGGCGCCCGCCGGCGCCGACCCCGGCGCTGGTGCGCACCGCCGCGGTGCGCTGGTCCAGACCGTCCAGCGGGCGGCCCCGGTGGACGATCGGGAAGCCGCCGATCGCGAACGCCAGGGGCACCCGCTCGGTCGCCACCAGCCGGTATCCCAGGCGGACCCGGTCGCCGACGCGCAGTTTGCGCAGCGCCCGGGCGCCCGCCTCCCGGCCGACCAGCACCACCGTCTTCGCGGCGATCTGCCCCTTGCCCGGTGTCTCGGACGCCTTCGCGACGCGGCCCTTGCGGATCGTCACCTCGTAGGTCTCCGTGCTGCACGGGGCCGCCCGGTCGGTGTCCGTACCGCAGGTCGCGCGCACCCGGGACGTCGTGCCCCAGTCCGAGGTGAACGCGCCGACGCCGCCCACGGCCACCGCGTACTGGTTCAGCCCGCGCAGCGGCAGTGTGCCCCGCGGGGTGCGCACCGTGCCGCGCAGCGACAGGCGGTCCAGCCGCGCCCTCCCGTTCACGCCGATCCCGATGACGTTCTCCGTACCGGTGCCCGGAGGCAAGGCGGGGCCGAAGCGCTGTCCGTCCGGCACGGCCGCCTTCAGCCGCTTGCCCCCGCCCACCGCCGGGCCGACCGGCGATCCGGTCACCTGGACCCCTGGATGCTGGGTTTCGGTGAGGTGGAAGAAGTCGCCGTTGACGGCGGCCACCGCGCCGCGGGTGTCGGCCAGCCGGGAGACCGGGGCGCGGGCCCCGACCGCCCCCGGGTGGACCAGGTCCAGCCCGACGCGCGGGTTGCCCAGATCGACCGTCAGCAGATGCCCGTACGCGTCGCCGCGCGGTGTGGACAGGGTGAACTCCTCGTACTTCACACCCGGCGCCGGTGCCGACCGGGCGATGAACCGCGGCCCGGCGGGGGCGCCTTGAGCGGGTTGCCCACCGGCCAGTCCGACACCGGACAGCGCCGCGCATGCGGTGATGAAAGCGACCGTCGCGCGCGTCCGGCCGCCGTGAATGCGTCGTGTCACGTTCCCTCCAGAGGGCCCGGAACCCATCGATAACTCTCGGACGCCGCCCAGGACTTCACCACGGGGCGCGGGAACGCGGGGGAAATGGCCGGGGGCCGGCGGCGGAACTCTGCATACGCCTCTGCCCATCGCGCCCCGATGCCCCGATACTCACTGGCGTCCGCCGCGTACAGCCCAGTGCATCCCCGGCCCCGTGCCGGGACGTCAGCCGGGAGGTCCCCATGGTCATGCGTACCCGCCGCGCCTTCGTCGTCACCCTCGGAGCCGCCGCGGCCGGCGGAGCGGCCGGTGCGGTGGCCGCCCCCGCGCACGCCGCCGGAGCGGCGGAGGGACCGCCGCCGCTGGCGCGGGCCCACGCCCACAACGACTACGAGCACCCGCGCCCGCTCGCCGACGCGCTCTCCCACGGCTTCGGCAGCGTCGAGGCCGACATCTGGCTGGTCGACGGGCAACTGCTCGTCGCCCACGACGAGGTCGACCTCGACCCGGCCCGCACCCTGGAGGCGCTCTATCTGGATCCGCTGGCCCGCCGGGTGAGAGCGAACCACGGCAGGGTCTACCGCGGCCACGACCTCTCCCTCCAGCTGCTCATCGACATCAAGACCGCCGGTGACCCCACCTACCGGGAACTCGCCAGGCGGCTGCGCCGCTACGGCCCGATGCTGAGCACCGCCGTCGGTGGCAAGGTGTGGCGCGGCGCGGTCACCGCCGTCATCTCGGGCGACCGGGCCGCCCGCGGCCCGATGGAGAGCGAACTGGTGCGGCGCGCCTTCTACGACGGGCGGCTGGAGGATCTCGGCAGCGGCGTCCCGGCCTCCTTCATCCCGCTGATCAGCAGCAACTGGACGCAGAGCTTCACCTGGCGGGGCGTCGGCCCGATGCCGCAGGCCGAGCGGGACGCGCTGCGGCGGATCGTCGGCGCGGCGCACGCCGAAGGGCGGCGGGTCCGCTTCTGGGCCACCCCCGACCTGGCGGGACCGGCGCGCGAAGCCGTCTGGCGCGAACTGCTGGCGGCGGGCGTGGATCATCTCAACACGGACGATCTGGCCGGACTGGAGGATTTCCTTCGCAACGCAAAGTAAGTGGTCATATGCTTATCGTAAAGTGATGGCGGGTCAGGGGGTCCGATGCCATGCTTGCGCCATGCTGATCAGGACCGTGACTGACGACGACTGGCCCGCCATTTGGCCGATTCTGCGTCAGATCACCGCCGCGGGCGAGACCTTCACCTACCCGCGTGAAATGGACGAAGGGCTCGCCCGCGGGATCTGGCTGCCCGCCGCACCCGGTCGCGCCGTCGTCGCCGTCGACGAGCGGGGCACCGTGCTCGGCACGGCCAAGATGAACCCCAACCAGATGGGGCCAGGCGCCCACGTGTCCAGCGCCAGCTTCATGGTGGCTCCCGAACACCAGGGGCGCGGTGTGGGGCGGGCGCTGTGCACGGAAGCGCTGGAGTGGGCGCGTGCGGAGGGCTACCGAGCCATGCAGTTCAACGCAGTGGTCGAGACGAACACGAACGCGGTCGCGCTCTACCGCTCCCTGGGCTTCGAGGTGGTCGGGACCGTTCCCGAGGCGTTCCATCACCCGACCAAGGGATTTGTCGGACTGCATGTGATGCACATCCGGCTGTGAGCAGCGGTCAGCGGTCAGCGGTCAGCGGTCAGCGGTCCGGGGTCTGGGGTCCGGGGTCTGGGGTCTGGGGGCAGAGCCCCTGCCCTCACCCGTGCCGCAGCAACCCCTCCGCCTCCGCCAGCACCGCACCGATCCGCCGCAGCGACTCCTCATCGCGCTCGACGGCTTCGTAGACCACGCCGTCCGCCGTACCCCAGCGCCGCGCCACCGCCGCCGGGTCCTCTCCGAGCAGCAGCCCCGCGGCCTGTGCCGCGGCGCCGAGTGCCACCAGATCCTCGGCGCGTGGCACGACCACAGGCCGTCCGGACAGCCGGCGGACGGTCTCCCGCCACGCCGCGCCCCGCGCGCCGCCGCCGATGAGCAGCAGCGGCGCGGCGGGGTCGGCGTCCGTGCCGAGGACCCGGTCGAGCGCGTCGAGGAGCGTGCATGCGGCTCCGTCGTAGGCGGCCTGGAGCACCTGTCCGGGCGTGGTGTTGTGCCGCAGCCCGTACACCAGGCCGGCGGCGGCCGGGAGATGGGGAGTGCGTTCGCCGTCGAGGTACGGCAGCAGCACGGCCGTCCCGCCCGGTTCGACCGCCTCGCGGTCGCGGCCGAGGAGCGCGGCGATCCGGTCGACGGCGAGCGTGCAGTTCAGCGTGCAGGCGAGCGGCAGCCATGCCTCGCGGGCGTCCGCGAACCCCGCGACCACCCCGGTGGGATCGGCCGGGCGGCGGGCCGAGACGGCGTAGACGGTGCCTGACGTGCCGAGACTGAGCACCGGTTGATCCGGAAGCAGCCCCAGCCCGAGCGCGGCGGCCATGTTGTCGCCGGTACCGATGGCGACCAGCGCGCCCGCGGGCAGCGCGAGACCGGGCAGCCGCCGCACGGTGCCCGCCACCTCGCCGTGCCGCATCACGCGCGGCAGCAGCTCGGGGGAGAGCCCGATGTGCTCCAGTACCCGGTCGTCGTACGCCTCGACCGCCGACGCCCACCACCCGGTGCCCGAGGCGTCGCCTCGATCGGTGACGCCCTGGCCGGTGAGCCGCTCGGTGAGGTAGTCGTGGGGGAGCCGTACGGCGGCGGTGGCGCGGGCCGCCTCCGGCTCGTTCTCCCGCAGCCACGCCCACTTGGTCACGGTGAACGCGGGCGCGGGGACGCTGCCGACCCGCTCGGCCCAGGCCGCGGGCCCGCCCAGTTCCGCCACCAGCCGGTCCCGCTGCGGAGCCGAGCGCACGTCGTTCCACAGTAGGGCCGGCCGTACCGGACGGCCGTCCGCACCGAGGGTGACCAGCCCGTGCTGCTGACCGGCGACGGACACCGCCGATGCCTCCCGGGCCCGTGGCCCGCAGCCGTCCACCGCCTCGCAGAGCGCCTGCCACCACTGCTCGGGGTCACTCTCCCTGCCGTCCTCGCCCGGTCCGCCGCCGGCCACGGCGTGCGGAGCCCGGCCGCGCGCCATGACCTGGCCGGTCGCTGCGTCGACGACCAGGACCGTGGTGGACTGCGTGGAACTGTCCACGCCGACGACGAGCGGTCCTTCGGGCGCGGGCAACGGGGCTGCGGCCATCGAGCTCTCCTCTGCGCGGCTGCGGTGCCCGAGGGTCCGGGGCACGGGATCCTTCCCCGCCCAGCCGCTTCCCCTAACTGGGGCTCCACCCCAGGCCCGGCCCGGTCGCCGGACGGGTGAGAGAACCAACCCGTCCGGCGGCCGGGGCGAGGGCATCCCCCGGACGGAGCCCGAGGGAGAGGAAGCGCGGTTGGCGAGGAACCGTGCAGGAAGGTGCTCTTGCCCGGTCCCGCAGGCACCCCGATCCGGGGTGGGGCCAACCCGACCCCGGATCGGGGTGACGCTCCCTTCCGTGGGGCCGGCCTGGCCGGTAGGGAACCGGGGAGCCCTCTCTGTCGCGGACAACGTGGCCGGCACGGTCAACGCCCTGCCGCGGCCGTTCTTCCAGCTGTTGCTGGGCATCCTCGCCATCGTCGCGCCGGCCACGACCGTCACGACCCAGCCGGGAAGGCGGGGCCCCTATGCCCGCCCGAAAGGGCGTAGGCGTAGGGGAGCCCCAGGGCGTCCACGCGTGAACCGGTCACCCGGTCACCGGTCGCCCGTCATCCGGTCAGCAGAGCCGCCATCGCCGCCGCCGGGTCCTCGTCCGACGGACCGGCCGGCCACCAGCGACCGCGTTCCTTGCGGTACGGCCACCAGCGCCCGTCCGGGCCGTACCGCACCTGTACGTCGCCACCCACCGCCGTCCAGCGGTTGCCGGTCGCCCGCAGCGCCGGCGGCCGGTCGTCCTCCGCCCAGGCGGCGGCGAGCTGGGCGCGGGCGCGGGCCAGCGCCTCCGGATCCGGCGTCCAGTCCTCCTCCAGGACGGCGAGCCCGGCCGGGCCACCGTGTTCCCAGGCCCGCGCCGCGCGTGCCAGATCCCCGCGGTCACGTCCGCACCCGTCGGCCAGGCGCCCGCCGATCGGGGCGGTCAGCGGGGCCTCGGGGCCGGCGGTGGCGGCCATCCGTACCGCGTCCTGCCACACCGTCAGACCGGCGGCCACCGGAGCCGTCGCGTGGTCCGGTGCCAGTGCCTCGGTCAGCATCCGGCGGGCCCGCGCGGCGGTGTCGGCGATCAGGAACTCCAGCCCGGCGGGGTCGAGTCCGGGGCCCGGCTCCGTACCGCCGTCCAGCGTCGGCGGCCGGACCGGGGCCCCCACCGCGGGCGGCGGGCCGGGCAGCGGCGGCAGCGAGGCACGCGCCGAGAAGGCCGCGACCGCATCGACCCCCACCGGCTCCGGCGCGGCGCCCACGTCCTCGGACGCGCCGGTTGTGCCGTCCGCGCCGCCTGCGTCGTGCGTGTCACCCGTGTCCCGCGTCGCCCGCCGCGCGCCGCGCACGGCACTGCGCGCCTGGAGTTCCTCCAGCAGCTCCCGCTCGCCGCGCCCGCGCATCAGCAGCAGGATGAACGGGTCCTCGTCCAGCAACCGGGCCACCTGGTAGCAGAGCGCGGCGGTGTGGGGGCAGTGGTCCCACGCCTCACACGCGCACTCCGGCTCCAGGTCGCCGATGCCGGGCAGCAGTTCGACACCCGCCGCCTCCGCGTCCTCCACCAGATGCGGCGGCATGTCACGGTCCAGCAGGGCGGCGATGTGCCCGGAGCGGTCCGCGACCATCTCCAGCAGCTGGTCCCACGCGCCCTCGCCCAGCTCCTGCAACAGCACGTCCGAGCGGTACGCCGCGCCGTCACGGTCGCGCACCACCGCGGTGATCCGGCCGGGCTGGACCGAGACCGCACCGACGGCGCCCTCGCGGGCGTGCCTGCGCCCCCGCTTGAGCTGTTGGCCGTCCAGCGCCGTGTCCTCCAGCGCCTTCAGCCACGCCTGCCCCCACCAGGTGCGGGCGAACCCGCGCCCGTGGGCGGGCGGCAGCGCGGCGAAGGTGCGCTCGGGCCGTACCGCCGCGCCGGCGCCCGCGGTCTCCTCGTCCTCGTATCCGTCGGTGTACGGGTCGGTATACGGATCGGTCATCGAGCGGGCCCCCTCAGCTCCACCAGTTCCGCCAGCTCGGCGTCGGTCAGTTCGGTCAGCGCGGCCTCGGTCCCGCCCGGGCCGAGGACCGCGTCCGCCAGCCGCTGCTTGCGCTCCAGCATGGCGGCGATCCGGTCCTCCACCGTGCCCTCGGTGACGAACCGGTGCACCTGCACCGGACGGGTCTGCCCGATGCGGTAGGCGCGGTCGGTCGCCTGCGCCTCGACCGCCGGGTTCCACCAGCGGTCGTAATGCACGACGTGCTCGGCGCGGGTGAGGTTCAGCCCGGTGCCCGCCGCCTTCAGGGACAGCAGGAAGACCGGCACCGAGCCGTCCTGGAACTCACGCACCATCACCTCCCGCCGCGCCACGGGCGTACCGCCGTGCAGGAACCGGGTGGCCACCCCGCGCGCCGCCAGATGCCGCTCCAGAATGCGCGCCATCTGGACGTACTGGGTGAACACCAGCACGCTCGCGCCTTCCGCGAGGATGGTGTCCAGCAACTCGTCCAGCAGCTCCAGCTTCCCCGAACGGCCCGGGATCCGCGGGTCGTCCTCCTTGAGGAACTGCGCCGGATGGTTGCAGATCTGCTTCAGCCCGGTGAGGAGCTTGACGATGAGGCCGCGGCGCAGATGCGCGTCCGCGCCGGAGATCTCCGCGAGGATCTCGCGCACCACCGCCTCGTACAGCCCGGCCTGCTCCGTGGTGAGCGCGACCGCGCGGTCCGTCTCGGTCTTCGGCGGTAGCTCGGGCGCGATCCCCGGGTCGGACTTGCGGCGGCGCAGCAGGAACGGCCGGATGAGCTTCGCCAGTCGTGCCGCGGCGGCCGGGTCGGCGGTGCCGCCCTCGACGGGAGCGGCGTAGCGCCTGCGGAACGCGCCGAGCGTGCCGAGCAGCCCGGGCGTGGTCCAGTCGAGGATCGCCCACAGTTCGGTGAGATTGTTCTCGACCGGCGTGCCGGAGAGCGCGACGCGCGCCTTCGCGCCGATGGTGCGCAGTTGCTTCGCGGTCGCCGAGAGCGGGTTCTTCACATGCTGCGCCTCGTCGGCCACGACCATGCCCCACGGCCCCGCCTCGGCGAGCCGGTGCGCGTCCAGCCGCATGGTGCCGTACGTGGTGAGGACGAACTCGCCGTCCTTAAGGGCCTCCAGATCGCGCGCCGGGCCGTGATAGCGGCGCACCGGCGTCCCCGGTGCGAACTTCTCGACCTCCCGCTGCCAGTTGCCCATCAGGGACGCCGGGCACACCACGAGGGTGGCTCCGGCGGACTCCGGGGAGGTCTGCCGATGCAGGTGGAGGGCGATCAGCGTGATGGTCTTGCCCAGCCCCATGTCGTCGGCGAGGCAGCCGCCGAGGCCGAGTGAGGTCATCCGATGCAGCCAGGTCAGGCCGCGCGACTGGTAGTCGCGCAGGGTCGCGGCGAGCCCGGCGGGCTGCGGCACAAGGCCCTCGCCGGGCCGCGCGGCCAGGCCGTCGCCGGCCCCCTCCGGCTCCGCGGGGCGCGCGATACGGTCGCGCAGGGCGGCCAGCCAGCCGGACGCCTCGACCGCGACGGTGGTGCCGTCGGCTTCCGTACGGCCGGTGAGGGCGGCGCCGAGCGCCTCGACGGGTGTGAGTTCGTGCCGGCGGCCGGCTCGTTCGCGGGCCCGGCGGGCCGACTCCGGGTCGATGACGACCCATTGGTCGCGCAACCTCACCAGGGGGCGACCGGCCTCGGCGAGCCGGTCGAGTTCGGCGCGGGTCAGGTCGCGGTCCCCGACCGCGAAGCGCCAGTCGAAGCGCAGCAGCGCGTCGGCGGACAGGAACGACGGCAGCCCGGACACGGGCGGCTCCCCGCTGTGGCCGTCGCGGTCGTCGCCGTCGACGCGGCCACTGCCGCCCTCGCCGCCTCCGCTCGGGCCGACGACGGCGCGCGCGGTGAGGCCGCGCACCAGCTCCTTCGGCCAGTGCACCCGCACCCCGGCGGCGTCCAGCGCCGCCGCGGCCGGTCCCAGCAGCTCCGTGACCTCCTCGTCCGCGAGATCGATGGCGTCGGGGACGGCGGCGGACAGCAGCGGGGCCAGCGGTGGCCAGGCGCGGGCGGCCCGGCGCAGGGTGAGCAGCGCGTCCATCCGGGCGCGCGGCCCGAGCGCGGTCGCCGCGGGCGTGGCGCCAGCCCAGACGTCGGCGGCGTCCGCGACGAGGGCCACGCCGGTGAGGCTGTGCAGTTGGACGACGGCGCGGAAGCCGGGCGCGGGCACGTCCGCGTACGTGTCCGTGTTCGCGTCCGTCTCCGCGTACGAACCCGTATCCGCGTACGTGTCCGTATCCGCGTATGTGTCTGTGTCCGGCTCGTCCCGTGCGGACGCATCGGCTTCGGGCAGCGCGCAGGGGCCGGCCAGTCCGGTCATCTCGATCCGCAACGAGACCTGTACGCCCGCGTCGTGCCCGGCCGCGACGTCCGCCGCCCAGGCACGGTGCTCGGGCAGCCGCCGCGGCCCCGGCGCGGCGAAGGCGGGTCCGCCGGCGGCGAGTGCCGCCGCGGGGGAGCGCGGCAGCCCGTCGGCGACGGCGTCGAGGAAGGCGCGCAGCAGCCCCTCGGGCTCGGGCATCAGCGGCGAGGCCGACGCTGCCGGCGATCCCGTAGGCAGGGGCACCGCGTGCGCGTCCGGCGGCATGGCGGCGGCCAGGTCGCGGATCCGCTCCCGGTCCTCCGGGGTCAGCGGGCCGACCCGCCAGACGTCGTGATCGGTGGCGCTGAGCCCCGGCAGCAGCCGCCCACGGGCGGCCAGTTGCAGGGCCAGCACGGCGGCGGCCCCCCAGAAGGCCGCGGCGGGGTGCGCTCGGGCTGCGCGCGCCCGCGTGAGAACGGGCAGCGCCTCGCGTACGGGGAGCAGGAGAGCCGGTACCTGTCGCGTGCGTATCCCGGCGCCGTCGGGGACGACGACGGTCAGGTCCTCGACAGGACCGGAACCGGAATCCGGACCGGAACCAGCACCAGAGCCAGGACCGGAACCAGAACCAGAGCCAGGACCAGAGCCAGGACCAGAACCGGTGCCGGCCGGTGTCGGACCGTCCGGCCGCCAGAAGGCGACGCGGCCGTCACGGGCCGGGTCCGCGGGCAGGAACACGGCGGCACAGCCGATGAGTTCGCCGATCTCGACGGGCGTTGCCGCAGGGCGTGATGTCACAGCGATGACGCATTCCTCAAATTTGACTAGCCGGAGTCGGAGTCGCCGAGGGTACAGCACCGTCGCGTCGCCCGGACGGCATGGCGACGTGAGGCGCGTCACTTCGCTGCATGGGGTGTACCTGGCAGAGTGGCGGCGGTTTTGACGACTGCGAGGAGGGGGACGCGGCGATATGGACGCGACGGTCGTGGCGGTGTGCCACAGCGCGGAGCACACGTTCAGCAAGCCTGTCCAGGACGGCATCACACTGCTCGCCGGGCTCGGTGTCGAAGGCGACGCCCATCTGGGGGTGACGGTGAAGCACCGGTCGCGGGTCGCTCAGGACCCTACCCAGCCGAACCTGCGACAGGTCCACCTCATCCACGAAGAGTTGTTCGCGGAGGTGGCCGACGCGGGCTTCGCGGTCGCCCCCGGACAACTGGGCGAGAACATCACCACCGCCGGCATCGACCTCCTCGCGCTGCCCACCGGCACCCTGCTGCACCTCGGTGACGACGCGGTGGTCGAGGTCACCGGACTGCGCAACCCCTGCCTGCAGATCGACCGGTTCCAGGGCGGGCTGCTCAAGCAGGTGGTGAGCCGCGCGGCTGACGGCACCCTCATCCGCAAGGCCGGAATCATGGGAGTCGTCCGGGCGGGCGGCCAGGTTCGCCCCGGCGACCGGATCCGGGCGGTGCTACCGGAAGGCGAACACCGCCCGCTGGAGCCCGTCTGAGCACCGCCCGCTGGAGCGCTTCTGAGGAGTATCCGGGCCCCGTGCTCCCGCACGCCTCAGTAGTACCGGCGCATCAACTCGGTCGACCAGTCCGGCTGGACCACGTCGCCGCGCGGCCCGAACTCCGCCATGTACGGCTTGATGTCGAGCACCGGTGTGCCGTCGACCGCGTCCAGGCCCTCGACCCGTACCTCCAGCCCGTCGACCGCCAGCAGGCGGCAGCGCGAGACACCGAGCCGGTTCGGGCGGTTCTTTCCGCGCTGCGCGAAGATCCCGACCAGTGGCCAGTCGGTGTTGCCGCGCGGATGCCTGGCACCGACCTGGATCTTGTCCTCCGGCACGCGGTCGAAGTGGTAGACGACCTCCAGGTGGGAGAAGTCCTCCAGCCCGTAGAGCGCTTCTGGACCGAACCGTGCCTCGTCCAGTCGGATCACCGCCGCGACCGGTCCCCAGTCGTCGTCCGCGACCAATGCCCGCCCACCGGTCACCCGGCCGATCGGCACCGCCACCACGGCACTCTCGGCCGCCAACTCCCCGTCCCCCACGACATCTCCCCTCTCAAGCCCGTTCCCTGGGCCCGCGAACCCGCCGACACGGTCGATCATGTCGAGTCGATGATGGCACGCGCGACGCGCCCGGCCGGCGCGGCGGCCGGGCGGTCCCGCAGCGACAGGCGCGCGCTCAACGTGGGCGGACGCCGCAGTGAGAGGTGTGTGCTCAGTGCGGGCGGAGGCCGCCGGGAGGTGCGTGCTCAATGTGGGCGGACGCCGCTGAGACGTGCGTGCTCAATGTGGGCGGACCGCCAGCCCGTCCAGAGCCGACAGCAGCCCCGGCAACTCCGGCCCCCGCCCGACCGGCAGCACTTCCCCCGGCGCGTCGTCCAGCAGCACGAACGCGATGTCATCGGTCCGGGCCACCATGCTCCACCCCGGACCGTCGGCGCGGAGCGTCCGGGCGTCGCCCGAGGCGAAGGCCGAGCGCACCCGGCCCAAGGGCGGCGGCGTGTCCACGTAGGCGCGCGCCTCCTCCAGCACCCGCCGCACGCCTCCGTGCGGTTTCTCCCCAGGCGAGACGAACGTGATGTCGTCACCGACCTGGGCTCGCCACATCGCCCATTGGAGCGCGATCTCGTCGGCGCCGAGGCGACGTTGCGCCGGACCCCAGGACTCCGCGTCCGGCGGCGCGAGCGGCGGCGGGGCGGTGTCCCCGCTGTCGGGGCCGGGTTCCGGGTCGTGCGGAGCCGGGACGCCGGGCGCGGCCACCGCGACCGCCAGCGGCCACCCCGGCAGCGAGGCGACCACCGTACGGTCGTGGATGGACAGGTCGTACTCCATGCCGCAGTCCCACGCCGCGATGGCGCAGGCGACGAGGGACACGTCATCGGTCACCACGGTCCACCGCGCTCCCTTCCCGTCCTGGCCGAGGACCAGTCCGTAGCCGGCGTCGTACGGCGCGAGTCCGAGGACGGCGCAGGCCTCGGGGTAGTCGTCGCCGAGGACGCTCGGGAACTGCGCGGGCGTGAGCAGGACCGCTGTGAGCACATACAGCGCGTCCTCGCCGGACTCGTCACCCGACTCCGCCGGGGGTATCCCTACCGTCGTGGGCACGGCAGCCTCCTCCTCCGGAACCGATCCGTCGTGCGGGCGCACCTTAACCAGCGAGTAGCTTCGGCGTCGAGAGGTCGGACGGCGCGGAAGGCGACAGGATCCGGCCTACCCTCACGGGGCCCGGCTCGCCCCCTGTGTCCGATCACGCCACCGGGAGGCCCAGCAGGGAGCGCGCCACCTCCTGCGGGGACTCGTCACGCTCCCGGGCGAGCGCGATGACGGCGCGGCATGCCAGCTCGTGCACACCGAACGCCAGCGCCTCCGGCGACACCCACTCCGCGGCCTCGGCGCTCCGCTGGTCGTCGGCGTCCGCGCACGCGGCTATGTGCACGGCCGCGGCCTCGAACAGGTTGGGCCGGTGGGCGCGCGGCTTCGCCCCTGCCGCCCGCTGCCCCTGCTCCGCGGAGCCGGGCGGCCCGGGCGCGCGCAACCGTTCGCCGACGTGTCTGCACAACCCACGAAGACCGTCGAACACGCGGATCACCTCTCCTCGGATCGGATGAATGCGCGGTCCTGCCAAGTGTCCCCCGCTCGCACGGGCTTCGAACGCGATCTGACCAAGGGATGGCGCTCACGCGAGGCGCCGCGGGGCGGTCAGCCGGCGGAGGCGTGCAGTGAGTCCAACGTACGCCGCAGCCAGGCGAGTTCCGCCTGACTTGTGGCGCGCGCGATGGTGAGCACGCCGCGCCGGAACGGGTCTTCGACCTCTTCCGCGCGCAGTGGCCGGTCGCCCTCGTAGAAGAAGCTCGTGGGCTGCCGCAGGAACTCCAGTCGGCGCTCGAGTACGCCCGCCTGTGCGGCGGGGTCCGCCAGGTGGCGCAGGAACGCCAGCAGCGTGAACCAACTGTTCTCGTCCGTGATGTCCGAGTCCGCGGGCTCGGCGAGGCGGTGCCGCAGTTCGGCGCGGCCGGCCGCGGTGAGTGTCAGGACGTGCCGGGGTGCGGCGCCCGTGCCCGGCCGGGTCTCGCGGGCCAGCAGCCCGGCCTTCTCCAGCCGCTTGATCGCCGGGTACAGCGTGCTCTCGGCCACCGGCTTGACGTGGCCGGTCAGCGCGCTGATGCGCTTGCGCAGCTCGTAGCCGTGCAGCGGCGTGTCGTAGAGGAAACCGAGGATGGCGAGTTCGAGCATCCCCGCATTCTGCCGCACCGTCGCTATACATCGCATCCGCAATACATCGTTCTCGATGTATAGTCGGCGAGCCCGAGGCAACAGCCGATCAGGCGACATGACATGACAGGAGGGGCCATGCGCCACACCGAGTTCGGTCCGGACGGGGCACGTATCGTCTGGACCGAGGCCGCCGGGGACGGGCCGCCCACGGTCTACGTCCACGGACTCGGGGCGGCCTCCGCCCCGTACCACGCGCATATCGCGGCCGCCCCGGTGCTCGCCGGCCGGCGCTCGCTCTTCGTCGATCTGCCGGGCCACGGACTCAGTGACCGGCCGCGGGACTTCGGGTACAGCCTGGAGGACCACGCCGGAGCGCTGGCCCGCGTGCTGGACGCGGCGGGAGCCGGCGGCGCGGAGCTCGTGGGGCACAGCATGGGCGGTGCGGTGGCCATCGTGCTCGCACACCGGCGGCCCGACCTGGTCTCCCGGCTGGTGCTGACCGAGGCCAACCTCGACCCGGCCCCGCCGGTCACCGCCGCGAGCAGCGGTATCTCCACCTATACGGAGGAGGAGTTCGTCAAGGGCGGCGGGTTCGCGCGGACTCTGGAGAAGGTGGGTCCTATATGGCGCGCGACGATGCGGCTCGCGGATCCGACCGCCCTGCACCGCAGCGCCGTCGGCCTGGTCGAGGGCACCCGGCCGACGATGCGGCAGATGCTGATCGGCCTGACCGTGCCCCGTACGTACCTTCAGGGAGAGCACAGCGGAGAGCTGGCGGGGCGCGCGGCGCTGGAGGGCGCCGGGGTCCGGGTGGTGACGGTCCCCAGGGCCGGGCACAACGTGATGTTCGACAATGCGCCCGCGTACGCCGCCGCGGTGGCGTACGCGGGCCCGGCGGCATACGACCACCCTTGAAGCGCCGGTCAGCTCCGGCGGTCCCCGGGGGTGCGGACCGCCAGTGCCAGGAAGCGGGTGTCCACGTCCGTATACGAGGTCATCTCCCATCCGGCACGTGCCAGCAGCGGTCGCAGGTTGGGCTCGGCCCGCAGATCGCCCGGGGTGATCTGCCGCCCCTTGCGGGCCGCGAGTGCCGCCCGCCCGACGGGGTGGAAGAGGGCGAGCAGTCCGCCGGGTCGCACCACTCGGGCCAGTTCACTCAGCCCCGCGGCCGGATCCGGCAGATGGGAGATCAGCCCCGCCGCGAACACCGCGTCGAGCACGCCGTCCCGCAGCGGCAGCCGGGACACGTCGGCGACCGTCAGCAGGCCGTCTTCCTGCCGTCCGGCGCGGACCGCGGCCTCCAGCATCGCGGGCGTGAGGTCCACGCCGATGACCGCGCCCGCCTCGCCCACCGCGGCCCGAAGCTCGGGCAGCGCCCGGCCCGTACCGCAGCCCGCGTCGAGGACCGCGTCTCCGGGGCGCAGCCCGAGATCGGCGACGGCGGCGGCGTAGGCCGGGCCGTCGTCGGGGAAGCGGGCGTCCCAGTCCGCGGCGCGGGCGGCGAAGAAGGCCCGGACCTCGTCGTGGTCGTGGTTCACGGTGTTTCCTCCGGATGTGGTGGGGTGCGGTGTCGGTACGGCGGGTCGACGGCAACGGTCCGACGGGCTGGTCGAGGGCCGCGGCCGAACCGGGCCGGGGGAGCGGGAGGCCGGGTCAGTCGGTGACCCCCGAGAGCGCGACCACCTTTTCGATACGGACCCTGACCAGCAGCTCACCGGGAACCCCGTTGCGGGCGCCGAACTCCTCGGCCAGGTCGTCGCCCATGTACCGCGCCGCGATCCGGGTGGCCCACCCGCGCACGTCCTCCAGGTCCTCGCTCAGTTCGGCGCGCCCGTGCAGCGCGACGAAGCCGAACGGCGGGTGCTCGTCGTCGACACACAGGGCCACGCGCCCGTCGCGTGTCAGATTCCGCCCCTTGACCGTGTCCTTGCCGGTGTTGAAGACGACGTCGTCCCCGTCCAGCACAAACCACACGGGGGCGATGGGCGGGCTCCCGTCGGCCCGCACGGTGGACAGCTTCGCGGTTCGCGTGCCCTGTGAAACGAAGCTCTGCCACTGATCCTTGGTCATTTTCTCTGCCATGTCCCCATCCTGTGCCAACCCGCTCACACTGCCAGGCCGACCGGCCCGTCGGGTTGCCCGGAGAGCGGCAGTGAGAAAGGCTGGCACGGCAGCTTGGGCATAGCCGGGGACGGGGAGGCAGGATATGGCACTCAGCAAGGGGCTCGACTGGCTGTTGGACGACCTGACCGAGCGGATCGAACACATACGGCACGCTTTGGTGCTGTCCAACGACGGTCTGGTGACGGGGGCGAGTTCGTCACTCGTGCGGCAGGACGCGGAGCACCTGGCCGCGGTCTCGTCGGGTCTGCACAGTCTCGCCAAGGGATCCGGACAGCACTTCGGGACCGGGCAGGTGCGTCAGACGATGGTGGAGTACGAGGAAGGGGTGCTCTTCGTGACGGCCGCGGGCGACGGCAGCTGCCTGTGTGTCCTCGGAGGTCCGGAGAGCGACGTGGGCCAGATCGCCTACGAGATGGCGTTGCTGGTCAACAGGGTGGGGGAGCACCTGGGCGTGGAGGCACGGCAGCAGGGCAGCGCGACCAGCCACCTGTGAGGCCGCGCTCCGAGGTTATCCACAGGCCCGAGCGACAGCCGCTTGACACCGCTACAGTCGTCACTGTCAGTGATCGATTTGTCGCGGGGGAGGACTGTCATGGCGGTACGGGAGCATCAGCGGCGGAGTGCGGGGGCGGCCCCAGAGCCGGTGGAAGGGGGTGTGCCCGCAGGCACGGTCAGCCTCAGCCGTGCAGCCCGGGAACTCAACCTGAAACCAAGGGAATTCGCGCTCGCCGTGCAACTGGGTGAGGTCCGCACGGTGACCGGCGGCCCTGGCGAACGGCCCCGGGTGTGCCGAGCGGAGCTGGCGCGGCTGACGGCCACAGAGGAGTCGCCCCGGGCCTTGGCCGCGCGGCTTCGGGTGGTCGGCACGGCGGAGGGGGCGGAGCTGCTGCGCATCGGCCCGGCCAGGTTCGCCCGGCTCGCGCGGGGCGGCTGCCTCCACCCCGTCACCTTCTACATCAACCGCTACCGAGCCGTGGTCTGGCTCTATCTGGCGGTCGAGCTGAAGGAGTTCGCCGACCGCGAGCCTGGCCTGCTGCGCGGCCGTACACCGGAACGGCTGCGCGCCGCCGAGGCGTCGGGCGAGGACCTGCGGGCTCGCACATGGCGCGCCCGCAGGGTCGGCCAACTGCTGAGCCGGACGGAGGACCCCTGGGAGCGGGCCGCGGTCACGGCGGCGATGCTCGCCCCCGAGGACCTGGAGTCGGCCGTGCCGGACCCTCGCGAGCGGGCCTGTCTCGCCCGGTTCGCCCCGCCGCTGGTCGTGCCGAGGGCCGGGAGCCCCGCTTACCACGACGCCGTTGACGCCCTGCTGACCGCGGAGGACCCGGACGAGATCCGCGGCTACGCCCAGGCCCTGCGTACAGCACTGTCGGAGGCCCGCCGCCACCGGCCCGCGCTCCCGCCCCCGTTGCGGACGCCAGGGCGGGAGGTCATGGCCGAGCCTGCCGGGGACCCCACGGCTGAGACCCGCGGACACGCCAGGGCCGGAGCCTCCGGACCCGACAGGGCCGAGTCCGCTGGACACGCTGGGGCCGCGACTCCCGGAAGCGAGGTCGAATCCGCTGCATGCACGCGGCCCGGACCGGCAGCGCGCGAGCCGTTCCGGCTGCCGGACCGAGCACGCTCGCGGTGCTCACCGCGTGCGGCGAGCCCGACCCGGGTGCCTCACCCGCGCCCGTTCTGGCGGCGGCTGCTCGGCCGGAGCTGAGCTCCCGTCATCCACCGACCTTGCGGAACAGCCCCTCTTGCATCACGGATACCAGCAGCTTGCCCTCACGGTCGAAGATCTGACCGCGGGCCAGGCCCCTCGCGCCCGTGGCGATGGGCGACTCCTGCTGGTAGAGGAACCACTCGTCCGCACGGAACGGACGATGGAACCACATGGCGTGATCGAGGGAGGCCATGTCGAAACCGCGCGGCCCCCACAGCGGCTCGACGGGGATGCGCACCGCGTCCAGCAGCGTCATGTCGCTGGCGTAGGTCAGCGCGCAGGTATGGATCAGCGGATCGGAGCCGAGCGGCCCCAGCGCCCGCATCCACACCGCGCTGCGCGGCTCCGCGCCCTCCAGCTCCCGCTCCGACCAGCGCAACCGCTCGACATACCGGATGTCGAACGCCTGCCGCCGCTCCATGCGGCGCAGTGACTCCGGAAGCTCGCCGAGGTGCTCGCGCAGCTCCTCGCCGATCCTCGGCAGGCTCTCCGGCTCCGGTACCTCGGGCATCGGCAACTGCTGCTCGAACCCCGGCTCCGGCTGATGGAAGGAGGCCGTCAGATTGAAGATCGTCCGGCCCTGCTGGACGGCCACCACCCGCCGGGTGGTGAAGGACCGTCCGTCGCGCACCCGCTCGACCTGGTACACGATCGGCACCCCGGGCATGCCCGGCCGCAAGAAGTACGCGTGCAGCGAGTGCACCGGCCGCAGCCCGTCCGTGGTCCGGCCGGCGGCCACCAGAGCCTGCCCTGCCACCTGCCCGCCGAACACCCGCTGCAGCGACTCGTCGGGGCTCTGGCCGCGGAAGATGTTCAGCTCGATCTGTTCCAGGTCGAGCAGATCGACCAAGCGCTCGGCGGGACTGGTCATCGCTGGTGCCCTTCTGCTGGTGGTGCTGGCCGTGGAGGTGGCCTTTCGGAGACTACAGCTGACCCACGTCCGTGACCCGGACGACCGCGCGGCCCTCCTCGTCGGACGCCGCGAGATCCACCTCCGCCGAGATGCCCCAGTCGTGGTCGCCGTTGGGATCGGCGAAGGTCTGCCGCACCCGCCACAACCCGTGCTCCGGCTGCTCCTCGATCCGCAGCAGCTTCGGCCCGCGGGCGTCGGGGCCGGTGCCGAGGTCCTCGTATTCGTCCCAGTAGGCGTCCATGGCCTCGGCCCACCGGGACTCGTCCCAGCCGGACTCCTCGTCCATCTCGCCCAGCTCCGCGACCTTGTCCAGCGCGGCCAGCTCCACCCGGCGGAACATCGCGTTGCGCACCAGCACCCGGAACGCGCGCGCGTTCGCGGTGACCGGCTTGACCTGGTCGGCGCGCTCCTGCGCTTCTTCCGCCGACACCTCCTCCGGATTGGCCAGCTGCTCCCACTCGTCCAGCAGGCTGGAGTCGACCTGCCGCACCATCTCGCCCAGCCAGGCGATCAGGTCCTCGAAGTCGTCCGACTTCAGGTCGTCAGGCACGGTGTGGTCCAGCGCCTTGTAGGAGCTGGCCAGGTAGCGCAGCACGATGCCCTCGGTGCGAGCGAGGTCGTAGAGGGAGGTGAACTCCGTGAAGGTCATCGCCCGCTCGTACATATCGCGGATGACCGACTTGGGGGAGAGCGGATGGTCGCCCACCCACGGGTGGCTCTTGCGGTAGAGGCCGTAGGCGTGGAAGAGCACCTCCTCCAGGGGCTTGGGGTACGAGATGTCTTGGAGCCGCTCCATCCGCTCCTCGTACTCGACGCCGTCCGCCTTCATCGCGTTGACCGCCTCGCCGCGCGCCTTGTTCTGCTGCGCCGCCAGGATCTGGCGCGGGTCGTCCAGCGTCGACTCCACGACGGACACCATGTCCAGGGCGTAGGACGGGGACTCGGGGTCCAGGAGCTCGAAGGCCGCCAGGGCGAAGGTGGACAGCGGCTGGTTCAGCGCGAAGTCCTGCTGGAGATCGACCGTCAGCCGCACGATGCGGCCTTCCGCGTCCGGAGTCTCCAGCTGCTCCACGATGCCGCCGTCCAGCAGGGAACGGTAGATGGCGATGGCGCGCCGGATGTGCCGCAGCTGGTTCCTGCGCGGCTCGTGGTTGTCCTCCAGCAGCCGGCGCATCGCCACGAAGGCGTTCCCGGGCCGGGCGATCACCGACAGCAGCATCGCGTGGGTGACCCGGAACCGGGACGTCAGCGGCTCGGGGTCGGAGGCGATCAGCTTCTCGAAGGTGTTCTGACCCCAGTTGACGAAGCCCTCTGGGGCCTTCTTGCGGACGACCTTCCGGCGCTTCTTCGGGTCGTCCCCGGCCTTCGCGAGCGCCTTCTCGTTCTCGACGACGTGCTCGGGTGCCTGGGCGACGACGAAGCCGGCGGTGTCGAAGCCCGCCCGCCCGGCCCGGCCCGCGATCTGGTGGAACTCCCGCGCCCGCAGCGTGCGCACCCGCTGCCCGTCGTACTTGGTCAGCGCCGTGAACAGCACCGTGCGGATCGGGACGTTGACGCCGACGCCGAGTGTGTCGGTCCCGCAGATCACCTTCAGCAGACCGGCCTGCGCCAGCTTCTCCACCAGCCGCCGGTACTTGGGCAGCATCCCGGCGTGGTGCACACCGATGCCGTGCCTGACGTAACGGGACAGGTTCCGCCCGAACTTGGTCGTGAAGCGGAAGTTGCCGATGAGCGCCGCGATCTCGTCCTTCTCGGCCCGCGTGCACATGTTGATGCTCATCAGTGCCTGCGCTCGCTCCACCGCGGCCGCCTGGGTGAAGTGCACGATGTACACAGGGGCCTGGCGCGTCTCCAGCAGCTCGGTCAGCGTCTCGGTGAGCGGCGTCGCGCGGTACTCGTAGCTCAACGGCACCGGACGGGTCGCGGACCGTACGACCGCGGTGGGCCGTCCGGTGCGCCGGGTCAGGTCCTGCTCGAACCTGGTCATGTCACCGAGCGTCGCCGACATCAGGATGAACTGCGCCTGCGGCAGTTCCAGCAGCGGGATCTGCCAGGCCCAGCCGCGATCGGGCTCGGCGTAGAAATGGAACTCGTCCATCACCACCTGGCCGATGTCGGCGTCCTTGCCGTCGCGCAGCGCGATGGACGCCAGGACCTCGGCGGTGCAGCAGATCACGGGGGCGTCCGCGTTGACCGACGCGTCGCCGGTGAGCATGCCGACGTTCTCGGTACCGAACAGCTTGCACAGCTCGAAGAACTTCTCCGAGACCAGAGCCTTGATCGGCGCGGTGTAGAAGGTGACCTGGTCGTTGGCCAGCGCGGTGAAGTGGGCGCCCGCCGCCACCAGGCTCTTACCGGAGCCGGTCGGTGTGGACAGGATGACGTTCGCCCCCGACACCACCTCGATCAGCGCCTCCTCCTGGGCGGGGTACAGCGAGATACCCCGCTCCTCGACCCAGGTCGAGAACGCCTCGAAAAGCGCATCAGGGTCGGCGTCGGTCGGCAGCTGATCAATAAGAGTCACATCCCTATACTGCCTGGTTTTCCACGCGGCCCGGGAACCGGCCGTGCGTTCGAAGATCACTCGCCGCTAGGCTGTGCCGGGCCGAGGAGACCGATTCCCGCGCTGACGCGGGCACGAACAGGGGCGGGGAACGACCATGATGGGACCGGCGCACTCGCTGTCCGGGGCGGCGGCCTGGCTGGGAGTAGGGGCGGCGGTGTCGGCGGCGGGCCACGAGATGCCCTGGCCGGTGCTTGTCGTCGGCGCGCTGATCAGCGCCGGAGCGGCGCTCGCGCCCGACCTCGACCACAAGTCGGCGACGATATCGCGGGCCTTCGGACCACTCTCGCGCGGACTGTGCGAAGTGACCGACAAGCTGTCCCACGCCGTCTACAAGGCGACGAAGAAGCAGGGCGATCCACGCCGCTCCGGCGGCCACCGCACCCTGACCCACACCTGGCTGTGGGCGGTGCTCATCGGCGCGGGCGCCTCGTTGCTGGCGGTGGTGGGCGGCCGCTGGGCGGTGCTCGGCATCCTCTTCGTCCACATGGTGCTCGCCGTCGAGGGTCTCCTGTGGCGGATGGCGCGGGTCTCCAGCGACGTCCTGGTCTGGCTGCTCGGCGCGACGAGCGCATGGATCCTCGCCGATGTCCTGCATCAGCCGGGGAACGGCTCGGACTGGCTGTTCGGCGGAGCGGGCCAGGAGTACCTGTGGCTCGGCCTGCCGATCGTGCTCGGCGCGCTGGTGCACGACATCGGGGACGCGCTGACCGTCTCCGGCTGCCCGATCCTGTGGCCCATCCCGATCGGGCGCAAGCGCTGGTACCCGGTCGGGCCGCCGAAGGGCATGCGGTTCCGTGCGGGCAGCTGGGTCGAGCTGAAGGTGCTGATGCCCACCTTCATGGTGCTCGGCGGAGTCGGTGGGCTGGGCGCCCTCGGCTACCTCTGAGCCGTACTCTCACCCTCAAGTTCAGGGTGAGAGTACGAAGTGTGGGGGACCGGACGGGAGCACGGCGCCGGGCCGCCCTACTGCTGCCAGGAGCGCCACAGCGCGGCGTACGCCCCATCGGCCCGGACGAGCTCGTCGTGACTGCCCAGCTCGCTGATCCGGCCATCCGCGACCACGGCGATCACATCCGCGTCGTGGGCGGTGTGCAGCCGGTGCGCGATGGCCACCACCGTCCGCCCCTCCAGGACCCGCCCCAGCGAACGCTCCAGATGCCGGGCCGCGCGCGGGTCCAGCAGCGAGGTGGCCTCGTCCAGCACCAGCGTGTGCGGATCGGCGAGCACCAGCCGGGCCAGCGCCACCTGCTGAGCCTGCGCCGGGGTGAGCGCGAGACCGCCCGACCCCACCTCGGTGTCGAGCCCCTCGTCCAGGCCCCGGGCCCACGCATCGGCGTCCACCGCGGCGAGCGCCGCCCACAGTTCGGCGTCCCGAGCCGAGGTGCGGGCCAGCAGCAGATTGTCGCGCAGCGAACCGACGAAGACATGGTGCTCCTGGTTGACCAGCGCCACATGGCGGCGCACCCGCTCCGCGGGCATCCGCGCCAGTTCGGCGCCGCCGAGCGTCACCTCACCGGTCCGCGGCGCGTAGATCCCGGCGAGCAGCCTGCCGAGTGTCGACTTCCCCGCGCCGGACGGGCCGACGAGCGCCAGCCGCGTCCCCGGCCGCACATGCATCGACACCCCGTGCAGCACATCGCTGCCCGGCCGGTACCCGAACCGCACCCGCTCCGCCCGGACATCCCGGCCATCGGGCACCACCGCGCCGTCCCCGGTCCCCGCCTCGATCTCCCGGACCCCGACCAACCGGGCCAGCGACACCTGCGCGACCTGCAGTTCGTCGTACCAGCGCAGGATCATCCCCACCGGCTCGACGAGCATCTGCGCGAGCAGCGCCCCCGTCGTCAGCTCGCCGACCGTCATCCAGCCCTGCAGCACGAACGTGCCACCGATCATCAGGACCGAGCCGGTGATCAGCGTGTACGTGCCGTTGATCACCGGAAAGAGCACACAGCGCAGCCACAGCGTGTACCGCTCCCAGGCCGTCCACTCCCGGATCCGCTGCTCGGACAGCGCGACCCGGCGCCCGCCCAGCCGGTGCGCCTCGATGGTCCGCCCGGCGTCCACGGTCTCGGTGAGCGCGGCGGCCACGGCCGCGTACCCGGCCGCCTCCGAGCGGTAGGCGGCCGGCGAGCGCCGGAAGTACCAGCGGCAGCCCACCACCAGCAGTGGCACCGCGACCAGCACGGCCAGCCCCAGCGGCGGAGCCGTCGCGGTCAGCGCGCCGAGCAGCAGCCCGACCCAGACCACGCCGATCGACAGCTGCGGCACCGCCTCGCGCATCGCCTCCGCCAGCCGGTCGACGTCGGTGGTGATGCGGGAGAGCAGATCACCGGTGCCCGCCCGCTCCAGCACGCTCGGCGGCAGGCGCACGGACCGTACGAGGAAGTCCTCCCGCAGGTCCGCCAGCATCCGCTCGCCGAGCATCGCGCCCCGCAGTCGCACCTCGCGCACGAACACGGCCTGCACGGCCAGCGCCACCGCGAACAGAGCGACGGTGCGCCCGATATGCAGGTCCTCGGCACCCCCGGCCAGGTCCTCCACCAGCCCGCCCAGCAGATAGGGGCCGACCATGGACGCCACCACGGCAGCGGTGTTCACCGCCAGCAGCACGGCGAACGCCCCGCGATGCCGGCGCAGCAGTTCGCGTACATAACCCCGCACGGTCGCGGGTGTGCCCACCGGCAGCGTCGTCGCCGACTCCGGTGCGGCGGGGTCGTGCGCCGGTGGCGCCACGCCGATCATGCCGACTCCCCGATCTGCTCGATGTCCCTGTCCTTGTCCCCGGCCTTGTACCTGCCCTGGTCCGTGGCCTCGCCGACCCTGTCCGCGGTGCCTGAGCGCGGCGACCTCTCGCCGACCCCGTCCGCCGTTCCGCCCGCGTCGTCCCGCGCCCCGCCGCCGTCCACCGGTGCGCGGCTCTCCCGCTCCGGCTCGGTGGCACGGGTGACCACCGCCTCATAGCCGGGTTCGCCGTGCAGCAGCTCACGGTGCGTGCCGGCGGCCACAACGGTGTCGTCGTGCACGAACACCACCCGGTCGGCGCGGTCCAGCAGCAGCGGGCTGGAGGTGAACACGACGGTGGTCCGCCCGCGCCGCAGGCGGCGTACCCCCTCCGCGATCCGCGCCTCGGTGTGCGAGTCGACCGCCGACGTGGGCTCGTCCAGCACCAGCACCTCGGGATCGGTCACCAGCGAGCGGGCCAGCGCCAACCGCTGCCGCTGCCCGCCCGACAACGACCGGCCGCGCTCGGTGATATGGGCCTCCATCGGGTCCGGTGCGCCGCCTTCCGGCAGGGTGACCGTCCGTGCGAGCGCGTCCAGGACGTCGCCGCACTGCGCGGCGTCGAGCGCGGCGGACACCGCCACCGCGCCCGAGGAGGGCACGTCCAGCAGTTCGGCGAGCGTGCCCGAGAGCAGCATCGGGTCCTTGTCCTGTACGAGGACGGCGGCGCGCGCCACCTCCAGGGGTACGTCGTCCAGCGCCACTCCGCCGAGCAGCACCGACGGCACGGCCGAGGCCGGTGTGCCCGCCGTGCTCTCCGACTTCGCCGTGCTTTCCGACTTCTCCGTGCTCTCCGGCGTCTTCGACCTCTCCGCGTTCACCGACTCCTCCGCGTTCGCCGGGTCTTCTGGGTTCTCCGCGTCCCGGGCGGGGTGTCCGCCGAGTCGCTCGGCCAGCAGCCCCGCCGCGTCCGGATCGCCGCACACCACCGCCGTCAGCGCACCCGCCGGTGCCAGAAGCCCGCTCGCGGGGTCGTACAGATGGCCACCGAGGGGTTCGCCGCTCCACTCGTCCGCACGCTCCGCGGGGAGCGCGGACCGGCGCAGCGCGAGCACCCGCGCCGCGCGCCGCGCCGAGGGCCGGGAGAAGGAGTACGCCATCGCGATCTCCTCGAAGTGACGCAGCGGGAACAGCAGGAAGGTGACGGCGCTGTAGACGGTGACCAGTTCACCGATCTCGACCCGGCCCTCGTGGGCGAGCCGCGCCCCGTACCCCACCACACCGATCAGCAGCAGACCCGGCAGCACCACCTGCACCGCCGCGATGAGGGCCCACATCCGGGCGCTGCGCACCGCCGCCGCCCGCACCTCCTGCGAGGCCGTGCGATAGCGGGACAGGAACAGTTCCTCGCCGCCGATGCCGCGCAGCACCCGCAGCCCGGCCACCGTGTCGGCGGCCAGCTCCGTGGCCCGGCCCGCCTTCTCCCGCTGCTCGTCGGCCCGCCGCGTCGCCCGCGGCAGCATCGGCAGCACGGCGAGCGCCAGGGCGGGCGCGCCGAGCGCGACCACGACGCCCAGCGCCGGCTGGTAGAGCACCAGCGCCACACAGACCCCGATCACTGTGACCAAGGCGGCGGTGAAGCGGGACAGCGCCTCCACGAACCAGCCGATCTTCTCCACGTCACCTGTGGAGACCGCTACGACCTCGCCCGCGGCGACCCGGCGGGTCAGGGCCGCCCCCAGCTCCGCCGTCTTACGGGCGAGCAACTGCTGCACCCGCGCGGCCGCGGTGATCCAGTTCGTGACCGCGGCCCGGTGCAGCATCGCGTCGCCGAGCGCCGACGCCCCGCCGAGCAGCGCCATCAGCCCTCCCGCCAGCGCGAGCCGCGCCCCCGAACGGTCCACCACCGCCTGTACGGCGATGCCCACGGCGATCGGGAAGGAGGCCACGGCCGCCATGTGGACCAGCCCCCAGGCCAGTGCCCTGAGCTGCCCGCCCAACTGGTTCCTGGCCAGCCACACCAGGAAGCGCGGACCGGACCGCACATCGGGCCGTCCGGGATCGACGTACGGAAGATCACGAATCTGCATGGTGTCCCAGAGGCTCGAATGACGAAGAGACGTGGATGGCGAAGAGGATGAGGGAGGACGGTGAGACGGTCGGCAGGCAGGAAGGGGGAAATACAGCAGGCGAGAAGGCGAGCGGTGTGCTGGGCTCGGCCGTGAAAGGTTCGCGTCGTCAGGTCGTGGAATTCAACTGGTTTTACGCGAGGGCGCGCGGAACACGCCAAGGCCGCGTACCCGACCGCCGCACGGGAGTGCGACCATGGCGGACATGCGTATCTCCGGCACGATGTGCACCCGTACGGCCGCCCTGACCGCCATGGCTGTGATCCTGGTCGCGGGCTGCGGCGGCGGTGCGGACGACGGAGGCGGCAGGGGCGGCGGGGGCAAGAACAGCTCCGGCTCCGCCCAGCGGGCGGGGCGCAGCGCCGCGCCCACCGCGGACCCCACCCGTATCCCCGAGGTCGGCGACACGCTCCAGTCCCGCATCCCGGCCGGATCCCGCCAGGTGGTCGCCGTGTACGGCGAGAGGGAGGACTCTGCGGACGCCACCGCCGTCCTCTACACCAGGGCGGCCGGGGGAAGCGGCGCCTGGGAGAAGAAGCGCACCTGGCCCGCGCACATCGGCAAGCGCGGCTGGACGACCGACCACCGGGAGGGCGACAAGCGCAGCCCCGTCGGGGTGTTCACGCTCACCGACGCGGGTGGGGTCCTGCCCGATCCGGGGGCGCGGCTGCCCTACTCACAGGGCGCCGCGTTCGCCGCGCCGCACTACTGGCCCAAAACGCACTGGCACGACTTCGACTACGTCATCGCCATCGACTACAACCGGGTGAAGGGCACCAGCCCGATCGACCCCACCCGGCCCGAGGGGCAGCGCAAGGGCGGCAGCATCTGGCTGCACATGGACCACGGCAGCGGTACGTCGGGGTGCGTGAGCCTGCCCAAGTCCGGTATGGAGTACCTGCTGAAGACCCTCGACCCGCGGCAGCGGCCGGTCGTGGTCATGGGCGACAAGGCGCACCTGGCGACCTGAGACCAGGACGTCTCTGCCCGGTGACTTCCGGCCCGGCCGGAAGCCTGCGGCGTGGGAGGCCCGACGCCCGGCGTGAGCGCGGGCCCGGCGCCCGTCCGGCCGGGCCCGCACCCGCCGTCACTCCGCGGGCTTCGCGGAATCCACGCCCGGCCGGGCCTTCGCCCACAGCCCGCGCGTGAAGTCCGGGATCTCCTGCGGCGCGCCCTTCGCCTTGATGGACGCGTGGCTCAGCGGGACCGGCGCGCTCCAGGTCGCGGCGTCGTACACGTCGAAGTCCGGCACCAGCCCCAGCCGCATGCACTGCATCAGCCGGTACAGCATGATGTAGTCCATTCCGCCGTGGCCGCCGGGCGGGTTGCTGTGCTCCTTCCAGAGCCAGTGGTCCCACTGCGCGTAGGCGCCGAAGTCACCCCACCGGTCGTCGGTCATCTCGGGCTCGAGGTAGATCCGGGCCGGGTAGTCCTCGAAGACGCCCTTCGTCCCGCCGAGGATGTTCAGCCGGCTGTACGGGTGAGGGTTGGAGACGGCGTGCTCCAGCCGGATGACCCGGCCCTTCGCCGTCTGCACCAGACTGATCGACATGTCGCTCTCGACGTACGACTCCTTCCAGCTCGGGTCGCCGGCCGGCATGTGCTGCTCGCGGTAGGCGGCCAGCCCCAGGGCGGGTGAGCCGACCGTCGAGATCCGTACGGCGCGGTCGCCGCGGTTGACGTCCATGTAGTTGGCGACGGGGCCGAAGCCGTGGGTGGGGTAGACGTCGCCCTTCAGCCGGGTGTGCCACAGCCGGCGCCAGGGCCCCTCGTAGTACCCGGGATCGAACATCAGCTGACGCAGGTCGTGGATGTACGCGCCCGCGCCGTGCAGGAGTTCGCCGAAGAGCCCGGCGTGGGCCATGCGCAGCACCCGCATCTCGTTCCTGCCGTAGCAGCAGTTCTCCAACTGCATGCAGTGGCGGCGGGTGCGCTCGGACGTATCGACGAGTTCCCACAACTGGCCGAGTTCCATCGCCAGCGGACACTCCACACCGACGTGTTTGCCGCATCGCATCGCCGTCCGGCACATCTCGAAGTGCCAGTCCCAGGGCGTGGCCACAAAGACGAAGTCGACGTCGGCGCGCTCGCACAGGTTCTCGAAGTCGTGGTCGCCCTTGGTGTACAGGGCCGGGGCGGGCTGCCCGGCGGACGTGACCTTCGCGGCGGCAGCGGCGGCCTTGGCCCTGACCGTGTCGCACAGCGCGACGACCCGCACGCCCGGCAGGGCCAGGAACAGATCGATCATCTCGCCGCCGCGCTGGCCGAGGCCCACGAGGCCCACGCGCACGGTGCCGCGCCGCTCGAAAGGGACCCCGGCCATCGTGGCGTCCCGGCGCGGGGGAGTGCTCGGGACGGTGGGCGCGGTGGGAGCCGCGGCGGCGCTCTGGGCGCCGATACCGCTCATCCCGCCGACACCGATCCCGGCGCCTGCGGCACCCGCGGTCCACAGTACGGACCGGCGGCTGGGCTGCTGCGGTGTTGCCTCGTTCATCGATCCTCCAGGAGAACTGACGTGCGCGGCTGGTGGTCGAACCACGGTCAGGAACCCTGGCGGGTGAGGCGTGGGAGGCACAAGAGAGCGGATTGGACTTATCGGCACGGGAAGTTGGACTTCTCCGCGAGAGCGGGCGATGGCACGCGAGGCGCCCCGGCGGTCGCGGTGGCACGTGAGGCGCTCCGGTGGTCGCGGTGGCACGCGAGGAGCCCCGGTGGTCGCCCGCCACCGCCGTGTGCCCGGGAGTGCGCGACGCACCCCCGAAGCGGGGAGAATGCTGTGACGTGCCTCGTCGCCGGGGCCGGTATCGAGGCGTCTCGGTACCCACCTCGGCGGCACCCCGTCCCGGAAGGAGCCCATGCGCCCCGACACGCCCGAATGGACCCCACCCCCCGCCGACCCGGATCAGCCTGCCCAGGTGCGGCGCATCCTCCGCCTCTTCCGCCCCTACCGCGGCAGGCTCGCCCTCGTCGGGCTGCTCGTCGCAGCCTCCTCACTGGTCTCGGTCGCCTCGCCGTTCCTGCTCCGCGAGATCCTCGACACCGCCATCCCTCAGGGCCGCACCGGCCTGCTGTCCCTCCTCGCCCTGGGGATGATCGCCGCCGCCCTGGTCAGCGGCGTCTTCGGCGTACTTCAGACCCTGCTGTCCACGACCGTCGGCCAGCGCGTCATGCACGACCTGCGCACCGCCGTCTACGAGCGGCTCCAGCGCATGCCGCTCGCCTTCTTCACCCGGACCCGCACCGGCGAGGTGCAGTCCCGGATCGCGAACGACATCGGCGGCATGCAGGCCACCGTCACCTCCACCGCCACCTCGCTGGTCTCCAACCTCACCAGCGTCGTCGCCACGGTCGTGGCGATGCTCGCGCTCGACTGGCGGCTGACGGCCGTCTCTCTGCTCCTGCTGCCGCTGTTCGTCTGGATCAGCCGCCGAGTCGGCCAGGAACGCAAGAAGATCACCTCGCAGCGCCAGAAGCAGATGGCCGCCATGTCCGCGATGGTCACCGAGTCGCTCTCGGTCAGCGGCATCCTGCTCGGGCGCACCATGGGCCGCTCCGACTCCCTCACCGCGGCGTTCGAGCGGGAATCCGAGCGGCTCGTCGGCCTGGAGGTCCGCGCCGGCATGTCCGGCCGCTGGCGGATGGCCACCATCGGCGTGATCATGGCGGCCATGCCCGCCGTCATCTACTGGGCCGCGGGAATCGCCATGCGCGGCGGGGGCCCCAGCGTCTCGCTGGGCACGCTCGTCGCCTTCGTCTCCCTGCAGCAGGGCCTGTTCCGGCCCACCGTCGGCCTGCTGTCCACCGGTGTGCAGATCCAGACCTCGCTCGCGCTCTTCCAGCGCATCTTCGAGTATCTCGACATGCCGGTGGACATCACCGAACCCGCAGAGCCCGTACGGCTGCCGGAGATCCGCGGCGAAGTCCGCTTCGACGGCGTCGACTTCGCCTACGACCCGCCCAGCGCCGAGCCCGCCCGCCGCACCCTCAGCGGCGTCGACCTGACCATACCGGCGGGTGGCAGCCTGGCCGTCGTCGGCCCGACCGGCTCCGGCAAGAGCACCCTCGGCTATCTCGTGCCGCGGCTGTACGACGTGACCGGCGGCCGGGTCATGATCGACGGCGTCGACGTCCGCGAGCTGGACTTCGACACCCTCGCCCGCGCGGTGGGCGTCGTCTCGCAGGAGACCTATCTCTTCCACGCCTCCGTGGCCGAGAACCTGCGGTTCGCCCGGCCGGACGCGACCGACGAGGAGATCGCCGAGGCCGCCCGCGCGGCCCAGATACACGACCACATCATGTCCCTGCCCGACGGCTACGACACCCTCGTCGGCGAGCGCGGCTACCGCTTCTCCGGCGGTGAGAAACAGCGCCTCGCGCTCGCCCGGACCATCCTGCGCGACCCGCCCGTCCTCATCCTCGACGAGGCGACCAGCGCCCTGGACACCCGCACCGAGCACGCCGTCCAGCAGGCCATCGACGCCCTCTCCGCGGGCCGTACGACCATCACCATCGCGCACCGGCTCTCCACGGTCCGGGGCGCCGACCGGATCGTCGTCCTCGACGCGGGTTGCGTCGCCGAACAGGGCACACACGACGAGCTGCTCGCCGCGGACGGGCGGTACGTGGCACTCGTTCGCGGCGACGCCCACCTGACCTCCGCCCCCGCGGCCTAGCTACTTGCCCCTGAAAAAGGGTTTGGCCTGGTGACGGGGCTGTGCTGATGGTCGGCGGTTTGTTGCCGACCTGCCGGTGGTCTGTACTTCACCGGCTGAGGACGGACATCCGGTGGAGGTTGTAGGCGAAGATTCCAAGTCCGGCCCAGGTCTGGGCCCCGGCCAGACGGCGGAGGCGGGTGCGGCGGAAACCGAAGCTGCGCTTGAGGTGGCTGATACGGGCCTCGATGCCGACTCTCCAGTTGCGCATGCGCCGGAACGGGCGGCTGCGTTCGTACTCCCGTCGGGCTTTTCCGGGCTTCCCGGAGCGTTGGAGGCCGATCCGCCGCACGCCGAGTTCACTCAGGGCCTTGTCGTTGGCAGCGGTGCCGAAGCCGCGGTCGGCGACGACCGTGCCGGGCGGGCGGCCGGCCAGTGTGGTGACGCGCTCCACCGACGGCACCAGCTGCGGTGCATCGGGCGGGTTCCCGCGCTGGACCTGGTGGTCGACGACGAAGCCGTCTTCGTTCTCGGCCACCAGAGCGGTGTAGCCGAACTGGGTCGGGTGCTGGGGCTTTCCCTTGCGGATCGGCCGGGCATCGGGGTCGGACAGGGAGATCAGCCGATCGGGAATCGTGCGGTTGCCCGCCAGCCGCTGGGCGGTCTGCTCCAGCAGACGCCGCGTGCCCGCTACCGTCTCAGCCAGCTCGCCCACCAGATGCGCGAGGCGGCCCGACGGCCGTGTACTCAGCGCCCGGCGCGCGTTGCGCTCCACCGCAGCCACGTTCCGCAGCGTCGCCTGGGCGATGGCGGCGACCTCGCCGGTGAGCCGGTCGATGTCCCCCAGCGCCTGGCCGGTGCGCCTGCGCAGGGTGCGGGAGATCTGCTTGAGCCGGGCGCCCGCTGACCGGCTGCGGTCCCGGAAGCGGGTGCGCTTGGCGGCGCCGGCGGCCTTGATCCGGTGCACCAATCGGCCGAGCTTGCGTACTCCGTGCTCCAGCAGGTCAGCGTCGGTGGGGTGGTCGATGTCGGCTTCGATCACGGTCGTGTCGATGCGTAACTTGCGGCACCGCAGCAGCTTGTCCTCGGCCAGCTTGCCCAGCAGCGCGGTGTTGAGTTGCTCCACGGTCTGCGGGCCGCTGCGGCGCATGAGTTTGATCAGGGTGGTCGGGTGCGGCACCGGCGAGGTCAACGGGATCCGGCAGAACCGGCGCCAGCTCAGCGAATCCGCGACCTCGCGGCACAGCGTCTCGTACCCGAGCTGGTACCGGTGCTTGAGATACAGCAGCCGCAGCAGCGTCTCGACCGGTACCGACGGGCGGCCCAACCGCTCGGCGAACACCGCTCGCCAAGGAGCGATGAACCGCTCGTCTTCCAGGAAGGTATCGATCCTGGCCAGTTCAGCGGGCAGCTGCCGCGCTTGCTCCGGCAGTACCTCCCACCAGGTGTCCTGCACTGCCGCGACACGCAACATCACTACCCCCCCCCGGCCACACGACCCGCCTCCACTGTCGCGGCCAGGAACGGCCCGCACCAGCTCTCCCCACAGCTCAACCGACGGCAATCCGGACTTCTTCAGGGGCAACTAGCTAGGGTGTCCGCATGACACGCCACGACGATCTTCCCAAGGCCGAGTTCGCCTTCCCCGGCCCGGTGCGCGACAAGCTGGTCGCCGCGATCCTCTCCGGCGCCAAGACCTCCACGACCACACTGGAGGTGGAGTTCGAGGCGTTCGGCGAGGCGCTGCCGGTCGTCGGTGAGCGGCAGGTGGTCGTGGACTCCCAGGACCGGCCGGTCGCCGTCATCGAGGTGACCGAGGTGCGCAAGCTGACCGTGGCGGAGATCGACCTCCAGCACGTCATCGACGAGGGCGAGGGCGACGGGACGATCGCCCAGTGGCGCGCCTCGCACGAGCGGTTCTGGCACAGCCCCCAGATGAGGGAGGCACTCGGCGACCCCGGGTTCACCGTCACCGACGCCACGCCGGTGGTCGCCGACCGCTTCCGGGTCGTGGAGATCCTGGACCCCGCCGCGGCCTGACCTGACCCGATCGGCAGCCGGACCTCAGGGGCCGGGGCTCAGAGCCGGGCCTTCCGGGGTTCAGGACCGGGCCTCAGGAGAACTCGGCGCGGACCGCCTCCGTGTGCTCGCCGAGCGCGGGCACCGACCGCATCGGCGCCCGCCGCCCGGCCACCTCCACCGGCGGCAGCAGACCGCGCAACGACCCGACCGGGGAGCCGAAGTCCCCGAACCGGTCCCGCGCGGCCAACTGCGGATGACCGGCGAACTCGCCGACCGTCCGCAGCCGGGCGCAGGCGATCCCGGCGCCCTCCAGCAACGTGCTCACCCCGTTCGCCGTGTGTCCCGCGAAACACCGCTCCAGTTCGGCCGTGAGCTCGTCGTCGTGCGCGCGCCGCAGCGGGTTCTCCGCGAACCGCGGATCGCGGGTCAGCTCCGGCCGGCGCAGCACCCGCTCGCACAGCGCCACCCACTCGCGGTCGTTCTGCACGCTCAGGAACACCCGCGCCCCGTCCCCGCACAGATACGGCCCGTACGGGGAGATCGACGGATGGCGGGCGCCGCTGCGGGCCACCGGCGCCCCGCCGTACGCCTGCGCGTAGAAGGGGTGCCCCATCCACTCGCCCAGCGCGTCCAGCAAGGACACCGCCAGCGCCGTGCCCTCGCCGGTGCGCTCGCGTTCGTACAGCGCGGTGAGCACACCGGTGTACGCGTACATCCCGCCCGCGATGTCGGCGATCGAGACACCCGGCCGGGCGGGCTCCTCCGGGGTGCCGGTGATGGACACCAGACCGGTCTCGCACTGCACCAGCAGGTCGTACGCCTTCTTGTCGCGATACGGTCCCGAGTCGCCGTAACCGGTGATGTCACAGGTGATCAGCCGCGGGTGCCGGGCGCGCAGCGCCGCCGAGCCCAGGCCGAGCTGTTCGCAGGCGCCCGGCCTGAGGTTCTGCAGCACCACGTCGGCGCGCGCGACGATCCGGTCCAGCAGCGCGCGGTCCGCGTCGTCCTTGAGGTCCAGGACGACGCTCTCCTTGCCCCGGTTGACCCATACGAAGTACGCGGACATGCCCTTGACCTCGCGGTCGTAGTCGCGGGCGAAGTCACCTCGCCCGGGCCGTTCCACTTTGATCACCCGCGCCCCGAGATCGGCCAGCTGGCGGGTGGCGAACGGGCCCGCCACCGCCTGCTCGAGCGCGACCACGGTGACACCCTGGAGCGGCAGCACAGCCATCAGCCTCCGAACAGCTTCCGCAGGAACCGGACCTGCTCCGCCTGCTGGTGCGCCCCGCCGCCCTCGTGGCCGTTGAAGGACCACACCTTGAGCTCCTTCTCCCGCCCCGCGTAGTGGTGGTACGCGGCGAAGCCGCCGGAGGCGGGCGTCACGGCGTCGCGCAGCGCGGTCGAGAACAGTACCGGCGCGCTCGCGCGGGCGGCGAAGTTCAGCCCGTCGAAGTGGTCCAGGGTGTCGAAGACCCGGTCGACCAGGTGGCGCTGGCCGGACAGGAACCGGGCCAGCTCGCCGTAGGGATCCGCGTCGGTGATCTCCACCGCCCGGCGTATGTGCGTCATGAACGGCACATCGACCAGCGCCCCCGCCAGACCCGGCACCAGGCCGGCCGCGGCCAGCGCCAGCGCGCCGCCCTGGCTGCCGCCGCTCACCACCACCCGCTCCGGGTCGACCGCCGGATGCGTCCGCGCCGCCTCCACCGCACGGACGGCGTCGGCGTAGAGCCGGCGGTAGTAGTAGTCGTCCGGGGCCAGTACGCCCTTGGTCAGCAGCCCGGGTGCCTCCGGCCCCGTGCCGCCCACCCGATCCGGGGTGTCGCCGTAGGTGCTGGGGCTCCAGCCCTGACCCCGGGTGTCCATCACGAACACCGCGTACCCGGTCGAGGGCCACACCAGCCACTGGTACGGCAGCCCCCGTCCGCCGTTGTAGCCCACGTACTGCACCACGCACGGCAGCGGCCCGGACGCCGCGCGCGGTACCAGCAGCCAGCCGCGGATCCGGTGCCCGCCGAAGCCGGAGAACTCCACGTCGTGGCAGACGACCAGCGCCAGCCCCGCATCGGTCTCGGCGAACCGCGCGTCCAGCCCATGCCCGCGGGTCTCGTCCAGCGTCCGCTTCCAGAACGCGTCGAACCCGCCGGGCACGGGCAGCGGCGGTCGGTAGGCACGGAGCTGATCGAGCGGCAGGTCGACGAACACGGTGAGAACCTCCCGGAGTCGGATCACCAGTTGCGTACGAGGGACGAGGGCGGGAATTCCCGGGTGGGACGGTCAGACTCGCGTACGGGGATGATCAGGCGGCTCCAGGCTGTCCGGCTCGCCCACACGGGCGGCCGCGGGATCCAGCACGCGCGTCAGGAAGGCCCGGGTCCGCGGGTGCCGGGGTGCCCCGATGACCTGGCCGGGACCGCCCTCCTCGACGATCACGCCGTCGTCCATGAACACGACGCGGTCCGCGACCTCCCGCGCGAAACTCATCTCGTGCGTCACCACGAGCATCGTCATCCCCTCGTCGGCCAGCGCCCGCATGACCGCCAGCACATCCCCGACCAGCTCCGGGTCCAGCGCCGACGTCGGCTCGTCGAACAGCATCAGCTCCGGGTCCATCGCCAGTGCCCGGGCGATCGCCACCCGCTGCTGCTGCCCGCCGGACAGCTGCGCCGGGTACGCCGCCTCCTTGCCCGTCAGACCGACCCGGGCCAGCTGGAGCCGCGCCACCCGGTCCGCCTCGGCCCGGTCGCGCCGCAGCACCCGCCGCTGCGCGATGGTGAGGTTCTCCAGCGCCGTGAGGTGCGGGAAGAGGTTGAACGACTGGAACACCATGCCGATCCGGCGCCGTACCCGGTCGATGTCCACGTCCGGGTCGGTGACCTCGGTGCCGGCCACCGTCACCGTGCCGGACGTCGGCTCCTCCAGCAGGTTCACACAGCGCAGCAGCGTCGACTTCCCCGACCCCGAGGGGCCGATGACGCACACCACCTCGCCCCGCGCGACGCGGAAGTCGATCCCCTTGAGCACCTCCGTGTCACCGAAGGACTTGCGCAGCCCCTCGACCCGGATCGCCGCCGCGCCGTCTACCGCGGCCGTCTTCGCCACGTCCACGTCCCTCACCTCGACTTCGCCGTACGGGCCTCCAACCGCCGCACCAGATGGCCCAGCGGGAGGGTGATGAGTAGATAGCACAGCCCGGCGACCATGATCGGCGTCAGGCTGCGGTGCTGGTTGAGCGCGTCCCGGCCGAACTTGGCCAACTCGTACTGGTCCAGCGAGAGGCCCAGCAGATACACCAGCGAAGAGTCCTTGGTGAGCAGGATCAGCTCATTGGTGAGCGGTGGCAGCACGATCCGGAACGCCTGCGGGATGACGATCGAGACCATGGCCCGCGCCTGGGACATGCCCAGCGAACGGGCCGCCTCCAGCTGCCCCTTGGGCACCGCCTGGATGCCCGCGCGGATCGTCTCCGCCATGTACGCGGCGCCGACCAGTCCCAGCGCCAGCATCACGGTGACGTACCGGTCCAGGGCGACCTGGAAGGCCAGCGGGACGCCGAAACCCAGGGAGATGAAGACCAGCAGCGCGGGCACGCCCCGGAAGAACTCGATGTACGCGATCGACAGCCAGCGGTACGGCGGCACCTGCGAGAGCCGCATCAGCGCCAGGACCAGGCCCAGGACGAGCCCGAACGCGAAGCCGAACAGGGTGTAGACGACGGTGTTGACCAGGGCGGTGGTGATGATGTCGGGGAACTGCTCCCTGGCGACCTCGACATCGAAGAACGCCCGCCGCAGCTCACCCCAGTCCGCGGCCAGGGCGACGGCGAGCAGGACGGCGACGAGCACGGCGTACTGGAGGGTTCGGATCACCCGCGTCCGCTGGCGACGGGTCATGGCCATATCTGAAGCGACTCCTCAACTCCGGCGGTCAGTGGCGGATATGGGGACATGGGGTCACTTCTTCGGCGCCGTGCCGAACCACTTCTTGTAGATCCTGTCGTAACGGCCGTCCGCCCGGGCCTCCTTGATCACCTTGTTGATCTTCTCCCGCAGCGCGTCATTGCCGGTCCGCACCGCGATGCCGTAGCTCTCCCCGGTGTCGAACTCCGCGGTCACCTCCGTGTCGCCGTTGTCCTTCACGTAGTCGTACAGCACGCCGTTGTCGTTGACGGCCGCGTCGACCTGGCCGGTCTTCACCGCCGTCAGCAGCAGCGCCAGGTCCTCGAACTGGACCAGCTTCACGCCCTCGCCGTGCTTCTTGGCGTACTCCTCGCCCGTGGTCGACTGCTGGACCCCCAGCGACTTGCCGTCCAGGTCGCCGAGCGTCCGGTAGTCGGCGCCCTTCTTCACGATCAGGGCCTGGGTCGCGGCGAAGTACGGATCGGTGAAGTCCAGGTTCTTCTCGCGCACCGTGGTGATCGTCATGCCGGCGGCGGCGACGTCGCACTTGTTGGTGTTGAGGTCCTCACCGGACTGGATACCCTCGAAGGGCGTGTCCACGATCTCCTGCTCGACGTCCAGCTCCTCGGCGACGAGATCGACGAGGTCGACGTCGAAGCCGACGACCTTGCTGCCCTCCTTGACCTGGAACGGGGCATAGGGCAGATGCGTACACGTCGTGAGTTTTCCGGACTTGACGAGGCTGATCTTCGAGCCGTCACCGGACGACTCGGTGCTGGTGCAGCCCACCAGCAGGAGGGCGGCAGCGGTGGCGGTTGCGATCACGGGCAGTGCGGAGCGAGCGGACACGGCACCTCCGGGGCACAGGTCGGCGAACGTCCTACTTGATCAGTGAGCTGGCCCGCATCCTGCCACCGCCGGTGCGCGTTGTCGCCGCCGCGTGCGTTGCGAGCACGTAACGGCCAGGCCGCTCACCGCCGCCGTCTGCGCCTGCGCCGCCTGCTCCAGAACCAGCCCGCGGGCGGCTCGTCGGCCCGCCACGGCTGCGGCTCCGGCGCCTCCTGCGCCCAGCGGGCGGACAGCATCCGCGCCCGTCCCGAAGGCTCCGACACCTCCGCACCCCGTACGAAGTCCTCATCGAGGACGACCTCGTCCCAACCGTCGTCCGCGCCCGGCGAAGCAGAATCGGTGCCCACGGCGCACCTCCCCACGTGATCCTGGTACCCGGCGAACGCTCGGGAGGGAGCCGGGGTTCCCGCGTTCGGACCCTTGTTCGGTGCTGGGGCCTGTGGATCGGAGCCGGTGGACCCGGGCCGCCGGACGGCCGCACCGTTCCCCCCGACGGACGATCGCCACCCCCGTCCCGCGCTGGAAGACTGGCCCGGCAGGACCGACCCGGCCGACCCGCCCGCCCCCACCGAGCAAGGACGACGCACATGGCCTATCTCGCCGCCGAGGACCGCTACGACGCCATGCGGTACCAGCGCTCCGGTCGCACCGGGGTGCTGCTGCCCGAAGTGTCCCTCGGCCTGTGGCACAACTTCGGCGACACCCACCCCCTCGAAACCCAGCGCGCCGTGCTCCGCCGAGCCTTCGACCTCGGCGTCACCCACTTCGACCTGGCCAACAACTACGGCCCGCCCGCCGGCAGCGCCGAGGCCAACTTCGGCACCCTGTTCGCCCAGGACTTCCGCCCGTACCGCGACCAGATGTTCATCGCCACCAAGGCCGGATACGGGATGTGGCCGGGACCCTACGGCGAATGGGGCTCCCGGAAATACCTGCTCGCCAGCCTCGACCAGTCCCTGACCCGCATGGGCCTGGACCACGTCGACGTCTCCTACTCCCACCGCTTCGACCCCGACACGCCCCTGGAGGAGACGGTGGGCGCCCTCGACAGCGCCGTACGCCAGGGCAAGGCACTGTACGCGGGCCTGTCCAACTACCCGCCCGAGGCCATCACCCGCGCCACCGCCCTCCTCAAGGAGCTGCGCACCCCCTACCTGATCAACCAGCACCCGTACTCGATCCTCCAGCGCGAGGTCGAGGGCGGGGTGCTCGCCGCCTCCGCCGACGCGGGGGTCGGGTTCATCGCCTACTCCCCGCTCGCCCAGGGGCAGCTCACCGACCGCTATCTGGCCGGGGTGCCCGCCGACTCCCGAATGGCGGTCGGCCACTTCCTCACACGGGACGCGCTCACCGACCGCAAGCTCACCCTGCTGCGAGCCCTGGACAAGCTGGCGCGGGGGCGCGGCCAGACCCTCGCCCAGCTCGCCCTGGCCTGGGTGCTGCGCGATCCCCGCGTCACATCCGTCGTCATCGGCGCCAGCAGTGTGGCCCAGCTGGAGCAGAACATCGCCGTCCGTGACACGCCGCCGCTGACCGAACCGGAGCTGGCCGAGATCGACCGGCTCTCGGCGGAGGCAGGGGTCGCCATCCCCTGAGCGGGTCCCGCTACGATGAGTGACCGATCCGTGATCAGTGCTCGTCGTACGGAGGCCCCGCCTTGGCAACCCATCGGATACCGGTCATCCTCATCGCGGGTTTCCTGGGGTCCGGCAAGACCACGGTGCTCAACCATCTGCTGCGGGTGAGCAGGGACACCCGGATCGGCGTCATCGTCAACGACTTCGGCAGCATCAACATCGACGCCCTGGCCGTGGCCGGCCAGGTCGACTCGATGGTCCCGATCGAGAACGGCTGTCTGTGCTGCGCGGCGGACGCCGAGGAACTCGACCGGATGCTGGACCGGCTGACCGAGCCCGCCGCCCGCATCGACGTGATCGTCATCGAGGCGAGCGGGCTGGCCGAGCCGCAGAGCATGATCCGCATGCTGCTCGCCAGCACGGACGAGCGCATCACCTACGGCGGCCTGGTCGAGGTGGTCGACGCGGCCGAGTTCGACGGCACCCGCGAACGCCACCCCGAGCTCGACCGGCATATCAGGGCCGCCGACGCCGTCATCCTCAACAAGGCCGACCGGGTCGGCGGGGAACACCGGCAGCGCCTGCTGGACACGCTGCGTGCGCTGGCGCCGGCCGCGCCCGTGGTGGTGGCGGAGCACGGGCGGGTCGACCCCGGCTTCCTCTTCGACCAGCGGCCCCGTACGACGCGCGCCGAGCCCTTCCAGCAGCTGTCCTTCGCGGACCTGTGGGCTGACGGGTCCGACCAGGGGCATGACCACGCGTGTGGCGACGGGCACGACGCCGAGCACTGTGGCGGGCACGACGCCGAGCACGGTGACGGGCACGTACGCGGCGCGCATCTGCACGCCGCGTACGAGAGCGTGGAGTTCTCCTCTGACTGGCCCCTCCACCCGCGCCGCTTCATGGAGTTCCTCGACACCCGGCCCGCCGGCCTCTACCGCATGAAGGGCTTCATCGACTTCGCCGGGGCGGACCGGCCGGGGAAGTTCGCCCTGCACGCTGTCGGCTCCTACCTGCGCTTCCAGCAGTCCACGTGGGAGCGCGACGAGCCCCGCGCGACCCAGCTGGTGATGATCGGCGCCGGCATCGACGCCGCCGCGCTCAAGGACGGGCTGGGGGAGTGCGTCGAGCAGGCGCCGGAGACGGTCGAGGAGCACCACATGCTCGGCGTGCTGCGGTACGTCCAGCGAAGCCAGCACACGGATCAGGCCGAGGCGGCCGAGTACGGCGGGTACACGGAGCAGGCGGAGCCCGGTCAGTAGGCCCCGTCAGCAGGCCTGGTCGGCGCTCGTCGCGAGCCGCTTCTCCAACAGGGTGACGGCGTATCGCTTGCCGCCGTCGCCCTGCTTGGCGGCCGTCTCACCCGCGACGGTGTACCCCGCGTCCTCGTAGTACCGGCGCAGCCGCGCGTTCCGGCAGTCCAGTCGGCACAGGCCCCGCCCGGCGGCGGCTATACGCCGCTCGGCCTCGGCGAGCATCGCCCGCCCCGCCCCGGCGGGCGCCGTCTCCCGGTCCGTCATCAGCCGGTGGACGTAGCCCGCGACCGGCGGCTGCGCTCCCCACGCGGCGACGTCATCCCACCACAGCTCCCAGGCCCCCGCGGTCGGCCCGTCAGGACCGAGGGTGGCCAGCCACACCTCGCCCTCCGCGAGCCGCGTCCGGAAGTGGTCGGTCCCCAGCTCGCCCGGCTTCCACTGGTCGATGCCGGAACTCATCTGCCAGCGTGCGGCGGCGTCCCGCAGCCGCACGAGCTCGGCTATGTCACGCTCGTCCGCCTGCCGGAAGGACAGCGCCGGCGCGCTTGTAAGGATCTCGCTCATGCGCCCGATCCTGCCTGATCACTCAGTGAGCGCGGGGACCGGCCCCCACCCGATCCCGGGCCGCCGCGCGCGGTCATCACGGCGCGGCGCGGAGTCCGTCGTTCAGGTGGTCTCGCGGCGCCGTCGCGCACCCTGGCCCGCGCCGTGCGGGACGGTATGCGCATGCGTCACCAACTGCTGCTCTACCCCCTGCTCGGGCTGCTGCCGGGGCTCGCCGGATGCGTCGTGGTCTCGCCGGACCGCGCCATGAGCCACGCGACACCGGCCGCGGCCGGCCCGCGCGCGACCGCGGCGTCGCCGCGCCAGACCGAGGCGCCCGGGCGGGCGGGCCGTACCCCCGCGGGGACGGGCCACCGGGACAAGGACCGTGACAGAACGTCACAGCACACCGCACAGCCGTCGGCGTCGGGCACCGTCCCCCGGCCTCGAACGGCGCCGGGGGGCGGAGCCGCCCGGCCCCAGTCGCCACCGCCCGCACACCGACGGCCCCGGGCCGGCGATCTGCCCGGTGCGGCCGGGGTCCCGGGCGGCCTGCCGGGTGCCTTCGTACCGGACCAGTGGCTGCCGCGCCCGGGAGGGAACGCGGCGTCGGGCAGCCTGTGCGATCTCGCGGGACGGCGGCTCAGCCCGGAACAGATGCGCCAGTGCCGGGGTCTGTACGGGTAGCGGCGGTCACGCCTGCCGGCCGCGGCCCGATCCCGTCCCGGCGTCCGTCAGCCGGGCGGCGTCAACCGGGCGGTGTGCGTTCCCAGCCACGCCGGCAGCTGTTCGAGCCGCGCGTCGTGCCCGGGCAGCCGGTCGGTGAGCAACTGGTAGCCGGGTACCGTCCGGAACGAAGCCTAACGAAGCCTAACGAAGCCTAACGAAGCCTAACGAAGCCTAACGAAGCTGAACGAAGCTGAACGAAGCCACAAGCTGACCGCGCGCCAGGTCGTCCTGGACCAGCGCGTACGGGCCGATGGCGACACCGAGTCCGGCGACGGCCGCCTGCAGCGACGGATAGAAGTGCTCGAAGGTCTGCTCGCCGCCCACGGCGAACCCGGCGCCGACCAGTCGCCGCCAGTGTGGCCACGCCTCCGGCCGGATCCGGGTGTGCAGGAGCGTACGCCCGGCCAGCCGAGCGGGATCCGACAGCCCGACGGCGAGGTCCGGGCAGCAGACCGGGCGGATGTACTCGTCGAACAGCGGCGTCCGGACGATGTCCGCCGGCACGGCGAACTCCGCAACGCCTGATGGCCGCGTCGACGCCGTCCCGGGCGAAGGACACCGGCCGCCCACGGCCGACAGGTGCAGGGTCAGGCGCGGCTGCTACCCGGCGAGCTCGGGCGGCCGCGGGATCAGCCGGCGCGTCAGCAGCGTCGGCTCGCACGACAGGACGAGCGGGCCCGCCTCACCGTCCCGGGCGACCTGCCGGGCCGCGGCGCCGATCCGGTCGAACGCGTCGCGTACCACGTCGGCCAGCCGAACGGCCGCCGCCGTCGGCGCAGCCGGAACAGCTCAGCCGTGAGGACCTTGCCGACATGACGCCCGAGCAGATCAACGAAGCGAGGGTTGTCGGAGAGCTCGCCTGATTGGGGATGACCACTCAGCATCCCTTGGGCAGCGGCTTCACACTGTGGCGTAATTGGAATTATCCAAGCTCAGATGGTCGGGGAATCGAGTGTCTGATGTGGAGTGACCGGAAATTTAAAGATTCCCGCGAAATCCCAAGCTGGGAGGGGCCCAAGGGCTGTCCCGGTAATCGGGGGCCAGCTGGGGCACCTCCCGCGACTTGGTAAGGTTCTCCGCATTTGGGTGGCCTGGAGGCGTCGAGGGCCTCAGATCACATGGAGGTCGGACGGTGCGGTTCGTCTGTCGGAACTTTGGGCTGTCGGATCTGCCGCGGCGCGGACTCACCCCGCAAGAGGCTCCCCTGGAAGTGCTACTCCTCGACATCGAGGCAGAGCTCTCCGTCTGGGAGCAGGGGCGGGTGGTGTGGTCTGAAGAGGCGTTCCCCGTGGCCGAGCTGGCGTACCACCTGGCGCTCTGGCTTCAGAGGCCGGCTGCTGGCTATGAGAACTTCGAGCTTGAGTCGATGCAGGCGGAGGAGGGGCTGATCCGAATCGTGAACTCCGATGACGGCTGGCAGGTCGGCTCCATCTACACGCCGGACTTCTGGACCTCTCCTGTCACCTGGGATGTCTTGGTGGCGGCGATCAAGCAGTTTGACCGCTCCGTGCGAGAGGGTATTGCCGCTATGGGTATCGAGCCCACCTTCATCCCGGAACCCTGACGGCCGTTCCAGCCCTGTTGCCCACAGTGGAATGATCGTGGTGTGGCTGGTTTGATCACGGCGCCAGAACCGTCCTGGATAGCGCCGTTTACCGGATTGAACCCGCGCTGCTTCGGTTAAGCTCGTGACTGCGCTGCGCCGCAAGGGCGCGGACGCCGTCCGGCGTGGTCGGCCATGGAGCCTGCTATTGCAGGACCGTGCCCTTGTTGGTCGCAGCATACTGGCGTACCAACTTGACGCTGCGCCAACTGGCCCCGCTGTTCGGGATCTCGAAAGTCCGCGGCCGGCCGCATCATCGACCACGTCGGCCCCCTTCTCGCACTCCGGCTACGTCGCCGGTTCCGCAAGGACACCATCCTCATCGTGGACGGGACCCTGGTTCCAACGCGTGACCACACGGTGGCTGAGCAGTCGGTGGCTACCGCGGCACTGGGCCGGTCATCCCGCACCGTCGCGACGCCGTCTGACTCGTCCAATCGATCATTGCGGGACAAGCCTTAGGCAGACTTTCGGGAAGTGGCCGCAGCAGGATCGATGAGCGACCGCCGAGCCCCGTTTCGGCACGCCGTGCCGCAGGTGATCGAACTCCTAGAGCTCGTAACACGATCTTGTTGAAGTGCCCAGGTCGGGCGTGACTGGTGGGTCGATTCGGCCGCTCGTGGGGGTGTAAGTAACCGCCCGTGGATCGTGGACGACGACTTGTGGGCGCCGATCGAACCGCTGCGCGGTCATGGCGGCCATCTGCCGGTAGGCGAGGACATGGGCCTCCGTGTGCCAGGTACCGCCCACTACTCCGTGATACCGTGTAGCAGTACTTGGTACTGCGCAGTACCAGGAGGACCGAAGAGGACCCGCGATGGACGATCTGACGGAGATGCTGAAGGGCACGCTTGAGGGCTGCGTGCTTCAAATCATCGGCAGCGAGGAGACCTACGGGTACGCCATCACGCGTCGGCTGAACGAACTTGGCTTCACCGACGTCGTCGAGGGGACGATCTACACCATCTTGCTGCGACTGGAGCGGAACGGGCTCGTCCAGGTGACGAAACGACCATCCGGACTGGGGCCACCGCGCAAGTTCTTCGCGCTCAACGACGCAGGGCGCGAAGAACTCGCGACGTTCTGGGCGAAATGGGAGTACCTCTCATCACGAATCGACAGGCTCAAGGAGGGCGGGCGATGAACTTCTGGGAGACCATTACGGGCAGCGACCTCACGAGGGAGTGGAAGGCGTTCGAAGCCCGGGCCGAGGAATTGCCGGCCGACTACCGGGCGGCGTGGGAGCAGATCAAGTACTACGTCTCCCCCTACTCGGGCTTCACGGGTCGCAACCTGATGCCGATTTTTGACGGCGTCCTGGGGCTGCTCGAGGAATCAGCGGCGGATGGGCAGAGCGTTCACGAGGTGCTCGGCGACGACATCGCTGGCTTCTGCGCGGCGCTGACCGGCGGAGAAGGGGCTCGGAGCCATCGCGACCGGTGGCGCGAGCAGTTGAACAGGAACGTCGCAAAGAAACTGGGCCGGCTGGGAGGCTGATGTGGGCATCCAAGACATCATCCAGGGCAAGAAGGAGTGGCGGGCGCATCTGGCGCGGGTGCAGGCGCTGCCGCCGGACTACCAGATCGTCTACAAGGAGATGCAGAGGTACTTCTTCAAGGTCGGGCCGGTCGACTTGCATGACGGGCACCTGCTCTCAGGGATTGTCGATTTCTTCGAGGGGGGCGTGGCGGCCGGCAAGGGAGTCCTGGAACTCATCGGCAACGACGTCGCCGCCTTCTGCGACGACCTGATCAAGGACTCGCGCACCAACGCGGACATCTATCAGGAGTCCATCAGCGGGGAGCCCGGCACGGCCGAGAAGTAGGATCCGTCGACGCTCGTGCCCGGCGCAGGAACGCGATCGCATGTGAACGCGCCATCCACCGCCATCGGGGATGCGACCGACTTTCTGGACATCGACGTGGACAATGTGCCCTGGTCGACGAGCAATGATCTTCTGGGGTTCCCTGTTCGACGCCCCGTTTGGGTCGATGAACCGGCGCCGGTTCAGCCTAAGCTGGCCAGCTGTCGGCTCACGGTCCGTCGGCTGATGGGTGTCCCGGCTTGTGTGAGCTCGCATGAGATGCGGGCTGCCGACCACTTGTGGGCGCGTCGGGGCACCTCGACCTGGGCTACTACTTCGTCTGGGGTGGCTGTCGGCTGGTGTCGTGGCGTCGAGGAGCGGTCCAAGAGCCCGATCTCGCCGAATCTGCGGTAGCGGTTCACCCACTTTGAGGCACAGGCCCGGGAGATTCCCATCTCGGCGGCGACGTGAGCCATGGGGCGAGTTCGGCAGCGCTCGACGAGGCGGCGGCGCCCTTCAACGGACAACGGCGCGTTGCGGTGAGTGAAGCGACTCACCGCGCTTGTGGGGAGGCGGGGCCGTGGTGGCCTCCTTCGGCCGTGATACGTGGGCGACGGGGAAGAGCAGTACGCCACAGGTGGCGACCAGGATCCAGCCCGGGCGGGAGGCGTGTGCGAGCCCCGTCGGGCTGGTGGCCGTGACCAGGCTGCCGGCGAGAGCGATGCCGAGGGCGGAGCCAAGTTGCCGTGCGGTGGAGGTGATCGCCCCGGCCACGCCGGCACGGGCGGGTGGCAGTCCATTGACCGCGGTGTTGGTGATCGGGGCGTTGGCGAAGCCAAACCCGATGCCGATGAGCGAGTATGCGGCCAGAAGCAGGAGCACGCTCGTGTGCGGGGTGAGCCGGACCAGGCAGAGCCCGCCGACCGTGATGAAACCGCCGGCAAGGAGCAGCGGCAGCCGCGGTCCCGTGCGGCCGACCATGCGGCCGGACCAGGGGGCGCAGACGGTCGCTCCGACGGCCAAGGGCAAGGTCGCCACGCCGGCGGCCAGCGGCGTCCATTCCCGGGTGTGCTGCAGGTAGAGGGTGTTCAGCAGCAGTGTCATGTTCAGGGCGACGAAGACCGTCACCGCACCCACGACGGCACCGCTGAAGACCGGGCGCCCGAAGAGCCGCAGATCCATCAGCGGCTCACGTCGGCGGGACTCGACCCACACGAATCCGGCTGTCGCCGCGGCAGCCCATGCGTATCCCGCCAGCGCCGCAGGCGACGTCCAGCCGATGCGCGGCCCTTCGATCAGGAGGCCGACCACGACTGCGAGGACCATGGTCAGCAGGACCTGGCCGGGCAGGTCGAGCCGCCGGGCCCGCTGTGCCCGGGACTCCGGCACGAACACCGCACTGAGCAGCAGGGCGGCCGCGATGACCGGCGCGTTGATCCAGAACAGCGCCCGCCAGCCGAGCCCCGCGAGCAGCGCGCCGCCCGTGACGGGACCGGCGGCCATGCTCAGCCCGAACACTGACGCCCAGATGCCGATCGCCTGCGCCCGTTCCTTCGGGTCTGGCATCGCGTTCACCACGATCGCGAGCGCCACGGGGCTGAGCATCGAGGCGCCGATGCCCTGCAGGGCGCGGGCCGCGATGAGTACGCCCGCCGACGGGGCGAGCGCGCAGACCAGTGAGGCCGCGCCGAACACGGCCAGCCCGCACTGGAACACCCGGCGGCGTCCGAAGCGATCCGCCAGCGCGCCGGAGGAGATCAGGAGACTGGCCAGGACGAGGGTGTAGGCGTCCACGATCCATTCGAGACCGCGCGTGTCGACATCCAGGCCGCGCCCGATGGCCGGCAGACCCACATTGACGATGGTGGTGTCCAGGCCCACCAGGAACATGCTCAGGCAGCAGACGGCCAGTACCGTCCAGCGCCTGCGCGCACTCAGCATGGGCTGAACAGGGTGAGTCGTCGCGGTCAAGGTCCACCTCTCACGTCCGGGAACACTGCCCGGCAAGGATCGGACCGGACGACGACCACAGCCCATCGATTTTGCGAACACTGCAAAACTGGATCCATGAACACAGGATCCAAGGACGCGGAGCTGGAGCGGATTCTCGACGGCATCGGGCCCCGGCTGCGCAGGCTGCGCCGGGAACGGGGACTCACGCTCGAGGCACTCGCAGCCACGACCGGGATCTCCGTCAGCACACTGTCCCGGGTGGAATCGGGCAAGCGGCGCCCGACTCTGGACCTGCTCATCCCGCTGGCACGGGCGCACCACGTCGCACTCGACCAGCTGGTGGCGGCGCCGGCCAGCGGTGACCCTCGGGTGCACCTCCGGCCCCTGCACAAGGAGCGCGGGAGCGTCCTCGTGCCCCTGACGCAGTACCCGGGCCGAGTCCAGGTCTTCAAACAGGTACTGGCACCCCGCCAGCCGGAACTGGTCACCCACGAGGGCTACGAATGGCTCTACGTCCTCGCCGGTCGGCTACGCCTCATCCTCGGGGCGCAGGACTTCACGCTGCGGCCCGGCGAAGTGGCCGAGTTCGACACCACCGAGCCCCACTGGTTCGGCCCCGCGGACACGAGCACCGTGGAGATCCTGCACCTGTTCGGTCCACGAGGAGACCAAGCCATCGTCCGCGCCAGACCGTCCACAACCGATCCCGCCCCGCCGACCGCCCCAAACCCACCGTCAACAACGTCATGACCCGCAACACCTGGCTGTCCTTGAGGGGGAAGTGAAGCGTCGTATGTTCATCAACGCTATGGCGACCACTGCCATAGCGCCGTGGTCGCCTCAGACCTGCTCACTGTCGGTTTCGCTGCTCGCTTACAGGGTGGCCCGTCCGTGGATGAGTGGGAAGGCAAGCTAACTGCGTACGGCACCGACTACATGAGCATTTCGCCGCCGCCCGGACCGGCGCCCGGCGCCGCGCCGTCGTCATCGCTCCCGCCTTCCCCGGCGAGGGCAGGACCACCGAAGGGACCGTGCAGCTGGCGCACGGCGTGCCGGTGCACCGCACCGGGTACGCGGACGACCCGGCGCACCCCGTCCGCTGCTCCGACCTGAGGACACTCGTCGCCGACGCAACCCCGGTCCCGCCCGAGCGGACCGAGCGGCTGCCGGCACTCATCGCCGAAGGCCGCACGCTGCTGTGTTCGGCGCGCTCCGACGGCGACCTGGACCGGGTCGTGGCCGCCGTGCCCCGCCTGGACGACGTGCTCTGGGTCGGCTCCCCGGGGCTGGCCGCCGCGCTCGCCCGCCGCTGCGCCACCGCGCGCCCCTCCCCGCCGGCCTTCGTCCCCGAAGCCCGACGGCCCTTGGTCGTCGTCGGCAGCGCCAATCCCGTGACGCGCCGTCAACTCACCCGGCTCGCCGGTACGGACGGTGTCGGCGTTGTCGTCCTGAGCACCGGCCCCACACCGAACGGCGCTGCCGGCGACGCCGCCGCGGCCGCCGCTCTGCGCGCCCTGCCCGACCCCGTCCGCACCCTGCGGACCCCCGATGGGCGTACCGCGCCCGACGAGGTCGCGCTGCTCGCCGCGCGTCTCGCCGCGGCCGTCCGGCCGCTGGTCGAGGAGGGTGCTGTGGACGGACTGCTGCTCACCGGCGGTGAGACCGCCCGCGCCGTACTCCGCGCCCTTGGCGTCCCGGCCCTCGAACTCGTCGACGAACCGGAGCCCGGCGTCGCCCGGGCGCTGCCGCCCGGCGCCCCGGGCTGCCCTGTTCTGATCAAGGCGGGTGGCTTCGGGGACGAGGACACCCTGCTGCGGCTGTGCCGGCTGCTGACCCGTCCGTACCCCACGGGAGATCGCGTGTGAGCGCTACCCGGGCGGCTGCCGCCCGACCACCTCGGCCATGTCCCGCAGCGCCTGCTCCCAGTCCAGGAACCGCACCGCCCGGTCGTCGATGTACGCCGACGCGGGCAACTTCCAGCCGGTCACCAGCAATTGGCCGCGGCGGTTCCACATGCGCCGGTGCCGCGCCCCGGGGGAGTCGGCCACCACCTCGAACCCGTACCCCGCGAGCCAGTCCGCCACCTGCGCCGGATCCCGTGTGGTGTACACGAACACCGCGTACTCCCGCATCAGGATCCGCAGCGCCTCCATCGCGCCGGGCACCGGTTCGTCGTAGATGCTGCCGTCCGCCCAGCCTCGGCGGTAGGCGTGGATCACGCCGTCGAAGTCCACGGCGACGGTCGTCATGGCGCGCTCACGAGGTGGTTGCGCTGAGCACGGCGTCGAGGTCGTAGCTCACCGGCTCCTCCAGTTGTGCGTACGTGCAGCTCAGCGGGGAGCGGTCGGGGCGCCAGCGGCGGAACTGCGTGGTGTGCCGGAACCGGTCGCCCTGCATGTGGTCGTAGGCCACCTCGCACACCCGCTCGCAGCGCAGCGGCACCCACACGGCCAGGTCCTTGCCGCCCGACCAGCGGCTGGGCGCCCCGGGCAGCCGGGCCGACTCATGCGCGGCCTCGTCCATCCAGGCGCCCCACGGGTGCCCTGCGGGCGAGGCCATCCGCAGCGGTTCCAGCTCCTCGACCAGCTCTCGCCGCTGCCGCATGGGGAACGCCGCGCACACCCCGACGTGCTGGAGCCGCCCGGCCGCGTCGTAGAGCCCGAGCAGCAGCGAGCCGACCACCGGACCGCTCTTGTGGTGGCGGTAGCCCGCCACCACGCAGTCCGCGGTCCGGGAGTGCTTGATCTTGTACATCACCCGGGCGTCCGGCTGGTAGGGCTGGTCGAGCGGTTTGGCGACGACTCCGTCCAGGCCCGCGCCCTCGAAGCGTTCGAACCACTCCTGGGCCAGCCCGGCGTCGGTGGTGGCGGGCGCCAGGTGGAGCGGCGGGGCCACTGCGCCCAGCGCCTCGACCAGCGCGGCCCGCCGCTCGGACTGCCGGGTGGCGAGCAGCGACACCTCGCCGAGCGCCAGCAGATCGAAGGCGATGAAGCGGGCGGGGGTCCGCTCGGCCAGCAGCCGCACCCGCGAGTCGGCGGGGTGGATGCGCTCGGTCAGCTGGTCGAAGTCCAGACGGCCGTCGTGCGCGATCACGATCTCGCCGTCCACGACGCACCGGTCGGGCAACTGCTCCAGGAAGGCGCCGACCAGTTCCGGGAAGTAGCGCGTCAGGGACTTGCCGGTCCTGCTGCCGAGGACGATCTCCGTGGCGTCCCGGTGCACGATGGCCCGGAACCCGTCCCACTTGGCCTCGTACAGCATCCCGGGTGGGATCTTCGCCACGGGACGGGCCAGCATCGGCTTCACCGGAGGCATGACCGGGAGGTCCATGCCCCGATTCTGCGCCTCCCGGCGCGGTCGCGCCCGACGTGGCGGGCCGATGTGCGAGCCGCCCGCGGCGGGCCTACGGTGACGGAATGGGCGAAGCAGTGCAACTCGAGGCCGCCGGGCACACGATCCGGCTGTCGCATCCGGACAAGGTGTACTTCCCGGAGCGCGGTTTCACCAAGCTCGACGTCGCCCGCTACTTCGAGGCCGTCGGTCCCGGGATCACCCGTGCCCTCCGCGACCGCCCCACCACCCTGGAACGCTTTCCCGACGGCGTCGGCGGTGAGTCGTTCTTCCAAAAGCGCGTCCCCCAGAACCACCCCGCCTGGCTGCGGACGGCCAGGATCTCCTTCCCCAGCGGCCGGCACGCCGACGAGCTGTGCCCGGCGGACCTGGGCGCCGTGCTCTGGGCCGTCAACCTGGGCTGCCTCACCTTCCATCCCTGGCCGGTACGGAGCGGCCGGCTGGACCACCCCGACGAACTGCGCATCGACCTGGACCCGCAGCCCGGCACCGGGTACCCGGAGGCCGTGCGCGCCGCGCACGAACTGCGCGAGCTTCTGGACGGCCTGGGGCTGCGCGGCTGGCCCAAGACCTCCGGCGGCCGCGGCCTGCACGTCCTCGTGCCGATCGAACCGCGCTGGACGTTCACCGAGGTACGGCGTTCCGCGATCGCGCTGGGCCGGGAACTGGAGCGGCGGATGCCCGGGAAGGTCACGATCAAGTGGTGGAAGGAGGAGCGGGGCGAGCGGATCTTCGTCGACTACAACCAGACCGCCCGTGACCGGACGGTCGCCTCGGCCTACTCGGTGCGGCCCCGTCCCCGTGCCCCGGTCTCCGCCCCGCTGCGCTGGGAGGAGCTGGACGAGGCCACCCCGGCCGACTTCGATCTGGCCACCATGCCCGGGCGCTTCGCCGAACTCGGCGATGTCCACGCGGACCTGGACGACCACGCGTACTCGCTCGACGGGCTGCTGGAGATGGCCGCCCGCGACGAGCGGGAGCACAGCCTGGGCGATCTGCCGTATCCGCCGGACCACCCGAAGATGCCGGGGGAGCCGAAACGGGTCCAGCCCAGCCGCGCCAAACGCCGGACCGACTGAGCACAGGCTCGCCCGGACGTCTGAGCACAGGCTCGCCCGGACGTCCGCCCGGACGTCCGCTCGCGGCCATCACCCCTCGCGCCGGTCGACGACGCGGCGGATCTTGCCGACCGAGCGTTCCAGGGTCTCCGGCTCCACGATCTCCACCTCGACGGTCAGGCCCACCCCGTCCTTGAGGCCCTTGGCGATGGCCGCCGCGGCGGCCTCCCGTTCCTCCGGACCGGTGCCGGCCCGGGCTTCGGCACGGACGGTCATCCGGTCCGTCCGGCCGTGCCGGGTGAGCAGCAGCTGGAAGTGCGGGGCCACGCCCGGCGTACGCAGCACGATCTCCTCGACCTGACTGGGGAAGATGTTCACCCCGCGCAGGATGATCATGTCGTCGCAGCGGCCGGTGACCCGCTCCATGCGGCGGAAGGCGGGCCGGGCGGTGCCAGGCAGCAGCCGGGTGAGGTCGCGGGTGCGGTAGCGGATGACCGGCAGTGCCTCCTTGGTGAGAGACGTCAACACCAGCTCTCCGCCGGCGCCTTCGGCCAGCACCTCGTCCGTGACGGGGTCCACCACCTCGGGATAGAAGTGGTCCTCCCAGATGTGCGGCCCGTCCTTGGTCTCCACGCATTCCTGGGCCACACCGGGACCGATGACCTCCGACAGGCCGTATATGTCCACCGCGTCGAGGTCCAGACGCTCCTCGATCTCCCGGCGCATCTCCTCGGTCCACGGCTCGGCGCCGAAGATGCCGATCCGCAGTGACGTGCCGCGCGGATCGACACCCTGGCGCTCGAACTCGTCGAGGAGTGTGAGCATGTACGACGGGGTGACCATGATGATCTCGGGTTCGAAGTCCTGGATGAGCCGCACCTGACGGGCGGACATCCCTCCGGAGGCGGGGATCACGGTGCAGCCGGCCCGCTCCGCGCCGTAGTGCGCGCCGAGCCCTCCGGTGAACAGGCCGTATCCGTATGAGATGTGCACCTTGTGGCCCGGTCTGCCGCCCGCGGCCCGGATGGACCGGGCGACGACATCAGCCCACATGGACAGGTCGCGCTCGGTGTAGCCGACGACGGTGGGCTGCCCGGTGGTGCCGCTGGAGGCGTGGACGCGCCGCACGTCCGCCAGGGGCACCGCGAACATGCCGTACGGGTAGGTGTCGCGCAGATCCGCCTTGGTGGTGAAGGGGAAGCGCGCCAGATCCGCCAGCGACCGGCAGTCCCGTGGGCCGACACCCGCCGCGTCGAACTTCCGCCGGTACAGCTCGACATGCTCGTACGCGTGCAGCAGCGTGGCCCGCAACCGCTTGAGCTGGAGCGCCCGCAGCTCCTCACGGTCCATCAGCTCCGCCGGGTCCATGAGGGCCGCCGGGAGGGCGGGCCCACGCCGCGCCGCCGCGCCCGCCGGGGTGGTCGTCGCATCGCCGCTCATCGCCGTTCTTTCACCTCCACCTCGTACAACGAACCGACCGAACATTCGGTACGGGTCGTGGTGAAGTCAATCCGCGCCCGAGCCGCGCGTCAAGAGGTGTGCACGCCCTCGCCGCACGCCACACACTGGAGGGGGAGCGGCTGGAGAGGTGGGCCGATGCGGGAGTGGACCTGGTCCTACGAGGGCTACGAGCCCGCCCAGGAGCGGCTGCGGGAATCGCTGTGCACGCTGGGCAACGGCTACTTCGCCACCCGCGGCGCCGCGTCCGAGTCCGTCGCGGACGAGATCCACTACCCGGGAACGTACGCCGCCGGCTGCTACAACCGCCTCGTCTCCACCGTCAGCGGGCGGCGGGTCGAGAACGAGGACCTGGTCAACCTGCCGAACTGGCTGTCGCTGCGCTACCGCCTCAAGCCCGCGGACGGCCCGGCGGGCCCCTGGCTCTCGCCCGACCGGACCGAGCTGCGCGACCACCGGCAGACGCTGGACCTGCGCGAAGGCACCCTCACCCGGCAGTCCTCGTACGAAGACCCGCACGGGCGCAGACTCCGCGTCGAAGAGCGGCGGCTGGTGCACATGAGGGATCCGCATCTGGCCGCGCTGCGCACCACGTTCACGGCCGAGAACTGGGCGGGTGCGATCGACATCGCCTCCGCCATCGACGGCACCGTCACCAACACCGGAGTGGAGCGCTACCGCGAACTGGGCTCCCGGCACCTGACCCGGACGCACACCGGCGCCGTCGAGCCCGACACGGTCTGGCTGCGCTTCCGCACCAGCGCCTCCGACCTCCGGATCGCCATGGCCGCCCGCACCCGGGTGACCGAAGGAGTCCCCCCGGTCTCCCGGCCCGACCTGACCCGGCGGCGGGCCGCCCGGACCCTGACCGCCCCGATCGCCGCGCAGGGCTCTGTGACCGTGGAGAAGACCGTCGCGCTGCACACCTCCCGCGACCCGGCCATCAGCGACCCGCTGCGGGCGGCGGTCGAGCGGGTCAGGCGCGCCGCCGACTTCGCCGGCCTGCTGGCCGTCCACCGCACCGCGTGGGAGCAGCTGTGGCGGCGCGCCGAACTGGAGGTGCCGGGAGAGGCGGGCCGCATCCTGCGCCTGCACCTGTTCCACGTCCTGCAGACGCTCTCGCCGCACACCGCGGAACTCGACGTGGGCGTACCGGCCCGCGGGCTGCACGGCGAGGCGTACCGCGGCCACGTCTTCTGGGACGAGCTGTTCGTCCTGCCCTATCTGAACCTGCACTTCCCCGAGGTCTCCCGCGCGCTGCTGCTCTACCGGCACCGGCGGCTGCCCCGGGCCTGCCGGGCCGCCGCCGACATCGGGCGGGCCGGGGCCATGTTCCCGTGGCAGAGCGGCAGCGACGGCCGCGAGGAGGCCCAGGTCCTGCATCTGAACCCGCGCTCCGGACACTGGCTGCCGGACCACTCCCGGCTCCAGCGCCACGTGGGCGCCGCCGTCGCGTACAACGTGTGGCAGTACTGCCAGGCCAGCGGTGACACGGACTTCCTGCACGCCAAGGGCGCCGAGATGCTGGTGCAGATCGCCCGCTTCTTCGCCGACCTGGCCGTACTCGACCCCGTGCACGAGCGCTACCGCATCCGCGGCGTCGTCGGCCCCGACGAGTACCACGACGCGTATCCGGGCGCCGCGCTGCCCGGACTGGACGACAACGCGTACACCAACGTCACCGCCGCGTGGGTGCTGGCGCGCGCCCTCGACCTCACCCGCGACCTTCCCGAACCGCGCCGCCGCGAGCTCTTCGAGCGCATCGAGCTGGACACGGCGGAACTGGACCGCTGGGAGGACGTCTCACGACGGCTGCGGGTGCCGTTCCACCAGGGCGTCATCAGCCAGTTCGAGGGATACGGCGACCTGATGGAGCTGGACTGGGACGGCTACCGGCGGCGTTACGGCGACATCCGCCGCCTGGACCGCATCCTGGAGGCCGAGGGCGAGACGGTCAACCGCTACCAGGCGTCCAAGCAGGCCGACGCCCTGATGCTCGGCTACCTCTTCTCGCCCGGCGAACTGGCCGGGCTCTTCGGGCGGCTGGGCTACCACCTCGACGACGAGACCTGGCACGCGACGGTCGGGTACTACCTGCACCGCACCACCCACGGATCGACCCTGAGTGGACTGGTGCACGGCTGGGTGCTCGCCCGGGTCCGGCGCGCCGACGCCTGGCGGTTCTGCCAGGAGGCGCTGACCGGCGACGTCGCCGACATCCAGGGCGGGACCACCGCCGAAGGCATCCACCTCGGCGCCATGGCCGGCACCCTGGACCTGGTGCAACGCGGGCTGACGGGCCTGGAGACCCGTCAGGACGCGCTGTGGCTGGACCCCGTCCCGATGCCGGAGCTGTCCGAGTACGGGTTCTCCCTGCGCTACCGGGGCAACTGGGGCGTCAGCCTGCAGATGAGCCGCGGTCAGGTACGGATCGCCGTCCCGGCGTCGGACCCGGAACCGATCCGCGTGGTGCTGGCCGACCGCGAGGTGACCGTGGAACCGGGGGAGTCCTCGCAACTGAGGCTGCCGCCCGACGGCCTCTGATCACTTGCACATGCATCGCACCTGGTCAGAGCTGGTATCACGGCAATAGCCGCAACGGGATTCCTGTGCCACCGTATGCGGCATGACGGGCAACGGGCACAGCCACGGGCACGTTCATGGACACGGCCACCACCCGCACAAGCCTCCGTGGGCGCGGCTGCGGCACCGGTTGGCGCATCTGCTCACGCCGCACTCCCACGAGTCCTCGGACAAGGTCGACGCGGCCATGGAGTCCTCGGCCGAGGGCATGCGCACCCTGTGGCGCTCGCTCTGCATCCTCGGCGCCACCACCGTCGTCCAGGCGGTGATCGTGGCGATATCCGGCTCGGTGGCGCTGCTGGGCGACACCGTCCACAACGCCGCCGACGCGCTGACGGCCGTGCCTTTGGGGATCGCGTTCCTCCTGGGGCGCAGAGCGGCGACGAGGAAGTTCACCTACGGCTACGGCCGCGCCGAGGACCTGGCCGGCGTCGTCATCGTGCTCACCATCGCCGCGTCCGCGGCGTTCGCCGCGTGGGCCGCGATCGACCGGCTGCTGAGTCCGCGGCCGGTGTCCCATCTGGCGGCGGTCGCCGCCGCCGCGGTCGTCGGCTTCCTCGGCAACGAGTGGGTGGCCCGCTACCGCATCCGCACCGGCCGCAGGATCGGCTCCGCCGCGCTGGTCGCCGACGGGTTGCACGCCCGCACCGACGGGTTCACCTCCCTGGCCGTCCTCCTGGGCGCCGGCGGTTCCGCACTCGGCTGGCATCTGGCCGACCCGATCGTCGGCCTGCTGATCACGGCCGCCATCCTGCTGGTCCTCAAGGACGCCGCACGAGAGGTCTTCCGGCGGCTGATGGACGCCGTCGACCCCGCGCTGGTCGAGTCCGCCGAGACCGCGCTGCGGCGGGTCGACGGCGTCGCGGACCTCGGCGAACTGCGGCTGCGCTGGATCGGCCACCAACTGCGCGCCGAGGTCGCCATCGTCGTCGACGGCGAGCTGAACCTACGTCAGGCCCATCGTGTCGCCGTCGAGGCGGAGCACGCCCTGCTGCACGCCGTGCCCCGGCTCACCGCGGCCCTGGTGCACGCAGACCCGGCGCACGACCCCGCGCACACCGACCCCCACGCAGGCCTCGCCCACCACCGCTAGGGGCCGCGCGGTGGCAGCGGCTGCTCGGCCCAGATCACCTTGCCGGTCAGGGTGTACCTGGTCCCCCAGCGCTCCGCGAACTGGGCCACCAGGAACAGCCCGCGCCCGCCCTCGTCCGTGGTGGCGGCGTAGCGCATGTGCGCGGAGGTGCTGCTGGTGTCGGAGACCTCGCAGATGAGGCTGCGGCCGCGCAGCAGTCGCACATGGCTCGGCCCGGAGGTGTAGCGGATGGCATTGGTGATCAGCTCGCTGAGGATCAGCTCCGTGGTGAACGCGACCTCCTCCAGCCCCCACCGCGCGAGCTGCCGGGAGACCTCGGCCCGGACCACGGCCACCGCCGCCGGGTCCGCCGGCACGTCCCAGTCCGCGATCCGGTCGGCGTCCCACAGCTGCGTCCGGGCCGCGAGCAGGGCGATGTCGTCGCTCGGGCGGGCCGGCAGCAGCGCCTCCAGCACCGCGCCGCAGATCCGCTCCGGCGGCTGCCCGGCCTCCTCGCGCAGCACCTCGGTCAGCAGCGTCAGCCCGGTGTCGATGTCCCGGTCACGGCTCTCGACGAGCCCGTCCGTGTACAGCACCAGCATGCTCCCCTCGGGCAACAGCACCTCCGCCGTCTCGAACGGGACCCCGCCCACGCCCAGGGGCGGCCCCCCGGGCACATCGGCGAACCGGACCTCACCGTCCGGCAGGACGACCACCGGCAGCAGATGGCCGGCCCGGGCCATGCTGCACCGCCCTGTGGTCGGATCATAGATCGCGTACAGGCACGTCGCCCCGGTGATCGCGGCCTCGCCGCCCAGCGGGGACTCGTCCTGGTCGATGCCGCCCACCAGCTCGTCCAGATGCCCCAGGAGCTCGTCGGGAGGCAGGTCCAGCGTGGAGAAGTTGTGCACCGCCGTGCGCAGCCGGCCCATGGTGGCGGCCGCGTGCAGCCCGTGCCCCACCACGTCCCCCACGACCAGCGCCACCCGGGCCCCCGGCAGCGGGATCACATCGAACCAGTCGCCGCCCACGCCTGCCTGCGCGGGCAGATAGCGGAAGGCGAGTTCGAGCGCGTCCTGCGCGGGGAAGCGCCGCGGCAGCAGGCTGTGCTGCAACGTCACGGCCATGTTGTGCTCACGCGTGAAGCGGCGGGCGTTGTCGACGCACACCGCCGCACGGGTCCCCAGCTCCTCCGCCAGGGAGAGGTCGTCCTCCTCGAACGGCTCGGGCGCCTCCGACCGCCAGAAGTTCACCACCCCCAGCAGCACCCCCCGGGCCCGCAACGGCACTGTGATCAGCGAATGGATGCCGTAGTCGAGCACCCGGGCCGCCCGCTCCGGGTGCTGCGTCTGCCAGCCGAGCGCTTCGGACAGCACGGGTTCGAGCGCCGGCCGACCGCTGTGCAGCCCCCATCCCTGCGGCGTCGAGGGCTCGTAGACGATCCGTTCCCCCAGCGGGAACAGCGGATGGTCGTCCCGGATCCCGGCGACCGCCGTACGCAGCATCCGCGGATCGTGGCCGACGTGCGGCTCCTCGCCCCGCAGCACCGGCTCCGCCAGGTCGACGGTGACGAAGTCGGCGAACCTCGGGACCGACACCCGAGCCAGCTCCTCTGCCGTCCGGGTCACGTCCAAGGTGGTCCCGATGCTCGTGCTCGCGTCGTACAGCAGCCGCAGCCGCCGGCGCGCCACATCGGCCCGCTCCGACAGCGCCCGCAGCTCGGTGGAGTCACGCAGCGTCGCGACACTGCCGGGCGGGCCGCCCTTGCGGGCCGTGAGCCGGTTGTTCACCGCCAGCAGCCGGTCACCGCTCTCCACCACCTCGTCGGTCGCCTCCCGCCCCGAAGCCAGCAGCTCCGCCAGCCGCGGGGCGAGACCGAGCCCGGTGACCGGGCGGCCCTCAAGGCGGTCGGGCAGCTCCAGCAGCCGACGCGCCTCGTCGTTGGCCAGCAGCAGCCGGCCGTCACCCCCCACGATCAGCACGCCCTCCCGGACCGAGTGCAGCACCGCGTCGTGATGCTCGTACATCCGGGTCATCTCGGCCGGGCCCAGCCCGTGCGTCTGCCGCCTCAGCCGCCTGCTGGCCAGGGCCGCCCCGCCCGTGGCCAGGACCAGCGCGGCGGCGGTGCCGCCCAGCAGGATCGGCAGCTGCCGGTCCACCGCCCCGGTGACCTTCTCGATGGTGACCCCGGCGGACACCAGGCCCACGACCTGCCCGTCGGAGTCGTTGACCGGCACCACCGCCTGCACCAGGGGGCCGATCGTTCCCTCGATGGTCTCGGTGACCGGCCTTCCGGCCAGCGGTTCTTCGATGTCCCCGACGAACTTCTTCCCGATCCGGTCCGGCAGCGGATGCGTGTAGCGGATCCCGGCGGTGTCGGTCACCACCACGAAGTCCACGTCGGACAGCTCACGGGCCTCCTCGGCCCGCGGCTGGAGCACCGCCGTCGGATCGGGACTCCGCAGCGCCTCGACGATCCCCGGCGAACTGGCGAAGGTCTCCGCGACCGCCAGCGACCGCCTGCGGGCCTCCTCCTTGCTGTCCCGCTCCGCCTGGAGCAGCAGCGCGACCACCCCCGCGACGACCAGCAGCAGCACGACGATCAGCTGGAGGACGAAGACCTGCCCGGCCAGGCTGCGCAGATACGCCAGAATCCGGGCTCGGGCTGGGGTCCGGGCCATACGTCATGGTCCCACTTTCCCGTGCCGGGATGCGAGTGGAACAGGCCGACAGAGACGGTGGAAAAACGGGCCGGCGGATCGCCGGACGGGCCGACCGGGACACGTGAGCGCCCCGCCGCGCCCCTGTCAGGGACGCGGCGGGGCGGCCGGGTTCAGCGGGTCCGGGTCTCGTCTCGGATGAGAGAGCGGACCATCCGGCAGGTGGTGTTGGACGGCGGGCGCACCCCGATCCGCGCCGCGGTGGTCCGTATCCGGCGGTTGCGGGCCTGCTCAGGGCGGTACACACCCGAGTCGAGCAGGGCGATGGCCAGGCGCATGGCCTTCAGACGGCGGTTGTGGGACTCGTACCACTCACGCGGCTGCCCCGCGGGCAACCGCTTCTTCGGCAGGGTCGGCAGGCACGGGAGAGGTTTTGCGGCAACGGCCATCGGCATCCTCCACAGACGATCGGGAACCGCTTGCTGAACACCCCCCATTCTACGTCCCGGCACTGACAAAAGCCCCTGGCCAGACGGGGTTTGAGGGGCACTTCGGGTACCGTGTCGGCCATGGAGATCTGGATCAATCCCGCGTGCTCGAAGTGCCGCAGCGCGATCAAGCTGCTCGACGCCGAAGGCGCCGGATACACCGTCCGCCGCTACCTGGAGGACGCGCCCGGCCAGGACGAGATCCGGGCCGTGCTCGGCAGGCTCGGACTGGAACCCTGGGACATCACGCGCACCCAGGAGGCCGCGGCGAAGGAACTCGGGCTGAAGGACTGGCCCCGCGAGGAGGGCACACGCGACCGCTGGATCGCCGCCCTGGCGGAACATCCGAAGCTCATCCAGCGGCCGATCATCACGGCCGACGACGGATCGGCGGTGGTGGCGCGCACGGACGAGGCGGTACGGGAGGCTCTGTCCCGGTCCGCGCGCTGACCTGTGCGTCCGGCCGGAACGACCCGGGCCCGTGCGTCCGCCCCGGGACGACCTGGGCTCGCGCCTCCACCCAGCGACGACCCTGGCTCGCGCGGCGGGCCCCGCACGCTCGGTCAGACAGCCGCCGGGCGGGAGCTCAGCCCAGCGGTAGCGGCCTCGGCAGCGGCTGCTCCGCCCAGATGGTCTTGCCCCGCCGCGTGTAGCGGCTGCCCCACCGGCTGGTCAGCTGAGCGACGAGATACAGCCCGCGGCCGCCCTCGTCGGTGGCCCGCGCGCGCCGCATCCGCGGCTGCGTGCCACTGGGGTCGGACACCTCGCACGTCAGCACGTCGGTGCGGATCATCCGCAGCTCCACCGGGCCGCCCGCGTACCGGATGGCATTGGTGACCAGTTCGCTCACCACGAGCTCGGTGGTGAACTGCAGCGTCTCCAGGCCCCAGGTGGCGAGCTGCCGGGCCACCAGCTCCCGTGCGTCGGCGACGACGGCCGGGTCCGCGTCGAGTGTCCAGGTGGCGGTGTCCTCCCGCGGCACGCGCCGGGTGCGGGCGACGAGCAGGGTCACGTCGTCCGGCAGCCGGGTCGGCGGCAGCCCCGCCACGACCTCCTGGACCACGCCGTGCAGCGGGCTGTGCAGCGCGTCCGCCCGCACCAGGCGGGCCCGCAACTGCTCCATGCCCTCGTCGATGTCACCCTCACCGCGTTCGATCAGGCCGTCGGTGTAGAGCGCCAGGACGCTGCCGGGGGCGAGGTCGACCACGGCCTTCTCGAACGGCAGGCCGCCCACCCCGAGCGGCGGGCCCGGGTTCAGCTCGATGTACGACGCGGTGCCGTCCGGGCCGAGCAGGGCCGGTGGCGGGTGTCCCGCGCTGGCCAGCGTGCAGCGCCCGGTCAGCGGGTCGTACACCGCGTACAGGCAGGTGGCGGCGAACGAGTCGCGCCCGCCGTCGGAGCCGGTGTCGAGCACGCGGCCGCGCTCTTCTCCGCGTGCCGCACCGGCCCGCTCCGGGTACTCTCCGTGCTCCATCGGCCCCGGTTCCAGGGGCAGCTGCATGACCAGGTCGTCGAGGTGGGTGAGCAACTCGTCCGGCTCGGGGTCGAGATCGGCCAGCGTCCGCACGGCGGTACGCAGCCGTCCCATCGACGCGGTCGCCCGCAGGCCGTGGCCCACCACGTCCCCGACGACCAGCGCCACCCGGGCGGAGGACAGGGGAATGACGTCGTACCAGTCGCCGCTGACGCCGCCGACCGGGTCGGCCGGAAGGTAGACGCTGGCGGTGCGGACCGCGGCCATGTCGGCCGTGGCCGGCGGCAGCAGGCTGCGCTGCAGGCTGACGGCGGCGAGATGCTCGCGGGTGTAGCGGCGGGCGTTGTCCAGCGCCAGCCCCACGCGGGCGGCGATCTCCCGGACCAGCGCGAGGTCGGCCTCGTCGAACGCGGGCCGGTGCGGTGCGGTGCGCCAGAGGGTGAGGGTGCCCAGCTGGATGTCGCGGGCGCTCAGTGGCGCGCTGATCGCCGACCGGGCCCCCGGCACGGCGCGGGCCCAGCCGGTGGGCCGGTCATCGGCGGGATGGTCGGTGTCCGGTACGAGGAACCCTTCGCGCGACCCCCGGGGTACGGGCGGGGAGGCCAGGTCGTCCCCGGTGGCCGGCGCCCCGGGGCCCGGAGCCTCCGCGCCCTCTCCGGCGGTGGCCGTGCGGCGCTGGGCGACGCGCCCGTACCGGTCGGGCACGGGCTCGGTGCCGTCGAACACGGCGTCGGCCACGTCCACCGCCACGCTGTCGGCGAACGCGGGCGCCAGCACGTCGGCCAGGTCCCGGCTCGTCTGCTCCGCGGACAAGGCCCCGCCCAGGGCGGCGGTGGCGCGGTGGAGCACGGCCAGCCGCTCCTGGGCACGGTGTTGCTCGGTGGTGTCGGTGTAGGTGACGGCCACCCCGAGGAGGCGCCCGCCCGGTTCCTGGAGCCGGAACGCCGAGAACGTCATGTGGCGTCCGCTGCGCGGGTCCTCCAGCGTCCGCGTCAGGGCGGTGGATCCGACCACCGGTTCGCCCGTACGGAGCACATGGCGCAGCTGCGCGTCGACCGCCTCGGCGTCCTGTGCCCACAGGAAGTCGCCGAGCCGCAGTCCGCGCAGGTCCGGGGGTACGCCGGTGTACGGCAGGAGCGGGGTGTTGGTGCGCACCACCCGCAGTCCCGCGTCGAAGACGGCCAGTCCGATGCGGTCCTGCGCGAACAGCTCCCCGGCCAGGGCGTGGTCCTCGCGCCATCTGGCGATCAGGTCGGCGGGGGCCGCGAGGATCAGATGGCTCGGCTCGTGGCGGCGGCGGGGCCCGGTCAGCGGTATGACACGGCACAGGATCTCCAGCTCCTGGCCGGAGCCGTGCGTCACCGTGGCCCTGCCCTCCCGCACCTGTGCGCCGCACAGCGCCGCGGCCTTCGCCCTGTGCGCGGCCGGGTCGGCGAGGAGGTCGGTGACCGGGCGGCCGCACACGTCCTCGGCCCGGCGCCCGAGGAGTTCCTCCGCCGCGGCGGTCCACGTCAGCAGGGCGCCCGCACCGTCCACCAGGGCTGCGGCGGTGTTGTAGACGGCGAAGGGATAGCCGTCTGCTGTGGTGGCTGCGTCCATGCGGATTCATCCTGTTGTCGGCCGGTCACCATGGTCTCAGGGCCGGTGGCGGTGCACGACATGGTGCGTTCCAATGGTGCGTTCCATCGGAACTCAAGTGACTGCTGGGAGACTGGCGAAGCTCGGGGCCGAAGTGGCACGGTCATCGGTTCCGTGCTGGAGTTGTCGTGACTGTCGCTTTTCGGGGGACAACCTCTGCCGAGATTGTTGCTCCAAAGGAGAATTGATGCGCGTGGATCGCAGCAAACGACCTCCTGACGCCCCTCCCGAGGCCATATCCTCCGACCCGTCGGGAGGTTTCTCCGTCGCTCCGATCACCGACAATTGCCGCCGGGTCTACGAGGAAGGGCGGCATATCGTCGTGGGGGTCAGCCACGGAAACAGCTATTTCAGCGTCAAACTACTCGGCAGCCTGCTCCGCTGGAGTCATGTCAGATTCAACCGGGTCGATGTCATCATCCCCGACGCGGCGCTCCGGGAGAACCTGCTGGTGCTGGGGCGTTCCCCCGAATACGCGGAGCGCAAATCCCGGCAGGAGACCAACGCCGTGCGCAACCGGGTGACACGGGCGCTGGACGCGGCGCGGATTCCCGCCGCCGGCGCCACGCATGTCCACCTGCTGTCGGACCTCGTGGACGACCCGGTCTACCGCACCCTGCGCGAACGCGCCGAAGCGGCGCTGCACCAGGACGGGGAGATCCGGCGGGCCTGCCTGCGGATGAGCCGTCTCGCGCTCGCCAAGTACGTCGACGGCGCAGCGCCGACGGACGACCAGGTCCGGGCGGGAATGCGCTATCCACTGGCCGAGCTGCCGTTCTTCCTCGGGTCCGCCGAGATATTCGGGGTCTCGTCCTCCCTGTGCTTCTATCACAAACCGATCCCGCTCGCCGACATCCTGTTCTCAAGGAATGCGGACCTGACTCCCTCCCCGCGTCAGGGATACGCGGTCATCCGTCCGGCAGGCCGTCCCGCGGGGCCGGAATCTCGATTCCAGGAGAGTGCATGCACGCGCGCGAACTGACAGCCGCCGGTCTGCACGACAGGCGACTCGCCGCCGCCTACACCTGCTGCGGACGATATCTGTCCCAGCGGAACTCTGCGGCCTATCCGCTGGCGCGCTGTCTGCTGCCGCCGGGACGACGGCCGTACTGGGACGCCATCCTCGCCTTCTCCACGTACGTGGACGATCTCATCGACGACCCGACGAAACCCACCACCGAGCGGCTCGCCCAGTACGACGCATATGTACGGGAGTTCCTGGACCTCCTGGCGGGGGACGGCGAAGGGCCGCGGAAGCCGGCGGCGACACAGGACCGAACCGGTCGGCAACTAGCCTGTGCCTTCCGTCATTTCGCCCGCACCTGGGACATTCCCACGCGGTCCATACGCCGATTCCTGACCACCATCCGCACCGACCTCTCGGTCACCGAGTACCCCCGCTACGCGGATCTGGCGGAGTACATCGACGGGGTCTGCGGGCAGGGCACGATCTGGGGAAACGCCCTGCTCGAACCACGCGACGAGGAAGCCGACCGCCGGGCCGTCGCCGCGAGTTTCGGGCTCCAACTCACCGACTACCTGCGAGACCTGCGCGAAGACCTCGCCGACGGGCGCCTCTACCTGCCGGTGGAGGACCTGAACGACTTCGGCCTGACCCGCGCCGGTGTGGAACAGGCCGCTCGGGACAGGCGCATGACCCCCCAACTGCGGGAACTGGTGGAATTCCAGACCGATCGCGCCCGGCGGTGCTTCGCCGAGGCGGCCGACTGGTGGCGGCTGGTGCATCCGTCCGCCCAGGAACTGCCACGGCAGTACGTACGCCTCGGCCGTATCACCCTGGAGCAGATCCGGCGGTCCGACCACGACATCTTCCATCCCCGCCCGCGCGCCCGTCTGGCCTGCGCCGCGGCCTCCTGTGCCGGCTTCGCCCTCGGCTACGCCCGGGCCGCCGCCGCGCACCGGACCGCCGGCCCGCGGCCCGTACCCCGGCCGTACCCGCGCACTCCGGCGGCCCAGCAGAGCGACCGCCCCTGAACCGAGACCGGCCCCGTACCCACTCCGAGCAGCGCAGAAACGGAGACTTCATGCGTCTGACCGTGGTCATGCCCGGCAGCTCCGACTACCTCGACCTGGTCAGACGGGAGTGCGAGCAGTGGGTGGGCGACGACACCAAGCTGGAGGTCACCGCGGTCGGCGATGCCGCATCGGTCGCCTCCCGGTACGAGATGGCCATGGCCGCCCCGGCGCTCCTGGCCGAGGTGACCCGCGCGGCGGACGCCGGGAGCGACGGGGTGTTCATCGCCTGCGCGGGAGAGCCGGCGGTGCACGCGGCACGCGAGGTGGTCGACATCCCCGTCATGGGGGGCTTCGAGCCCGCGTTGCTCACGGCACTCTCCCTGGGCCACCGAGTGGGCGTCATCAGCGTGCTGCCGAGCGTCGTACCGATCTTCCACGAGCTGATCCGGCACCACGGGCTCTCCGAACGCTGCCGGTCGGTCCGGGTCATCAACACCCCGGAGCTCTCGCTGCACGACCAGGACACCTTGGTGGACCACCTGTTCGCCCAGGCATCGGCGGCAGTGGCCGCCGGCGAGGCGGACGCCCTCGTGCTCGGCTGCACCGGCTTCCTGGGCGTCGCCGCGCTCCTCCAGGACCGCCTGGCCGCCCACGGGCCCTACGTACCGGTCATCGACCCCACCGGCGCGGCGCTGCTGGCCCTGCACAGCGCCGTGCGCCTCGGACTGCGGAGCAGCCGTATCACCTACGCACCGCCACCGGTGATGACGTGGCACCGGTGACCGGGAGGGACACGCCGTGACCGTACTGGCCGAGGGCGTCGGCGACGAGTCCGATGTCGGCGTCTTCTACGGGGCGATCGCCGACTTCTGCGCCACCGCCGCGGGCACCGGAGCGCTGCACAAGGGGTACTTCCGCGGCGCTGACGATCCGGCGACGCTGGCGGAGGGAGCCGACCGCCTCACCCGCCTCGCCGGGGAGCGGCTCGGGCCGGCCCCCGGCGACCGGCTGCTGGACATCGGCTGCGGCACGGGCCAGCCCGCACTGCTCCTCGCCGCCGAGACCGGGTGTTCGGTGACCGGCGTCGACGCCAGTGAAGCCCTTGTGCGCGCTGCTCGGCGACGGGCCGCACAGACGGGGGCCGGCAGGATGACGGCCTTTCAGCAGGGTGGCGTCACCGCGCTGCCGTTCCCGAGCGGTGGTTTCGATCAGGCGCTCATGGTGGAGGTCGCCGGCCACCTCCCGAACGGCGGGAGCCCGTCGGTGAAGGCCGTGGCACTGGCGGAGGCCGCGCGCTGCCTGCGCCCCGGAGGCCTCCTGCTGCTCGCCGACTCGGTGCTGTCCCCCCGGTCGGAACGCCGGGACGGCGAGCTCACGGCAGCGCCCTCCGTGCATCTGGCCACCCGGGAGCAGTACCTCGCCCTGCTGGACGCCGCGGGGTTCGACGTGCTCCGCGTCGACGACCTGACCGAGCAGGTGTGCCCGACCGGCCGCAAGACGGTCGAAGCCGTTCGCCACCGCCGGGAGCAGCTCCTCGACGCCTACGGATCCGCGGCCGTGGCGCGGATGACGGCGCTGGTGGAGCAACTGGCGGCGGCCGACCGGCACCTCGGCTATCTCATGATCACGGCCTCGGCCCGCCACTGACGCGGGGCCCGGCCGTCTCCTGGACTGGCGGGTCGTGTGCCCGTCCGGTCCGTGGTGAGGCTCCTCACCAGGGGCGCGGCTGCGGCATCGGCGCGGCCGCGGCGCCCACCGGGACATGCTCGGGCGGCCGTTCGAAGTGGGACTTGGCGTACCGGGCCGTGTCGCACAGGCCGGTGAGCAGGTGCAGGCCGAGCCGGGTGGCGATGCCGCTGGAGACGGTGAACACGCTGGAGAGGGACGGCAGGCCGACTCCGACGCGGTCGGGCGGTGCCGGTTCGGGGGAGCGGGGGGCGGGGATCTGGGCCGTGGTTCCGCCGAAGCGGCGTGCGCGCTGGGCGTACAGCTCAAGGGCCTGCCTGAAGTGGTCGGCGCCGAAGTCGGGCCACAGCACCTCCGGGAAGACGAACTCGGCGTACGCGCACCGCCACAGCATGAAGTTGGACAGCCGGTACTCGCCCGAGGTGCGGATGACGAGGTCGACGTCCGGCAGATCGGGGTGCTGCAGGTGCTGGGCGAAGCTCTCCTCGGTCACTTCCTCGGCCGGAACCTGCTGTTCGATGAGCGTGCGCGCCGCGCGCACGATCTCGCCGCGGCCGCCGTGGTTCAGGGCCACTGTCAGGGTCATCGCGCTGTTGTCCCGCGTGAGGTGCTCGGCGTAGTGCAGCTCTTGGCGCAGCGACTCCGGGATGCGAGGGCTCTTGTCGCCCAGGACGCGCATCCGGATACCGTCGCGGTGCCAGTCGTGGATTCTTCGTCGCAGGAACTGGCAGCCGGTGTCCATGAGGCAGTCGACTTCCTCCTGCGGGCGCGACCAGTTCTCCGTGGAGAACGCGAACAGCGTCAACCAGGGGACGCCCTCCTCCAGAGCGGTTCTGACGACCGTGTGGACAGCGGTTTCGGCGGCCATGTGCCCGTGCGCCCTCGGTAGTCCGCGCTGCTGGGCCCAGCGGCCGTTGCCGTCCATGATGCACGCGACGTGGCGTGCTGTCGTGTGTGACCCCATCTGTCCTCCTAGGCGAGTACTGCATGTGTTTGAGTGGTTTCGTATAGCGATCTACCCCGGCATGGTCGGACTCATCCACCCGGCCCGGTCAAGCCGTGCGCGGCCTGCCCCGGAAATGTCGCGGCGTCCTACCCGTTGACCTCGCTCCGACTCGCCCATACCTTTTCGCCGTTCGGTATCACAGATGGCGTTCGAGATTTCGTACAACGAGAGTCTCGGGCCGCCGGCGAGACGAGGAGACGAGTATGAGTCGCAGCGAAGTCCCCAACCGCAGACTGGTGTTGAAGGGAGCCCTGGCCGCCGGTGCACTCGCCGCGGCACCCACCGGCGCGTACGCCGCCACGGGCGAAGCGCCCGCAGCCGCGTTCACCGCAGGCAAAGCGCTTGCGGTCAGGGAGAGTTATGCCAACCCCCTCGTCCGCCAGCGCGCCGACCCGCACATCCACCGGCACACCGACGGCCGCTATTACTTCACCGCCACCGCCCCCGAGTACGACCGCATCATCCTGCGCAGCTCCCGCACCCTGAGCGGTCTCTCGCGTGCCCAGGAGACGGTGATCTGGCGCAAGCACGGCAGCGGCGACATGGCCGCGCACATCTGGGCGCCGGAGATCCACCACATCGACGGCAAGTGGTACATCTACTTCGCCGCCGCGCCCGCCGACGACGTGTGGAAGATACGCATCTGGGTGCTGGAGAACGCCGGCCGGAACCCCTTCGAGGGCACGTGGACGGAGAAGGGGCAGCTCAAGACCGCTTGGGACACCTTCTCGCTGGACGCCACCACCTTCACCCACGGCAGCGACCGCTACCTCGCCTGGGCGCAGCACGAGCCCGGCATGGACAACAACACCGGCGTCTTCCTGTCCAGGATGGCGAACCCGTGGACCCTCACCGGGCCCCAGATCCGGCTCACCACGCCGGAGTACGCCTGGGAGACCATCGGCTTCAAGGTCAACGAAGGGCCGTCCGTCATCCAGCGCAACGGCCGCGTCTTCATGTCGTACTCGGCCAGCGCCACCGACCACAACTACTGCCTCGGCCTGCTGACCGCCGACGCCGACAGCGACCTGATGGACCCGGCGTCCTGGCGCAAGTCACCCGTACCCGTCTTCGCCGGCAACGACCAGACCAAGCAGTACGGTCCCGGCCACAACTCCTTCACCGTCGCCGAGGACGGCGTCACCGACGTCCTCGTCTACCACGCCCGCCAGTACAAGGAGATCGAAGGCGACCCGCTCAACGACCCCAACCGGCACACCCGCGTCCAGACGCTGGGCTGGAAGGCCGACGGCACACCGGACTTCGGCATTCCGGTGGCCGACGCGCCCGCACGCGGCGGCAAGGCGGCCACGCGCTACACGATGACCGCGTTCACCAACAGCAGCGAATCCAACCTGTACGTCTACGAGTCCGCCGACGCGCTCACCTACTCCCTGATGAAAGGCCCGGCCTACACCCCGCCCACCGGCCTGATCCGCGACCCCAGCCTCATCAGGCACACCGACGGCTCCTACTACATCGCCTACACCACGAACTGGACCGGGAACACCATCGGCCTCGCACGCAGCACCGACCGCGTGACCTGGCGGTTCGTCGCCAACCACACGCTGCCGGTGGCCGGACTCACCCGCACCTGGGCGCCCGAGTGGTTCGTCGACGACGACGGCCGCGTCCACCTCGTCGTCTCCCTCGACACCACGAACGACTACACCTTCCGGCCGCACCTGCTCACGGCGCTCGACGCGTCGCTGACCCGCTGGAGCACCCCGAAGCCGCTGACCGGCCTGGACCGGGCCAACTACATCGACACGTTCGTCGTCCGGCACGGCGGCAAGTACCACGCCATCACCAAGCAGGAGACGACGAAGTACCTGGAGCACGCCGTCGCCGACCGGCTCGAAGGGCCCTACACCTTCATCGGCACGGGCGACTGGGCCGGCTGGGGCAACTGGCGCGAGGGACCGGCACTCGTGCGGCTCGACAACGGCGGCTGGCGGATCTACTTCGACGGCTACACCGAGAAGAAGTACTACTACAGCGACAGCCTCGACGGGCTGCGGACCTGGACGCCGATCCGCGAACTGCCGGGGCTCTCCGGCTTCGCACGCCACTTCACGGTCCTGCGGGAGCAGCGGTGACGCGACGGGCACGAGGACAAGGCCGCCGCTGACGGCGGCAACCTTCGCCGCGCCGCACCCCGTGCACGGCGCGCAGTCCGCGACCACCCTGCGCGGGTACGCCGACGCCCGGGGGGTGCGGTTCGGTGCCGCGACCGACGACACCCCGCTCACCTCCGAGGCGCCGTACACCGCCGTCCTGGACCGTGAGTTCAACTCCGTGACCGCCGGGAACGCCATGAAGTGGGACACCCTCGAACCCACCCGCGCCAGTACGACTGGGCGCCCGCCGACCGGCTCGTCGCCCACGCGGCCGCGCACGGTCAGGGCGTACGCGGCCACACCCTCGTCTGGCACAGCCAGCTGCCGGGCTGGCTGAAGAACGGCGGCCACCCGGCCGCCGAGCTGCGCGGCATCCTCAAGAACCACTCACCACCACGGTCGGCCACTACCGCGGCGCCTTCCCTACGAGGCGCGGACGCCCTCGCGCGTGAGCCAGAAGCCGTCGGTGAACTTCATCAGCCGTTCCTCGGTCAGCTCAGCAGGGCGGGGGTGGCGTGGTCCAGGACGGAGGTGACGCGGTGCCAGGTCTCCAGGTCCCGCTCCACGGGCGGGAGTACGGGCCCGGAGCCGGTGCCCCAGGCGGTGGCGACGGCGACCGGGTCGCCGCCGCCCGCAGCTGCGGCGGCGAGCGCGGCCGCGCCCAGCGCGACGAGCTCGCCCGCCTCGGGCATGACCACGGCCCGGCCGGACAGGCGGCGCACGGTCTCCACCCACATCCGGCCCCGGGCGCCGCCGCCGATCAGCCGCAGCGGGCGGTCGGAGGCGGCGGCCGCCTCCGGGCCGCAGGCGCGCAGCACCTCGTCGAGGGCGCGCAGCACGGTGACGACGGCGCCCTCGTAGGCCGCCCCGAGCAGCTGCTCGCGCGTCGTCGTGTGCCGCAGACCGGTCAGCAGGCCGGCGGCGGTGGGCAGATCGGGGGTGCGCTCGCCGTCGAGGTACGGCAGCAGGACGGCCTCGCCGCCGGGGGCCGCGGCCTCGCGGCCGAGGCCGAGCAGCCCGGCGACCTTGTCGACGGCGAGCGTGCAGTTGAGGGTGCAGGCCAGCGGGAGGTACGTGCCGTCGGTGGCGGCGAAACCGGACAGCGCGGGCGAGGCGGGCCGCGCGCGGGTGGCCGCGAACACGGTGCCGGAGGTGCCGAGGCTGAGCACGGGGTGGTCCAGGAGCCCGGCGCCGCCGAGGCCCAGCCCGACGGCGGCGGCCATGTTGTCACCGGTGCCCGCGGCGACGGCGATCCCGGCGGGTAGCCCCAGCTCGGCGGCGGCCGCGGCGGTCAGCGTACCGGCCCTGGCCGCGCCGGTGGCGGCCACCGGCGGCAGCAGCGCGGCGTCCAGCCCGATCAGTGCCAGCAGCCCGGGGTCGTAGGCCCCGGTGGCCGTGGCGTACCAGCCGGTGCCGGACGCGTCGCCGGGGTCGGTCGCCGGAACCCCGGCCAGCCGCTCGGTGAGGAAGTCGTGGGGGAGGCGGACGGCGGCCGCGGCGTCGGCCGTCGCGGGCTCGTTCTCCCGCAGCCAGCGCCACTTGGTGGCCGTGTACGAGGCGACCGGGACCGAGCCGGTGCGCGCGGTCCACGCAGCGGGGCCGCCGAACTCCTCCGTGAGGGCGGCGGCCTGCGGGGCCGAGCGGGTGTCGTTCCACAGCAGGGCGTGCCGCAGCGGGCGCCCGTCGCGGCCCAGGACGACGAGCCCGTGCTGCTGCCCGGCGACCGCGATGCCGGTCACCGAAGCGGACGGAATCCCGGCCTGGTCGACGCCGGCGCCGACGGCCGCGCGCAGCGCGTCCCACCACACCTCGGGATCGGTCTCGCGGGCGCCCGCCACACCGGTGACCCGGTGCGGGGCGCTGCCGACCGCGAGGGTCCGGCCGGTGTCGGCGTCGGTGAGGACCGCCTTGGTGGACTGGGTCGAACTGTCCACACCGATGACGACGGCGCTCGGCGGCATGCGCGTACCTCTTCTCCGGCCCACCGGTTCCCCGGCCGCTTTTGGTCGTGCCGAGAACAAATTACGGGATGGCACCTCATGGCGACATACCCTTGACCCTTCCTGTGTTCCTTACGAGTTGTGCTCCCTCGTGAGCGGCGGGGTTCTGCGGCGACGGCCCGCCGTGCATGATTAGTCATGACAGAAAACAAATAGGTCCGGCGTGTGTCGGACCCCATGGAGTCAAGGCGGCCGGACCATGACGGAACGCTTCACACCCACCCCCGGGGACAAGTTCAGCTTCGGCCTGTGGACGGTCGGCTGGCAGGGCAGGGACCCGTTCGGGGACGCCACCCGCCCCGCCCTCGACCCCGTCGAATGCGTCCAGCGGCTCGCTGAACTCGGGGCGTACGGCGTCACCTTCCACGACGACGACCTGATCCCCTTCGGCGCCGGTGACACCGAGCGCGAAGCACACGTCAAGCGTTTCCGGCAGGCACTGGACGCCACCGGGCTGATCGTCCCGATGGCCACCACCAACCTCTTCACCCACCCCGTCTTCAAAGACGGCGCCTTCACCGCCAACGACCGCGACGTCCGCCGCTACGCGCTGCGCAAGACCATCCGCAACATCGACCTCGCCGTGGAGCTCGGTGCCCGGGTCTATGTCGCCTGGGGCGGTCGCGAGGGCGCCGAGTCCGGCGCCGCCAAGGACGTGCGCACCGCGCTCGACCGGATGAAGGAGGCATTCGACCTGCTCGGCGAGTACGTCACCGGACAGGGCTACGACCTGCGGTTCGCCATCGAACCCAAGCCGAACGAGCCGCGCGGCGACATCCTGCTGCCCACCGTCGGGCACGCCCTCGCCTTCATCGAGCGCCTGGAGCGCCCCGAGCTGTACGGCGTCAATCCCGAGGTCGGCCACGAGCAGATGGCCGGACTCAACTTCCCGCACGCCATCGCCCAGGCCCTGTGGGCGGACAAGCTCTTCCACATCGACCTCAACGGCCAGTCCGGCATCAAGTACGACCAGGACCTGCGCTTCGGCGCGGGCGACCTGCGCTCCGCGTTCTGGCTGGTCGACCTGCTGGAGTCGGCCGGATACCAGGGCCCCCGGCACTTCGACTTCAAGCCGCCGCGTACGGAGGACGCAGGCGGCGTATGGGCCTCCGCCGCGGGCTGCATGCGCACCTACCTGATCCTCAAGGAGCGGGCCGCCGCCTTCCGCGCCGACCCCGAGGTCCGGGAGGCGCTGCGCGCCGCGCGGCTGGACGACCTCGCGCGACCCACCGCGGAGGACGGGCTCGCCGCGCTGCTCGCCGACCGAAGCGCCTTCGAGGAGTTCGACGCCACCGCCGCCGGAGAGCGCGGCATGGCCTTCGAACGGTTGGACCAGCTCGCCGTGGACCACCTGCTGGGCGTGCGCTGACGCCCGCGCCGGTCCTCATGAGGACCGTGGCTCCCGGCCCGCCCGCATCCGCGATGACTGCGCGCGCGGTGCCCGCACGGCGGGCCTGCGCGAAGTGGTGCCCCACGGTGCCCGCGCCCCGCTGGATCGTCTCCGCCGCGCCCCGTGCCCGCGGCGGAGACGGTCCGGCCGCCTCACGCCTCCGTATACGTGCCGGTCAGGCCTCCGCGTACGCGACGGGGTCGGCCACCACTTCCCGTACGATCCCCGCGGCGGCGCCTCGCGCCGCGTCGCCCGCCAGCGATGAGGCGCGGAGCCTGCCGTCCTCGCCGGACCACAGCCCGGAAACCACCCGGCTCGCGAGCTCCCGGTCGGCCGCCGGGCCCAGCCACGGCATCAGACCGCGATAGACCCCGCCGAGCACGACCGCGTCCGGGTCGAGGAGGTTCACCGCCCCCGACAGCACCCTGCCCAGCATCGTGCCCGCCTCGCGCAGCGCGGCCAGCGCGCGCTCGTCGCCGTCCGCGGCCCGCCGCTCCAGCTCGGCGACGCCCGCCGCGCCGGCGTCCTCGTCGATCCCGGCCGCCCGCAGCAGCGCGGACTGCCCGGCGTACTGCTCCAGGCAGCCCCGCGAGCCGCACCGGCACTCGGGGCCGTCCGCGTCGACGACCACATGCCCGATCTCACCGGCGAAACCGTGCGCGCCGCGCAGCAGCTCGCCGCCGACGACCACCGCGCCGCCGACCCCGATCTCACCCGTCAGATAGAGGAACCCGCGCAGCCCCTCCAGGCCGCCGAACCACAGCTCGGCCAGCGCCGCCAGGTTCGCCTCGTTCTCCGAACTGACCGGCAGCGCGGGCCGGTCCGGCAGCAGCGCCGCCAGCGCCTTCCCGAACAGGCCCGCCGCGGCGACCCGCCGCCAGCCCAGATTCGGCGCCTGCCGCACCGTCCCCGCGGACACCAGACCGGGCAGCGCAAGCCGCACCTGGACCGGGCGCAGATCCTGCTCGCCCGCCGAGACCAGTGCCCGCGCGGCGATCCGGGCGGCACGCGCCAGCACCTCGGCGGGCGGCGCGCCCCGGTTGTCCACGTACTCGGTCAGCCGCACCCGGTCGGTACCGGCGAGATCCACCACGCACACCGACACGTAGTCGATGTTGACCTCCACACCGATCCCGGCGGGACCGGTGCGCGCCACCTTGAGCACGGTGCCCGGCCGCCCGGCCTGACCACTGAACGTCTTGCCCGACTCGGAGAGGAACCCGCCCGCCAGCAACTGCTCGACGAGCGAGGACACAGCGGCCCTGGTCAGCCCGACCCGCGCCGCGACACCGGCGCGCGTCGCCTCGCCCTCGTCGCGGACGGCACGCAGCACCAGGCCCAGGTTGTGCCGTCGCACGCTCTCCCGGCCGGCCTTGCCCGCGAGCGGCGAGAAGTCGCTGTTCATATCGCTGACGAGCTTATGTGATCCGGGTGTACGGGGGTTCCTCCGGCGCCGGAGCCCGGTCAGCGGGCTGCGACGGCACCTGAATTGCCCTGCCTCGCGTGCTGTTCACAGATTTCCGTACATCTGTTGAAAGTTAATCGAACGCAAACCTTGTGAGGAATCCGGCATCGCGGTCAGGATCTTTCCCGCGGCGCGGTCCCCCACACTCGCGTCGCCAGGCCGTCGCCCATCTGGAAACGACACGGGTTTCCCCTTGTGTTTCCTACCCCCCACTGTCTGGGGGCGGCCTGCGATCGTAAGGAGAATCCGTGCGAGTTTCCCGGAACAGCTTCCTTGCCACGACCGCCGGCGCCTTGCTCTGTGTTTCCGTTGCCGGGGGCGCCCAGGCCGGAGCGTCCACCCCCGAAGCCCCGCGTTATCAGCCGCAAATGGTCAACGCGCTCGCCGATTCGCTCGGCATCAGCGAAAAGGCCGCCGTCGAGAGGCTTGACCAGCAGGCGGAACAGCAGAGCACGTTCGGCGAGCTGCGTAAGGACGGGGTCCGGACGGAGGGGGCGTTCTTCGACAGCAAGGGCGCTCTGACCGTCAACGCGTCCGACGCGAAGACCGCCGCGAAGATCGAGGCCGCGGGCCTCAAGGCCCGAATACCCGAGCGCGGCCAGTCCGCCCTCGACCGCGTCAAGGCCGAACTCGACGCCAGGGCCACCAAGCAGGTGCCCACCGGCGTCACCTCCTGGTCGGTCGACCTCGCCTCCGACACCGTCACCGTGCGGGTGAAGAGCGACAAGAGCGACGGGGCCCGCTCGTTCCTCAAGGCCGCCAAGCGGCACGGCGACGCCGTCCGCGTCATCAAGGACAAGCAGCGGCTGGTCACCCAGGCCGTGGTGCCCCCGGGCAAGCGGATGACGTTCGACGGGTTCCTGTGTTCGGTGGGCTACGGGGCCAAGGCCGCGGACGGTACGCGGTACCTGGTGACCGCCGGCCACTGCATCGAGAACCTGCCCGAACTCGCCTACCAGGGCGAGCGGTTCGCCAAGGGCGAGAACACGCGCTTCGCGCTCGGCAAGGACAGCGTGGACATGGGCATCGCCAGGCTCGACGCCGAGGACTCCGTCGGCACGACGGTCGACACCTACGGCAACGGGGACGCCCACGCGGTCAAGGGCAGCGAGCGCGCCCCCGTCGGCGCCGACCTGTGCAAGGCGGGCCAGACCACCGGCTGGACGTGCGGCACGGTCTCCGCCTACAACGTCTCCGTCACCTACACCGATGAGAACGGCGGCCCGGACACCGTCGTCACCGGCCTCGGCAGTTCCACGGTCTGCACCGAGGGCGGCGACAGCGGCGGCGCGTACATCTCCGGCGACCAGGCCCAGGGCATGACCTCCGGCGGCCCGAGCCACCAGCAGTGCGACGGCGTCAACGGCGAAGGCTCCTCGTACTTCCAGCCGCTCGACGACACGCTCGCGCACTACAACCTGACCCTCGACACCGACTGAGGAACTTCCACCCCACGGGAGAACCGGGGGGCGCTCACCGGATACGGTGAGCGCCCCCCGTGCCGTTGGGCACGAGGCCGCGACCTTCCGCCGTCGCCATGACCATCGCCCCCACGACATCGCGACACCGTGTGAACCATCGGAGACGTCATGACCGAGACGCCCCACGACGGACCGGGTGGCAGAGCCACCACCAAGGCTTCGCCCAGCGCTTCCCGCGTTTCCCCGAGCGAGCCCCGTGTTTCGGACATGTCCTTCGCGACCGTGCTCCGGGAGGCGCTGCGGCAGCGCGGCCTCCCCTTGGAGCGGGTACGGGACCGGCTCAAGGCCCAGGGCATCAACGTCAGCCTGGCCACCCTCAGCTACTGGCAGCGCGGCCGCAGCCAGCCCGAACGAGCGCAGTCGCTACGCGCCGTGGACGCACTGGAGACCATCCTCGACCTCCCCGAAGGCACCCTGCGCTCCCTGCTCGGCCCGCCCCGCCCGCGCGGCCGGGCACCGTCCGGGCCGCAGGACCTGACCGCCTCCCAGCGCGTCTTCGGCGAGAACTCGGTCGTGGAACAAGCACTCGGCGAGGCGTTCGCGCACTTCAATGAGGACATCAGCGCGGTCGTGATCCGCGAGACCGTGCGCCTGGACGAACACCGTTGCATACGCAGTGTCTCGGTGAACCAGGTGCTGCGCGCCATCCGCGACGGGGCCGGGCGGATCACCGTCGTGCACCACATCGACGACACCGAGACCGAGTCGATCGACGTCGTCGCCAACTGCGGACGGCTCGGCTCCGTACGCTTCCTGCCGGAGCTGCGCAGCATCGTGGTGGAGATCCTGTTCGGCCGCGAACTGGACAAGAACGAGACCATGGTGGTCGATTACGACGTCCTGCTCGGCCCGAGCCGCCAGATATCCACCCACCACGAACGCCGCACCCGGGTCAATCTCCGCGACTATCTGCTGCACGTCTACTTCCACCCGGCGGCACTCCCGGTCGGCTGCCGCAGCTACTACCGCGAGCGGATCGGCGCCGAGGCGCGCAACACCCGCCGGATATCCCTGGACATCTCCCACTCGGCCCACATGCTCCCGGTCCGCTGCCCGGCCGGCATACACGGGATGGCGTGGGACTGGCCCGCGTGACGGTCTTCCACGGGATCGCTCAGGAGCGCGGGACAAGCCCCCCGGCAGGTCTGCTGCGGGACGAGCCCCCGGCAGGTCTGCCTCGCCTGGCTGCCGGCCCTCTCCTACGGGGTCCACCTGATGTTCGGGTTCACGTGGCCGGTCCAGTCGAAGAGGGCCATGTCGTCCCATACGCCAGCACCTTGGGCCTTGTTGTAGCCACTGACGGGGGTGCCTTCCGGTGTGCGCGTGGTGCACGTGCACGCGTCCGCTTGGGGGAGAGGGCAGTCGTGCCACTGGGTCCCCGCCGGGGCGCGAAGGCTGCCGGACCACCGCCGCACATCGCCGCCGCATACCGGCGTTTCGCTCGCGCGGGAACCCCGGAGATTTCTGTTATCCGTGCGCCGGTCCGGCCGTCTCCTCTCAAAGGCAGATCAGGTAGGTTTCCCGCCCGTCAAGGGCTCGGAGGAGTTGAGCAGGTGTTGGACGAGCGTCGGATACGCGGCTGGGTCGAGGCGGCGCGGGCCGGTGACCGGCAGGCGCTGGACGACCTTCTGGCCGCTCATCTGCCGCTGGTCTACAACATCGTCGGCCGGGCCTTGGACGGCCATCCGGATGTGGACGACGTCGTCCAGGACACCATGCTGCGCGTCGTCCGCTCCCTCGCCGAGCTCCGCGACCCCGCCGGGTTCCGGTCCTGGCTGGTGGCCATCGCCATGCACCGGATACGGGACCGGGCGCGCGCCCGGCAGGCCGCGCCCGCCTCCGCGCTGGACGGCGAGCACGCCGACCCCGGTGCCGACTTCGCGGGCCTGACCGTACTGCGCCTGGGCCTGGAGGGGCAGCGCCGCGAGGTCGCCGAGGCCACCCGCTGGCTCGACGCGGGCGACCGGGAGCTGCTGGCGCTGTGGTGGCTGGAGGTCGCCGGATCGCTGACCAGGCCCGATCTGGCCAAGGCGCTCGGGCTGACCCGGCAGCACACCGCCGTCCGCGTCCAGCGGCTCAAGGAGCGCCTCGAGGTGGCCCGCTCTCTGGTGCGGGCACTGGCCGCAGAGCCGCGCTGCTCCGAACTGGCCGGGCTCACTGAAGGCTGGGACGGGCGGCCCGGATCGGTGTGGCGCAAGCGCATCGCCCGGCATCTGCGCGGCTGTCCGCGCTGCGGTGAGGCCGCGCCCGACACCGTCCCCGCCGAACGGCTGCTGGTCGGGCTCGCCCTGGTGCCCGTCCCGGCCGCGCTCGCGCTGCACGCGCTGCCGGGGCTGCTCGGCGGCGGCGCGGCCCACGCGGCCACGGCGGCCGCCGCAACCACCGCGACGGGGACTGGTTCCACGGCGACCGGTGCGACGGTGAGTGGTGCGATGGGACCGGCGCCACGGCGACCGGTGCCACGGCGAGTGTTACGACCGCGACCGGTGCGACCGCGACCGGTGCGACGGCGACCGGCGCGGCCGCGGGCGGGGTGGCCGGGACCGGGGCGACCGCCACCGGCGTCGCGCACGCCGCCGCCCCTTCGGGCTGGACCGGCCAGCTGCTCCAGGTGCTCGCCAAGCCGGCGGTCGCCGCGGCCGCCGGTCTGACGCTCGTGGCCGGCGGCGCGTACGTCGTCCACGACCGCCAGGACGACCCGCCCCCGCCGCGCACCGCCGCCCCGTCTCCCGGCATCCACACGTCCGCCGCGCGGCGGGTCGAGACGTCCAAGCCCGCCCCGTCCCGAGCCGCTCCGTCCCGGACCGCGACGCCCGCCCCGTCGCCGAAGCCGGACCGCGGGACGGCCGCGCCCGCCGCCCGCTACGGAAGCGTCGTCGACCGGGCCGAACCCGCCCCCGACCCCTGGGCGCGCCCCGGTCCGCTTCCGCGCCGCCCCGAGACCGGCCTGACCAGCTCGGCGGGCGCGGGGATGACGGCGATGGAGCACCGCGGGGACGCGGTCACCCTGCGCGGGCGCGGCTATGTCCTGGTCCGCTGGCAGGTCATGCCGCAGGAACGTACCGGAACGCCGGTCATGCCCACCGGGACCGGCCTCGACGGCAAGCTGTTCCACGTGGCGTCCGGCGGCGGGCGGACGCGGTCGCCGTCGATGATGATCCGGCCCTCGTCGAGGAGCTCCCGGCCGTCCGCGCTCATCCGGTGGCCGGTGAGCCGGTTCTTCACACCGGCGCCCGACCTGGCCCAGGCGTGCACGAGATACGCCTCGCCGCGCTCCTCGTCCCACAGCGGGCAGGCGTCGATGAGGCCCCTGCCCGGCTTGAGCAGGTACGGGTGGCTCCAAGAGCCGTGCGCGTCGGGCGCGTTGACCTGGTAGACACCGTGGTCGGGGTCGCCCCAGAAGATCCAGAGGCGTCCGCCGTGGTGCCGTATGGACGGCGCCCACACCCCGCGGTCGTGGCGCGGCACCGCGAAGGACCCGGCGGGCTCGGGACGGTCGAGCGCGTGTCCCATGAGCGTCCAGTTGACGAGGTCACGCGAGTGCAGCAGCGGCAGGCCCGGGGCTCGGCCGAAGCTGGACGGGGTGAGGTAGAAGTCGTCTCCGATGCGTGTCACGTCGGGGTCGGACCAGTCCGCGCCCAGCACCGGATTGCGGTACGTCCCGTCACCCAGGTCACCCAGGTCGCCCAGTCGGCCCGCGTCGGCCTGGCGCGAGGCCACGCCGTCACCGCCTTGCGGACCAGCGCGGCGGCGCCGCCGCGGTCCAGCCGGCCGTCGGCGATGACCGTGACGACACGGCGTACGACCGTCTGGCCCGGTGCGATCGGCAGCCGGTCGGCCGACGCGAGCGACGAGCCGACGCCGGGGTACTCGGCGGCGCGCACGAACCACGGGTCGCGGCGGGTCTCGCCGTGGCTCCGGCGAACACCAGCGTCCAGCGGTCGCCCACCAGCGCCAGCCAGTCGGCGCGGGCCCCGTGCACCGCCGCCTCACCCTCGGCGTCCGCGGTGAACACCTCCGGTGCCGACGGCCTTTTGGGGGCGCGCCAGAAGAAGCCCCCGTACCCGGCGCCGGGGCGGCCGTTGGTGGCGGGGCTGCCGATCGAGATCTCGCCCCGGGTGGCGTTGCTGAGGGAGAAGGTGAAGTCCAGCGCCCAAGCCGACTCGGTCAGTTCGGTGATGGCGACCGTGCGCCGCTCCCGCAGCAGCTCGCCCGCCCCGGCGACCCAGCTCAGCTCCTGTACGAAGCCGTCCGGGTCGCACAGCTTGAACCCCCGGTGCCGCTGCACCCCGTGGTTGTCCAGCTCGGTCGGCCCCGATCCGGTCACGAAGGTGCTGCCGCCCCAGAAGTTGTGGCCCTGCACATCGGATACGGCGACGCCCGCGCCGAGGTGGTGGAGATGGTCGTCCGGGCAGAGTTCGGTGACGGTGGTTCCGGAGAGGGTGTGGACGGGATGCAGGTGGGGGCGGGGCACGAGCCGGTGCGCCAGCTCGGGCCGGATGACGTACCGGCCGACGGGGCGCCCCGCGCAGCGCAGGACCAGCGAACCGTTCATGACGTGACGCTCCTCGGTGGGGAGGCCCAGGAAGGGCCCAGCTCGGAGTAGAGGCACAGGGTCTCGGCCGCGGCCGCGACCAGACCGTCGATGCCGTGGACGACGCGCCGCGGCGCGCTCTCGCCCGGGGCGGTGCGCCATGCGGCGGCGGGAAGGGCGACCGGGTCGGGTGCCCGCCGGACCGCTTCGACGACCCGCATGAAGGCCCCCGTCGCCGCGGGCGGCACCAGGAGTGCGGCGCTGCCGGCCAGATGCTCGACCAGGTTCTCCAGCAGGTCGGTCCTGCCGTGTACCGCCTCGTGGGCGCGGCCCCCGTGCCGTACCAGTACGCGGTCCTCCTTGTACCAGAACGTGATACGGCCCCGGCTGCCGTGCACGATGACGTAGGGATCGTCGGGGACTTGGGCGCACAGGGTCGCGGCGACGGTGATCCGGCGGCCGCGTGCCGTGGTGATCCGTACGCACGAGGTGTCGTCGGACTCGATGGCGTTGGCCCGGAACAGCTCCGTCTCGACGGCGGACACCTCCTCGGCGCGGGTGGTGCCGTCCAGCGCGAGGGCCGTGGCGACCGCGTGCGCGAGCGGGTTGGTCAGCACCCCGTCGACGACGTCGGCTCCGTCCAGGCGGCGGCGCCCGGCCCACGGGGCGCGCCGGTAGTACGCCTCGTCGCGGACCCAGGCCCCGGCCGCGCCGACGCCGAGGACCTCGCCGACCGTCCCGTCGGCGACCAGCGCGCGGATGGCGGGGATCGCGTGCGAGCCCAGCGACTGGAAGCCGACCTGGCACACCGCGCCGCCCGCGTCGAGCCCGTCCGTTATCCCCTGGAACTCCGCCCACGAGGGGGCGGGCGGCTTCTCCATCAGCAGGTGGACGCCCCGCTCGGCGGCGGCCAGTGCGAGGTCGGTGTGGGTGGGGATGGGGGTGCAGACCACGGCGACGGTGGCGCGGGTGGCGTCCAGCAGGGCGGCGAAGTCGGCGGACTGGGCCACGCCGTCGAAGCAGCCCGGGCCGCTGAGCTCGGCGCCGGACAGCGGAACCAGCTCGCACACGCCTACGAGCCTCAACCGACCGGCCAGTTGGAGGCGGCGGATGTTCTCCAGGTGCCGGCGGCCGTGGCCGCGCGCGCCCGCGAGGACGACGCGGTGCGGCTCACCGGCTCCGGGGCGCGAGGCGTCACCGAGGCGGCTCACCCCTTCACCGCCCCCGCGCTGAACCCGGTGACCAGCCACTTCTGGATGAACGCGAAGACGATCACGACGGGCAGTGCCGCGACGACGCCGCCCGCGGCCAGCGCGCCCAGGTCGACGCTGTCGGCGCCCATCAAGGTGGCCAGGCCCACCGGGATCGTCTGCTTGCCCTGGTCGCTGAGGAACATCAGGGCGAACAGGAAGTGGCTCCAGCTGTGGACGAAGGCGAAGGAGCCGACCGCGATCAGACCGGGCCGCAGCATCGGCAGCACGACCGCGCAGCAGGCGCGGAAGCGCCCGCAGCCGTCGACCCACGCGGCCTCTTCGAGGGAGTACGGGACATTCCTGATGAAGCCGCTGATGAGGATCATCGACAGCGGCAGCAGCGCCAGCATGGAGCCGCGCTTGATCCGGAAGTCGAAGCGGGCCAGCGCGTAGCCGCCGGCGAGGGCCACGACCATGGTCATCACCATGGAGCAGACGCCCACGAGAAGGCTGTTGTAGAAGGACGTCCCGAAGGCGCGCTCGGTCCACACCTTGCCGAAGTGCTCGAAGGTCAGCGGCCAGGGCAGCAGCGTGGACAGGATGATCGCGTCCTTCAGATGCGGCAGCGTGATGTGGAGGAACTGCCTCAAGCGGCTCGCGCCGTCCACCTCGGCCGCCTCGTACAGGTCCTTGGGAACGGACTGGAGGTCGGCGAGGATGAGGATCGCGAAGAAGGGGACACCGCGCCAGGGTTCGGCGACGACGACGGCCGGGAAGACGGTGCCGGGGTCGGAGAGCCAGGAGGTCCCGTACGATCCGACCCCCGCGTCCGCGAGATAGCGCGTGATGCCGGTCTGGGAGTTGAGGATCAGCAGCCAGATCGTCGAGGTGAGGACGCCGGAGACCGCCCACGGCGAGAAGACCAGGGCGCGGGCCATGGCACGTCCGACGAAGGTCTGGTTGACCAGCAGCGCGAGCGCGAGGCCCAGCAGCAGTTGCAACACGACCTCGACGACCACCCATTTCAGGCTGAAGCCGAGCGTCTCCCAGAACAGCGGGTCGTCCGTGAACGCGGTGGTGAAGTTGTCCAGGCCCGCGAAGCCGTTCCGCCACGGCTTGGTGGGGTTGTAGTGGCGCAGGCTGTAGTAGAAAACGCTGAGCACCGGGTAGGCGATGAAGCCCAGCATCAGCAGTCCGGCGGGGGCGATCAGCAGATACGGGAGACGACGGGCCGATCGATGTCGTGTCACGGCTGAGGCCATGACGGGTTCTCCGTTCTTCAGGTGAAGCGCTTCGCGGACAACGTTCGAGATCTCGTACAAAAAAAGGGGGAGTCAGCCCGCGTACGGGTCCGGCACGTTCCCGGACCTGGCCAGAAACGCGAAGTCGCAGCCTGTGTCGGCCTGGGTGATCTGCTCGCCGTACAGCGCGCCGTAACCGCGCTCGTAGCGGGCGGGCGGCGGCGTCCACGCGGCGCGCCGACGCGCCAACTCCTCGTCGGGGACACCGAGACGGAGCGAGCGCGCCTCGACGTCGAGGGTGATCGGGTCGCCCGTGCGGACGAGGGCGAGCGGCCCGCCGACGTGCGACTCGGGCGCGATGTGCAGCACGCAGGTGCCGTAGCTGGTGCCGCTCATCCGGGCGTCGGAGATCCGCACCATGTCCCGCACGCCCCGCTTGAGCAGGTGGTCGGGGATCGGCAGCATGCCGTACTCGGGCATGCCGGGCCCGCCGAGCGGGCCGGCGTTCCGCAGCACCAGCACATGGCCGGGGGTGATGCCCAGCGCGGGGTCGTCGATGGTGCGCTGCATCGTGCGGTAGTCGTCGAAGACGACGGCGGGCCCGGTGTGCTTCAGCAGCCGGGGGTCGGCCGCGATGTGCTTGATGACCGCGCCGTCCGGGCAGAGGTTGCCGCGCAGCACGGCGAGGCCGCCCTCCTGGGCGAGGGGCTCGTCCCGGGCGCGGATCACCGCGGGGTCGTGCACCCGCGCGCCCGCCAGCTGCTCGCGCAGGGTGCCGTGGGCGACCGTCGGCCGCTCCAGATGGAGTACGTCGTCCAACCGCGCCAGCAGGGCGGGGAGCCCGCCCGCGAAGTGGAAGTCCTCCATCAGGTAGCGGCCACCGGGCCGGAGGTCGGCCAGCACGGGCACGGTCCTGGCGATCCGGTCGAAGTCGTCCAGAGTGAGCCGCACGCCGGAGCGGCCCGCCATCGCGATGAGGTGGATCACGGCGTTGGTGGAACCGCCCAGCGTCAGCACGGTGGCGACCGCGTCCTCGTACGCCTCCCGGGTGAGGAAGCGCGACAGCCTCAGATCCCGGCGTACGAGATCGACAATCCGCATCCCGGAAGCGGCCGCCATCCGGTCGTGCCCGGAGTCGACCGCCGGGATCGAGGAGGCGCCGGGCAGCGTGACGCCGAGCGCCTCGGCCGCCGCGGTCAGCGTCGAAGCGGTTCCCATGGTCATGCAGTGGCCGGGGGAGCGGGCCAGGCCGGCCTCCAGTTCGGCCAGCTCGCAGTCGCCGATGAGCCCGGCGCGCCGGTCGTCCCAGTACTTCCACATGTCCGTGCCGGAGCCGAGGACCTGATCGCGCCAGTGCCCGGGCAGCATGGGCCCGGCCGGGACGAAGACGGCGGGCAGGTCGACGGAGGCCGCGCCCATGAGCAGCGCGGGCGTCGACTTGTCGCAGCCGCCCATCAGCACCGCGCCGTCCACGGGATACGAGCGCAGCAGCTCCTCGGTCTCCATGGCGAGGAGATTGCGGTAGAGCATCGGCGTCGGCTTCTGGAAGGTCTCCGAGAGCGTGGCCACGGGGAACTCCAGCGGGAAGCCCCCCGTCTGCCAGACCCCGCGCTTGACCGCCTGGGCGCGGTCGCGCAGATGGGCGTGGCACGGGTTGATGTCGGACCAGGTGTTGAGGACGGCGATGACCGGCTTGCCCAGATGCTCCTCGGGGAGGTACCCGAGCTGGCGGGTGCGGGCCCGGTGGCTGAACGAACGCAGGCCGTCGGTGCCGTACCACTGGTGGCTGCGCAGCTCCTCCGGCCTCATATCCGCCACTCCTCCACCAGGGCGGCCACCTCGGCGCGCTGATCCGGCGACAGCACCCGGCTCGGCGGACGTACGTCGCGCCGGCACAGGCCCAGCGCGGCCAGGGCCTCCTTGACGACGGCGACGTTGTTCGCGGACTGGTCGGCGGCACGCAGCTCCTCGAAGCGGCGGATCCGCTCCCAGACCTCCATGGCCGCCGGGTAGTCGCCCGCCCGCAGGGCGCCGAGCATGCTCAGGGACACCGCGGGCGCGACGTTGACCAGGCCCGAGGTGAAGCCGGTGGCGCCACTGGCGAAGTACGAGGGCGCGTACAGCTCGGCGAGACCGGTCACCCATTCGAAGCGACCCGCGCCCGCGTCCCGGGCGAAGGCGGCGAAGGTGGCGGGGTCGTGCACGGCGTACTTGACGCCGATGACATTCGGGCACGCCACACCCAGCTCGGCCAGCCGTCCGCCGCTCAGCCGGGGCAACCGGATGTACGGGACGACACCCAGCTCGGGCACGGCGTCGGCGATGGCGCGGTGGTAGTCGACCCAGCCGTCCTGCGATACGTGGGGATGCACCGGCTGGTGGACCATCACCATCTGCGCACCGGCGCCGCGCGCGTGGCGGGCGGCGGCGACCGCGGTCGGCACGTCGTGCCCGACACCGACCACGACGGCGGCCCGCCCACCCGCCTCCTCCACGGTCCACTCCGCCACCAGGCGCCGCTCCTCTGCGCCGAGCGTGTAGAACTCGCCGGTGTTCCCGTTCGGGGCGAGGGTGCGCACCCCCGCGTCGAGCAGGCGCCGCAGCAGAGCGCGGAACGTCTTCTCCGCCACGGAGCCGTCGGCGGCGAATGGGGTCACCGGGATCGCGACGACATCCGCGAGCGCGCCGCGCAGCGCGGCGAACGGCTGGCCGCTGGTCTGCCCGCTGGTCTGGCCGCTGGTCTGGCCGGTCATAAAGGATCCCCTTCCGGAAAGGCCCGCTGTACGAACGAGGCGATGTGGTCGCGCAGGCCGCGCGCGGCCCCCTCCGCGTCGCCGGAGGAGGCCAGACGCAGGATCTCCCGGTGCTCGGCCGCCTCCCGCTCCCACGAGGGCAGGGCCGCCCAGGCCACGGTGGAGACCAGGGCCGCCTGGTCCCGGACCTCGTCGAGCATGCGCGCGAGCAGTGGATTGCCGCACGGCAGATGGAGCGCGCGGTGGAACTCCCGGTTCGCCAGGGAGCGCGTCCCCGCGTCCTTCGCCGCATCGGCCCGTACGAGAGCGTCACGCGCGTCGTCGAGCGGCGCGCCGCGCAGCACCGTGCGCCGCAGTGCCTCCGGCTCCAGCAGCAGGCGCACGTCGTGGACCTGCTGCGCCATCGCCGCGTCGACCTCTCGCACGGTCGCGCCCTTGTACTGGCTCATCACGACGAGCCCGGTGCCGGCGAGGGTCTTCAAAGCCTCTCGTACCGGCGTCTTCGACACCCCGAACTGGGCGGCGAGATCGGTCTCGACAAGAGCCTGCCCGGGCGCCAACTGCCCGGTGAGGATACGGTGTTTGACGGCTTCCAGCACGTACTGCGTGCGGGACGGGATGGGATGGGGCGCAAAGGTCATCGGTGCCCTCAAGGGTCGCGTATCGCGTCTCGTATATGACGTACGAAGTACGACGCGACGAAGCTAGGCGCCGCTGGATGCGCCGTCAATGTCTCGCGCAGGAAACTGTCCCGGCGTTTCCGGGAGTTGGGCGCGGCGGTCCGCGGCGGTCCGCGGCGGTCCGCGGCGGCCTGCGAGGCGCTCCGCGCGGCGGCCTCGCCGGCCGCTGACCCGTACGCCGTACTCATGTGCTGAGTTGCACCTCGGCCACCGGCGGGTATGACGCATCGCCGGGTCACTCCGTCAGGACAGGACATGTGCGCCATGGACGATGACATCACCGCCACGCTCGACCGGGTCAGGGACGCGGCGGTCAACGACTGGAATCCCGGCTTCCGGCGCTGCGCGACATGCCACGCCCACCTCGCCGTGGTGGTCTCCGCCGAGGACCACGCGTCGCCGTCCTCGGCGATCCGGGTCCGCGGCGTCTGCCCCGCCTGCCCGCGCGCCGCCGACCGCCGGATTCCGGGCCCGAGTTGAAAACCTTCACCCGAAGGTCGGCGTCCTTCGCCAGGCTCGCTGAGGTCCCAGGGCCTCAGCGAGCCGAGAACGAGTGCACCGTCGTCGAGCGGTACGTCTCGCCCGGGCGCAGCACCGTCGAGGGGAACGACGGCTGGTTCGGCGAGTCGGGGAAGTGCTGGGTCTCCAGGCACAGGCCGTCGCTCTGCCGGTAGATCCGGCCCGAAGGGCCGGTCAGCGTGCCGTCCAGGAAGTTGCCGGAGTAGAACTGCACGCCCGGCTCCGTGGTGGCGATCCGCATCGTGCGGCCCGACTCCGGGTCGCGCAGGGTCGCCGCGTGCTCGGGGCGGGCCGTGACGCCCTTGTCTAGGACGAAGTTGTGGTCGTACCCCTTGGCCGTGGTCAGCTGCTCGTGCGCGGTGCGGATGTCCGCGCCGATCGTCTTCGCGTGCCGGAAGTCGAAGGGCGTGCCCGCCACCCTCGCGAGCTCACCGGTGGGGATCAGCCCCTTGCCGGTGGGGGTGTAGCGGGAGGCGGCGAGCCGCAGCTCGTGGCCGAGGATGTCGCCGCTGCCCTCCCCGGCGAGGTTGTAGTACGCGTGGTTCGTCAGGTTCACCACGGTGGGCCGGTCGGTGGTCGCGGCGTAGCCGATCCGCCAGTCACCGCGGCGGTCAAGGGTGTACGTCACCCGCACCCGCAGCGTGCCGGGGTAGCCCATCTCGCCGTCGGCGCTGACGTAGTGCAGACGAAGGCCGGCGCCCGACGCGTTGGTGAACGGCTCGACGTCCCAGACCCGCTTGTCGAACCCCTCGGCCCCGCCGTGCAGGCTGTTCTCGCCGTCGTTGACGGACAAGCGGTGGGTCGTGCCGTCCAGCGTGAAGCGGCCGCCCGCGATGCGGTTGCCGTACCGGCCGATCGTCGCGCCGAAGAAGGTCGTCGCGGTCAGGTAGTCCTCGAGGTTGTCGAAACCGAGGGAGACGTTGGCGTACCGGCCGTGCCGGTCCGGCAGCTCCAGGGACTGGACGATGCCGCCGTAGCTCAGCACCTTCATGCGGGTGTCGCCGTTTTCCAGCGTCCAGCGGTAGACCTTCGTGCCGTCGGTGAGCCTGCCGAAGAGCTCCTTCACGGGGGTCCTGCCCTTCGTGGAGTTCGTGGCGCTCGTGGCGTTCGCGGCGTGGGAGGTGCTCGCGGCGGCCGCGGTGACGCCCGCGGCGGCGGCCGCCGCCAGTACGGTCCGTCTGCTCGTTTCCATGTGCGGCTCCAGAGAGGAATGAGGAGAGGAGAAGAGATGCCGATCGGAGGGGTCAGCGACCGACCTTGCGCTTGTTCCAGACGTCGAACCCGACCGCGGCGAGCAGCACCAGGCCCTTGATGACCTGCTGGTAGTCGGTGCCGATGCCGACCAGCGACATGCCGTTGTTGAGGACGCCGAGCACCAGGCCGCCGATCACGGCGCCCATCACCGTGCCGACACCGCCGCTCATCGACGCACCGCCGATGAACGAGGCCGCGATCGCCTCGAGCTCGAAGTTCAGGCCCGCCTGCGGGGTGCCCGCGTTCAGACGCGCCGCGTACACACAGCCCGCGAGCGCCGCCAGCACACCCATGTTGACGAACACCAGGAAGGTGACCCGCTGGTCCTTGACGCCCGACAGCTTCGCCGCGGCCTTGTTGCCGCCCAGCGCGTACACGTGCCGTCCGACGACCGCGTTGCGCATCACATAGCCGAGGCCGATCAGCAGCACGCACATGATGAGCATCACCACGGGCACGCCGTGGAAGCTCGCCAGGGTCAGCGTGAACGCGACCACGGCCGCCGTGATCGCCACGCACTTGGCCGCCCACAGGCTGGTCGGCAGCACGTCCAGCTCGTGCGCCAGCTGCCGCTTGCGGTCGCGCCACTCGCGCAGCAGCAGGAAGGCGACGGTGACCAGGCCGAGGACGAGGGTGGGGTTGTGGTACTGCGTGTACGGGCCCATCTCCGGGATGAAGCCCTGCGCGATGTCCTGGAAGCCCTCCGGGAACGGGGCCAGAGACTGACCCTCCAGCACGATCTGCGTCAGGCCGCGGAAGAGCAGCATCCCGGCCAGTGTCACGATGAACGACGGGATGCCGAGGTAGGCGATGAAGAAGCCCTGCCAGGCGCCCGCGACCGCGCCGATCAGCAGCGACAGGACGAGCGCGAGGACCCACGGCATGTCGTGTTTGACCATCATCACCGCGGCCATGGCGCCGACGAACGCGGCCAGCGACCCGACGGACAGGTCGATATGGCCCGCGATGATGACGATCATCATGCCCATGGCCAGGATGAGGATGTAGCCGTTCTGCTGGATCAGGTTGGAGACGTTGTTCGGCAGCAGCAGCGTGCCGTCGGTCCAGATCTGGAACAGCACGACGATGAAGGCCAGCGCGACGAGCATGCCGTACTGGCGCATGTTGGAGCGCACGAGCCGCGTCAGCAGCGCGACGGCCGACGGCGGGGCGGCCTTCGCGGGCGAGGGCTCTTGCGGGGGAGCGGACGTGGTGGTCATGGCGGTGCCTCAGCTTCTGTTCATGGTCATATGGCGCATCAGGACTTCCTGGGTGGCCTCCGCGCGGGTGACCTCACCGGTCAGCCGGCCCTCGGCCATCGTGTAGATCCGGTCGCACATCCCCAGCAGCTCCGGCAGTTCGGAGGAGATGAAGAGCACCGACTTGCCCTGGGCCGCGAGCCGGTCGATGACGCTGTAGATCTCGTACTTGGCGCCGACATCGATCCCGCGCGTCGGCTCGTCCAGGATCAGCACCTCGGGATCGGCGTGGATCCACTTGCTGAGCACGACCTTCTGCTGATTGCCGCCGGACAGCCGCCCCACCTGCTCGAAGACCGTGGGGGCCTTGATGTTCATGGTGGTGCGGTAGCGCTCGGCGACACTGCGCTCGTGGTGCTCGTCGACGAATCCGCGGCGCCGCATGCCCGGCAGCGAGGCCAGGGAGATGTTGCGGTTGATGTTGTCGATGAGGTTCAGGCCGTACTGCTTGCGGTCCTCGGTGACGTACGCGAGCCCGGCGGCCACCGCCGCGGCCACGGTCCTGGTGACCACCTCGACGCCGCCGATCTCCACCGTCCCGGCGACGTAACTGCCGTAACTGCGCCCGAAGACGGACATCGCCAGCTCGGTGCGGCCCGCTCCCATCAGCCCCGCGATCCCGACGATCTCGCCGCGCCGCACGGTCAGCGACACGTCGTCGACGACCGTGCGCTGGTGGTCGACCGGGTGCCGGACCGTCCAGCCCCGCACCGCCAGGGCGATCTCGTCCGCGTCCTCGCCCTCGTACCGGGTCCGCTCGGGGAAGCGGTTGTCGAGGTCGCGGCCGACCATGCCGCTGATGATCCGGTCCTCGTGCAGCAGAGGTTCGGAGTCCGGGGTCTCGCGGACCGCCAGCGTCTCGATCGTCTGCCCGTCCCGCAGGATCGTCACCGAGTCCGCGATGGCGCGGATCTCGCCCAGCTTGTGGGAGATGATGATGCTCGCGATGCCCTGCTCGCGCAGCTCCAGGATCAGGTCCAGCAGCTTCGCGCTGTCCTCGTCGTTGAGCGCGGCGGTCGGCTCGTCGAGGATGAGCAGCTTCACCTCCTTCGACAGGGCCTTGGCGATCTCCACCAGCTGCTGCTTGCCCACGCCGATGTCGGTGACCGGAGTCTGCGGGTTCTCCCGCAGCCCCACCCGCTTGAGCAGCGCGCTCGCCTTGCCCAGCGTCGCGTTCCAGTCGATGAACCCGCGCGAGGTCTGCTCGTTGCCGAGGAAGATGTTCTCCGCGATGGACAGGTACGGGCTGAGCGCCAGCTCCTGATGGATGATGACGATGCCGTGCCGCTCGCTGGCCCGGATGTCCTTGAACGCCACGGGCTCGCCCTCGAAGAGGATCTCGCCCTCGTAGGAGCCGTGCGGATGGACCCCGCTGACCACCTTCATCAGCGTCGACTTGCCCGCGCCGTTCTCGCCGCAGATCGCGTGGATCTCCCCGGCCCGCACCGTCAGGTTCACCTCGGAGAGCGCCTTGACGCCGGGGAACGTCTTGGTGATGCCGCGCATCTCCAGTACCGGCCGGGTCACTTGAGCTGCCCCGCCGTGAAGTACCCCTCGCGGACGAGGAGATCGGTGTTCGACTTGTCGACGCTGACCGGGTTCAGCAGGTACGACGGCACGGTCTTCTTGCCGTTGTCGTAGTCCTCGGTGTTGTTGACCTTGGGCTTCTTGTCGTTGAGTACGGCGTCGCCCATCTGCACCGCCTGCGCGGCGAGCTTGCGGGTGTCCTTGAAGACCGTCTGGGTCTGCTCGCCCCGGATGATCGACTTCACCGAGGCCAGCTCCGCGTCCTGCCCGGTGACGACCGGCAGCGGCTGGCTCTTGGAGCCGTAACCGGCGCTCTTGAGCGCCGAGAGGATGCCGATGGAGATCCCGTCGTACGGGGACAGGACGGCGTCCACCCGCTCGTCGCCGTAACTCTTGCTGATCAGGTCGTCCATCCGCTTCTGGGCGGTGCCGCCGTCCCAGCGCAGCGTGGTGACCTGGTTCATGCTCGTCTGCTTGCTGCGGACGACCAGCTGACCGCTGTCGAGGTAGGGCCCCAGCACCTTCATGGCGCCGTTGAAGAAGTACTTGGTGTTGTTGTCGTCCGGGGAGCCCGCGAACAGCTCGATGTTGTGCTTGTCGTCCGCGTTCCTGTCCGGCTTGCCGAGCTTGAGCTTGTCTACGATGTACGTGGCCTGGAGCTCGCCGACCCGCTCGTTGTCGAAGGACGCGTAGTAGTCGACGTACGGCGTGCCCAGGATGAGGCGGTCGTAACTGATCACCGGGATGCCCGCGTCGTGTGCGCGCTTGAGCACTCCGGTGAGCGCGGAGCCGTCGATCGCGGCGACCACCAGCAGCCGGCGGCCCTTGGTGATCATGTTCTCGATCTGGGCGACCTGGTTCTCGACCTTGTCGTCGCCGTACTGCAGGTCGGTCTTGTACCCGGCCTTCCGGAACTGCTCGGCCATGTTCCTGCCGTCGTTCACCCACCGCTCCGAGGCCTTGGTGGGCATGGCGAGGCCGATGGTGCCGCCCTTGCCCGCCGGGGGCTTGTAGCGGCTGCCGCCCCGGGCCTCCTGGCCGCAGGCCGTGAGCGAGACGGTGAGCAGCGCGGCGAGCACGGCCGCGGTACATGTGGTTCTGGTGCGCATGGATCAGTCCTCTTCGGGGACGGGGAAACGCCGGAGTTCGCCGGGCTGCCGCGAGCCGAGCGGCGACATCCCGCCGTCCGCGCCGTGCCGGGCCAGCAGGTCAAGGACGAGCCGGCCCCGCCTGACCCGCTCGCGGGCGGTCGCCAGGGCCGTGTCGCGCAGCTGCGCGCCGTACGGGTAGATGCCGGGGGAGCGGCTCAGGCCGAACTTGAGGTAGAGCGGGGCGCCGCGCCGGATCAGCTCGGCGGCCTCGTACATCCGGATGTAGCCGCCGAGGTCGTCGGGCGCCTCGACGTAGAAGTCCATCGGGGCACGGCTGACCCGGCGGATCTCGGTGAGATGGGCCGGCGTCAGATCGGAGGGCACGTTGAGGGAGTCCGCGCCGAGCCGCTCGTACACGGCGTACGAGGCGGGGTTGACCGGCCCGGTGAGCGCGGACAGCTTGAACGTGGTGTCGGCGGGCAGCAGCCCGGCCGCGCGCATCCGGTGCAGCGTCCACAGCACGCCCTCGTCGGCGACGAGCAGGCAGCGCACCCCCAGCGCCGTGGCCCGCAGGGCGTCCTCGACACAGCCGGCGAGCGCGTCGTGGCCGCGGGCGCGCAGGCCCGCGCCGCCGGAGTCGGTCCGGGTGGCGGCGCCGATGTCCCAGGTGCCGCGCGGCCCGGTGAACAGGCACAGCTCGATGTCCCGCTCGGCGCAGGACCCGACCATCTCGGTGATCTCGTCGTCGGTGAGCATCCAGACGCCGCTGCCCTGGCTGATCCGGTGGACGGGCACCGCCAGCCGGGCGCTCTCCTTGAGGACGACGGCCAGGGCCTCCGGACCCTCCACCGAGGGGATCTCGGTGCGCCAGGTGCCGCCGTCGGGGAACGCGTGCGGTGAGGCGTCGGCCGGATCGGTGGCCCGCACCGTGTGGCCGATGCGGGCGAGGGCGTCGACACCGGGTCGGCGCGGTAGGGAAGGGGCGGTCACGGGGCTCCTCCGTGCTATGCGTCCGGTATTTCGGACATGAAGGGTCTTGTTGGCGGGCTTTGGGCTTTCATGCGGCGACTCCGAACGGAAGGCAACAAGAAGCAGCAGCATCAGACGTAATCGCTCAACATGCAAGCCTGTGGACGGAGGCGGTTCGACCAGATCGGCCCAAGGGGCCGTGGCCGGGCCGCCGGACATGTCAGGGGCGCAGCAGCACCTTCCCGGTCTTCGGGTCGCCGCCGCCGACCAGCGCGATGGCGTCCCCGAACCGCTCCAGCGGAAACTCGTGGGTGATCAGCGGCGCCGGGTCGAGCAGCCCCAGGCCGAACGCCCGTACCGCGTCCGACCAGGCCGACGACGGGGCTCCGAAGACGCTGCGGATCTCCAGCTGGCTCAAGCTGAGGTGCACCGGGTCGATGCCGGTGGCGCCGGGGGTGAACATCCCGGTGAGCACCACCCGGCCGCCCCGGCGCGCCAGCAGGCACGAGGACGCGGCCGTCGACGGCGCGCCCGCGGTCTCCACCACCAGGTCGAAGCGGCCGTCCAGCGCCTCCGCGTCCGCGGGCGACAGGCTCTGGCCGGCGCCGAAGGCCAGCGCCTGCTCGCCGCGCGCCGCCCGTGGGTCGATCACCGTCAGCTCGGCGGGGGAGGAGGCGGCCAGCAGCTGCACCGCGAGCAGTCCGAGGGTGCCCGCGCCCACCACCGCGATCCGCTCACCGGGCCGGGGGCGGCCGGCCCGTACCGCGGCGGCGATCACCGCCGCCGGCTCCAGGAGGGCGGCGGCTCGCAGGTCGGCGTCGTCGCGCAGCGGATGCAGCAGCCGGGCGGGCACCGTCAGATGGTCGGCGAACGCGCCCGGCTCGGTGAAGCCCGTCTCGGCGTATCCACCGCCGCACAGGCTCGTCTCGCCGCACCGGCAGCGCTCGCACACGCCGCACGCCCGGAACCCCTCCGCGACGGTCTTCCGCCCGGCGAGCGCGGGGTCCACGCCCTCGCCCACCGCCACCACGGTCCCAGACCACTCATGACCGGGCGTCACCGGATAGCGCACATAGGCCGCGTCGCGGTGGCCGTCGTAGACCTCGCGGTCGCTCATGCAGACCCCGGCCGCCCCGACCCGCACCAGCACCTCGCCCGGGCCGGGCTCGGGCCGCGGCCCGAGCACCAGCCGGTAGGCACCGGGCCGGTCGATGACGATGGCGCGCGAGGCCCCGGTCGTTTCCGAGGAGCCGGTCATTCCCCGGTCCCCTCGGGCGTCCGCCGCTCCCATCCCTCGGCCCACAGGTCGAACCGCGCCCGCTGCTGCGGGAACTCGGCCGCGGCGTCCACGTCGAGTTCGACCCCGAGGCCCGGCGCGTGCGACACCTCGAAGCAGCCGGTCTCCGGGTCCACCCGCGGCGCGCCCCGCACCACCTTCTCGATCTCCGCGTCAGCGAAGTCGTTGAAGTGCTCCAGGATCTTGAAGTTCGGGGTGCAGGCGGCGAGCTGGAGCGAGGCCGCGGTCAGCACCGGGCCGCCGACGTTGTGCGGGGCCACGAGCATGTAGTGGGTCTCGGCGGTCGCGGCCAGCTTGCGGGTCTCCAGGATGCCGCCGATGTGCCCGAGGTCGGGCTGGATGATGTCCGCGGCCTGCGACTCGAACAGCTCCCGGAACTCGATCCGGTCGTGGATGCGTTCGCCGGTGGCGATCGGCAGGTCCACCTTCTCCGCGACCTTCGCCAGCGCCTTGAGGTTCTCCGGCGGCACCGGCTCCTCCAGCCAGGCGGGCCGGTAGGGGGCCAGTTCGCGCGCCAGCCGCACCGCCGTGGACGGGCTGAACCGCCCGTGCATCTCCAGCATCAGCTCGGCCTCGGGGCCGATGGCGTCCCGTACCGCCTCGATCAGCGACACCGCGTACAGGGTCTGCTCGTGGTCGAGTTCGAAGTGGCCGGTGCCGAACGGGTCGATCTTCAGCGCCCGGTAGCCGCGCGCCACGACCTCCTGGGCCGCCTTGTGGTACGACTCCGGGGTGCGCTCGGTGGTGTACCAGCCGTTCGCGTACGCCTTGACCCGGTCGGTGACCTTGCCGCCGAGGAGCTGCCAGACCGGAACGCCCAGCGCCTTGCCCTTGATGTCCCAGCAGGCCATCTCCACACAGGCGATGCCCGACATCACGATCTCGCCGGCCCGCCCGTAGTCCCCGTACTTCATACGGCGCACCAGATCCTCGACCGCGAACGGATCGGAACCGGCGATGTGGTTCGCCTCCGCCTCACGGAGGTACCCCACGAGTGCGTCTGTGTGGCCGAGCATGCGTGTCTCGCCGACGCCGGTGAGGCCCTCGTCGGTGTGCACCTGGACATAGGTGAGGTTGCGCCAGGGTGTCCCGACCACATGCGTGCTGATTCCCGTAATGCGCACGACAGTTGTCCCTTGACTTGTTCGATATTTCGTCACGCGTTCGAAATGTTGGCGTGACCGTATTCACGTTCGCTGGGGGGTGTCAATGGGTGTGGACGGGTCGGCCTTCCGGGTACCGCCATTGCGCCGCGAACCGCACGCCCCCTACTCTGTGTTCGTCATACCGATCATTGATCGAAGTTTCGGACGTGTGGGCGGGAGGCCGACCATGGGGCGACTGGTGCCGGCGGTGACCAGGGCGCTGGACATACTCGAACTGTTCCTGGAAGGGGACGGGACGTACTCCGCGCCCGAGATCACCCGCAAACTCCAACTGCCGCGCACCACCGTGCACGAGCTGCTCACCACCCTCGCCGCCCGCTCCTACCTGGTGCCGATCCCGGAGCAGCCGGGGCGCTACCGGCTGGGCGTGCGCACCTACCAGCTCGGCAGCCGCTACGCCGAACAGCTGGACCTGGCCGCCGAGGGGCAGCAGGTGGCCCGCGAGGTCGCCGAGACCTGCGACGAGACCGTCCACGTGGCCATCCTGGAGGACACCGACGTCATATACATCGCCAAGGTGGACTCCACTCATGCCGTGCGGATGGTCTCGGCGGCGGGCCGCAGGCTCCCCGCCCACTGCACCTCGGTCGGCAAGATGCTCCTCGCCTCGCTGCCGCTGACGGAGCTCGAAGCCCGCATGGCGGGGCGTGAGTTCACCGCGATGACCCCCAACAGCATCACCGACCCGGGCGAGTTGCTCGCCGCGCTCGCCGAGGTCCGGGAAGCGGGCGTCGCGGCCGAGCACCGCGAGTCCAATCCGGACGTGAGCTGCGTGGCCGCGCCGGTACGGGACAGTGCGGGCCGTGTCGTCGCGGCCCTGTCCATCTCCGTACCGATGATCCGCTGGAGCGAGGGGCGCGAGCGGGAACTGGCCGAACTGGCCGCCAAGGGCGCGGGCGACCTCTCGGTCCGCCTCGGCCACCGGGGCGGACGATGACGTCACGGCGGGCGGCGATGGGGCAGGCGCGGACGACGGCGTACGACGTCGCGGTGCGGGAGACGGCCGCGCTCGGCGAGGGCCCCACCTGGGACGCGGCGACCGCCCGGCTGATCTGGGTCGACATCCTCGGCTCGCGCGTCCACACCTACGCCCCCGGGAACGGCCGCCGCACGGTCATGGCCACGGAGCAGCACGTCGGCGCGGCGAAGCCGCGGCGCGGAGGCGGCCTGGTGGTCAACCTTCGGGACGGCGTCGGCCTGTACGGACCGGAGGGGGCGTCCTTCTCCTGGCTGGTGCGGAACCCGGTGCCGGGCCGCCGCGGCAACGACGCCGCCGTGGCCCCGGACGGGTCGCTGTGGGTGGGCACCATGGCGTACGACGAGCGGCCGGGTGGCGGCAGCCTGACCCGGATCGCCCCGGACGGCACCGCCACCGAGCAGCTCGGCGAGGTCGCCGTCAGCAACGGCACGGGCTGGAGCCCCGACGGCCGGCTCATGTACTACGTCGACAGCCCCACCCGCCGTATCGACGTCTTCGACAGCGCCCAGGATGAGTGCGTATACGCCGTGAACAGGCGGCCGTTCGCGGAGATCGAGGAAGGCGCCGGGTTCCCCGACGGACTCACCGTCGACGCCGACGGCTGCGTCTGGGTGGCCCTCTGGGACGGCGCCGCGATCCGCCGCTACACCCCGGACGGACGCCTGGACCGCACCGTCGAGCTGCCGGTGCGTCGCCCCACCGCGTGCGCCTTCGGCGGCCCCGGCCTGCGGGACCTCTACATCACCACGGCCCGCACCGGCCTGGACCGCCCGCACCCCCTCTCCGGGTCGCTCCTGGTGCTGCCGGACGCCGGCCGGGGCCTGCCCGGCCGGCCCTTCGCGGGCTGACACACACAACTCGCGATCACCGCCCACGCCGCCCCGGCACCGGACCCCCGGTGCCGGGGCGGCGCTGTCCGTGCGCCCACGACCTCCGGCCCTTGTTTCTGATTGCGTCTGTTTCTTTGCCCGAGTGTGTTTACTTCCCTGCATCATCTGCGTAATCTGACGCCAGAACCACAGCTTCGGGCATTGAATGGACGTAAACCCACATGTACGCAGCGGAGCGCCAGCAGGAGATCCTGCGTCTGGCCCGGGAGAGCGGCCGGGTCGATGTGCTGTCCCTCGCGGAGGAGTTCCAGGTCACCGCCGAGACCGTACGGCGCGATCTGAAGGCCCTCGACCGCGCCGGGCTGGTGCGCCGCGTCCACGGCGGCGCCATCCCCGCGGGCCGCCTCGACTTCGAGCCCGACCTCGCCGAACGCGACGCCGTCGCCGCCGAGGAGAAGGACCGCATCGCGCAGGCCGCGCTCGCCGAACTGCCGGCCGACGGCAGCGTGATCCTCGACGCGGGCACCACCGCCGTCCGCCTCGCCGCCGCGATCCCCGTGGAGTCCGCCCTCACGGTCGTCACCCACGCCCTGCCCGTCGCGGCCCGGCTCGCCGACCACCCCGGCACCACACTCCACCTCGTCGGCGGCCGGGTGCGGCACCGCACCCGCGCGGCGGTCGACGCCTGGGCGCTGCGCGCCTACGGCGAGATCAACGCGGACGTCGTCTTCCTCGCCACCAACGGCTTCTCGACCGACGGCGGCCTGACCACGCCCGACCTGGCCGAGGCCGCCGTCAAGCGCGCCATGATCGCGGCCGCCCGCCGGGTCGTGCTCCTCGCCGACTCCAGGAAGTTCGGCAAGGAGCACTTCGCCCGCTTCGGCGACCTCTCCGAGGTGGACCTGCTCATCACGGACACCGGGCTCAGCCCCGACGACGCCCTCGCCATCGAGCGGCAGGGCACGGAAGTAGTACGCGCATGATCCTCACCATCACCCCGAACCCGAGCCTGGACCGCACCTACGAGCTGCCCGGGCTGGACCGCGGCGCCGTGCTGCGGTCCACGGCGGACCGGGTCGACCCCGGCGGCAAGGGCGTCAACGTCTCCCGCGCGGTCGCCGCTGCAGGGCACCGCACGGTCGCCGTCGTGCCCCTGGGCGGACCGGAGGGCGCCCTGCTCGCCCGCCTCCTCGGCGAGCTGGGCATCGAGGCGGCCGGGGTCCAGATCGCCGGCAGCACGCGCGTCAACGTCACCCTCGTCGAGCCCGACGGCACCCTCACCAAGGTCAACGCGGCCGGACCCGAGATCGCGGCGGGGGAGTCGGAGACCCTGCTGGAGACCGCGCGGTCCCACTCGGCCGCCGCGGACTGGATCGCCTGCTGCGGCAGCCTGCCGCGCGGGCTGCCGCCCCAGTGGTACGCCGAGCTGGTCGCCCGTGTCCACCGGGCCGGAGCCCGGATCGCCCTCGACACCTCGGGCGCGGCACTGACCGCCGCGCTGGCCGAGCGGCCCGACGTGGTCAAGCCGAACGCCGAGGAACTCGCCGAGGCCGTCGGCCGCCCGCTGACCACCGTCGGCGACGCGGTCAAGGCGGCGGAGGAACTGCGCGAGCGCGGCGCCCAGGCCGTCCTCGCCAGCCTCGGCGGGGACGGCCAGCTGCTCGTCGACGGCACGGGCACGCACTTCGGCAGCGCGCGCGTCGCCGCGGTCCGCAGCAACGTCGGCGCGGGAGACGCGTCGCTGGCCGGCTTCCTGGCCGCGGGCGGCACCGGACCGGCGGCGCTCGCCGCTGCCGTCGCCCACGGCGCGGCGGCGGTCCAGCTGCCGGGCAGCGCCATGCCGACCCCCGCCGATCTCGACCTGTCCGCCGTCACCACGACCGCGGACATCCCCGTGGACCGCGCGTTGACGGAGCCGGCGCTGTGACCACCCGCGGCGTCGCCCGTCGTACTGCCCCGGCCTCGCGGGCCGCTCCGCCCTCCTGAAACCGCCTCAGCCCCCACGCCCCCGTCCCCATGGCCGCCAGCACAGCCCCCGTCCCCGCCCCCGACCCACAGCCCCGCCCCCCACGCCTTGAGTCCCACTCCCCCCAGGCCGCCTGTTGCGGGGCGGTCCGCGAGCAAGGATCCGTGCAATGAGTGAGTTGATCACCAAGGAGCTGGTCGATCTCGACCTGTCCGCCGAGACGAAGGAAGCGGCCGCCCGCTCGCTCGCCGAGCGCATGGCCGCCGCGGGCCGCGTCACCGACATCGACGGCTTCCTGGCCGACGTGGCGGCCCGCGAGGCCCAGATGCCGACCGGTCTGGACGGCGGCATCGGCATCCCCCACTGCCGCAGCGAGCACGTCACCGCCCCCACGCTGGCCTTCGGCCGCAGCGGCCGGGGCATCGACTTCGGCGCGCCGGACGGCCCCGCCGACCTGATCTTCCTGATAGCCGCCCCGGCCGGGGCCGACGACGCTCACCTGACGATCCTCTCCAGCCTGGCCCGGCGGTTGATGGACGCCGATTTCACCAGCGCCCTGCGCGCGGAGCGGGACACGGCCGCGGCCGCCGCCCTCATCCGCGGCGAGCAGCCGACCCCGCCGCCTGCGGGGGCGGCGGGACCCGAGCCGGTCGCCGAGCCGCGCGGCACCGAGGCAGCGGCCTCCAGCGGGTCTCCGGCGAGCGGCCCGCTGCGGCTCGTCGCCGTGACCTCCTGTCCCACCGGTATCGCCCACACCTACATGGCCGCGGAATCCCTCCGGAAGGCCGCCGAGGCCGAGGGCGTCGAGCTGGTCGTCGAGACCCAGGGCTCGGCCGGGTTCAGCAGACTCGACCCTGCCGTGATCGCCGCCGCCGACGGCGTGATCCTCGCGCACGACGTCCAGGTACGGGAGAAGGACCGGTTCGCTGGGAAGCCCACCGTCGACGTCGGGGTGAAGGCCGCCATCAACCGCCCGGCCGAACTCATCGCCGAGGTACGGGAGAAGGCCGCGCGCTCGGGGGGAGAGGCGACCGCCCCCGCCGCGGCCCCGGCCCCCATGGACGCCGCGGGTGAACCCGGCGAGCACTTCGGCACCCGGCTGCGCAAGTGGCTGATGACGGGTGTCAGCTACATGGTGCCGTTCGTCGCCGCGGGCGGCCTGCTCATCGCCCTGGCCTTCGCCATCGGCGGCTACAAGATCAACAAGGCCCCTTCGGTCGCCGAGCACTTCATCTGGACCGACCACTCCAGCTGGGCCGCGCTGCTCTTCCAGATCGGCGCCGCCGCGTTCGGCTTCCTGGTCCCGATCCTCGCCGGATACATCGCCTATGGCATGGCCGACCGCCCCGGCCTCGTCCCCGGCATCGTCGGCGGCGCGATCGCGGTCACCATCGAGGCGGGCTTCCTCGGCGGCCTCGTCGCCGGTCTGCTGGCGGGCGCCGTGGTGATGGCGATCCAGCGCGTCGACGTACCCCCCGTCCTGCGCGGCATCATGCCCGTGGTGGTGATCCCGCTGATCTCCTCCGCGGTCGTCGGCTTCCTGATGTTCGTCGTCGTCGGCAAGCCGATCGCCTCCGCGCAGTCCGCCCTGACCGACTGGCTGAACGGGCTCTCCGGCGCCAACGCGGCCCTCCTCGGCATCGTCCTCGGCCTGATGATGTGCTTCGACCTCGGCGGCCCGGTCAACAAGGTGGCGTACGCCTTCGCCGTCGGCGGCCTGACCGACGCGACCGACAACAGCCTGAAGATCATGGCCGCGGTGATGGCTGCGGGCATGGTCCCGCCGCTGGCCATGGCGCTCGCGACGACCGTGCGCGGCAGGCTGTTCACCCAGGCCGAGCGGGAGAACGGCAAGGCCGCCTGGGTCCTCGGTGCCTCCTTCATCAGCGAGGGCGCCATCCCCTTCGCGGCGGCCGACCCGCTGCGGGTGATCCCCTCCGCCATGGCGGGCGGCGCGGTCACCGGCGCCCTGTCGATGACCTTCGGCTGCACCCTGCGGGCCCCGCACGGGGGCATGTTCGTGGTGCCGCTGATCGGACAGCCACTGCTCTACCTGGTCGCGATCGCCGCCGGTACGGCCGTCACCGCCGGACTCGTCATCGTCCTCAAGGGCATGCGCGGCACGGCCGGGGCCGGGGAACCGGCCGCCGCCACGGTGACGGCGACGGACACGGCCGCCAAGGCACCGGCCGCGGCCTGAGGAGGCCGGCCCCGACCGCCCGGCCCCGCGGACGCCACCGAACCCCGCGGGGCCGGGCCCCGCCCCGGCCCTCAGCCACCGTCCCAGCTCTTTCACCCACCCGGCCGGCGTCCCAGCTCCTCATCCACTCAGCCCCCACCGCCCCAACTCCTCATCCATTCGGCCACCGTTCCCAGGCCCCATCCACCCCTAGGAGAGATCCCATGCCCCAGCGCACCGTGACCGTAGGCTCCCGCAGCGGGCTGCACGCCCGTCCGGCCTCGCTGTTCGTCCAGGCAGCCGCACGCCAGCCGGTCAAGGTGACCGTCGCGCGTGACGGCCGGGACCCGGTCGACGCCCGGAGCCTGCTCTCCGTACTGGCCCTGGGCGCCCAGCACGGCGACGACGTGGTGCTTGCCGCCGAAGGCGACGGCGCCGAAGCGGCGATCGCGGAGCTGGCCGCCCTGCTCGCCACCGACCTCGACGCCAAGGAGTAGCGGTGGCGGCTGTGATGACCGGCATCGGGATCGGCGGCGGCAGCGCCGCCGGCCCCGTCGCCCGTATGGCGCCACCGCCCGCCCTGCCCGCGCCGCGCGCCGTCGGCGCGGCGGACGCACCGGCCGAGGCCGCCGCGGTCCGCGAGGCGCTGCGGCAGGTCGCCGCCGACTTGGAGCGGCGCGCGGCCGCCGCATCCGACGCCGCGGCCGAGGTGCTGTCCGCGCAGGCCCTCATGGCCACCGACCCGGCGCTGGCGGACCGGGCCGAGGCCTTGGTCCTGGACGGCACCGACGGCGCGCACGCACTCGCCGCGGCCTTCGGTGAGTTCCGGGCCGGGCTCGAAGCGGCGGGTGGCTACTTCGCCGAACGGGTCGCCGACCTGGACGACCTGCGGGACCGCTCGGTGGCCCGGCTCCTGGGTCTGCCCATGCCGGGCCTGCCCGCCCCGGGGCACCCCTACGTCCTGGTCGCCGACGACCTCGCCCCCGCCGACACCGCGCTGCTCGACCCGGCCCAGGTCCTCGCCCTGGTCACCCGGCGGGGCGGCCCCACCAGCCACACCGCGATCCTGGCCAAGATCCTCGGCCTGCCCGCCGTGGTCGGCTGCACGGGCGCCGGCACACTCGCCGACGGGCAGTCGGTGCTCGTCGACGGCGCCGCCGGCACCGTCGAGGCCGACCCGCTGCCCCAGACCGTCGCCGAGGCCGCCGCACGCGAGGACCGGCGCCGCCGGCGGGCGGCCCAGGTGCGCGGGCCCGGCCGCACGGCGGACGGCCATCCGGTGAAGCTGCTGGTCAACCTGGGCGCGCTGCACGAACTGCCGACCGCGGCGGCGGCCGACAGCGAGGGCGTGGGCCTGTTCCGCACCGAGTTCCTCTACCTCGACCGCGCCCAGGCCCCCTCCCTGGAAGAGCAGACCGCCGCCTACCGGGAGGTGTTCACCGCCTTCGCGGGCCGCCGCGTCGTCGTACGCACCCTGGACGCCGGCGCGGACAAGCCACTGCCGTTCGCCACCGCGGCCGACGAGCAGAATCCGGCCCTCGGCGTACGCGGCCTGCGCACCGCCACCCGCGACCCGGAGCTGCTGCGGACCCAGCTGGCCGCCATCGCCGAGGCGGCCGAGGGCAGTACGGCCGAGGTGTGGGTGATGGCCCCCATGGTCTCGGTGCCGGGCGAGGCCGCCGACTTCTCGGCGCTGGTGCGCGCCCACGGACTCCGGGTCGCCGGCGCCATGGTGGAGGTCCCCGCGGCGGCGCTGCGCGCGGGGTCGCTGGCGCAGAGCTGCGACTTCCTCAGCGTCGGCACCAATGACCTGGCCCAGTACGCCTTCGCCGCCGACCGGACCCTGGGCAGCCTGGCCGCGCTGCTGGACCCCTGGCAGCCCGCCCTGCTCGACCTGGTGCGCATGGCGGCCGCGGCCGGCGAGGCGCACGGACGCCCGGTCGGCGTGTGCGGCGAGGCCGCGGCCGACCCCGCGCTGGCCCCGGTCCTCGTCGGCCTCGGTGTCACCAGCCTCTCGGCCGCGCCGAGTTGCCTGGGCGAGGTGCGGGCCGCCCTGGCGGCCCGCACCCTCGACGACTGCCGAGCCCTGGCGACCCGAGCCCTCGCGGCCCCCGACGCCGCCACCGCCCGCGCCGAGGTGCTCAGAAGCTGACGCCGTCGTCTGGACGTCGGACTGAGCGGCTGGTGCCGTTGTGCAGGGCTTCCGCCATGGGCGAAGCGCCGTCGGTGACGTAGGCGCGGATGGACGCCAGGTACTCGTCGCGGTCGATGTGTCCGTCACCGTCGGTATCCAGCGCGTCGAACGCCTTCTCGGCGTTCTCGGTCGGGTTGCCCAGTACCGCACGCAGCCGGGTGAACTCCGCGCGGCCCAGGGTGCCGTCCGCGTCGGTGTCGGCGAGGTCGAACAACGACCCCAGCGCGTGCCTGCAGACGTCGTCGAAGGTCTCGGCGCCCGCCCATGTCGCGTACTCCGCGAAGGTCACCTTGCCGTCGCCGTTCGCGTCCATCGACGCGTATACGCGTTCGTGAGCTGTGCGAGCAGCGGAGACGAGGGGGTCACCTCCCTCGCGTCCAAGCGCCGCTGCCGCGCGTTCGGGGCGGGCGAGGTACTCCTGCCGGGAGATGACACCGTCACCATCCACATCCAGCATGGTGAAGATATGCGCCTTGGCGGCGATGGCGTCCATGAATGTGCCTTTCGTGTCATCGGGGGCTGGATCACTGCCCGCTCCCTTGCCTCGCTACACGCCGGATGCTCCCCGGCGCCCCGGTCGGCGGGTTCCCGTGAGGACGGGCAGGGATTCGGGGTGGCGGGCGACGGCGACGCGGTACGGGAGGGTGGAGCCGTCGGCCGCCAACCGCAGGTCGGGCAAGCGGCGGAACAACTGGGTGAGGGTGGTGTCGAGGACCAGTCGCCCCAGGGTGGCCCCCGCGCAGTAGTGGGGCCCGTGGCCGAACGTCAGATGGCCCGCCGGGGCGTCGCGTGCGGGGTCCAGCTGTTCGGGGTTCGGCCATGTGCGGGGGTCGAGGTTCGCCGCCTTGAAGGAGAAGACGACCACGTCGCCGCGCGCGACCTCGCATCCGGCGATACGCAGCGGTTCGGTGGCGAACCGGTAGTTGCTCCCGGAGAACGGGGCCGACAGGCGCAGTACCTCTTCCAGCACCCGGTGGCGCCCGGCCGCGTCCCCGACGAGCCGCTGCCTGGCCTGCGGATCGCGCAGCAGGTGCAGGCTGCCGGAGGAGGCGGAGGCGATGTTGGAGTCCAGCGCGGCGAACATGGCGCTGATGAGCATGCCCACCAGGTCCTGACGGCTGGAGACGGCGCCGGACCGGTACGCCCGCAGCGCCGAGGTGGCGATGTTGTCCGCCGGATCGCGCTCCGCCTCCGTCAGCGCCGCGCGGATGTGGGCGGACAGGCGTGCGGCCGCGTCGAGCATGTGCGGCGCCTGCGGGTGCGCGGTGCTGCTGAGTACGCGCACCAGGCCGGCGGCGTCCGCCCGGCGCCGCGGCGGGATGCCGATGAGATCACCGGCCACGTTGGTGGCGATGGGCAGGATGTAGTCCGTCACCAGGTCCGCCTCGCGGTGCCGTGCCAGCGCGTCCAGCGCCTCGGCGACGGTGCGGTGGACGAGCGGCGCGCGGCGCCGCACGGCCGCCTTGTGCAGCTGCTGGGTGAAGATCGCGCGAAGCCGGCGGTGCTCGGTGTGGTCGCGGCTGAGCGGGCTGGGCAGGACGGTGAGGAAGTCGGTGGCATAGCGCAGGTGCGGCATGCCGTGGTGCGAAGGCAGCACGGATCGGGCGTCGTTGACCAGGCGCCGGTCGTTCAGCCACTGCCGGGCCACATCGTGTCGGAGGACCAGCCAACCGGAGAACCCGGCGGGCGTCGGGGCCAGCCTGATCGGTCCCCGGCTGTGCAGACTGCGGTAGAAGGGGAACGCCCGCGGCTCGCTGCTGCAGGGCAGGAGCCGGCTGGCCGCCCACCCCGAGCGGCCTGGCGCGGGGTGGGCGGCGTACGGGCAGGCCGTGCTGCTCACAGCCGGATCACCATCAGGCCCGTGCTGGTGCCCGCAGCCAGGCCGACGAGCGCGATGAGGTCGCCGGGCCGGGCCTTGCCGGTCTCGATCGCCCGTACCAGCTGGAGCGGCAGCGAGGCCGAGGCGACGTTGCCGTGCCGGGGCAGGGTGAGGATCAGCCGGTCGGCGGGAATGCCCGGGTCCTCGGGGTACCGCTCCACGTCCGCGACCGCGACCTGGTGCACTCCGACAAAGGCGAAGTCGGTCCATTCCAGGCCGAGTTCGTCCAGAAGTGGCCGCAGGGATCCCCAGCCGAGCCCGTCGATGCTCTTACGGAGCCGGGAGCCGTCCATCTCGAAGTACGCCCGCTCCCCGGCGGGGTCGCGGGCGACGGTGCCGCCGAAGCGGAAGGTCGCCGAGTCCCAGGCGGCGGAGTCGGCGGCGAACCGGCTGCCGAGCACCCCTGGAGCCGAGGGGGAGGTGTTCGCCCCCGCCCTGAGCAGCACGGCGGCGCCCGCGTCGGAGAACCCGTAGGAGGCGAACGAACGGAAGAAGGTCGCGTTGTCGCTCACCCGTAACCGGGCGGTCAGGGACGGCGCCTCGCCACACGTGATCAGCACCGTGCGGTAGCGGCCCGCGGCGATGAGCGCGGCGGCGACCTCCATGCCGTTCAGCACGCTGTTGCAGGCGTTCTTCACATCGAACGCCGGGCAGGTGAGACCGAGTTTGGCCGCCACGATATGGCCGGTCGCGGGCTCCGCCATGTCCTGACTGCCCGCTGCGAAGATCATCAGGTCGATGTCCCGGACGGACGCGCCGTCCTCGGCCAAAGCCTTGCGTGCCGCGGCCACGGCGAGATCCGACGCCTGCTGGTCCGGTGCGACCAGATGCACTCCTTCCACACCGGTCAGCCGGTGCACCAGTCCTGCGGGAGGGACGAACGGAGCGCTGGCCGCGGCGATCTGCGCTTCCCGCTCGGCGATGTCGATCCAGCGCTCCGCCAGGTGAACTGCCGCTCCCGCCACGCAAGCCCTCATGTCGGTCATCTGCCAGACCGTAGTGATTCGCGTGCCGTCCCACCGGCAGCCACCGCCGCACCGGGCGCCCCTTTCACCCGGAAAGCGGATCATCGGTTATACGGATCTTATGATTAATTGGGACGAGCTGGCCAACCGGCCCATCGGCCCATCGGGCTGACGGGCCGACGGGAGCGTGTGGTGCGGCCGTCACTGCTCAGCGGAGGCCTCGTCCGCCTCCTGCCACCCCAAGCGGACGACCATGTATCCCTCTCCCGGTCCCGGCGGCCGGGTCCATGACCGGGTCGTGAACGTGTGAAGACGGCCGTGGTCCAGGGCGAAGCGCGGGAGCGACACCCCGAACTCGGCGGCGATCGCCTCCAGAGCGCGCTGCTCGCCCAGCCGTCCGGCGTCCTCGTCCGCGGTCTCCTCTGCCGCTCGCGCGAAGAGGCGGTCAGGGTCCAGCGCCGCCGGTATCGTCCCGCTCCGCCGGATCGTCGTGCCCTGAACCGTGAACGCGAAAGCCTCCTCGCCGTTCTCCGCGACGGAGAGATGGAAGAGCCCAGGGGACACGTGCGGCTCGGCGGGAGCACTCCAGACCACGACCGCGCGGGTGCCGTGGGAGGCGGCGACGGCGGGGGAGGTGAACCGCCGCTCATCGAAGGGGCTCGGCGATGACTCGAAGGCGAAGCTCCAGCCGGGACCGGCGCGCCCGACGGAGGCCAGGGCCTTGTCGTCGTACGACGAGCTCTCCTGGCCGTCGCGCAGCCTCCAGCGCGCCTCCCACGAGGTCATCGGCTCGTGCAGCACCCCGTGCTCGTCCGCGCCGATACGAGCGGGCAGCTCGGCCGGGTCCACGCCCTCCACCAGGATGAAGCGGTACGCCTCCCGGGACCGGTCCGGATCCGCCTCCGCCAGCCATGCCAGGCCGCCGGGGTCGAGGTCCGCCGTGGGGCCCGGAGGGCCGCCCGCCTCCCCGCCCCTGGCGGTGGCCAGCAGCTCCAGCCCCCGCTCCGGCGTGAGCAGCGGGCCGAGGACGGGGTCGGCCAGCAGGCCGAGCGGCGCGAGGTGGTCGGGGCCCAGCGGCCGCCACTGCGGCAGCGCGCCGAGCAGGGTCCGCCACGCCGCGTCGGCCCCACCCCAGCGCGCCTGCTCCCGCGCCCTGTCCACAGCCAGGCCGAACGGGCCTGCCGCGCTGTAGCGGTAGCTCCCCTCCCGTACCTGCCGGAGTATCCCGTCCGCAGCCTCGCGCACCTCGTCGGAGGCGCCCCGCACATGAAACGACCACATGGCCACGTCATGCCGGCTGGCCACATGCTCCACCGCCAGTACGGGCAGCACCTCGGGGGCGTACACCGGATCCGCGGCGAGTTCGTCGAGGTCCACCATGTCGGTGTGGCCTCGCAGCCGCCGGATCTGGTCGCGCAGCGCCCGCGCCCGGGGCCGCCCGTAGCCCGCCGCCTCCGCGAAGGCCGTCTCGGCCCGCTCGTACTCACCGCGCAGCGCGTCCCGCCGCGCGTCCTCGACGGCCGCGTCCAGCTCCCGCGTCGTGTCGTTGGCGAACTCCCTCTCCGCCTCCCTCTCTGCGCGGTCCGCGCGCAGCATGTGGAACTCCTGGTACATCTCCGTCATGAACTCCCGGAAAGACGCGTACCGTTCCGGCGGCATGGCCGCCCAGCTCTTGTAGCAATACACGGCCCACTCACCGTCGTCGCCCACGTCCCCGGGATCGAGCAGCACGTACACGGCGTCCGACTCCACGTCCAACTGCAGCGCACGGGCCCACACGCCGGCCTCCAGGACCTCGTCCGGCAGGGAGTCCTCGTCCAGGTCCTCCTGGAACATCTCGCCGAGCCCGGACTCGTCCTCGTGCCAGCGGGCCGCCTCGGTGCCGGCGAGCAGCCATACGAAGCCGCCCGCATGCCGCCACCCGTCGCTGACCTCGAGGAACGTCCGGTACGACGGCGGCAGTCGGTGGCCGAGCCGTTCCTCCATCGCGGCTATCCGCGCGCCGGACGCGGGCGGGAAGCCCAGCCAGCGGCTGCGCCGGGCCTCCTCGTCCCCCTCGTCGAGCTGTTCGCCGGGGTCGCATGCGTCCGCCCATTCCTCGCTCCACCGGGCCAGGAAGGGCCGCCAGTCGAGGGGCGTGTCCGTGGTGGTGTCCGTCATGGCAGTGATGGTGCCACCCACCACTGACAACGCCCGTTCCCCGTACGGCAGTCCAGCGATGTGCGTCAGTCCAGCGATGCCGCGGGCGCCACGCGCCCTCGACCGGGCTCGACGACGTGCGGCAGGACGTCCTCCAGCTCCTGCAGCAGCCGCCGCTTCGGCCGCGCGCCGACCAGCTCCTTGACCAGCTCGCCGTCGCGGTAGACCTGCAAGGTGGGCGCGGCGAGGACGTTGCGGGCGACCATCGTGGCCGGGTTCTCGTCGGTGTTGAGCTTGGCCACGGTCAGGCGGTCCGCCTCCTCGCGGGCGATCTCGTCGAGGACCGGCGCGAGCTGCCGGCACGGGCCGCACCAGGGCGCCCAGAACTCCACGAGAACGGGCCGTGGGCTGCGCAGCACCAGCTGCTCGAAGGTGTCGTCGGTCACGGTGACGACGGCGGGCTCTGTGGTGGTCACAGGTGATGTCCTCTGCTTTCGGGCGGTCAGGTCGGGATCGGTCAGGTCGGGATCCGGGCCGGAAGGTCAGGTCCGGATGCCGGAAGCCAGGCCGGGATCCATGCCGAGGTCAGGGGGAGAACGCGCAGCGCGGCTCGGCCGCCCGGGACTCGACGGCCAGCTCCAGCTGCGCCGCGACCCGCTCGCGCACCTCGCCGAGTCGCGCGATGCACGCGTCGAGCTCGGCGAGCTTGCGCCGGTAGACGGCGATCGAGTCGGGGCAGCGGTCGCCCGCCTCGTGCCCGCCGCGCAGGCACTCGACGAACGGCCGGGTGTCCTCAAGGCCGAAGCCGAGGTCCAGCAGCGAGCGGATCTCCCGCACCATCCGCAGGTCCTCGTCCCCGTACTCGCGGTAGCCGTTGGCGGCCCGCCGGGCCCGCAGCAGCCCCTGCGCCTCGTAGTAGCGCAGCGACCGCGTGCTGACCCCGGCCCGCTCGGCCAGTTCCCCGATCCGCATGGACGGCTCCTCCCTGATCCACCCGAGACGCTAGACCTTGACGCCGGTGTCAACGCCAGCGCCGGGACCAGCCTGCCACCGGGTGCCGCCCGACCGCCGCCGGGGCCCGGCGGCGTACGGTGCGACGGTCCTCTAGGAGGCCGTGGGGGTCCAGTCGCCCAGCCGGTCCGGGATCTCCTGGTCCGCGGCCTGGTCGTCCGTCAGCTGCGGGCGGTCGCCGCTCGCAGTGCCGGAGCCGGGACCGGTGTTCCGGTACTCGGCGAAGCGGTCGTCCTTCCAGGAGAAGCCGCCCATGTCGGTCCAGGGCGCGGACTTGATCGCATTGCTCAGCTGCGTGTTGCGGACCGTGGCCATCGGGTCGAGGGACGCGTCGCCGCCCGCGTGCCAGTTGCGGCCCAGATGGAACCTGGACCCGGACACGTCACCGCCCACCGTGCTGTTGGCGATCAGGAAGCCCTTGCGGCCGGCGGCGGTGCTGGGGGCGACGACGTATCCGGCCGAGGACCCGTTCCATCGTTTCTTGAGGGTGATCGCCGATCGGTCGATCACGGCGCTCGCCCGGCCGAAGATGAAGTCGACGTTCCCCGCGATGGAGGAGTTCCTGACGTAGACCCGGCCGAGCCTGTCCTTGGTGGCGGTGTCCAGCAGCAGGGTGTCCTGGTCGCCGTTGACGGCGATTCCGTCGAGGAAGACCTTGTCGGCCGCGGTGCGCAGGGCGACCGCCTGGAGTCCGTTGAGGTGCTGGTTCTTCGCCTCGTCGAAGTCGTTGGAGAAGGTGAGGTTGCGGGCCTGGAAGTCATCGGCCTCGGCGGCGACGGTGGCGCTGCCGCTGGTGCCGCTGCTGCCGTAGGTGCCGGAGCCGTCGGGCTTCGGCGTGCCGGCCGCGTTGTCGTAGACGATGACGGTGTCGTTCCGGCTCGCGCCGGTGCCCTGAAGCGTGACGTGCGGCTTGTTCGCGGGGATCTTGATCGTCTCACGATGGGTACCGGGCTTGATGGCGATGACGACCCGTGAGGGGTTGCCCGCCGGTACGGCGTTGACGGCGGCCTGCACGGTGGTGAACTGGCCGGAGCCGTCCTTCGCCACTGTGAGGGTGGTCGCGGCCGCGCCCGCCGACGTGCCGATGCCCGCACGGGGACCGGCGCCGGACCGCACCTTCGACGGCACGTCGGCGGCCTTGTCCAGCGTGTAGCCGTAGTACGCCTTCGGCCGAAGGCCGTACCGCCGCTCTCGTTGCGGATCACCGCCCTGGTACTGGCGCACGGCGCCGCCGAAGTCCGCGTTCACCTCGTGACGGGCGCGGCGCCGGGAACGGCGGTACGCCAGACGGGCTGGGCGGTGGCCCCCGGCGGCCCCGGATCCGAACTCCTGCCGGTCCACGGGCTCACGGCGGGCCCCGCCGCGCCCGCCGCGGACACCGCCTTCGCGGCCCGGGCGGTGGCTCCCGTCCTGACGGGCGAGATGGTGGCCGGGGGCGAGAGCGGCGACCTGTTCGTGTGCCTCGCGCGGCTGAGCGGCGAGCGCGACCCGGCGCCGCTCCACGCTCTGGCGGACGTGGCGGTGCGGCGGGCCGCCGATGGCGCGTACGAGGTGACGGTCGGCTGGGCGGACGGCCCGACCCACCGGGCCCGGCTGACGCCGGAGGCGGTCCGTGTCAACGGCTGCCTGGATCAGGGCCTGTCCGCTTGAGGACCCGTCCGACGGGGCGCGTGACCGGCTCGGACAACGCCCGATGCCGGGCGCCCGGCCGGGCTCAGGGCCGGCATCTCACCCGTGGCTCTCAGTGGGCGTCGGCGTCCTCGGGCGTGCTGCGCGCCAGGGCGGCCAGGGTGTCCAGCGCGGCGCCCAGCACATCCGGCGGGGGCGAGGCCAGGCCGATGCGCACCGCGCCGGGGGCCCGCCCGCTGCCGACCACGAACGCGGCGGCGGGCGTGACCGCGATGCCCCGCCAGGCGGCGGCGGCCACGAAGGTCTCGGCCCGCCACGGTGGCGGCAGTTCCCACCAGCAGTTGTAGGCGGCCGGGTCGGCGCGCAGGGTGCTACCGGCCAGCCGAGTGGCCGCGATGCGCTGCCGGGCCGCGGCGTCTTCCCGTTTGGCGTGCACGATACGGGCCACCGTGCCGTCCCCGATCCAGCGGGTGACGGCGTCCAGCGCGAAGCGGGTCGCCGTCCAGCCCCCCGAGCGCAGCGCCGCCCCGATCTGCTCGGTGAGCGGTGCCGGGGTCACCGTGAATCCGGTGGTGAGGCCGGGGGCCAGCCGCTTGGAGAAGCTGTCGACGAGGACCGTGCGGTCCGGGGCGTAGTCGGCCAGTGGCGGCGGCCCGTCCCGGAGAAACGCCCAGACGGCGTCCTCGATGGCGTACAGGCCCAGTCGGCGCAGGGCGTCGGCGAGTTCGGCGCGGCGTTGGTCGGACATGGTCGTGCCGAGCGGGTTGTGCAGGGTCGGCTGGAGGTAGACGGCGTGCGTCCGGGCGACCCGGCAGGCAGCGGCGAGGGCGTCCGGCCGCAGCCCGTCCGCGTCGGTGGCCAGCGGCACCAGGGTGATGCCCAGCCGGGCGGCGACGGCCTTGACCACGGGGTAGGTCAGTTCCTCGACGGCGAGCCGCCCGCCGGGCGGGACGAGGGCGGCGATGGCGGCGGCGATGGCCTGCCGGCCGTTTCCGGCGAACAGCACCCGGTTCGGGTCGGGTGCCCAGCCGGGCCGGGTGAGCAGCGCGGCGACGGCGTCCCGGGCGGCGGGGGTGCCGGTCGCGGCGACCGGGCGCAGCGCGGCCGCCAGCAGGTCGGGGCGGAGCAGCGGTGCCAGCCCGGCTGCCAGCAGCTCCGACTGGCCCGCGACCACCGGGTAGTTGAGTTCCAGGTCGATGTGCTGGACGGCCGGTTCGGCCAGGGCGGGGCCCGGGGCCGGGGGCTCGGCGCGGACGAACGTGCCGCGGCCGACCTCGCCCACCACCAGGCCGCGGCGGACGAGTTCGCGGTAGACGCGGCCCGCGGTGGAGTTGGCGATGCCATGGGTGCGGGCGAAGGCCCGCTGGGTGGGCAGCCGGTCGCCGGGGCGCAGCCGCCCCGCCGCGATGTCCTCGGCCACCGCGTCGGCCGCGTGCCGGTAGTCCTCCATCGTCCGCTCCCCTCTCGGGCATTGCCCCATATTGCACCGAGGGCAAAGTTATCATTGCACTCACCCGACGGGCCCGCCTAGCATCCACTCAACAGGGTCTGGAGAACGGGGATCTGATGAATACAGCGCTGGTCAACGGCATTTCGATCGGGTACGACGACGAGGGGCCCCGGGACGGCGCGGCACCTCTGCTGCTGGTGCACGGGCACCCCTTCGACCGGTCCATGTGGCGGCCCCAGCTCGCCGAGGCGGCCCGCGCCGGGCACCGCGTCATCGCCCCCGATCTGCGCGGCTACGGAAGCTCCGCGGTGGTGCCGGGCACCACCCCGCTCTCCGTCTTCGCGGCGGACCTCGCCGGGCTGCTGGACCAGCTGGGGATCGACGGCGTGGTGCTCGGCGGCCTGTCGATGGGCGGCCAGATCGTGATGGAGTTCCAGCGGCTCTATCCGGACCGGGTGCGCGGGCTGCTGCTCGCCGACACCTCCGCGGAGCCGGAGACCGAGGAGGGCAGGGCGTGGCGGCACGCCATGGCGGACCGGCTGCTGCGGGAGGGCATGGGTCCGTACGCCGATGAGGTGCTCGGCAAGATGGTGGCGCCGTACAACATCGAGGCGCTGCCGGATGTCGCCACGCATGTGCGCCTGATGATGGGCGGCACCCGGCCGGAGGGGGCAGCGGCGGCACTGCGGGGCCGCGCGGCACGGCCGGACTACCGCCCGGTGCTCGCCCAGGTCGCGGTGCCCGCGCTGGTGGTGGTCGGCCGTGACGACGAGTTCACCCCGCTCCGGGACGCCGAGACCATGCGGCGGCTGATCCGGGGGGCGGAACTGGCCGTGATCGAGGGGGCGGCCCATATGCCCAACCTGGAGCGGCCGGCCGAGTTCACCACGCTGCTGCTGCGTTTCCTCGACCGGATCGGATCCCGGCAGGCGGTACGGACCGCGGGGAGCGGGGTGGCGTCCTAGCCACTCCGGGTCCCGCAGGGTTCTCCGGTTCCTCAGACAGGAGAACGCGTGGTCGATCCTCCAGCTTTCCCCCCGGACGGGGTCCGGGGGGAAAGCCGGCCCGCGGGCACCGTGGCACCCGCGTCAGGCGGTCTCCTCGCTCTCGAAGGTGAACGAGAACTCCGCGGGCGCCACGTTCAGCCGGTACCGCGGCAGCACGGTCGGCCCGCAGGACTCGCTGCCGATGCCGTGCTGGCCGTGGTCGAGGTTCAGCCACACCGTGTCGGCGGACGGGACGAGGTCCGTGGTGTGGTCCGCGGCGTCGAGCTGCTCGCTGGTCCAGCGGCGCGCCGTGAACCAGAAGTGCGGACGGCCCTCGACGCGCAGGCTGCGTCCGTCCGACGCCGAACTCAGCCGCGCCCAGCGGACGTCCGCCCGCGCCCCGTTCTCCTGCGGCCGCACATACGGCGTCTGGAGGTCGTCGACCTCCATCTCCCAGCGCGTGACCCGGGAGGCGGCGCGGGTGTCGGGGTACGCCTCGCCGGGGCCGCCGCCGAACCAGGTGGCGTGGTCGTACGACGCCGGTACGCCGAGCCGGATGCCGAGGCGGGGCAGCGGGCACGGCCAGTCGCCCTCCGGCGTGACCGAGACGGTCAGGTGCAGCCGCTCCTCGGACGCCGTCCAGCGGTAGACCGTACGCAGGGCGAAGTCCACGGCGGCCGGGGCCACCCTGGTCACGACGGTCACCCCAGCAGCCGTATCCGAGGACGTCTCCAGCGACACCACGCGGTGGCGCATCCGGTGCAGCCCGAGCCGCCGCCACCGCAGGCCGTTGCGGGGGTCGTCCGGCTGCCAGGGGGCGCCGTTGTCGTTGTCCGTCGGCGCGCGCCACACGTCCAGCCGAGCGCCGCCGGTCACCGGGACCGCGCCCACGGCGAGCAGCGCGCCGCTCGCCGGGTCGAAGGCCGCCGGGCCCAGGCGGATGACGCCGGCCGCGTGGCGCGGTGCCGCGGTAGCCGCGCCGCGACGGGGCCGGGGGCGCCCCGCCGCCGGGAGCTGGGCCCACGCCACCCGGTGGCCCGCATCCGCCCACGCCGTGTCGGCGGCCAGCACCGCCTGTACGGTCCACAGGGCCTCGCCGTGCCCGTCCGGGCCGGGCGGGGCGGGCAGCTTGACGTCGGCGGACTCGCCGGGCGCCAGCGGCGGCACGGACAGGCCACCGGAGCCGACCGTCTCCCCCTCGACCTCGTAAGCCCAGGTGAAGGACAGGTGGGACAGGTCGGCGAAGTCGTAGGCGTTGGTGACGCGGAGCGTGCCCGCGGCGCCGTCGCCCTCGATCCGGACCGGCTCGATCACCTTCTTGTACTCGACCAGCCCCGGAGAGGGCGTGCGGTCGGGGAACAGCAGGCCGTCGCAGACGAAGTTGCCGTCGTGCAGCTCCTCGCCGAAGTCCCCGCCGTACGCGTAGTGCAGCTCGCCCTCGGCGGTGCGCCGGGCGAGGCCGTGGTCGATCCACTCCCACACGAAGCCGCCCTGGAGGCGCTCGTGGCGCTCGAACAGCCGCTGGTAGTCGGCGAGCCCGCCGGGCCCGTTTCCCATGGCGTGCGCGTACTCGCACTGGATGAAGGGGAGCGCGCGGCGCCTGGCGTCCAGGTCCGGGTCGCCCCACGGGGACTCGGCACGCCGCCCGATCAGCTCCACCTCCTCGTGCGAGGCGTACATGCGCGAATAGACGTCGGCGTCCTTGCAGGAGATGTCGCCCTCGTAGTGGATCACGCGGGACGGGTCGCGCCCGCGGATCCAGTCGGCCATGGCGGTCAGGCCGCGGCCCGTGCCGCACTCGTTGCCCAGGGACCACATCACGACGGACGGGTGGTTCTTGTCGCGCTCGACCATCCGGCGCGCCCGGTCCAGGAGGGCCGGGGTCCACCGCTCGTCGTCCGCCGGGTTGCCGCGCCAGCCGAGGGCGACGAAGCCGTGGGTCTCCAGGTCGCACTCGTCGATGACCCACAGGCCCAGCTCGTCGCACAGGTCGAGGAACGCCGGGTGCGGCGGATAGTGGGCGGTGCGGACGGCGTTGATGTTGTGCCGCTTCATCAGCACCAGGTCGCGGCGCATGGTCGCGAGATCCAGCGCGCGCCCCGTCTCCGGGTGGAACTCGTGGCGGTTGACGCCCCGGAAGAGGACCGGTTCGCCGTTGACCTTGAAGACGCCGTCCTCGACGGCGACCGTACGGAAGCCGACGCGCAAGGACACGCGCTCGCCCGCCGTCCCCAGCTCCGCCTCGTACAGGCGCGGCGTCTCCGCCGTCCACGGCTCGACGGGGACGGTCGCGCTCTCGCCGGTGGCCAGGTCCAGGCCCAGCTCGGGAACGGTGACCCGGCCGTGCGGATCGGCGTCCACGCGCAGTGTGCCCTCCCCGCGCACGTGGTCGTACGAGGCGTGCACGAAGACGTCCGCCACCGCCCCGGCCGGGCGGTGCAGCAGCGTCACGTCGCGGAAGACGCCGGGCAGCCACCACTGGTCCTGGTCCTCCAGATAGCTGCCGGAGGACCACTGGTGGACGCGCACGGCCAGCACGTTGCCGCGCCGCCGCAGCAGCCCGCCCACCGCTCCCACCGCGAACTCGTGCGGCAGCCGGCTGCCCTTGAACGTGCCCAGCTCCCGCCCGTTGAGCCACACCCGCGCGCAGGACTCGACACCCTCGAAGCGCAGCACCGCCTCCCCACCGTCCGGCCAGCTCTCCGGGAGGTCGAAGACGCGGCGGTGGTCACCGGTCGGGTTCTCGGTCGGGACATGCGGCGGGTCCACCGGAAAGGGGTACAGCGTGTTGGTGTAGATCGGCGCGCCGTGCCCGCGCAGCACCCAGTGCGCGGGCACGGGGAGCCGGTCCCAGCCGGACGCGTCGTACGCGGGGTCGGCGAAGGACTCGTCCTCGGCGGTGGCCGTCGGGGAGAGCCGGAAGGCCCAGTCGGGCCCGTTCAGGCTCAGCCGCGCGGCGTCGGAATCCGGCGACCAGGCGCGGGGCGGCAGGAGCCGCTCGCCGCTGCCGGGCGACACGTCCTCGTAGTAGGGGAGTGGCGCGTCATGGGAGGTGGGGCTCATCGGCTCTCCTCGGTCAGCCCTTGATACCGGTCTGTGCGACACCTTGCACGAGCCACCGCTGGAGGAACAGGAAGACCAGCACGAGCGGCAGGATCGACACGGCCGTCGCCATGAAGATGAGGTGGATGTTGATCGTCTGCGCCGTCATGTAGGAGGACAGCGCGACCTGAACGGTCCATGAGCCTTGGTCCTGGCCGATGACCAGGGGCCACAGGAAGGCGTTCCAGCCGCTGATGAAGGTGATGACGGAGATCGCGGCGAAGAAGTTGAGCGAGTTCGGGACGACGATCCGCCAGTACGCGCCCCAGTAGCCGAGCCCGTCCACCCGGGCCGCCTCCTCCAGCTCCTTGGGGAAGCCGAGGAAGTACTGCCGGAAGAGGAAGGCCGTGAAGCCGCTGAACAGGCCGGGGATGACCAGCCCGCGCAGGGTCGAGACCCAGCCGAGCGACGACACGAGCACATAGCTCGGCACGAAGGTCACGGCGGCCGGGACCATGAGGGTGAACAGGATCGCGTACAGGACCTTGTCGGCGTGCTTGTACGGAATGCGGGCGAGCCCGTAGCCGGCGAGCGAGCACACCAGCAGCGTACCCAGGGTGTGCAGCACGGCCACGACCATCGAGTTCCACAGCGACCGCGCGAACGGCACGGACGGATCGTCGAACAGCTCCTTGACATTGCCCCACTGGATGTCGCCCGGGAAGAACGCCCACTCCTCGCCGGTGATGTCCGCGTCCGTGGACAGCGCGTTGCGCACGATCAGATAGAAGGGGATCAAGAACAGCACGGTCGCGACGCCCAGCGCCGCGTACAGCCCGGTGCCGCTCATGACGCCGCGCGCGGTGCGCCGCTTCCGGGAGCGCCCGGGCAGGGTCGCCGTCACTTCTCGTCACCCTTTCCGAAGCCGAGCCACCTGCCCTGAAGCAGGGTCACCATGGCGATCAGCAGGGCGAGAATGAGCGCGCCCGCGCTGCCGTGCCCGTAGTCCTGGTTGGCGCCGAGCGCCGTGTTGTAGAGCTCGACCAGGGGCGGCCTGCCCCAGGTCGCGCGGCCCTCGTCGAGGATGTTGTAGAACTCGTCGAAGGCCTGGTAGGCGTTGATGAGCAGGAGCAGTACGACGGCGACCGAGGTGGCCCGCAGCTGCGGCAGGGTGATGTGGCGGAAGGTCTGCCAGCCCGGCTTGGTGCCGTCGACGGCGGCCGCCTCGTACAGCTCGCGCGGGATGTTCTGCAGCGCGGCAAGGAAGAGGATCATGTAGAAGCCGCACTGCAGCCACAGCCGCGCGGTGCACAGCACCAGCCAGTACCAGGGCGGGTCGGGCGAGGCGAGCCACGCGATGGAGTCGACGCCGAACAGGTCGAGCACGGTGTTGGCCCCGCCGTAGCGCAGCCCGCTGAAGATCGAGATCTTCCACACCAGGGACGCGACGACGTAACTGCACGCCACGGGCAGGAAGAAGACCGAGCGGAAGAACGCCTGCATGAAGCGGATGCGGTGGACGAGCAGCGCCAGCGCGAGGGACAGGGCGTAGGTGAGCGGGACGATGATCGCGGCGAAGACGGTGAAGTTGACGAGGCTGTCGACGAAGTCGCCGTCGCCGAGCATGTCGGTGTAGTTGGCGAAGCCCACGAACTCGGTCGGGGTGACGGTGCCCCGCGCCTCGTGCAGGCTCAGGTACAGGCTCCAGCCGATCGGTACGTAGACGAAGACGATCAGCCCGGCCAGGAACGGGCCGACGAACAGCCAGAAGTTGAGGGTGCGTCCGCGCGCGCCGCCGAGTCCCGGCAGCAGTCGCCGGCGGGCGGCGGGGGTGGTCTTCGCGGGGGCGCGGCCGGGGGAGTGGTGTGTGGTGGTCGCCATGACGGTCCCGGGCCGGCCTATCCGACGAGCTTCTTCAGGTCGCGCCCGATCCTGGTCTCGGCCTTGTCGAGTTCGGACTCGGGGCTCTTGTCGTCGCGTACCGAATTGGTGACCGCGTCCAGGAGGGTGTTGAACATGCCCTCGGTGAAGAGAGGGTCGTCGAAGACGCCGTTCTCGTTGAACAGCTTCACGGCCTCGGCGGCCGGCCCTGACCGCAGCTTGTCCGCGCCCGCCGCGATGCTCTTACGGGCCGGTATGTGGAATCCGTAGTCGAGCGCCCACTCCTCCTGGTACTGCTTCTGGTCCAGCCACAGCCACTTGACGAACTCCTTGGCCTTGTCCACGTCCTTGGCCTTGGCGGAGACATACGCGGACCAGCCGCCGTTGTAGACCACGGGACGGCCCTGTTCGCCGGAGCTGGGAAAGGGGAAGATGCCGTAATCGTCGCCGAACGCCTTCTCGACGGCGGGAATGGCCCAGATGCCGCACCACTGGATGGCGCACAGCCCCTGGACGAAGGAGGCGGGGTCCCAGGAGTCGGTGGGGGCGCCCAGCAGCAGCGCGTCGCCCTTGTACAACTCTCGTGTTTTGGCGAGGGCTTCGACCACGGCCTCGGTGTGGAAGCCGACCTTGTTGTCCGCGGTGACGAGTTCGGCGCCGGTGGACCACACCAGGGGCTTGGTGACCTGCTTCAGCTTCTGGCCGATGTTGAGGCCCTTCACCTTGTCGGTGGTGAGCGCGTGCGCGGCGTCGATGAGTTCGTCGAGGGTGGTCGGCGGCTTCACGCCCGCCTTGTCCAGCAGCGACCTGCGATAGAAGAAGAACTGCGGGTCATCGATCATCCGGATTCCGTAGACCTTGCCGTCCACGGAATTCGCCTTGATGTCCTCCGGGAGGAAGTCGTCCTTGACGTCCGCGATGATGTCGTCCAGCGGCACGATCTGCTTCGACCGCACCAGCTGGATGTCGGGGTGGTACTCGAAGACGTCCGGCGCGTCGGACCCGAGCAGGGTGGTGGCCAGCTTCGACTCGTATTCGCCGGGCACCCACTCGATGGAGACCTCGGCCTTCTGGTACGCCTCGGCGAATTTCCTGGCCGCCTGCTGCGTGCCCGGCTCGCCGTAGGCGTGGTACATCTGCTTGATCGAGTTCCCGCCGCCGCCCGAGCGGCCGGTGTTCGAGCCGCAGGCGGCGAGCCCGCCCAGGGCGGCCATCCCGCCGACCGCCCGCAGCACGCCGCGGCGGTCCCAGTCCCTGCTGCTTCTCCTGCTCATTGCCGACACGGTGAACTTCCTTGTCCTCGTCGCGCCTGAGTGACCTGGTGATCTGAGTGACCTGAGTGGCCCAAGTGATGCGTGCAGCGGGACGCTAGCCATAGACGAAGGCTTCGGCAAGGGGTTGGACGAAGCCTGGTACCAAGGACTTTGACGCTTCGGCAGGGCTGGCCCGGCGCCGTTCGAGCACCCGAACGCGCAGGGGCCGGCAGGGGATACGGGAACGCTCCCGCACCCCTGCCGGAAGGGTCGGTCAGCCGCGCTCGGCGAGGACGTACGTGGTGATGGAGCGCGCCGGGAGCGAGGCCGAGACGGTCCCGCCGGATACCGAGGGCGCCGCCGCCCCGGCCCAGTTCTCGGTAGCGGAGGTCCGCACCGCCCTGACCGCCGTCAGGCCGCGCGCGCCACCGAGGTCCAGCGCCAACGCGGAGGCGCCGGAGTTGTGGTTGTTCACCACGATGCTCCAACGGCCGTCTTTACGGAAAGCGGTGACCTCCACACCGCTCGGCGCACCCGTCACATCGTGCAGGACCGCACCCGGCCGGACGAACTTGCTGTATTGCCCCAGCGCGTAATAGCGCTTCGTCATATACAGCTTCTGGTTTCCATTGGCGGCGTAATCGGGGTCGTAGTAGATCAGCCCATCATTCCACCCCTGGTCGTTCTTGGACCCCGCTCCGCTCTCGGCGTCCACGCCGATCTTGTTGGAGAGCGCCGTCCACCAGTGGAACGCCGAGTCGTGCGCGACGGTGAAGTCCTTGTGCATGATGCGCGACATCAGCAGGGCGTTGTCGATGGTCGGGTCGTACTCCTGGCTCCAGCCCGTGCCGCCCTTCCCGAAGCAGCAGATCTCGCTGGACCAGGACTCCTTTCCGAAGGACTTCGCGGTCGCCGCGACCTGCGCGCGCGACGCGTCGCCGGGATTGTTGTACGTGTGGTGGGCGAGCTTGTCGACGAATTCGGCGGTGCCCGGCTGGCTCAGCCACTGCGGAACCTCGCTGTTGAACCCGTCGGTACTGCTGGACTCGTCGGCGATGATGCCGGTCCGGCCGCCGCGCGCGTCCAGTTCCCCGCCCAGCGCCCGTACGATGTCGTCGCGCTGCTCGACGCCGACCAGCATGCCCTCCTGGCCGCAGTCCGCGAAACTGTTCGTCGGCTCGTTGAAGGGGCTGATGTGGCCGAGCGCGGCGCCCTCCGCCGCGAAGTGGTCGACGACATCGGCGATATAGCGGGCGAAGTCCTTCTCCTTGGCGGAGTCGAGATGGCCGCCGCAGCTCTTTCCGTTGGTCTTCCACTCGGCCGGGGCGCTGTTGACGAACCCGATCAGATCCTCGACGCCGTACCGGGCCGCGTACCGGAGGAACGTCCGGCCACCCGGATCCTTGGACCAGTCGTACGAGCCGTCGGCTTCGAGGAAGTCGTCCGGGGCGCGCTCGGGCGTGGTGACCCCCGTACCCCCGCCACCGATGTTGTAGCGGTACGCGCTCAGATCCAGGCCGTCCGGGCCGAAGAGCAGGCGGGCGGCCCGCGCCTGCGCGGCGCGGTCGAACTTCCCGATGTCGTTGGGCCACCAGGCCCCCGACGCGCCGATGTCGTCGATCGTCTGCGCGGCCTCGGGGGAGACCCGGGCGGTGGCCACGGTGGTGGTCCCGTCCGCCGCCGAGGACGCCGGCGGGGTCAGGGAGCCCGCCAGGGCGAGGGCCGCCGCCCCGCTGACGAGCACCGTGCGGATGCGTGTGCGCTGTCTTGTCCGTGCTGCTCCTGGTACGCGTGCCATGTGCAACCCTTCCGTCGTCACGAGGGTGTGCTGGTGCGGTTCCTTGGTGGAGTGGTGCTGCGGCGCGGCTTCGCCACGGACTTTCCTGCGGACTGTGCTACGGGCCTTCCCGCGGACTGCGTTACCGGTTTCCCCGCGGACTGCGTTGCGGGTTTCCCCACGGACCTTCCTACGGACGCGAGCGAGCCCTCCAGGGCGAAGGTCGCCGCGCCGAGACTCACGGGGTTGGACGGAATCGGGCAGAGCACGATCTCGGCGCTCTCCAGCGGGCGCCGCAGCGCGTGCCGGGCCACCGCCTCGCGCACCTCGGCGAGCAGCGGCTCCCCGAGCTTCGCCGCGACCCAGCTGCTCAGCACGATCACTTCCGGGTTGAGCAGGTTGACCAGGTCGGCGAGGGCCGCCCCGAGATAGCGCGCGGTCTCGCGAACCGCCCGCATCGCCACCGGGTCCCCCTCGGCCAGCCCCCGGGCCAGCGCCTCGATGGTGGCCGTCTGGTCGTCCGGGTGCAGCAGCGGGCTGTGCGGGCTCAGCTCGCCCAGGTTCCGCATGATGCCGGGGGCGCCGACATACGTCTCCACGCAGCCGTGGTTGCCGCAGTGGCACGGCCGCCCGTCCAGGACAAGGGTGGTGTGCCCCCACTCGCCCGCGGAGTTGCTCACGCCGCGGTGCAGCGCCCCGCCCAGCGCGAGACCCGCCCCCACGCCCGTACCGAGGTTGACCACGACCGCGTCGCCGCGGCCGCGCGCCGCGCCGAACCACAGCTCGGCGACCGTGCAGGCGCGCAGCGGATTGTCGAGGTGGAGGGGGTAGGGGATGTGCTCGGCGAGGAGACTCAGCAGCGGCACGTCGTGCCAGTCCCAGTTCGGGGCGAAGACCGACACCCCGCCCTCGCGGTCCACCTGCCCCGGCATGCTGACGCCGACGCCCAGCACCCGGTCGCCGGCGATGCCCGCCGCCTCGCCCGCCTGCTCGACCACGGAGGCCACGGCGGTGGCGATGTGCCCCACGACCTGGACCGGGTCGTTCTCGCCCGGGCGCAACTCCTCGTCCGCGCGGGCCAGTACGGTCAGCGCGAGGTCGAACAGCTCGACGTGGATGTACGTCTCCGCGACGTCCACGCCGATCAGGGCGCCGCCCGCGGCGTTGACGGCCACCAGCCCGCGCGGGCGGCCGCCGTCGGAGTCCTCGTAGCCGACCTCGACGAGCATGCCGAGGTCGATCAGCTCGCCGACGAGGTTGGCGACGGTCGCGAGGCTGAGGCTGGTCGCCGCCGCCAACTCCTGCCGGGAAACGGGCGACGCCGCGATGATGTGGCGCAGCACGCCGTAGCGGTTGGCGGTGCGGATGTCGCGGGACGTCCGCTTCACGGCAGTTCCCCTCCGGTGCACGGCAGTCCCCTCCGGCCCTCGCCTGGGCCCTTCCTCGCTGGCGACGCCGAGGCTATGGCTTCACTCAGGCATTGGACAACCCCTTCGGAAAACCTCTGGAGAAAGCCGACGAGGAGAGCCGCGCCCGGTGCGGCCAGGCCATGCGAGCCCGCGACGGGGCCGCCGTGGGGCTGCCGCGGGGCCTTGGGTCACCGTCCGTACCTCGAGGAGCTGGAACTCCCTCGCACTCCTCGACGAAGGTTGCGTATTCCCAGACGAAAGTCATGCGCTCCTAGCCGGAAGACGGACGCCTGACCGCCGGCCTTCTCCGTAGCGTCGAAGCATGACGGTCGACACCGAACACGGGGCCCACAGGGCCTCGGCCCCAGCGCCGCGCCGTGCGGGCGTACGCCCTGCCGAGCGGGCCCTCGCGCCCGACCTCGCACGCGGGATCATGCTGCTGCTCATCGTGCTGTCCAACACCGCGTTCCACTTGTGGAGGTCCGAGTACGGGCCCTCGGGATGGCAGCCCGTCACCGGGGGATGGCTGGACCACACGGTCCAGTTCACGATGATCACGGTGCTGGACCTGCGGGTCTACCCGCTCTTCGCCTTCCTCTTCGGCTACGGGATGATGCAGCTCTTCCTGCGCCAGACCGCCGCCGGGACCAGCGAACGCGGTGCGGTCAGGATCCTGCGCAGGCGCGGCCTCCTCCTGATCGTCATCGGGCTCGCCCACGCCACTCTCCTCATGGCGGGCGACATCGTCGGCTACTACGGACTGCTGAGCCTCGCCCTCGGCTGGCTCTTCCTGCGACGGAGCGAGCGCGCCCTGAAGTGGTGGATCGCGATCGGCGCCGCGCAAGTGGTGCTCGTGTCCGCGCAGCCGGTCGTGTCAGCGCTGCTCCAGGGGGAGTTGGGGTCGCTGGGGGACGCGGGCGCGGACCCGGGGGCCGAGGCGTACGGGGCGGGCGAGGGGAGTTGGTTCGCGGCGGCCGGGACCCGGCTGGCGACCGGCCTCTTCGTCACCTTCACCGCGGCCCCCTTCTCCCTGATCGGCGGAGGCTACGTCATCTTCCTGCTCGGCTTCTGGGCCGCGCGCCGCCGCGTCCTGGAGGAGCCGGGCCGCCACCTGCCGCTGCTGCGCCGCACGGCGGTCATCGGCATCGCGGTCGGCTGGCTCGGGGCGCTGCCCGCGGCGCTCGCCCATGTCGGGGCGCTGGATGTGCCGGACGACGTACAGAGCGAGTCCGGGGCGCTGACGGTGCTCCGGGAGGTCACGGGGTACGGGGCCGGGCTCGGCTATGTCGCGGTGGTGGCGTTGTTCGCGCATGGGTGGGGCGGACGGGCGGCGCGAAAGAACGCGCAGGCCACAGTGGCCGTGTCGGCCGTGACTGCCATATCCGCCCTGGGCAAACGGTCACTGTCCGGCTATCTCGCCCACTCGCTGCTCTTCGCCCCGCTGCTCGCGGCCTGGGGCCTGGGCATCGGCGCCCATCTGACCAGCGCCACGATGGCCCTGTTCGCGGGCGGGGTGTGGCTGGCGACCGTGGCCGGGGCGTACGCGCTGGAGCGCCGGGGGCGGCGGGGTCCGGTGGAGGTGGTGCTGCGATGGCTGATGTACCGGTAGCGGGCTTCAGCTTTATGGACCAGTCGGACCGGCGCGCTTTGGCTCTGTCCTCCGGACCATGTCCGGGGCAGGGTGAGGAGGTCTTGAACCTTGCGGAGGTCCCCTTTGAGTATCGCGTTCCTGCTGACCACCCTGGTCGTGGTGGTCACCCCCGGCACCGGCGTGGTGTACACCCTCGCCGCCGGACTGTCCCATGGCCGACGGGCGAGCGTGGTCGCCGCGCTCGGCTGCACCCTCGGCGTCGTGCCGCATCTGGTGGCGACGATCACCGGCCTCGCCGCGCTGCTGCACACCAGCGCCGTCGCCTACGAGGTGGTGAAGTACCTCGGTGTCGGTTACCTGCTGTACATGGCGTGGGCGACGCTGCGCGACAAGGAGGCGCTGGCCGTCGAGGGGGAGGCCGAGCCGCGGCCGGCGGCCCGTGTGATCGCCTCCGGGGTGTTGATCAACGTGCTCAACCCGAAGCTCACGATGTTCTTCGTCGCGTTTCTCCCGCAGTTCGTCCCCGCCGGCGAGCCCGGCTCCCTTGGCGCGATGCTTCGGCTCAGCGCTGTCTTCATGGTGCTGACCTTTGTCGTCTTCGCCGCGTACGGGATGTGTGCCGCCGCCATGCGCGACCGCGTGCTGGCCCGGCCGAGGGTGTTGACCGGCATCCGCCGGGTGTTCGCCGCCTGTTTCGTGGGCCTGAGCGCGCGGCTGGCGGTGGCGTGAGCATGCGCTTCCGGCACGCGGATGCCATCTGGTCCGACTACCCCGAACTCGTCGCAGGCGCGCTCCACGCCACCGGCGTCGACCCCGCGGCCGACGTCGGCCCGCGCGTCGCGGAGTACACCGCCCGTGCCGCGGCCCGGCTGGCCGGCGCCACCGAGAGCGCGTTCCCAGAAGTGCTGGCGTGGCGGCGGGCCTTCGCCCGGATGGGGCTCAGGCCGACGCAGTACCGGTGCGCCTCGGAGTCGCTGCTGCGGCGGCTGCGGAAGGAGGGGGCGCTGCCGCGCATCCACCCGGTGGTCGATCTGTGCAACGCGATCTCGGTCGCGTACGCGGTCCCGGTCGCGGTCCTCGACGCCGACCGCATCACCGGCCCTCTGCTCGAGGTGCGCCACGCCCGCGGTGACGAGCACTACACGACCTTCGGCGGCGGCACCGAGCACCCCGCACTCGGCGAGGTGACCTTCGCCGACTCCGCCGGGCGGGCGCACGCCCGCCGCTGGACCAACCGGCAGAGCGGTCACTCCGCGGTCGGCGAGCACACCAGCCGGATACTCGTGGTGGCGGAGGCCATGCACGACGGCGGCGCGGAGGTCGTGCCGGAGCTGCTGAAGACGATCGCCGAGGAACTGGCCGCACACTGGCCGGCCGATCTCGCGGCGGCCGTCCTCACCCCCTCCGCACCGGAGTTCGCCTTCGGCGCCCAGCCCGCGGTCGGCGCGTGGGCGCCGCAGCGGCGCGTGACACCATGGGCCGGGTGAACGAGGGGGAGCGGACGGCGGACGGCACGGCCACCGCGCCGGGGGATGGCCGATCTCCGGCGCGCGGTGGATCCGCGGCGTACGGCGACTCTTCGGCGCGCGACCGGTCCCCGGCGGACGGCGACTCCCCGGCGTGCGGCTCCGACTTCCTGCAGCTTGACGCCGGTGACGCGCCCGCCGGTGGCAAGGCGGACTGGCTGGCACGGCGGCTGCGGCAGGCGATAGCTGACGGCCGACTGGCGGTGGGCGACAGGCTGCCGCCCAGCCGGGTGCTCGCCGCCGAACTGCGCGTCTCCCGCGGGGTGGTCATCGAGGCGTACCGGCGGCTGACCGAGGACGGCCATGTCGAGGGGCGTCGACGCGGCGGCACGGTGGTGGTCGCGGCACCCCCGGTGCCACCGCCGGCTCCCACCGGAACCAGGCCGTCCCGGGACCCGGTCGCGGTCACCGGCGACACGGCCGACCGGGCCGTGCCAGGCGACCGGGCCATGCCGGGTGCGCTGTTCGCCGGCGAACCCGGAGCCGACGTGTTCGACGCGCTGCGCGCCACCCGCGCCCGCGTCGACTTCACCCCCGGCCAGCCCGACCTCGCGGCGTTCCCCCGCGCGGCCTGGCTGCGCGCCGAACGGGCCGTGCTCGCCGAGCTGTCCGCCGAGAACCTGGGCTACGGCGACCCCCGCGGCGCCCCGCGGCTGCGCCGCGCCGTCGCCGGCTGGCTGGCGCGCAGCCGCGGCATCCGGGCCGAGCCGGACGAGGTGCTGATCGTCGCCGGCACCGCGCAGGCTCTCACCCTGCTGCACCCGGTGCTGCGGGGAGACGGCATCGACGGCGTCGCGGTGGAGGACCCCGGCTCGCTCGGCACCCGCCAGCACCTGCGGAACGGAGACCTGGCCACCCCACCGGTGCCGGTCGACGACGCGGGTGTACGCGTCGACGCGCTGCGCGCCACCGGCGCCCGCGCGGTTCTGCTCACGCCCGCCCACCAGTTCCCCACCGGCGTGGTGACCAGCGGCGAGCGCCGCCGCGAGCTGCTGCGATGGGCACAGGACGGCGGGCTGATCGTGGAGGACGACTACGACGCGGAACACCGCTACGACCGGCCGCCGGTGCCGGCGCTGCGTGCATTGCTCGCCGATCGGGTGTGCTACATGGGCAGCGTGTCCAAGCTACTGGCGCCCGCGCTGCGGATCGGCTGGGTGGTGCCGCCGCCCCGCTACCGCCAGGCGCTGACCGACGCGAAACGCTTCACCGACCTGGGCAACGCCGTGCTGCCGCAGCTGGTGCTCGCCCACCTGATGGAGTCCGGCGACCTGGAACGACATCTACGGCTGCTGCGCGGCCGCCACACGCGGCGCCGCGACGCGATGATCGACGCCGTCACCGAACACCTACCGGGCGCGGTCGTGCACGGCGCGGCGGCCGGCCTGCATCTGACTGTCACGTATGCGGCGAAGGTTCCCGACACCGAGCTCGCCGCTGCTGCGCTCGCCCGCGGCGTGAAGTGCCAGCCCCTGTCGTGGCACCGGCAGCTGCCCGGCCGCCCCGGCCTCGTCCTCGGCTACGCGGCCAGCCCGCCCGGCGTCATCGCCGAAGGCATGGCAGCGATTGGCGAGGCGCTGCGCGAGCTGGCCTGACGCCCCCTGGCCCTGGGCGACGGCGCCGATGGCGTGCGACGCCGGGTGCCCGGCCGCGGCCCCCGGCGGCTGCCAGCGGCAATTGGCCCCTCATCGTCCCCCGTTCGGCTTTTATCTTCGTTCTCCCCGGGTGAAATAACGAGAGGGCGGTACAGCAGAGGGGGAGGCCATGACCGTGATCGTCGGGCTCGTACACAACGGGCGGGTGCATCTGGGTGGGGACTCGGCCGGCGTCTGCGGCTACCGCCTCACTGTCCGACGGGATCCGAAGATCTTCCGCAACGGCCCTTACGCCATGGGCTTCACCACCAGCTTCCGTATGGGGCAGTTGCTGCATCACGCGTTCAGGGCACCCAAGCCCAAGGGCGACGTCGACCGGTTCATGTCCACCGTCTTCGTCGACGCACTGCGCACCTGCCTCAAGGACGGTGGCTGGGCGCGCAAGGACTCCGAGCAGGAGCAGGCCGGGACGTTCCTCGTCGGCGTATACGGCCGCCTGTTCGCCGTCCACGACGACTACCAGATAGCCGAGCCCGCCGACGGATACGCCGCCGTCGGGTGCGGGGACGAACTCGCGCTCGGCGCGCTGCACGCCACCGCGGGCCTGGGCCTCAAGCCACGTCAGCGTCTTGCTCTGGCTCTCGCGGCTGCCGGCCACCACAGCGCCGGAGTCTGCGCGCCGTTCAGCTACGTCACCGCGCGAAAGCGCCCCTCCTGATCGGCGGTCTTGGAGGCCACACCGGGGGCACGGAGGTCGCGCACGTGACCGTACGGCGGAGGTCTGGTGCGCGCGTCAGGCGGCGTGAACAATTGCCGCCGTGACGCTCACCACCGAAGACGCGAACAAGGTCCTCGCCGACAACTTCGCCCCCTGGGTGCGGGATCTGGGCCTGACCGTGACGGAGACCGGCGACCGGCATGCCGTCCTACGGATGCCATGGTCGGACCGGCTGGCCCGGGAGGGCGGCGCGATCTCGGGCCAGGCCCTGATGGCCGCCGCCGACACCGCCACCGTCATCGCCGTCTCGGCCGCGCGCGGCGGCTACGGCCCGATGACCACCGTCCAGCAGTCCACGACCTTCCAGCGCCCGGTCACGGACGCGGACGTCCTCATCACGGCGCGGGTGACCAAACTCGGGCGGCGGCTGGCGTTCGCCGACATCACGCTGACCGTCGAGGGCGCGGCGGAACCTGTGGCGCATGCCGGCACCGTGTACGCCTTCCCCGGCTGACCGCCCCCGCAGCCGCTCGTGTGCGGCACAGCCGCCGCGGTGTGCGACGGCCGTCCCCCGGTACGGCCGTCCCCCGGTGCGGTCGGGACGTCACGTCGACGCGCCGTCGACGAGGACGAGGACGACCTCCAGGGTGCGCGGGCCGTGCACGCCCTCCACCCGGTCCAGTTCGATGTCGCTCGTCGCGGACGGACCCGAGATCCACGTCAACGGGCGGGACGGATCCAGGCGTTCGAGGGCCTGCGGCACCGAGTCCACGACCTGGTCCGGCACCCGGACCACGCAGATGTGGTGGTCGGGGACGAGCGTGATGCGGCGGCGGCCCTGGTCCGGGCCCGCGTCGAGGACGACCGTGCCGGTCTCGGCGATGGCGACGGCGCAGCCGGTGACAACGCTGGAGACCGCGTCCAGCTCGTGTGCGGTGTGGTCGGCGGAGTCCGGTACCCGCTCGGCTTCCGCGGCGGACAGCCAGTCGCCGGGCAGGCCGGGCGGCACGAGCACCGACACCGCGCCCCGCTCGGCCAGCAGCCGGGCGATCAGGACCGGCAGCCCCGCGCTGTCCGTACGGTGCACGATCGCGCGGTAGTCGGCGAGATTCCCGGCGAGCAGGTCGACCGTCTCGGAGGTGGCGCGGTCACCGTGGACGCGCAGGTACGCGCGGTCCACCGGCGTCTGCGACGGGGTCTCGGCGCGCGGGACGTCGGCCAGCGCCCGGCGCACACGGGCAAGGACGAGGGCTCGGCTGCTCACTTCGGCTTCTCCTCCGCGTCGGCTTCTCCCCCCGAGTGGCGCTGGGGCGCGCTCGCTTCTCCGCCGCCCGCCGAGTCGCCGCGCGTGCGCTGCCACCAGTCGCGGAACGACTCGGCCGGGACGGCGGGGAGTTCACGGGTGTCGGACCAGGCGCGCCCCGGCCCCGGCAGCCGCCGCGGGTGGAGGCGGCGCGTACGGGCAGCGAGGCGCTGGCCGGCGCGCAGGACGGCCGGGTGGTCCAGCGCCCAGCCCGCGGCGCGCATCGCGGCGCGCTCGGCGGCGTGGCCCTTGGCGGGCTTGACGACGGCGCGGGTACCGCGGACCGACACCGGTCCGCCCTCGACGACGCGCTCACGCAGATGGACCAGGATCTCCGGGATGTCGATGGCCACCGGGCACACCTCGTAGCACGCGCCGCACAGCGAGGACGCGAACGGCAAGGACGCGTCGACCTCGCTCTGCGTTCCGCGCAGCTGCGGGGTGAGGATCGCGCCGATCGGCCCGGGGTAGGCCGAGCCGTACGCGTGCCCGCCCGCCCGCTCGTACACCGGGCAGACGTTGAGACAGGCCGAGCAGCGGATACAGCGCAGAGCCTGGCGGCCGACGGTGTCGGCGAGGGCGTCGGTGCGGCCGTTGTCGAGGAGGACCAGGTGGAAGGCCCGGGGCCCGTCCGCCGTCTTCGAGCCCGTCGTACCCGTCCACATCGAGGTGTACGGGTTCATGCGCTCGGCCGTGGAGGAGCGGGGCAGGAGCTGCAGGAAGACCTCCAGGTCCCGCCAGGTGGGGACCACCTTCTCGATGCCCACGACCGAGATCAGGGTGTCGGGGAGCGTCAGGCACATGCGGCCGTTGCCCTCCGACTCGACGACGACGAGCGTGCCCGTCTCGGCCACCATGAAGTTGGCGCCGGAGACGGCGACCTTCGCGCGGAGGAACTTCTCGCGGAGGTGGAGGCGCGCGGCCTCGGCCAGGTCGGCGGGGACGTCGGTGAGCCCGTCCGGCGCGGGGCGGCCCCAGCGCGCCATCCTCGCGGCGAAGATGTCGCGGATCTCGGCGCGGTTGCGGTGGATCGCCGGAACCAGGATGTGCGACGGGAGGTCCTCGCCGAGCTGCACGATGAGCTCGGCCAGATCCGTCTCGTACGCGGTGATGCCCGCCTCCGCGAGGGCGTCGTTCAGACCGATCTCCTGCGTCGCCATCGACTTGACCTTGACGACGTCGCGCTCGCCGGTGGCCCGTACGAGAGCGGTGACGATCCGGTTCGCCTCGGCCGCGTCCGCCGCCCAGTGGACCTGGCCGCCCGCCGCCGTGACCGCCGCCTCCAGTTGTTCGAGGTAGTGGTCGAGGTGGCGCAGGGTGCGGTCCTTGATCGCGGCTCCGGCGGCGCGCAGCTCCGCCCAGTCGGCGAGCTCGGCGACTGCCGACGCGCGCTTGGCGCGGATGGTGTGCGTGGCGTGGCGCAGATTGGCGCGGAGCCGGGCGTCACGGGTGGCGGAGGCGGCGGCCGCCGGAAAGGCCGGCATGCCCAGATAGGTGCCGCTCACCAGACGTCCCCTTCCGTGCTGGCCAGGATCTGCGCGATGTGGACGGGGCGGACCGCCGAGCCCTGGCGGGCGAGCGTGCCGCCGATGTGCGTCTGGCAGGAGTTGTCGACGGTGCACACGGCCTCGGCTCCCGTGGTGGTGATGGCGCGTGCCTTGTCCGCGCCCATGGCGGCCGACACGGCGGGGTTCTTGACGGCGAACGTGCCCCCGAAGCCGCAGCACTCCTCGGCGCCCGGGAGCTCCCGCAGCGTCAGCCCGCCGACCGCTTCGAGGAGCCTGCGCGGCCGGTCCCCGAGGCCCAGCGCCCGCAGGCCGTGGCAGGTGGGGTGGTACGTGACGGTGTGCGGGTAGTACGCGCCGACATCGGTGGTCCCCAGCACGTCGACCAGGAACTCCGTGAGCTCGTACGTCCGGGGGACGACGCTCGCCGCGATCTCGGCGAGCTCGGTGCCGCGCCCCTCGGCGGCGGCCTTCGCGCCGATGCGCGGGTAGTGGTCGCGCACCATGGCGGCGCAGGAACCGGACGGCGTGACGATGTGGTCGTAGCCGCGGAACGCGGCGGCGTAGCGGCGCACCAGGGGTTCGGTCAGGTGGCGGTAGCCGGTGTTGAACTGCGGCTGGCCGCAGCAGGTCTGAGCGGCGGGGAAGTCCACCTCGACCCCCAGGCGCTCCAGCAGGGTGACGACCGCCCGCCCCGTGTCGGGGTACAGCGTGTCGTTCACACACGTCACGAAGAGCGCGACGCGCATACGGCCTCCTCCCACGGTTCACGATCACGGTCCGCGATCACGGTTCACGATCACCCGAGGGCTCATACTGCCGCAGAGGCTGAGTGCCGGTCAGCGGAGTCCGGATCTTCGCCGAGGCGGTGGAGGAGCACGGGCACCGGCGGATCGTGCCGCGGCCGGACCTTGTGGTGCGCGGGTCAACGCCGGTGTGAGAGCGCGGGTGCCGGGTGGGTGACGGGGCCGCGGCCCGAGCCGGGGCCGGTGCCGAGGAGTGCGTTGATGTCGCGTACGGCCGCGCGCCCGGCGCGGTTGGCTCCGACCGTGCTGGCCGACGGCCCGTATCCGACCAGGTGGACGCGGGGGTCCCGGACCGCTCTGGTGCCCTCGACGGCGATGCCGCCGCCCGGTTCGCGCAGCCGCAGCGGCGCGAGGTGGTCGATGGCGGGGCGGAATCCGGTGGCCCAGAGGATCACGTCGGCGTCGAGGGCAAGCCCATCGGCCCACGTGACCCCGGTCGGGGTGATCCGCTCGAACATCGGCCACCGGTCGAGGACCCCGGCCGCGCGGGCGCGTTCCATCGCCTCCGTCATCGGCAGCCCGGTCACGGAGACGACGCTCTGCGGCGGCAGCCCGCGCCGTACCCGCTCCTCGACCAGTGCCACGGCGGCCCGCCCCTGCTCCTGGCCGAACGGCCCCGCGCGGAAGACCGGCGGCCGGCGTGTCACCCAGGTCGTCTCCGCCGCGACCTCGGCGACCTCCAGCAGGTGCTGCACCCCGGAGGTCCCGCCCCCGACGACGATCACCCGCTGACCGGCGAACTCCTCAGGTCCCGGGTATCGCGCGGTGTGCACCTGCCGCCCGCGGAAGCTCCGCTGCCCGGGGTAGCGGGGCCAAAAAGGCCGGTCCCACGTCCCGGTGGCGTTGATCAGCGCGCGCGCCGCCCATGCTCCGGCGCCGGAGGTCTCGACGAGCAGCCGCCCGCCGCCGTTGGCTCCGTCGTCGACGGGGCGTACGGCGGTGACGTCGACCGGGCGCCGCACGCGAAGACCGAAGGCGCGCTCGTAGCGTTCGAAGTAGGCGCCGATCACCTCCGACGAGGGGCGGGCCTCATCGGCACCGGCCAGCGGCATCCCCGGGAGGTCGTACATGCCGTGCACCTTGCCGTACGTCAGCGACGGCCACCGGAACTGCCAGGCCCCGCCCGGCGCGGGCGAGTGGTCGAGCACCACGAAGCCCGTCCCCGGCTCGTACCCCGCCCGCCGCAGGTGGTAGCCACTGGACAGCCCCGCCTGCCCGGCCCCCACGACCACGACGTCCACCTCGCGCACCGCGACCATTTCGTTCACGCTTCTACTAACTGTGGGGGTGGGGCAGATCTTCCCGAAGGCGTGTCATCGGCTCATGCCGTAGGGGGCCCGACGGTGATCGGGAGTTCTTTGAGGGCGTGGGACCTGAAGGAGGCCCGCCACCGGAGGCTCCCGGCCGGGAGCGCGAGGTCGATCCGGGGGAAGCGCCGCAGCAGGGTGCCGAGCGCGATCTGGATCTCCAGGCGCGCGAGCGGCGCCCCGAGGCAGTAGTGCAGGCCGTGGCCGAGCGTGAGGTGCTGCTTGTCCTCGCGGTGGATGTCGAACGAGTCCGGGTCGGGGTAGCGGTCCGGGTCGCGGTTGGCCGAGGCGATGCCCAGCATGACGGTGTCGCCGGCCGGTATCCGTACACCGCCGATGGCGATGTCCTCCGTGGGGAAGCGGCGTATGGCCCACTGGTTGGGATGGGTGCAGCGCAGCATCTCCTCGACCGCGGTGGCGAGGAGGCCGGGGTCGCCGCGGAGCGCGGCGAGCTGGCGGGGGTGGCGGAGGAGGGTGAGGAGGCCGTTGCTGATGACGTGCTGGGTGTTCTCGGTGCCGGCGAGCAGGATGAGGAAGGCGAGGGAGACGAGTTCGTCCTCGCTCAGCCGGTCACCCTCGTCGCGGGCCGCGATCATCGCCGAGAGGAGGTCATCGCACGGGGCGCCCCGCCGAGTGGCGATGAGTTCCAGGAGGAACCGGTGGATCCGGTCGACGGACTCCGCGACCTGTCCCGGGCACTCGGGATCGAACATCGAACCCACCCAGGCGGAGAACGCGCGTCGGCTGTGTTCGGGCACGCCGATCAGCTCACCGATGACGATCAACGGCAAGGGGTTTGCGTAGTGCTCGACGAGGTCGGCCGTGCGCTGGGCGGCGAGACCGTCGGCGAGGCGGTCGGCTGCCGCCTGCACGCGCTCTCGCAGGTCTTCCACACGGCGTGGGGTGAAGGCCTGGGACACCAGGCGGCGCAGGCGCAGGTGGTCGGCCGGGTCGATGTTGAGCAGGTTGGCGTCCAGCGCCGGTGGCAGGGAGAAGCCCTGGTACCCGCGGCGGGCATGGGCCTTGTTGACCGACAGGCGGGGGTCGGTCAGCCACGTGCGGACATCCTCCTCCCGGGTCACCAGCCATACGGGTGAGCCGTCCGGGGTCGCGGCATGGTGAACGGGGCCCGCCTGCCGCAACTGGGCGTACACCGGGTACGGGTCGGTGAAGAACGCGTCATCGAAGGGCGCGGGCAGCGTGCCGGCGGGGCTCGGTTGGCTCATCTCGTCTCCTCGGTCGGGGAACGGAGGCTCGCTTCGTGCCCCCACTGCACGGCCTTCTCGGCGCGTTCGGAGCCCGATCGCCCGGCGTTGCCCGCTGTTCCCACCGACGGCCTCAGCTCGCGCGATCGCCCGCGCGAGGCATCTGCCTGCGGTCGAGCAACGTCATCGGTGCCCGTGGGGGTGATAGAGCGCGTGGGCGCGGGGAATGTCGATGGGCTCGTCTTCGGGCAGATGGAGGAAGTGTTTCACCTGCCAGGCCTGTGTGCTGCGGGCTTGGCGGTTGGTGGTTGTCACCCACGGCGGATAGACGCGGAACGCCCGTTTCCCGCCGGAACCGTTCGTTGACACGATGTCGCGTTCACGGAGCACGTCTCGCGGGAACACGAACTGCCCGAACCGTTCGCCCTCGCGGGTACTGATGACGAAGAGATCAACGGGATCTTCAGCGTCGAAGGGCCGGATCGGCCCGCTCGCGGACCTCTTCCACACCGTGACGAACTGGCCGACCTTCGTCGGGGTCGTCTTGGCCACGCGGAACCTGACCGAGAGGCCGTCCAGCGTGAACTCGCATGCCCCGTACTCGGCACTCTCCGCTTCGGGTACCGGCTGTGAGCACGTGAACCCACCCGGGTCATACGCCAGCGCCTTCGCCCTCAGCAGGTCACCGGGGATCCCCGGCTCGCGTGGCCAAGGCCCAGGATCGCGGGCGCCAGGATCACGGGAGCCGAATTCCGAAGGGACTTCACGTTCCATCGCCATTCCCGCATCCTGCCAGATATCGAACGCGTGAACGAATCCAGCTCGCTGGACCAGCCCACCGCATCTGCGAGTCTCCACAGATCGAGAGCACGGGACGATGATCGCCATGGCAGGTCAGCTCTGGGTGTCACTCATATCGCTGGGCGGCGTTGTCCTCGGCGGCATGCTGTCCTACCTCGTCCAGCACAGGACTCAACGGTCAGCCGAACGTGCTGAGCAGCAACGGCAGCAGATCGCCCTGTCAGAGACCCGGCGCACGGAACGGCTGGCGCTGCTGGAGCGGTTCATCGAGGTATCGGCAGAGGTGGAACGCTGCGCGTACACACGGCCTTCCGAGTGGGAGGACACCGATGCCTGGTACCTCACGAGCCGGGACGTCATGTACCGGCTATGGGTCGCGGATCGGCTCATCCGCATCCAGTTTCCCGAGCCCGTGCATGACGCGGCACACGCGCACTTCCTCGATCTCAACCGGACGGTGTGGCACGGCTTGCCCGACGGTGAGAGTGTGCGGGACTACCTGGAGGACCACCGGCTGGCGTTTCTCGACGCGGCCCGAGCGGTCATGGGATAGCCCGCTGCCGGTGTCCCGGCGCAGGCGCGAGATCGCTGCGTCCTCTCGGGGTGACGCGCCGTGGACGTGATCCGTCGCCCACCCCCCGCCTACCGGCCTTGTTCCCTGCACAGCGACTTCCACCCCGGCAATGTGCTCTTCACGGGGCACGGAGCAGATCTGGCGGTCACAGGTGTCGTGGACTGGGTGGAGACGTCCTGGGGGCCGGCCGACCTGGACGTGGCCCACTGCTCAACCGCGCTTGCTCTGCTGCACGGAGTGCACGCCGGCATGCGGCTGGCGGACCACTACGGTCGTGGCCGGAGGGACGCTCGGCGACGACCCGACGGCCCACCTGTACTGGCGTGTACTGGATGCGTTGGCCTTCGCGCCAGACGCGGAGAAGGTCGCCGGGCACTCAGCGCCGTACTGGACGGCGTCAGCATGGAAGGTACGCAAGGGGTACGCGAGAAGTACGCGAGAGTTGCGTCTCGGGTGATAGTGTGGCACCCGGAGGTGCTTCATGTCCGATCGCATCGCCGCGATCAACGCCCTGATTGCGAGCCAGCCGTTCCTGCCGGTCCCCGCTGAGCGGGAGCGGTTGCGCAAGGCGCACGGCCTGACTCAGGAGCAGGTCGCCGAGGCTCTCGGCGTGCGCAAGGCGACACTGGTGAGCTGGGAGAAGGGGAAGACGGAACCGCGTCCGCCGCAGCGCAACGACTACGCCCACCTCCTGAGCGAGCTGGCCAAGCTCTACCCGGCCGACCCGGCCGAGGCCGCGAAGGTCACGGCACCCCCGGTCTCCGCGCCGGAGGCCCTCGTCCGGCCGGCCGCGCCCACACCCCCGCGAGCTGCCGAGCCGTCACAAGCGCGGGCAGTATCGACGTCCACGTCGACATCCACGGGTCCGGACCCGCAGGCCACGGCCATGAGCGGTGATCGCAGCGCCCCGCGAGGCCCCGCCTCCACTGCGTCTCGTCCGGCGTACACGACTCGTCCGGCGTACACGACCGGGCCGTCGTCGTCGCGGCGTCCGGACGCGAAGAAGGCAGCCCCGGAGAAGGCCGCCCCCGAGAAGGTCGCCCCGAAGAAAGCCACCGCACCGGCCGTCGTCGACCCGCGGTTCGAGAACGGGCCGCTCGCCGTCGTCGACGTCGAAGACCGACAGGTGTCGGCGTACTGCGTCGGCGGCTTGGTCCTGGACGTGCCCGCCAAGTCCATCCCGGCCCTGGTCGACTGGACACTGTCCGAGGCGAAGCTCGGCGCGCCACGGCTGAACGGCTCGGGGAAGGACGCCGACCCGCTGATCGTGCTCACCGAGGCCGCATGTGAACGCTACGGGCTGCCGATCCGACTCTCCCCCGAGGAGCGCCTGGCCGGCCGGCTACCGGAGGGCCACAAGGCCATCAAGCAGCTGGAGCGGGCGGACTGGCGGCTCACGAAGCGCGGGTTCGGGCCGTGGGCGCGGATCTACCGCCCGGCCGAGGGTGGCAAGCGCAATTGCGTCCAACTGTGCGTCCCCTCCTGGGACGCCCTCGATGCCCGGCACTGGGACGGCGCCGCGCAGCTGCCGCCGGCGGAACTCGCCAGGCTCCTGGGCATCTACGCGCAGCGGGTGATGACCCCGCGCGGCTCCACCGCGGTGACCGGCCTGGAGCTGATGACCGCCCTGCACCCGCCGACGCGGGCCGGCGAGCCGGACGCGAGCGGCAAGCGGCACAGCGAGCACAACCCCGGCTCCCTCGGCACCCAGCCCGTGGACTGCGCGCCGTGCGAGGCCCCCGACGGGCATCCGCTGCTCGCCGACCTTCCGCGTTTCCACCAGCGGGGCCCGGCCGAGATGCTGTTCGAGGAGGCGTACGACTGGGCGCGGCCGCTCACCGATGCCGAGTGCCTTCAGCACTGCCTGGTCGGGATCGACGTGAACCTCGCCTTCGGCGCGGCCGCCAACGGCGCCGTACTCGGCCTCGGCGCCCCGGTCCACTCCAAGAACCCCGTCTTCGACCCGAAGCTGCCCGGCAGCTGGCTGGTCGACCTCTCCCATGTGGACCTGTCCCGCGTGCTGGTCGGCAAGGAGTGGAAGCGGCTCGAAGGAGAGCTGCTGCCCAGCCCGTTCACGCCGAAGGGCGACCGGCCGACCGGCCCGGCCTGGTACACGACACCGACCGTCGCGTACGCGGTGGAGCTCGGCTACGAGGTCGCCCCGATCGAGGCGTGGGTGCGGCCGGAGAACGGCCGCTACCTGGACGGTTGGTACAAGCGGCTCCGTGACGCGTACGTCGGCACGATGGCCGACCTGGGCGTGCCGGAGGGGCTGGAGCCGCAGGAGTTCCTGGCGGCGATGGACGGCTACAAGCGGCGCGATCCGCAGCTGGCGACGGTGCTGGCGGCGATCAAGGCGACCGCGAAGGGCGGCATCGGCAAACTGAGGGAGCGTCCACGCGGCGGTGGGTGGCGTCCCGGCCGGCCGTGGCCGGCCCTCGCCCGGCCGACGTGGCGACCGGACATCCGCGCGACCGTGATCTCCCGGGCTCGGATCAACATGCACCGCAAGATGGTTGCCCTCGCGGCGGCGACGGGCCGGTATCCGGTGGCGATCCTGTCGGACTGCGCCGTGTACGCCGCCGACGGGCCGAGCCCGCTGGACGTCCTGCCCTACACCGAGGACGGTAAGACGGTGCCCGGCTCGTTCCGGCTCGGCGTCTCGCCGGGGATGGTCAAGCACGAGGGCACCCAGACCCCCCTGTGGGCCGAGGGCGTCCGCGACGAACACGGCCAGGACCTCAACCTTGCTCGCTACATCAAGGACGGCCAGGTCACCGCCAAGGACGACGGAGAGTAGGAGCCAGCCGATGGTCACGGTCGGGGAAGGCCTCGACAAGGCGGTGCAGGCGGCGTTCACCCGCCCCGTCCCCAAGAGCGCGGGCGCGCAGATGCGCTACCTGGTCAAGCAGTACAAGGGCAGCACCAAGCAGGTCGCCGAACTGCTCGGCATCACCCAGCGCACCGTCGAGCGGTACGTGAAGGACCAGATCAAAAGGCCCCGCAAGGACCTCGCCGCGCGCATGGAGCGCGAGGTGAAGAAGAGGTGGCAGCCGCAGATCCGTGCGAAGGCCAGGAAAGCCGCGGCCACCACCGGCGGGATCGTCATCGACACCCGAGCCCGATTCGGATACACCGCCGCACCAGGCAGCACCGACGACGCACGACTGCGCCACCTCACCCAGGCGCTGCCGCCCGTGTACGCGGCACGCCTCTTCGAGGCCCAGGAGCAAGGCGCCACCGAGCGGCAGCTGCGCGACATCGCCGCCGAGGGCCTCCAGGAGATCTACTTCAAGGACCGCGGGCGCCGGGCGGCGGGCCTGCTGGTGGAGTTCACCGACGTGGACTACATCGACTTCGAGCTCTGACCCATGCCCATGACTCCTGTGGCGAGTGAGCAGTTCTGAGCCGAAGCACGATAGTTGTCACCGAGGCAGACGTGTTGTCACCAGGGACGCCGGACGGGCGCGCAGAACTGAGCCGGGCCACGAAAGGTGGAACCTGGCCAGGCATGGTGGAACTACTGGAGACGTGTCGCAGTCCGGACTAGGTCGGCGACGGCTCTGGACCGGCTGTGCGGTGGCCAGGCGATCACGGTGGTGACTTTCGGCGCGTCCAGCACGGGCACGGCGGAGAGGTCACCGGGCAGTTGGGCTCGGCACGACTCCGGTGAGACCGCGCAGGCCCGGCCGAGCGCGACGAGCTGCAACAACTGCGCGTGGTCGCGGACCTGCGGGCCGGGGCCGGGCGGGTAGGTGCCGTTGGGGTCGGGCCAGCGTGGCAGGGGCAGGCCCGGCAGCCCGGTGATGTCGGCCATGTGCACATGGGCCCGGACAGTGAGCGGATGCCCGGCCGGCAGGACCACAACCTGGCCCTCCGTGCTGAGTTCTTCGGTGTGGAACCCGGCCGTCGAGTCGAACGGACGGTGCAGCAGCGCCACGTCGGCCCGGCCCTCGCGCAGGAGTCGTTCCTGCTCGGCCGGGCCGCACAGGATGACGTCGATGAGGACCGCGCCGGGTTCGGCGGCGTACGCGTCGAGCAGTTTCGCCAGCAGTTCTCTGGACGCGCTGGCTTTCGTCACCAGGACCAGGCCGGGTCGGCCGGTCGCGGAAAGTGCGGCGCGGCGGGTCCGGCGCTCGGCGGCGTCGACCGCGTCGAGGGCGGCCCGGCCCTCGGCCAGCAGCACCGAGCCGGCCTCGGTCAGGGTGACGGTGCGGCTGGTCCGATCCAGCAGTACTGCCCCGAGCCGGCGTTCGAGCTGCTGGATCGCCCGTGACAGAGGCGGTTGTGCGATCCCGAGCCGCTGCGCGGCGCGCCCGAAGTGCAGCTCTTCAGCGACAGCGACGAAGTAGCGCAGTTCCCGGGTCTCCATCCGGCCACGCTACTCCGGATCCATACCCTGACGGTATCGTTGCCCACCCTATCGGTCTTGGACCCCCGCCTGGGTCCGAGGGCAGCATGGTCCCTATGAGTGAACGAACGATTGCGCTGGTCACCGGCGCGAACAAGGGAATCGGCTACGAGATCGCCGCGGGCCTGGGCGCCCTCGGCTGGAGCGTCGGCGTCGGCGCCCGCGACGAGCAGCGCCGTAAGGCCGCGGTGGAGAGACTGCGCGCGGCCGGCGTCGACGCGTTCGGCGTACCTCTGGACGTGACCGACGACGCGAGCGCGACCGCCGCCGCACGGCTGATCGAGGAACAGGCCGGGCGCCTCGATGTGCTCGTCAACAACGCCGGCATCGCCGGCGGCGCGCCGCAGGAGCCCACCCGGGTCGATCCCGCCACCATCCGGACGGTCGTGGAGACCAACGTGATCGGCGTCATCCGCGTCACCAACGCGATGATGCCGCTGCTACGCCGCTCTGCCTCACCGCGGATCGTGAACATGTCCAGCAGCGTCGGCTCCCTCACCCGGCAGTCAGGAACCGCCGCTGAGCAGACGACGGGTCCGATCGCCGTGGCGTACGCGCCGTCGAAGACGTTCCTGAACGCCGTCACCCTCCAGTACGCCCGGGAGTTGGCCGGCACGAACATCCTGATCAACGCCGGCTGCCCCGGCTACGTCGCGACCGACCTCAACGGCTTCCGCGGCGTGCGCACCCCCGAACAGGGCGCGGCGATCGCCATCAAACTCGCGACCCTGCCCGACGACGGCCCGACCGGCCAGTTCTTCGCAGACACCGGCGAAGTGCCCTGGTGATGTGCACGGGGGTCATCACCCGCCAGGTGAGGCGGCTTCGCCCGCGCGTGAATGGCAATTCACCGCAGGTTGCAAGCAGCATGACCATTTGGTGCCAATAATCGTGACCCGGGGACCCTCGGACCCGCCGCGCAGATCAGACGACCGGTGGAGCGAGGGCGCCGGTGACACCCAAGGTGCTTCGCGCGACATTGGTGACAAGTAGCGCGCCGACCTGGTGACAACCACCGTGCATTGCTCCACCGGAGCCGCAGGTCAGCGGGCGCCGCTGGTGACAACTATCGTGCTTCGGCTCAAGTTCACCTAGCGGGAGTCGGGTAGCGCGCTCTAGTTGGCGAGCTGAGCATTGCGGCTGGTGAGCGAGTTGACCTCTGTTCGGCGACGGTGCGGATGTCGTTGCAGAGCGGGTGCATAGGATCGCCGGCATGGCACTGCGACCTGTTCAGGTGAACATAAAGGCTCTTGATGCATCGGCGGTCGGCCGGTTCTGGGCAGAGGCGCTCGGCTGGAGTGCTTACAGCCCCGGCGTGACCACCTACGTTGGACCCGTCGGCGGCCCCGTTTGGCCGGACCCGGTCGCCGTCTGCGTCGACGTCGTTCCCGTCCCGGAACCCAAGACAACGACAAAGAACCGTGTGCACCTCGATCTCGCCACCACCTCTGCGGCCCATCAGACGGAGTTGGTCGCGCGCCTCCAGGCTCTCGGTGCGACGCCCGCCTACGTGGGCCAGGGCGAGGTGCCGTGGACGGTCCTCGCCGACCCGGAGGGCAACGAGTTCTGCGTGCTGGAGCCTCGGGAGATCTACCGGGACACCGGGCCGATCGCCCGGGTGGTGGTCGACTGCGCGGATCCACGGGCCATGGCGCGGTTCTGGGGCGAGGCGATGGACTGGACCCTGCACGAGGTGACTGACGATCATGCGGTGTTGCGCTCCGCCAAGGGGGTCGGCCCGTATCTCGAGTTCCGCCGCACGCCTGGTGTGAAGACCGTGCCAGACCGCGTTCATATTGACCTGCTGCCGTACCCCGGTGACGACAAAGCAGCGGAGGTGGCCCGACTGCGGGCCCTCGGCGCCACCGGCCTCGACCTCGGCCAGGGCGACGTCCCGTGGACGTGCCTGGCCGACCCGGAGGGCCACGAGTTCTGTGTCCTCGCCCCGTCCTGACGCGGAGCCTGCTCGGTCACAGCCGGTCGGCGGCAGCCTGGCGTGTGTAGGCACCGACGAAACGATTGACCTGGTCGTCAGTGTGCAGTTGCACCCACCAGTCCGTGACGTCGACGGTTAGCGGGCGCGGGCGCAGGTGATCAGTAAGAAGTTGCACGGTGGACTCCCATCCCGGCGGACTCTCACCGGACAGTGCCTAGGCCCGGGGGCCGCTCGGCCACGGCCTGCCCGCTGGGGACCCGCTCGGTGAACCAGTGCCGGCGCACCGCGTCCGTCGGACGTGGTGCGCCGAGTGCGTCGAGGCCCCAGTCGGCCAGGGCGTCGACGACCTGGCACAGCGCCAGTCCGCGCGAGGTGAGCTCGTACACCATCGCGTTGCCAAGCCGCTCCAGTCGGCGGCGCTCGACCAGGCCCTTGCGGACGATCAGAAGGCTCCAGCGTTCTCCCACCGCGTCCAGGGCGCCGGCGACAGCGCAGTACTGGTCGTAGCTTCGGTGTGGCATGGCGGCCAGCATAGCCAAAAGGTTGGACTTTCCAAGCTGTCACTTGGTAGAACCAAGTAAGCGCGACGGAGTGGGTGACGGTGACAGTGACGGTCGGGAGGCCGCGGATGGAGTTTCGGCAGTCCAGCAAGCTGAAGGACGTGTGCTACGAGATCCGTGGCCCGGTGGTCGACCAGGTCAACGCCCTGGAGGAGGCCGGTCACAGCGGGCTGCGGCCGAACACGGGCAACCCCGCGCCGTTCGGCTTCGAGAAGGGCGTTGCCGTCGAAGACGTCTACCTTGGCAACGGCGTCTCCGAGCTGATCCAGATGACGGTGCAGGCGCTGGTGACGACGGCGACGAAGTGCTGGTGCCCGCCCCCGACTTCCCGCTGTGGACGGCCGGGGTCCGCTTGGCCGGCGGCCGGGCGCAGTACGCCGTCCAGGCCGCGCTCGGCGGCCACCAGTCGATCTACGACCTCACCCTGCCGAACAGGCCGGCTCACCGAGCAGCGCGACGTCGCGTGGCGGGCGCTGAACGACATCCCGGGCGTGAGCTGCGTCAAGCCCAAGGGCGCCCTGTACGCCTTCGCCAAGCTCGACCCGGCCGTACACAAGATCGTCGACGACGAGCGGTTCGTGCTGGACCTGCTGCTGCGCGAGAAGATCCACGTCGTCCAGGGCACAGGCTTCAACTGGCCCCGCCCGGACCACTTCCGGCTTGTCACCCTCCCACGCGCCGGTGACCTGGAGGCCGTGATCAACCGCATCGGCCGCTTCCTCACCACCTACCGCCAGTAGCGGCGCGGCGCGCGCCGCCGCCCCCGCTGGCCCTCACCGGCCGCTTGCTGCTGCCAGGCAAATTTCAACGAGTCCTCATGCGTGCACTGATGACCCGGGGTGCCGCTGATCCCAAACGCCAGCCCGACCCATTTAGCGGGTAGAAACGAGAAGCTGCGATATGCGCATAATTCAAACTCCGCCACTTCTTATCGGGGTGCTGTGCGGCATCAGCGCCAACCTGATCTGGGGTCTGGCATTTCTGATCCCGGTGCTGTTCCCCGCCTCGGACGCAGTCGCACTCGCGCTGGGCCGGTACCTCTTCTTCGGAGTGGTATCGGTCGGCATCATGATCTTCACGCGCGGCACTGGGATGCGCGGCTTGGGGCGGCGAGTATGGTTCACGGCTATGGCGTTCGCGTTCGCCGGGCACCTGGGCTACTACTTCTTTCTGGTGCAAGGGATTACCCACGCAGGGGCGCCCATCACAACAGTGATCATCGGAACGCTCCCTGTGACCGTTGCGCTGACGGGCAACTGGGTCCGCAAGGAGTTTCCGTTCTCGCGCCTGCTGGTTCCTCTCGGGTTCATCACGGTCGGTTTGGTCCTGGTCAACCTCATGGAGGTCGACTGGGGAACGGCCCTCAGCGGTCACGACGGAACGACTTGGGTGATCGGCATCGCGTCGGCGCTGACGGCGCTCGGCCTGTGGACGTGGTACGCGGTGGCCAATGCCAACTTCCTCAGAGAGCACCCGGAGATCTCGTCGTCCGCCTGGTCCACGCTCATGGGCGTGTGCACGCTGGCACTTTCATTGGTCGCCTTGCCGATCGCCGCCGTGTCCGGCGAAGTACACACCGGCCGAGCGGACTCGCTGCTCCCTATGCTTATCGGAAGTCTGGTTCTCGGGGTGCTCGTCTCATGGGTCGGAACGGTACTCTGGAACCGGTCCTCGGGGTTGGTGCCGATCTCCATCGCGGGGCAGCTCGCCGTTGTCCAGGTGATTGCCGGACTGATCTATGTCTTCACGTGGGATGGCCGCATGCCGCCGCTGTTGGAGCTGGCCGGAATCGCACTGCTCATCGGCGGCGTGCTGTTGGCCATCCAACGTACCCGCAAAACTCCGCCGGCCCCTGAAGCCCAACTCACCGACAAAGCTGAGATGACTTCATAAGTGGAATCTGGCCGGTTCCATGTAGGGCACCTCCCGGGCGCGTTGATCGTCGAGGGCGGTCCGGACCGGCTGCAGCGCTGGCAGAGCATGCGCGAATCCGGGCCTGGTGGGTGGCGGGCGCAGGCGCAGTGTGCGGCAGACGGGGCGCCCGGTCGGCCGGGCGGCCGTCCAGTCTTTCGCACCCGCTCAGCTCTGCTGGCCATGCTTGGCGTACGTCGGGAAAAGGTGTGGTGCCCGCTTGATGTAGTCGAACAGGTCCGTGATGGAGGCGGCGCCCCGGCCCAGGGCTCCGCCGACGCGGGGAGGCGCCATGTACTGGACGTCACCGACGGCGAAGATTCCGGGGACGCTGGTCCCGGTGGACGGCACCCTGGCCGCCTCGATGGCCTTGGCCACCTCCTCCTCGGTCTTCTTGGGGGACCATTTCTCTTTCTGCGCGCGCTTACGGGCCTCCTGTTCCGCCTGCTTGACTTTCCCCTCCTGGCCAGGGATATGGCGTCCCGTCAGAATCGTGCCGTTGTAGGCGAGCTGGAGCTTCTTGCCAAGCCATGACGTGTTGGGATCCCCGCCAATCAGCACATAGAGCCATTCGGTGTCGACGTGTTTGTCCGCGGGGTTGCTTTCCCCCTTCGGGCCGAAGTGCACGGTCTTGAGCTTGTTGTCCTGCGCTTCGCACTCCTTGACCTCACTGTTCAGATGTTCGTCGACCTTTCCGGCCTTCTTCAGCTCCTTGATCTGGTCGACGAGGTACTTGGACATGCTCTTGAGGTCGGACCGGACGATCATGGTGATCTTGTCGGCGAAATTGGCGAGGTGAACCACTGCCTGTCCTGCGGAGTTTCCTCCGCCGACGACGGCGACGTGCTTGCCCTTGGTGTATTCGGCGTCGGTCATCAGGGCGTGGTAGTACACCCCGGACCCAAGCAGCTCGTCGGCCTTGGTCTTCTTGTTCAGCCGCCGCCAGGCCATGCCGGTGGCAACGATGACGGCGCCGGCCTTGATATGTGTTTTCTTCTCGTCATCGAGGACGACCTCGTGCGGCCGGCTCTCAGGGAGAGTACCTCCGGTCCCGAGAATCAGCTCCTTCGTGACATACAGCGGCTGCCATTCCACCTTGAACGCCTTGGCCTGTTTCAAAGCGGTCTGGGCAAGCTGATGGCCGGGGATTCCTTCCGGGAAGCCCAAGTAGTTCCAGATCTTCGACGACGTACCTGCCTGGCCGCCGGGGACGTCGTCCTCGACGACGAGGACCGAGAGTCCTTCGGCGCCCGCGTACACGGCTGCTGCAAGTCCCGCTGGCCCGCCGCCCACGATCACCACGTCGTACCAGCTCTTCTTCGGCGGTGAGTTCAGCAGTTGGAGCTCGCCCGCCAGTTTCGCCAGCGTCGGATTCTCGAGCGTCACGGGCTGGTGGGAACCCTCCTCCGTGATCTTGACGATGATCTTCGAGCCCGTCGACTTCTCCGGCCATTTGAAGATCACGCCGGATCCGGTCAGGAACTCCCGGATCCGGAATGCCCCTTTGGAGGTAATGGCCCCCGAGATCTCGACGACCTTGAACTTCTTCTTCACCTCGCTTGAGGACTGCTTCCAGAAATTATAGATGTGTCCGTCGATGACGCGGATGTGGAGGTGTTCCAGGCCGTCTTCGGTGAAGCTCGCGGTCGAACCGTCGTCGGCCACGGTCGCCTTCTTCGCTCCGGGAACGAGCGACACGCGACTGGTTTCGTCCGGTAGATCGGCCTCTCCCAGAGCCCGGGCGATCTCGTCGCCCTTCCCCACCCCGGCCACCAGCGCGATCGGAGCCCCGTCACCGGCCAGACGCTCCAGTGAGCCGGCCGGAGCCTTCGAACTCATCTGCAGAATCTGGAAGTCCTGGTCGTACCACCTTCCGATGGCGTCCGCGAGCTCACTCCTGCGGGAGGGTTCGTGATCCATCAGCACAATGGCGGGTTGCGGCGAGCTCGGCATGCGGTTCTCCAACGTCGTCTGCCTATGTGGCAATACGAAGGCCAGGCACATCGCTCCGGCGTTATTGCAGGACGGCTCATGCGACAGTTCGCTATTTCGGGGGATCCGCCACGGTTCATTCGGCCCATCGCGCCCCCGCGCCCCTCGGACTGCGATACGTGGCAGGACACAGCCAACATCCGTCCGATTGCCGCCCCTACTGCCTCGGCGCCCTCACCACCGCCCTGCCCGCGCTCCGCGACGACCAGGCGTCCCACGCTCTGACGTCAGGCGTCACCGTGGCGGTGACGGTCGAGCACGCGGCGCTCGGCCTCCTCCACCACCAGTCGCGCGGCCGGGTCGTCGTTCCGAGCCCGCACCGCGCCCCGCACGAGTGCCAGATAGAACAGCGCCGGGGCGCACGGAGCCCACATGGGCGTCTCGTGGATGAAGGAAAGCACGGACTCCGGGTCGGACGGGGTGAAGGCGTACCTGTCGTGCTCCCACTTGTCCTCGATGCCGTGGCTCCACCGGGCGCGCAGATCCTCCTCGCCCAGGTCGCCCAGGACGGCGCGGAAGAACACCGACCACTGGTTGTTGAGCAGGTCGAGGCCGAAGCCGAGCAGTTCCAGATCGACGTTGTCGGACGTTTGTACCGCCAGTTCCTCGCGCAGTGCCCGGTGGGCGACCTGGTGCAGGCTGATCTCACCGGAGGCGGGCAGGTCGTGGTTGGCCGCCAGTCCTTCGTTGGCGGATGAGTTCCATCGGGACGCGTTCGGCCCGGCCACCTTGGCGCTGCGGTGGGAGAACAGCATCCTGGAGTCCTTGCCCGTCTCCACCTCCACGTTCACGCCAAGGCTGCAGAACATCCACGGCGGCGCGTCCAAAGGGTCGGCGTCCTCCAGGTACTGCTTGCGCAGCGTCGAGCCGTTCTTCAGCGTGCGTCCGAGATTGAGCGAGGTGGTGAGGAAGTCGTAGTAGTCGGCGTCGATGAGGGAGAGGGTGACCTGGGGTTCCTCGCGGGTGTGGGTGCGGGAGACCACCAGGCTCTCCACGGCGAAACGCGGGTTGTTCCACCGGTACGGCTCTCCCGCCGCCTGCTTGCGGGCCTCCTCGTCCTCGATCTCACGCCGCCACAGCCCCAGCTCATCCGGGAACTGCACCCGCCTGTTGGTGTAGAGGACGCGGACGTTCTCCTCCTTGATCGGGCGTGTTCCGTCACCTTCGTAGAGGTGACAGTCGGTCAGCTGTCCGACGATCGAAAACCTGTCCCGATAGGACATCAACTCTCCTTGGTCGCAGACAAGTTGACCACAATAGCGGGACAATCGAGTGAACGGGGACGGGGACGGGAACAGACGGATCCGGGGGGGATGGCGAGTGTCCAGGGAGCGGGGGAGAGACGCCTTCCGGGCGGCAGGTCTTGTCGGCGCGCTCGCCGTCGACACCTACGACAACCCTGCCGAGCTGCATGGCCGCGAGGTCCTGCGGCACATCGGCGCGGAGAGCGCCCGCTTCGTACGCATGGCCAGGAACCAGCTGGGGTTCGGCGAGGTGCTGGACGGGCCCGCGGAACTGACACGCGCACAGGTCTCGGCGTGGCTCGACGACTTCCTCGATCGTGCGGCGGAGCGGAAGATCCTCTACTGGACCGGCCACGGAGTCGACGCCGGGGGCGGCTTCCACCTCGCATGCCGTGACAGCTGGGCACGCGGAGACTTCGACCCGTCCTGTTCCTTCGCACTGACCGAGCTCGTCGACCGCATTCTCGAGGCCCGGAACCAGGCGCACACGCTGCTCGTCGTCGACGCCTGCTCATCGCACGGACATCTGCGGCAGGCCCTGAGTCGCGCGGTGAGCAAAGACCGCGCCTCGGTGGCCGAGGCCACCGAGAGGGCCACGAGCGGCTTCGCCGTGATCGGCACCTCCGGGGTGGGAGAGACCATCCGGGAAGGGCTGTGGATGACATGGCTGTCGAACGTGCTGAGCAAACCGGACATCGAGGTCGCCGATCACTCCCTGCCGATGCACAGGTCGGCCCTCTACATCTCCGTCCCCTACCTCGTCGAGGCCATCGACCGGGAGGCCGCCGCGGAAGGGCTGGAGACGAAGGACGAACGGCCGGGCTTCGAGACGGTCCGGCCGCTGCCCAACAACTTCCTGCACAACCCGTACTTCGACGATGAGGAGGACGGGGGGAGCCGCAGGCGGTGGGCGCGTCCCGCGGTGCTGGCCGACGACGCGCCGCTGCCCTGGGCCGAGGAGTCGCCCTTCCTGCTCCAGGAAGGGGGCGTTCTCGAAAGGGAGTTCACGGGGCGTCATGCGGCGCTGAGCCGACTGGTGCGCTGGCTGGACACGGTGGCTCACGGCATGCAGGTGGTCACGGGGCCCGGCGGGTCGGGCAAGACCGCGCTGCTCGGCATGCTCGGCCTGCTGTCCGTGGCACGCCGCAGACAGCGCCTCGACCCGCAGCCACCGCCGCAGATCTGTCCGCGACCCGGCACGATCCATGCCCTCGTCACCTGCCGCGACCGGTCCCTCAGCGCGGTGATCGACGCCGTGTGGGACGCGTTGGGCGCCTTCGAGGCGATGCCGCGCAAGCCCCCCACGACGTGCGACGCCGACAGCTGCGCCGCGGCCGTGGGCGACCTGGCGCAGAAGGTGGGAGCGCTCAACCTGGTCTTCGACGGGCTTGACGAAGCAATGCCCGGACAGGCCCACGAGATCGCCCGGCAGCTGCTCAACCGGCTCGCCGACACCCCCGGAGTCAAGGTGGTCGTGGGGACGCGCCCGCGCCCCAGGCGTCAGCTGGCCGAGCCAGCGCCCGCCGAGAGCCTGCTCGACGTCCTCGACCGGACAACGACTCCGCTGGCCCTCGACGAGGACGACGACACCGAGCGGGACATCGCATCGATGGCGGAAGCCGTTCTCGGCTCCCGCGGATCACGGTACGCGGGCGAGCGGCAGGCGCTCCTGCGCCGCGAGGCCGCCGAGATCACCGCGGAAGCCAGCGACGGGCTCTTCCTCGTCGCCCGCCTGATCACCGGACAACTGGTCCGCGGGCGACGGCTGCTGACGCCGAGCGATCTGGAGGCCGAACTCCGGCAGGCCGGCGCCGGACTTGAGACGTGGGTGCGCAGGGAGATCACTCACCTGGAAGGGGACGGCGCCAGGCCCGCCGCCGGCATCCTCGCCCCGCTCGCCCTGGCGCACGGCGGCGGGCTCCGCGATCTCACCCTTGTGGCGGCCATGGCCAACGCCCTGCTCAAGCAGCACGGGCAACTCACCCGAGACCACGCAGGCGACCTCCTGGCCCTGGCCGAGGGCAGCCTGGTCACCGTCGACTGCGGAACGTACCGGCTCGCGCACGCCGGATACGGAGCCCACATCCTCCAACGGCTCGGGATGACACCGCAGGAAGGACATCGCGAAGTCCACGACGCGCTGCGCGCACACTGCGGCGGCGACTGGGCACGGGCCGACGACTACACACGCTCGTACCTCGCCGTCCATGCCGCCCAGGCAGGCACCGAGCAACTGCGAGAACTGCTCGACGACCCCGAGTACCTGGCCCATACCGACCCCGACGTCATGCTGCCCCTCGCCGTCACACAGGTCAGGGAATGCGAGGGGGCGGCACTCTACGTCCGGGTCGCCGACGGCTTCCGCTCCCGGCCCGACCCGGTAACGCGCCGTGCGCTGCTGCGCAGTGCGGCCTTCGTCAGCCACCGTGACGGCGCGTACCGGAAACTGACCACTCCGGGCTTCGCGGCGCTCCCGTGGACGGAGCTGTGGACGGACGCCGGCCCGGCACCGCTCGATCTGCGGTGGCCGGCAGCCCGCGGCGGCGCTCGGGCGCTGCACTGGTCCGGTACATCCGCCGACACGGCACTGTCGGTCGGGGTCCTCGGCGCGGTCGCCGTGCACGACCCGGAGACCGGCAAGCAGCGGCTGACACGTCGTGCACCGGACCGCCGCAGGTCTCTCAGACAGGTCACGAGCGCGGCGGCGGGCGCCCGGCGGGTCACCGTCGCCGGCAACGGCCAGCGCGTGCTCCTGTGGGACGACGCGTCGACGTTGCCCGCGAAGGTCTTCGACTGGGGAGGTGCCCCCAAGGCGCTCACTGCCGCGGAGTGCGGGAGCCGCTTCCTCGCGATGGCCGCCGACGGGCAGCGCGTGTGGGCCTGGCGTTGGTCCACGGACAAGAGCGCGTCGGAAGCCGGCCTGGCGGGCATCCTCGGGATTCCCGCCGACCGGCTGGCCCTGCTCTCACTGGGCGCGCGGTACTTCCTGGTGTCCGCGGGCGCCGAGACCCATGTGCACGAGGTGTATCCGGCGGCCCGCGGCGAACGGATGCTCGGCCCCCACCAGCTGCTGGCCCATGCCGGACAGCGGCCCGTACGGGCCATCGCCGCCCTCGCGGAGCCGGCACGACCGGAGGACGGCCCGCGTGCCCGATGCGCGTGGCTGGCCCGAGCCGACGGACACACCGCCGACGTCTGGCGGCTCACTCCGGGGTCCGGCCTCGGACCGGACGGGATCGGGCAGGGGCGCGACTGGACCGTGGACCGGGTGCTGTCCGTGGACTCGCGCGATGCGCGCGGAGTGGCGCTGGGGTACTGGGGCGCCCGGCCACTGCTCGTACTGCACCAGGGGAGCGTGGTATCCGTGCACGACATCCGGGGAGAGCGGCGTCTGTGTGCCTTCCCGGTCCATGGGCACCGCGACCCGGAGGCGCTGGCCTGCGACCCGCGCGGCACCGGACGGATCGCGGTCTCGGACGGCCCCCAGGTACGGATCCTGGACGTGGCCGCGGCGACTGCCGCGGCCCGCCCCCACGGCCTGGACCGCAGCTACACGGACCGGCTCATGGTGGAGCCGGCGGCCGCCCCCGAGGGCGGCCCCGCGTTGCTGTGCCGGGTCACGGGTGACGTAGTCGTGGCCGGATATCCAGGCACGGCGGGTGCCGGGTCCCCAGGGCCGATGAGTACCGAGCCGGCCCCGCTGCACCACGACTCCCCGGTCACCGCGGTGCGAGCGGTGTGGCACGAGGGCCGCTGGCTCATCGCGTCCGCCTTCGACCGGACCGTGCGCGTCTGGTCGCTGCCGCCCGACCTGAGGGACGCCGCGCCGCCACAGGACATCCGCCTCCAGGGAGACACCGGCGAGATCGCCCGCGGGCTCGGCCTGGTCGTGGAGCACGACGGTGTGCCGAGCCTCTTCGTCCCGGACAGCCGTCATGTGCGGCGCTGGCGCCTCCACCACGGCCGATGGCGGGTACAGGACGAGGTCGACGCGCTGGCCCACACGCTGAGCGTGCGGGTCATGGCGGACGGGAGAACCCTGGCCGTCATCGACACCGGCCGCGGGTTCCGGTTGTGGGACACCGCAAAAGGGGAGTGGGACCTGCTCCCCGTCCTCGAGGACGCGGGACGGCGCACCGCGATGATGACGCTGGGAGAACACCATGTGATGCGCGCGTCGATTCCGTTGCTGGCCTGGGGAGAGGAGGACCTGATCCACCTGGCCCGCTACAAGGGCGGACGCTGGGCCACACACCGGGTGCCGTACGACGCAGGGGCTCCCTCGGCACTCGTCTTCACAGGGAGCCCTCAGCGGCCCCTCCTGGTCGTGTGCGGAGGGGAAAGGACGCTGTCGGTGTTCGACGCGACCACACGGCGCGCGCTGAGAGGCGCCGCGGTGCCGTGGCGAGGCCTGGACGTCGAGGCGGCCGGAGCCCTGTACCAGGAGGGCCGTGGCGTCACGCTGACGCTCCAGGGCCGTCGGCGCTGCGACCAGATCCTGATCAGCGCGGATGTTCTCAGTCCCAGTCGCACCCCCGGCCGCACCGGGCGCCCCCGGGCGGGATGGTGACCGCCCGTATGCCGGGCCGGCCGCCGGGACGGGGCAACGAGAGGAATCAAGGAGGAATCTTTTGAAGCATGACCTGGTGGTCTTCGTGCCGGGGATCACGGGAACCCGCCTGAGCCGGGACGGCAAGGACCTGTGGAACCCGTCGCTGCGGGCACTCCTGGGAGCGGTGCCGCCGCAGAGGCTGTTCACGCGGCTGCGTCTGCCCGACGGCATCGGTGACGAACGCCCCGAGGAACCCTTCGCGGTCGAGGCCCGGGAACTGGTCACGCGTCCGACCGGCGTGCCCGGACTCCTGATGCACCACGGATACCCGGACGTCACAGACCTGCTCACCGGAGTGCGCCCGGAGCAGTTCGTCGTGTTCCCGTACGACTGGAGGTTGTCCAACCGGATCACCGCGAAAGACCTCAAGGTCCGCGTCGAGCGCGAACTCGGGCGATGGAGGGAAGAGTTCAGAAGCCACTACCCGAAGGCCGAGGACGATCCCGAGGTCGTCCTCATCTGCCACTCCATGGGCGGCCTGGTCGCCCGGTACTACCTGGAATGCCTCGGCGGTCGTGACACGGCCCGTACGTTGGTGACGGTCGGAACGCCGCACCGGGGGGCGGCCAAGGCCATCCGGTTCCTGACCGGACACGGCGTGGGGAAGGGCCTGCTGGGACGTACCGCGGCGGCCATGGCCGGAGGCGTCAACGAACGGCTCGCGGACCTGTGCCGCACCTTTCCGTCGATGGGCCAGCTCCTCCCGGTGTACGAGGCGGTCCGCCGGCCCGAGTACCCCGAGGGCTACTACGAGCAGCTGACCGACATCGACGTGGGCATTCCCACCGCGACGCTGGAGGACGTGTTCGACTTCCACGACACATTCGAGGCCGCCGCTTTGAAGAACCTGCGCGAGAGCCCCGATCGCGGCCTTCCCTACCAGGTGCGGTGCCTCGGCGGCCGCGCCCACCCCACCGTGCACGGCGTGGTCGTCTCCCCGGGACAGAGACTGGACTTCCTGTACGCCCTGGACGACGTGGAACCGTGGACGGGGGACGGCACGGTTCCCGCGGAGTCGGCGTACGCGGCCTGGGCGCTGCGCAGCACGGACGAAGCGGTCTGGAACGGCCACCGGCACGGTTCCCTCATCAGCCGCGAGGCGTTCGGGCATCAGCTCGACTCCGCCTACAACAGCAAGACGTCCCGCGACACGCTCGCGGCCGACGACGAATTCGGCCTTGTGGCACCGGAGTTCGCGGTGGCCGGTGAGCCGTTCGAGGTCGTGGCGACCGGGGTGGAGCGAGGCCGGACCGTGCGGGCATCGCTCCACCCGGACGGCACGACCGCACCGGAGAGCTCGACCTTGCTCTCCGGCGTCGGCCGGGACGAGCGCCGCGGCAGCCTCACAGCCGGCCCCGGCACATGGGTGCTGTCTGTGTGGGCGGACCGTCCGCGCGTCGTTCAGCGTGACGTGGTGATGGTCGTCGAACCGTAGCGACGGCGCGAGTGAGGTGCCGGTGAGAACGGTGTCACCGGGGGAGTCGGGCGGAGAGTTCGTACAGCCGGGTGACCTGCTTGGGGCTGTGGTTGTCGTCACTGACGAGCAGCAGCCGCAGACGGCCGCCCGGCGCGCGGCCCACGACGGCGATTCCCTCGACGTTGTCGAGCAGAGGGTTGGCGCCGGGCTGGGGATGCGTCGCGCCGAGCGACGGGCACGAGCCGAGGTCGGCGAGGAGCGCCTTGGGCATGGGGCGGGTGGCGGACGCGTGCCCGGGGTCAGCGAGGTAGAGGCGGATGGTGTTGCCCTCGCCCGCCGTGTAGCCGCGCTCCAGCACCAGCAGCCGCCCGTCCTTGAGAGAGGAGAGCTCGGGGACCTTCAGGCCCTTGTCGACCGGGTAGCGGTACTGCCGCCCCAGCGCGAAGCTCCCGCCGCTGTCTTGCCGCCAGGTCTGGAAGCGGACGACCTCGCGCCCCTGCTCGTCGGTGGGCTCGTCGATCAGGGGGCCCTCCATGGCGGCGATCAGCGTGCGGCCGTCGGCGCTCAGGGTCAGCCCTTCGAACGTCTCGTTCACCCGGCCCCTGCCGTCGGGGGCCAGGAGCAACTCGTCCGGCACGGGCAGGCGCTCCATGAGCGTGCCGTCGCGGTCGTAGCGGCGTACGGACGGCTCGGTCTCGGAGCTGACCAGATAGGTTCCGCCGCGGAAGGCGACCAGCCCCTCGGAGTCGAGCCGGCCCCCCTTCTCGTCGGCGAGCGGCACCACACTCTCGGGGCGGTGCCCACGGCCCAGGGTGAACAGCTCGGACCGGTCGGAGAGCGCGGCGACGCGGCCGCCGTCCTCGGCGACGAGCGCGGAGAGATTGCCGACGTAGGAGCCGTGGAACTCGGTCTTGTCCAGCGCGTCGGAGAAACGCTGGATGGACACGTACGGCGAACAAGGCCGCGCGCCGCCCCAGGCCGTGGCGCGGGTGGCCGTGCCGCGCGGGGCGGTGGTCGCCCCCGTGAGCGTTGCCGCCATCACCAGGCCGACGGCCATAGCGACAACACCGTTGCGCATGCGCATAGTTGCTCCCCCTGGAGGCCGAGGCGAAGCACAGTCTAGGGCGTTCCGCACCGGGCCCCGGGCGCCAGTTGCTCGACGGTGGTACGGAGCAGGGCGAGGAAGGCGGCGACCGCGGGCGAGTGGCCGAGCCCGCGGGGCGTGCCCGCGAACACCTTCCGGCAGGGCAGGTCCGCCCGGTCCACGGGCACCAGGGCGATGTCGGGCCGGACCGCCCACGCTGCCAGCGCCGGCAGCACGGTGATGCCCAGGCCCGCGGCGACGAACCCCTGCTTCGCCGTCCAATCGTTGACCCGGAAGGCCACGCGCGGCCGGAACCCGGAGGCCAGAGCGGGCGCCAGCAGGGTCTGTTCCGGGCGCACGTCGCCCTCGATCCAGTCCTCGTCCGCGAGTTCGGAAAGCCGCAGGGCCGGACGGCCCGCGAAACGGTGGGCCCGGGGGAGGGCCACGTACATGGGCTCGTCCAGTAGGTGGTGCAGTTCCGGGCCGGACAGCGGCACTCCGGCGGGGGTGCTCAACAGGGCCAGGTCGAGGCTGCCCTCCGCGAGCAGGCCCACGTGCTTGGCCGTCGGGCCTTCGGTGTGGACGACGGTGACGCCCGGATGCCGGCCCCGGAACGCGGACATGGTGCGCGGAACCAGCGACGCGTCGGCGGCGGCGAAGGCCCCGATCCGCAGCATGCCGTCGTCGAGCGAGCGCAGCGCGTCCAGTTCGGCACGGGCCGCGCGCAGCCGGTCCCGCATGCCCTCGGCGTGCGGGAGCAGTGCCCGCCCGGCCTCGGTCAGCCGTACCCCGCGCGGCAGCCGGTCGAACAAGGCGGTGCCCCACTCCTCCTCCAGGGTGTGGATCTGCCGGGAGACGGCGGATTGGGTGTAGCCGAGGGTGTGCGCGGCGGCGGTGAAGGAGCCGTCGCGGGCGACGCGCAGGAAGACCTCGTACAAGCTATGCGAAGCAGGCATGTGAGCCATGCTAGACATTCGCTTGTCGCATGGGCTGGGTCTGCCTAACGTCGAGGGCATGGAGAAGATCGCATTCCTCGGCCTCGGCAGCATGGGCGCGCCGATGGCCCGTCGCCTGCACGCCGCCGGACACCCGCTGACCGTCTGGAACCGCACGGCTCACAAGGCCGCCCCGCTCGTCTCGGCGGGTGCCCGGCTCGCCGCCAGCCCCGCCGAGGCCGTCGGCGATGCCGACGTCGTCGTCACGATGCTCGCCGACCCCGCCGCCGCGAACGCCGTGGCCGAGGCCGTGTTCCCGGCCCTGCGGCCGGGAACCCACTGGATCGACACCTCGACGGTGGGCCCGGACACCGTGCGGGAGCTCGCCGCCCGCCTCCCGGACGGGGTGACGTTGACCGATGCGCCGGTGATGGGCAGCGTGGACCGGGCCGCCGCGGGGGAACTGTGGGTGCTGGCCGGCGGGCCGTTGCCGGGGCCGGTGCGCACGATCCTCGGCCGGCTCGGGGACGTCACCGAGTGCGGCGAGCCCGGCTCCGGCGCCGCCCTGAAACTCGTCCTGATCAACGCGGTGATCGGCGGAGTGGCCCTGGTGGCCGAGACCCTCAGGCTGGGACAGGCTCTCGGACTGCCCGCGGACCTGATCCGCGGTGAACTGGCCAAGGGCCCGCTATCGGGAGCGGTTGCCCGTACTTTCGCCGACGGCTCCTACTTCCCGGTGGCCCTGGCCGCCAAGGACGTGGCCCTGGCCACCGCCCACGCCCCGCTTCCGCTGCTGCAAGCGGTCCACGCCGAACTCACCGCCCGCCCGGACCTGGCGGGCCAGGACCTGTCCCGGATCCGGCCCCGGATGCCGACGTTCTAACCCCGGCCGTACAGCGGAGGTCAGGCTCCACCTCGTCCTGGGCACCTCCCACATCGACACGGGCCGCTACCAGCGGCCCGTGGCCGGCCTGGGACAGGTCCGCGCGCTGTCCGTGCTCATCCCTTCCCTCACCCACGCCTACCGGGACCTCGACCTGGAAAAGGTCCGCCTGTCGGCACACCTTCCGGGGCACGAAATGGAGCACGACCTGCTCATCTTGGGCGGACCGAAGAACAACGAGGCCGCTCACCGCATCCTGGAGGCCATGACGGAGGCGCTGCCCTTCCGCCTGCACGGGCGAGCGATCACCTGGGAGGACACCGCCTACACGGGCGACGTCACGGACGGCGAAGTCGTACGCGACTACGGCTACGTCGTCAGAGCGCCGAACCCTCTCAACCCGGCCAAGCGCGTCGTACACCGCGCCTCCTGCGCCAGGCAGACCTCAGCATGTGAGCCACGGCACCGTTTGCAGACGAGTCCTGAACTCACCATCCCCGCCACCCCGGACACCGGACCCGGCCCGGCGCCCAAGCCCGACAGAACACCGCTGCTGCCTCGCACCCATGCCGAACCGCGTACACCCCATGGCCCGTTCAGGTCTGCTCACCCAGTCGCTCACCACGGGTCGACATCTCACTTGATGTACGCAATTCGGTAACGCGGAGGACAGCAACCTTCGGTGGGCTATTGGCGAACTGGCCATCCCCCACACAGAAACGGATCGCAGCATGAGGACGAATCTGCGCACTTCGCGTACCGCACGGCGCGGCATCACCACCGTCTCCGTGACCGTCACCGCCCTTCTCCTCGCCGCCGGTTCTGCCACCGCGCTGCCCAGTAAGGCGCAGTGGCTGGCGGATGTGCAGGCGGCTGTGGCGCCCGCGCGCGACTACCTCGACCAGCGGCTGCCCGCCGAGGGTGAGAAGACGGCGATCGTGCTGGACATCGACAACACCTCGCTCGCGACCGATTACGACGAGGGCGAGCCCATCGAGGCCACGCTCGACCTGGCACGTTTCGCGCGGGACAACGGGGCCGACGTCTGGTTCGTGACCAATCGCCGCGAGTCCGGACGGGAGGCGACGCTGGGGCAGCTGGACCACGCCGGGTTCCCGGTTGACGGGCTGTGTATGCGTCAGCCGGGCGACGACTCCTCCAAGGAGGAGATGAAGACCAACTGCCGGATCTCGATCGAGGACGAGGGCTACACGATCGTCGCGAACGTCGGCAACCGGTCCACCGACCTGATGGGCGGACACTCGGAGCGGACGTTCAAGCTGCCGGACTACGACGGCGAGCTGCAGTAACCGCCACCGGGGTGACCTCGGCCGGGGCCTCCAGCCAAGGTCACCCCGCGTCGGCCGACTCGTACTCGGCCGGCAGCCCTGCCCCGGCGCCACGCGTTGCCGTTACAGCAACAAAGGTTGTAGTCCCGGCGCGGTGGTCGCAGCCTGATGCTCGACCAAAGGTCGTCGACAACAATCAGGAGGCCACACGATGACCACCCACGAAGGCGTTGGATCCACACTGGGCGCCGACGGCAACGGGCCACTGGGCAACCGTGTCCACCTCGTTCGAGCCGGCGAGTTGGATGGCCATGCCGCCATCAGCGGCGGCACCGTCGGCTCGAAGAAGCTCTGGATGGGCCTGGTGGAGAATCCGCCGTTGAGCGCGACGGACAACCACCATCACGGCGAGTCGGAGGCGGGGATCTACGTGGTCAGCGGTCACCCCGTGTTCGTCTTCCACGACGGGACACAGGAGGTACGGATATCCGCCGGTCCTGGCGACTTCCTGCTTGTCCCTCCGTTCGTTCCGCATCGCGAGGAGAATCCCGACCCGAACGAACCCGTGGTCGTCGTGATCGCACGGACAACGCAAGAGCCGATCAAGGTCTCCGTGCCCGAGCTGTACCAAGTCAAGGAGACAGGCTCGCGGTAGGCAGGAGACGCGGACCGATGGATCGGGTGAAGGACCGGCGCCCGATCCAGAAACCCGGGCGGCGCCAACTCCCGCCGGAGACCGTACAGCCCGGGCGGGCTGCCGTGCCTCACCCAGCCTGGAGATCATTTACGTGACAGCCGTTGGGAGCGGCTGGGGGGATATCCCCACCAGGCACTGGGGGGTTGAGCCCATGGTCCACCACGCCGTACACCGATTGGATTGGAGGCGACAGGGGACAGGGGGACAGACCTCCCTGACAGAGGTGGCCGACCCATACAGGGGGCCTGGGGAGCAGGAGGGTGGACGATGCGCGCGTACGGGCGAGCGGGCCGGTGGGCGAGGGCGGGCCGGGTGGGTGCTGTGGCCCTGGCCGCCGCCGCGGTCGCGGCGGCGGTCGCGGCAGTGCCTCACGTGAGCGCCGCCGGTTCGGGCGTGAGCGAGCGCGGCCGCTACAGCCGCAGCGCGCTCGAGGCGGACGTACGTGCGGTGCGGGCGGCGGGTGGGGACGTGAGTGTCCTGGCCGAGGTGGACACCGGCCACGGTGCCCTGCACGCCCGGTCCGGCAGCGGTAGGCAGGTGCCGTGGGACGCCCAGTTCCGTGTGGCGAGTACGACCAAGGCGTTCACTGCCGTCGTCGCGCTGCAACTGGTCGCAGATGGCAGGCTGTCGCTGGAGGACACGGTCGAGAAGTGGCTGCCTGGGGTCGTGTCGGGCAACGGCAACGACGGGTCGAAGATCACGGTTCGGGATCTGCTGCAGCAGACCAGCGGCGTGTTCGACTACGTGGACGATCCGGAGCTGGCCCGTGCCCTCACCGAGGACTTCGACAAGCACCGCTACGACGCGACCCCGCCCCAGCAGTGGGTGGCGGTCGCGATGCGGCACCGGCCGCTGTTCACGCCCGACCCCAAGCGCCCCCGCTGGGCGTACTCCAACACCAACTACCTCCTTGCCGCGATGGTCATTGAGAAGGCAGGCGGGCTCGGCTGGCGGGAGCAGGTCGAGCACCGCATCATCGCCCCGCTCGGGCTTCGGCACACCTACGTCGCGGGCACGAACCCGTACCTGCCCGGCCCCCACGCGCGCGTTCACCTGCGCACCCCCCAGGGAGCGCGGGTAGACGTGACCGAGCAGAGCCTCCAGCACACCGCCGACTCGGCCGTCGTGAGTACCACCGCGGACCTGAACGCCTTCTTCCGCGCCCTGGTCACCGGTCGGCTGCTGCCGCCCGCCCAACTGGCCCAGATGCAGCGCACCGTGGCCCGGACCGGCGACGCCGAGGACCTGGCCGAGTGGCCGCAGGGCGGATACGGACTCGGGCTGCGGTGGGTCTCCCTGTCCTGCGGCGGCGGCTACTGGCACCACGAAGGCGACGGGTTCGGCTCCTACACCCGCACCGGTGTCACCCCGGACGGCAGTCGCTCCGTCGCCGTGTCGATCACCAGTACCGGAAGCCGCCCCGACCCGGTCTCCCTCAACGCCGCCACCCGCACGCTCGTCGACCACGCCCTGTGCGACGACACACGACGATGACGATGCCGTCAGCACGGGTGGCCGGACGGGGCACTCCCCGAGGGGCCGGCCCACGACCTCCGGAGATCGCCAATGACATCCCCTTGTGCTGGACGGTGTTAAGGGCAGGCTGCACCCAGGCGGTGTGAGCCGCATCATGGGCTTGCCCCGTCCCTTCTGCTCACGGTGAGGAAGGACTCCCGAACTCCATGGCCCAACTGATACAGCGCTCCAGCAACCCGCAGGTCAGCATCGACGCGTCCACGATCGACCTGGTCGACGAAAGCCTGGTCGCGGAGTTCGAGCCGGACTGGACGGCCAACGGCCTCCTGGACGCTGCTTCCGCAGGCGGCGCCGCCAGAATCTTGTGCGGCCAGGAGATCGGCCAGGTGGACGTGACCGCCGAACTGTGGGACTGCCCACCCCCTCTGGAAGCCGACGACTGGCAGGATGCCGCGGAACTGTCCGTGCACTGGCCGTCGACCCTAATGGACTTCGGCACCACGACAGCCGGCGAGAGCGAGGACACCGCCCTGACACTGCCCAGCCCCGGCGACTACCGCATCCGCGTTCACGGTAGGCACCGCGACGACGGCGACCCTCGCGACGACGGCGATCCGGTAGAGGAGTACCTGATTCAGGTATGGCCGGCACAGCCCACCGAGCCAGCTCTGCACAAGTCGACCAGCAACCACAGCATGCTCTGGATGGGATGAGCCGACGAGCAAGCCTCCCGACCCCTGGGCAAGCCTCCCTTGCGGGCAGGCTTGCCCAGCCTCCGCCACGGCTGGCTGGTCTGGGGCGGAGGCTGTCGGCGTGCACCCGTGCCCGCACGCCCGGCTGACCGAGGCAGCGCCGGACGCGGGCGACCTCGGAAGTCGCCCACAGTCTGTGCAGCGCGGTCCTCACCGCGATGACGGTGTCCTCACCGGCTCCCAGCTCCGGCTAGGGGCCCGGAGCTACGGGAGCATCCCGAGATTGATCTTGCTTGCCGAGTTTTCCTTTAAGCTTGTTTCTTAAAGTCCAGTCTTGAACAAATCTCGAACTTGATCAAGTTTCCGCAGTTCAGCAGACGTGTAGGCGGTCTTCGGCTGATCCTGTGCTTCGTCGCAAGGCATGGGATCAGCGCGAAGGCCGTAGCCATGAGTGTGGGGGATCAGCGTGTCCTGCGGGATGCGTTCGCGGAAGGGCCACGCTTCCGGACGGAGTTGTACGCGTGCCTGACTGCGCGGGGCGATGCGCTGTTCGAGTTGACGGACGCGATGCTGTGCACGGACGGGCCGGTCTGGTCGCTGGCCGACCTCGCGCTCGATCCGGAACACCGCCGCGGTCACGGAGCTCTCTGCGGTGGGTTCAATCAGGGGCGGATCGATGTCGGTCGGCTCCGCCGGGCCCTGGCGGGGTTGCCGCTGCCCCGGGCGGCGGACGGCCGCCTGGTCCTGGCTGTGGACGTCTCGCCGTGGCTGCGTCCGGACGCCGCGGCCTGCCCGGACCGCTCCTTCTGCCGTACCTACGGCCCGGCGACGCCAAGCACTAGATGATGCCCGGCTGGCCATACTCGATCGTGGCCGTGTTGGAGACTGGCCGGACCTCCTGGACCGCGGTGCTGGATGCGGTTCGCCTGGAGCCCGGCGCCGATGTCGCCGCCGTCACCACCGCCCAGGTCCAAAAGGGTGGCCGACCGCCCAAGCACGGCGGCGAGTTCATCATCGGCGACCCCGCCACCTGGGGCCCCGAGCAGGCCGCGACGAGGACGGACACCCGCCTCTACGGCAAGGCAATCGCGCAAGCGTGGGACCGGCTGTATCCGCGGCTGACCCGCCGGGCCGCGTGGATGGACCACGACGGGCCGTTGCCCATCATCGAGGGCACCGTGATCCGTCTGACCGTGGAGAAGCTGATGCAGATGCGCGGCACCTGCCTTCCCCTCTGGGACGACGTGCTGCCGAAGCTCCCCGACGATGTGTGGCGGGAGACCGGCCGCCGGATTGCCCTGGCGATGGTGGCCGACGGCGGCACCGCGCACCCCCAGCATCCTCGGACCTGACTCCGCGGCACCGGCGTAGGCCTCTGGGTGGGGTTCGAGGACGCCGGGCACGCGTCGGCTCTGGGCAAGTGCGTGCAGCGCGAGTGGGACGACGATACACAGGCAGTGTGGCGGCGGTTGAGAGCTGACGCATGGGGAAAAGCCGTTGTGGGAGACGCGCGGTTGGGAACCCCGATCAGAGGCGCGGTACTCCCGAAATCTCCAAAGCCTCGCGGGCGGCGAGATAGCCTGCGACTTTGAACGCCCGTTCGTGGGAGCCGAACGTGTCGGCCCGGGCCTGCCGCAGTACCACCCGGGTGGCGGCCACGACGCCGTGCTCGGGCAGGCCCAATTGCTCCTCGATCCCTGCGGCGGCCGCCGCGAAGAAGCGCGGCAGATCCTCAGCGGGTTCGTACTCCACCGTCAGCCCCTCGACCACCTCGAAGGCGAAGCCCTCGGCCGCGGGCTCGAAATCCACGGTGATCTCCGCGAAGTGCGGCGCGCAGTTGTGCCTTTGATGCAGCACACGCACACCACGGATCGGATACGGCGGAAAGCGGGGCGGTCCTGACGTCATACTGGAACGCTACCCCTGCCCGGCTACCCCGGTCCGGCAGTCACTGCCCTCCTGCGGCAGTCCGTCCTGTTCCAGCAGCGACGTGCGATCCGCCCGACGACGCGCCTGCGGGAAAACGGGCCGCCTCGACGGCCGGCAGCCGCAGTCTGCTCTGCACCCAGAAGCAACTCCAACACGGCGTCACCAGCCGACGAGGTCAGCCAGGGCTCGCGTCCGAGTGCATCAGCCAGGTCGACCGGTCTCAGACAGCCCTGACACGGCATCAGTGAGGTCCTCGGATTCCCGTCGCAACGCTTCGAGCAGACGGTTTTGATTCACGTCGGTGACGTTGATAACCGGGCGCGGCCAAGCGCCGCGGCCATGGCGCTGCGGCTCAGCACGCGGGATTCTCCATGGCGCAGACCCGTCCGCCGATATCAGTCGTCCCGTCAGGGCCGGGGGCTGCCATGATCTCCGACCCGCTGCCCTGGGTGACCGCGACAGCCCGCCCCAACCGGTCAGCGAGCAGAAGAGCTGCCGCGCCGGTGGCTTCATCCTCGTCGATGCCATCGTCACGGCCCGGGAATCCCCGGGCCCGGACTCGGCCGGCGGCCTCGTCGTGCCAGGCCCAGGCGTACACCCACTCGCCCGGTTCCGGCACCGCCAGCGCGTCGACCTCCTGTGTGCTGCCGTATTGCCGCAGTGTGCGCGGCGGAACCCATTCCGCTCGTGCTCTGATCCACGTGAAGCCCTCGGCCTGGCGGACAGGGATGCTCCCCACCGGGAGTTCCAGCCTCTCCAGGCCGAGGAGCCAGGCCACGCCGACGAGGGGGTATCCGGCGAACGGGAGCCGCACCCCTGGCGTATAGATGTCCACGACGCCGCGATGTACATCGTCGATGAACACGGTCTCGCTGAGCCCCAGTTGCCGGGCAAGAGCCTGTCTGGACTTCTCGTCGGGGAAGGCGCGGCCATCGCGCACCACGCCCAGGACATTGCCGTGGTCGCCGTTCGGGTCGCAGAAGACGCGAAGAAAAAGGATGTCAGGGGTCACGCGGGCATTCAAACAGGTCACCAGTCACTGGCCCTCGCCTTTTGGCCTCGCTGAGTTCGCAAGGCCGCTCTGGCATAGCCGAATCGCCCGAGCCGACGGCGGTACCAGCACTCACCGCGGTCAGACCACAGCGTCCTGGCTGAAGACGCCAAAGTCGGCACTCATGTGGCGTCCGTAGTCATGGAGGGCGACGCATACCGCCTCCCATCCCTCATCGTCGGAATCTTCAGGTGGGTCCGGGTTACGCAGCGGGCGCAGTCCGCGGGGCCGGGCCCGCTGGCGGCGATGTTGAACTGGTAGCAGCCGAGGAAGTTTGTGAGTAGCTCCGGCTGCTGCTGACGTGAGCTTGCATCTCCAGTAGGGGGAGACTCGAAGGTAGGCGCATGAACGGCGACACGCTGTACCCGATCGGTGAGCTGGCCCGGCGGACCGGTGCCACGGTCAAGACCATTCGGTTCTGTTCCGATTGCGGGATCGTCTCGCCTGCTGACCGCAGCCCGGTCGGCCACCGCCTCTACGGCGACGACGCCGTCGCCCGCCTGGACCTCGTGCGGACCCTGCATGACCTGGGACTGGCTCTCACAGCAATCCGGAAGGTCATGGACCGGGAGATGGCACTACCTGAGGTTGACGCGGCACGTGCCGAGGCTCTGGACGTACAGATCCGGATCCTGCGACTTCAGCGTGCGGTTCTGACCGCCGTGGCGAAACGCGGTGCCACCCCTGAAAGAGGCGGCTGGTCGACGACTTCCTCGATGCCACCTTCGGCGGCACAGGAGTCGATGCGGACTTCGCGGGGATCATGCGCTCGATGGCTCCGGAGCTGCCCGACAACCCCACGTCCGCGCTCTGCGTGCCCGGATCCAGCGATGAGGGGGCAGCCGCCAAGCAGCGTGGACCAGCCACCATCGACCTCAAGTGCAAGCTCTGCCGCATACGATCGGCCAATGAACGCCCCAGTCACCTTCACGGCCCCCGCGACGCCGACCGCTCCCGCTCTCGTCCTTCGCCCCTGATGCGTGGAAGACGCCGCCTCGCTGGTCGAGGTGTACCAGGATCACGATCTGCGTCGTTGGACGAACTCTCCGGTGGAGAGTGAGGCTGACGGACTGCGATGGGTGCGCGCACAGGGGCGGGGCTGGGCAGCGGGCGACCGGTTCGGCTTCGCCGTCCTTGAAAGGGCAACTGACGGGGCACCACCGCAGTTGGTCGGCAACGTCGTGCTCAAGGAAGTCGCATCCGGCAAGCCCTCTGCAGAGGTCGGCTACTGGACGGCAGCCCGAGCTCGTGGGCGGGGCGTGGCTCCTCGCGCCCTGGAGATTCTCAGTGCCTGGTCGTTCGATACCTTCCGGGCCAATGGCCTGGAACGCCTCGAACTGCTCCATCAGGTGGGCAACCTGGCATCCTGCCGTGTCGCGCAGAAGAGCGGCTACGCGTTCGACAGGGTCCTGCCGTCGGCGCCGCCCTCCTACCCTCTCGATGGTCATCTTCACATACGGTGCGCGGCGATCTGATCCGTCGTCGTGAACGCGTACGACGACGAGATCGAGGCGGCTACCGCCTACCTGCGGAACCTGGCGCTGAACGACTGCAGTCCGCTGCCCGTACGTACGCAGCTACAGGTACGGCCTGCTGCGGTGGTTCCGGACGCTGTGGCTGCTGCGGGTGGCGTGGGAGAAGGCGACTGAGGCTGAAGTCGCGGTGCTGGCAGGGGGGGCTGCGGACGGCCTCGAATCCGCAGCGACAGCGGAGATGCTCGCCTCTCCCGGCAGAACCAGCTGAACAACCTCACGTCCCTGTTCATCTCCGCGCAGAACGACCCGCTGCTGATCAGCTTCGAGGAGCACATCGCCGCACAGGAGTTGCGGCTCAAGCACCACTGGGAGGCGGTGCTCGACATGTGCACCCTGCTGACCCATCAGGGCATCGCGCCGGCCGACGTCACGCCGGCGTCGATGCTGGACCTGGTCGGCGTCGGGCCCGACAGCGCCGCGGTCTTCCTCATCACCGCAGGTGAGAACCCGGATCGGATCACTGACGAGGCGTCTTTCGCCGCTCTGTGCGACGTCAGTCCGGTCGAGCAGTCCTCCGGCAAGACCCAACGTCGGCGCCTGAACAGCGGAGGCAACCGCCAAGTCAATGCCGCCCTCTACCGCATCGTGATGACCCGCATACGCTGGGACGAACGCACCCAGAAGTACCTGCAGCGACGCACCGCCGAGGGCATGTCCAAGCGCGAGATCATCCGGTGCCTGAAGCGGTACATCGCCCGCGAGTCCTACCGGCACATCCAGCCCTGAGCCACCAGGCAACTTCCTTCTGTGGCTTGACGAAACATAGGGGCTTCCATTCCCCCCACCTGACCACCAAGCGGTGTCGCCGGGTAGCGGACTGGGCCGAGGCCAACAACGTCGAGATCGCCTACACCCCGACCAACTCCTCCTGACTCAACCGCATCGAGGCCCAGTTCACCGCCCTGCGCTACTTCACCCTTGACGGCACCGACCACGCCAGCCGCGAGGTCGTGAAGAGGGCGAACGTGGCCTGATGCGGCACTAGGCCTGTTGCGAACGTGGATCGTCTGTCAGACCTGCCTGGGATGCTCCGAGCATGGAGATGACAGTGCAGCTGACGATCGACTGCTCCGATCCGCAGAGAATGGTGACTTTCTGGGCCGAGGCCCTGGGCTACGTGCCTGAGCCTCCGCCGGGCGGGCACGCCACATGGCGTGCTTACTGGGCGGCGGTGGGGGTGCCCGAGGCAGAGTTGCCGGCCGGTGCCGGGGATATTCCGGAGTCGATCATCGATCCCGCGGGACGTGGACCGAGGGTGTGGTTCCAGCAGGTTCCGGAGCCGAAGGTCGCCAAGAACCGGTGGCACTTCGACCTGAAGGTCGGTGGGGGCCGTGACGTCCCACTGGATGTCCGCACACAGCGGGTCAAGGCTATGGTGGAACGGCTGGTCAAAGCTGGTGCCACCGTGCTGCGAATCAAGGATGAGCCGGACGTGGGGCTCTACGCCGCCGCCATGCAGGACCCCGAGGGCAACGAATTCGACGTCATCTGAGGGCCGTTGCGACGGTTCTGGTCACAGCCACTCGTTCACGGCTGCGACCAGCACAGTCGCCTGAAACGCGGCGGTCGGCCGCCACGGGAGCCGAGTCTCCTGCGGTTGCGGGCCTGGTCAGCCTTGTATGGGATGGTGCAGCGGATTCCACGGAGGCGCAGGTAGGCGCGGTTCTTGCGCGAGGAGTACGCCCGATCGGCGCGTACTCGATCGGGGTGGACGCGTGGCCGGCCCGATCCGATGCCAGGTACGCGGCCATTCTCCAGCACGGGCTCGAATTGCGGCGAGTCGCCGCGCTGCCCGGCCGTCACCACGATCGACATGGGCCCTGCTCGACAGCCACGTGCAGCTTGGTGGTGAACCCGCCACGTGAGCGTCCCAGCCCGTGATCACAGGGCTCGGCCAGCACTCCGCCAGGTGGTTCCTTCTGTAGGTCCCCCTGCTTCCTGGCCCCTGCCGCATGCTGATGGGCGCGACGCGCTGTGGAATGGACGCTCAGGTCCCACGTGATCCCGCCCTTCGCGTCAGCCTGGGACTGAAGTCGGGTGGGGACCCAGTGCCAGGTGCCGCCTCGTTGCCATCGGCGGAACAGATCGTAGATCCGGCCCCACGGACCGTACTCGACGGGCACATCCCGCCAAGGAACTCCTGTCCGAACCCGGAACCGTATGCCGTCGATCAGCTGCCGCCGGGGCCAGATGGGCGGCCGTCCCACCTTCGCTCCTTGGGCAACAACGGCTCCAACACCGCCCACTGTGCATCCGTGAGATCTCCCCGCGCCATGAACCACGATCATTCAGCACTCAAGATCCACTTTCGATACACGCCGTAGATGTCGTGATGTCCGCTCGCTGGAATGGCCAGCTGGCCACAGCAACACAGGAAAGGGTATCAATCGTGTACTTCATCTGCATCAATACACCCTTCCGAATCGACATTTTCTCGACCAGGATTGAACACGGCAGCTGCGGGCATCGAGTCCTTCTCGTGCACGCCAAGCCCGGCGGCTTGCCCCGCAAGATTGTGTGACACGAAAGGTTATTGATGTGATTAAGTTGAAGAATGCACTTGCTGGAGCTTCGGCTTCATGTCTTGCCGCTACCGCACTGATTGCGGGATCAATTGCTGCGGCTGCTCCGGCTCACGCCTCGAGCTTCGACTGCGCGCGGTACCTGAAGGACCGCGGTTACGTTGTCGGAGAGAATGCGCAGAAGGGGTGCTCTTGGGGCGCTAGCGGCGCCTGGAACGCGCGCATCTTGTGTGAGGCTTTCCTTACGGAAATCGGCATCAGGGAGAGTCACGCCAAGAATGCTTGCGATCTGGCCGACAACTGATTCATGGGACGCAGGCCGATCGCAGTGGTATCGTGGTGATGTCGAGCACGAAGAACCGTGGCCCTGCGGGTCGGCATCGGGCACACAGGAGGGCGGAGCGCGCACGGCACTCCCGTGCGTCCGGGCCGGCCCTCCGCAAGATCTCACCGTCCGGTTCGGCGGCCGGTGTCCAGGCTGGGGCCGCCGGTGTTGGTGCCCTCGGCGCCCGGCTGTAGCTGCCGGACGACCGGTTCGTCGCAATCACTAGGCAGCCTCCAGGACGAAGAACAGGAAGCACAGGAAGGCGCCCGAGGGATAGTTCGCAAGGACGTCGGGGAACAGCTCCCGGGCGCCTGGTGCTGGGGGCGGTTCGCTAATGACAGCTATCCGGAAGCCAGCCGCAGTGAAGGCGCCGGTCATCGAGTGCAGCGGCCGGTGCCAATAAGTCAGTACGGCGTTCTGGCCACTGAAGGTGTATTCCTCGGACCACATGTGGGGCGCGAAATAGTCGGCATCGGGGCTGGCCAGCCTCCTGGTGAAGGGATGGTTGACGGCCACGATGAGTCGGCCGCCGGGTGCCAGCACGCGCCGCAGTTCGGCGAGAGGTGCCTTCCAGTCCTCCAGGTAGTGCAGTACCAGGCAGACGATGACGTCGTCGAACGCGCCGTCGGGGAATGGCAGCGAGCTGCTCAGATCGGCCGGGTGCAGGGCCGTGCTGTCGCCGAGCCGCCGCCGGGCCAGCTCCAGCATTTTCGTGCTGGAGTCGACGCCGGTTACGATCGCGCCGCGCTCGCGCAGCGCGGCGAGCAGGGGGCCGGCGCCGCAGCCGACGTCGAGGATCCGCCGCCCGGCCACGTCGCCGGCCAGGTCCAGGATCGCGGGCCGCGTGTAGTAACCGTTGATGAGGTTGGACTCGGTCTCGGCCGCGTACGCCTCGGCGAAGCTGTCGTAGTCGTTGGTCACAGCCTGGTTTACGGGCTCGGCGGAATTCTCGAGATTGGGGGGCATACGGCGCATCCTGGCATAGCTGTGCCCGCAAGGGCGCGGCACCGGACGAGGAGACGCTCACGGGACGCATCAACATCCGACCTGAGCAATCAGCATCGTCACCACGGGGCTGATGCGGTACTAACCTCGATCCTTCGTGACGGCTCGCCAGGTCTGCTGGCGAGGGTGTTCGGCTTGTTGGCGGAGTGCGGGCAGGCCGAGCGGCCCGGCTGTCGCGTCGGGTGGGGGCCGGGTTCCACGGCTCCGGTGGGCGGGTGAGGTTCGTCGGGGCAGGTGAGGCGGCTGGTCAGCCGGGGTTCGGGAGGGCGTCGCCGTCGCTGGATCGCTGCGGTGATTGCGTAGGTCCAGGGCCAGTGCCGGGTGGATCTGAGGTGCCGTCAGCGGGCGGTGGTGACGAGCTGGGCAGCGGCGGAGAACAGACGGAGCCGCAGGCGGCGAGGCTCCCGGAGTCGGACTTGGCCGGTGAGGGCGAGTATCGGCATCCAGGCGAGCAGGTCCAGGGCGAGCTGGACGATCTCCGGCCAGATCCGGTTCTGCGCGGTGTCGTGGAGGAGCAGGTCGCGCAGGCCGGTGGCGCGCGCGTTTCGGATACCGTCCCCGGCTCGTACCCGCTGACGGTGGCGTAGTTCGAGGGCGGTGACCGCCGTCACGGTGGTGTTGGTGGCGAAGCAGGTCAGCCGTACTCCGTCGGTGTCGGTGTCGGTGTCGGTGTCGGTGAAGCGTAACCGGGCGCCGGGGTGCGGACGTTCCTTGCCGACTGTCAGTCGTATTCCCTTCGGCCAGCCCTTGAGGGCGTCGCCGTCGAGATCGGTCCCCCAGGCACCGTCACGGATCTCCCCGCCGGGCTCGACGGCCGCTGTCCAGGCAGAGGCGGGGACGTTCAGGACGGTTTGATGAATGACCTTGGTGATGGTCATTCCGACCGAGTGGGACAGCCATCTTCCGTGCTTCGCGAGCCAGGTCACGAACTCGTGAGTGCCGCCGCCGGGGTCGGTCCGGATCAGCACCTGGCGACCGCGCCGGTACCGCTTTGGCCCTTGGGCCAGGGCCAGTTGGGCCGTGGTGATGTGGTCGGCGGTGGTGTTGCTGTCCGCGTTGCCGGGCCACAGCACAGCGGCGACCGGCTCCCCACTGCCGACTCGGCCGTGGTCGACGAAGGCCGTCAGCGGCAGCATCCAGCAGGATCTTGCCCGGATCGTGCACCGCCCGTGGCCTGCGCCACGGCGCCAGGGTCGCCGATATCGCCTGATCCAGCGCGGCCTTGCGGACCGTCTCCACCAGCAGGACACCGCCTGCCAGACCACCGTCCCCCCCGCACTGCCCTCGACGCGGACACGCGGGTAAGAACCGATACGCCTCTTCACGTGGGAAGGTGGGAAGTGCCTCCGGCGGTGGCAGGAACAAGGACCTCGACAATCCTCATTCTTGCTGGTCAGAGGCACTTTCCGTGTTCGTGGTCACGATCCGGGCAGCCCGCCGCGCGAAAGCCCGAGACTGGAGCCCGGTGTCGAGGTCGGTCAGTCGTTGCGGGGTTTGCTGAACTCTTCGATCAGCACCGGATACTGCTCTCCACCGTGTCCGGCGGCGATCGAGCGGTCGGCCATCGCCTTGATCAGCTTCGGCAGTTCGGCGTTGACACCCAACGCCTCGCTCTCCTCGATCAAGTGCGCCATTGCCCGCGCGTCGGTCTCCAGGGCCGACACCTCGGCCGGGAAGGAGCCGCTGTCGATCTGCTCGGCATACCCCGGCAGCCATGCGGCCACACCGGCAGCGATCTGCTGCGCAAATGGCGCATACGTTGCGGCGTCAACACCGGCCGTCCTGAGCAGGGCAGTGCCCTGGAGCCAGGCGTTCAGGATGCTCCACATCATGGCCAGGCCGGCCACGTCGTACAGGGACGCCAGCCCATGGTCCGCGCCGAGGTAGGTGACGGTACCGAGCGCGTCGAGCGTTGACTTGTGTGCCTCGAAGTCCGACTGCGGCCCGCTGTGCAGGATCACCGCCTCGGCGGTCCCGATCCCCGACGGTATGGCCATAATGGCGCCGTCCAAGTATCGCGCGCCGCGCTGTTCGGCCCATTGGGCGGCTTCCCGGGCCTGAGCCGAGTCGCCCGAGGTCAGATTGATCAACATCGTGCCGCCCAGCTCGACATCGCTCGCGCCGAGCAGCTCGTGCATGGCCTGGTAGTCGGTGACGCAGATGATTGTCAGAGAACCTGCCTTGAGCGCGTCGCCAACCGTTGGCGCCAGCCGTGCGCCCTCGGCCACCAACTGGTCGGCCTTGGAGGCCGTACGGTTCCACACGGTTGTGGGATGTCCGGCTTTGAGGAACGCGCCGGCGAGTGCCTGGCCCATCAGTCCGAGTCCGATGACTGTCACGGGTGTATCGGTTTCGTTGTTCATGGCAGCATCGTCAACGTTGATACCGGTGTGAAGGTCAAGCGAGGTTTCGATGCGGATCGGGGAACTGAGTCGTCGGACGGGCATCAAAGCCCATCAGTTGCGCTACTACGAGGCCCAGGGCCTGCTGGAGGCAGACCGCGGCGCGAACGGCTACCGCGAGTACGACGAGAACGCCGTGCTGCGGGTGAAGCAGATCCGGCACCTGCTGGGCGCCGGTTTGTCCTCCGAGGACATCGCGTACCTGCTGCCCTGCGCGGCTGGAGAGGCCCCGGAGCTGCCCGGGTGTCCCGAGTTGCTGGCCGCGATGCGGTCGCGGCTGCGGCGACTGGACGAACAGATGGTCAGGATCGCTCAATCCCGCGACGCTCTTGCCGACTACATCGATGCGGCCGAGCGAATGGGCAACGAGAGCTATCCGCCCTTTGACGATGCCGACCTGGAGCCCGTCCCCGCCTGAGCAGCCGGTGTGCCCCGTCTTGCGGAACCGTCTCGACCAGCAGCAACGCCGACCTGCGAGACCACCGCCGACGCCTCGGCCTGGATACGAACACGTGGACCTCTCCGCCCACTTGAACGGGCGGATCCGCCCACCCGAGCCATTCCTGCCACCCAGTCCAGCCCCGGTCCCCGCACGCCTACCTGCGCTGGCGCAACGCCAGCGCCCGTCATCCCGATGCCCTGGCCGCGCAACGCCGTGAACGCGCCCGCATCCGCGGCGAGAAAGGTCTGCGCTGGGGCGTGCGTCCTGGTCAGCCACGCGGCCCGACAGCATCCTCAGGCGCATCGCAACCCACGCCGGCGAAAGGTGAAAGAGGCCATCCCGTGAGAATCCTTGAAACGCATCGAGCTCTGCTGACCCGGCTGCTGCCTGACGACCATCCGGACGCTCTGGCCGTCCGCCAAGGGCAGTTCCAGAACGTGGTCATCGGCTCCGAGCGTGTCGTGTGCCTGCCGCGCACCGAAGCGGCGGCCGCCCGGCTGTCCGAGCGGGCAGCCGCGCTGCGTGCACTTGCCGGGGTCGACCTCGGCGTCCGCACACCTGAGCCGTTGTCCGAGGCCGGAGCCCACGGGAGAGACGAGGTGCCGTTCCTCGTGCTCAGCCGCATTCCCGGGGCACCATTGGAGGCCGACGTACTCGACGATCCCCGCGTGGCCGACGCCGTGGCGGCGCAGTACGCCACGCTGCTGGCCGGACTGGCCCGGGCCGGCGCTGACCAGAAGGTGCGAGCGGTTCTGCCGCCGGCACCGGAAGGCCGGTGGTGGCAGTTCGCGGCAGACGTGCGCGCAGAGCTGTTCGTGCTCATGTCCGACAGCGGGCGCAGGCGGGCCGAGCGGCAACTCGCGGCGGTCGACGGCCTTCCTTGTCTCACCGAAGCGGTGGTCCACGGTGACCTTGGTGCCGAGAACGTCCTGTGGGAGCAAACCGACGGACTGCCGCGGCTCAGTGGCGTCGTCGACTGGGACGAGGTCACGCTCGGCGATCCGGCCGAGGACCTCGCGGCGGTCGGCGCCGGCTACGGCCAGGACCTCTTGGGGCGGGTTCTCGCCCTGGGTGGCTGGTCGAAGAAAGGACTCGCCACCCGCATTGCCGCGATCCGCGGCACTTTTGCCCTGCAGCAGGCCCTCTCCGCGTACCACGATGGTGACGACGAAGAACTGGCGGAGGGCCTGGCCGACTACCGGTGATGGCAGCGGGTGTGGCAGCGGGTGCGGTGAACGCGACGCCCGCGCCGCACCGAGGGTGTGAACTTCCCTGATACGCAAGGAGGTTCACACCCCGAGGCGACGTCTCAGCCGACCTGCTCCGGCGTCACCGTCAGCCAGTGCTTGTCCGCCGTGACCTTCTGCCCCAGTTCCTTCTGGCGCTTGGCGTTGGAGCGCTTCATCTCGTCGATCTCCTTCATGTAGCTCTCCTTGCGGTTCACCCAGACCCGGACGCCGCCGTTCTGCACGTCCGCGGAGTGGAAGAGCATCGGGCCGTCGCTCTTCGGGGTGTCGCCCGCCACGAGGATGGGCTTCTTCCACGCGTCGATGTAGGTGTTGATCGCCGCCGGCTTGCCCTCGTACCAGGTCAGCGGCGCCCACAGGGTCGGGGTCAGCTCACGGTCGGCGAGCTTCTCGGGGTCGAAGCGGCCGGACGCGATCTCCTTGCGGGAGCTGGTGACCTCGCCCGTCTTGCGGTCCTTGAGGAGCATGGACACGCCGAGGACGTTCTCCGGCTTCACGCCGTACCCGTACTTGGGGTCGCCCAGGACCATGCGCACCAGGTCTTCGGAGGCCGCGCTCACCACGTACACCTCGATGCCGTGCTTGCGCAGCGCCTTGTAGAGCTCCTGCATGCCCGGGGAGAGGCGGGGGGCCTCGACCTCGGTCTTGGTCAGCTTCCCGTCCTCGTAGTACTCGGCGGGGATCGGTTTGCCGTACGCCAGGAGTTCGTCCACGTACCCCTTGAGCTGCTTCAGGGTGAAGCCCGAGAAGATCTGCGCCGCCCAGGGGTAGCAGACCTGGTCGTCCACCTCGCACAGGCGGTTGTAGTAGCTGTAGAGGCTCTCCTTGTGGGTCGCCGTGTCCTTGAAGGGGATGGTCTTCAGGGACGGGGCCATGGTCTTGCGGGTCAGGACGCCCTTCATCTCCAGGAAGGGGAGCAGGGACTCTTCCAGGTCATTGCGGTACGTGGTGTTGTCCGCGTCGAAGACCGCGTACGCGCCCTTGTGGTCGTGGTCCGCGATGACCTTGCTGAGCTGCTTGGCCACGGGCTTGGGCCAGTGCTTCAGCTCCGCCGAGGCGATCTGCGACGACGACCCGGCGGTCTCGGCCTCGCCGTCGCCCGGCCACAGGGCGCTGCCCATGAAGATCGCGGCGGCCACCGCCCCCGCGGTGCCGAAGATCGCAAGCTTGCCTTTTGCCCGTACTGCCATGATTTCCGTTCCTCTAGGAGCTGTGCGCCGCCCCGTCCGGAGCGGCGGGCAATGATATGAGGCCGGGCGTTGATTTCCCATGATCAACATCACCGTGAACGGGGGGTGTGGGGTGGCTGAACAGGGGTAACGTCACTCGACGCCGCGCGGGCAACGGGCAACCGGCAACCGGCTACCCGACGCTGCGCGGCGGGGTGGACGGGATGAGGATCCCGCTGCTCGAGCGAAGCCGCGTGCTTGGGGGAGGGCGGGAGGCCCGCCACCGGAGCGGCAGAGAACAGGGCGGCGAGGAACGCCGCATTGCCGGGCCGCGCATACTGGCCGTATGCCTACCCCGTCCCGCGAATTCGTGCGGGCCACGCTCGCCCCGGGCGGCCCGGTGGTGTCCGCCGTGGGCTATCGCACCAGAGGTCAGACCCCCGCCCTCCACCGAGGGCTGCCGTCCCCGTATCTCACGTTGATCTTCTCGCTCGACGGGCCCATCGCCAGCGGGCTCACCCCCGAGCAGGCGAGGGGTGGCGACGCCTGGCGCACGGAGATCGTCCTGGGCAGCCTTCACCAGCGCCCGGCGTATGTGGTGCAGCCCGAGCACGAGGCGGGCATCCAGCTCGCGGTGCACCCGCTCGCGGCCCGCACCCTGTTCGGCCTCCCGGCCGCCGAGCTGACCGGGCAGGTGGTCTGCTCCGGGACGGATGTGCTCGGCCGGGCCGGGGTCGAAGTCCACGAGCGCATCTGCGAGTTGACGGACTGGGGTGATCGGTTCGGCCGCCTGGCCGCGTTCATCAAGGGGCGGGTCGCGCGGTCCGAGGGCGCAAGCGGCGTACGTCCGGAGGTCGCCGAGGCGTGGACCTGGCTGGCCCGGCACCGGGGCGCGGGCACCCTCAAGGGCCTCGCCGCGCATGTCGCGCTCAGCGAGCGCCGCCTGAGTACGCTCTTCCGCGTCGAGACCGGCCTGACCCCCAAGCAGGCCGCCCGCCTGATGCGCTTCCAGCACGCCAAGGCCGCAGCCGTCCGCGCCGTCGCCGCGGGCGTCCCGCCCGACCTGGCCCGGATCGCCGCCGAGTGCGGGTACTACGACCACTCCCACCTGGTGCGGGACTTCCACCAGTACACGGGCGCGAGCCCCAGCGCCTGGCTCGCCGAAGAGTGCCGGAATATCCAAGCCGGGGCCCACGGCGGCGGCGAAGACTGGGACGCATGAACACCACAGAGCACACCAGCGCAGCGGCACAGAGCACCGGGCAGCGGGCCCCGAGCGTCTGGCCCACCCTCCAGGCCCACGACGCACCCGCCCTGATCGACTTCCTCGTCGACACGGTCGGCTTCGAGCGCACGGCCGTGTACCAGGACGGCGACCGGATCGCGCACGCCGAGCTCGACTGGCCCGAAGGCGGAGCCGTGATGCTCGGCTCCTACGACCCGGACACCGAGGGCTGGTGCCTGCGGCCCGGCACCTTCGGCGCGTACGTCGTCACCGACCACGTCGACGCGCTGTACGAGCGGCTGCGACACGCGGGCGTCAAGGTCCTGCGTGAGATCGCCGACCAGCCGTACGGCAGCCGGGAGTTCGGCATCGCCGACCCCGAGGGCAACAAGTGGTCCTTCGGGACCTACCGGGGCGCGCCCGCACCTCGTGAGTGAACCCTCAGCTCCAGCCGCGCCCACGCGCCGGCAACGCCGCCTGGGCGCGGCTCGTCGCATCGCGTCAACGAGCATCGTCAGATCGCGACGTGACGGGGGTACGTGCGCACCGAGACGCTGAGCCGTCCAGTGTGCTGCGCCAGAAATGGCGGGCTTGAGGCCGAACCGCAGGACCTGGCGGCCGGTCGTCGGTCAGCGTTATGTACGTCCGTACGCAACGCTGTGTACCCTCGTACGCGTGGTTTATGTGACGCTGGCAGGCGCGATACTCTCCGAAATCCTGGCCACCACCGCGATGAAATACAGCGAGGGCTTCAGCAGGCTGTGGCCGTCGCTGGTGACCACGGCCGGGTATCTGCTGGCCTTTGCGCTGCTGGCGCAGACGCTGAAGTCGATGAGCGTGGGGACCGCCTACGCCATCTGGTCCGGGGCCGGGACGGCCGTGATCGCGGCGATCGGGATGGTGTTCCTGGGGGAGAGCGCCAGCGCGGCGAAGCTCCTGGGGGTGTCGCTGGTGATCGCCGGGGTTGTGGTGCTGAATCTGGACGGGGCGCACTGATGGCGCGGCGCTACGACCCCGACCGGCGGCAGCGGATCATCGATGCGGCGATCGCGGTGGTCGGGGAGCGGGGGATCGCGGGACTCAGCCATCGCGCGGTGGCCGCTGCCGCGGATGTGCCGCTGGGGTCGACGACGTATCACTTCGCCAGCCTCGATGATCTGCTGGTCGCCGCGCTGCGGCAGGTCAACGGGGAGTGGATGGCCGACTTCGCGCACTGGGTGGACGGCATCGATCCGGCGGTGCCGCTCGCGGATCAGGTGGCCGAGCTGGCCGAGGAGACGCTGGCCGGGGACCGCTCGCGGGTGGAGTTGGAGTACGAGCTGTATCTGGCGGCGCTGCGGCGCGAGGCGGTGCGGCCGATCGCCGCGGAATGCCTGGACGAGATGGTGCGGCTGCTCGGCCGGCGGATCGGCGACGAGCGGACCGCGCGGGCCGTGGTGGCATTCATGGATGGACTGCTGCTGCAGCATCTCCTCACCGGGCAGCCCTTCAAATCCGCCGCGGTGCGGGCCGGGCTCGCCGGGGCGTTGGGCTGAACCCGAGGGCGGGCGGCTGGATCGCCCCTCCTCATGCCGAGTGGGACGACCGAGCGAGTGCGCGGGCCCGCGGCCAGGCCGGCCGGCGCGGTGACGGCACGCGCGCGGTCTGCATGCTGAGTCCGGCGCTGACGTGTCCGGCGCTGATGTGTCCGGAGTCATGGCCCCCGGCGACGCGAGGGCACGTGTGAGCGTGGCGGCTGGCCCCGGCTCGTCCTTTGACCTGTGATGCCTACCGGTTCTCCTGTTGCTGGTACACGAGAACCGGCAGCCGGGGAGCGAATGTGTCGACGGCGGCTTGCAGGCGTTCGGGGTCCAGGCGCCAGAGGTTGATGGGTCGGCTGGCGAGGAAGAGCTCATGTTCGACGTGGGGAGCGAGTCCGGCCGTCTGGTCCGGTCGGAGCCCGCTGTTCATGCCGGGTAGCGGCGGTGCTCCGGGACGGCGGTGCACGCCCACGTAGTTCATTGACGGACCGGCCATCTGCTGCTGCCACAGAACTACCGATGTGATGTCCTCCCACGGCACGAACGCCGTCTGGGCTTCGTAGCGGGCCGGCGCGCCGCCGAGCAGTACGCCCGCGCTGTCGACGCGGAACGCGACCAGACGCTTCCAGCCCGCCCCTGCCAGGAGCTGGAACGGCGTGCGGGTGAAGTGCGCCTCGTAGACGGCGGGATGTGGATCAGCCATGGCCAGAGGCTATCGGGGTGGTCCTGTCCGCAACTGACGCCCCTGGCAGGAGATGGTCGAAGCGAACTGCGTGTCGTACGTGATCAGCGGGGCAGCGATTCCCCGGACGGGCGCACAGCCTCGCCGCCCACACACCCGTCACGATGACCACCTTGTTGGCCAGCCCGTACAGGCGCAGGGGCTGGGTCAGACAAGCTGATTCCCGGAAAATGGTTTGTACGGGGCCCGGACAGGTGTCTACTGTCCCGTCCATCGGCGTGTAGCTCAGTAGGAGAGCACCGGGCTCTGGACCCGGAGGGCGCAGGGGCGGAACCTGCCACGTCGGCTTATGAACGACGACGCTGAGCAGCAGCCTTCCGCAGGCGCGAACGTATCCGCGGCCTACCCGCAGGCCATGCTGGCCCGGGCCTTCCTGACCGCGCTCACCCGTGGCGACGCCGACACCCGCCACCGCGCCGAACGCCGCGTCGACCGCTGGCGGGCCGTGCTCTCCGGGATGGCCGATGGCCGCCTGAGCATCGGCTCACGTACCCCGGTGGCCGGGCTGCCGGCTTGGGTGACCCCGGAGGTCGTACGGGGCGGATTCGCCACCTCCGCCGCGAGCGCCGAGTGCCCGCTCGAGCCGTACGAGCGCGAGGCCGCGCTCCAGGCGGGAGTGCCCGCCGAGCGCCGGGCACTGTTCGCGTACTGCCTCACCGAGCCGGGCCTGGCGTGGCTGCACACGCTGCTCGACAGCGGCTGCTACGAGATCGCCGTGCCCGAGGAAGCCGCGCTGCTGACCGTGGCGTGGCTGGTGCGAGCCGGGGACGTGGCCGCCGCACTGGACCTCGTCGACGAGTTGGAACCGTTCGCCGACCGACTGCGCTTCACGCCCCGGCCGTCCCTCCTGCCCGCGCCTGACGGCCGAGCGGTCCACCGGCGGACAGTCGGCGAGGCCGCCGGGTCCCTGGCCCGCCGGAGGCCCAACGCCGCTGTGGAGGCCCAGCACGAGGCGCTCACCATCTGGCAGCCCTTCGGCGACGCGCTCCTCGCGCACTGGCTGGAGACCGCCGGGACCGGCCGCGTCTTGGATCGCGTACCCGACGGCGCTTGGCGGGAGCGCGGCGCGGTGCTCCTGCGCCGCTACCGGGAGCTCGCCGCGGCACACACGCGCTGCACCAAGCACCGCGACCCGAAGGAGAACCTGGGCATCCTGCGCGGCGCCCTGGAGGAGACCGTCGCCGGCCGCGCGCTGGACGCGCGCCGACTCGGGCTGCTGCGGCACGCGGTGGAATCCATGGTCCGTCGGCGCGGCCGTCCCGGCTCAGGACGCCACACCGAGCTGCGCGCCCGTCAGGCGGCCCAGGCGGCCCGGCCCTCGCACCACGCGCTCGCCCAACTGGTGCTGCGCCGACTGTCCGGGCTCCCTCAGCACACGGGAGCCGCCGATGTGGCGCCGCTGGTCTCGGACGTCTCTGCCCGCGAGGCCCAGGAAACCGGACTGCCCGCTGGAGCGGCGATCCCGACAGCGGTCCGGCACGTCGTGGAAGCCGCGCTGAGCGCCCCGATCGGCACGCTTGTGGAACGCGGCGTCGTGCCCTCGGCCGAGGTCCTGGCCGAACTGGTGCCCCAACTGGTCGCCGTGACCGGTTCGCAGGCATACCGGGACGAGGCCCTGCGCACTCTGACGGCCGCGAACTACCGCGCGTTCCGCAACCGCCGCTCGCTGCTCCTGCTCAACCTCGACCGCCAGGTGCGGGTCGAGGAACTGCCCTGGGTGAAGGCGGTGACCGAACACCGCGATCATCAGGGACAGGAGGGACGGGAGGAACAGGAGGGGCAGGAGGGGCAGGAGGGGCAGGAGGGTGCGCATACCGTATTGCGCCAACTCGGCGAACTGGCCGTGCAGGCATTCCCCGCCACGCTCCTGCCCAACCCGCTGGTCCGCGAGCTGAGCGTGCTCGCCCGACAGGCCGAGTCCGGCGCGCCGTTCGTCGAGGAGCTGGCCGCGGACATCTTCATGGGCACCTTCACACCGAAGTTCCTCGCGGCTGCTCGGGTCGCAGCGGAACTGCTCCGCGGCACGCTGTACGAGCGCTACTACGGCATCGATTACGCGGCGGTCCGCAACCTCGCCATCGCCGAGGCGAGCGAGTCGCTGACCCGCACCCACCGGCTGCGCACCTCGCCGGGGTTCGCGAAGCTGTGTGCCGAGCGGGCCGGCGAGTCCGGCGGCCGGGCCTGGTCGGTGGCAGCCAACGGCAAGATCATCGAGCAGGCCCAGATCCTCACCACACACAACCTGGCCACTCTGGTCAGCCGGGTCGGCATCCGCCCCGCGCCCGCCTGGGACGACCTGGCCCGGCGCTGCTTCACCACCGTGTGCCTGCTGACGGCCCGGATACCGGGCAACCCGCGGCCGCTGTCGACGATCAAGGACGCGGCGTACGCATGGCGGCAGATGGTGTTCCACTTGTCGCTCTGCGGCCCCCGGGAACAGGCCGTGGCGATCGCCTGGCTGGGGGAGGAGATGGCCCGCCATCCCGGCCACGTCGTGGCCCGGCTCGCCCCTGCGCTGACCGGCCTGCGCCAGGCCGCGGACGGTGGGACGCCGGAGTCGGGCGGCGGACGCCGCTTCCTCGGCTGGACTACGGAGACCCACTGGCTTCGCCAACCGGCTTGACCACGAGGAAACCGCCGGGTTCGTGGCTCCTACCTGCGATTTCCCGCTGATGTGCATGTGCCCAGCGCGGGAAGACGGGTGGTGCTGTGCTTACGGGTTCGTCGACTCACGTGCGGGAATGCCTGGTGCGACCGGCGCACCTTCGTCGAGCAGGTGCCGGGGCTGACCCGGCGGTTCGGCCGAAGGACCGAGCGGCTGCGGTCGACGCTGGCATCGGTCGGGCTCGCGCTCGCTGGCCGCGCTGGGGCCCGCATGGCGAGCGTCTTCGGAGTCTCGGCCAGCCGAAGTACGGTCCTGCGGCTGATCGATGCCCTTCCTGAACTGGACGTACCGGCCCCAGGGGTGGTCGGCGTCGATGAGTACGCGACGTGCAGGGGCAGGAGCTACGGCATGATTCTGGCCGAACCAGGCACGTCCGGCCTTCGCGTGGATGCTCAAGCGCCAGATGTTCGGCCGCGCGGGCTTCGCCTCCTGCGAAAGCGAGTCCTACGCGCGCCGTGACGCGGACTGTCTGCTTAGAGGCCGAGCAGCACAGGTCTGGGTGGAACACCAGAGGTGATCAATGCCGTCAATGGAGTCGCAAGGTCGCGGGGAGAAAACAGGTCGGGACCGTCATAATTGGCGACTTCCTGCAGGTGCCACCACTCCAGACCGCTGATGTTCTCCGCAGCGAGCTCGTCGTCGGACAGCGCCCCGCGCGGGTTGAACCCGACCGTGCGCACGAGGAAGTAGTCGTTGACGACGCCGTCGTAACCCGCTGCATGCCCAGGCGCCACCACTTCCTGGCGCCACACGTGTGGCGGATCGGTCCTGACGGCGAGGCCCACCTCTTCCCGCAGTTCGCGACGCAGTGCGGCAAGTGGCGTCTCGTCCTGCTCGATCCCTCCGCCCGGAGCTGCCCATACCACCGTTCCCGCGGGCTCCGGAATCGCGAACCGGCAGAGAAGGATACGGTCGTCCTCGCCGAGGATGATCGCGCGTACTGAGTGACGTAGGTTCACGGACAGCATCCAGTGGTCGATTCGGGGATGGTGTTCACGAGAACGGGAGGCACCCGGCGGCCGCCCTGCTCCTGGGCGTCGTCGCGATTCATCGACGGTTCCGATCAAGATCCTCCGGACAGGCCCTGGGCCGTCCGCCAGCGTGGGGCCTGGTGATCGGGGACGTCAGGGGAGGCGAAGTGGAACGGCACCCCGAGGCGGTCGGCCAGAGCCCGGCCCGCCTCGGTGGCGGCGGCGCTCGGCGGGGGGCTGCCAGGGCGGTGGTAGACGGTCGCCAGGTGGCCTTCCCCGGACGGGTCGTCCAGAACCGCGACCAGCAGCACGAACCAGTCATGCACGGTGTCACCGTCCCAGAGGGCCTCGACCGCGGCCACCCGGCCCGGGAGGCCCGAGGCGCGGGCCGCGAGTGAGGGGAGGTCGAGCGGATCGGGCGGCCGGTGCTGCACGCGGTCGGCGAGGGCCTCGTAGCGCGCGTGAACCATCTGCTCCGCCTCGCACAGCCCCAACTCCAGCGGGCGCAGGGCCTCCCACACGGCCTTGATCGCCGCTATCCGGCGGTCGCGCAGTACGTTCGCGTCGACCTCCCGGCGGGTCTGCTCCGGCAGGTAGGCCCACCAGTCGCCCACCGGGCCGCCGCCGGGGCCGGGTTCCACAGCGTGTGTCATGGGTCGAAACGTACGTCAGTACGCCCCGAACGACCAGAAGACGCCCACCTCGTCATCAGCCACCGCGATCACGCCCAGGTCCTCGAACAGGTCGAGGCCGTTGAGGTACTCAGAGGTGAGGAAGCTGTGGGAGGCAGTGCCCTGGAGGCCCGCCGCGACGAAGTCCGGGGCCGGGTCCGAGGCGGCGGCCGTCGCGTTGGTCCAGTAGCGCGCGGTGGGGCCGTACCTGTCGAGCAGGGTCCGGGCGTCCGCCAGCACGGCGTCCTGGTCCGGGCGGAAGCGCACGGGGGCGAATTCCGCCTGCCATTCCTCGGCCATGACGGCGAGCGCGGTGACCGCCGCCTCCGCCTCCAGGGGGTACAGGCGGCCGGGGAACTCCGATGCGTCCGGGGGGTCGAAGGGGTAGGCGGGCACCGTGAGGCGGGCGTCGTTGGTGCGGTCCCAGTCCAGTCGGACCCAGCCCCGGGGGTCGGGGACCGACCGGTGCAGCACGGCGTGGACGTCGTGCGCCCAGTTCACGTGCCGACGGGGGCCGGTGGCCGCGAAGGTGTACGTGTCGTCGAGCAGCCGCAGCGCCGCCGCGTTCCAGGGACAGCGACGGCTGCGGAACTCCACCAGCAGACTGCCGACTCGGCGGGCGAAGACGTCCTTCGGCTCGCCGGAGATGCGCCGGAGCTGGTCGAGGGCCCAGTGGACGAGTTCGCCTCCTCCGTCGGCCGCGAGGCCGGCCGGCCCCTGCGGGAGCGGGAGGTCCGTTCCGTCCCGGAGGGCCTCCAGGTGCGCATCGATCAGGTCCAGGGCGGGCCGGTCGGCAGGCATGAGCATTTCGCCACTCTAGGCAGCCGTCTCTTTCGGACCATGCCGGCCCGGGGTGATCGGCAAGAGGCTCGCTGCGGCTCGCTGCGGCGAACGATCCGGAGGAGCGGCGGGCACCGGCCTCAGTTGGCCCGAGGAAGGCACGATGCTGTCGAGACCCGTGAACATTCCTCCCGGCCCCCGTCGGCACGCAGGGTGCGTTTGGCCGGGAGTTATGCTGCGCCCCCGTACCGGTCAGGCAGGCTTCGCGCTGCGAAATGAGCGCCGGTAGCTGTCAGGTGGGACCCCGACGATCCGTTTGAACTGGCGCCGGAGTGTCGTGGCGGTACCCATGCCGGTGGCTAGGGCAACCGCCTCGATGGTGTCGTCGGTGGCCTCCAGCAGTTCCTGGGCGCGGCGTACGCGCTGGGTCAGGAGCCACTGGATCGGCGTCTGCCCGACCACTGACCGGAACTGCCGTCCGAGATTGCGCGGGCTCGTGTTCGCCCTCCGTGCCATGTCGGCCACGGTCAGCGGCTGGTCCAGCCGCTGCTGGACCCAGGCGAGCACCTGGGCAAGCGTGTGGTCGCCCGCGATCTGCACCGGCGTGGCCACGAACTGGGCCTGACCGCCGGGCCGATGCGGCGGCATGACGAGGCGACGGGCGACGGAGTTGGCGATGGCGGCGCCGTGGTCGAGGTGGATCAGGTGCAGACAGAGATCCACGGCGGCGGCCTTGCCCGCGGCCGTGAGCACGCTGCCGTTGTCCGTGTACAGCACGTCCGGGTCGACCACGGCCAGCGGATGGCGCGCACTCAGCTCCGCGGCATGAGCCCAGTGGGTGGTGGCCCGCCGGCCGTCCAGCAGGCCCGCGGCGCCGAGCACGAACGCTCCGGTGCAGAGGGAGGCGACCCGGGCACCCGACTCGTGAGCCGCCCGCACGGCATCGATCAGCTCCGCCGGCGGCGGATCGTCGACGTCGGCGCACGCGGGCACGATCACGGTGTCGGCGCCGGCCAAGCGCTCCAGCCCGTGGTCGGGCTCGACCACGAACGGCCCGACCTGCACCGGACCGGGCCCGCAGAGCAGTACCTCGTACCAGCCCGCCGTGGCTTCGCGCGGGGGATTGCCGAAGATCTCGTAGGCCACCGCCAGCTCGAAGTGCAGCAGGTTTCCGGCGGCGGCCAGCGCGACAGTGGGCATGTCCGAAAGTGTACGCATGATGTCGTTCCGGACCATCACAGTCGGGCCCTGCCCGCGGCGAGACTGGGCTCATCAGCACATCGAGAGCGGGGAACTATGAGTACAGCGGCCGCAGTAGTGGTCTACGGGGCGACCGGGCACACCGGTCGCTTCATCGTCGCCGAACTGCGAAGGCGTGGCTTCGCCACAGTCATCTCCGGCCGTGACGAGGCTCGGCTGGAGTCGCTGGCCGCCGAGTGGGGAGACGTGGCGGTGCGGCCGGCCACCGTGGACGACGCGGACTCTTTGGACCGGGCCCTCGCCGGCGCGGCGGCTGTCATCAACTGCGCCGGACCGTTCGCGGTGACGGCAGGCCCGCTCGTCGAGGCGGCCTTGCGCGCGGGGATCCCGTACGTCGACGTCGCGGCAGAGATCGAAGCGAACGTTTCGATGTTCGCCGACCACGCGGAAGCAGCCCGAAAGACGGAGACGCCCGTGGTGCCGGCGATGGCGTTCTACGGTGGACTGGGTGACCTGCTGGTGACCGCGGCGATGGGGGAGTGGACTGCCGCGGACGTGGCGCACGTCGCGTACGGGTTGAGCAGCTGGCATCCCACGGCGGGCACCCGGGCGGCCGGTCGGGTGTCCCATCAGCGTCGCGCGGGCCGTCGGGTGCGGTTCACGGACGGCGCGTTGCAGTACCACGACGACAAGCCGTGGGAGCAGGACTGGCACTTCCCGGAGCCGCTGGGCCGACGGGCGGTGATCGCGGAGTTCACCATGGCCGATGTCGTCACCGTTCCCAGCCACGTGGCCGTGCCTGAAGTCCGCACCTACATGACCGTCGAAGCCGCGAGGGACCTGGCCGAGGAGGACACGCCGGAGCCGGAGCCGGTCGACGCTCTGGGGCGGTCGAACCAGACCTTCGTCGTCGACGTCCTGGTCCGCGCGGGTGGCGTCGAGCGACGTGCCACGGCCCGTGGCCAGGACATCTACGCGGTCACCGCACCACTGGCGGTGGAGGCCGTCCAGCGGATCCTGGCCGGGCACACGCGCACAACGGGCGTGGCCTCGGCCGGCGCGATGTTCGACGCGGCGGACTTCCTCCGGTCGCTGACCCCGCACCTGTCGGTTGAGCTGCCGCACTGACCGGCCGCGCGCTGGTGAGCTGTCCCAGCACCACGAGTATGTGAGCACCATGAGCATGCGGTCTCGGGATCGATGTGCCCGTGATCTCGGCATGTGGATGAGGCCTAGAGGGGGCGGTCCGTCATCTGTTTCCATTCCCCCTGGAAATCAATCCAGGAGGTGACGGGCATATGGTGTCCGCGGAGAGCATTCTCGCGTTCGCGGCGATGTCGCTACTGGTGATCGTGATTCCGGGGCCGAGCGTGCTGTTCGTGATCGGCAGAGCCCTCGCGCACGGTCGCCGCACGGCGCTCGCGACGGTCCTCGGCAATCTGATCGGTTCGTACCTCCTGGTGATCGCTGTGGCATGGGGCCTCGGCGCGCTGGTGGAGAACTCGGCGGCGGTGTTCACGGGCGTGAAACTGGCTGGGGCGGCGTACCTCGTCTACCTCGGCGTGCAGGCGTTCCGGCACCGCAAGGAGATGCGCGCGGCGGACATGGAAGCCCCGGCGGGTGAGCGGCGCGGTGATCTGCGCACGATCCTGGACGGGATTCTCGTGGGCGTCACCAACCCGAAGGGCCTCGTCTTCTTCGCGGCGGTGCTGCCGCAGTTCGTGAACCACTCGGCGGGCCATGTCCCCTTCCAGATGATGGCGCTGGGCCTGGTCCCGGTCGCCATCGGCATGATCACGGACACCTTGTGGGGCCTGGGCGCCGCGGCGGCCCGTTCCTGGTTCGCCCGCTCGGACCGCCGCCTGTCGATGGTCGGCGGGGCGGGCGGCTTCGCGATGATCGGTCTGGGCGTAACGGTGGCGGCGACGGGCCGCGCCGACTAGTTCCACGCTGGCACCGCCACATCGCCCTGGCCATGGCGGCCCACGCCTGCACGAGATCCGGCAACCTTCCGCTATGGACTCGGCATGGCCCGCGGTGATCGCATCGACAGCAGGTGGCCGCCTCCCAACCGGCCTACCAGGCCATGCTGGAGATCGGCCGCGCCCAGCGCACCCTGTTCGTCGCCCGCTACCTGCGCGACCGCGACCTCCAGAGGGAGATCGAGGAGGGCTTGAACGTGGTCGCGTACTGGAAAGCGGCGAACGCGGCGAACGCGGCGATCTAGTACGGCAAGGGCGGGGAGATCCGGCGGTGCCGGACGAACGTCAACACGCCAACGCTCCAGGACGTGCTCGCCGAACCGAAGTGCTCCGACCTGCTCACCGGTGCCGGCCAGCGCGGCCTGACCCCGCTGTTCTGGCAGCGTGTGCGCGCCTGCCGGGAGGCCCGCCCGGAGAGCCGGATCACCTGCGGCCCCACAGGGCGCGGACCAGCTCCGCGAGGGCGCGGACCACCACCGCCAGGGCCTTCAGCACCTGTTCGCGGTCGCGCGCAGCCGTACCTTCCAATGCCTGGTGGACGACCAGCACGACCATGGCCGCCATGATCAGCAGACCGGTCACCAGAACCCACTCCGCGCCGCCCATGAGCAACCTCCCTTCGCTCCGTTTACGACCCCGGTCGGGCGACCGGGTACGGAGGAAGTCCAACTCACCGACACGGACGAGTCGTATCTCGCCGGACCGCACCGGATCCGCGTCCGCGACGACCAGGTCACGAGGGTGCCCGTCGTCGCGTCGCCGGAGGCGTCCGGATGCCGCGGCACCCGGGAAAGGCAGGAGGTCATGACCGAGGATTCGCAACTCGGCGCTGGGCGAAGGTTCCTGATGGCGGAGCTGAAGGCGTTGTGGGACCGGTCCGGGCTGTCGCAGTCAGACGCGATCAGGAAAGCCAACAAGCGCCTGAGCGCAAGCGAAGCGCTGAAGCCGCAGACGGTAAGCGACTGGCTGGCGGGAACCCCCGCCGCCAAATTCGAGCAGTTGTGGGCGCTGGTCGAGGCGTTCGTCGTCGCCTGCGAACACCGTCCGAGCCGGGCAGATCTCGCTCGGAAGATCAAGGATCTCCAGGCCGGGCTCAAAGCTTCCGGCCCGGCAGTCGACAAGGCCGAAGCGCAGGCCGCGATCCGGAACCTCCAGAACGCCGGCGTGGAGTGGAGGGTGTGCGAGGCGCGGTGGAAGGCGCTGTGGGAGGTCGCCCGCAGTGATTCGACCCCCGGGCCCGATCCGCGACTGGGCGCCTACCTCAAAGCCGCTTCGCGCGCCGCTGATCTCCACCCCTATCCCGGCCTCAGCGACGACCCCGCCTCACCCCCGCTCGCCAAGGTCTACGTTCGCCAGCGTGTCGAGGCCCAGCCCCCACGTCCCCGGGCTCAGACCACCTTCGTGGCCGCCGAGGACGTCTTCGCGGGCGAGGACCGCATCCGGGTCCTCATGGCCGGCGCGGGCGTCGGCAAGTCGACCCTGCTGCGTCGCCACCTCACTGACGCGGCCGACCACTGGCTGAACAGCAAGAAAAGCAGCCGGGCCCACACGGCGGTTCCGGTCCTGATACGTGCCACGGACCTGGCCGGCGCCCCTGTCCTGGCGCAGGCGCTCGCGGCGGCCGTGACCGGGGACCTCGGCGTCTTCGGGCTGCGTGAAGCACTCGCCGAGGACTTCTTCGGCCACCACCCGCGGCCCCGGGCGCCCTGGCTGGTGATGGTCGACGGTCTCGATGAGGTTCCTGACCAGGCCACCCGCGTCGCCCTGCTGGACCGGCTGGCTCGGGAGGCCGAGACGAAGCCGTTCGTGTACCGCTTCGTGGTGGCCACCCGGCCCCTGCCCGACCGGGAACTCAACCGGCTGGGCCCCGCCACCGTCCGCTTCGAATTGCAGCGGTTCACCTTCGCCGAACTCCGTGCGTACGCGCGGGGATGCTTCAGCGACCTGCCCGGCACCGACCACCACGTGCTGGAGTTCATGGCCGGACTCAAGCGCTCGCGTCTGGACACCTTGGCCCGCACCCCGCTGATGGCCTCCATGCTGTGCCGCCTCTACGCGGCCGATCCCACGCGGCCCCTGCCCGACGGCCGCACCGGGGCCTACCAGTCCTTCGCCGAACTGCTCTACGAACAAAACACCCACAAGAACATCCGCGGCACTCACGACGAGGCGATCCGCCTCCTGAAGGACCGCCACCAGATGCCTCAAGACAACCAGGCCGCCGAGCAGGCCGCACAACGGGTACGCAACCACCTGCCAGAGCTGATCGACCTCCTCGCGCACGCGAGAATCAGCGGGAATACCGACCCAGCCGTCGAGGTCCTGGCCCCACACCTACACGCCCGGCGCCCCGGCAAGGTCAGGGAACCGATCTGGAACGCCTTCCTGGGCGACCTCCTGCGCCCCACCGGCCTACTGGCACAACGCACAGGCGACGTCGACTTCCTCCACCAGACCCTCCTCGAATACCACGCCGCCCGCCACGCCACCCGCGACGAGCAGGCACGCGTCCAGCTCCTCCACGACCTGTTCCCCCTCCAGCGCGCCCCTGCCGCCGGCCGCTGGAAGGCACCGGACCTGGACCCCTCCTACCTGGGCTTCCTCCTCGACGGGCTCCTCACGCCTCAGGACCACGTCACGGCCGCCACCATCCAAGCCCTTGAACACCTCACCGCACCCGGAGGACATGCCGCCTATCTGTTCCTCGCAACCCAGATCAACCTCAGCACCAACCTCCCCCCACACCACCGCACAACAACTCACCCGCCTCATCCACACCACCCTCCTCGACGATTACGCCCGCGTGGAGGCCGCAGCGACCCTGGCCCGCATGGACGGACACCAGCAGGAGGGCACCGAGCTGCTCGCCGCCTTCGCCGACGACGCCTTCCTGGAAAGCCACCACCGCATGCATGCCGCCGGTGCCCTGGCCGATCTGGACGGGCACCGGGCGCAGGGTGCCGGGCTGCTCGCCGCTTTCGCCAACGACCCCGCTCTCGACTGCCACGACCGCCTGGGGGCAGCCCAGGCGCTGGCCGGGCTGGACGGGTACCAGGAAGAGGCCGCCGGGCTGCTCGCCGCCCTCACCACCGACCCCGCCCTGCGCGGCCTGCACCGCGTGACGGCAGCCGGGGCCCTGGCCAGGCTGGACGGACACCGGGTGCAAGGCACCGGGCTGCTCGCCGCCTTCGCCGACAATCCCACCCTCCACAGCTATACCCGCGTGACGGCGGCCGAGGCCCTGGCCGGACTTGGTGACGAACGCGCCAGCGGGCCGCTCGCCGCCTTCGCCGACAACCCCGCCCTCGACGGCTTCCACCGCGTGACGGCAGCCGGGGCCCTGGCCAGGCTGGACGGGCACCGGGCACAAGGCGCCGGCCGGCTCGCCGCTCTCGCCGGCAACCCCGCGCTTGACGGCCGCGACCGTGTGACGTCCGCTCAGAACCTGGTCGACGTGGTGGCCACCCAGGAAACGGCCGAGCTGGAGGGACACCGTGAGAAAGCCGCCGTGCTGCTCGCCGCTCTCGCCGGCAACCCCGCCCTCGACGAGCGCGAACGCGTGAGGGCCGCCTGGAACCTGGCCCGACTCGGTGATGAACGTGCCGCCGGGCCGCTCACCGCGTTCGCCAACAGCCCCACGCTCGGCAGCTACGAGCGCGTCGGGGCCGCTGCAGCCCTGGCTCGCATGGACGGGCACCGCGAGGAGGGAGTCGGGCTCCTCGTCGCCTTCGCCGACGACTCGTACAGCGATATCTGCGTGGAGGCAGCCCATGCCCTGACCGAACTCAGCGAGTGGGGCGACGGCTGACGCGTCCGCGGGGGACCCCCAGCGGCGGCGCGATCAGGATCCGTTCTCGCACGACTCCTCCAGGTAGGCGCGTGCCAGCGCACCCGCGCGCGTGAGCCAGTCGGCGAGTACGGCGACCTCGTCCGGCGTGTAGTCCGCGAAGAGGTCCGTGAGGCGCGCGTAATACGGCTCGTAGACGGCGCGCACACGCTCGGCGGCGGCCGGGACGGCGGCGACGCGCACCCGGCGCCGGTCGGCGGGATCCGGCTGCCGGGTCACGAATCCGCCGCGCTCCAGGCGGTTGAGGATGCCCGTCACCGCCCCTGTCGTGACGTGCGCGCGCCCGGCCAGGTCGCCGGCGGTGAGCGGTGAGTCCCCGGCCTCCAGGACGTAGGCGAAGCAGATGAGGTCCGTGACGCTCAGACCCAGGTTCCGGGCGAACTCCTGCTGGCCGACCATGCTCGTCGCCATGAGGTGGTCCATCGCACTGATCGCGTCCGGGGCGGAGGCGGCGGGGCGGAGCTTGCCCTCCATTGAATTCCCTTAGTACGTAAGATAAATTCCTTGCTTGCTAAGACATCATAGGTCGGCGCCGGTGGTGTGGCCGCGGCATGCCGTGGCACGGCCCGGCGGGCGCGGGGAGGCTGGCACATGAGCGGACATCAGCACGACGAGGGCCACACCATCGCCGGATGGACCGGTTGCACCGTCGCCACGGCCGGGGCGGCGGTCACCGGCCTGGGGGTGTGCGGCTGGCGCCCGGGTATCTGGCTGGGGCTCGGCGTCATGGCGTCGGCGGTGCTGGTCACATGGGGCCTGCACCTCGCGGGCTGGGGCAAACCGCCCGGTGTGCGGCCTGCCGACCAGTGGGGCCTCAAGGTCCGGGACCGCGCCGCGCGCGGCGGACACACGGGCTGCCTCGGGTGCCGACTGGCCGGACGGCGCGGCGCTCCGGTGCGCACGCACATCGCACCCGAGCCCGCCGTCACCACCTCTCATGCGAGTCATGCGAGTCATGCGAGTCGTGCGAGTCGTGCGAGTGCTCCGGCTGACCTGTCGCCTTGACGACGCCGCGTGAGTTCCATCGCCGCGTGAGTTCCACCGCGTCATTCTGGTCGAGGCGACAACGCGTTGACCGATATGGTTCCGGCGGTCTGGACGCCGTCCCCTTGACGTCGCCGACATTCAACGGGCCCGTGACGCGGGCCTTCCCACACTCATCCTGAGGCGGCGGCGATACGGCCGACGCACTGAGCACGGGGGTACAGCACCGCGATGGTTCCAGGAACGGCGCAGCAGTTGACCATCCTGCTGATCCTCGTGCTGCCCGGCGTCTTCTACCAGGCCGTACGGGAGCGGCTGCGCGGCACCCTCCCCAGCGAGCAGGAGCCGCAGAACCGGATCGTGCGCGCCATCGCCGCCGGGGCCCTGCTCGACGCCCTCTACGCGGTGGCCGCGGGGCCGTGGCTGGTGCGGCTGCTGACAGGGGACGGAGACGGGCCCGTCGCCGGGGTGCTGCGGCGGCCTCGCCAAGCGGGACTCGCCGCGCTGCTCCTGATCGTCGCCGTGCCGTCCGCGCTGGCCTGGGCGGAGGCGGCGTGGCGGAGGCGGCACGCGCGGGCGCGGTACGAGCCGATGCCGACCGCCTGGGACGCCCTCTTCCGCGACCGCGGCTCCTGCTTCGTGCGAATGCGCCTCAAGAGCGGTCTGTGGGTGGGTGGTTGGCTTGGTTCGCGGTCGGCGGTGTCGGCGTATCCGCAGCAAGGGGACCTCTACCTACAGGCTCAGTACCGTGTGGGGTCCGACGGCAGGTTCCTCGGGAAGGTGCCCGGTACCGCGGGCGTGTACGTGCGGGCGAGCGACGTGGAAGTACTGGAGGTGCTGCTGCCGCCGTCCGCGGCAGCGGCGGAGGGAGCAGTCGATGACAAAGGATCAAGAGACGGGAAATGACGCCGAGTTGGCGGACCTGGTCGAGGAGTTCTCCTCCCACAGGACCTATCGGCCCACCGACGCCGTGGCCGAGCCGGACGAGGTGCCGCAGGGGCCTTCCGGCACGGCGATGGGGGATGCCGCGCCTCCCGTTCACGGGACCGCGGAGCCGGAGGTGTCCTGAGCCGGGCAACGCGGGGGGCGTGACGACCCGCAGCCGGTGCCCGCTGCCGCCCTGTCTCACGGGCCCGTGTGGATGTGCGCCGCCCACAGGTGCGGCGCCTGCGCGTAGCGGTCGCGCAGGGACCTGACCGGGCGGTGCAGGGCCGCGGCCGGATCGATGGGGCGGCCCCGGGCGACGTCCTCCGCGAGCGAGGCGTAGAACTCCTCGGTGAGGCGCGTCGCCAGCTTGTCGGAGACGGTCCACAAGGTGCCGATCACATGCGGGTATCCGGCCAGCTGGAACGACGACGTCAGCTGCACCGCCTCGTCGGGCAGCGTGACCCCGCCCTGGGACGTGGAGCAGGCGGACAGCACGGCGAGTTCCGGGCTCCTCGGGCGCTGGGCGGCGGCGTCGGACACGGTGAGCCGTCCGTCGTACAGGATCAGCCCGCTCTGCGACGGGCTGAGCAGCTCGCTGACGCCGTGGCAGCTGAAGTGGACCCAGGGGTGGGCCTCAAGCGCCTGGACGACTGCCTCCACCGTGGCGTCGGCCCCGGCCAGCAGCCGCCCCGAGGGGAACAGTTCCGCCAGCAGCGCCGCCTCCCGCGAGGCGCCGGGCAGCCGCGCGGCCCCGGGCGTCTCGGCGAGGGCGACGACCAGCGGGGAGGGGCGCGCCGGAGCACCGAGGGTGAGCCCGTCGCGCGCCCGGACCAGGGCGCGCAGGGTCGGCGTGTACGAGGAGACGGCACGGTCGAGGACCCAGGTGCCGGAGTCCGGCGCGCCGCGCCCGGCCGCGTGCAGCGGCAGGAAGGACAGCCAGCCGGTGGGGCACCACCACAGCCGGGGCCAGGGGGCACCGTCGCGCGGTACGGCGTCCAGGCCGAGCCGGTCGAGCACCGGAGCGGCCACCGTGTCCCACAGCCAGCCCAGCGTCCCGGAGAGCGTACGCATCGCGGCGACCGCGTTGTCCACCCCCTTCCCGCCGTACGCCTCGTCGATCCCGTCGACGAACTCCGCCGCCCGCGACAGGGCGGCCTCCGGGGTGAGGTCGGGCAGAGGGACCACCTCGATCCCGGCGTCGGCGGTCACGACGAGGGCGTCGCAGCGGTAGCCGCTGACGTTGACCACCACGACCGGGCCGTCGGCGGCGGCGGTGACCAGCTCCGGCACGGAGGGCGGGCGCAGGAAGCCGTCGAGCCCGGGCAACTCCCGTATCTCGTCCAGGAGTCGCTCCCAGCGCCTGGCCAGGGTATGCCGGGCCTCGGCGATCACGCCCGCCTCGTGGGCGTCGTGGGGCGGGGCGGCCGGGCCGCCGGCTTCGGTGCGCAACGCCGGGGAGAGCGTGTGCAGCGCCGGGGAAAGCTGGGGCGGGGCGCTCAGCTGGTCGCGGATCCGCTCGAACTCGGCCGCGAGGGCGGGGTCGAGGTCACGCAGCCGCGACACGTCGGCCCGGTTCTCCAGGCCCTGGGCGAGCAGCACTCCTCTCCCGTGTTCCAGCAGGGCCAGGGCGCGGCCCGCCGCGCCCTCGTTGAGCGCCAGCGCCGCGGCGTCACTCGCCAGGCCCGCGCTGATGCGCAGCCGCGCCTCCTGGTCGGCGCGGGCGAGGTCGCGCGGTGCGATGCTGGGCAACAGGCCGACGGCGTACGCGTACCCGTCCAGGGCATCGGCGTGGTGACCCGCCTTCGCCGAAGCCTCGCCCCAGGCACGCGCGGCCAGCAGCCGGGCCGCGCTGGGGGCGATCGGATTGCGCGCGCAGCTGCGGGCGATGCGGGCCGCCTCCACCAGGTCGACCCGTTCGCCCAGCGCGGCGCGGCCCAGCTGCGCCTGGGCCAGGAGCCCCTGGGCAAGGGCATGGTTCGGATGGCTTTCGGGCGTGCCCGCGAGGGATTCCCGGGTGGCCGTGACCGCCCGGTGCAGCGCCTGCCGAGCCACGGCCCCTGTGGCCTCCTCCGCCACATGGGCGTCGGTTTCCTCCGCCACATGGGCGGCGGCCTCCTCCGCCAAGTGGGCGGCGGTGACGCAGGCGTCCGCCAGGTTCAGCAGGGCGAAGCAACGCGAAGGGTGATGCTCGCCGAGCCCGGCCACCCCCTCTTCGAGGACCCGCCGGGCCTCACCGGCGACGTCCGGGTCCGTCTCCAACCGGGCCCGGGTGGTCAGCACGATACCCAGGTTGATGGCGGCAAGCTCGGCGCCCAGGCGCTCGCTGTGCTTCCCGGCCATCGCTTCGCGCAGGAGCGCGGCCGCCTCGTCGGCGGCGGACGGGTCGCCGACGGTCTCGTACCAGCTGCGCAGCGCTTCGGCGAGGTTGTTCAGGTGCAGGGAACGCTCCATGGCCGTCGGCGGGCTGTCCTTCACCGCGCGGCGCAGCACCGTCACGGCCTCGGCCAGCCAGACGCGGTTGCCGGTGACCCGCGCGCGGTCCGCGAGGGCGCCGCCCAGATTCGTGAGCGCCATGCCGATGCGTGCCTTGGGCACGATGGTCACGGCCTCGCGCAGCGTGCCGACGGCGGAGTCCATGAGGGTCTCGTCGCCGCTGTCGACGGCCCGGTGCCACTCGGCGTAGCCGAGGCCGGTGAGGATGAGGCCCCGATTGGCGGACGCGGGCTGTTCGGCGGCCAGGGCGGCGCGGAAGTACCGCATGGCCTCGTCGCTCCGCTGTACGTCGCGAGTGTGGCGGTAGTGCTCCCCCAGGCTGTTCGCAAGACCGAGCAGAGCCGCGGGCGTGGGTGGTCCCGACGACATGGCGACCGCCTCCCGATGGCATCGGACGGACTCCTCTATCGGAGCGAGGCCGCCGGTGAGGCGGGCGAGGGTGCGCAGCGCGTCGCCGAGGGCGGTGAGACAGAAGGCCCGGTCGGACGTCGCCTCGCCGGAAGCGGCCAAGGCCGCGCGCAGCACCTCGACGCCCTCTTTCAGCATCTCGGGGTCCGAGCGGAACTCGGCGAGACCCATCAGGGTCTCACCCAGGGCGCCGAGCCGGTGCACGCGCTGGTGGTCCTCCGCCGCTGTCATGCCGACGGCTTCCCGATGGCTGGCCACCGCCTCGGCGAAGAGCTCGACCCGGCCGGTGCGCAGGGCGAGCTTCGCCAGGACGGTGCCGAGGTTCGACCGGCACCTGGCGCCTCCGGCACCGCGGGCGTACGGGGGGTGCGTGACCACCTCGCGCAGGAGGCGCACCGCTTCCTCGTACAGGTCGACGCCGCTCGTCGCGTCGCCCCGGTCCGCGAGGACTTTGGCGTACTCCGCATGGCAATCCCAGCGCAGCGGGTCACCGGCCGGGAGGAGGTCGATCCCCCGGAGCATCTCATCGGCGCCCTGCTGCCAGGCGTCGTCGTGCGGCCCGGCGCGCCGGGCGAGCGCCGCCCCGAGTTCGAAACGCGCGGTGGCCTCGAAGTCGCTGTTGGGGGGCGGCAGAGCGAGGCACTTTCGGAAGCAGTCGACGGCCTCGTTCGCGTCGGTATCGGCGTCGGTATCGGTATTGGCATCGGCATTGGAGCCGGCATCGGAGGCGGCGCCCCTGCCCGAGGCCTTCAGGCAGCGCCCGAGCGCCAGCAGGACCCGGGCCCGCTCCGCGGAGCGGGCCGGCACCTCTTCACCGAGGCCGCGAAGCAGCGTGATCGGCTCGTGGAGTTCCCCGGGTTCCTCGGAACCCTCGGTTTCCTTGGGACCCCCGGGGGCGGACGCGTGCCGCAGGACGGCGCGCATCCGCAGCAAGTCGGCGAGTCTGGTGCCGTGGAGCACCCGTCGGCGCAGGTCGTCGGCCGGTACGGACGCCATCCCCCGGCGGGCGTGGACAACGGCTTCGTCCAGGTCGGCGAGGCCGCCCGTCGCCGTGTGCCGCGAGCCCAGCACGTGGGCGAGGACGAAGTGCGCCTGGGCGAACACCGGATGCCCGGACGGTGCGCCCTCAAGGGCGTCGCGGGCGGCCGCGTACGCGTCGTCCAGGGCACCTGGGTGGCCGGTGCGCGACGCGCGCCCATCCAGTAGCAGGCCGAGGTTGGTGAGGTACACGGCGCGCTCGACGGGGTTGGGGGCCGTGGCGGCGGCCCTGCGGCAGGCGGCGATGCCCTCCTCGTACAGCTCGGCGCCGTCGCCGCTCTCCATTGCCCGCCTGATCAGGGCGACGCCCAGGTCGGAGAGGAACGAGGCGCGGTGGGGCACGACGACGTCCGGCTCCGAAAGGGCCGCGCGCAGCAGCGCGATGCCTTCGGAAAGCAGCGCGGGATCCTTGAGATCGCCGGCGGCGCGGCACAACGCGGAACCGAGGGTGGCGCTGTGCTGCGCGCGCAACGGGTTGTTCCACGTGCACAGCTCCACCGCCTGCCGCAGTTCGGCAACCGCCTCCCGTATCGCGTCCCTGTTCGCGCCCGCCTCGGCCCAGTGCCTGAGCGTGTACCCCAAGTTGCCGTGCCTGCGGGCCTGTTCGTCCCGGACGCCGGGTGCGCAGACCACGGCGGCGCGGCCGACGTCGACGGCTTCGGAGAGCACGTGGCGTCCCGCGCCGTCCTGGAATCCGTAGAGGAGGACGATTCCGAGGTCCGACAGGCAGATGCCCTGCTCGACGCTGCCCTCACCGAAACCGGCGACGGCGTGCCGCAGTAGGGCCTCGGCGATGGGCAGGGCCCCGGGGTGGCGGCTCTGCTGGAACACCAGCGTTACCCCGACGCCCCCGTCGTACGCGAAACCAGGCTCCGTCGCGGCACCGCCGGGCTCGCCGGACAACGTGTCGAACAGCGGGCGCAGCCCGTGCGGCACCTGCCCGGGATCCTGCTCGTGGATCCCGGCGAACCAGAGCACCGCGGCACCGAGCGCCCCCCGATCGGCCTCGCCCCCCGCGAGATAGCGGCACCAGTCGACGTAACCGAGCGCCAGGACCCCGAGGCCCCACACGCTCCCGTCGGACAGGACGATGCCACCGCGCACCTCGTCGGCCGCCGCCACGGCCTCCGGCCCGAGGAACCACTCCAGGGCGCCGGGCCCGGCGTCCGCGCGCTCGGCCTGCTGGAGGATACGGCGCGCGGCGCCTTCGGGCCTCACGCGCAGATCCGGCCGCAGACGACCATGCGGTCCCGCGCGTCGGCTGGGGAGCCGATGGGGACATCCGGTGCGAGCAGCGCGACGGCACGGCGGCTCGGGCACGCGCCCGAGCCCACCCACCCGCCACGCGCCGATCCGGTCGGAGCCCTGTCCACGTCACGCCACGCGGCGTGCACCGTCTGCGTCATCGATCCCCCGTGGGCTTGTACTGTCCCCGCGCACCGCCACACGCGTCCCCCGTGGAGCGAACGCCGGTGGAGGGGTCAACTTACCGACTTCATCGATGACTTGAGCGAGTTCTCGGGCATCCTTGTCGGTCACCACAGCGTTTCAGGACGCGCTGGGTGTGAGCGGTGCCGATCAGCCAGGTCCGGCGGTCGGCCGCTCCCGGGTCCCGTAGACGGGCGCACCACCACCGTGCCCGAGGCCGCGTAGGATTCGAACATCAGAACTCGGCCTGTTTCAACGCCGAACTGACTTCGTTCCTGGAGACGACATGAGCAGCGCTCTTCTGGTGATGGACGTCCAACGGGCCATCGTGGACATCGCCGACGACGGCTCCGGATACCTGCCACGGCTGCGCAGGGCGATCGACGGGGCCCGGGTGGCGAACATCCCCGTGATCTACGTGGTCATCGCGCTACGTCCCGGCTTCCCGGAAGTCGGCACGCGCAACAGGGCTCTCACTGCCATCGCACGGGCTGGCCTCTACGTCGAGGGCGCCCCAGGCACCGAGATCCACCCCGAGGTCGCGCCCCGGCCGGGCGACGTGGTGGTCACCAAGAGACGGGCGAGCGCGTTCTCGGGCAGTGATCTCGACGTGGTGTTGAGGGCACGCGGTATCGACAGCCTCGTGCTCACCGGCATCGCCACCAGCGCTGTGGTGCTGTCCACCCTGTGCCAGGCGCACGACCTGGATTTCGGCCTCACCGTCCTCTCCGACGCCTGTCTGGACACCGACCCGGAGGTGCACCGGGTCCTCATCGAGCGACTGTTCCCGCAGTGGGCGGAGGTTGTCACCGTCGACGACTGGGTCAAGGCGATCGCACCTCAATAGCGGCAGACCAGGTGGACGACGACATGGGTGGTCGGCTCCGGCGGGCCTGCCTGTCCGCGCGGGGTGGCCGGCCGGGACGTCGTCGGGATGCGCGCGCACCGGTCGGCCACCCCGCACGGTTCGCCGCTGGGTGGAGGTGGCGGTCGGGACCTCAGTCAGGCAGCCCCCAGAAAGATCCGTGCAGGCCGACCTCAGCGAAGTAGGCGGTGGCCGAGGCGGGGTCGCGGCGGGTGCAGCCCGGTTCCAGGCGTCCGGTCTACCAGTCGCGGGCGAGGCGCCACAGGGTGCCCAGATCCATGACGTAGCCGCGACTCCTGGCCCGTCCGCTGCAGCGGACGGACTGGTCATGGCGTTCAATCCGGACGAGCCCCACGACGGACAGTCAGCCGTCCACCATGGGTACCGCTACCGGATGCTGCACCTCGGCGAGGAGCTGCTGCGGGAGGTTCTCGCCGACGCGGCTCCCGGCAGTACCGGGCTGCCCCTCTTCGACACCCCGGTGGTGGACAACCCGGCCCTGGCCCGAGCCGTGGGCGGTCTCCACACCGCGGTCGTCGAGAACGCACCCCGATTGGTCGTCGAGGAACACCTCACCGCCGCCGTGCTGGCCCTGCGTACGGCCTCGCACCCAGTGACTACCAACGCGATCTGCGGTTGCGCCGAGCCCGCGCGCTCCTGGCCGAGGGCGCGGCACCATCGACGGCGGCCGCCGAGGCCGGATTCGCGGACCAGGCCCATCTCACCCGATGGTTCACCCGCACCTATGACGTCACCCCGGCTGCCTACCGCACCACGCTACATAGAGAGAGTGAGTGATAGCAGAGCGCAGTGTAAGGGCGTCGGCCGTCCCCATCGCGGGCGCGCAGCTCCCTCACGCCGAGCTCTCCGAACCCCTCGGCTGCGAGGACTTCGCAGAAGCGCTTAGCCGAGCAGGCCCAGGACTGGTGCCAGCCCGTCGGGGCGCCGATCGACCGGTAGGTGGTCGACGAAGTGCACCGCGCAGCCCAGGGCCTCCGCGCCGCCGTCCGCGACGCGGTCGTCGCCGACCATCAGCACCTCGGAGGGTGCCAGCCCTTCCCGAGCCAACGCGGTGTAGGCCGCGCGGTGCCGATCGGTGCTCAGGTCCCGCTCACGCCAGAGAGTCTCGAGGTGCCTGGGCACGTGCAGGGGCGCCGGGCCGCCCGGGAGTGCCCCGTACCGCGTCAGCCGCTGAACCCGATCGGTGAACTCGCCACCGGACAGCGGAGTGGCGCCGGCCGCCGTCAGGACCGCGCCGAGCCACTCCTTGGTCGACTCGATGCGCAGCAGTGTGCCGGAGAAGTCGAACATCACCGGCCGCGATCCGGCCCCGCACCGATGACACTGCTTGTGCTCGTCGAGCACGCAAGGCCGGTTCTGCCACTGGCCCGTGAGCACCGGGACGGCGACAGGCCGGGCACCGCCGCCTGGAACAGCCCGGGGATCGGGGTGTTTGCACTGGTCAGGGCGATTGTCAGACCCGGGTGCAAGACTCGGCGTATGAGGTGGGCGGTGGTTGAGACGGGCGACGGGGGTGCTCGTCTCTGCCCGCTCATCGAGGAGGGACGGCCCGCGGGGCCGGTGTTGCGGGAGCGCTCGCTCGCCGAGGCCGTGCGCTCGCGCCCGGAGGTCGAGCGGTGGGTGTGGCGGTCCACGGCGGAGAGCTACCGGCGGCTGCTGGCAGCGGGGGTGCGGGTCGAGCGGTGCTACGACGTGGAGGCCGCGGAGGCGCTGCTGATCGGACATGAGGAGGGTCAGTCCGGGCAGCCGCGTTCGCTGGCCGCCGCCTGGGCGCGGCTGCACCATCTGCCCGTCCCGCCGGACGCTCCGGTGCGTAACGCCGAGACCCAGCCGTCCCTCTTCGAGCCGGGCCCGGTACCGCTGCCGCCGGGGACGGACGAGCTGGCCGCGCTGACCGAGGTCTATTCCCACCAGGTGGCGCGTACGGAGAAGACCGAGCACCCGGAGCGGATGCGGCTGCTGCTCGCGTCGGAGTCCGCAGGCATGCTCGTCGCCATGGAAATGGGCCGGGCCGGGGTGCCGTGGCGGGCGGATGTGCATCGCAGGCTACTCGACGGTCTGCTGGGGGAACGGTATCCGGGCGGGCTGGAGACCCGGCGGCTGGCGGAGCTGGCGGACGAGGTGTCCCGGGCCTTCGGGCCGGGCGTGCGCGTGCGCCCCGATCTGCCGCAGGACATCATCAGGGCCTTCGCCGGCGCCGGGATCCCGCTCACCTCGACCCGCAAGTGGGAGCTGCAGCAGATCGACCACCCCGCGGTGGCACCCTTGCTGGAGTACAAGAAGCTCTACCGTCTGCACACCGCCCATGGGTGGTCCTGGCTCCAGCAGTGGGTGCACGACGGCCGTTTCCACCCGGAGTATCTGCCCGGAGGCACGGTCTCCGGGCGCTGGACCACCAACGGGGGCGGCGCGCTGCAGATCCCCAAGGTGATCCGGCAGGCGGTGCGGGCCGACCCGGGGTGGCGCCTGGTGGTCGCCGACGCGGACCAGATGGAGCCGCGCGTGCTGGCCGCCATCTCCCGCGACCGCGGCCTGATGGAGGTGGCCGGCAGCGGCGAGGATCTGTACGCAGGACTTGCGGCCCGCGCGTTCGGCGGCGACCGCGAACAGGCCAAGCTCGCTCTGCTGGGGGCCGTTTACGGGCAGACGTCCGGTGACGCCCTCAAGCACATGGCCGACCTGCGCCGCCGCTATCCGGCCGCGGTGGCGTATGTGGACGAGGCGGCCCGCGCGGGCGAGGAGGGCCGGCTGGTACGCACGTGGATGGGCCGCACCTGCCCGCCCGCGTCCGTCGCACCGCCCGACGAGGCGGGCCTGCCGCAGGAGGAGCAACCGCGGGGGTACGCCGGAAGCTCGGCGGCGGCGCGCGCCCGCGGCCGGTTCACCCGGAACTTCGTCGTCCAGGGCAGCGCCGCCGACTGGGCGTTGCTGGTGCTGGCCGCACTGCGCCGCGCCCTGTGGGACGCCGGGCTCCGTGCCGAACTGGTCTTCTTCCAGCATGACGAGGTGATCGTGCACTGCCCGGCCCAGGAGGCGGCGGCGGTGTCCGAGGCGATCGCGACGGCGGCCGCGGCGGCGGGCCGGATCGCGTTCGGGGAGACGCCGGTGCGGTTTCCGTTCACCACGGCGGTGGTGGAGTGCTACGCGGAGGCGAAGTGAGAGGGCGAGTGAGAGGGCGGGGGGCCTGCGAGGGTGTCGGCGCCACCCGCGAACGGGTTCGGTGGTCGCACCGGCCAGGAGCGGCCGCTCCTCGTCCAGGGCCTCATCACGGTGGTGGCGACCGGGCCGCCCGGCACACCGATGTGACTCAGCGCTTCAGTTGGCGGATGAGCGCCGTAGCCGGCGGGACTGAGCGTCGTGGTTGACGGGTGCGCCGGGTGTGCCGGCCGGCAGCCTGGGGAACCCCGCGTCGCGGGTACCGGCCAGCGGGCTGGTGCCGTGAGCGTCGGGGACCGTGCAGAGGCGCAGGTAGGCGCTCAACAGACGCTTGAGGCCGGTCATGCGGTCGCCTTCGCCCGGGCGACGGCGGCCGCCGCGAGGCCGCGGATGAGAGGGTGCGGTCGGGTCCCGTCGCCGGCGAGTTCCGGCTGGAAGAGGGTGGCGAGGAAGAACGGGTGCTCCGGCAGCTCGGCGATCCGCACCTCGCCGTCGGTATCGGTGCCGGTGAACCGCAGCCCGTGGGCGCGCAGCAGCTCCACGTGGCGGGAGCTGGCGCCGAAGTTGCAGTGGTAGCGCTCGATGGATCGCTCGGCTCCGATGAGCACTTCGGCGCGGGAGCCTGCGGTCAGCTCGATCGTGCCCTCGTGACCGACCAGGGAGCACGCAAGCGGCACCACCACGGCGTCGGCCGCCGACGTGTCGGGCGCGTTCTCCGCATGACCGGCCGTTGCCAGCCCGGCCACGTTGCGGGCGTATTCGAGCAGGACATGCTGGAAGCCGGCGCAGGTGCCGAGCAGGGGGATGCGGTCCTCGCGGGCGGTGCGGATGGCCGCGAGCGCGCCGACCTCGCTGCGGTAAGGGCTGCCGGGCACCACCCAGATCGCATCGAACCCGGTCAGGGCCGTGTGGTCTGCAACGTCCTGAGTGGGGATCCAGTACGCGTCCAGATCCAGGCCGTCACGCTCGCGCAGCGCGTCGAGCAGGCCCGGGATGCGGGTGTGGGAACGGACGTGGGGCGAGCGGTCGCCGACCAGGGCGACGCGGGCGGTGTGTGTCATGCGGCCATCCTGAGCCGCCCACCTGCATCACGTCCAACGATGATTCCTGCATCCGGCATCAGCAATACTGATACTCATGGATCCGCAGCAGCTGCGTACTTTCGTCGCCGTGGTCGACCACCGCTCCTTCTCCGCCGCCGCCCGGGCCCTCGGCTACACCCAGTCCGCGGTCTCGCAGCACATCGCGAGCCTTGAGACCGATCTGGAGGCGCCGCTGCTCACCCGCCGCCCGGTAGCGCCGACCGAGCCGGGCGAGCGGCTGCTGGAGCACGCCCGGCCGCTGCTGCTGCGCCTGGATGCGGCGCGGGCCGACATCGCACGCCTGCGGCAGGTGCGCCCGGGGCGGCTCGCGGTGGCCTGCGCACCGGGCGCACTGACGCCCACCATCGCGCTCGCGCTGGTACGGGCCCGTACCGCGGCCCCGCAGCTCGCGGCCTCGGTGCGGGTGTGCGGCCGCACCGAGGCGGTCCAGGCCGTGCTGACCGGCGCGGCGGACCTGGCGCTGATCGACGGCGCGGTGGCCCCCAGCGATCCGCTGCCGCTGCCCGACGCCGGTCCCCTGACCGCCCTTCCCGTCAGCGAGGAACCTCTCGCGGTACTACTGCCCGCCACCCACCCGCTCGTCGGCCGTCCGGGGCTGCGGCTGGCCGACCTCGCCGCTGCCCGCTGGATCGACGCACCCGACGCCGCCGTGCCCCTGGCCCAGCTGCGGGCCGCCGCCCAGTCCGACGGCTTCGGCCACCAACTCACCTACACCGGAACCGACATCCGCGGGCTGTCCGCCCTGGTGGCCGCCGGAGCCGGCCTCACCACTGCCGCCCTGCCCACAGCCGGAGACCTCCCCGGCATCGCGGCCGTACCGATCACCGAGCCCCGCATCGTGTATCGCACCGAGCTCCTTCACCCCCGCACACCCACCACCCCGGCCGCCGAACTCGTCGACGCCTTGCGGCCCGCGCAGTGACCGCGGCGGAGCCGGCGCGCACCGTGTCCGACCCACCCCATCCATGAACCCGCCCCATCCAGGCCGACGGCGGCCGGGTCGACGACCGCGCGGTAGCCGCGGATCGCTTCCTGCCGCTCCAGATCACGCAAGCGACGGTGGCAGGGGGAGACGCTCAGCTTCACGCGGGCGGCGAGCTCGGTCACCGTAAGACGGCCGTCCAACTGCAGCTCGGTAGCTGGTGTTCACCCCCGGCGCGGACTGGGCCTACGCGATCGCCGCGGGGCTGCGGGGCCGGTCGGTCGTCCCCGCGGTCGCCGGGCTGATAGCCGGATACGCGGGATACACGCTGCTCGCCGTGGCCGGGCTGGTGGTGATCGTGGCGAGCTCGGCGACCCTGCTCATCACGCAGACCGTCGCCGGGGCCACCTACCTGATGTGGCTCGGCTGGGGAGTGCTGACACGGCCGGCTGCCCTGGCCGCGCCAACGGAGACCACGGCCTCCTCACGTCGGCAGATCATGCTCAAGGGAGCCGGGATCAGCGGCCTGAACCCCAAGGCGCTGCTGCTGTACTTCTCGTTGTTCCCCCAGTTCATCGACCCCGCGGGCGGCTGGCCCGTCGCCGCGCAGACCGGATTCTCGGCATGCTCCACATGGCCGCCTGCGCCGTCGTCTATCTCGCCGTCGGCGTCCTGGCCCGCACCGTGCTGAAGACCCGGCCCTCGGCCGCCCAGGCGGTCACCCGCGCCTCCGGTGCCATGATGATCGTCATCGGCGGGTTCCTCCTGGTGGAACGCCTGGCCGTCTGACGAACCCGCCTCACCCGTCCACACACCGCGATGTCCGTCGAAGGAGAGCACGTGGAAGCCCAGACGCAGCAGGAACAGGCGAGCCCCGAGGCGCAAAAGCGCATCCGGGCCAGCTTCGACCGCCAGGGGCTGATGAGCCACCTCGGTGCGCGCATATCCCACATCGCGCCCGGCCGCGTGCACATCGTGCTCCCCAGCAGGCCCGAAGTCACCCAGCAGCATGGCTACTTCCACGCCGGCGCCACCAGCGCCATCGCCGACAGCGCCGGCGGCTACGCGGCCTTTTCACGCTGTTCCCCGAGAACACCGAGGTACTCACCGTCGAGTACAAGATCAACCTCCTCGCGCCAGCTGTCGGCGACCACATCGAGGCGATCGGAACCGTACTGAAGTCCGGGCGCACGCTGACCGTGTGCCAGCTGGAAGTGTTCGGCGTCCAGGACGCCAGGCGGTCGCTCGTCGCCAACGGTCAGCAGACACTGATCCGCGTGAACAGGCCCGAGAGTTGAGTCGGCAGCCGCTGCCGCAGCCGCTGCCGCTGCCGCAGGCCCGGCCGCTGCCGTCCTGGGTGACCTGGCAGCACAGGCCGTTCCCCGACGCCAACCTGCTTCTGCTGCACGGGCGGCAACCGGCCCTGGTCGACAGCGGGTTCGTCGGCCACGCCGAACAGACGGCCTCCTGGGCACGCGCACACGCCGGGCACATCAACCTGGTCGTGAACACCCACTGGCACTCCGACCACGTCGGCGGCAACGCCCTCCTGCAGGCGAGCGGTGCGGGCATCGCGGCCGGGGCCCCGGAAGCCGAGGCCATCGCCCGCAGGGACCCGGGCTGTTGCGCGGCCGAGTACCTCGACCAGCCCGTCGCCCCGTACACGGTCGACATGCCGCTCGACGACGGACAGATCCTCCGCCTCGGGGACACCGACTGGCAGGTCATCCGCACCCCCGGCCACACGCCCGGGCACCTGGCGCTGTGGCAGCCGAAGAACGCATGCTGGTGGTCGGGGACGCGCTGTCGGACTACGACGTGGGCTGGGTGAACCTCGCCTCGACGGCCCCAGCGCGGCCGCCACCGCCCTCGCCTCCCTGAAGCGGATGGCCGACCTCGCCCCACGTGTGCTGCTTCCCTCGCACGGCCCCATCCCGACGGACCCCGGTGCGGCGTTCGCCACCGCACTGCGCCGCGCCCAGCGCCTCGTCGACGATCCGGCCGGAGCCGTCTGGTACGGCGCGCGGCGGATCTTCGCGTTCGCCCTGATGATCCGCGACGGGATACCGGCCGTCGAGGTCGAGCCGTACCTGCACGCGCGGGCGTGGCTGGCGGACGCGGCACGGCTGTTGGGCAGGGTGCCCGAGGGGCTCGCCGCCGAGCTGGTCGACGCGATGCTCCGCAGCGGCGCCGTCGTCCTTCGCGACGGGCGGCTGCACGCCGCCGCCGCGCACACGCCGGTCGCTGCGCGGTCGCTGCGGGCGCCGTACCCCCGCGCGTGGCCGGCGCCGCCGCCCCGCTAGAAGGCGTGCTCCGGTCCCGGCAAGGTTCCTGCCGCCGCGCCCGAGCACGCCCAGCGATCACTCGCTGTGGTCGCTGGGGCAGGCGTGGACCACACCTGCTCCACCGGGGACCGTGGCAGCCCGGTACCCCGCAGACACGTGATCAGTCGTTGACCCACCGGTAATGAGTGGTCAGCCGTCCCTCGTCGTCCAGGATGTGGAAGGCGAGCGCGGGCGGCTGGTCGAGGTGGACGTAGTCCTCGGGGTGGGCGTGATGCTCCCAGGGGAGCCGGAGGGTGGAGACCACTCCCGGTGCCACCAGCAGCGGCCGTCCGGCGAAGGTGGTGGCTGCCGGAGTGTGGGCGTGCCCGCACAGGAAGGCCGCGAGGTTTGGGTGGCGCTCCGCAAGCGCGGCGAGTCGATCCGCTCCGAACTGGCGGATGCCGTCGATGAACGGTACGTGCAACTGGGCCGGCGGGTGGTGGAAGCCGACCAGCACGGGCACCTCGTCCGGGGCCTGGGCCAGGACGTCCTCGAGCCACATCAGGGTCTCGTACTCGAGGAAGCCCTCGTCCTTGCCCGGCAGCGAGGAGTCGCACAGCGCGATGACGCAGGCGGCGGTGTGGTGCACCTGGTTGATCGGTGCTGCCGATGGCGGCTGCCCCAGCAGGAACTGCCGGAACGCTGCGCGCTCGTCGTGGTTGCCCGGGCAGACCACAACCGGGTGCCGGGAGGTCAGTAGCCGACGGGCCTGCTCGTATTCGGCGGGCAAGGCGTGGTCGGCGATGTCACCGGTGACCAGGACCGCGTCCAGTTCGTAGGGGAGGTCTTCAAGGTAGTCCATGACAACCCGGGTGCGCTCGGAACTGCGCTGCCCGCCGTCGATGTGGGTGTCGCTGAGGTGAGCGATCACGATCATCGCTGAGGTCCTTTCGTCGTGGTGTGCGGGATGTGGCCAAGGACGGCCGAGTAGTCCTGGCCGGGGCGCCCCGCGCGCTTGGCGTCGACGAGCCAGTCCCGGGCCGCAGCGGTCAGGCCGAGGCCGAGCCCGCCGTCACTTGCCGCGTCGGCGACGGGTTTCGCGTCCGCCGCACTCGCCCCGACCGCAGCGCCCGCCTCCTGCAACGCCGCTCCCCGCCGTGGCGAGCGATTCCAGACGGTGACCTCGCAGCCTTCGCCCAGCAACCGACGGGCGATCGGCGCGCCCATCGTGCCGGTCCCGATCACAGCAACCCGTTTCACGCTCCTGCCCCTTCGTTCAGGCTTTCGACCTCGAACGTAGAGGGTCACCGGACCAGGAATAAGATCCAGTTCCATGTCGAATTCTTGGTCCAGTTCCCGGCTCGACCTGCACATCTCCCTCGACGCCGTAGGCGGGCGGCGCTCCGGCCTGGAGTCCGCGCTCCGGGCGGCGATTCGTCAGGGACGCCTGCCGGCAGGGACGCTCCTGCCGTCCACACGCGGGCTGGCCCAGGAACTCGGACTCTCGCGGGGGACCGTCAGCGCCGCCTATGGCCAACTGGTCGAGGAGGGTTACCTGATCACGCGCCCGGGATCGGGCACCACCGTGGCCGAGGCACCGCAACGCGCCCAGGCCCCCGCGCGCCCCGCACCCGCGCCGACGACTCCGCGCCACGACCTTCGCCCCGGACTCCCCGACGTCAGCGCCTTCCCCACCCGAGCCTGGCTCGCCTCCACCCGCCGCGTGCTCACACGCGCCCGCCCCGAGGTCTTCGGCGCCGGCGACCCGCAGGGCCGGATCGAACTGCGCAGTGCCCTCGCCGACTACCTGGGCCGTACCCGCGGCGTGATCACAACCCCGGACCGCATCGTGATCACCTCCGGCTACTACCAGGGCCTTGGCCTGCTCAGCGGCGTACTGGCCGCGAGCGGCACCCGCACCGCGGCCGTGGAGGACCCGGGCCACAACCTCTTTCGCGAAGTCGTCCAGCGCGCCGGGCTCACCACCCTCGCTCTGCCCGTCGACGCCCACGGCGCCCGCGCGGAGGTGCTGACACAGCACACGGGAGCGGTGTTCCTCACCCCCTCGCACCAGTACCCGACCGGTGTCCCGCTACATCCGAGCCGCCGCCAGACGCTGTGCGTCTGGGCGCGCTCCACAGGAGGACTCATCGTCGAGGACGACTACGACGGCGAGTACCGCTACGACCGCCAACCCGTCGGTGCCCTCCAGGGCATCGCACCCGACCACGTCGTCTACTGCGGTACCGCGTCCAAGACTCTCAGTCCCGCCCTCCGCCTGGCTTGGATGGTCCTGCCACCCCACCTGGTGCAACCGGTGATGCGGGCCAAACAGCAAGCCGACCTGTACACCGAGACCCTGGGCCAGCTCGTCCTCGCCGACCTGATCACCACTCACGCCTACGACCGCCACATCCGCGCCGCCCGCCTGCGCTATCGCCGCCGCCGCGAACTCCTCCTTGGCCGGATAGCCCCCATCCCCGGGCTTACCGCCCACGGAGTCCCCGCCGGCCTGCACACCCTCATCACCCTCTCTTCCGACGGCCCCACCGAAGACCAACTCCTGGCCAGGTGCGCCCACAACGGCCTCGCCTTGCGTGGAATTGCTGAACTCCACCATGACCCCGCCGACCGTCCGCAGGGCCTGTTGATCGGCTTCGCTGCCCCGTCCGAACGCGCCTACCCAGCTGCCCTCGACGCCTTGTTCACAGCCCTGGCCTCCGACGGTCGAGGAGGGGCTCCAACCGGCGTAAGCACCGCCACCCGTCCGACTCGCCCTCAACCTCGTTAGGGCTTGTTCGTCTAGGGCGTGTCTTGAGTTGTGATCAACGGGCCTGGAGGAGGCTGCTGATCCAGATGGGCGCTGCGCGGAGGTGGAGTCCGGCGAGGTCGCTCTCGGGTGTTTTGTCGTAGGGGGTGGCGATGCCTCGCCGGTCATTCGGTGTCCGCGTCCGTGGACGCCGGACGATCCGCCGCGCGTTCACCGAGGCGCGGGGCTGATGGCATCGGCCCGGCAGGCTCCACATACCTGTGTGGGGCCGCCTTCTGTACGCACCAGGGCAGCGGCGGCGGCGACGAAGGCGCGGATCCGGGCGTTGTCCGCCGCTGTCCGCCAGACCGCACCGAACTCGGCGGGTGGCGCGTCCGGATAGGGGATAAAGGCGATCGTCGGGCGCGTCTGGTACACCGCTGTCTGGCTCGGGACGGGATGGACGCCATGGCCGGCGCCGACCCGGGCCAGCGTCTCCTGGAGCGAGCCGGCCGGCAGCACGCTCTCGCCGGCGAGGTCGCCTTCGCCGACCGCGTCGCGGCGGGCCAGCCGGTGGCGGGCGGGAACGGCGAGCATCACGGCGTCGGATATCAGCACCGGCCCGGCCGCCAAGTCCGGTTCGCTGACGGGGAATCGGACGATGGCCAGATCGACTTCGCCGGACCGGAGGGGCCTGTACGGATCGCCTTCGGGGACCTCATGGAGTCGCACCTCGCACTCGGGGTTGCCGGCGCGCAGGGCGGCCTGGACAGAGAGCGCCAAGTCGCCCTGGAGCGCCCCGGAGAAGCCCACGTGCAGCGGTCCGGCAACACCCCGGCCGGCCTCGGTCGCACGCGCGATGCCTTCCTGGATACGTAGGAACGCCGGGCCGATGTCGTCCCGGAGGCGACGGCCTACCGGGGTGAGGGCGACCCGCCGGCTGGTCCGCTCGAACAGCGCGGTGCCGAACCGGCGCTCCAGCTTCTTGATGGTCTGGCTGACCCGGGCCTGCGAGACGAGCAGCCGCTCGGCGGTGCGCGCGAAGTGCAGTTCCTCGGCGAGCGTCAGGAAGATCTCGATCTCACGGCTTTCCATAACCCTCAGGTTATCGATCGTTGCGGGGTTCGGCATTGTTCGGAAGGCGCCGCACGAGCAGGGTTGATGACGTCACCTCCGCAGGTCCCGCCCTGAGGCGGTATCCAGAAGTCATGAGGAATGGAGCACTCCATGGCACAGCCGCTCATCGTCATCACCGGCGCCGGTTCGGGCATCGGCGCGGCTATCGCACGCGCCTTCGCCGACCGAGGGCACCCACTCCTGCTGCTCGGCCGTCGCCTCGACCGGCTCACCGGCCTGGGCCTGCCCCGCGCGCTGGCGCGGGCGGTCGACGTCACCGACCGATCCGCGGTGGCCGCCGCGGTCGCCGAGGCCGAGGCCGCCTTCGGTCCCGCCGACGCGATCGTGAACAACGCCGGGACGATGCTGCTCGGCGAGGTCGCCGCCCAACCAGCGCAGCAGTGGGACCAGATGGTGGACGTGAACGTGCGCGGCCTGCTCAACGGTATCGCCGCGGTGCTGCCCGGCATGGTCGACCGCGGAACCGGCACGGTGATCAACATCGGCTCGGTGGCAGGTCTCAAGAGCTACCCGAAGCACACCGTCTACAGCGGCACCAAAGCAGCTGTGCACGCGATCTCGGAGAGCCTGCGCGAGGAGGTCGCCGCGCACGGAGTGCGGGTGGTGACCATCGCCCCGGGCGCAGTCCGTACGGACCTGCTGTCGCACACCACCGACGAGGTCGCCAAGGCCGATTACCAGGCGTTCAAGGATGCGGTGGAACTGCCGACGGCCGATGAGATCGCGGAGGCGGTCCGTTGGGTCTACGAGCAACCGCAGCGGATCACCGTCCGCGAACTGGTACTGGCCGCGACCGGACAGGCCGCGTGAACCGATCCCGACCACCTGATGCGCGTCCTGCGCAGCGGACTTCGCCGCATTCAGTACCGCAGCGACCTCATCGACGGATGCCTCGCCGCGACCGGACTCCACAACCCGACAGGCAGATCGGTGTGCTGACACGACGCCTGAAAGCTCAGTAGCTCGCCCCTTACTGGACACGGATCAGTGGTTCATGGCGGATGGGGAAGTTCACTGAGCGAGCGATGAAGCACACCGAGTGCACTTCGTCGTGCAGTGCGCGAGCCTTGTCCGTCATCGAGGCATCGGCGACGGTCACCTCGGGACGAAGCATGACCTCGGTTATCTGGCCCCCGCCGCCGCTCGCGTCCATGGTCATGACCCCGTGAGCCCGGTCTTCGTAGTCGACAACGGTCACTCCGCCAACAGCGCACAGGTGGAGGTACCAGAGCATGTGGCACTGAGCGACGGAGGCCACAAGCAGTTCCTCGGGGTTCCAGCGGGCCGGGTCGCCGCGAAAGGCCGGATCGGAAGAGGCAGCGATGGGAGTCTTCCCAGTCGCCAAGACTTCATGGGCGCGACTGAAGGAGCGGTAACTATCCGTTCCTGAGCCGAGGTTGCCGGTCCATTCAATCGCTACGTCATAGGTGTGTGTCTCAGTCATGCGGCCAGGATAAGGAGGGGCGACCCAACTCAGCTGACGACATCACGATTACAACTTCAGTAGTCCGCCGACCTGCTCGGCGAACGTCCTGCGGGAACAGCTCCGGCGGTCACGAAATACCGGCGCACCCGGAGCCGGACAACCACCCGGGGCGACCCCAACGGGCGTTCATTCAGGATGTGTTGGTAAGAGATGCGTGCGCGGCTCGCCCGCTTCCGGCAGCCCGGGAGTCGGGAGGCTGCTTTCGACAGAGCTGTCACAAGCTTCGAAGCTCGCTTGACCTGGCCCCAGACCGCAGGACAACAGTGTCCTCATAGATCACATGAGCGGGCGGTGTTGGTGCTCGTCGTTCAGGCAGCACGAAGAGGGGGGCTCGCGTGACCGGGACCTGCGTCATTCTGGATATCGGCGGCGTGCTGGAGATCACGCCGGAAACGGGATGGGTCCAACGGTGGGAAGAGCGGTTGGAGCTGCCGCTTGGCACTGTGAATGAGCGGATGCGCGACGTTTGGCGTGCCGGGAGCCTCGGGAGCATCAGCGAACGAGAGGTGCACGAGCAGGTGGCGGCCCGCTTGCGTCTCGACCCGCCCCAGGTTGAAGCCTTCATGGCTGATCTGTGGGCGGAGTACCTGGGAACGCCGAATGAGGAACTCATCGCCTACGTGCGAGGGCTGCGGGGAAGCTGCAAGCTGGGCATCCTCAGCAACAGCTTCGTTGGCGCCCGGGAGCGGGAGACGGCGCAGTACCACTTCGACGAACTGGTGGACCGGATCGTCTACTCGCACGAGATCGGTATCGGCAAGCCTGACCCGCGGGCCTTCGAGGCCGCTTGCGCCAGCTTGGAGGTGTGCCCGGAGAGCTGTCTCTTCGTCGACGATGTCGCGGTCAACGTTGAGGCCGCTCAGGCGGCAGGCATGCAGGGGCATCTGTTCGAAGACAACGTCCAGACCGTCACGCGCATCGCAGCTCATCTGGATGGTGGGCTCTTGGTTCCAGGGCATACCTCGCTCGGATGACGCTGGCCTGGCCGGCTTTCAGCGGTTGCCGGCCAGGCGTTGGAGCGGTTGATCAGTCCGCTTCCGCGTGCTCGCGGGGGATGCGCCGACCCAGCGGCAGCACCTCGAGCGGGCCTGCTCCAGCGCGGTGGCGCCGGGGAAGGCGCCCGGCTTGCGGAACACCTCCACGTAGTGGTCAAGCTCCAGGCGGCAGCCGCCCTTGGCGATCGGCCGCTCGTGCCGGGCGACTTTCACGTTCTGGTTGTAAACCACCAGGTGAGAGGCGTCGCAGGCCCCTCGGCCCCGTTCGCCGATCAGCCGGACCGGCACCTGGTACCGGTTGGTGCGGACCGCGATCTGGCTGTGGCGATCGCCCCGCAGAGGTGGACATCCGGCCGGTCTCGAACGGCTCCACCGGGCCTTGGCCAGGCGGGTCAAGTCCCTTGCGGGAATGTCGCCCGGCAGGTTTGAGATCCAGTACTTCACCGGCTCCGCCTCGCCTCGGGCCACTGGGCGATCAGCCAGGCCAGGGGCATCGTGCCGTCGGCGGCGGGCTTGGGCCGCCGCCCGGCGAGCCGGACGCGCAAGAGCACGAAGTGCGAGCTCATCGCTGCTTTGGAACCCTTGCGTCAGGTGACGGTCCGGCCCGGGTGGCGGCCTGCACCCATCACGTGCTTGCGCAAGGAGACCGGGCGGGTGCGGTAGCGGGGCAGCGGGCGGGCGCGAGCCCGTCGTAGGCGGGCTGATGCGGAAGCGCGGGCGTCTTCCTCGGTACCGTCACCGCCGCCGCACTCCTTCATCTGGGTCCGCTCGTGACCGAAGAAGCAGACCCTAGTTCTCGCCGCTGACTGCGGCTGGTTCCTCGGCGGGGAACAGAATGGGGCTGATCAGGTAGCGGGTGCGTTCGGGAGAGGGGTCGTTGGCGATCCGGCGCACCAGCACGTCGCGCATTTCGCCGATCAGCGAGCTGAGTTCGTCTCGGCTGAGCCACATCGCGTGCTGGCGGTAGCCCACCAAGTCGGCACCCGGGGCGGCACCAGGCCGGTCGAGGTAGGCATTGAACTCGGCCAGCAGGGTTGCCATCGCCACGGCGAACACCCGCCGGTGGTCCTCAATCGAAACAGAGGCGGCGGTGTCGGCGTCGATCATCGCCCGCTCACGCGGCAGCCGGTAGCGGCGCTCAACGGCGCCGCGCACCCGTTGCTCGCCTTCGATCTCCAGCAAGCCACCGTCGGCCAGGAGCCCCACATGCCGGTAGACGGTGGCCTTCGAAACGTCGGGCAGCAGCGAGCTCAACTGCGAGGTGGTCAGCGTCCGGCCACCGGACATGGCGTGCACAATGCGCAGCCGCACGGGATGCAGGAGCAAGTCGACCTTATCCATGGGTGCACGATCTCATGAGTGATACCGTTCTCAAAGTTGCGAATAAGGCTGGGGCAGCCCCCGTCACACCGGCACCGCATAGGAGCAGCCATGACTTACACGCCGCCACCTCCCCTGGGGCGACTGCACGACATCGGTGGCGGTCGCCGCCTGATGCTGCACCGCTCCGGCGCCGAAGGCCCGACCGTCGTATTCCTGGCAGGGGTGGGGTTGATGAGCCTGGACTACCTCAACATCCACAACCGCGTCGCGGAGCTGACCACGAGCGTCCTTTACGACCGTGGAGGCAATGGCTGGAGCTACGCTGCTGCGCTGCCCCGCACCGCAGCCGAAGTCACCGACGAACTGCGCGAACTGCTTCACGCCGCCGGCGTTCCCGGCCCTTACCTGTTGATCGGCCACTCCCTGGGCGGGGCCTACGCGCGCCACTACGCCAGGCGTTTCCCCGACGAGGTGGCCGGCCTGCTCCTGCTCGACCCCTTCCACGAGGACATGGCGGCCCGCGTTCCCCGGCAGGCGCGGGAGAAGCTGGACGAGATGCTGGACCAGATGGGGAGCCAAGAGTTGACCGAGCCCACGCCGGAGCAGATTGAGCAGTCCCGCGCCCAGCTGGTCCAGCACTTCGCCGCCTGGCCGGAGCCGGTGCGCGAGCCCCTGGTGGAGCGTCACCTCGCCACCTGGCGGGCCGCCTCGCGCGAGAACCAGAACCTCTACGACAAGGTCGCAGCCGAGTTCCGGCTCGCGCCGGCCACCCCTGACGTGCCGCTGATCGTGCTGACGGCCATGGGACACGACGTCACCCAGGCCCACCTGTGGCCCGCGGAGCTGCTGCGCGAGATCAACGAGGGCAAGCGTGCCCTGCACGCCGAGGTGGCCGCAGAGTCCCCCCGCGGCGAGCAGCGGATTCTCGACGACGCAGGGCACGGGTGGCTGCACGAGGAGCGCGCGGACGCGGTGATCCAGGCAGTCAACGATCTCTTCTCAATGGTGGGTTGATGACAGCACCACCTGCCATCCCAGCACGCCGCCCGTCACATGAGCCGGTACAGCTGGAGAATCGCGAAGGCCAGGAGCGAGACACCGCAGCATGCCTCGAGTACGCGTACGGCCAGAGGCGGCAGTGCCCTGCGTAGCACGACGATGAGCCCCGCCGAGATCACGCACCACAGCACGGAGGAGGCCATGAACCCGGCGAAGAAGGCGCCCAGCTCCGCCGCGCCGGCCGGGCCCAGGACGGCGCCCACCCCGCCGGCCGCCCCCGACCAGTAAACGACGTTCCATGGGTTCGCCAGCGACATGCCCGCCCCCACGGCCATGGCCTGGCGGTCCTGTTTGACGTACGGCCCCGTCACCGGATCGGGCCCCTTGTGCGCGAGCGCGTCGCGCAGGCCCGCCATCCCCAACCAGGCCAGCAGCACACACCCGGCCACCGTGAGCGGCACGCGCAAGGCCGGCACCGCGAACAGCGCCCCCACTCCCGCCAGGCCGAGCACCGCCCAAACGGCATCGCCCACCAGCGAGCCGACCTGGACCGCGAACGCCGGGCCGAACCCGCCCCGGATCCCGCGCCGCAGAGACTCGCTGAACACCGCACCCGGCGCCGCGTTGAACACCAAGCCCAACCACAGGGCCACCATGAAGATCTCGAACATGAAAGCCACTGTGCGTGGGGTCGGGCCGTGCGGTCTTGTCAGATGTTGATCTGGGACAGCCGACGGAACCGGCCCGGTGTGATGGCGTAGGCCGCGGCGAAGTGGCGGTGGAAATGCGCCTGATCGGCGAAGCCCAGCACGTGCGCGACCTCGGCGACGGGCTCGCCCTCGCGCAGCCGGCGCCGCGCCTGGGCCAGCCGGGCCGACAGGTGCCAGGCGTACGGTGGGGTGCCGGTGGCCCGGGTGAACGTCCGGATCAGGTGTTCCCGGGACATCCCGGCCTCGTCGGCCAGCTCGGCCAGCCGGGGCGCGCCGGACAGGTCGGCACGGAGCCGGTCCAGCACCGCGGCGATCCGGGAATCAGCGGGCTCTGGAGCATGCGCGCGGCGCCGCCCTGCGGCCTGGTCGAGGAGCCGCGACAGCACGAGCGTCAGGCGCTCCTGGATCAAAGCGACGGATTCGGTCGGCGGAAGGTGTCCGTCCGGTGCGAGCTCGCGGAATGCTCTGGCCGCATCGAGGAACTCGCCGCGCAGGTACGGAGAGCGGACGACGGGCCGTTCGAAGTCGACCGGGGCCTCGCCGGTCAGCGATTCCACCACCGTTGGCGGGACGTACCAGCTCACGGCCGCGAAGGACGCGTCGGGCGGGACCTGGGTGGTGCACGACTGGACCTGGCCGGGGTTGTAGACGGTGACCTCGTCCAGGCCCACGTCGAACGAGGTGCGATCCAGCCGGACCCGCTCCACGCCGCAGAGGTTGACGCTGATCACGTACTCGTCGTGGCTGTGCCGCGGGAACCCGCCCGACGAGGGACGCACCACCGCCAGCTGACCTCCGCCCCACTCCGTGACCTGCATGGGGAGAGGCTACGGCAGGCCGCCAGCGTGGCCGGATGAGGGCAGGGGAGTGCGGGTAGAGCCGTCGTCGTCCCTCGATGTTCAAGGCGGCGTTCGCCTGCGTCATCGGAGCACCTCATCGCTCCGACCAGCCGCGATCACACCGCGGAGGGGGAGCGCGACGAGCAGCGCGGTCGCGACGAGAGTTCCGCTGACCCAGAGCGGCCCAAGGTCCCCGGCTGCCGTGCTGCGGCTGGCCGCGGCGATGAGTGGCCCGACGGCGGCGCCGACGTTGAGTGCCGCGGTCGCGTACGAACCGGCCATGGTGGGGGCTCCTGCCGCCTCGTAGAGGACCCGCGTGATCAGCGTGCTGCCCAGTGCGAACGACAGCGCGCCTTGCACGAACACGAGGATCAGCAGGGCGACCGGCTCTTCGGCCAGCACCGCCAGGGCCGGCCAGCCGATGAGCAGCAGTGGGCCGCCCGCTGCGATGACCACGCCGGGGCGCTGGTCGGACAACCGTCCGGCGCTGGTGACACCGGCAAAGGAACCGGCACCGAAGAGCACCAGGACGACGGAGATCCACAGCTCGCCCAGCCCGGCGGTGTCGGTCACGACGGGAGCGAGGAAAGTGAAGCTTGCGAAGGTTGCTGCGTTCACCAGCGCACCGAGCACCATGACAAGGATCAATCGCGGACTCCTGAGCTGCGCGAGCTCCGATCGCAAGGCTGGCCCGTCGGTCTCGTCCTCCTGCGCAGGGCGCGCTGGGATTCCTTTGAGGATGCCGATGGCTGCGGGCAGACAGAGAGCAGCGACGGCCCAGAAGGTGGCCCGCCAGCCGAGCAACGTGCCGAGTACCGATCCCCCTGGAACTCCGGCGATCGTGGCCACCGTCGTGCCTGACAGCAGCACAGCGAGCGCACGTCCCTTCTTGTGGGGAGGGACCAGCGCGCTGGCAGTCGTCACCGCTACGGCGAGGAACCCCGCGTTCGCGAGCGCTGCGACCGCCCGGGTCGCAACCAGGACCGGGAAGCTTGAGGTGGCGGCGCCCACGACATGGGCCGCCAAGAACACGAGGATGAACCCGAGGAGGCTGGACCGGCCAGGCCAGTCGCGGGCAAGTCCTGCCATGAGCGGGGCGCCGGCGATCATCCCGATCGCGAAAGCCGAGGTGAGCAAGCCTGCTGTCCCGACCGTCACGTCGAGGTCTGAGGCGATGTCCGGCAAGAGGCCGGCGAGCATGAATTCCGAGGTGCCCATGGCGAAGACCGCCATGGCGAGCAAGTACAGCGGGAGAGGCATCGAGTGGCTCCGAGGTGATGAGAAGCACGAGAAGAGACGTCTCGTCACCGCGGTCAGCACCCAAGGGCGCACTCGTCCGGCCGCAGAACGCGGCGGGACGACAGAATTACGAACTCAGTGGTTCAGGGGGCTGACGGCGTGACCGAAAGCCCCCACCGTGGATGCCTCAGGGCTCGACATGGGCCGCACGTTACCCGACCCATGCCCGTCGTGGCACACCAGTTTCACGCGCGTCTGCTTGTGTCACCAACGTCGTGCCTCGCAACACCTAGGGGGCGACGGGAAGTTGGCGTTTGTGGTCGGTGAGGCGGTAGCGGCCGACGATCGTCTCAAAGGCTCGCTCGTCCACCGGCTTGCCCTCCAGGAAGTCGTCGATGTCGTCGTAGGTGACCCCGAGCGCGTCCTCGTCGGCCTTGCCGGGGTCGAGGGTTTCCAGGTCGGCTGTCGGGGTCTTCCACACCAGCTCGGCCGGCGCGCCCAGCGCGTCCGCGACGGCGCGCACGCGGCGCTTGGTCAGGCCGGTCAGCGGGACCAGGTCGGCGGCGCCGTCGCCGAACTTGGTGAAGAAGCCGGAGACCGCCTCGGCGGCGTGGTCGGTACCGACCACGAGGCCGTCGTGCGCGCCGGCCACCGCGTACTGGGCGATCATGCGCTGCCGGGCCTTGATGTTGCCGTGTACGAAGTCCTGGTGGTGGGCGTCACGGAAGCTCACGCCGGCGGCCAGTGAGGCCTCGAGCGCGGCGTCGCTGGCGGGCTTGATGTCCACGGTCAGCACGTGGTCGGCCCGGATGAAGGAGAGCGCGAGCTGGGCGTCGTGCTCGTCGGCCTGGATCCCGTAGGGCAGCCGCATCGCGTAGAACCGCGCCTCGTGTCCGGCGGCCCGGGCCCGCTCGACGGCGAGCTGGCACAGCCGGCCGGTGGTGGTGGAGTCGACGCCGCCGCTGATGCCGAGTACGAAAGAGCGCAGACCGGTGGACGTCAGCCGCTCGGCGAGGAAGGCCACCCGGCGTTCGATCTCCCGCTCGGCCTCGAAGGTCTCGGTGACCTGGAGTTCCCTGGCGATCTCCTGCTGCAGGCCGATGGACGCCGGCTCGCTCACGTCTGCTCCTTGATCCGGTTCACGAGGTGCTGTCGAGCCCACCCTATCCAGTGCTTTGTCCGGGAAGGTTCGCCGGGCTGGTGGCCCCCGCGGCCCAATGGCGTGAGCGTGCCCTCATCCGTGGCGAGAAGGGCTTCCCAATGCTGATGTCAAGCCGCTGCCGTGACAGGCGGTGTGGCTTGGTAGCACGCTCCGTCGCGGATCATGGCCCACAGGACGTTGACGCGACGGCGCGCGAGCGCCAGCAGCGCCTGCTTGTGGCCTTTCCCCTCGGCGCGTTTGCGTTGGTAGTACGCCTTCGAGGCCAGGCAGCTCTTCAGGCTCGACAAGGCCGACAGGTACATCGCGTTGAGCAGGCCACGGTGGAAGCGGCGTGGCCTGCGGAGGTTGCCGCTGACGCGGCCGGAGTCGCGTGGGGCCGGGGCCAGGCCGGCGTAGCCGGCGAGACGGTCGGCACTGCCGAAGGCGTCCATGTCGCCGCCGGTGGCGGCGATGAACACGGCGCCCATCTGCTTGCCCATGCCGGGCAGGCTCAGGATCACCTCGGCGTGCGGGTGCTCGCGAAACCGGGCCTCGATGAGTGCGTCGACTTCAGCGATCTCCTCATCGAGAGCCATCACCCCCTTCGCCAGCCGCACGACCATGGCGGCGGCCAGCCGCTCGCCGGGCAGGGCCGTGTGCTGGGCCTCTGCGGCCTCCGCGGCTGTCCTGGCGAGCGCAGCAGCACCGCGGACCTTGCGGTTGCGCAGCCACGTTTCGATGCGCCTGGCTCCGCTGCGGCGGATCGCCGCCGGGGTCTGGTAGCCCGTCAGAAGCATGACCGGGCCCTTGTTGGTCAGGTCCAGGGCGCGCTCCAACGCCGGGAAAATCTCGAGCAGTTGGGCTCGGAGCCGGTTGATCTGGCGAGTGCGGTCGCAGACCAGGTCGGTGCGGCGGGTGGTGAGGGTGCGCAGGTCGATGGCGATCTCGTCGCCGGGCCGCAGCAGGCCGAGGTCGCGGCGCATGCGGGCCTGGTCGGCGATGACGAAGGCGTCCTTGGCGTCCGTCTTGCCTTCGCCCCGGTAGGAGGCCGAGGCGCGGTGCACGGTCAGGCCGGTGATATAGACCATCGGCTGGCCGTGGCCGAGCAGCAGGCCGACCAGCAGGGCGGCGCCGCCGTGGTTGAGGTCGACCGCCCACAGCACGTCGTCGTCGAGGGCCAGGACATCCCCGATCAGTTCCAGCAGAGCCGATTCGCCATTCAGGACCCGGCGGGACAGCAGCCGTTCGCCGTCTGTGTTGATCACCACGCAGTGGTGATGTTCTTTGCCGATGTCCACTCCGGCCCATATCCGGGGCACGGTCACCTCCGCCAGCTCGTCGCGCTCCTACAGCCCAGCAGACGACCTCGCCGACGTTGCCCTACACAGCGATCGAGTCGCATCTCCCAATTGGCGGTCGAGTCGTCGCGGGGCTCCGGGCGGCCAAGCCTTTCCAGCCATCGGACGGCTATCCGCATGACAGCCATACCCAGAGCCCCTGGGTCCCGCCGATCTTACGAATGACCAGTTCGAACCCAACAGCCAAGAAAGTAGGGCATCCGCTGATGCGGCGGACCGGTCCTCGCGGCGTGATCAGGAACCCCGCAAGCCTTCTTGGCTAGAGGTGGCGTGCCGCAACAACCGCTGAACTGGCTGGTGTTGTCAGTACTTCAGTGGCGTCCAGGGCTGGATGAGTGAGGTAGAACAGGCGGAGCTCATCCACTTCGCCCTCGAATCGAGGCGGCCAGTGGGGCGAGGGGGTGAAGTCGTCCAGGATGAGAAGGCCGCCGGGAGCGAGCAGCTCGACGACCCCCTGGGGGGCGTCACGCTTGCCCCCGCCGTCGCAGAAGAAGACGTCGAAGGGGGCACGCTGCTCAAGCAGCCGCCAGTCCCCAGTGAGAACGCTGACGCGCTCGTCGTCCGCGAAGACACTGGCCGCTCGACGGGCCAGCCCCTCGTGACGCTCTACGGTGACCGGCGACACGCTCTGCGGCCACCACACGAGGCGGAACCGCACGTTCTGCCATGATCGCGCCCCCTTCATCGTGAACATGACGCTACCCGGTGCCGATGTCCATGCCGACTGGCTATGGAAGGAGCTATTGGACGGGGCAGCGGGGCCCTCGCAAGGCTTGACCGTGCGAGAGGGGCACCCAGCTCGTGGTCTGTCTCGGTGCGACTGCGCGCCGAATATCCATCCCCGCAGGAGCGTTCCCATGTTCACGGCCTACGTCGTCGTCACCGTCCTGGCCGCCGCGGCCAGTGCCTACTCGGCCACCAACCACTACGTTCGCCCCAAGTGGATCCTTGACAACATGACCAGGTACGGCGTGCCGCTTTCATGGCTGCCCGCACTGGGGGCCGTCAAGGCGGCCGGCGCGCTGGGACTGCTGGTGGGCATCGGCGTGCCCGCGATCGCGGTCGCGGCCTCGGTCGGCCTCATCCTGTACTACGTCGGCGCCGTCGGTGCCATCTGGCGCGCCCGCTGCTACCCGCATCTGCCTGCCCCGATGCCGTTTCTTCTGCTGGTCGTGGCCTCCCTGGTCCTGCGACTGGCCTCGTACTGAGCGAGGACTCCGCGCCGACCGGAAGAGCCGACCGGAACAGCCGACCAGAAGGCGTCGTCCACGGCGTCCATGACGTCACGGGGAGCTCTCCTGCGTGCCATGGACGGGTAGGGGCGCCGGTTCGAGGTGTACCGGTCCCTGGGCGAGATAGCGGTTGAGCTCGGGCGGTCGGTAGGACTCGTCCTTGTCGTGGCGCTCCCTGGCGGATTCGGAGAGGTATTCGCACCCGTCGAGACGACCCTGGTCGTCCGCGGCCTGGCCGATGGGACGGTGCCACGGTCGGGCCAGTCGGTACACGCCGGTGCGTGAGTCGTGCATGGCGCCCACGCTGTCGGGCCGCACCCGGAAGCTGATGCTCCTGTCCGGGGTCATGCCGAGCGGCCCGTTCTCGCCGAGGGCTTCGGCGTCGAGCTCCAGCCCGTATCTGCTGGCCTGATGGGCCATCCACAGCAGGGTGATGTCGGACAGCTCCGTCTCCGGGTAGCCGCCGCCTATGTCGGTGTGCACTCCGGCGAACCACACCTGCTTCAGCTCCTGGCCGTTGTCGGCCGCACCGGGCTGCTGGTGCCACAGTGTCGGCTCGAACGGTGTGCGCTGCTCATCGATGGCCAGTGCGTGGAAGGCTCCCTTCACCCAGCTGCTCAGCTCGGTGTCATGGAACGCCCACCGACGGTTGGCAGGGCTCACGACCGGCCTGAGCCACCGGGGGCCCGGAACGGGGATGCCCAGCGAACCGACCGTGTCCCACACTCCGATGAAGTGGATCCCCGTCTCCCGTGCGTACGCCCGGCGGAAGAGGGTGGAGGCCGTGCCGGTCGGCTTCTCGGTCCGGTCGCGGTACAGGGCCCACGCCTCCTTGATCCGGTCGGCGTTCTCCCGGCGCAGGATGCCGCAGTTGCGCACCAGGCCGGCCAGGCTGCGGGCGGTGAACGCGCCCCGGCTGAAGCCGAACAGGTACAGCACGTCACCGGGCTCGTAGGCGTCGACCAGGAAGCGGTAGGCGTCCATGACGTTGCCGGACAGCCCCATGCCGAACGCGCCGCCGCGCAGGCGCTCCCATCGGCGTGTGCCGACGCCGCTGCGGTAATAGACGCGCTGCTCCACGCCGGCGGCTTGCGGTCGGACGGACAGGGCTATTTTGGTGACGTTCGTCTTGCTGGGCTGGTCGGCGAGGTTCCACGTGCCGTCACAGCAGACGATCAGACGTTTGGCCATGGCATTACCCTCCAGGAAGACATTCCAGCCGGCACATCATGCAGCAGTCACGCACCTGGGCGCTGTCGGGTACTCAGGCACTGTCGTTCACCGTCCTTCGAGGATGTCGAAGCGCAGGCCGCTCGAACCGCTTCCGGTGCCGCTGCGCTTGCGCCGCGTCGTCCAGGAGTGGGCGGTCCCGTCGCGCCAGCGGGTGTACTGGCGGCTGCGCTCGACGCGGATGCCGGAGCGTGGCACCTCCTCCTCGTGGAGCCAGTCGGTCTCGGTGAGCAGGCGCCCAAGCGGTTGCGGCGGAGCCCACTCGTCACGAATCAGCCGGATCAGATGGAGTTGGTAGGCCTCCGGGTCGCCGAGTGACCGCGGCACCAGGGGATACCAGTGCGCGGGCACGGTGGTGGCCAGCCGATAGCGGGCCGGGGGGCTCTCGGCGGCGCCGTCCGGCTGACCGGCGGCAGGGGGTGCCGCGGCGACCCAGCGGGCGTAGCGGTCGATCGGTTCGCCGGCGCGGTCGGCGACGGTCTCCTCAACCGCCCAGGCGAGGTTCGCCTGTTCGTCACGAAGGAACAGCACGGACTCCAGCGCAGGGCCCTCCAGCCCACCGGGCAGCGAGGCCGGCCGGTAGAACCACGGTGAGGGTGTCGGCCCCCCGCCGTCGGCCCCGCGGCCCCCCATCGCGGCACCGGCGGAGTTCTCGCCCAGGCCGTAGACGTCCCACTCGGGGTCCTCGGCCGCCGCGGGTGCGAGGGCGGTCACACCGCCGAAGACGTCCGTCACGGTGCATTCGACGACTCTGCTCAGGGAGCCCACAAGAGTGGGCAGCGGGGCGCAGAACCAGTCGTTGTCGTAGACCGTGGCGAAGGCGACGAGCAGCAGTCTGCCGAGGTCGGCGGGGGAGGCGTCGACCGATCCGAAGTCGATGCGCGCGTCCTCCATCTCCCAGAAACGGGAGACGGGCATGCCCCCGTAGCGCGCCGGAGTGGGGATGGTCTTGCGCTCGTCGCGGTGGACCTTCTCCTGGGCCACCGGCAGTTGGGCGGGCATGGCGTCGAAGGCCCACCAGTCGAGGTGGCCTCCGGGGTACTCCGATGCTCGCAGTTGGAGGTCCGCCGCTGTGGAGGCGCGGACCGAGAAGGAGTACTCCAGGCGGTGGGGGTTCCATGTTCTGGCCGGTTCGCGGGGCTGCGCCGGCACCCGGGCGGTCCACCACGACAGCCACTGGGCGGCGGCCGTCGCGAGCGCCTCGCGGCTCTTCTCCGGTGCTCCGAACCGTTCCGCGGCCGCCTGGTCGCGGCCGGCCAGGCGTTCCAGCCAGGGCGCGAGCGCGACCGGATCGGGGAGCCGGTCGCGGACCGCCGCTGCCGGCGCGGCAGGAGCCAGGGCCCCGTACGGGCCGAAGGCACAGATCCGGGCGAAGGCGGGGAGCAGGCCGAGGAGCCCTGCCGCGGCCAGTGCGCGCCGCCAGCGCAGGGCGCCGGCCAGGGCCAGCCGGGCGTCGGGCCCATCCTGGGTCTCGTCCTCGACCAGGGACTCCAGCACCATGGTCGACGGGTCGTACGGCCGCCATTCGGTACCCGCGTCCCCGCCGTCGCCGGTGCGCCAGCCGTCCAGCAGGTGTCTCTCCTGTGCGACGGAGACGTGGACGGGCGAGGCCGCGTCGTCACCGGTGAACTCGCCGAAGCCGTACTGCCGGGCGAGGAACCACGCGGCGTCGTGGGTCACGGCCGCCAGTGCCTCCTCCACGCCCGTGTCGCGCGGCACCGGTTCGTAGCGGAACATCGCCATGATTCCTCCACGGCCTCTAGTGGATGCCCCCGGTCGGAGGTTCGGCCCACTGCACCGGCAGCACACCGCGCAGCTCGGCGAAGTCGGTCAGGTCCATCCCACGGATCCGGGCCAGGGCGAAGGCCTCCTCCACCACGGCGTGCACGTCCTCCATGCACCAGCCGCGCAACTGATCGGGTGGTACGGCGAGCAGCCAAGCCTGGGGAGCGCGTGCGTCGGGCTGGTTGTAGTGGAAGGCGAGCGCCCCCATCTCCTCGTCCACGGGTTCCGGGGCGGTCTCCGTCCAGGAGTCCACCACGATGCCGGCGACGCGGTCGGCGTCCGGCTGCCCATCCGTTCGCAGGACCGCGCAGTGGCGCGGTGCGGGATGGCTGCGAGAGGGGACGGGCGCCGGTCCGCGGGCGACCCACCGGTGCCCGGTGGGCAGCTGGGCGACGGCGGTGCCGCCGGGCGCGGTCCCGGCGAGGACCTCGGAGGCGGTCAGCGCGTCACCGAGGGTGCGCACCCGTGGCCTGACCCTCTCCATCTCCGTCAGCCAGTCGGTGACCGCGTCGTCGTCGGCGCCGTCGGGGCGGGCAGCCGTCAGTCCGCCGCCCGCGGGGTGGGTGTTCAGACTCAGCACGGGCAGTACGGGGAGGGTCTCACCGAGCACGCCCGACACGGCCGTACGTACGATGGTCGCCCACTCGAGCGCGGCCGACGGGTCCTGCGGCGGCTCGGGCACGGCAACGAGGGGTGAGGCGTCGAAGCGGTCGAGGACGAAGGTGGTCTGCGCCCGGAGGGCTTCGCGTCCGGCATCGTCGACGGGCTGCCCCAGGGTGTAGGCGGTGTGGACCCCGTGGTCCGCGAGCCCGTCGAGTGTCCGGGTCACCACATCCACCGCGTCGGGGGTGAATCTCGCCAGCTGCCGCAGGGTGTCGACGCCGGTGGTGACGCCGTTGTGCCACGTCGTCACCCGCGTCCACAGCTCGCGCAGGTCGGCGGCGGCCCAGCCGTTGCCCTCGGTGTCGTCCAGGTCGGAGGTGATCAGCGGCCGGGATCCGCGGAGCACATCGCCGAGCGACCGGCACAGCAGCTGGAGTTCGGCGAAGCGGGCGGCCGAGGGGCCGGTGACGCGTGGCGGCGCGGCCCCGGCACCGCCCCCCTGCCCCGCCGCGTGCCGGAGCAGTCGCCGGGCCAGTGGGGTGTCCCTGGTCAGGGACCCGTCGGTCCTGCCGTCGCAGGGACCGACGCCCAGCACCGCGTCAAGCGCGCAGACCCCGAGGTCGGCGAGGCTGACCGAGACCGGCGCCGCGGGGTCGCCGAAGTCGAAGCGCCAGTCCGCGGCGGCGCCCAGACGGGTCTGGCACCAGCGCTCCAGCGCCGGTTCGAGCGCGGCGAGCGGGCGTCCGGTCGCCCAGCCGGCCGTCCCGCTCGCCGGGGCGAGGATGCCGAGACGGTGCGTGAGGGCGACCGCTGAGCGGGGGGTGCGGATCACCTCGAAGTCCTGGGGAAGGTTGTCGCCGCGTGCGATGCCGTCGGCCGCAGCTCCCGCGTGGAGCGGGCTGCCCGCCACGAGATGGTGAACGCTCTCCGCGAGGAGCAGGTCGCCGACCGCGTCGACCATCCCCTCCAGCTCCGCGACCAGCGGTGTGGCCTGTTCGAGCAGCGGCAGGTCGGCCTCCGCGACGTCCAGGCCGAGGTCGCGCAGTTCCCGGCCGTGTGCGAGCCAGTCGTCGAGCAGGGCCTGCCCGTCGACGACATCCTGTGCGGCCATCGCCGTACGGGCCCGGTCGCTGCCCTCCGCGGCCGGGCCGACCAGGCCCGGTGTCGGGTAGCGGCCGCGCAGGGCGTGGACGAGCGTGTCGAGCTGGGCGTCGTGCAGGCCGCGTTCGAGGCGGTAGCCCAGCAGCGCGCTGAGCGTCTGCCCCGAACGGACGCCGTCGACGACCGACAGCGCCTGGCGCACCCGGCTGGAGGTGAGGTTGATGCCGAAGGCCTGCCGGTCGGAGTGGCTGAGCCAGCCAGAGCGCAGCACGGCCAGTGTGGTGGCGTGGTGCATCGAGGGTGCGACGAGGTAGCCGTCGTGGGCCTGGCGCAGCCGTGAACGGTTGCCCGGGACCTCCTCGCCCCCCGCCTCCGCGCCGTCGTCCGTTTCGGCGTCCTCGCCTGCGTCCTCCTCCGCGCCCTGGTCCTCCTCGCGGGGACGGACGTCCGTGACCCAGCCGTACGCGCCGACGTGGGTGCCGGCAGGGCTGTTGGCACGCAGTCTCGACAGCCGTGCCGAGGCGACCGAGGTCATCCAGGCGTCCAGGCGATGTGTCTGCGTGTCGAGTACCTCGCACAGCAGCCGTTCGACGTGCGAGAGGTCCCCTCGTACCCGGTCCTCGACCTCGGCCAGTTGGTCGAGGGCCAGGCATGTCCAGTCGTACGACTGCGGGGTGAACCCGGCGCCCGACGTCAGATGACCTTCGAGCAGGCGCACACCCGGGTCCACGGACCCGCCGCTCTCCAGTTGCAGCCGCAAGGACTCCCGGTGCATGCGCAGAACCATGATGGCGAGGTGGTAGAAGAGCCCCAGCTTGCCCGTGGCCGCGCCGTTGATCATCGCCTGGAATGCCTGAAGGCGTTCCGCGCGTTCGGGTGTCATCTCGTGCTGGGCGGCCAGCAGCGGGGCCGTCTCCCGCCACCAGTCCCACATTCCGCGGATCGGCGCACGGCCCACCAGTTCCCGCAGTTCCGGGGTCGTTTCCCGCTGAACGTCGAATTCGAGTGGCGGCGCGGGCGGCACCTCCTCGAGGCCGGGCGGTAGCGTCCAGGCGAAGCCGCTGCGGTGCGGGATCGATCCCGTCGGGGTGTCGGGCGGTGGCTGGAAGGGCGGGTCGACCGGCGTCTGGCGGGTGAACCTCAGCCGCCGGGAGGCGGGCAGACGGTGCAGGAGGTCGTTGATGGCCGCGTCCGGGTCGTCGCTCGATCCGACCCGCGGGGCACGCCACCCCTGGGACTCGGCGAAGGTCCGGAAGCCGGAGAGGTGGTTGAGGATGCGCAGGTCCACCTCCGTGCCGTGCCAGAGGTCCAGCGAGGTGACCGGCAGGACTCCGTAGGGCTGGCGGCCCACGCGCAGGGTGGGCAGCGGGCCGCGGCCGCGCACGTGGTCGACGTAGTGCGAGACGAGGAAGAGCAGGTCGGGGTGGGGAGTGGCGTTGCCCTCCGGATCGAAGGACCGCCAGGTGGTGGAGGCGGCGGCCAGGGCGCCGAGGGCGGCGTGCAGATGGAGCAGCAGGTCGTGGTCGTCCTCGGCCAGACCGTCGGTGACGTCCGTGAGCACCGCTCCGGCGGCGGGGCCCAGCGCGCCTGCGATCCGGGCCGCCGCCTGGTCGCTGCCCGCCGCGAAGGCCGCCCGCTGTTCGGCGACCTGTTCGGGGGCGGCCGGCGAGGTCTGGGTGCGCCACGCCGACCTGGTCTTGGCAGTGTTGTTGGTGGGCGTGCCGGTGGGCAGCACGGCGAGGCCGTCCGTGCAGCGGTGCGCTTCCAGCAGGGTGCCGAGGAGCCCGGCGGTGCCCTCCGACGGGCCGCCGCGTACCCCGGCGACCGTGACCAGGTCGAAGCGGCTGGGCAGGTCGCTCAGGGGCACCCGGACCGCCATGCCTACCCTGACGGCCTCGGTGAAGTCGGAGAGCCAGACCGGGGGCTCGCCGGCCGAGGGTCCCAGTCCGACGTCCAGTGTCCCGGGCACGGGTTCGCCCTCCCGGCGCCAGACGAGCCCGATCTGGCCGTCGCCGGTGACCTCGTATCCGGAGAAGACCAGGCGGTCCGGGAGTACGTAGGTGTGCGCCGGGCGGGTCCAGGCACTGTCCTGCCGCGGTGGCTCGGCCGTGAAGGGGCCCGGGTCGGACGCGACGCCGTCTCCGGGGATCTCCGCCTGCGGGGGCTCACCCTCGGGGTGGAAGATCTTCGTCGCCCAGGCTGCCCGCCCGGATCCGATGGCCGCGACCAACTGCCTCCAGGCGGCGGCCCGCTTGTCCGGGTTTCCCCCGGCGGCCCAGACGGCTTTCCAGTACGCCTCGGTGGCCGCGCGCTCGGCGCCGGTGAGCCCGGTCTCGTGGGAGTCGACGTGGATCTCGTCCGGGTAGGCGCGGATCCACAGCTCCGGACCGCCGCCGTCGGCGGTCCGGAAGACGGTTTCCAGACGGAGCGGAAGCAGCAGCAGCGGGTCCTTGGGGCCGTCCGGCCACAGCGGCGGGGCCTGGCCGGCCAGTTCGCGGTAGGTCTCGCGGGCCTGCTCCAGCCGGGTCTCGGCCTCGTCGGCCTCCTGGCGCTGGTTGAGCATCTCCTGCTCCAGGCCCGGTTCCCCGGCCATGATCCGCTTCTCGAGACCGGCCAGTCCGGTCCGGGACCAGTTCAGCGCGATGCGGGCGTCGGCGACGGCACGGTGCGCCCGCGCGATGTCCACGTCCACGTCAAGGGTCTCCGATCAGGCTGCGGGCGGACCTGACGATGCGGAACGGCCGTTGCAGGGCCATGTTCGCCACCTCGGCCGCGTTCCACCGCCCGGAGATCACCGGCGTCGGCGTGTCGGCCGAGGGGAGCACCCTGCCGTCGATCTCGGCGAACCCGCGGCCGCCGTCCACGGTGGCCCAGTCCAGGTCGCTCCAGGGTGGTGCCGGCTCCTCCTCGAACACGCCTTCCTCGGCCTGAGCGACCCGGGTCTCGGGTGTGTCGAAACCGAACCGCACCCGGTGGACGTTCTCCGCCAGGACGAACCACCAGTCGTGGATATCGCCCTCGGGCAGCTCGAAGGCGTACGCGGCGGTCTGTTCGTCGAGGTTGAGGATCATCTTCGGCGACTCCCAGGTGGACTCGGCGAGGTCGCGCTGGTGCCGGGACTCGGGCGGGATCGCGGCGACCGTCATGTCGGGGTACCGGCGTACGAGCGGGCCACGGATCAGCAGCACGTCGAGTCCGCCCGCGCCACCCGCCAGGTGCGAACCCAGCCCGCCCTCGAGCGCCCAGGTGTGGATGGGGGGAACGTCGAAGATCGCGTCGGTCCGAGGCCAGAACGCGGTGAAGGGGGTGCCCCTGAGGTCGGTGGGGTACTCCCGCCAGCGCATCTCCCGGTTCATCTCCACGTTGACACCCACCATGAAGGCGGCGATGAACCGCGCGTTGGCCTTGAGCAGGACGGCGCGGTTGTCCGGGATCGTGCCGGAGCCCGGCAGGAACCAGTCCGGCCAGCGCTCGCTGACGGCGAGGGCCATGGGGACGTCGAAGGCGGGACACAACATGACGGGATCGGTCGGGGACACCTCCTCGGCGGCGAGGAAGCCGGGTGCGGGGGAGGCCTGGTACGCCAGCCGTGCCGCCAGGAGCGGCCCGGGCTCGAAGGCCGCGCCGAGCCGTTCGCGCAGACTGCCGGGGTCGACGGGCACGCCCAGCTCGAGGAGGTGGGTGCCGGGGTCGTCGGCCATCGAGTCCTGTGCCAGTACGTGGTGGAGGGCCGGGACGTTCATGGCCAGGCCCGGCGTCATTTCGGTGAACCGCGCGGCCAGGTCCGGGACCACGGAGCCGACGTTGGCCGTCGTGAACGTCCGCTCCAGGGAGAGGAGCCGGTCGGCGGACAGCGTTTCGACGGCCTCACCGTCGGCGGCCGGCCCTTCGGCGGGTTCCTCGCCGAGCATCCGCCGCACGGGTGCCGCGATCACCGCGGTCAGCGCCTGAGACTGGTCCGTGAAGCCGTTGGCCTGGGCCGACACGGCCACGGCCGACATCACCCGCAGCAGGCGTCCGGCCCGTCTGGTGTCGTCGGAGCGCAGGGCCGAGCCCACCTGGGCGGCGAACTCGTCGCTGTCCTCGCGCGGCAACGGCTGCGTCGTCTCCGGGGCGGTGACGACGGGCGCGGGCAACGGCGGGACGAGCTCGCCACTGAGCGCACGGTTCACGTACGTACCCGGGTCCACGCCCGTGCGCCGGGCGACCGGTCCCCGGGAGCGCAGCAGCAGCCGGTGGAGGGCTGGGGCGGCCAGCTCCGTCGGGGCAGGGCTCACCGCGATCTCGGTCCGCAGCGGCAGCCCGCTACCGGTCCGCACCCGGTCGTTGACCGGCGCCGCGAGCCTCAGGAGCTCGGCCGGAGACAGCGTCCGGACGTTGCGGCGGTGCACCGACGAGGCGACCTCGGTGCAGAACGCCGCGCGGCGGCGCAGCCGGTTGGCCTCGCGGATGGGCCCCACCTGCTCCCAGGCCCGGGCCATGAGGAACTCCTGCTCCTCTCGCACGTAGTCGGCCCCCAGGGCTGCCGCGAGCCGGTGCTCGGGCCGCAGGTTGAGGTCGGCCAGCCAGCCCGTCCCGGTCGCCTCGATGTCCTCCCGCACGAGGTGGTGGCCGCCGTACAGCGGCGGAGTCACATCGTCCTTGCTGCCTCGGCTGATCTGTTCGGCCACTCGGCCGGCGAAGTCCGCGAGTGCGGCTGGGGTCACCGTGCCCTCGGGCGGGTCGTGGAGCGTCAGTACGCCCTGCACGACGATCGTCTGCCGGCCGCCGGCAGGATCCCCGGAACGCAGCGGTTCGCCGTTGCGCCAGGGTTCCGTGATGTCGACGGTGACGCCGCCCAGTTCGACGATCTCGTCAGCCTTCAAGGGGACCACGGCGCTCGCGAGCTGCTCGAAGTCGCCCTCCGCGCCGGTCTTGAACGTCCAGTGGTGGTACACCGGCAGCCGTACGACGCCCCGTCCGATCTGCCAGGCGTCACCGCGCGCGCCGACCCGTTGATCACCGTCGGTGAGACCGGCGACCCTGCCGCCCTCGAACGCGGGCACCAGGCAGGCCACGTAGCCGACCCCCGCGGAGAGCTTTCTCGGACACAGCAACCGGGAGGTCAGCGGGCCTGGCCGCCCCGCGGGCCGTTGAACATGCGCCCAGGCCCACGACGACGCCGGATCCGGGAGGAGGGCGGAGTCCACGTCGACGAACGGCAGCGGCCTGCCGGGCTGCACGGGATGTCCCTCGACCTCGATGACGGCGAGAGCGAGCCACGGGCGCAGGCGGCCCTGCTCGGCTCGCGCCGGCGTGAACAGCCACGGCAGTTCCGGTGCGTCGAACTCGACGTAGGCGAGGTAGTTGGGCTCGGTGTCGGAGCTGCCGGGCGTCGGTTCCATGCGCACGATGTGGCGCGGGTCGATGCCTATGACGCCCTCCGGTCCCAGCATCTGCAGCCCCGTTCCGGGGGTGTCCATGGGGACCTGCCGACCGCCCGGACCGACGAGGGTCAGCTGTGGCGTGAGGACCGGCTCCAGGTGGGGCATCGTGGTGCCGACGGAAGCGCCGATGGAGCTCTGCATGTACGGAGCGAACTGCAGTTCCTCCGGCATCAGCCCTGCACCTCCCAGGCCTCGACGGCCTTCAGCGCCGCCCGGCCGCCGAGTTGCAGACGCAGCTCACCGTCGACCGGCGCACCGCCCGCCGGCCCCACCGGGTCGAGGCCCGCCTCCTCGGGGAGGACCTGCGTCATCGACCAGGTCGACATGACCGCCAGCGGCGGCCGTTCGGCCACGACCATCAGCTCTTCCGGGGTCGGCCACCAGTGCGCACTGCGCACGGAGCCTGCCGTGGCCACCAGTTCGGCATCCACCAGGTCCAGTAGCCGCGCCGCCCGGCGGATGAACTTCAGCCGCCCCCCGTCGACCACCCGGGTCTCCCAGGCGAGGGTCGCGGTGATGAAGGCGGAGTCGTCCGGCACGCCGGTGTCCGAGATGAACTCGATCCCCGACCGGTACTTCTCGAACGCCGGGCTGCCGAGCTGCTGGTCCTCATCGAGCGCCAGGAACTGACCGGGAGCGAAGGCGTCGACCGTGACCTCGCCGCGCGCGTCGTCCTCGCCGAGCTTGGCCGCCGCGATGTCCCAGCGCTGCGCGGGCTCCACCGGGGTGTGGCCGAAGCGCTGGATGTCCACGCCGAAGGGCAGGACGCGCTGGCGAGCCACGAGCCGGCCGTGCGGGTGGACCCGCCCGCCGCCGGCGAGGAGCCGGTTCGCGTCCGGTGAGAGCCGGACCGGGGAGCGGTCCTCGCCGGGCGGCAGAACCGTCCAGGCGCTCTGCTGCCCGAACGCGGCGCGCAGCTCCTGCTCCAGGTCGCGAGGCGGCGCGAGCACCGGTGGTGGCGGGCTGCCCCATGTCTCGTCGAAGTCGAACGATGCCTCGAACAGGAAGAGGTCGATGCTGCCGCGTCCCACGGCGTGCCAGGGGGCGGGGCCCTCCAGCGTCAGCGAGAAGGAGATGCCCAGCAGCGTCTCTCCCAGCACTCTGACCGCGAGCGAGCCCCGCATGGCGGCCGAGAACCTCAGAACGGGCGCCAGGTGGATGAGTACGTCGAGGGCGAACTGTCCGCGCAGACCGCACCCCGCGATCTCCGCGACCAGGAAGAGCTGGGCCCCGAACTGGACGGTGTTGCTGGTGACGGCGAAATAAGCCTCGCAGCGCAGCTGGATCCACGGCACCGGCGAGAGGTTCATGTTCAGCCGGCGCAGCGCGGGCACGCCGCGCGGGATGGGGAAGGCCGGATGGAAGCCACCCGCGCTGAGCACGAAGGTCGCGTCGCGGCCGCCTCGGCTCAGCACCAGGACGTCCCCGTTCAGCGGGATGCCGGCCATGTGCGAACCGGCCAGGCTCGCCATCAGGAAGGCGCTCGGCTCGGCGCTGTCGTACTGGCCGGCGAACGTGGCGTTCAGCTCGATCAGCGGCAGCTTCGGGTCCGGCACGGCCACCCGCAGCACCCCGAGCACCGACAGCCGTACGGGGTCGGGCAGTTCGGCGACGACGGCCGTGGACAGGGAGACCATCCGGGCCCCCCAGGAGAGCTTGAACATCGGCCCGACCACGAGGCGGCCCCGTGCGACGGGGAAGAGCGCCGGCAGCCGGGGAATGACGCGCAGCGCCGCCCTGACCGGATCGGGCGGGAACAGCAGCTCGTTGGCGGTGCCGTCGGCGATCGCGCTGATCAGGGCTTCGCTGTTCACCGTACGGTTGACGCCGACCACCCCGCCGACCCCGCTGAGCGCGAAGCCGAAGCCGATCTGCAGGCCCGGTTCGGGGAACGTGGCGCCGAGCAGCACAAGGAACGACGGGCTTCCGTCCCCCTTCAGCCTGGCCTCGCCGAACGCCGTGGCCGTCGCCGCGGGCAGGGTCGCGCTCAGGACACCCGAAAGCGAGCCGAAGTCGGGACTGCGGTTGAGCTTGCCGCGCAGCCGCACCGGGGGCAGCGGCGCGTCGATGTCCACGGATTCTGGGACCTGCCCGGCGGCGAACCGTTCCAGGTCGAGTCCCGGGATGCCGCCCATGTCACACCTCGCGGATCAGTCGATGAGGGTGCTGTGGTGCGCCACGGCCCCTTCGGAGGGCGACCAGCTGATGTGCCCGTGCTGGAACCGGTTGGAGCGGCTGTTGCCCGTGCCGATCTCGTCTGTCGCCGGGTAGCCGAGGAAGCTGTTCTCCCAGCCCATGCTGGCCCACAGGTCGCGGATGGCTCCGTGCACCTCGTGCGCGCCACCCTGGGGAGTCCAGTAGATCGAGCCGCCCTCGAAGTGGTTGAAGCGTCCGACGCCGTCAGGGCACCCGAGCTCGTCTGTCACCGGATATCCCAGGAATCCTCCCGAGCCACCGAGCTGGGCGTACTTGAGCCGGATGTCCCCATGGACCTCGCGCGCGCCCGTTCCTGGGGACCAGTAGATGGAACCATTCGCGAAGTCACGTGAGGAGCCACGCCCGTCCGGGTTCGGCCCCTCTCCGCTTCCGGCCCCCGCGTCGAACGGTGGGCCTATCCACTGGATCTCATTCCACTTGTCGTCGATGGCAGTCACATCGGCCTCCAGATCGGGTGCCGGGTGGGAAGGGCGCACTCCCACGGTGTTGTGATGAGGCGGCTCAGCGCCCGCACGTCCACGGCCGGCCCTGCCGGGCGGCGGGATGTGAACGTGTGTGGATCCTTCGTCGAAGCCGACATGGGCTTCTCCGGGACGATTCGGATGGGAAGCCGGATACTTCGTCGCCTGAGGCAAGGCGGAACTGCGAACCGCCCGATAGGCGGAAACTCGGCACATTCAGTATAGGTGCGGCATGCTTCGCAAGCCACCGCGGAATTTGTTCGAGATTCTACAAAGCCTGCCTGTCGATGGATGATTGCGGGAGCCATCGAATACGGCCTACGTCACAGTGAAAAATACCCGGCTACCGCGCACCTCCAGCTGGTCAGGCGCGGCGGGCGAAGGTGATCTGGACCGACGCGAAGAACGGCGAGACGTCGACGCATTGCCATCCGATCGGCTCAACGACTTTGACCATGTGGTCGATTCCCGGGTTCGTTGAGATCAGCTGTTCGCGGGCGAACCGGGGCAACGGTTCCCCCCTCCCCCCCCGGTCAGGGCGCGGCCTCCAGGTGCGTCTTGAGGCGGTTCAGTGTGGTGCCGATATGGGCATTGTTGGCGCCGGGGCGGTTGAAAACGCCGGTGACCAGGATGGCGAACGGTATGAACCACAGCGGGACGCGCAGCCAGTTGGTCTCGGTGATCGCGCAGCCGTCCGAGGTGGTCTCGATGTCGTATTGCCAGCGGGAGATGGGGATGGCCAGTGGCATGGTCACCACCTCGTAGGCGAACCGCCGGTCCGGATCGGCGTCGGTGACGCGGCAGGTGGTGACCCAGCGGCGCAGGCCGTTGCGGTTGTAGCCCCGGAAGCTGGCGCCCACGGCCGGCGATGTGACGCCGTCCAGCCAGCGCGCACGATGCGCCTCCTCGGCGAACCGGATCATCACGGGCGGGTCGCTGATGATGCGGTACGCCTTGGCCGGGTCGGCCCGTACGGTCACCGTGCCGGTGGCTGCGGGTTCCGGGAACCGTGGTACGCGCATGCCGACCCCTTTCCGCTGATGTGAACACTGATTACATCAGCGACGGGGCTGGCGGTCAATCCCCCTGTCCGGTCAAACTCCCTACTCATAGGGGGCGTTGACGAGACCGAGGGCGAAGATCTCCAGCACCTGCGCGGCGAGGTGTTCCGCCTGCTCGGTCGGCAGGTAGCCGTCGGTGATCATCTGCGCGAGTCCGTACACCACCACCTGGCTGGCCAGCCCCATCACCGCGGGATCACCCCCGCGCAGCACCCCGGCCCGCTGGCCCTCCACGATCAGGCCGGTGAGCGCCTGTTCGATCCCGGACATCTGCTCGCTCAACTCGGCGGGCTGCTCCGCGCCGAACACCCTCGACTTGACCAACTCGAACCGGTGAGGATGCCGTATCGCATAGCGTACGAACCCCAGCCCGAAATCCCGCAGCGCCGGCCCCTCGCCCTGTGTCATCTGGGCGGCCTGCCACTCCTCGAAATCCGCGAGCACTCGCCCCGTCACCGCCGTTAGCAGCGCCTGCCGGTCCGTGAAATGCCGGAACGGCGCCCCCGGCGAGACGCCCACCCGACGCGCCACTTCCCGCATGCTCACCTGTCCGGGCCCTCGCTCGTCCAGCATGTCGAGCGCGGCGGAGACGAGCGCGGAGGGGAGCGAGCCGTGGTGATAGCCGGTGCGTTGAGCGCGCTCTGCGGCAGCCTGGTCTTTCATAGGTGCAGTGCTACCACAGGCATCCGAGGCGGGTGTTCCCCCGGTGACGACCACTGCCGCGGTCATGGCGACCGTTGTCAGCCCCTGGGGCCCTCAGTGCGGAGAGTCGAGCAACCACCTCGTTGTGAGTTCGTGGACGTCGGCACGGCTGCGATCGCCGTGGTCGGCGAGAACGAACCGGTCGGCGATGTGCAGTGAGAAGGTGATCAGGCAGCGTGCCTCGACTTCGTCCTCGTCGGCGCAGAAGGCGCGGAACAGCGAACGCAGGTAGTCCATGTGGCGGTTGTCGACGCGCCGAAGGCGTTCGGCGACCGCCGGATCGCGCCGGGCCCAGTCGCGAATCGCAAGCTCGGTCGTGATGTCGGTGTCGAGCCCGTCACCGGTTTCGGCGATCGCGAACAGGTGGCGCAGCCGGGCTTTCGCATCGCCGCCTTCCTTCTCGACGCGTGCTTCCACGTCGTCGGTGACCTCGCGTTCCCAGCGGTCGAGCATCTCCTCGAGCAGGGCGCGCCGGTCGGAGAAGTATCCGTAGAAGCCGCCCTTGGATACGCCCAGAGCCTTCGCCAGCGCCTCGATCTGGACGGCATCCGGGCCGCCTGCCGCGAGCGCGCGCAGTCCTTCGTCGATCCACTTGTGACGCGGGGTGCGAGCCACCGCCATGATCTGCTCCGTTCCGCTTCGATCACCCATCTATACGGCATCGTATAGATGGGTGCTAGGCTTTCATCTATACGATGCCGTATAGATGAGGGATGGTCATGACACTCCCGCGCGCCACGCGCACATCCCGTCCGAACAAGCCGAAGCTCGCGCGCAGCACACTGAGTTGGAGGCACTGAATATGGTCCGCACGGTGGTCCCTATGGTGTTGGCGATTGTCCTCACGGCAATCGGCTTGTTGCACTTCGTCTGGGCGTTCTCCCCCTGGCCGATGAAGGATGCGATGACGTTCACCAAGACGATCGGTGGCAGCGACGATGGCAGGATGCCGTCGGCACCGAGCACCGTTCTGGTGGGTCTGGCGCTGATCGGTGGCGCTGTGCTCACCCTCATGGTGAACGAGTCCATCCCGGCGATCGGCCCGGACTGGCTGCGATTGGTGGGCATGTACGGCTTGACGGTGGTGCTGCTCGCCCGTGGCCTGGGCGGATACTTCATGAACTCCGGAGCGGCCAGCGAATTCCAGCGGTTGAACACCGTCCTGTACTCGCCATTGTGTGTGGCACTCGCCTCCCTGGGCGGCATTGTCGCGGTAGCCGCGAGCAGGCGTTAGCCTCGGCCTTCACACGAGGGGTGACGTCCTGGTCCGCAAGACCGGTCTGGTCGAGGCCCGGATGCCGAGAAGGATCAGCACGTGACTTCACCGGAACTGCTCAGAGCGCCCGGACCGCCGGTTCGAGTGTGGCCAGGTTGGGCATCACGCCGATCCGGAAGTCGTCCGCGGCCGCGGGCCGGGTGTTGAGGTCGCGGTCGCTCAGAAGCGCCCGAAGCTGTGCGGGTGTCAGGAAGTCGCCGGAAATCGCGCGTCGGATGTTCTGCAGCACCACGGCCACCCCGGCGACGATTGCCGATGCCCCTGAGGTGCCGCCGAAGTTCGTGCGGTACGGCTGGTTCGACGCGGGGTTCAACAGTGACGAGGTGGTCAGAATATTCTCTCCCCACGCGTAGCAGTCGACGCGATTTCCGTGGTTCGACCTCTGGTTTCCGGGAAAGACCATACGGGTGTGCGGGTGCGCTGAGGTCGCGGCGGCCACCATGACGGCGCCGCTGTCGAAGAAGGCACCGGTAGTGTCATTGCGGTCGAAGATCCGACCGGAATCGAACGGACGCCCTGGCGCAACGAAGGTATCGAGGTTCACGCCGTCACCGAACCCGTTGCCCGCGGCCTCGATGACCGTGATGCCCTTCCTCGTCAGCTCCTGAATGGCCAGGTGGATGAAGAGGTCTGTCTCGATCGGCCGGTGGTGCTGCGCCTCCTGCTGCTCGAGCAGGACGATGCTCCCCGCTCCGATGCCGGGTGTCGTACCGATCACGGTCAGAGCCACCGCGACCGCGTCGGTGCCGGTCGGTGTCTCCACCGGGGCGACCGACGCCTTGACGTTCGGCGCCAGCCCGAGCATGCCCTTCTGGTTGTCGGTCGCCATCACGACCCCGAGCACGTTCGTCCCGTGGTTGACCAGCTCCGAGTCCCTGGAGACCCGCCCGCTGGGGAGAATGGGGACGCGGTTGACGCCGCTCGTGTCCACGAGGTCCTCATGGGTGAGCTGCCAGCCCCATTCCACATCGACGAAACGAACCTCGTTCCCGTCCGCGAACGGCAGCGCCCAGGTATGCAGCCCGTCGACCCCGACCGGTGCCGCGCTCACGTACCCCTGCCCCACGATCAGCGGGTCGTCCGCTGTGACCACGGCCGGCACCACCTGCTGCTCGACGTAGGCGCGTTCGACGAAAGGCAGGGACTCCACAGCTGAGGCGACCTGATCGGCCGGCCCGTCGGGCAGCGGGATCACGTAGAAGGAGAGCAGCGGCTGGGACGGGGTTCCGTGGATCGCCTCGTTCTCGCTCAGCCACTGCCGCACCGCCTCCGGGTCGACGCCCGGCAGGCCCCTGTTGAGCGCGAGGCGGAGGTCCGGGAAGGCGGCGGTGACGCTGTCCCAGGCCGCGCGGTCCTCGGGTGGGAGCGACTCCTGAGCGTCGTTCTCGTACGGGACCCGGGCGGCCGCTTCGTCGCGCAGCTTGACGATGACCTGGGGTGTGAACGGCCTCTGCGGATCGCCCTCCGCTCCGTACGCGATCTCGTCCAGCCGCCAGACCGTGCGGGGACCGACGTCGTCGATCACTTCGGCGGCGGGGACGAGGAGGACCTCCTGCTTGAATCGGGCGACGGCGGAGGCGGTCTCGTTGCCGTAGTCACCGTCGGCACCGAACCCCGGCAGGCTGCCGGCGTCCCAGATGAGCAGGGCGCTCTGCAGGCGGTTGACAGGAGCGAACGCGTTGTTCAGCTCCCTGTTGATCCGCGTCTCGTTCCGGGCGACGGCCTCGAGGATCGGCTCACCCTGGAACAGCTGTGACAGAAACACGGGATCCCCATTCTTCCGGTCGCACGACCGATGGAGCGGCACGGTTGTCGGCCTGGATCATCTGAGCCCCCGGAGGGTGGACACACTCACGGGAAGCCCGATCTCGGGCAGAGCAGGGCCATCCGCCAGGAGCGTGATGGAGCCCTGCGGCAGCGGCGCGGGCAGCGGGTGGCTCCCTGAACGGCTGCGAGCCGCTGCGAATGCCTCGAATGTCGAACGGAGCGCGGCCTGCCACGTGCACTCCTCATCCAGTATCGCGCGGCTGCGGCCGGCCGCAACGTAACGGCCGGCCGCATGACGTCGCCGGGCGGCGGTGGCGGACAGATCTCGTCGTCGTCCCCGCCACCGGCCAGGAGAGGGAGAGGAAGGTGAGTGTTGCCTGGGCCGATACTGCCCGACGAGATGTCCTAGCAGGCGGTGAGGATGGCGGGGGTCGGGCCGTCCGGGCGGACGGTGATGCTGTAGGCGGCCTTGGCGGGGGTGGAGTGGAAGGTCAGGGTGTGGGCGGGCAGCAGGTGCTCGAGGAGGATGGTCGACTCGCGGAGGGCGAACTGCAGGCCGAGACAGGCGCGGGGGCCGATACCGAAAGGCAGGTAGGCGCCTGGAGGGGTGGGGCGGCTACCCGGGGTGGTGAAGCGCCGCGGGTCGAAACGCTCGGGGTCCGGCCACAGCTCAGGGTCGCGGTGCACGAGGTAGGGGCAGACCAGGATATCGGTGCCCGCCTCGATGGCGTAGCCGGCCAGGGTGTCGTCCTCGGTGGCGTGGCGGGGCAGGATCCAGGCGGACGGGTAGAGCCGGAGCGTCTCGTTGACCAGGGCCTGGAGGGCTTCCCGGCGCTGCGGTGAGCCTTCCTCGCCGGCGCCGAGCGCCTGTTCGCGGGCCGCGGGGTGGCGGTCGAGGAGCAAGTAGAACCAGGTCAGGGTGGTGGCGGTGGTCTCGTGGCCGGCGACCATCAGCGTGATCAGCTCGTCGCGGATCAGGCGGTCGGTGTACTCGGGGCGCTCGGTGGCCGCGTCGAGCAGGACGTGCAGCAGGCCGGGGCCGTCGGGGCCGGCAGCGCCGTGGCGGGCGGCCTCGATGGCGTGCCGGGCGACCGCGTCGATTCTGGCCAGGTCGGCGGCGACGGCCTCCTGGGCGTCGACGGCGTCGGCGGGCAGGGTCGGCAGGGCCGCCACCACGGTTCCCACGGCGGTCAGTTCGTGCTCGGTTTCGACATCGAGGGGGTGTCCGGTGAGGGATCGCCAGATGGTATCCAGGGCGAAGCGGCGCATCTCCTCGCCGACGTCGAGAGTCTGCCCGGCGCGGGCGTACTCGGCCCAGCGCTCGGCCGTGGTCCGGGCGGCCTCGCTGATCCGCTGCTCGTAGCGGCGCATCCCGGTTCCGGTGAACTGGGACTGCAACAGGCGCCGTTGCCGCTTCCATGCCTCGCCGGTGGCGGCGAGGACGCCGTCGCCGATCAACAGACGTGCGCGGTGGGAGCGCTTGACGTACCGGTCCGGATGTTGGGCGAGCACGTGCTGGATGGCCCGGGGCTCTGTGACCAGGACTGTGGGGCGCGGCCCGAGGCGGACCGCGGCGATACCGCCGAGCCGCTCGCGCGCCCGGGTCAGCAGATCGATCAGCTCCCCGCCTTCGGAGCGCCACTGCTCCATGAGGGCGGAGTCCAACTCGGGGACCGGCCGACCCGCTGCGGAAGCGTTCGGCGGGAGGGCGGCGGAACGGGCTTCGGTGGCCACGGGTCTTCTCCTGTTCAACCGCTGGGCTTGGTCCCTGACGGAGCGTGGGCATCACGGACTGTACGGGAATCGGCGTGTCCAGTGACAGCCCGCCTCGCAGCGGGAACGCCCTACAGGTACCGGTCCACCCATCGGTTGACCGCCCGCAGCCCCACCCCCACCCGCCTGCCGGGCGCACGGCTGACGACGGCGAGGCCCGGCGCGATAGGGGCTGCTGCGTACCCAACCGGTAAGCGATCTTGCTGTGTGCGTGGTCACAGCGGGTCATGGAGATACTCGGGCGGCGATCGCGGAGTTGCGGGCGACGGTGATGCGCCCGGACCTGGAGCGGTTGGGGCGGTTCGACGAGCATCGGGTCCGGCAGCGGCTGCGGGATTCCCTCTCCCCGCAGCACACGTCGGTCATCGTGGCCGATGGCGCCTTCGCGGGCTGCGTCACTGTGCGCCCGGCCGAGGACGGGCGGTGGCTGGAGCATTTCCATCTCGCTCCGGGCCTCCAGGGCCGGGGGCTTGGATCGGCTGTCCTGCGAACGCTGCTGAAGCCGATCGATGCCGACGGCGTGCTCGTGCGCCTGAATGTCCTGCAGGGCAGCGCCGCCCGGCGGCTGTACGAGCGCCACGGGTTCACCGTGGAGGTTCAGGACGCGGTCGACGCCTACATGGTGCGACGGCCGGGTGCGGGCGCCCTCGGAACGTGAAGAGGAGCTCCCGTCAGGCGCTGATCCCCCTGGCGATCACGGCTGTCCTGCTTCGGTGCGCCTGCGCCGGGCAAGGAACTCGTCCTCGGTCGCGTAGTCGAAGCACAGGCTGAAGTGCGAGGCATCCATCCTGGACCAGCTCCCCGCGCGGGCGGTGTCGACAAGCCAGTCGATCTCGGCAGTGACCATCGCCGCGTAATCCCCGGCCGGCCGGTACCCAAGGTCCTCGGCGGCGGACATGTCCAGGACAACCGGGCATGGCGAGTCCCATGGAGTCCGCCCCAGCGTGTCCGGGGCCGTCTCGTCGAGAAGGACCTCCTCCCATGTGTGGCCGAGGTGCCGGGAGACGACACGGGAGATCTCCAGCGCGCTCGGCGCATCGGGATCCGCACAGTTGAGGATCCGTGTGCCGGGCCTGGCGGCGATCGTCTTCACGAGGGCAGCGATGTTGGCCGCAGCCGTCGGCTGAACGATGCCGGCACCTTGGTGTGCGAGCAGTACTGCCTCGCGCCGGTCCAGAACCCGTTTCACGAACACCCACTCGCGCGGACATGCGGCACCCACTCCGTGGACGAGGGAAGGACGTACCACGGTGATGGGCAGACCGCTGTCCAAGGCGACGCGCTCGGCCGCGACCTTGTTGGCGCCGTAGCCTTCCCGGGAGTCGTAATCCATGTCGCCAGGCGCCATGGTGGGTTGGGTTTCGTGGATGGGCCCGTCGAAGCTTGGCTGGACGTCGGAGTTGGCGTGGTTGCCGTGGCTGTCGACGTACACGGCCCGGCTGGAGATCAACGCGGTCGAGGTGGCGTTCTTGGCCAGGGGAAGCAGGAGCCGGGCGTCGGCAGCTGTGTAGCAAATGCAGTCAACGAGCAGGTCGGCACCGTCGCCCAGGGCGGTTCGAAGCTGCGTGTCGTCAGCTCGATCCGCCTCGATGAAACGAACGCCACCGGCAGCGAGCTCGGGCGGCATGTGGGCGGCATTTCGGCCGGTGACATCCACATGCCAGCCAGCAGCCGACAGCCGCCGAGCGATCTCTCGACCGATCGGACCAGTACCCCCAAGCGCTAGCGCGCGAGTCATCGAGCGACCGTAGCAAGACAACCAAGGGCACCGCAGCCGCAATTCTGCGAGCTCTGTTGTGGGCAACCGCGCCGATGGGTTGCGGCGAGGAGCTGGAGGGCTGCGGTGGACGGCGAGTTCGGTTCGGCGTTGAGTACGACGAGGCGCTGTCCTGCGTCGGTCGGGAGGCGCATGACCTCTTCGCCGAGGGTGAGGGAACCGGCGAGCGGGTGGTGGTAGCGCTCCGCGGTGGAGCCGCATTCGCCGACCGGGTGCGCGGCCCACAGATCGGCGAATTCCTCGCTGAGGGTGGTGAGTTCGCCGATGAGGCTCAGTAGATCCCGGTCGTCGGGAAAGTGCCCGGCGGACCGCCGCAGAGCGGCCACCGCGTCCCTGGCCCGGCGGTTCCAGTCCGGGTACAGCTCGCGCTGGTGCGGGTCGAGGAACAGCAGGCGTGTCAGGTTGGGGCGGCTTTCGGCCGAATCATGTGGGGCGTTGTAGCCGAGGTGGTCGGCCAGCAGTGCGTGCGCCAGCCGGTTCCAGGTGAGTGCGTCGGTGCGGCGGCCGACGATGTAGGCGGGCACGGTGTCGAACGAGTCGATCATGGCGCGGAGTTGGGGCCGCAGCAGCTCGGGGTGGGGCTCGTGCCGGCGGGCTCGGGCCGGCTTGGCGAGGTTGTGCAGGTGGGCGGTCTCGATGTCGTCCAGGCGCAGCGCGCGGGCGAGTGCGTCGAGGACACCGTCGGAGGCGTGGTGACTTTGGCCCTGCTCCAGGCGGATGTAGTAGGCCACGCTGACTCCGGCGAGCTGCGCGAGTTCCTTCCGGCGAAGTCCGGGTACCTGGCGGCGTGCGCCGACCGGGTTCACCCCGACGTCCTGTGGCTGGAGTTGGCCGCGGCGGGAGCGCAGGAAGGCGCCCAGTCCGGAGGTGCGCTGCATGCCGTCACCATGCCCGAACCTGCGAGGCGTGGGGTGACCCTGTGAGGGGTACGCCCCGGTGGCGTACGAGTGGGGGAGGGCTGGGCAGCAGGCGAGCGTCACCGCAGGCTGCTCGGCATGACAACCACGAACCACGTGCCGGTGCTGGCCGGCGCACGCGTCCTGGTGGTGGGCACCGGGAAGATGGGGCTCGCCACCGCACGTCAGGCCCTCGCGGCCGGCGCCGAGGTCACCCTGTCCGGCCGCTCCCGGCACCGTCTTCCGGCCGTACCACCCGGGGTGCGGACCGTGGTCGCCGATCCGGAGGATCCGGACGAGGCGGTCCGGCTGCTCACGACAGGCGGACCGGGACCGCTGGATCACGTTGCCGTGCGAACTCGGCCCGATCCGGGTGAACGCGGTCAGCCCCGGCGGCATCGGAGTACACCCCAGCAACCGTCAGCTGATCGCGCACCCCGGCCAGCCGGACGACGTCGCGGCGATGGTCCTGGCCCTGATGGCCAATCCGGCTGTCACCGCCACCGTGGTCGACGTCGACGGCGGGGAGTTTCTCGGCAGGCTCGCATGACCGGCACCGCGGCGATGCCGCAGCACAGGCCGGCCTGGCGCTCGGGGTGCTGGCCGGTGCGCTCGCGCTGGACCTGAGCGGTCCGGCGGTCCCGAACGCCGCCCTGTCTTCCGCCGGAGCACGCTTGGCCTCGGGCGCTTTCCGCAGCACGCGCCGCAACCCTTCGCGCTGTTCATGCCACCCGGCCTCGGAATCGTCGGCAGAGTGGCGTGTCGGCACCGGGTCTCCGGCTCAGATCACTGGGTGGAGATCTTGTGGACGGTGGTGTCGTCGGGGTTCAGCCGTCGCCCGTCCGCGGACAGCACTTCCAGTGCGCGTAGGCGATGTCCCTGCCGGCGGTCGACCAACTGTGAGTGTGGTTCGCCGGGGGCGAAGAAGTGCTGTTCGCCCCACTGCCGCAGTGCCACGATGACGGGGAAGAGCGCCTTGCCCTTCGGAGTCAGTACGTACTCGCGGTAGGCGCTGCCGTCCGAGGCGGGGACGGATTCGAGGACACCGCCGGCGACCAGGGTGCGCAGCCGCGCGGTGAGGATGTTCTTCGCCACGCCGAGGCTGCGCTGGAACTCCCCGAAGCGCCGACTTCCGTCGAAGGCGTCCCGCACGATCAGCAGGGACCACCAGTCGCCGATCGCGTCCACCGACCGGGCGACGGGACATTCGCTGTCGTCGAAGCGCGTCCTGGTCACCATGCCGTCCCTCACTCTCACGATGGTTGCAACATGCTACCAAAAAGGCTACCGTCGCCGTCGCCATTGGTAGCAAGATGAAACCGGATATGCGGAGGAGTGCTGATGCCCGGCAACGGTGAGGCCGTGACACGACGGGCCGAGGCCCGAAGCGGGGAAGGTTCCGCGTTCGCCCTGTCCCGTGGCGTCGTCGTACTGTTCGCCGTCGCCTGCGGGGCCGCGGTGGCCAACGTCTACTTCTCCCAGCCGCTCCTGGTGACCATGGGCCACGACCTCGCCATGAGCCCGGCACTTGTCGGCAGCGTGGTCACCCTCACGCATGTCGGATACGGGCTGGGACTCTTCTTCCTCGTGCCGCTGGGCGACATGGCCGACCGCAGACGGCTCATCGTGGCCCAGTTGCTGCTCCTGGTGCTGGCGCTGGCCGTGGTGGCCGCCGCCCACACGGCGACGATCCTGCTCGCGGGCATGGCCGCGACGGGGCTTCTCGCGGTCGTCACGCAGACGCTGGTGGCCTTCGCGGCATCACTGGCCCCTCCCGCCGGACGCGGACGGGTCGTCGGTCTGGTCACGAGCGGCGTGGTCATCGGAATCCTGCTCGCCCGCACCGCATCCGGCCTCATGGCCGATCTGGCGGGCTGGCGCTCCGTCTACCTCACCTCGGCGTCGCTCACCGCTCTGCTCGCCCTGGTCCTGTACCGAGTGCTGCCGCGCCACAGTGACGCTCCGCCGACAACCCTGCGCTACGGACAGCTCCTGCGCTCCACGATCACCCTGTTCGCACGGGAACCACTGCTGCGGCTCCGGGCCCTGTTCGGTCTGCTGGTCTTCGCCGCCTTCAGCACCCTGTGGAGCAGCGTCGCGCTGCCGCTCAGCGAGGCCCCGTACTTCCTGCCCCACAGCGCGATCGGGGCGTTTGGGCTGATCGGTGTCGCCGGCGCCCTGGCCGCGACCGTGGCGGGCCGCCTGAACGACCGCGGACTCTCCCGGCGGACCACCGGCATCGCCTTGGCACTGCTCGCCGCCTCGTGGCTGCCCTTGGCCTTCACTCGCAGCTCGCTCTGGGCCCTGGTCGTCGGGGTGATCCTTCTCGACCTCGCCGTGCAGGCGGTCCATGTCACCAACCAGACCCTGATCTACGCGCTGCACCCGGACGCGGGCAGCCGGCTGATCGGCGGATACATGGTCTTCTACTCGATCGGCAGCGCCACCGGCGCCATCGCCGCGACCTCCCTCTACACGGTGGCCGGCTGGGGCGCCGTATGCGCACTGGGTGCCGCGTTCAGCTGCCTCGGGCTCGTGCTGTGGGCGTTCACTCGACACAGCGCCCCGGACCCCGGTGCGAAGGTGACCTCTCGCAGCAGAGCCTGAGCGTTCCCGCCGAGCGCTGAGTGGCGGGCGCGCCGCAGGGTCAGGGGAGTGTGCGGCCCTCCAGGGAGTAGCGACACAGCCGGCGCATGTTGCGGGAGCCGCAGCGGCCGCACCGAAGCCAGATGCATCCGGATCCTTGCCGACAAGAAGTCCGACAAGAAGTCCGGCAAGAACGCCGAACGCGAGGAACTCGGGGCAACTCGAACAACGCGTCGCCCCGCGCGGTCAGACACGCGTACAGCTGCGACCGGACGTGTGACACGTCCGCGAACGCATCCCGCAGGACGCCCTGATGCACCAAACTCACGACCACGGCCTTCGCGCTGATCCACTCTGTGACGGAGCACAGGATCGGGGCGAGGTCGCCTTCACATCCGCTGAACTGCGAAAACGCCGAGCAAGTTCGAAGTTCGTTCGACGCCTGAACTTGATACATATCCGCCCGAAATCCAGGCGGGCCGTTCCCCAACTACCGTTGTTCCACATGACAGTCACCGAGATGGACATCACCGAGGACTTGATCCGGGATCTGCTGCGCGAGCAGCACCCCGATCTGGCGGATCGCCCTCTGAAGCTCGGAGCGCTCGGCTGGGACAACCAGGTGTGGCGGCTCGGGGACGACCTCGCCGTCCGGTTGCCCTGGGCGACGCAGTCCGCGGACGCGCTGCTGCGCAAGGAACATGCCTGGCTGCCCCTCCTCGCCCCGCGCCTTCCTCTGCAGATCCCCGTCCCGCAGCGCCTTGGTGAGCCCTCCGAACGGTTTCCGCGGCCCTGGCTCGTCACCACCTGGGTACCGGGCGAGCCCGCAGACCGCGCCCCCGCCACGCGCGCCGCGGAGGCGGCCGTCACCCTGGCCGCCTTCCTGACCGCCCTCCACCGCCCCGCCCCCCACGGGGCGCCCGCAGGCCGAGACCGCGGTGGCCCGCTGGCCGACACCGCCGAACACTTCACCCAAGGGCTCGCCTCGGCCACCGAACTGGGGTTGATTCGCGACCCGGACGCCGTCCGCGCGGTCTGGGAAGACGCCGCCGCCGCACCCGACTGGGCAGGCCCAAGACTCTGGCTGCACGGCGACCTGCACCCAGCCAACATCCTGACCACGAACGGCACCTTCTGCGGCGTGATCGACTTCGGCGACCTCTTCGCCGGCGACCCGGCCTGCGACCTCGCCGCCGCCTGGATCCTGCTGCCGGACGGCGCCATCGACCTCTTCCACGAGACCTACCAGCCAAGCCCGGACGCCGCGACCCTACGCCGCGCCCGCGGCTGGGCGGTGCTACGCGCCCTCGCCTGCATCCACATCGCAGACGCCGGCGCCCACGGCCGCCCCGGAGGCAAACCCACCTGGGGCCCACCCGCCCACGCCGCACTGCAACGCCTCACCACAACGGCCCACCACTGATCAAGCACCCCGTCGGGAGGATAAAAAACAAGGTCAGTGCCTGTGCCCGAACCTGGCGGGTGTGAGAAGCCCTGGGGAGGTGGCTGCCGGAGGGCTCATGCGCCGGCGCCCAGATCCAAGTCCTCAAGAACGGCGATGAGCTGACGGCGGGCGTCGGGGGCGAGGCCACGCAGCGGCAGGGGTAGGTTCACCTCGGCGGCGCGTTGCAGGTGGGAGGCGGCAGCGGACATCACGCGCAGGCTGCCGTGTCGGCGGAACAGCTCCCACAGCGGTTCAAGCCGGTCGGACAGGGCCGCGGCGCGGCCTGCGTCTCCGTTGCGCGCCGCGCGGGTGAGGGCGAGCGCGGTCTCGGGGAACAGACCGCCGACGACCGAATACCACACATCGCATCCAGCGTTCAGTCCGGTGGCCGCCGCCCAGTCGCCGCTGATCCCGATGGTGACCGCCTCCGGGACCCGGGCCCGCAGTGCCTCGACACGCTGCTTGGCGGCGGCCGGGTCGCCGGGCACGGGCGGGATCTTGATGGAGGCGACCTGTGGCAGCTGAGCGATACGGGCGTGGAGCTCGTCGGTGAAGTGCACGTGGGTGGTACCGGGATTGTCGTAGACGCACAGTGGCACGGACAGCTCCCGGGTGACGTCCTCGTACAGGCCGAACACCTCGTCCTCGGTGAGAGGCTGGTACGTCATCGGAGCCAGCAGTACAGCCGACGCGCCCGCCGTCTGCGCGTCCTCGGCGAGCGCGAGGACCTGCGAGGTGCGCAGGGCGCCGATTCCGACCAGGACCGGCGTCCCGTCAGCGGCGTCGACGGCGATCCGCGCCGCCTGGGCGCGCTGGTCGTGGGAGAGGTAGGCATAGCCGCCGGTGGAGCCCAGCGCACCGATGGAGTCCACCCCGGCCTGGGCGAGGCGGCTGACGAGCTGGGCGTAGGCGTGTTCGTCGATGCCGGAATCGCTGGTGGGGGTGAGCGGGAAGGCGCTGAGGCCGGTGAACATGGCAGAGGGTCCCTTCGTACAGTGCGGTTGAGGCGGCGGCCGGTTCGGCCGCACGAGGTGTGCGGTGATCAGGCGGCCTGGGGGTTGGTCAGGACGGCGGCGAGGTCGTCGGCGAACTCCAGGGCGTGCTGTTCGGTGAGCGTGGCGGTGGTGACCCGCAGGGCCTGGCGCCCGGAGGAGCCGACGGCGAAGAGGTCTCCGGGCCGTACTGCCCAGCCGCGCCGCGCCAGCGCGTCTGTGACCGCACGGGCGTCGGTGTCCAGGTCGATCCACACGTTCAGCCCGTCCGGCCGGTACGCGGGCGGGGTGGCGATACCGCGTGCGTTGAGCGCGGTGACCAGCAGCCGACTGCGCTCGGCGTAGGCGGTGCGCGCCCGTGCGTGCAGCTCGTGCACCTGAGGGTCGAGGAGGAGCTGGCGGGCGGTGTGCTGCAGCAGCCGGCTCACCCACATCGTCCCGGCACGCAGTCGGGAATCCAGGTGTCTGGCGGTCTCCTCGTCGGCGGCGACCAGGGCCAGGCGCAGGTCGGGGCCGAGGAACTTCGACACCGACCGCACCAGCGCCCACCTGGCCGTCTCGGGCGGGATGATCCGTTGGTACGGCACGGCGGACACGGCCGAGAAGTGGTCGTCCTCGATCACCACAACCTGCGGATGGCGGGCGAGGACCGCACGCAGTTCAGCGGCCCGCTCGGCAGTCAGGCTCGCACCGGTCGGGTTGTGGGCGCGGGAAGTACACACCACCGCACGAGCGCCACCCTCCAGAGCGGCCCTCAGGGATTCCGGACGCATCCCGGAGTGATCCACCACGACTGGGGTGGCCCGCAGGCCGTTCACCCGCAGTGTGCCGATGCTCGCCAGGAAACAGGGGTCCTCGACCGCCACCGCGTCGCCCCGGGTGAGGTACGCGTTCAGCAGGCGTTCTGTGGCATCGACCGCTCCGTGGGCGACCAGGACCCTGAACGGGCGGCCCGCCACGTCCGCCGCGTAGCGGTCGGCCGCCCATGCGGCCAGTTCGGGGTCGACGGGGGGCGCACCGTAAAGCGGCTGCCGGTACGCGCCGCGGTTGGCGGCCGCAAGCATGTCCGGCAACAGCAGGGGGTCGGGGTTTCCGCTGGCCAGATCGATCAGTCTGCCGCCGAACCCCGCTCCCTCGCTGGCCGGTTGCGGTACGGACGCCACCACTGTCCCGCCCCGGCCGCGCGCCTCGGCCACACCGGCGGCCGCCAGCTGCCGGTACGCCGCGGCCACCGTGTTCCGGTTCACCCCCAGCTCGACCGCAAGGGTCCGCACCGGTGGCAGCCGGGTCCGCGGCGTCAGCTCCCCCGATGCGATCAGATCCCGCACGCTGCTCGCGATCTCCGTCGCCGTCGCTCCGCTGATCGGCACCCTTACCACCTCCATCACCGGACCCTAGCATTCGTCTTAGGACATAAGAAATATGTCCTATGCCAAAATCGGCCGGGACGCTTGCCGCGGCCGACCCCAGAGGATCGAACGATTGTCCAAGGTGTGGGGCCCCGCCGGGAGTCCGTGCCGCACCCGCGGCGGGAGACGGGCGACGAAGCACCACACCGCCCGCGATCCGGATCGGGTAGGCGCGCTGCTCGACCGCCGAGCAGGAACTCGCCAGCAGGTCGTCCTCACCGTCCACGAGCTCAAGCGCCTGGCCCGCGACGCCGCCGAGCTGATGACCCTGTCCAAGCAGCTCCAGACCGCCGGCGTCCAGCTCGAACTCCTCACCGGCCCGCTCACCGGCATCTACGACCCCCAGCGGCATGGGCGCCATGGTCTTCGCTCTCCTTGCCGTCTCCTTCCCGTCGCCGCCCAGCTCGACCGCAAGAGTGCTCGGCGGGACGGACGACGAGGTCATGGAGCTGCTGGCCGCACAGGCCCAGGACCGAGGAGACACCAAAGCCAAGATCATTTCTTGGCGCCAATGGCTGTTCCATGGTTCCCCGAGGCCGTCGTCCCCGGGAACCGTGAAATTGATCGGTAACGTTCCCGGGCCGCCGGGCGTGAACCCATTGAGAGCAAGCGCTGCCGGAGTCGGTCCGGCAGCCTCACGCAGTTGTGGGCTTCACGTCAGGCGGGACGGTCCATGGGACCGCACGGCCGGGGCGGGGAAGCCGGGGAGAAGAAGGCATGGGGATGAGCAAGAGGATGACCCGCGTCAAGCTGATGACGGCCGGGAGTGCGGCCGCCGCGCTGCTGTCGCTGACCGTGGCGGCGATGCCGAGTTCCGCGTCCGAAGGGGGCCGGCCGGACCGGCAGCCGGTGGCGGCGCAGGCCGCCGAGGCCAAGACCAAGGCTGCCCAGGGCAACACGAAGCAGGCGTTCCCGGAGAAGGTGTCCGGTAGCCCGTCCTCTCCGCTGACCAGGGTGAGCGACTTCTTCGGCGCGTACATCGACGCGAGGAAAGACGCGAGGAACGACGAGGGCAGCGGCGCGCTGTCGACCGTGCTCCGCAGGCACTACCTGTCCTCGGGGCTGGACAAGACGCTGATGGACTGGGAGCGGCGTCACAACGCCGATGGAGTGCTGCGCGCGCAGAAGGTGCCGGTGAAGTGGACCGTCACCGACAACGGAAACGGCAACAACTACTCCGCCGTCACCACCCTGACTTGGGGTGATGGCACCGAGACCAAGCTGTCCGTGCTCGCCTCCCGCGATGCGAAGAAGATCCTTTCCATAGAGCCGATCGAGTGGTGACCGCCAGGCGGTGAGCCGACGGGGGCGGGCCCGCCCGCCCCCGCCCGGCCCTCCGTTCGCGTCCCGGGCCCGTGCTGCTCGGCGCCCCGTTCGAGCCCTGGCCCGCACAGCGGCCACCAGCCGGGCCGGCGTCGTCACGCCGGGCAGCAGTACCCGCCGCTCCCGCAGCCACCCCGCCGCAGCGTCGAACAGCGCCTTCGGCACCTCCCCGGTCGTCCAGGCCCGCGCGTCCACCCACGTGCCGGGCCGGATGCGACGGGGAACGGGAAGTGCCAGGTTGAACGCCAGGGTGCTCGGCCAGTATGGATCCCATGAACCCATTGCCCGCGTTGTCTGCCACAGAGATCACTTCGGATCGACTCCGGCTGCGTAAAGCACATGACACTGACCGCGACGGACTCATCGAGCTTCAGACCGATCCACAGGTCCGGCTGTACCTCGGCGGCCCAAGGCCCCGGAGCGCTGTCGAACAGTATCTCGACGCGATCGGTACGACCAACATAACCAACAACCCCGGCACGTTTGTCATCGCCGACAAGACGACTGACCGGCTCATCGGGACGCTCGTGCTCGACCGGCGCTCCGCCGACCTTCCCGGGCACGTCACCATGGAGGGCGAGGAACTGGAACTGACCTACGTGCTACGACACAGCGCTTGGGGCGCAGGGCTGGCGTTCGAGGCCGCCACGGCAGCGTTGCGCACCGCCGCCGCGGAGCTTCCTGACCAACTGGTCCTGGTAGTGACCCAGACGGCCAACGCGCGTTCACTCAAGCTCGCCACCCGCCTCGGCTTCCAGCGCATGAGCACTTTCGAGGCGCACGACGCGGAGCAAACGCTCGCCGTGGCCAACCTGTATTCATTCAAAGCCTCATAGTCGGCCCGGGCCTCCTCGTCCTCGACACCCCTACGTCACCCTGACAAGCCGAACTCAGTAATGCTCCGACGCCGGGGCGGCACGTCCCGGTTGGTTACGTGCCACCCCGGGCAGCGGCCCACTTGGGAATCTGGGGGCGGGGCCGATCGGATCAGGGTGCCGAGCCGGATCCCGCGGCAGGCCCGTGTGCGTAGCAGCGTCGCAGCCAGCGGGCGCGGCCTTCCGCCGCCGGCTCGAACGGCACCCGGCGATGCATCACCCGGCGATTGTCGAAGATGTGGAACCCGCCCTCCTCCACCAGCACCGGAATCCCCGGCAGGTCCGCGACGACTTCCTCGAACCGCGCCAGCGCCTCCCGCGCTGCCGGCGTGAGACCCGCCAGCAGCCCCGGCCCGTACCGAAGAGCGGGGTTGCCGTCCCGGAGCGTCCACACCATGGGCACCCCGTTCCTGCTCAGCGGCTTGCCGCTGTCCCCGTTTGTGTACGACTCCGGTGCGGCCACGGCGAATTCGGGCCGGTACAGCGCCTGGACCGTCCCGGCGGGCAGCGCGTCCAGGACCGTGTCGACGGGCAGCAGGTCCGTTGGAACCCGCTCCTGGTTGCGCATGCCGAAGAAGGAAAGGTAGTGGGGGATGGACTGCGCGACATCCGCGTTCGGCCGGTGGTCGAGTATGGAGTCGTCGGTGTGCCAGTCGAGCGGCTGCGCGTAACCCCACGAAGTGAGCGTCCGAGCCGCAGCGGCACGCGGCGCCACGTTCCTGATCAGACGCCCATCGTTCTCCCATCGGTAGGCGACCGGCGCCAGCCCCAGCAGCCGCAGGATTCCGAAGTGCACGAGGTTCGGCGTCCTGAGCAGTGCTTCGTCACAGAACCCGTCTCCCGGGGTGGGGACGGGTTCGCTGGGACCGGGCAGATTCGCCAGGGTCAACCAGGCGGTGGGAGTGTGCCGCCACTGCGAGAGCGTGTCGAGGACCGGGGCGGGTAGATGGTTGCGCAGATGCTTCGCGCCGTATTCCAGGTAGAGGTCGACTTCGGTGTCGGGGACGGCATCGCCGAGTTCGGTGACCGCGGCCAGGGCGGTCCTCAGCGCGGCCTTGGCCGAGTCGGTGATGTGAATGGTTCGGGTACCCCTGTTGGTCATGATCTTGACCCTATGAACACATCGCTCTCATGTTCGCATCCCACGAAAGATTTGAGGTCCTTCGGAGGTTGGCGTATGTCACGTGGGAGGCTGTCGAAGACGTGCGCCAGAACAGACGGTCCGGCTTTGCCGGTTACGCCGCCGGGTGGCTGAGTCCAGGTGCCTGGACTCGCGAAGAGGGCTTCCGAGACGGACCCTGCCCGGCGGAGCCTCAACACCGCAGGGGCCGCGGAGTGGGAAACCGGCGCACGTCGGGACCGGGAAGGCCGTCATGAGCGTCTGCCTATCGGCCGCTCCGGCGCCGACCGTAAGCTCCACCCGGGGCCGGACCCGGACCCGGGCCCTGATTGACAGTGGCCACGCCGTGCAGGAGGCCGAGACGGGCATCCATGCGTGGCGCATCGGCTTCTCGGTTCGCTGCGGGGTGCGCAGGGTGCGGCCGAGGTCGGTGCGTGTGCGGTAGGCGCGGAACGAGCGGACTCCTTGCCGCGCCGCTCCGCGACGATCAACGGCAGTGACTGCGAGCGCGCGTCGTCCCGACCGATGCGGATCGGCTCCGTGACGTCAACAGCCGCGCGTCTGACGTACCGGCGGACAGCGGACAGCGGACGCTCGGCGTCGGTGGGGATCACGCTGATGTGCTGCCCCCCGGCACGGCGGGCGCGCTCCCCGCGGAAGCCCCTGCCTTCCTGGCCCTTGCCACGGCATCTGCCACGCCCCGGCGCGCACCGAAGCTGCGCTGAGTCGCTGACCTGCACATTCGCGACTCCTTCCATGCAGTGGCGCCATTGGCGACACAGATAGCGCCATATGTAGCTTCCGATGGCGCCATTGATGTGCCATGATGGCGACATGGGCAGCGCGCCCCTCGGCCTCGCAGGCCGAGGGGCGCGCGTTTCGCGGAGTGAGCCATCAAAGGGGTCGGATCATGGAGACAGCACAGAGCCAGGAGCAGGCGGCGCCCGGGGCCTTCACCGCCTTCGCCCGGTTCGTGCTCTGCGGCGGCGGGGTGGGCGTTGCCTCCAGTTTCGCCGTTGCGGCCCTCGCCTCCTGGATTCCCTGGGTCCTGGCCAACGCCCTGATCACTGTGGTCTCCACGCTCCTCGCCACCGAGCTGCACGCCCGTTTCACCTTCGGCGCGGGCGGGCGGGCGACCTGGCGCCAGCATGCGCAGTCAGCCGGGTCCGCGGCGGTCGCGTACGCGGTGACCTGCGTGGCGATGCTTGTCCTGCAGCAGCTGGTGACGGCGCCCGGTGCGGTGCTCGAGCAGGTCGTCTACCTGTCCGCCTCCGCACTCGCCGGTGTCGCGCGGTTCGCGGTGCTGCGCCTCCTCGTCTTCACGCGGAACCGCTCGCAGGCCGCGGCCACCGTCCGCGCCGCCCGTCCCGTACAGGCGACCGTGGCCCGCGCCTCGGCCCCGGCCGGCCCCGCGGCGCTCTGCCGCGCCGCCTGACCGTTCCGCAGTGCGGCGTGCCGCGCGCGCCGGCGGGGCTGGCGGGCGGAGAACGCCCGATCAGCTACGGGTTCGTAACTCCCGGAGGTGGCCGGCCGCCGAGGGCGGGCGGCCGCTGGACTTCCACGGCGCCTGCACCGCGGGAACCGTCGCCCAGACCTTCGACGCCAAGGCCAACGGCGACTACCGGGTGCAGTTCAAGATGGCCGGCAACCCCGAACACGGCCTGGGCGTCAAGCACCTGGCCGCCAAGGCCAACGACACCACCGAGTTCTACGATTTCGACACTCACATCCACCAGATCGGCGGGGGCGGGCCGTACACGCCCCCGCAGGACACGGCCTGGCTGGTCTTCTCACTGGTGGGCGCGTCGGCCGGGACGAGGCGCGGCGGCGTGAGCTGGAAATCCCCACACCAGCCCTGGACGGTGAGGAATCCCCTCCCTTCAGGGAGGGGAGGATTCAACTTGTAGGTGACGGTCGCGTACGCCGTCGAGGCGTCCTCGCTCACCGCCTTCGCTCCTGGAAGGGCTCACGGCGCCGGCGATCTGACCACCGTCGGCCGCCTCGGCCACGAGCTTCTCGATGGCCGCCCGGTTGGCGGCCACGGTGACCTTCTGCCCGTCCTTGGCGACGAAGACGATCCGGGCGTTCGCCCCGTCGGCCTCGGACCCCGGGAAACGCTGCTCCATCAGGTCGAACGCCTTCCGGGACTCGATCCCTGGCATGGCCGACCCCTCATCCGGAGCGGCGGGAGTCTTGGCAGCGGCGAAGCCGACGGCAGCCAGGACCGCAACCCAGCACAAGGTGACACACCAGCGCCGTCGGAAGGGGCGGCCCGCCGCCGCCCGTCACGACCGTCGCCACCAGGGGCGTCAGGGCCTGTCCGGCGGATCTTGCCGGACAGGCCCCTGGTCCCGGGGAGGGCTCAGCGCTTGAGCGTGAAGGTGAAGTCGCCGGAGAGCTTGCCGCTCAGTCGGACTGCCGAAACGAGTTTCCCCTCCGTGATCAGTCTCTCGACCTCGGCCCGTGAAAGACCGCAACCTTCAGTGATCAGTCGCACCGGCCGGACAGGGATCCGCGCCGCAAAGCGGACCGAGACGTCGATCTTCCCCAAGCTCTCGGCTTCGCTCGAGCAGGGGAGACCCCATCCGCGGTCCAGGTGATCCGATCCGCCGGTGTCGAGGCGCCAGGCGTTGTCCCAGTCGAGGGCGATGCGATTACGGCGCCGCACGACCGGATCCTGGAGCAGCTCAGCTGTCAGGCCAGGGTCGTTGTCATGCAGCCGGTCCAGCAGCTCAGGTCGTACGGAGCGCACATTCATCCGCTCCAGGACCGTGAGCTTTGCAGTTTCCCCGCAAGCGGTGCAGAGCGCGAGGAGCCAGGCGTCGATGAGCTTGTGGTTGGCGTTGACACGAAATTTACCGCTTGCCCGGAAGCGCTCGGACGCGCACGCGTGGCAACGGCGGAGAACGAGCGGCAGGCAAGTCGGCACGACCACCCAGTTTTTGAGCACAGAAGTACACCGGTTTCAGTGTGAGAAGTCCGCAGCAAAAAGGAGCGCGGCGCGCACGCGCGACGCGCGACAAATCAGCGCTCGGGAGGTCTCACAGGGTGTACAACGGCACGTCCTTGACTAGACGACTTGGTTCGGCAGCACGGTAATGAGGCACAGCGGCGCTGCTCCACTGGTTTTCGAGCGCCTCACGGCTAGTACTCCAGTCTGACTTCGCGATCTTGCGGCGGACTGAACCGAAGCACGATGGTCGTCGCACAGGCGGACTTGTTGTCACCAAGATCGCAGCAGGCGCATCAGGGAGAGACCCTGTGCGGGGTCGGAGAGGTCAGCTGCACCTCCCCAAACAGAGCATGGTGCTGGCCGTCTTCGGGCGGTAACGCGAACGGGGGTAGGCACCAGGAGGACCCGGGGGCCTGCACCAGTGCGTCGTAGTTCGGAACGCGTGAGGCTGAACTGGCTTTTGACGAGTCACGTTTGGAGGAACTTGTGATCATCTCCGCCTCACCATCCTCGCGCAGGGCAACGCGGTACCGCAGCGGCCTCCGGGCAGTAGGGGCGGCCGTCTGCTGCGGCCTGATGCTGAGCGGGCCGGCCGTCGCCACCGCCGCCACTGCGCCCGCCGCCCATGCCCAGGCGCAGGCGCAGCACGAGGAGCGTGGCCGGGGCACGCTGGTCTCCGCCGAGAAGTTGTACACGCTCGCGACCCCGCAGGCCGTGGCCGCCGAGCTGGGCGGTGCCGGGTTCGATGACGGCACCGTCCGGTACGGTGTGGTCGCGTACCGGTTGGTCTACCGGACCGTCGATCCGCACGGACGGCCCACCACGGCGAGCGGGCTGCTCGTGCTCCCGCGCAACAGCGAGAGGCGGTTGCAGGCAGTCTCCTTCGCGCACGGCACGGGCAGTCACAAGGACGACTCCCCGTCCATGCAGCGCGGCGCTTTCCTGTCCGCGCCGGTGATCGCGCATGCGTCGGCGGGTGCCGCGGGTGTCGCGCCCGACTATCTAGGGTTGGGCGAGGGCCCCGGTTTGCACCCTTGGATGGACATCGGCTCCGAGACCACGGCATCCCTGGACATGCTGCGCGCGGCCCGCGCCTTCGCGCCGCGCACCGGACATGTGCTGGAGCGCAAGGTCATGGTCACTGGCTTCTCGCAAGGCGCCTCGGCGGCACTGGGGCTCGGCCGGGCTCTTCAGGCAGGTGAGGACCGCTGGTTTAGGCTGGGCGCGCTGGCACCGGTCAGCGGCGCCTACGACTTCAGTGGAACGGAGCTGCCCGCCATCCTCGAGGGCAGGCTGGAACCCAAGTCCAGTGTGCTGTACGCGGCCTACACCCTGGTGGCGTTCCAGCGACTCCACCACGTCTACGACAATCCCAGCGAGGTCTTCCAAGACCCGTACGACCAGACCGTCGAGGGACTCTTCGACGGTGCGCACACGGGGAAGGAGATCATGGACGGTATCCCGGGCGCTGTCGACGGCCTGCTGACCGCGCACGGCCGCGAGCTGCTCGCGCATCCGACGGGGCCGCTGGCAGCGGCGCTGCGCACAACCGATGCTGTATGCACCGACTGGGCCCCCCGCGCCCCGGTCCGGCTCTATATGGCGACTGGGGACGAGCAGGCCGCCACCGCAAACACGGAGCACTGCCAGGATGCTCTGCTCAGGAATGGCGTGGACGCCCCGGCCGTTGATCTTGGCGCTGTCGACTACCACGGATCCCGACACCTGGGGTCCAATGTCGCGGCCACCTCGGCGATCGTGCGCTGGTTCGGTGAGTTGCGCCAGCGGTGACGTGAACGTGGCAGCTGGTGCCGGTGACTATGCCGTGCTGCCCGAGCCGATGGTGACAAGCAGCGCGCTTACCGGGTGACAACCACCCTGCCTCCGCCGCTGGCAGACCAGCAGGTCGGCTGCTCTCGTTGGTGACAACTTCGGCACACGGACGCGGGTGCGGACGGGTACGGCCACCGCGTGATCATCGGGGGTTGTGTGGACTCCTGAAGATCGTGCGGTGGCCGCGGGCCATGGCGTAGACCCTGTCCGTTGGCGAGCGATGTTCGACCACGTCATGGCCCGGATCGCGGGACGATTTGGGCGGGTGGAGCCTCGGGCGACCGCCCGCGCCTATCTGCTCGGGTTGCTGTCGGGTGTCGAGCGCAAGAACTGCTGGCGGCTGGCCGAACAGGCCGGTCACGCCCGTCCGGGGCCGATGCAGCGCCTGTTGCGCTATGCCCGCTGGGACGCCGACGCGGTTCGCGACGACGTCCGCACCTACGCCGTCGAACACCTCGGGGCCGATGACGGTGTTCTCATCGTCGACGAGACCGGCTTTGTGAAGAAGGGCCGGGCCTCGACGGGGGTCCAGCGCCAGTACACCGGCACCGCAGGACGCATCGAAAACAGCCAGGTGGGCGTGTTCCTCGCCTACGCCACCGAGCGGGGGCGGGCGCTGATCGACCGTCGGCTCTACCTTCCTGAGCATTCCTGGTGCTCCGATCCCGAGCGCCGTGATGCTGCCGGGATACCCGGCCAGGTGCAGTTCGCGACCAAGCCACGCTTGGCCAGCGAGATGATCGCCGCCGCGCTGGACGCCGGAATCACCGCATCCTGGGTGACCGGCGACGAAGCCTACGGCCAGGACCCGCACCTACGCGTTCACCTGGAGGAGGCCGGCATCGGCTACGTCCTGGCCGTGGCCTGCTCCACCAGGGTCCGCATCAACCAAGGCCGCACCCCCATCCGCGCGGACACCCTCGCAGACCGCCTGCCCGAAGCGGCCTGGCGTCGGCACAGCGCCGGCAGCGGTGCAAAGGGCCCGCGCAACTACGACTGGGCCTGGGTTCATATCGGCAGCGCCAGCCACCATCACCTGCTCATCCGCCGCAACCGCACCACTGGCGAACTCGCCTTCTACCTGTGCTGGTCACCCACCAAGGTGCCCCTGTCCGAGCTGGTCCGCGTCGCTGGTGTCCGCTGGAACATCGAAGAATGCTTCCAGGCCGCCAAGGGCCAGGTCGGACTCGACCACTACCAGGTCAGGAACTGGACCTCATGGCACCGGCACGTCACGCTGGCCATGCTCGCCCTGGCCTTCCTGTCAGCCATAGCGGCCGACACGGCCCCCAGCCGGCCCGCCGATCCGCACCACCCCGCCCGCATCAGCGACACGATCGCTCTCACCGTCCCTGAGATCCGTCACCTGTTCGTCGCCGTCTTCAACCCACCGTCCGTGTCCGCAACCAGGCTGCTGCACTGGTCCAACTGGCGCAGACGCCACCAGGCAACAGCCCGTCGCAGCCACTACAGACGACGGTCCTCCGACGAGTCCACCGGATAGATCACAAAACCGCATTGGAGTACTAGGGCGCCGTCGAAGACGCCGCTCAGGTTGTAGCCGACCGCGGCCCCGCTGCAGCGCACCCGTGGTTCGAAGAGTTCCGGGAGATACGCCGCGACGACGGTGAACGTGGGGGTGGACGCCAGGCCCGCGCCCAGGAAGTCGAGGAACATCAGCAGCGGCTCGCCCGTGTGCAGCAGCGCGATCAGCGGATACGTCCACGCACGGCGGCGCAGCTCATCGGGATCCTCGACGGACGTGCCATGGTCTGACGCAATCAAGCCTCCACAGGCCCCGGAGCGGCTCAGTGTTCCTTTCTGCGCAAGCTGCCGAGAGCGAGTGGAGTGGGAGGGGAGCCGGTCATGGCCCTGTGTGTGACAGGTGCGCGGGTGGCACAGCCGCCCTGCGATGCTTGATGTTGACGGCCGAAGCCTTGGCCACTGCCACCGGGTTCAGGAAACGCAGCGGACTGATCAGGCGGGATGCAAAGAGATGGATGTGCCGCGCCACCGATTCATCGCGCGCTGCCGCCGAGAACATCAGCCGCTCCATGGGATTGAACGGACGGGCCTTGGCGTAGTCGGCGGCCAGGTACTGGTGACCGCGTAGTCGGCGCCGGTGTCTGCGTGCGTACGCCACGAGCGACTTATCGAGGTCGCCCCGACCGGTTGCGGCCGAGGCGACCGCCTCCGCCAGCCATTGCGCGGACTGAAGGGCCCACCCGCATCCCACTCCCCACAGGGGATCACCGGTCAGGGCGGCGTCGCCGATGAGCGCGACGCCCGGTGCGGTCGGCTTGCGGCTGTGAAGCGGGTAGTTGACCATGCCAGTGATCTTCGTGATGCGCTCGGCGGAGTCGATGGGCGGTGCCTCGGGTAGGGCGCGGACGAATTCGAAGAAGCTGCCCTCCAGGTCTTCCCGGAAGGCCGGCAGCCGCTTCTTGTCCGGGAGCACCGCGAGGACCGTCACCCCGTCGTCGTTCGGAAAGGCGTACGCCATGTCGGGCTCGAGGAACCAGGCGTGAGCGATTCCGCCGTGCAGGGGAAGGTCGCGGAAGTGCGCGAGATAGCCGAACCGCGCGTTCTCGTACAGCCGAGCAGGCATCCCGGCGAACTTCGCCACGGCCGAGTCCTTGCCATCGGCGCCGACCACCAGGCGGGCCCGGATCTCGCGCTCGCCCTGTGGTGTCGACACGCGCACCCCCAAGGTGTGTCCGGCCTCCCGGACCAGCCCGGTCACCTGGTGACCGAGGAGCAGATCGACGCCAGGGGTCTTGGCCGCATGGGACCTGATCAACGGGTCGAGGGTGCTGCGCCGAATGTTGTACCCGTACGGCAGCTCCGGGCCCGCCGGCGCTGCCCTCGGCTCGATCCATCCCCAGCGGGTGTACCAGCGGGCATGGTTGCGGACGGCTCCCGCCTTCTCGAGAGCGGGGATGAGGCCGAGTTCGTCCAGCACCGGGTAGGCGTTGGCCGTGAGGGAGTGGGTGCACAGCACCTTGTACGCCTCGGGGTTTGAGTGGCGTTCCAGCAGTGCGACGCGGACACCGCGTCGAGCGAGCAAGATCGCCGCGGCGCTGCCGGCGAGGCTGGCTCCGCTGATGACGACGTCGTAGTCGTATCCCGCGCTCTCAGGCTTGGTCATGCGCTGATCGCTCCCTTCGGGGTGTGGTGTCGTTCGTGGGAGTGGTGCAGTGCCACTGCTGTCAGGAACATGAGCAGTTGTCAAGAGTTGTGGATATGCCAGATAACCTTCCGCTGAATCGCTGTGGCCAGCATCGCTATCGTCGGAGCCGGGCCTCAGCTGGGCCTGGCCATCGCCCGAACCTTCGGCTCCCAGGGCTTCGGCGTCGCCTTGATCTCCCCCAACCGCGAGAAGCTCGACGACATCGTCGGCAAGCTCACCGCCGAGGGCATCACCGCCGCCGCGGCCTGGCCCCGCCCGCAACTGGGCCGTCAACCTGAACAACGAGCTGGCCCGCAACGGCATCCAGGGCGCCCACGTCGGCATCGACGTGTCGGTCGGCACCGCCGTCATCCCGGGCCTGCCGACGGCTCAGCCCGAGCAGATCTCGCCCGTCGACTGGGAGCCGCACACCAGCCAACGCGACGAGGCCGAGCGCGTCTTCCGCCTCTGACGCCGCACCAGGTTCCCAAGGCGGCGGTCGCCCGCGTTCTGGCGGACCGAAGCCACTCAGCGCAGTACGGCCGCCAGCAGGTCGGTCCCCAGCGCCGTCAGATCGGGAAGATTGAGGGTGTAACGGACGTAACGACCGTGCCGCCGGGCCGTGAGCAGGCCCGCGCGGCGCAGGGCAGCGAGGTGGCGGGAAACCTCCGGGAGTGAAAGTTCCCAGGCGTGGGCCAGCTCACCGGGGGTGTGCGGGCCGCGGGCCAGGGTGCGCAGCAGCCGCAGCCGTACCGGATGGGCGAGTGCCTCCAGCCGTAGTGTGACCGTCTCCAGCGATACCGGCTCCGATGGACTCGGCTCGGCCACGGGGTACTGCACCACCGGCTGCCACCCGGGTGCGTGGACCACCACCAGGTGCGGGCTGCCGAAGACACTGGGGATGAAGGTGACCCCGGTGCCGTGGGCGGCGGTCGCCTTGTCCTGCAGCTTGTCCACGATGATGCAGTCGCCGTCCGGTGCCAGGGTGACCGCGCCGGAGACCGATGCGAGTGCTGCCCCGATGCCCTGGCGCTTCAGCAGGTCGTTCTTCAGGCGCAGGTCGGTGGCGAGCTGCACGGCGGCGCCCGTCCAGGCGGCGTCGAAGAAGGCCTCGGCGCACTGTTCGAGGGTGTGGCGCACCCGCGCCCGCACAGCGGCCGGGTCCGCGAACAGCCGTTCCGCGAAGGCTTCTTGCCGCGCGCCGCGGGCCTGGGCCAGCTCCAGGGCCCGCTCGCGCGCGGCCGCGTCGGTGAGCGGGGACGGCGTAGCGAAGGGGACCCGGTTGCTGCCGCACGTGGTGACGAGCGCGGCGGTCACATACGTTTCGTCGTCGATCCGGTCCACGTCGTCCAACTCCTCGGCGAGGGTCGGCCGAGGCCGGGCGGGGAGCAGGAAGTCGGCTTGTGAGGAACGCCAGAGGAACTCCGCCTCCCGCAACCGCTCGGCCAGTTCCGGCCGCAGCGCGGCCCAGACGTCCCCGGCCCAGTCGGCGAACTGCGGATGGTGCCCGGGTTCGGCCAGCACGTGCAGCATCGCGGTCAGCTCGGCCAGCGGGGAGGCGGCGAACCGCAGTCGCTCGGACGGCAGGCCGCTGATGTCGATGCGCAGCGTCATCCCTTCATCATCGCTGGTCGGACGGCCGGCTACGGCGTCGGTTGACGGTGTCCGTCAACCGACGCGGCCGGTCCGGCGGCCGAACGCACCGTTGTCGCCATGGCAACCACCACCAAGATCCAGCCTCGCGCCCTCGTCCGTGCCTCCGGAGGCCCCCGCTATGCCGTCGCCCTGGCCGTGGACGCGCTCGGCACCGGCCTGCTGCGGCCCTTTCTGCTGCTCTACGGGGTGACGGTGCTGAGGCTGTCCGCGCCCGCCACCGGCATCGCCATGACGGTCGGCGTCGTCGTGGGTCTGGTGTGCATGCCCGCGGTGGGCCGATGGCTGGACCGGGGCGCACGCAGCACGGTCGTGGCAGCGTCGATGCTGGTGCGGGTGCTTGGCGTGGCACTGCTGCTGGCCACCCCGGCGGGGAACGTCTGGCTGTTCGCGACGGCGGCGCTCTTCCTCGGCATCGGCAACCAGGCGTGGCCGGCCGCCCACGCGGCTCTCGTGGCCACGGTCGCCCACGGCCGGGAACGCGACGCCGCTCTCGCGGGAGGCCGCGCCCTGCGCAACGCCGGACTGGGCGTCGGCGCGCTCATCGCCACCGCCTGCCTGGCGGGCGGCACCACCGCATTGCAGGCGCTGGCAGCCGTCACCGGGCTCGCCTATCTCGCTGCGGCGGCCTTGGCGTGGTCGGTCCACCTGCACGCGCATCCGGCCGCCACCCCGGCCAAGGACGGGGCCGACGGGCCCGCACCGCGGATGCGCGCGCTGCTGGCCGCCAACGTGGTCTACGTCTTCTGCCTCAACGTCCCCGAAATCGCGCTCCCTCTGGTCCTGGTGACACAGTTGCACGCATCCCCGGTGTGGTCGGCAGCCATCTTCGTGGCCAACACGGTGCTGGTGGTCACCCTTCAGGTTCCGGTCACCGTCCTGATGTCCCGCTTCTCCCGGCGGACCGTGCTGGCTCTCGCCGGCGTGGTACTCGCCGCGTCCTACCTCGGCTTCCTCGCTGCCACCTCACTGGGACACGGCTGGGGTGCCCCGGCCGTCGCCGCGGTGTCCGTGGTCTGCACCATCGGCGAGATCATCTATGCCGGCAGTGCCACCGCGCTCGTCACCGCCCTCGCCCCAGCCCATGTCCTGGGACGTACCCTCGCCCGCTTCGAACTCTCCACGGGCTTCGGCCTCGCCGTCTCCCCGGCGGTCATCACCGCTCTCGCACCCCATGGCTCGGCCGCCCTCTGGGGCAGCCTCGCCGGTGCGACGCTACTCTCCGCCTCCGCCGTCGCCACCGAGAAGGATCGAGGAACGGCTCAGCGGTCGCTGCCGCCGGGCGCGAGCGGGCTCGTGAGCTCGGCAATCGCCTCTAGCGAGGGTTCGAAGTAGCGGCGGACGTTCTCCGGCTTCTTGTGTCGGGACGTCGCCATCAGCTTCAACAAGGGACGCGCCCTGCTCGCCGAGGTGGGTCAGTGAGTGGCGGTACTCCGGCAGATCCCGGCCTGTGCCCGGCCACCGAAAGGCGGTGTGCCCGTCCAGCGCGCTCCACGGCGCAGGGCGTGCCTGGCTGTAGGAGAGCCGGGCTGGCCCGGTGTCCGGGCATACGTCGCGTGGTCTGACGACCCTGCTGGGCCCCGGGCGGCGGTGGGTGACGAACACCGGGCCGCAGGTGCGGCCCTTGAGTAGCCGCGGCAGCAGCCGGGCAGTACCGGCAACCCAGTACACGGTTTCCAGCACGTGGTCCCCACGCACCTGACCGCGGCGGCGGTTCTTCGTGCGGGCGCCCTTGGCCTTGACCAGACAGCGACGGCCGGCGAAGTCCACGCCTCACCGACCTCGTCGTCCGCCACCGTCGCCAGCGGCGGGGCCTCACCGAGCCGCTCGGCGGTCTTGCCCACCCCGGCCCCGTAGTTCCGGACCCTGTTCGCGTTGCCCAGCGAGTCCAGGAAGACGTCGGCCGCCGCCCGGACGGTGAGTGTCGTGCAAGCTACCGCAGATACTGGACCTCCGCGCACCCTCCTCGGTAATGGCGCTGGCACCGTAGGAGTCATGGGAGCAGCAGGAACGACACCGGAACCGAAGACCCCAACGCAGAGCGGCCTCGCGTCTCTGGGTGAGGTGGCGTGCCGTTATCAGGCGGATGAGATCTACCCGGAGGACCTGCCGATGATCGCTGCTGAGGCACTCGCGGCTGGGCTGGACACCCCGACGCTGTGTGAGCTCGCCGGCTGGTCTCGCAACGCGGATGTCCGCGATATCCGCAACGCGTTCGAGCAAGCACTGTCCGAGTCCGGGATCGAGTTGCCCGATCCGGGCCTGGCGCGGCGGCATGCTCTGCGCCGGCTGGCGGCGAGACTCGTCGATGGAGAAATCGCTCCCGCCGACCTGGCGACGGACGACTGGTGGGAGACGGAGGTCGAGACCGCGGAGGAGCGATCGTTCGTATTGCTGATCCCGCAATGTGAGTGCTGCATTGAGTACACGTTGGGGCTTGACCAGCGGACGTGGGCAGCCGAGCTGCGGATCGCCGCGCTCGCCCTGACATCGTCTCCGCCGATCGGCCCTGGCTGCTGACTCTGCCTGGCGTGCTCACTCTCGCCAAGGCGTGTACTGGTCGAGCAGACTCGGGCCCGTGGGTGAGGGCCTCTTCGGCTGCGCCGGTTCGCCGAGTCCCAGGCGGACAGGCGTGTCAGGCGGCACGGCAGCAAATAGAGTGAGTCCATGGCCGCTGTACGGGGGAGCGACGTCCTCGAAGCGTCGCAGGTGCGGATCTGCTCGGCCGCCGGTGAGGTGATCGGTGCCGGGTTCCTCGTCGCCGCCGATGTGGTGTGCACCTGCGCCCATGTCGTCGCCGGGGCGCTCGGGGTGCCGGATGCCCTGGAGCGGGCGCCCGGCGAGCCGGTGGACCTCGACTTTCCCCTGCTGGTCGGCCGCCCCCGGGCGCGGGCGACCGTGGTGTCCTGGCGGCGTGGCGGGGCGGACGTCGCGCTGCTGCGGCTCGATACGGCAGTCGAAGCTGCCCGGCCGGTGCCGCTCGTCGACGGGACCGGCGTGTGGGGGCACACATTCCGAGCGCTGGGCTACCCGGTCGGCGCCGATCGCGGCGTATGGGCGTCGGGCACGCTACGCGCCGGGCAGGGCTCGGGCTGGGTGCAGATGGAGGCGCAGGCGCCGGGGCCGCGCATCGCGGAAGGGTTCAGCGGGGCGCCGGTCTGGGACGATGCGCAGGACGGCGTCGTCGGGATGACGGTCGCCGCGCACCGGGGTGAGCGCACCGCGTATCTGTTGCCGTCGGCCGAGCTGGTCGACGAACAGACACTGTGGCCGCGCTGCCCGTTCCAGGGGCTCGCGGCGTTCACGGAGGACGACGCGGAGTTCTTCCACGGCCGCGACAGCGACACCTCCCGCGTGCACACGGCCGTGTGCAGGCGGCCGGTGACGCTGGTGGCGGGCCCCTCGGGGTGCGGGAAGTCGTCCCTCGTACGGGCAGGGGTGCTGCCCCGGCTGCGGGCCGAGGGCATGAGCGTGTCCGAGCTGCGGCCCGTCCCCGGGGTGCGGGTGGCCGCCGTGCTCGCCCGGGCGCTGACCGGGGTCCTGGAGCCGGGGCTCGGCGAGGTCGAACGGCTCGCCAGGTCCGAGGAGCTGGCAGGGCTCCTGGAGGCCCGCGACGATGTGCCCGCCGAGCTGCGCAGCAGGGTCCTCGCCTGTGGAGAAGGCACCGGGCACGTCCTCTTCGTCGACCAGCTCGAGGAGTACACGGGCGCCGACCCGGCCGCGGCGCGCGAGCTGTTCGGGCTGCTCGCCGCGCTGGCGGGCAAGGACGGCGCGGCCGTGCTGCGGGTCGTCGCCACCGCGCGGCCCGACTCCCTCGACGTGCTGGTGACGGCCGACACTGCCGACCTCGTCAGCGACGCCGTGCAGTTCCTGGCACCGCTGGCCGCCGATGACCTGCAGTGGGCAGTGACCGGGCCCGTCGACGCCGTACCGGGGTTGTGGTTCGAGCCGGGGCTGCCGGAGCGGATCGTCGCGGACGCGGGCGACGAGCCCGGGCGGATGCCGTTGGTCCAGTTCGCCCTGACCGAGCTGTGGAAGCGCCGCACCCGCTCAATGCTCACCCACGCCGCCTACGACGACTTGGGCGGCGTCGCGGGCGCCCTCGTCGGATACGCGGACGAGGCATTAGCCAGTCTCACACAGGCACAACAGGACTATGCCAGGCGGCTGTTCGTGCAGCTGGCCCGGCCCGGCGACGGCGACACCTTCCGCCGCAGGCCAACCCGCACCGCCGACCTCGCCCCCGAACTCCTCGGCCTTGTACGAGAGCTGGCCCCCGGCAAGCTCGTCGTCCTCTCCCGTGCCCCGGGTGGTGCCGAGCAAGAGGAGATCGTCGATCTGGCGCACGAGGCGCTGACCGAACTCTGGCCACGCCTCAGGCAATGGCTCGTCGACTCCCGGGACGTCCGCCTCTGGCAGGAACAACTGCGGGCCGACCTGCACCGCTGGCAGACACAGCACCGCGAGCCCGCCCGCCTGTTGAGCGGAACCGACCTGGCCGAGGCCGACCGCAGGCTGGCCGAGCACCCCGAGGACATCTCCGCGGACGAGCGCGGCTACATCCTGCTCAGCCGCCGCCACTCCCGGCGCGGTGCCCGCCTCAGGCAGGCCGCCGTCGGGGCGCTGGCCGTTCTCACGGTGCTCGCCGTCGTGCTGGCGCTCGCCACCTGGCAGAGCCTCCAGCGCACCCAGCAGCAGCTGCGCACCCAGGCTGCGGGCCTACTCGCCCAAGCCGCCGAGGACCGCCCGGGCAGCGATCCCGCCACCGCGTTACAGCTCGCCCTGGCCGCGTGGAACACCCAGGAGACCGCCAAGACCCGCCAGGCCCTGCTCCACCAGTACGTGCGTGGGCAGTACCTGGTGGGTAGCCATCCGTCGGTGTGGCGGGGCCGGGTCACCGGCATGGACGCCACCCCGGACGGCCGCACCCTCGTCGTGCAGTCGAAGCCTGGCGGCGGCGACCAGTCGACGATCACCGTGGTCACGGGCGCTCTCCAAGGCAGACCCCGGGCGCGGGAGCTGAGGGGCGTCCCAGAAGGGACGCTGAGGACCGCCATCAGCCCGGACGGCCACTTCTTCGCCGCGACCGCAGGCGAAGGGGTACGGCTGTGGCGACTGAGCGACCCCGAGCACCCCGCGATCCTCGAACTCGGCGACCACGACATCCCTGAGAAAGCCGGTGGAAACCTGGACTTCAGCAGCGACGGGAAGCGGCTGCTGCTGACATTGGACGACAACTCCATAGAGTGTTCCAACGACACCCGGCGGTGCACCCCCGCGTTCGCCGGAGCGTGGCAGGTACCCTCCGGCGCCCCCATCGACGTACCGGACCGGCTGATCCCCGAGACGGGGCTGAAGGAGGCCGCGTTCACCTCCGACGCGAACACCGTCGTGACGATCAGCTACACAAAGGACGATCGCCAGCGTATGGAGGTCAGAGACTTCACCACCGGCCGGCTGCGGCACACTTCCACCGTCGCCCCGGCCCCCCTCAGCGGTGCGAGGCTGCAGGCCGGCGGTGAGATTCTCGTCAGGACGGACACCACCACCCCGTACGCACAAGTACTCGGCCGCACACCCGGCCGCAAGACCGAGCTGCCGCCCACCGCCGGGAGTCAGCCGGACGCCACCGCGCAGTACGGCATCGACGACCTGGGGATCGTGGCCGGCTCAAGGGCCTCGGTCGGCGGAGGCTACGCCGAGCCGACCCTGACCGACCTGCGCACCGGGCACATCTACCGCACCCGTATCCCGACCTCGGGTGACACTCCTGCCGCGTACACAGGTGTCGCGGCGGTGCCGCGCGCGGGCGGCGGGCTCACCGTCCTCGTGCCCGTCGGCACGGCGCTGATGGCGGTGCGGGCCGAGCGGGCGGGTGGCGAGGAGTTCCAGGAGGACACCGGGGCGGCCAAGTACGCCCTGTCGCCGGACGGGCGTTTCGTCGCCCGGACCTCCGACCGGCGGCTCGAGGTCCTCGACACCTCCCGTACCCGCCGCCGGTCGGTGTCGCTGCCGCCGCATGTCAACACGGCGAACTGGATACCCACGTGGACGGCGGACTCGAAGCGGATCGTGGTGTGGGGCGAGGGCGGCAACCTCTACCGGTCGTACTCCGCACAGGACCTGAGCAACAGTGTGCCGCTCGACGATGTCGTGCCGGGCGCCAAGGAACTGGACGGCATCACCGAGTTACGGGGTGGGGAAGTGGACAGTGTCGCTGCGTCGCAGGGCAGCGAGATCGTCCTGCTGACCGTGGACGGTCGGCTCTCCCGCTTCGATGCCGTCGACGCGGCCGTGCGCACCCGGCCCTTTTTCGTCCACCCCGCACCGAACTGGGCCGGCACCGGCGCCACGAACGAGATCTTCCTGCGCGGCGGCCAGCTCCTCGCCCGTCCAGGACATCCCGGGCAGGTCGCCGCGGTGACCAGGACGGGAAGCCTGCGTGGCGAGATCCTGCTGTGGGACGTCCGTGCCCCGCGGCGCATCACAACACTGACGGGGCCGACCATCACCGTGCCATTCAGCACCGACACCGTCCCCAGCGCGCTCGCCTTCAACGGGGACGGCACGCACCTCGCCGTGCGGAACTCCGATGGTCAGGTGCGTGTGTGGGATGTCGACCGAAGGAAGCAGCTGGCCCACAGCGCACTCCGCTCGAGCAACGACACCCTGCTCGGGTTCGGACCGGGCGGCAGCGTCATCACGTACCTCTCCGGCAAGAAGCAGGTCCAGATCCACAACCTGACGGGCGACGGCGCCTCCGACACCCTGGCAGTCACGGACGGAGACTGGATCGCAGGCTTCGTGCACGGGCACCGCCTGACCCTTGAGAACGGCGCCCTGCGCCAGACCTTCGACCTGCGCCCCGACACCCAGTTCCGCACCTTGTGCGCCGCTGCCGGGCGCGACTACACCAAGGCCGAGCGCAAGCTCCTCCCGGAGGGAACGCCGTCGAAGCCGCCCTGCGCCTGACAGGCCCCGCAGGAGTCATGTGCCGCACAGGCGCACCGCAACTGGTGTCGCTCAGGAGGTCAGGAAGTCAGGAAGTCAGGCCGAGGGTTTTCTTGGCCAGCTCGAACGCCGGGAGCATCGCCTTGTGCTCGTCTGTGTTGAGCCCTCCGAGATGGATGACCACGCCACCGTGCTTCGTCATCACGGCCAGCGCGCGTTCGGTCCTGACCTCGCCGGCGGACAGATCGGTGACGTTGTAGCTGGCCTCGGTGGCGGGCAGGTCACCGGCCTTGACCTCGCGGAACTTGACGTTGCTCTCGAAGTTCTCGGCGGCGACGAACTTCTTTATCAGGGCGCGGGATGTGCCGCCGGGCGCGGCGGCGCCCTTGGTGCCGGACCACACGGTGAGGAAGCCGATGTGCCCGGCGGGCTTGGCGTCGAGTTGGCAGGCGGGCGTGAGCGGCCCCTGATGGCCGAGCGGGCCCATCTGGTCCACCGTCGCCTGCGTGATGGCGTCCGCCTTCCAGGACGTCGCGAGGGTGAAGTGCACCGGCAGTTCGCACGCCGTTCCCTTGTCGCCCAGCTTCTTCTCGGCGACCTTCTCCTTCTCCTTCTCGTCCCCGCCCCAGCTGAACGAGCATCCAGTGAGCACGCTCATCGCGGCCACCCCACCCACCACGGCCTGCGACACCTTGCGCATTCCGAAAATCCCCCACCCTTGGCCATGAAGTTTCGAAAATTCGCCGCAGCTTATACGACAAATTTGATCGCGAACCACACCGTTTTCCCGATGTCGCAGGAGCGGGGGTGCGCGTCCCCCCTCCGTCCGACAGGGCGGAGATCAGCGCCGGCCCGCGTCCCGACTCATCCCCGACTTTGCGGCCACGACGACGAGAAGAGGGCAATCGACGGTGTGCCCAAGGCCACCCGTGGCCCGATGAGCTGGGGCGAGGGGGCAGGCGACCTCATCGTGACGTGACTGAAGTCACATGGCGGTTGGTGAGATTCGTTGTCGGATCCCCACCGTCCCGGGGCCGAGAAGGGAAGCTGTTCTCGATCTCGTAAGGAGCTTGGCCGGATGACCGCCCGCCCTGTCGCCGCACACGTGACTGACGCGCCGCCTGCCCCCGCGCGCTTACCCCTGGGCGCCCCGCGCGTGACGTACTTCTCGGCGAGCTTGGACCGGCGCAGCCTCATCCTCGTCTCCAGTGAGCATCACCGGCCCGTCACCGTGGCGGTCGAAGCGGATGGTTCGCTGTCGACGCGGCTGTTCACGACCGATCCCGCCCTGACCGGCGCGCCGCAGTTGAACGATGCTCCCGAGGTGTCGGTGCAGTCCTTCAGGGCACTGGAGAAGGGGACCATCCAGCTGGCGTACGCGTTGCGTGCCCGGCAGGCGGCGTTGGAGGGGCGCGAGCACCTGGTGGACCACTTCACGTTGGAGGTGCTCGGCCGACGTGGTGCGCGGTGGCGGGAGGCTGTGTCGACCGCCCTTCTGGGGGACTGGGCCGAACCGCTGCAGAGCCAGGGCCGGCTCGGCCTGGACGGCATTACCAGCCTTCGGCGGGAGGCTGAGGTGCTGCATCGGCAGTTGATGCCGCTGTGGCGTCGCCGTACCCAGGGGCATCGCTTGCTGCTGCTGGATACCCCGCTCGGTGACGGTCTGAGCTTGTACGACCTGGTGGCAGACCGGGTCCATCGCCAGGACGACGAAACCGGGGTCGGTACGGATGATGCCCGGCTCGCCGCCGTTCTGCGCGCCTTACACCCCGAGGAACGGGCGGTGGCGCTGGCCTGGGGGCAGGCGGGTGTGGCGACATGGGCCGAAGCGGCCCTGTGCGCGGGGGCCGGCGATCCGGCGGTCACAGGCGAACGCGTGCGGCGGAAACTCAAGCGCCTGGCCGCCCGCCACCGTGAACGCGTCGTCGCGGCCGCTGCGACCCGGGCGGCCGCAGTATGAACGTCCTCGCCGCCGCGCTGGCGGAGTTCCTCGGTGGCCTCGCCGTCGCTGCACGGTGGCGGCCAGCCCGCACAAGCGGGGCTGCCCACGCCTCGGCCACCGCCTGGTCCGCCGTTGTTCATGATCGATGGCGCAACTCCGTTCTCGGAGCCCTGGTCTAACCCAGTGACCACAAGCACCACGGCGCACCGACATCCCGAAGGGCCCTTCCGCATGCGCACCTACAGCACCATCGCTGCCACCGCCACCGCCACCCTTTCCCTCGCCCTTGGCGCAACCGCCCTCGCGGCGCCGGCCGCCCAGGCAGCCCCGAGGGCCACGACCACCGTCGTCCACGAGGACAGCGAGCTCTGGTACAAGGCCGCCCCCGGCCAGCAGAACAAGCTGGCGGTCGACGAAGAGATCGAGCGCCGCGGTGAGTTCGAGTCGTACTACGTCCTCACCTTCCGCGACCGGTACGACATCGCCATCGACGCGAGTGCGGCGAGCGCGGACGAGTGCACATACCCCACGCAGGGCGACCGCACCGTCGTGCGCTGCGCGGTCGAGATCCCGGAGAACTCGGATGACTCGGACAGCTATGACATCGACCTCGGCGACAAGGACGACACCGCGACGCTCGAATCGGACAGCGGCGCATGGGCCGGGGTCTACGGCGGCAAGGGCAACGACGTGCTCAAGGGGTCCGCGTCTGCCATGCTCCACGGCGACGACGGTGACGACCGCCTCGACGGCGGCGGTGGTCCGTTCGGCTTCGGCTCCTTCGGCGGCCCGGGGAACGACACCCTCACCCACTGCGGGCAGGACTGCTCCGGCGGAGCCGGGAACGACTCCCTGACTGGTACCGGCGAGGAGAACAACCTGCACGGCGACGACGGCAACGATGTCCTGCGCGGCAGGGGCGCCGTCGACGTCCTCTACGGCGGCAAGGGCAACGACAAGCTGTACGGCGAGGCGGGTGACGACACGCTGTGGGGCAACAGCGGTGACGACGTCCTGTGGGGCGGCCCGGGCACCGACAAGCTCTCCGGCGGCCCCGGCCGCAACGAGCTGCACCAGGACTGAGCTTGCTTTTCAAGTCCCGAGATGGTTGCGCTCGATGACCGTCTCGGGGCGTTTGGTGGTTCTATCCACGTCGTGGCGGGTAGCTGGCCGCCGGTTTCTTCGAGCCGAGCGGCTGTCCCGGGCCCCGGTGTCCTGTCGCAACGCATGTGAGACATGAAAGCGTTTCGACCTGTGGCGTTGCCAGATGGTTTGAGAATCCGGGTTCCTGACGTTCTCAATCGACCTGGCTTTTGCGGAAGTCGTGTCTGCCGTGGACACGGCGTCAACGCGAGCGTGAGTCAGGGCGCTGGTGTGAATGGGACCGCCCCGCTCCTGAGCTCACTCCGCCGGCTCGGCTGCCACGATGCCCAGCAGTCCAGGAAACCGCTGCTCGATGTCGGCCCGGCGCAGGCTGGCCATCCGGCTGTTGCCCCGGTCGACCTGCCGGATCAACCCGGCCTCGCGCAGTGCACGGAAGTGGTGCGTGACCGTCGCCTTGGAGACCGGCAGCCCGAAGGAGCTGCACGTCCGCGCCGCGCCGTCGGGTTCGGCTGCCAGCTCACGCACCACTCGGCGGCGCAGCGGATCTGCCAGCGCGGAGAGTACCGGGCCGAGCTCGATCTCCTCGACGCTCGGGTGGCCTTCACCGTCGGGCATTCGGGACACCTCCCTTCAGGTATGGATTGCATCGTACCTATGAGTTCGGTAGCGTCCGGCAGGTACGAGATTGATTGTACCTATCAGGGGGAGAACCCTGCATGACTCAGCCATTCGCACTCGTCGGCACCGCTTGCCCCAAGCCCGAACGCGCCGAGGAGTTGAAGCAGCTTCTGCTCTCGTTCGTCGAGCCGACCCGGCAGGAGTCCGGCTGCCTGGAATACCACTTCCACGAAGATCGCAATGACCCCGGCGTCTTCGTCTTCTACGAGGTCTGGCGCTCCCAGGCCGATCTCGACGCCCACCTTGCCCTGCCCCACATGCAAGCCTTCTGGGAGCGGCGCATGGACTACCTGGAGACTGACCTCGACGTCCGCTTTCTCGCCATGCACAGCCCCTACAAGTCGGCCGGACGGACTGGAGCGTGACCCCTGGCTCCCCGGTGACGCCGCACCGATCTTGAACGTCTCAACCGGCCTCGCCCCTTCAGTGCAGGCCGGACGCATCCGGTGCGGCGCCGCTCTGAGCGCGATGACGTGAGAATCCGCCAGCACGGCTGAGACCCCGCGAGAATCCGCCAACTGGGATGCGACGGGACAGCGGCGGTCTGTGCGACATTCCGCGAGTTCCCCTGAGCCCTGCTGCGTCCTTGCCCCCGTGGCCAGCGCGTTCTGTCTCCTTGGGGTGTTCTTCGAGCTGGTGACGTAACTTCAGAATTCGTGAAGCGTTCTCACTTCGTCCGATCGATCCGTGATCGGGGTGAAGGCGAGGAGGCTCGGGTTGGGGCTGGCGGCCGTACGCGACCTGCGCGACCTGCGCGAGTTCCGCGATCCGGTCTCGGCGGAGGAGCTGGAGCAGTTCGAGACCGACGCGCTTGCCGGGTTCGTCCTCGCGCGGGCTTCGGCGGGGCTTGCGGACGGCACCATCCGCGGGGACGTCGGGCACCTGGACCAGATGCGGGCCTGGTTGGGTCGGCCCCTGTGGGATATGGAGCCGGCTGACGCCGACGGGTACTTCGGGAAGGTGCTGCGGGAATCACCGAGTGGCACCCGGCTGGCCCGCGCGCAGGCGCTGACCACGTACTTCCTGTTCCTGGAGCTGCGGCACAAGGTCGAGATCCATCGGATGACCGGGCGGGTCGTCGAGTGCCCGATCGACGAGATGAACCGGCCGCGGGGATCCAAGGACGCGGCTTTGCGGATCCCGCCGACCGAGCCGGAGATCAAGACACTGTTCACCGGCTGGGGCGGCGAGCTGGCGACCTGCCGCAAGTTCGCCCCGACCGCGCGGAACTACACCGCATCGAAACTGATGTCGCAGGTCGGCCTCAGGGTGAGCGAGGCATGCAAACTCGACCTTGCCGACATCAAGTGGGACCTGGGCCGCTTCGGCAAGCTCCACGTGCGCCACGGCAAGGGCGCCCGCGGATCGGGCCCGCGCGAGCGGATGGTGCCGCTGATCAACGGCGCCGACCGCACGCTGCGGTGGTTCATCGAGGACGTCTGGGGCCAGTTCGACGACGACCACACCCGACCCGGTGCCCCGCTGTTCCCGTCCGAGCGCAAGAACTCCGACGGCTCCTCGCGTCGGGTCGGCGACGACGCGTTGCGCAACGGCCTGGCCGCCGCGGCGAAGGCCCATCTGCCCGGCTGGGCCGACACGCTCACGCCGCATGTCCTGCGGCACTTCTGCGCGTCCGAGCTCTACCTCGGAGGGCTTGATCTGCTCGGGATCCAAGAGGTCCTCGGTCACTCCTGGATCGCCACGACGATGCGGTACATCCACGTCCAGCAGACCCGGGTCGAGGACGCCTGGGTGGCCGGGCAGCAACGGGCCGCGAAGCGGCTGGAAGGACTGATCGGATGAAGTGGAACCTGCGGCTGACCGCCGCGAACAAAGGGATCTGGAAGGCGTCCGAGCTCCAGCGGAGCCTGGCCGAGCACGGCTTGGTGATCTCGGCCGGCAAGATGTCCGGCCTGTGGTCCGGCCAGCCGGTCTCCCTCAAGCTGGAGGATCTGGACGTGATCTGCGTCGTGCTCGGCTGTGAGATCAGCGATCTGCTGATTCCCGAGCCAGGCAAGGCCAGTCGCCCGGGTCAGCAGGCTGGCGTTCAGGAGGCCACGACCGGGTCAGTAGTGGCCCAGGCCGTCGTGCCCAAGCGCCGCGACGGCCGTTCGTTGCCGCCGATGTGACCTGGTCACCATCACTATGGGGAAGATCAGCGAGAGCAAGCCGGCGGCCTCCTGCTCGGGTTGTTTCGCCTGGGGGCAGTTGCCCGGCCGGTTCTGCCGCGGCTGTTATACCTACGGCCAACTACACGCCGTCGGCGAATGTGTCGGCTGTCGGCGGCAGGTCCCGGTCGATGACAAGTACGGCTACTGCCGCCTCTGTCGGGCTCAGGCGACCTGGGCGATCAAGGCCAGTGGCAAGGCTTCGGTGATCGAGCCGTACTTACGGCAGGTGACCTGCCAACAACTGTTCTTCGCGAACCTCCAGCGGCCCAAGAACGGCGGGCCGCGGGTCGGCAAGGCCGGGCGACGCCTGCTGAAGCCACAGCCACTTCCCGAACCGCATCGCGTGACCACGGCATCGACGCAACTGACGCTGTTTACCATCGCTCGGGACTTCCACCGGTTCAACCGGGAACTCCACGCCGACCTGGCCAATCCCTGGCTGATCCGGGCCCGGCAAGCCGCTCGGGCGCTGGGAGAGGCCCGCGGCTGGAGCCGCTGGATCACTAGCGACGTGAACCGAGCCCTGGTCATCGTGCTGTCCGGCTTCCGCGAAGGCGAGTCGATCCGATACTCCGAGCTCTTCCCGGCCCTGCGTGTCCGGGGGCTTCCCGTCGTGCGGATCGCCGAAGTCCTGGACCGCCTTGGCCTGTTCGTCGACGACCGCGCCCGTCGCGAACCGGCTGCCCGACGGCCCGCGCTGCCAAAACTGCCGGCCGAGGATCACCGCAGAGTGCGGCATCTGCGGCCGGACGGCGCTCTGCGACATGTCCCGAGCCACCGGCCAGCCCTGGTGCGACCGCTGCCAGCATCGGTGGGTGTCCTGCAGCGGCTGCGGCGCCGCCGCGCAGGCCCGCAGCGGCACCTGGGAGGCGCCGCTGTGCGCGAAGTGCACCAACCCCGACCCGGACTTCTGGGGCCGCTGCCCGGTTTGCACCATCACCTGGCAGCTCAGCCCCCGCCCCTGCCAGCGATGCGTCCTCGACCAGCAAGTACGTGACCTTCTCGGCGATGCCAATGGCGCTCTCCGGCCCGAACTCTCCCCGTTCCACGAGGCGTTGACGAAAGCCGAGCGCCCGGACATCGCCCTGGCCTGGATCTCCCGCTCGAAAGCACGAGATCTCCTGGAGCGCATAGGGCGCGACGAGCGGCCCGTCACCCACGAGGTCCTCGACGAACTACCTCCGGGCAAGGTGCTGGCCCACCTGCGCAGTGTCTTGGTCGCGACCGGCGCCCTGCCGCCCCGCGACGAGCGGCTTATCGCCCTGGAGAAATGGATCACCACCACGGTCCAGGGCCGCACCGATCTCGCCGAGCGCCGCGTTCTACATGGCTACGCGGTCTGGCATCACATGCGCCGGCTCCGCCGTCGCATCGGCGACGACCACACCACCCGGCTCCAGGATCTGAACGTGCGCTGCCACGTCACCGCGGCCGACAACTTCCTCACCTGGCTCGCAGGCGAAGGGCTCACACTGGAGGCCTGCACCCAGCCGGATCTGGAACGCTGGATGGCCGACTCCACGGTCAGCTACCGCGACGAGACCGGCCACTTTGTCCGCTGGTCGGTACAGCACCGACATGCCCGCGGCTTGACCTACGGCACCGTCCGCTGGACCGGCCCGCTGAGTACCATCGACAGCGAGAAACGCTGGGCAGACGCCCGCCGCCTACTTAACGACGACACGCTTCCCACCCCGGACCGCGTCGCGGGACTGCTGCTGATCCTCTACGCGCAGAAGATCGCCACCATCAGCCAGCTCACCGTCGACGACGTCACCATCGACGGCGACACCGTCGCGATCACGTTCGGCACCTCGCCGGTCGTCCTCCCCGCACCGCTGGCCAGCTTGGTTCGCGAATTCATCGCGACCCGCCGCGGCAAGGCCAAGATCGGCACCCCCGACGACGTCCCATGGCTGTTCCCCGGTGGCCACCCGGGACAGCCCCTCTCCGACAGCCAGATCGGCAAGCGCCTCCACCGAATTGGAGTCCGGCCCAAACAGGACCGGTCCACTGCGCTGTTCACCCTCGCGACCGAACTCCCCGCCGCAATCCTCGCCCGGATGCTCGGCATCCACATCAAAGTCGCCGTCCAGTGGCAGCAGGCATCCGCCGGGGACTGGGCAGCCTACGCCGCCGATGTCAGCCAACGGGCCTCACACTCGGACCAGCCGTAAGGGCCGACTCTCCGTCTGACGTCCGCCGTCCGGGTCGGCCAGGACGCTCGCCTCACCAACGGCGGCCTGGGCGACGTACCGAACGACATCCCCCAGGCCGCCGTCCTTCCGCCTGGCAGATATCCGTAGACGGGGCCGGGCGCAGGTCTGACCCTCGCCTCCTCCCTCCCGAACTGCTGCGTCGATCTTCTGTGCCCGAAGCAAGGCGGTGCGTACGCTTACCCAGCGAGCGGCGATCGGATCGTCTGGTATTAAGGAGGCCGTCGTGTCGGACCCTTTGTCCTTACTCGCCATGACCGGAGCCAGTGCCATCGTCTCCGCCATGGCGACCACCGCATGGGACGCCACCCGCAGCCGAACCGCGGCGCTGTTCCGGAGACGGAGCGGCGGAGAGAACGGGGATAACGGGCAGAACGGGGCGGTGATCCCCGACCTCGACGTCATCGACGCCGAGTTGGACGCCAGCGCCGCACTGGTCCGTGCTGCCGTGCGACCGGAGATCGCCCGGCAGGAGCAAGAACGGCGCTGGCAGCGAGACCTGGAACGCCTGTTGCGTGCCGCCCCGGACGCCGCCGAGGACCTGCGCGTGCTGACCGTCGAGGTGCGCGAACGGGTCCGGGAGGCTCGTCCGGTCTGGAACCAGAGCGTCACGGCCAGTGACGGCGGCTCGGCGTACGGAGCGTTGGGGCCGGGGAGCAGCGTCCACATCTACCACCATGCTCCACCGCCTCCTCCTGCGGCACAGCCGCCGGACCGTGGGGAGGCGGAGGCGTGAACCAGTCGGTACACGCCGAGAGCGGCTTCGCCTACGGGGTGATGGGCGCGGACATCCATGTGTTCGGTGACGGCGTTCCGGTGTACCTGTTGCAGCGCTGGCAACCCCCGGTCTTGCCGGACGACGGGTTCCTGCTGGACGTGCCGAGCCGGATGCTGAACGCGCGTTTCCGGGTGGTGGAGTTCACCGGACGCGCCGCTGAACTGTCGTCGTTACGGGGGTGGCGCGACGACGGCAGTGCCCTCGCCGTGCGGTGGTTGTGCGCACCGGGCGGACAGGGCAAGACCCGCCTCGCCGACCGTTTCGCGCAGGAGTCGCTGGCCGAGGGCTGGCAGGTCGTCACCGCCACCCATGGGCCGGGAAGCGTGCTCCCCCCTCCAGGCAGTCAGGACCTCCGTGACCAGAGCGACGCCGGGGTGCTGCTGATCGTCGACTATGCCGACCGCTGGCCGCTGACCCATCTGTTGTGGCTGTTCAGCAACGCGCTTCTGCATCGCGACAACGGACGCGGCGCCCGGGTGCTGCTGCTCGCCCGTGGCGACGACCTCTGGCCCAGCGTGCGCGCCGCTGTGGTGAACCAGCAAGCCAGGACCTCGCTGCAACGCCTTGCGCCGCTGTCCGACGAGGTCGGCGGCGACGGTGCCTCCGCATCCCCGCGGGCCGAGATGTTCGCCGTGGCTCTGGGCAGCTTCGCCGCCCGGTACGGTGTCTCTCCTGACGGCATCGCGGCACCGGCCCTGCTCGGTGACGCCGACTTCGGTCTGACCCTGGCTGTGCACATGGCGGCCCTGGTCGCCGTCGATGCCGATGCCCACGGCTTGCGAGCGCCCGCCGATCTCGTCGGCTTGTCCAGTTACCTGCTGGACCGGGAACACCTGCACTGGGCACGGCTATACGGCGACCCCGGCCATGAGATCGCCCCGTCCACGCCGGTGTTCCGCACCCCGCCCGCGCTCATGAACCGCGCTGTCTTCACCGCGGCGCTCACCGGGCCGGTGACACCGGAGGAGGGGCGGGTGGCCGTCAGCGATCTCGCGTCCCGGCTGCCGGCCGAGCGGATCCTCGCGGATCACGCGGTGTGCTATCCGTCGGCCGACCCGGACCGCAGCACCGTCCTGGAACCGCTGTTTCCGGACCGACTCGCCGAGGACTTCCTGGCCTTGACGCTTCCAGGGCACCGGGCGGACTACCCGGCACAGGAATGGGCCGGCCTCACCGTCAGCGCCATGCTCAGCGGCACCGACGTGGTGAGTGACGCGGTCGCCGGAAGCTGGATGCCGCGCGCTGTCGTCTTTCTGGCCGCTGCCGCCCAGCGGTGGCCCCATGTCGGCCCCCTCCATCTGTTTCCGCTGCTCAGCACCGCCCCGCAGCTCGCCGTAATCGGGGGCAGCGCCGCGCTGGCCACGCTGGCCGCCCTGGACGACGTCAGCCCGGAGCTCCTCGAATCCGTCGCCATGTTCTTCCCGCCGTTCAACCGGCGCAGCCCCGACCTGGATCCCGGAATTGCAGCCGTGAGCGCCCGGCTGCTCCCGCACCGGCTGGCGCGCGCCAGGAACCCTAATGACCGGGCTGCGGAACGGCACGAGCACGGCGTCCGGCTTCACCATGCCGGCCGGTTGGAGGAGGCCCTGGCCGAATCCGAGGCGGTCCTGGCACAGTTCCGGGCGATCGCACTCGAAGATGTGCCGAATCCCGCTCTCGTCCCCATGGTCGAAGGCAACCTGGCGTTCGCGCTGAAGGCCTACGCCGACCGGCTGGGGGAGGTCGGGCGACGGGAGGAGGCGCTGGCCGCGACGGAGGAAGCCGTCGCCGTGCAGCGGAGGCTGGCCGCGTACGACGAGCAGTACCGGCCCGACCTGGCAAGTGGTCTGCTCGGTCTCGGACGGGATCTGTCGTACGCGCAGCGCTGGGACGACGCGACGGCGGTGATGGAGGAGTCCGTGACCCTGTACCGCCGACTGGCCGCGTCCGAACCCGGCAAGCACGAGTCGAACCTCTCCGCCGCGCTGGCGGCCCTCGGCGTGTGCCACCTGCGTACGGACCGGCCGGAGGCGGCGGTGTCGCTGGGGCGGGAGAGCGTGGACCTGCGGCGTCGCCTCCACGCGAGGGACCCGTCCGCCCACGCCATGTCGCTGGCTAACGCCCTGTACCACCTCGCCGCCGCTCTCGAACGCGTCGGGAACTCTGACAGTGTCCCGCTGGCCTACGAGGCGGTCGAGCTGTACCGGGAGCTCGCCCGGGTCAATCCCTCCGCCTACGACCGCGAGTTGGCGGACGGGCTGAACGGACTCGCCGTACGGCTGCTCGTGGCACAGCGTCCGGAGGAGAGCCTGACCGCGGCCTACGAGAGCGTCGCGATCCTGCGCCGGGTAAGCGCGCGTGAGGCGATCGCCGAACAGCACACGCTGGCGGAGGCGCTGGGCGTGCTCATCGGAGCGCTGATGGTCGCGGGCCGGTACGCGGAGGCCGCCGAGGCGGCGGACGAGTGCGTGGTGGTGTGCCGTCGGATGGCCGAGAAGGACCCCCTGGCCGTCGCACGGCTCGTGGGCGCGCTGCTGATCGCCGCAGAAGTCCGCACAGCGTTGGACGAGCCCCGGCTCGACGATGCCAAGACGCTGTTCGATGAGGCGACGGAGATCATGGAGCTGTACGCCGTCTCGCCGATGGGCGGTACGGCCCTGCATCACAGGGTCGCTTCCCGGCTGGTGGAACTGCTCACCGCGGAACACCGCCCGGAGTCGGCCGAACAGCTCCGCCGCACCCTGCGGGGGCCGGCGGACGGCTGACCCCGGACGGATGGGCGCATGCGGTGCCGGTCTGACCTTCACAGCGGCGGTTGAGCCGGGGCCCGGGCTCAGGGCGGTGGTTGCCGAGGCCGGTGCGGCAGGCGTCCAGGGCCGCCTCGATCCCGCCCCGTGCGGCGCAGCAGGTCGCCGAGGAGGCGGCACAGATCGGCCAGGTCACCGGCGGCGCCCCCGCCTTCCAGGAGGCTGAGCGCACGTACGTAATGGTCCTCGGCGGCCTCGGCGGCCTCGGCGGCCTCGGCGGCCTCGGCGGCCTCGGCGTGCCGGGCGTCCTCGGCGCCGACCGGGTCACCTCCACCGACTTCGCGGACAACGCCGCCTCCCGCCATGTCTCCGAGAGTTCGGCCATGAGTCCAATGGCGACAGCGACTCGCCGTCGACCAGCACCTCGTCGAAGCCGACGAGGCCGTCCTTACCGCCGAACGCTGGCACCGACAGACCCAGCGGCCCACCCTGGTCGAAGGCTTAGACGAGTGCTGGCACATGTTCGGCGTGCCCGGCGCACCGGAGCCCGTCGACGTCGTACTGCACGTGTAGCCCACCGGACTGGCTGCGACGCCCCTACCGACATCCTGGCCGGACACACCTCTTGGAGAGAGTCATCAATCCGATCACCGTACTGCCCACGCTATTGGGAGAGTTCCAATACCCGACTCCACCGTTACACCGCCCCGGCGGGTCACAGGGAACGCTGCTCGCGGAGGTCGAACAGGCCCAGGAAGAACACCACCTGGAGCTGACCTCGCAGGCGTTCGCCGACTACCGAGCCGGCAAGCTACCGGCCGGGCCTGGCGCCCGTGACCTGATCAAGGCGTTCGAGCACATCGACGACGTCCTGAAAGAGCATGATCCCGGCACCGCGGCGGTCCTGGACAACGAGCGTCGCCTGGAGATGCTGCTGCGGCAGCAGTCCAAGAGCCTGCATGTGCAGACTGCGAACTACTGCTGGTTCCGCGATCCGTCGAAAGCCCTGTGCCTGAAGCTCGCCGGAACCCCGAACGCGACCAAACCCTTGGCGGGCATGTGCGATTCGGCCCGCTGCCCGCAGGCCACCCACCCCCCTGCCATCTACCCGTGTGGCAGAGCACAGCAGATTCCACCCAGGTCTTCCTGGACAACCCTCGCTTCCCCAAAGCCGAGAAGGCCCGGCTGCGGCCCGAGCTGGAACGGGCCCAGCAGATCGTCGAACAGATCAGCACCGCAGCCAGCGGACACGGACAGGAGTAGACGTTGCCCCGCATCAGCGAAGACACCAAGGCCCGCAACGAGGCAGCGATCCGGGCGGCGATGGACCGCCTGCTCGCCGGCGAGCTGCCGCCCGGCGGCAAGTGCGACATCAAGACCTTGGCCGCCGAAGCCGGAGTGAGTCGCACCGCGTTCTACCCCAAGAAGAACCGCGACGGCAGCGCACGCCCGGGCCCCTACCAGCACCTGGCTGAGGAGTTCGAACGGCGCCTCACAGCCTTGCAGGAAGCCGGGCAGATCGTGGACCCGCGGAATGCCCAGATCGAACGCCTCAAGACTCAGGTGGCTGAACTACAGACACGGATCATCAAACGGGACGCGGACCTCGCCGAGCTCACCGCGTTCAAGACCCTGGCGATCTCACGGCTCGCCGCTCAGCACGATGAGATCCAGCGCCTGCGGAGCCAGGCCACCGCCGTCGACAACGTCCGCCGCCTTCCGGCCGCCCGCAACGACGCCGCCCCCTCCGGGTCGTGCAGCTGACCAACACGATTCGAACCAACGGCCCACGCGTCTGCGTACACGCGAACGTGGCTCCGGCAAGATTTTCGTAGCCATAACCCGAACCCCCGCCTGGACGGGCAGGCCCGCCCCAGCCAGTCATAGACCACACCTGAGCGGGCCTATTGGCGAGGAGGACGGTCGGCGGAGTCGATGGCGTCGATCTCCGTGAGGGCGCCCCGCCATGCTTCGCGCCATGCCGCCCGGCAGAGATCATCGACCATAGCCGCGTCGACGCCCTCATCCGTGTCCAAGGGCCACAACGGCGTATCGCCGACCGCAAGGCAGACTCGGGCGAGCAGGCTGCGCCGGACGAGGTCCCGCAACCGTTCCACGGCGTGCGCGATCGCCTCTCCGTCAAGCAGGTCGCCGGGAACGGTCGAGATCTTCCGGACCTCCTTGAGGAGATCCTTTCTCTTCATGCCACCGCCATGGACGAGCTTGGACCGGAGCCCGTAGATCACGCCCACGTCTTTGAAGATCTTGTCCGCGGGATCAAGGTCAGTAGACAGCAGCGTCGCCGCGCGCGTTTTCAACCGCAGCGTGACGTCGTCCTTCTCCTTTCCGGACAGCGCCGCCTCGAAGGCGGTCGCCAGGCCAACGATCTGCTCGGACCAGACGTGGGCGTGGAAGGACAGAACGAACTTCTGCAACGCCATGCCATACGAGGTGAATGCCATGTCCGCTCGCGCCTGCTCTGCAGCGGCGAGGAGCCGCCCGAGGCCGTCAACACGGCTGACATCATCCGAGCCGAGGGTGATCACTCGGGCAGCCAGCTGCGTCGGGGACGCGAACCCGGGCCCCGCGCCCCGGAAACGGACCACGATGGGCTTGAACTCTCGGACTGGGCGGGTTTCCCCCTGAACCTCCCACATCGACTCACTGGTGCCCGGCTTCAACAGCCGCACCAGCAGCAGGAACCGCTCGATCCGCTGCGACAGCGGCTCGCGCAGGTCAAACGGCTGCGAACTGCTGTCTCGCGCGACGATGACGCTCTCCGGTGGTGCGAAGTCGTCAGGCCGGATTCGACCACTGGCGCTCACCGCCCCAGGAATCACCGCCGAAATGACCCGGTGCAGCTCCCTACTGTGTCCAACCGCTTCCGAGATGACCGGCTCCACCCAGACGTCGGTGAACTCGAGTGGCTCGCCGTCCGCAGTGGTCATGTGGGAAACCACCCGGCAGCACGCCACCTCGAAGGTGTCCGCCTGGACCGCCTGGACCAGGTCGTGCAGCGACTGCTCGGCGGCCGGCCCGTCAGGGGAGAACTCCTCGCGCGCACCGGTCAGCTGGGCGATGAACGTCTCGAGGAAGCTGAAGATCAACCCACCAGGGAACTCGCGCTCACCCAATGGTCGGTCGGCGTCGAACCGAGGATGAGCAGCAGCAATCGCATCCTCAAGCGCCCGGTACTCGGCCAGCACCATGACGGAGTCCCCGAAGTAATCTCGCCCGACCTCTATGTACGGGTGAAAGGCTGGCGGAGGAACCACCCGCTCGTCCCGAAGCCGAGGCCATGCCACAGCTAGGAATGCCCGCCCCGCGTCTTTCAGACGGCTCTCGATGTCATTCACTCACCCAGCATGGTCGACCGCTCAGCTACCTGAAAGTGGGGCGCCGCTGATCCAATTCTGTGTCACTTCGGTCGTCTAAGGCTTGTCCCGTAACTGATCTTGGACCTGGTGATGGCAAGGTCGGCTGCGGTGCCGCCCGTTGGCCTATCCGGCGAGGGCGAGGTTGTGCAGTCGGGCGATGCCAAGCATCGCGTGATGGACGCCATCGCCCTTGAGACGGCAGTCGCGCAGGATCTTCCAGCCCTTCATGCGGGCGAACGTGTGCTCAACGCGGGCGCGGACCTGCTTGTGCGACCGGTTGTGCTCTTCCTTCCAGAGCGGGAGTTCTTCGCCCTTGCGGCGGCGGTGTGGAATGGCCAGTCCGGTGCCCTGATAGCCGCCATCGGCGATGGTCATTGTCTTGCCGACGGCGGCCTTGGCGCCGGACTCCTCCCAGCCACGGGAGTCGTGCCGGTTGCCTGGCAGGGGCCGGCCGACCACCACGACCAGGCGGGTGTCGGCGTCGATGACCACCTGATGGGCCGTTGAATAGCGGTAGTTCTTCGATTGCTCGGCAATCGTGTGGTCGCGGGTGGGCACGAGAGTCCCGTCCACGATGAGCACGGCGTCCTTGCGGAACCGCCTCCTCGGCTGAAACGCGAGCAGGGGCCCGAGGCGGTCAATGATGCGATCCGCAGCCGACTTGGAGATTCCGAACAGCGGGGCCAGCTGGCGCATTGTCAAGTTCGTGCGCCAGTACGCCACGACCAGTAGGACGCGATCTTCCAACGGAAGCCCCCATGGCCGCCCCCGCCGCAACGTCATGGCACTCTCACGCCGGACCGCGGTGACCAACTTGCCGAAGCAGCGCGGGCTCAGCCCAGTGAACGGGCCTATCCAGGACGGCTCGGACGCCGTGATCACACAAGTCACGCCGAGATCATTTCACCAGCGCGTTGCCGCTTCTTTCATCCAGGCTCACGCCATCCGGCAAGACGACGGTGCCACCAGAGGTCAGTGAGGTTTTCTCAATGGTGATCACTTCCAGATTGCGTTGAGGTCCAGAGCGGGGCGGGGTCTCTCGCCGTTACGGCTGGGTCTGATGGTGACGCGCTGCAGGGCTCGCCAGGATTGCTTGAGCTCCGCGGCGGTGCGCTCGCGCAGGGCGCGGAGGCTGCGTATGAGGCCTTTGACGATGCCGGTGCCCACGCAGAAAATGGCGTCGTGACTGATCTCTACGCGGTACGGGTGCTAGCCGTCGATCCACCGCGCCGCCGCATACAACTGCGGGTAACTGCCATCAACCCGGACGTATGGCACGCTCCGCTGCCCGACGATGCGAGCTTCTTCCTCAGTGACCTGGAAGACGATGAGGCCATACTGGACCTTCTTGTTGACGAGGACGACGGGGTGGATGACGACTTCGTCGAGAGTGTGGAGCGGACTGCGACGCGCAACTACCCCTTCACGGCGGAGGCCGAGAAACGGGTGTTTGAAAGCGGCAGAGGATTTCCCTGGGAGGATGAAGGGTCGTTCAACGAGATGTCCCCCGAATCCGCCGCGGCCCTGGTCCGCTGCGAGGAGATACGCGTAGGGGCCGATTACGACGTGGTGGTCACCGACTCCCGGGTGATCGAGCATCTGGAAGCCGGCGACTGGTGGCGCACCACCGCTTACCCCGGTGCAGACTGACGCGGTGAAGCCGACGGGCAGCATAGGCGTCAGGCAGTGACGTTTTCCCAGTGGTGATCATTTCCAGATCGCGTTGAGTGCGAGGGCGGCGCGGGCGATGTCCCCGATCCGGCTGGGGCTGATGGTGACGCGCTGCAGGGCTCGCCAGCGCTGTTTGAGTTCGGCGGCTGCGCGTTCTCCGAGTGCTCGGATGCCTCTGATCAGGTTGTTCGTGGTTCGTGTGTCGGCGTGCAGGGCTTGTTCCGACTGGCCTTTCGGACGGCGGATTGGGACGAGGATGCCGATGCCGGCGCCGATGTAGCCCTTGTCGGCGAGGGTGGGCAGACCGTCAGCCGCCGCCTTGTAGAGGGCGGGGAATGCGTGGAGGCGGGCGGCGGTGATGTCGGGGGTGGATCCGGGTTCGGTGTCGGAGACCCATAGCGGGGTGCCGTCAGGGGCGGCCAGGAACTGTACATTGCCGCCGAACGTCTTGTGCTTCTGGCTGAACCAGAGGTCGTTGCCGTTCTCGCGGAGACCGGCGACGCGGTCGGAGGCGATCAGCGTGCCATCGAGGATCACGTGGGTCATGCCCTCGCCTCGGCAGCGGCCGAGAACCTCGTGCAGGTCCGGCGCCTGGCCAGCGAGGACGTCGATGCCTTCGTGGAGGTAGCGGTAGCCGGTTGCCTGGGAGATGCCAGCGTCGCGGGCGAGGCAGTGCACGCAGCTGCGTTCGCGGAACCAGCGCAGGACCAGCACTGCTTGGCGGTACGGGCCCAAGGCGCGTGAGTTCCTCGGAGTCCCGATCCGGCGGCGATGGGCGGCCAGCAGACGGGCGAGGTATTCCACGACGTGGCGGGGGACGTCGAGCGTAGCAACATAGGTGACCAACGTGGGCCTCTGGCTTTTCGCAGCGGACGATCTTGTGGGGAGAACCGTCCTACCAGGGGTCCAACGCCTGCCTGCAGCCGGGGCTTCCCCGACCCCGCCCGCCCAACTCATGTTGTCCACAGGTCTGTTGGTCACTTCACTGAGAAAACGTCAGTGCGCCACCGCCGACAGTCGGCGAACTAAGTGGCTTGGCATGTACGCACCCTTGCATCTTCGGGGATGCGGACCGCAGTACCAAATCGGTCATACATGACAGAACCAGGGGTCAATCATTTGGCTTCAAGCGCTCCCCGAGGAACGCCAGGATGTCGTCCCTGGCCTCGACCGTGGGATGCCCGGCCTCGTCGACCAGGTGGGCGGTGACCACACTGTGGGGCGTCTCGACCATGTCGCGGAAGAAGGGCGGCGGGTCGGTGCGGGCCGAACTGTCCGACAGGACACGGCCGTCGAAGGCGTCGCCGAGGAGCGCCCGGTAGGCGGCGAAGCGTTGGCCGGTGCACCAGCGGTCGCCCTCGAAGCGGTAGGCGAGGACCGTCAGACCGTCGCGCGTGACGCGGTCCCGTACGGCGCGGGCGTCCTCGTCGCCGAGCTCGAGTCCGGCGGGGTCGTCCAGCGGCAGCGACGGGTGGTTGACCACGGGTGCGACGACGGACGGTTCGATCGCCATGGTGAGGGCGAAGTTGCCGGTGAAGCACAGGCCGATCGTGCCGACTCCCGGACCGCCGCAGGCGGCATGGGCCTGGCGGGCCAGACCGCGCAGCCAGGCCGTGACGGGGCTGGTGCCGCCGCCGGCGAAGGCACGGAACTCGGCGCTGACGCAGGCGCGGCGGACCACTTCCCTGCCGCGCTCGGCCGTGGGGTACGCGCCGTCGGTCCCGAACAGCGAGGGGACGTGGACGGTGAAGCCCGCGTCCCGTATCCACCGTGCGAGGCGCAGTACGTCGGGGCTGATGCCGGGCATCTCCGGCATCAGCACGACGGCGGGGCCGGAGCCCGCGACGTACACCGTCTTCACCACCCCGTCCACCTCCACGAGTCGGCGGGAGAAGTCCGTGAGCGCGTCGTCGAGACGTCCGTCGGCTGCAGTCATGGAGACAGCGTGGACTGCCGCCCGCACGCCGGGGCAGAGGCCGTATCGCCATGGGTGAAGGTAATCTCGCCATCAGTCGACCGGGCTTGAGGAGGCGGATGTGAGCGCGCTGCGGATCGCGGTCCTGGCCTATCCGGGCTGCTTCGCGTCCGAGGTGTTCGGCGTGCCCGATCTGCTGACGATGGCCACGCACGTGGCGGGGCCGGACCGGGCCGGCTACGAGGTGACGGTGGTCTCGCCCCGGCGTCGTGTCGCCGCATCGGGCGGCGCGGCACTGGCCGTCTCGCCGCTGCGCGAGGCCGACGTCCTGGTGGTGCCGGGCTTCGAGCTGCTGCCGGGCCTGGACCTGGACGCGAGGCTCGCGCAGCTCGCCGCGGAGATCGCGGCGATCCGCGCGCACGCCGCCGAGGGCCGGGCCGTGGTCTCCCTGTGCGTCGGCGCGTTCCTGCTCGCAGAGGCCGGGCTGCTCGACGGTCGCCGGGCCACCACGTCCTGGCTGTTCGCGGACGAACTGGCCCGGCGCTGTCCGGACGCCGAAGTGCGGCCCGAGCGGCTGGCCGTCACCGATCAGGGGGTGACGACGACGGCGGCCTTCAGCGCGATGTACGACTTCGCTCTGGAGCTGATCCGCCGGCACAGCGGTGCCGGCGTGGCGCGGACCACCGCGCGGGTGGCGCTCGTCGACGACGCGCGCACGTCGCAGACTCCGTACGTCGACGCGAGGCTGCTGCCGCGGCCCGGACACGAGTTCTCCCACCGGGTGATGCGCCACCTCGATCAGCACCTCACCGCCCGCTACGACCTCGCCGCGCTGTCGGACACCTTCCATGTCAGCACCCGCACGCTGCTGCGGCGCTTCGCGGACGAGACCGGCCTCAGTCCGCTCGAGTACCTGCAGTCCTCGCGCGTCCGTCGCGCCCGCCACCTCCTGGAGTCCACGGACCGGACCGTCGCCGGCGTCTCTGCCGCGGTCGGCTACCGGGACCCGGCGACCTTCGCCGCGCTCTTCGCCCGGCACACCGGGCGCCGCCCGAGTCACTACCGGGCCGCCTTCCGGCGCGGCGCCGGGTGACGGCGACCGGTCAGGAGCGACCCGTCAGGAATCGAGAAGCGGCGGCCGCCGGGTCCGTGCCTAGCCTGATTTTCAGGGGCACGACGACCCCGATGCCCCCGACACCCTCGACGTTCACGACCTCAGGAGTGACCATGACCAGATCGTCCACCCAGGGAATCAAGACCGTGCTGCACCCCGTCGCCGATCTGGCGAAGGCCAAGGAGGTGTACGCCGCCCTGCTCGGCGTCGCCCGCCTGCACAACCTCAACCTCTCCAGATAGGCCAACCGTCACACAGCGGCCGACTCCCACTCATCTGGAGATCATTGCGGGACAATCCTTAGGCCCAATGCCAGTGACTTAGCGAGCCGTCCGAGCCTCTGACGTGCGGAAACACCGTCGGTTAGGGCTTCCGGCAGCCGTTAAGTCACTCGCATGGCGCCTAGGCCGCTTCTTTCGGCCCGACCCCCGGATGGGGATGGCAGCGAGATAGGAGTTGGCCTTCGCCGCCGTTCGGCCGCACTTGGGCAAGCTTGTGAGCCTGGCATCCGCGGGCCAGCCGTCTATCGGCCGTGTGCAGCAGCCTGCCATGGCCTGGGAGATCTGTCCCCGCCACCGGATGGAGCAACCAACCCGTTCTGTACGAGCGCAGTTGCTTTCGAACGCGTCATATTGGCCGTACCGCCGCACATGCGATGGCGACAATGTTCGATCCCTGGAGTCTTCGATGCCATGCGTTTACGCCGACACGCCGGTTGCCCAACTGTCTCAGGCCGCTGCGGAGTCGGCTGTGCTGTGCCTAATCAACGAACAACGCGCAGTGGTTGGTTCGCCGCCTTTGAGTCTCAATCCGAAGCTGCGGGCTGAGGCGCTTCAGCATGCCAAGGATTCCGCGAGACTCAAGTGGTGGCCACCGGGAGGCGGACCCGTGGTCCACCAAAATCCCGAGAGAGGTTCAGAGCAAGTTCGAATCAAGGCCGCGGGATACTGTTCTGTGAATGCAAACCCGCCCAGAAACGAGAACTGCAGAAATGACATCTACAAGGGAAACTACGTCAATAAGATCACACCCCGACATGCAGTCGCGGAGTGGATGAAGAGTCATCCTCACCGGATGACCCTACTCAATCCTGAGTATAACGAGACGGGTGTTGCAGTCATCCCGGGCGTCCCCGAGGCCAACCCGATCCTCAAGGACCAGAATGGTAACCCACTCTTTGACGCCGATGGAAATCCTGTTCCACCGGATGGTGGCTTCATTTTCGTGCAGACATTCGGGCATTGCCGTCAACTAGAGCTCGTGAAATTGGGCCAGGCGTGGGCCTGGGGCAATAACAAGTGGGGGGAGCTGGGAGATGGCAGCACTAATGCCAGGCACACCCCGGTACCTGTGGTGAAGTCCCCCCGAGGGCCAGCCTTTGACGAGGTAGCAGCCATCTCCGCTGGCAGCTCGCACAGCTTGGCGGTTAAGACTGATGGAACTGTTTGGGCCTGGGGCGACAACAACGATGGAGAGCTGGGAGACGGAACCACTACCGATAGACTCACGCCACATCAGGTGCCGGGCCTCAGTGGAGTAGTCGACGTCGCCGCTGGTTGGAACCACAGTCTGGCGCTGACCGCTGACAGCCTGGTGTGGGCCTGGGGTGCCAACGATGAGGTACAACTGGGCGTGGGCGACACACTGGGCAGGCCGACGCCAGTATTGGTATTGGGTTACCACGATACAATCGCGCCGGTCATTGCCATCGCCGCCGGCAGCTACCACAATTTGGTGCTAGACCAGCAGGGCTATATGTACGCTTGGGGCCCCAACACATCCGGGCAGGTGGGCGACCCGGACTATTTCAGCATCTGGCCGTATAGCTACAAGGCTCCACGCCCAGTCCAGGTAGACGTTCCCGATGTGGTTGCTATCGCCGCTGGAGGTTGCCACAGCCTGGCACTCACGAGTTATGGCTGGGTGGCTGCTTGGGGCGGCAACGCATACGGGGAACTGGGGACCGGCGACACTACACTCCGATCCGAGCCGGTACCGGTGCCGGGCCTCAAGGACGTGGTGGCCATCGCAGCCGGGGGCGGCCACAGCCTGGCGCTCAAAAACGACGGCAGCGTGTGGGCCTGGGGCGACAACAAGTGGGGACAGCTGGGGGATGGCACCACCGTCGACCAGCTCAAGCCAAAACGGGTGCCGGGCCTCGTCACGGTGACCGCCATCGCCGCTGGCGCCTTCCACAGCCTGGCGCTCACCAATGGCGGCGACGTGTGGGCCTGGGGCAACAACGCATTCGGACAGCTGGGGGATGGCACCACCGTCGACCAGCTCAAGCCAAAACAGATGCTCGGCCTCAGGAAGGTGGCCGCCATCGCGGGCGGACACACCCATACTCTCGGCATCGCTCCGCCGCAGATCTGAATGGACGCATCGCAGGCAGTCCGCCGGGGCCGCGTCCGGGGGTGGTTCTGGGTCGGCTGAGAGCTCCTACCGGCTTAGCCTCAATGCCAGTGACTTAACGGCTGCTGGAAGCCCTAACCGACGATGTTTCCGCACGTCAGAGGCTCGGACGGCTCGCTAGGTCACTGGCCTTGCGTCGAGGCCCGTATTTCGCGGGTCGTTGATTCGTATGGTGTGACCGGCCGTAGCGACGGATTCGAACATGCGTCTCGATGTGGACCGATCAGACCCCGGATGGCGTCGTGCCAGCTGTGCCTGTCACCGCGTCGGTCGGTGGGCATAACGATGTCCACGTACCCGCCGCACCAGGACCCGCCTCGGACGTATTCCTTGCAGCCCACCCCCGGTGTGCGTCTGCGCTGGTCAGGGGGTGTCGGTGGCTTGGGTTGCGCGGATGGCCGAGGGGCCGGGGAAGTCGGCGGGGAGGGCGTCCATGAGGAGTTCGTCGACGGGCTGGCCGAGCCAGTAGCCGGACTGCCTCAGCCGTCCGGAGGGCTTGAAGCCGGCCTTCTCGTACGCGGTGATGCCGGCTTGGTTGGGTTCGAGGACCTTGAGCCAGATCATGCGGAGGGCGCCGAGGTGGAAGCCCCAGTCGAGGGTGAGGCGGGCGGCTTCGGCCGCGTAGCCCTTCCCGCGGGCTTCGGGTGCGAGGACCATGACGAACTCGGCGGTGCGGACGAACTGGTTGACGGTCAGCACGGTCATGCCGATCGGCGTCATGTCCTCTACGCGTACGACCTCGAACTGTGGGTAGTTGTGGTTGCCGCGCTGGCGTTCCCATCCGGCCACGCGGACTTCCCAGGATTGGGGGAACTGGTTGCCGTAGCCGAGGATTGTGCCGGGGTCGTTCTCCCATTTGTGGTACTCGGCGAGCATCTCGTGACGTGGCTGGCCTAGGGCGAGCTGGTCGCCGGGTAGAAGGATGTGCGGGCTGCTCATGTTGTGGTCCCTTCCGGCCCCTGCTGGTTGGCAGGACTGGGGCCGTCTGGCGTGTAGGTCGGGGTGTAGAGGGCGGTGTCGGCCGGTTCTTCGACGGGGTGTCCTGCTGAGTCGGCGATCCAGGCGTGCAGCCGTACCGGGTCGGTGGCGACGCCGTGGCGCCACTCGGCTCGCCGTCCGGCCAGGGCGAGGAGGACGGCCGCAGCGGTGGACTGCTCCAGGCAGGCCCAGCTGGCGGGGATGACCGCGGCTGCCCGGCGCATGGCCCGCACCGCGTACACCGCCTGCTGGTCGTTGGCTGCTGGGAGGGCTCGGCCTGCGCAGGCGAGCCGCACCATGCGGGCGAAGCGGCCTCGCTGGGGGCCGATCAGCATGACCGCGGCGGTCAACGCCACGGCTGGCACGGCCCCAATCCGCCACCGCAGCGGGACCGGGTCGGGGGTGGGGAGAACGGCGGAGACTTCGAACGTTCCCCAGGAGATGGCCGGGCCGTCATGCCGCACTACGCTACCGGCCCCGGCGGGGGCCGAGCCGGGTGTCAGGGGCCGCAACTGGGTGCTTCCCGTGCGGTAGTCGATCGTGACCTCCGCGTTCGCAGTGGTCACCGACACCGTGTTCGCACTGTTCACGCCGCTGCCTCCTTCTGCGGGCCCCACGCGACAGCTGGTGCCTCCTCGATGGCTTCGAGCCACATCTCGGCGCCGATCGCTGTCAGCAGCTGGGGCCAGATCGTGTCCGCCCCCAGGGCCACACCGTGCACCGCGGCCCGCAGAGGTGTCGGGTCGACCAGGCCCATCGCCGCTAGGCGGGCGTCGGTCAGGGACAAGACGCGGTCCAGGTTGGTCCGCAGCCCGTGGTGGAAGTCGGCGGCGAACACACCTTTGGTGACCCGCGCGCGGTGGACCTTCGGCAGCAGGTGCCCGGCGGCGTCGACCAGCATGGGCTTGTAGCGGCTCACCGAGAACCGCTTCCACGAGGGCACGGAAACGACCGCGTCCAGCAGGGCACCGTCGAAGTACGGGTTGTGCAGCTCGATGCCGAGCGAGTCAGCGGCCTGGACATCGCCGTTGGCGAGACGGGCGGCTCCACAGACGTCGGCCACGAGCACGGCGTCCGCGTCCCGGCCCGGCTCGCTGACGGCCTCGACCGCCGCCGCGGTGACCCACGGCGGCCTGGCGAGCCAGGGGCGGGCCAGGCCGGCGGCATCCCCGCGCAGGGCGGACTTCCAGACCGGCCAGGGGCTGATCTTCCGTAAGCGGGCCCATGCCTGGGCGTCCGCGGCGACCCGCAGCAGACGCCCGCGGCGGGCGAGATCGGCAATGTGGGTGGGGGGTGCCAGGAACAGGTTGTCGCCGCCGTCCCCGGTCAGATGGCATACGGACCCGGCCTCCAGGGCGGTCCGCAGCTGTGCGGAGAGCATCGCCCACACGATCGCGGACGGTGCGGGCTCGTCCGTCGCCGGGAGCCGGTCCGGGGCCGGGGTGAAGGGGAGGTGTTCGGCCCGCAGCGGGAACAGGACCCGGCGAAGGCCGGGCGTGTTCAGCTCGCGGGCGTAGGCCATGTCTCCGCCCTCGGTGATGTCCTCGGGGTGCACGGTGATGCCCGTGAGGGGCCCGTGCTGGGCGGCGATCACCGTGACGGTGGTGGAGTCCATCCCGGCCAGGTCGGTCGAAGCCTGTGCCGTCTGCACCCGGGCCCGTACCCCTTCGGTCAGTGCCCGGTACACCAGCGGCAGGGCGTCCTCATACGGCCGGGATGTGGGTGTCCACCAGGACGAGGCGGTCGCCGAACCGTCGGCGTCCAGGGTCAGCCGGTGTCCTGGCGGGACGGGCACGACATCGGCCCAGGCACTGCGGTCTGCCCGCGGGGCTTGGCGGTCCAGCAGGTACGAGGCCAGCCACTGCGGGTCCAGCCGACTGCCGGCAAGGCCCGCCAGGGCCCGCGAGCTTGACCCCCATACGATGCCGCCGGGCGCCTTGACCTTGTAGATGGGGCAGGCGGAGGCGGCGTCGGTGACCACCTCGATCGCCCCGGCCGCATTGAGCCGTACGGCGGTGTACGAACCGGCCCAGGCGCCAGCCACGGCCGCGAAGTCGCGGGCGGTCAAGGCCGCTGCGAAGTCGTCCTCGCCGACCGAGCAGGAACCGAACACGGCGAGCCGCACGCCGAGCCCGTCTCGGGTGTGCACCAGCCTCTGACGCCACGGCCCCACGGTCCACAGCGGCGGATCGCTCCACAGCATCCGGGCGCCGTGCGGGACGACCGCCCGACCACCGGGTGCACATCCACCGAACCAACGCATCCCCATACCACTCTTCTCCTCATCACTCCTGTTCAGACAGCGAGGCGGCGGCCCCCCTTTCGGAGGCCGCCGCCGTTGTGCGTCAGCTGTACGGCGTCTGCTTGGACTCGACGCTCTGACTGCTGCTGCCCTTGGTCAGGGCGGCTGCGTCGCCCAGCTCGATCACCGCGGGCGGTGCGAGGTGTTCCTCACGCTTCCGTCCGATGGTTTCGTCACTGTGGAGTTCCATGTGCGTTCCCTCCTCTCTGCCAACTCGATGGAGTGGAACCGTCCTCGCACGGTGCGGCCGCAGGTTCGTCCGCACGAGGGACTGCCTCCTCGCGGCACCGTCGCGGCCGGTGCGGCGAGGATGGTGCCGGGGTCCGAGTGGTGCTGCCGGGCCCCGCATCCGCCGTCATACCCGGGCATCAGGCGGACGTTGATGCCGGACCTGACGCCGATCCACGGTGGGTAGCCGACCGGCCGGGTTCGCCGGGCGGGCGCCCACCGGCGGCAGGGCCGGGGTCTGTGTGGGTGGGTCGGGCTCCGGCCGGAACGGTGCCGGGCGGGGGTGTACCGTGCAGCAGCGTCTCCAGCGGGACCTTGCGTGTCGGGTCGGCCAGGGAACGGACAGCCGTCTCCAGCCGATCGGGGTCGAGCCCCAGATGCTGGACGGCGGCTCCGGCCAGATGCTGGGCGAGCCGGGTCTGCAGGTATGCCTCGTGGCGGTGTTCGGCGACCGCGATCACCAGATCTACCGGGGTGGGGATGGCCTTGCGCCGCGTGGTCTGCCGCGGTGGAACACCGTGCGTCGTCCACAGCACGAGCTCTTGCTTGGCGGTGTCGAACACGATGCTGAACGGCAGCTGTTGCGGAAGCGGCTCGGGCACTTCTTCTCCTGGGGTAAGTCCAGTGGCGGCGGATCTGCTGGTCAGCGCGTGTCGAGTCCTGGGGCGGCCCCGCCGCGGACTTGCGGCTGGGCGGGGCCGCCGACGGCGCCGCAGGGAGGGGACGGCGCCCACCGCACACCCCGTGTCGGGGGTGCGGCTCGGCGGGCAGCGGCGCCACGGGGGAACATGCCGCTGCCGGCCGACGTGCTGGTAGGGGCAACAGGACGGTGACGGTCTTGCCAAGCCCGTCACTGTCCAGGGGGGTGTGACCCGTCCGCCCGCTTCGGCGGCAAGGGCTTCGACCAGCCGCAGCCCCCACCCGCCGCTGCCGTCCAGGTGCGGGACCTCCACCGTCTGAGGAAGCTGCGGATCCCGGTCATGCACGGCCACCGACAGCTCACCGCCGCCCAGGGCGAGGGCCACGTCCGCCGTCGGCGACGCATCGGCAGCGTGCTGCACGGAGTTGGTGACCAGCTCGCTCACCGCGATCAAGGCGGTGTCAACCACGGCCAACCCGCGCGGCAGCCCCCACATCGCCAGATGGGCGGCGACCTCGCAGCGGGCGACGGGCACGGACGCCTCAACGGCATCGACCGTGAAGGACAGATGCCGGTCGCTCACCACGGCGGCAGCTATCGGACGCGCTTCGACCCCGTCCGTCCACCGCTCGCGCGTCTGGTCTGGCACCGCTCGCATCGCCAGGGGCTCCTTCCGTTCGGACGGCATCCGCAACGCACCTGGCCACAAACGATCAGCAACGAGGGCACTACGGATCGTGAAGCATCCCCAGAATGAAGGAACGAACTTCTCCCACGCAAGTGCGTCAGGGAATTGGCATATTCACTTTCAACGAGCCAAACGGATGCGAACACTTGGGCGGAAGCGGGCGGGGGGCGCCTTGCGGCAGACTTGCGTACAGCAACACCGTCCGTGCGTTGTTGTGAGGAGGGGCGATGAGTCCTGCGAACGGTCCAACCGTCCGCAAGCGTCAGCTCGGTGCCGAGCTGCGACGGCTGCGGGAGAAGGCCGGTAAGCGGATCGAGGACGTGGCCGAGCACCTGGAGTGCTCCATGTCCAAGGTCAGCCGGGTGGAGACGGGGCAGGCCCCGATCAAGGCTCGGGACGTGAGGGATCTGCTGGCCTGGTACGGCGTGGACGACACGGCTCAAGTGGAGGCGGTCATGCAGATCCACAAGGACGCCCAGCAGCAGGGCTGGTGGGCCCAGTTCGACGACGTGCTGCCCTCGGGCATGAGCACGTACGCGGGACTGGAGTCCGACGCGGTGACGCTCCGCTCCTTCGAGCCGTTCGTCATTCCCGGGCTTCTGCAGACCGAGCCGTACATCCGGGCGCTCATGGCCTCGGGCAACCCGATGGACCAGACCGACATCGAGCAGCTGGTGAAGTTCCGCCTGCGTCGACAGCAGATGCTGGAGAAGGCATCCGGCCCGCTGGAGCTGTGGGCGGTCGTTGAGGAGACGGTGCTGCGGCGACCGGTCGGTGGCAAGGAGGTGATGCGGGAGCAACTGGACCACCTCGTCGCCATGGCCGACCTGCCGAACGTGACCATCCAGGTCATGCCGCTGGCCAAGGGAGCACACGCGGCGATGGTGGGGGCGTTCACGCTGCTGGAGTTCGGTCCGATGACACCCACGGTCATCTACGTCGAATCCGCGGCCGGGAACATCTATCTGGAGAAGGAACGCGACGTCCGCAGATTCACCCAGAGCTTCGACCTGCTGCGGGCGGCAGCACCCGACCCACAGGAAACGACAGCGTTGCTGAAGGGCATCGCAAGGGAGATGCAAGAGACATGAGCAACCAGACCGGGCGCGCGACGCCCCAGGTCGACCTGAACGGTGCGGTGTGGCGCAAGAGCACCCGCAGTGCGCAGAACGGAGCGTGCGTGGAGGTCGCCTTCGTAGAAGGCGCCGTAGCCATGCGCGACTCGAAGAATCCGGGCGGCTCCGTGCTGCTGTTCTGGCCGGATGAGTGGGACGCCTTCCTCGACGGTGCCCAGGGCGGGGAGTTCAACCGTCCCTGACTCCGGGAGAACTCCACTGTCCGCTGGCTGCATACCAGCTTTGGAGCGCAGCTTAGGCCGGTCCGAACGAACCCCAGTCGCCCGGACCGGCCACCAAGTCTCACCCATTCCCGACCCTGTGTCCCGGCAACCCCGAGGGCATCTCGGTCCCTCCTGGCCCGCGCGAACTCGGCCCAGGCCCGGTCCGACCTGTCGAGAGCGACCGGATGCCTCAGCGGAACAGCATCTCAGCAGCGTCATGGCACGCTCTTGCCATGACGCAGATGCCACGCTGGGATCGACCGTGGCGACATCGAGGCCCGAAACTCGACTTGATCACCTTGGAAATGGACCGAGATCCGCCGCTGCGACATTAGCCAGAGTAGCGATCATGCGCTCGAGTCCCCAGTTGGCGTCGACGAACGCGGGCATCTTCGACTCATAGCTGGGATCTGTGCTCAGACAGGCCTTCAGGTTCTGATGATCGCCTTCGGGAGCGAATGCGGCGACGATATCATCGGCCTTGAACGAAAAATGTCCGACGTAACGCCATTCGCGTTCCCACCAGAACTCCTTGCGGCCGCCGGTGGTTCGCCCCATCTGTTCAATGAATGGGGTGAGGCGAAGGATGTCAGCTGCCGCCAGCGTCGGAGGATCCGGATCCGCATCCTCTGAGGCTGCGGCTGATTCCTTTGCTCGCTGGACCAGCCGATTGATGGGCTGGGTAAGCCAGTCTCGGCCTCCCGGAACACCGTGGCCAGGCGTGATGTCGAGATACCAGACGGGGTTGACGCCAAATCGTCGCGCGAAGGTCTTGGTGAAGGCCAGACCGTAGCCTTCGAACTGGAACTCGCGGTTCTCGATGGGTGTGCACATCATCCAGGCATGTTCGAGCGGCGTCTCAGTGAAGCACACCACTTTCTGCGTCTCAGCCACGTCGGGGAACTCCTTGGAGAGCTCCCCCGCCATCCCGTATACGTTTCGCGCCTCCAGCCGTTTCGATAGGAGGATGCTCTGCAGGTTGCCCGAAGCCGAATCCGGTGGTGTGGCTCGGGTGAAGTGAACGACGAATGTCGACAGGTCGGTCCGCCGGTGCAGGAGGTTCTCGATGGCTTCCATGGTCCCAATCTCGCGCTTTCAGTGGCTGGTGACATCCGGCGATGCGTCGACGGACCACCGGTTACTGCCTGCCCGACCGCTCGCGCTGGGAAGCACATCGAAATCGCCGCCCGGCTGCCCGAGGGCAGCAGGCGGTCGCGCCGGTACTGCTCGGCGGCCTGCCGCTTGCTCAGGCCAGAGCTGGGATCGAGGGGACGTAGCCCGCCACAAACTGCGCCAGCCGGACAGCTCGATACGCATTGATCAGGCCGCTCCCGAGTTGGCCGGTGAATCCTGGGTTGAGCGCGTCGAGATCATCGCAGCTGTCCTCGATGATCATCCGCACTTGAAAATTGGTTAGACCGAGCGCCACGGACCAGACGAGCCCGCCCAGCCCAGCAACGTGTGGTGCCGCCATCGACGTGCCATCAGCGAACCCGTACCGGTCATCCGGGAGACTGGAGTAGATGTTGACGCCGGGGGCAGACACGTCGATGGTGCTGCCATAATTGGAGAAGGTGGCCTTGACCCCGTCCTGGTCGATCGCCGCGACCGAGATCACTCGAGGGTAGACGCCTGGGTACAGCGGCGTAACGTCCGTGCTCGTATTGTCGTTACCGCCGGCGAAGACCACGACGACATTGCGGCTCACAACGTTGGTAATCGCACTGCGAATGGCGGCGTTGTCGCCGCTCGTGCGCCAGCTACAGTTGATTACGAACCGAAGAGTAGGCATAGCCGCTGCCCGCTGAGCCACGTAGTTGATGGCGTCTGCCTTGTCCTGGTAGCGGTCTGCCCTCCCGTTGATGCGCAGCGGCATGATCCGGCAGCGGGGCGCTACACCGATGACTCCGACCGTGTTATCCGCCGCGGCGGCGGTCCCAGCAACGTGTGTGCCGTGCCCGCGTACGTCGTCCGGCACGCGGTCCTCGGGGTCGGCGAAGTTCCAGTCTTCATTGTTCCTCGGCAGGAGGTTGCCGCTCAGGTCCGGGTGGTCGAGATCCGCACCGCTGTCGATCACGGCTATGACGACGCGGGGATCACCAAGGCCCATGTCCCATGCCTCAGGTGCCTTGATATCGATGCTGGCCGTGCCGGAGGCGCCGTTCGCCTCCTGGCCGGTGTTGTGCATCCCCCACAGCAGCGGGAAATCCGGGTCGTTCGGCGTGTAGGCCAATAGGTCATCAAAGCCCGCCTCACTCGGTTCGGCGAACATCACCTCGGGCAGTGCGGCGAAACGACGGATAGTGCCGAACAGGCAGGCCCGCGCCCTCGGGGACTGCCAAGGTGTAGTAGCCAGGTGTGCGCTGCCGGACGACTACCTCACTGCCCAACCCGCGGATGATCTCCTCCGCGCGCGCCGAGTCGACGTCCTCGCGAAACTGCACGGTCAACTCGTCCGGAAGGAAATACCGGGACAGGCCCTCAGGGTCGACCATCACCGGCAGGGCATTCGCCACCTCGGGCAAGCTCCGTACGGCTGTCACGTCGGCTGCCGGGCGGACATATATTGCGGCGAAGCCCAGGCGTGGGTTCGCGCCGCGGCTGACCGACCGAACCGGAGCCGCCTGCACAAGCCGCGACAGCACGTCGTTGTCGGCTGCCTGGCTGAGGGTCACTGTCATCTCGTCAGCCTTTGGCCGGAACCACATGCGCCGATCGCTCAGCTTGTCGACATACCAGTGGTCCGCCTCCTCGGCGACCCTGGCTCGCCTGATGCTCATCGCACCTCCCCGCAGCCGCGGCCCTCAGGTCGAGTCGAGCTGGACGCCGAGGACCAGAGCGGAGTCCTCTGGGGACCCGATGGTGACAGGAAGACCGTCCGCCATCGCTTGCCGCAGCAGGGACACCCAGTCGCTCTGGATGATCCGCACGTGAACAGCGGGATCTGCGGGTGTCGCGACACCGCTCCACCAGAGGATGAACGTCTCCTGGTTGCTTGTACCTGGCTCTACGACTGTGGTGAAACCGTAGTCATCGCCGACCTGGACGCAGCTCACGGTGCCTTTGGTGCTTGGCATTGGCCTCATCTCCCCTCGGAACCGTTGGCCGCCGCACGATGCAGTCGCCGCACGACGCGCCAGGCGACGTTCACATCGCCGCGCACTCGCATCCGACCCAGCCCGAACGCCTCCAGAGGTGACATGCGCGCCTCCGCCAAAGCGGCCCAGGTCCCGTCGTCGACGATGACCTCGACGTCGGCCCGCGTGCCAACGTCGCCGGTGACGCGGTTGCCTTCCGGCCCGGCCTCGATGCACCAGCAGTTCTCCCCGCCGTCGTCCACGACGCGGAAGCGCAGGCGCACCGCGTCCGTCTGCTCGCCGAGAAGCCCGCTGAACCGCCGAAAAGTCCTCTCGACGCCCTCCTTACCGCCCGCAGCACCGGGCTCGGTAAGCCTCGGCAGCGGTTCGGCGAAGTCGCCGAGGAACGGGACCTGCCGGATCCGTTCGAGGGCTGCCGCCGTCGTGGCGTCGGGGTCACGGAGGTTTATCGCATCCTCCCGTTCGCTACCAGCGTGCCGGTCGATTACGCGTTCAATGCTTCCATCCCGCAGTCCGTAGAGCATCCCGAGCCAGCGCGAATCTCGTCCTGCCACAGGATCTGCTGGCCAGACCAGGACACCGTTCCGTGGGCGGAGCACTGCCTACTCCGCGCCTGCTCGGGCCTTGCCGACCCCAGGACATCACCCTCGGTGGTCGGCGCGATCTGGAAGACTGGGCGGCCTGGGGATCACCCTTCCCCGACATCCTGCGGAATGCGCTCCGGGGGATCGGGACAGCGTGACCTTCGTCATTCGTAGGTTGGTGAAAGAGACACGATGGATCACATGGGCACAACGCGTACCGGCGGCCGAGTCCCCGCGTAAAGCGACACACATGGTGTGGGACACGGTGAGTGCCGCGACACCGGCGGTGACGACACCCTCATGGGAGATCTCGCACACGGCTGAGGCTGGGAAAGCCACACGTACATGAGCTCGTGGCCCACCAGGCAGGTGCGACGGAACCACCTGCCTGGCTAGCGTGCCCCACGTGCCTGCATCAACAACCAGCGGCCTGACGTGTGGGTATCTTTCAGAAACCCCAGATAACCCCGACCCCTGACGACCTACCGGCGGGTCAGTCGCCTCCTGGGGTCCAAGCCCGGCCTCATCACCCGCCCAACGGTTTTGCCAAGAACCCGCGGTTTCATCCCTGAGAATGACGACTCGGACCCTCGGGTTCGTGCTGAAGAACTTCCAGTTTCCGCGAACTCGCGGGGATCACGGCCCTGTTCTCGCATGGCCAGGGCGAGCGGACAAGTAGGCCCGTGTGACGCTGAGGGCTGGGGTCGTCGTGAGGGTTGGCAGCGCAGTGGATAGCGGTAGCAGTGGCTGCGGTGTGTCGGCTTGTCGGACTTTCACATCTTGACGCTCTGTCAGGGACTACTTTCCGTGGTGAACGCGGGTGATGAGGCCAGCTCACCGCCGTGCTGGGATAGCTCGGACAAGACCAGCTCGGCGCCGACCTCGAAGCGGGAACGGGGCTGCGCAGGGTGGAGTGTCGGCTGGCTGGACACCTTCGACGGTCAGCAGCCCGCCGGGCGGACCGACGATGATGACCATGGAGACGCCCTGCGCGCTCTCCGCGCACCGAGGGTGACTCCGCGTCCCGACGTCACCCGAATGGCGGTACGGCGCCACCGGGCGGTACGCGGCCGTGCGGGGGCGCGAGGAGCATGGTGAGCGCCACTCGGGGTCCTGCGCGGGAACGGATCATCATGGCCACGACACAAGCCGCGAAGTCCAAGCCTCACATCAACATCGGCACCCTGGGCCACATCAGCCACGGCAAGACGACGCTGACGGCGGCGATCACCAAAGTGCTGGCCGATAAGTTCCCGAGCCTCAACAAGGCGGTCTCGGTCGCGGACATCGACAAACGGCAGGAGGAGAAGCGCAGTGGTCACTCGGTCTGCACGACGCATGTCGAGTACCAGACGGAGAAGCGGCACTACGCACACACCGACTGCCCCGGCGATATCCACTACGTCAAGAACATGATCACTGGGGCTGCGCAGATGGACGGCGCAATTCTCGTCGTCTCCGCGGCCGACGGGCCGCAGAAGCAGACCAGGGAGGACGCGGTGCTGGCCCGGAGCGTTGGTGTCGAATCGCTCGTCGTCGCGCTGAACAAGTGCGACCTGGTCGACAGCGATGAGGTGTTGGACCTGGTCGAGACCGAGGTCCGCGAGATGCTCTCCGGCGTCGGCTTCGAAGGAGACACGGTCCCCGTCGTCCGCGTCTCGGCGCTGGGAGCCCTCAACGGGCAGAAGGACTGGACCACATTGGTGCTCCATCTGATGGACGAGGTCGACTCCGCCATCCCTATCCCCAAGAGGGCCATCGACAAGCCGTTCCTGCTGGCAGTCGACGAGGTGTTCGACATCGGAGGTCGCGGAGTGGTGGCCACCGGGCGCGTGGAGGCCGGGGTCGTCAGGCCCGGTGACGCGGTCGACATCGTCGGCCTGAGGGAGGCGCAGAAGAGCACGGTGACGGGCATCGAGGAGTTCAAGAAGCGGCTGGACAAGGCCGAAGCGGGCCGAACCGTCGGTCTGCTGCTGCGCGGCATGAAAAAGGGGCAGATCGAGCGCGGGCAGGTCGTCGCCGCGCCCAACACGGTGACTCCGCACACGCTGTTCGAGGCGAAGATCTACATGCTTTCCAAGGAGGAGGGCGGGCGGCACAACCCGTTCTTCAACGGCTACCGGCCGCAGTTCTACTTCCGGACCACGGATGTGACCGGGGTGATGAAGTTCAGCACGGACGGGACCGACAACATGGTCATGCCGGGCGACCGGTGTGACCTCTCCGTCGAACTCATCTCGCCCATAGAGATGGAGCGCGCCCAGCCTTTCGCCGTCCGCGAGGGCGGTAAGACCATCGGCGTGGGCCGGGTGACCAAGATCCTCGCGTAGCCGCCCCACGCCCCTTGGAGCACGCCGGTATGCCGCGTGCCGCACGCCCCGCACGGCGACCGGGCATAGCGGGCGGGCGCCAGGGGCGGCGGAATCGTAGAGTGAGTTGCAGTGGGTAGCCAAGGCTGAGGCAGGCATCCGGCAGCTCGACGCGCTGAAGGCGGCCGGGTGCCGGCGCATCCTCGCAGACAAGAAGGAGGAATAGTCAATAGTTGTGGTTCGAGCTTCCGCGCGGATCCGGGATATCAGCCGGTGTCTACGGGCGTTGTGATGGGACTGGTGGGAGCGTGGGCCAGCGAGCGAGCATTCGTTGGCGCATGTCCGTGCTGAGCCGACTCAGGCCGCTCAGGTCGGCGCGGTCGGTAGTCATCTGGCCGACGACACCGAGCCGGTGGACGAGCCGTTGCCGGGCGGTCGCGGTGCCCCACTTCCAGTCCCGGTTCAGGATCCGGGCCAGGTGGTCAGTGGTTCCGCGGTGGGCCCTTTCGACCAGCGCGTCGCCTCGTAGCAGCCAGCCGGCGCACGCGTCGGCGAGATCGTCCTGGACTTCGGTGCCGGTCGCGGTGCGCCATGCCGTGCGGTAGGCGGTCTCCGCCCGGTCCAGCAGTGGAGCGGATGCCGCAGTGACACACCAGCACGTCGGGAAGCCGATGCGCAGGTAGGCGAGCTCCACCAGTCCGCTGCCCAGTGATGCCTGTTCGAAGTCGATGAACCTGATCCCGCTGGTGGTGTGCAGGTCATTGCCGGGACACGGATCCCCGTGGAGAAGGGCATGCCCCGATGCCTGGCCAAGCCGATGCACGAGGTCATCGAGCTCGCCGGACACGCCAGGCGCGACGGGAACCCCAAGAGCCTCGGCCAGCCTGAGGAAGGATTCGACGTCGGCCTCGTCCGGGCCCAGCCAGCGGGGAAGTACTCCGACGTCCTCCGGGCCGGCAGTGGCATGCAGCCGGGCCAGGGCCGCCGCGTAGTCGACGATCCAGTCGCTGGACGGGCGTTGGTGGTCCAGATGCTCCAAGACCAGTACCCGCTCGCTGGGATCGGTGCTCAGCAGTGAGGGCACCACGGGCGCGTCAGCCCGGGCGGCGAGCCGCAGCGCGGCCACCTCGCGGGTGTACCGTTCCTCGGCGTCGGGGCCGTCGACGATCTGCTTCACCACCGCCGGTGAACCGGCCAGCTCCACGCGCCACACACGTGAGCGCGGACTGCTGCCCAGACGCCGAGAGCGTCTGGGTGAGCCCAGCTCGGCCCGTAACTCGTCCCCGAACGGCAGTCGCGACCACATGACCTCATCTTTCCACGCGGGCGAACAACTCTGCGGTTGCGGCGGATAACTGGCGGCCGTTCACGCCGCGGTTGCTTGCGAGCGTTCGACCAGGACGCCGCGTTCGAAGCGGGCGCCGGCGCGGACCAGGGCGACAAGGTGCGGTGCGTTGACCGCGCGCCAGCGGCTCTGGGCGGACTCGATGAGCTTGAACGCCATGGCCAGACCGGCGGCCCGGCTCCCGGGGCCCTTCGTGACCCTGGTCCGGAGGCGGACGGTGGCGAAGGTCGACTCTATGGGATTGGTCGTGCGCAGGTGGATCCAGTGCTCGGCCGGGTAGTCGTAGAAGGCCAGCAGGACCTCGGCGTCGGCGGTAACCTTCTTGACCGCTTTTGGGAACTTGACGCGTAGGTGTTGGCGAACGCGGTCACGGCCTGCTCGGCGTGCTCGCGGTCATCGGCGTTGTAGATGTCCGCGAGAGCCTTTTTCGCGCCGGGCTGGGCGGACTTGGGCAACGCGGCCAGGACGTTGACGGTCTTGTGCACCCAGCAGCGTTGCTCCCGTGTCTGGGGGAAGACCTCGCGCAGGGCGGTCCAGAATCCCAGTGCCCCGTCGCCGACCGCGAGCACCGGGGCGCGCATGCCGCGTCGGCGGCAGTCGCGCAGCAGGTCGGCCCATGACTCGGTTGATTCCCAGTAGCCGTCGGCAAGCGCGACCAGCTCCTTGCTGCCGTCCGCACGCACCCCGATGACGACCAGCACGCACAGCCGGTCCTCGCCCAGGCGAACGTTGAAGTGCACGCCGTCGGCCCACAGGTAGACGAAGTCAGCCGTCGACAAGTCCCGTTCGGAGAAAGCTTTCTGGTCGTCCTGCCACTGGGCGGTCAGCCGGGTGATCGTGGCCGGGGACAGGCCGGCGGCCGAACCGAGGAAGCCCTCTAGGGCAGGTACGAAGTCGCCCGAGGACATCCCGTGCAGGTATAGCAGTGGCAGTGCCTCCGCGATCCGTGAGGAGCGGCGGCACCACGGCGGCAGGATCGCCGACCTGAACTTCTTCCGCTCGCCGGTCTCGGGGTCGGTGCGCCCTCCCGCACGATCTCGTCCAGCAGCGAAACGCCGCCTCGCGTCGAACCGTCCCCAGCAACTACGGTCAGCACCGGGCGTGCCCTCCCGACCGGCGCTGCAACGCCGGCCATGCTCGATCCCCATCGATCCATCGGGAAGGTACGCCCTTACCGTCAGGCCGATCCACAGGTCTCGATCATTGCTCGACAAGAGTCCGGCAAGAACGATGCCCGGCCGGAGCTGAAGGAGTGCCATGCCTTCCTGACGGCGGGGGACACCCTGGTGGTGCCCTCGCTGGACTGCTATGGCCGCTCGCTCCAGGACCTGGTGAACATGGTGGTCGAGCTGCGCCGCCGGGAGATCGGGTTCACCTCGCTGCACGAGGCGCTGGACACCACCACTCCGGGCGGGCGGCTGGTGTTCCATGTCTTCGCCACTCTGGCGGAGTTCATCCGGGAACTTATCGTCCAGGGCACCCGGGAGGTCTGGCCGCCGCCCGTGCCCGCGGCCGGGTCGGCGGGTGGCTCACCGTGGTGACCGAGGGTCTGATCCGCGCGGCCCGCGACATGCTGCCCAGCCCCGAGCACTCCGTCACGACCATCGCCAGACTGCTGGGGGTGTCGGTCGGCACCCTCTACAACCACATCCCGGACCTGAAGGAGCTGCGGGCCGCCGCGGTGCCGCGCCAGCTCGAAGGGAGTGGGCAGTGCTCCCCGCTTGGCACCGGATGAAGGGCGGCGCCGCGATGCTGGGCGCCCGCAGGCCGGGCGAGGCGGGCTTGTTCGGGCCCTACGGCTGGCCGGCGGACGACGTGGAGGAGCCGGAGCCCGGTCAGGCACGGGTGAGGAAGCCGGTGGCGCGCTCATCGAGCTCGGCGGCGCAGCGCAGGGCGCCGGCCCGGTAGAGGCTGAGGTCGCGGCGCATGCTCCGCGCGGCCCTGTGGGTGCGGGTGGAGGCGACGCCGCAGATCCTCGGCCAGCTCCAGATCGCGGCGACCTGGTCTTCGCGCAGGCTCAACACCCCGATACCGCGACGACCCAAGTTCGGCCGAATCCGTCGACGCCTCGTAGGCGAGCCGCGTGCGCTCGCCTACGAGGCGGTCCCTCACCAGAGCGACGTGTTGCCCGGACCTTCGTGTCCGAAGGTGCCCGTTCACATTGCTACGCCACCCCGTTGCCGAACCGCCGCCCGCATCCGGGTTGAATAGCCCGGATGCGGGCGGCGGCGAGTCAGGGCCGGGCGGCGAGAGCCTCGACCTCGAACAGCACGTCAGGCGCAGCCAGGCTCGCGACACCGATGAGGGTCTGCGTGGGCGGTTTCGTCCCCCAGCCCTCCTGCACGGCGCCGGCGATTGGCCCGAGCTTGCTGACGTCATGGTTCACCACATACGTCCTGAGCTGGACGACGTGGCTGAGGTCGAGCCCGTGGGCGGCAAGAGCGACGCCGATGTTGCGGAACGTCTGCTTCACCTGCTCGGTGAAATCGGTCGAGACAACCGCGCCGTCCGGGCCCGATCCGTACTGACCCGCGATGAGCACCAGTTCCGTACCTGCGGGGACGGTGGCGGTGTGGCTGTAGCCGAACGGGACCGGGTCGTGCAAACCGTCCGGATTGACAATGGCGTGTGCCATGCGGGTCACCTCTCGTGTGCGATGGGTCTGTGTGGTGCTGGTAAAGCCTCGCAACGAATCACGACATCATGTGTCGTGTATTCCAGTAGGGTTTTCGTGTGCGCGCTGATCGGTTGGTCTCGCTGGTGCTGCTGCTGCGGCAGCACGGTCGGCTGTCCGCGGCCACACTGGCCCGCGAACTGGAGGTGTCCACCCGCACCGTGCTGCGCGACATCGATGCGCTGTCCGCAGCTGGTGTCCCGGTCTACGCCGAACGCGGTCGGCACGGCGGTTTCGCGTTGCTGCCCGGTTTCCGGACCGAGCTCACCGGACTGAACCACGACGAGGCACTTGCTCTGCTGATTGCTGGATCGCGGCGCGGCGCGCAGGCATTCGGCCTCGGCCCGGCGCTCGCTTCGGCCATGCGCAAAGTGGTTGACGCGCTACCCGAGAGCTATCGGGCCACCGCGGCCGGCGCGACTCAGCGATTGCTCATCGACCCGGAGACCGACCTCCTCTCGCGCCGGCTGGTTACTGAGGAGGTACCCGACATCATCGTGGCCGAGGTCCGGCGCGCGGTGTTCGCCGGCCACAAGCTGCGCATCCACTACGCGGCTGTGGACCAGACCCCGAAGTGGCGCACGGTGGACCCGATCGGCCTGGTCACCGTGCGCGACCAGGGCTACTTGCTGGCCACGCGGTCTGGCGCGGACCGCACCTACCGGCTGTCCCGCATCCTGGCCGCCGAGGAACTCGCCGAACCGGCACAGCGACCAGAGCGGGTCGATCTGGACCGGGCCTGGCAGGAACGCAGCACACGGTTTCGGACCGGCGGCGACCAAGTCACCGTGCTGGTACGGATGAACCCGGCGCGGCGGGAGGACCTGGTGGGCACCGCGCTGGCCGTCCTCGCCGAGGAAGCCGACGCAGACGGCTGGCTGCGGCTGGAGGTGACCTTCCAAGATGCGAGACACGCCGAATGGGCGCTGTGGCACCTCGGCACGAACGCGGAGGCCCTGGCCCCGCAGTGGTTGCGCGACTCCCTGCGCAACCGCGCCGCCGCGCTCGCCACCCGCTACGGAGTGTCATCCTGAGAGTCGTCGCCTTCTGCGGGACGCCGCCGAAGCCGACAAGCGCCGGCCGGGCTCGCCGGAGATCGACCTCACCCCGCGGCACCTGCCACCGTTCGCGGAGCTCCCCACCTGTTCCACGGCCCCTCACCGCCCAGCCCCCCAGCCTCGACGCGTAGAGCCAGCAAGGCGTCCCGCGGCTGCGGTCAGGGGGTGACTGACCCCTCCGCGGCCCGGGGGGGGGCCTGCTCATCCGCCGTCACAACACCGCGCGGGCCGTGCTGTCCGCCACACCACGCTGCCCCGGCACGGCCCCGGCTCCGGGGAGGCCGGACAGGTCGAGCCGGCTGTCCGTCTCCAGGCAGAAAGTCCCGTACGGGTTGATGTGCACCAAGCTGGATTGGAGAAGATGCAAAGTCCCGGCGCAGCTCCGAGCCGGCGAGGTAGTCGCACGCGAAGATCGTCCGCACCGCGCTGCCGAGCTCTTCCAGGGCAGCGTATGGGGTGCTTGGGGCCGCCGCGGGTGAAGCGCCGCAGCACCTGCTCGGCCTCCGCCGTACCCATGCGCAGCGCGGTGGCGTACTTGACCATCTGGTCGTACTGCTGGGCCGATCAGCTCCCAGCGGATCGCCCGGGACGTCAGCGAGCCGGTGAGAGTCGGCCAGGTGGCGGGGCCGTCGTCCGGCCGGTGCAGTCGGATGCTGCCGATCTTCTTCAGCCTCGGCAGCAGGCGAAAGCTCAGCAGCTCGGTGAAGGCGAAGCCAACTACGCTCGCGCCGTGGGTGTCCACGTAGTTCGACTCGACCTCAGCGTCCGTGCAGTGCCGCAGCAAGCCCTCGACGATCGCCGCGACCTCGGAGGACGAACAGCTCTTGAGCTGGGAGTAGACGCAGACGTTCTTCCGTTCCACATGCCAGTAGATCATCACGCCGTTGCCGCCGTAGCGGGCGTGGTACTCGGTCATGAAGTTGCTGGATCAGGCCCCGAACTTCTTGCTGTCGCTCGCGCAGGCGTACCGGTGCCCCACCATTGGGGTGTCGCGGGCGGTGAAGGTGGCGTTCACCAGCTTCCGCACGGCCGCGCCGAGGTTGTCCACGGTGATGAAGTGCCGGCGGATGTGGCGCAGCGCGGCTTCGCTCTCGCCGTGCTCGCCGGTGGCCACGATGGCGCGGATACCCGTGTTGGTGCCCAGCGGGAACAGAGCCAGCAGCAGGCGCCGCTGGAGGGTGGCACGGTCGATGCGCTCGCAGGCAGCCACCGAAGAGAACTCGTCGGTGAAGCCGGTCAGGAAGTCAGCGTTTTTCAGCACGTCAAGGAGGTCGAGGACGCCCCAGCGGCGGATCACTTCGGCGTTCAGGGCCTCCAGCCCGGTGGGCTCCTCCAGCGGCTGGAGCTTCGGCACGGTGATCCAGGGCTCGACGTGCCGCCTGGTGAACTTCACCCCGCCCGCCGAGCCGCCGGTCACCGCGACGCTGAGCCGGTCCAGAGCGCCGGTCATCCGCTGCTTCAGGCCGGCGATGAACGCGGCAGGGTCCTGCGGCTGGCGATCGGAACCGCCGCTATTTGCGGCGTCGACAGATCAAGCACACCATTCCCGAGCGCAAGGACCAGCGGGCCAACCGCCGGCGCCGTGGTAGCGCGGGCGGCCGCTCCACCGGCTTCGACAAGGCGATCTGCAAACGTCGGAACGACGTCGAGCGAACAATCAACGCGCTCAAGGGCTTTCGCGCCATAGCCACCCGATTCGAGAAGAGGGCGTACATCTTTCATGGCACCGTGACCGTCGCCGCTGTTCGCCTCTGGCTTCGCTCGTGACCCGCCGCACAGCCCGTAGCCTGCCTGGGCCACGTGGGCCTGGGGCGGATCCGACGCCTTCCGGGGTCGGCTGGTCAGCCGGTGCGCAGCGCCTTGAGCAGTCGCTCCAGCGCGGCTCTGGTGTGCGCCAGATCCTCAGGGTCGGAGGAGGACGCCAGCCAGAGGGCTGCCTCGTTCATCGCCCCCGACAGCAGGTGGACCAGCGGTGCGACCGGCTGCGGGGCGATGATCCCCGCGTCGACGAGCGAAGTCAGCGCGTCAGCGAGATGGCGGGCTGAGGCGGCCTCGTCCATCGCCCGCCATTGGCTCCAGCCCAGCACGGCGGGCCCGTCGACGAGCACGATCCGTTGGATGTCCGGATCGGCGGTCGCGGTGAGGAACTCCTGGCATCCTGCCGTCAGTTGGGACCAGGGATCGTCGTGGGCGTCGGCCGCCGCGGCCACGCGCCGGCCCACTTCCTGCTGGAGCTCCTCCAGGACGGCGCGGAAGAGGTCCGCCTTGCCTGTGAAGTGGTGGTAGAGCGCGCCCTTGGTCACCCCGGCCGCCTGGACGATCTCCGCCAGGCCCACCGCGCCGTAGCCGCGGCCGGAGAACAGGCGCCTCCCCTCCCGCAGCAGCGCCTGCCTGGTCTGCTCCCGCTGCTGCGCCCGGACGCCGCGCTGCCGCATCGCACTCCTCCTCATTGACATACCAATGGTACGCGAATAGCGTCACTCGCATACCGATGGTATGCGAGAGGGGTCCAGCCATGAAGCTGACCAGCTTCTATCCCGTGATCGGCACGGCGAAGCTGCAAGCGTCCCGCGACTTCTACACCCGGTTGCTGGGGTTTGAGACGACGTTCGAGGCCGATTGGTACGTCAGCCTGCGGCGACCGGGAGATCCCGGGTACGAGCTCGCCCTGCTCGACCACACCCACCCGACGATCCCCAAGGGGCACCGCGTCCCGGCACGGGGTCTGCTGCTCAACTTCGAAGTAGAGGATGTGGACGCGGAATGGGACCGGCTCGTCACCCGCGAGGGGATACCGCCCGTCCTCGAACTGCGCAGCGAGGACTTCGGGCAACGGCACTTCATCGTGCCCGATCCCAACGGCGTACTGATCGACGTCATCACGCCCATCGTCCCCACCGCGGAATACTCCGAACAGTACGTCAACGGCTGATCAATGAAGGGCGGGTCCGTCGCCAACCAATCGGACACGCCCTAGACGCGCCCGGCCATGCCGCGACACCGGGCGAGTTCGCTGTGGTCATGACGGGGACGGAGAGCGGAGGGACACCGCCTTCTCACCGTCGACGACGACCCCGTCGAAGAGCATCTCATCCTCGTCTGGCCAGAGGCCGCTGGACCGGAAATCGCCCACAAGCTGAGCGACACCTACGGAGCAACCTTCAGAGCAGCGATCTGACGCGATCAGCGTGCCACCATCGGCCCCGGCGCTGGCACGACGCCGGGGCCGATCGCTGTCGACGCCTCGTACGATCCGGGTGCCGGGCGGGCATCTGGTGCGGGAATGACTTCGACGTCGGCGTCGGGGCTGTCGAGTTGATACTCGGCCATCACAGATTCTGGGGCGGTGCGCTTGCGGAGGTCTGTCGTCTTCGCCGCCGGTCTCAATACCGTCCGCCGTCTTGTCGCCGTGCGGTGGACGGTGCGGTCCCCCCCCGGGGCGCTGGGAACGAACCGCCACCGTTGCTGGAACTCACGCAGTCACACAGGCCCTGTGACAGCGATTGACAGCTGACGCACCGGGAGAAGCCGTGGTGGGAGATGCGTGGGTTGGGAACGCCGATCAGAGGCGCGGCACTCCCGCACTCTCCAAAGCCTCGCGTGCGGCCAGATAGCCCGCGACTTTGAACGCCAGTTCGCGGGAACCGAACGTGTCGGCTCGCGCCTGCCGCAGCACCACGCGGGTTGCGGCCACGACACCGTGCTCGCGGGTCGGCCGGGGCAGTGGGGTGGGCGTTGAGCGACTCGGGGTGACGGTCAAGCCATAGGCCATTCGCTGGTCGTGGCTCATCTGCTCCCAGTCGGCCGGCCTCAGTTCGTCAGTCGCCTCCGCCGCCCCCGCAGGACGAGTCGCCTCCGCAGGACCAACTGCCGCCACAGGCGTGGCCGCCTCCGTCGCCCGAGGACCGGTTTCTCCTTGCTGGCCTGCTGCCTCCCCTTCTGTTGCCGCGTACCATCGCGATGAGCGCCAAGGTGAGGGCTATCCCCAGCACCACTAGGTCTCCCACTCGGGCTCCCTCATTCGGTCTTCCTGTGATCTCTATGCGAGGCGACAGCGCGCGCCTCGTGGCCTGGCGGCGGGTCGGCGGCCGGTCCGGGACCGGATGGACACATGGCCGCCGGGCTGCTTCCCCCGGCCGGTGCGGGCGTGGGGCGGGCTCCGCTCGTGCTGGGGACTAGGCTGCAGCCGTTGCCTGGTCGAGTCCGTCGCTCTCGATGGCCAGGAGAAGATATCGAATCCTGCCGCCCCTGCGTGAACAGCAGAGCGGCCAGGTCCTCGTTGGACCTGGCTGCTAGTAGGGCTTGGTCAGGTTGGTGTGAGTGTGGGTATGTCGCGGTGGCAGGTGGGGCAGGCGCCGGTCCAGACCGCGAGGAGTATCTGAAGCTCGCGGATGACCTGGTAGAGGCCCAGGCCGGCGCCGTTTCTTTTGGGGCTCTGGCCAGTCGCTGGAGGGTGCAGAAGGCGTGGGCGGCGGAGACGAGGGTGACGTGGTGGTGCCACCCGTTCCAGGTGCGGCCTTCGAAGTGGGCGAGTCCCAGGGCCTGTTTCATCTCGCGGTAGTCGTGCTCGATGCGCCAGCGGAGCTTCGCGAGCCGCAGGAGTGTGGTCAGCGGGGTGTCCGGGGGCAGGTTGGAGAGCCAGAACTGGACCAGTTCGGGTTCGGTGGCGGGCCATTCGGCCAGCAGCCAGCATTCGGGCAGTTCGGGGCCGTCGGTGTTCTTGCGGATTTCGCGTCCGGCGGGGCGGATCCGCAGTGCGGTGAAGCGCCAGTACATGCGCTTGAACCCGCTGCGGCCGGTGCCCGGCCGGGATCCCTCGCGCCACTGCACTGGCCGGACCGTCTCCCGGCCGGCTGTGGTGACCAGTTGTTTCACTCCCTGGGGCGGGTCGGGGTAGGCCGTCACCGGTTTGCGGCCGCGGCCGCTGTAGGGCGGGATCTGCGGCCGGGCATCGGCAGGATGGGCGGTGGCCGTCATGGAGACGCCCACCACGTGACAGTCCGCGCTGTTCCAGGCCGAGCCGGAAGGCGGCGGCATCCCCGTAACCGGCGTCCGCGACGGCGAGCGGGGCCTCGATGCCCCATGACAGTGTCTCGTCGACCATGTCCAGGGCCAGCTGCCACTTCTCGACATGACCGACGTCCGGCGGGATACCGCACCGCTCGCGGCGGGCCACCTTGGCGGGATCGGCTTCCGCCCGGGCCGGGTCCCAGGACTTGGGCAGGAACAGGCGCCAGTTCACCGCCGCCGATGCATGGTCAGAGGCCAGGTGCAAGGACACGCCCGCCTGACAGTTGGTGACCTTTCCCGCGGTGCCGGTGTACTGCCGCGACACACACCGATGCCTCGCCGTCCTTGAGGTACCCCGTGTCATCGACGATCACCGCGGCAGGCTTGACCACTGGCTGCATCCTCCAGGCCAGCCGGGCCCGGACATGGGCCGGATCCCAGGGGCTGGAGGTGATGAAGTGGCCAGGGCCTGCCGGTTGCCGTCCTCACCGAGCCTGGCTGCCATCGGCTCCACCGACTTCCGCTGCCCGTCCAGCAGCAGCCCCCACAGATACACCCCACCGCCGCTGATCCGCCCGCGCGAACGGCTCGAACACATCTGCCGCGAAGCCCTCCAGATCACACCGGACCCCAGCAAGCTCCTCAGGCGTCACACCCGATCAACGGAACAACCGATCATCTGGACACGCCACCAGAGACTGAACCCGACCAAGCCCTACTAGCGTGTGGCGAGCCGCTCCAGCAGGGTGGCGCTCCGTGCCAGCAACGCCCGCTCCTCATCTGTGAGTTCGGCCTCGATGGCCTGCGCGAGCCAACCGGCCCTGCGGCCGCGCTCCGCTTCGAGCGCGGCCCGGCCCGCGTCCGTCAGCTCGACCAGCGACTTGCGGCCGTCCGTGGGGTGCGCCCGGCGCGTGATCAGGTTCTGTTCCATGAGCAGCCCCACCGCCCGGGCCATCGACTGGGGGCGTACGCGCTGATCGGCGGCGAGGTCGCTGGTGGTCATGGCGCCGTTGCGGTCGAGTGCACCGAGCACGGCGGCCTGGCCCAGCGGGATGCGGTCCTCGTGTTTGACGCGTCGGGTGAGCTTGCCCATCGCGGTGCGCAGTTCGACGGCGATGGCGGCGGCTTCCGAGGTGGGCATAGGGCACTTTACCCCGTTGGCCAGCAAAGCTGTGCACCTGACCTGCACAGCAATGCTGTACAGCAAAACTGAGCAGCATTGCTGTAGGGTTTGGTGTTGTCGGGCTCAGCGCCAGCGTTGTCGCAGCCGGGGCCACGGCACACGACAACGGGAAGGAACTCCCATGTCCGCAAACGCAGTCGGAACCGTCACCGCCACGATCGAGACCGTCACCGCCCGCCAGATCATCGACAGTCGGGGCAACCCCACGGTCGAGGTCGACGTCGTCCTGGCGGACGGGTCCCTGGGGCGCGCGGCTGTCCCCTCCGGCGCCTCCACCGGTGCCCGGGAGGCCGTGGAACTGCGCGACGGAGACTCCGCGCGCTGGCACGGCAAGGGCGTCGACCGCGCGGTGGCCCACGTCAACGCGGAGATCGCGGCGTCCGTACGCGGCCGGGACGCGGCGGACCAGGCGGGCCTCGACGCCGCGCTGAGCGCCCTCGACGGCACCGCCACGAAGTCCCGGCTCGGCGCCAACGCGATCCTCGGCGTCTCCCTCGCCGCCGCCAAGGCCGCCGCGGCGGCCCACCGCCAGCCCCTCTACCGCTACCTCGGCGGCGCCGACGCCCACCTCCTGCCGCTGCCGATGATGAACATCGTCAACGGCGGCGCCCACGCCGACAATCCGCTGGATTTCCAGGAGTTCATGATCGCGCCCGTGGGCGCGGACACCTTCGCCGAAGCCGTCCGCATGGGCAGCGAGGTCTTCCACACCCTGCGCGGTGATCTGCTGGCCGCCGGGCACTCCACGGGCGTCGGCGACGAGGGTGGCTTCGCGCCCGCGCTGCGTACCGCTGAGGAGGCGCTCGACTTCGTGATGACCGCCATCGAGCGCACCGGCTACCGCCCCGGCACGGACATCGGCCTGGTCATGGACCCGGCGTCGTCGGAGTTCTTCCGCGACGGGGTGTACGACTACGCGGGCGAGGGGGTGCGCCGCACCCCCTCCGAGCACGCCGACTACCTGGCCAAGCTCATCGACGCCTACCCGGTCGTCTCCATCGAGGACCCGATGGCGGAGAACGACCTGGACGGCTGGCGCGAGCTGACCGCCCGCGTCGGCGACTGCTGTCAGCTCACCGGCGACGACGTGTTCTGCACCAACGAGACGCTGCTGCGCGAGGGCATCCGCACCGGCGTCGGCAACTCGGTCCTGGTCAAGGTCAATCAGATCGGGACTCTCACCGAGGCGCTGGCCGCGGTGGCCACGGCCCACCAGGCGGGCTGGACGGCTGTCATGTCGCACCGCTCGGGCGAGACGGAGGACACCACCATCGCGGATCTGGCGGTGGCGACCGGCTGCGGTCAGATCAAGACCGGCTCGCTCTCCCGCTCCGACCGCACGGCGAAGTACAACCAACTGATTCGGATCGAAGAGGAGTTGGGCGACTCGGCGCGCTTCGCGGGCCGCTCCGCACTGCGCCGGGCGTGAACAGCAGGCAGAGGTAGAGACCACGCGGGCCCCCAGATCGCAAACGGGGGCCCGCTCGCGTGCCGGGGAGACAATCTTCCTGGGCTGCTCACCCCCGCGTGACCTGCGCCTTCCCGGACCGGTCGGCACGGCCGGTCGAATGGAGCCGGCCAGCGCGTGACCGTCATTCTGTGCAGGTGGCAGAACGAGTACGCGTGCGTGAGATCGACGCTGACGAGGGCAAGCGGTTACTGCGGATCATTCGCAGGGCACCGGGTGGACACCGTCCTCCCGGACGGCGCTCCAGAGCTGGACGCCCCGCAACGTGAGGGCACCCAGCTCGCGTCACAGCCCCGGCGTGTACACACCGGGGCTGCCCTTCCGGGTGGTTGCACGTGAGAGTGCACCAACCCAAGGCCCATGGTATCGCTCGAAGCGCTTTCCCGGCATAGCGCACTTTCCGGGCGCCCCAGCTGCCAGGAAGTGCCGAGCACCGCCTCAGCCGCGCTCCTCCTCCTCGGCCTCCAAAAGCCGGATTCCCTGGTGTGTCAGAGTGACCATCGCGGGTGTGTTGCCGGTTGCCCAGTCGACCGCGATCAGGCCCTCGCCCACCAGATACGTGCAGGCCGCAGCCAGGTCCTCTTCGTGGATACCGAGGTCATCGCGCAGTTGGGCCCCGGCGACGCCCAGTAGACGGTTGCCTTCGGTGGCCTCGTACAGAGCCTGAAGGACCTGGGTTCGGTAAGTCTTGCGTTCGCGCAGTGTTGCCATCGCTGCCGCCCTCTCATGGTTGGTGGTCGGTGCGGGAAGTGGAGCCGGGGCGGCGGTGCCCCGCCCAGCCGTCTGGCGTGCCGCCGCGCAGCGTTGCGACCGGTGCCCTCAGACCTCGTCCGACTGCGTTCGGTCGTCGTCCGACGACTTACTGGACAGCAGCCAGGACCGGGCGGGCTCGGCGGCGTGGGCGGTGTCCACAGTGAGATGGAGACGGGTCCCGCCGTCGTGGCCTACGGGATAGCTGCGTTGTTCGGTGGAGGCGAAGCAGCGCCGGAGAACCTCCGCGACCTGGCGTGCCGTCTCCGGGGACGCGGCGACGATACGAACCTCGGCGTGTCCGGCCGAGGGCACTGGTTCCGCTGGTTTCATGGTGTCCTCGTTCGTCCAGGTGATATGGGAGGCGTCCAAGTGACGTGCCGGTGGGCGCGCCGCCTCGGCGTCGCACCCACCGCCCCCGGTCAGAGAAGAGTCGGTGTCATCCGCGGTCCCCGTCGTGGTGTCCTGCGGCCCCGTCGGCCGGCCGCCGGCGCTTCCGGCTCCGGCTGCCGCGCACCGGCAGGACGTCGCTGTAGCGGAAGGCCGCGATCCTTTGGTCGTGCTGGCCATTGAGCAGGTGGATCAGCAGAACTCCCAGAGCGATCATGGCGAGGATCACCGCGGTGGTGATGACAGTCTCCACTGTCCTCACCTCTCTTGGGCGGAGGTCGGGAGCCCGATCGGATGCCTGAGCGGCGGAGGCTCGGCCCCGCCCTCGGTGTCCCACTCCGATTCCCGGCCTCGGTCCTCAGTCGCGTCGCGGATCGCGTCCTCGTCGTCCATCAGTCTGCTCGCGGTGAGGAGGCTGCCGGGGGTGGCTGCGGCGGACATCAGCCGGGCGGCGGACGCCGCGCTGGTTTCCGGTGGGATCACCAGCAGGTCCCAGCGTCCTGCGCTGTAGGAGAGCAGGATCAGCTTGTGCGGGTCCTGCTCATCCGTGAACCAACCCACGTGCACCGTGTGCCCGGTGACGGGCACCTTCGGGGGGATCACCGGCCAGTGGGTCGGGTTCACCGTGACATGGGTGATCCGGCCCCAGCACCTGTCCAGCCTGTCTGTCAGAGCGGGCAACTCGCGGAAGAGGTCCCGGGACCGGGGCCACCAGGCGCCGTCCAGGAGACCTGGAGGCGCGCCCTCGGGCGTCAGGGACAAACGAGCCGGTGGCGAGGGGACGCGCTCATCGGTCATCGTGCGTTCGGTGGTGATGGTCATGGCGCGAACCCGCCTCCGGGCTCGTCTTCGACTGCCCGGTGTTTGTTGCTCGCCGGGAACGGCACCGGCACGGGAGCCGGTGTGCGAAGTACTCCCGGTGTCTTCACACTACTCCGGTCCATGGGCCGTACACCCCTGCGACCAGCGCTTTCTCAGGAGTGCGAGCCCGCACTGAGCCTCGCGGACGAGCCTGCGGGCCGGCACGCGGAGTACGGTGAAGCCCTGAAACCCTTCGCTGTGGCGACCACGGCGGTTCTGCCACGGGCTACCCAGTGAAGATGCCGATCCCCGTCGAGGGGAACTCACCATGGCCGACTCCGACACCCCGCGTCCCGCCAGGCTCCTCCCGGATGCGATCCTCGAGGCAGTGAAGCCCGGGACAGCGCTTCTGAGGCTGGAGACGACACGGCTTCGCGAGGGAATCCTCGATGGCGCGTGGTGGCCGCGATCCCGCGACATCGCCGCCGAACTGCCCAATCTGATCACCGCGTTGAGCCGGCATCTCGGCCCGATCACCCGCGTCGGACTGGACGCGAGTGCCTGGGAGGAACTGCCGACGCGACTGATCATCGACGACCGGGTCGTCCACCTCGACTCCTCCCCGGTCGGTGACGACACCGTCCTCATCACCCGGGGCGACAAGGATCATTTCTCACTGCTGGTCGTCCCCTCGCAGGCGACGCCGGACGCGGCACGCGCCGCGATGGCCCAGGCCGTACGAGCCGACAACATCACCCCAGCCGAGCAAATCCTCATCGACACCGGCACCCATCCCGCACACCCGAGTCCCGCGGAACGCACACAGACAGACGATGCGGCGATTCGACCTGGCGCTCCGCCCAGGGACTTCCCCTCTCGGCCGGTCATGAGCGCTCGCACACGGCCCTCCCGACCGTTCCTCGCGCCGGTGGTCGCCCGGCGCTCAGTCCTCACCCGCGGCGCCGGGCGCGGGTCCGCCCGTGCCGCGCTTGTAGATGTCGGGGATGCCGTCGGCGTCCTCGTCGCGGTTCTCCGCCTCCCACAGCCCGCGGTAGATGCGGTTACGGCGTTTGACCAGTGGCGCGGCCATTGCCGCGGCGAGCAGTGAGCCGAGCAGGACGGCGGCCTTGACGCGCCCGGTATCGGCCGGGTCGGGGAAGGCCACCTCACCGATCAGCAGGGCGACGGTGAAGCCGATACCGGCCAGCACCGCGAGGGCGAAGACATCGGCCCAGGCCAGATCAGGGTTGAGCCGGGCCCGGGTGAACCGGGCGGCGAGGTAGGTTCCAGCGAAGATCCCCACCGTCTTGCCGATGACCAGGCCCAGCACCACGCCCAGCGGCTCCGGGCGGGTGAACACCTCGCCCAGCATGGGGGCCGAGACGCTCACTCCGGCGGCGAACAGGGCGAACAGCGGCACGGCGACACCGGCGGACACCGGTCGCAGCAGGTACTCGGTGCGCTCCCCGGGCGAGGCGTCCTCCCCCGCGTCCTGGTCGCGGGCGCAGCGCAGGAGCAGGCCCATCGCCACCCCGGACACGGTGGCGTGCACCCCGCCGTTGTACGTCAGCGCCCAGATGGCCACGCCCAGCGGCACGTACCACCACCAGCCGCGCACCCGAAACCGCTGCAGCAGGGAGAACACCACCAGCCCGGCGAGAGCTCCGCCGAGGGCGGCCGGCTTCAGGCCGCTCGAGAAGAACACCGCCACGACCAGGATCGCGCCCAGGTCGTCGACGACCGCCAGGGTCAGCAGGAAGGCCCGCAGAGCGGTGGGCATGTGGGTGCTGAGCACGGCCAGCACCGCCAGCGCGAAAGCGATGTCGGTGGCCATCGGCACCGCCCAACCTCCGGCACGCCCGCCGCCGACCGTGACCGTGGCCAGGTAGATCGCTGCGGGCACCGCCATGCCGCACACCGCGGCTACCACCGGCAGGACAGCCGTGGCCGGGGTGCTCAGCCCGCCGGCCACCAGTTCGCGCTTGAGCTCGATCCCAGCGACCAGGAAGAAGAGGGTGAGCAGCCCGTCGGCACTCCAGTGCTCCACGGACAGATCCAGCCCGAGCGCGGGTACGCCGAAGTGGACATCGCGCAGTGCCTCGTAGCTTCGGTTCCACGGGGTGTTCGCCCACACCAGCGCCACCACGGCGGCGCCCAGCAGCACCAGCCCGCCGACCGTCTCCGTCCGCAGGGCTCGAGCCACCTGCACACGCTCCGGCCAGGGCAGCAGCCCGAGGAAGACCGAACGCTCACGCGGAGCAGCACACATAGGAGGCACCTCCGGGGCATTGCCGGGCGGGGTCGCAGTGTGACTTGCTGTCCGCGGTGACGTCGACGAGATGTACGGCGTCGATGCGACAGGGCGCGTGGCTGGGTCGCACGTGGCGGGGGAGGCGCTGGGGCTCGTCATGGGGCCAGTTGGGCCTGCCGCGTGTCCTGGGGTCCAGGTGGGGCCGACGGAAGGTGATGGCCCGCGGCGTCGCGAACCTCGCAGGGGGCGTGACGTGCGGGTGGGTCACTTGGGAGGCAGCCCGGCCGTGGCGTCCCAGGCCGCCCGCAGCCAGTCGTCCAGGACTTCGTCGTCGAGGACCTCACCCGCCACGTACACCCAGCCGCCCGAGGTTCGGCCGCGGAAGTCGTAGGGCCGCGCGCCGGACTGGGCCAGGGCGTCGTCCATGTCGTCGGGGTCGACGCGCACGAGCAGGTCGTCCCCGAACACCCCAGCCACCGTGTATCCCCGGTCGAGGAAGCAGACCGCGCCGAACATCTTCTTCTCCACGGAGTCCAGGTCGGCTTGCTCCAGGTGCTGGCGGACCCGGTCCGCCAGCACTTCGTCGTAGGCCATCAGGTCAGCCGTCGATGTCGTCGGTGCCCAGGAACGGCATCGCCTTGCCCGTCTTCCAGAACTTCGCCAGGTCGCCCGACTCCGGGTTGCCCTCCCACATCAGGCCGACCTGAGCGCCGCCGTCACCGGTTCCCATGATCGGGTAGCCGGGGATGTCGATGTCCACGCTCCACCCGAAGGTTTCGGTGTAGAACTTCCGCGCCTCGCTGTGGGCCGCATGCGGCACCGTGATGTCCACCAGATTGCAGGGGTTCGCCTTCGCCATCGCTCTTTCCTTTCAATGCCCCATATAGATCATTTGCTCACGTTTTCATGACATCTTCACCCTAGCTCATCGGTACGTACGACCGTACCAATACTCTCGAAGGAGTGGCCCGGGTCACGTCGGCCCCCAAGGCGAGAAAGCCCCCACAGCAAGAAAGACCCGCCGCTGACGCGCCAGCGGAACTGTGTGTTCCTGCGCGTCGGCGGCGGGCCGGTCCGCAACCCGCTGCGGGTCGGGCTAGGCGGGTTCCACTCCCAGTACCTGCCTCACCACCGTGAGGACCTGCTCGCGGCCGGGAGGCTCGGGCGCGGTCATCACCTGCAGGCACAGACCGTTCATCAGCGGTGGAATGCACGCCGCGAGCACGGGCCCCACCACCGGGGTCATCGCCTCGACGCTCTCCCGGGTCAGGCACGCGGCCGCCTCCCGTAGGGCCGGGCGGCGCAGCGCGGCGAGATACAGCTCGAACTCCACGACCATCCCGGTCCTGCCTTCACCCAGACAGGCCATGACGGAGTCCGCCAGTGCCTCGGCCAGCTGCTCCCGGGTGTCCTGCGCATGCTCGAGGGCCCACTGGCGCACGAAGCCGGCGAAGCGGTCCGTGGCTCGCTCGAGTGCGGCCTGGATCAGGGCCTCGCGGTCGGCGAAGTGGTAGGTCGTGGAGCTGAGCGAAACATCGGCCCGCTCGGCGATCGCCCGGTGGCTGAGACCCTCCAGGCCGCGTTCGGCGATCAGCTCCTCCGCGACCTCGGCAATGCGCTCCCGCCGATTCGGGTCATGCCGGCGCGTACGGCGCGGCCGCCGCTCGGCCTCTTCTGCCACGATCACTACCCCTTCCCAGGCGCCGATTGGTACGGACGTACGTAACAGGCAGGGTAGCGGGTCATCAACCGGTCCAACCCGCCTGTCCTACGGGCAAGCCCGCGCTACTTGACGCGCGCACCGCGGCGCGGGCGGCAGGACTCCGAGAACCGAGCGGGCAGGGGCGCCCCGGGGCAGCCGGGCACCGCAGGAAGCGCAGAAGTGAATGCGGCCCACGCCCTCCAGGATCGCGCTGCGGCGGCTACTCGCCCCGGTCGGCGTCGTCGTCCTGGCCCTCATCGACATCGTGGGGCCGGCGGCCGAACGGCCCGTCGCTGATGGAAGTCAGGCCATGCCGAGACGTCACTCACTCCGGACCGCCCTGGGCTCCGGGTAGGGCTCGGATGAATGGCTGCCGTTCCATTTTGAGATACGTGTATATACACTCATCCCATGCAGCCTGCCACGACAGAGTGCGTGTGTACCACGCTTCGTATGACCACGCGGTGGATCGACCGCCTCTACAGCCAGGCGCTGGGGGAGGCGGGACTGCGGCCCACGGGCTACGCGTTCCTCGCGCGATTGGACGCCGAGGGCCCGCTCATGGTCAGTCAGCTCGCGGACCGCCTCGCCATGGAGCGGACGACCTGCACGCGTGAGCTTCAGCCCCTGACGCGGGCCGGGCTCGTCGCTGTCGAGACCGGCGCTGACCGCCGTCAGCGCATGGTGCGGCTGACGCCCGAGGGCGTGGCGAAGCTCGCCGAGGCGCGTCCGCACTGGATGGCGGTCCAGGAAGAGGTGGCGGCGGCCTTCGGCCGGGGAGCCACCGACGACCTGCTCGGAATGCTCCGCGGTCTGCTCGCGGATGCCCAACAGCTCACTGTTCAGTAAGCATCAGGAGGAAATCATGCCTTTCGTTCGCATCTCGCTCCACACAAGAGGCGGGGACGTCGCCCGCCGTGTGGGTGACTGTGTGCACCGCGCGATGGTGGAGACGATCAGGATTCCCGAAGGGGACCGCTTCCAGATCGTCACCGAGCACGACCCCGGGGAGATCGCTTACGACCCGTCGTTCCTCGGTATCGAGCGTACGGACGGAATCATCCTGATCCAGATAACGCTCGCCGCAGGCCGCAGCCGCGAGACGAAGACCGCGCTGTACGGGGTCATCGTCACACTCCTGTCCAGCGAGCTGGAGGTGCGCCCCGAGGACGTCTTCATCAGCCTGCTGGAGGTCCCGCCGGAGAACTTCTCGTTCGGCAACGGCGAGGCCCAGTTCGCCGACCGGCTTCCGCCGCATCTGCGGCAGCCGGAGGAAGCGTCATGAGACTCGCCACGTACCGGTGCGGCGGCAGCCCGCAGGTCGGCGTCGTCGTCGGCGGCACCGTACGGGCCCTTGACCAGGTGGACGCGGGTCGTCCCCTCGCCACGATGCTCGATGTGATCGACAGGTTCGACGACGTGCGCGACCGTCTGGCCCCGGGTGCCCTGGCCGCCCCCCGGCCGTTGTCCGACGTGGAACTCCTCGCGCCCCTTCCCAGACCCGCCCGCAACATCCTGTGCGTCGGGAAGAACTACCGGGAGCACGCGGAGGAGTTCGACCGGAGCGGGTTCAACGCGTCGCCCACCGGCACCGTCCCCACCGCGCCGGTGGTCTTCACCAAGCCCCCGGAGACCGTGACAGCGCCCGGCGCGACGATCCCGCTGCCCCGCGACGTGACCGAGTGCCTGGACTACGAGGCCGAACTCGCCGTCGTTATCGGCACTGCGGGCCGTGGCATCCGTCGCGGGGAGGCCCACCGGCACATCTTCGGCTACACGATCGTCAACGACATCACCGCCAGGGACCTCCAGGCCCGGCACGGTCAGTGGTTCCTCGGCAAGGCCCTGGACTCCTCCTGCCCGATGGGGCCGTGGATCGTCACCGCCGACGACATCGACCCGGCGGCCCTGAGCGTGCGGTGCTGGGTCAACGGCGAACTGCGCCAGGAAGCAGAGACCAGCGACCTCGTCTTCGACATCCCCACCCTCATCGAGACCATCTCGGCGGGTACGACGCTGCTTCCCGGCGACGTGATCGCCACCGGGACCCCGGCGGGTGTTGGCGCGGGGTTCACTCCCGCGAGGTTCCTGGCCGACGGCGACAGCGTCCGCATCGACATCTCCGGCATCGGGACTCTGGCCAACACCGTCGTCGCCCAATGACCCAGCCCGATGGCCCAACGAATGACCCAAGGAGCACAGATGAAGCACGAAGAGATCACCACGGACGAGGTCGCGAAGCCGGTGGGCCCTTTCTCGGCCGCTGTCCGTACCGAACCCTTCATCTTCGTCAGCGGGCGGGTGGCCCAGGATCCCGCCACTGGTGCGCTGATCGACGGTGATGTGGCGGCGCAGACCGAGCAGGCTTTGCGGAACATCGACGCGGTACTCAAGGCCGGGGGTAAGACGCTCGACGACGTCGTACGGGTGGGTGTCTATCTGACCGACATGGCCGACTTCACCGCCGTGAACGGAGCGTACGAGAAGATGTTCAGCGCGCCCTACCCGGCACGCACGACGATCGGTGTCGCGGCGCTCCCGCTCGGCGCCGCTGTCGAGATCGACGTCATCGCCTGCTGACCATGGCGTACGAGTTCGTCATCGCCGACGTCTTCACGCAACAGCCGTTCGGAGGCAATCAGTTGGCCGTGTTCCCGGATGCGCGCGGGCTGTCCGGAGCGATGATGCAGGCGCTGGCAAGGGAGTTCAACTTCTCCGAGACGGCCTTCGCGTTCCCGCTCGCGCCGGGCCGCGGCTACCGCCTGCGGATCTTCGCGCCGCACGAGGAGTTGCCGTTCGCCGGTCACCCGACCATCGGTACGGCGTCCGTGCTCGCCGCGGGCGGGCACGGTGAAGCGGGTACGGCGGAGGGCAGGCTGACGTTCGAGGAGAGCATCGGCCCCGTCACGGTGGACGTCCGCGGCTCCTTCAGCCGACTGGCACTGGACATCCCCTTCGAGGCCCCCACGCACCGTCCGTCCCTGACAGCGGTCGCGGGCGCGCTCACCCTGCCCGAGGACGACATCCTGGAGTGCTGGTACGGCGGGGTCGGACTGAACTTCTGCTACGTGCGTCTGGCGTCCGCCGAGTCCGTGGACCGCGCCGTCCTGGACAGGGCGGCGTGGGCGGCGGGTATCGCCCACGGCTGGTCGCCGCACCTCTATGTGTTCGCGGGAGAGTTCCGAAGCGGCGGCACCCTGTACGCACGGGCGTTCGCTCCCGGCTCCGGGGTCGATGAGGATCCCGCCACCGGCTCCGCCTGTGCCGGGCTGGCCGGGAGCCTCGCCCGGCGATCGCGGCAGACCGAGGGCGAGCACACGCTCCGCATCGAGCAGGGGGTCCGGATGGGACGTCCCAGCCTGATCGAGGCGGGCGCCCGCACCGAGGGAGGCCGCCTCGCCGGCATCACTGTCGGAGGCTTCACCACGATCGTCGGCAAGGGCGCGCTCACCGTGCCGGATCGCTGATCGACACTGCGGTCACACGGCACTCCCAGGCCCTGCCACCGCGCCCGCGCCGACCGTCGCGTGGCAGGCATCGATCAGGGCTCGCAGCGCGGCCCGGGGCGGCCCGTTGCGCACCGCGAGGTAGGTCCGCATCACGGGCGTCGGCCCGCTCAGGGGGCGGAACGCCACGCCGGGGACATGGAGCTGGCCGACGTGCGGGGCGTAGAAGACCGTCCAGGACGGTGTGCCGTGGCCGATGGCGGCGAGGGTGTCCTGGTCGTTGGTGAACTCCGGGCCCAGGGCGGGGGTGTAGCCGGCCGACCGGCAGGAGTGCATCACCAGGTCGTGGAGCGCGGGATTGCGGGAGCGCGGGGAGAGCCGCAGCGGCAGTTCCGCGAGCTGGGCCAGTTCGATGGTCTCCCGCGCGGCCAGCTCGTGGTCCGCGGGCAGTGCCGCCATCAGTGCGTCCTGCCACAGCGGCTGGAGCTCCAGCCCGGGGGCGGTCCGTTCACCGCGCAGCAGAGCGGCGTCCAGGTCACCGGCCCGCACCTGCGCCAGGCGTTCCTCGGTGCTGCCGGTGACCAGTTCCAACTGGGCGTGGCTGGCGAGCCGGGTGAACGCGGTGAGTACGGCGTCCAGCCGGACACCCAGTCCGGAGCTGGTGCCGAGGCGCACCGTCGTGGCCCGTTCGACGCGCAGTTCGTCGATGGCCTCGCGGGCGCGTGCCTGGAGGGCGAGCATCTCCCTGGCGTAGGGGAGGAGCCGGTCGCCGGCCTCGGTGAGCCGGACGACGCGGGTGGAGCGGGCGAACAGCTCGGCACCCAGTTCACGTTCGAGCCGGCGGAGCTGCTGACTGACCGCGGACTGCACGATGTGCAGCCGCTCGGCGGCCCGGCCGAAGTGCAGTTCCTCCGCCACGGTGAGGAAGTAGCGGAGCTGACGCAGTTCCATGGTCCTTGGCCCCCCGTTCGCCGTGACCTGCACTGATCACGGTTCGCGATCAGTGTAGTCGCGGATCGGTCGTTGGCCGACGGGGGCGAGCGCGGTTGGCTGGGAACATCACGAACCGTACGGCCCGCAAGGGCCCACGAGGCAGAGGGGAACCACCATGCCCAGCCTGGAGGTCAACGGCACCACGCTCCACTACGAGGACGAGGGGACCGGTCCGGCGCTGCTGTTCCTGCACGGCTGGGGCACCAGCGGCCAAACCTGGGGCGCGCAGCTCCCCGACTTCACCCGGGACCACCGGGTCGTCACCGTCGACTGGCGGGGCTGCGGACGGTCCGCCCACCCAGCCCGCGGCAACACCACCGCCGGGGTGGTCAGCGACCTGGTGGCGCTGATCGGCGCGCTGCGGCTGGACCGGCCGGTCGTCATCGGCTCCTCGATCGGCGGGACCTTCGCCACGGAACTGGGCGTGCGACGCCCCGAGTTGACTGGAGGCGTGGTTCCGGTGGACGCGCCGGGGTACTGGCCCTCGACGGAGGCCCAGACGGAACTCGTGACCGGTCTGTGCTGTGACCGGGCCGGTACGGTCGCCGACTGGGTGCCGGGGTGGTACGCGCCGGGCGCCGCCCCCGCGCTCATCGACTGGACGGTTCGCCAGATCCTGGACTCCGGCGTCTACATCGACGAGCACCAGGCCACCGCCGACGGCTACGACCCGCGACCGGCACTGCCCGGGCTACAGGTACCGATCCACTACCTTCACGGTGAGCTGGACACCGCGATCCCCCTGGAAGTGGCCCGGACCTGTGCCGCGCTCACGCCCGACGCCGAGGTCGGCGTCATCGCCGACGCAGGCCATATGCCGCACCAGGAACGCCCCGCCGAGTTCAACGCCGCGCTGCGCGCCGCGCTCGCCCGGATGACCCCGGCCGCCCGCGCCACTGAACAGAAATGAGGAAGCGATGCTCTTCCCGCGATCAAAGCGGTCCGTGCCGGAATGGCTGCCGAGGGCCGTCAGCGCACCAGGGCTGGACCTGAGCATGCTGCTGACCGGAATGGCCCGCGCATGACCGGCTCGTCCCCGGCTCCGGCTTCCGTGCCGGAAGCAGACATCACCGTCGACGGCACCGGACTGCTCTGCGTCGCGGTCCTCTTGCGGCTGCGTGCCGGGATCGCCCAGGCCGAGCCAGGTGCCGTCGTGCATGTCATCGCGACCGATCCGGCCGCTCCACTCGACCTGGCCGCTTGGTGCCATATGACCGGCCATCACTATCTCGGGCCCGTCCTCGACGAGAAGGACAGGGGTGTGTACGCCCTCCGGCTCTCCGCCGACGCACGTCCAACCCGCCCCGATGCCCCGTGGCACCCAGCCCAACCGGACGTCGACCTACGGCCGTAACCACGTATCCCTTGTGTCCCGCCCGATGCGGCCACTGCCCGTGCGGGCCAGGGGGGCGGCGCTCAGCGACTGCGCGCTGCGACGACGACCGCTGGCACGATGGCCAGCGCCAGGATGCCACCGCCGACGGCCAGAAGAGGACAGCCGGCGGCCGTGACGACCAGGCCCGAGGCCATACCGCCCATGGCACCCGCGAGGGCGAGGCAGACATCGACCGCACCCTGCGTCCTGGCGCGGGTGGCCAACGGGACGGCATAGGTGATGATCGCGGTGTCGCTGACGAGGCCGAGACTCCAACCCGCACCCAGCAACGCGAGAGCCACCGCGAACCTGGCGGCCGCCCCCCCCGGGGGGGCGTTGGCAGCGACGGTCCGGCGGCCAGCAGGACCAGCGCGGAGGCGGCGGCGACCGTGAGCCGGCCGTACCGGTCGACGAGCCAGCCGGACAGGGGCGCAGGCAGATGCATCGCCCCGATGTGGAGCGCGATGACGAGGCCGGAGGCGGCGCTGCGGTCGCCGGCGGGCGCGGCGAGAGCGGGCCCGACCACGCCGCCCAGGGCGGTGGCGACCAGCACGGTGGACAAGGCGCGGGCGCGGTACTCGGGAGCCGCCAGGTCGGCACCGGCGTAGCGGGCCAGCAGGTTCGTGGCCGTACCGGCGCTGTAGACGAACATCGCGACGGACAACAGCACGGAGCTGCCGGCGACCGCAGCGGCGATGACGCTCACGCTGCCGACGGCACCAGCCAGATACCCGGCGGCAAGACCGGAGCGACGGCCGCGCGCTTGGGAGACATGCCCGACCACGATGGCCGCCAGCGCGGAACCGGTGATGGACAGGGCGCTGACCAGACCAGCAAGGCCGGTGGAACCGAGCATGTCCTGCGCGAGCAGGGCACTGACGGTCAGACCCGCCGCCAGTCCGGCACCGCTGAGGACCTGAGCGGCGATCAAGACGATCAGGACGCGCCGCTGCGCCTGAGACCGTGGGAGATCCTCGGCCCGAGCAGGCAGGGTATTCGTCACAAGAGAGTTCTTTCGCTAGTGCTCTGACCGGGAAGGTCTACCGGGTTGGCGCGTCATCCCTTCCCGGTCAGAGCACTAGCCGACGACCGCCCCCTGGGGAGAGACGGGCCTTTCGAAGAAGGTCTCCAGGGAGACTGTGGCCTGGGTGCCGCTTACGCCGTCAATGGCGTAGAGCCGCCGCAGTACGTCCTGGAGTTGCTCGGTGGTTGCGGTGCGCACTTTCACCAGGATGGACGCACTGCCCGCGATGACGTGCGCCTCCTGGATCTCGGGAATCGCGGCGAAGTCGGCGGCCGAGTCGCCCATCCAGGCCGAGGACTCGACCATGACGAAGGCCAGTACCCCGCGCCCCAACGCGACCGGGTCCACGTCCACCGTCGTGCGACGGATGATGCCGCGCTCGCGTAGCTTGCGTACCCGCTCGTGGGCGGCGCCTGCCGACAGGCCAACCGCCTTGCCCAGTGCGGCGTATGGCTGGGTGGCGTCCTGCTGGAGCAGTGCCACAAGCTCGCGGTCGATGTCGTCCATGCTCGCCTCTTCCGTGCCCCGGTTTTCGGTCACCTCTTGCTAAGACCATATCTCATCCTGCAATGTTCGAGATCAAGCGAATGAGATTCTGTAACAGGCGTGAAGGGAACATCCATGTCATCCGACACCCGCCCCGACATCTACGAGGTTGTGGACGAGCGGTTCCGCACCGGACGCTGCGCCAACGGGGACATGCGGCTGGAAAGGCTCTACCAGGACTGCCGTTGGGCGGAGGGCCCGCTCTACCTTCCGGCCTGGCGCCAGGCCATCTGGAGTGACATCCCCAACGACCGCATGCTGCGGTGGGACGAGGCGACCGGCACTGTCGGCCTCTTCCGCTCGCCTGCGGGCCACAGCAATGGCAACACCCTTGACCGGGAGGGCAGGTTGATCACCTGTGAGCAGGGCAACCGCCGCGTCACCCGCACTGAGCACGACGGTGCGATCACGGTCATTGCCGACCGTTTCGAAGGCAAGCGGCTCAACAGCCCCAACGACGCGACCGTGCGCTCCGACGGCTCGATCTGGTTCTCCGACCCGGACTTCGGCATCACCAGCGACTACGAGGGACACCGCGCCGAGAGCGAGATCGGCGCGTGCAACGTCTACCGAGTGGACCCGGGCACGGGACAGGTGCGCCTGGTTGCGGACGGCTTCGGCGGCCCCAACGGGCTCGTCTTCTCCCTCGACGAGCAGCAGCTGTACGTCTCCGACACCCGGGCCGGTCACATCCGCGTGTTCGATGTGCGCGAGGACGGCACGCTCTCGGACGGCAAGGTCTTCGCCGAAGCCACGGACGGTGTCGCCCGGTTCGACAACATTCGCTTCGACAAGGACAGGCGGCTGTGGGCGGCGGCCATGGCCGGTGGGGTGCACTGCTACGACCCGGACGGAACGCTGATCGGCCGGATCCGGGTTCCCGAGCCCGTCTCCAACATCGCCTTCGGCGGCCCGAAGAACAACCGCCTGTTCATCACCGCGACCACCACGCTGTACTCCCTGGTGATGTCGGTCACCGGCGCCCCCCGGATCTAGTGCTCTGACCGCGAAGGCTGGCCGGGGCGGTGGTTCCCGCGGTTGGATGTCCGGATGGGGCCGTCCGACTGCTGGAGGTGCGGTGGCCGAGCTGGTCCCTGTGCGCAGACTGACCGGCCAGGAGGGGCAGAAGCTGCAGCAGATCGTGTGCTGGGGCAGCACCAACTCGGTGCGTACCGGCGCGCGATGATGCTGCTGGCCTCGGCCGGCGGCAACCGTGTGCCGGTGATCGCGAAGCTGGTGCAGGCCGACGAGGACACCGTCGGCGACGTGATCCACCGGTTCAACGAGATCGGCCTGGCCTGCCTGGACCCTCAGTGGGCGGACAGTGCGTGGCGTGAGGTCCTCGACCCGATCCGGGAACGGACGGCCGGCCAGGAAATCATGATCTACACGCGCGACGACAGTCTGCGCCCCGAGCTCGGCCGACGCGTCAAGGCCGCGGGCCTGGAGGCCACGCTGCGCGGTTACCCCACGTGGGTCGACGGGATCGGCTGGGAAGAGCCTGTGCCGGCGGCTTCCGGAAACCACCCGCGATGGCAGAGCACGCTCGCTCAGGGGCCGCGACGCATCGGCACGTCGTGGACCAAGGACTACAAGGCGTGGCTGAAGGGCAAGTGCGCCTGACGCCGTAACGCATGGGGGAGCCGTCGGACCATGCCCAGAGTGCGGGGCATGGTCCAGCCGGGGTCACGGTTCCTACCTGCGGTTCCCCGCTGATGCTGGAGCGGGTGACGAGAATCGAACTCGCGCTCTGAGCTTGGGAATCAACGGTACCGTGCTGGAGGACACGGATGGGGCACGGGCGTGGAGGGATCGCCCCCTGAGCCGTCCCGCACAAAAGGAGGCTGGCTCGCCGAATCGCTCGGGATGACTCCGGTCAAGGGGGTTGCTGGTGCGAGTGTGCTGGGCGGCGCTCACGGCCTGCTCCTCACGTCCCCTTATCGGCCGGGCGGTCATCCGATCACCGGCCGCGGCCTTGTAGAGGGTGCTGTACTGCAGGCGATACGCCTCGACTGCTGCCGGGTGGTTCCGGGTCAGCCGGAGGGCTGGGCGTCCGGGTGCGCCGGGTCGACCGAGAAGAGCGTCTGGTCGCCGGTCAGCCCGGTGACCGTGCCGCGTACGGCGAACGCGGCGCCGCCGAGGCCCGAGACGGAGCTGTGGGGAGAGGTGTGCCAGAGCTCGGCGCCCGTGCGCAGGTCCAGTGCCACCAGCCGGCCGCTCGCACCGCACAGATACACCGCCCCGGCCTGTGCGGAGACGGTGGGAGCACCGAGACCTTCGACGGACGCCACGGTGCTCCACAGTTCCTTGCCGCTGCGCGGATCAACCATCGTGACGCGGCCGGTCTCCTGTACGAAGAAGAGCCGGCCGCCGACGAGCGTCGGCGTCCCGTCGGCGTTGGCGGGCAGCTTCAGCTCGCGCCTCTCGCCAGTGCGCGGGTTGACCCGCGACACAGCGGGGGAGGGCGACGGCTCCCACGGGTTGGCCTCAGTCCCCAACAGCAGAGTGCCGTCGTGCGCGCCGAGGACGCTCTCGGCGCCGCCGACGTCCGTCACCCGGTGTGCGTCGCCGTTCCGCTTGTCCAGCCGCATGAGGAGCGCGCCCGACCCCTCGTCGGAGTCGCGGCCGTAGCAGATGGCGTACGGGAGCCCGTCCGCCACCGTCGGGGTGCACGCGCCGCCTTCAACCGGATGAGATGTCCACAGTTCGTCGCCGGTCACCGCGTCCCGCGCGACCAGAGCCTTACCGCTCGGATCGGTGGAGACCAGCATGTCGCCCGCGAGGACAGTGGGATGGTCCTCTTCGCCACTCACGCGGTGAGCCCAAGCCACCGTGCCGGAATCCGCATGGACCGCCACCAGCCTCCGGGAGATCTCACCAGGGCTGTCGTGGAGATAGACCAAACCGCCGCGTACCGCGAGTGGCCGGTAAAAGCTGACACTCGTGCCTTCGTCGGGCGTCGCGGCCGTCACCAGCTCCTTGGCCCGCCAGTCGACGTGCCCGGTCAGCCCGTTGACGCGGACCAGCCGCACATTCCGGCCCCCGCAGAAGAACGCGTCGCCCTCGCGCACGCAGGCCGGGGAGTTCACTTCGTCGTCGGCGACGTAGAGCTGATCGCGCCCGTCCCTCGGCAGCGACACCTGCCATGGACGCCATCCCTGGGGTGGCGAAACCTTCCGCTGTGCGGCCGCCGACTGCTCGTCCGTTCGCACTCCGTTGCCGTTCGCTGTGTACAGCGCGAGCCCGCCGCCGCCGAGTCCGAGCGCCACGGCCGCGGTCAGTACCGCTAGCAAGGTGCGCCGTCGACGCCTGCCGGGGCTCGTCGGCGCGTACTCCTCCGCCTCGGCCGGCGAACCGGCCTTCGCGGCGCCTTCGACGCGCGGCGATCCGCGCTCGGGCAGCTCCCGCAGCCGCGTGAGAAGGCCCGACAGGTCCGGCCGGGCGGTGGGATCCTTGGCGAGGCAGTCCGCCACGATGCCGCGCAGCGGTTCGGCCACCTCGTCCAGTGCGGGCGCCTCGTGCACGACGTTGTACGTCGTCATGTACGGACTCTCGGCGTCGAAGGGGCCGCGGCCGCTTGCCGCGTACACCAGCAGCGTGCCCAGCGAGAAGACGTCGGAGGCAGCGGTGACCTCGCGCGGTCTGCTGAGCTGCTCGGGAGACATGAACGGCGGGGTGCCCATCACCCGGCCGGTGGTCGTCAGGGCCTGGTTGTCGCCGGCCCGGGAGATGCCGAAGTCGATGACGCGCGGGCCGTCCTCCGCCATCAGGACGTTGGCGGGCTTCAGGTCGCGGTGGACCACTCCCGCGCGGTGGATGTCGCGCAGCGCCTCGGCCAGCCCCAGCGCCAGCCGCCGCAACTCCGCGAAGTCCAACGGCCCGTGCTGCGCCAGCCGCTCCGCGAGGGTGGGCCCGGAGACGTACTGGGTCGCCATCCAGGGCCGCTCGGCGTCCGGGTCGGCGTCCACCACGGGCGCGGTGAACGCACCACTGACCCTCCGGGCCGCCGCCACCTCCTGCCGGAACCGGGTACGAAACTCCTCGTCCTCCGTGAACTGGGCATGGACGACCTTCACCGCCACCTGCCGACCGGAGGCCGAGCGCGCCAGATACACCACGCCCATCCCGCCGGAACCCAGCCGATCCAGCAGCTCGTAGTCGCCCAGCGACGCCGGATCCCCCGAACTCAGCGCCACTGCCTACCCCCTCCGTTGCCAGGACTCACAGCCTAAGCGGGCGCGGACGGGGGTCTGAAGCTGCCCCGCTCTTGGGCCCAGGCTCACGGCTGTGCACGGGGAAACTGCGGCGTCAGCTGGTGGGTGGTGAAGAGGCGGTGCTCGGTGAACTGCCAGGAGGTGCTGGCCGCGGTGGTGAAGGCGGTGGGGCCTTCTGGTAGGCGGGTGAGGACGCCGAGGAGGAGCTTGTGGGATACGGCCAGGAGAGGGCCGTGCTTCTGGGTGTTGCGGTGGAGGAAGTTGACGCAGTGGCTGGCGCGGGCGTGGAGGTCGGTGAGGCTTTCGCCGTCCTCGAAGCGCAGGGAGGGGTTGGCGAGACGGCGTTCTCGCCATGCATGGTAGGCGGGTGGATAGGTGGCGGGTGTGCGGCCGAGGACGACGCTGGATACGCGCCGTTCCGCCAGGAGGCCGGACATCGCGATGATCGGCAGGCCCGTGACGTGCGCGATGAGGGCGGCGGTCTGGCGGGCTCGGGGGATGGGGCTCGTGACGATGCCGGTGATGCCGTCCGGTAGGGGCAGGGAGCTGCGTACCTGCTCGCGTCCCTTCGTGCCGCGTCGAGTGGGGCGCGGTAGCCGGGGCGGTGGCCTTCGTAGGCGCCGTGGCGCAGGAGCCAGATGTCAGCCTTCGAATCCGGTCGGTTTCGTCCCTCACGCGGCTGCCGCGTACATCGACCACGCCGGACGCGATGGCGACGGGCCAGTGGGAGCTCGCGGACAGCCGGTGGCAGGAGACCGAGCTGCCGCTGTGGAAGCCACCGGGCGCCTGGTGCAGCGTCAACGCCTTCCACGTCCCCAATGGCGGCCGGCGAGCGGCTGCGGAACTGGTGCGTGAACTTCGAGCGCCCCACGGTCCGGATCGCCGACGGGTTCGACACCTTCGACCTCACCGTGGACCTGCGCGCTTATGCACATCAGGGCATCAATGGCCTTCGCCTTCGCATCAATGACCTCTTCCTTGTCGTCTTCCGTTCCACAAGGATGAAATGCAGCAAGGGGCGGGAAATGGCACCGCCTTTGAAGCGAGGGGAATCGGTGATGAAATGGGAATTGGGGGAGTGTTGACTGTTCGTAAGCTCGTAAGCGTCGCCGCATTGGGTGCGGCGTTCTTCGGCGCCGGAGTCCTGGCGCCGACAGCGCATGCGGAGGGGGCCGCGGCTGCGCCTCGCAAGGTCACGATGTACGTGGCCGACCCGGGGGGTGCCGACCTGTGCAAGTACCCGACCGACCGGTGTACCAAGGTTCGTCATATTCGGCAGGGAGCCCCTGTCGGTGTTGAGTGCGCGCACTCGAACCGGTACGGGTACTGGTATCGGGAGGACTCTGTCCCGTACAAGACGTGGGTGAGGGCGAAGCACTTCATATCGCCGGCCGACCCGCCGAAGGACTGCTTCTGAGCGACTGATCATCGCTCGCCGTGCTCAAGGACGCCCAAGAGGTGCTGCGTCTGCTGCCGGGGGTGGTCACCGACGTGGATACGGAGACTTACCGGGGCAAGGCCTGCGTGACGCCCGAGTCCGCGAAGGAAGCCCTGTTCGTATGGCAGGACCAGCTCACCGCCATGCTCCCCGAGCCGGCTGCCCGCGATGAACGCGTGCGCTGGCGGTGGGCTCGAGACCACGGCAGGCGCGCCGCCTGCACGCACGACCAGCGCCGCCCGGTACCCACGCTGGACCTGGAGACGGGCACATCGACCGCCGTGCGCTGATCCGGCAGCACGAGACCCCGGGCTACGGCTCCCGGGATCTCGTGCTGCACTGGTGTGTCCGGCCGGTTCAACGACCGGCCGCGGGCGGTGTCACGCCCATTCCACGCCCAGCTCCGCGAGCGCTGTCCTTTGACAATCAACTTAGTCCACCGCAATCAGCTGACCTGGGTGGACTTACTTCGATGTCAAAGGATGGTGGCGGAGGTCCGTGGGGAACGGGAGCCCGGGGTGCGCCCGGCCCACCACGGAGGCTCATGGCAGCGGCATCGTCGCAGCTGTAACGAGGGCCCGGGCAAAACCGTCCCTGACAGGGCTCCGCTTCCTACCTCCCGGCCTGCACCACACCGTGACCACACAGCCCCGAAGCCCTTGACTAAACGGTCTTGGCCTTGAGGCGAGTGGCTCCGTGGCGTCCGGCCACGGAGCCTCCGCAAAAACCCGTTGGCGGACCACGGCGGCCACTGCTACTTTTCCGGAGGCCGTGCGAGAGAACGAGGAGGTGGTACCCGTGAACGCAGTATCGACACGGGTGCTCCCCTCCGGGGTCACGGTCGGGCGATAGGTCGTCGTCCGGGAGCGCCATCTCTGAGCCCTCCCGAAAGGCACGACCATGCACTTCACCTCCGAGCAACGCCTCGACGACGGCATTCTCGAGCGCGAATTCACCCTCGGTGAGATCCTCGGCATCCTGTGGACGCCCGCATCCGCACCGGCGCCGCTGATCCTGCTCAGCCCCCCTCCCCTCGGGCTGCGCAAGACGTACCCGCGACTGGTGGCCCGAGCCCGGCACTCCGCGGCGGACGGCTTCGCCACGGCCACCATCGAGCTGCCCGGAAGCGGCGACCGGCCCCGTTGGCCCGCCGCCGAGCAGGCCCTCGCCGACCTGCGCCAGGCGATGGAGGCCGGCGAGCCGGTCAGCGACGAGATCATCGACGCCCTCATCCTCCCGCTGGTCGACAAGGCGGTCCCGGAATGGCAGGCCGCCCTGGACGCCCTCCTCTCGCTGCCCGAGATCGGCGGCCCGGTCGGGTACTCGGGGGGAGTCATCTCCATCGGCGTCCGCCTTGCGGTGGTCGAGCCGCGCATCTCGGCCGCCGTTCTGTTCGCCGGGAGTTTCGTGCCCCGCGTCATGTTCGAGGAGGCCCGCCAGGTCACCATTCCGCTGCACGTCCTGCTGCAGTGGGACGACGAAGGCAACGACCGGCAGGCGGCCCTGGACCTGTTCGACGCCTTCGGCTCCAAAGAGAAGTCCCTGCACGCCAACATGGGCGGGCACACCGGCGTCCCTCAGCACGCGGGGGACGCCGCGGCCAAGTTCTTCACCCGGCATCTGAGCTAGCCGCCGGCCACCCCCGCCGTCAGGACAGCAGCAGACGGTAGGCGGCGTCGGCCAGGATGCCGCTCATCGAGGACAGGTCCCGGCCCTCCTCGATGGCGGCGGCTGGCAGGTGCACAACCGCCCCGATCGCGGCGGTACCGCCGCGATCGGGGCGGCGCGAGGCGTGGACGCCTAAGTTCGGTGTCAGGCGCCTCGATTGGATGAAAGGGTGACTGGCTTCATGTAGATTCTCGTCGGCTGCGTCATCAGACGCCGTCCTGGCCAGTGGTTTCGCGTTTGTCTCAGTGGGCTCGGCCGCTCCTCAGTCTCAGGCCGGTGTCATTTCCTCACTGACCTCCCTCAGGCGGGGGTGGACCTCGCCGTCAGCGCAGAGCGGTTGCGAAAATCGGACGCGGCGTCCGGCGTATAGGCTGCGCGGGATGTCCGATTCGCAGGGTGCCTCGATACTCCTCGGTCCGCGGGGCCGCCGACTGTGCATGTTGGTCGCGGAGCGCAGCGGCGACATAGGGGAGGCCCTCTTCCACACCGCACTCGATCCTGCCGACGAACGGAAGCGGCGGGAGCTGGTCCGGCTGCTGGGCGGGCTGGATCCCGCCCACGCTGTCGCAGCCATGGGTGAGCAAGGGCTAATGGGCGCGCTGGGCGACAGCGCGGCCGCCGCGATGTACTGGCAGGAGCCCGACGAGGAGGACTCCCTGCTCACCCATCAGGAGTTCGTCGAGGCGCTGCGTCCGCTCGCGCAAGCGATCGAAGGCGCGCCGGAGACCGGCTGGTGGTCGGCCGCCGTGGCACCAGACGCCCAGGTGTACGTGCAGTGGGTAGAGGGGGGCCAGGACAAGCACCGCCCGCCGCCCACCCGCGCTCCGGCCGGAGCCCTGCGGGCGTGGAAGGCGGAGACGGTGAAGGACGAGCACGATGCACGATCGTTTCCCGAGGACTCCTCGGTCATCTACAGCGGGATCTGGTGGTCGACGCCACCGTCCTCCGGACTCCCCGTGACCTCACGTGCGCTGCCGTGGCTGGGTGCTGCGCAGCTCATGGCCGTCGAGGACGGGGCGGGCTGGGTACGTGCGCGGGTCTGGCCGATGCGTATGCCGAGGAACATCCGGAGCTACGAGATCACCGGGCCGCAGGCATGGACGGACCTGGTCGGGCGGTATCCCCTGCGGGTCAGCCGAGCCCGGCGGCATGACTGGGAGCGGGCCACGGGCCGCGCGGCCGAGTGGTACATCCCCGACTGGGAGGCGGTCGCCGCCGACTTCGACGCGGTGCACCTCACGGTGACGGGGTATCTGGCCACGGCGGGGCGGGCGTTGGATGTGAGCGGCACTGCAGGTGCGGGGGACACCGGCCAGCCCCATGCCACCGTGCTTGCGGGATGGGACCCGGACACGACGTACTGGCTCACCGGCTCCGCCGGCCACAGCGACTCGCCGACCGACTGGGAACTGCGCGACGTCGACGGCAGCGAGGATCCCGTGTGGGTACGGGTGGTTGACCGAACGCGTTGAAGGCTTGTGCCCTTGTGGCTTTCACTTCGCCCCGTCACCATCCCTCAATGCGCCCGTTCGACCCGGCCAACTGGGGCCGCTCGAAGTCGCCCTACCGGGCCCGCCGGTGAACGTCACAGCCACCCCTAGCTCGTGCCGGGTACGACCTTCAGCGTGCGGTAGGCATAGCCGTCCTGCAGGAACCCCGGATGCTCCCATTCGAATGCCACGCGCTGGCTGGCGCCAGCGTGTGGAGGCCGTCCAATTGGATGTCGGAGAAGTGTGCGAAGCAGCCGCCGGGCGTCTCGGGGGATTCGAGTACGCCAGCCTGCCGGCTCCACGCGAAGGTGAACGCCACTACCAGATCCGAGAGCCGTCGAAGCGGCTTGACGTCCACCACCACCGGGCCATGCTCGGTGAAGAGGGAGTAGGTCGCTATGTGCTTGCGGGCCCTCCCCTCCACCACGGCCTGCAGCGGAAACGGCTGAGCCCAGCCGGTCTCGGATCCGTGGCCGATCGGCCGTGGAGTGGCCATCCGTCGTGAGATTCGGCCACCGGATCTGAGATCCCACAATTGGTGTAGGGTCTCGCCGCTCGCGGCATAGGGGATCGTGCTGACCAGCTGCTTCATGGGCTGTCTCAGATGGTAACTGCATGCTCTTGTCTCAGGCAGGTGGCATTTCCTCACGTCGACGGCAGGAGCCACCCGGCCGGGCTGCGATCTGGCATCGGGCGGGCGTCCCAGATCCATGGAGGGCTTCGTGACCGGGTTCCGAGAGCGGCTCGCTGCCTCCGCCGCAGTCACCACGCTCGTCGGTCCCGCCTCAGCCCGCGACGTGATCGGTGCTGTACCCCGCGGTACATGAACAGCGTCGTTGTCGCCCCGCCGTCAGGATCGGGCCGAGTGGTCGTTGTTGGATGAGCGTGGGGCGGTCAGGGTCGCCAGGTATTCGTCCAGGAGCTCGACCTGCCGCTGCGGCGCGAACGCTGCCGGGTCGAACAGGGCCTGGACCACCAGGCCGAGGGTGAAGGACTGGGCGCCGGCTGCGATGTGCGCGGGGTTGCCGGGGAGGAGTTCGCCGAGTTCCTGGGCTGCGGCCACCCGGTCGCGCAGCTTGTCACGGCTTTGGGCGTACTTGCGGGCGTAGTCGGCACTCAGTTCGCCGTCGGAGAGCGCGGCGTCCCAGGAGGAGACCCAGATTCGGTTGCTGTCGGCGGCCTCGGGGGTCAGCGGCAGGATGTCCATCAGCGCGTGCCTCAGGGCGATCAGCCCTTTGCCCGCGGGCCGGCGCGGGCGGGCGATGGTCCGCTGTTCGAGCAGGTCGAGGGCGTACGCGACGAGGGCGCGTTTGGTGGGGAAGTAGTGCGTGAGCAGGCCGGTGGTCGCGCCGAGCTCGGCAGCGACGGCGCGCAGAGTAAGGCCGGCGAAGCCGCGTGTGGCCATGACCTGCCAGACCGCTTCGGAGACGTCGCGTCGGCGGGCCTCGTGATCCCCCTTGGTGCGTGGCATGCTGCCACGGTACATTGTCATAACAGTTGTTACGTGAATGGGGGTCTCATGTTCTCGCTGTCGCTGCGCGACGGTGCTCGCCTCGGCCCGCTGGAGGTCTGGCATGCCGAGGAGTTCGCGGCTCATCTGGATCGAGCTCGCGAGCACATTCGGCCGTGGGTCGGGGCCGGGTTCGTCACCCACGATGTGGACGGGGCGCAGGCCACGCTCAAGCGGTATGCCGAACGCCAGGTCGGCGACGGCGGCCGCCTGTATGGCATCTGGCGCGATGGAGTGTTGGTCGGCGGCGTGATGTTCACCGATTTCAATGCCGCTCTCGGCTCGTGCGAGATCGGGTGCTGGCTGGAACCGTCCGCCGAGGGCCACGGTCTGGTCACGCAGGCGTGTGGCGCATTGCTGGACTGGGCGTTCACATCCCGGGGTCTGCATCGGGCCGAGTGGCATTGCCGGGCCGACAACGACCGCAGCTCCGCGGTGGCCAAGCGGCTCGGCATGACGCTGGAGGGTGTGCGGCGCGAGGCATGGCCGTACGAGGACATGCGCTACGACAAGCAGCTCTGGGCGGTCCTTGCTCCAGAGTGGCGAGCCCTGGGGCAGTGACCTGCGACGGCTCCGTCCGGCAGGCGCGCCGTAGGTGTCAGCACCACATCCCTCGACGGGCCGGACCAGAATCCCCGTCACCCGAAAGGATGGCAGCTCCGACCAGGGAGTCTCACAACGGCGGCATAAGAGGTGGCGCAGATAGGCGTGGTGGGGCTACCCCGGAAGTAAGACAGGCACAGGTCTTGGTGATCATCGAGTTGCGACGCTCTGTGATCACCGGGGACCTGCGCCTGAGCTGCCGGAGGGGTCGGCCTACGCGGCGACCCCTCCGGTTGTCAACGGCCTCGTAGTTCTCCCCGGACGTCACCCCATCTGACCCTCGACTCGAACAGCGGGGCCCTGACGAGCTTCGGATACCGCTTCAAACCCCTGCCGGGCCGGTAGGCACCCCGGACTCCCAGGTCGTGCTGGGGACGCGACCAGGAGGACGGGGGGCGCGTCGGGGCTACCGAGCCGGGCGGAATGGGCTGGCTGGTGGTGCCACTACGCGCACACCGACGCCTCCAGCCCTGTGAGCACCGGCAGCGGGTCGGACTGTTGCAGACCGCGAAGGTCGGTGATGGCACGGCACTCCGCTCGCCCTGTCGCTGACCGGCGGCAACCGGCACGACGTCACCCCAGGTGTCCCGGTAGACGCGTAGCCATTTGGAGCCGCGAGTGGCGGCTCTTTCCAGCACTGGCGAGCTGTTCGGATCCGCTGGGTAATCCAGGGCCCACGAAGCCAGCGACCCCAGCAGGCCCACTCGTAGTCGTCCAGTTCACTGTGCGTGCTTACGTGCCCGTGGACAGGGTTCCAACCGTCGGCTGCGACGCGGTCCACGAGCGATCTCGGTGGACGCGCTGACAAGGTTTTGCTGCTACAGGCCCTCGATGGCGGGTGTGCCGAACTCCGCCTCAATGATCTTGAAGAGGATCCCCCAGGTTTTGAACTCGGTGTTGGTGTGCACGCCGATGGTGTGCTCGCCGTCGGAGGTACCCACGATGGCCATGTGGGACCCCCAGAAGCTGCCGCCGATACCGCGCAGCGTCAGTCCGCCGGTCACCGCCTTGTCCAGCTCGAACAGGCCGAGGCCGTACCGGGCGTGGGGCATCCAGCTTCCGCCCTCGGTGGAGACCGTGGTCCACATCTCGCGGTGCTGGTCCGGCGGCAGCAGGCCGCCGGACGCCAACGCGTTGTGCACCCGGATCATGTCGCCGGTCGTGGAGACGACGTTGCCGGCGGCCCAGCCCCACGAGCTGTTGAACTCGGTGACGTCGAGGGGGGCGAGGGCAGGTTCTTCCAGCAGTGACTGCCAGTTCTCCGCGGTGATGTCCGCCGGGTCGACGCCGTCCTTCAAGAACAGCCCCGAGTACGCCCGCGGATGCGGATTCGGGTATCCCGTGTCGTCGGCAGGGCGCACGTAGGTGTGGGTCAGGCCGAGCGGCTGGACGACCGTGCGGTCGACTTCCTCGGCATAGCTGTTGCCGGTGGCCTTTTCGATGATGGCGCCGGCGAGGTAGAAGCCGCCGTTGGAGTACGTGAAGCGTTCGCCCGGCTCATGGACCGGCGGCTGGGACACGGCGATCTTCAGCAGCTCGTCGGTGGTCCAGCGGTCGAAGCGGTGCTTGGCAAACCCGGAGCGGGTGGCGTAGCGGTGTGACAGCTCCGGCGCGAGGCCGGTGGCGAACAGGCCGCTGGTGTTGTTGAGCAGATGCCTGATGGTGATCTTGTTGCCGTCGTAGCCGTTGACGTTCAGCACGCCGGGCAGCCACTGCTCCACCGTGTCGTCGAGGCTCAGCCTGCCCTCGGCCTCCAGCTGCAGCACCGCGGCGGCGGTAAGGGCCTTGCTGCTGCTCCCGGTGTGCACATACTCCCCCGGCTGGCGCCGGCGGCCGGTCTTGATGTCGGCCACTCCTGCGGAGCCGAACCAGGTCCCGTTCGCGTCCTTCACCTCGGCGACGATGCCGGGCACGCCCACTTCGGCCACCGCCCAGTCGAGCACCTGCTGGACCTTCTCGCGCCCGGGGCTTACGGAGTCCGTCATGTCGATTCCTTTCAGAGGGGAGCCGCAAGGTCCCCTCCCGGGACCCGGCGGTTCGCCCGCTTGTTCAGTACGCCGCAACGATGTCGACCGGTGATGACAGGCGTCTGATGGCGCTCTGATAGACGAGGTGTGCTGCCGTCAGGCGGGATCAGACGGCCAGGCGGTCGAGAGCGTCCTGCCGTGGCATCTCGGCGCCCCGGCGGTACGCCTGGTCGTATGCCGCTTGGCCGAGCCGCCGCGCGAGTGCGGTGGCGAGCTCGCGTAGCTCCGGGGCGCCGTCGTCGAAGGCGCCGCGGATGGCCTGGCTCATGCCGAGCGCGGTGGCCGCGCCTGCTGGATCGCCTTCCGCGAGCAGCAGCCTGGCAAGGTGCTGGGCGGCCGGTGCGATGTCCCGGTGGGCGAACGCCGCGCGGATGGTCCTGGGCAGCAGTTCGCGCGCCCGTACGGTGTCGCCGGCCGCCAGGAGGTTCGCCATCCTCGCTGACGCGATCCGGTCCTCAATCGCCTCGTCGGACAGGGATGATGTCTCGCGGGCGAGGGCCGCCATCCGGTCGAGCGCTTGGTCGGACCGTTCCGGCTCGCCGGAACGGAGGTACAGATCGGCCAGGGCGACCAGGACTTCGCTCTCCATAAGTCGCCCGCCGCGGTCCCAGGCCGCCCGCTCGGCCGCGTTGATGTCGCGCCGGGCGCCCTCCAGGTCGCCGCCGCGCATCCGCTCGGTGGCGAGCCCCAGCCGATAGGGGATCTCGTCCTGCGGAGCGAGTGCGATGCTCCGCTGGTAGGCGGCGATCGCCTTCTCGTGATCGCCCTGGATGGAGTGGACGTGTGCCACGCCTGCCAGCGCCATCGCCGTCCACAGGCGGTCGCCCGTCTGTTCGAACTCGCGCAACGCGTGCGCCAGCGCCCTCACGCTGCCCTCCCAGTCGCCGCGATCGTGACGTATGAAGGCATCCACCATGTACGTGCAGGCGGTGGCCCACCGGTCCGGGCGGCTGCGCACCTCGCGCATCCGGCGTTCGACCAGCTCATCCAGGCCGAGCAGGTGGCCCATCGGAAGCGTCACCAGCAGCACCATCGGATAACGCTCCAGCGCGCCGGTGTGCGCGCAGTCTTCGAGCACGGCGCGCACCCGCTCGGCGTCGAGGGTCGGCCCGCCGGCGCCGGCCAGGAGGTGGAGCGCGGTGAAGGCGGCCCGGGCGTCCTCGGGTAACGCGTCGCCGAACTCCAACACCCCCGCTACGAAGGTTTCGGCCCGCGTGTCATACCGCAGCGTGTTCCAGTACCAGTAGAGCGGACCGAGGAGCCGGATCGCGGTATCCGCGTCCTGGCCGTCGATGGCTGCCCGCAGCGCGAACACCAGGTTGTCGTACTCGGCCGCGAAGAGCTCCAGTGATTCCTGCTGTTGACCGGAACGCAGCCGCGGTTCGTGTTCCTCGGCCAACGTGGCAAAGTGCCGTGTGAACCGGTCCTGTACCGACTCGCGTTCAACGGCGTTCAGCAGCTTGTCGGCGGCATACGCGCGAATGGTCTCCAGCATCCGGTAGCCGTTCCCGGCCTGCTCCACAATGGACTTGTCGACCAGCGAACCGAGAACGTAGATGACGTCGCCAGCCGGCAGTGTCCGCTCATCCGAACACACTGCCTCGACCGCGGCGTCACCGAATCTGGTGGGAAACACCGACATTCGCCGTGCCAGCGCCCTCTCCTGGTCGGTCAGCAGGTCCCAGCTCCACTCGATCACCGCGTGCAGGGTGCGCTGGCGCGCCTGCGCCGCCCTGTTGCCCGTGGACAGCAGCCGGAACCGGTCGTCGAGCCGCCGCGCGATCTGATCGGCGCTCATCGACCGCAGCCGAGCCGCGGCCAGCTCCAAGGCGAGCGGCAACCCGTCCAGCCGCCGTACCACCTCCCCCACCGGGCCCACGGTGGACTCGTCGAGCTCGAAACCGGGCCGTACAGCTACCGCCCGGTCGACGAACAGCCGTACCGCGGCCGACTCGGCAGCTCCGCTCGCATCCGCGTTCTCCTGAGGCAGGTCGAGCGGGCCGAGGCGGCAGAGCGCCTCACCCATGACCTCCAGCGACTCCCTGCTGGTGGCGAGGATGGTCAAGTGCGGCCGACGCTCCAGCAATTGACCGGCGAACTCTGCAACGGCCCCGACGACATGCTCGCAGTTGTCCAAGACGAGCACGGCCTCGCCCGCGCCGAGCAACTCGACCACCCGATCCAGCGGCTCGACCTGACCGACACCGGAGGGCCGGCCGTTGGACGTGCTGAGCGCGCCGAGGACCGCGTCGGCAACTCCACCGGGGCTGCCCACCCCGACCAACACAACAAGCCACAACCGGCCATGCCGATAGGCCCGATGCCGGGACGCCGCCTCCACGGCCAGCCGGGTCTTGCCCACACCCCCGGGGCCGACGACAGTGACCAGCCGGGAGGCATCCATCAGCTCGGCGAGCAAGGTCAGCTCGCTGTCCCGGCCGACGAACGCGGTCAGCCGCGCCGGCAGACGGCCCGGCGCCACCTCGGATCGCGCCGCGGGCCGAGCCGGCCCTCCGCGCAGCACGGCCAGATGGGTCTCCTGGACTTCGGCCGAGGGATCGACGCCGAGCTCGTCAGCAAGCCTGCCGCGAACCTCCTCGTACACGGCCAGCGCATCGGACTGGCGGCCGGCCGCATGCAGCGCGCGCATGCGCAGCGCGGCCAGCCGTTCCCGCAGCGGATGATCCGCGGACGCCGCCTCCAGGTCGGCCAGGATCTCGGCGTGCTGGCCGAGCCGCAGCTCCGCTTCGAAGCGGTCTTCGAGGGCCGCGGTGCGCAGTTCCTCCAGCCGCGCGCCGGCCGTGCCGGCGAACGGGGCCCCGAGCACGTCGGCGAGCGCGGGCCCCCGCCACAGCGCGAGTGCCTCGCCGAGCAGGGCCGCAGCCTCCTGCGGCATGCCCGCGGCGAGTTCCCGCCTGCCCCGTGCGGCCAGCTCCTCGAACCGATGCGCGTCCACGTTCTCCGCCGGCACGGCAAGCCGGTAGCCCACCGCGACCGACTCCAGGGTCCCGGTGCCGCTCAGGGCCTTCCGCAGCCGATACACCAGCGCATGCAACGCGTTGACCGCTTCTGCAGGCGGATGCGCGCCCCAAAGGCCGTCGATGAGCGAGTCGGACGACACCCCCTCGCCCGTGGCCAGCGCCATCTGGCCCAGCAACATACGCAGCCTGACACCCGCGATGTCGATCGGCGCCCCGTCGTCGGTGAACGCCCGGACTGGCCCGAGCACCGCTATCCGCATCCCCACCGGCCCTTCAAAACCGCCCAGCACTCCCCGCCTCGGTCAGCCGGGACAGCCCGGTGCACATCCCAGCGTGCTGCGCGGGCCACACCAGGCCGAGAGCGTGCCGGAAACGGCGCGAAGGTCACAGCCGCCGGCCGTGCCCACCGCGAGCAGAACGAGCAGCCCGAAGCGCGGTGGCACCCCCTACCCCTCGTCGGCTCGCCCCATCCAGCACCAAGTCACTCGGATGCACCAAATCTGCTCGTTGGACCACATGGCACTGCTTGGACTGTGCGGGGAGCCTCTCACATTCGTCCGGGCGAATATTCTCCCGGAGGACGGCCCCGAGGAGGTGGCCACGGTGGTGCTGGGCCACGCGGTTTTGTAACGAACCCCCCGAGGTCATCACCTCTACTGGGCGTGCCTGGCGGATCTCGTCGATGTGAAGGCGGCCGGGACGAGGCGGTTGGCGATGGCGTTGGCGGTGCGGCCCTCGGACGAGGCGGCGCCTACCCCGTAGGCACCGTGGTGGTTCAGGTCGGGGGAGGCGGTTAACAAGATCCCCGAGATCCGGCCACGGGTCCGCTGGCACCGGACCGCACCTCGACTGGGCGGAAGATCATTTACGGAGCAGCCCCGGGCGTGCCGGCCAAGTGCCGGAGGTGCTGTGCGCCTGGCCGAGCACCTTCCGCCAAAGACGGGCTCTGTGCAAGAGCGGCTGCGTGGCATCTGGGCGTGGATCAGCGCAGACGAACGTGCGCCGTTCGTCCGGCTGTTCTTCGAGGTGCACGCCGACGGACTGGTTCACCCCGAGACCTACCCCGACCAGGGCGAGGCGATCACGGACTGGTTCGACACGCTCGGCGCCACCTTCCGCGACGTCTCCACCGGTCCTGACGACACCGTCACGCCCACGTTGGTCATGGCCGTTGTCCGGGGTCTGCTGTTCGATCTCACAGCCACCGGCGACCGCCACCGCACCGATCGTGCGCTGGACCGCTTCGCTGAACTCCTGAACCAGTGAGCGGCCCTGGCAAGGTTTTGCCAGGGTGGCACCACCCCGGGAAAGGACGGAAGTCGGCCCGATGTCAGGGCCGGGAACACCCCCGAGTCGGAGCGATACCGCGAGCGCATCGGGCTGGCTGATGGTCGGTTTCGCCCAAGAGCTGGCGTCTGGTCACGGGCGGCGGTTCGGGCGTTCGTCCCATCGTGGGTCGTCCATGCCCGATGGATCAGGCTACGTACCGTGATGATGGTGTCGGTGAGGTCGAAGAAGGCATCGATGACGGAGGCGCGGCGCTCGTAGCAGCGGGCGAGGCGGTGGAAAGCGTTCTGCCAGGCGTGGGTGCGTTCGACGTGCCACCTCTGACTTGCCTGGATCGGCGCCTCCTCGCCCTTGCGCGCGATGCGGCCGTGCAGGCCGCGTTCGTCGAGCAGGGCACGGATCTTGTCCGAGTCGTAGCCGGCGTCCAGGTGCACCGTGATGTCGTCGGGCAGCGGTCCCAGATCGTCCAGGCGGTCCAGGGTCGGGGCGAGCAGCGGGGAGTCGTGACGGTTCGCTCCGGCCAGCACGCGACCCAGCGGGATTCCATAGCCGTCCGTCATGCCCGAGTGCTTCAGGCCCTGTTTACCGCGATCGACCGGCGACCGTCCTGCGACCTCGCCGCCGCCGGGGGCTTTGGTGATCGAGCCGTCGACGGCGATCTGGTCGAGGACGAGGCCGACGATCCGGTCGTAGGACTCCAGTGCGATCTGCTTGAGTTTGGCGAAGACGCCGAGCCGGATCCACTCGTCGCGGCGATTGCGGATCGTGGTGGCCGAGCAGGTCGTGTCGGCGATTGCCTGGTAGGAGCAGCCGAATCGCAGGAGCTGCAGCATCTTGTCGAAGACGACCCGGTCGGTGATGCGTGGGCGGTGGCAGCCCAGCGGATGAGTCGCCGCGTAGGTCGGTCGCTCGGGCAGCAGGGCGGCGAATTGGCCCCAGAGCGGTTCAGTCAGCCATGACGGAAGTACGGCCACAGGTCTCCCCGGTGATCACAGAGCGTCGCAACTCCATGATCGCCAAGACCCGCGCCTGTTCTGCTGTCGGGATACCACCGCCGCGCCTATCTGCGCGCCCTCTAAGTGCCACCGTTGTGCCATCGCGGCTGAGACTGTGCCACGAAATCTGAGACCCTGCACCTACTGTAGGATCTCGCGGCTCGCGGCATAGAGCGGGTCTGGGGCCTGCGGCTTCTCCGGTTATCTCACGACTTGGACGGAGGCTCTGTCTCACGGTCGTGTCATTTCCTCAGGTGCCGTCAGCACACTGCGGAACGGGTACGCCGCGAGCTGTTCGCCGGTGATATCGCGGAGCCGCTGGAGCTGTCCGACCTGCGGGTCGTCCATGTGTCGCTCGTACATGTCCCGGCTGCGATCGGGGGCGGTCATCGTGCCGGAGCAGACGGTGCTGTGGTGGCTGCATCGGCCGGTTCACTCCTCAGTTGCTCCGCAGGCGGCATGGAGAAGTGAAGCACTGAGGTGAACACGCGGGTCATACAGTCCTTGCAGTACTGGATGACGGACGCTTGCGGCCGGCCAGGGTCTGCCGGGTGTCCCGGAGTCACCACGCGCGCTGAATCCTGATCATGAGGAGTGACGATCTGCATGCCGCACACGACGACGCCCGACGGGGTTGGTATCGCCTATCAGGTCCAGGGTGAGGGGGCGCCGTTGGTTCTGCTGGCGGGTCAGGCGAACAACCATCACTGGTGGGACGGGGTGCGCGATGATTTCCATGCCCATCGCAGCACCATCACGCTCGACTACCGCGGTACGGGGGAGAGCGACAAGCCCGACAAGCCTTACAGCACAGAGCTTTTCGCGCTAGACGTGATCGCGGTGCTCGACGACCTGGGTGTCGACCGGGCCGACGTCTACGGCACGTCCATGGGCGGACGCGTGGCCCAGCAGCTCGCGGCCCGCCATCCGCACCGGGTGCGCGCCCTGGTGCTCGGCTGCACGTCGCCCGGCGGCCCGCACGCCGTTGAACGCACCAACGACGTGCGCAGGTCGCTGGCGCAGACACAACCGGGTGCGGCGCGGCAGGCCCTCGTGGAGCTGATGTACACCCCGGCCTGGCTGGCTGCCCACCCCGGCCCGCACCAGACACTCGGCGACCCGGGAATGCCCGCCTACGCCCAACGTCGCCATCTGGCGGCCAGCAACCAGCATGACGCGTGGCAGCTTCTGCCCGGCATCAGCGCACCCACTCTGGTCGTGCACGGCGCCGACGACCTGCTCAACCCCGCCGCCAACGCCCCCCTGCTCGCGAACCACATCCCCGGCGCCCGGCTTCACATGATTCCCGGAGCGCGGCACGCCTACTTCGAGGAGTGCCGCGCCGTCGCGAGCCCGCTCGTCCTGGGCTTCCTCACCGCAGTGCCGCAGCGGGTGAGGAGGGGGGCGGCAGCGTCTGGGCGCCCAGCAAAGAGGGTGGGCACAACCGGCTCTCGTCGCCCAAAAGAGTGAGCACGCTGAACTGCGAATCGGCATCTCCACCACGACCACTGCCCAGCCCGAGGGCGCCCGGCCGTGCACCCCGGCCTACACCGGCCGGGGGCGACGACCGGTGCCGGCCTACCCCGAGCCGGCACAGACCGTGAAGAGTCTGGTCATCGCGGTCGGCAAACGCGCCGCCCGGCCGGTGCAGTGGCGGGAGGGCTCGCGGCCGGGCAGCGGCCGCAGCGGACTGAAGCGCATGTACTCCCGCTTCGTGGCCCTGCGGATCCGGCCCGCCGGACGCGAGATCCGCAAAGCCACCCCCGGTGCCGAGCTGCCGGCGCGATGGCTGCTGGCCGAATGGCCCGCAGCCAAGGACGAGCCCGTGCAGTTCTGGCTGTCCAACCTGCCCGAGAACACCCCGCTGGCCACCCTCGTCCGCAACGCGAAGCTCAGGTGGCGCATTGAGAACGACTACCGCGAGATGAAACAGGCGCTGGGCCTGGCCCACTTCGAGGGCCGCACCTGGCCCGGCTGGCACCACCACGTCACCCTCGTTTCGGTCGCCCACGCCTTCTGCACCCTGCAACGGCTGGCCCGGTACCCAAAAGAGACGGCGTCGGCCTGAGTCTTTACCGGGTCATCCGCGAAGTGCAGTTCCTCCTCGCACTCTGGACCGGCGCCTGCCCCACCTGTCACCGCGACATCCCCGACCCCGCACCAACCTGACCAAGCCCTACTAGCACCCGAACGGTTTCTGTCACCGGCGTCGTCCCGCCGCCGCGGCACGTGGGCATCGCTACCCCGACCGCCTGCCCGGCGGGGGGATGTTCCCCCCAGCTAGCCCACCACCATGGGTGCCGTCTCGTCGTGCCGGGAGGTGATCTCACCCCCTCAGACCCAGACCGTCCGCGGGTGGTCATGCTGCTGGACCACCCACTACAGGGATGGGGGTGATCTCACCCTCCATCCCTGACCGCCCAAGGGGGCGAGATCACCTTCCTCCTTCGTGTGGAGCGCAGTCAAGGATGCTCCCGTTCTCGCCGGTGGCTGTGTGTGGCTCAGGCGGTCAGGGGGGCAAGAGCCGTTGCCCCGGGGCGCCCGCTAATCGGACCGTCGGCCTCCGCCAGAGCTACGCTCGAACACGCGCTCGATAAGCTGTCTCGTCTCGACCGCCTCCGCATCGCGGAGGAGTACCTGGCCTGGCAGCTGACCCGTCTGCGCGCCACCATTCGTGACCTGGAGCAGGAGGAGCGGGCAAGCCACCCGCCAGCCACGCCGCCACCTCGACCGGAGTGGACCATCCAGTACGCGCGAACTCGGGACAAGCTGCCCGTCGGTGTCCACCACGGTGACTGCCCGATGGGATCCGGAAAGTCGATCAGCCGGGACCAGGCTCGCCGCGCCCTGACGGAGGGCGTCGAGCCATGCCCGTTCTGCCGCCCGGACACGGAGCTCGGCATCTAGACCAAGCCGGACTCCGCGGTCGGGCTCCACAAGGTTGGGCGGATGACCAGTTGTCCGCCTGCGGCTTACTCGCCTCCGAGAGAACCCGGCGGATCGGATCAGATCCCCCGGTACGCAGGTGAAGCGGCACGGTGTGACCCCGTCATGTGCGCAGGTCGACGCAAGATCGCCGTGTCCAGCCTGTGAGGGAACGCCCCGGTCGTCGGACACAGCGGACAGCGGTGTGCCGACGGCGATGCGGGCTCCGACCAGCTGCCCGACCTCGGCGGCGGCCCGCAGTGCCTCGGCGGCTGCCAGCACCACAGTCCGGTGGCGAGCACAGGAGTACCCGCAGGTCAGGGGCTGCTCCTTGTTCTTTCGGCGCGTGTTACCGGAAGATTGAATGTGCAAGCGCCCTCACTTTCAGCGATCATCAGGCCTGCCTGTGTCGGGGTAGCACTTCTTGCTCCTCTTGCCTGATTCGCTCCTGTACCCGTTCATCCGCCGCTAGTTCCGCAGGTAGCTGGGTTGTGCTTGAAGGCTCAGCTGACACGATCTGGTCCACCGTTAGTCCCAAGGCACTCCTGAAGTCGGTACCCCGCAGGTTGGCGCCGTCCAGGAGTGCGTCCTTCATGTCGGCCCCTTGTAGGTCTGCGCCCTTCAGGTTGGCGCCCTCTAGGGTCGCGCCTTGCAGCTTGGCACCGCGCAAGCTCGCACCCTCCAAGCAGGCTTCAGCTAGGTGCGCATGCTTCAAGTGAGCGCCGCCCAAGCTCGCGCCTTTCAGCTGGGCGCCGTTCAGCATCGCGCGCTCCAGATGCGCGCTGCGCAGGCGTGCGCTCTGCAGGTGGGTGCTGGCAAGGTCAAGGTTGAAGGGCTCGTGGCGCATGGGACGTCGGCCGAGCACGGTTAATGCGGCTTGTACGTCTGCGGCGGGTGTGACCGCTTCCTGGGCGGGCTGCGAGACCCGACGGTCTTCAGCAGGCTCCGCAGGCGGATTGGGTGCTGTGGGCCTTGGCTTACTCCTCGCACGTTCCCGGGCGAACGCGGCCAGCACTCCACTACGGTCGCATGGTCCTTGGCTGAGTCACGCATGATCCTCTCCAAGGCGTAGATCCCGCCCAGACGAACCTCGACCACGGTGGAGCCAAGCTGCTCGACTGCCTTGGTGAAGCGGTCGGTGATGTGCCCTTCTCGGGTCTGCTGCAGAGTGTGGTGCGTGTAGAAAAGGCCAGCGACTGCCAGAGCGCCAGCCCCAATGCCACCAGGGCTGTACGCAGTCCCGACACGGTTGTTGCCTGCGCTGGTGTCAGCGCACTCGTCAGGTAGTGGTCATCGAGCCACCACGGGACACGCCACACCGCCAACACGAACAGCGTGAGCGCGCTCACCGCCGCAAGCGCCACCCGAACATCGACACCCTCGCCAACACGTCTCATGGACGACGATCACTCAGACGCACCATGCAAGGCACGGAGTGCTGGTGCCGTGGCTGCTTTCTCAGCAGACAGCCTCGACTCTGATACTCCGCAAGGGCCGTGGCGGCGGGGCTACGCCGCGGTGGGCGGTGGCGTGCCGACAGCGATGCGGGCGCCGACCAGCTGCCCGGCCTGAGCGGCCGTGCGCATTGCCTTGGTGACGGCCTTGCCGTCGTGCCGCAGTTCGCCGAGGCCCAGGTTGCCGAGAGCACGGCCCAGCCGTAGCGGGCGACCTGCTGCAGCCAGCCGGGCGGGAGATCGACGATGCCCCGGAAGAGAATCGCGCCGCCGGGTTCGAGGACAAGCAGGCCGTCCTCGCCAGCGGGGCCGTGGTCGAGCAGCAGTACGCCGAGCCATTCGGCGACGGTGGGCGGGGGCTTGCCGGATGCGGCTGATCAGAGTGAAGCCCTGGCCGAGCAGGTGGGAGGTCATCAGGTTGACCAGGTCGCTGCCAGGGTGTCGAAGGTGTACGCCTTGTCGACGACTTCGACGACTTCGACGACTTCGACGACTTCGACGACTTCGACGACTTCGACGACTTCGGCGACCAGGACCGGCAGGTCGGCACCGCCGTGGTCGAGCACCGCGGCGGTCATCGTCATATCGGCGTCGCCGGGGGCAGCTGGTAGTCGGTGGGAAGCTGGCGCACCCCGGACGGGCCGGATCGGTCGTGGACGTAGACGAACTTCTGGATCTGGCCGTTGGTGCCCACCACCATGTTCGTCACGCCGTGCGGGTCCAGCGGCTGCTGGCACTCCACGCACCTGCCGTCTGTCAGGGAGACCTCGGTGGCGCGGGCGGCGCCCTCGGGCCCAAGAAGGGCGCGGACTTCGGGCTCATCTGCACGTCAGCCATGGGGCTGCTCCTGGTCGTCCTCGTCGCGTACGAGCACGGCGTGCTCCTGGCGGACGTAGCCTCGCACGTCGCCGTCCCACCGGGCGTGGGCGGCAGGCACCAGGCCCCGGGTGCTGCCGTGCGTGCGGTCGTGCTCCAGTGGACGAGCGCTATGGGCCCGTGTGGCCTTCGGCCTGACGACGCGTCTCCTCGATCACCCGCTCGCGATGGGCTCGGATGACTTCAGAGTTGGCCTTCTCGTACGCGCCAGCCAGCGTATCCAGGCCAGCACCGATATCGCCCAGGTGCTCCTCGATGCGCTTCAGCGGACGCTCTCCGACCAGATACCCGGCCAGCACCTCCAGGTCCACGGTGTAGGTGAGCGTCTCAACTGCGCCCTGCGGGCCGTGGGCATCCACGGTGAAGTCGTAGCGCATGGGCAGGTTGGCACTCCACCGCTGGGGACCGTCGAATGCGTACACGAGGCGGCGGTTCGGCGGCAGCATCGGAATGGTCCGAGACACAGCGCTTGCCAAGCGAGGGGTCAGGTTGGCGTGGCTGGATTCTAGGGCGGGGGTAACCCGGATCCGTACGTCACGGGCCACGGTGGGTCCGATGTTGTGGATGCTCAGAACGAGCAGGCTGGAGCCAGGCTGATCGGGCCCGATGTCCACGACCACGTACGGTTCGCTCTGCTCCCGGTGCGCCCGCTCAGCAAGCGCCAATTGTTCGCGGTGGACGCGCTCGGCTTGCTGAGTCTGCTCCCTGGCGATACGCACCTGATCCTCGGCCGCCTGAGCCTGGCGGTCGGCGTGCTTCGCGGAGTCGGCCGCGGTCCTGGCCTGCCAGAACGCGATACCTGCCGCCAGCAGAGCCACACCACCCGACCCGACGGAGATCCAGTCACTGGCGTCCGCGCCTACTCCCTACGCGCTCACGGGTCACCTGGATCATGCCAGAAGCCGGTGTGAGAGACGACGCCCGCGGTCACCCGCCTTGGGGACCAAATCCGTGCGGCGGATCCCCGCGTGCCTGGGCCGCCGGGCGGACGTACGTTGCCGATGTGAGGGAACCCCAGGATGCCAGTCTGTCAGCCGGGCCCGCCGATGCCCCCGTCGACGACAGCAAGCAGGAGGTCCGGCTCGCGCTCGTGCTGAACGGCGGGGTCAGCCTGGCCGTGTGGATGGCCGGCGTCACCCATGAGCTGGACCTGCTGCGCCGCGCCTCCCGCCGGAAGGACGGCGGGGAAGGGCTGGACGACCGTGAGCGGAAGGTGTTCGACATCTGGCGGCAGGTCGCCGTCCGGGCCAGTTCCCGGGTGGTGATCGACACCGTGGCGGGGACGTCGGCGGGCGGGCTCAACGGGATGCTGCTGGCCACCGCGCTCGGCCGCCGGGCGAATCTGCCCAAGCTGCGCCAGGTGTGGGAGGAGTCGGCGTCGCTGGACGAGCTGCTGGCGCCGCCGTCCCGGCAGAGCCTGCTGGACGGGGACTACTTCGCCGGGAAGATCAAGGAGGAGCTGGGCCGGATCTCCGACGGCGACGGACCCGACGAACCAGTGTCCCTGTTCATGACGGCCACCGCGCTGGACGGACGGTCCCGGTCGTACAGCGACGCCTTCGGGAGCGAGTTCCACGTCCGCGACCACCGGCGGGTGTACCACTTCCAGCACGACCGCTACGGGGAGGCGTACCGCAAGGACGGCAACGGGGCGTGGGAGTTCGTCAAGGATGTACGGGCCGACTTCGCGCTGACCAACAACGCCGCGCTGGCCCAGGCCGCGCGGGCCAGCGCCGGCTTCCCCGTGGCGTTCGCACCGGTCAGCGAACAGCCGATGATGGGGCACCGGGAGCAGCCCAGCCCGGTCTTCGACGACCCTGCCAGCTGTGTCGTCGACGGCGGGGTGCTCAACAACGCGCCGTTCGGCCCGGTCCTGGAGTGGATCACCAAGCGGCGGCTAAACAAGCCGGTGCGGCGCATCGTGGTGTACGTCGTCCCGTCCGCGGGGCAGCGGCTGCAGGAGAAGATCGGCCACGCCACCTGTAGCGACATCTCCTTCCTGACCACCGCGCTGAGCGCCGTCCAGTACCCGCGGGAGGCCGACTTCCGCACCGGCACCCAGGACCTGAGCAGCCGGCTGGGCTCCAGCATCCGCGACACCCAGCAAGAGCTGTTCGAGCGGATCCAACGGGAGACCCTGCCAGACACCCCGGAGCACGAGGTGTACGGCGAAACGCTGCGCGACCACGTCTGCGCGTCGGCCGCCAAGCTGCTGGACGAGTACCGGCTCAGCCGGGCCGGTGCCGTGCTGTGGGAGACCCGCAAGCGGCTCGCCGACGCCGGTACGGTGACCTCACTCGTCGCCATGCCAGAGGCGGACACCGACACTCTCACCAAAGTCCTGACCACCGAGCCGAACTGGTCCCCCCGGTACCGGACAGAGAAGGAGCTGACCGACCCGAACCTGGAGCAGTGGTCCTGGGGCCTGATCCCCGCGCAGCGGCTGTGCGAGATCCTCAGCCACCACCTCCACCAGCGGCTGACGCACCACAAGGTCGCGGACAAGAAGGCCCAGCGGGCGGCGCTGATCGCGGGCGCCTCTGATGTGAGCCGGCAGCTGCGCCGCGCCATCGCGGTGACGGAGGCTGTCCGGGAAGAGCTACTGCTCCGGCACCACCCCGGTGCCCTGTTCTCCGACTGCTATCTGTCCGACCTGATCCACCAGGTGTTCATCGATCTGGACGTCCCCGCGCAGATCGGCGCGATCGTGAGACAGGCGAGCGACAGCTATGCGCGGGCGCTGCGCGAGGCCGAGCTGATCGCCCAGAGGGACGAGGAGGCCACGGCCGCGCAGGCGGTCCGGGACTGCCTGGCCGTGGAGGTCCTCACCGGCGTCTACGCCCCGCCGCCGAAGGTCATCGAATCACCCACCCCGGCTTTTGAGTTCCTGAGGCTGGGGCCGGACACCATCAGCCGGCTCTTCCACGAGGACCGGTTCGCCGACCTGGGTGACCGCAAGCTCTACGGCATCCGCTTCCAGCACTTCGGCGCCTTCGTCGACAAGGAGTGGCGGCGGTCCGACTTCGCCTGGGGCCGGCTGGACGCCGCCCACAACCTGCTATCCGTTCTCGCATCGGACGTCATCGCGGACGCCGACGAGCTGCGCGCCCTCCAGGTGCGGCTCCAGGAGGCGATCCTGCACGCCGAGGCGCCCGAGGAGTCGGAGCACAGCCCCCGGCAATGGATGGAGGACCATCTCAACCGGCTGAAGGGCACCGACCGCGAGCTGCTCCAGACGAAGGAGGGCAAGGACTCCCTGAAGGGCGCCATCAAGTCCGTACTCCGGCTGCTGAGCGGCCCGCGCGACGGTGCGGCGCCCGGGCCCTCCGGCGCCGCGGCCCGCACCTGGGGCAAGGTGCTGCACATCAGCCGCCCCGCCATCGCCAAGGAGAAGTCGGAGCTGGAAAGGGGCGACAAGCGGTGGGTCCGCTGGCTGACGTGGTACGTGCGGCGCAGGACCTGGCGGACGTACGACGCGGTGTTCGAGCAGGAAGGCAGGGACGTACGGGAGATCCCCTGGGCGTTCCGTACGGCGCTGCGGCGCACGGCGGTGGGCCTGCCGGTGCTGCTGGTCCTGCTGGGCGTGGGGATCGGCACGGTGATCGGCACCGTGCTGTGGTGACGCGAGGCGTCCTGCCACGTTCGACGGCTCATGACTCCTGCTTTCCACTCCGCGGATTCGATCAGGTCCTGCGTCTCTTTCGGAAGGTCCGGGTCGATCACCATGCCGGTCACGAACACGGGACTGCTGAGCACTGGAGGATTCTCCGTGGTCATCGGTGGGCCTGGTCGGGACGTGCGTGCCTGGTCCAGGGCTGGTGTGGATCAGCTGTCGCAGCAGTCGCACATGACCTCGTCAACGGGCATGCCGGTGTGAGCGCGCGCGAGGTCGGCGGTGGAGTGGACGACGGTCCACGCAGCCCCAGGGCAGCCAGGTGTAGTGGCGCAGGGGACGCGGGCCTCGAACCGCGCGTCGAAAGGGTCACCATCGTCGACCCACCGCACCGAGATCTCCTGCCCACCAGCAGCGAACGTCCTGGTGCGATGACCACCGTCGGCGGGGTTCCATTCGAACAGCGAGGCCGCCTGTCCGAAGACGCGTCGGACCTCGGCGAGGTCCTCGTGGTCGCCGTCCTCCTCGGCCAGCCGCAGGAGGGAGCAAGCCAGGACCGGCAGATCCCGAGCGTGGACCACCGCGTCCACCTCGTCGGCCAGCGTCGGGAGGGCCGCGGTCAGCAGGGAGTGCTGCTGCTCCACCGCGGCCGTCGGCACCCGGAGGTTGTCGGGGCGGGCCGCGTTGCGGGCCTGGGCTACGGCGAGATTGGTATCGGTGAGGAGGGCGACTACCGGGCGGCCGTGGCTGCGGGCCCCGCCGATCAGGTTCTGGCGGTCCTGCTCCTGGGCATGGGTTGTGTTCCCTGTCAAGTGCTTCTGTTCAGGCTGACTCACCGGTGGGGAAGGCGAGGGGACGGCGCAGCCAGTCTCTATTGAGCCCCGAACAGGCTCTGCGGCTTCTCATCGGGCCAGTTCCGGTGCTGCAAGTTCTGCATCGCCTGATCGGCCGACTGCCTGTGGGCTGATACAGCTAACCCAGTGACCTGCGTGGCCAGGCACCACGCAGGCAAGACGGTACGGACAAGAATCCAAAGCATGTCCCCATCCGCTGCTGATCCCTGGTGGAGCCGCTCGCGCGAGGGTGACCCGTCGCTGGGACCCACGGGCCCCCTTCTCCCGGGGCTACGGCCCCCTTGGGCCCGAAGTCCCGTCGTCCGGAGGGCTACGTGCGAGGGAGTGAGGTGTTGGTGATCGGGAGCGGCTGGTCCGCTCCCGCCACGTAGAGGTCCGTCGGAGCCGTGCGCAGCTTGAACGTATCGTCCTCGCGCGAGACGCGCACGGACAGCACGAAGAAGCCGTCGTCCTCGACGGTGGTCTTCACGTGGTACTCGTTCTCCCAGTAGGTCTGCAGGAAGACCTCGGTGCCCCCGGGCTCGACCCCTTTGGGGAGCCTGACCTTGCCCTGGACGGTGAGGGTGTCGCCCGCCTTCACCTTCTTCTTGTTGACCTGGTAACTGACGGAGCTGGGCTTGGCGTTGGCAGCCACGGTGGTGTCTGCGTAGTAGCCGTCTTGCGGGGTGTTGAGGTCGCCGTCCTCGTCGTAGAGGGCCGTGATCTGCACCCCGTGCTGGACATTGAGCAGGCTGCCGCCGCTCACGTGGTCGATGTCGACGTCGGGGATGGTGAACCTCCCGTTGGCGTCGGTGACCGGCGTGCCCAGGTCGCGCGGCTCGTAGTAGTTGGGGTCGATCGGGTCGCCCCACGGATTCCAGGTGGTGAAGAGGACGACCTCCTGGATGGTGACGGGGATGTTGGGCGCCGGGGTGCCGTCGGCCTTGGTGACGGTACCGGTGACGTCGACCTTGCGGTTGTCGTAGTCGGTACTGGTCGGGTTGGTGCTCACGGTCAGCACGTAAGCGTCGCCTGGGGAAGCGTCCGAGGGCTTCGCTGAGGCGGCGGGCGCGGACAGGGCGCCTGCGGCGAGCAGGAGCGCGGCGGTGGCGGCAAGCCGCGTCGGCAGGGACTTCCTGGGCACGGGTCAACTCCAACTTTTGTTGGGACTAGAGGAGTCGCGCCGGGCGGCACCGGTTCCGCCGCAGCGCAGGTGTGCGACACACCAGGTTCGACCGGCGGGGTGGGGCGGGAGTTGTCCCCTGTGCGACCGCTGTTACGCGGCTGTGGCAGGAGACGGGTTTGTCCGGGTTACGTGTTCACCTGGACGTCAGCCGCAGGCCGCCCCCGCATTGCCCTCGACGGGTGGAGATGGGGATTTGAGGTAGAACCGGAAGCGTGACACTTCCGCGCGGTGCATGTGGTGTGTGAGGTGTGAGTGGCCGGCTGTCGCGCAGCATTTGCACGGCCTCACCCATAGGCGGTGCCCGCCGGGCGGGCGCGACGTCGCCGCCGACACCCGCCTGGCCGGGTCGGCCGTGAAGTTCCGGTGAGCTCTCCCGCCCCATGGGATCGCGGTGCCGCTGCCCGGTCCGGTGATCCGGGCGCGGACTGGCCTCCGCGGGCTGATGATCTCCGCCTCGGCCCGTGCGTCCTGCTCGTCGGCTTCGGCGAGTGCCCGGTACAGCGAGGCGACCGACGGCGACTTGCCCGCGTTCTTGCCGGTCTTGATGGTCAGTTTCTTCGCGATCTCCGGCACGGGCACGCCGCGGTCTTTGAGCGCGCGGGCGAAGAGGAGGGAGTCCTCGTCGATGACCTTCGGCCGCCCGCCGTGGTTGCCCTTCGCGGCGGCGGCGTGCTGGCCTTCCAGGGTCTTCTCCCGGATGTAGTTGCGCTCGATCTGGGCGGCGGCGGCCAGGACGGCGAAGAACATTGCTCCCATGCCGTTGGGGTCGTAGATGCCGGTGAGCGGGCCGGTGAAGAGTTCGAGCTGGACGCCGGCGGTCTAGAGCTGGCCGGACAGCGTCATCAGCTCGGCGGCGTTGCGGGCCAGCCGCTTGAGCTCGTGGACGGTGAGGATGACCTCCTGGTCGGGGGCGGCCTCCTTGATGTCGTACGCCAGCTTGAGCGCCTTCTCCAGCTCCGGCCGCGTCTTCACCCGGGTGGAGATCTTCTCGGAGAAGACCGTCTTGCAGTGGGCGAGGGCGAGGGCGTCGAGCTGGGACTGGAGTTCCTGCTGCGCGGTCGAACAGCGGGCGTACCCGATCCGGATCGGTTTCGCGGCCGGCGCCGCCGGGGTCTGCTCGACGGGCGGGCCCGGTTTCCACGGCCGCCCCGGGCCGCGGTCCTCGGGAACGAGGGTCTCCAGCTCCTCGCGGAGGGCGGGGACGAGGATGAAGCGCGGGGTGTGGTACTTCGTCGCGGTCTTCCCGCCGCGGGTGCGGCACGGGCTCCCGGCGAGGGCTTCGCACTTCGGGCAGTCGTTTCGTTCTACCGCGTTTGCTGCTTGATCGGGCGTCAGGTCCACCCCGACGACCGCATCAGCACCGCAGCCTCGCACCACGCAAATCCGGAGGCACCAGGGCCTTAGAGATGAAAACGACCTCTTAGAAGTCGTTTTCATCGGTGAAGTTTCAGTTCCTCCACGTTTGATGATTGCCGTGGTGCGGTGCTGGTGCGGCGCCTGATGTGGTTGAGCTGTAGGGGTCGGATGGTGTCTCGCCGGGGGTGGGAGGCGGCTTGTGCCTGTCTCATCCCAGGACGCCCGTTTCACGGTCGTGCCTCCACGGGTACGGGCGCGCGCCTGGGCGCGTGTCCGCGCGGGCGGTACGTCCAGGTGACGACCTGCGCGAGATCATGAAAGCGATCTTGTACATCGACCGCACCGGCGTGCAGTGGCGCTACCTGCCGCACGAATTCCCCCACTGGAACACGGTCTACGGCTACTTCGCCAAATGGCAGAAGGACGGCATCTTCGTCCAGCTCAACGGCCTGCTGCGTGAGCTGGTACGCCGACAGGAGGGCTGAAACGCGAGCCCGTCGGCCTGCGTGATCGACGCGCAGAGCGTCAAGACCTCCACCAGCGTGCCCGTCACGAGTCAGGGCACGGACGCGGGCAAGAAGATCGTGGGGCGCGAGCGGAGCATCGTCACGGACGCGCTCGGCCTGTTGCTCGCGGTGCTGGTCACCGCGGCCGGCGTCCAGGACTCGGCAGCCGGCACCCACCTGCTCGACCAAGTCGCCGCCGCCCACCCCGGCCTCCGCGAGGTCTGGGTCGACGGCGGCTACCGCAAGCATCTCGTCGAGCACGCCGCCACCCGGCATCGACATGGAAATCGCCACCCGGACCCCGGGAACCAAGGGATTCACACCCATCCCGAGGCGGTGGGCGGTGGAGCGGACGTACGGCTGGTTGATGCTTCACCGCCGCCTGGCCCGCGACTACGAAACCCTGCCCGCCCGCTCCGAAGCTATGATCCACCTCGCCATGACCGACCTCATGGCCCGCCGCCTCACCGGCGAGACCACTGTCTCCTGGCGTGACACGACATCACGCGATGAAGTCCGCGTTCCAGGATGAAACAGCGACGATCAGGTCGGCGCGCAGCCGATCGCCGACGCGGCGACCGGCGGCCTTCTGAACTGTTGTCCGACGGCGCGACATCACATGTACAATTTCACATGTCACAGATCAGTGTATCAGTGAGAAGGCGGGTTCCATGCTCAGCCCTTTCGACGACCCGACACGGCGGTACTCGATCCTCGTCAACAGCCTTGACGAATACTCGCTGTGGTCGGACGAGTTGGCGGTGCCACCCGGCTGGCAGGCCCTGCGGACCGGGCTCGGTTGGCAGGCGGCCATGGCAGCCGTCGACCGGTGCACGCAGACACCTCGCACCACCGTCGCCAGCGCCCACCCGGTTGTCTCCCTGACTATCGACGTGGCCGAGGAGATCGCCCGCCGGGCGGCCCAACGGCCGGACGCAGCCGCCGTGCTCACGCACAGTCGCGCAGGCCTGGAGCACGCTCTGTCCTATCGCGACCTCGACGAACGGGCGGAGCGCCTGGCCGCCCGGCTGGCGGGCGAAGGGGCGGGGCCGGAGCAGCTCGTCGCGGTGGCGCTGACGCGCGGGCCCGCCTTGGTGGTCGCGCTCCTCGCCGTGCTCAAGGCGGGGGCGGCGTACCTGCCGGTCGACCCTGGTCTTCCCCCGGAGCGCGTCGCCCTGATGATCCAGGACGCGGCGCCGTGCCTCCTCCTGACGGACTCCGTGACCGCCGGTCGCATCGCGCTCACCGGAGCGCCCAGCCTGCTGGTGGACGCGCCGGACGCGCCTACCGAGCCGGGGCACGCCGCCTCGCCGTGGACGCCCCCCGCCGTGGAGCCGGGCCAGGCGGCATACGTTCTCTACACCTCGGGATCGACCGGCCGCCCCAAGGGCGTCGTCATCAGCCGCGGCGCGTACGGCCACGCGCTCGCCGGGCTGACGGCCCGTCTGGGTATCACCGCTGCGGACCGGGTACTCGCCGCGACCACCGTCTCCTTCGACATCGCGGGACTCGAACTTTTCGGCACCCTGCTGGCCGGCGCCACCGTGGTGCTCGCCGACCCCGAACAAGCCGGCGACCCGCTCGCGTTGGCGCAGTTGGTACAGGTCGCCGACGTCGACGTCGTCCAAGCCACCCCGTCGCTGTGGCAGGGGCTGCTGGCGGTACGCCCGGATCGGCTGCGGGGAGTCCGGGCGCTGGTGGGCGGCGAGGCCCTGCCCAGGGAGCTGGCCGACCGACTCCTGCCGGTGGCGGCGCGAGTCACCAACCTCTACGGGCCGACCGAGACGACCATCTGGTCCCTGACCGCCGAGGTCGCACCCGGGACCACCGCCCCGCCGATCGGCACCCCGCTGCCGGGCACCGGCGCCCGGGTGCTCGACGCCCAGCTGCGGCCGGCCCCGGTAGGCGCCGAGGGCGAGCTGTACCTCACCGGCCCCACCCTGGCCCGCGGCTACCTGCGCCGCCCCGGCTTGACCTCCGCCCGTTTCGCCGCCGACCCGGCAGGCCCGCCGGGCGCCCGGATGTACCGCACCGGGGACCTCGCGACGCTGCGCCCGGACGGGTCGATCGAGTACCGGGGGCGGGCCGACGACCAGATCAAGATCCGCGGTCACCGGATCGAACCGGGTGAGGTCGCCGCCGTCCTGCTGCGCGATCCGATGGTGGGTCAGGCGGCGGTCGTGGCCCAGGGGCCGGACCCGGAGCGGCGCCGGCTGGTCGCCTACCTGGTCCCCGCTCCCCGGACCGGAGAACTCCTCCGGTCCGGGCCCGGGGACGGCGACACGGCACGTGTGCGGGAGTCGGCCGAGCGTGCGCTGCCCGCCTACATGGTCCCCGCCGCGATCGTGTGGCTGGACCGGCTCCCGATGACCCCGAGCGGCAAGCTGGACCGCAACGCGCTGGCCGCACCCGAGTTCACCCCGCGCACGGGACGACGCGCCGCCGAGGGCCCCGTCGAGCAGGCGCTGGCCGGGCTGTTCGCGCAGGTACTGGAGACCGAGCAGGTCGGCGCCGACGACAGCTTCTTCGACCTGGGCGGCAATTCCCTGCTCGCGGTGCGGCTCATCGGACGCCTCGGCGCGCTCTTCACCGCCGAGCTCACCGTGCGGGACGTCTTCGCCGCCCCGACCGTGGCCGGCCTCGCCGAGCGGTTGGCCTCTTTGGAGCACGCGCAGGCCGGTGGGTCGGCCCGCCCGGCACTGCGGCCCGCCCGCCGCCCGGCCCGGACCCCGCTCTCCCACACCCAGCAACGGCTCTGGTTCATCGACCTGCTGGAGGGGCCAAATCCCCGCTACAACCTGCCACTGGCCGTGGAGTTCACCGGGCCGCTCGAAGCCGCTGCTCTGCGGGCCGCGCTCGTCGATGTGGTGACCCGGCACGAAGCCCTGCGCACCCTGCTCCCGGATGATGACGGAGTTCCGTACCAGCACGTGGTGCCGGCCGCGGATGTCCACCTGGAGCTGCCCGAGCACCAGGCCACGCCAGCGGCGCTCGACGGGCACCTGCGACAGGCCGCGCGGGAGGTCTTCGACCTCGCGGCCGACCTCCCGGTACGGGCCTCGCTGTGGCGCACTGCGGCGGCCGGCGGTCCGCAACGCTCGACGCTCCTGCTCGTCCTGCACCACAGCGCGGCCGACGGCTGGTCCACCGGGCCGCTGCTGCGCGACCTGCTGACCGCCTACCGGGCCAGGCTGGCCGGATCGGCTCCCGACTGGGCGCCCCTGCCCGTCCAGTACGCGGACCACGTGCTCTGGCAACGCGAACTGCTGACGGCCCGGGCCGGGGAGCGGGCCGAGTTCTGGCGCACGGCCCTGGCCGGAGCACCGACGGACCCTGCCCTGCCCACCGACCGGCCGAGGAGGACGGCGGACGGGCCGGGCAGGTGGCTGCCGTTGGAGATCCCGCCCGCCCTGCACGCGGGACTGGCAGCGCTGGCCCGCCGACGGAACTGCACCGTCTTCATGACCGTGCACGCGGCTCTGGCCGCACTACTCACCCGAGCGGGGGCCGGCACCGACGTCACGATCGGCACGGTGGTCGTCGGCCGCCCCGACAGTGTGTTGGAGGACCTGGTCGGCTTCTTCGTCAACACCCTGGTGCTGCGCTCTGACACCTCCGGCAACCCGTCGACGGCCGAGCTGCTGGCCCGGGTCCGGGAGGCGGATCTGGAGTTCCTCGCCCGCCAGGAGACGCCGTTCGACGAGGTGGTGGAGGCCGTGGCGCCGCCCAGGTCCAGGGCCCACCACCCGCTCTTCCAGGTCCTGCTCGCGTTCCAGGTCGAGCCGCCGCGGCTTCCCGGGGTGCCGGGCCTGACGATACGGCATCGCGAACTGGCGACGGACACCGCCAAGTTCGACCTGACGTTCACCCTGACCGAACACCCGGGGAGCGGCAGTGGCGGCCTGGGCGGCATCACGGGTGGGATCGAGTACGCAGCCGACCTCTTCGAAGAGGCGACGGCCCGTTGGCTGGCGGATGGCCTGCTCGCTCTGCTGCGGGCTTCGGTGGAGCAGCCGGACACGCCCATCGGGGCGGTGGAGCTCGCCGACCGGCCCGCCCCGGACCGGTCGGCGCCCGCGCACTGAGAACCGGCGCGCACCCCATTGCGCACAAGGCCGGACGCCCCCGGACCGCCCCCATGGACAGGGCGGACCGAGGGCGGACGAGCGGATGGGTCAGACCGGCACGGGAGCCGCGACCGCCCGGGCGCTGTAACGTCGGAAGCACCAGCCCTGGGCCGCGATCAGGACCACGTTGACCACGGCCAGCGTGCCCCAGAGCGCGGTGAGGCCGCCGCCGGCCGCCGCCGGTCCGGCCAGGAGGGCCAGCACGCCGTAGCAGGCCGCGAAGCAGAGCATGCTCGGCAGGGTCCGCCGGACACCGATCAGCCCGAAGCCGAACAGGGCCTGGAATGCGTCCGCCAGGGTCGTCGCCAACACGAGCGGCAGCAGGTCCACCAAGCCGTCCCGCACTTCGGGGTCCGTACTGAACACCGCCAGCACGGGCCCGCGGGCCACCGAGAGCAGCCCGCCGAGCAACAGCACCGCCCCGGCGGCGACGACCAGCCCGGACAGTGCCCCGGCCCGCACACCCGCCAGGTCCTGCTCCTTCAGCCGCTCCGCCACCACCGGCACGACCGCCTGCCCGACCGCCACCGCCGCGGTGAACATCAGGTTCACCAGCGACACCGCGACGCTGTGCACGGCAGCCGCCTCCGTGCTGATCCGGGCGGCCGAGAAGGCCAGTACGCCCAGGACCGCGAACTTGATCAGCACGGTGGCGGCCAGCGGAATGCCGACCCGCGCCAGAGCGATCACCTCCGCCGGCTGCGGGCGCCCCAACCTCAGGGAGTGCCCTGCCAGTTGCGGAGACCGCCGGAGCCCGATCTGCGCGACGACGGCGCTGATCGCACTGGCAGTCAGCATCGCGATCCCGGCGCCCGCCAGGCCGAGGGAGGGCAGCGGACCGGGTCCGCCGACCAGAAGCAGCGACAGCACGACGGCAGCCCCCGTGCCAGCGAGTCCGGAGCGCATCACCAGGCGGCCTCGACCCAGCCCGATCAGGGCGGAGCCCGCCGTGGTCGACACCGCGGTCAACAAGGTGGCTGCCGCCAGCAGGACCGGGAACAGGCCGAGCTGATCGAGTGTCGCGTCCGGCACGCCCCCGATCCGGCCGATCCACGGCACCGCCGCCACCGAGAGGGCGCCCAGACCACCGGTGGCAACGGCCAGCCACATCCCGTTGCGCAGAACTGAGACGAGCTGCGCCGGCTCGTCCTGGTGCTCCGTCACGAAGGGCATCACGCCGCGCTGCGCGCCGGCGATCGCCGCGGTGGCCGGGCCGAAGACGGCCATGGTGACGGCGAGACCCGCCAGTGCCGCGGTCTTGTGGTGGCCCAGGACGGCGGTGTCCACCAAAGCGCCCGCCGAGGCCGAGATCATCGACAGGTAGAGCGGCAGTGCGGCTGCGGCGACCTGCCTGATCTGTGCTGCCGCTGTCGGCCGCCCGTTCTTCGTTGTCACTAAAACTGCTCCCGTCCGATCTTCGTGAATATCCAACCCGTGGGCCTTGCCTTGAGCTCCGCGTCGATGCGATCGGCCACCTCATCGATCTGGCCGAAGAGGTAGAAATGGCCGCCCGCGAAGGTGTGGATGGTCATCGGCTGCCGGAACGCCCCGCACCAGCCGTCCGGCGAGGCCACCGGGTCGGCCAGGCCACAGAAGACCGCGGCGGGGGTCACACGCAGCTGAGCGCCGGCGATGGCCCGGTGGCCGTCGACCACGGCGAGGTCGGCCCGCAGGACGCCGAGCAGGTAGGCGCGCAGCTCCGGGTTCCGCAGGGCCTCCTCCGGGGTGCCGCCGAGCTCGCGCACATACTCCGTGAGCCGGTCGTCGCCCCACAGGTGCCGAGCCGCCACGGGGCGGGTGGCCGCGGCGGCGGGGGAGAGGCAGCCCGAGACGCCCACCCAGCCGGCCGGACGGCCGAGGCGTTCCAGCTCCCGGGCAGTTTCGAAGACGACCAGTCCGCCCATGCTGTGGCCGAAGAGCGCGCAGCCAGGTGCGAAGTCCCGCGTCACCACCTCGACCAGATAGGCCACGGCCTCGGCCATGCTGCGGCAAGGAGGCTCTCCGGCGCCGCGGCCGCGGCCCGGCAGATCGACCGCGACAGCGTCCCGGCCGCGGGCACCGAGCGCCCGGACGAGCCGCTGGTACGGCCCGGCCGAGCCGCCCGCGTGGTGCAGGATCAGCAGCTGCCGCGGTCCCCTTGGCACCGGCCCGGACCCGGGGGCGCTCACACCTCGGTGCATCGGCGGTTCAACTCGGCCAGGGGCTGGAGGCCGTGCAGGACCTCGTCGGTGCCGATGCCGATGCCGATGCCGGTGTCGATGCCGAAGTCGATGAGACAGCCGATCTCGTCAACCCGATCGCGGCCAGCGATTCGACCAGCGGAGTTGCGTGGGTGTGCACCATGACGCAGACCCGTTCCCGCTCGATGCCGTGGCCGTGCGCGGTCAGGGCGTCGGTGTACCCGGCCGGATTCTCCTCCAGTTGGTCCAGCGACTGACCGAGCAGATGGGTCAGCACCCCGGCACCCGGCTCCCCGGCCAGTGCATACGTCTGCGGCGAGCCCGCCGCCGTGATCCACAGGGGCAGCCTGCCGCGCCGAGGCGTCGGGTAGGTCCGGACGGGATGGCGGCGCCCAGCGGTGCCGGTGCGCTCGACGGCGGCACCGGACCAGAGTCGGAGCACCTCGTCGATCCCCCGGCGCATCTCCTCCTCGGCCTCGGCGAAGCTCTCCCGCGCGAGGACGAGGTCCTGCGGATTCCAGCCGCAGGCGACCCCTCGGCCCGACCGCCGGAGAGCCGGTCCACCACGGCCCATTCCTCCGCGACCCGAAGCGGATCGTGCAGCGGCGGCACCACGCGGCCGCCCCGCACCGAACGGATGGAAGTGCCGCTCCGGTGTCCAGACGGCCGAGAACCCCTCCGCGTCGGCGAACCGGGACGCCTCGATGAGCAGCCGGTACTGCTCGTCGGAGTCGTCTCCGGTAGCGAAGAGGAACAGGCTGGACCTCATACGTCCTCACTCGTGCCGTCGGTGTCCGGGCGGCCGTCGACCCGGGCCTGCGGATCGAACACCAGCGCGTAGAGAGCGGCCCGGTAGGCCGCAAGCAGTGCCGCCGCGCCGGGGCCGTCGGCCCGGGACCGGGCGTACACCCGGAACCCGTCGGTGCCGTCCACGACCGAGAAGTGCACGCGCACACCCGGCTGGAGCAGCTCGGGTCCCACCCAACGCGCTGCCCTCCCGCCGAAGGTGACGTCCTCACCGTCGTCCCAGGCGTAGCCGAACACCACGTCCGGGTCACAGCCCAGCGCCGGATCCGCGGCCGCCAGGTCCGCGTACGGCACTGGGCGGACGCGCTCGATCCGGTCGAGGGTGGCGCGGACGGCCGACAGCACGGCACCGACCGGCTGCCCGGGGCGGATCGCGACGGGCAGGGGCACGACGTCGGCGAAGGCACCCACGGAAGTCTCCAGACCGGCGTCGGCCCGGCCGTCCCACGGCAGGGCGATCCGCAGCTCGCCCTTCTCGGCCACGGCCGCGGCGATGGCGAAGGCGGTGAGCTGGACGGCGTACGGCGCGATCCCGTCCCGGGCGCAGGCCGACCGGATCGCGGCGTGCAGTTCGGGCCGCGGCGCCCACTGGGACTCGGTGGCCCCGCCGACGGCCTCGGCCCCGGCGTCGGCGTGAGTCCCGCTCGAACCCCGTGCGAAGCCGGCCGGCCACCGGGCCGGGTCGCCCAGCAGGCTGCGCCACACCTCGGCGGCGTGCTTGGCCGGCGCGGTGCCGGCCAGCTCGTGACGCCAGGTCAGCTGCCGCAGGAACCCCTGGTCTTCCGGCCCGAGGGAGCCCGGGTCTTGATAGGCGGTGGACAGGTCATGGCACAGGCTCAGCAGCCCGAGGCCGTCCAGTGCCAGCGGGTGCACGGTCAGGGCCAGGAGCGCGGGCCCGTCCTGCGGCGTGGCGAGCATCAGCCGCAGCAGCGGATCCCTGCGCGGGTCGGGCACGCGGGCCTGCGCCGAGCGGTGCAGCCAGGCCGGGCGGTCCGCGGGCTCGACGGACTGCCCGGGCGTCACTTCGGCGACCGAGAGGTCGAGATCGCCCAGCGGGCGCGACCGCAGTCCGGTGCCGTCGGGTTCGGCGCAGAGGCGAAGCGCCGGGTGGCGCCGCAGGACCGCTTCCAGCGCGAGGCGCAGCCGCCGGGGCTCAGGCCGGGTGGCGAGTTCCAGGACGAAGGTCTTGCTCCCCGCTGCCGCCCCTGGGTGGGCGAGGTGGCGCAGCCCGGGCGGCAGAACGGGCGGCGGCCCGCCGGCCGGCAGCTCTTGGAGCCGTCCGCCGTCGTGGGGACCGCCGGGCTTGCGTCCGGTCAGCAGCCGGGCCACCTGCCCGGCTGTGCGGCAGCGGTAGAACTCCGCGACGGTGAGCTGCGCGGCGAAGCGGTCCCGGAGCCCGTACAGCACCCGGGCGGCGAGTAGCGAGTGGCCGCCGGCGGCGAAGAAGTCCTCGTCCGGGTGGAGTTCCGGCCGGTCGAGCACCCGGCGGAACACCGCGAGCACCTCGCCTGTCGGATCCGCGGCCGCGCCCGGGGCCGGTGCGGCGGGCGCCTCGGCGGGCGGACTCTCCGGTGGCGCGGCCAGGGGCACGGCGGTGCGGCCGGGCGGCGGCAGGAGCGCGGGCACCACCTTGCCGTTGGCGTTGACCGGCAGGGCGTCGAGCAGGGTGAAGGTGGACGGGACCATCGCGTGCGGCAGCTCGGCGAGCAACTGCTCGCGCACCCGCTCCAGCCGCGCAGCCAGCCCGTCGTCGACGACCAGGTAGGCGTCGATCCGCCGCGCGCCCTCCTCGCCCGCCACCACCAGCGCCACATCGCGCACGCCGGGCACCCGGCGGACCGCGAGATCGACCTCGGCCAGCTCGACCCGGTAGCCGCGGATCTTGACCTGCTGGTCGTCCCGGCCGCAGAACTCCAGATCGCCGCCGGGCAGCAGCCGCGCCCGGTCGCCCGAGCGGTAGAACGGGATGCCGTGGGCCCGCTCGAAACGCTCGGCGGTCAGCTCCGGTTGCGCCAGGTAGCCGTCGGCGACACAGACCCCGCCGATCCGCAGCTCGCCGACCGTCCCGTACGGCACGTCCCGCCCGTCAGGGTCGGTCAGCCGCAGCACGGTGTTCGGCAGCGGCCGACCGATCGGCGCGTAGCGCGGCCAGCTGCTCGGCGGTCCCTGGAAACGGTAGGAGGTGACCACATGGGTCTCGGCGGGCCCGTAGTTGTTCACCAGCCGGCAGCCCGGCAGCGCCTCGAAGAAGGCGACCACGCCCTCGCCGAGCCGCAGTTGCTCACCGGTCGCGGCGACCTCCCGCAGCGACCCGAACGCCGCCGCGTCGTCCTGGAAAACCGCGGCCAGCGAGTTGAGCAGGGAGACCGGCCAGATCGCCTTCTGCACCCCGTGCTCGGCGACGAAGGACGCCAGCAGCTCGTGGTCAAAGCGGGTCTCCTCGTCCGCGACGTGCAGCGATCCGCCGCCGCAGATCGCGGCGAAGATCTCATGGAAGGCCGCGTCGAAGCCGAGCGAGGCGAACTGCAGCCAGCGCAGCGCGCGACCGAAACCCTCGGTCTCCCAGTGGATCAGATTGCTCAGCGCCCGGTGCGGGAAGGCGATCCCTTTCGGCCGTCCGGTGCTGCCGCTGGTGAAGGTGAGGTAGACGAGGTCGTCGCCGCGCACCGCCGGAAGGACGGCAGGCGCCGGGCGCGAGCGGAGCTCGGCCAGCGTGGGCAGGACGACCGGCTCGGAACCCGGTGCGAACCCGGCCTGCTCCGGATGCCCGCACAGCACCACCACCGGTGCGCAGTCCTCGGCCATCACGGCCAGCCTGGCAGTCGGCAGGGCCAGGTCGAACGGGACGGCGACGGCGCCCGCGCGCACCACACCGAGCAGGGCGGCCACCGCCGGCACTCCCTTCGGCAGGGCGAGGCCGACCCGGTCCCCGGGCCGCACCCCGTACCCGGCCAGCAGGCCGGCGACAGCGGCCGAGACCGCGGCGAGCCCGCCGTACGTCAGCTCGACACCGCCCCCGCTGACCGCCAGGCGGTCCGGCTCACGGCGTGCCCGGTCCGCGAACACCTCGTGCACGGGGAGGTCCGGTACGTCGACCACCGGGCCGTGCAGGGCCGCCGCTGCCCGGGTGACCGCGGTGGCGGGGAGGGCCGGGACCCGGTCGACGGCCCGCGCGGGATCGGTGGTGAACTTGTCCAGCAGGTGGGCGAAGACAGCCGACCAGTCCTCGACGGCCGCGAGCTCGAACCGGTCCCGGTCGTAGCGCAGCCGGCCGCCGATCCGCCCGTCGGGCTCGAACCACCAGTCCAGCGACAGCTCGTACGGGCTGCCGGCGTATGCGAACGGCACCGGGTGCGCGGTCAGCCCGGCGGGCGGATCAGCCTCCGACGCGGCGGCACTGAGCATGTTGAAGAGCACGTCGATCAGCGGCGCTTCCCGCTGGTCGGGTGCCCGGTCGATCCGCCTGGCCAGGACCTCGAAGGGCAGGTCCTGATGGTCCAGAGCCGCTCGCAGCCGGCCCGAGACGTGCTCGACCAGGGCGAGGAAGTCGTCCTCCGGGCCGATCCGCACCCGCAGCGGCAGCGTGTTGACGAAGTTCCCGACCAGCTCCCTGGTCCGTGGGTCGTGGCGGCCCGCGACCGGGGTGCCGACCACCACCTCGGTCTGCCCGCCGAGCCTGCCGAGGAGGGCGCAGAACGCGGCGAGCACGACCGTGAACGGCGTCACCCGGGCGCGCTCGGCCAGCGCGCGGACCTGCGTGGAGACCGCCTCGGGGAGTACGAACTCCACCAGGCCGCCGCGGTAGCCGCGCTCGGCGGGGCGCCGATGCCCGGGCAGAGCGAGCGGACCGGGGAGGTCCGCGAGCTCGGCCCGCCAGAACGCGGCCTGCCGGTCGGCCTCGGCCGAGGCGAGCCAGGCGGCCTCGGCCCGGGCGTGCTCGGCCAGCAAGCCGTCCAGCACCGGCAGTTCGGGAGTACCGGCACCCGTGCGGTGCTCGTAACGGGCGAACAGGTCCCGCAGGATCAGACCGGTGGAGTGCGCGTCCGCGCAGATGTGGTGCACCGCGATCGCCAGCACATGGCGCTCGGGCGAGCGGCGGAACAGCCGGGCCACCAACGCGGGGGCCCGGTCCAGTGGGATCGCCACCGACAGGACCTCGTTCACCGAGCGCCGCAGGGCCGCGTCGTCCTCGACCGCCAGCACGGGCAGCTCCACCGCGGCCGCCGGCAGGATCTCGAACCTCGGCTCCAGCTCCGACCGGTGGAACCTCAGCCGCAGGCCGTCATGCCGGTCCACCACGTCCTGGAGAGCCGCCTGCAAGGCGGTGACATCCAGCGGGCCGCGCAACTCGGTGAGGACCGGCACATGGTGGGCCTCGGCCGCGCCAGGGACCTCGTCGAGGAACAGGAAGCGTTCCTGCAGGGCCGTCAGCGGCAGCAGCTCATGGTCGGCGCCGCCGGGCCCGGGAAGTGCCTCGGCGGCCGGCTCGCCCGGCTGCCCCGACTCGGCCAGCCTGGCCAGCTCGGTCAATCGCTGGGGCGTCGGCTCGTCCAGGAACGAACCCAGCGGGACGGCCACCCCCCACCGTTCCGCGGCGAGCGCCATGATCCGCTGGGCCGTCAGCGAGTCGCCGCCCAGGACGTACAGGTCGTCCTCCGGGGAGACGTCCTTCGGGGAGATGTCCTCTACCCCCAGGACCGTCCGGAAGATCTCCAGCGCCCCCTCGGTCCGGACGGGCCCGCTCGGCACCGCCGTATCCGGTACGCCCGGCCCTGCCTCTGCCTGCGGCGTGCCGGCCTCCAGCCAGTACCGCCGGCGTTCGAAGCGTTGCCGGGCCGGAGCCGGAGCCGGGGCCACAGGCGCGGGGGCTTCCGGGCCCTCCTCCAGCAGGACGTGCGCGTTGGTGCCGCCGACGCCGAACGCGCTCACCCCGGCCATCCGGGGAGCTTCGGACTCCCAGGAGCGCAGCTTGGTATTGACCCGGAACGGTGACGATGCGAAGTCGATGTGCGGGTTGGTCCGCTCGCAGCCGAGCGACGGCGGCAGGGCCCGGTGCCGCAGCAGCAGGACGGTCTTGATCAGTCCGGCGATGCCGGCCGCCGAATCCAGGTGCCCGATGTTGGACTTCACCGAGCCGAGGGCGCAGAAGCCGGTGGCCGTAGTGGTCCGGCGGAAGGCCTCGGTCAGCGCGGCCACCTCGATCGGGTCTCCGAGCAGGGTCGCGGTCCCGTGCGCCTCCAGGTGGCCCACCCGGTCCGCGGTGATACCGGCGAACCGGTGCACCCCGGCGATCAGTTCGGCCTGGCCGGCGATGCTGGGCGCGGTGTACCCGCTCTTGCGGGCACCGTCGTTGTTCACCGCGCTGGCCCGGATCACCGCCAGTACGCGGTCCCCGTCCGCCAGCGCGTCGTCCAGGCGCCGCAGGACCACCAGCCCGGCTCCGCTGGCGAAGACCGTCCCCGAGGCATCGGCCGAGAACGGCCGGCAGCGACCGTCGGGCGAGACGATCCCGCCCGGGGTGTACTCGTAGCCGACATCGTCCGGCCGGATCGCGGCACCGCCCGCGAGTACCGCGTCCGCCTCGTAGTCGAGCAGCATCCGGGCGGCCTGGTGCACGGCCACCAGGCTCGCCGAGCAGCCGCAGTCGACTGCCAGACTGGGTCCGGTCAGGCCGAGCCGGTAGGAGATCTGCGTGGCGGTGTAGCCCCGGTCGTTGCCCATCAGGACCCGGTGCCAGCCGTGCGTGCGGACCACCTCGGGGTGGGCGAGCACGTTGCGCAGCAAGTAGTCGGAGTGGTTCAGGCCGACCACCACGCCGACCGGGCCCGGAAAGCGGTCCCGGTCGATCCCGGCGTCCTGCAGGGCGTGCACGGCGAGCTCCAGCAGGATGCGCTGCTGCGGGTCGGTCAGCTGGGCTTCCGCCGGGGTCATCCCGAAGGCAGCCGCATCGAACAGCGCCGGGTCGGCGAACCGGCGGCGGACGGGCACATGGAACGACCCCCCGGGCGCCGGCTCCCGGGCACCCGCGCGGCCCAGCTCCTCCTTCGGCACCTCCTCGAAGAGGTCCCGTCCGTCGCGAAGCAGAGCCCAGAACTCCTCGGGCGAGTCGGCGCCGGGGAACCGGCAGGCGATCCCGGTGACGGCGATCGCCGGCAGGTCGTCATCGGGCAGATCGGCTGGCACGGGCTGCTCCTGGGTGAGGGGACGGGCGGGGACTGTGGTCGGCCGGCTCACGGCTGCCGCCCGGGCGCGGTGCCGGTCGCCGGACCCGGGGCGGTGTCCGGCGCGGTGTCCGTCGTGGCACGGCCGGGCTGTTCGCGCAGCCGGCGCTTGCGCACCTGCTCGCGGCGGCGGGCACCGAACGCCCGCTCGGAGGCCGGCGCCGGGACGCCGTCCCGCTGCGTCGGGGACGCCGTACCGCCCCGCAGATGGGCGGCGTACGAGCGGACGGTCGGGTACCGGAACAGATCGACGATCCTCGCCTCGGCCGTGACGTGGGCGCGGATCTCGGTGAGCAACCGGGCCACCAGGATCGAGTTGCCGCCGGCCTGGAAGAAGTCGTCGTCAGGAGTGGTCTTCGGCCGGTCGAGGACGCGCCGCCAGGCAGCCAGCAGCGTCGACTCCAGTTCGTCCGCGGGCTGCGGCGCGGCCGGACCGGATGCCGTGCCACCGGTCAGGACGACCGTTGGCAGCGCCCGCCGGTCGGTCTTGCCGCCGCTGGTGGTCGGCAGCTCTGGCAGCCGGTTGAAAGCGGCCGGCAGGTACGGGTCCGGCAGCACGGCGCCGAGCGCCGAGCGCAGCTGGTGAGGGTGCCGGTCGCGGTCGTCACCGGTGACGTAGTGGGCGACCAGGGCCCGGCCGTCGCCGGCCTCCTGGACGACCACCGCGCAGGCGGCGATCCCGGGGAGCGAGCCGAGGGCCCGCTCCACCTCCGCGAGCTCGATGCGGTAGCCGTTGACCTTCACCTGGTGGTCGAGGCGGCCGGCCAGTTCGAGCGTGCCGTCCGGCAGTCTGCGGGCGAGGTCGCCGGTGCGGTACAGCCGCCCCTGGCCGGCGGCCCGGACGAAGCGGGCGGCGGTGAGCTCCGGGTCCGTCAGGTAGCCCTTGGCCAACCCCGTCCCGGCGATCGCCAGCTCGCCGAACATCCCGTCCGGCACCGGGCGCATCCCGGCGTCCAGGACGCGGACCCGGGTGTTCGCCAGCGGCCGGCCGATCAGAACTGCGGCCGGGTGCTCCGGCACCTCCCAGACTGTCGACCAGACCGTGGTCTCGGTGGGCCCGTACAGGTTGAGCACCCGGGGTATGCCGAGGTCCTTCAGGCGCGCGGCCAGTGCGGCCTCCAGCGGCTCGCCGCCGCACAGCAGCAGTCGGAGGCGGGCCAGCGCCTGGTCGCCGCCCGGCAGACGCAGCACACTGCGCAGCAGGGTCGGGGTGGCCTGCAGGGCGGTGATCCCGGTCCGGGCGATCAGCTCGGGCACGCTCTCGGCGCCCTGGTCCGGGTCGGCGAGAGCCAGCGTCTCACCGCTCTCGGCCAGGACCACCGGCACGCCCCGGGACAGGGTCCAGAGCAGTTCCACCACGGCGATGTCGAACGTGGTGGCGGTGACGGCGAGCCAGCGGGCGTCCGCGGGCAGCTCGACGGCGTGGTCGAGGGCGGTGAAGAGGTTGGCGAGGTTGCCATGGGTGACCTCGACCCCCTTGGGCCGTCCGGTCGAGCCGGACGTGAAGATGACGTAGGCGCTGTCCTCGGGTCCGGGCCCCGTGAGGGCCGGTGCCGTTCCGCCAGCTTGGTCCGGCGAGGCGACCAGATCGGTCAGCGCGAGCCGGCGCCCGGCGAAGCCGGGGCAGAGCCGCCGGTACGGGTCGTCGGTGATCAGGGCGGCGCACCCCGCGTCGGCCAGCATGCCCTCCAGTCGGCCCTGCGGGTCGGTCCCGCTGAGCGGCACGTACGTCAGACCGGCCGCCAGTACCCCGAGCAGGACCACGACGAGGTCCGGTGAACGCGGCACCAGTAGGCCCACCCGCTCACCCGGGCGCAGACCCGCGGCCCGCAGCCCCGCCGCGACGGCCGCGGCCCGCTCCGCCAGCTGAGTACCGGTGAGAGACCGCCCGCGAAACGACACCACGGGCCGGCCGCCCTCCTCGGCCAGCCGGTCGAGGACGAGTCGGTGAACGGGCCGCTGCGCCACCGGCAGCTCGGCCTCTGCGTCGAAGTGGGTCTGGCGGGCCTCCTCCTCGGGGCTGGTCAGCGGCAGTTCACCGACCGGCCGGTCCGGGTGCTCGGCCATCGCCGTCAGCAGCCGCTCGAACCAGGTGACCAGCAGCTCGGCCTGCGTCTGGTCGAAGAGCGCGGTGCTGAAGAGCAACTGGCCGAGGAACCCGTCCGGCTCCTGGCGCAGTTTCAGCTGGAGGTCGTACTGCGCCGCGTACACCGGAGCGGGCGCCGACCCGGACCGGATGCCGGGAAGGTCGAGGTCGCCGTCGGGGTAGCTCTGGTAGATCAGGATGCTCTGGAAGACGGGGGAGTGCGAGCTGCTGCGCTCCGGCGCGACTGCCTCGACCACCTGGTCGAACGGCAGGTCCTGGTGGGCGAAGGCGTCGAACGCCGTTCGCCGCACCCGGCCCAGATAGTCCCGCACGCTCTCCTCGGGCCGCACCACCGTCCGGACGGTGATCGAGTTGAAGAACAGGCCGAGCGTGCGCTCCAACGCGGGGAAGGGACGGTTGGCCAGCGGACTGCCCACCGCGATGTCCTCGGTCCGGGAGATCCGGGCCAGCAGCAGCGTGAACACCCCCATGAAGACGCTGTACGGGGTGGCGGCGGCGAACGCGCAGAGCCGTTCCAGTGCCGTGGCGGCCTTGGGGCCCAAGCGGAAGTCCAGGGCGTCGCCGCGAAAACCCTGCACGGCCTCCCTGGTACGGCCCGGCGCCAGGTCGAGCACCGGCGGCAGGTCGGCCAACTGCTCGCGCCAGAAGGCACGCTGGCGCTCCGCCAGTTCGGACCCCAGCCACTCCCGTTCCCAGACGGCGAAGTCGGCGTACTGCACGGTGGGTTCGGGCAGGTCGGCCGGCCGCCCGGCGACCCTGGCCGCGTACAGCTCGGAGAGCTCCGAGCGGATCAGACCGGTCGACCAGCCGTCGGAGATGACGTGGTGCTGGGTGACCACGAGGATCCTCCGCTCGGGCGCGCACCGGATCAGGTCGAAGCGGATCAGCGGCGCGACGGCGAGGTCGAACCTGGTCTCGGTGACCTGGCGGATCAGCGCCTCCGCCTGCGCGTCGGTCCGCGCGTCGTGCTCGGCGTACGGGGTCGGGCAGTGCGCCGAGATCTCCTGGACCAGCCCGGCGGGGGAGTCCCGCAGGGCGGTCCGCAGCACCTCGTGCCGCGCCATCAGCTGCCCGGCGGCCCAGCGCAGGGCTTCCTCGTCGAGCGGTCCGATGAGCTCGGTCGTGAAGTACATGTTGTAGACCGGGAGATCGGTGCCGAGCTGTTCGATCAGCCAGAGCCGCTGCTGGGAGTAGGTGGCCGGCAGCGGGCCGCCGCGCTCCACCCGTCTGATCCGTGTGGTGCGACGGGTCTCCTCCTCCGCCCGTTCCCGCAGGAACTGGACCACTTCGGCACGATGACGCCGGACCAGTGCGGTGAGCTCGGGGTCCAGCGCGCCTTCGGGCGCGGTGAGGGTGAGCCGGCCCTCCTCCAGCGCGAGGCGGGCACCCCGCCGGGAGAGCTCCTCCAGGACGGCGACCACGGTCACAGTTCCACCTCTTCCCAAGCGACGCCCTCCGCCGGGGCGTCGACCAGCGTCCGGTACAGCCGGGACGACTCCAGCTCCGTATCCACCAGGGCGGTCATCTCCACCGGAGACTGCGCGTCCAGCAGATCGCCCAGCGGGATCCGGGTGCCGAACTCCTCCTGGATCCGGGAGAGCACCTGGGCGGCCAGGATCGAGTCACCGCCCAGGACGAAGAAGTCGTCGTCGGAGCCGACCTCGGGCAGGCCCAGGACCTCGCACCAGATCGCCATCACCGTCTCGACCGTGGTCGCACCACGGACCCGGCGCGAGCCCGGGTCGGCGGCCGCGGTTTCGCCGGCCGCGGCGTCACCTGTCGCGACGGGCAACGCCCGGACGGGGACGGCCGGGTGCCAGTGCCGCGTCGGTTGGAACGGGTACGGCGGTATCGCCATCCGCGGGGGGCCGTCCGGCTCCCGCAGCGCCGTCCACCGCACGCCCGCACCGCGCTCCCAGCAGTGCGCCACCAGATGGAGGAACCGCGCGCGGTCGCCGGCCGCCGGAGTCACCGCACAGGCTTCCGGCGGGAGGGCGGCGGCACCGCCGCCCAGCACGGCCGCCCGCGAGACCTCCAACAGGTGGGCTGCCGGGGGCACGTCGCCGGCCCGCAGAACCACGCCCAGAGTCACCGAACGGATCTCCACGTTCAGCGCGCGGAGCCCGCCGGCGGACGTCAGCTCCCTGTCCAAGGCGGCCAGAGCACGCTCGCAGGCGCTGAGGTCGCCGCCAGTCTGGGCGGCGAGCACGGCGGTGGCGTGGTATTCCGCGTACCGCCGCGCACTCTGCGCGTCCATCGCGCCGGCGAAGGCGAACGCCGCGAACTCACCGATCCCGCAGACCGCGAGCGCGTCCGGCGCCACACCGAGCCCGCCGAGGGTGTCGAGCAGGGCCAGCGGGCCGTCGAAGTACGACAGCACCTCGTCCGTCCCGGCCGCGGACCGCCCGCTGCCGGAGCAGGGCCCGGCCTCCAGCCCGAGGACCAGCGGGCCGGCCGCCGGCTCTCCGGAGTCCGCCCCGATGGCCGTGGCGAGTTCGGCCGTGTCGGCGGCCACCCAGGCCCGGCGCAGCGGGCCCGGGGGCCGGCCGTCCTGCAGCGAGCGTGCCAACCGGGTCGCCGCTGCCGGATCGCCGTCGAGACCGGGAAGCAGCTCGACGAGCGCGGCACGCGAGCGGTCGAAGGACCAGGACGAGCGGGCGGATACCGGGAACACCTGCGGCTGCCCGCTGCCGCCCGCCGGCACCGGGACAGCCGACGGCTGCTCCAGCACGGCGTGCGCGTTGGTTCCACCCACCCCGAGCGCCGTCACGCCCGCCCGCCGGGGACCGTCCGCCGCGGGCCACGGGGCGGTGTCCACCGCCACACGCAGCCCGCTGCCGTCGAGATCGATCGCCGGATTGAGCTCCCGGTGGCCCACCGTGCCGGGGATCGTCCCGTCCCGCACCGCCAGGACGGCCTTGATGAGCCCGGCCATGCCCGCGGCCGCGTCCAGGTGGCCGAGCGAGGACTTGACGCTGCCGACCGCGCAGGGCGAGGTCACACCGAGCCGCTTCCTCGCGGCCACCAGCGCGGCGAGTTCGACCGGGTCACCGAGCGGCGTCCCGGTGCCGTGGGCCTCGATGTAGCCGATGGTGTCCGGGGGGACGCCGGCGTCGGCCCAGGCCGACAGCAGGACGTCACGCTGTCCGGTGACGGTGGGGGCGGCGAAGCTCATCCGGTCGCCGCCGTCGTTGTTCAGCGCCGAGCCGCGCACCACGGCGTGGACGGTGTCCCCGTCACACAACGCGTCGGCCAGCCGCCTGAGCACCACCACACCCACGCCGCTGCCCGGCACCGTCCCGTCGGCGTCCCGGTCGAAGGGACGGCACACCCCGCTCGCCGACAGCACCCCGCCGTCGACGGCCAGGTAGCCGCGCTCGTGGGGGAGCCCGACCGACACCGCACCGGCCAGGGCCAGGTCGCAGTCACCGGCCAGCAGACTGCGCCGAGCCAGGTGCACGGCGGTGAGCGCGGTCGAACAGAGGCTGGCCACGAAGACGCTCGGCCCCCGCAGCCCGAGGTGGTAGGAGACACGCAGCGGCAGCGCCGCAGCGGACGAGCCCATCGGCAGTCGGCTGCCGTCCGCCTCGATCAGCGCACCGTAGCGGTTGTCCCCGCTGCCGCAGAACACTCCGACCCGGTCGAGCGGCGCGTGGGCGCCCCGTCCGGCGTGCTCCAGGGCGTGCACGGCCTCCTGGAGGAGCAGACGTTGTTGCGGATCCATGGCGGCGGCGTCGGCCGGGGCGATGCCGAAGTACTCCGCGTCGAAGAGGTCCACATCGTCCAGTTCCCCGCCTGCTGGCACATGGCGCGGATCGTCCCCGCCTGCCTCGGTGTCGAAGCACCGCACGGCGCTCTGCGCACGCAGCAGCAGGCTCCGGTACTCCTCCAGGTTCCGGGCGCCCGGGAACCGGCAGGCCATGCCGACGATCGCGACCGCCGACTCGTCCGGCCGTTCACTCATGATGATTCTCCGTACTCGTCAGGGGTCTTCAGCGCGCGCGCGATCGCGGCGACCGTGGGGAAGGCGAACAGGGCGGTGACCGGCACCGGGGTGCCGAACTCCGCGCGGAGCATGCCGTGCAGGCGGATGAGCGTCAGCGAGGTACCGCCCGACTCGAAGAAACTGACGTCCCGGGGCACCCGTTCCGGGGGACAGCCGAGCAGCTGCGCCCACAGCGCCGCTATCCGGCGCTCCAGCTCGGTCCGCGGCAGCTCGGCGGGGGCGGCGGGGGCGAGCGGAGGCGGCGCGGGAAGCGCCCGCGCGTCCACCTTGCCGCTGCCGGTCAGTGGGAACGCGTCCAGGGCGACGAGGTGGCTGGGCTGCAGCGCGGCGGGCAGGTGCTGCGCGAGATGGGCACGGAGCCGGACCCCGGTGTCCGGCTCCCGGCCCAGGAAGTACAGCGCGAGCAGCTCCTCCTCGCGGCCCGGGACGAGCACGGCGACCGCGTCCCGGACTTCGGTGTGCTCGAGCGCCAGCGATCGGACCTCGTCGAGTTCGACCCGGATACCGCGGACCTTGACCTGCCCGTCCTGGCGGCCCAGGAACACCAGTGTCCCGTTCGAGGTACGCAAGGCCAGGTCGCCGGTGCGGTAGAGCCTCGCGCCCGGGTCGGTATCGAAGGCGTGGCGGACGAAACGCTCCTCGGTCAGCTCCCGGCGGTTCAGGTAGCCGAGCGCGAGCGGAACACCCCCGATGTACAGCTCGCCTGGAAACCCCGCCGGGATCAACTGGCCGCCCCGGCCCAGGACATGGACTTCCGCACCGGCGGCCGGCTGCCCGATCGGCACCCGGCCTGCGTGCGGGCCGCCGTAGGCGACCTCCTCCTGGTACGTGAACGAGGTGACGTCGATGGCCGCCTCGGCCGGCCCGTAGAGGTTGACCACCGGCGCTTCGAAGTATCGGACGGCGCGGGCGGCCACGGCGGCGTCCAGCGCCTCCCCGCCGCAGAACACCCACCGCACCGAGCCCGACGACGGCCGGGGCTCCGCAAGCAATGCCTTGAGGAGCGTCGGGACGAACTGGACGACACTCACGCCCCGCGCCTCGACCTCCACAGCCAGGGCGGACGGATCGCGGTGCGCCCAAGCCGGTGCCACGACGACGGAGGCACCCACCGTCAGCGGTGTGAGGAACTCCCAGACCGAGGCATCGAAGACCGGAGGCGTCTTGAAGTAGAACCTGTCCCGGGCGGTGAACCCGAACCGCTCCACCTTCCAGCGGAGATTGTTGGCCAGCGCCCCGTGCGGGACCTGGACGCACTTCGGCAGGCCGGTACTGCCGGAGGTGGTGATCACGTACGCGGGGTCCGCCGCAAGGGGCTCGTCCTCGTCGAGCGGCCCGCGGTCCGTCCGCGAAGTGTGATCGGCCGGGGCGGAGGACGCCGGATCGTCCAGCTCCACCACCGGCACCCCCACCGGGAGCTCCGCGGCGTCGGCCCGCGTAGCCACGACGACGGCCGCCGCTCCTGCGTCGGAGAGCACGAAACCCCGTCGTGCGAGCGGGAGTTCTGGATCGACGGGAAGGAAAGCGTGCCCGCCGCGCAGCACACCGAGTGCCGCCACGACGTACTGAACGGAGCGCGGCAGCAGCAGCGCGACCGTGCTGCCACGCGCAAGGCCGAGTTCGCCCAGCCGGGCGGCCAGCACGCCCGAAGCCCGCTCCAGCTCGTGGTAGCTCAGCTGTTCCCCGGCGGCGAGCACCGCCACCTGGTCCGGCGTCCGGCGCACCTGCTCCAGAAACAACCGGGAGACCGGCACGAAGGCGGGCTGCGCGGGCCCGCGGGCCTGGGCGAGCGTCTGCGCCTGGTGCCCGTCCGGCACCAACGGCACCTCGACGGCCGGCGGGTCGGCACCACGCGCGAGGCCGGTGAGCGCGCCGAGGACCGACTGGTAAGCCGCGGCGAACCCCCGCGCCGCGGTCTCGTCGTAGCGGTCGGTGTTGTACTGCAGCCGGGCCGTGGCCGTCTCGCCGGCGACTTCGACCGCCAGCAGTAGATCCGTCTTGCCCGCCCGGGGGTAGACGGGCACCCGCCGCACGGTGGCTCCGGGCAGCGCCAACTCCTCCGCGCCCTGGTCGTGCAGTGACAGCATCGCCCACGCGGAGGAGGGGGCGGCGCGCAGACCGTGGTACATGGCCGCCAGCGGTGCTCCCTGGTGCTCGAAGCCGGCCAGCAGGTCCTCGCGGACCTTGGCGGTGTAACCGCTGAGAGCGAGCCCGGCCGGGTCCGGCGCGCGGAGGAACAGCCCGTCGGTGAAGAGGCCGACCGCGCCCTCGTACTCGGCGCGCCGCAGGTCAATGGCCGGATACGCCACCAGGACATCGCGCTCCAGGCTGAGGTGCCTGAGCGTCAGGCAGTAGGCGGCCATCAGCACGGTGAAGAGCGAGCCGCCGACCGCCACTGCGGCCGCCGTCAGCCCGTACGGCAGTGTGATCGCCAGCTCCGCCGCGGGGATGCCGAGTTCGCCGGGCCGGCGAACCGGATCCGGGCCGCCCTCCAGCCGCGCGGTCCGCTCCGCCCAGAACGCCGCCCCTGCCGCCGTCTCGGCGTCGGGCTTGGAGAAACGTTCCTGCTGGTCCCGCGCATACGCGAAGTAGCCCTCCTCCGCGACGACTTCGTCCAGTTGCCGACCGTCGGCAAGCTGCGCGCAGTCCTGGGACAGCTCGTGTAACAGCTGTGCCACCGAGGGAGCGTCAACGGCGACGTGGTCGAAGACCAGGAGCAGCAGGGCCTCGTCGGCCGCCCACCGGAACAGCTCCGCCGCCATTCTCAGGGGCGCGGCCTGGCCGAACGGGCGGCGGGCGGCCTCCGCCAGCAACTGCCCGGCCTGCTCCCGCTCGGTGTCGTGTACGACGAGCACGGACTGCGGCGGCGGCCCGGGGTGCTGCCGGGGCCCGCCGCCGGGGCTGTCGGAGATGGTCACGCGCAGGACGGGGTGGCGCTCGACCACCCGCCGCAGCGCCAGGTCGAGTGCGGATGGATCGATCCGACCGGCCAGGCGGAAGGCCAGGGGGATGTGGTAGGAGTCGCTGGCCGGAGCCATCAACTGGGCTTTCCATACGGTTTCCTGTTGCTGGGTCAGGGCGATCCCGCCGCCCCGTTGTTGTGCATCAAGCATCCGCTACCTCCGCGTAGTAAAATGTCACACGTGAGATGTCACGTGTGTCCGGCGGCGGTGAATATGACGCAGGCCACACCGAATCCGGCTCCGATCCAGGGGGAGAGTTCCGATGAGTCCGCAACGTGAGCAGATCCGCAGCGTCTGGGAACAGGTGCTCGGTCATGGAGACTTCACCGACGACGAGAACTTCTTCGCCGTCGGTGGCCACTCCTTGCTGGCCGCCCAGGTGGCGGCCCGGATCAATCGTGTGGCCCCGGCCCGGGTCGCGGCCCGTGACCTCTTCGACCACCCCACCGTCACCGCCCTGGCTGCCCTCATCGCCTCCCGAACGGTCTGACGTGTCGGAGTTCGAAGCCCAGCCGGTCCTCGCCATCGCCACGGTTGCCGGAGCGCGGGCGGGGCCTCGGCCGCCCGGTGGCTGAAGGTTTCCGGGACGGCGCGGTCCCGTGTCTCGACTCCAACACGAAGGCGAGCGTTTGCTGCGACCCGCCCGTTCATGCCTGGCTTCGCGCTGTTCGACCCGGTGTCGGCCGCGGTGCACGAGGGGCTGATCCGGTCGGCGACGCAGACCCCCGGCCAGGGCTGGGGGGCCTTGGGCGCGGCGGCAGGGGAGACGGCGTGGACGCTGCGGAACTCCTCGGCTGCGCGTCGCACGAGATCGCGTTCGTGAGTGTGACCTCGCTCGGCATGTTCGCCCGCGACTCACACCCTTCGGCCGCCCGGTCCCCTCCGGGAAGCACTGGGCGGTTTCGTTTGGATCAGCCGGTCGTTGGTCCGGGTGTGCCGTTGACTGACGCGCAGTGGGCGCGGATTGAGCCGTTGCTCCCGGACCGGACGCCGAAGCGGGGTGGCCGGTGGCGGGACCACCGGGAGGTGATCGATGCGATCGTCTGGAAGTTCCAGACCGGATCGCAGTGGGTTCACCTGCCGGAGAAATACGGCAACTGGCGGGGCGTCTACAACCGGCTGCGGATGTGGGCCGTCGACGGGCCCCGGTCGGCGAGCCGGACGACCACGCCATCGGCCGGTCTCGCGGCGGACTGACCACGAAGATCCATCTCGCAGCCGACGGTGACTGCCGGCCGCTGGCCTTCGTGCTGACCGCCGGACAGGCCGGCGACGCACCCGTCTTCGCGGACGTGATGGCCAAGGCGCGCGTTCCCCGCCGCTGGGGGCGTCCCCGTACCAGGCCCGACGTCGTCCTGGCCGACAAGACATCCCACGTGGACAAGCGTCAAGCTGCCGCTGCGGTATGTCCGGCTGAGGGCTGCGGGAAGGCGATTGCTTCGTCGTAGGTGTGGCCGTTCTGAAGGCAGTGGAACAGCATGCCCATGAACCGGTTGAAGAGGTTCCGCTGTGCGGCGACGTGACGGTCGCCGGCTGCTCGTCGGCGGTCGTAATGGGCTCTGGCTCCTGGTGATCTGGTGAGAGAGACGAAGGCCCAGACGTATCCGACGGCAGCCAGTCGCTGATTCTTGACCTTCCGGCTCATGACCCTGCAGCTCTTGCCGCTGGCTCTGGTGACCGGGGCGCTTCCTGCGTAGGCCTTCAATGATCCGGCGTTGGCGAATCGGGTCCGGTCATCGCCGATCTCCGCCAGGACTCGGGCGCCGGTCAGTGCAGCGAGCCCCGGAAAGCTGCGGATGACCGGTGCATCCGGATGCTCTTCGAAGGCATGCGTGACGGCTTCTTCGAGCTGATCGGCGTTGTCGCATGTGGTATTCAGCTGCCTAACCAGAGCAGAAGTCTGGTGCCCGAGAGCCACCTCGACCTGCGGGAGCTGGTGAAGGTAGTCGCGTTTGAAGATCTTGTGGAGCCTTTCGGCTTCGGCCTGGATGCCGCGGACCCGGCCGGCCTGTTTGAGCAGTGACTGCAGGCGCCGCCGTGTCAGCTTCGCAGCCATGCTCGGGGTCGGCACCGCCGCCAGGATGGTGCGTGCTTCCCTCGAGTACAGACCGTGCTTGTGCGGGGCGAAGGCGTCGAGGATCGCCGGGTAGAACTCTCTGAGCTGGGAGCGAAGCTTGTTGTGGGCCTGGCCGCGGGCCCAGACGGCATCTTGTTGGGCCCGGGCGAGCACGGCGATGGCCTGCACAAGCTCGGAGTCCGCGGGCAGCGGCCGATGGGCGGCCATGTCGGTCCGCAGAATATTGGCCGGGGCCGCGGCGTCGACGGCGTCTGACTTCTTGCGGGCGACGGAGTGGCGGTCCCGGTAGCGGGCAACTGCCAGAGGGTTGATCGCGAAGACCGGCCGGCCGGTAGCCCGCAGGCAGGCGACGAGGAGTCCCCGTGACGTTTCGATAGCCACGGGGATCGGGGCATCCTCGCTATCGCCATGCTCGGTCAGCAGGTCCGTGAGCTGGGCAAACCCTGCAGCGTCATCGCCGATCCGTACCTTGGCGAGTTGCTTTCCGCCCGCAGCGACCAGTGCAATGTCGTGGTGGTCTTCGGCCCAGTCCACGCCGCAGAACACTGGCGTCGGTAACCCGGTGATCTCCATACGACCCTCTTTCGTCGCGACTCTTGTTCCAGGCCAGAGCCTGTGCAGGGTGCGCGTGCTCCCTAATGGAAGTGCTCAAGGCACGTCATCCCACCAGCCGTTCGCAACCCCAGCGAGTCATACGGCCCTCGGTCCGCGTCAGAGCTGGAAGCTCAAGGCAGAGCTGAGAGGTGATCCGCACAACCGGCTCGGACCACGGACAGCAAACCGCCCAGCGGCCACAGATGGACCGGCCCGCACCAACCGGACCGCTTCGATGCCGATGCAGACCGAACTGCACCCGTTCTCACACACTTTCGCCCACACTGCTGGGCGCGAGCCAACCTCGTCTTGTCAACAGGACTCCCAGGCCCGGGCATACTCAAAGACTCGGCTCGCGCCCCCAAAACGTCGGCTCCCGCCGACCTTCACTTCCCACTAGGCGTACTCGGCCTGCGCCATCCGCGAGCACCTGCGCAAGCGCGGTATCCGAGCGGTCATCCCCGTCCCCGCTGATCAGCGGGGACACCGTTTGCGTCGGGGCCGCCGTGGCGGCAGGCCACCCGCCTTCGACCGCGAGGTCTACAAGCAGCGCAACACCGTCGAGAGGTGCATCAACCGCCTGAAGCAGTAGCGAGGCATCGCCACCCGCTACGACAAGACCGCGACCATCTGCCTGGCCGGACTCCACATCGCAGGCATCTTCCTGTGGTCCGCCCGATGAACCAAACCAAACTGCCTAGCAGGCTGTCAGCCCGCGACGCTCGAGAACAGTGCGCTGACCAGCAGAAATGGAGAACTGCTGCTGGCTCACTAGACCACGCTGATTGCGGCGCGGATGAGGGACACCATCTCGTCGCGGTGTGGGGTGTTGTTGCGGGACCACACAGGAGAGCGCCAAGTGGCGGCCACGCCGAACCTTCGCTGACGGCCGTCCTCGGTAGTGACCCGCAGGACGGCCCGGCCGACCGGATCGACCGAGACGACGCTGCCCAACGGTACAGCGGTAGCCTTGTTCGCCCACGAGCTGAACACGTCGACAACCTCTGTCGTGCCGGGCGGTCCCACCGCCTCGCCCAGCAGGCTCAGCAGGCGGCCGAAGACCCGAGTGTTCAGCGGCCCCTGGTAGAGGCGCTGGTTCGTCAAGACAAGAATGCCGCCGACGAGTGCCAGTGACGTCCCGGGGACCAGCGTGCACCCGGTCTTGACGGCGAGGACCCGCTCACCATCCCTCGGCGGCAGAGTCACCCACAGCCCCATGCTCCGTCTCCCCGTTCTCCGGTAGGAGTTGTTTATAGCAGCGGCTCCAGCAGCGCACAACGGATGTGCCCAGCATGATCCGAAAGAGACGGCCTAAGCCCCCGGCGGTTGCCGGGCGCGGGGCGGTGCCTGCCGGACGGGCCCGAGTCTGTTGCCGGGCGGCAGACCACGGAAGACGTCTTCCCTGGCACGTTCTGCGTGTTGAACTGACGAGCCGGCAACGGGCCTGACGGGGTAACACCGCCACGGGACATGGAACAGTGACTGGCGCCAAGGGATGATCTTGCTGGCTACTCGGTCTCCGTGGGCTGGAGGACCTGGTCCTGAAGGCGTGCGGACCTGGCCGGGGGGGCGAGGATGATCAAGCCGTGCTGCTGCGCGCTGCCCCATGGGCCCGTGGTGGTCGTGCGTGTTGTCCTCCGGCAGGGGCGCCGGGAGTCCCGCCGGGGCTGCGAGAGCATGGTGTCATGGACGACCTGACGCAGATACGGGAGCTGACGCCGATACGGGACGTGGCGGACCGGTTCGGACTGCCGCTCTCGACGTTGCACTACTGGGAGCGGCGCGGCCTGGTGGAGCCGCACCGGCGGTCCGGGCGGCGGTACTTCGACGCCGAGCAGGTCTACCGCGTGGCGCTGATCAAGCTGTGGCGGGAGACCGGTCTGATGCCCATCGAGGAGATTGTCATCCTCCTCCGCCGTGATGGTGCCGGCGCCGCCTGGCAGGAGACCGTGCACGGTCGTGTCGCTGCCCTCGATGCGCACATCGCCCGCCTCGACGCCGCGCGCGCCTACCTCGGTCACCTTCTCACCTGCGCGCACGGCGACGACCTGGAGAAATGCCCGGCCTTCCGGGCGACCGTTCGCGTGTCCTCCTGACTGATCACCCGGCGAGGCGTGGTCCCGCGGTGCCGGTCACCCGGAGCGGGGCATAGTGAGGGCCGCCACGAGCGCGGCGGTGGCCACGCATCCCGCGCAGACGAGGAACGCGACGCCGTATCCGTGCGCGAGCGCGGCTGCCCCGTGCGCGCCGCCACGCCCGGGATGCGCGTCCGCCCACGCGGCCGCCGCGGCGGCCGAGACCGTGCTGATCACGGCGAGCCCGACCGCCCCGCTGGTCTGCCGGACCGTGTTCAGCACCCCCGCGGCCATTCCGCTCCGCGCCGCCGGGACACCGTCGGTCGCCGCCACCGTGACCGGGGTGAACGCGGCGGCCGTCCCGAACCCGAACGCCACGCCGGACACCACCACCGTCAGCAGGTAGGAGCCGTCCACGCCGAGGAACGCCGCCACACCCGCGAAGCCGGCCGCGCCCACCAGGCAGCACACCACGGACGTCCGGCGCGGCCCGAACCGTAGCGTCAACGGCCCGGCCGCCCGGGCGCCCGCGAACATCGCGGCCCCGACCGGCAGATAGCCGAGCCCGGCGCGCAGCGGCGACCAGCCGTGCACGTCCTGGAGGTACAGCGACAGCAGGATCGGGCTGGCGAAGAAGCCCAGACCGAGCAGGAACATCACTACGTTGCCGCTGCTCACCGCGCGAAGCCGGAAGAGGTCGAGCGCCAGCAGCGGCTGCCGGGCCCACCGCGCCTGATGCAGCACAAGGATCCCCAGCAGCGCGACCCCGCCGACCAGCGGGCCCGTGACCTGCGAGCTCGTCCAGCCCGCGACGGCGGCGCGCATCACCGCGTACACCACGCCCGTGAGCCCGGCCGTGGCCAGCGCGGCCCCCACGACGTCGAGGGACGGCCGGTCGGCGCGGTCGTGCCGCGGCAGCCCGCGCACGGCGCCGACGAGGCAGAGCACCCCGATCGGTACGGTCACGAAGAACACCCAGCGCCAGCCCGCCCACTGAGTGAGGGCGCCGCCGACCACCGGCCCGGACGCGGCACCGACCGCCCCGACCGCGCTCCACGTGCTCAGCGCCCGCGCGCGCCGGTCCGGTTCGGTGAACGTCGTGGTCAGCAGCGACAGCGTCACCGGCATCAGGAGTGCCCCACCGAGTCCCTGCGCCGCCCGCGCGGCCAGCAGCGCCTCCGCCGACGCCGCAAAGCCGCAGGCAGCCGTCCCGGCGGTGAAGAGCGCCGTCCCGGTCAGCAGCGTCGCCCGATGGCCGAACACGTCCGCGCACCGGCCGCCGAGCAGCAGGAAGCCCGCGAAGGCGAGGGTGTAGGCGTTGACCACCCAGGGCAAGGCGGCCGGCGAGAAGCCGAGGTCGGCGCGGATGCCGGGCAGCGCCACCGACACGATGGTGGCGTCCAGGACGACGACGAACGAACCGGCGCAAGCCAGGGCCATCACCAGCCGTTCGGGTCCGCGAACACGCCGCTCACGCCGCTTCGCGGGCCGGGCCGTGCCGGTTTCCACGGTGGCTCGCGCGCTCATGCGGGCTCCTCGTCGTCCGGCCGGAGGGTGACGTCCGGGCGCAGCACGGGCCGGGCGTAGCGCGCCGTGGGGACGTCGAACAGGCCGTCGACGGCAGGCCGTTGGGCGGCGTACGCCGCCGCGAATCCGGCGATCTCCCGCTCGCCTGCGGGCAGCCCGGCGGCGGCCAGCAGGCTCCGCACCCTGACAGCCGCATCGGGGTGCGCGGCGGTCTCTTCACACGGCCCGGTCATGCGCTCCCCTCCGCGTCCGCAGCGGCGCGTTCGTGCGGTGCCGCAGCCGCGCACGGATCAGGGGTGCGCCGGTGCCAGTCGGTGTGCCGCTGGAAGGCGTCCCCGACCCGCAGGATCGCCGCCTCGCCCGCCACCGGGCCCGCGATCTGCATCGACAGGGGAAGCCCCGCCGCCGTCCGGCCCATCGGCACCGCGAGGACGGGATTGGCCAGCGGATTCCAGTACGGCGTGTAGATCTTCCCGAAGACACCCGCGTGGTCCTGGTGCCCCGCCTCGTCGGCCAGGGCGGCGAAGGGCGGCGCCCCGACCGATGCGGTCGGGCACACGATCACGTCGACATCCGCGAACAGCGCGTCCACGGCCCGCTGCGCCACCGTTCGCACCCGCTGCGCCTGGACGTAGTCCGCGCCCGACACCAGCGCGCCCGTCGCGAGCAGGCCGCGCGCGGCCACGCCGTAGTCGCCCCAGCGCCGGGACAGGTCGACGCGGTGGTGGGCGAGGCCCTCGCTGGCCGCGGTCACGAACGTCGCGGTGATCATCTCCCGCCAGTAGGGCAGCCGGGCCTCGACGGGGAGGGCGCCGAGTCCGGCGAGCACCGACACGGCCTCGTCGAACGCGCCATGCAGTGCCGGATCGCCGTCCGCGGGGACGTGGTGCTCCCGTACGACGCCGATCCGCAGTCCGCCCAGGTTCTCGCCGCACCAGGGGTCATGGGAGGAGGCGCCGAAGCCGTCCCGCGCTCCGGCGATGACGCCGAGCACCGTCGAGCAGTCCCGAGCGGTACGGGCGAGCGGGCCGACGCGGTCGAGGCTGTACGCGAGCGGCACGCACCCAGCCGCGGGCACCCGCCCGAACGTCGGCATCAGCCCGCTGACCCCGCAGAACGCGGCGGGCATCCGGATGCTGCCCCCGGTGTCGCTGCCGAGCGCGGCCAGGAACATCCCCGCCGCGACACCGCTGGCCGAGCCCGAACTGGAGCCCCCGGCCCAGGACCCGGTCCGCCATGGATTGCGCGGGAACGGAAACGGCTTGTCCTCCTCCGGGAGCCCGCAGCCGAACTCCATCGCGGTCGTCTTCCCCGTGAGCACCGCTCCGGCCGCCCGCAGCCGGGCCACCACCGGGGCGTCCCGCCCGGCCCACCAGCCCCGGTCGTGGACCAGGCTCTGCGCGGTGGTCGGCCCGTCCGCCACCGCGACGGTGTCCTTGACCCCGAACGGGATCCCGTGCAGCGGCCCGCGGTCGATACCACGCGCCAACTCCTCGTCGGCGCGCCGGGCAGCCGCCCGCGCCCGCTCGTCGAACCGCGCCAGATACACCCCGAGCGACCCGTCGGCGCGCTCGGCCGCGGCGATGGCCGCCTCGGTCAACCCGACGCTGGTCATACTCCCGTCCCGCAACGCCCGCGCGGCCTCGGTCAGGGTCACGGCCAACACTTCGCTCACGCTCCACCTCCATATCCGCCGTCGCTCGTCGCCGACGGCCGGTGGTACGTGACCCTCCCAACTCAACCCAGGTTGAACGCAACCTCCTCAGCGCCGCACACCCACCCGGCATCCCGTCAGAGGGAAACAAAGAACAGGCAGTCGTCGTCCGTGTAGTTGCGCTTCGTCTCCGGCGCGAGGTGGGCGAACGGCGACCGGCACAACGCCGGCTCAGCACCTCATCGATCCGGTGGTCCGGAGATTGAGGAATCGGATCCCCAGGATGAATCCCAACTCGATCCTCACGCCCGGCCAAGCCTCCCACCCGGCCAGAACAGGCACCCGATCCCCCGCCACCCGACGGTCCCTTGGCACAGCACGTACGCCAACCCGGTACGCATCCAGCTCTGCTCGATTCGCTTCAACACACCGATTCAACAGGGAAGCTGCGCCATCTTGAAGTGGCTGGTCAGGGGGCTGGCGTGACGCTGTGCCGGGGTGCTCGTGCTGGTCGTGGGCGACAGTCTGCGGTGTAGATCATCTGTCAGCGGCTCGCTTCGAGGCTCGCCAGGACGAGCAGGGGCGCACAGGAGGTGGGTAGCGCGGGCGGGGTCGGTGCGGAGCTTGGTGAGGATCCTCCAGTTCTTCAGGTGGGCGAAGCCGTGTTCGACGAGGGCGCGTGGTGTGATGTCGTGGGTGCGGCCGGGCCGGGCGGCGGAGATCCAGATCAGGCGGCCTTTGTCGTCGGTCAAGGCGAGGACGTGCAGGCCGTGGCGGTGGTGCTTGCCGGAGTAGTTCGGGCGGTTCGCCTTCCCGGTGCGGCGCTGGGTGGGGATGAGGGTGCCGTCGATCAGGACGGCCTCCCCGCCCCGCCTGGCGATCTTCTTCAGGGCGCGGTCCAGACGCGGGGCCTTGGCTGCGAGCAGACCGATCAGCTCGTCCCGCCAGCGCCTTACGGTGGTGGCTGACACCTCGTTGCCGCCGGCCATGTCGGCCAGGCGCTGGTCGTGCCGGAGCACGGCCAGGACGATCACCGCGATCCTGCCGGGCGGCAGCGCCCGCCACCTGGACCGTATCGCCTTCAGGTGACCTCGCAGCAGGTCGGCGAGGTAGGTGAGGGTGTGCGTGGACAGCGGCAGCCGGCACTGGTAGACCAGGGACACGATGTCCCCGGCGCGCTCTTTGGTTTCGTCACACAATCCCAACGGTCGCCGGGGGCACCATAGTTACGCTCCGAAACGCGTCACCGTACGCGCCCTGGTGGGGCTTGTTGAGCTTTCTCCAGGTCGCGCTGAGGCGCGGCCAAACCTGCTCTGTTGACCGCCTCATCTATGAGTGATCTTGATCGGCGCGTCGGGGCGCGGTGATCATTGGCCTACTCGGCCGTCGATCCGTTCGCGCAGGAGGTCGGCGTGGCCGCAGTGCCGCGCGTACTCCGCGATCTGCATCACCAGGATGGCGCGAAGCTGCACGTCCCCACCGGGTTGGGTGCCGAGATCGCCGAAGCCGGCTATGAACCGGTCGGTCAGTTCCATCTCGGCGCGCCACTGACGCCAGGCGTCCTCCACGACCGCCGGGTCGGCGATCGCGCCGTTCCAGTCGCCGTCGCGGTCTTCGCCGGTGCGGTAGATCCTGGGCGAGTCTTCGCCGGCCATCCGGCGAAAGTGTCGTTCATCCTCGGCCATGTGCCGCACCAGCCCAAGCAGGGACATCGTGGACGGTGGTACGGCGCGCCGGGCCATCTGTTCGGAGTCCAGGCCCGCGCATTTCATTTCCAGGGTGAGGCGGTAGTGACGCAAGCCGTCGAGCAGCGCGCTGCGTTCATCGACGGTCTCGGCATCGCTCTCGCGCGGGTCGCCGTCCGCATCGACCCACATGTCGGGATGGATGGTTGACTGCGCCCACCGAGTTACCGCTGGTTCATTGATGCGCTCACCTGAGTCCATGCGGGCATCCTCGTGCGCATCAACACCGAACGCCACTGAATACCGATCATCGCGTCCGCTCGCGGCCGGCCCACCGCGTCCCGCCTCCGCAGCGTTCACTCGTGCTCCCCGCCCTCCTCAGGCAGTGGTGCACCTCTGAGGAAATTTATGGACCGCCATCACCGCCGGGTTATGCGCGGGCGGTGAACCGGCCGTCGCTGGTACTCCGGCGGCAGCGCACTTTCGCCAAGCACCCGTGAGCTCCGATCACGTCCTGTGATGGCGGCGGTAGGTTGTCGACATGTCCGCCGCCGTGGTGAGTGCCTACGCAGCAGTGGCAGCAGTCGTGTTCGGTGTTGCGAACGTCGCACTTGCTGCCCACCTTGTCCGCCGACAGGAGATTCATAGGCAGGCGTGGCAGCACTTGCCTGCGGTCATCGAGGCGTTCGCCGACGCCAGTTTTCGGTTGATGAGGGAAGTGTGGGAGGTGGTGATCACGGGATGGACGAGGCCAAGGAAACCATGTTGCAGTTGAACAAGCTGGAGGTGTTCGCCCACCCGGAGACCATCAGGGCAGCTCGCGACACACTTCACGCTGCCGATGCGATTCGGCTGTACTACTGTAACCGGCTCGAACAAGGAAACAGCGCAGGAGAGAAGCGCTGGGACCTCTACGAATCATTCGCCAAAGCGCATCATGCCTTCCTGGTGGCTGCCCGCAAGGAACTTGGGCTCAAGCCGCCGCCACCGTTCGGCTTCGCTGTACCTCGTGAAGATCCGAGTCGGCTCGCGGCTCTGCGATTCCGCATTCCGTGGGCTCGGACAGGCAACGGCCGCTCCGAATCAGGTGCGGGGACGACCCATACTGGTTGACGGCCGAGCCACCGATTGCCGTGTGTGGTCGCCGGGGGCGTATCGGCTCCAGGTTCCGCCGGCTTCGTTGACCAGCCGTGCGGCGGTCTTGTCGTGATAGCCGAGGGCCTTCGCGATGACAGGGGCTGGGGCTTGGAAGACGAGTTGGCGGATCGCGGAAGCCCTGCCGCGCTGCGGAGGGACGCCGATCTCGCGCAGGTGGACTTGGAGGCTGACCGGGTTCATCGGCTGCCCGGGCTGGCGGCCGGGGAAGAGCCACTGAAACCGCCGTGCGAGCGGCCCAGGCACGCGCCTTCAGCGCACGAGTCCTCGCGCAGCGGCACACGCGGAATCGGGGCTCCGTGAACCGGCCGGCGTCCCGCCTGGACCGCCTCGGGAACCGTTCCCCCGGATCCTGCGTGACCTCTTGACGTGTTGTCGGCTGATGGTGAGGGGACCGAATGAGAGCGCGGACGATGGTGAGCGTGGCGGTATCGGCCTGTGTGGCGCTGGTGGCGTGCGCGTGCGGTCCGGACAAGGCGAAGGAGGACACGGACGCGAAGCCTTCGCAGCCGTCCGCGTCCACGCGGGCCGAAGAGCCGTCGGCCACGCCGTCCGTGTCCGCTCGGACCGAGAAGCCGTCGGCCGAGCCGACCGGCGACCAGCCCGCGCCCAGGACGAAGGAGGGCGCGATCCAGCGGTACGAGCAGTACCTCCACGCCCTGGGCCGTGAGGACATCGACACGGTCTGCGAAGTGGCCGGGCCCGCCGCGAAGAAGGCACAGGACCAGGGACTCGGCCCGTGCACCTCGACGTACGCCGCCGTGTTCCAGATGATCTCGCCCGCGCAGAAGAAGGCCCTGCAAACCGCGACGGTCGACCCGCAGCGCATCGCCGTGCGCACGCCCGACAAGATCGAGATGCCGGTCGAAGCGGTCAGGGCCTCCGCCGCCTTCTCCGAGAGCGACCTCGGCAGCTACACCCTGGAATACCTCAAGAACGATTGGTACATCACCGACTGAACCCGACGCGCCGTACGCGGAGCCGCCACACGGACGGCTCCGCGCGCACGCCACCCGGCGGCCGGTCGACCGGCACCCGCCGACGATCTTCAGCCCGCACCGTGCTGTCTGCTGTCTCCGCCCCCGTGTCTGGCCGCGCCCGGCGCGCCCCCGGCTGGCCGCCGCCCGCGAGGCTGGTGGTCGCCGATCGTCGTTCCCCGGACATCCTCCTGCCGAGTGAGTCTTCCGCCGAGCCCGTGCACCACACGTGTTGCACCCGTTATGGCCGCCCTGACCGCTTCTGAGCTGCGTGAAGTCGAACCGTATGCCCGCGACGCCCCGGAAAACCGCCGTCAGCCGCGTGGACAGACCGTGTCCTATGTGGTGAGACGGATCAGTCGTGTCCGTCGCGTCTTGCAGCCGATCAGTCCGGCAGCCGCTTGAGCGCCTTCACGACCGGGGCGCTGGCCTCGACGGCACCGGAGTCGATCACCTACCCGCGCTGCCGACTTCACCCGTGCCGGCATCCAGTCCGAGACGCATTGCGAAGCACTGTGCACTCCCTGCTAACGACTTCCCAGTGGCGGCCCGGCAGTCTGCTGAGGAACCTGCCGGGTTAAGGGGCGAGAGCACGAGGCGGTGAAAGTCATCTGCCCCGGGCTGCCTCGAGCGGGGCGTGACGCGCAGGAAATCTGGCAGCGGCGTGCCTGCCAACGCCCCCAGGCAGGCCTCGAGTGGAAAGACTGCAGAATGTGGACAACACGGGAGGCACGTGTGCTCATGAGGATACCCGGTCGATCGATAGCTCTCGGCTGCGCGAGCGCGGCACTCGCAGTATGTAGCCTCGCTACGTCGGCCGCCGCAAACGGCCCTCAGTCTGCGACCGTTGCCGCGAACGGCACTTTCGTCGCCGCGGATGGTTCAGAGGTCGGTCAGGTCACCACCCATAAGCGCGGTGACGGCACGAAGCCGCCCGCAGAGCTGGGTAACCCCTCTGAATGGGGTGTGGCGAAGATCGAGATGGACGCTTCGGCGGGCTCCGTTAGGCCGGACTCGGAGGCCTGCGTCCCTGCCAGTGGCGGCAAGTGGTGTTACGGCTGGTACAGCACTACAAGCGGCAAGTACTGCTACTCGAACTACTTGCATGGGACGAAGTGGCACTCATCCAAGGTGAAGATCGCCGGCCGCTCGGTCTCCAGTGGTTCGGTGAAACCCGGCAGCGCCTCCAATGCCAACCGCACGGCGGGCTTTGCCTACACCTGCTACAGCTACTACAACATCCTTTAGGTTCTGATCCCCGCATCAAGCGGTGACTCCTCGGTAGGTGAGGTAGGTTGGTGCGCCATTCGGGGTCTGTTCGGTCGCCCGCGCAGCCTCGGAGCGGCGCCACCTCCAACTCTGACTTGACCGTGTCCTATGTGGTGAGGCGGTAGGTGGTCGAGAGGACCGTGTCCTGGCTGGCCGGCTGCCGCCGACTCCACCGCCGCTACGAACGCGAGGCCGCCCACTTCCTCGCCTTCATCGGCATAGCCGCAGGCCTCATCGGCTACCGCCGACTCACCAGCTGAAACGACGTCTTATACCCCAGGTGCTCGGTCATCTCGGCTTCCAGAGCACGCTCCAGCGCCGCCGGTGTGATCTCGGTCAGCAAGCCGCCCTCGCCCAGCAGGGCGGCTCCTGAGGCGTCGGCGCGGTCCATCAGCCGCTCGACGACCTCGTCCACCAGCTTCTGCTCGACCACCTCGGCGGCTGGGGTTTCCTTGTCTGCCATGTCTGTCCGTCCCTGCTGGTCAAGGCCCCAGGGCTGGGCTTCGGCCAGCCTGCCACATCACGGACTTACACGATCTTTCAGACATGCTCCCGCGGTCGGCTCAGGTGCTAGCAGGGCTTGGTGCCGGTAGTCCTTGGGCGTCATGCCGTAGGCGGCACGGAAGGCGCGCGAGAAGTCGCTGGCGCGGGTGAAGCCCCAGTGGGCGGCGATGGCGTGGATGGTGGTGGAGCATAGCGCGGGGTCGGCGAGATCGCGGCAGGCACGTTCGAGGCGCTGGCGCCGGATCCAGGCCGCGATGGTCTCGTGCTCAGTCCGGAAGAGGCGGTGCAGGTAGCTGGTGGAGATGTGGTGCGCCGCGGCGATCGTACGCGGGGTCAACCGTGGGTCGTGCAGGTTCCGCTGGACGTAGGCCCGGATTCGCAGTACCAGGGTCCGGCCACGGGTTTCCGGCGGAAGGGTGCGGTCAGCGTCTAGAGCGTGGGTGAACAGTGCGGACAGCAGGTCGACCACGACCGTTCCCAGACGTGAGCCGTCGGATGGCTGGTAGTGGCCGGTGTCCGCCGTTAGCTGGGTGAGGAGCTGTATGAGCAGGGCGCCAATCCCTTCCTGTCCGGACATTTCATGGGTGGACAGTTGGTCCATCTTGTTCCGTGGCAGGTGTAGTTGTGCCCTGGGGATTTCGATCCCGATGCCTAATAGATCGGGTTCGTTGGTGCAGTCGACTTCGACTGCCCGTGAGTTGTCAAAGTCCCGTATCTTGTGGGGACCTTGCACGGCCTTCTGATCGGTCCAAGTGACTCGGTTGGTCCCGTTCAGAGGGATCCCGATGTGGTAATTCTCCGGATCGGTCGCGCGCTCGGAATGGGCGACGACGACCTTGACCTCATCCATGGCCGACCAGTATCCCGGATGACCGTCGACGTCGCCGGGTTTATCGCGCGCGATTGCGCGGCTGACCGCGTCCCGCTACCCGGCGGCCTCGTGCACGACACCGACCGCTGACAGGTCAAGCTCACCACTTCTGTTAGGAGTCCTAAGGGTTCGGCATGGTGTGGGGGCATCGCTGTGGATCGTGTCGGACGGGTTGTGGGATCGCTTGGAACCGCTGCTGCCGTAGCGACGACGTCGGTTCCGGTACCCGGGGCGGAAGCCGCTGCCTGACCGGGAGGTGCTGTGCGGGATCCTGTGCGTGCTGCACACCGGGATCCAGTGGGAGCACCTGCCACACAGGAACTCGGCTTCGTGTCGGGGATGATGTGTTGGCGGCGTCTGGGGGATTGGAACGAGGCCGGAGTGTGGCAGCGCCTGCACGAAATGCTGCTTGCCGAACTCAATGTGGTCGCGCGGTTGGGCTGGTCCCGGTGTGTGGTCGACTCTTCGCACGTCAGGGCGTTAAAAGGGGGCTTCACACGGGCCCCTCGCCGGTCGGCCGAGGGCGGGTGGGCTCGAAGCACCACGTGATCAGCGACGGCCACGGCACCCGCTCGCCGCGGGCGGGGAAGCCGGTTTGAGGGCAAGGAGGGGATGTAGTCGCTGGATGACGCGGCAGGCTGTCGCGGGCGAGAACTCCGAACAGCGGCGCGAGCTGCCGCATGGTGAGGTTTGTGCGGTAGTTGACGGCCACCAGCAGCACCCGGTCCGCCAGCGGCAACCGCCACGGCCGCCCACCGTCGGGACCATTTCCACCCCGCTCCCGCACCACCCGCACCAAGCCCTCGAAGTGTCGCGTCCGCAGTCCCGTGAACGTCTCCACCCGCAACGGCTCAGCCCTCAACACCCCACCCATACACGGGAAATGCCCAGATCACAGCCTTCTGCGACACCCTTTAGGGCGATGTGCGAACCGCTAGTGCGGAGCGTGCAGTTCTCCGGACTCCAACCTGACGCCAGCAGGTTCCCCAACCACAATCGCACAACGAATCATCTGCTCACCTGTCCCAGCGAAGACCGTTGCAGTGCCGGGCCTTTGGTCGGTGGATTGGGGGATCACGGGCCGGATCCGGCGCTGGGGCAGGCGTGGCGTGTGTGGGGTCAGGTGATCGACGTGTCCCCGAGGGCCTCGCTGATTTCGCGCAGCGCGTCTGCGGCTCGTGTGACCGTCTCGCGGTTGACGTCGGCCAGTAGCCGCTCGTAGTTGCGTAGGTGGTCGACCATCGCGGAGTCGATGACGGCGGCGCCGTGCTCGGTGAGGCGGATGTACACGATCCGGCGGTCGCTGCCCTCCCTGACGCGTTCGACCAGGCCTTTGGCCTCCATCTTGTCGATGCGGTTGGTGATGGCGCCGGAAGTCACCATGGCGGCCTTGAGGAAGGCGCCGGCGGTCAGTTGGTACGGCGGGCCGGAGCGCTTGAGCGTGGTGAGCACGTCGAACTCGCCGTAGTCCAAGCCGTGCCGGGTGGCCGTCGTCTTGCAGCTCTTCTCGACCACGCGCGCGAGTCGCTGGATCCGGGCCAGTGCGTGGACCGGCCACAGGTGGGGGATCAGGTCGGGGCGTTCCTTCTCCCACTGCCCGACGATCGCGTCCACGGCATCGCTCATCACGGCTCCTCCCTGTTCATCTCAGCGAACATAATCTCAATGTTAAGACACTTGACGCTGAGATGACAGTCGTGCTTTTATTTCAACGTTGAGATTGTTAACGCTGAAGGACTGGAGCGGCACACCATGAGCCTCGTACTCGACCCCATAGCCCAGGACCTCCTCTTCCGGGAGGCCCGCACCGCCAGCACCTTCGCCGACGAGCCGGTGACCGAGGGGCAGGTGCGCGCCGTCCACGACCTCGTCAAGTACGCCCCCACCGCCTACAACGCCAACCCTCTGCGAGTGATCCTCGTGCGGTCCCTCAAGGCCCGGCGGCGGCTGGCGGCACTGATGGACGAAGGGAACCGGGCCAAGACGGGGGCGGCGCCGCTCGTCGCGATCCTTGCCACTGACAACGAGTTCCACGAAGAACTCCCCTCGCTGCTCCCGCACTTCCCGCAGGCCGCAGAGATGGTCTTCGCTGAGCGCCCGGTGCGCGAGAGGACCGCGCTGCTCAACGGCGTGCTCCAGGCCGCGTACTTCCTCCTCGGCGTGCGCGCCGCGGGCTTGGCCGCAGGCCCGATGACCGGCTTCGACCACGCCGGCCTCCAGAAGGAGTTCCTGGACGACGACCACACCCCGCTGATGGTCGTCAACATCGGCAAGCCGGGCGAGAACGCGTGGTACCCGCGCTCCCCGCGCCTCGCCTACGAGGACGTCGTCACCACTGTCTGAACCCCCCTGCCTCCTGCTCCTGCCTCTGCTCCTTTGCCGATGGAGACCGCCATGTCCTTGCTGACCCGTACGAAGGCCGCTACGACGACCTCCTCCCCGGTGGCGTCCCCGCCTCCGGTCCTGTGGCTCGCACTGCTGGCCACGCCGGTCGCCCTGAGCGCCAACAGCCCGGTACTGATCCTCCCGGACATGGCGGCCGCGCTGAACGTCCGCACCGCCACGGTCACCTGGATCGTCACCGCCTTCGCCTGGGCGATGGCCGTCGGCACCCCACTGATGGCGAACGTACTGCGTCGCCGCGGCCTGCGCGCCGCCCTGCACACGAGCACCGCGGCCGTCGTGGTGGGCACGGTGCTGGTGGCCTTCTCACCATGGCTGCCCCTGGTGATGGGCGGCCGTGCGGCCCAGGCCGTGGGCGGCGCGGGTCTGGTGACCGTGGCGATGAGCCTGGCGGGCTCGGCCCGACGGATGGGCGTCATCACGGCCGGCTTCGGAGTCCTGGGCGCGGTCGGTCCGCTGCTCGGCTCGCTCATCGCCGAGACCGTCTCCTGGCGCCTCTCGCTCTCTGTGTCCGTGCTCGGACTGCTGGCCGTCCCCGCGGTACTGCGCGGGGCGGACACCACGGCCCCCACGATGCGAACGCCCTTCGACGCCCGCGGCGCCCTGCTCCTCGTCCTGACCGCGACGGCGCTGGTGTTCCTGCCGCGCTACCCGCTGACGGCGCTGCCCGCCGCGTTCCTGGGAGCCGTACTCTTCGGCCTCCACGTACGCGCGGTCCCCCACGGCTTCGCGCCCCTCGCGGTGCTCCGCAGCCCGGTGTTCGCGGTGTCCGCCCTGCTCGCGATGGCCCTGTCGACCTCGTACTTCACCCTGCTGTTCACGATCCCCCAGCTGCTTCGCGACCGCACCGACTGGTCGATCCCGGCCATCGGCGCGGGCCAGATGGCCGCCCTGCTCGTCGGCTCCTTGCTCTCATGGCTCCTCGCGGCCGCGTCGGCCCGGATGAACCGCCCCCGGGTCATCACGATCCTCCTCGTCCTCGGTGCCCTGGCCCCCCTCACCACCCTCCTCACCCCGTGGGCCCCCCTGCTCCTCCTCGCCGCCTCCCTGGCGGTCTTCGCCACGACGGCCGGTAACGGAGTCCTCGCGGTGCACGCCGCCCAGGCCACTCCCGCCCCCGACCGCCCCACCACCATCGGCCTCTTCAACCTCGCCTACCAACTGGGCGGCGCCTTCGGGCCGGCCCTCGCGGCCCTGCTGACCCTGGGGACATGAGCCCAGCCGGCGCGAAGTGCCGCGACGGCAGCAGACACCCCATCGCCCGTCCACACCGCCATACAACCCAAGAAAGGCCGCCCGGCCCGCCATACGCGGGACGGACGGCCTTTCGCCGGTCCCACCAGGACGGACCAGACGCTGAGACGGACCACACCTCGAAGCAACATACCCGCGACCCGGCGGCGTAGCCGAGGCCAACGGCCGACGAGGGGGCCCGCAACGTGAACCGGCGACGGGGACGATGAACCGGCAAGCTTGTCGTCCAACCTCAGGTGTTCGGCGCGGTCGCGACAAGGGTGACCTGGGCGGTCCAGGCCCAGGGTTCCCGGGGCGGATTCCACGTCACTTCGACGTCGGCTCCGTGGAAGTCCCGCGCGAGTCCCGCCACCATGGCGGCCACGGCGGTCCGCGCCTCGGCAGGGTCGGCGTTGACCGGGACGTCGGCGAGGCGCGCCCCGGCGCCCGGTGGGCGGCGGGCCGCCCTCGAGCGGGACCCCGGAGTGATCAGCCGACCTTGGCCGGTTCCTCGGCTCGGGCTCGTGTCTGACGGTCTGCTGCGCCAGCGGGAGAGGCTGCGGTCGATGACCGAGGCCGACGACTGGGCCCGTGCCGAGGGCACCCCGTCCGGCGAGGAGATCGCCCGCGTCCGGCGGCTGATCCGTCGCGTCACCGAGGAAGTCGACCAGCTCACCGACGCCGGACCAGCCTACCGACGCCGAACGCGCCGAGATCCAGCAGGCCGCAGCCATGGTCCGCAAGACCCGCGAGGGCTTTCTTCGCATGCCCCGCGTCCCCCAGCCCCTGCCCGACCTATGACCGGAGCGACCCGCATGACCCCGACCGGCCCCGCCGTCCAGGCCCTGTTGGAAGGCCGGCGAGCCGACACCGGCCGACGCCGCAGCCGCGTGCTCGCCGCCCTCGCCGAGGCCACGAAGTGTGGCTCCCCGGTCAGCATCGCAGCGATCGCCCGCCGCGCTGGCGTCGACCGCGCCGTCCTCTACCGCCACCGCGACCTGCTCGACCAGGTCCACGCCCAGGCTGTGGAGCCGCGTCCACGCCCAGGCTGTGGAGCCGCCCAGGACCCCCGGCGGCCGCCGCGGCCGGCCGTCAGCCGGGCGTCGCTCCGAGCCGACCTGATGGCCGCGGACGCTCGCACCGCCCTGGCCCGCACCGGCCGCCCCCCGCGTCGACCAGGGACTGTCGCGTTGGGCCTTCAGCCGCCTTGCCTGACCACCATGCGGCCCGCCACGCCACCACCCGTCACCGTGGTCATCGACCGCGGCGACGGTGCGATCCACTCGCACACCGCCCTGGCCGCCCATCATCCGCAGTCCGGCCGGATCGCCCTGCACCCCGGCCTGGGCAGGCCGCTGCCGCTGGAGGGGTTCATGGACGGGTCAGTCCGCGGTGCCGGTGGCGTCCTGGGTTTCGTGGGCGTGCTTGAGCCGCATCCGCGCATCGACGACCTCGGCCCTGCTTCAGACAGGTCCAAGAACGTGGACCGACAGCTCCCGCAAGCGGCCGTGCAGTCGCTGGGCCTCGGCCCTTGTGCTCCACGGTGTATCCAGGGGAGGCGGCCCGCCGACGGGACTGCCACCTGTCGGTGTCGTACCGGCCGTCCAACGGGTCCACGGCCTCCGGTACAGCGCGTCGTACTCAGCCCGCGTCCGGTGCAGCTCAGCTCCAGCTGGGCTGCGAGCAGGGGGATGGAAAGGGGGTACTCACACCAGAATCATGTGTGCGTTCGAGTATGCGGCAAGTGACGTGCTCCGCACTGAGCTGCGGCCTGCGTACGGCGTGGACCGAGACCGGGGACCGGGGGCCCGCTCGGCCCAGGCGCCTCAGTCGGGGCTGCCGCGCCGCCGTCAGTCCGGGGCCCCGGGCGGAGTCGGAGGCGCCGACCGGTCCGGAGCCTGGGATCCATTCTCTCTCGCCGCGCCAAGACGGGGTCAGAGCGGCGCGTGAGGCTGCCGCTTCAAGTCCTCCTCTGTACTCCGTATCCACCTGGAAGGCTTCGGGAGCGGATCGCCTCGCATGAAGGCGGCCAGGACCTGTATCGCTTCGTTGGAGCAGCTGTACAGGTGGAGCTTTTCCACATGAAGGCCCAGGGCTGCTCGGGCCGCGAAGGCGAGAGCACGCTCGGCGAGGTGCAGAGCCCCGATGACCCGCGCTCGGACCTCTTCGGCCTGAGGCATCAGCAGGAGTGCCATCTCCGCGGCGTCCGTGTGGCGCTGAGCGACGCTCCGCCACCGGGGTATCTCCTCGTCCAGGTTCGCGTGAACGTTCTCCGTGACGAGCCGTCGTAGTACGAGCAGTTCGGCCAGGGCGTTGTTCCCCGCCTCCCGGGCCCGGTCCTCGACTCGCTGGGCCTGTGCGGTCCTGGCTTGGTGGTGCTGCTGGAGCCACGCGCCCACGAGAGCGCCTCCGGCACCGACCACGGCGCCCCCGAAACCGATCAGCCCCACCAACGTCTCCGTCTGCACGACGATCATCGTGCCGGGCTGAGGTGCGTGATGGGGCTGATTCCGTCAAGTCCTCGGCGGACGGCTACCGCTCACAGGCTCGACTCCTCAAGGGACGGGTCCGGACCGTACTCGACGGTGTCTGGCACCGCCCTGCCGCCTGCCTGCCGAAGCCCACCCCGTTCGCACGCCCTGTTCGCCTTGGCCGCCTCCCGACCTCGGGCCGTGACTTCCACCGCCAACCATTGGCCGGCTGTGCCCGTCCCGCCGTACAGCCTTGTCCGGCTGGCTGCCCGCTCCTGGCCGCCGGCTCCAGCGGACACACCGCCGCTCGGGCGGAGGCGGTCGGCTGTTTCCCGACACCGGATCGGGGCAGGCTGGACCGGGCTGCGCAGTATCGAGCGGGGAGCGCCGGCCCGCGCCGATGCTGCGCTGGCGCGTCCGAGGAGCGGCTCGTCGAGCTCCAGACGAATCTGGCTGGACTCTCCGCTCAGAACGAGCAGCTCGCAAACATGCTCCGTGAGGCGGGGCCAGATCGTGGCTTTCAAGGAGGAGGTCGACCGGCGCGCGCAGCCGCCGGCCGGCTTCGAGGTCTTCCTGTAGGCGAGCGAGGACGGCACCGCCGACGTCTTCCCCGGGGCCGCAAACTGGGTGAACGACAGCTCCAGCGTCGAGCTGGAGGACCTCCGGCGGGGCCAGGAGGTCATGCTCGACGAGGCGCTCAACATGGCCGAGGCCATCCTGACCGCCGCTGCCTTACTGGCCCTGCTGATCATCGGCCTCGCTGTCCCCGTCCAAGCCGCAGATCAGTGTGTCCGAGTGAGTGGAACGGTCTCTTGCGCGTTCACCTCAGACGAGGCCGTCCCCGGATGCGCCATCGGTGCCACTGTCGACGCCAACGTGCTCGACTCCGGCGCCTGACTGGCCAATGGCGCGGAGCGTCGCGGCTGGCGGCGGCGAGCCGGGGGAGGGAGTCTGGCCGCTTATGGTCTGGTGTTGGTGGTGCTGTCGTTGTTGCGGACAGTGCGGGTGGGTGTCGGCGTAGTCGAGAGTGCCGTTCCAGGGTGGCCGGCGCTTGTGGTGTGGCTGGTCACTGGTCGCCTCGGAGTGTTCGTGCGAGGACGGATCGGTGTGTGGGTTTTGCTTGGGTGTGTCGTCTGCGGCCTTCGTCGGTGAGGATGACGAAGATGCCGCGGCGGTCGAGTTCGCACATGACGCGTTCTACCAAGCCGTCGCGTTCCAGTCTGGCGACGAGTCGGGATGCGGCGCTCTGGCTCAGGTGTACGACGCCTGAGAGGTCTTGGCCTCGGCATTTGCCGTGCTCGGTGGTGGCGAGGAGTTCGAGTGCCTCGAACTCGCTGACGCCGATGTCGTGGTCGGCTTTCAGTTCGCACTCTAGGGCGTTGTGTACGGCGGCGTGCCGAGCGAGAAGGCCGTGCCACTCCTCGACCAGCTCTTGCTCCGAGCTACCGGTCATGGGCCAAGGGTAGCATGCGCCCGCATTTGATGCGCAAGAATTAAATGCACTTGCATGCGATGCGTGTGCATGTAATTGTGGCGCTCATGAGTCCTTCCGTACCCGTCACCACCTCCGCCTCCGGGTGGACGCCAAAGTTGTGGGGCGTCCTGCTCACCGCCTCCCTCGTCATCGGGCTCGACGCGCTCGATGTGTCGATGGTGGGCGTCGCGCTCCCCTCCATCCAGGCCGAACTGGGCCTGTCCACCAGTGCGTTGCAGTGGGTCGTCAGCGGTTATGTCCTCAGCTACGGTGGGCTGCTGCTGCTGGGGGGACGCGCCGCCGATCTGCTCGGACGCCGCCGCGTCTTCTTGACGGCGGTAGCCGTGTTCGCCCTCGCCTCACTGGTCGGCGGCATGGTCGACTCCGGAGCCCTGCTGATCGCCACCCGCATCCTCAAGGGCATGGCGGCCGCGTTCACCGCACCTGCCGCGCTATCCATCATCACCACCACGTTCGCCGAGGGGCCGGCGCGCAACAAGGCACTGGGCATCTTCTCCGTCTTCGGGGCCAGCGGCTACTCGGCCGGGCTGGTGCTCTCCGGAGTGCTGACCGAGGTCGGCTGGCGGTGGACGTTCTTCCTGCCGGTACCGATCGCACTCATCGCGTGGATCGCGGCCAGCCGTCTGCTGCCCAAGGACGGCCCCCGGTCCGCCGGCGGCTACGACCTGCCCGGCGCGATCACCTCGGTCGCCGGAATGCTGCTCCTGGTCTACACCGTCGTCGAAGCGCCGGAAGCCGGCTGGGCCGCGCCCAACACGCTGATCCAGTTCGCCCTCGCCGCGGCACTACTGATCGCCTTCGTCATGATCGAACGCCGCAGCAAGCACCCCCTGGTCCGCCTCGGCATCCTCCGCTCGGGCGCACTGGCACGGGCCAACCTGGGCATATCGGTGTTCTTCGGCGGCTACATCGGCTTCCAGTTCGTCGTCATGCTCTACCTGCAGTCGGTACTGCAGTGGTCGGCGCTCCAGACCGCATTGGGCTTCCTTCCAGCCGCGGTGATCGTCGCGTTCGGCTCGCCGCGCATGGACCGCCTGGTTGCACGGGTCGGCACCTCGCGCACTATCGCCGGTGGCGTGATGGCTCACCTCGTCGCCTACGTGCTCTTCCTGGTCATCGACCGGGACGCCCCGTACGTGGCCGGTGTGCTGCCCAGCATGATCCTGCTCGGTGTCGGGTTCACTCTGGCGTTCGCGTCCTTCAACATCCAGGCCACCGCAGGGGTCCCGGACCACGAGCAGGGCCTGGCCGGCGGCTTGCTGAACACCTCCACACAGGTCGGCGGCGCTATCGGGCTCGCTGTCGTCACCGCTGTCCTGACCGCCGGCGGCGAGGGTAAGACCGGCCCGGACGCTCTGCTCGCCGGCTTCACCCCGGCACTGCTCGCCGTGACCGTCCTGTCTGCCCTCGGCCTGCTCATCGCTCTGACGGGCGTGCTGGGGCGGCCCGAGACCGCCAAGTCGGTGGACCAGCCGGCGCATCAGCGGGCGGACGAACCCGCTCTCGCCCTCGTCGACTGACCCTCCCGCCACGGCATGTCCCGGTTGCCAGACACTCACCGGGACGTGCCGCTGGGGCGCGCTTGACGGCTGCGGCTGGGGAGGGCCGCTGGGCGGGTGTTACGCCGAGCTTGGTGAGCCGGTGCTGCTGCTTCCTCGGACACCCCCGCCCAGGAGCGCCCCTGCCGTTGCACCCATCGTCCGAGGCCGTCGCCTTCGAACAGGACGCCGGGCGGGATGTCGGGGGCCGGCCGTCAGGCTCGTCGGTATGAGTGGGCGGTGGGGTGGCAGCGGGTGGGCGTCAGCGGAAATTGCGGTGTCGATGTCCTGGTAGCGGGTGTGGGGCGGGGTTGTGGTCGCTGTCATGGGGTGACCAAGCGGCTGTTGTGGGGCGGTTAGCAGGTCTGGTTGCTGGCTGTCATGGCTTTCGCTGTTCCTATGTGAGGGGCTGGCCGGTTCGGGTGGGCTGGGCTGTATGACGGTTCAGGGCGTTCCGGCGGGTGTTGCCGAGGGCGGGGCGGGGGCGGCTGTTGTTGCGCCGGCCAGCGGTGGGTCGTTGGCGCGGGGTGTGGTGGTGCGGCGGCTTCTTGCCGTGGATGAGGAGGGGACGCTGTCGCGGTTGCATGTGCGGATCGCGGCGGAGCTGGCAGGGGTGTCGGAGCGGACGGTGTGGCGGTGGCTGGCCGATGGACGCCGGGGCCTTGTCGAGGCACGGCCGCGACAGGACGGGTTTTCGCTGAGTGACGCGTTGTGGGAGGTCCTCGCTCAGGCGGGCGGGAACGTCGCAGAGTTGCGCCGCAGGATGCTCCGGGCCCAGGAAGAGGGGGCCTTGGAGGGGTGGGGTGCAGATTGTGTGCCCTCGCTGCCGACGTTGCACCGGGTGATCAAGCGGGATCTGGGGGCGGGCCGGGTGCTTGAAGTGGCGCGCCCGGCAGGGGGCCGGGCTGGGTTGGAGCCGAGCCGGTATGACCGGGCGCTGGCGGATTTGGGGCTCGTGGACGGGGCGGGTGGTCCGCTTGTTATCGACGGGCCGCCCGCCGACGTGCCGGTGCCGGAGGACGCCGCGGATGCTGGGGTGCGGGGCGGCGGTGTGCGGTTGTACGTGCCGGGGGTCCGGCTGGTGTCGACCCGGCAGGTGGCCGCTGTGGCGGAGGCTGTGGGGCATACGGTCGCGGCCCGCGGGATGTGCTGTGTGTACGGGGACACGGGCCTGGGGAAGACGGTCGCCGTCGAGCAGGCGTTGCATCTTCTGCCCGGCCGGGTGCCGGTGTGGCGGGCGGTGGCCGGCGTGGCACCCGGTCTGCCGCAGCTTCGGGCCTCGCTGTGTGAAGCGCGCGGGCTGCCGGCGGGGGCGCTGCCACACCGGGCCGGGCCGGCCAGCCAGGCTCTGACGCGGGCACTGGCCGAGCCGGGTGTGCTGTTTCTCGATGACGCTCAGCGGCTGACGCCGCCATTGTGTGGGTTGCGGGGTTGGCCGTTTGGTGGCGTTGCCTTTCCGCTGGTGACTCGTTGATTGCTTCGGTAGTGCGCGTGTTGTTCAGGTGCCGCCTGAATGAGTAGTCACGAGATGGTGGTGGGGTATGGGGGAGCGGGTTCTCCGGCTGATCGATGGCGGGCTCGCCAGCCCGGCCAGCAGCAGCGATGTTCCGGATATGTGGGCCTTCCAGGCCGAGTGCGTGGCGGCGTTTGCGTCGACGTGGGTGGTACGCGGGTTCTCTCCGACGACGGTCCGTTGCTACGCGGCGCTGCTGGAACGTGTGCTGGACCGCTTCGACCGGCCGGTGTGGGAGATCGAGGCGTCGGATGTGGACGCGATGCTCCGTGCTCTGGTGGTGGCGGGCCGGGCACCGGGCACTCGACGCCAGTATCTGCAGATGCTGCGTGCGTTCCACGGCTTCGTCCAGGACCGCTACACCACACAGATCCGGGCGCTGTATGGAGTGCCGGTCGGTGATCCGCTGGACCGGTTCAACCGGCTGCGGCATATCAGCGATGACTCGCCCGCCCTCCGACTGCCGCCCACGGCCGAGCGTCTGCAGGGGTTCTTCGGCTTCGCGCGCGCCCGCCTCGCAGCCACCCCGCACTACCCTGCTGCGGCGCGGGATTACGCGCTGCTGCGCACTCTGTACCACTCAGGGGTACGGGTGAGTGAGCTGGTCCGCCTCGACCGGTGTGACGTCCACCCCCTGCTGGGGCCGTCGGGGAAGCTGCATGTGCGGTTCGGCAAGGCCGCGAACACATCGGGCCCGCGCCCGAGATGGACTCCGCTGCTCGACGGGCTCGACCAGATCCTGGACTGGTACCAAAGTGACGTCCGTCCGCTCTTCCCTGACAGCGCACCGCTGTTCTGCGACGGACAGGGCGATGCGCTGAAGCCGGAGACCGTACGCGACCGACTCGCCCGCCTTCTCGATCTCGAAGGCAGGTCCTCGGCAGAGCGGTTCACACCGCACGCGCTGCGCCGCGCCTGCGCGACCCACCAGTACGAGCAGGGTATGGACCTCCTCGCCGTCCAGCAGCTCCTCGGCCACCGGCACATCGCCTCGACCATGGCCTACGTCAAACCCTCACACACCTTCATCGAGGACGCCTGGCGCCGCGCCACACTCACCGCTGTCACCGGCCTGGCCGGCTGAAGGACGAGAGGGGCAACAGCAATGACCGCTCCCGAATCGCACCCCACCCCGCACACGAGCACGAGCACGGGAACACAGGTGGAGTGGAAGCTGCGGATGACCGCAGCACAGCGCGGAGTCTGGACGGGAACCGAGCTGCGCCGCCTGCTGGCCGAGCGAGCGGGCCTCGAGCTGTCCGCAGCGTCGGTGTCCGCGCTGTTCACCAAGCAGCCGTCCCAGGTGAAGCTGTCCACGCTGGCCGCGTTGTGCACCGCCCTGGACTGCACCCCCGGCGACCTCCTGACCCTGCGCGAGACCGTGCCGCAGCCCGGCCCCTCGCCTTCGCCCCGCGCTGCACCCGCCTCGGCCCTACCGTCGCCCTTCGCCGTAGCCCCGGCACCCGCGCCGCTGAACCGGTCCCTGCCCCCGCTGTGAAACCACGGCTGAACTCTTGCCCCTACCTCGTCCGGCCATCAGACACTTCCCGATGACAGCCACCGCAACCGATGCCGTCCAGGGCCGCTGTACCGCCTGCCACAAGCTGCGATGGCTGCGCGCCGACACAGGCCGCTGCGCCTGGTGCTCACGTACGTGCTCCGACTGTGGAGCATCCCGGCGCTCGACGGAGCTGCTGTGCGCGGCATGCAGACGCCGGGCCGCCGGACAACCCGCACGCGGCCAGTGCCAGCACTGCGGACGACGACGGACCCTGGCCCCGGCGACCCAACGCTGCCGGGCCTGCATCGACCCGGCTACCGCCCCAGCACCGGCCCGCTGCGCCGGGTGCGGCAGCAGCGGCCAGTGGGCCAAAGGACTGTGCAAGCGCTGCTACGAGCATTCGCCCCACACGGTGCTGACCCGCGCGGCCGGCTGGGCGCGCCGCATGCCCCAACCACCCTCGTGGTGGGCTGATTTCGCCGCGCACCTCGCAACCCAGCGCCACCCGCTCTACGCAGCCGATGTCATCGCCGACACCGCACGCCTGCTCCTCACCACCACCGCGATCAGCCCCTCTGACCTGCTCACACGTGCCCGCCAGGACAGTCCCCAGCTCGTCGGGGCGCTCACGGACTTCTTCCGCGCCCACGGCCGACTCATCCCGCCCGACGACCTGGCGGACACCAAGGCAGCCGTACGCCGCGAGCGCCGTATCGAGGCCGCCCCCGCCCCGCTGCGCCCCGAGGTCTGGGGATTCGCTCACTCCTTACTGGCCCAGCGCGAACAGGCCCGGCAGCTGGGGCTGCGGCCGAACCAGCTGAAGACCATCGAGATCCGCCTGGACACCGTCCGCGACCTGGCAATCCACCTCCACGCCCGAGGGCACACGAGCTGGGCAAGCGTCAGCACAGCACACCTGGAAGCCTTCCTGGCGAAAAACCCCGCACGCCGCGCGTCCTGGCTCGCGGGACTGCGCCAGTTCTTCTCCTACGCACACCGCACCCAAGCGGTCCTTCACGACCCCACCGGCTCCGTGACCGCCGCGCAGCACCGGGGATTTCACGGACCCACTCTGACGTTGTCCGAGCAGCAGGCCCTGTACCGAAGGTGGAGCACCAACCTGGACACCCATCCGCATGAGGCGTTCATCGGACTTGCCGCCCTGCTCCACGCGGCAACCTCCACCGAACTACGCCTGCTCACCAGCAGCGAGATCGACACCGTCCGCCACGCCGTCCAGTTCCCCGGCAGAGCGGTGGCCATCCCATTGGACCCCGCGACCTGGACAGCTCTACAGCGCTGCCAAGAGCACCGCGGTCAGCTCCGCTCGAATAACCCTCATCTGCTCGTCACCCGGCTCACCCGCACCACCCGTGGCCCCGCCGGCGCCGCGCACATCCGCGACAGCCTGGCCCCCGTCGGCCTGCTGCCCCGCATCCTTCGCTCCACCCGCCTCCTCACCCTCGCGGACGAGCTCGACATCAAGGTGCTCACTGCCTCTCTGGGAATGTCGTACGCAGGAGTCGCTCACTACATCCCCGACACGAGCCCCACAAGCCGCACTTGATCGGAGCTATGGGAGTAAAAGGCAGAGCTGATCCCTGACGCCGAAGTACTCAGTGACGAAACCACGAGGAAGACACTGAGCCTGGATGCATCCGTGTTACTTACGAGTGGATCCACCATGGTCTGGGCGAAATCATGACCGTCTCGGCAGGGCTGGCCGCCGACCCTGGCCCGAGGGCAATCCGCCTGGTCCGGCCGCCCTGAGCTGAGTGATCACGGGCGTCTCCTACTGGGCACCGGCGACAAGCTGGCAGCGCGGGTCACGACGGACGTCGCCGGCATCCCGGTGTTGTCCTTCTGGTATCGAGCCCCAAAAGGGCGAGGCGGGAGCACTCCGCCGGATGGAGAACTGGCGCGGTCCTTCGGCTGCGCCTTGTCCGCGACGCCGTCCGGCACGCACATGAGCCGAACGACCCGTACGCGGAGAACACCACCGCCTTCGTCGTCGCCAACGAAGGGAAGAGCCGACGGCCGAGCCGGTATCCTGCCCGCAGGGCTGACGCCCTGGGCTTCGCCGACGCCCACACCGCACCCCGGACACCCACACTGCCCGGAACACTGGTGGAAGGTCTTCCGGGATCAACGGACCGCTTGACGAACACCTTGAGGATCCATCGAGCCGGGGTTGCCGTGTGGGGGTGAGGACCCGGTGCCGAGAGGACCCGTCCATGACCAAACGCACTACCGAGCAGCAGCGCGCCCGCGAACTCCAGCGCACCGCACGCGAGCATGGCACACACTTCAGCTACCACGAAGCCCTCAACTGGGTACGTGCCACCGCCGAGGCACAGGCTGAGAATCCAGATGAGATCGTCGTCTTCGCGCCGCACGCGGCCTGCATCATGATCTTCGACGCGGACGAGGACCCCGAGTACATCCGTGACTCGATCACGCCGATTCCCGCAGCGGAAGCCGAGCTCGCCAACGAGCTGCTCCAGCGGAGAAACGCTCTGATGCGCGCCCACTCCAAGGCGCAGCTCGTAGCCGTGATCCGCAGCAGGTGGGGTGTTCCGATCGCGGATCTCATGCGCTCCACCAAGCAGGAGCTCGCCAATGATCTTGTGGACGGCGAGGACAGCCGCGAGCGCTACGAGGCGTACGGGCGGGTGGCGCTGATCAACGGCAGGCCGACGCGCGACTCACGACCTCTTTGCGGAGGCGTCGGCTGCTCCGGCCACGACAGCGCGACGCCCTGGCCCGAAACCCGCGCGCGCTTCCGTGCCCAAGGGCCCTGCATCGACGCACAGTAGCCCGAGTGGCTTCTACGTCCTCGCCCATTCCAGTCCGAGCGCGGCGAGCGCGGTGAGTTGCTCCGCCGTGAGCTTGTCGCGCCTCGACTTGGTGTTCGAAATCCACACCCCCAGCTTCACTGCCACCGGCTCTGCCTCGCCGTCGATCGCGATCTCTTCGCTGTGACCGCGCGGCACCGGCCGCGCCGCGCCTTCCCTCTCCACCCACTGCCTGAGGGCTGCCAGGCCGCGTTGGAACGCCTGCTGCGCCTTGCTCGGACCCTTCGCCGCTCCAGCCGCCGCCGGGGCGAGAGACGGGGCCTCAGTCCCCTTGATGCCCAGCATGGTCAGCCGCTCCTGCTGCTCGGGCAGGAGTTGCGCCCAGGTGCCGGGTTCCTGCTGCCGCCACCGCCACGTGCCGATGTCGTCGCCCTCGAAGACGACGCCCGGCGCGATGTAGGGCAGGACGCCGTCGGCGTCGACCAGGTCGGCGAGCACCCGGTAGTGGCGCTGCCAGCTCAGCGGCCAGGGGCAGTTCCAGTCCGGGTCGATCGCCGCCAGCTGCTCCGCGCGCTCCTGCGCACGCTTCGGGTCCTTGCCGAGCCCGCCCTTCCGGCGCAGGTTCGCCATGTGCTGGCCGATGGGCACCATCGCTTCGCCCTCGCCCCAGACCGCGTCCTGCCGGGGCGCGAGGTGTCCGGTCGCCCGCCGGTACGACCGCAGCGCGGCGAGCTTGGCCTCCCACGCCTCCTCGCCCGGCTCCCAGACCATCCCGGCCTCCGGCGCGTCCAGCAGGGTCTTGCGCCGCTCCTCCAGCTCACCCGCCCGCAGCGCCTTCCGCTGCTGGTGCACCCATCGACCAAGCGGAAAATCCTTCGTCACCCCCACTTCGACCTCAACGTCGTAGGGCACGGCGTAGACGCCGGTGATCTCGTTCTCCGCCCGCCACCGCAGCAGAGCCTGGTAGCCCTCCAGCCACACCAGCGACTCCGGCCGGTACACCCGGGTGCGCAGGAACGCCGCGATGGTCGCTGCGTCGCGGGGAGAAGAGAAGTGGAGCAGCGCCGCTTCGGCGGCGGCCTGCGTGTCGCCCTGCTCCTGGTCCTCGCCGTCGCCCTCGCCGCCGGCCCCGACGATCTGCCCGTCCTCGTCACGCCGGACGTGGACCTTGCGCTGCCCGCTGGTGAGGGCACGGGAGGCGAGCTGCTCGACCAGGCGCTCGTCGTGGCTGCGCAGGCCCTGGAGGACCGCCACAAGGGGCCGGAAGCTGGCGGAGGCGACCATGTCGGTCGGGTCCTCGCCGGGCTCCAGGAACACCGGCACGATGATCCTGGCCACCTTCGTGGTGCCGTCCTTGTTGAGCCGGAGCGCCCGGCCGATGTTCTGCACGATCTCCACCTGCGAGCCGCGGGTGTCCGCGAAGCAGACGGCTTCCACGCCCCGCTCGCCGGTGATGTCCACGCCCTCCCCGAGCACGCGAACGCTGGCGAGGAACGCCCGGTGCACCCGGCGCCCGGCCGCGTCGATGCCGTTGGCGAACTGGCGCAGGACCTCGCGCCGCTCGGCTACGAGGTGGTCGCCGCACAGCCACGCCGACCACACCCGGTCCGGCGGGACGTGGCGGCCGGCCTCGAGTTCGTAGAACTCCGCGTCGATCGACGACTTCGGCAGCCGGTCCGCGGCCGTCAGGCCGTCGTCCGAGGCGTCGTTGACGTACAGCTCGGCAGCGGTCTCCGGCAGCTTCTCCGCGAACGCGGCGGCCTCCTCCACCTTCTGGTGGAACGTCATGACCGTACGGAGGTTGTACGCCGCCGCGTGCTCCAGGAGCGCGGTCTGCAGGAGCGCCAGGCGCCGGCCCCGCCGCGCCTCCTCCGACTCCCCGAGGACGGGCGAGGGATCGCGGATCTCCAGGACGTCGATCTCGAATCCGGCGAGGATCTCGCGCTCGATCGCCTCCGAGAGTCCGAGTTCTGCGAGCCACGCGCCGTACGTGCCCTCCGGGTCGTCGGCCATGGTCGCGATCTCCGCCTCCTGGGCGTCCGCGCCCTTCTGGGGCCGGGCTGCGGCGAGGATGCGCGGGGTCGCGGTGAGGTAGAGCCGGAAGTCGGCGGGGATGCGGGCGTTGTCGTGGATCGCCGCCCACGGCCGCCCAAGATCACCAGCAGTTCCGTGGGCCTCATCCACGATCGCGAGGTCGAAGCCTGCCATCTGCTGCCCGTACAGCCGCTCTCCGCCCGCCAGAGCGGCCTCCAGCGGCCCGCGAACCTTCCGCTGGCCCTCGGGGGCGTCGATGTCCTCGCGGTCCACCAGCGAGGCATACGTGGCGAACACGACCACGGGCCCGTGCCCGGCCCACAGGGCCAGCTGGATCGGGTTCGTGGTGGTGTGCACTCCCAGCGAGTTGAGGACCGCGTCGTTCTCCAGCGAGCACACGGCGACCATCGGGGCCCGGTGGCCCACCAGGCGCCACGCCTGGGCGGTCTGCGCGAGCAGGTCCAGGGTCGGGACGGTGACGAGGATCCTGCCGTCCGCGAACGACTCCAGCGCGCACGCGGCGGCCGTGATCGTCTTGCCCGATCCGGTCGCTGACACGATCGTGCCCCGGGCACCCTGAGGGGGCACAGATGACCTTGCAGGGAATCCAACCCACCTACGAAACGCGGAGCGCTGGTCTACCTGGTGTTCCTTGAGCTGAATTTCTGACATTTCCTTGCCTCCCCGAGCGGTCAAATCCTGCGGTCTTTCAGAGGGCCGCGTGCGGAATGCAGGCCGCGCCCAAGTCGTTCCAGATCGACGCATCTGCCTTGTGCCAGCCGCCGGGCTTTCCGCCCTTGAAGGGCGGCTTGTCGTCCGGGTCGTAGTGCCCGGCATCGAGCGTGCAGACAATGACGTCCCCGTCGCTGTTCCTCGTCCGCGCGGTGCACAGACCGCCGGCCTTGCCCAGCGCCTCCAGCACCCTGCGCCGCGCCGTGGTGTGCGGATGGGTGCGCGGCAGTACGGACTCTCGGACGAACCTCTCCAGCCGCACCAGGTCAGTCCGCTCACGCTGCCTCACGTCCGCGAGATGTACGGCCAGTTCAGCGGCCCCGGCCGACCGGCCGCCACGCCGGGACCAGTCCCGGTCTGCGATGCCCACCAGGACCTCGCTCACGGCCGTCACGCCGTCATCCCAGCCGTCCGCGAACACCTCGCCCCGCGAGGCCGGCGCCATGCCGTCCAGCTCGACTACCTCGCTCTGCGCCCCGGCGATCGCTCCGACCTCCAGCGCGGCCACCAGGTCGTCCGCCTCGCTCGCGGGCACGCCTTGGGCCTCCAGGAGCGTGAACACCTTCAACCGGGCGTTCACGCCCGCAGTCTGGTACTGAGTCACCCGGCGCAGAGAATCGCTGCTCAGCGCGGGATCGGGTCCGGGTAGATTTGTGGTGACCGGTCATCTGCGGTCGTTCCTATCGGAATTCTGGGGAGGTTCCCGGGTGGTTAGGGGTGTCCCGTGTTTCCGCCAAGGGTACATGCCGCATCAACCTGATGCACGCGGTACACTGGAACCCACACGAACGAGCGACCTCCACCCTCGCAGCCAGCCCGGCCCGCGCCAGCGGGGCCCAGGCGGTCCTGGAGGCGCAGCCGGAAGGACCGTTGAGGCGGGGGAGCGCAGCGGACCCGCCGTCCCGGGCTGGAGCGAAGCGGAAGCCCGGAAACACTGGGGCGTAGCCCCATAGCTCTGGGAGTGCAGCGGACAGAGCGTCACCCCTGGTGCGCAGCACCAGGGGTGCGGGCCGCGCAGCGGCCCGTCAGCGCTCCCGCGGAGCGGGAGCGCAACACCCGTGCGCAGCACGGGTCTTGGC